>NZ_JAUTBI010000003.1:772500-2836128 GCF_030818995.1 Agrobacterium sp. SORGH_AS_0745
GCAAATATGGATGAGCATAGACAATGAGAACGAAGAAGTGAATTAAGGGCATTTGGTGGATGCCTTGGCATGCACAGGCGAAGAAGGACGTGATACGCTGCGAAAAGCCGTGGGGAGCTGCGAATAAGCTTTGATCCATGGATCTCCGAATGGGGCAACCCACCTTAAATGCTTGGAAAATCCAGTCTGTTTTATGAACGGCCTGGGTTTCCAAGCATTGTTATAAGGTATCTTACTTTCGAATACATAGGGGTAAGAAGCGAACGCAGGGAACTGAAACATCTAAGTACCTGCAGGAAAGGACATCAACCGAGACTCCGTAAGTAGTGGCGAGCGAACGCGGACCAGGCCAGTGGCAATGATGAATAAAGCGGAACGATTTGGAAAAGTCGGCCATAGAGGGTGATAGCCCCTTACGCGTAGAACAGTCATTGTCCTTGAGTAGGGCGGGGCACGTGAAATCCTGTCTGAACATGGGGAGACCACTCTCCAAGCCTAAGTACTCGTGCATGACCGATAGCGAACAAGTACCGTGAGGGAAAGGTGAAAAGCACCCCGACGAGGGGAGTGAAATAGAACCTGAAACCGGATGCCTACAAACAGTCGGAGCCCGCAAGGGTGACGGCGTACCTTTTGTATAATGGGTCAACGACTTAGTGTAACTAGCAAGCTTAAGCCGGTAGGTGTAGGCGCAGCGAAAGCGAGTCTGAATAGGGCGATTGAGTTAGTTGCATTAGACCCGAAACCGAGTGATCTAGCCATGAGCAGGCTGAAGGTTGGGTAACACCAACTGGAGGGCCGAACCCGTATCTGTTGCAATAGATTGGGATGACTTGTGGCTAGGGGTGAAAGGCCAATCAAACTCGGAAATAGCTGGTTCTCCGCGAAATCTATTTAGGTAGAGCGTCGACCGAATACCCTCGGGGGTAGAGCACTGGATGGGCTATGGGGACTCACCGTCTTACTGATCCTAACCAAACTCCGAATACCGAGGAGTACTAGTCGGCAGACACACGGCGGGTGCTAACGTCCGTCGTGAAAAGGGCAACAACCCTGACCTCCAGCTAAGGTCCCCAAGTCATGGCTAAGTGGGAAAGGATGTGAGGATCCCAAAACAACCAGGATGTTGGCTTAGAAGCAGCCATCATTTAAAGAAAGCGTAACAGCTCACTGGTCTAAATAAGGGTCTTTGCGCCGAAAATGTAACGGGGCTAAAGCCATGCACCGAAGCTGAGGATGTGACAGTTGTAGTGACTGTTGCGTGGTAGCGGAGCGTTCCGTAAGTCTGTGAAGGCGGACCCGTGAGGGCTGCTGGAGATATCGGAAGTGCGAATGTTGACATGAGTAACGATAAAGGGAGTGAGAGACTCCCTCGCCGAAAGACCAAGGGTTCCTGCTTAAAGTTAATCTGAGCAGGGTTAGCCGGCCCCTAAGACGAGGCGGACACGCGTAGTCGATGGGAACCACGTTAATATTCGTGGGCCTGGTGGTAGTGACGGATCTCGTGTGTTGTACATTCTTACTGGATTGAATGTGCGGCGAAGAGGTTCCAGGAAATAGCTCCACCGTATAGACCGTACCCGAAACCGACACAGGTGGTCAGGTAGAGTATACCAAGGCGCTTGAGAGAACTATGTTGAAGGAACTCGGCAAATTGCACGCGTAACTTCGGAAGAAGCGTGACCCCATTTTACGCAAGTATGATGGGGTGGCACAGACCAGGGGGTAGCGACTGTTTATCAAAAACACAGGGCTCTGCGAAGTAGCAATACGACGTATAGGGTCTGACGCCTGCCCGGTGCTGGAAGGTTAAAGGGAGGGGTGCAAGCTCTGAACTGAAGCCCCAGTAAACGGCGGCCGTAACTATAACGGTCCTAAGGTAGCGAAATTCCTTGTCGGGTAAGTTCCGACCTGCACGAATGGCGTAACGACTTCCCCGCTGTCTCCAACATAGACTCAGTGAAATTGAATTCCCCGTGAAGATGCGGGGTTCCTGCGGTCAGACGGAAAGACCCCGTGCACCTTTACTATAGCTTTACACTGGCATTCGCCAAGGCATGTGTAGGATAGGTGGTAGGCTTTGAAGCAGGGACGCCAGTTCTTGTGGAGCCATCCTTGAAATACCACCCTTATCTTCGTGGATGTCTAACCGCGGTCCGTTATCCGGATCCGGGACAGTGTATGGTGGGTAGTTTGACTGGGGCGGTCGCCTCCGAAAGAGTAACGGAGGCGCGCGATGGTGGGCTCAGACCGGTCGGAAATCGGTCGTCGAGTGCAATGGCATAAGCCCGCCTGACTGCGAGACTGACAAGTCGAGCAGAGACGAAAGTCGGTCATAGTGATCCGGTGGTCCCGTGTGGAAGGGCCATCGCTCAACGGATAAAAGGTACGCCGGGGATAACAGGCTGATGACCCCCAAGAGTCCATATCGACGGGGTTGTTTGGCACCTCGATGTCGACTCATCGCATCCTGGGGCTGGAGCAGGTCCCAAGGGTATGGCTGTTCGCCATTTAAAGCGGTACGTGAGTTGGGTTCAGAACGTCGTGAGACAGTTCGGTCCCTATCTGCCGTGGGTGTAGGAATATTGACAGGATCTGTCCCTAGTACGAGAGGACCGGGATGGACGTATCTCTGGTGGATCTGTTGTCCTGCCAAGGGCATAGCAGAGTAGCTATATACGGAATGGATAACCGCTGAAGGCATCTAAGCGGGAAACCAACCTGAAAACGAGTGTTCCCTATCAGAGCCGTGGAAGACGACCACGTTGATAGGACGGGTGTGGAAGCATGGCAACATGTGAAGCTTACCGTTACTAATAGCTCGATCGACTTCTTCGTTCCCATTGTTCATGCTCATCAAAGATGAACATCATCTGTTCTGTTCTGTCCTGACGCGCATAGCGCTCCGGACGGGCCGCGCCACAGGGCGCGACGACCTCTGGTCTGTATGGCAAACATACGGGAAAGGTCGCAGAAAGACGTGTTAAATTAAATGAAGCGCAAGCTTCCCAGCTTCTCGAAACAACACTCATGTGAAAACATGAACTGTGTTGCGTTTTGCCGACCTGGTGGTTATCGCGGGGCGGCTGCACCCGTTCCCATTCCGAACACGGCCGTGAAACGCCCCAGCGCCAATGGTACTCCGTCTCAAGACGCGGGAGAGTAGGTCGCTGCCAGGTCTGCAAAACGCAACAAATATCTTCTCAAGCAAACTCTTCGGCCCAGCCGATACAAAGGGCCGCTCAAAGCGGCCTTTTTGCATTGCGTAACATGAAAACATAAGGAAAACGCAACGTGCGTCCCTTAAAGGAGACAAATCGCCTTCGGCAATTTGCTCCGGAACTATACATCACAGCGTCCCTGTGATGCAGTCGCGATAAATCCAATACGGATTTACGCTGGTCGCGATAAATCCCATAGGGATTTACGCTGGTCGCGATAAATCCAATAGGGATTTACGCTGGTAACGCGGGGTGGAGCAGCCCGGTAGCTCGTCAGGCTCATAACCTGAAGGCCGCAGGTTCAAATCCTGCCCCCGCAACCATCTTCTCAAAAACCCCGTAGCTTAAGCTGCGGGGTTTTCTTTTGCGAAATACCTCAAATAACATCCAAACCTATATAAGTTCGCATCGTCCACAATTGGCGCTCTTTTCTCTGCGACTGATTCAGCTTTTCTGCGTTGCGATAGCCCCTGATTTTGCCATGATGCGTAAACCGTCCAGCTCATAAGAAAGCCAACGTGACCACCGATCCCTTGCAGATTCTCAAGACCGTCTATGGCTACGATACGTTTCGTGGACAGCAGGCCGAAATCATCCGGCATGTGATGGCAGGCAACAATGCTTTTGTATTGATGCCAACAGGGGGCGGGAAGTCGCTTTGTTACCAGATTCCGGCGCTCGCCCGTAAGGGAATGGGGCTGGTTGTTTCGCCCCTGATCGCGCTGATGGTTGATCAGGTCGCCGCCTTGCGTCAGGCAGGTGTGCGGGCAAAAGCTCTCAACTCCGATCTTTCTCCAGAAGAGCGGCGGATACTCTGGCAGGATATGTGGGCTGGCAAGGTTGATATTCTCTATGCCGCGCCGGAGACCCTTCTCAAGCCGGATGTTCTGGATGCGCTTCAACCTATCAGCCTGTCGCTGATCGCGATCGACGAAGCTCATTGTCTATCGCAGTGGGGGCACGATTTCCGTCCCCCTTACCGCCAGCTAGACACGTTGATCGAGCGCTTTCCGGATACGCCACGCATGGCGCTCACGGCGACTGCGGACGAGCCAACCCGCGCCGAAATTCTGGGTCATCTCGGGATCAACGGAAGCGACGCCTTCATAGCCGGATTCGATCGGCCAAATATCCGCTATGCGATCATGGAAAAGGATAATCCACGTACGCAGCTGAAGCGCTTCCTGACGGGTCGCGAAGACGAAAGCGGCATCGTCTATTGCCTTTCCAAACGGAAGGTCGATGAGACGGCAGCCTGGCTGCGTGAGGAGGGGCGCGATGCGCTGCCCTATCACGCCGGCATGGACAAGGGCGCCCGCGAGGCGAACCAGACCCACTTCCAGCATGGTGAAGCGGTCATCATGGTTGCAACCGTGGCTTTCGGCATGGGCATCGACAAACCGGATGTGCGCTTCGTCGTGCATATCGATCTGCCCAGCAGCATCGAAGCCTATTATCAGGAAACCGGCCGTGCTGGCCGTGATGGTCTGCCGTCCGACGTGCTTATGCTTTACGGTTATGAAGACATCGCATTGCGCAACCGCTTTATCGAAGAGTCGGATGCGGGCGACCAGCGCAAAAACATGGAGGGCCGGAAGCTCGATGCGTTGCTTGGTCTCGCGGAAACAGCCGGTTGCCGTCGGCGGGTGCTTTTGTCTTATTTTGGCGACCATTGCGAGCCCTGCGGCAATTGCGACACCTGTGCGGAACCGCCGGACCTGTTTGATGGTGCCATTGCCGCGCAAAAGTTGCTGTCCTGCATTTACCGCACGGGAGAACGTTTCGGCCAGGCCTATGTCATCCGCGTATTGCTGGGCATGGAAGATGAACGGATATCGAGCTTTGGTCACGATCGGATCACGACCTACGGCATCGGCAAAGAGCACGACAATCGCACCTGGCGGGCCATCCTGCGCCAGATGGTTGCGCTGCGGCTGATCGAGGTTGATCTGGCCGGTCACGGGGGATTGTCCATTTCCGAAGAAGGGAGGCGGTTCCTGCGCGAAAAGCCGTCCCTGATGTTGAGGATACCGTCCGCTCCCCGTTCGGCGCGACAACAGACGAATCGCAAGCCCACCGCCATTGTTCTACCGGATGCCGATCGCAGTCTCTTTGAGGCGCTGCGTGCGAAGCGCATGGAAATTGCCCGCGCGCAGAACGTTCCGCCCTATGTGATTTTCCACGACAAGACACTCATTGAGCTTGCGGCAGCAAGACCGGCCTCTGTGGGAGAAATGGCGCAGATACCTGGAGTGGGAGACACAAAGCTGGAACGATACGGCCCTGCTTTTCTGGCAGCGATCGTGGAACATGCCGCCAGCGAGTGACCATTTGAATCCGGCAAAGAGTCCCACCAGGAAATTTCGGCAGGGCCTGAAACCTCAGCCTGTGGTGTCCTTGAACAGAACATTCTGGTCGATGAGATAACGGGAAAACAGGGGCAGGCTCGCTCCCCCGATAGCCCGGGCCTGGCTGCCGACCGCTCCCTCGATGATCTCCGGCAGCGTAACACCCTGAAGATCGTGATGTTTGAGGGCAAGGCGGGTGGCGGAGACTATTCTTGCTCTGACCCAATCCGGAAAACCGCCATCGATGATGACGCTGGAAAAATCGATGATGGAGGCTGCAGCGATGACGGCTTGCGCAAGGGCCGCGGCCGTTTTTCCGATCCAGCTTTCCAGCGGCTCGCCGAAATCGATCCATTCATCCGGCGAGAACCACAGGGGACGTGGATCGATGCCGCGTTCGCGCAACATGTTTTCCAGAACGAAGATGGAGGCGATTTTCAGAAGCTGGACCGTGTTGCCGTCCTGCCCCTGAACCGGAAGGGGGCCGATTGCACCGGCGGTGCCCGTCTTTCCGGAAAACAGTGCGGAATTTAAAACGACACCGCCACCGATGAAGGATCCGATGAAGATATAGAGAAAATCGGGGTAGTTCTGGCCTGCACCAAAAACCAGTTCTGCACCGCAGGCACTGGTCGCATCGTTCTGCAGGAAAACCGGATAGCTGACGCCATCCGCAATTTCGGAACGGATATCGACGTCGCGCCAGCGCTCCATCTCATTCTGCGGGGCGCCCACCTCCTGCGCCCAGTTCCACAATTCGAACGGCGCGGCAATGCCGACACCGGCAATTTTTTGCCGTTCGGCCGGAGAGAGCTTGGATTCGAGTTCCGTGATACCCTCGATGACGAATGGCAAAATCCATTCCGGCATAGGATAGGGGTAAGTTCTGCGGAGCTTCAGCTTGATCCGGCCGACGAAATCCATCAGCACCAGATCGACGCTGCGACGGCCGATTTTCACGCCAAACGAGAAGACGGCATCGGGATTGAGGCGCATCGGCGTTGAAGGCTGCCCGACCTTGCCGCGCAGTCTTTCGCCACGAATAAGAAGACCGTCACTTTCGAGCGAGCGCATGATGACCGAGACGGTCTGCGCCGAGAGACCGCAAAGCCTGGATATTTCGGCTTTCGACAAGCCGCCGTGGCGGCGAACCAGCGACAGCACAAGCCGCTCGTTATAGGCACGCACCCCGATCTGGTTGGCGCCGCCGCTCATATCCATGTTGGTGGACGGCGCGGGCGGCGCCGTCTCGACAGATTGTCTCATAGTTTCATCCTCCCGCCCGCCATATCCGCCGCGACCGATACATGCAGGCTTTATGGCAATCTTGCTATCGCAACGTTAAACGACGCGGCGATATTCCTCCCTGCCGCTTGTTAGAATGCCATACGGAATTAATAATTCAATCGGATTTATTTATTGACAGCCGTTTCCTTTGGTGGTTCCATCTGTGTCAACGGTCGCTGTTCTCGGAGGAGACGAGATCGTCGGGTAACCGTCACGGTACTCAAACATTCAATGGGAGGATTACAATGAAGACGACTGTTTCCGCTCTTCTGGGCGCGCTTGCGCTCGGCGTTTCTTTCGCGTCCGTCGCGTCCGCCGCCGATACTTCGGTTTGCCTGATTACCAAAACCGACACCAATCCCTTTTTCGTCAAGATGAAGGAAGGCGCAACCGCCAAGGCTAAAGAACTTGGCGTGACGCTGAAGTCCTATGCCGGCAAGATCGATGGCGATTCCGAAAGCCAGGTTGCCGCGATCGAGACATGCATTGCCGATGGCTCCAAGGGTATCCTGATTACCGCATCTGACACCAAGGGCATCGTTCCGGCCGTGCAGAAGGCGCGCGATGCCGGTCTTCTTGTCATCGCCCTCGATACGCCTCTCGAACCCGTTGATGCCGCTGACTCCACTTTCGCTACCGACAATCTTCTGGCCGGCGAGCTGATCGGCAAATGGGCTGCTGGCACCCTCGGCGACAAGGCCAAGGATGCGAAAATCGCCTTCCTCAACCTCACGCCTTCCCAGCCAACCGTTGATGTTTTGCGCAACCAGGGCTTCATGAAGGGCTTCGGCATCGACGTGAAGGACATCAACAAGATTGGTGATGAAGACGACAAGCGTATCGTTGGTCATGATGTTACCAACGGTAACGAAGAAGGCGGCCGCTCTGCGATGGAAAATCTGCTGCAGAAGGATCCGACCATCAACGTCGTTCACACCATCAACGAACCTGCAGCTGCCGGTGCTTACGAAGCGCTGAAAGCCGTCGGCCGCGAAAAGGATGTTCTGATCGTTTCAGTCGATGGCGGTTGCCCTGGTGTCAAGAACGTTGCGGAAGGCGTGATCGGCGCAACGTCTCAGCAATACCCGCTGCTGATGGCGGCACTCGGCGTGGAAGCCGTCAAGAAGTTTGCCGACACCGGTGAAAAGCCGAAGCCGACGGCAGGCAAGAACTTCTTCGACACCGGCGTAACGCTGGTAACCGACAAGCCGGTCAAGGGTCTCGATTCGATCGACACCAAGGAAGGCCTGAAGAAGTGCTGGGGCTGATACTTCACCGTTGAAATCGGCGGGGGGCAATTTGCCCCCGCCCTTGAACCGGAATGGTTAAAAAGAACGATCTGGGTGATCGGACAGGAACAAACGAGCGCGCCCGGCGTCCGTGGACGCAACTGAGGCACGCTTCTCAACAGTTTGAATCTACGCATTGTCCCCTCTGGAAAATAATCCCGGGTTCGGGGCTGATGCGATGGAGCGATCGGGAGGAAAATCCATGAGCGATCAGCCAGTGCGGGCTCAACCGCATAATGAATTTGAAAAAGTGCTGTCGGGAAGTTCGACCCAGGTCGCTGCTTTCGATACGCACAACAAGAGTTTGCTTGAAAAATTCCAGCATTTTCTGCATTCCAGCCCGGCGGCCGTACCGCTGATCGTTCTGGTGTTGTCGCTGGCTGTCTTCGGCATGACCCTGGGCGGCAAGTTTTTCTCGGCCTTTTCGCTGACCCTTATCCTTCAGCAGGTGGCAATCGTCGGCATCGTCGGCGCGGCACAGTCGCTGGTCATTCTGACTGCGGGTATCGATCTTTCGGTCGGTGCGATCATGGTCCTGTCCTCCGTCGTCATGGGACAGTTTACGTTCCGCTATGGTTTGCCTGCCGAACTCTCGATTATCTGCGGTCTCGCAGTTGGCGCATTTTGTGGCTTTATCAATGGCGTGCTGGTTTCGCGCATGCGGCTGCCGCCCTTCATCGTTACACTGGGCATGTGGCAGATCGTGTTGGCCACCAATTTCCTCTATTCGGCCAACGAAACGATCCGCTCACAGGATATCGTCCAACAGGCGCCCATTCTCCAGTTTTTCGGCAACAATATCCGCATCGGCAGCGCCGTCTTCACCTATGGCGTCATTGCGATGGTTCTGCTGGTTGCCCTGCTCTGGTATGTGCTGAACCGCACCGCCTGGGGTCGACATCTCTATGCAGTGGGTGATGATCCCGACGCAGCCGAACTTGCCGGCGTTAACGTCAAGCGCATGCTGACGACCGTCTACACACTTTCCGGGCTTATCTGCGCCTTCGCGGGCTGGGCTCTCATCGGCCGCATCGGCTCGGTATCGCCGACCGCCGGTCAGTTTGCCAACATCGAATCCATCACCGCAGTGGTCATCGGCGGCATATCGCTGTTTGGCGGACGCGGCTCGATCATGGGCATGATCTTCGGCGCGCTGATCGTCGGTGTCTTCTCTCTCGGCTTGCGACTTATCGGAACAGACCCACAATGGACCTATCTGTTGATCGGCGTCCTTATCATCTTGGCTGTCGCAATCGACCAGTGGATCAGAAAGGTAGCAGGCTGATGGCAAAAGAACCTATCCTCACAGCACGCAATCTCGTTAAACGCTACGGTCGTGTGACTGCGCTCGACAATGCCGATTTTGACCTTTATCCGGGCGAAATCCTCGCCGTCATTGGTGATAACGGTGCTGGAAAATCCTCTCTCATCAAGGCGATTTCCGGTGCGGTGACACCCGATGAAGGGGAGATCAGGCTTGAAGGCAAGCCGGTACAGTTCCGCTCGCCGATCGAGGCACGCAAGGCTGGTATCGAAACCGTTTATCAGAACCTTGCCCTGTCTCCCGCATTGTCCATAGCCGACAATATGTTTCTCGGCCGTGAAATCCGCAAACCCGGTATTCAGGGAAGCCTGTTTAGGGCACTGGACCGTCCGGCGATGGAAAAGTTTGCCCGTGAGAAACTCTCTGAACTCGGCCTGATGACGATCCAGAACATCAATCAGGCGGTGGAAACCCTCTCCGGCGGCCAGCGCCAGGGTGTTGCGGTGGCGCGTGCAGCCGCCTTCGGCTCCAAGGTCGTCATCCTTGACGAACCGACAGCGGCGCTCGGCGTCAAGGAAAGCCGCCGCGTTCTCGAGCTTATTCTGGATGTGCGCGCGCGAGGGCTACCGATCGTTCTCATCTCGCACAACATGCCGCATGTTTTCGAGGTTGCTGACCGGATTCATATTCATCGGCTGGGCAAGCGTTTGTGCGTCATCAATCCGAAGGACTATACCATGTCCGACGCTGTCGCCTTCATGACGGGCGCCAAGGAAGCGCCAAAGGAAACGCTGGCCGCATGACGCTGAAGCTTGAAACGATCGTCGAAGACGTTCTTCGGCGGGCAGAGGATAAATCTCGTTTTATCATTGCCATTGCCGGTCCCCCTGGGGCCGGCAAATCCACGCTGGCGGATGCCCTGTGCGGTGCCCTCGTGGCGCGCGGCGAGGCTGCGGCTGTCCTGCCCATGGACGGCTTCCATATGGATAACGGTATTCTCGAAGAACGGGGGCTCTTGCCGCGAAAAGGCGCACCGGAGACCTTCGACGTGCGCGGCTTTCTTGATATCGTCTCCGCAGTTCGTCAGGGCGGGCAGGAAGTTCTTGTCCCGGTTTTTGACCGCTCCCGCGAAATTGCCATTGCCTCCGCTCGCGCCATCGCGCCAGAAACACGCTTCATCCTTGCCGAAGGCAACTATCTGCTGTTGAACGAGGCGCCGTGGACGAAGCTTTCCGGCAGCTTCGATCTTACCGTCTTCGTAGGCCCATCCGTTGCGGTGCTCGAGGAACGCCTGCGGGATAGATGGCAGGGCTATGGTCTCGATGCGACCGAGATTCACGCCAAACTGTTCGAAAATGATCTTCCCAACGGAAAGCGGGTGATTGAGAACTCCCGCCCCGCCGATATTCGCATCGATATTTGGGAATAACCCGCCGCTTCCGTCCGTAGGCGGCATCGAGCATTCACCGTTAAGCCTTTGTTGACCATGTGTTGAATCTTTTTGATCCACAGGGTGGGGCTTTCGCATGTCTAATTATTGACGAAAAAAATTCCTCATATACTATATGTGGTGTTCAAGGTTCTTTCGATTCGCAAGCGTCGGGAGCTAAGACGGGAATTCGGTGCGCAACACCATTATGGTGAAGCAATGCCGAAACTGCCCCCGCAACTGTAAGCGGTGAGCATCGTTCCGATTTGAGCCACTGGCGCTAAAAGCTCCGGGAAGGTGGGAATGGATGTTTTGACCCGCAAGTCAGGAGACCTGCCTTGAGCGAAAACGTCCACGGGCGGGGTGTCCGGAAGGAAGGTGTATGACGCAAATGAATTGCGTGCGCCCTTTTCTGCCCCCTCCAGAACAAGCTTCGGGGTGAAGTCATGCCAGTGCATTTTTATGAGTTTCTACGCTCGTCGGCGTAGACAGAGATCTTACGCGGCCTCACCCGCGCGCCTCGCCAGAATGACAGAACCATCGCCACCCGCTTGCGATTGCAGGCGGGCAATGTTGAGCCGTGCGTAAAAGCGGCTTCGAAAGAGGAAACAATGACCGTCACCGTTTACAGCAAACCCGCCTGCGTCCAGTGCACTGCCACCTATCGTGCGCTTGACCGCATCGGTGTCAGCTACGAGATCGTCGATATCTCCGAAGATGCGGATGCCCTCGATCGCGTTCGCGGCCTTGGTTACATGCAGGTTCCCGTGGTCGTTGCCGGCGAACGCCATTGGGCGGGTTTCCGTCCGGACATGATTGGCTCGATCAGCTGAGGAGGCGATGCGATGGGGCTGATCGTCTATTATTCCAGCCGGTCTGAGAACACTCATCGCTTCCTTCAAAAACTGGGGCGACGATTGCTTCGCCTGCCGCTCGGCGCCGAGGAAGACGTTCCTCACGTGTCGGAGCCCTATGTTCTCGTCACCCCCACCTATGGGGGCGGCGGCATGAAAGGAGCGGTACCGAAACCGGTTATCCGGTTTTTGAACGAGCCCTCAAACCGAAATCTCATTCGCGGCGTCATAGCGGCGGGAAATACGAATTTTGGCGCAGCTTTCGCATCCGCCGGAGATATCGTGTCGCGTAAATGCGCGGTGCCGTTTCTCTACCGCTTCGAGCTTCTCGGCACAGAGGAAGATGTCGCCAACGTCAATCATGGATTGGAACGATTTTGGACACGCTGACCTCGAGCGCGGTGCGCAACACGGATGCCAAACAACAAGTAACTGCCGCGCAGAAACACCTGGACGCGGGACTGGACTATCACGCGCTGAACGCGATGCTGAACCTCTACGATGAAAACGGGAAGATCCAGCTCGACAAGGACCGCCTTGCGGCACGGCAATATTTCCTTCAGCACGTCAATCAAAACACGGTGTTTTTCCATAATCTCAGGGAAAAGCTCGATTATCTCGTGACCGAGGGCTATTACGAACAGGAGGTGCTGGACCAGTATTCCTTCAATTTCGTCCGTGACCTCTACGACGAGGCCTATGCCAGAAAGTTCCGTTTTCCGACATTTCTCGGCGCCTTCAAATATTATACGTCCTATACGCTGAAGACTTTCGACGGAAAGCGTTACCTGGAGCGTTATGAGGACCGCGTCTGCATGGTGGCTTTGGCTCTGGCGCGTGGCGACGAGCAACTTGCCCGCGATCTGATGGATGAAATCATTTCCGGCCGCTTCCAGCCGGCAACCCCGACCTTTCTCAACGCTGGCAAGAAAAGCCGCGGTGAACTGGTTTCGTGTTTTCTGCTGCGTGTGGAAGACAATATGGAAAGCATCGGCCGGTCCATCAATTCAGCATTGCAGCTTTCCAAGCGTGGTGGTGGCGTAGCACTGTCCCTGACCAATATTCGCGAAGCCGGCGCGCCGATCAAACAGATCGAAAACCAGTCCTCTGGCGTGATTCCTGTCATGAAGCTGCTGGAAGATTCGTTCTCCTACGCCAACCAGCTTGGCGCGCGCCAGGGCGCTGGCGCGGTCTACCTGCATGCCCACCACCCCGACATCATGCGTTTCCTCGATACCAAGCGCGAAAACGCCGACGAAAAAATCCGCATCAAAACCCTTTCGCTCGGCGTGGTGATCCCTGATATCACCTTCGAACTCGCGAGAAACAACGAGGATATGTACCTGTTCTCACCCTATGATGTTGAGCGGGTTTATGGCGTGCCGTTTACCGAGATTTCCGTCAGCGAAAAATATCAGGAAATGGTCGCCGACAGCCGCATCCGCAAGAAGAAGATAAAGGCACGCGAGTTCTTCCAAGTCATCGCAGAAATCCAGTTCGAAAGCGGTTACCCCTATATCATGTTCGAGGATACGGTTAACCGCGCCAATCCGATCGCCGGCCGTATCAGCATGAGCAATCTCTGCTCGGAAATCCTACAGGTCAGCGAGGCGAGCGAGTTCAACGACGATCTCTCTTACAGCCATATGGGCAAGGATATTTCCTGCAATCTCGGCTCGCTCAACATTGCTTCAGCAATGGATTCGGCTGATTTCGGCAAGACGATCGAAACCTCCATCCGGGCGCTGACGGCCGTTTCTGACATGAGCCACATCTCGTCTGTCCCTTCCGTGGAAAAGGGCAATGATGCGAGCCACGCCATCGGGCTTGGTCAGATGAACCTGCATGGCTATCTGGCGCGCGAGCGCATCTTCTACGGCTCCGAAGAAGGCATCGATTTCACCAATATCTATTTCTACACGGTGACCTATCACGCCATCCGCGCCAGCAATCGCCTTGCCACTGAAAGGGGCCAGAGCTTCAAGGGCTTTGAAAACTCCAAATATGCCTCGGGCGACTACTTCGATAAATATACCGACCGGGAATGGTTGCCCGCGACGGAAAAGGTCCGCGACCTTTTTGAGAAAGCCGGCATTTCCATTCCGACACAGGAGGACTGGAAAGCGTTGAAGCAGGCCGTCATGGAGACCGGCCTCTATAACCAGAACCTTCAGGCCGTGCCGCCCACAGGCTCGATCTCCTATATCAACCACTCGACCTCCTCGATCCATCCGATCGTCTCGAAGATTGAAATTCGCAAGGAAGGCAAGATCGGCCGTGTTTATTATCCGGCTTCCTACCTTTCGAACGACAATCTCGAATATTATCAGGATGCCTACGAAATCGGTCCGGAAAAGATCATAGATACCTATGCGGCGGCCACCCAGCATGTCGATCAGGGCCTGTCGCTGACACTGTTCTTCCGCGATACGGCAACGACGCGCGATATCAACCGGGCGCAGATCTACGCCTGGAAAAAAGGCATCAAGACCATCTATTACATCCGTTTGCGCCAGATGGCGCTGGAAGGCACGCAGGTTCAGGGCTGCGTATCCTGCACGCTCTGAATTGAGGGACAAGACAATGAACATTGCCGTAAAACCCGCGTCCCGTATTCGCGCGGTCAACTGGAACCGCATCGAGGATGACAAGGATCTCGAAGTCTGGAATCGCCTGACATCGAATTTCTGGCTGCCGGAAAAGGTGCCGCTCTCCAACGATATCCCGTCCTGGGGAACGCTGAAGCCGGAAGAGCAGACCCTGACGATCCGCGTCTTCACCGGGCTGACATTGCTGGACACGATCCAGAACGGCGTCGGTTCCGTGCGCCTGATGGCGGATTCGGCGACGCCGCACGAGGAGGCGGTGCTTTCCAACATCTCCTTCATGGAGGCGGTCCACGCCCGCTCCTATTCCTCGATCTTCTCGACGCTCTGCTCCACGCCTGACGTCGATGACGCCTATCGCTGGTCGGAGGAGAACGAATTCCTGCAACGCAAATCCGCGCTCATCATGCGCGAATATGATAGCGGAAATCCGTTGAAAATGAAGGTCGCCAGCGTGTTTCTGGAGAGCTTCCTGTTCTATTCCGGCTTCTACCTGCCAATGTTCTGGTCAAGTCGCGCCAAGCTTACCAACACGGCCGATTTGATCCGTCTCATCATTCGCGATGAGGCCGTGCATGGCTATTACATCGGCTACAAGTTCCAGCGCGCGCTCGAACGTCTGGGCGAAGCGGAAAAACAGGAGATCAAGGATTTCGCCTTCGATCTTTTGCTCGAGCTTTACGACAACGAAGCCAAATATACCCAAGACCTCTATGACGGCGTTGGCCTGACGGAAGACGTCAAGCAGTTCCTGCATTACAACGCCAACAAGGCCTTGATGAATCTGGGTTACGAGGCGCTGTTTCCGCCCGAGGCTTGCCGGGTCAATCCTGCGATCCTCTCGGCGCTGTCTCCCAATGCCGACGAGAACCACGACTTCTTCTCCGGCTCCGGCTCTTCCTATGTCATCGGCAAGGCGGTCGCCACAGAAGACGAAGACTGGGATTTCTGAACCGGTTGTCGCCAAGAACCCGCAAAAGTTATTGCGGGTTCACGACCTGGCTCGCAAGCCGGAAGGGGCTGGATACTGTTGCCCCGATAGCATCGAACACAAAGGCACCCGCGCGGCCTATGCCGTTTTCGCCGTTGCCGTTCCGGCTCGCCTCCAGTTGTGGCACCAGCGACGCGAGTGCCGCATAGCGGTCGTGGTTGAGCGGATCCGATGCCTTGAGCTTGGAGATGTCAACGAACTGAACGCCCTCTTTCAGGGCGGCTTCCTGCACTTGGGGATCGGTCACATCCAGCGCGCCTATGCGGGTGACGTCGGCCCCCAGGATGGAGGAAGCCTTCAGGGCGCGGTCGTCCTTGGAGACGAGAATGGTGAGCGGCGGATTGAGCCTTCCCACCACCTCGATCTGCTTGCGGAAAACATCGGCGTCTATATCCGGCGCGGCCAGCACTACCTGTAGTTTGGAAAGCACATCGTTCCTGCCTTCGAAGCGCAATTGTCGCAGCGCTTCCATGACCAGCCAGCCGCCCATGCTGTGACCGAACACGACAATGCTTTTTTTCGGTGTTTGCCTGGTAAGGTCGGTCAGCACCATGGCCAGCGCGTCTCGCGAATAGGTCGCTGATTCCTTGTCGGCCACGTAACCGGTGACGCTCGCCTGGGACGGCCAGGAAAAGACCAGCGGCACACCATCCATATTGGCATCGGCTGCCATTTGTGCCGCACGGAACAAGGCTTCCTGATAGCTGTAATTATAGCCATGCACAAAAAGCGCGATCTGCTTGCCGGATCGGGTGACGTCGCCAAGATCGGAATTGAAACGCGTTTTCGTCAGCATATCGGCTTTGGTGACGACAAAATCCTTGCTCGGGTTCGGCTTGCCTTTGGACCATTCGATATTTCCGCTTTTATGGCTGGGAGGAATGGAAATGTCGAAGCGCGCATAATTCAGCTCAGCCGCCCGCCCAGCGCTAAAGCCCTTTTTGGCCTCGTTGTTTTTCTCCCGCGTGCTAGCCACATAGGCTGTCACGATTTTCGTATCGGTGGTCTTGGTGTTTATGGCCTGCAACACATCCGCCCCCGGCCTGCCCGCGCAGGATGAAAGAAGGCTGAAAGCGAGGAGGAGCGAAAAAATCAGGCGCATGGATGGGGTTACCGATAATGAGGGACCACGCATAAATAACCGGCCGCTCAAAAAGTTGCTACTGGAGACTGGATTGCGGTGTGGTGGCATTATGTTCAATGCGGGGGGACGACGCATTCCCCACCTTGCTATCCAGCTATGTTCGTTTTAGGCCGTACAGATGACGAATAAGGTGTCGCTTTTACGGCTGAAACTCACGGACTTCCGCAACTATGCGGCGGCGTCGCTTGTGCTGGATGACCGCCACGTGGTGCTGACGGGTGACAACGGTTCCGGCAAGACCAATCTCCTGGAGGCCGTTTCGTTTCTGTCGCCCGGAAGGGGCCTGCGCCGCGCCACCCTGTCCGATGTGACGCGAGTGGGGGCGGAGGCCGCCGGTTTTTCGATTTTTGCGGATGTCGACGGCATGGACGGCGAGGTCGCCATCGGAACCGGGATCGAGGGTGACGGCGAGGTAGTGTCGCGCCGCCTGAGGCTGAACGGGACATCGGTGAAGTCGGTCGATGAATTGACGGATCATCTGCGGGTGCTGTGGCTGACGCCTGCCATGGATGGGCTTTTTACCGGTTCATCCTCGGATCGCCGGCGTTTTCTCGATCGGTTGGTGCTCTCGCTCGATCCCGCGCATGGACGGCGGGCAAGCGACTTCGAAAAGGCCATGCGCGGCCGCAACCGTCTGCTTTCGGAAGGCCGTTTCGATCCGGTCTGGCTGGACGGTATCGAGAAGCAGATGGCGGAACTCGGCATTTCCATGGCGCTCGCGCGCTATGAAATGTTGGGTCTTTTGAAGAGCCTCATCGAAGGCCGTTCCGGCAATGCTGCCTTCCCCTCTGCAGCGCTGGCGCTCTCGGGTTTCATGGACGACACGCTCAACCGGCCGGCTGTCGATCTGGAAGACGAGTATAGGCTTATGCTGCGCGAAGGCCGGTATCGAGACGCGGCGGCAGGCCGCACGCTTGATGGGCCACACCGTGTCGATCTGTTCGTGCGCCATGCGGAAAAGAACATGGAGGCAGAGCGTTGCTCGACCGGAGAACAGAAGGCGCTGCTGGTGGGATTGGTGCTTGCGCATGCCCAGCTCACCGCCAACATGACCGGCCATGCGCCGGTTCTGCTGCTCGACGAAATTGCTGCGCATCTGGATGAGGGCAGGCGGGCGGCTCTGTTCGATCTCATTCACGCGCTCGGTGGTCAGAGTTTCATGACCGGAACGGATGCGGCAATGTTCTCCGCCCTTGGCGACAGGGCGCAATTCTTCAATGTTTCCCAAGGGGGCATCACGGCATGACGGCGAAAAAATGGAGTGCGACATGGACCCGCTGAGCCCGGACGAAATCGAACGCTACAAGCGCCATATTCTCTTGCCGGAAATCGGCGGTGCCGGGCAGCAGCGTCTGAAGGCCGCGCGGGTGCTGGTAATCGGGGCTGGTGGCCTCGGCGCGCCTGTCCTTCATTATCTTGCTGCAGCCGGTGTCGGCACGCTTGGCCTGATCGATGACGACGTGGTCTCCCTGTCCAATCTCCAGCGGCAGGTGATCCACGATACCGGCACGATCGGTGAGCTGAAAACGGCAAGCGCCCGCGCAGCCATCGCCCGGCTCAACCCGCATGTGCGTACCCTTGTTTTTGAGGAGCGTTTTTCGCAGGTCTGGGCGCACACCCATCTGCCATCCTTCGATCTCCTTATCGACGGTTCTGATAATTTCGACACACGTTATGCCGCTGCCGATGCCGCAGAGGCTGCTAAAAGGCCGCTGGTAACGGGCGCTGTCGGCCGTTTCGATGGTTCGGTAACGGTGCTGAAACCCTATGAGGCGGGTGCCGATGGTAATCTGCTGCCGGGGTATCGCGATCTGTTTCCCGAGCCACCGCCGCAGGGGCTTATTCCGAATTGCGCGGAAACGGGCATCGTCGGCGCTTTGACCGGCGTGATCGGCACGATCATGGCCATGGAGGCCATCAAGGTGATCACCGCTGCCGGCGAGCCATTGGTCGGCCGCCTGCTTCTCTATGACGCCCTGTCGGCCCGCTTCGAAACCGTGCGTTACAAGCGCCGCCATGCTGGAAAAAAAACATGACTGAGATCACAAGGATTAGCGAAGAATTCGAGCGCTGGCAGGAGCTGCTTGCGCTTATCATGTCGTCCTTCGCCTATATGGACGGCGTCATCGACCCACCATCGTCCGCTCACCGTTTGACGCTCGAAAATCTCGCGGAGAAGGCGAGGGCGGAGACCGCTTTCGTGGCGCTGGATGGTGATGAGATTGTTGGCTGCCTGTTTTGCCGGCAGGAACCACCGGCGTGCCTTTACGTCGGCAAGCTGTGCGTCTCCCTGAAAGCGCAGGGCAAAGGCATCGGCAAAATGCTTCTGGAACGGGCCGAAGCATTGGCCCGCGAATTGGCGTTACCGGCGCTGCGGCTGGAAACGCGTATCGAGCTTGTCGGCAATCACGCGAAATTCGCCGCCTGGGGTTTCATCAAAACCGCTGAAAACGCCCATCCGGGTTACGACCGCACGACCTCGATTGAAATGACGAAATTCCTCGGCTGAGACGGCTCAATTTTTGATCCGCTTAAAAGCCTGCTTCTCCCTTCCACGTCACGAGCAGACACGGCTTGTCTGAACCGGTTCAGTTCCGCCCCGGCAGCACCCGGTTCGGCGGTCGGTGTCCGTCGAAAAGCGTGCGGATGTTGATGATGACCTTGTCACCCATCTCGATGCGTCCCTCGATCGTTGCCGAGCCCATATGGGGAAGCAGCACGACCTTTCCTTCTCTCGCGAGCTTGATGAGCTTGGGATTGATTGCGGGTTCGTTTTCGTAGACATCGAGACCGGCTCCGGCGATCTTTCCGTCGCGCAGGCACTGGATCATTGCCGCCTCATCGATGATATCGCCGCGCGCCGTGTTGACGATGTAGCTTGTCGGCTGCATCAGCGCGAGCCGTCGTGCCGAGATCAGGTGATAGGTCGCAGGTGTGGAGGGGCAATTGACGGAAACAATATCCACCCGCGCCAGCATCTGGTCGAGGCTATCCCAATAGGTTGCCTCAAGCTCCGCTTCCGTCGCCGGGTTGACGCGCTTGCGGTTGTGATAGTGTATGGAGAGGCCGAAAGCCTTGGCGCGCCGCGCAACTGCCGTACCGATGCGGCCCATGCCGACAATGCCGATGCGTTTACCGGAAATGCGCCGTCCCAGCATCCAGGTCGGCGACCAGCCCAGCCATTCGTCGGCGCCATTGGCAAGCACGCGCGTGCCTTCGATCAGACGGCGCGGCACGGCCAGCACCAGCGCCATGGTGATATCGGCGCTGTCTTCGGTCAGCACGTTGGGCGTGTTGGTCACTGTGATGCCCTTTCGGGCAGCCGCGTCCACATCCACATGGTCTATGCCGTTGGAGAAGCTTGCGATCAGCTTCAGTTGCGGCCCTGCTTTCTCGATCATGCCGGCGGTGATGCGGTCCGTGACCGTCGGCACCAGAACGTCGACCCGCTGCATGGCGGCCACAAGCTCTTCCTCGCGGCGCTGCGTATCGTCGATATTCAGTTCGGCATCGAAGAGTTCTCGCATTCTGGTTTCGACGACGTCAGGCAATTTGCGGGTGATATAGACTGTCGGTCTCTTCTTGTGGGTCATCGTTTGCCGCTGCCTTGTTCAGAAGTCATTAACCAGAAAGAGCGATAATTTCTTTCAATCAGGGCGTTTCTACCAGACCCACCGGCGAAGACAAATAAAACTCGCCGAAGCTTGAGGCGTGTGGAAACGAGCCTCCTCGAATTTAATCCGGTTTGCAGAAGGCAGGAAACGGAAATGGGCATGCGCAGTGTGGTTTCTATGGTTTGCATTGCATCGTCTCTGGGCCTCTTTGGTGTGGCGAACGAGGCCATGGCGCAAGGCGCTGCCAAAGGCGCAAGCGGCCTGCCTTTGCCGCGTTTTGTCAGCCTGAAATCCAAGCGCGTCAACATGCGCATCGGACCCAGCACGGATTATGCCGTTTCCTGGATGTATATGAAATCGGGAATGCCGGTTGAAATCATTCAGGAATATGAGAACTGGCGGCGCATCCGCGATGCCGATGGCACGGAAGGCTGGGTTAACCAGGCGCTGCTTTCCGGTGAGCGCACGGCAGTCGCCGCGCCGTGGATGCGCGGCAAGGGCAAGGATGTCTACGTGAACATGCGCCGCGACGCACAGTCGGGCGCCTCCGTCATCGCCCGGCTGGAGCCGGGTGTCGTCTTCAGGATCGGTGAATGCAACGGCGACTGGTGCCGCGCCGAGGCCGGTCAGGCCTCAGGCTGGGTGTCGCAGGGTGAAATCTGGGGTGCTTATCCCGGCGAGGCCTTTAAATAAGGCCGTTTTTCTCGCCCAGCGCCTTGAGCGATGACATCGGACGCGGCCCGACCTGCTGAATGACGGCGGCAGCAGCAAGGCAGCCGAGTTTGCCGCAATCTTCCAGAGACCGATCCTGCGTGTAACCGAACAGGAAGCCGGCGGCGAAAAGATCGCCGGCACCCGTTGTGTCGACCACGTCATACACCGGATAGGCTTCTACCTTCACGCGTTCCGTGCCGCGCAGGATAACGGCACCTTCTTCGCTCATCGTCACCGCTGCGATCTTGCAATCGGCAGCGATTTTCGTCAGCGCCAGCTCGAAATCGTCGGTTTCATAAAGCGAGAGAGCTTCCTGCTTGTTGGCGAAAACGATGTCCACGGTGCCGGAACGCATCAGGTCGAGAAATTCTTCGCGGTATCGGCCAACGCAGAAACTGTCTGAAAGCGTCATGGAGACTTCACGGCCGTTCTCATGCGCAATGCGGGCGCAATCGCGAATGGCATCCTTGGCGCGCGGCGGATCCCACAAGTAACCTTCGAAATAGGTGACCTTCGTGTTCGCCACGACGTCTTCTTCTACATCTTCCGGACCGAGATCGACGCAGGCGCCGAGATAGGTGTTCATCGAGCGCTCACCGTCTTCCGTGACGAAGATCATCGAGCGGGCAGTCGGCGGAAACGTGCCTTCCGGCTTCGTTTCGAAATAGACGCCCTGCGCGCGGATATCGTGTTGGAAGATTTCGCCGAGCTGATCTTCTGCCACCTTGCCGAAATAAGCCGCCCTGCCACCGAAATTCGCCACGCCCGCCGCCGTGTTGCCCGCACTTCCGCCGGAGGCCTCGAGCGCGGGTCCCATCAGCGAATAGAGCAGTTCGGCCCGCTCCGCGTCGATGAGGTTCATCGCGCCCTTGGTGATGGCGTTATCATTGAGGAAGCGATCATCACAACGGGAAATGATGTCGACGATGGCATTGCCGACAGTCAGTACGTCGAATTTCGTCATAGGCCCTATCCGGTTTGCAGGGTGCACATTTTTGAACGGTCTTAAACAATTCTGGCGGCAAGAAAAGCCCAAAGGGAAAATATGCGGTTCTCCACCAGAGACAGAAACGCGTCATGTGCCTGTAATGTGGTTAAGCTATCACTCCGATCAGAGCAAACGGTGCGTGAATACGGACCAGAATAGAAGACATGAGGTCTTCTGGCTCACCCGTTATCTCCGTCACGGATGTACTGACGGCGTATAACGGATATGACAAAAGGCGGGGGAAACCCCGGCTTTTTCTTTTGGTCCACCTTTGGTGCGCCTCTTTCTAGAGTGCCGCAAGCGGGTTTTCATTATAGACGGTACTCGAAAAACCGACCGCAGCGCCACTTGATCCAGTGACCGGTTTTGAGGGGCTTTCTGCAAAAATACCTGACGGAGCTACGTCGCGTATTAAATGAAACATCCGGGTGCAGCGTTTTCGCGATTCCATTCCCTTGGAAAAGGCTCTAAAGCGGAGTATCTCCCGCAAAAGCCGCGAAAGCTCTCCCTCCATGTCTGCCGTTGCCGCGAACGTCGCTCCGATTTTCATTCTTATCCTGATCGGCTGGCTCACCGTCAAGGCCGGCTTGTTTAGGGCTGATGCCGGTGAGATTCTCAGCGATTTCGTGTTCAAGATCGCCGTGCCGACTTTGATCTTCCGCACTCTTGCGGAGGCGAATTTTCATGGCGCATCGCCCTTCCGGCTGTGGCTGACCTATTTCGCCGGCGTGGCCGTAACCTGGACGGTTGGGCATATCGTCACGCGGTACATCTTCAAGCAGGATAGTCGCATCGCCGTCATAGCCGGCATATCCTCGGCCTTTGCCAACAATATCTTCATCGGCCTGCCGCTCGTAGGGCGGTCCATCGGGGATGAGGGGCTGGTCGCCCTCTCCATTCTGCTGGCCATCCATCTGCCGGTCATGATGATTGCCGGTACCATCCTGATGGAGAACGCCACGCATAAGGCGGTGGGCGGCGAAAAGCGCAGCATGGCTTCTGTCTTCAGGCAGGTCGGCCGCAACCTCATCACAAATCCGCTGGTGATCGGACTTTTCATCGGGCTTTCGACCAATGTTTCAGGCGTGACGCTCACGCCCATCCTTAAGACCGTGGTTGATCAGATCGCGTCCATGGCGGGACCGGCAGCGCTCATCTCGCTCGGCATGGCGCTGACGAAATACACCATTCGCGGTAATCTTGGGATTGCCGTCACCATGACGGTTTTCAAACTGCTGCTTCTGCCCGCCTGCGTGTGGGCCATGGGCCATGCTCTCGGCCTCAGTCGGGAATGGACAGCTGCCCTCGTGCTCACCTCGTCGGTGCCGACAGGGGTGAATGCATGGCTGATCGCCAACCGCTTCGGCATCGGCCACAGCGTTGCGGCCTCCACCATCAGCATTTCCACGGCGACCGGTGTTCTTTCCGTGTCGCTGTGGGCATGGCTGTTGAGCTGATGATGCTCGAATTGCTTACTTCTGGGCGCTCAGGATCTTGAAGCGCGCGTTGCGGCATACCTCGGCGCTGGTGCGGAATTCCGCCGCCAGAACCGGCTCATAGGGCATGCCGCGATTGGCGACCATCAGCAGCTTTCCACCGTTGCGAAGCGCGCCGGCAGCCGTCTTGATAAAGGCCTGACCGAGAGCGGGTTCTGCCGCCTGTCCTGCCGCGTGGAAAGGCGGGTTCATGATGATGAGGTCGTATTTTTCTTTCGGCGGCTCGTTTGCAAGGTCCTGCCAGAAGAAGCGCGCCGTCAGTCGCGGATTGTTTTCAAGAAGATTGGTTTTGGCGAATTCGAGCGCGTTCCAGTCCGCTTCGAAAAGATCGATACGCGCCGTGCGCGGCGATTTTTCCGCCAGCATGACCGAGAGATAACCCCAGCCTGCGCCGAAATCGGCGGCGTTGCCGTCGAAGTCGGTCGGCAGGCGCGACGCGAGCAGCTCCGAGCCATCGTCCACGCGGTCATGCGAGAACATGCCGGGCATGGCGGTGAAACGGCCAGCAACCGTAACGGAATGTTGCGCGAGTTTCGACACGGCAGATGCAACGTCTTCCGGCCGTTTGAACCAGAGGGCGACGCCGTGGTACTTCGGCGTCGATTCCGCCTCGATGCCAAGCTTTGCCAGCGTCTTGCGCAGCGTCAGGATGCCGTCTTCCTTCGATCCCGCCGCCACGATCAACCCACCCGCCTTGACGCGAGAGAGCGCTTCAGCGACGCGGTTTTCGTTCTCGCCGCGATGTTTGCCGCAAAGCAGCAACGCCGCATCGTAGTCCTCGCCGGAAATATCCGGCGTGACCTCTGCGTTCTGCGCCTGAAGAGCCCGGTAAAGCGGTCGAAAATTCTGAACCGAGACGATGTCAGCGTTAAAACCGTCTAGCCGCGGGCCGGCTTCCGCTCCCAGAAACAGAAC
Organism: Agrobacterium sp. SORGH_AS_0745; assembly: GCF_030818995.1. Taxonomy (NCBI): domain Bacteria; kingdom Pseudomonadati; phylum Pseudomonadota; class Alphaproteobacteria; order Hyphomicrobiales; family Rhizobiaceae; genus Agrobacterium; species Agrobacterium sp. SORGH_AS_0745. The sequence continues at coordinate 796,661 of NZ_JAUTBI010000003.1, forward strand.
GCGCTCGCCCTCTTTCGGCAAGTCGAGCATCTCTGCGGCAAAGGGATGGAAAAGGGTTTTAACAGCATCACGGCTCATTGGAGCGTCCTCAAGATGGAATAGAAAAAAGGCGCGGGCAAAACCCGCGCCTCGATAGGGTCTGGCGAGGCTGCCTTATTCGGCAGCGGCTTCGCCATCTTCCTTCTTCTTGTCTGCGGCAACTTCCTTGCCGGTTGCCTGGTCGACAACCTTCATGGACAGGCGAACCTTGCCACGCTCGTCGAAGCCCATCAGCTTGACCCAGACCTTGTCGCCTTCCTTGACGACGTCGGAGGTCTTGGCGACACGCTCGGAAGCGAGCTGCGAGATGTGAACGAGGCCGTCGCGGGCGCCGAAGAAGTTGACGAAAGCGCCGAAGTCAGCGGTTTTGACGACCGTACCTTCGTAGATCTGGCCGACTTCCGGTTCTGCAACGATCGAATGGATCCACTTGCGGGCCGCTTCGATTTCCTTGCCGGAAGCAGAAGCGATCTTGACGGTGCCATCGTCTTCGATGTTGATCTTGGCGCCGGTCTTTTCGACGATTTCGCGGATGACCTTGCCGCCCGAACCGATGACTTCACGGATCTTGTCGACCGGAATGTTCATCACTTCGATGCGCGGTGCGAATTCGCCAAGCTGGCCGCGGCTCTCGGTGATGGCATTCGCCATCTCGCCGAGGATGTGCTTGCGGCCACCCTGTGCCTGCTCCAGAGCGATCTTCATGATCTCTTCGGTGATACCGGCGATCTTGATGTCCATCTGCAGCGAGGTGATGCCGTCGGCAGTACCTGCAACCTTGAAGTCCATATCGCCGAGGTGATCTTCGTCACCCAGGATGTCGGAGAGAACCGCAAAGCGCTCGCCTTCAAGGATAAGGCCCATGGCGATACCGGCAACTGGCTTGGCCAGCGGTACGCCAGCGTCCATCAGTGCAAGCGAGGTGCCGCAAACCGTTGCCATCGACGAAGAGCCGTTGGACTCGGTGATTTCGGAAACGACGCGCAGCGTGTAGGGGAACTGTTCCGCAGTCGGCAGCATCGGACGGATAGCGCGCCATGCGAGCTTGCCGTGACCGATTTCGCGACGGCCCGGGGAACCCATACGGCCCGTTTCACCGACCGAGTACGGCGGGAAGTTGTAATGCAGAAGGAAACGTTCCTTGTACATGCCGGTCAGGCTGTCGACATACTGTTCGTCTTCGCCGGTGCCGAGCGTCGCAACAACGATCGCCTGGGTTTCACCACGGGTGAACAGCGCCGAGCCGTGCGTACGCGGCAGGATGCCAACTTCCGAAACGATCGGACGAACGGTCGACAGGTCGCGGCCATCGATGCGGCTCTTGGTGTCGAGAACGTTCCAGCGAACGATCTTCGCCTGAAGGTGCTTGAAGACAGCGCCGATTTCTTCAGGGCTATACTTCGCTTCGCCTTCTTCCGGCAGGAAGTGAGCCTTGACCTTCGCCTTTACGGCGTCGACGGCGGCGTAACGGGCAGCCTTTTCGGTGATCTTGTAGGCGGTGCGCAGTTCGGTTTCGGCAAGGCCGAGCATTTCGTTTTCGAGTGCGGAGAAATCTTCCGGTTCGAATTCGCGCGGTTCCTTGGCGGCAACTTCAGCGAGCTTGATGATCGCGTCGATAACCGGCTGGAAGCCGCGATGGCCGAACATGACGGCGCCGAGCATGACGTCTTCGTTGAGTTCCTTGGCTTCCGACTCCACCATCAGGACGGCGTCCTGCGTGCCGGCAACAACCAGATCCAGAACCGATTCATCCATCTCATCAAGATGCGGGTTCAGAACATATTCGCCGTTGATGTAACCAACGCGCGCGCCGCCGACCGGGCCCATGAAAGGAATGCCAGACAGTGTGAGCGCAGCGGATGCGGCAACCATCGACAGAACGTCCGGGTCATTTTCGAGGTCGTGCTGAATGACCGTTACGACAACCTGCGTGTCGTTCTTGTAGCCTTCAGGAAACAGCGGGCGGATCGGACGGTCGATCAGGCGGGAAACCAGCGTTTCCTTTTCCGACGGACGGCCTTCGCGCTTGAAATAGCCGCCGGGGATCTTGCCGGCTGCGTAGGTCTTTTCCTGGTAGTTCACGGTGAGCGGGAAGAAGTCCTGTCCAGGCTTCGGAGACTTTGCGGAAACCACCGTCGCAAGAACCATCGTCTCGCCGTAGGTTGCGATGACGGCGCCGTCAGCCTGACGGGCAACCTTGCCTGTCTCGAGCTTCAGCGGGCGGCCAGCCCATTCGATTTCCACGGAGTGTTTATTGAACATATCTTGTCCTTGTTTGTGTATGCCCGCCTTGCGAGGGGGCAACGAACGACGCAATCACGGGCAAGACAGCCGGAGGCTTTCAAGGTGCAAGCATCCGGCAATCCTGCCCCATGACAGGTCTGCGGTTGAAAAGGCTGCACCGGCCCATCCGGGGCTGCCTTATCGTCCGGGGGCCACATCTATGGCGAACGCCCGGAAATTGAAGATGACCTTCAAAAGGCCAGATATAAAAACCGGCGGGTATCGTTGCGAAACCCGCCGGATAAGGTTTTAGCGGCGAATGCCGAGAGCACCGATCAGCTTGCTGTAACGGGCTTCGTCCTTCTTCTTCAGATAGTCGAGAAGCGAACGGCGGCTCGAAACCAGCGTCAGAAGGCCACGACGGGAGTGGTTGTCCTTCTTGTGGTCCTTGAAGTGACCGGTCAGGTTGTTGATCCGCTCGGTCAGAATAGCGACCTGAACTTCCGGAGAACCGGTGTCGCCTTCGTTCGTTGCATATTCCTTGATGAGGGCGGCTTTGCGCTCTGCAGTAATCGACATCGGACGATCCTTTCTATTTTAAGGAAAAATGGGACGCCTAGAGCCGGGATGTCGTCCAGCTCTGGCCATTCGGCAGCATAGGCAAAGCCCAAGCTGGCGCTGCCTATAAACTATTCCGGGTACAATTGAAAGAGGCGATTGACGGCGCCCCTCAAGGCTCGTCTCAACCGAAAACGCGCTTCGGCCGGAATTCGCCCTCGCCGATCTCTCCGATGGCAATGAGCTTGCCATGCGCAGTGGCATAGGCCTCCGGGTGATTGGCCGGCGCATCACGCCCGCGCAGCAGGATCGGATTGCCCATCTTCAGCCGGTGTGCCTGATCATCATTGATGATGAGGTGGGGAAGGGATGAAAGCGCTTCCGCCGTGTCGATCAGAAAAGCATCGAGCGCTTCAAGCCGCTCGTCGCGGTCTTCGATGGCTTCGAGCGCCGTCAAGGTTTCGAGCGGTACCATCATGTCCTCGCCGAATGGCGCGACCATGGTACGGCGCAATTGCGAAATATGACCGAAACAGCCGAGATCCCGGCCCATGTCGCGCGCAAGCGCCCGCACATAGGTACCCTTGCCGCATTCCACTTCGAAATGAGCGGTGTCAGCGTCGGGGCAGGCGAGCAGCGTCAGACGGTGAATTTCCACCTCGCGCGCGGGAATCTCCACCGTTTCGCCTTCACGCGCCAGATCATAGGCCCGCTCACCGGCAATCTTGATGGCGGAAAACTGCGGCGGCGTCTGCATGATCACGCCGGTATAATTGGGCAGAATATCGCGGATCGCCTGTTCGTCCGGGCGCTGGTCGGAGGAGTTGACAACCTCGCCTTCCAGATCGTCGGTTGCGCGTTCTTCACCCCAGGTGACGGTAAACTCGTAGATTTTCCGGCCGTCCATGACGTAAGGAACGGTCTTTGTGGCGTCACCGAGGGCAATCGGCAGCATGCCGGACGCCAAGGGGTCGAGTGTTCCGGCGTGACCTGCCTTCTGGGCGTTGAACAGCCATTTGATCTTGGAAACGGCTTCGGTTGAGCCGAAATCGAGCGGCTTGTCGAGAATGAGCCAGCCCGAAATCGGGCGGCCCTTGGGTTTGCGGTTCTGTTGTTTGCGTGGTTTGGACATGCTTCAGTTCTGTTCGTCGTCTTTTTCGTTCGAAGGTCCCAGATCGCGCTGCACCTCCGGTGACCGCAGGAGTGCGTCGATCTTCTGGTAATTGTCGAAACTCGTATCGTCGCGGAAACGCAGTTCCGGCATGTACTTCATCTGCCGCAGCTGCGGGCCGAGGCGGCCGCGCATGAACTTGGCATGGCGGTTGAGCGCCGTGATGATGTCGGTGTGATCGGCAACGCCAAGCGGCGTCACGTAAGCGGTCGCGATCTTGAGATCGGGTGACATGCGCACTTCCGAGATGGAAATGACGGTGCCTTCGATCAGATCGTCGCGGACTTCGCCGCGCTGGAGAATCTGGGTCAGTGCGGCGCGCACCTGTTCGCCAACACGCAGCATGCGTTGCGAAGGGGCCGATGATGTAGCTTTTGCCATGGGTAATGCCTCAAACGGAGCGAGCGCCGGTGAAGCCGGCGCCCGACAGAAAAGTCCTGTTTTGCGGCGAGACGCTTAGAGCGTTCTCGTGATGTGTTCGACGCGGAAGCACTCGATGGTGTCGCCGGCGCGAATGTCTTCGTAATTCTCGAAGGCCATACCGCACTCCTGACCAACAGGCACTTCGTTGACTTCGTCCTTGAAGCGCTTGAGGGTCTTGAGCTTGCCTTCGTGGATAACGACGTTGTCGCGCACCAGACGCACACCCGCACCACGTTCCACCTTGCCCTCGACGACGCGGCAACCCGCGACCTTACCGACCTTGGTGATGTTGAACACCTCGAGAATTTCGGCATTGCCGAGGAAGGTCTCGCGACGTTCCGGCGAAAGCAGACCCGACATCGCCGCCTTCACGTCATCCACCAGATCGTAGATGATGTTGTAGTAGCGGATTTCGATACCGGCGCGTTCGGACGCCGTACGTGCCTGTGCGTTGGCGCGAACGTTGAAGCCGATGATCGCGGCGTTCGATGCCTCGGCAAGCGAGATATCCGATTCCGTGATGGCACCAGCACCAGAGTGAACGACACGAGCGCGGACTTCGTCTGTGCCGAGCTTGTCGAGCGAAGCGATAATGGCTTCGACCGAACCTTGCACGTCCGCCTTGATGACCAGCGGGAATTCCTTCAATCCCGAAGTCTGCAACTGGCTCATCATCTGTTCCAGCGAGCCGCGCTGACCGGTCTGACGGGCAACAGCCTTGTCGCGAGCCAGACGCTGGCGGTATTCGGAGATCTCGCGAGCACGACCTTCGTTTTCGACAACCGCAAAACGGTCACCGGCCGACGGCGTACCGGAAAGGCCGAGGATTTCGACCGGCATGGCCGGACCGGCTTCCTTTACGTGGTCGCCCTTGTCGTTGACGAGCGCGCGCACACGGCCCCACTGATCGCCGGCAACGATGATCTGGCCGGGCTTCAGTGTACCCTTCTGCACGAGAACGGTCGCGACGGCACCACGTCCACGGTCCAGCTCGGCTTCGATGACCGTGCCTTCCGCAGTGCGGCTTGGATCCGCCTTGAGATCGAGGATTTCTGCCTGAAGCAGGATCGCTTCGAGCAGCTTGTCGAGGTTGAGCTTGTTCTTGGCCGACACTTCGACATCAAGAACTTCACCACCCATCGATTCCACGAACACTTCGTGCTGCAGCAGCTGCTGGCGAACCTTTTCAGGGTTTGCCTCGTGCTTGTCGATCTTGTTGATCGCAACGACGATCGGAACACCGGCCGCCTTCGCATGGTTAATCGACTCGATCGTCTGCGGCATCACGCTGTCGTCGGCTGCAACAACCAGCACGGCGATGTCGGTTGCCTGCGCACCACGGGCACGCATTGCCGTAAAGGCGGCGTGGCCGGGGGTGTCGATGAAGGTGATCTTCTGACCGTTCTTTTCGACCTGATAGGCGCCGATATGCTGGGTGATGCCACCGGCCTCGCCAGCAACGACATTCGCCTGACGGATAGCGTCGAGCAGCGAGGTCTTGCCGTGGTCGACGTGGCCCATGATGGTCACGACCGGCGGACGGGAAACCATCTCGCCTTCATCGTCAGCCTTGTTGAAGAGACCCTCTTCAACGTCGGATTCGGAAACGCGCTTGACCGTATGGCCGAATTCGACCGCGATCAGTTCCGCCAGATCGGCGTCGATCACGTCGCCCGGCTTCAGCATCTGGCCTTCCTTCATCAGGAACTTGATGACGTCAACGGCGCGCTCGGACATACGCTGCGACAGTTCCTGAATGGTGATGGTTTCCGGCAGGATGACTTCGCGCAGAACCTTTTCGCGGGTTTCCTGCATCTGGCTGCGACGGAATTTCTCCTGGCGGCGGCGCATGGATGCCATCGAGCGGCCACGCGGCGTACCATCTTCTTCGAGATTGGCGGCGGTCACGGTCAGCTTGCCACGACGGCGCTCTTCTTCGGTCTTCAGGCGGGCTGCGGGCTTGGCCGGAACCGGAGCCACGACCTTGCCACGAGCCGGAAGGCTGCTGCCACGACGGACTGCGCCGCGATCGTCCTCGTCGTCGCCACCGGTGCGGCGTCCGCGGGGAGCGGCGGCATCGGGCGTGGCGGGAGCGGAACGGGGAGCAACAGGCTGGGGACGGGCGTCAGCGCGTGGCGCTGGCGCAGCGGTCGCAGCCGGCTTTTCGCCGGACAGATCGGATTTCGCTTCCGTAACAGGCTGGCTCGCAGCGATCTTTGCCGCCGCAGCCTCTTCGGCAGCGCGGTTTTCGGCTTCGATTTTTTCAGCGGCGATGCGTTGTTCTTCTTCCACCTTGCGGCGAGCTTCGTCTTCGGCGCGCTGCTTGGCTTCGATAACATCGCGAGCCTGTGCTTCTATCAGCGCACGGCGGCGGGCTTCCATCTCGCCTGCGGACAGGTCGTGCAGAACGTTGCCGCGCGGACGGTCAGGCTGACGCTGCTGCGGTGCGGACGAGCCGGGGCGCTGCTGCGAATGGGAAGAACCCGGACGCTGCTGTTGGTTGCTCGGCTGTTGAATGCGTTGCTGTGGGGCCTGCGGACGCGGTGCCGAAGGGGCAGGCGCTGCCGGCTTCGGCGCCGGAGCTGCCGCCACGACAGGCTGAACCGGCTTCTCGTCTTCGGGACGCAGGGGGCGGCGCTTGCGTGTTTCCACGACAACCGCGTTGGTGCGACCTCGACCCATGTCCTGCCGCACGGTGCCCTGATTCATCCCGCCCGGTTTCAGGGTAAGAGTCTTCTTGGCCGGCGCATTGAGTGTCTTGTCGTCGTTGTTGTCGGTCATTCCGTTCCCGTTCCTACGGACGAGAACCGGATGACATCCATCAGGTCTCGTCGTTCAATTGCTGCATCGGAACGCGGCGGCCGTTCATGTTTGGCAACCGCGTCATTGTACTGTCCGGGCAGCGTCGCGTTCCGCCTCAGGCTGACCGCCAAGGCGGTACTGCTTAAGCATCTTTGCGCGCTTCACTACACCCTCACCCGCCTGCCCCGCAAGCGCGCAAGCATGGATAAAAGCATTCTGGCCCATCAACTCGTCCATTTCGGCTTCGCTAAAGAGCCGGAAGGACGGAATTTCATTGCCGGCATCGCTGCCGAGCTCCCAGGCCTTGCGGGCCTGGTCCAGTTTTCGCACGCCGTCTGCCGCGGCATCGGTTGCGTGGAACACGGCAATCGCATTCCCCGAACGGACGGCGGCATCGACTTTCGTCGCGCCGCTGATGAACTGACCCGCCTTGCGCGCCATGTTCATCATTCCGGCAAGCTGCTGCGACATAAGCCGGTCGAGAAGAGCGAGAAGCTCCGGCCCGGCCTTGACGTCGCGTTTGAGCGCCCGTGCGAAGATCTTCTTCGCGATGGCTTTCTCTATCAGGGCGCGCTCCGGTTTTACCCAGCATCCGCGCCCCGGCAATTGGCGTTTCAGGTCCGGAACGACGTTGCCGTCCGGCCCTGCGACGAAGCGGATCAACTCGTCTGGAGATCCGCTCTGCCTTGTCACAATGCACATACGTCCATTGACGTTGCCTTCCAGCCGCCCGTCCTCATCGGTTTCGGGCAGCTCGTCCGGCTCATGCACCTGCGATGTCATTCCTGTTCGGCGGTATCCGCCTCCTCAGTAGCTTCCGCATCGACTTCCTCTTCGGAAGCCAGATCCTCGGCCGTGATCCAGCCTGCCAGAAGACGGGCCTGCACAACCATGTTCTCAGCTTCGACGCGCGATACGTCGAGCTTGGAGAAGATGCCTTCGAACTTCTTCGTCTCGCCGTCCTTGCGTTCGCTCCAGCCGACCAGATCGTCTGCGGCGCAACCGGCAAAGTCCTCGATGGTCTTGATACCGTCTTCACCAAGGGCGACCATCATCTGCGAGGTCAGGCCTTCGATCTGGCGCAGCTCGTCGGCAACGCCGAGTTCCTTGCGCTTGGCGTCCATTTCGGCTTCCAGGCGTTCCAGATATTCGCGGGCGCGGGTCTGGATTTCATCGGCGGTGTCATCGTCGAAGCCGTCGATCGAGGAAATTTCGCCAAGATCGACATACGCAAGTTCTTCAACCTGCGCGAAGCCTTCGGAAGCCAGAACCTGACCAACCATCTCGTCAACGTCGAGGGCGTCCATGAAGAGTGCCGTGCGCTCGTTGAATTCCTTCTGGCGACGCTCGGATTCTTCCTGCTCCGTCATTATGTCGATATCCCAGCCGGTCAGCTGCGATGCCAGACGTACGTTCTGGCCGCGGCGGCCGATGGCGAGCGAAAGCTGCTCGTCGGGAACCACAACTTCGATGCGTTCGGATTCTTCGTCCAGAACGACCTTGGCCACTTCAGCGGGCTGCAGGGCGTTGACGATGAAGGATGCCGGCTCCTGGCTCCACGGAATGATGTCGATCTTTTCGCCCTGCAATTCGCCGACAACGGCCTGAACGCGCGAACCGCGCATACCGACGCAGGCGCCGACCGGATCGATCGACGAGTCGTTCGAGATGACGGCGATTTTGGCGCGGGAACCGGGGTCACGGGCAACCGACTTGATCTGGATGATGCCGTCGTAGATTTCAGGAACTTCCATGGTGAACAGCTTCACCATGAACTGCGGATGTGTACGCGACAGGAAAATCTGCGGGCCACGCTGCTCGCGGCGAACGTCGTAGACGTAAGCGCGTACACGGTCGCCATAACGCATGTTTTCCCGCGGAATCATCTCGTCGCGACGGATGATGCCTTCGCCACGGCCCAGATCGACGATCACATTGCCGTATTCGACGCGCTTGACGGTGCCGTTGACGATTTCGCCGATGCGATCCTTGAACTCGTCATACTGACGGTCGCGTTCTGCTTCGCGCACCTTCTGAACGATGACCTGCTTGGCGGACTGTGCGGCGATACGGCCGAAATCCATCGGCGGCAGCGGATCGGCGATGAAATCGCCGAGCTTGGCGTCCGGGTTGCGGTCGCGGGCAAGTTCGAGCGGAATCTGGGTCGAATAGTCTTCGGCCGTCTCTACCACTTCCAGAAGACGCTGCAGGCGGATTTCGCCGGTCTTGGAGTTGATGTCGGCGCGAATGTTGGTTTCCGAACCATAGCGCGAGCGGGCGGCTTTCTGGATAGCGTCGGCCATTGCGGCAAGCACGATTTCGCGGTCGATGACCTTTTCGCGCGCCACAGCATCGGCGATCTGCAGAAGCTCAAGCCGGTTAGCACTCACTGCCATTTTTTTGTCTCCGTAAGTCGCATAATTGCGGGGATCACCCGTTTTCCGGGCTTTTACGTTGGAATTAGTCTTCGTCTGCTTCGTTTTCGTCGTTCTGGTTTGCGGCGGCGGCCTTTGCCGCCTTGTCTGCCCGCAGCGCATCACGAATAAGGTCGTCCGTCAGAATGAGCTTCGCATCGGAAAGCGCGCTGAACGGAATGGTGACTGTCGGTTCGTCGCCATAGGCGATCTGGTCGCGTTCCAGCTTGAAGCCGTCCGCATCCACCTCGACGATCTTGCCGCGAAACCGCTTGCGGTTTTCGACCAGAATGGAGGTTTCGGCCTTCACCAGATGGCCCTGCCAACGGGTGAAATCCGACTTGCGAACCATCGGCCGGTCGATGCCGGGCGAGGAAACTTCGAGATGATACGCCTTATCGACCGGATCTTCCACATCAAGAACCGGTGAAATCGCCATTGACACGGCTTCGCAGCCCTCGACGGTCATGGTGCCGTCTTCCCGCTCGGCCATCACCTGCAGGGTCATGCCGTTCTGGTTGGAGAGCCGCACGCGCACCAGAAGATATCCCATACCCGTCAAAACAGGCTCGATGATTTCGGCGATGCGCTGGTCGATTCCCGTTTCGGTTATCAGTCGCGGTTCATGTACGGTGTCTGCCATCTGGCCTTCCGGTCTTTAGATTTTCACCGGGCGCTCAGCCCGTGGTTTCCGGTTCGCCTAACGAAAAAGAGCGGAGCCTTGCGGCCCCACTCTTCATCAAGCGATCAAGAATTTCAAAGGTCATATAGACCCATCAGGGCAGGATTGCAAGGTTTTCGCGGGCAGGGCGCGTCAGCCACGGCTGCGGCCACATTTTCACCTTCACCGTGTCGGAAAGGGTGGCATGATTTCCGGCACTGTCTATAGTTGCCGTTTGACAAATCGCAGTTGCATCAAGTGGACTGATCGTGCCTGACCGTAAATCGCCACTCGCGCCTTTAAGGCATTTGACTTACAGACGAATCTGGATCGCGAGCCTTGCCTCGAATTTCGGCGGTCTGATCCAGGCGGTTGGCGCCGCGTGGATGATGACCTCGCTGTCGAGTTCCGAAAACATGATCGCGCTGGTACAGGCCTCCACCTCGCTGCCGATCATGATGTTTTCGCTGATTTCAGGCGCACTGGCCGATAGTTTCGACCGCCGCCGCATCATGATTTCCGCTCAGATCCTGATGCTGACGGCTTCCGTGCTGCTGACGGTTTTTGCCTGGTCCGGCTGGCTCACTCCGTGGTTGCTGCTCTTCTTCACCTTCATGATCGGCTGTGGCACGGCGCTCAACAATCCGTCCTGGCAGGCGTCCGTCGGCGAAATGGTGCCGCGTGAGGATCTGCCCGCCGCCGTGACACTGAACAGCGTGGGCTTCAACATCACCCGCAGCGTCGGTCCTGCGATCGGTGGCATCATCGTCGCTGCCGCTGGCGCCGCGGCTGCGTTTTTCGTGAACGCGCTCAGCTATTTCGCCCTCATCTACGCGCTGGTTCGCTGGCAGCCGCCCAAATATGCCTCGACCTTGCCGCGCGAGCAGCTTCTTGCCGCCATATCGGCCGGGATGCGTTATGTGGCGATGTCGCCGAATATCGGCAAGGTTCTGGTGCGTGGCTTTCTCTTCGGCCTTTCCGCCAGCGCCATCCTGGCGCTGATGCCGATCGTTGCCCGCGATCTGGTCGAGGGTGGCCCGCTGACCTACGGCGTCATGCTGGGTGCGTTCGGCGTCGGCGCCATCGGCGGCGCGCTCGTCAGCGCCAGACTTCGCGAGGTTCTGTCCAGCGAATGGATCGTGCGTGTCGCCTTTTTGGGCTTCGCCTTCAGTTCCGGCGTGACGGCGGTCAGCACGAACGCGATCGTAACCTCGCTTGTTTTGACTATTGCCGGTGCCTGCTGGGTTCTGGCGCTTTCCCTGTTCAATACCATCGTCCAGCTTTCTGCCCCGCGCTGGGTGGTGGGCCGGGCGCTGTCGCTTTACCAGACGCTGACCTTCGGCGGCATTGCCGTCGGCAGTTGGCTGTGGGGCGAGCTGGCGGAAGATTACGGTATTTCCTATTCGCTTCTCGGTTCGTGCGTGCTGATGCTGCTGGGCGTCGTCGTCGGCCTCAAACTCGCCATGCCCGCTTTTGCTTCACTCAATCTCGATCCGCTCAACCGTTTCGTCGAACCGCCGCTAAGGCTCGATATCAAGCCGCGCAGCGGGCCGATTGCCATTCTTATAGACTATGAAATTCATGACGAGGATCTCGGCGAATTCCTGCCTTTGATGGCCGAGCGTCGCCGCATCCGTCTGCGCGACGGCGCGCGCAACTGGAACCTGATGCGTGATCTGGAAAATCCTGATATCTGGACGGAAAGCTACCATGTACTGACATGGGTGGAATATGTCCGCCACAACCACCGCCGCACCCAGGCGGATGCGGAAGCCTGGGACCGGCTGCTGGCCCTTCATCGAGGCAAGACACGGCCGCGCGTGCACCGGATGATCGAGCGGCAGACCATTCCGCCGACAGATGACATCTTCCACAAGCCGCATACGGACCAGCATTGAGAGACGATAGGGCTAAGTAGTGGCGATGTCATGCTCGGGACAAGCCCGCGCATGACGGGAGGAGAGGTTTTCACACGCCGCCAGTAAGCTGCTATTTCAGCTTCGCTTTCAGCGTAGCATCGGGAAAGCAGGTCGGTGACAGTCCGTTTTTCGCCTGCCAGTCGCCCAGTGACCGGCGTGTCTTGAAGCCGGCCAGCCCGTCCGCCTTGCCGACATCATAGCCCTTGGCGACCAGTGCCTTCTGCATGGCAAGAACGTCGGAGCGCAACATCGATCCGACATTGCCCCATTCGCCCTTGAACGGCCCCGCCCCATGGGAGATGCGGTCGGCGAGATTGCCGATGAACAGCGCGTAGAGATCGGAATTATTGTATTCCTTGATGACGTAGAAATTCGGCGTCACCACGAATTCCGGCCCGTGCCGCCCGGCCGGCACAAGCATCATGCCGTCGGCGGAGAGGTCATTGGATGGAAAGGCCTTTCCGGAAATGCGGGTGATCCCCATCTTCGCCCACGCACTCACCGGCCGGGCAAGATCCGGGCCTTCCTGGGCGCAGGAGACGTTGCCGGGTATAGACACTTCGAAGCCCCAGTCGCGATCCCTCTGCCAGCCGCGCTGCGAAAGATAGTTCGCTATGGATGCCAATGCGTCCGGCACGGAGTTCCAGATATCGCGGTGGCCGTCGCCATCGAAATCAACGGCATATTTGAGATAGCTCGACGGCATGAATTGCGGCTGACCGAGCGCGCCCGCCCAGGACCCCATCATGCGCGAGGCCGCAATATCGCCGCTTTCGACGATCGTCAGCGCATCGATCAGCTCGGTGCGGAACATCTCCTTGCGGGTCGACATATAGGCTTTCGTCGCCAGCACATCGACAACCGAATGCGGCAGTTTCGCACGGCCGAAACCGGATTCGCGGCCCCAGATCGCCACGACGACATCGCCGGGCACGCCATATTTGGCTTCGATCCGGCGAAGGGTGGCGGCATGCGTCGCGGCCAGAGAGCGGCCGGTGGCGGCAAGCCCCTGCAATCGTTTTTCGGAGAAATAAGCGCCGGGCGATGAAAATTCGGCCTGGCTCTGGCTCTGTTCCTTCGGCGGCTTCTGGCCGGGGATGACGAGATCAGGCAGACTCCAGTTGATGGAAAGGCCGCTCAGCGCAGCCTCCAGCGTCTTTTGCGAAATTCCCGCCTTGCGCGCTTCCGGCCAGATTTCCTTTTTCAGCCATGCATTGAAATCGGCATCGTACCGGGCAGCAGCGGCACCTGTCGGCGCGGATTGCGCCAGAGCGTCCGTTGCTGAAAAAACGGAAAGAATGGCGGCCAATGCCTTGAGGCTTTTACAGGAAAAGTGGAGGCCGGTTTTCCGTCTGGAAATGCGCCAAAACAAAGAATCAAATCGGTTTCGCATTCGGTCTCCTCTTCGAGTGACGGACAGGGAAAGAAGGCGTCAGATCGTTGTGCGAGCGCGCAGCGCCGCCGTCAATGTGCCCTCATCGAGATAGTCCAGCTCGCCGCCAACAGGCACGCCATGCGCAAGCCGGGTGATCTTGATGCCGAGATCGGCCAGGCGGTCGGTGATGTAATGGGCTGTTGCCTGTCCCTCCACCGTCGCATTGACGGCGATGATGAGCTCGCGAATACCGCCGGCGCTGACGCGATCGATCAGTCCCTTGATGTTCAGATCTTCCGGCCCGACGCCATCGAGCGGCGACAGCGTGCCACCAAGCACATGATAGGCGGTATTCATGGCGCCTGCTCGCTCCAGCGCCCACAGATCCGACACGTCTTCCACTACGATGATGACCGACTGGTCACGTCTATCATCGGCGCAGACCGTGCAGGGATCGATGGTATCGACATTGCCGCAGCACGAGCAGATCTTCACCTTGTCATAGGCTTCACCCATCGCGTGGCCCAGCGGTCCAAGAAGCTGTTCCTTCTTCTTGATGAGATGCAGCGCCGCCCGCCGCGCCGAGCGGGGCCCAAGCCCCGGCACTTTTGCAAGCAGCTGGATCAGTTTTTCGATTTCGGGACCGGTGACTCGTTTTGCCATGAGCGCTTTCTACTGCATAAATCGGGAAACGGGAATCATGAAGCGCGAAGGGCAGTCCATGAAAATACGGGCAGTGTGCCGGGGCGAGGCGAAGGCCTTGCCGGGAAAGACGGCGAAGACGGGTATTTTCAAACATGCCGTGCAGGGCGCGGTGATGGTCGATGCGCAAGGCATCGTCAGCGACGCTGTCTGCAATCGTAAACATCACGGCGGGCCGGATCAGGCGATCTACGCCATGGGCTCCGCCGATCTCGATTTCTGGTCGCGTACGCTGGGTTTTGTGGTTGAGCCCGGATTTTTTGGGGAAAATCTGGTTCTGGAAGGTGTCGATAGTGCAAGACTGCATGTCGGCGACAGGTTTTCAGCCGAGGAAGTGGTGCTGGAAGTGACCGCCGCCCGCATTCCCTGCGCCACCCTGTCAGCCCGACTCGGCGATCCCGGCTTCGCGCCGCGTTTTCGGCAGGCGGGTCAGCCGGGCTTTTATTGCCGGGTTCTGAAAGGTGGAATGCTCAGCGCCGGTGAAGGCATCGCTTTCCAACCCTATCAGGGAACGAAACTGCCCATACCGGTCATTCTCCAGCGCTTCCGCCCCATGCAGCTCACCAGGGACGAACGTGCCGCATATCTCGGCACCCCGCTTGCGAGCCGGTTCCGCGCCATGCTGGAAGTCTGAATTCGTAAGAATATCAGAACGGCAGCTTCATGCCGGGCGGGATCGGCAGGCCAGCCGTGATTTCCTTGGTCTTTTCAGCGGTGATGGCCTCGGCGCGCTCCTTGGCGTCATTGTGGGCGGCGACGATCAGGTCTTCGAGAATTTCGACGTCGTCTTCCTTGAAGAGAGACGGATCGATCTTCAGGCCCAGCAGGCTGCCCTTGCCATTCAGCTTCACGGTGACGAGACCGCCACCGGACTTGCCTTCGACTTCAAGCGCGGCGATATCCGCCTGCATCTTTTCCATCTTGGCCTGCATTTCCTTGACCTTGCCCATCATGCCCATGATGTCGCGCATGTGCCAAACTCCTGTTTTTGTTATGTATTAAAATTCGATATCGTCGCCGGGAAGGATGTCGCCCTCGCTCGATTCGGCAACCGAAGGCGGCGGGGCGATCTCGTCCGGCTCGTCCTGCTGGGTGACGCGAATGCGCACGTCGGTGATTTTTGCACCTGGAAACTGTTGAAGAATGGCTGCCACGTCAGGATCCTGCCTCGCATCCACGAGGCGGGCGTCGCGCGCACTGCCCTCGGCTTCAACCAGCGTCGGCTGACCCTGTTCCTTGCTAAGGCTGACGATCCAGTGGATACCGGTCCACTCTTTCAGCTTCACACCAAGCTCGCCGGGGAGCGATCCGGGTGCGCCATCGCCGAGGCGCATGTCGAGCCGGCCCGGCTCCAGCCGCACCAGCCGCACGAAGTTGCGAACCTTCGCCCGCATGACGGGATCGCGATTTTTCTGGCACAGGTCGGCAATGTCCTGAAGAGAGTTGACGGGAACCTTCGGCTCCGGCCGTTCTTCGGTTTTCGGTGCCGCGACCTGCATTTCCTGCGGGCGGCTGTCAGGCACGGCGCGCAGCATGGTCGAAGGCTGCGAGCTTGCCGGCCTCTGGGCGGAAAGCTCCACAGGTCTTCCTGCGGCCACTGTCTGTCCTGAGGAATAGGCGCGAGTGCCGCCGCCATTGCCGCCACCCGAAGGCGCGCCATTGGAATAGCCGCCATCGCTGTTGGAAAGTTCGAGCAGGCGTCGCGCCGCGTCTTCCGGTGCCGGAAGATTGGCGGCGTGCGAAAGGCGGATCAACACCATTTCGGCCGCACCCGCAGGACGTGAGGCATTTTCAGTTTCCGGAATACCCTTGAGCAGCATCTGCCAGATACGCGACAGCGCAGTCACGGCGATTGTCTCGGCAAATTCCGCGCCACGCACGCGTTCGATCTCGGACAGCGAGGGATCTTCCGCCGCATCCGGCACATATTTCATGCGGGTGACGAGGTGAGTGAAATCGGCAAGGTCGTTCAGCACGACGACGGGGTTGGCGCCTGCCTCGTATTGACCGTTGAATTCCGAAAGTGCCGCCGCGACATCGCCTTTGATGATGTGCTGGAAAAGATCGACGATGCGCGCCCGGTCGGCAAGACCCAGCATGCCGCGCACCGCCTCGGCTTCCACGCGTCCGCCGCCATGGGCGATCGCCTGATCGAGCAGGGAAAGACCGTCACGGGCGGAACCCTCAGCCGCGCGGGCAATCATTGAGAGCGCCTGCGGTTCGGCCTCGAAACCTTCCTTGCCGGCAATTGCAGTGAACAGGCCGACGAGATCGGCGGCGCTGATGCGGCGCAGGTCGAAGCGCTGGCACCGCGACAGCACGGTGATCGGAACCTTGCGGATTTCAGTGGTTGCGAAGATGAATTTCACATGCTCCGGCGGCTCTTCCAACGTCTTCAGAAGACCGTTGAAGGCCTGCGTCGAGAGCATGTGCACTTCGTCGATGATATAGACTTTATAGCGCGCCGAAACCGGGCGGTAACGCACCTGCTCGATGATCTCGCGAATGTCGTCAATACCGGTATGGGAGGCGGCGTCCATCTCGATCACGTCGACATGACGGCCTTCCATGATCGCCTGACAATGTTCGCCGGGGATACGCAGGTCGATGGTCGGTTTGTCGATGGTGTCGGTCTTGTAGTTCAGCGCACGGGCAAGAATACGCGCGGTGGTCGTCTTGCCCACACCGCGAACGCCGGTCAGCATATAGGCCTGCGCGATGCGGCCGGTCTCGAACGCATTCGTCAGCGTGCGGACCATCGGCTCCTGGCCGACCATCAGATCGGAAAAATCCTTCGGACGATATTTGCGTGCCAGTACCCGGTAGCCGGTCCCGCCCTGGGATTCGCTTGATGTGGTGGGTAAGGTGTCGCTCATCGCCTCGCCAGTTTATTTTGCCAGTTTGTCCTAGAGCGCCGTGCGTCCCATTGGACGCATCAGGCACGCTCTATTCCTCTAAAGTCTGCACATCATGCCGATACGCAGGGGCCGCTTTCAGGCTGAACCGGCCCGGCGAAAGCTGAGCGGAATTTAAAAAGGGTGGGAGGCTGGCACGGCGACCCGTGCCTGGCTCGTTAGGGCTGCTTCCTTCCGGACCTGACCCGGTTGGCGAGTGGCTCGTCCACCACCAACCTCCCGGGGCCACATATCGGCAATATCGAAAGCAAATGCAAGCCAAGCCTTCAAAAAACTGCTATCACAATGAAAACAAACATGGAGGACGCCTTGGAGACATTCCGGCTGGACGACAGGCTGGCGCGCGACAGTGCGCTTGTAATGCGTTTGGGACTATGCGAGCTGCGTTTGCAGAACGACAGCCGCTGGCCCTGGCTGGTGCTGGTGCCACAGAGAGGCGGCGCCAGCGAGTTGTTCGATCTTACTCCGCTCGATCAGGCCGTGCTGACGTTCGAGACCAATCTCGTCGCCTCCGCGCTGAAGGACGTTACCGGGGCCACCAAGATCAATGTCGGCGCGCTGGGCAATATCGTCCGGCAACTTCACGTCCATATTATCGCCCGCAATGAAGGCGACACCTGCTGGCCCGGCCCAATCTGGGGTCACGGGACGCCAGTGCCCTATGGCCCGGGCGAAAAGGAATCCTTGATGAAAAAAATATCCGGCGCGCTCTGATGATATCAATGACTATTTTCGAAACCACTGCTCCCCATCCCGAAGCAAGCCTGCTGACAGCCTTTTCCAAGAACGCCCTCAACCGATTCGCCGAGAAGCGGACGGAAGACTGCGTTGCCGATGCGCTGAAAGTCGATGGCACCCATATTTTTGCCTTCTCCGGCAACCGGCTTGTCCTGAAACATGACGAACAGGTCATAGATCCCCTGTTTTCGGCCTATGAGCTGGCCGAATTGCAGCCGGATTTCGACAATGCCGTTCTGCTTGGATACCGCGAAACCGGCGAACCGAGAATTGCGGTGCCGGTCGCCGTCACGGAAGACACGCTGGCGAGCCACTACAAGCTGGCCGATGCCCGCACCCTTTATCGCGATCATCTTCTCGATGAGGAGTTGCTGAGCGAGGTTGCCCAGGCCGTCAGCCTTACGCACTGGAATGCCGACAACCGCTTCTGCGGACGGTGCGGCGGCACGATGGAATTGCGTATCGGCGGCTACAAGCGCATCTGCGCCGCCTGCAATCACACTATTTTTCCCCGAACCGATCCCGTTGTCATCATGATGACGATCGATATCGAGCGCGATCTTTGCCTGCTCGGACGCGGCGCGCATTTTGCGCCGGGCATGTATTCCTGCCTCGCCGGTTTCGTGGAGCCGGGCGAAACCATCGAGCAGGCCGTGCGCCGCGAGACGCATGAAGAATCCGGCGTCGAAATCGGCCGCGTGCGCTATCACGCTTCCCAGCCCTGGCCGATGCCGCACACGCTGATGATCGGCTGTTATGCCGAGGCTCTCTCGTTCGATATTTCCCGCGATGAGATCGAGCTGGAGGATTGCCGCTGGTTCACGCGGGCGGAGGTGGCCACGATGCTGGAGGCTGCTGCGGGCGAGGGCTTTTCCGCGCCTCCGGGCGGTGCCATCGCGCACCGGCTGATGCGCGACTGGGTGGAATGGACGAAATGAAGATTTGCGGCAGGCTCAGCTCTGGTTGAGCTTGCCGCGCATCGCATGACCCTTGTAGACGCCGAGAATTCGGACCTTCTCGGAAAAGAAGCGCAGCTCGTCCAGCGCGTGCCGCACCGGCTCGTCATCCGGATGGCCTTCGATATCGGCATAGAACTGCGTTGCCACGAACCTTCCGCCGAGCTGGTAGCTTTCCAGCTTCGTCATGTTGATGCCATTCGTCGCGAAACCGCCCATTGCCTTATAAAGCGCCGCCGGAATGTTGCGGACATTGAACACGAAGGTCGTGACGATGGTTTCATCTGGTGCTTCGCCTTGGGACTGGCGTTTGGCCCAGTTCTCATCACGCGAAAGAATCACGAAACGGGTGATGTTGTTTTCTGAATCCTCGACATTTTCAGCCATGATATCAAGGCCGTAGAGACCGGCGGCAAGACGCGGTGCAAGCGCTGCCATGCTGCGATCACCCTTTTCAGAAACCAGTCTCGCCGCTCCAGCCGTATCGCCGGCAACGACTGGCTTCCAGCCGTTGGAACGGATGATCTTGCGGCACTGGCCAAGCGCGTGGATGTGGCTGTGAACGGTGCGGATCTCGTCTTTCTTCACGCCCGGTATAACCATCAGCTGGAAGCGGATCGGCATGAAATATTCACCGATGATGTGAAGGCGCGATTCCGGCAGCAGATGATGGATATCGGCAACGCGACCGGCCAGCGTGTTCTCGATCGGGATCATGCCGAGATCGGCTTCGCCGTTTTCGACAGCGTTGAAAGCATCCTCGAATGTCGGGCACGGCAACGGCTCCATATGCGGGAACATGTCGCGGCATGCCATGTCGGAATTCGCGCCAAATTCGCCCTGGAAGGCAATGCGGTTTGTGCTCAATGTCATGGAATTATCCATCAGAGGGTTCGGTTTGCGAGAATAGTGCGGGCTTTTTCGAGATCGTGCGGCGTATCAACGCCAAGCGGCACGGAGTGAACGATTTCGGCATCAATACGCATGCCCGCTTCCAGCGCGCGCAATTGTTCCAGCCTTTCGCGCTTCTCGAGTGGCGAAGGCTGAAGCCTCACGAACGTTTCGAGGGCGGCGCGGCGATAGGTATAAAGGCCGATGTGATGATAAAGCGGTCCGTCGCCATAGGGCGCAGTCGCGCGGGTAAAATAAAGCGCGCGCAATCGCGTCTCGGAAAGCGGGCTGCCAACCACTTTCACCACGTTCGGATTGGTCTTTTCTTCCTCGTCGGTGATCTCCACCGTCAGTGTGGCAATGTCGACGGCGGCATTTTCCAACGGGCGCAACGAGGCGCGGATCGTTTCCGCTTCGATGGTCGGAAGGTCGCCCTGAACATTGATGACATATTCGGCGTTGCCATAGGGGTCGGCCTTCTGCAGCGCCTCGAAAATGCGGTCCGAACCGGATTGGTGATCATCTCGCGTCATCATTACGTCGAAACCGGCATTTTTTACGGCTGAAAATACCTGTTCGTCATCGACTGCAACGACGATGCGCGTCGCGCCAGCTTCACGCGCCCTGAGTGCAACCTGCACAATCATCGGTTTGCCGCCAATATCCGCGAGAGGCTTGCCCGGAAGCCGTGTCGATGCCATCCGCGCCGGTATAAGGACGACAGCTTTCTCGAATTCCCGATTCTTCATCCGACACCCTTCAAATCCCAACCGAAAAGTGTCAAAACGTCACGGAGTGGGGAATATTATTCAAGTTGCGCAGGCTGTGCAAAAGCCATAGCTTTTGAATAATTTCAAGATGCCCGGTTATATGGAGCGGATGCGAGGGAGCGCATATAGATGAATTCTTATGTAAATATGGGCGTTGGGGCGTTGCTGGGCACGGTTTTCGTTCTGATGTCGGTGTCAATTGCGTCTGAGGGCATTTTTCATGCGCCCACCCCGGAAAAGGAAGGTTACGCCATCGTCGCGGAAGCGAGCGGCGGCGAGGCTGCAGGCGAACCCGCTGCAGCGGCAACCCCGATCGCGAAATTGCTCGCCAGCGCGGATGCTGCCAAGGGTGAGGCGGTCTTCAAGAAGTGTACGAGCTGTCATACCGGAGAGAGTGGTGGTGCAAACAAGGTCGGCCCCAATCTCTTCGATATCGTCAACCGGCCGATCGCCAGCCATGCGGGTTTCAGCTACTCCGCAGCAATGAAGGATTTCTCCAAGGGCGGTTCCGTGCACTGGGATTACGATCATCTCAGCTACTTCATCGAAGCTCCCAAGAAACACGTTCCCGGCACGGCCATGGGCTTTGCGGGTGTGAAGAAGGAGACGGAACGCGCCGATCTCATCGCTTATCTGCGCACGCTGTCGGCAAACCCGGCGCCGCTGCCGGATCCGGCTGCGGCTCCCGTGCCGATAAACTGACGGAAATGGTGATTTCATAAGAAAAGCCCGGCATCGCTGCCGGGCTTTTTTGATTCTATCTGTCTGATTTCTGAAAGATCAGAAACCCTTGCCGCCGCGCAATTCGGAAATGACCGTTCCGATCATGATCTTGATATCCAGCCAGACGGAAAAATTGTCGACGTAATAAAGATCGGAGACGATGCGGGCACGCGCCTTGTCACTGCGATCCGTCGGGCCGCGCAAACCCCGCATCTGGGCAAGACCGGTAATGCCTGGCCGCATCCGGTGCCGCAGGTGGTAGTGGGGAACAAGTTCCTCATAAAGACGGCCGGCGGCCAGCATGCCGATCGCATGGCAGCGCGGACCCACCAGCGACATGTCGCCTTTCAAGACGTTGATAAGCTGTGGCAGCTCGTCGACATTTGTGCGGCGAAGCACGGCGCCGATCCGGGTTATCCTCGGATCGTTCTTTACCGTTTGCGCCACGCCGGTGGCATCGCCCAGTTCGGTCCGCATCGAGCGAAATTTATAGACCCTGATCTTTCGCCCGTTCATGCCCCAACGGACTTGTGAGAACAGGACCGGCCCTTTGCTGTCGAGTTTGACCAGCGCCGCGACGGTCAGCAATACGGGCGCGAGTGCGACAAGGGCGATGGACGCCCCTGCAATGTCGATCGTTCTCTTGAGCACAAACTGGCTGCGCAGGAACACCGACGTGTTGGTTTCTGAAATGGAAGGTTGTGTTTCCGCCGCGTCGAAAGTGACAGCCGCAGGATAAGGGGCGCCGTAAAACACGGCATGCGATGAGCTTTTAGTACCCAGCATAATATGAAGCCCTGAAAAGTTATTTTGAAACAAGAAAATTAATTTATATGAACGATTAATAATTCATTTACCGTAAAAAGTCATCCGAAATGTAATCGTTTTTGCGCAAATAGCAATCTACGGTTAACGTGGATGCACGCATATGTTGCAAACACAAGCGCGGTCTCTGCTTTTGGCTGCGTTGGTTGCCCATTCGGTGTAATCAAGTCTTTGGAAAATTGAGTATTTGCGGGAAAGGCGACAGGATCGTTGCCTGCCCATCGCTTGCCGGGTAACCGGCGAGCCGATTACCCAAAAGGCAATTAATTTCCCATCAGAATATCAAGAAGGGTCGTCTGCTTCGGCCCGGAAGTTGCCGGCGCCCGGCCGCCGATATCGGCTGGCGGCACAGGTCCATTGTTGGCTGAATAGCCGGGTTCGATATCGCGGGAAGGGATGTTTCCAGGCGGCATGGGGACGCCCGGCTGACCAGCGTTTGGCGAGACGGGCGCTTCGGGATAGGCTCGAGTGTTTGTCGTTCCGCCGCCGCCGAGAGCATTGGAAATGATGTCGCCGATGGAGGAAGGCGGGCTCTCGGGCGCCGGTTGCTGTATTTCCCCAAGCGGCGGCACGCCGCCTGCGCCGAGACCAAAGAGCGGCGAGGGCGAGAGCCCGGAATGGGCGGCGGTCATGAAATCTTTCCAGGCCTTCGCAGGCAAGCCGCCGCCGGTGACCTTTTTCATCGATGTGCCGTCGTCATTGCCGAACCAGACGCCCGTTGTCAGGTTGCTTGTGTAGCCGACAAAAAGCGCGTCGCGGAAAGACTGTGTCGTGCCGGATTTTCCCGCTGCCTGCCAACCCTGGAGGCGGGCGGCTTTTCCTGTTCCTTCGGTGATGACGCGCGACAACATGCCGTTCATCGTCGCGGCGATCTCCTCGCTCAGCACGCGCGGCGGGTTGTCGTATCTGTTTTCGTAAAGCACCTTGCCGTCGGCATCGGAGATGCGTTTGACGATATGCGGCGTCGCCTTGTAGCCGCCATTCATGAAGGGAGCGTAGGAGGCGGTCAGCTCCATCAGTGACACTTCCGAGGTGCCGAGTGCGATGGAGGCGTTGTTCTGAAGCTCCGATTCGATACCCATGCGATGCGCCACCTGCGTCACCCGCTCAGGACCGACTTCCATCACCAGTTGCGCGGCGATCGTGTTCAGAGAATTGGCAAGCGCAGTGGCAAGCGTCACTTCGCCACGATATTTCTTCTCATAATTTTCCGGTGTCCAGTTTCCGATACGGACCGGCCCGTCATTGCGAATGGTACTGGGGGTCAGACCCGATTCGAGCGCGGCGACGTATACGAAGGGTTTGAACGCCGATCCGGGTTGCCGTTTCGCCTTGGCGGCCCGGTTGAACTGGCTTTCGGCATAATCCGCCCCGCCGACCACGGCCCGGATTGCGCCTGTGCCATCGATGGAAACGAGAGCCGCTTGCGAAGCGCCCTGCTTTTTACCATCACCCTGGAGAACATGGGTCAGTGCTTTTTCGGCGTCGCGTTCAAGATTGGGGTCGATGGTCGTATCGACGACGATGTCCTGCTTGACGTCGCCAATCAGGCCACGAACTTCCTCCATCACCATATCGGCAGCGTAATGTTCGGCACCGGACCAAAAACGTTTGGCCTTGGTCGGAGGCTGCGACATCGCGGTCTTGATCTCGTCATCGGTGATGAACCCGACATCGCGCATGGATCTCAGAACGACCTGCGCCCGCTCCTCCGCCGCCTGCGGGTCGCGCGCCGGTGAAAGGCGCGAGGGGGCCTTGAGAAGTCCGGCAAGCGTTGCCGCCTCGCCAAGATTGACGTCGCGCGCGGACTTGTTGAAGTAGCGTCTGGAAGCGGCTTCGACGCCAAAGGCGTTGGAACCGAAATAAACGCGGTTGAGATACATCGCGAGGATCTGGTCCTTGGTGTATTTATGCTCCAGCCAGAAGGCCAGCAGCACTTCCTGTACCTTGCGCTCCAGCGTCCGGTCCTGTGAGAGGAACAGGTTTTTTGCCAGCTGCTGCGTCAGCGTCGAGCCGCCCTGCACTGTTCGTCCCGTCATCACATTGGTCACGATGGCGCGGGCCAGGCCGAGCGGATCCACACCGAAATGCGAATAGAACCGCCGGTCTTCGATCGCCATGACCGCTTGTGGAAGGTAGGGCGACATGTCTTCAAGCGCGAGAGCCTCGCCACCCGTGGTGCCGCGATTGGCAAGCACGCTGCCGTTCACCGAAACGATCTTCACATTCGGAGGGCGTTCGGGAATGGTCCAACTGCTGGCACTCGGCATACGCGCGCCGTAATAAAGGACAAGACCGGCAACGCCGATACCGCCCCAGATGCCGAGCACGATGCACCAGTAAACGAGGGACCGGATAAAGCCTGTTGCGCCACCGCCGGAACTGCGTGTGCGCTTTTCCTTTTTTTGCGGTTTGGCGCGGCCGGATGTGGACTTCGGTTTTCTGGCGGGCTGCTTTGCGGTTCCGCCAATGCGCTCGCTGGCATCAAGACGCAGATCGTCACCGGATTCGTGGAAATCCCCGAAGGAAGGCTCTACCCGATCGCGTGATTTACCCTTGCCTGCCATCCAGCCGAAGTCGCTCCTTATATTCGCGAAACCGTTCGCACTTCAGGCTTCTATGCCTGCGCGATCCTTAATCCAGGATGAAGAGTTTAAATGCGGCAATTTAAGGCGGGGTTAAGTCCTCGCCGGATCAAATCGGCGTCATTGGCAGACGTCGACCCATTCCGCTCCCGTCAGTCGCGCCATCATGTCAGGCGAAATCCTTACCGCCGCATTGGTGGCACCCGCTGCCGGAACCACCTCGGGATAGTTTTTCAGTGATATGTCGCAAAACACCGGAAGGGGAGAAGGCAATCCGAAAGGACACACGCCGCCGACGGGATGGCTGGTCACCGCAACGACTTCTTCCGCCCCCAGCATGCGCGGCTTGGCGCCGAAGTGATCGCGGAATTTACGATTGTCTAGCCGCTTCGTGCCGGCGGCAACGACGAGAAGAATTGTGTCGCCCGCCTTTAGGCAGATCGTTTTGGCAATCTGGTCGGGATCGACGCCGTGCGCTTCGGCAGCCAAAGCGACTGTCGCCGAACTCGTTTCCGTTTCGATAACGGTCACTTCGGGGGAATTCTCGGTAAAAAAGGCTCTGACGGATTCGATGGTCATGCGTATTTATTAGGCGGTATGCCAAGAGGCTTCAAGGTGTCGCGAAATAGCTATGCATTTTATGCAATGCTGCGCTGCGATGAAACGTCTGTTTTTTGAGCGGAGATCCTGTATCTTCAAATCATGGAAGCGACGCACTCCTCCTCCCAGCGTCGCCCGATTGGACTGACAATACTCCTCCTCCCAATTGTCAGTCAGTTTCAAGAACCCGGCGCACCTCCTCCCGCGCCGGGTTTTTGCTGTTTAAGGCCTTGTTTCCGGCGACTTTCATTTGCCGACGCTTCACAAAAATCGCCGGGCTTTTTCAAAGAAACTTGACTTTCAGGCCCTTCCAACCTAGGTGTTCGCGCATCGATATTTGTTTGACGACCAGAGCTTCGGCGCCTTTTCTAAGGTGCACACGACGATCTTTCCTTCAAATTCGACCCAAGACCGCACTGCGCGCAGTGCAAATACAATTTGCCAACGGAAGGAAATCGTTATGGCGACTGGTACAGTAAAGTGGTTCAACGCAACCAAGGGCTACGGCTTCATTCAGCCTGACGACGGTTCGCAGGACGTATTCGTTCACATCTCCGCCGTTGAGCGCGCTGGTATGACCTCCCTCAACGACGGTCAGAAGCTCTCCTACGAGCTGACGCAGGACCGCCGCTCGGGCAAGATGTCCGCAGGCGAGCTCGTCGCTTCCTGATAAGCGGCTTGGCCTGAACGGGTCATTCGTATGAATATGAAAGGCCGGATTTTTCCGGCCTTTTTTCTTTTGGAAGGTGTACCGGGTCCGGCCGCTCTTGAAAAAGCTGCAGTGCATACCAATATAGGGTTCAACAGTGCTCCGCACGGAATTGTCAGGCTAGTGCTTTTAAAGTGCCGCTGTTGTTGCGTTAACCAAAGATTAACCAAAGCAGCCGATCCTGATCGTGAAAAGCAGCGTCGACTTTGTCGGCGCGCTCTGGAGCATCGGACCGTTTGAACGCTTTGACCACGGATGTACTGGCACTGACGAAAAACGGATGGAAAGGTCGGGCTTGCCCGGCCTTTTTGTTTTGAACCACCAAAATATAAGAGAACGGGGAGGCATCGGGTAACCGGCGCCTCCTTTCTTTTTGACTACTTCGCGGCCAGGGCGTCTAGAATGCGGATCCAGGAGCGGATGCCCTTGTGGAACGACTGCAGGTCATATTTTTCATTCGGCGAATGAATGCGGTCATCGGTAAGGCCGAAACCGACGAGCAGCGAATCCATGCCCAGCATCTTCTGGAAATCGCCGACGATGGGGATCGAGCCCCCCATGCCGATCACGACGGCAGGTTTGGGCCACTCTTCCGAAAGCGCGTTTTTCGCCTTCGTCAGCACTGGCGAATCATAGGAAAGCTGGATAGCCGGCGATGCACCATGCTCGTGAAATTCCACCGAGCAATCGGCTGGAATTTTGGAGCGGACATAGTTCCGGAAGCTCTCGCGAACCGCTTTCGGGTCTTGCTCTCCGACGAGACGGAAGGACACTTTAGCCGAGGCCTTTGCGGCGATAACCGTCTTGAAGCCGTCGCCGGTATAGCCGCCGATGATGCCGTTGACTTCCGCCGTTGGCCGCGCCCAGGTCTGCTCCAGCACGGAGCGGCCCTTTTCGCCCGATGGAATCGAGAGGCCGACTTCGCCGAGGAAGGCTTCGGCGGTGCGGCCCAACGTTTCCCAGGAAGCCTTGATGTTGGCGGGGGTTTCTTCCACGCCGTCATAGAAGCCGGCAAGTGTCACGCGGCCGGTCTCGTCATGCAGGCCGGCGAGAATATCGGTCAGGATGTGAATGGGATTTGCGGCCGCACCACCGAAAAGGCCCGAATGCAGGTCGCGGTCGGCCGCCGTGATTGTGATTTCCTCGCCGACCAGGCCGCGAAGGGCGGCGGCGATGGCGGGCGTATCGCGGTCCCACATGCTGGTATCGCATACCAGTGCATAATCGGCTTTCAGCTCATCGGCATTGGCGTCGAGGAACGGCTTCAGCGAGGGCGAACCGGATTCTTCCTCGCCCTCGAAAAGAATGGTGACGCGCACGGGCAGACTGCCATTGACCGCCTTGTAGGCCCGGCAGGCTTCCACGAAGGTCATCAGCTGACCCTTGTCATCAGCCGTTCCACGCCCGGTGATCACCTGCCGACCGCCGCCGATATCTTTCACGGCCGGTTCGAACGGATCGTTTTCCCAAAGATTGAGCGGATCGACCGGCTGCACGTCGTAATGGCCGTAGAAAAGCACATGCGGCGCATCTTTTGTCGCGGCGTCGTGATGCGCCACCACCATTGGATGACCGGCCGTATCGCGAACGGAAGCCGCAAAGCCCAGTGATTCAAGCGTTCTGACCAGCCATTCCGCCGCCTTGCGGCACTCCGCCTTGTAGGCGGGGTCCGTGGAAATGGACGGGATGCGCACCAGTTCGAACAATCGCTCCAGGCTGGAGGTGAGGTTGTCGTCGGCCGTGGAAAGAATGGGGGAAACGTCTGTCATCGCTGATCCTGTCATGTCTGTCGTAACCCGGCGATGGACGAAACATCCTGGTATCGCGCATCGCGTAGGAACAAGGGGCTGACGTGTCGTTGAATCGGCAAGCGCGCAGCCGCCGGAACGATAGAGCAGTTCAGGAAAAGTGCGAAGTGGTTTTCCGTCCTAAACTGCGCGGAAACAAAACCTTGGAGGCTGCAGGCGATAGAAGGCCAGGAGCAAAGAAAGCGTTTCGAGTTGTAAATGCTATTTCGCTTTTTTGGCGCGGTCGATCGCCCGGCGCATATATTCCAGCAGAAGCTGCTTTTCGAACCGGCGGAAATCCGCCAGCAGCGTATCTTCCGTGGCTTCGGAAGCGGCAATGGCGTTCGCCTCGAGATCCCTGCCGCGCTCGGTCAGTTCGATGATCTGCGCGCGGCGGTCGCTTGGGTGGGATTTGCGCACGATCAGCCCGTCGCGCTCCATGCGGGACAGCGTATTGGCAAGCGTCGCCTGCTCCACGTCGATTCTATCCAGCAATTGCCGTTGCGTCAGTCCCTCCTCATGCCACAGTTCGATGAGGATGGGGAATTGTCCAGGAGAAAACCCCAGCGCGGCGGCTCTCTTCTGGAGCGCCATGGTGAATTCCCTCGCCATTTTTGCGGCGAGATAGATCGCCGATTCGTCCCGGGAAAAACCCATTCATCAATCCGTCTGGCATCTGGTCGGCGCAATCGCGCAATTTCGATAGTGGGATATATATCGCATGATATGTTTATGCCAGTCAGAAGCCCGGCACAAATAAAAACCGCCATGGCCGGGAGGGGACGGCCATGGCGGTCATATAAGAGGACAAAGGCCCGGAGAGGGGGGAAAGGCCTTTGTCCGGTCTGATGCGGCGGGGGACGAGCCTACAATCAGACTACGGCGTGATCAGGCGCCGTCCCCTAAGAAATGTGTGTGCAAATGCGGCTTTTCAAGGGAAAATCTATTACAAATTCGTAAGGTTCACGCGAATTTCGCCGGTGCCTCCAGCGGCTTAGCCCCGTGCGCTTTGCGGTGCGTTGTTTGAACTTTCTGTGGACGTCAAAACGGCCCCGCGCTATCCATATCGCCATGAAAAAAGGCGATCATCTCTTCCTCGTTGACGGCTCCGGTTTCATTTTCCGGGCGTTCCATGCCATTCCCCCGCTGAACCGCAAGTCGGATGGGCTGCCGGTCAACGCCGTTTCCGGCTTCTGCAACATGTTGTGGAAGCTCCTGAAGGATGCGCGCAATACCGATGTCGGCGTCACGCCCACGCATTTTGCCGTGATTTTCGACTATTCGTCGAAAACCTTCCGCAACGAGCTGTACGATCTATACAAGGCCAACCGCACCGCACCGCCGGAAGATCTGGTGCCGCAGTTTGGCCTGATCCGCGAGGCGACACGGGCCTTCAACCTTCCCTGCATTGAGACGGAAGGCTTCGAGGCGGATGACATCATCGCCACTTACGCCCGTCAGGCGGAGGCGATTGGCGCCGATGTCACCATCATTTCTTCCGACAAGGATCTGATGCAGCTCGTCACGGCCAATGTGCATATGTACGACGCCATGAAGGACAAGCAGATCGGCGTTCCCGATGTCGTCGAAAAATGGGGTGTAGCCCCGGAAAAGATGATCGACCTTCAGGCGATGACCGGCGATTCCACCGATAATGTTCCTGGTATTCCTGGTATCGGGCCGAAGACGGCCGCGCAATTGCTGGAAGAATACGGCGATCTCGACACGCTGCTGGCGCGGGCAGGAGAAATCAAGCAGCAGAAACGCCGCGAGAATATCATCGCCAATGCCGATCTTGCCCGCCTTTCCAGACAGCTCGTGGCGCTCAGAACCGATGTGCCGCTGGAGCAGTCTCTGGAAGAACTGGTGCTCGAACCGCAGAACGGCCCGAAACTCATCGCTTTCCTGAAGGCGATGGAGTTCACGACGCTGACGCGCCGGGTAGCTGAAGCCACCGATAGCGATGCCTCGGCCATCGAAGCCGCCAATGTGCCGGTGCAATGGGGCGCTGATGCCCATGGACCAGACCTCGACGCCGCGCCTGCAGTTGCCGCAGCTGATGACAAGACCGCTGCGCCAGCGTCAACCACCGCTCCGGCACGGAAGGTGACAGGGGAGGGCAGTGCGCCCACCGATCTCGCCACGGCACGGCAGACGGTTTTCTCCGCCGCCAAGATCGACACGACCGCCTATACGACGATCAGGGATCTGGCGGAGCTGGATCGTTGGGTTGCCGCTGCCCGCGAAACAGGTGTCGTCGCCTTCGACACGGAAACGACCTCGCTCGACCCCATGCGGGCGGAACTCGTCGGTTTTTCGCTGGCGATTGCCGATAACGGCAAGGATGCCTCAGGCACCGATATCCGCGCTGCCTATGTGCCATTGACGCACAAGACCGGCTCCGGTGGCGATCTTTTCAGCGATGGCATCAGGCTTGCTGAAGGACAGGTGCCGTTTGCCGAGGCGCTGGCACGTTTAAAGGATCTTCTTGAGGACGAAGCCGTTCTGAAAATCGCGCAGAACCTCAAATATGACTACCTGCTGATGAAGCGCCACGGCGTCGTCATGCAGAGTTTCGACGATACCATGCTGATTTCCTACGTTCTTGAGGCGGGAAAAACCACGCATGGCATGGATACGCTTTCCGAACGCTGGCTCGGCCACACGCCGATCGCCTACAAGGACGTGGCGGGATCGGGCAAGTCGAGCATCACCTTCGATTTCGTCGATATTGACAAGGCGACCGCTTACGCCGCCGAAGACGCGGATGTCACCCTGCGGCTGTGGATGGTGCTGAAGCCCCGGCTTGCCGCAGAGCGGCTGACCAGTGTGTATGAGCGGCTGGAGCGCCCTCTGGTGCCTGTACTGGCACATATGGAGGAGCGTGGCATCACCGTGGACCGACAGATCCTGTCGCGTCTCTCCGGTGAACTCGCCCAGAAGGCGGCTGCTTTCGAAGAGGAAGTCTACCAACTGGCAGGCGAGCGTTTCAACATCGGATCGCCGAAGCAGCTCGGCGATATCCTGTTCGGCCGGATGGGCCTGCCTGGCGGCTCCAAGACCAAGACGGGCCAATGGTCCACATCGGCGCAGGTTCTCGAAGATTTGGCGGCGGAAGGTGCCGAATTACCGCGCAAGATCGTCGACTGGCGGCAGCTGACTAAGCTGAAATCGACCTATACGGATGCGCTTCCCGGATATGTCCATCCGCAGACGAAACGGGTGCACACGTCCTACGCGCTGGCCTCCACCACCACGGGGCGCCTGTCGTCCTCGGAGCCGAACCTTCAGAACATTCCGGTGCGCACGGCGGAAGGCCGCAAGATCCGCACGGCCTTCATCTCCACACCCGGACACAAGCTTCTTTCCGCCGATTACAGCCAGATCGAGCTACGTGTGCTTGCCCATGTCGCCGACATTCCGCAGCTTCGCAGCGCATTCGAAAACGGCATCGACATTCATGCGATGACCGCATCGGAAATGTTCGGGGTGCCGGTGGAAGGCATGCCGTCTGAAGTGCGCCGACGTGCCAAGGCTATCAACTTCGGCATCATCTACGGTATTTCCGCTTTCGGCCTTGCCAACCAGCTCAGCATCGCGCGCTCCGAAGCGGGCGAATATATCAAGAAATATTTCGAGCGTTTTCCTGGCATTCGCGATTACATGGAAGCGACCAAGGCTTTCGCCCGCGAGAACGGCTATGTCGAGACGATTTTCGGCCGCCGTGCGCATTATCCGGAAATCCGCTCCTCCAACCCTTCCATGAAGGCCTTCAACGAGCGTGCAGCCATCAACGCACCAATCCAGGGGTCTGCAGCCGATATCATTCGTCGTGCGATGGTCCGTATCGAGCCGGTGCTGGAGGCGGAAAAGCTTTCTGCCCGCATGCTGCTGCAGGTACATGACGAACTCATCTTCGAAGTCGAGGAAGGGGAAATCGAAAAGACCCTGCCCATCGTCGTCTCGGTGATGGAAAATGCAGCCATGCCGGCTATTTCCATGAGGGTTCCGCTCAAGGTGGATGCCCGCGCGGCCGATAACTGGGACGAGGCGCATTGACGGGAATTGACCGGCCATTGAGCGATTGGTGTCATTGATTTGTTGCGTGCGCAGATTAGGGGAAACGTCTCAAAAGGAGTTCCCCCAATGCACGCCCCGCTCATTTCAAAAGACCTGGAATCTTTTTCCGCTGCCAGCCACGATCAGCCGCCGCGCCATTTGGGTCGCCGCTATAATACGGATGGTGAATTCCTGCTCGAGCCGGGCAATACCGTGGTCTGCCATCTCGTTGAAGGGTCGAAAGCCGAAAGCGCAATCATCGGGACACGCCAGCGTCTTCTGGATATGCCCGAGGCATCGCAGCTCGCCTTCACGCCGGTTTCCAGCCTGCATATGACGGTATTTCAGGGCATTATCGAATATCGCCGTGCATTTCCCTACTGGCCGGAAGATATGCCACTCGATACTCCGATCGACACGATGACGGATTATTATTGCGATCGTCTGGCGGATTTTCCGGGCCTGCCTGGTTTCAATATGCAGGTGACTGGTCTCAAGCCGACGGGGCTGGTGCTGAAGGGTGCCAGCGCCGAAGACGACCGGATCATTGCGCTGTGGCGGGATACATTTGCCGAAGCTTTCGGTTATCGGCATCCCGATCACGACACCTACCAATTCCATATTACGCTGGCTTATGTCACGCGCTGGTTCGATCCGGAGTGCCTGCCGCGATGGCAGGCGATGCTGGATGAAGAGCTGGAAAAACTGCGTGCGGCAGCGCCGATAATCGAGATGCGCGCGCCAGCTTTCTGTGAATTCAGGGACATGAACCACTTTAGGGAACTCGTGGTTTTTGATAGGAAGTGAAGCATGATTTGCAAAGGCCTGCCGCCCGCCCGTCGCAGCAAACCGGCTTAATCGGAAAAAATGCGCGTCAGGGCTGGTCAAAGCCCGTTTGGGCATGTATAAGCGCGCCAAATTTCCGATATCGAGACACCCGACATTCGGCCTTTGGTTATGGCCGGTTACGTTGTTTCGCCGCTAAAGTGGAGTAACAAAAATGGCTGTACCAAAAAGAAAAACAAGCCCGTCCAAGCGCGGCATGCGCCGCTCGGCTGACGGTCTCAAGGCTTCGACCTACGTTGAAGACAAGAACTCCGGCGAACTGCGCCGTCCGCACCATATCGATCTGAAGACCGGTATGTATCGCGGTCGTCAGGTTCTGACGCCGAAGGAAAGCGCATAAGATTTCTGAAATAATCTTTACGGAAAACCGGCCCTCGTGGCCGGTTTTTTGTTTTTGGGCCGTTTAGCTGCTTTTTTCGGTTACTTGGAAAATCCGATCACTCCTCCTACACTCTGTTCGGGAGAGCAGGTCTGGTGCCTGCAACGGGGAGAGGCGCTTCGGTGAAATATCGCTGGATTTTATTGACGCTGCTCAGCCTCGGCCTCGGTTACGGCGCCGTGACCAAGGGCAGCGGCATCATTGCGGAAAGCTATTTCGGCGAAGTCTCCGATCAGGGCCGCACCACCCTCAGGCTGGCCGTCTCGGCTCTTGGCGGGCTTTTGAGCCGTTTCGAGCCGCTGCCCGCCCTGATCGCCGATCACGACGACATTGAGGAGCTTGTCGCGCATCCGCAGGATGAGGCGATGCGCCAGCGCGCCAATATCTATCTCAAATCCATCAATACATTGCTGGAATCCTCCGACATCTACATCATCACGCTGGACGGAGTGACCATCGCCGCCAGTAACTATGATGGACCCACGAGCTTCGTCGGTGAGAATTTCAGCTACCGTCCCTATTTTCAGGATGCCGCCAAGGGCTTCCCGTCGCGTTTCTTTGCGCTAGGCACCACCTCCCACAAGCGCGGTTATTATTTTTCCGCGCCTATTCTCTTCAACGAGGAGATCAAGGGCGTCATCGTCTTCAAGGTCGATATTGAAGGCATAGAGGCGTCGTTCGGCGATGGTGAAAACCGCATTCTCGTATCGGACCCGGAAGGCATCATCTTCATGACCGGAACGCCGCAGTGGCTTTATTCCGGCCTG
This sequence comes from Agrobacterium sp. SORGH_AS_0745, assembly GCF_030818995.1. Taxonomy (NCBI): domain Bacteria; kingdom Pseudomonadati; phylum Pseudomonadota; class Alphaproteobacteria; order Hyphomicrobiales; family Rhizobiaceae; genus Agrobacterium; species Agrobacterium sp. SORGH_AS_0745. The sequence goes on from NZ_JAUTBI010000003.1 coordinate 830,498, forward strand.
ATGCCGCTGACACCGGAAAGGCTTGCGCGCACGGCGGCATCCCGGCGTTACGCCAATGCCGACCTGAAGGAACTGCCGCTGAAAAACGGCAATTTCGGCTCTCATCAGTTGATGACGATCAGTCAGAACGACGGTGACAGGGAATATCTCGTCCTGTCGCAGCCGATGCCCGACGCGGGTTGGACGGTCAGCGTGCTGATGGATACCGGCTCACTCAGGACGCAGGTCAAGACGGCGATGATCGCGATCATCCTCTGCCTGTGTCTTGCCGCTGCCGTGGTCGCCGCCATGCTGCAAAGACGGCGGCGCCTGCGTGAACGCCTGACCCACCAGGCCGAAGCTCAGGCGGAGCTGGAGCGGCGTGTGGAGGAGCGCACAGCCGATCTGGCGCGGGTGAACCGTGAAATCGAACACGAAATCGCCGAGCGCCGCCAGACAGAGAAACAATTGCGCAAGATGCAGAATGACCTGGTTCAGGCGGGCAAGCTTGCAGCGCTCGGACAAATGTCGGCAGCACTTTCGCACGAGTTCAACCAGCCGCTCGCAGCCGCCAAGAATTATGCGGAAAACGCCTCTCTTCTCGTGGAACGTGGACGTCTAGAAGAGGTGACGGAAAACCTCAGGCGTATTTCGGGCCTTATCGATCGCATGGCTTCTATCAGCAGGCATCTGAGAAATTTTGCCCGCAAACCCAATGAGAAAATGGCTGCGGTCGCGCTCGATGCTGTCCTTCGCGATACGCTGGAAATTGTTGGAGCACGGCTGAAGGTCGCCAATGCGGTGTTGGATGTTGATCTTGGTCCGGTGCCGCTTGCGGTGAAGGCCGGGCCGGTGCGGCTGCAGCAGGTGCTGGTCAACATCATCTCCAATGCCGCCGATGCGGTGGAAGGGCGCGAGGATCGTCGCATCGCTTTGAAAGCCGTGCTGCACGGTCAGACGGTGTCGATTTTCATTCGTGACCGAGGTCCGGGCGTTCCTCCGGCGATTTCGGAGCGCATCTTCGATCCCTTCTTCACCACCAAGGGCGTGGGCCGTGGCCTGGGTCTCGGCCTTTCCATCACCTACAACATCATCAAGGATTTTGGCGGCCAGCTGCGTGTCAGAAACCATGAAGACGGCGGCGCGGAATTCGAGATCGAATTACCGGCAGCAGCCTATCGTGTGGAGGTGGCGGCGGAATGACCATGTCGCGGGTTCTGTTGATTGATGACGAGGAGGAACTGCGCTTTTCCACCGCGCAGGCGCTGGAACTTTCCGGTTTTGCGGTCACCATGCTGGCAAGCGCCGAACATGCGCTTGAACTCATCGGCTACAGCTTCGATGGCGTCGTGGTCAGCGATATCAGGATGCCCGGCATGGATGGCATGACGCTGCTGCAGAAGGTGCGGGAGCTTGACCCGGAAATACCTGTCATCCTGATGACGGGCCATGGCGATGTGCAGCTTGCCGTCAATGCCATGCGCAACGGTGCTTATGACTTCATCGAAAAGCCCTTCACCCCGCAATATCTCGCCGGCATCATAAAAAGAGCCAACGACCGGCGGGCACTGGTGCTGGAAAACCGCCGCCTGAAGGCGGTGGCGGGCAAGCATGACGATCTCGAAACGCGTCTGCCCGGCAGAACCCAGGTCATGGTCGATCTGCGCTACCGCATTCGCGCCATCGGCGCGACGGATGCCGATACGCTCATTGTCGGCGATACCGGTGCGGGCAAGGAAGTGGTGGCGCGCGCACTTCACGACATCAGCGCCAGAGCCAACCGGCCCTTTGTCGCCATCAATTGTGCCGCCCTTCCGCAAACGCTGATCGAAAGCGAGCTGTTCGGCCACGAGGCTGGCGCTTTTCCCGGCGCGCTGCGCCCGCGCTACGGCAAGTTCGAGCATGCCCGCGGCGGCACCATATTGCTGGACGAGATCGGCTCCATGCCCTTTGAATTGCAGGGCCGGTTCCTGCGCGTGTTGCAGGAACGGGTGATCACCCGTCTTGGCTCCAATGAAACAGTCGAGCTCGACGTCCGCTTCATCGCCACCAGCAAGGTCGATCTGGAGCAGGAAGTCGCGGCAGGGCGGTTCCGTGCCGATCTTCTTTACCGCCTGAACGTGGCGACGATTCTCGTGCCGTCCCTCTCGCAGCGCAGTGCCGACATACCGCTGCTTTTCCTCCATCTGGTGCGGGAGGCTGCTGCCCGTTACGGTCGGGAAGATACGGACGTTCCGCAGCATCTGCTCTCAGTCATTTCCCTGCGTGAGTGGCCGGGCAATGTCCGGGAATTGCGCAATGCGGCGGACCGTTTCGTTCTCGGTCTGGAAAGCGATGTCTCCGAAACCTCGCTGCCATTTGAGGGCGATGGCAAGGCGGCGCTTGCCGCAAGGGTCGCGGCATATGAAAAAAGCCTTATTGCGCGCGCGATCGCCGCCCACGGCGGAAATCTGAAATCCGTCTATGAGAGCCTCGGCATTTCACGCAAAACGCTCTACGAAAAAATGCAGAAATACGAGCTGCACCGGCACATGACCGAGGTGTGATGGGTGGATTTCCACCCATGGATGAGCCCGTATGGGTAGAAATCCACCCATTGCTGCCCATGATGGCGATAAAAGCGCGCCTTGCCGCAAGACCGCCGTTGCTGAACGGCAATCCCGGATCGCAAATGGCTCACCCCGGTCGCCATGGAGGAGCATGCGCGGCTGAAGTGGCGAACATTTTCATCCGGGAGGAATCGATGAAAATACTGAAGACAGTTACCGGCCTTGCTGCCGCCGCTGCCGTTTCCCTTTTTGCGCTTTCTGCATCCGCTCAGAACTACCCCGAGCGCAACATCACCATGGTCGTGCCCTTTGCCGCCGGTGGCCCGACAGATACGGTCGCGCGTCTTGTCGCTGAATCCATGTCGAAGGATCTCGGCCAGCAGATCATCGTCGAAAATGTCGGCGGCGCTGGTGGCACGCTGGGCGCCGGCCGCGTGGCGGCGTCGGATCCGGACGGTTACACCGTTCTGCTGCATCACATCGGCATGGCGACGAGCGCCACGCTTTATCGCAAGCTCGCCTATGACACCCTGAACGCTTTCGAATATGTCGGTCTGGTCACGGAAGTGCCGATGACCATTCTGTCGCGCAAGACGCTCGAAACCAAGGATCTCAAGGGTCTGATCGACTACGCCAAGGCGAACAAGGACAAGGTCACCGTTGCCAATGCCGGCATCGGTGCTGCTTCGCATCTGTGCGGCATGTTGTTCATGAGCGCTATCGAGACACCGCTGGTCACTGTTCCCTACAAGGGCACAGGCCCGGCCATGACCGACCTGCTCGGCGGACAGGTCGATATCATGTGCGACCAGACCACCAACACCACCAAGCAAATCCAGGGCGGGACCGTTAAAGCCTATGCCGTAACCTCTGCCAAGCGGCTCGACGTGCTGCCGGACGTACCGACAGTTGCCGAATCGGGCCTGCCGAAGCTTGAGGTGGGTATCTGGCACGGTATCTACACGCCGAAGGGTACACCGGCCGAGATCAACGAAAAGCTCTCCAAGTCGCTGCAGGTCGCGCTGAAGGACAAGAACGTGGCGGCCCGTTTTGCCGAACTCGGCACCACGCCTTCCCCGGAAGCCGATGCGACGCCCGCAGCGCTCAAGACCAAGCTTGAAAGCGAAATCGCCCGCTGGAAGCCTGTGATCGAGGGCGCCGGCCAATATGCCGACTGATGGTTGAAGCAATTGCCGGCGGCACCCTGCCGCCGGCTTCTTGCCGTCAATTTAACGCGCGGAACGGTGTGTGACCGGCCGCAGTGGAGGGGCATCTTTCATGAAGTCGTTTTTCATTGACCCTGCCGAGGCAGCCTGTGGGGCAATTTTCATCGGTTTTGGCGCTTTTTTCGCGTTGCAGTCTTTCGGGCTGGATATCGGAACCGCCTTCCGCATGGGGCCGGGTTATTTTCCGCTTGTTCTGGCAATCGTGCTGATCCTGCTTGGCGGGGTAATATTCATTCGCGCCACCCGTGTGCAGGGCGATGCCCTCGGTGCAATCGCCTGGCGGGGGATTTTTTTCATCCTGCCCGCGCCGATCTTTTTCGGTTTCACGGTCCGGGGGCTTGGTTTCGTACCGGCGCTTTTTTTCAGCGCCCTTATCGCAGCCTTCGCCTCGCACAAGATGAGCCCGCTCATGGCCGTCATTATTTCCGCCGCCATCACGGTCTTTTCCGTTGCTGTGTTCAATTATGGTCTCGGCCTGCCATTCCAGCGCTTCGGCCCCTGGCTTAAATTTTGAGGTGCCGCAATGGAATTGCTTGATAATCTTGCTCTCGGTTTCGTCACGGCCACGTCGCTGGCAAACCTGTTTTTCTGCCTGATTGGCGTGCTGCTCGGCACGCTGATTGGCGTGCTGCCGGGCATCGGCGCAACCGCAACCATCGCCATGCTGTTGCCGATCACCTTTCAGCTTGAGCCCGTCTCATCGCTCATCATGCTCGCAGGCATCTATTACGGCGCGCAATATGGCGGCTCCACCACGGCGATCCTCATCAACATGCCGGGGGAATCCTCATCCGCCGTGACCGCCATTGACGGCTACCAGATGGCGCGCAAGGGCAAGGCGGGTGCCGCACTTGCAATTGCCGCCATCGGCTCGTTTTTCGCCGGCACGGTTTCCACCTTTCTCGTGGCAGTCTTTGCACCGCCGTTGACGGCGATTGCGCTGGAATTCGGCGCGGCGGAATATTTCTCGCTGATGGTCGTCGGCCTTGTCTCATCCATCGCGCTTGCCCATGGTTCCATCGTCAAGGCGCTGGCCATGGTCGTGCTTGGCCTGCTGCTCGGTCTGGTCGGTACGGATATCTACAGCGGTGCGCCACGCTTCACTCTCGGCATCCGTGAATATGCCGATGGGCTGAATTTCGTTGCGGTGGCGGTGGGCGTATTCGGTATCGCCGAAATCCTGCGCAATCTCGAAAACGAGCGCACGCGCTCGGTGCTGATCGCCAAGGTCAGCAGCCTGATGCCGTCGAAGGAAGACTTCAAGGCCATGGTCGGCCCGGTGCTGCGCGGTACGGTCATCGGTTCGGCACTGGGTATCCTGCCCGGCGGCGGTGCAATTCTCGCTGCCTTCGCATCCTACACCGTCGAGAAACGCGTCTCCAAGCATCCTGAGGAGTTTGGACACGGTGCGGTCGCCGGTGTTGCCGGTCCGGAATCCGCCAATAATGCCGGTGCCCAGACATCGTTCATCCCGCTTCTGACGCTCGGTATTCCCGCAAACCCGGTGATGGCGCTGATGATCGGTGCTATGATCATTCAGGGCATCGTGCCCGGCCCGAACGTTGCGACCGAGCAGCCGGCGCTGTTCTGGGGCATCATCGCCTCGATGTGGATTGGCAATCTGATGCTCGTCATCCTCAACCTGCCCCTGATCGGGCTTTGGGTGAAGCTGCTGACGGTGCCTTATTACGTGCTTTTCCCCATCATCATGGCCTTCTGCGCCATCGGGGTTTACAGCGTCAATTCCAACGTCTTCGATCTCTACGCCGTCGCCTTCTTCGGCTTCATTGGTTATGTGCTCGTGAAGCTGCGCTGCGAGCCGGCGCCGCTGCTGCTGGGCTTCGTGCTTGGGCCACTGCTGGAGGAAAACCTGCGACGCGCCATGATCCTGTCACGTGGCGATCCGACGACCTTCGTCACCCGACCGATCAGCGCTACCCTGCTGTTTATTGCTCTGGCCGTGCTGATCATCGTCTTCCTGCCCAGCGTGAAGAAAAAGCGCGAAGAGGTTTTCGTAGAAGAAGACTGAGCAGGTCTCGAAATATTCGGAACGCCGGTGATGGAAATCTCGCCGGCGTTTCTGCGTTGATGGGATCGCTGTGAGGAATCCGGTTCACCGAAGCGGCATATGGTTGACTTGAAGCTTTTTAGGGCCAAGGAAGGGCGGGAAAGAGAGGTCGATATGACGTCGGAAACCGAAAAACGGATCATTGCGCTTGAGGAAACGATCGCGCATCAGGCCAAGACTATAGAGGAACTGTCCGACCAGCTGACGGAACAGTGGAAGGTGGTGGAACAGACCCGCGCCAAGCTCGACCGGTTGACGGAAAGGTTCCTGAGCCTCGAGGAGCAGTCGCTGGACGCGCCCGCAATCACCCGGCCGCCGCATTATTGATGAGGGAGACCCCATGACGAGCGACACAGCCGCACTTGCCGCCGAAATTGTGGATTTCTGGAAGAAGGCAGGACCGGACAAGTGGTTCGACAAGGACGCCGCCTTCGACGATCACTTTCATGACCGTTTCCGCGATGCCCATTTTGCTGCTGCAAGGCGCGAATTGGATGGCTGGCTGGACGGTGCGGAAAGCAGCCTCGCGCTGATGCTTCTGCTGGATCAGTTCCCGCGTAACTGCTTTCGCGAGACAGCGCATATGTATGCGACCGATCCGCTGGCACGCATGTTCGCCAGCGAGGCCATCCGTCGCGGCCACGATCAGGCGGTGACCGAGGATTTGCGGGTCTTTTTCTATCTGCCCTTTTCCCATTCGGAAAGCATCGAGGATCAGGAGCGTGCCTGCACGCTCAACCGGCCGCTTGGCGGGCTTTATCTCCACCATGCCGAAGAGCATCACGATATCGTCGCGCGTTTTGGCCGCTTTCCGCATCGCAACGACATATTGCTGCGGGAAACGACGCCGGAGGAACGGCAATATCTTGATGCGGGCGGTTTTACTGGCTGATTTCAACGAAAAACGCCGCCAGTCCCGAAAGACGGCGGCGCTTTTTTTGGTGGGTAACGGCCGCAGATCAGCCGTCGAAGAATTCCTTCATCCGGGCAAAGAAGCCGGTCGATTCCGGATTATTCTCCTGGGACGAGAGTTGCTCGAACTCCTGCAACAGCTCGCGCTGGCGCTTGCTGAGCTTCTGCGGTGTCTCGATCTGGATCTGGATGTAGAGATCGCCAGTCTGCGCCGAACGCAGCACCGGCATGCCCTTGCCCTTCAGGCGGAACTGCTTGCCTGGCTGGGTGCCTTCCGGAACCGTCACGCGAGACTTCGTGCCGTCGAGCGTCGTCACATCGAAGGTGCCGCCAAGAGCGGCCGTCGTCATGGAGATCGGCACGGTGCAATAGAGATCGGCACCGTCGCGCTGGAAGAACTCATGCGGACGCACGGACAGGAAGATGTAGAGATCGCCCGCCGGGCCTCCACGCATGCCGGCTTCGCCTTCGCCCTGCAGGCGAATGCGGGTGCCATCCTCGATACCCGAGGGAATGTTGACCGAAAGCGAACGCTCTTCCGTCACGCGGCCCTGGCCGTGGCACTTGCTGCACGGATCGGAAATCGTCTGTCCACGCCCGTGGCAGGTGGGGCAGGTGCGTTCTACCGAGAAGAAGCCCTGGGCTGCGCGCACGCGGCCGGAACCCTGACAGGTGCCGCAGGTTTTGGGTTGCGTGCCGGGTTTTGCGCCGGAACCGGAACAGACATCGCAGGTTATCGAGGTTGGAACCCTGATCTGCGCCGTCTTGCCGGCAAAGGCTTCTTCCAGCGTGATTTCCATGTTGTAGCGAAGGTCGGCGCCGCGCTCGCGACCGCCGGAAGAGCGGCGTGCGCGTCCGCCGCCCATCATCTCGCCGAAGATGTCTTCGAAGATATCCGAGAAGCCGCCATTGGCGAAACCGCCGCCGCCCATACCACCGCCGCCCATGCCGCCATTTTCAAAGGCGGCGTGGCCAAAACGGTCATAGGCCGCGCGTTTTTGCGGGTCCTTCAGCGTTTCATAGGCTTCGTTGATTTCCTTGAACTTCCGTTCGGAATCAGCATCATCCGGGTTCTTGTCCGGATGGTATTTCATCGCGAGTTTGCGGAAGGCGCTTTTCAGCTCTTTTTCGTCCGCGGTCTTGCTGACGCCGAGTGTTTCGTAAAAGTCTGCTTTCGCCATTAAGATAACAAGCCTCGCAAATGGATTTCCGGCTGCACTTCGGCAGCCGGATGTCTTGCATGTATCGACAGGAGACGGGAAGTCACGCGATTATGCGGACTTCTTGTCGTCCTTGATTTCCTCATAGTCGGCGTCGACGACGTCGTCCTTGCCGCCTTCTCCGTTAGCGCCGGCTTCAGCCTGCTGCGCTTCGTAGATGGCCTGACCGAGCTTCATGGAAACCTCCATGAGGGTCTGGGTCTTTGCCTGAATGTCGTCGGCATCCGGTTCGGAAGCCTCAACGGCCGTCTTCAGGCTGGCAATGGCGTCTTCGATGGCCTTGCGGTCGGTTTCGGAAACCTTGTCGCCATATTCCTTCACCGATTTCTCGGTGGAGTGAACGAGGCTTTCGGCTTGGTTCTTGGCTTCCACACCCGCACGACGCTTCTTGTCGGCTTCGGCGTTGGCTTCAGCGTCCTTGACCATCTTCTCGATGTCGGCGTCGGAAAGACCACCGGAAGCCTGGATACGGATCTGCTGTTCCTTGCCGGTGCCCTTGTCTTTCGCCGAAACCTGCACGATGCCGTTGGCGTCGATATCGAAGGTCACTTCGATCTGCGGAACGCCGCGGGGTGCCGGCGGCAGGCCGACGAGGTCGAACTGGCCGAGCAGCTTGTTATCCTGTGCCATTTCGCGCTCGCCCTGCGAGACACGGATCGTCACAGCCGACTGGCTGTCTTCGGCGGTCGAGAAGGTCTGGCTCTTCTTCGTCGGGATCGTCGTGTTGCGATCGATCAGACGGGTGAAGACGCCACCCAGCGTTTCGATGCCGAGCGACAGCGGCGTCACGTCGAGAAGCAGAACGTCCTTGACGTCGCCCTGCAGAACGCCGGCCTGAATGGCGGCGCCCATGGCAACCACTTCATCAGGGTTCACGCCCTTGTGCGGCTCCTTGCCGAACAGCTGCTTGACGACTTCCTGCACCTTCGGCATGCGGCTCATGCCACCAACGAGAACGACTTCGTCGATCTCGGCAGCGGTAACGCCGGCATCCTTGAGGGCAGCCTTGCAAGGGGCGACGGTGCGCTGCACCAGATCGTCCACCAGGCTTTCGAACTTGGCGCGGGTCAGCTTCAGCGTCAGGTGCTTCGGACCGGAAGCATCAGCCGTGATGAACGGCAGGTTGATTTCGGTCTGCTGCGAGGACGAAAGTTCGATCTTGGCCTTTTCGGCAGCTTCCTTGAGGCGCTGCAGAGCGAGCTTGTCGTTCTTCAGGTCGATGCCCTGATCCTTCTTGAACTCGCCGGCCAGATATTCGACCAGACGCATGTCGAAGTCTTCACCGCCGAGGAAGGTATCGCCGTTGGTGGACTTCACTTCGAAAACGCCGTCGCCGATTTCCAGAACGGAAATATCGAAGGTGCCGCCGCCAAGGTCGTAAACGGCGATGGTCTTGCCGTCCTTCTTGTCGAGGCCGTAAGCGAGGGCTGCTGCCGTCGGCTCGTTTATGATGCGCAGGACGTCCAGACCGGCGATGCGGCCGGCATCCTTGGTGGCCTGGCGCTGGGCGTCGTTAAAGTATGCCGGAACGGTGATGACGGCCTTCTCGACCTTTTCGCCGAGATAGGATTCAGCCGTTTCCTTCATCTTCTGAAGGATCATCGCGGAAATCTGCGAAGGGGAATAGTTCTTGTCCTGAGCCTTCACCCATGCGTCGCCATTGTCGCCCTTGACGATTTCAAAGGGAACGAGAGCCTTGTCCTTTTCGACGGTCGGGTCTTCATAACGGCGACCGATGAGGCGCTTGACCGCAAACAGGGTGTTGGTCGGGTTGGTGACCGCCTGGCGCTTGGCCGGCTGGCCGACAAGGCGTTCGCCATCGTCGGAAAATGCCACCATGGATGGCGTAGTGCGCGCGCCTTCCGCGTTTTCAATAACTTTCGTGTCCTTGCCGTCCATCACTGCAACGCAGGAATTGGTTGTGCCAAGGTCGATACCGATTACTTTTGCCATGCTCTTCTCTCCTTGAAGCGAGCTGTCGGAACCCCGTGAGGCATTCCATGGACAACTCCTTGACTTGGATTTGCAGTATTCGCTGCTGTTATGCGGCGTATATAAGGAGCGATTTTTCCTGCTGCAAGGCGCAAGAGAGGGTGAAGCGCTGCAAAAAAGCGGATGAAACCCCTGTCTGTGTAGAAGCATAGCCATCAAGGCTTGCAGAAGGGCAAAAACGTGACTTTGACTGCCACGGTCATGGCGATGCGGAGGCGCGTTTATAAAGTCATTGAGGTGAGGTGAAATGGCGGACAGGGTGGGATTCGAACCCACGGTACGCTTTCACGCACACACGCGTTCCAGGCGTGCGCCTTAAACCACTCGGCCACCTGTCCTTTTTTCAAATCTGCATGTTTTGAGGAATGCAAATCACTGGAACGGCGCGATATATACCGATGAATTCGCTGGGATCAACACGAATCTGACAGTTTTTTGAATTGTCGGCAATTTCCTGCCTTCCGATGCGATTGCAAACCGGTTTTCCCGCCTTTATCGATGCAATATATCTTTCAAAACATGGCTGTCGAAACGACGGGCCGCAACCGAGGTATCCTGATGAAAGCTTTTTTGCGGTTTTTGAGCTTTCTTCTTCTCATTGCAGCTGTTTTTCTTGGCGTACTCGATTCGATCCGCTCGGTTTCCACATCCTCGGTCAATATCACCGGCATCCTGTCCGTCTGGAACTATCTTCTTCCTGCCTCGCGCACCATGGTGGAAACGGCCTTGGCTCACTATATTCACCCTGAAGCGTGGCGCTTCATTGAAAATGCCCTGTCGGGACTGCCGGCATTTGCTTTTTTCCTCGCGCTATCCCTGCTTTGCTGGATGGCCGGTTACAGGAAGCGCAAAGTGATGAGGCGTTCGTCAGTATGAATTTATCAACTGACAGCGCGCGCGCCCCGCAGATGTGAACCCTGAGAAGCGGCATAATCGGCCGCACGGAGGACCGAATGTTCCTGTTCGATACGCTTTCAAAAAAGACGACGATGCCGACCGAAGAGACGGCTTTGCCCGGCCGTGAAGAGGCGCTTGCCGTGCCCGAGACCCATTTCGTCAATGGCCGGCCCTTGAAGGGGCCTTATCCCGATGGTTTGGAAATCATCTATCTGGGTATGGGTTGCTTCTGGGGTGCGGAGCGCCTGTTCTGGCAGACGCCGGGTGTGTGGGTGACGGCGGTGGGTTATGCCGGCGGTTTTACCCGCAATCCCACCTATCAGGAGACGACGACGGGCCAGACGGGCCACGCCGAAGTGGTCAAGGTCGTCTACGATCCGGCCGTCATCTCGCTGTCAGGCCTGCTTAAGATATTCTTCGAGGAGCATGATCCGACGCAAGGGATGCGGCAGGGCAACGACGTCGGCACGACCTATCGTTCCGCCATCTATGCCAATACCGAAGGCCAGTTGCAGCAGGCGCAGAAGGCGCGCGACACTTTTCAGCAGGCTTTGGACGAGGCGGGGCATGGCCGCGCCATCACCACCGAAATTGGACCGCTTGAAACATTTTATTACGCGGAAGACTATCACCAGCAATATCTTGCCAAGAATCCGGGCGGCTACTGCGGCCTCAGGGGAACCGGCGTAAGCTGCAATATCGGCTAGATTTTTTGCACGTTGCCCAGGTGGAAAGACCAAAAAAACGCCAGAATAAAGTTTTTCCACCGGGTCAAAAAAACCGGATGAATTTTTCATTGAGCCATGCAAGGATATGAGCCAAGCACAGCCGGGATAATGGCTGGCGGTTCCGCAGACATTCCCGGTTAACGGGTTTGCGGGAGGACCCTTAAAATATCAATTGCAACAACAGGGCTGCACAATGAAAAAATCCCTTCTGACGCTTTTTGCGCTCGCCGCCATGTCGGCTTCCGCGCTTGCTGCCGATATCAAGCCGGCATTGGTTTATGGTACGGGCGGCAAGTTCGACAAGTCGTTCAACGAAGCCGCCGCGGCTGGCGCTGAGAAGTTCAAGGCAGAAACGGGCATCGAGTTCCGCGATTTTGAACCGACCAGCGATACGCAGGGCGAGCAGGCTATCCGCAACTTCGCCAGCAAGGGCTTTAACCCGGTTGTTGCCGTGTCCTTCGCCTGGACGTCGGCCATGGAAAAGGTTGCAGCCGAATTCCCTGACACCAAGTTCGTCATCGTCGATTCCGTCGTCGAGCTGCCGAATGTCCGCTCGGTCGTCTACAAGGAGCACGAAGGCTCTTATCTCGTCGGTCTTCTGGCAGGCATGGCCTCCAAGACCGGTAAGGTCGGCTTCATCGGCGGCATGGATATTCCGCTGATCCGTAAATTCGCCTGTGGTTATGCGCAGGGCGCCAAGGCTGCCAACGACAAGATCGAAGTCTTCCAGAACATGACCGGCACCACGGGTGCGGCCTGGAATGATCCGGTGCGCGGTGGCGAACTGACCAAGAACCAGATCGACCAGGGCGCTGACGTGATCTACGCGGCAGCCGGTGCGACCGGTATCGGCGTGTTGCAGACCGCTGCCGACAACAAGAAATTCTCGATCGGCGTCGATTCCAACCAGAACCACCTGCACCCCGGCTCGGTTCTGACCTCGATGGTCAAGCGCGTCGATCTGGCTGTCTACAACGCCTACAAGGATGCCAAGGACGACAAGTTCACCCCCGGCATCGTTGCTCTCGGCGTCAAGGAAGACGGCGTTGCCTATGCTCTCGACGACAACAACAAGGCCCTGATCACGCCGGAAATGACCGCCGCCGTGGACAAGGCGAAGGCCGACATCATTGCCGGCACCATCAAGGTTCATGACTACATGGCGGACAATTCCTGCCCGAAATGATATGATATGTGTCTGGGGCGCATGGTGATTTTTCACCTTGCGCCCTTTTCATATCCAGCCTTCGGAGAGGTTTCGGTTTGAGTATGGACCCAGCAATCGAACTCGTGGGCATCGATAAAAAATTCGGTGCCGTTCACGCCAATAAGAATATCAACCTGACCGTTGCCAAGGGTACGATCCACGGCATCATCGGGGAAAACGGTGCCGGAAAATCGACCCTGATGTCGATCCTCTACGGTTTTTACCAGGCTGATGCCGGTGAAATCCGGGTAAACGGCGCGCCGGTATCGATCCGCGATAGCCAGGCTGCGATCAGTGCTGGCATCGGCATGGTCCATCAGCATTTCATGCTGGTGGAAAATTTCACCGTGCTGGAAAACGTCATGCTGGGCGCGGAAGGCGGCGCATCGCTTGCCAAGGGCAGGGCGGCTGCGCGCAAGGAGTTGAAGCGCCTTGAAGACGACTACGGGCTGGAAGTCGATCCGGATGCTGTGATCGAAGAACTGCCGGTCGGCCTGCAACAGCGCGTCGAAATCCTGAAAGCCATGTATCGTGGCGCCGAAATCCTGATCCTCGATGAGCCGACCGGCGTTCTCACGCCTGCGGAAGCCGATCATCTTTTCAAGATCCTCGGTGTCCTGCGTGAGCAGGGCAAAACCGTCATCCTCATCACCCACAAGCTGCGCGAGATCATGGCGATCACGGATTCCGTCTCCGTCATGCGCCGCGGCGAAATGGTGGCGGACCCGCAAAACCTCCGAAACCAGCGTTGAGGAACTGGCCGAACTGATGGTCGGCCGTCGCGTGCTGCTACGGGTGGAAAAAGGCGAGACGACGCCGGGCGAGGTTCTCCTTTCCATCCGTAATCTGACCGTCAAGGACAGCCGCGGCGTCACCATGGTGGACGATGTCTCGCTGGATGTCCGCGCCGGCGAAATCGTCGGCATCGCCGGTGTGGCCGGCAATGGCCAGTCCGAACTTCTCGAAGCGATCGCGGGCATCCGCAAGCCTTACTCGGGAGAGATATGGGTGGCCGGGCAGAAGGTTGATCGACCCGATCCGTCCATTCTGCGCGAACTCGGTCTCGCACATATTCCGGAAGACCGGCACCATATGGGGCTGGTGCTGAAATTCGAGGAATATGAAAATTCCATCCTCGGCTATCACCATGACGAGCGATACGGCAAAGGCCCTTTCCTCAACCCCGAGGCCATCCGCAAGGATGCGGTCGAAAAGATCGAGAAATACGATATCCGCCCGCCGAACCCGCAGCTGAAGACCGCCAATTTTTCCGGCGGCAACCAGCAGAAGATCGTCGTTGCCCGCGAAATCGAGCGTGACCCCAAGATGCTGATCATCGGCCAGCCGACCCGCGGTGTGGATATCGGCGCCATCGAATTCATCCATCGCCGCATCATCGAAATGCGCGATGCCGGCAAGGCGATCTTGCTGGTTTCGGTCGAACTCGATGAAATCCGTTCCCTTTCGGACCGGATCATGGTCATGTTCGCCGGGCGTGTCGTTGGAGAAAAAACGGCGGAAGCCGAAGAACAGACGCTGGGCCTGATGATGGCCGGCATCGCCGCATGAGGCATGAATGAGCACCGCTTCCGTACCCCTGCCAAACTGGATCACCTACGGCCTCCTGCCGTTTTTAAATGTAGTTACCGCATTTCTGATTTCCGGCCTCGTCGTCTGGTCGATCGGTGAAAATCCGCTCGCGGCGCTTCGCCTGCTCATCGAAGGTGCGTTAGGTCGTGGCGATGCCATCGGCTTCACGCTGTTTTATACGACGAGTTTCATCTTCACCGGCCTCTCTGTGGCGGTCGCCTTCCATGCCGGTCTGTTCAACATCGGTTCTGAAGGCCAGGCCTATATTGGCGGACTGGGCGCGGCGCTGGTGGCGCTGGCGCTCGACCGTTATGTGCCGTGGTATGTGACGATGCCCTTCGCCATCATCGGCGCTGCGGTTTTCGGCGCGGCCTGGGCGTTTATTCCGGCATGGCTGCAGGCAAAACGCGGTAGCCACGTCGTCATAACCACCATCATGTTCAACTTCATCGCTGCGGCGTTGATGGTCTATCTGCTGGTGAACGTGCTGATCGTGCCGGGCAAGATGGCGCCGGAAACGCGCACCTTTCTGCCAGGTGGGCAATTGCCGAAGCTCGACTGGCTGATGGCGCTGTTTGGCCTGAAGCTCGGGCCGGCGCCGTTCAACGTCTCCTTCATCATCGCACTGGTTATGTGTTTTCTCGTCTGGGTGCTGATCTGGCGCACCAAGCTCGGTTATGAGATGCGCACGCTCGGCGTCAGCCCCTCGGCCGCCGTCTATGCCGGCATTCCCTATGCGCGCACCGTCATCATCGCCATGCTCATTTCCGGCGGTCTGGCAGGTATGATGGCGCTGAACCCGGTCATGGGCGCGTCCGCCCGTTTGCAGGTGGAATTTGTCGGCGGTGCGGGTTTCGTCGGCATCGCCGTGTCGCTGATGGGGCGAAGCCACCCGCTCGGCATCCTGTTTTCGGCGCTGCTGTTCGGCATTCTCTATCAGGGTGGTGCAGACCTCTCTTTCGAGATGCCGAATATTACCCGTGAGATGATCGTCGTCATCCAGGGTCTGGTTATCCTGTTTGCCGGCGCGCTTGAATATATGTACCGGCCGGCGATCGTCCGCATCTACCAGCGCTTGGCAAAGGGGTGAGCTGATATGGATTTCTTCGATATGCTGGTCAGCATTCTCGGCTCGACCGTCCGTCTCACTATCCCGCTTCTGTTCACGGCGCTTGCCGGGCTGTTTTCCGAACGCGCGGGCGTGTTCGATATCGGCCTTGAAGGCAAGATGCTGGCGGCAGCCTTTGCTTCGGCTTGTGTCGCCTATCTCACCGCAAATCCCTGGGCCGGCCTGCTTGCGGGCATTGCCGTCTCCATCCTGTTTTCGCTGATCCACGGCTTTGCCGTCATCACAAATCGCGGCAACCAGATCGTCTCGGGCGTGGCGCTCAACTTCATTGCCGCCGGTCTGACGGTGGTTCTGGGGCAGGCGTGGTTCGGGCAGGGCGGGCGCACGCCGCAATTGCCGGGCGAAGGCCGTTTCGCACCGATCATCCTGCCCGGTGCGGATGCGATGCGCGACGTGCCTTTCATCGGCCCGCTCTACGCCAATGTCATTTCCGGTAACAATATCCTGACCTATCTCGCCTTTCTGGCGGTGCCGCTGTCCTGGTGGGTGCTTTACCGCACCCGTTTCGGCCTTCGCCTGCGCGCGGTGGGTGAAAATCCGGGCGCGGTCGATACGGCGGGCATTTCGGTGACATGGATGCGTTACCGCGCCGTCATCGTTGCCGGCTTCCTCTGCGGTTTTTCGGGCGCCTATCTCGCCGTTGCGCAATCGGCGGCCTTCATCGCCAACATGTCGGCCGGCAAGGGCTATATCGCACTCGCCGCGCTGATCTTCGCGAAATGGAAGCCGGTGCCGGTCATGTTCGCATGCCTGCTCTTTGGTTTCCTGGATGCTTTCGCCAACTTCATGCAGGGCAAATCCGTGCCGGGTATCGGTGAAGTGCCGGTGCAGATTTTCCAGGCCATGCCCTATATTCTGACCTGCATCCTGCTTGCCGGTTTCATCGGCGTCGCCAAGCCCCCCAAGGCCGGTGGCGTTGCCTATGCGAAGGAGCGTTAAATCCATGTCCCGTGAACCAATGTCCCATCAGTTGTTCGAGGCAGCGGTGGAGGCCATGGCCTTTGCCCATGCGCCCTATTCGAAATTCCCTGTCGGTGCGGCAATCCGCGCTGAAGACGGTAAGATCTACAAGGGCGCCAATATCGAGAACCTCTCCTTCCCTCAAGGCTGGTGCGCCGAGCCTTCGGCCATCAGCGCCATGATCATGGGTGGAGCAAAGAAGATAAGCGAGATCGCCGTCATCGCGGAAAAGCTTGCTCTTTGCCCGCCCTGCGGCGGCTGCCGGCAGAAGATCGCCGAATTCGCCTCGCCAGACACCAAGGTCTATCTCTGTGACGAAACCGGTGTTCAGAAGGTCATGACCATGGATGAACTTTTGCCCTTCAGCTTCAAGACCGAGCTGCCCTGATGCCGGATACGCTGATCGATATTCTGGTGGAGCGTCTGAATGGCCTGATGCCGCGCATCGCCATCGTGCTGGGCTCAGGCCTGGGGTCGCTTGTGGACGAGGTCAGCGATGCGATCCGCGTGCCCTACACCGAACTTCCCGGTTTCCCTGCAAGCGGCGTTTCTGGCCATGCGGGCGAGTTGGTGGCCGGATATCTCGGTGGCGAGCCGGTAATGATGCTGTCCGGCCGGGTGCACTATTACGAAAAAGGCGATCCGGCCGCCATGCGCGCGGTCATTGAGGCGCTCGCCGGTCTTGGCGTGCAGTCGCTCATCCTCACCAATTCTGCAGGCTCGGTCAGGCAGGACATACCGCCCGGCTCGGTCATGCAGATCACCGATCATATCAATTATTCCGGCATGAACCCGCTGATTGGCGAAGAGAGCGACAACCGCTTCGTCGGCATGACCACGGCTTATGATCCGGACCTGATGCTCGCGATGCGTAATGCCGCGATCCGCGCGACGGTGCCCTTGTTCGGCGGCGTCTATATGTGGTTTTCCGGCCCGAGCTTCGAAACGCCGGCGGAAATCCGCATGGCGCGGCTGCTGGGTGCGGATGCCGTCGGCATGTCCACCGTGCCGGAAGTCATCCTCGCCCGCTTTTTCGGGATGCGCGTTGCCGCCGCATCGGTTATTACCAATTACGGTGCCGGCATGACTGGCGCTGAACTGAGCCATGAGGAAACCAAGGACATGGCTCCGGTAGGCGGCAAGAGGCTTGCCGCCATCTTGAAAGAAATGATCGCAGGAGGAGCGTGACCATGGAACTCCAGCGTCCGCGCGAAGCGGCTGCCCTGACACTATCCTTGCTGGACCTGACCAACCTCAAGGAAGACTGCACGCCCGAGCAGATTGCTGCTTTGTGCCAGAGGGCTCATACCGAATACGGCAATACCGCCGCGATCTGCATCTGGCCGCGTTTCGTCGCGCAGGCGCGTGCCGCTTTCGGAAAAGACCATGCGATCCGTATCGCCACGGTCGTCAATTTTCCTTCGGGCGATCTGGATGTTGCGACCGTGGTGGCGGAGACCGAGGCAGCTATCCGCGACGGTGCCGACGAAATCGATCTGGTCATCCCCTATCGTAAGTTCATAGCAGGCGATGAAACGGCTGTTTCCGAGATGGTGGCTGCCGTACGCAAGGTCTGCGTCGCACCCGTTCTTCTCAAGGTCATTCTCGAAACCGGCGAGCTGAAGGACAAGGCTCTCATTCGTCGTGCTTCCGAACTCGCCATTGCCGAAGGGGCCGATTTCATCAAGACCTCAACAGGTAAGGTCGCCATCAACGCCACGCTGGAAGCCGCCGATATCATGTTGCAGGCGATCCGCGACAGCAGGCAGAAGGTGGGCTTCAAGCCTGCCGGCGGTGTCGGCACGGTGGAAGACGCCACGCTTTATCTGCGGCTGGCGGAAACAATCATGGCGCCCGACTGGGCCATGCCGTCCACGTTCCGCTTCGGCGCTTCCGGCGTTCTCGATGATGTCCTGAACGTGCTGGCCGGTGGCGAACCGGCCAAGGCCGCCAGCGGGTATTGAGCTTGATCCCGCAGGAAATCATCCGCCGCAAACGTGATGGCCTGTCTCTTGCGCCGCAGGACATTGCCGCTTTTATCGAGGCGCTGTCCAAGGACGGCATATCGGAAGGCCAGGCCGCTGCTTTTGCCATGGCGGTGTTTTTCCGGGGTATGAACCGCGACGAGATGGTGGCGCTGACACTCGCCATGCGCGACAGCGGTGATGTCCTGTCCTGGAACGATATTGGCAGGCCGGTGGCGGACAAGCACTCGACCGGCGGCGTCGGCGACAACGTCTCCCTGATGCTCGCCCCGATCGTTGCCGCCTGCGGTCTTGCCGTGCCGATGATTTCCGGCAGGGGCCTTGGCCATACCGGCGGCACGCTCGACAAGCTGGAAGCGATCCCCGGTTACGATGTGATGCCGGACGAAGCCCTGTTCCGCCGGACGGTCAAGACGGTCGGCTGTGCCATCATCGGCCAGACGGGCGATCTCGCCCCCGCAGACAAGCGCCTCTATGCTATCAGGGACGTGACTGCGACGGTGGATTCCATCCCGTTGATCACCGCCTCCATTCTGTCTAAGAAGCTTGCGGCCGGACTTCAGACGCTGGTTCTGGATGTGAAGGTCGGCAACGGCGCTTTCATGCAGAGTGTGGAGGATGCCCGTAATCTCGCCGTCGCGCTGGTCGATGTGGCAAATGGCGCAGGCCTGCCGACGACGGCTCTTATAACCGACATGAACCAGCCGCTTGGCGATGCCGCAGGCAATGCGGTCGAAATCGTCAATTGCCTGGACTTTCTGGCTGGCCGCAAGGCGGGAACGCGTCTCGAAAAGGTGGTTCTTGCCTTTGCTGCGGAAATGCTGGTGCAAGCGGGCAGCGCGGCCACTCTGGATGAAGGCGAGGCGCTGGCTGAGGCCGCCCTTTCCTCCGGGCGTGCCATGGAAGTCTTTGCGAAAATGGTCGCAGCACTTGGCGGGCCTGCGGACTTTGTCGATCATCCATCGCGTTACCTGCCATCGGCGCCGGTCATTCTCCCGGTTTCGGCTGAGCGCAGCGGCTGGCTGGCATCCTGTGCGACGCGCGATCTCGGCATGGTCGTTGTCGAGCTTGGCGGCGGCAGAAGAATGCCGTCAGACAAGATTGACCCTTCGGTCGGGATCTCCGATATCCTGCCGCTCGGCACAAAAGTGGAAAAAGGCGAACCAATCGCCTGCGTCCATGCGGCCTCTAAGCAAGAAGCGGAACTTGCCGTCAAAAGGATTACGGCCTGCTATGGGGTTGCTGACACTGCGATGGAAACCAGCACTGTGGTCCTCGAGCGAATTACCTGACCAGCCTCATTTCGCCACCCGATACCTTGAATGACGATAGTTGTTTCAGGAAGCTCATGCCAACAAGCATGTTGCTCAACGCATTATCTTTCAGCACCATGGCGTCGACATTCTGAACGCGGATCGTGCCGATTTCCACCCGGTCGAGCTTCAGATAGGCCGCCATGGTCTGGCCGTTGGCGGTTGAGATCGGATATTTGAAATCGAGGCTGTTGACGCCGAAACCGAGCCGCCGGGCGATCGTCTCATTGATGGCAACCATGGAGGCGCCGGTATCGACAAGCCCGTCGAAAGATTTACCGTTGATACGGAAGGCGGCGTTGAAGTGGCCGCGTGCGTCCGCTTTCAGATTGACGCCACCAAGCGAAACGGGCTCCGGTTTGACGGCTTCCGATTTGACTTCGGCTTTTTCCACCGTGGCTTCCGGGCGCGGCTGAAATTTTTCCACCAGCGCCGGAATCTGCGTGGCGCTGACCGAAAGACCGATAAGCAGAAAAATCGTACGCGCCAGCAAGTCGTCGCTCCTGAGAAGGCAGGGTTATCCCTATGCAGAATAGACGCAAAACGTGCTGAAATCTTAAAAGAAAAAAGCCATTCGCCGCTTGTTGGTCGGCGAATGGCTCAAACGGTTAAGCGATGATGAACGGTGTTATTTCGTGCCGTACATGCGGTCGCCCGCATCGCCGAGGCCGGGAACGATATAACCCTTTTCATTCAGCTGCTTGTCGATTGCGGCAGTATAGATCGGCACATCGGGATGCGCTTCACGGAAATTCTTGATGCCTTCGGGTGCAGCCAGCAGACACAGGAAGCGGATGTTCTTCGCGCCCCGCTCTTTCAGCTTTTCAACCGCAGCGATGGAGGAATTGCCGGTCGCCAGCATTGGATCGACGACGATGATAAGGCGGGCATCGAGGCTTTCGGGAGCCTTGAAGTAATATTCGACCGCCTCCAGCGTATCGTGATCGCGATACACACCGATATGCGCAACACGCGCCGAAGGCACGAGTTCGAGCATGCCTTCCAGAAGGCCGTTGCCGGCACGCAGGATGGAGGCGAAAACCAGCTTCTTGCCCTCCAGCACCGGAGCCTCGATGGTTTCGAGTGGCGTATCGATGGTTTCCATCGTCATTTCAAGGTCGCGCGTCACTTCATAGCAGAGCAGCGTCGAGATTTCCCTGAGCAGGCGGCGGAAGCCGGCTGTCGAGGTTTCCTTCTTGCGCATGATGGTAAGTTTGTGCCGCACCAGCGGATGTTCGATGACTGTGACGCCGTCCATGAAACTGGCCTTCCTTTTTTATCCTGTGCCCCTGTAATTCACCGAAAGCAGGCTTTTCGCAAGCCTTCTTCGCGGTTTTACCCCGCCAACCGATGCCTAGTGGCTATCGAGTTTCGCAAGCAGCCGGGCGCGTGTGACTTCATCCACAAAGGCGCTTTCCAGTGCGGTTCGGGTCATACGGTTGATCTCGGCATCGCTGAAACCGAAAGCATCCGCAGCCAGCGCATATTCCCGGGCAAGCGAGGTAAAGAAGAATGGCGGATCGTCGGAACTGATGCAGACGCGCACCCCGGCATCGCGCAACGCCCTCAGCGGATGGCTGCCGAAATCGGGATAAACGTTGAGCGCGATATTTGATCCGGGGCAGACCTCAAGCACTGTTCCCGCCTCAACCAGCCGATCGACGAGAGCGACGTCTTCGATGGCGCGCACGCCATGCCCGATGCGCGACGGCTTTACGAGATCGAGCGCATCGACGACGCTTTCCGGTCCGCAGACCTCACCCGCATGGATGGTCAGTCCCAGGCCGGCATCGCGGGCAATGTCGAAGGCGCGTGCATAATCGGCGACGCGGCCCATGCGCTCCTCGCCCGCCATGTTGAAACCGGTCACTAGCGGGTGTTTCGTCCGTGCTGCATATTCAGCCGCCGCGATGACCCGTTCAGGACCGAAATGCCGCTCGCCGGTCACGATGATGCGGGTTTCGATACCGGTCTTTTCTTTCGCGATCCGGATGCCCTCGGCGATACCGGAGAGATAGGCGTCAGCGCCGAGCCCGATGCGGTCGCCATGATCGGGCGAGATGATGAGCTCGCTATAGATCGTATTGGCCTCGGCAAGTTCGGTCAGATAGGTTTGCGTCAGAACCGCATAGTCCTCATCGGTCTTGAACACCTGCGCCACCGCATCGTAGCACTGGATGAATTGCGCAAAATCCGACCAGACGTACTGGCCGTCGCGCAGAAAGCTACTGGTGTCTATGCCGTATTTCTCAGCCTGTTTTGCGACGAGGGCAGGGGGTGCCGCACCTTCCAGGTGGCAGTGAATTTCCGCTTTCAGCAAATGCGATGTCAAATGAAGCTCCTGCCGTGCGAACCGGCCTCGATACCTAGATGGTGGGCGATGCTTTCGCCAATGTCGGCGTAGCTTGAACGAATGCCGACATCGCGGGAGCGGATGCCCGGCCCGAATGCCATGATCGGCACTCTTTCCCGTGTATGGTCCGTGCCCCGCCATGTGGGATCGCAACCATGGTCAGCGGTAAGAATGGCGATGTCGCCCGGCGCCATTTTGCGATGGATTTCCGGAATGCGCGCATCGAAGGCTTCAAGCGCCGCCGCATAACCGGCAACATCGCGTCGATGGCCGTAGAGCATGTCGAAATCCACGAAATTGGTGAAGACAAGATCGCCGTTTTCGGCTTCGTCAATAGCGTGCAGCGTTGCATCCATCAGGGCGCTGTTGCCATTTGCCTTGATGATGCGCGAGACACCCTTGTGGGCATAGATATCGCCGATCTTGCCGATCGCGTGCACTTTCCTGCCAGCCTCCACAAGGCGGTCGAGCAATGTCTGTTCGGGCGGCGGAACGGAGAAATCGCGGCGGTTGCCGGTGCGTTCGAAGGTTGCGACCGTCTCGCCGATGAAGGGACGGGCAATGACACGGCCGATATTCAGCGGATCGAGCAGCTTGCGCACCGTCTCGCAGAGCGTGACGAGCCGCTGCAATCCGAAATGGGTCTCGTGCGCGGCGATCTGGAACACGGAATCGGATGAGGTGTAGCAGATCGGCTTGCCGCTCCTGATATGCTCTTCGCCAAACTTCGCGATGATCTCGGTGCCGGAAGCGTGGCAATTGCCGAGAATGCCTGGAATATCCGCTTGCGTGCAGATGGCTTCCACCAGTTCGGGAGAAAAGGCGTCGCCTTCTGTCGGGAAGTAGCCCCAGTCGAAGGTGACGGGCGTGCCCGCGATCTCCCAATGGCCTGAGGGCGTATCCTTGCCCCTCGATATTTCGCTGGCAGAGCCATGCAGGCCGAAAATACGCTCCGGCGGCTCCATGCCGGCGGGAATGTCGCCGCTTGCTTGTCGTGCAATCTCCAGAAGACCAAGCGAAGACATGTTGGGCAGCTTCAGCGGACCCGCCCGAAGGCCCGGCCTGTCGGCAGCACCTGCCGCGCAGAATTCGGCGATATGACCGAGCGTATTGGCGCCGAGGTCGCCATAATGCTCCGCGTCAGGCGCACCGCCGACACCGAAGGAATCCAGAACGAGAAGAAATGCTCTTGCCATAACTCACCGAAACGAAAATGCGCCGACGGGCAATGTCAGGCCGAACTGTCGTTATAGATCAGCAAAACGTGAAGAAGGAAGTGATTTTATGAACCATCCGGTAAAACCGGCTGTTCAATCCTCTTCCCGTTTCGATTTCGGCGCGTTGAGATTGCGCAGCACGTACCATCCAGCGGCAATTACCATGGCCGCCAGAATATACCATGTGATGGCGTAGGACAGGTGGTTGTTGGGGAAGGTGAGTATGGTCTTGCCGCCGACCGGTAGGCCACCCGGATTGGGCGTCGCATCGGCATCGACATAAAAGGGCGCCACGCCGGAAAGGCCGGATGCCTGCGATATCTGCGGGATATTGCGGGAGTACCAGCGCCGATTTGCCGGATCGTTGGTTCGAAGGAAAAGCCCGCCGGTTTCTGACGCGCGCATAAGCCCGACGATCTCGACCTGCCCGGTTGGCTCGCCTTCCCGGCGCGAGGATGGATCGCGTTTGTCGGAAGGCACGAAGCCGCGATTGACGATGATATTCGATCCGTCATCGCGTCTCAGCGGCGTCATCACCCAGTAGCCGGGGCCGAGATCGCTGACCGTATAGACCTGGACCTCCTTGTCGTTGAGGAAGGTGCCGGACAGTTTCACGCGGCGATATTCATAGTGCGCGGGGTCTGCAAGGGCCGGCCATTCGCTGGCTGCCGGTGCATCCACAGGTGCGGCATGAGCGCGAGCTTCGACGCGTTCGATGAGATCGAGCTTCCAGAAGAGGCGTTGAACCTGCCATGTTCCAAGCGCCAGCAGGAAGCCTGTCAGTACAATAGTCAGAAGCAGGACGACGATTGCTGCGGGGCGGACGCGTCGCGTGTGCGGGGCGGTTGTCGACGGATCGGTCATGGTTTCACAGTCCTTGCAAGGCCATGCGGTTTGCTGCGGCAACACTGTCGGCTGTCGGCATCCGGGTCTTCCAGCAAATAACCCCATAAATCGCGCCGACGATTCATGGGGTTATGCGCTGCGGGGGGCGTGTGCTGGCGCAGAAAGCGGCCCGCCGGAAATCCGGCAGGCCGTTGATCTATGGCTGCTCAGGGCAGGTTTTTCACATCCTCGATGTGCAGCGGCATCATGTTCTTGTTCATGTTGTACATGACCCAGAGTGAGCCGGAGAGTGTGATCAGCAGCACCACGACGGTGAAGATCAGCGCCATGAAGGTCCAGCCGCCTTCGGACTTGGTGTCCATGTGCAGGAAATAGATCATGTGCACGAAGATCTGGATGACGCCGAGACCCATGATCGCGATGACCAGCAGCGTCTTGTTTTCAAGAACGTCGCCCATGACCAGCCAGAACGGGATCGCCGTCAGGATGACCGACAGGACGAAGCCGATCATGTAGCTTTTGAACGTGCCGTGGCTGGCGCCATCATGGTGGTGATGGTCGTCGCCATGCGCGTCGTGGTGTGCGTGTGCTTCGGAACTCATCAAAGAACTCCCATGAGATAAACGAAGGAGAAGACGCCGATCCAGATGACGTCAAGGAAGTGCCAGAACATCGACAGGCACATCAGGCGACGCTTGTTTGCGGCGATCAGACCATGTTTTGCGACCTGGAACATCAGTGTGACGAGCCAGATCACGCCGAAGGTGACGTGCAGACCGTGCGTACCAACCAGCGCGAAGAAGGCGGAAAGGAACGCTGAACGCTGTGGACCTGCACCTTCTTCGATCAGGTGATGGAACTCGTAAAGTTCCACGGCGAGGAAGGCGAGACCGAAGAGACCGGTGATGCCGAGCCAGATCAGCGTCGTCTTCACCTTCTGCTTCTCCATTTCCAGCATGGCGAAGCCATAGGTGATGGAAGAGAAAAGCAGGAAGGCGGTGTTGATCGCCACAAGCTTCAGATCGAACAGATCTGCGCCCGAAGGGCCGGCCGCGTAGTTGCGGCCGACAACGGCATAGGTGGCAAACAGCGTTGCGAAGATGAGGCAGTCGCTCATCAGATAGAGCCAGAAGCCCAGCGAGGTGCCGTTCTCCGGATGGTGGTCTTCCTTGAGGTAGAAGACCGGTGTTTCCGCGCCCGCGGCGCTTTGTGCAGGTGTATGAGCCATATTCGTTACGCCTGTTCCGCAAGCAGCTTCGTACGTTCCGCCTCGACTGTCGAAACATCGGAGGCAGGAATGTAGTATTCGCGGTTGTAGTTGAAGGTATGGGCGATCGAGACCGCGATGATGGCGAGCATGGACAGAGCCGCCAGCCACCAGATGTGCCACACCAAGGCAAAGCCAAGCACGACGCTGATGGCGCTGATGATTACGCCCGCACCGGTGTTCTTCGGCATATGGATCGGTATGAAGCCTTCCTTGGGACGGTCGTAACCGCGCTTCTTCATATCCGCCCAGGCGTCGACGTCATGCACAACCGGCGTGAAAGCGAAGTTGTAGGCAGGCGGAGGCGACGAGGTCGACCACTCCAGCGTACGCCCATGATAGGGATCGCCGGTCACGTCACGGAGCTGATCGCGCTTCAAGAAGCTGACGATGAGCTGGATGACGAAGGAAGCGATGCCGAGCGCGATCAGGAAGGCGCCGAAGGCTGCGATCAGGAACCAGATCTGGAGCGAATTGTCTTCGAACTGGCTGATACGGCGGGTCACACCCATCAGGCCGAGAATGTAGAGCGGCATGAAGGCGAAGTAGAAGCCGATGAACCAGAACCAGAAGGACAGCTTGCCCCAGAACGGATCCAGGCGGTAGCCGAAGGCCTTCGGGAACCAGTAAACGATACCCGCAAGCACACCGAACACCACGCCACCGATGATGGTGTTGTGGAAGTGGGCGATGAGGAACAGCGAGTTGTGGAGCACGAAGTCCGCCGGCGGAACAGCGAGAAGAACGCCGGTCATGCCGCCGATGACGAAGGTGATCATGAAACCGATCGTCCACAGCATCGGAACGTCGAACTTGATGCGGCCCTTGTACATGGTGAAGAGCCAGTTGAAGATCTTCGCACCGGTCGGGATCGATATGATCATCGTGGTGATGCCGAAGAAAGCGTTGACGCTTGCACCGGAACCCATGGTGAAGAAGTGGTGCAGCCAAACGATGTAGGCGAGGATGGTGATGACACCCGTCGCATAGACCATCGAGGCATAACCGAAAAGACGCTTGTTGGAGAAGGTCGAGACGATTTCCGAGAAGACGCCGAAGGCCGGCAGCACCAGGATGTAAACTTCGGGATGGCCCCAGATCCAGATGAGGTTGACATACATCATCGGGTTGCCGCCGAGATCGTTGGTGAAGAAATTCGTGCCAACGTAACGGTCAAGGGTCAGAAGGGCGAGCGTGCCGGTCAGGATCGGGAAGGATGCCACGATCAGGATGTTCGAACACAGCGACGTCCAGACGAAGATCGGCAGCCGCATCATGGTCATGCCAGGTGCGCGCATCTTGATGATCGTGACGATCAGGTTGATACCAGAGAGCGTCGTGCCCACACCGGCGATCTGCAGACCCCAGATGTAATAATCCACACCCACGCCCGGACTTCCATCAATGCCGGAAAGCGGCGGATAGGCAAGCCAGCCAGTCTGCGCATATTCACCGATGAACAGCGAGATCATGGTGATGACGGCACCGGCCGTGGTCATCCAGAACGAGAAGTTGTTGAGGAAGGGGAACGAAACGTCGCGGGCGCCGATTTGCAGCGGCACGACGAAGTTCATGAGACCGGTGATCATCGGCATGGCCATGAAGAAGATCATGATGACGCCATGGGCCGTGAAAATCTGGTCGTAATGGTGCGGCGGAAGATAGCCTTCCGATCCGCCGGAGGCGATCGCCTGCTGGACGCGCATCATGATGGCATCTGCGAAACCGCGCAGCAGCATGACGAGTGCCAGAATGATGTACATGATACCGATCTTCTTGTGATCGATGCTCGTGAACCATTCATTCCAGAGATAACCCCACAGCCGGAAATAGGTGAGGGCGCCGACGACGGCGATGCCGCCCAGAGCCACTGCCGCGAAGGTCGCGACGAGAATGGGCTCGTGAAGCGGGATGGACTCCCATGTCAGCTTCCCGAACAGGAATGACGTTTGATCGGAATTGACGATCATTTTTAGCCTCTTGCGATTCTAAGACATAAGATCGGCGCAGCCATTGGCCGCGCCGCATAATGCCGGGACTTATCCGTCAGCCAGCGACTTGTTTCGTTTCCGGCAGCGCCGCGGGTTCGAAAGTCTGTCCTTCGATCGCAGCCGGAGTGGATTGGGGTCCGCTGGCGACACCGTAAGGTGAAAGCGGTGTACAGACGACGGAGTTCAGCGCCTTGGCGATATCGATGCCTTCCTTGCCGCCGCCGCCCTTGGCGTCGATATGCATCATGTCACGCATGCAGAGCTTGTTGGGCTCGACACAGCGGTTGAGGATGGCATCGTAAAGCTGCGGATCGACGGAGGCGAAATATTGCACCGGCTCACGTTCCGAAGGCTTGGCAAAGTCGAGATATTCCTGGCGACCGAAGCCTTTGCCGCCATCCTTGATCTTCGCAACCCACTGATCGAAGCCCTGTTGGCTGAGACCATGGAACTTGAAGCGCATATGCGAGAAGCCAGGGCCGGAGAAGTTGGCCGAGAAGCCGTCATAAACGCCTTCCTTGTTGATGACCGCGTGCAGCTTGGTCTGCATGCCACCCATGGCGTAGATCTGGCCGGCGAGTGCCGGAACGAAGAACGAATTCATCGCGGTCGTGCCGGTGATCTTGAAGTTGATCGGAACATCGACCGGAGCTGCAAATTCATTGACGCTGCCAATGCCGAGCTCGGGGTAGAAGAACAGCCACTTCCAGTCCATGGCCACCACTTCCACCGTAAGCGGCTTGGTCTCGGCGGTAACCTGACGGTTTTCGTCGATACGCTCCAGCGGGCGGTAGGGGTCGAGACGGTGGGTGGAAATCCAGGTCACCGTGCCTAGCATCAGGATGATGGCGACCGGGGCGGACCAGATCACCATTTCAAGGCGCGTCGAGTGATGCCACTCGGGATCGTAGTCCTCGGCCTTCGCCGATTCGCGATACTTCCACGCGAAGAACAGCGTCAGGGCGATAACCGGGACGATGATGAGCAGCATCAGAACCGTGGACGTGATGATGAGGTCGCGCTGCTGGATGGCGACGTCGCCCGAAGGGTTCATCACCACGAGGTTACAGCCGCTAAGCAGCAGCAGTGCGGGGATTGCCAGAAGGGCAGATGTGATTTTCTTGATCATGCGCACGTTCTTTGAACTCGTACAGTTTGGATTATGCCGCGATTAATTGCCGAACATCATTTTTGAAATGAGGTATATTGTCGCGGTGCAGCGAAACCTTCGCGATGCACCATAGGCTTAGCGGAGCCGCGTTTGAAGGCGGAGCGGCTGCATTATCGCATAGGGAGCTTGCGGGGCAAGCCTTTCTTATCAAACTTCAATTGACGTTACGTAGGGTGCGTGTGACAATCCGTCGCATCGTAACGCTAAGGAAGAGGAGCCGGCGCGTTACAGGAAATGGTTCGTCCATGACGCAGGAGGGATATTATGAGTTATACTGATGCTGCTCCATCTTTTGGGCAGGCGCCGGAAGCGAAGGGACATGGGACCGATCCGGTCAAGGTCGATCCGGATCGCATTACAATTGCTGTCATTCTTGCGAGAATGACGGAGTTTTTCGACTTTTTCATCTACGCCATCGCCTCCGCGCTCGTTTTTCCGCATGTCTTCTTTTCCTTCGTCGATCCGCTGACGGCGACGCTTTATTCCTTCGCGGTCTTCTCGCTGGCCTTCATCGCAAGGCCGATCGGTTCATTGATCTTCCTCCAGATCGACCGAAAGTTCGGCCGTGCCGTCAAGCTGATGGCGGCCCTGTTCACGCTTTGCGGTTCCACCATGGCGATCAGCTTTCTTCCGTCCTATGCGGAAGCCGGCATGCTTGCCCCCTGTCTTCTGGCGGTATTCCGTATCGGTCAGGGACTTGGTCTTGGCGGTGCCTGGGATGGTCTTGTCTCGCTCCTCGCCATGAACGCACCGCCGAAGCAGCGCGGCTGGTACGCCATGATGCCGCAAATTGGTGCGGCGATGGGCTTTGGTCTTGCCAGCGCATTCTTCATCGTGTTCGTGACGCAGCTCTCCAGCGCGGAATTCCTGGCCTGGGGCTGGCGTTTCCCGTTCTTCGTTGCACTGGCGCTCAATGTTCTCGCGCTCTTTGCCCGCCTGCGCATGATTGTCACGCCGGAATTCCAGTCCATGCTGGCACAGCATGAGCTGGAGCCGCGCCCCGTGTTCAAGATGCTGCGCTCGCAGTTTCCGGTCGTGCTGACGGGCGCTTTCGTGCCGCTGGCAAGCTTCGCGCTCTTCCATCTTGTCACGGTCTTCCCGCTTAGCTGGGTTTCCCTCAATACCACCCAGCGGGTTTCGGACTTTCTGTTCGTGCAATTCGTCAGCGCCATCATCGCCGGCGGCATGATCGTCGTGTCTGGTATTCTCGCCGACAAAATCGGCCGGCGGAAGCTGCTGGCTTTCGCCGCAGTGCTGATCGGTCTTTTCAGCCTCGTGGCACCGCTCCTGCTGAGTTCGGGCGATATAGGGCGTTATCTTTTCGTCTTGGTCGGCTTTGCATTGCTTGGCCTGTCCTTCGGCCAGGCGGGCGGTGCGCTCGCCTCCCGCTTCAGCCGCGAATACCGTTATACCGGCGCTTCGCTCACCTCGGATATTTCCTGGCTGATCGGCGCTGGTTTTGCACCGCTCGTGGCGCTCGGATTTTCGTCCAAATTCGGACTGTTTGCGGTCGGCATTTACCTGATGTCGGGTGCAGTCTGTACACTGGTCGCACTGTGGTTCAGCCGAACGCTGGACATGCCCTCGGAGTGAGCAGGGCAATATAAACATCTCTGCAGCCATCGCGCCGCGGAATCCTGTCGGATTTCGCGGCGTTTTTGTTTTTTTATTGCGTGGGACCGATTTTAATCTTGACTCGGCCCATCATGAAATATTATGTAAGCAATACTGACGTAATTCAATGTGTCTCACTGCCGGAAATGCCGGCCATCAGGGAACGCAATGCGAACGATGACGATCATTATTTGCGAGAAAGCGGCCAATGCCGCCACGCCGTTTGGCGGCCGCAAAACGACCGTTCGCGCCATTAAACGCCGATAAGCAGAAAAGAAGAGGAGCAGCCAGGTCGCCTGCGGCTCCGCCCGCAGAGTGCCGGCTGACGCGCCGGGTTTCGGGAAAAGGGCGATGCCGCGCGGAATGCGCAACGAGAGGAGAGAACCTTGAGCGTGACGGAGCAAAAATTCGGCCTTTACGATGCGGCTTTTGAGAAAAGCAGCTGTGGCGTCGGTTTCATCACCCGCAAGGACGGCGTGCAGACGCATGATGTGCTGAAGCGCGGTCACGAGGCGCTCTGTGCCGTGCCGCATCGCGGCGGCATGTCGGCGGAGGGCGTGGGTGATGGTGCTGGCGTGTCGCTCGATCTTTCACTCTCATTTTTCCGGAAGCTGACTGACAACGATTCCTTGCAAGCCGGCCGGTTCGGCGTCGGCAATTTTTTCCTGCCGCAGAACCCTGCTTTTCATGACCAGGCGATCGGCATCATCGGCAGTGCTCTCGAGGAACAGGGCTTCTCGATCCTGCTCGTCCGCAATGTACCGGTGAATGACGCGGCCATCCGCGCGGCCGCCATTTCCTATCAATTGCCGATCCGGCAATGGGTCTTTTCGGCCCCAGCGGAATGCGCAACCCTTGCCGAGTTCGACTGGCGTATTCACAAGGCATTGCTCGCTATCGAGGCGCTTGCCTATACTGCGCCGGAACTTGCCGGTTTTTATCCGCTGTCGCTCAGCGCACGCACGCAGGTTCTGAAAGGGCGTTTGAACTCGCATGAGGTCATGCCCTATTTCTGCGACCTGACCGATCCGCGCCATGAAGTGCATACGATGTATTTCCACACGCGGTTTTCCACCAATACAGATCCGCACCCCTCCATGGCGCAGCCCTTTCGGCTGATGGCGCATAATGGCGAACTCAACACTGACAAGAAGAACCGGCTGTCGGAAGCGGCCGTGGCGCTGGCGAAAAATGCAAGCATCATCCGGCCGAAGGGCCAGTCTGATAGCTGCCGTCTGGACCAGACATTGCAGGCGCGGGTGATGGAAGACGGTCTCGACCTCGTCACCGCCGTCGTCTCGATGATGCCGCCCGCCTGGGAAAACGACGACACGCTCTCGCCCGGCGTCAAGGCGATGCTGGAATATTTCTCGCTCTACGAGGAGAAGAATGACGGCCCGGCTGCGCTGATTTTCGGCGACGGCACCGTCATCGGCGCACGGCTTGATCGCCTCGGCCTGCGCCCGCTGCGGACCGTCGAGACAGACGATTATCTCTGCGTCATGTCGGAGGCGGGGCAGATCGCCTTTCCGGCCGAAAGCGTCATTCGTCGCGGCCGCATCGAGGCCGGCGGCATGCTTTATTACGACCACGCCGAACGGCGCGCCTTTTCCACCGTCGAGGCGCTGGAGCTTCTGGCGGCGCGGCGGGACTACCCGTCGCTATTGTCTGAAGCGCGCGTCATGCTTGCGGATTTGCCGGAGGTGCCCGCCGAAAAGCAGGGATCGCCGCTTCGATACAATGGCGATCTGGAACGGCATCAGCGTTATGTCGCCTATTCGCACAATCAGGAAAGCTTCAAGTTCCTGATGGATCCGATGCTGGCGTCGGGTGCTGAAAAAATCTCGGCCATGGGTTATGGCAATGCCATCAACGCGCTCTCCGATCAGGAAGGCGGGGTCGCCAAATATTTCTCGCAACGCTTTGCGCAGGTCACCAACCCCCCGCTCGACAGCATTCGTGAAGCCGATGGCATGACGCTGCGCGTGGCGCTCGGCGCAAAGCCGAATAGCGGTGCGAAAGCGGCCCGCCAGATTGTCGTGCGCTCCCCGATCCTGACCCATCTCGACATGCTGCGCATTCGCGAGCAGTCGGAGACGCCAGTTCGTCGTTTCGAGATGCTTTATACGCCGATCTTTGATGCTGCGAGTGCCAACGAAGCGGCCTTGCGTCAGGCGATAGATGGCCTCTGCGGTGAGGTTGTGGCTTTCGCGGCCGGGGAGGGCGGTATTGCCGTCGTCACTGACCGGCACGTTTCGGCAGGTCGTGCGGCCTTGCCTATGATCATGGTCCTCTCCGCCATCAACCAGCGGCTGATCGAGGAGGGTCTGCGGCTACGCGTGTCCCTGATCGTTGAAAGTGGGCAATTTTCCTCCTCGCATCACATCGCAGCGGGTCTTGGTTTCGGGGCTTCGGCTGTCTACCCACTCGGCGTGCAGTTCCGTGCCGAGGAGAAATTTGGTGCCGATGCTGACAAGGCCTTCAAGCGTTTTGCCAAGGCGGCTGAAAAGTCGCTGATGAAGACCATGGGCAAGGTCGGGCTGTGCACGGCGGAAAGCTATATTGGCGGCGAGTTCTTCGAACCGAACTTCCTCGACACCAACGATCCTGTGCTGAAGCGTTATTTCCCCAATGTTAAGACCCCGGTCGGTGGCGTTACCTTCGCTGTCATCGCGCAGGCGGTAGTGGACTGGCATCGCAAGGCGCTGTCGGTAAAGGGTGAAAACGACATTCCGCTGCTCGGTCTCTTCAAGGAGCGCGCCGAAGGTGCTGGCCATTCCTATGGCACGACGGCGGTTCGCGGTTTCGTCGATATGACGGAGGAAAAGATCGGTTTCGACAAGGGAACCGACAACGAAGAGGCGCTACGTCTCCTGCCGCTCAACCGGCTGGAGGATGCTTTCGGCCTCAACGATGCGGCCTATTATCACAACAGCTTCGACCGGCTGACGCCCGAAGCAATCGACGCTTTCGAGGTAACGCCGGGTTACCGCGCCTTCGCACGCATGATGGCCGAAGAAAGGGCCCGCCGTCCGGCAGCCCTGCGTGATGTTCTGGAATTGCCGGCTGATGTGACCTTTGCCGGTTCGGCCGAAGAATTCCGCCGCGAGATGGGGCGCTTTTCCAGACGTGGCAACAACAGCTTCATGGTGCGCGGATTGCTCTGCGAAAGTGGCGGGGAAGGCGCGTTCCGGCTGCAATTGACCGGCCCGCACGGTCATGAGCTTTCCCGGCTTGCCGCACTCGGACAGTCGCTGCTCGATCGTTTCGGTGAGGATATTGCCGGCCATTGGCTGGAGGGCGGCGCGCTTCTGGTTCAGGCGAAGGGTGAAGCATTCACCTATCTGTCGCTGATCCGCACCGCACCTGACAGCATTGCGCTCGACGCTGTGCAAAAGGCGAGTGAGATCACCAAGACCCTCGCTTCGGGTGCGATGAGCCATGGCGCGCTGGTCGCAGCCGCCCATGAGGCGGTGGCGCATGGCACCAATATGGTTGGCGGCATGTCGAATTCTGGGGAGGGCGGCGAGCATATTTCCCGTTACGGCACCATCCGCGCCTCGCGCATCAAGCAGTTCGCCTCTGGCCGTTTTGGTGTCTGGGCGGGTTATCTTGCCGACCCGATGCTGGAGGAAATAGAGATCAAGATCGGCCAGGGTGCAAAGCCCGGCGAGGGCGGGCAATTGCCGTCTCCCAAGGTAACGGTGGAAATAGCCGCGGCCCGTGGCGGCACCCCAGGCGTCGAGCTGGTTTCGCCGCCGCCGCACCATGATACCTATTCGATCGAGGATCTGGCCCAGCTTATCCACGACGCCAAGGCGGCGCGCGTGCGCGTCATCGTCAAGCTCGTTTCGTCGGAAGGCATCGGCACGATTGCAGTCGGTGTTGCGAAAGCGGGTGCGGATGTCATCAACGTTGCCGGCAATACCGGTGGCACGGGTGCGGCCGCTGTCACCAGCCTCAAATATACCGGCCGCGCGGCGGAAATCGGCATCGCCGAGGTGCATCAGGCGCTTTGCGCCACGGGCCTTCGTGCCAAGGTGCTGCTGCGCTGCTCCGGCGCGCACCAGACGGCGAGCGACGTGGTGAAATCGGCCCTTCTCGGCGGCGACAGCTTCGAATTCGGCACCACGGCGCTGATGATGCTGAAATGCGTCATGGCGAAGAACTGCAACATCAAGTGCCCCGCCGGTCTCACCACCAATCAGGAAGCCTTCAACGGCGATCCGCGCGCGCTGGCGCAATATCTCATGAACATCGCCCATGAAACCCGCGAGATATTGGCCGCACTGGGGCTGCGCTCGCTGCGCGAAGCTCGGGGCCGTTCCGATCTTCTTCACCTCCTCGATCATCCGGCTAGCGTCGGCCAGCTTGACCTGCGGGCGATGCTTACGGTGGTGGAGGAAGTGAAGATCGACAGCCCGGTCTATATGGAAAAGGACTTCGCGCTGGACGATGCCTTCATTGAACTCGTGCGCTCGGCTCTGATCGACAGCAGACGGGAAAACATCGAGCTTGGCGGCAACCGCTTCCTCAACAATTGCAACAAGAGTGTTGGCGGCCAGCTCGCCGTCGATATCGAGCGCATGCTGAACCACGAACTTTCCGACGAAGAGGCGGATGCGCTTCCGGCTGTGAAGCGGGATAGCCGTGGCCGCCGTTTTCTGGAGGCGGGTTCGGTGCGCATCGAAACATCAGGTTCAGCAGGGCAGTCCTTCGGCGCTTTCTGCAATGACGGCATGGTCATGGTCCATACCGGTACCTGCAATGATGGCGTCGGCAAAAGCGCCTGCGGCGGCACCATTGTAGTGCGCTCCCCCGGTGGCGGTTCGCAAGATGCTGATGGCAATGTGCTCGTCGGCAATTTTGCATTGTTCGGCGCCACCGGCGGTCGCACTTTCGTGGAAGGGCAGGCGGGCGACCGTTTCGCGGTGCGCAATTCGGGTGCGACAGCCGTTGTCGAAGGTGTGGGCGACTTCGCCTGCGAATATATGACCAATGGCGCTGTGCTTAACCTCGGCAGTTTCGGCAAGGGTTTCGGCAACGGCATGAGCGGCGGCTTCGTCTATCAATATGACCCTTACGGCGATCTGCCGAAGAAGGTGAGCCATGATTCCATCCTGCTCGGCTCCATCACCGGCGAGGACGAACAGGCATCTATCCACAATCAGGCCGTTCACCAGCTTTTGACCTGGCATGTCGACGAAACAGGGTCGGCCAAGGCCGCATGGATTCTGGAAAACTGGGAAAGCGAACAGCACAATTTCGTCTACGGCATGCCGCGCGCCCTGCTGCTTTATCAGGACAGCGACGAAATTCTGAAAGCCAAGCCCCGCAAGGAGCTGCTGGAGGAACTGGCGTCCGCGCTTGCCGCCCATCAGGTGCGGAAGTTCAAGCTGGCCTATCGCGACCGCAAGGCCGTGTTGAACGGAACCGTGCCTGGTTATGGTGAGACGGATACGGAAGACATGTATGCGCTCATCAACAACTACACGGTTTTGAGCATGGCGCAGGCCATTGCTCTCCAACGGTTGCCGATGGCATCCGGTCCTTCCGATCCCGCCATCGAAAAAGCCGTGCGCAATCTCGTCCTCACGGAGGACTATGCGCTGATGCAGCGGCTGCTGAAATATGCGCGCGAGGCGCTTTCCGATCATGATGACGAGCAGCTTGCGGTGATGATCGCCGCCAAGCGGCTCGACGATTACAAGCAGGCGCTCGCGCGCCGCAACATCTGGTCGGTGGATAGTCCCGGCACCTATGGCTGGATCATTCAGCAGGACCGCAAAAACATCGAGAAGATCGGTCGTCTGCCGGGCTTTGAGGAGCTTTTCGCGGCGCGTGCCATTCCCGACCTTGCCACCGCATCCAGCCAGAACAGGGCAGCATGATGAAGATACCTTACATTCCTCAAGATGCCCCTTTCAATGGCGACCAGCGCGCCTGGCTATCCGGCTTCCTGGCCGGGCTTCATTCCCGCGCAGCAATGGGTATGGACACATCGGTTGCCGCTGCCGCTCCCAAGGCGGCGGCCAGCGTGCTGAACATTCTCTTTGGCACCCAGACCGGCAATGCCGAGGCGCTGGCGATGGATATAGCCGACGCCGCCCGTGCCCAGGGCATGCAGCCTGTGGTAACTGCCTTGGATGATGTGTCCATGGATAGTCTGGGCGCCATGAAGCGCGTCATTGTCGTCACCTCCACCTACGGCGAAGGTGAAATGCCTGACAATGCCCAGCTTTTCTGGGAGGCACTTTCCAAGGAGGCCGCACCCCGGCTGGATGAGATGAACTTTGCCGTGCTTGCGCTTGGCGACACCGGTTACGATGGCTTCTGCCAGGCGGGTAAGCTCATCGATACCCGCTTCGAGCAGCTTGGCGGCAAACGGATGAAGACGCGTATCGATTGCGATATCGATTTCGAAGATGTCGCCGCCAACTGGATCGGCGAGACCCTGCCACTCGCGCTCGCCATCGATGGTGGCAATAAGGTGGCGGTTGTGCCGGCGATCGCCGAGGCGCCCGCGCGGGCAAAACAGGGCTGGAGCCGCAAGAACCCCTATGCCGCGCAGGTGAGCGTCAATCGCCTTCTTTCCGGGCCTGCTTCGTCCAAGGAAATTCGCCACTACGAATTTGATCTCGGCGAAAGTGGTCTCGACTATGAGGCGGGGGATGCTCTGGGCGTCGTTCCCCTAAACGACCCGAAACTAGTGGGCGCGCTGCTCGAACGCTTCGGAGTGAGCGCGGATGGCGAAGTCGTCGGACTCGACCGTCCGGTCGGCGATGCGCTTCTCAATATGTTCGAGATATCGACACCGTCGCGTGAACTGGTCGCCGAGATCGGCAAGCGCGCAGGGCACGATGAACTCAGCCACATCCTTGCGAATGGAGACAGGGAACAGCTTGCCGCCTTTCTCTGGAGCAAGGATATTCTCGACCTGCTTAGTCTCGGTGAAAAACCCGTATTCGAGCTTGCTGAATTCGTGACGTTCCTGAAGCCGTTACAGCACCGCGCCTATTCGATCTCTTCCAGCCCTTTGGCCGCGCACAACAGCGTGCATCTGACAGTCGCCAGCGTGCGTTATCGCGCCGAAGGTCGCGAGCGTGGCGGCGTGTGCTCCACCTATCTCGCGGACCGGGTAGAAGCGGGGCAGAGTGCCGGGATTTTCGTCTCTCCGAACAAGGCGTTTCGCGTGCCTCAGGACAATGACGCACCTGTTATCATGGTGGGACCCGGCACGGGCATTGCGCCATTCCGGGCATTTTTGCAGGAACGGCAGGCGCGGGGCGCAAAGGGCCGGAACTGGCTGTTTTTCGGCGATCAGCACCGGCAGTCGGATTTCATCTACGAAGACGAACTTGGAAAGATGAGTCGCGATGGCGTGCTAACCCGTCTCGATCTCGCTTTCTCGAGGGATCAGGCCGAAAAGATCTATGTTCAGACCCGTATGCGCCAAAACGGCAAGGCACTCTATCAATGGCTCGAAGAGGGCGGCCATTTCTATGTTTGCGGCGATGCGACCCGCATGGCGAAGGATGTTGACGATGCCCTGCACCGGATCGTTATTGACGAGGCGGGCATCTCTGCGGAAGCGGCAAGCGACTATGTAAACGGGCTGAAGCGCGAAAAACGTTATCTGCGCGATGTTTATTAGAGCAACGCGCTGAGGCGCATCAGCAATTGGAGCAGGTTATCTCAGCGTCGCGCTGCTTGAAGAAATAATCGCGTGCGATCGTGATCGATCTTACGCCGGACGAAGAAATATCTGGCATGAACATCAACAACTCATGCGGCACGGAAAGCTCGACGTGGATGAGGAAACTGTCCGCTACAAGCAAACGTGTGGGAACGGAGACTGGCGATCCCACCACATAGGGCCTCGCGTTTTTCTCGTTCCAGGACCAGGCGATAGTCGCCTGTTTCTGCTTGTCGATCTTGATGCCGCTGATCTTCAGCTGCAGACCCTTGGTGCTGTAAGGCGCAAAGACGGCAGCCGTTACGTCCTGCATGCTTGTCAGATAAGCCTTGTCGACGGAATTTGTTTTGGAGATCAGGTCGTTGATCGTTGCGGAGGCGCTGCTTGCCCGCTTGTAGGTATTATAGCCGATTGTGAGTTCGAAGGACGTCAGATAAAGCGCAAGCAATATCGGGAAGACGATTGCAAATTCTACCGCACCCACGCCACGGCGATCCCTTGCGAAGCGTGCAACGAGCGCGATAAAACGAAGTCGGCCGTTCGTGATGGTGGAAACAAGCCCTGCCATCATGAGCCCCCGCTCGTGGTGTACTTCTCATTCATGAAAGCGTCGGTCGCGACAATGAGGAAATGCGACGGCATTGACCCGTCGGCTGGGCGTATTTTGGTAAGATATGGTCGGATGATATCTGCGACTACACGCCAGCGATAATAGACGCGCAGCATATTGATCGTGTCAGGTCCACCCGGCTTGAAGCCGAATTGCGCCGTGTCGAGATCGTAATATTCGCCGTTAGCTTTCAAGGGTATCGTAGTTGGAATATCCTTGAAGGCGGTGAAGGAGCGAAGGTCTATATAAAGCTTCTGTTCTTTTTTGATCTCATCATCGCAGGTGATAATCACCGAAACTTCGTTGCAGAAACTCTTGCGAAAATCCTCTTTGGAAATCGAACTGCTGATCTGCCCGGTGCGCAGACGCCTCGCCATCGTGTCGGTAGCATTGACGACCACTTGCTCCGCCATCAAGGCGATGAAAGTTTCGATGATCGCAAAGACGACGAGGAAATAGGGAAGCGCCAGGATCGCGAATTCGATGGCTGCTGTCCCGTCACGCGAGA
This sequence comes from Agrobacterium sp. SORGH_AS_0745, assembly GCF_030818995.1. Taxonomy (NCBI): domain Bacteria; kingdom Pseudomonadati; phylum Pseudomonadota; class Alphaproteobacteria; order Hyphomicrobiales; family Rhizobiaceae; genus Agrobacterium; species Agrobacterium sp. SORGH_AS_0745. The sequence continues at coordinate 869,526 of NZ_JAUTBI010000003.1, forward strand.
GCCCGAATTTTTCCAGCAATGGCTTCAATTTGGCCAGTCGCATATGTGGGTGTCGATCTTTAGAATATGCGGCAAGCGCAACCGTTGAATTTGTTGCGGACCATAACCAGCCGGTGTTTAAATTCAGTTACCCCGAAGAGTTATACTTTATCAGTTCGCAAAAATGGCACAGGCTATAAAAGCAAAAAGCCCGGCATATCCCCGGGCTTTTACTTACTGGAAAAACGATAGCTTATTCCGCATCCGCTTTTGAGAGAACCTCAAGGGTGGGTGTGGAGGTGATATTGTAGCCGCAATCCACGTAGTGGCACTCGCCGGTAACGCCGCGCGACATGTTGGACAGCAGATAAAGAGCCGATCCGCCGATATCGTCGATATCCGCTGTCCGCCGCAGCGGTGCGTTTTTCTGGTTCCACGCATAGATTGCGCGCGCATCGGAAATGCCGGCGCCCGCCAGTGTGCGGACCGGTCCGGCCGAGATGGCGTTGACGCGAATATCGCGCGGGCCATAGTCGGCAGCGAGATAACGCACGGACGCTTCTAGAGCTGCCTTGGCAACGCCCATGACGTTGTAGTTGGGGATGACCCGCTGCGAACCGTTATAGGTCAGCGTCAGCATGGATCCGCCATTCGTCATCAGTTCGGCGGCACGCTTGGCGATTTCCGTGAACGAGAAACAGGAGATGACCATAGTGCGGCTGAAATTCTCGCGGGTCGTATCCGCGTAAAGACCCTTCAGCTCGTTCTTGTCGGAAAAGCCGATCGCGTGCACGACGAAATCCAGCGTACCCCATTTTTCGCGGATTGCCGCAAAAAGCGCGTCAACCGAGGCGATATCCTCGACATCGCAAGGCACGATAAAGTCGGATCCGAGCTCGGCGGCGAGCGGCTTTACCCGCTTGCCGAGCGCCTCACCCTGATAGGTGAAGGCGAGCTCTGCGCCCTGCGCCGCAAGAGCCTTGGAGATACCCCAGGCGATAGAGTGATTGTTTGCGACGCCCATGATGAGGCCGCGCTTACCCTGCATGATGCCGTTCATGGCAATTATCCGTTATGACGCTGAAAGACCAGCGTGGCGTTGGTGCCGCCGAAGCCGAAGGAATTGGAAAGGATCGTGTCGATCTTGGCATTGTCGATGCGGCTGCGAACAATCGGGACGCCCGCAAATTCCGGATCGAGTTCGGAAATATGCGCGCTCTCGCCGATGAAGCGTTCCTGCATCATCAACAGGCCGTAGATCGATTCCTGAACGCCTGCTGCGCCCAGCGAGTGGCCGGTGAGGGACTTGGTCGACTGGATATGCGGGATCTTGTCGCCGAAGACTTCCCGGATCGCGCCGATTTCCTTGCTGTCGCCAACCGGCGTCGAGGTGCCGTGGGTGTTGATGTAGTCGATATCGCCCTTGACGGTGGAAAGGGCCTGACGCATGCAGCGGATCGCGCCCTCGCCGGAAGGAGCCACCATGTCGTAACCATCCGAGGTTGCGCCATAACCGACGATCTCGGCGTAAATCTTGGCGCCGCGCGCCTTTGCATGTTCCAGCTCTTCAAGAACCAGTACGCCAGCACCGCCGGCGATCACGAAACCGTCGCGGTTGACGTCATAGGCGCGGGAAGCGAGGTTTGGCGTCTCATTATATTTGGACGACATCGCGCCCATGGCGTCGAAGAGGTTGGACATGGACCAATCGAGGTCTTCATGGCCGCCAGCAAACATCACGTCCTGCTTGCCCCACTGGATCATCTCGGCGGCGTTGCCGATGCAATGCGCCGATGTGGAGCAGGCCGAAGAGATCGAATAGTTGACGCCGTGGATCTTGAACCAGGTCGCAAGTGTGGCCGATGCGGTCGAGGACATGGCCTTCGGCACGGCAAACGGGCCAATACGCTTCGGGCTGTTGTTCTTCAGCGTGATATCGGCGGCTTCGACGATGGTGCGGGTGGAAGGACCGCCCGAACCCATGATGATGCCGGTGCGCTCGTTGCCGCTGATGTCGCTTTCCTCGAGGCCGGAATCGGCAATCGCCTGCTTCATGGCAACGTGGTTCCATGCGCCGCCCTGCGAAAGGAATCGCATGGCGCGACGGTCGACCAGCTCGGTCGGATCGAGAGACGGCTTGCCCCATACCTGGCACTTGAAACCGTGTTCAGCAAAATCCGGTGAAAATGAAATGCCGGATTTGGCGTCGCGCAGTGATGCGGTGACTTCGGCGGCATCACCACCGATGGAAGAAACAATGCCGAGGCCGGTGACAACAACTCGTCTCATGAAATGGACCTTTTCTTAAGATTTCGGCTGGACGACCGAAGCCGCCCGGCGTTTGCCAGGACTATTCCGTCCGCTTCAGGCGGTCTTTTCCTTCGACAGCCCCACACGAAGGTCCGTCGCTTGATAAATGGTTTCGCCGTCTGCCTTCAGCCATCCGTCTGCGGTACCCAGAACGAGACGTCCGCGCATCACACGCTTGAAGTCTATGCCGTACTGGAGGAGCTTCGTCTCCGGGCGAACCATGCCCTTGAACTTGACTTCGCCGGTGGAGAGCGCCATGCCGCGGCCTTCTTCGCCCAGCCAGCCGAGGAAGAAGCCGGTCAGCTGCCACATGCCGTCAAGGCCGAGGCAACCCGGCATGATCGGGTTGCCCTGGAAATGGCAGGGGAAATACCAGTCGTCTGGGCTGACATCGTATTCAGCGCGGATGAAACCCTTGTCGAACGCGCCGCCGGTTTCGGAAATTTCGGTGATGCGGTGAACCATGAGCATGGGAGGCAACGGAAGCTGGGCATTTCCCGGACCGAACAATTCGCCGCGTCCGCAGGAAAGGATCTCCTCGTAATTGTAACTTGATTGCCTCGTTGCCATACCGCTTTCACTTCCTCAATCACTGGTGTTTATCGACTTCACTAGAGCAAGTTAGGTTCAAAATGAAGCGCTGCAAGGGCAGAGGCCATTATGCCCCCATTCTTTGTCTTCGAACCTTCTTTAGAGAAGTCATTACCTCAATATGCCGTCCGCATACAGGAACCATCCGGCAGGAACCAGAGGAAATTTGCAAGAATGGCCGGTTTGCAGCCATTTGCGACACTCGGCGACGCTGAAACTATTGAAAGCATTCACCGCAAAAGATATATGCTATTGCAATTGATGGGTTTCACCCCTGTGTTTGGAATGGGATTGCATGGCATTTGACGCCACATTGGATATCGGGACGAGGCTGCGGCGCTCGGGGCTGCGGCCCACGCGCCAACGCGTTGCTTTGGGCGATCTTCTTTTCGCAAAGGGTGATCGCCACCTGACAGTCGAGGAGCTGCATGACGAGGCGGTGACCGCCGGCGTGCCCGTTTCTCTTGCGACGGTATACAACACGCTGCATCAGTTTACCGAAGCCGGCCTGATCCGCGTTCTGGCCGTCGAAGGTGCGCGCACCTATTTCGACACCAACGTGTCCGACCACCATCACTTCTTCGTGGAAGGAGAGAACGAGGTTCTCGACATCCCCGTCAACAATCTCCAGATCGACAATCTGCCAGAGGCGCCCGAAGGCATGGAAATCGCCCATGTGGACGTGGTCATTCGCCTGCGTCGCAAGCGCGGTTGAAGCTTCGGCTTGATAAACAAAAAAACATGGCGCCTGTGGGCGCCATTTTTGTTTCAGGCAGCCTTCGCCGCCTCACTTCAATATATCTTCAGGCCGTCTGCCGGGCTTGCCCTTATAGGGCGGAAAGGTCCATCCGAAGATCAACGCTCCGGACCGGACACCGAAAGCCGTCAATACGCCGATGCCCGACGCGACATAAAGCGGCGCGCCGAGGAAATAAGCGCCGGTGAAGATGGAGGCCCCCAAAAGCGCGCAAGTGATGTAGATTTCCGGGCGCAGCAGCACGGAGGGTTCTCCCGCGAGAACATCGCGCAATACGCCGCCGAACGTCGCTGTCAAAACGCCTGTCACGATCGCCACGGTTGCGGAGCCGCTTGCAGCCAGACCCTTGGCGGCTCCCATGACGCAATAGGCTGAGAGGCCGACGGCATCGAGCCAGATGAGCACCCGATACCGGGATTCGAACAGGTAGGCGGTGAAGAAAAGCAGGACCGCAACCGATACGCAGACCAGAATATAGGTCGGGTTCAACACCCAGAAGACGGGTGCCCTGCCCAGCACGAGATCGCGTACCGTGCCGCCGCCGATCCCGGTCGCGGCGGCGAAAAACAGGAAGCCGATCAGGTCGAGCTGCTTGCGTGAGGCGGCCAATGCGCCGGTTGCGGCAAACACGGCAACGCCGGCATAATCGAGAAAACCCAGCAGTGTCATGGAAAAGGTCCCCCCGGAAATTTGGATGCGTTTGCGTCAGTGTCGCGCAAGCACGGAACTCTAGGCTGGCCGCCCGGATGATCGCAACATCCATAAACGAAACGGATGCAAAGGAAAATGCCGTGCGAATCGCTATCGTTGCCGCTCTTCAGGCGCTGGTCCTCTTGATGTTTCCGGTCGCGCTGGCGGCACAGCAGCAGCTGGTGAACGATCCTGAGATCTATGAGAAGGATCATTTTCGCAAGGAGTGCAAGACGGCTGGCTTCGGCGATGATTTCATCACCAGACTGGATATCAACAATGATGGCCTGATGGATGCCGTCGTCAATCACGGCGTGCTGGATTGCGATGGCGAAAAAGGCCGCAGCTGCGATGACGAAGGTTGCCCTTACAATTTTTACGTCCAGGTCAAAGAGGGCGGATATCTGATGATCGCGACGGCCCGGATTTACGGCTACGATTTCATCAAACGTTTCGGCAACATGGTCTTCGTACTGAAGATGCACCCGCGTTATTGCGATCGAACCGACAAGGAAGCCTGCCTGATGACGGTGCGGGTGCGCGGCACAAAATTCGTCACCATCTCACGCAAGTGACAACGCAGTCCGTCAGGGCGCGATGCGCCTGATCCGGACCCTTTGGTTATAGCGGTGGCGAAGCGAACGCGGAATGACGAGTGTGGCGATGGCGACCGCAAAAACGGTTGCCGCAACCACCCACAGGGCATCGTACTGCAGCGTGGCGCCCAACACCGCCCCGCAGATTGCGCCGCTTATCATACCGAGCCAGGGCACGATCTGGATGCCCCAATCGAGGCTTCGCTCCCCCAGAAGATAGCGACCGATGCCACGGCCAAAACGGGAAAGGGCGCCGGTCACGTAGGTGAGGCCAATAGGCAGCCCCTCAATATGTTCGACGGCAGCGTTGACCATCCCCATGGCGAAAACGACAAGATAAAACTGCGCCAGGGCGGAAGCATCGCCGCGCAGCAATGCGGCAATCGCCACCAGCGACCCGACAGCCACGAGAACGGCAAAGATGCTCCGGTCGAATTTATGCGCGACCACGATACCGCCAGCATTGCCCGCCACGAAAGCGATGATCGCGAAGAGTAGTTTGGCCGCATGGGAATAAACGCCAGCTTCCACCGAAATGGCCGCGCGGGGTGGTGTTGCCGGTCATGAAGGAAACGAAATCGCCGGAAAGATGAAGACCCACCGCATCTGTCATTCCGGCGATGAATGAAATGGCGGCGACGACCGCAATGCCGGTGCCGGTGCGCCTTGCCCTGATGATGTTACGGCGTCTCTGTCTGGTCATGGAAAAGCTCGATATGGAAAACAGCGGGCCGATGCGCCGGGCTGTGCTATCCTATGTCTAGAATGCCGGGCGGCTTGTTTGCAATCTTTCTGGAAGCGTTTGAGCGCCTCTATTTTGTCTAGACAAATGTAAAATCCCTGCCTAGCATGCCTCAAATAAAGCGAAAAAAATATCGCACAAAAATAAATCAAAAGGGGTTCCGATCATGAAAAAGACATGGGTTATCGCCGCAATCGCGACGCTTGCTTCATCTGCTTCCGCCTATGCCGAAACATCGGTTACAATAGGCATGTCCGGCTGGACCGGCTTTGCGCCACTGACGCTTGCCAAGCAGGCTGGCATTTTCGAAAAGAATGGCCTCAAGGTCGATATCAAGAAGATTCCGCAGGCAAGCCGGCATCTGGCGCTTGCTTCCGGTGACATCCAGTGCGCCGCCACCACGGTCGAAACGTGGATCGCGTGGAATGCCAATGGCGTGAAGTCCACCCAGATTTTCCAGATGGACAAGTCGCACGGAGCCGACGGCATTGCGGTGCGCAGTGATGTTGCAAAGGTGTCGGACCTCAAAGGCAAGACGGTTGCCGCTTCTGCACCGGGCACATCCCCCTATTTCTTCCTTGCCTGGATACTGAAGGAAAACGGCCTGACCCTGAAGGACGTGAAGGTCGTCAACCTTGAGCCGGGACCGGCCGCGCAGGCATTCGTCGCCGGCCAGAATGAAGCCGCCATGACCTATGAGCCTTATCTGTCCACAGTGCGCGCCGCGCCGGACAAGGGGAAAATCCTTGCGACGACGCTGGATTATCCCGCCGTCATGGACACGTTCGGCTGCACGCCGGATTTCTTGAAGGCCAATCCGCAGGCGGCAAAAGCCCTTGCGGACAGCTATTTCCAGGCGCTCGAGCTCATCAAGACGGACCCTGCAAAATCCTATGAGACCATGGGAGCGGACGTAAAACAGACGGGCGAGGCATTCGCAGCTTCGGCGAAATTCCTGGAATGGCAGGACAAGGCCGCCAACCAGAAGTTCTTCGACGGTGAATTCAAGACATTCTCCGAAAAATCGGCTGATCTGCTTCTGGAAATCGGCGTGATAAAATCGAAACCCGATCTTTCGACACTCGCGGACACGTCCTTCATCAAGTAACAGAAGCAAACTGCTGCTTTTCCTTCGGGGATTATTGCAGCCAGTGAGAAGCCTTACAGCGCCTGTGCGTCATGGACGACGCACGGCGCCTAGATGGTGCGGCGATAGAGTGCCGCGCCCGTTTTCCGGACAGGCGACAGAATGCAACCTCTTCAACCCATAAAGAACAGCACGCGGATTTTTCTCGGCATTCTGTTCTTCGTGCTTTTTTTCTCCGCCTGGGGCTTTGCCACGCTCGGCGGTTTCGTATCGCCGACCTTTCTGGCTGACCCGATCACCATGCTGAAGGACGGCATCTATCTGCTAACCGATCAGGGATTTGCCAGCGATATCGGAATGACGATCTGGCGTGTTGTCGGCGGCTTCGTGCTGGCCTCGCTCGTTGCCGTACCGGTCGGCATCGCCATGGGCGCTTACAAGCCGGTCGAGGCGCTGCTTGAGCCCTTCGTCTCCTTCGCACGCTATCTTCCGGCTTCTGCCTTCGTGCCGCTGCTTATTCTCTGGGCCGGCATCGGCGAGATGCAGAAGCTGCTGGTGATCTTCATCGGCGCAGTTTTCCAGATCATTCTCATGGTTGCCGTGGCGGTTGCCGGCACAAGACGCGATCTGGTGGAGGCTGCCTATACACTTGGCGCAAAAGACCGGGGCGTGGTCCGCCGCGTTCTCATTCCCGCCAATGCGCCCGATATTGCGGAAATTCTCCGTCTCGTCCTCGGCTGGGCCTGGACCTATGTGATTGTTGCCGAGTTGATCGGCGCGTCGTCGGGCATCGGCTATATGATAATCAACAGCCAGGCGCTGATGGCGACCGGGCAGATCATCTTCGGCATCATCGTCATCGGTGTCATCGGACTTATTTCTGACTTCGCGTTCAAATCGCTGAACCGGAAGCTTTTCGCCTGGAGGCTTGCCTGATGAGCGAACTCGTTATCAAGGGCGTCAGCCGCACTTTCCCCGGCGTTCAGGGCGGCCAGCCAACGCTGGCCTTGCAGCCCACGGATCTGGAAATCTCCCGCAACGATTTCGTCACCATTCTCGGCCCGTCCGGATGCGGAAAGTCGACCTTGCTGCGCATCATCGCCGGTCTTGACCGTCCAACGACGGGTGAAGTCCGTTTGTCCGGCCGGGCAGTGACAGGGCCGGGGGCGGATCGCGGCATGGTGTTCCAGTCCTACACGCTGTTTCCGTGGCTAACGATCCGGGAAAACGTCGCCTTCGGTCTGCGCGAGCGTGGTGTGGCCGAGAAGGAAAAATGGGAGATCGTCGACAGCTATATCGACAAGGTTGGCCTGCGCGGTTTCGAGAACCATTGGCCGAAACAGCTGTCCGGCGGCATGCAGCAGAGAACAGCCATCGCTCGCGCTCTGGCAAACGGCCCGAAAATCCTGCTGCTGGACGAGCCTTTCGGCGCACTCGACAACCAGACGCGCGGACTGATGCAGGAATTGCTGCTCGGCATATGGGAGCGCGAGCAGAAGACCGTCATTTTTGTGACGCATGACATCGAGGAGGCGGTATTCATGGCGTCGCGGGTTGTGACGATGTCAGCGCGGCCGGGGCGCATCAAGTCGATCATGCCGGTCGACCTGCCGCATCCGCGTCACTACACCGTCAAGGCCAGCCCGGAGTTTTCGCAGCTACGCGCCAAGTTGACGGAGGAAATTCGCAGCGAGGCGATTGCCGCCGCTGCCCATGGATAGTTGATCCATAGAACCGGGAGGAAGGAAGCATCGGTATGAGGAGTATAGGCGCCGATCTTCAGGAAAAATCACTGCACGAGCGCATCCGCAACGATGTCGAGCGCCACATCATGTCGGGCGAGTGGCCGCCGGGGTACCGTATTCCCTACGAACACGAGATGACCCGGCAATATGCCTGCTCGCGCATGACGGTGAACAAGGCGCTCGGCGAACTGGTGCAGCGTGGCCTGATTGAAAGACGCCGTCGTCTTGGCACTTTCGTTCGCCAGCCCCATGCGCAATCGGCCGTGCTGGAAATCCACGATATCGAGCGGGAGGTGCAGGCCCTCGGCCTCGTTTACGGTTACCGTCTCGACAGACGGCGACTGCGCCCTGCGGGGGAAGAAGACGGCGCGGCCATGGCGCTTGCCGCGGATGCCCCGGTTCTGGAACTCACCTGCACGCATTTTGCCGGCGGCGTTCCCTTTTGCCTCGAGGAACGCATCATCAATGTCACCGCCGTTCCGGAGGCTGAGGCAGCGGATTTTTCACAGATCGGGCCGGGCACTTGGCTGCTGAAAATGGTTCCCTGGAGTGCCGCGGAACATCGCATCAGCGCAGTTTCCGCTGATCGCAAAAATGCGACCGCGCTCGGCATTGCTTCCGGTGCGGCGTGTCTGGTCATCCACCGCCGCACCTGGCACGGAGCGGATTATGTCACCAGTGTTCGGGTCACCTATCCCGGCGACCGACACGCGCTGGTGGCGCAGTTTTCGCCTTCGCAAAACACCTGAAGACCGCAGGTCGGTCAATTTTTTGTAAAGAAGAGTTTACGGGTCGTCTTTTGGCAATATAATAGTTGTCAAAAGAACTCAGGTTTATTATCGGAACGTCAAGCTTTCACGACGGCATCCGTTCATGGCCCCGGTTTTAATGAACCGGTCAATCTGCGGATGAGTTCATCGACGGAAATCCGGGATAAAAATTATGTCAGCTGAGACCTCAACTTCTTCCGCGTGCTTCACCAGAGCAAACAAAACACGGCATATCTCACTTGCCATGACGGTCACTTTGCTGGCCGGCTTGAGTGCCGGAGCGGTTTTTGCTCAGTCGGCATCCGAAACCCAGATCCAACCAGCACCTGCACCGGCAACGGAAACGATGCAGCCCGCGCAGTCGCCGGCTGAGACGCCGAGCGCTCCGGCAGTCCAGCCTGTGCCGCCTTCCGCTGCCGCGCCCACACAGCCCGCGCCGGCCCAGCCTGCGCCCGCCGCAAGTAATCCCACGCCGGCAGCCGAAGGTGTTTCACCGCAGCCGACACAGACGGAGCAACCCGCTCCGACGAACGGTACGGCAGCGCCGAACGAGGTCTCCACCCCGGTTGAACCGGTAGTCGCCGAACCCGCAAGTGCCGGACATCGTGCGGACATTCCGCACAACCTGTCTCCCTGGGGCATGTTCATGGCGGCGGACTGGGTCGTGAAGGGCGTGATGATCGGTCTCGCTTTCGCATCGCTCGTCACCTGGACGGTCTGGGTGGCGAAGTCTATCGAGCTGGCCGGTGCACGGGTGCGCGCCGGTGCGACGCTCAAGGTTATTCGCAGGGCGAAAACCCTGAACGAGGCGACTGAGGCCGTCGAAAAGAAGGGCGGGCCGGCAGCGCTGATGTTGCGCATGGCAACTCACGAAATGCAGCTTTCCGACGCGGTGGTCGAACACACCGACGGCGGCGGCATCAAGGAGCGTGTATCCTCGGCCCTGTCACGCATTGAAACCCACGCCGGTCGCCGCATGTCGCGCGGAACGGGCGCCTTGGCGACCATCGGCTCCACCGCTCCCTTTGTCGGTCTGTTCGGTACCGTCTGGGGCATCATGAATTCCTTCATCAGCATCTCGGAATCGCAGACCACCAATCTTGCCGTCGTGGCACCCGGCATTGCCGAGGCGCTGCTTGCCACGGCAATCGGCCTTGTTGCTGCTATTCCAGCGGTGGTGATCTACAACGTCTTCGCCCGCTCGATCACGGGATACCGGCATTTGCTGGCGGATGCCGCAGCCGGCGTGGAACGCCTCGTCAGCCGCGACCTCGATTTCCGCCGCATTCCGCCGGGCAGCAGCAAGCCCGCTGTGTCGTTGGTTGGGCGGTGATCGGTCATGGCTGGCGGTATTCGCGAAAATAGCGGAGACGATCTCTCCGAAAACCACGAAATCAATGTCACGCCTTTCATCGACGTGATGCTGGTTCTGCTCATCATCTTCATGGTTGCCGCACCGCTGGCGACCGTGGATGTGAATGTCGATCTGCCCGCATCCACCGCCAAGCCGGCGGAGCGCCCGGAAGAGCCGCTTTATCTGACCGTCAAGGATGATCTGTCGCTCAATCTCGGCAATGATGCGGTTGCCCGCGAAGCCCTGGCAGCGGCGATCGACCGGCAGACGGGCGGCAAGAAAGATACGCGAATTTTCCTGCGCGCCGACAAAGCCGTCGACTATGGCCACTTCATGGAAATCATGAACCTGCTTCGCGATGCCGGATATCTGAAAATCGCTCTGGTAGGGCTGGAAAATGCCGCTGCGGCAACGCAGCCAGCCGGTGCCGTTCCGCCCGCCGCGCCCGCAGTGCCAGGAACCGCGCCATGACTGAAAACGGCTACCCGCAGTCCCGACATTCCCGCCTCGGGGAAGCGGCGTTGTGGTCCGCCGCAGCACTGCTCATGCTGGGCGTTCATGCGGGTTTTGCCTATTACCTGATGCAGGAACCAGAGGAACTGGATGCCGGCGGGCCGCCGCCTGCCGCGATCATGATCGAAATGGCAGCCATACCGGAAGCCGTCAACACCGAGGAAACGACGCCTGCGCAGGACGTTGAAGATGCCGAAGAGGTAAAGAGCGACAACAGCCAGCCGGTAGAGGAAGTCACCCCGGAGGAGCCGCCGCCGCCTGAGCCGGTTGTGGAAACGCCGCCGCCGGAACCCGTGCAGCCGCCGGAACCGCCGGTCGAGGATATCGTCGAGCCGCAGGAAATTCCCGAACCGGTGGAGCCGATCGATCCCGTGCAGGAACAGATGATGGCGGAACTCGAAAATGTCGAGGTTCCCTTGCCCGTCATCCGGCCGCCGCCGCCGCCGGTCGAAAAGAAGGTGGAGAAGAAAGAACCGGACGACAAGAAGAAGGTCGAGCGCCAGCGCCCCAAACCGCAACAGGCATCGGAACTGCGCGAAACGGCCAAGGCCGAGACACAGCAATCCGACCGGACGGCGGCATCGCGCAACAATGCCGGTTTCTTCTCTTCATCCTCCGCCTCGCCGGCAAAATGGGGATCGAAGGTTCGCTCGCATATCCAGAGGCGTAAGCCCCGCTCGCTTCGCAGCGATGCGATGACAGCGACCGTGCGGTTCCGGGTTAACGATACAGGCGCCATCAGCGGTGTCAGTGTGGTGCAGTCCACTGGTGATTCCTCCATCGACCAGCAGATTGCGGCCTGGATCCAGAGCGCGTCACCCGTGCCCGCGCCGCCACCGGATGCAAATAAGACAATCACCTTGCCGATCAGCATCCGCTAGATCGATTCCAAGGCCACGTCGCGGTTCTGCTGGAATAAGCTCTTGCCTGGTATGACGCCCTGCCAAAGGGCGAATGCGTGCCCGACCGTTATTCTCGATAAGATATCCATTCGGGCCTGAATTGCATTTCGCGAATGTTTTCGATGGTGTAGGTCTTGTCGACTTAACACGCAGAGGCATTCCGGAATGAAATTCTCAATCGCAGAGGCGGAGGATCTCGTATCCTCTATCTTTGAGCGTAACGGCGTTCTGCCGCAAAACGCCCGCTCCGTGGCGAAGGCGCTCGTGGCATCCGAGGCTGCAGGCCAGGGCGGCCACGGTTTTCGGCGTATCCCCGTTTATGTCCGTCAGGCGCGGGTTGGCAAGGTCAATGGCAATGCGCGGCCGGTGGCAAGTCGTGTCAAACCGGGTGTGCTGTCAATCGACGCTAACAACGGTTACGCCTATCCCGCGATCGACTGCGCCGTAGACGAGTTGCCGGACATGGCCCGGCAGCAGGGCATCGCGCTCGCCGCGATCCATCGCTCCCATCATGCAGGCGTCATGGCACTTACAGTCGAGCGTTTCGCGGAAATGGGCCTCGTGGCGCTGATGTTCGCCAATGCGCCTGCATCCATGGCGCCTTGGGGTGGCACCAAACCGCTCTATGGCACCAATCCGATTGCTTTCGCCAGCCCTGTTGGCGAGGCAGATCCGCTGGTGATCGATCTGGCGCTTTCCAAGGTTGCGCGCGGAAAGATCATGGCGGCCCGCCAGAAGGGCGAAACCATTCCGGGCGACTGGGCGCTTGATACGAATGGCCGGCCCACGACCGATCCCGAAGAAGCCCTAGCCGGAACGATGGTGCCTGCGGGCGAGGCCAAGGGTGCTGCCCTGGCGCTGATGGTGGAGATCATGGCCGCCGCGCTCACCGGTGGAAGCTTCGCCTTCGAGGCCTCTTCCCTTCTGGACGACAAGGGTGCGCCACCCTCTCTCGGCCACACGATCATCGCCATAGACCCCGTATCGTCGGGCGGTGCGGCCTTTACCGAGCGACTGGCGCTTATCGCCGGAGAGATAGAGAAGCAGGAAAACGTGCGTTTGCCCGGTCGGCGAAGCCAAGGCATTCGAAGGCAGGCGCTGGAAAGCGGTATCATCGTCGAAAGCGATATTCTTGCCGAGATTCAGTCGCTGTGAGGAACTGAAAATGAAAACCCAGCGGACCGGAAAGTCCGCCGGGTAAACCGTGTATGGCTGCCTTGCAGTTGCGCCGATAGGCCGGAAATCATTTCCGACCCGCCTTTTGGTCCGCCGTCCCGCCATCGAAATGGTGGGTTTTTGGCGCAGAAAGCAACACATCCGGTTTTGGCTTACGGGAAGGGGACGATTTCGCGTAAGCTTTTGGAGCGAGAGGGAAGCTCTAAATATCCTGTTCGATCAGTCCACGCAGCAGGGCGATGCTGACGGCATTCAGCAGATTGGCCGCACCTAGCCTTAGGCGGACCCGTTCCAGAGTATCTTTAACATCCGCTTCGTCCGCTCCCGTTATCAAGGCAATGTGAGAAGGATGTCGGCCTCGCGCAACGAGCCCCAGATATTGCCGCTCACGATCCGAAAGGACGATTTCACGCGCCTGATGACGTTCATGCTGCGTTTTTGACGACATAGTCTTTCAGCCTCAAAAGAGATTGACCTTCCCAAAGCCGGATGTGGCCTCAGGAACCAGGCAGTAAGCAGCTGATCTCGCAGCCAGCCGGTCCCGGCATGGGCATATCCTCGGCGATGAAAGAATGACTGCATCGTCCTTCCCAAAAACCTGAAATCGGTTCTTGTCCAGAACAATGTAAAATTCAAAGCTTTGGAATGTTTTCCGTCATGCCCGAAGGCATATTGCGGCGTTCTATTAGGCGGTCTGCCATCTCAAGAGAATAACATCTCACGCCAAGTTTTGCGTTTTTATTGTTATGTTTCGATACATAATCCAATGAACGCCGACATATTTCCCAATTTTATTTTGGATATATGGAATATTGATGCTGGGAATGCGTCCTATACGGCGGAATGATGCGCGTGTTTCTTGCGAATATCCGTGGGCGTTGCCCCGAACCAGCGGGAAACGGAACGCGAAAACGCACCCGGCGTAGAATAGCCGAGCCTGTAGCTGATATCGGAAACCGGAAGATCGCTTTCCACGAGGAGCTTGAAGCCGGCATTCTTGCGAATGGCGTCCTTTATCTCGTTGAGATTAGTCCCAAGCTCGGCAAGCCGTCTTTGAAAACTGCGTTCCGACAGGTTGAAATAGGGGGCGATCTCGCTCAGCGAAAGCTCGGCATCCGACAGCCGCACCTGCATGTAACGCTTCACCTGATCGATGAAATGCGTGGCGTCTGCCGATGTCTCCGGCCGCAGCATCCGGCATTGCAAGTTCATCAGCTCGAACAGCCGCTCATCTGCATTTGGGTTGACCACGTCCAGAAGTGATGTGGGAAGACGCATGGTATGGATGGGTTGCGAAAAGCTGACGCGCTTGGTCATTCTTTCTTTAAATAGCTGAATATTAACCGGTTTCGGCCGTTCCAGACCGATCTCGATCAGGTTCACGCGCTCCCCCAGAATATCGCGAAGGCGCTGGATCAGAGCTGTCAGCGACAAATCCACATATTGATCGCGTTTGGCGATGACAGGCGCAAAGGACCACGACAGGGTTACGTGCGCGGCATCCGTGACCATGGTGAAATTGCTGTTATTGGTCGCGTAATAAACGTGATCCTGAAGAAAACGCAGGAAAGCCCGCACTGTCGGCGCGCTCATCAGGCCATATCCGAACGCGCCGGATGCGCCGGCGGGAAAGGTGGACGCGCATTGCAGACCAAAGGCGTCGTCGCCGGAAATCAACGCACATGTCTCGAGCAGGCGGCAAAATCGGTCGAGGCTGATGCGCTCCGTCACGCTGCCGAATGTGGCGGGATCGATATCGAGAGCCTTGCAGATGGGGGCAATGTCGATGCCCCGCGACCGTGCATAATTGGCGACGCCGGCGGCCAGACCGGCCACCACTGTTATCTCGTCGCTGACCCTCTTTTCAGGCATCCCTCGCCTTGGCGTACCATGTTTGGAAATTGTCGCCTGATGGTAAGCGTTGCGAAGCCATTTGTCGAGCAGTTCGGCCTGTGGAGTTTAAATGTGGCGACGGCAGGCGCTCTGCTCCAGCACCTGCATGATGGTTTTGCCCGCATCTTCCATTGCACCGCTATTGTCCACGGTCGTCACGTCAAAATCCCCGACGACCGTGAGCGAACTGCGTTCCAGCCGCCGGAGAATATCCTCCCGGCTTTCCCGCCCGCGCTGCTCCAGCCGCTTCGCCAGCACGTCCGGCCGTGCAACGATGTTCACGACCTTGAGGCGCGCAAAGGCGGTGCCGAACTGGGGCAGAGCCGAGCGGGAGCCGTTGGCGATGACCACGTCTCCCGCATTAAGATGACGATAGACGGCGGCCGGAATGCCATATTTCAGCCCGTGCGCCTGCCAGGAAATGGCAAAAGCACCTTCGTCTTCCAGCCGGTTGAACTCGTGCATGGAAACCGCATCGTGATTTTCGCCGCCGGCATCGCCGCTGCGGGTAATGACCCGGCGGGTGAAATGAAAGCCCGGCCGCCCGGACAGCTGCGCTGCCGCATAATCCATCAGCGTGTCCTTGCCGGCCCCACTCGGGCCGACAATTACGATCATGGTTCCGGGCACCGTACCCAGCGTCTGGCCGTCAAGCCGGCTATCCTGTCCGTTGCCGGTCATGCCACACGTTTGCCCTGACGCCAGACCGACCGGGCGACGGGAACGCCGTCCTCGCGGTGAACTCGGACCAGATCGGCCCGCAATCCCGTTGCGATGCTGCCGCGATCGCGAAGGCTCACCGTTCGTGCCGGCGTGGAGGTGACCATGCGCAACGCTTCCGGCAGAGTGATGGCTTCCACCTGGTCGGCGAGCAGGAACGGTGCGTAAAGCAGGCTGAACGGCACATAGTCGGAAGAGAGAACATCCAGCACGCCAAGTTCGGCAAGATCACGCGCGGCGATGTTGCCGGAATGGGACTTGCCGCGAACGATGTTCGGTGCGCCCATCAGCACGCTCATGCCGGCGCTGTGCGAAGCCTTTGCCGCCTCGACGCTGGTGGGGAACTCCGCGAGTTTCACGCCGTGTCCGATCGCTTCGCCCACATGCGCTTCTGTAGCGTCGTCATGGCTTGCAACGGTTATGCCGCGCTCGGCGCAGCGGGCCGCCAGGTAATCCCGGTGCTTGGCGGAAAACTCCGCCGATGCCGTCTGCCGGCGTCTGACGAACTCGGCGAAAGCCTCGTCGCTCAGTCCGCGCTTCTTCTGGTAATAGAAGATATATTGGTCCATCGACTGGAACTGGCGCTGTCCCGGGGAGTGATCCATCATCGAAATCAGCCGTACACGCGGATCGGTCTCAAAATCTTCGAAATGCTCGAGCACATCGGCGGAGGCGACTTCACAGCGCAGGTGCAGCAGGTGATCTGCCCGCAGGCGGTTCTGATCGGCAGCGGTTTCAATGGCATCCGCCATTTCCCGCATCTCGCCCTTCTTGAACCCGCCATCTTCGTCGGAGCCCAGCCGCAGGCAGTCGAAAACAGTGGTAATGCCTGATGACGCGACCTGCGCATCGTGAGCCTGAATGGCGGCGATCTTATCCCAGATAACCCCGGGACGCGGCGAATAGTGCTGTTCCAGATGGTCGGTGTGCAGTTCCACCAGACCCGGGATGAGGAAATCGCCTTCGAGATCCTCACCGGTTTTGGAGGCGCCTTCGCTGATATCGGCGATCTTGCCGTCACGGATCAGAACGGATCCCAGAATAATATCGTCTTCCAGAACGATACGGGCGTTGGAAAGGGCATGCTCGGTCATGGGTCAGCATCTTTCTTTGGCGGCTGGCCAAGCGGGTGCCAGCGATGAACGGTAAATGGTGCGCCGCGCGTTTCCTCAACGAACAAAGCGAGGCCGGAAATGGTGAGAGGCCGGTCGACGAACTCGGAAAACTTGGTCGAAAGCACATCCTGGATAGCGGGCGCGTCGCTTTCGTCGATGCGGCCCGTCAGCGTCATATGAAAGCGGAAGTCGTCCATGACATGCGGATAACCCCAGAGCGACAGATTTTGCCGCTGGCTTTCGGTCAGGTTTTGCGGGCGCCGGCGGGCAATGTCGGTCTCGGACAAGGGCGCGCGAAACCGGTCGAAATGGTCAACGATCTCAGCGGCAAAATCCTGCAGCGGCTGGTAGGTGCGATCCGGAACGAGCGCGAAAAACGGCCCGAGTGCACCGATGACAACACGCGGAATATCGAAGACGGACTGGCTGGCCGCAAACTGTTCGAGGGCGGCGACGAGATCCGCTTCGCTGTATTTTTCGGAAAGCTCGAAGGGGGCTTTCAGCGTCGCGTGGAAACCGTAACGGCGCGGCTCCTCGGTCATCTCCGCATAAGCGGCATGGTCATCATGTTGCGCGCCGGAAAAGGCATTGCGTCCCAGCCAGCGCGACGCCGCTTCAGTCAGTGGATGATCTTTAGCCGGAGAAAAATAGATGGCGTAGCGCACGGCAAGCACTCTTCGGTGTCATGGAAAACCTGGATGAAAAGCTATTTGGCGTGACTCGCCCGCTTCCCGCAAGGTCAGGAGTGCGAGGTAATCGCTTTCCGTGACAGAATGATGATGCCCCAGGAAAAAAAGCGCTTGAAACGCCGCGTGTCTCTCGAATGTCCGCAAGACGGATGCTGGCGCATTGAGGGGATGTATCTGACTTTGCAAAGAGGTTCCGGTTTTGCGCACGTCTCGGGAAGCGGGATAGCGAAATCCCGCTCCTGCTTTATGAATTAATGCTGGGTTTTCCCGATCAGGCGCGACCGCAGGGAATTCGAGATGTGGTCGAACAGGAAAACCACGAAGAGAATGAGCAGCACCATATAAGCGACCTTGTCCCAGTCGGCATTGGTACCCATCGCTTCCAGCAGTTTCAAACCGATGCCGCCAGCACCAACCGCACCGATGATCGTGGCGGAACGGGTGTTGCTTTCCCAGAAATAAAGCGACTGGGAAATGAAGACCGGCAGGACCTGCGGAAGCACGCCGAAACGATTGACGGCAATGGGGGAAGCGCCAACCGATTTGACGCCCTCGCGCTGCTTGTCGTCAACATTCTCCAGCGCCTCGGCATAGACCTTGCCGAGCGCGCCGGTATCGGTGAAAAAGATCGCGGCAATGCCGGGGATCGGCCCCGGACCGAAGCTGCGGGTAAAGAACAGCGCCCAGATCAGCATGTCGATCGAGCGCAGGAAGTCGAATAGACGCTTCATGCCCCAGTTGGCGGCCCTGTTAGCGGTGATATTGCGTGCGGCTAGAAAGGCGAGCGGCAGGGCAACGAGCGTGCCGAACAGCGTGCCCACAAAGGCCATCACCAGCGTCTGCATCAGCTTGGAAAGAATATCGGCGTGCTGCCAGACACCATTGTCGAGGAAATCATCGACCATGTGGCTGATGTTTGAGCGCGTGGGATCGAGCCTTTCCCCCCACAGCGCCAGTGCGGCAAGGTCGCCGTAGCTCTTGCCCCAGAATTCCGATTTGGTATCGAACAGGAAGTTCGCCCACCCGAGGAACCGCCGCTGCACGTAAACCTGGCTGGTGCGGATTTCCGCCTGTCCGGCAAAACCGTAATGCACGAGAACCTTGTTGCCGTCCTGCGTGATCTCTTGCGGCAGGACCTCAGGCGCCAGAGCCTTGTCGCCATTGATGATGACGGGATAGTTCTTGCCGTCCACATAGACGTCCACCCGGGTCGGCGTTACGTCGAGACGGTTTTGCGTGCCCGCGTAAACGACGCTGTAGCCGCCATCCGGCAAGGGTTGCAGCCAGTCGATCGGCGCATCGGCGGGATATTGCATCCGGCTTGACCACTGCGGGTTCACCTTCCCGTCTTCGAAACGAAGGCGTGGCTGGGCCCGCCAGGAATACCAGTCCTGAATGTAGCTCGAAGCGCGATCCCATCGACCCTGCATGAAAGCGGGGCCGACATTGAAGAAGAAAAAGCAGGCGGTGAGATAGACGAGGACGGCGACAATACCGGTCAGCAAGCCGTATCGCTGCATGAAGCCGCGATTGAAAATTGCGGGATGTGCGGCCGTCAGCCTCTCGCGGTCTGCGGTATTGAGAATGAAGCTGGACGACATCAGGCCGCTCCCCGTCCGAATTCGAAGGATTGATGGCCGATCAGCCTGCGGCGCAACCAGCTTGAAAACTGGTCTACGGCGATGATGGTGATCAGCAGCAGGATGATGATGGCATAGGTCTTGGAAGCGTGATCGTTACCGATCGACAGCCGGAAGACCTCGCCAATGCCGCCACCACCAACGGCGCCGATGATGGTCGAGGCGCGTACGTTGATTTCGGCACGCAGCAATGCATAGGACACGAAATTGGGCAGGACCTGCGGCACGATGGCAAAGCGAACCCGCTCCAGCCAGTTGGCACCCGCGGCACGCAGGCCTTCATCCGCCTTCATGTCGGCA
Source organism: Agrobacterium sp. SORGH_AS_0745 (assembly GCF_030818995.1). NCBI lineage: Bacteria > Pseudomonadati > Pseudomonadota > Alphaproteobacteria > Hyphomicrobiales > Rhizobiaceae > Agrobacterium > Agrobacterium sp. SORGH_AS_0745. Next base: position 889,095 of record NZ_JAUTBI010000003.1, read on the forward strand.
TTTTCCACGACTTCGAAGAATAGCTTCCCCAGAGCCCCGATGGTGTGCACGGAAATCGCGATGATCGCCGCGATCGGCCCGATCGATAAGATGGCAGTCAGCAATCCCGCGACGACGATCTCCGGAAAAGCGCGCAGGATCTCCATTACCCGGCGTACAACCCAGCGCACGAGGCCGGCACCGATAAGGTTGGTGGAGGCAAAGAAGCACAGCACAAATGCGAAGGTCGTGCCTATTATCGTCGAGACCAGCGCGATGTTGAGCGTGATGATCAGCTGATAGATGAAGTGCGGTATGTAGAAACCGTTGGTGATGTAAACGCGATCCGCGACATAGTTGTATTTCAGCGAACCGTTGTCATAGGGCGACGGCAGGTCGAACATCGCCCGGAAGACCTCGAGCGGACTATCCGGCACGAATGTTTTCATGAAGTCGAAAAAATATGGCAGGCGCTCGAAGAACTTGCCCGAATTGGCCTCATTGGCGAAATTCAGTGAGGCGGCAAGGACGATGAGGAAGATAACGAGCGACATAACGGTATAAATCCGCCGTGTCCTAAGCTGCTGTTGATAATGACGCATCACCGTTCGGGACGATGCGCTCAATCCCTCGGGCGTGAGGGTACCATGTTGCAGTGTGGTCGCCATGCCGCTTTCCTTTATTGGCAAAAGCGGCGATGCCGCAAGGCACCGCCGCTTCAGGATATGATCTGAGGATCAGCCGCCGATAACGGACTTACGGGCGTCGATGATCGTCTGGTAGAAAGCCGGGTCGACCTTGATGTAGGCAGTGTTCTTGCCCTGGGTGTAACCCTGGAAGCAGGCGAGATCCTTCTTCGGCAGTTCCATGAAGAAGTCTTCGACCTTCTGCTTCATGCTGTCACCGATCTTGTTGGCAACGAGAAGCGGACCGTTCGGGATCAGCGGGGACTTCCAGACCTGAACGATATCGTCCATGTCGAGGTTGCCCTTCTTGACCATCTGGTGAAGGTTGCCGCCGGAGTAGCCTTCTTCCCACTTGCCGACGCCCGAACCGAATGTCGTGCCGACGTCGAACTTTTTGTCGAGAACGGCGAGAACGAGGTTCTCATGGCCGCCGCCGAAGCCGGTTTCGGAGAAATATTCCTTGACCGGAACGCCGGTTTCCTTCGGGATCGATACGTTCGGGACGAGGAAGCCCGAGGTGGAGTCAGGGTCGGCGAAGCCGATCTTCTTGCCCTTGGCGTCAGCCAGAGACTTGATGCCGCTGTCCTTGCGGGCAACCATGATCGTGTAGTAGCCGCTGGAACCGTCAGAGCCGGTATAGGTCAGGATCGGATCGACGGCCTTGGGATCGGCAATGGCGATCTTGGCGTAGGAAGAAGCGCCCATGGATGCAATGTCGATGGTGCCGCCGAGCAGGCCCTGGATAACGCCGTTATAGTCCGGCGACGGGAAAACCTGAACTTCGGAAACGCCGGTTGCAGCCTTGAGGCCATCCGCAACGCACTTCGTGTTGCGGATCTGGTCGGCTTCATTTTCCGAACCGTCGAGACCGATACGCAGGACCTTGACGTCCTGAGCCATGGCCGAACCGGCCAGAACGCCAAGGGCGACTGCCGAAAGAAGGATTTTCTTCAACATGGACTTTCTCCTGTTTCCCGGCGAGCCGGAGTTTGTTGTGAAGTATCGGCCCTTGACGCGGGCGCAAACGATGCTGAGCGGTTCCTCAGAGCCCGGCGAGAGCCAGCGGTTCGGGACCGGCAGATTGCTGAACCGGACGCGCGGCAAGCTGCGCGCCGGGAATATTGATGCTGGTCGAGGTCATGGTCTCGTCGATGCCGGCGCCGTGTGAATCCGTGCCGTAAATCTCCGTGACCGCCGCAGCCGTTAGTTCGGCGGGTGTTCCGTCGAAAACGACTCGACCCTGCGACATGCCGATGATGCGTTCGCAATAATTGCGCGCCGTATCCAGCGTATGCAGATTGGTGATGACGGTGATGCCTTCACGCTCGTTGATGTCGCGCAGGGCGTCCATGACGATCTTGGCGTTCAGGGGATCGAGAGAGGCGATCGGCTCGTCGGCGAGAACCATCTTCGGAGACTGCATTAGTGCCCGGGCGATAGCGACGCGCTGCTGCTGGCCGCCGGAAAGCGTGCCCGCCGCCTGCATGGCTACGTGCTCGATGCCGAGCCGCTCGAGGGCGGCAATCGCCATCAGGCGCTCTTCATCCGTGAAAATGTTGAACAGGCTGAGCACGGTCGAACGGTGGTTCAGGCGGCCGAGCATGACATTGGTGAGCACGTCGAGACGCGGCACCAGATTGAACTGCTGGAAGATCATCGCGCAGTCGCGCTGCCAGTTGCGCAGGGCGGCACCCTTCAGCGAAGAGACTTCCGTGTCGTTGAAATGAATGGAACCCGAGGAGGGATCGACGAGGCGGTTGATCATGCGCAGCAGCGTTGACTTTCCTGCGCCAGAACGTCCAATCACGCCAACCATCTGGCCTTGCGGAATTTCCACATTCACGGAATCGACCGCAGTGTGGTTGCCGAAACGGCGCGTGACTTGCTTCAGGTGAAAGCTCATTTCCCCGTCCAATCTTCTTCTGATGGGGTTCGACCTAACAGCGGTGCGTGAAGCGTGAATGTCAGTTTGATGAAGAAAATATTACAGAATGCGCAGATAAGGCGTGCGCGTGGTCGCCTGCGAACCTTTTAGTAGTCGTGCCACCGGATTGAGGCCGGCGGGTGTCTCGCAGACATGGTTAGGGAGACCCCGGAGCACGACCCCCGGAATCTGCAGTTTCTTCGGTGTGGGGCGATTTTACCCGGCGTATTTCGCCACGAAATCCTCGGCGGCGAGGGTGCGGAAATCGTCCAGTGCGCCGCGCAGCGTTGCGTGGTCCCAGTCCCACCATTTGAGATCGTCCATGCGCTGGCCAAGGTCCGCCGGGAAGCGGTTCCTGATCAGCCGGGCGGGTACGCCGCCGACGATGGTATAGGGCGCAACGTCTTTCGACACGACCGCACCGGCCCCGATTACAGCACCGTTTCCGATTGTGACGCCAGGCAGGATGGTCGCGCCATGGCCGATCCAGACATCGTGGCCGATCACCACGCGCTTGGCGCGGCGGGCGGCGAAGAAGTCATTTTCATCTTCGGCGTCGTCCCAATAATTGCGGGCGCGGTAGGTGAAATGGTGAAGTGTGGCGCGCGACATCGGATGATTGGTCGCGTTGATGCGGACGGATGCGGCGATGTTGACGAATTTGCCGATGGTGGCGCACCAGATCGCACCGTCCTGCATGACATAGGAATAGTCGCCCATCTCCACTTCCTCGATGCGGCAGCGTTCCGAAATTTCGGTATAGCGGCCGATCGATGAATTGGTGACGCGGGCACTTTCGTGGACAACAGGTTCGAGACCGACCTTCACACTCATGCCGCTGCCTTCCGGGGGGAGAATTGCGAGACATCCAGAACGCGATCGGCCACGGCTTCCCGCACTTCCTCGTCATGGAAAATACCGAGCAAGGCGGTCCCTTTGCGCTTCTTTTCCGCGATCATCTCCACGACCACCCGTCGGTTGGCGGCATCCAGGGATGCGGTCGGTTCATCGAGAAGCAGGATCGCGTGATCGGTGATGAAACCGCGTGCGATGTTGACGCGCTGCTGCTCGCCGCCGGAAAAGGTTGCTGGCGGCAGCGACCACAATTCCCGCGGCAGGTTGAGTTTCGAAAGCAGAACGGCTGCCTGCTCGCGGGCCTCTTCCGCGGCAACCTTGCGCGCAAAAAGCGGCTCGGCGACGACGTCGATCGCCGGAACGCGCGGCACGGTGCGCAGAAACTGGCTGACATACCCGATGGTGCGATGGCGAATCTCGAGGATGGTGCGCGGCGAGGCGCTGCCCATGTCGATGACCTGATCCTCGTGGCGGATGAGAATCTGGCCGCTGTCGATGGCATAATTGCCATAGAGCATTTTCAGGATCGAGCTTTTGCCGATGCCGGACGGGCCGCCGAGCACGACACATTCTCCGCCGGACACGGAGAAACTGACATCGCGGACAACAGGCAGTTCGATGCCATCGCGAAGATGCATGGTGAAGCTTTTGAAGACTTCCGAAACGATAAGGGGTGTCGGCATGGCGTCAAACCTGCAAAATGGAGGAAACAAGCAATTGCGTGTAGGGTTCGCGCGGATCATCCAGCACCCGGTCTGTCAGACCGTGTTCGATGACGTCACCACCCTTCATCACCATCATGCGATGGGAAAGCAGCCGCGCGACCGCCAGATCATGGGTGACGACGATAACGGCGAGGCCGAGATCGTTGACGAGACCACGCACGAGATCGAGCAGGCGTGCCTGCACCGAGACATCGAGGCCGCCGGTCGGTTCGTCCATGAAGACGAGGCGCGGTGAGGTCACCAGGTTACGGGCAATCTGCAGACGCTGACGCATGCCGCCGGAAAAGGCGCGTGGCTGGTCGTCAATGCGGTCTGTGCCGATTTCCACCCGTTCCAGCCACTCGCTGGCCGATTGCCGGATATTGCCGTAATGCCGGTTACCGACAGCCATAAGCCGCTCGCCGACATTGGCGCCTGCCGAAACCGCCATGCGCAGTCCATCCGCTGGGTTCTGGTGCACGAAACCCCAGTCTGTCCGCATCAGGAAACGCCGTTCGGCCTCGCCCATATGATAGAGGTCTCGCACCGAGCCATCGCGCATGCGATATTCCACGCTGCCAGCCGTCGGCACGAGCCGTGTGGAAATGCAGTTGAGAAGCGTGGTCTTGCCGGAGCCGGATTCACCGACGATTGCCAGAACTTCGCCCGGATAAAGCTCGAAGGAGACGTTGCGGCAACCGGCGCGGTCGCCGTAATATTTCGAAACGTCCCTGACTTTCAGAAGCGGTGCGTCGCTCATTCTGCGGCCTCCTTCACATCCGCCAGCAAATGGCCCTTGTGGCCATGGGCGCGGCGGTCTTCGCAATGGTCGGTGTCGGAGCAGACGAACATCCGCCCGCCCTTGTCGTCCAGCACCACCTCGTCCAGATAGACATTCTCCCCGCCGCACAGCGCGCAGGGCTTGTCGAAGCTCTGGATTTCAAACGGATGGTCCTCGAAATCCAGGCTGACGACATCCGTGTAGGGTGGCACGGCATAGATGCGCTTTTCGCGCCCGGCCCCGAACAATTGCAGGGCGTCCGACAGGTGCATTTTCGGATTGTCGAACTTCGGGGTTGGCGAGGGGTCCATCACATAGCGCCCCGCAACCTTCACCGGATAGGCATAGGTGGTGGAGATACGGCCGTTGCGGGCGATATCCTCATAAAGCTTGACGTGCATCAGGCCGTATTCCTCCAGCGCATGCATGACGCGGGTTTCGGTCTCACGCGGCTCGAGGAACCGCAAGGGTTCAGGAATGGGAACCTGATAGACAAGGACCTGCCCCGAATGCAGTTCTTCTTCGGGAATGCGGTGCCGCGTCTGGATGATGGTTGCATCCTTGGTGCGGGTGGTGACGGCGACATCAGCGACTTTCTGGAAGAAGGCGCGGATGGAAACGGCGTTGGTGGTATCGTCGGCGCCCTGGTCGATAACCTTCAGGACATCGTCTGGACCGAGGATGGCGGCGGTCACCTGCACGCCGCCGGTGCCCCAGCCGTAAGGCATGGGCATTTCACGGGAAGCGAAGGGAACCTGATAACCGGGAATGGCAATTGCCTTCAGGATCGCCCGGCGGATCATCCGCTTCGTCTGTTCGTCCAGATAGGCGAAGTTGTAGGCAGCCAGCCCGTCGTCGAATGAAACTTCTTTAAGCATTGCGCGTTAACCTTGCGAAAAAAGGAGTACAAGCTCATGGAGATTGGAATTCTTGCAGCCGTGTTTTTTGCCGCTTTCGCAGCATTGACCGTCTTTTGCGCCTATTGGTTCGGCGAGCAGCACAGTCGCTGATTTATTCGGCGGCATCGCTCATCCATTCCCCGGCATCGGTGTCGGTCGCGTCGAAATCTGCGCGCATTTTGCGCACCAGGCCCAGTTCGGCCTGAAAATCCACGTAGTGCGGCAATTTCAGATGTTCGACAAAGCCCGTCGCCTGCACATTGTCGGCGTGCGAGATGACGAATTCCTCGTCCTGCGCCGGGGCAACCACATCCTCACCGAATTCAGCGGCGCGTAGCGCACGGTCGACCAGTGACATGGCCATCGCCTTGCGCTCGCTCTGGCCGAACACCAGACCGTAACCGCGGGTGAATTGCGGAGGTGCCTTGGCAGAACCCTTGAACTGGTTGACCATCTGGCATTCGGTGACCTTGATGTCGCCGAGCGAGACAGCAAAACCGAGCTCCGGCACATCCAGTTCGACCTCCACCTCGCCGATGCGGATTTCACCGACGAAGGGGTGTGTGCGTCCGTAACCGCGCTGCGTCGAATAGGCGAGCGCCAGAAGAAAGCCCTCGTCGCCGCGTGCAAGCGATTGCAGGCGCAGGTCACGCGCCATCGGAAACTCTATCGGTTCGCGTGTCAGATCGCCGGCAACGTGGTCGTCCGGCATGTCGCCGTCACTTTCGATCAAGCCTTCTTCGGCGAGAATGTCGGATACGCGCATGACGTATTCTGTCTCGCCTTCACGGATGGCAGGGATCTCGACAGCTCCGTCCTCCAGCAGCGAGGGATCGAGCAGGCGGTGGGTGTAATCGAAGGTCGGTCCCAGCAATTGCCCGCCCGGCAAATCCTTGTAGGTCGCCGAAACGCGCCGTTGGACCGTCATCTTCGCAGTATCCACGGGAACAGAGTAGCCGAAACGGGGCAGGGTCGTGCGGTAGGCGCGCAGCAGGAAAATCGCTTCTATCATGTCGCCGCGAGACTGCTTGACGGCAAGGGCGGCCAGCGACTGGTCGTAAAGCGAAGCCTCCGCCATGACCCGGTCAACGGCGAGCGAAAGCTGCGAAACGATCTGCGCCACCGTCATGGCGGGCAGGGCGCGGTCTCCGCGCCGCTTGTCTGCCAGAAGCCGGTGGGCGTTGGCGATGGCGGTTTCCCCGCCTTTGACAGCAACATACATCTTATGCCTCCACGGGTTGAATGCGCGTCGTGCGTGGCAGGCAGACGAATTTGTCGCCAGCCGTCAGGATGATGTCGATGCCGCGCGGGAAGATGGCGTTGTTTTCCGCCCATAGCCTCGGGAATATGTCCGGCAGGCCGGATGGGCTAATGATGTTGATATGGCGGATGCCGGGGCCGGACAGCAACAGTTCCCGTCCGCCGTCAAGATCGGGCAATTCGATGATGACCGTCGTGGAACGGTCGGGGTATTCCTGACTGCCCTGGGCAAAGAGACCGAAGGAGGCAATTGCGCTTCCCGCCTCAATGACGGCGAAATGCGCCGCGCTTTTTTCCTCTGTTGTAACCGCCCCGGTGTGAAACCCGATCCATCCCGGCACCGTGGTTTTGCGTAGCGCGCCGCTCAGCCAGACCAGCGTGTCATGGTCGCAAAGTGCAAGAAGAACGGCGCCGCTGGCCGCACCAAGCGGCAGCGGCGGGGCAACTGTTGTTTCGATCGTTTGCGCTGTCCCTGGCCGGGCCATGCCGTCCATGAGCTTCTTGAAGATTCGCTGTGAATCGAAAACGGCGTCGGAAAAACCGCCCGTCAATGCTTCCGCTTTCACGCCCATCAATCCTCTCCTCGAACCATGGTGAAGAAATCTACACGAGTTGCGGCTGTTTCTTTCGTTTTCCGATCTTTCTCCTCGGCCAGTCTTTTTTCGACCGGTGAAAGAAGCTCGGTCTCGATGAAGCCGCGTGTCGGGTTTTCCTGCCAGAGCGCATCGAAAACCGCAGCGTACCAGGCCTTCTTGCGACCGGTGCCGAGCACATGCGCATGGCCGACGGTGCCGGATGCGAGCTTCACGGTTGCCCGGGTCACGGTGGTTTCGCCGAGATTAAAGGGCGCACCGCCGCCGCCGATACGGCCCTTGACCATCACGAGGCCGGTTTCAGGCCCCCGCACGTTTTCCGTCTGCGGGCTGGCATCCTGCCGGCTCCAGACGGCCTCAAGTTCCTGAACGGTGGCGCGGGCAAGAAGTGCTGCCACCCGTTTCCTTTCCGCATGTGAATTCGCAGCTTCGTTATTCATCGCTTGACCTCTAATGTCTATTGATATAGACAACTATACAATATAAGTTACAATTAACGTCGATGAATGACAAGCGTGTGACATGAGCCCTTCGGCAGCGATGAAAAGAAAGAACGGCGTGGCGCTCTGGCGACAGATCGCCGACAGGATCAGGGGCGAGATCGCAGCGGGCGATCACGACGAAACCGGCATGTTGCCGCCAGAAATGACGCTGGCCGAAAAATTCGGTGTCAACCGCCATACCGTCAGGAGCGCCATTGCCGCGCTGGCAAGCGAAGGCATTCTCGAGGCGAGGCAGGGGCGCGGCACGATGATTGCGCGCAAGGAACGACTGAGCTTTCCGATTTCACTGCGCACACGGTTCACGGCCGGTATCAGCGATCAGGTGAAGGATATGCAGGCGCTGCTTCTTTCCCACACCACCGAGCCGGCAAATGCCGACTTGGCGGCACGGCTGCAATTACAGCCGGGTGCACCGCTTGTGCGTCTGGAAACCCTGCGAAAGGCCGACAGCCGGCCGGTTTCCCGCTCGACCACGTGGTTTCCGGCGGACCGTTTTTCAGGGATAGGGGAAGCCTATCAAAAAAGTGGGTCGATCACCGCCGCCTTCGAAATGCTGGGCGTCGCGGATTATGTGCGCATCTCTACCGTCATTTCCGCGAGCCACGCTGATACGCAGGATCTGGCCGATCTCGAATTGTCGCCGGGCGCAATACTGCTCGTCACTCAGGCGCTGAACGCGGATATGGACGGCATTCCCGTGCAATATGCCATCAGCCGGTTCTCGGCCGATACGGTTGAGTTTACCGTGGAAAATTAAGGCGCAGACATAGACTGAAGCGTTATTCTGCCTGCGAAAGGCCGAGAACATCCAGCATCGAATAGAAGCCCGGCTTCTTGTCGAAGGCCCAGACCGCCGCCGCAATCGCGCCGCGTGCGAAGATGGAGCGGTCGCCGGCGTAGTGGGAAAGCTCGACGCGCTCTCCCTCGCCAGCGAAGATCACCGAATGTTCGCCGATCACCGAGCCGCCGCGCAGCGTCGCAAAACCGATTGTGCCCGCTTCGCGCGCACCCGTATGCCCGTCACGCACACGAACGGAGGAGGTGGCGAGATCGACCTTGCGGCCCGCTGCCGCCGCTTCGCCGAGCAGCAGCGCTGTTCCGGAGGGCGCGTCCACCTTGTGTTTGTGGTGCATTTCCAGGATTTCGATATCCCAGTTCTGCGCATCCAGTGCCTTGGCGGCCTGCTGCGTCAAAACGCTGAGCAGATTGACGCCGAGGCTCATATTGCCCGATTTGACGATGCGGGCATGGCGTGACGCTGCCTTGAATTTTTCCTCGTCGCCCAGTGAGCAACCGGTGCTGCCAATGACGTGCACGATGCGGGCCTGCGCGGCGAGACCGGCGAAAGTGACGCTGGTTGCAGGCGAGGTGAAGTCGATCACCCCTTCCGCATGCAGGAATGCCTGCAAGGGATCGCTGGTGATCTCGATGCCGATTGGTCCGAGACCGGCAATCTCGCCGGCATCGCGGCCAACAAAAGCAGACCCTTCGCGCGCCACGGCGGCATGCAGCGTTACACCCGGTGTCTGGTGAATAAGGCGGATCAGCGCCTGTCCCATGCGGCCCGCCGCACCAACCACCACCAGTTTCATATCGCTGCCGCTCATGCCTTCACTCACTTTTCACGTCCTGCCGTTCAAGGTCGCCATTCAATTGACTGACCCATACCTCACCGACGTTAATGACCGCCCGCCCGCTTCGCAAGCCTGTCCCAAGCGCAGATCAGGCTCTCCAGCGCCGCCCGTCGAGTGAAAGGCCGAAATCCGAAGGGGTGCGCGCGTAGGTGGCGAGACCGGAAAGGGCCGCCTGTGGATGCGTAACGACGAAGGTGGGAATGCTGCGCATCAGGGCACTGTGCGGCGCCTTGTCTTCGAACGCCGCCCGGAATTCAGGGCTTTTCAGCGCCGGAACGATTTTCTGCGAAATGCCACCTGCGAGATAGACACCGCCCTTGGCCATGAAGATCAGGGCAAGGTCACCCGCCACACGGCCGAGATAGGTGCTGAAAAGCGAAAGCGTCTCTTTCGCCTGCGGGTTCTGGCCCGAAAGCCCCTGCGAGGTTATGTCGGCCGGATCGGAAAAGATCGGCTCGATGCCATCGGCGGTGCAGATGGCCCGGTAAAGATTGACCAGCCCGCGCCCGCAAAGGATCTGTTCGCCGGCGACACGGCCCTCGATGGTCTCGATATGCGGAAAGACCGCATAGTCACGCGCGCTTCTGGGGCCGATATCGATGTGGCCGCCTTCGCCAGGCACTGGAAACCACATATGCCGGGCGTAAACCAGACCGGCAACGCCAAGGCCTGTGCCTGGTCCGAGAACGACGCGCGATGCCAGCATGTCTTTTTTGCCGGAGCCGATAGAATCGCGGTTGTCGTCGTCGAGCGCGGCAATAGCCAGTGCCTGCGCCTCGAAATCGTTGATGACGATGACGTCTTTCAGGCCGAGTTTGGCCAGCATATCTTTCGGCTTCACAACCCAATGGCAGTTGGTCAGCGGAATTTCGTCGCCTTCGATGGGGCCGGCGATCGCAAGGATGGTCGACACGGGCTGAAGCGAGGTCTTGTCCAGAACCGCCTGCTGGATGGCGTCGTCAATTGTCGGATATTCCGCTGTTTTCACGGTGGTGAGGTGCACCGGTTCCGCAAAGGAATCGATCAGAATGGAAAAGCGGGCATTGGTGCCGCCGATGTCGCCAAGAAGGATCGGAAAGGAAAGATATTCGGTATCGGACGTCTTCGGCATTACCTGTTCCATGTTGGCGCGTCATTTGGCGAGGTTGAAGTCGATCAGGTTTTCTGCGGTGGCGCGATTGAGCGCCATGGGAATGTCGTAAACCGTGGCAAGCCGCGTCAGCGCCTTCACATCCACATCATGCGGCATCGCCGTCAGCGGGTCGGTGAAGAAGATAAGCATATCGACCTCACCGGTGGCGATCATCGCACCGATCTGCTGGTCACCGCCAAGCGGGCCGCTTTTGAGGCGAATGACGCTGAGGTCGGGGCAGGCTTCCTGAACGCGCCCGCCGGTGGTGCCGGTGGCGACGATCTTGAAGCCGGAAAGCACCTTTTGGTGATGACGCGCAAAATCCGCCATATCGTCTTTTTTCTCGTCGTGAGCGATGAGTGCGATACAGCGTTGTCCTGCCATGTCCCCAGCCTGTTCCCATAAAGAATTAAATCGATTTGAAGCCTTCTATAACAGCTTGTCCCCATTTGAAAAGGGAAGCTGTTTAATGCCGCATTTCTGTTTCAGTTCAATGTCGGGCGCTGGGTCGGAAGCGGAATATCCGCAGGTGGCTGAATGGCCGGAGCGTTCTGGATGATCTGTTCCACGCCTTGCTGGCGCACGGCCTGCGCCGGGGAATATGCCTGGGCAGCAAAACCTTCCGTATTGGCGGATGGGGCGGCGGCCACGGCGGCACAGGCTGCGGGCAGATCGGAGACCATGACCTGACGGGGTTTCACCGGCTTGGCATTGGGGTCTTTCTTCGGCGGCGCCCATGGTTCCTTGGTGAACCACCAGGCCAGCGACTTGTCGCAACCGTCACCTTTGCCAACTTCGGCCTGAGGTTTGCAGTTGGGCGCGCCGGGCGGGCATTCCAGCCGGATGTGGAAATGTTCGTCGTGACCGTAGATTGGCCTGATCTTGCCCATGAAGGTGCGGTCGCCGGTCCATGTCTGGCAGAGTTTCTGCTTGATTGCCGGGTTCACGAAGACCCGCTCCACCTGCGGATAGCTCGCTGCCATCATTACCAGCCGTGCATTGAGCGGCGACCATTTGCGGTCATCGACCGTCAGGAACTTGGACTTATCAAGCATGGAAATGAAAGGCAGCGTCTCGCGCTGCTGCACCGTCAGCCTTGGGTTCGGCATGGGCCGCCACCACACATCGACATCGAGGCCGATCTGGTGCGAGGCATGGCCTGTCAGCATCGGTCCACCGCGCGGCTGCGAGATATCTCCGAGCAACAGGCCCGGCCAGCCGATTTTCTGTGCATCCTGCGAAAACCGCTCGAGGAAGGAAATCAGCTGCGGTTGGCCCCAGTTGCGATTGCGGGAAAGGCGCATGGCTTGCCACGTCGGGCCATCTGCGGGCATGGCGATGGCGCCGGACTGACATCCCTTTGCATAGGAGCCGATCGGCTGGGGGCTATTCGCAGATGGCAGGTCGATGTGGCCGAATACTTCTTTCGCGGGCCTGTCCTCGGCCGATGCGATTTGCGTCTGCACTTGGAGCGCCGAAACGACCGAAATCGCCAGCATGGCCGCCTTGAAAACTCTGGATGATCCCGCCGTCATATATTCGTGCCCGTTCCGACTAAATGATTCTCTCGCCCCTCAGGATAAACTGGATCGGGATTTTGTTGAAACCATGTTTCAAGCCGTCCGCACCAAGGCATGCGAATAAAGGCCTCAATAAAGAGCTTGTGAGCCGGAGCATCTGTTTTTTGCCAATGTTTGTTTTATGCTCTCTTCAACAAACACGAAAACAGGGAACGTCCCGAATGAAATTGGCACCGCTGAAATCCCGGCTCCTCGTCGCTCTTGCGGCCTCCGCCATGCTGATGCCGGCGGCCGCCTCCGCACAGTCTGCGGATGTGTGGCGAAAGGGAATCTCGACGGTCGGCGAATTGAAGCATCCCGATGGTTTTGATCATTTTGACTATGTGAACACCAAGGCGCCGAAAGGCGGCACGCTACGCCTGTCGACGTCTGGAACCTTCGACACGCTCAATCCGCTGCTCGCCAAGGGTGAGGCGGCCACAGGTCTTTCACTGGTTTTCGATACTCTGATGAAATCGACTGAAGAGGAACTCTCGGCCTCCTACGGTCTCCTGGCAGAGGGCGTGAGCTATCCCGACGATATCTCCAAAGCCACCTTCCGGCTGCGCGCGGAAGCGAAATGGGCCGACGGCAAGCCGGTGACGCCGGAAGATGTCGTCTTCAGTTTTGAAAAAGCCAAAGATCTCAGCCCGCAGCTTGCGACCTATTACACCCATGTCACCAAGGCAGAGGTGACGGGTGAAAGGGACATCACCTTTACCTTCGATGAAAAAAACAATCGCGAATTGCCGCAGATCGTCGGGCAGTTGCTGATTGTTCCCAAACACTGGTGGGAGGGCGTTGGTCCGGATGGCAAGCCGCGCGACATATCGCGTGGCACGCTGGAGCCGGTGATGGGTTCTGGCCCCTATAAAATAGCGTCGCTGTCTCCCGGATCGACGATGACCTATGAGCGACGTGACGACTATTGGGGCAAGGACATCAATGTGAATGTCGGCCAGCACAATTTCAAAACAATCACCTATACCTTCTTTGCCGATCAGGACGTCGAGTTCCAGGCTTTCAAATCAGGCACAGTCGATTTCCGGCAGGAGGCTTCTTCCAGCCGCTGGGTCACTGGTTATGATTTTCCGGCCGTCAAGGAAGGCCGCGTCACAAAGGAGGAATTGCCGAACATCTATCGCGCCGTCGGCATCATGCAGGCCTTCGTGCCGAACATGCGGCGGGAGAAGTTCCAGAACCCGAAACTGCGCAAGGCGCTTAACTATGCTTTCGACTTCGAAGAGCTGAACAGGACGCTGGCTTACGGTCAGTTTCAGCGCATCAACAGCTTTTTCATGGGCAGCGAGCTCGCCTCTTCCGGCCTGCCGACCGGTCGTGAACTCGAAATTCTTCAGGAGTTGAAGGATCAGGTGCCGCCGGAGGTCTTCACCACCGAATATAGCAATCCCGTCGCCGGTGAACCCGCCAAACAGCGTGACAATCTGCGCGAGGCGGTCAAGCTGATGAAGGAGGCCGGTTATGAGCTTCGCGGCAACCGCATGGTCAACGCGGCGAGCGGGCAGCCGCTGGATATGGAGTTTCTGATCGATTCCTCCGGCATGGAAAGAACCATCCTGCCCTATGTCCAGAACCTGAAGAAGATCGGCGTCAATGCGACCATCCGCACCGTCGATGCCTCGCAATATACCAACCGTACCCGCAGCTTCGATTTCGACGTTGCGGTCAAGCTCTGGGCGACGTCGGCAAATCCCGGAAACGAACAGGCGGATTTCTGGGGTTCGGCGGCGGCCGACCGGCAGGGCTCCAACAATCTCGCCGGCATCAAGAACCCTGCCGTCGACGCTTTGGTCAGGAAGGTCATATTTGCGCCCAACCGGGATGAGCAGGTGGCCGCCGCGCGGGCGCTTGACCGGGTGCTTCTGGCAAACAGCTACGTCATACCGCAATTTTATCGCGGCGAGATGTTCGTCGCTTACTGGAACACGCTCATCCGTCCGGAAAACCTGCCGCAATATGGCATCGGTTTTCCGGACGGATGGTGGTCCAGCCAGGCCGCGAACTGACGCCGCGCTTGCTTTCGCGCCGAAGGCTTGATTCACATAGGGCGAGACGAATCGCTTGGATCGCGCAAGGCAGCGCTTTCAGGAAAGGACCGGGTTTGACAGAAACGAAAACCGCTGACGTATCAGCCGGGAGCAAAGGCTGATGGGCGCCTATATTCTCAGACGTCTGGCGCTGATGATCCCGACCATTATCGGCATTATGGGCATTTCGTTTCTTGTCATCCAGTTCGCGCCAGGCGGGCCGGTGGAACAGGTCGTCGCGCAACTGACTGGGCAGGGCGACAGCGCCTCCGACCGCCTCTCCGGCGGCGGCGATCTTACGGGCCAGTCCGGCGGTTTCGATGAAAGCGGCTCGAAATATCGCGGTGCGCAGGGCCTTGATCCGGAGCTGATCGCCAAGCTCGAGAAACAGTTCGGTTTCGACAAGCCGCCGCTCACCCGTTTTCTCGAAATGATGTGGAATTACATACGCTTCGATTTCGGCGACAGCTTCTTTCGCAATTCCTCGGTCATCGATCTCATCATCGACAAGCTGCCGGTCTCGATGTCGCTCGGCTTCTGGATCCTGATCATCTCCTACATGATCTCCATTCCACTCGGCATCAAGAAAGCCGTTTCCGACGGCTCGACCTTTGATATCTGGACATCGGGCATCATCATCATCGGTTATGCCGTTCCAAGCTTCCTGTTCGGCATTCTTCTCATCGTGCTTTTCGCCGGCGGATCGTTCTTCGACTGGTTCCCGCTGCGCGGTCTGGTATCGGACAATTTTGACCAGCTGAACTGGTGGCAGAAGATTATCGACTATTTCTGGCACCTGACCCTGCCGCTGATCGCGCTATCGCTTTCGGCTTTCGCGACGACGACGCTTCTGACGAAAAATTCCTTCATCGACGAGATCAAGAAGCAATATGTCGTGACCGCCCGCGCCAAGGGGCTCAGCGAACGTAAGGTTCTTTATGGCCACGTCTTCCGCAATGCTATGCTGATCGTGATCGCCGGTTTTCCGGGCGCCTTCATCTCGGCATTCTTCACCGGTTCGCTGCTGATCGAGAACATCTTCTCGCTGGATGGCCTAGGCCGCCTCGGTTATCTCTCGGTCGTCAATCGCGACTACCCGATCGTGTTCGGCACGCTCTTCATCTTTTCGCTGATGGGCCTCGTGGTCAGCCTCCTATCCGACCTTATCTACACATGGATCGATCCGCGAATCGATTTCGAGCGGAGGGACGTGTGATGACGCTTGCCCATACCGCCGCAACGGAAACATTGGTAAAGCCGAAGCGCCCGTGGTTTTCACCAACCACCAAGCGCCGCTGGCAGAATTTCAAGGCAAACCGGCGCGGTTACTGGTCCTTCTGGCTGTTCCTGATTCTGTTTTTCCTGAGCCTGATTGCGGAATTCATCGCCAATGACAAACCCATTTTCGCTTCCTACAAGGGCGAATTTCTGGTGCCGGTCATGGTCGATTATCCGGAGGAAAAGTTTGGCGGGTTCCTTGCCCAGACTGACTACAAATCCTCCTTCATTCAGGACGAGATCAACGCCAATGGCTGGATGATCTGGCCGCCGATCCGCTATTCCTATCAGACGGTCAATTCCAACATTCCGCATTCCGCGCCCACGGCACCCTTCTGGCTGATGGATGAAAAGGACCGCTGCTCGGCCTATCCGCAGGGTAATGCCGATCCCGGCTGTACGCTCGGCAATCTCAATTGGCTCGGAACCGACAATCAAGCGCGCGACGTCACGGCGCGGATGATCTATGGCTTCCGTATTTCCGTGCTTTTCGGCCTGACGCTGACGATCGCTTCCGCCCTCGTTGGGGTGACTGCCGGCGCCATCCAGGGTTATTTCGGCGGCTGGACGGACCTGCTGTTGCAGCGTTTCATTGAAATCTGGTCATCCATGCCGGTGCTTTACATCCTGCTGATCATCGCGGCTATTCTGCCGCCGGGTTTCTTCGTGCTGCTTGGCATCATGCTGCTGTTTTCATGGGTCGGCTTCGTCGGCATCGTGCGGGCGGAATTCCTGCGTGCCAGAAACTTCGAATATGTCCGCGCCGCCCGCGCCCTTGGCGTCGGCAACTGGACAATCATGTTCCGGCATCTTCTGCCAAACGCCATGGTGGCAACACTGACCTTCCTGCCGTTCATCCTCTCCGGCTCGATCACCACTTTGACCTCGCTCGATTTCCTCGGCTTCGGCATGCCGCCGGGATCGCCATCGCTGGGCGAGATGATCGCGCAGGGCAAGAACAATCTTCAGGCGCCCTGGCTTGGCCTCACGGCCTTCTTCACCATGTCCATCATGCTGTCGCTGCTGATCTTCGTCGGCGAGGCGGTGCGAGACGCCTTCGACCCACGCAAGACGTTCCGGTGATCGCCATGATGGAAACAAAGACCCAGCCGCTTCTCTCCGTCCGTGATCTCTCCGTTGCCTTTCATCAGGGTGGAGCGACCAGCGTCGCCGTAGATCATGTCTCCTTCGACCTGATGCCGGGCGAAGTTGTCGCCCTAGTCGGGGAATCCGGCTCGGGAAAATCGGTCACGGCGAACTCCATTCTCAAATTGCTGCCCTATCCGGCGGCGAGCCATCCTTCGGGCAAAATCCTGTTCGACGGCAAGGATATGCTGACCCTGCCGGAACGCGCGTTGCGCGCTGTTCGCGGCAACGACATCACCATGATTTTCCAGGAGCCGATGACCTCGCTCAACCCGCTCCACACCATCGAGCGGCAGATCGGCGAGATTCTGGAACTGCATCAGGCAATCACCGGCGCTGAAGCGCGGGCGCGCACGCTGGAACTGTTATTGCAGGTGGGCATCCGCGAGCCGGAAAAGCGCCTGAAGGCCTATCCGCATAGAATTGTCCGGCGGCCAGCGGCAGCGCGTGATGATCGCCATGGCGCTTGCCAACCGGCCGAAACTGCTGATAGCAGATGAACCCACGACCGCACTCGATGTAACGGTTCAGGCGCAAATCCTTGAACTGTTGAGCGACCTCAAAAACCGGCACGGCATGTCCATGCTGTTCATCACCCACGATCTCGGCATTGTCCGTAAGTTTGCCGATCGTGTCTGCGTGATGACCAAGGGAAAGATCGTCGAGACCGGCACGGTGGAGCAGGTGTTTACCGATCCGCAGCATGCCTATACCCGCCATCTTCTGGCTGCCGAACCCAAGGGCGAGCCGCCGCTTTCCGATGCCAGCAAACCTGTCGTCATGCAGGGCGACGACATAAAAGTCTGGTTCCCGATAAAGGCGGGGCTGATGCGCAAGGTGGTCGACCACGTGAAGGCGGTTGACGGTATCGATATTACCCTGCGCGCAGGACAGACGGTTGGCGTCGTGGGCGAATCCGGCTCCGGCAAAACGACACTCGGTCTCGCCCTATCGCGTCTTATAGCGTCTGAGGGGCGTATCAGTTTCATCGGTCAGTCGATCGACAGCTATTCCTATGAAATGATGAAGCCCCTCAGAAATCGGCTTCAGGTGGTGTTTCAGGATCCTTACGGTTCGCTCAGCCCACGCATGTCGGTGGGCGAAATCGTTGCCGAGGGTCTGAAGGTGCACGAGCGACAGCTTTCCGCCGATGAGCGGGATACCCGTGTCGCCCAGGCGCTGGAAGAAGTCGGGCTCGACCCGGCGACGCGCTGGCGCTATCCGCATGAATTTTCCGGTGGCCAGCGTCAGCGTATCGCCATTGCCCGCGCCATGGTGTTGAAACCCCGCTTCGTCATGTTGGACGAGCCCACATCGGCGCTCGACATGAGCGTGCAGGCACAGGTGGTCGATCTCTTGCGCGATCTTCAGGCCCGCCACGAACTCGCCTATCTCTTCATCAGTCATGACCTGAAGGTAGTTAAAGCGCTTGCCAACGACGTAATCGTCATGCGCAACGGCAAGGTGGTGGAGAGCGGCCCGGCAGCGGAGATATTCGCCGATCCGCAACAGGAATATACCAAGGCCCTGCTGGCTGCTGCTTTCAATATCGAGGCAGTCGAAACTAAAGCGGTGAGCCAGTAGCAGGCGCATTGCTGTTTCTATTAAGACGATGATTTTTCTGTTGCTTTGCGCAAAATGCCGACCCATGTTGCGGGGACGAGATACGCAAACGGATTGAATGCCATGGCAGCGGATGTGATCGTTTTGGGGGCGGGGATCATCGGGGTCTCCGTCGCTTTGCAACTGGCCCGCAGGGGCAAATCGGTGGTGCTGGTGGACCGGCGGGGACCGGGTGAGGAAACCTCCTTCGGCAATGCCGGACTGATCCAGAGAGAGGGTGTCGTTCCCTACGCCTTCCCGCAGGAAGTTAGCCGGCTTCTCCGCTATTCCCTGAACAACAGTATCGATGCCCGTTATCATCTCTCTGCCCTGCCCAGGATCGCGCCTTTTCTTGGCCGCTACTGGTATAATTCCGCAGCCACGCGCCACGCAGCAATTGCCCGCGCCTACGCGCCGCTGATCGAGCACTCGGTCTCCGAACACAGCATCCTGATCGATGAAGCCAAGGCTGGCGATCTAATCGTGAAAAACGGTTGGATGGAGGCCTACAGGACCGCCGAAAGGCGGGATGCAGACTTTGCTTTCGCCGAACGTCTGGCACGCGACCACGGCATCTCCCACACGAAACTCGATGGGGCGGAACTCGCCGCGGCGGAGCCGCATCTCAGTCGCGATTTCGTCGGCGGTTTGAAATGGAATGATCCATGGTCGGTGCGCGATCCACATGCGCTGACGCTCGCTTATGTCAAACTGTTCGAGAGCCTTGGCGGAACCTTTGTCCGGGGTGATGCATCCACGCTCAGCCAGACGACAAGTGGTTGGACGGTACGCACCGAAACCGGGGCGGTGGAGGCTGAACATGCCGTTGTCGCACTAGGCCCCTGGGCGGATACGGTGACGGAACGGCTCGGTTACCGCTTTCCGCTCGGCGTGAAACGCGGCTATCACATGCACTATGCGCCGCAGGAGGGAACCAAGCTCAACAACTGGTTGATCGACGCCGAGCGCGGTTATTTCCTCGCGCCAATGCGCAAAGGCATCCGCCTGACGACCGGCGCGGAATTTGCCGAACGCGATGCGCCGAGATCCCCCGTGCAGATCGAGCGGGCGGAACGGGTGGCCCGCACCATCTTTCCTCTGGGCGGCAGGCTGGATGCGGAACCCTGGATGGGCGCGCGTCCCTGCACACCGGATATGATGCCGATCATCGGCAAGGCGCCGCGCCACAGGACATTGTGGTTCTCGTTCGGTCACGCCCATCACGGCCTCACACTCGGGCCCATCACTGGCCGTGTGCTGGCGGAAACCATGCTGGGAGAAACGCCGGTCATCGCCATCGATGCCTATCGACCCGAAAGGTTCAATCCCTAGATCCTGATGAACTAAAGTCATCTCTGGCGAAAACCGTGTACACTTTTCGCCATCCCGCTCGGATGGCCGAATCCGCTGGCCTTCCCGCGGCGGGCCACGTAACATGGGCTTATAAAAAGGGAAAAGGGGCAAGCGTCATCATGACGGCGAGATTTCTCATCTATCAACAGCAGGACGATTTTCGTTAGCGAAGCGCTTCTGCGCGCGAAACAGAAGAGAAACAGCCTGCTGGTGCATGATGGATGATATTGAAAAAGCAAAGAAATTTTTCGACGATAACCCCGATATCGAAATTCTCGAAGCCTTCGTCATAGATGCAAATGGCGTGCCGCGCGGCAAATGGATTCCGCGCGAAAGGGCGATCGATGTCCTTGAAAAGGGAATGGCGATCCCACGCTCGGTCTATGCGCTGGATATCTGGGGCCGCGATGTGCATGCCGCAGGCCTCGCGGAAGGGACGGGCGATCCGGACGGGTTCTGCTTTCCTGTTCCCGGCACGCTGTCTCGGGTGACATGGCTCGGCCGGCCGACCGCGCAAGTCCTGCTCGCGATGAAAAATCCTGATGGAACCGGGTTTTATGGCGATCCGCGCAATGTTCTGGCAAGGGTGCTGGAAGCCTACAAAAAGGCCGGCCTCACGCCGGTCGTGGCGACCGAACTTGAATTTTACCTGATCGACCCGGTTCGCTCTGCGCTCGATCCGGTGCGTCCGCCGCACAGCCGCGAAGGCCGGTGGCACACGGGCCAGACACAGGTTCTGTCGATTTCCGAATTGCAGGATTTCGAGGATGTCTTCCATGATATCGCCACCGCATGCAGGGCGCAGGGTGTTCTTGCCGATACGACGCTGCGGGAAAACGGCCCCGGCCAATATGAAATCAACCTCAATCATGTGCCGGACGCGTTGCGGGCCGCCGATTTCGCTGTCTTCCTGAAACGTATCGTCAAGGGTGTGGCGCGGCGGCACGATCTCGACGCCACCTTCATGGCGAAGCCGTACGGGTTACAGGCCGGCAATGGCATGCATGTGCATTTTTCTGTTCTTGATGGTGACGGCAGGAATATCTACGCCGGCGAAAACGGCCCATCGGACGCGCTGATGCATTCGGTCGGCGGCCTTCTGGAAAACATGGGGGAGAGCATGGCGATCTTCGCTCCCCATGCCAATTCCTATCGCCGCCTGACGCCCAGCGAACATGCGCCCACCTATGCCTCCTGGGGCATAGACAACCGCTCGGCGGCGGTGCGCGTTATCACTGCCAGCAAGGCCGCAACCCGCATCGAACATCGTGTCGCCGGCGCCGATACCAATCCCTATCTTGTTGTTGCGATGATCCTGAGTGCTGCCCTTGCCGGCATGAAGGAAAAACGCCAGCCGGGCGGCGCGATTTCCGGCGACAGCCACGCCATCAATCACGAACCTTTGCCCACCAACTGGGATTATGCATTGCAGCGTTTCACGCGTTCGAGTTTCGCCTATGCGACGCTTGGCCAGCGTTATCGCACGCTGTTTTCCGCCTGCAAACAGCAGGAACTTTCCGAATTTTCCCTGCGTGTAACCGACGTCGAATATGACGCCTATATCAGGACGGTGTGAGATGGCTGAGGTGACGACTATTCCCAATCCCGGCCACACATCCTCCTGGTATGCGGCCTCCGCCAATGTCAAATCAGTGCGGCCAACGCTTGAAGGCGCAATGGAAGCGGATGTCTGCGTCATCGGTGGCGGGTTTACCGGGATTTCCGCAGCACTCGAACTTTCCGAACGCGGCTATTCCGTTATCGTGCTGGAAGGCGTGCGGGTCGGCTTCGGCGCCTCGGGGCGCAATGGCGGCCAGATCGTCAATGGCTATAGCCGCGACCTCGAAACAATCGCCAGTCGTTACGGCCACGACAAGGCGGTGAAACTCGGCGAAATGTCGCTGGAAGGCGGGGAGATCATCCGCAGCCGCATTTCGAAATACGCTATCGATTGCGATCTCGTCGATGGCGGTTTCTTTGCGGCCTTTACGACGAAACAGATTCGCGAGATGGAGGCCCACAAGGCCCATTGGGAAAAACATGGCCATGGCGGGCTTGAGATGGTCTCCAAAGCCGATGTCGGAAAATACGTGCGGACCGATCGTTATGCCGGCGGCATGATCGACCGTTTCGGCGGCCACATCCATCCGCTCAATCTGGTGCAGGGAGAAGCCGCGGCGGCCGAAAGTCTCGGTGCGCGCATATTCGAAAATTCGAGGGTCATTTCGCTGGAGCAGGGCGTAAACCCTGTCGTGCGCACGGCGACGGGCAGCGTGAAGGCGAAATATGTTCTCGTCTGCGGCAATGCCTATCTCGGCAAGCTGCTGCCGGAAATCGGCGACCGGATGATGCCGGTCTCAAGCCAGGTCATGGCGACAGAGCCGCTTGATGCCGATCTGATCGAGGAACTCCTGCCAGCCAATTATTGCGTCGAGGATGCCAATTATATTCTCGATTATTATCGCCGCACCTCCGACAACCGCCTGCTTTATGGCGGTGGTATCGGTTATGGCGGCAGCGATCCGGCGGATCTGACCGGGGTGATCCGTCCGAATATGCTGAAGACTTTCCCGCAACTGGAAAAGACGAAGATCGATTTTGCCTGGAGCGGCAATTTCGCGCTGACGCTGACGCGCATCCCGCATATGGGCAAACTGTCGGACAATGTCTATTTTTCGCATGGCGACAGCGGCCACGGTGTCACCACCACGCATCTGCTCGGCAAGATATTGGGCGAGGCCGTTGCAGGCCACGCCGAGCGTTTCGATGTCTGGAGTTCCCTGCCGAATTATCCGTTCCCAGGCGGTAAGACGTTCCGCGTGCCGCTGACCGTGCTTGGTGCATGGTGGTACGGCCTGCGCGACAGGCTCGGATTTTAAAAAATCACCGCTTTCAGGCCCGAAAGTGCGTTTGCGGTAATTTCCTCCGGCGTGGCGTCGATGCTGACGGTTACGACGCCGGGTTCGCCGGTCGGCACTTCCAGCGTGGCAAGCTGGGTCTGGAGCAGCGAGAGCGGCATGAAGTGCCCCTTGCGTTCGCCCATACGCCTGCTGAGAAGTTCCAGGCTGCCGTCCAGATAGACGAAAGCGAGCGGGCCACCGGTAGCCTCGCGAAGGCGGTCGCGATAGATTTTCTTCAGCGCCGAGCAGGAAACGACGACACCGTTATTTTCGTTTCCCTTGCGCAGTTCTGCGCCAATCAGATCGAGCCAGGGCCAGCGATCTTCGTCGGTCAGCGGAATGCCCTCTGACATTTTATCGACATTGGATTTCGGGTGAAGCTTGTCGCCCTCAATAAAGGCAATGCCCAGTTTTTCCGCCAGTTCCTCTGCGACCGTGGACTTGCCAGAGCCGCTCACTCCCATCACGACGATTGCCTTTGTCACCCGAACCTCGAATGTTTCTGTTTCGACGGTCAGCCCCTAACATGCGCGGCGGATGTCGGGAACATAAAAATGAGGAGCTTGCATTTGTCAGTGCCCGGTTTTGCGGGCCGCTGCCTTTTCCAGTGCAGAAAAGCTGGCGTGGATCAGGATTGCCAGCACAGCGACGATCAATCCGCCCTGAAGGATGAAGGCGAGATTGTTGGATTGCAGGCCGGCGATGATCACCTCTCCGAGCGTGCGGGCCGCGACCGTGGAACCGATGGTTGCTGTCGAAAGGCTGATCACCGCCGAAAGCCTGATGCCTGCGAGGATCGCCGGAAGGGCAAGTGGCAGCTCCACTTTGACAAGTCTTTGCCAGCCGGTCATGCCGGCGCCCTTTGCGGCATCCATGACGGTTGGCGGCAGCGTGGTCAGCCCTGTCAGCGTATTTTCGAAAACCGGTAGAAGCGCATAGAGAAACAGCGCAATGAGCGTCGGTTTCTCGCCAAAACCGATCATCGGCACGGCAAGCGCCAGCACCGCCACCGGCGGAAAGGTCTGGCCGATATTGACGATGCTGCGCGATAGCGGCAGAAAATCCGCGCCGAAAGGGCGGGTGACGAGAACCGCAAGGGCTCCCGCCACCAGCGTGGCCAGCCCCGTTGCGATTGCGACAATGGTCAGATGCGACAGTGTCAGGGAAAGCAGATTGGCCTGCGTGTAGATCGCCGGCGCGTTGGTCTGCACAAGAGGGCGGAATATCGGTGCGAAAACCTGCGGCGCCGCGAGGAAGGCGATCAGCGCCAGCACCAGAAGCCCGGGGGCGAAAAACGAAGCGGCATTTTTCATGGGGTTCCGGCAGCCCGCTGGAGGAGAACATCGCGCCGCACGATACCTGCGGGTTTGCCATCGTCTTTCAGCACCGGCAAGGTATCGCAGCCCGCCCACAACATTGCAGACAGGGCGTCGCGCTGGCTGGTATGTTCATTCAAAGGTTCGCCTTCGGCGCTTCCCGGCTCCACGACGTCTGCAACCGACAGGACGGATAGCAGTTTCAGGGCGCGCTCGTTTTCGCCGATCATGGTGCGGACGAAATTCGTTGCCGGTTTTAGCACCAGCTCGGCCGGCGGGCAGTCCTGAACGATACGGCCCTTGTCCATGACGGCAATACGATCTGCCAGGTGAAAGGCCTCGTCCATATCATGCGTGACAAGAACGATGGTGACACCGAGCTTCTTCTGGATATCGAGAAGATCGTTCTGGGCCTTGGCGCGGATAACCGGGTCCAGTGCACCGAAAGGTTCGTCCATCAGAAGAATGTTCGGTTCTGCTGCAAGCGCGCGCGCCACGCCGACACGCTGTTGCTGGCCGCCTGAAAGCTCATGCGGAAAGCGGTTGGCATAAAGCGCCGGATCCAGCTGGAAGAGCTGCATCAGCGCGTCTATTTTCGCATCGATTCGCTTGCGGTCCCAGCCGATGAGCTGCGGAACCGTCGCGATATTCTCCGCCACGGTGCGATGCGGAAACAACCCATGGCCCTGAATGGCATAGCCGATCTGACGGCGCAGCTTGTAGCCCGGCATGGTGCTCACATCGTCTCCGTCGATGCGGATAGTGCCGGAGGTCGGCTCCACCAGCCGGTTTATCATGCGCAGCAGCGTGGTTTTTCCCGACCCGGAAGTGCCGACGATGACGGTGACGGTGCGCGGCGCCACAGTCAGGGAGACCTGGTCGACCACGACCGTATCGCCATATCGTTTCGTGATGGTGTCGATCTCGATCATGTCTTTTGCCTTCCGCCTGCGCTGAAGAGATTGCTGTCGATAAGGGCGTCGAGCGTAATCGCGGCGGCGAAGCCGAGCAGAACGGTCGGCACGGTGCCGAGCAGTACGAGGTCCATCGCGGTCTGCCCTATGCCCTGAAACACGAAAACGCCAAATCCACCGCCGCCGATCAGCGCTGCGATGGTCGCAAGACCGATATTCTGCACCAGCACGATACGGATGCCGGTGAGGATGACGGGCATGCCGAGTGGAAACTCCACCCGCAGCAGCCTTTGCAGTGGCGTCATGCCAAGCCCGCGCGCGGCTTCCCGCACTGCCTGCGAAACGCCGGACAGGCCGACCACCGTATTGGAGACAACGGGCAGCAGCGAATAGAGAAATAGCGCCACGAAGGCCGGCGCCATGCCGATGCCGGCGATGCCGATCTTCGCCGCACCCGGCACATTGGCTGCCATCCATCCGAGCGGCGCGATCAAAAGGCCGAAAAGCGCGATGGAGGGAATGGTCTGGACGATATTGAGAGCGTTCAGTAGACCGGAGCGCAAACGCTCGACCTTGTAACAGAGAATGCCGAGCGGGATACCGGCGAGGGTGGCTGCAACCAGCGACCCGATGGCAAGTTCCACATGCCGCAGTGCTTCGGTCCAGAAGATATCTGCCCGGCCGGTATATTCCTTGATGATGGAGAGATCGTCCCAGAGGCCGCTTGTCAGGACCGCCGCAAGCGTCCCGGTTGCCACCAGCAACAGCAAAATCCGCAAAGTGGGTTTCGGCTGGAGACGTGCAATGCAATCGGCGGCAAGCAATGCAAGCCCTGCAAACATCAACCAGAAACCGCTGGCGGGCGAAACGCGGGCAAAACTGTTGCCCTCAGGTGTCAGCGCAGACGCCGCCTGCCCGACGAAGATCGCCAATGCCGCGAGACCGACCAGCGCAGCGGCGAGTTTCAGGCGCGCCGGAAACCGGAAAAAGGCGATGAAGGCGGCGACAACAATGATGGCGACAAGGAGGGTAGCAGCAGCAACCGGAAGCGCTTCGAAGATCGTTCGCGTTTCACCCTGAATGATCCGGTTAGCTCGGAATGTCATGAAGGGGGACGCTGCAAGCGCGTAGAGAAGCAGGCACGAAATCAGCACGCCTACCTTGTCAGGCCATTTCGTCAAATTCCGCTCCCCCGGATCATAGGTTCGGACGGGATGGTGAAAACCTCACATGGTTTCCGATATCCCGCCCCAACGGTTCTCTGGCAATTACTTGAGGAAACCGTTCTTCGTCAGGAAGTCGGTCGCAACTGCCTTGGCCTGTTCGCCCCCCACCTGCACGCGGGCGTTCAGCTCCTGCAAGGTTGCCAGATCCAGCTTTTCGAAAACAGGTTTCAGCAATGTCTCGATATTGGGGTTCTTTTTCAGAACTTCCTCGCGAATGATCGGCGCGGGCTGGTAGACGGGCTGCACATGCTTGTCGTCCTCAAGCACGACAAGGCCGGACGGCGCTATGCCACCATCGGTGCCATAGACCATGGCAGCATTGGCATTGTTCGTCTGGTTTGCGGCGGCAGCGATAGTGGCAGCCGTGTCGCCACCGGAAAGCGTGATCAACTGATCCGGCTTCATGGTAAAGCCGTAGGTGGTCTGAAATGCCGGCAGGGCGGCTGCGGAATTGACGAATTCCGAGGAGGCGGCAAGAACCACCTCACCGCCACCGGCAATGTATTTGCCGAAATCTGAAAGCGTCTTCAGATTGTTCTTGTCGGCAACATCCTTGCGCAGCGCGATCGCCCAGGTGTTGTTTGCGGGCGATGGTGTCAGCCAGACGATCTTGTTGGCGTCATAGTCGAGTGTCTTGGCTTCCTGGTAAGCCTTGGCGGCATCTTTCCAGAGCGGGTCGTCCGCCTTGGAGAAGAAGAAGGCGGCGTTGCCTGTGTATTCCGGATAAATGTCGATCTCGCCAGCCGTGATCGCTTTTCTGACGACCGGGGTAGCGCCGAGCTGGATGCGATCCGTCGTCTCGATATTGTTCTTGTTCAGCACGGCAAGGATGATGTTGCCGAGAACGCCACCCTCCGTGTCGATCTTAGACGACACCACCACCTGCGCCTGAGCGAAGGAAACAGAAAGGGCAAGCGCAAATCCGGCGCCTGTCAACATCATCAAGCGGTTCATGAATAGTCCTCCGGTGGGTCAGCCTGTCGAACACGCGAAAAATCGCCGCCGCAATTGCGGAGAAACATGAACGGCCAGAGGAACAAATGGTTGCAACGCCATTGGCGTTTTTTACCTGAATGGCGAGGGCGCTGGCCCGGCTTAGATTTCGCCGTCCCGCTTGCGTGCATCCTTGCCCATGACCAGCGGCATGAGAACCGACAGGAACAGGAGCCGTAAGACGTGATGTGACCCGACATAGGCGGTATCGGCATGCATCATCACGGCCATCGCCGCCATGGTTTCAAGCCCGCCCGGCGAATAGGCGATCATCACCGCATTGAGCGGAACGCCTGTAATGTTGGAAATCATCCAGGCGATACTTCCGGCGATCACCATCACGGCGATGGTGACGACGAAACCTGCCAGAAAGCCTTTTCGCACATCCATCAGCGACACATTCGAAAAGCGCGTGCCGATGAGACAGCCGATCAGCACATAGACCGGCAGGCTGAGCCAGCTCGGAACGCCGCCCTCGGTAAGGCCGGTAATATGGGTGCCGATGGAAACCGCGACGCCGCCCAGCAGCAGGGCTGCGGGAAATCTCCAGCGAAGGAACAGCCATCCCATCGCAAGCGACGCGCCAATGGTCAGGGCCAGTGTGAACAGGCCCATCGGTGGATTGGCGATGAGCGGTTCCGTGCTGACGAGATCGAAATATTCAACAATCAGCGGCACGGAAAGCGTCAGCGCCAGCACCCGCACGCTTTGCACGATGCTGACGGTCGCAAGGTCGCTTTTCGTCTCGGCGCCGAGGCTGATGATATAGCTGAGGTGCCCGGGCGAAGCGCCCAGCATTGCCGTCGTCCTGTCGTATCCGAAGCCGTAATGCAGGATCCAATAGGCGACATACAGCATGATGACGACTGCAACGAGCACGATGACGAAGCTCAGTGGCCATGTCTTCGCGGCATCGATCACCGACGGCGTTACGCTCGTTCCCATCGAAATGCCGACCACAACGAAACAGGCATTGCGGATGAAGGCGGGAATCCCAAGCTTCACGCCCGCCAGTCCCGTAATCGTCACGGCGAGCGCCGGACCGGACAGAAACGGCGCTGGAACGTTAAGGAGACTGGCAAGCAGCGCACCCATGCTGCCGACGAGCGCGGTAAGTGCAAATGTATGGAATTCAGGCTTGATGATCATTGCGACGCTGGCTGATTGCTTCAAAAAAGCTCGCGACCAAATGCGCCGCTTCGTCTCCTGGCGTCAACACGCTCGACCAAAAATATTGCATTTCCGAAGTATTCTATAAAAGAAAAGCCCGTGACCGGCGGACACGGGCTAGCGCAATTGTTGCTTGGGCAATGGGATGATCAGGCGGCCGGCAAGGCGGCGATCTTCGGCATTTCCGTGTCGATGCCGAGCAGGAAGTTGATCTGCGGCCGCGCCTTGACGAGATCGTCGATGGAATATTCCGCCAGCACATCGAAGAATGCATTGAGCGCCTTGCGAAGCGCCGAGTTGAGGCCGCAGCTATCCACAAGCGGACATTCGACAGCACCATCCTCGAAGCATTCCGCCATGGCAAAACTGTCTTCGGTCACCTTCACCACGTCAAACAGGCTGATTTTCTCAGCGGGTTTACCAAGACGCACGCCGCCGTTACGGCCGCGCACGGTTTCCACCAGACCGGCCTTGTTGAGCGGCTGCAGAATTTTGAAAAGGAACAGCTCAGATACGCCATAAGCCCTGGCGATCTCCGGAATGCGGCTCAACTTGCCTTCATTTGCGGCGCAATACATCAACATGCGAACGGCATAGTTGGTCTGTTTGGTCAAACGCATGCTGGTCTCCTAACTCTCAATGTGGAGTTATATAGTCTCTTTTTCAGTTTAGAACAATTCCAGAAACTGAAAAAACTGGCAGCCATCCGATATTTCTCGGACAGCCTTGTTGACCGCTTTGATGATTCATGAACAAACAAGTCAAGAATCTGAATGTAATGGAGGCATTCTTAATGGCAAGCTTGAAATCGTGTTTTTCCGCTGCCGTTTTTTCGGGTCTGACGATCCTCTGGGCCGCGCCCGCTGCTTTTGCGGACGGCGAGGTGAACGTCTATTCCTACCGGCAGCCCGAGTTGATCCAGCCGCTGCTCGATGCCTTCACGAAAGAAACGGGCATAGAGGCCAACGTTCTCTTCCTCGACAAGGGTCTGGTGGAGCGCATTCAGGCAGAAGGCGTCAATTCGCCGGCCGACGTGCTGTTGACGGTCGATATCGCCCGGCTTGTCGAGGCAAAAGAAGGCGGTGTCACACAGCCGGTGCTGAACGATCCCGTCATTGAAAAGGATATCCCGGCCAATCTGCGCGATCCGCAAGGCGAATGGTTCGGCCTGACGACGCGTGGCCGCGTGGTATATGCCTCAAAGGAGCGGGTCACCCAGAAAGACATCACCTATGAAGAGCTTGCCGATCCGAAATGGAAGGGCAAGGTCTGCATTCGCGACGGCCAGCATTCCTACAATATCGCGCTGATCGCCTCGATGATCGCCCATCATGGCGTCGATTATACCCGGACATGGCTGACCGGCCTTAAGAACAATCTTGCCCGCAAGCCTGATGGAACAGACCGCAGCCAGGCCAAATCGATCTTTTCCGGCGAATGCGATATCGCGCTCGGCAATACCTATTATGTCGGCCTGATGCTGACCAACGACCGCGAGCCGGAGGAAAAGGTCTGGGCGGGATCGGTGCGGGTGATCTTTCCCAATGCGGGCGATCGCGGAACGCATGTGAATATTTCCGGCATGGCGCTGACCAAATACGCACCCAACAAGGACAATGCGCTGAAGCTGATGGAATTCCTGGCATCGCGCGAGGCGCAGGAAATCTATGCCAAGCAGGTCTTCGAATACCCGGTGCTGCCCGGCGCGGAGCCTTCCGATGTCGTGAAGGGCTTCGGCCCCATCAATCCGGACAAGCTGCCACTGACGGATATTGCCGCCCACCGCAAACAGGCATCCGAGCTGGTGGACGAAGTGGGTTTCAACGACGGCCCGACCAATTGACGCCGTTTGCACACCTGTGACCGGTTAGGATACCGGCGGGTCAATCGCCCGCCGGTTGATTGTTTAGAGACGCATTGCTTACTTCATCGTCGGCATGACGAATTCGGCACCCGATTTGATGCCGGACGGCCAGCGCGAGGTGATCGTCTTGGTCTTCGTCCAGAACTTGATCGAATCCGTTCCGTGCTGGTTGAGATCGCCGAAGCTCGAGGCCTTCCAGCCGCCGAAGGAGTGGTAGGCGAGCGGAACAGGGATCGGAACGTTGATGCCGATCATGCCGATATTGATGCGGCTGGCGAAGTCACGCGCAGCATCGCCGTCACGGGTGTAGATCGCAACACCGTTGCCATATTCATGCTTCATCGGCAGTTCCAGCGCGTCTTCGTAGTTCTTGGCGCGAACGACGGAGAGAACAGGTCCGAAGATTTCCGTCTTGTAGATGTCCATGTCAGGGGTGACGTGGTCGAACAGGCAGCCACCGACGAAATAGCCGTCTTCATAACCCTGGAGCTTGAAGTCGCGGCCATCGACCAGCAGTTTCGCGCCCTGCTCGACACCGCTGTCGATCAGACCCTTGACGCGCGTTTGCGCTTCCTTGGTAACGAGCGGGCCCATATCGGCCTTGTCGTCGGTGTAGGGGCCGATCTTTAGTGCTTCGATCTGCGGGATGAGCTTTTCAACGAGACGGTTGGCCGTTTCTTCGCCAACCGGAACCGCAACCGACACCGCCATGCAGCGCTCGCCGGCCGAACCGTAACCGGCGCCCATCAAGGCGTTCACGGCCTGATCGAGATCGGCATCAGGCATGATGATCATGTGGTTCTTCGCGCCGCCGAAGCACTGTGCGCGCTTGCCGTTCATGGCGGCAGTACCGTAGACGTAGCGGGCAATCGGCGTCGAGCCGACGAAGGAAACCGCGCCGATATCCGGATCCGTCAGGATGGCGTCGACAGCGCCCTTGTCACCATTGACGACGTTGAGGATGCCGGCCGGAAGACCTGCCTCGATCATCAGTTCGGCAAGGCGGATCGGCAGGGACGGATCGCGCTCGGAAGGCTTGAGGATAAAGGCGTTGCCGCAGGCGATTGCCGGCGCAAACATCCACATTGGGATCATGCCGGGAAAGTTGAACGGCGTGATGCCCGCACCGATGCCGACCGGCTGGCGGATTGAATACATGTCAATGGCGGGACCTGCGCCCTCGGTGAACTCACCCTTCTGCAGATGCGGAATGCCGCAGACGAATTCGCAGACTTCGAGGCCGCGCACGATATCGCCCTTGGAATCTTCGACGGTCTTTCCGTGCTCGCTGGAGAGCAGCACCGCCAGCTCATTCATGTCGCGGTTCAGAAGTTCGACGAACTTGAAGAAAACGCGGGCGCGGCGCTGCGGGTTGGTGGCGGCCCACTTCGGCTGTGCCGCTTTTGCGCTTTCCACGGCAGCGCGCAGCTCGGCGTCGCTGGCAAGCGCGACAGTCGCCTGCACTTCGCCGGTTGCCGGGTTGTAGACGTTAGATGTGCGGCCACTTGTGCCGGACACATGCTTGCCGTTGATGAAATGACCGATTTCCCTCATGGGGCTTTCCTCCGCGATTTTTTGATGGGTGCAGCATTGCACTTGAATTTGTACAAATCAATGAACTCAGATAAGAAACCGTTGTGCGTAAATTGAAGCAAGGCGAGCATTTTGAGGGTAGCGTCGGATTTCCGACACCCACACGTTCGCCGGTCAACAGAAGGTCAGAAGCTTGATGAGCGATGAACCGGTCGTGCGGATGGCTGAAATCGAAATCGATCCAACCCAGCTGGATGCCTATCGCAGACTGCTTGCAGAAGAGATCGAAGCTTCGGTTAGCCTGGAAATTGGTGTGCTTGCATTAAATGCGGTGGCAATTAAAGGCAGCCCGGAAAAGATTCGCATCCTCGAAGTCTACGCGGACCGGGCGGCATATGAAGCGCATCTGCAAACGCCGCATTTTCTGAAATACAAAGAGGGTGTGGCAGGAATGGTGACGTCGCTGACCTTGCTTGACGTCGAACCCATAATGCTGCGCAGCAAACCATGAATTGGGATGACGTCCGCATCTTCCTCGCCGTTGCCCGCTCCGGGCAGATCCTTGCCGCATCGAAACGGCTCGGCCTCAACCACGCAACGCTTTCGCGACGATTGACGTCGCTGGAGCAGGCACTGAAGACCCAATTATTTATCCGCCGGACGAACGGTTGCGAACTGACCGAAGAAGGTCAGCTGTTTTTGGGCGCCGCCGAGCGCATGGAAACCGAAATGCTGAATGCGCAGGCAAATCTCGGTCGTGTCGATACGGCAGTGGCGGGAACGGTGCGCATCGGCGCGCCCGATGGTCTCGGGGTTTCTTTTCTTGCGCCACGGCTTGGCCGGCTGACCGCGCGTTATCCCGACCTGAAAATCCAGCTCGTGCCGGTGCCGCGCTCCTTTTCCCTGTCGCAGCGAGAGGCCGATATCGCCATCACCATCGAGCGGCCGGAACAGGGTAGGCTGATGTTTTCCAAGCTCACCGACTATTCGCTGGGGCTCTACGCATCGAAGTCCTATCTCTCCGAATATGGAACGCCGGCGGATGTGGAAACACTCAAGCGCCATCGGCGCATCGGCTACGTCGAGGATCTGATCTTCTCGCCTTCTCTGAACTATACCGGCGAGATCATGCGCGACTGGGACGCCGCCTTTGAAATATCCAGCGCCACCGGTCAGACCGAGGCGGTGCGCTCGGGCGCCGGTATCGGCATCCTGCACAATTACATTGCCGGACAATATCCCGAACTTCTGCGGATCATGCCGCATATGAGCATAAGTCGGTCCTATTGGACGGCCTATCACGAATCCGCCCGTCAGTTGGTCCGCGTGCGCACGGTGGTCGATTTTCTCCAGGAACTCGTTGCCGAAGAGAAGCGCATGTTCGCGTGACATCGAAATTGCCGATTTATTAGTACTATTAATACGCGACTCCTCCCGCTTCGGGCTTGACAAACGAGGGCTGGCTGAACGACCAATGCAGCCATTGGGAGAGAACGGAACCTGACATGCCGAATATATTACGAAAGCTTTCGCCGACTGGCCTCGGCGTGGCCGTCATGCTGCTTGGAATGCTGCTTTTCGCGTTGAACGACGCTATGGGAAAATGGCTGGTTTCGACCTACAGCCAGGGGCAGGTGATCCTCATCCGCAGCGTCGCTGCCCTTGTCATCCTGGTTCCGATCGTGTGGAAAGGCGGTCTTTCCGGCCTCATGAAAATCGAGCGACCGTCTCTTCAGGTGGCGCGCGTATTCTTCTCCACCGCCGAGCTTTTCTGTTTCTATTTCGCAGTCGCTGCCCTGCCGCTGGCAGACGTGATGACCTACTGGCTCGCCGCCCCCATTTATGTGGCGGCTCTATCGCCGTTTCTCCTGGGAGAAAAGGTCGGCTGGCGTCGCTGGACGGCCATCGCCATTGGTTTCGTCGGTGTTCTCATTGCCTTGCAGCCAAGCTCGGCAAGCCTCACCTCGGCCGCACTGTTTTCCATCCTCGGCAGCGCCGCCTTCGCCTTCATGATGTTGTCCGGACGCCAGCTGCGCAACACGCCCGATACGGTGCTCGCTTTCTGGCAGATCATCGGTGCGGGGCTTGCGGGCCTCGTTGCGGTGTTCGTCACGCCGTCTGGCTGGTTGCCGGTCCAGTCCGGTTTCGATCTCGCTTTCCTCGGCCTGCTCGGCGTGGTCGCCATGGCAGCGCATGTGCTGGTCAACCGCGCTCTGAAGCTCGCGGATGCCGCGACCGTCGCGCCGCTGCAATACACATTGCTGCTCTGGGCGGTGGTCTTTGGCTGGCTGTTCTTTGGTGATGTGCCGCAGACCAGTATCGTCGTCGGTGCGGGCCTGATCGTTCTTTCCGGCCTTTATATTTTCTTCCGTGAAAATACGCTCAAACGCGGTCGCGAAAAGCTGGATATACTGGCTGCGGACTAGACATTTCCTCTGTTTACCCGTGATGTTGCCGCCGAAATCATCACGGGACTTGACGAAGAGGTGATCTTCGAGGAGTAAGAGAAGGTCCTGCGATCATATGTCTCGCAAGGGCAGAGGAAACAAAGGTGCCGGGCCCCTCTGGCGAGAGTTTTACGGCGCTCTCGTGATGTCGGTACCGCCTGCAAAAATTGGCCGGCGGATTAAAAACTATGAAAAACCTGAATGTGCTTCGCGCGCGTGCTTTCTGCGTGCGGCCCGACGTCCTGCGTCGTTCCGCAATCGCTCTCGTTACCGGAGGTAACCGGACATGAGCGCCGCCCAGAAAACCACACTTTCCTACTTCAAGTGGGCTTTTATCGTCACCATCGTCGGTCTGATCCTTGGCGGCTATCTCGGCTGGGAAATGACCGGAACTGTCAGTGGAACAGCGACGATCTTCTTCATTTGTGCGGTGCTTGCCGTGCTGGAAATTTCGCTTTCCTTCGACAACGCCATCGTCAACGCCAACAAGCTGAAAGAGATGACGCCAGTCTGGCAGCATCGCTTCCTGACCTGGGGTATTCTGATAGCCGTTTTCGGCATGCGTATCGTCTTCCCGCTGCTGATCGTGGTCGTTGCCGCCAATGTCGGCCCCTGGACGGCGCTCGTCATGGCGGCCACGCAGCCGGAACGTTATGCAGAAATCATGCGTGACGCCCATCTGCCAATCGCTGCTTTCGGCGGTACCTTCCTGATGATGGTCGGTCTCAACTTCTTCTTCAACCACGAAAAGGACGTGCACTGGGTGCGCTGGATCGAGGAAAAGGCTGCGGTCTATTCCTCCGTCAAGGGTATCGAGATCGCCTTCGTGCTGGTCGTCATGCTGGCCTTCTCTCGTATCATCGGCGCCAGCGACAATCCGGAGCTTGGTCCGGTTGCGGCCAACACCTTTTTCCATGCGGCAATCTGGGGTCTTTTGACCTTCCTGCTGGTGGAAGTCGTCGGCGGTATTCTCGATCGTAGCCAGGAAGTGCTCGAAGGCGCTGCAAAAGGCGGCTTCGGTGCGTTTCTCTATCTCGAGGTGCTCGATGCAAGCTTCTCCTTCGATGGCGTCATCGGTGCTTTTGCGCTGACGCAGAACCTGTTCATCATCGCCATCGGCCTCGGTATCGGCGCCATGTACGTGCGCTCGATGACGATCATGCTGGTGGAAAAGGGAACGCTCGCCGAATACCGCTATCTGGAACACGGCGCTTTCTACGCGATCCTCATCCTGTCCGTCATCATGTACGTGCAGACGATGTTCCACATTCCGGAGGTCATCACCGGCCTTGGTGGCGCGACCCTGATCGGCATTTCGCTCTGGTCGTCGATCCGACATAACCGGCGGCACAATGCAGATGCGACCGATGCCGCACGTGGTGCGGAAATCTGATCCATCCCGATCCCAGCCTTCCGCTATTACGGCGGAAGGCAGTTTTTAAGCACTGAATTGCTGATTGCCTGTTTTTGTTGCTATTTCCGCCTTGCGGAAAATTTGAACATAACATCGAAGTTATACCCCAAGCACCTGTTTTTGCTCGTATTTGTGCGCTGCAGTAAAACTGGCACGCTTCCTGCATCTCATCTTGCAAGTCCAGAGGGGACATTAGAGGCCCGAAAAACGGGTTTAAACAACACCGCCGCGCCGCGCGATCTTTTATGATCTGCGAAGGCGCGGCGGTTCTGTTTGTGCGGTATGCTTCTTGAGTTTTCCGCTCCGTTGAATGAAAACGGTGGGATAACGACTGGAAGGTTACCGGTTTGCCTGCAGAACTTTCGCCTACGGAGGCCTTGGGGCTTTGGCATCGCGTATCTGCTGCGCAGGTCACGGCCGATGCGCCGGATTTGACCTTGCGCCAGACTACAATCCTGCTGCAGATATACCTCGTGCCGCCGCCACATACCGTCCGGGGCCTCGCCGCCTTGCTGGGCGTGACCAAACCGGTCATCACCCGCGCACTCGACAGTCTGGGGGCGCTCGGGCTGGTTGACAGGGTGCGGGACGAACGGGACAAGCGCAATGTCGTGATAAAACGCACCGTGGCAGGTGCGCTCTATCTGGAAAAATTCGGCGATCTGATTATTGATCAGGCACGCAAGATCTAACCTCTGGATGTGAAACCATGATGCTCGACCGCCGCCTGAATGTCTTCCGCTCCGATCTGGCCGATGAGAAACTGCAAGGCGTGGTTCAGGCCGAGCGTTTCGTCAGCGGTTCGCCCGCCCAGATCGCGGTGCCGGTTATTGGCCTGCGGCCAACGCCTGACCTTGCCGCCGGCATCGATACGGAGCTGCTGTTTGGTGAAACCGTGCGCATTTTCGACCGGGCGAATGGCTGGGCCTGGGTGCAGGCGGATGCGGATGGTTATGCCGGTTACGTGCCGGAGACGGCAATCGGCGATGTCGTTGCCGTTACCCACCAGGTGGTTGCGCCACGCACCTTCCTCTATCCTTCCGCCGAATTGCGCAAACCGCCGGTCGCAGCCATTTCCATGGGCAGCATGGTCCGGATCGTTGGTGAGGCCGAGACACGCGGCACCCGCTATCTGCTGACCGAAAGAGGCGAGGGCATAATCGCCGCCCATTGCCGACCAGTCGATGCCGCTCTCGAAGAGGACTATGTTGCGGTGGCCTTGCGCTTTATCGAGACACCTTATCTCTGGGGCGGCCGCTCCGGCTTTGGCATCGATTGCTCGGGCCTCGTGCAATTGTCCATGGCGATGACGGGCCGACGGGTTCTGCGCGATACCGACATGCAGGTTAAATCGCTCGGCGTGGAAATAGAACGCGATGAATTGCGCCGCGGCGATCTGGTTTTCTGGAAGGGCCATGTCGGGCTAATGGAAAACGAAGAGACGCTGCTGCATGCCAATGGCCACACGATGAATGTTGCACGCGAAAATCTCAATGAGGCCATCGAGCGCATCGGCTGGCTTTACGAAAAGCCGACGGCTTTCCGGCGTCTGGAAGGCTGAGGCGGCGGCTTCACGAAATTGTGCCTGCCTCGCCCTTTGTGCGACCACAGCCGAAAGCCTACATCGGTTGAATGATGGTACGGGACCGGCATCGATGAACAC
Organism: Agrobacterium sp. SORGH_AS_0745; assembly: GCF_030818995.1. NCBI lineage: Bacteria > Pseudomonadati > Pseudomonadota > Alphaproteobacteria > Hyphomicrobiales > Rhizobiaceae > Agrobacterium > Agrobacterium sp. SORGH_AS_0745. Next base: position 926,471 of record NZ_JAUTBI010000003.1, read on the forward strand.
AAAAATGGCAACACGATTGGCAGCGATCCTGGCAGCGGTGTTAATGAGCGCTTCCGCGCAGGCGCAGACCGTTTTTCAGAATGGTTTTGCTCCGGCTCCAGATGCCTATGCGAACCTGCCGGGTGTCAAAGACCCGCGAACGCTACAGCCCAAGGTGCGTTACAATTGCCATAGCGAACTTGGTGTAACTGGATATGCCCGCGGCCCATACCGGGATGTTTTCGGTAGTCGCGGTCTGCCGGTTCAAGGCTATCGCTGCACCGATGAGAACGGCATCTCCAGCTTCGGTGGCAGAAATCCCATCTCCAAGGACTGGTATCCCGGCATCAATCCTGTCGACCCGACCTTCTGAAGTAATATGACTTAAAGCGGCGTTTGCGCCGCCCGCACTCTGGACTTGTTGTTGCTTTTTCAGATAAATCTTTGACATGACAGGTTGATAATACCTGCCGAGGTGCGGGGTGACGTCGGCCCTGCCGATGTTCTGGGCCGATGCTGGGGAATGCAAGCATGACGAAGACCGATATAGCAACCCGTGTCCACAATCACACCTGGAAACTCGATCCGATCGTCCGCAGCCTGATCGATACGGATTTCTACAAGCTGCTGATGTTGCAGATGATCTGGAAACTCTATCCGGAAGTCGACGCGACGTTTTCGCTCATCAACCGCACGAAGACGGTGCGGCTGGCGGAAGAGATCGACGAGATGGAACTGCGCGAGCAGCTCGATCACGCGCGTACCCTGCGCCTCTCCAAGAAGGAAAACATCTGGCTTGCGGGTAACACCTTCTACGGCCGCTCGCAAATCTTCGAGCCTGAATTCCTCTCCTGGCTTTCGAGCTACCAACTGCCCGAATACGAGCTTTTCAAGCGCGACGGGCAATATGAGCTGAATTTCCACGGCCGCTGGATGGATACGACACTCTGGGAAATCCCGGCACTGGCGATCATCAATGAGCTACGCTCGCGCAGCGCAATGCGCTCGCTTGGTTATTTCACGCTGGATGTTCTCTACGCCCGCGCAAAGGCCAAGATGTGGGAAAAGGTCGAACGGTTGCGGGAACTGCCGGGCCTGCGAATTTCCGATTTCGGCACCCGTCGCCGCCACAGTTTTCTGTGGCAGCGCTGGTGCGTCGAGGCGTTGAAGGAAGGCATCGGCCCTGCCTTCACCGGCACGAGCAATGTCCTTCTCGCCATGGATTCCGACCTTGAGGCGGTCGGCACCAATGCGCATGAATTGCCGATGGTGGTTGCGGCGCTGGCGCAGACCAACGAGGAATTGGCCGCAGCACCCTATCAGGTTCTGAAGGACTGGAACCGGCTTTACGGCGGCAACCTGCTGATCGTGCTGCCCGATGCTTTTGGCACGGCGGCCTTTCTGCGCAACGCGCCGGAATGGGTGGCGGACTGGACGGGCTTCCGTCCCGACAGCGCGCCGCCGATCGAAGGCGGGGAAAAGATCATCGAGTGGTGGCAGAAGATGGGCCGTGACCCCCGCAAGAAGATGCTGATTTTCTCAGATGGTCTCGATGTCGATGCCATCGTCGATACATACAGGCATTTCGAAGGCCGGGTGCGCATGAGCTTCGGCTGGGGCACCAATCTGACCAATGATTTCGCCGGTTGCGCGCCGAAGACCATCGCCAGCTTGAAGCCGATTTCCATTGTCTGCAAGGTCAGCGACGCCAATGGTCGGCCAGCCGTGAAACTCTCCGATAATCCGCAAAAAGCGACAGGCGAACGATCCGAGGTGGAGCGTTATCTGAAGTTCTTTGGTGAGGAAGATCTCAAGGAACAGAAGGTTCTGGTTTGATTAAGGCCGGGCGCTCCTCTTAACGAAGCGCCCGTGGGCCAGTCAGATCAACCGTGGTACCGACTTACTTCGCAAACTGGTGTGTGATGTAATGGAAGAGTGCTCTGATACCTTGAGCCTCGCCGCCGATCGATGAATGGTGCCTTTCGCTCAAGGACCAGCCGTAAATATCGAAATGTGCCCATTTTTTCGTATTGGTGACGAAACGCTTCAGGAACAGGGCGGCGGTGATCGATCCTGCCATGCCGCCTGATGGCGCGTTGGTGATATCGGCCGCGCGTGAGCGGATATCCTTGTCGTACCCCATGTAGAGTGGCATGCGCCAAAGGGGATCGTCGGTATCGATGCTGGCTTCCGCAATATCGTGGGCCAGATCGTCGTCATCGGTATAGAAGGGCGGCAGATCCGGGCCGAGAGCAACGCGGGCGGCACCCGTGAGCGTTGCCATGTCAATCATCAGGTCCGGCGCATCCTCGTCTGCATAGGCCAGCGCATCGGCCAGAACGAGACGGCCTTCCGCATCCGTATTGTCGATCTGTACCGTCAGGCCCTTGCGGCTCCTGTAGATGTCACCGGGACGGAAGGCGTTGGCGGAAATGGAGTTTTCGACGGCGGGCACGAGGACGCGAAGATTGACCGGCAGTTTCGCGTCCATGATCATCAGCGCGAGACCGAGAACATTGGCCGCACCACCCATGTCCTTCTTCATCAGCGCCATGGAGGCGGCTGGCTTGATATCGAGACCACCAGTATCGAAGCAGACACCCTTGCCAACGAGGGTCAGGCGGGGATTTCCCTTCTTGCCCCAGTTCATTTCCAGAAGGCGCGGTGCGCTTTCGCTGGCGCGGCCGACGGCGTGGATGAGTGGGAAGTTTTCCTTCAGCAGATCGTCGCCGGTAATGACGCCCACCTTTGCCTTGTAGTGTGCGGCAAGGCTGCGGAAGGCGATCTCAAGCTCGTCCGGTCCCATATCGTTGGCCGGAACATTGATGAGATCGCGGGCGAGGAAGACGCCGGCCAGAACGCGCTTGATCTCGCCATCTTCGGCATCCTGCGGAATGAGAAGCTTGGCCCCGCTGGTTTTGGTTGTCTTGTATTTGTCGAAGCGGTAGCTGCCGAGGCCGAAACCGAGAGCCAGCCGATTGGCCGTCAATGGCGCGGTTTCAATATGCCACTCGCCTTCGGGCAGCTCGCGGGCCAGTTTTCCGGTTATGAACGGGATTTCGGAGGGATTGCCGCCAAGGCCGAGAAGAACGCCACCCAGCGAACCATCGGAAGAGGGAACAAGCAATACGGCGCCTGCTTCGGCCTTGAAACCCGCTTTTTTCGCCCAGTCCAGAGCAACAGGATCGATGGCACCCTGTTCGATATGGGCTGGCGTCACGGCGAAAACCGGCAGGGTGCTGCCAGCCTTGGAGCTGAAAGGTGTCGGGCGTTCGATGAACTGATAGGGCGCCATGGTCTGCTTTCGTAACTGTCGAGAATCGGTGCGATTAACGCTCTGTTAGGGTTAACAGATTATTGCTTAAGCGAAAGTTGCGTCATGTGAGTCTGTCGTATGTCGGGCGCAAGATCGATAATTCTTGGGCTGGAGCACTGCCATGACTGCTTTTTCTTTGAGCGAGACAGGTCGGACAGGCTTACTGCGGGGAGCATGTCTCGCAGCGCTGGTTTTCGCCGTTTCCGGATGCGCGAGCACCAACAAGCCGGATCGCATGTCCACCGGCTCCATTCCTGCGACCACACGCTCCTATGACCACATGAACATGGACCAGCTCCGGCAGGCGGAAGAGACGGCCGGCAAGGCCTATGAACGCAGCCCCAAGGACAGGTCCGTCGGCATGAATTATGCCAACGTGCTGATGATGACCGGCAAGAACACGCAGGCGCTCGCGGTCATGCAGCAGATCGCCATCGCCAATCCGGCCGACCGCGAGGTGCTTGCCGCCTATGGCAAGGCGCAGGCAGCATCAGGCCAGCTCGAACAGGCCCTTTCAACCATCCAGAGAGCACAGACGCCTGATCGTCCAGACTGGCGGCTGTATTCTGCCGAAGGTGCCGTGCTCGACCAGCTTGGCAGGTCGAACGAGGCCCGCACCAAATACAGGCAGGCACTCGATCTCAAACCGAACGATCCAAGTGTGCTCTCGAACCTTGGCATGTCCTATGTCCTGTCGAGCGATCCCCGTACCGCCGAGACGTATCTGCAATCGGCCATAGCCCAGCAGGGCGCCGACAGCCGCGTTCGCCAAAACCTCGCGCTCGTGGTGGGTCTTCAGGGACGGTTTGCCGAGGCTGAGCGCATCGCGGTTCAGGAACTTTCGCCACAGCAGGCACAGGCAAATCTCGGTTATCTGCGTGCAATGCTGTCGCAGCAGAATTCCTGGCAGCAACTGGCGAAGAAGGACAACAAGCCAGCAGGCTGATGCGGGTTCAGGCACGTCCATCAACACCAGATCGCAGATAATATTCACAGCTCCGTCCCATCACTCGCTACCGCCTATAGTGCGGTCGCGTTTATCGTGTCAGAACGTATCGGCGACGCGAATGCCGGCTGGTCCGAGAATGACTGCGATGAGCACCGGCAGGAAAAATATGATCATCGGCACGGTCAGCTTTGGCGGCAGGGCGGCGGCCTTCTTTTCGGCTTCGTTCATCCGCTCGTCGCGGCCTTCCTGGGCCAGAACGCGCAACGCCTGAGCCAATGGCGTGCCGTATCGTTCCGCCTGGATAAGCGCTTGCACCACGCTTTTGACGCCGTCCAGCTGCGTGCGCATGCCAAAATTCTCAAGTGCGATGCGCCGGTCCTGAAGGAAGGAAAGCTCCGCTGTCGTCAGCATCATTTCCTCCGCCAGTTCGGGCGACTGCTCACCCATTTCTTCCGCAACACGACGCATGGCGGCCTCCATGGACACACCGGATTCGATGCAGATCAGCATCAGATCCAGCGCATCCGGCCAAGCGCGCCTGATCGAGGCCTGCCGCTTGTTCATGGCGTTGGAAACATAGATATTGGGTGCGTAAAAACCCAGATAACCGAAAATGAGCACTGCCATCAGCCGGACGACGAAAGCCTTATCGGCGAGGTTTCCGAGAACGAAAACCCAGGTAAAGGCAAGGGCCAGAAAAACGAATGGCAGCACGAACCGGGCGGCAAGAAATGTGTTGAGCGCATTCTGTGAACGAAAACCCGCAGCGCGCAGCTTGTTCATCGTGTTCTTGTCGGCAAGCGCTTCCTGAAGGTTGAATTTTTCGACGATGCGGCGCGCCGATTTATTATTATTGCCACGCAGGGAGGCCTTCCCGTCCCTGGTGGCGGCGGCCAGGCGCTCACGCTCGCGGCTGCGAATGAGATCGCGCTCCGATGACACGGCTTTCATGCGCTTGGCGAAGTCTTTTCGCTCGAAGAGCGGCATGATGAGCGTATAGAGGGTCGCGAAAACCGCAAGGGTGACGAGAATGGCAATAATCGTTTGCGGGTCCGTCAGGCTGGAAAAGAGGCTTCCTGTCATGGTCGTGCCCTCATATGTCGAAATTGATCATTTGGCGCATGATGAAAATCCCGATCAGCATCCACAATCCCGACACCCCCAGAATGATGTGCCCACGCATGTCGGTGAAGAGCACCGACAGATAGTCGGGCGAGGTGAAATGCACCAGCAGCATGACGATGAAAGGCAGCGCGCCAATAATAACTGCCGAGGCCTTCGCCTCCATCGATAACGCGTTGACTTTGGCACGCATTTTCCTGCGTTCGCGCAGAACTTTCGACAGGTTGGAAAGAGCCTCCGAAAGGTTACCGCCCGCCTGTGCCTGAATGTTGATCACGGTGCTGAAGAAGCTCACTTCGAAAAGCGGCACGGTCAGCATCATGCGCTCGATCCCCTGCGGAATGCCGATGCCGACCTGCTGCGCATCGACGACGCGCTGGAACTCCGTCTTCACCGGTTCCTGTCCGTCCGACGCGATCAGTCGCACGGCGTCGTTGAGCGGCAATCCGGATTTGATCGACCGGCACATGACATCCAGCGCATTTGGGAATTCCTCGAGGAATTTTTTCTGCCGGCGCTTGAGTATAAATCCCAATACCCATCTCGGCAGTCCCAAGGCCACGACGGCTCCTATGAGCAGAGCGATAAGCAACGACAGGCCATAAAGAAGCGCAATGACGACGGAGAAAGCAGCCGCGCCTGCGCTCAGAAGGTGGAACTGCCGGACAGAGAGTTGCAGTCCCGCCTGAACCAGCTTTTCGCGCAAACCAACATTCTTTGCTTTCTTCGCCTTTTCGCTTTGTTTCTTTTCCATTTCCCGCAGGCTGTCCTGCATGGACTTGCGGCGTTTGCCAAGTTCCTGGACCCGGTCCCGCGCGGCCTTGATGTTTGCGTGATCCGTTTCGGCGGCCTTGACCCGCTTGACGCGACTAGTGGTCTTTTTCTCGACCTCGATCTGCTGGAAGAGGAAGGCATAAGCAAGCGCCCCTGCCGAAATAGCGACAAGTGCGGCCAGTAACAGGATTGTGGGGTCCATGGCAGTCGCCTTCCTTAGAGCATTTCCAGTAAAATTGCGTCGTGGTTTTCCGTCCGGAAAATGCGTAGAAACAAAGAGTTAGAGCACGTCAGACGATTCCGTTTAAACAAGACTTGCTCTAGGATGTCTTTTCCATCTCGTCGAGCGCGGTGGCCAGGCGTTTTTCCTCGCCATAGTAGCGCGCGCGATCCCAGAAATGAGGTTTGCTGATGCCCGTGGAGACATGCTTGCCGATCAGCTTGCCATGCGCGTCTTCGCCGTCAATTTCGTATCGCATTAGATCCTGGGTCACGATGACGTCGCCTTCCATGCCGATCACTTCGGTGATCTGCGTTATCCGGCGCGAGCCGTCGCGAAGGCGCTGGGCCTGAATGACGATATCGATAGAGCCCGAGATGATTTCGCGTACCGTCTTTGCCGGCAGGGTAAACCCGCCCATGGCGATCATCGATTCGATACGGCTGAGGCATTCCCGCGGCGTATTGGCGTGGAGCGTTCCCATCGATCCGTCGTGGCCGGTGTTCATCGCCTGAAGAAGGTCGAAAACCTCCGGTCCACGCACTTCGCCGACGATGATACGTTCAGGCCGCATACGAAGGCAGTTCTTGATCAGATCACGCATAGTGATCTCACCTTCACCTTCGATATTCGGCGGGCGCGTTTCCAGCCTCACCACATGCGGTTGCTGCAGTTGCAGTTCGGCGGTGTCCTCACAGGTAATGACACGTTCATCCTTGTCGATAAAGCTCGTCAGGCAATTGAGAAGCGTGGTCTTGCCCGAGCCGGTACCACCAGAGATGACGACATTGCAGCGGACGCGGCCGATGATCTTGAGCAGGGTCGCGCCTTCAGGCGTGATCGCGCCGAAACGCACCAGCTGGTCTAGCGTAAGCTTGTCCTTCTTGAATTTTCGGATCGTAAGCGCCGGACCATCGATGGCGAGCGGTGGTGCGATGACGTTGACACGCGATCCATCGGGTAAGCGGGCGTCGCATATCGGGCTCGATTCGTCCACGCGTCGGCCCACCTGGCTGACGATGCGCTGGCAGATGGAAAGCAATTGACCATTGTCACGGAACCGAATGTCGGATTCGATGGTCTTGCCGCCGACTTCGATGAAGGTCTGGCCGGAACCGTTGACCATGATATCGGCAATATCATCGCGTGCGAGAAGCGGCTCCAGCGGCCCATAACCAAGAACGTCGTTGCAAATGTCTTCGAGCAGCTCTTCCTGCTCGGCGATGGACATGGCGAAATTCTTGATCGTGATGATGTCGTTGACGATATCACGAATTTCCTCGCGTGCGCTCTCCGCGTCGAGCTTGGCGAGCTGCGAAAGGTCGATCGTATCGATGAGCGCGGAAAAGACCTGGCCCTTGGTATTGTAATAATCTTCCGTGCGGGCACGCTTTTTCTGCGGCGATTGCATGGGAGATTGTGCCTGCCGCGTTGCAGGCGATTGGCCGGGCTCCAAAGTGTCGATCGCCAGAGATCGCGGCTCAGGTGTTGCCTTCACCTGCTGTATGGCAGGCGCGACAAAATCCGGCTTTATGGTTCTGGCTGGGCCTTCTGGCCCGCGTTTTCCGAACATCGGCGTTTCCGTCTAAAGGCCCAGAAAGGGAGCCTATTTGCGCTTGAGAATATTCTTGAGCTTGTCCAGACCGCCGCGCTTGTTTTTGCGCAGAATGGTACGGCCTGTAATGGTATGGGCAATTTGCGAGAACGTTTCCGCGATCTGGGATTTTTCGTCCATCTCGCTGATCATGCGTCCGCTGTTGGCTGCATTTCCGAACAGCTGGGTGTCGAACGGAATGATGGCGACCGGCTCGATTTCCAGTGGGTCGAGAAAATCCGCAGGGGCGATCTCCGGGCGTTTCGGCATGCCGACCTGATTGAGAACGAGATGCGGTAACTTGTCGTTGGGTCTCAGTTTTATCAGCGCGTCGAACAGGTTCTTCGTATTGCGCAGGTTTGCGAGATCCGGAACCGCCGTAATGACCACCTCGTCGGCTTCCGCAAGCACCGCCCGCGTCCAGTCACACCATTGATGGGGAAGGTCGAGAACGGCGACGGGCGCACTGCGCTGCAGGACCTCAAGAATCGGCAGAAACGCCTGACGATCGAAATCATAGGTCCTGTCGAGGAGAGAGGGTGCGGCCAAAAGTGAGAGGTGGTCGGAACATTTCGTCAGCAGACGGTCGAGGAACACCTCGTCCAGCCGTTCCGGCGAAAACACCGCTTCCGCCATGCCCTGAGCGGGATCCTGATCGAAATCGATGTTGGCCGTGCCATAGGCAAGATCCATATCCGCCAGAATGGTTTCGGTGGAGAAGAGGGTAGAGATGCCGAAGGCGCAATTATGCGCGATCGTCGACGAGCCCACCCCGCCTTTGGCACCGATAAAGGCGATGTTGCGACCGAGCGGCTCCGCTTCCGGATCAACGAAGATCGTCGCGATCGAGGCCAATAGATCGGCCATGTTGATCGGTGCGACGAGATATTCGGAAATGCCGTTGCGGATGAGATCGCGATAAAGCGTTATGTCGTTGTGCCGGCCAACGATGATGACACGGGTGGTGGGGTCGCAGACCTCCGCCAGAGGAGCGAGATCATCCAGCAGAGAAGACGGTGAGCTTGCTGTTTCAAGAACGATGAGGTTGGGCGTTGGTGAGGCGGAAAACATCGTCGCCGCCGCGTTGATGTCGCCCTTGGTTACCCGCAGGCTGACCTTGCTCATCCGCCTGTCACTGGACAAGGCATCCATCACGCGCTGCATGTTTTCGCTGACGCAGAAGGCATGGACGGATATGCGGGGCAGGGGCCGCAGGCGATCCATATCCGAGGCACGCGGCGCCGACTGTTCGGCTTCCGCGTCGCCGCTTGACTTGATATGGTATTCTACAGCGCTCATCATCTTTCCTGCCCTGACAATTGTTGGAACCGCGTCAATTTGGCGTCGCCGTGTTTTTGCCGCTGCGATAGGCGTCAATCACCACTGCTCGGCGCTCCGCGTCGATCGGACTCATGCCACGCGGGCCAACCAGATCCATGGGGTTGGCAACCTGTGCCGCGAGATTGCTCTGGGAGGCACATCCGAAATTGTACCAGTTCTTGTTGGCAAAGGTATTGTCGGAAAGGTCTTCGGGCCATTGGCCGCATTGCCCGGTCATGGCGGTAACGGCCACATAGCTCAGGCGGATGGGGGCAGCGTCGCCATTCGGGGATGCAGCGTAACGTGTTTCCATGATCTTGCCAGAGGGCACACCAGCGCCGGAAAGCGCTGAGCGGATTTGTCTCGCCATTTTTGAAGCCGCTGCCGAGTTGGCTGATCCCGATGGCATCTGGATATTGACGATTCCCGTCGACATCGAGGCGTAATTCTGGGCGAAACCACGGACATTATCCGCCATTGCCGTGGTCAGCCGGCTATCGCCTGCTGATACCGGAATATCCAGCGAATGCTCGGCTTCCGACAGGGTGATCGGATGGCGCGTGCGGTAGTCGTCAGGAATGGCGTTGGTCGTCATCGGGTCGCGTGCGCAACCCTGCAACAGGCCGGCGGCAAGCGTCACCGTCACCATGGCGACGAGACCTGCCCGTCTGCCCGGCAGGCTTGAGGAAAAGGAGGAAGGGTTTTCCTGCATGGCGTTTCCTGCCCGGACCGGGCTTGCTGTGAAAAGGGGATTTCGTGCGCGTGTCGTCATTTGTAGATGAACCCCACTGATCCCTGATAGGGAGCCGCCTGAACCTGGTCCTTGCGGCCATAGACCTTGTTGACACGGTTCATGAAATACATGGCGGCATCGTTTTCCGGGTTGAAGTTGTCATCCGGCCGGGCGATCTGGTTGCGCGCAACAGGACGTACCAGATAGGGCGTTGCTATGATGACAAGCTCCGTCTCGTTGCGGATGAAATCCTTGCTGCGGAAAAGCGTGCCGAAGATCGGGACTTTGGAAATGCCTGGAAGTCCAGACATGGCCTGGCGAATATTGTCCTGGACAAGACCTGCGATCACAATCGAGCCGCCGGACGGAAGTTCGACTGTTGTCGAGGTTTCACGTTTGCGGATAGACATGTAGGTTGAGCCTGGGATGGTGCGGCCCGCATTTCCGGTTACAACGTTGCCTTCATATGTCGGCTCGGAAACATTGGTCTCGATTTTAAGGCTGATCCGTCCCGGTGAAAGCACGACGGGCCTGAAGTTCAACGTGATGCCGTAGTCGACCGTGTTGGTGGTACGCGTTATGGTTGGCTGGCCCGTATCCTTGTCGATGGTAACTTCCTGCTCTGCAGGCAGACGGAAATCGCCCCCCACGTAGAACTTGGCCTGTTCGCCGGAGATGGCGGTAAGACTCGGTTCGGCCAGAGTGCGCACGACACCCGCCTGTTCCATGGCGTTGAGATAGGAAGCAAAGTTGAGCGAGCCGGAGCCAATCGCGCCACTGGCTATTCGCGACGCACCGCTAATTGCATTTCCGAGATTGGACGGATTTGAAAATTCGAAACCGTTATTGCTTGTCGAGCTGCTGATGGAACCATTGAAGCCAAGCTGTTTCAGCACCTGCCGGCTAACTTCAGCAACGGTGACTTTCAGCGTCACCTGATCTTCGCCCTCAATCGTCAGCATATTGACAATCTGCGATGTCTGCCGGTTTTCGGCAAAAATCGCCGCGTCACCGCCATTGTTGCCGCCCGTGAGAGATATGTTGCGCGTGGTGGCCTCGCCGCCTTTCAGAAATGCTTCGGCAAGCTGGACAGCGCGTGCCGAATCCTGAGGTGTGCGCACTGATCCCGTGAGAACGATGTTGTCGGAAACGATCTCTACCTTGATGTCCGATTCGGGAATGAAACGGCGGATATTGGCCTCAAGCCCGGAGATATCGCGCTCGACCTCAAGATCAAGACTGACGATTTCGCGCCCGCCATCTCCGAAAATGAAGATATTGGTCTGGCCCACCGTTTTTCCGAACAGATAGATGCGCTTGGACGTACGGGTTACGGCATCGGCAAGGCTCGGATCGGCGACGAGAATATCATGGGCATCCTCCGGCAGATCGATGACCAGTGCCTTGTTGAGACCGAGCTTCAGGCGCTTGCGAATGCCACTACCGCTTTCGGTGATCCGCACGATGCTCGCGCTTTGAGCCTCGGCTTCGCTGATACGCAAAAACGCGGGTGAGTGCTGACCCGGAATACCTGAAAAAGCCAGGCAAAATGCAAGGCTGCCCGCCATTGAGGAATGCAGGTGTTGTTTAATGCGCTTTGCCATGGAACCCCCGGTCATTGCGATGCTCCCTGTCCGGCTTTGACGATCGAACCGGATTTGATCACCTGAATCTCCGGCTGCCCGGAGCCGCCGTTGAGAAGGTAACCTGCTGAAAGCGTGTCGTTTTCCTGCGCATCGGCGACTGAGCGCAAAGCAAGCGTAAGGCGATCCGCCATCTGTTGCGCCACGGTGATGATTTTGGCCTGTTCGGGTGTGAGTTCGAGCGTTGCGGTTGCACCCACGACGGCTGAGGTGCCGTCCTCGCCTTCCTTGATCTGCTGGTCGATCGCCAGAACACGGACATTGTTCAAAACATTTTCAGTTAAAAAATGACCTGAATCGCCCTTGCGGACCATGATGACATCGACCCGGTCATTCGGCAGCACGAAACCGCCAGCACCTGTCGAGACGGAAATTTCCGTGGCGACGGCGCGTTTGCCGGCCGGCAAAAGCGAGGACATGATGCGGGTGCTGGAATCGACCACTTTTTCAGGCCTTACAGGCTCGCCCTGAAACAAAGGCAGCCGCACGACAGCGCCGGATAGTTCGGTTATGGCGTTCGGGTTTTTCGCTTCCGTTATGAAGCTGTCGATGACGTTACCAGTGGGCCAGGGCGTCCAGTGTACTGAACTATCGTTCAGGCGGCTGCCAACGGGTAGGTTGACCGAGGAAACGAGAACGTTAACCGTCGGTTCCTTCTCTATGATCGTTTCCGCTTTTTCGATGACCTGCTTCGCGCCGGAAATCTGCATGGCAACGATGCCGGCAAGACCGGCGGCGACCAGGGCAACGGACAGAATGACGATACGCGACGGTTTCATGCTCGATCCTTGAGGGAATCAGATTCTTCTCCCGTCAGGATGGCGCGTGATTGGTATAATTATGGTTAATATTATGCTTGAATCTGTAGTTAACCAGCCTTTAATTTTTGCCCGCAAAGTAGTTTGCTTAGGTAAGACTGGCGATGGCAGCTTTCACAAGAGGTGTTTCGCCATAAGTCAAAAGACCGGCAATGGCTATGCCAATACCATAGGGGATTTTTTTTGCCACCATCAGGGAATCAGGAATCGGAATACCGATCGCCAATATTTCTTGCGAGCGTGATCGCAATAGCAGGATACCAAGCGTCAACACTCCGCCGATGAAAGTTACTGCGAGCAGAAATTCTATGAGGGAGATGTTGAAGCCGTACCACACCGTTACGGAGGTCAGCAGCTTGGCATCGCCTCCGCCCATGGCGTTGGCGGCGAAGAGTATAAAGCAGGCAAAAAATACAGCAGCAGCGGCAGCAATGCTCATCGCAAAAGTCTGTAAGTCCATACCGGAAAAAGGGGCAACGACAATAAAGGATAGCAGTAGGAAAAGTGTTATCCTGTTGGGTATCGTCATGCTGAAAAGATCGTTCAGAGCGGCAAAAGCGAGGCAAAAAGGCAATATCAGAAAAATTGCAGCAATTACCACGGCCGTCTCCTATGGAATTTTCGTTTATAAAGTGGAGGCTTTACTTACATTTACTGCGGTTGCTTTGCCGAAGGTCTTTATAAAAAGACACGCCGCCTAACGGCGGCATGTCCTCTTTTGGTCCAGCAACGCTTAGTTCGTTGCGGCAGGCGCATTGGCATTGATACGCTGCGAAAGCGCGGTGAAGAAAGCGTTAAGCCGCGTGCCAACCGCGGTCGCGCCGCCGATAATAGCGACAGAAATAAGCGCTGCGATCAGGCCATATTCGATTGCGGTGGCACCGGATTCGTCTTTAAGGAAACGAGTGAAAATCTTGGTCATGGGGTCTCTCCTAACTCTATGTTTGGTTCAGCACGCCGACAACTTGTTTTCCGTTGTTCGGTTGCGTTCAAACTACAGCTGAGCGATTTCCAAGCGCTTAAAAAATAGGATTAACTCAAAGTAAACGGCAGGTTGAGTTTCGTTTGGTAAATAAACACAAAAAGTATTTTATAAGCTTATATATTTGCTGATAAACAAATATATTCCGGCGTTGGCCATTTCTCTTTTTTGATCAAGTGTTCTCTCCATAAGACAAGGATGTTCAGTTTTGGCGCGGGCAGTAAAATGAAAAAAACTTTGAAATGTAGCCAATGGTTACTATTCGCATTATGGATTTCCGCCATTTAACGCTTCATTCACTAAAAACACGCATTCTGCTGCACAGTAAGTGCGGGTAGTGAGCAGGGGCGAAACGCGTGTCATCCGGAAAACTGGCGAAAATCGTGGTCGGCTTGTCCGTCATCCTATCGGGTTCGTTACAGCCTGTTTTTGCTCAGGAAGATATATTGCGCGTTTCGATGAACCACGCCCGTGTCCTTCGCCTCGACCGCCCGGTAAGCAAGGTTATTGTCGGAAACTCGAAAGTCGCCGATGCGACGGTTGCCGATGCCACCACGATCGTGTTGACCGGGCGCAGTTTCGGTACGACGAATCTTGTTCTTCTCGATGCCGAGGGCAATCCAATCGTCGATGAGCGCATTCTCGTCTCCATCGATGAGGGCAATACGGTTCGCGTTTTTCGACAAACGGAACGGACCGTGCTTTCCTGTACGCCGAATTGCGAACAGCATTCGCAAAACAGTGGCGACAAAGACGCCCAGCCTTAAGCGAACTGCAACCCAATACCAGGTCTGAATATATCAGAATTCCGCGCGCGGGAATGGCTGGCATTTTGTCAAAGTGACAAAGGCTTAGCGCTCGTCCTGGGTAGCGTTTTTACGGGAAAGGTCGGGGTTGATCGCCAGCAAAACGAAAAACCGCAACATGTTCCCCTGCGTTTTGCAGGAGGACTGAATGTTGCTGTTTTTTCGTCTAAGTGTTTGATCTGGCTAAGATCAAAAATGGAATGGTGCCCAGAAGAGGACTCGAACCTCCACACCCTTGCGAGTACCAGCACCTGAAGCTGGCGCGTCTACCAATTCCGCCATCTGGGCGACGGAGAGCGATGTACGAGGGCAGCCGCCCGGTGTCAACAGACTTTTTGAACTTTTATGACGATCATTGATTTTAAAGGGAAAAAACTTGGTTAGACGCTGTTGAAACATGTTGCCGCGTTAATTGTCGAGCCCTTCATGCGTCGTCCTGTCGACGTGACCTAGGTCCCGTTCCGGGTCGATGACATCGCGGATTCTCTGTTTGAGCTCTTTTGGACCGGGGAAACCGCCATCGCGCTTGCGCTCCCATATGGTTTCACCATCAACAGTGATCTCGAACAGGCCACCCGTTGAGGGAATGAGGCTGACTTCGCCGATATCAGAAGCGAAGGTTTGCAAAATCTCCTGCGCCATCCATCCCGCACGAAGCAGCCAGTTGCATTGTGTGCAGTAGCGGATGGTTATGCGGGGCTTGGTCTCGGCCATGATCACGTCTCCTTCAGCGCCCGATGACAATAATCCTCACGATAATGTCAACTATGACACTCATGTTTTTACCTGCGGCATGCTTGTTCTTATCATGCTGCTTTGCGAACAGATAAGCCATCGAAGGCTAAAACGCGGAGATCCCATGGCCCAGTTCGACAATAATCGTCAGCGTCTTTTCGTTCCGGCGGTCGCACCTCTTTATAATTCGACACATGATCTGGTGGAGACCGTTCTGCGCGTCGTGGCCGGGCTTCTTCTTGTCACCCACGGCTTCGGCAAGATCGCCAATCCGTTCGGGGCTGTCGGCATGGTGGAGAGCCTCGGCTTTTATCCGGGTGTATTCTGGTCACCTCTCCTGGCCGCTACCGAATTTTTCGGTGGAATTCTCGTGGCCATTGGGCTGTTCACGCGGCCGGCATCCTTTGCCGCAATGATCGTGCTTTTAGTAACCGTCTATTTTCACGGTATCGTAAAGGCGGAAGGTCTGGGTGGCGCGGAAAAATCAGTTCTCTGGGCAGCCATTTTCCTGTTCTTCGCTGTCCGCGGCGGCAACCGGCATTCCGTCGACGCGAAGCTGTCGCGGGAATTTTAAGGTACCACAGGCCGGCTTGTCCGCTTATTGCCTTGCTGACGATATTGCGCCTCTTGAAAATCCGTTTTTCTCGTGGTGAAGCTGAATTCGATCGGCGATACCGGCCGATCGAATTTCCCGTTGTCGGCAAGAGGCCCCATGCGCGTTGCAATTATCGAAAACATGGCGGACACGCCGCATGGACAGATCGGCGTCGCTCTGGAAGAGGCAGGGGCTGACGTGCATGTCATCCGCGCCTATGCGGGTGAGCCTCTTCCTCCCGATGCAGCTGCACACGATGCGCTCGTCGTTTTGGGCGGGGAGCAGAACGCTCTTGACGACGTACTTTATCCCTATCTTCCAGACCTCGCACTTTTGATGAAAGCGTTTGGCGATGCGGACAAGGCCGTGATGGGCGTCTGTCTCGGCAGCCAGTTGCTGGCGCGCGCCTATGGCGGAGAGAATATTCTGGCCGGCCCGCCCGAATTCGGCTGGGAAGACGTATCCCTCACGGAAGAGGGCGCGTCCGATCCGCTATTGGCGGGGCTCGACAAGACATTTCCCATTTTTCAGTGGCATTGCGACACATTCACGCTTCCTCCCGAGGCGACGAGACTTGCGACCAATGGTGCAACGCGAAATCAGGCTTTTCGCGTTGGCCGCGCTGGCTATGGCACGCAATTTCATTTTGAGGCATCCACGGCCGTGGTCGACGGATGGTGTGAGGCATTCCCTGCTTCCGTCGAAAAAATGGCGCCCGGCTGGATGAACAATTACCGCGATCACCGTGGCGGGCGTGCCGATGTGGCCGATGCGACCGGTCTGGAAATTGCCCGTGCCTGGGTACGGCTTGTGTGATCTGGCAATTATCGGTTGCGAATATGGCCAAGGCCGCTCAGAATTGAGTGTGTTTCACCGACGTTTGCCAAGGAGGCACCAAGATCATGTATAAATTCGAAATCTATCAGGACAGGGCCGGGGAATATCGCTTCCGCTTCAAAGCATCCAATGGGGAAACGATGTTTTCGTCCGAAGGATACAAGGCCAAGGCATCGGCCATCCATGCCATCGAATCGATCAAGAAAAATTCCCCCGGCGCCGATACGGTCGATCTGAGCACGATGACCGCCTGAAGCTCTCCGTTTCGCGAAACCTCGAGGCATTCTCCTGCCAGAAATGACGGGCGCGTTGGAAGGTGTCGGCGTAAAGATAAGATTCAGTCTTTTTTGATAATCTTCCGTTAGCAATTGTATTTCGAGGTTCCCGGGCGGCGTCAGAGTGCCCCTGGATTGTTTTGCGTACGGGTTCTCATGCGTTCATCGGCTGTGCCAACACTTCTCTTCGGTTGCCTTCTGCTTGGTGGCTGTACGTCCAGTTCCGGGCCGGAAAGCCTGATGGCCGGCCTGCCGTCGAAGGAAACCACGAGCTCGGTTACGCCATCCGCGCCGGTGCCGCAGGCAAGCGTGGGCAGCCAACCCATCACGGCCCAGCCGCGACAGGAAGTTCTGGCATGGGGCGGGCCGGTGCCCGAAGAGCCAAAGGCCTTTTCAGCCGTTACCCCACGAGCGCCCGTGCCGCAGAACGCGCTTGAAACCCGTTTGCCCTCACCGTCACAGGCTGGAATGGTACGACCGGTAGAGCGTCCGATGGAGCGTCCGGTGCAATTGGCCATGGCTGCAGCCCCGGCGGCCAGTGCCGGTGCGCAGATCCGTTCGCGTATTTTCCGCTCCAGCTTCAGCGATGCAAAACCCATCAATTTCGGCAGGGTCCAGCCGCGCCATTTTCAGGTCCACGGGGTGGATGTCTCGCGCTGGCAGGCCAATATAGACTGGCCGCAGCTGCGCACACGCGGTGCCAACTTCGCCTTCATCAAGGCGACGGATGGCGGCGATCATCTTGACCCGATGTTCCGCACCAACTGGCAGCGTGCAAAGGAAGCGGGCATCCGTCGTGGCGCCTACCATTTCTTCTACTGGTGCCGGTCGGCCGGCGAGCAGGCGGATTGGTTCATTCGTAACGTACCGCGCGATCCGGATGCGCTGCCGCCGGTGATCGACGTGGAATATAACGGCGAATCGAGCTGCAAGATGCGCCATTCCCGTGAGCGTATTCTGGAAAAGATGCGCGTGTTCATGGACAAGCTGGAGCGCCATTACGGCCAGCGTCCGATTATCTATACGGCGCCCGATTTTTATAAGGACAATCTGACGGGCGAGTTCCAGGACTATCCCTTCTGGCTGCGCGCCGTTGCCCAGCATCCGTCCGTGGTCTATCCCGGCCGCAAGTGGTTGTTCTGGCAATATTCCGGCTCCGGCCTGTCGCATGGTGTCGATGGCCGCATCGATCTCAATGTCTTCAACGGCAGCGAGGATGCCTGGCATCGCTGGGTAGACCGCCGCTCGAGTTGACGGGGCGGGCGTCAGCGCGAAAATTTTCGCGCGCCGGCAACGCAGAGCACCACCACGAGCGTGATGGCGATCATCGCAGGGCTGACCTCCTCGTGAAGCAGGGTTGCTGCAAGCACCAGCCCGAAGAACGGCTGCAGCAATTGCAGCTGGCCCACTGCGGCAATGCCGCCAAGCGCCAGCCCGCGATACCAGAAGATGAAGCCGATCAGCATGCTGAACAGCGAGACATAGGCAAGGCCGCCCCAGGCCTGCGGGTCGATGCCTGCGAGGGTTTGCGGCCCTGTGAAAAAGGCAAGCGGCAGCATCAGAGGCAGGGAGAGGACCAATGCCCATGAGATGACCTGCCAGCCCCCCAGTTTGCGGGAAAGGGCAGCACCCTCAGCATATCCCAGCCCACAGACGATAATCGCGCCCAGCATCAAGAGATCGCCGGCAAGTGAGGCTCCGAGCCCGGAGGCCAGCGAATTCGACAATGAAAAGCCGGCAACGAGGACGCTGCCCAGGCAGGAAAAGAACCAGAAGGCGGGCCGCGGGCGTTCTCCACCACGCAGTACGGCAAAAACCGCGGTTGCGAGCGGCAAAAGCCCGACAAAGACGATGGAGTGGGCCGAGGTGATGTGCCGCAAGGCGAGGGCAGTCAACAGCGGGAAGCCAACCACCACGCCGAAGGACACGATGAAAAGGGATGCCATATCATCGCGCGCCGGGCGTTTTTGCCGGAACACAAAAAGCAAAGCGAGCGCCAGAAGGCCGGCTATGCTGGCGCGGGCGAGGGTCAGGAACACCGGATCGAAACCCGTTACCGCAACCCGCGTGGCGGGCAGCGAGCCGCTGAATATCACCACGCCGATAAGGCCGCTCAGCCAACCGCTTGTCGTCTTGTCCATGACCGTCTCCTGCAATTTCCCTTTCTTGATCCGGAACGGCTGGTGAAAACAGCGACAATCATATACAATTTCAAGAAACTGTTATGGTTATTTGGACGGTACGGTTGGAGAGAAATGTGGACGGACAACTCGCGACTGGAACGCGCATAGAACAGGTGATGACCAGCATGCGGCAACGCATCGCTTCGCGAAGCCTCGTTCCCGGCGCCAGATTGCCATCCGTTCGAGCGCTTGCAAAAGCCATGCAGGTCTCCACTTCAACCGTCGTCGAGGCCTATGACCGGCTGGTTGCCGATGGCACCATAAGCTCGCGACCGGGTTCGGGATTTTATGTGGCGGGTCCGCTAGCGCCCCTGTCTCTGGCCGATATCGAGCCTCGGCTGGACAGGGCGGTGGATCCGCTCTGGGTGTCGCGCCAGGCGCTGGACGAGGGGGCGGCGCTTGCCAAGCCCGGCTGCGGCTGGCTTCCAGCGTCATGGATGCCGGAGCAAGCGCTAAGGCGGGCGATGAGGGCGCTTGCCCGTGCGGATGCTTCCTTGCTGACGGATTATGCGAGCCCGATGGGGCTGTTGCCGCTACGCCAGCTTTTGTCCCGCAGACTTGCCGAACATGGCGTACAGGCGGGCGCCAGCCAGATCATGCTCACCGATTCCGGTACGCAGGCGATCGATCTCCTGTGTCGTTTCCTGCTGCAGCCAGGGGATACGGTGATTGTCGATGATCCCTGCTATTTTAACTTCCGCGCTCTCTTGCGGGCGCATCGGGTGAAAATCGTTGGTGTGCCCTATACGCCGGCTGGACCGGACCTGCCGCTTTTCGAGCAGGCAGTGAAAGAGCATCAGCCGCGCCTTTATATCACCAATTCCGCGATCCATAATCCGACAGGCGCAAGGCTTTCCGCCGTTTCCGCCCATCGCCTGCTGATGCTGGCCGAACAGGCGGGCCTCACCATCATCGAGGATGATATTTTTGCCGATTTTGAAACGCAGGCGGCACCACGGCTGGCTGCTTTCGATGGTCTGAACCGGGTCGTCCAGATCGGCAGTTTTTCAAAAACCCTGTCTGCTTCCGTGCGGTGCGGTTTCATCGCAGCGCCTCCGGCATGGGTGGAAGCCCTGACCGATCTCAAGATTGCCACTGCTTTTGGTGGAGCCAATTTTTCGGCTGCATTGATCCTGTCGCTTTTGACTGACGGTAGTTATCGCAAGCATGTCGAGGCTCTTCGACAGCGTCTCGCGGCGGCGGTGCCTGAGGCGGCGGCGCGTTTGAAAGCGCTTGGATGTGTGCCGTGGATCGAACCGCAGGCGGGCATGTTCTTATGGTGCCGCCTGCCGGAGGGGGTCGACGCCGCCGATGTGGCACGCCGCGCACTGGCGCAACAGGTGGTGCTGGCACCCGGCAATGTTTTCAGCTCCGCGCAGAACGCATCCGCTTTCATGCGTTTCAATGTGTCGCAAATGGCCGCTCCTCAGGTCATGGCGGTGCTGGCAGATGCCCTCAGGCAGAGCGCGTAATTGTCGCCCATATCGTGCTGGCCGAGGAGAATCGGAACAAAATCCCGTGAACGCCGTTTTCTTCTCAGAATGAAGAGGAGGAAATACCATGACATTCGATCCAAACAATCCGCGCCCGGACCGTGATCTTCGTCCGGAACTGAATATCAGCAATGAACCGCTTGCCCGCAAGTCTCCGTCTTGGATGCCATGGCTGGCGATTCTCGTTGTCGCATTGGTAGGCGTTTTCGCCTGGTCGCAGATGAGCGGCCCGAACACCGATCCGGCCACGACATCCTCGACCATGCCGCCTGCGGCAACGCAACAGGCACCTGCGCCCGTGACTCCGACCGTCCCGGCAACACCGCCTGCCAACAATGCAGCACCGGCAAGCCCGAATACCGGCGGCACGCAGACGCAGCCGTAATGGGTTAGATCATCTGATAAAACCGCCTGCCTTCCGGCAGGCGGTTTTTATTGCGCCAACTCTGCGGCGTTAGAGCTGATCCATCGCGGAGGGGTGGTTGGACAATCTGGACCAGCGGCTCATCGATTCTTCCGCCAGCGCCGAAAGCGTAATGTTTCCGAAGCGGGACAGGAGAATGGTCGCCGCCTCTTTCATGGCGTCGAAAAGGGCCGCATTGACGGCCTGCTCTATGACGCAGTTAGGATTATCTCCTGCCAGCCCAATCGAGAACAATTCCGGCGCGCCAAGCGCCCGGTAAATATCGAGCAGCGTGATTTCGCTGAGCGGTCGTGCCAGAACCCAGCCACCGCCATGGCCTTTTTCCGACGACACGTAACCGTGCTCCCGCAAGCCCGCCATGGTTCTGCGCACCACCACCGGGTTCGTCTGCAACATCGCCGCGATGCTTTCAGAGGTCGCCGCACCCTCGTGTTTCTCCATATGGATCAGAATATGCAGCACCCGTGAAAGGCGCGTGTCGTGTCTCATCGGTGAAATCCGCCTGTTTTTCGCGACATTACCAGTTAGCATATGACGTAACAATATAAGTTGCGTGACTGTTGACTCTAAAATTCATGTAACAATATAAGTATCGTGAAACGAACGGGCGCTTCCGGCTCGGTGAACGATAGGTGCATCATGAAATACGACGTCATCATTATCGGCGGCAGCTATGCGGGCCTGTCCGCCGCCTTGCAGCTCGGGCGCGCGAGAAAAAACATCCTGGTGGTGGATGCGGGTGAGCGGAGAAACCGCTTCGCCAGCCATTCCCACGGTTTTCTCGGACAGGACGGCAAGGCGCCGGGCGACATCATCGCCGAGGCACGCCGCCAGATCGAGCGCTACCCGACGATACACTGGGCAAAGGGCAGGGTAACGAATGCCGAAGGATCATTCGATGACTTCGTCATCGAGATCGATGGCAATCGCCGCGAAAGGGCGGCCAGACTAATCCTTGCCACAGGCGTTACGGATGAACTGCCTGATATAGCCGGGCTGAAGGAACGCTGGGGCAGCGCCGTCTTCCATTGCCCCTATTGCCACGGATACGAACTGGATCAGCGCAGGATCGGCGTCATCGCGGCCTCACCGCTGGCCATCCACCATGCACTGATGCTTCCGGACTGGGGTGAAACGACCTTTTTTACCAACGGTATATTCGTGCCGGATGCTGAACAGAATGCGCTTTTGTCAGCCCGGGGCGTTCGGGTGGAAAAAGAGCGTATCAGAGAGATCGCAGGGCATGCGGATGTCGTTCTTGCGGATGGGCGCAGCATTGCTTTGGCCGGTCTTTTCACGCAACCGAAATTGCGGATTGCCTCGGATTGGATCGAAAAGCTCGGCTGCACCGTGGAAGAAGGGCCGATGGGGTCAAGCATCGTGACGGATGCCATGAAACAGACGACAGTGCGCGGAATCTTCGCATGCGGTGATGTGGCAAGGCCCGCTGGCTCGGTCGCTCTTTCCGTGGGCGATGGCGCCATGGCAGGGACTGCGGCTCACAGGTCGATCATGTTTCCGGAATGATCAGTGCGAAACAAGGCTTAGCCAGCGCCCCGGAGGCATTCCGAAGGCATTCTTGAAGTGGCGGGTAAAATGCGCCTGATCTGCAAAGCCGCAGGCAAACGCCGTTTCCGCAAGACCCGCACCCGCCCGCATCATGTCCTTGCATTTTTGCAGACGTCGCATGATGAGATAACGGTGCGGGCTCGTGCCAAACAGGGAGCGGAAGTGCCGAAAGAGCGTGAAGCGATCTAACCCGCTTATTTGCTCCAGCTTCTCTGAGCTGACGGCAAGCGCGCTGTTCTCCAGCAGGTAATCCCGGCAACGGAAAACGGCGATCCGGTCAAGCCGCTTGATTGTTCTCTTGCTTCCGTTCGAATGCTTCCAGAGCAGATCCGACAGTCTCGATTGCCAGTCGGTCAGGAGCAGATTGTCCGGCTCGCCTTCGAGATTGCCGAGAGCCTCTATCAGGCATTGCCGGAACTCATCGTCTTCGATGACGGGATTTTTTGCAAATGGCAGCGCGTGAAATCCGGTCGCCACCTCCATGGTTTTTTCCGGCGGAAGGTAGAGCATACGGTAGCGCAGACCTTCGTCGGTGCCGGCACCACCATCGTGAACTTCGTCCGGATGCAGCACGATAACCTTTCCGGGCGTGCTGAAATGCGATGTGCCACGATAGGAAAAGGTCTGGACGCCGGAAAGCGTCACACCGAGCGCATAGGTGTCATGGCGATGGGGGGCATAGGCGTTGCCGTGAAAGCGCGCTTCGATGCGCTCGATCCCTTCGCTGGAAGGGGCCTGCACGATCCCCTCGAATTTGCACGAACGTTCAAGATCGCTCGTACCCTGAGGGACTAGGGTCGCTTCTCTTTCGTAACCACAGCCAGATTGAGTTTGCATGTTTGATACCAAGATCGCCGTCATCCTTCGTGATGACCTTGCCGTGTGGCAAAAACTGAACGTCACCGCATTTCTCATGTCCGGCATCGTCGCCCAGACCAGAGAGATCATCGGGGAACCATACCGCGACGGGGCGGGTAACGTCTACAATCCCCTGTCCGTCCAGCCGATAGTCGTCATGGCCACGGATCAGGAGGCGCTGCGCAAAATCCATCAGCGATCCCTGGAACGCGAGGTCACGACATCGCTCTATATCGAGGAAATGTTCGCAACCGGTCATGATGTTGCCAACCGCCAGGTGTTTTCGGAATTTTCTCCCGACAATGCAAAGGTCGTCGGCATGGCGCTTAGGGCGGACAAGAAAATCGTCGACAAGATTACCAAGGGCGCGAAGCTGCATGCCTGAGCAGCTGCCGTGAATGTAAAAAGGGAGGCCGTAAGCCTCCCTTGTCAAATCAGCGACGATTTAGCGGCCGCTTATTCGTCGTTCATCTTCAGCGCAGCGATGAAAGCTTCCTGCGGAATCTCCACCTTGCCGAACTGGCGCATGCGCTTTTTGCCTTCCTTCTGCTTGTCCAGAAGTTTGCGTTTACGCGTCGCATCGCCACCGTAGCACTTCGCCGTCACGTCCTTGCGCAGCGCGCGCACGGTTTCGCGGGCGATGACCTTGCCGCCAATGGCCGCCTGGATCGGGATCTGGAACATGTGCGGCGGAATGAGTTCCTTCAGCTTTTCGCACATGCCGCGTCCGCGCCGGTCAGCCGCCGAGCGGTGGACCAGCATGGAGAGTGCGTCCACCGGGTCGCCGTTCACGAGGATCGACATCTTGACGAGATCGCCTTCGCGATAGTCGATGATGTTGTAGTCGAACGAGGCGTAACCCTTCGAGATGGATTTCAGGCGGTCGTAGAAATCGAACACCACTTCGTTGAGCGGCAATTCATAGGTGATCATCGCGCGGTTGCCGACATAGGTCAGCTCCGTCTGCAGGCCGCGCCGGTCCTGACAGAGTTTCAGGATACCACCGAGATATTCGTCGGGCGTCAGGATCGTCGCCTTGATCCACGGTTCGCGGATTTCCTTGATCTTCACGACATCAGGCATATCAGCCGGGTTGTGCAGCTCTTTCTCGGTGCCATCCGTCAGCGTCATTTCATAGACGACCGAAGGTGCTGTGGCGACGAGATCGAGATTGAACTCACGCTCGAGGCGTTCCTGAATGATTTCAAGATGCAGCAGACCGAGGAAGCCGCAACGGAAACCAAAGCCGAGAGCGGCAGACGATTCCATTTCGAAGGAGAAGGAGGCGTCGTTGAGGCGAAGCTTGCCCACCGCCGCGCGCAGATCTTCGAAGTCGGCTGCATCAACAGGGAAGAGGCCGCAGAAAACCACGGGCTGCGCTGGCTTGAAGCCGGGCAGGGCCTGCGCCGTCGGGCGCTTGTCGTCGGTAATGGTATCGCCAACACGCGTATCGGCGACTTCCTTGATCGAGGCGGTGATGAAACCGATCTCGCCGGGGCCGAGGCTGTCGACATTGACCATCTTCGGGGTAAGTACGCCAACGCGCTCGACGCCGTATTTCGCGCCGGAACCCATCATGCGGATCTGCTGGCCCTTGGTCAGCACGCCGTCGATGACGCGCACCAGAACCATGACGCCCAAATAGGTGTCGTACCAGCTGTCGACGAGCAGCGCCTTGAGCGGCCCGTTCTCGCCGACTTCGCTCTTGGGCGGTGGCAGGCGGTTGACGATGGCTTCGAGAACATCGGGGATGCCAAGCCCGGTCTTGGCCGAAATCAACACAGCTTCGGAAGCATCGATGCCGATTACTTCCTCAATCTGTTCCTTGATGCGGTCGGGTTCGGCGGCCGGCAGGTCGATCTTGTTCAAGACCGTCACCAGCTCGTGATTATTGTCGATCGCCTGATAAACGTTGGCCAGCGTCTGGGCTTCCACACCCTGAGATGCGTCCACCACCAGTAGCGAACCTTCGCAGGCCGAAAGCGAGCGGGACACTTCGTAGGCAAAGTCGACGTGACCGGGCGTGTCGATGAGGTTCAGCACATAGGTTTCGCCGTTATTCGCCTTGTAGTGCAGGCGCACGGTCTGGGCCTTGATGGTGATGCCGCGCTCGCGTTCGATATCCATCGAATCGAGAACCTGTTCCGACATATCGCGCTCGGCAAGGCCGCCTGTCGACTGGATCAACCGGTCGGCCAGCGTCGATTTGCCGTGATCGATGTGGGCAACGATCGAGAAGTTGCGGATATGGTCCAGGGGCGTGCGGGTCGAATTTGTGCTCATGCCCCGCGCTATAGCAGGGGCTTCTCATGCCGCAAAGCGGGAATTTGGTTAAAAGCCCTTTAAAATGGGCTTTTCAGATCGCAAACTGCTCCGGCCAGTCGCGGCGGGTGGCCACTTGTCCTTCGGTTCTAAGCTTGGCCACGGCAGCAAGGTCGATATCGGCGATCAGCAACGTGCTGTGTGTCACCGCATCGCTTTCGCTTTCCGCGACGATACCCGATGCCGGCATGCCATAGTCGGATGGCACGTAAAGTGCTGCGCGGCCACGATTTTCATCGACGGCGGGAGACCATGGAGCCTCACCCGCCGTGGGGGAGGAGAGAACGGCATATTGGTTTTCCAACGCCCGCGCCTGCGCGCCGATGCGCACCCGGTAGGCGCCGGCCAGCGTATCGGTGCAGCTGGGAGCGAGAACCAGTTCGACGCCAAGCTCGGCCAGCTTCCGGCCAAGCATCGGGAACTCGTTGTCGTAACAGATGAGGATGCCGAGCCTGCCGATCGGCGTCTCGAAGGCTTTCAGGCCCTCGATGCCGGCATGGATGTTCCATTGCTCCCGCTCGAAGCGCGTCATGATCTGCTTGTCCTGATACCCGATCAGTCCGTTGGGGCCGAACAGCCATGCGCGGTTGCGGAACTTGCCGTCCTTGTCTTTCACTGGCGCGCTGCCCGGCTGAAACAGGATTTGATGTTGCCGCGCCAGCTCTTCGCAAAGCTCGACCCATGAGGGGATGAGCGGCTGTATCTCTTCGATGGAGCGGTGCAGGTCCGAGCGCGCATCCGGCGGCAACTGCCCGGTCAGCGTCATGGCCGAATATTCCGGCAACAGCAGCAGCTCGGCGCCTTTTTCTTTCGCCTCGCGCACGATGGCGGAAAGATGGGCGGCATAGCCTTCCCATGTCTCGATGAGTTCGATGGCATATTGGCTGGCGGCGAGTTTCGTCATCTGTTTTCCTCTCCGGCAGCAATGGTCTTCATCCAGAACGACAGGGGCTTTGGGCTTTCGGTGCTCTCGTCTAGATCCCGCCAGGTGAAGCTGGTGTGCAATTCCGGGTGATGGCGATAGCCGCGTTTTTCCCAGAAGGTATTCAGCGGCACGTAATCCAACGGCCGGCGCGGGTGGTCGGCGGGGCGCTCGACCGCGCAGAAGGTGCAGCAGTTGAAGCCGAGCTTGCTCGCATGCGCCTCCCGCTCCGCAAAGAACCGCACCCCGATGCCATGCCCGCGATAGCTGGGCAGAAGCACGCTTTCGCCGAAGTAAAATATCCGGTCCGGATCGTAGCCCGCCTTCAGGAAGGGCGCCTTCACCTCGTCGGTCTCGGCCGCCATCGGCATGCCGGTGGACATGCCCACCACGTGTGCGCCATCCAGCGCCAGCACGAAAACCGCGCCTTTCGTGTCGGCATAGGTAGCGAGATATTTGCGCTCGTAATCCAGCGATCCGTCATAGAGATAGGGAAAGGCGCGAAACACTTCGATCCGCAGGCGCGCAAGGTCATCGAAATAGGGCGCGGCCTCGATGCCGGAAAGAGACTTGATTTCGACGGTCATGGGCATTTTCACTTTCGGTTGCACTGGTTATACCGTCATGGAAAACCCGCGCAAGCATTGAACGGAGAAGACAATGACCGCCACTGAGACCATCCGCGCCTATTATGATGCCTTCAACCGTCAGGACATGGATGCCTTTCTGGCGCTTCTTCACGACGAGGTGGTACATGACATCAATCAGGGCGAGCGTCAGACCGGAAAGCCGGCTTTTGCGTCCTTCATGCAGCACATGAACCGCTGCTATAAGGAAAACCTCACCGACATGGTCATCATGGCGAGCGAGGACGGTAAGCGCGCCTCTGCGGAATTCATCGTGAACGGCGAATATCTCGCAACCGATGAAGGCCTGCCGGAAGCCAATGGCCAGACATACGTCCTGCCGGCTGGTGCATTCTTTGACCTGAAGGATGGAAAAGTTAGTCGTGTAACGAACTACTATAACCTGAACGATTGGATCGCCCAGGTCGGTGCCTGATGCATCTTTGCCGCGCGCAGAACCCGCGGTAAAAAAGCGATCGCAATTTCCATTATGGTAGATATTGACTCCATCATGTGAGAATGTATTCTCGCATGATGGAAAACGAAGATCATATTCTCGAACGCTCTATCGGCGACCGCATCAAGACGTTGCGCGCCGAAAATGGTTTGACCCTGGACCGGCTCGCCGCCGAATCCGGCGTCAGCCGCGCCATGATTTCCCGCATCGAACGTGGCGAGGCGAGCCCCACGGCCTCGCTTCTTGCCCGCATCTGCGCAGCGCTAGGCCTGTCGCTCTCCGGCTTTTTCGCCGAAGACGAAGAGGCTGTTTCACCGCTGGTGAAAAAGCGTGACCAGCAGCTCTGGAAAGACCCGGAGACCGGTTATGTGCGCCGTGCCATCTCCCCGCCACGCGTCGGTTCCGATGTCGATATTGTCGAGGTCGAGTTCCCGGCGGGCGCACGTGTCGGTTTCCCGCCGCATGCGGCAAGCCGCGGAATGACGCAATATGTCTGGCTTTTTGACGGTGTGCTGGAGATGACGAGTGGTGGAGACGTGCACCTGCTGGAACCCGGCGATTGCCTTTTCATGCCGGTGGGTGAGGGACATGTCTTCCACAATCCCTCAGAAAAACCTGCCCGTTATGCCGTCGTGCTGGATCAAAGACAGCGCTGATTTTCCCCGACAGGAGTTATTAATGGCCACCATCCGCGTATTGAACCGGGCAGAGACGATCAATGCCTTGCCCGAACTTTGTGACATTATCGCCGACTGCGTTAATGGCGGCGCGTCTGTCGGTTTTATGCTGCCTTTCTCCCCAAAAGATGCCGAGCCGTTCTGGCAGGATGTAGCCGGTGCCGTGGAAGCAGGCGGCACCATTCATGTGGTGGCGGAAGTAAACGATAAAGTGGTGGGCACGGTGCAGGTCGGTCTGGCCTCCAAGCCCAACCAGCCACATCGCGGTGATCTGATGAAGCTTCTTGTGCATCGGTCGGCACGCGGGCTGGGACTTGCACGAAAGCTCATGGAAAAGGTGGAGCAGGAAGCGGCAAAACGTGGCCGTACCCTTTTGGTGCTGGATACGGCCACGGGTAGCGATGCGGAGGCAATTTATCCCCGTCTTGGCTGGGAACGCGTCGGCGTCATCCCCGACTATGCGCTTTTTCCCGACGGGCGTTATTGCGGCACGACGCTGTTTTACAAAAGGATCGGCTAGGTTCTTATTGTTATTGACCCGGCTTCAGCGTGCGGTTGAAGGCGTTGACGATCATCGTTTCCAGCTGTGCATGAATATCCTTACGGTCGCGGGGCCCGGCCGGTTCGCAGATCGGATCGCGCTCGCCAACGGATTTGAGAAACGCGTCGGCATCCGGCTTGCAAAGGGGCAGGAAGCTAAAATGGTTGGCCTCGTCAACCTGTTGGTAAGTAGAGGCAGGCACTTGTGCTGCAAGCTCGTCGGCAAGGACAGCGGGCGGTATTTTACCTTCGCTGCCAAGATTGATGAAGGTCAGCGGAATATCGATTTGTCTAAGGCTGTCCGGCTGGAACGCCAGCGCCAGACCCGGATCGACCAACACGGCGGAACGGATGCGTGGATCGCGGTTCTGCTGCTCGAAACGGGTCTTGTCGATGGTTCTGAGATCGACCTTCGGTACGCTGACCGGCTCGTTATTGACATAGGCCCGGCCGCCGGCAAACCACTGGCAATCCATCATTGCTGCATTCTCTTCACAATAGCGCACATAGGCGTCAAGATCGGCGCGTGCACCTGCAATCTCCATCGCCGCGCTACCGCCCAGCGAAAAGCCGAGAACACCGATGCGTTGCGCATCGATCGCACCCGACCACGTGGCGTCCGTCGTCAAGGCCGTGACGATTGTGGATAGATCGTTGGTCCGCTCCCAGATTTTCGGCGTGTCGGCAGGCGTCGAGTCACCACTGGTCGTGCCGGGA
Source organism: Agrobacterium sp. SORGH_AS_0745 (assembly GCF_030818995.1). Classification (NCBI taxonomy): domain Bacteria; kingdom Pseudomonadati; phylum Pseudomonadota; class Alphaproteobacteria; order Hyphomicrobiales; family Rhizobiaceae; genus Agrobacterium; species Agrobacterium sp. SORGH_AS_0745. The sequence continues at coordinate 955,957 of NZ_JAUTBI010000003.1, forward strand.
TGATTGGTTCCGGCGACGATGAAACCTTCGCTGGCGAGTTTCGCGGCGATCCAGGCCATGCCTTCAGCGCGCGAGCCGGACCCGTGCGAAATCAACACGAGGGGGAAATGGCCGTCCTTGATGGTCGCGTCCTTCCGAACCGCCGTTCCCTGAAAGATACGGTTCTCGGAGGAAAGCGCCGGTATGCCGTCTCCGCCTTTGGCCGGATACCAGATCGTAACGTCAAGGTTTGTGTCGCGAGCCTTGGAAGAAACTGGGATGCTGGTAAGCCCGACATCCTCTGCGGCAAATGCCTGCGGGGAAAAAGCCGCGCACATCAGAAGTGCGACAAGGGTGTTTTTCAGTGTCATGAGAGCCTCTCCGTTTGACAAGGTGGATGCTCCCGTTTTCCTTCTAGGGTGAATAAATGCGTCCTTGATCGCGTTAAAGGTCGTGCCGAAACGCGATCTGGTCCATGAATGGGTGGTAATTCATCGCTTCGGGATCGTTATCCGTGCTTTTCATTCCATTGCCTTTTGTCGTCGCACTTCTGCTGGTCGTCATGTTCATCGTCTTCTTTCGAGGCGCAGAGGATATGCGAACCAACCGGGCGTTTCTGGCGCTCATCGCGCTTTGCGCCGTGCAGTCCGTTCTTGTCGGCTTGCGCTGGGGATATGGTGTGAGCGAAGCGCGTTATGTTTTGCCTGTTCTGGCTGCCTGCCTGCCGCCTCTCGTCTACATCGCCTTTCGCGGACTGATGGGCGTTGGAGTTGAAAGCAGGAGGGCGATGTTTGCCAGTCTTGTGCTTTCACCTTTCTTCGTCGTCTTTCTGGAGTTCGTCCTTCCTGTTGCGATCGATTTTGCGCTGATCGTGATTTTTGTCGGGCACGCCATTGCCTTGCTTCTCTTGGCAAGAAAAGGGCCGGATGGGCTGGACGAAGCGCAATTTGCCAGCGTCGCATCTGCGCATAAGGCGCTCATTGTCGCCGCGGTCGCTCTCTGCGTTTCCGCGTTCTTCGATCTTCTGGTGTTTTTCGATTTCGAGTGGGCGCATGGAGAAAATGTCGCCGCACTTGTTAGCAATGCCAATCTTCTCGGGCTTCTGCTGATCGGTCTCATGGCTGCACTTGCCGGCAAAAGCAAAGCGCCGCAAACGGCTGCCCAGCCTGCTGCGGAGTTGTCTTCACCGGCGCCTTCACAACAGGACCGGGACGTTGTCGAAAGGCTTGATCGCTTGATGGAGACCCACACGCTCTACCGCGATGAGAACCTAAACCTGTCACGGCTCGCAAAACGTCTCGGTCTGCCGAGCCGGCAAATCTCGGGCGCGATCAATCGCTCGCTCGGCGTTAACGTCTCGCAATATGTCAACCAGCTGCGCATCCGCGAAGCCTGCCGGCTGCTGGAGGAGACGGATCAGTCGGTCACTGCGATCATGCTGTCTTCCGGCTTTCAGACCAAATCCAACTTCAACCGGGAATTTCGCCGCGTCACCGGCATGAGCCCGATGGACTGGCGTGAACGCGAGGTGTGGAAGCTGGTGTCGAATACAAAAACGGGCCACCCGGCAGATGCCGGATGGCCGTTTGAAGATCCTGAAATGAGGATCAGAGCGTGCCGTTGCGCTGCTGGATCATCATATAGGTGTCATAGGTATATTCGGCGATCTGTGCCCAGAGATAGGCGTCCTTCTTGAACGCCTGCTGGCTTTCGTAGATCTTCTTGAAGCTCTCGTTCTTGGCCGAAATCTCGGCATAGGTGTCCTGCGCCGCCTTGTGGCAGACATCGAGGATTTCCTGGCTGAACGGCCGCAGGATGGCGCCCTGCGCCACGAGTTCCTTCAGAGCCTTCGGATTGCGCGCGTCATAACGCTCCAGCATGCTGGCGCTGCCGGCGGCGCAGGCGTCTTTCAGAATACGCTTGTAGTTCTCCGGCAACTCGTTGAACTTCTGCAGGTTCACGAAAGCATGAACGGCTGGGCCACCTTCCCACCATGCGGGGTAGTAGTAATATTTCGCAACCTTGTAGAAGCCGAGCTTCTGGTCGTCATAGGGACCGACGAATTCGGTTGCATCGATGGTGCCCTTTTCCAGTGCAGCGTAAACATCGCCGCCGGCGATCTGCTGCGGTGTCACGCCAACCTTCTGCATCACCTGGCCGGTCAGGCCCGCAATGCGCATTTTCAAGCCCTTCAGGTCATCGATGGTGTTGATTTCCTTGCGGAACCAGCCGCCCATCTGGGCGCCGGTATTGCCGAGCAGGATCGAGTAGATATTGTGCTGGGCAAGAAACTCATTGAGCAACTCGTTGCCGCCCGCCTGGTTGAACCATGCATTCGTCTGGCGTGCATTGAGACCGAAGGGAACCGAGGTCCCGAGCGCGAAGGTCGGGTCCTTGCCAACATAGTAGTATGAGCAGGTATGCGCCATTTCGACGGTTCCGGCCGTCACCGCATCCGCTGCCTGCAGCGCCGGCACGATTTCGCCACCGGCGAAATGCTGGATGACGAAGTTGCCGCCGGATGCTTCCTTGACATGATCGGCGACGATCTGGCCGGCACCGAATAGAATGTCGAGGCCCTTGGTGAATGACGACGTCATGCGCCAGGTGATTTTGGGGTTTTCCTGCGCAATGGCCGGAGCGGCCAGCACGGTTGCGGTAACACCGGCACCAACAGCGCCCGCCTTGCGAATAAATGATCTGCGATCCATGTCGATAAGCCCTGATATGTCTGCATATTACAGGCGAACCGTACGGTACGCCTCCCACTGGCTACTAAACATTTATCCTCGCGGCCATCAAGGGGAATATTTGAACTTGCCGGGCCTGCTATCATCGCCCGGATGGGGCTACGGATGCATGCGTTTTAACGCCGGATCATCCATTGCAGGATTATAAAACAGCGAAAGCGTCAGGCTTTTTGCGATACGTTCCGCAGTTTCCATGAAGCAGCTATGGGCTTGTGGGCTCGGCGCGATATCGTCAAGGGTGGCCGAAAAAAGCGCCAGCCATTGCGGGAACAGTTCCGCCGACATGCCTTTTACGCCAAGATGCGCCTGCACCGGCTTGCCGCCGTAGCCGCCATTCTTGAAGGCGACGGCGGCCCAGAACTGTTTCATCCTGGCCATATGCTCCGGCCAGCGCCCGGAAAGCCGCGCATCGAAGACAGGGCCCAGCGTGGGATGTTCCAGAACGCGGGCGTAAAATGTCTCGACCAGCAGGTCGACGAAACCGGCGTCGATGCCGATAGCCGCCATGGCCTTTTCCGCCCTGTTCTGAATTTCCGCGTTGTGGGCGGCCTTTGCCGCGATCTGGTCCTGCATTGTGCTTCCTTTTGCGGCAGAACCTACGTGGCTCTTCGACACTCCGCAATGCGACCCTTTGGCATATTAGAATAATTCTAAAAGGCTTGATTGTGACGTGATCAGGATGTATTTAGAATTATTCTAAAGAGGTTCCAGTCATGTTCCGCAGTCTTTTTTCCCTGTCCAAACGCCCGTTCTCCTCGCTTGGCGAACAGGAAATCCTCGCACTTGCCATCTCGTCCGAAGAAGACGATTCCCGCATCTACCGCTCCTATGCCGATCATCTGCGCGCGCAATATCCGCAATCCGCAAAAATCTTCGATGATATGGCCGAGGTGGAGCAGCAGCATCGAAACGTGCTGATCGACATGCACCGCAGGCGATTTGGGGAAACGATCCCCCTGATCCGCCGTGAGCATGTGCGTGGCTTTTACGAGCGCACGCCGGACTGGCTGGTGAAGAACCTGTCGCTTGACAAAATTCGTGCGCAGGCGGAATTGATGGAGGCCCAGGCGATCCGTTTTTACGATGAGGCTGTCAAGCGCACCAGCGATGCCTCGACCCGCAAGCTGCTCGGCGATCTGGCCGAGGCGGAGCGTGGTCACGAAGACATCGCGCAGATGCTGGAAGAGAAACATCTCGACGAAAACGGCAAGACAGAAGAGGCGGAAACCGCAAAGCGGCAATTTCTTCTGACCTTCGTGCAGCCGGGTCTTGCGGGACTGATGGATGGTTCCGTATCGACGCTGGCGCCGATCTTCGCAGCCGCCTTCGCCACGCAGGATACGTGGCAAACCTTCCTGATCGGTCTTTCGGCCTCCGTTGGCGCGGGTATTTCCATGGGCTTCACCGAGGCGGCCCATGATGATGGCAAGCTTTCCGGTCGTGGCTCTCCGGTAAAGCGCGGTCTCGCCTCAGGCATCATGACGGCCGTTGGTGGCCTTGGCCATGCGCTGCCCTATCTCATTCCGCATTTCTGGACAGCAACGGCCATCGCCGCGGTCGTCGTCTTCGTGGAACTCTGGGCCATCGCCTTTATTCAGAACCGCTTCATGGAAACGCCGTTCCTGCGGGCAGTGTTTCAGGTAGTGCTCGGCGGTTCGCTGGTGCTGGCCGCCGGTATCATCATCGGCAACGCCTAGTGAATAATAAAGCCCGCAGCGTTTGCTGCGGGCTTTCTGCATTGAGCCTATAATATCTGCCGATCAGCGCAATGCGCCGACCAGAACGTCGCGGCCATCCTCGATGGAAACCCAGCGGCCCGAATTGAAGGACGCCTGCCGCTTCAGATAAGTGTAGTTGGTGTCGGTCCAGAGCTTCACGTCGTCGGTGAGATTGTCGAGAATATAATCGCCATCGGTGGTGCGGAGCGTCAGCACGGCGTGGCCCTCGCCATCAGGCTTGCGCACGACAGTAATTAGCAGGTCAGCAACGGAAAACCCACGCTCGATCAGCTTCTTGCGCTTCAGCAGCACGAAGTCCTCACAATCGCCAGCGGTCGTGGGATATTCCCAGACTTCTTCCTTGCCGTAGATTTCCATGTCGGTCATGGCGACGATCGAGGTGTTGACGGATGTGTTGATCTCGCGAACCACACCCCAGCCATACTCGGTGACGCGTGGCGGCGGCGTCAGCTTGCTTCGAATGTTGCACTCGCTCGCGTATTTCTGACAGAACTCATAATGGCCGATCGGCTGGGATGTGATCCCACCCGTCACCATGGAAGGGCTTCCCTTGGTTTCCGCCACGGCGGAGGCAGCAGTCAATAGCCCGGCGGCAACTGCAAACAGCAGCGCACGCGCCAGCGGTGCGTTCATCATGAAACCCGTCCCTTAATTCTTAACGAAAAGTTAAGAGGGTTGGGGGTCAGGAGTCAATCACTAGCCATCGGCGGCGCGCAAGACTCGTTAAATATGGTTAAGATCGTTGCGCAAATGCCTATGTTGCAAGGGCTTTGACGGCAGCCAGCATCCTGTCGATATCCTGCGGCCGGGACAGCCGGTGGTCGCCATCGCGGATCAGCGTCAAGACGACGTCGTCGGCAGGAAGATGTTCGAGGAGCTTCAGCGCATGCTGATAGGGAACATCGGGATCGCGCATTCCCTGCAGGATGTGAACCGGGCAGCCCGTGGTAATGATGCCGGTGAGGACGCGGTTCTGCTGCCCGTCTTCCATCAGCGCGCGCGTAAAGATGTTTGGCTCGGGGCTGTATTCCGAATGTTCCTCGAAATAACCTTTTTCTTCAAGCGACCGTTTTTCCGCATCCGTGAGGCTCGGCTCTATCAGGTCCGCCGTGAAATCGGGGGCTGGCGCAATGAGGACCAGACCAGCGACGGACGGCGTGCCGCCGGCCTTGCGCAGTTCCTCAACCATGCGCAGCGCAATCCATCCACCCATCGACGAACCAATAAGGACGACGCGCGATGGCGCCTTTTCGCGCACGACGGCAAGTGCCTCTTCCCGCCATCTTGAAATCGTGCCCTTTTTGAAGTCACCGCCGGAAGCGCCGTGCCCGGAATAATCGAGCCGCAGGCACGCAATGCCGTTTTCCGCCGCAAAGCGGTCGAGTTCCACCGCCTTGGTTCCCGTCATGTCGGAACGGTAACCGCCGAGCCAGACAAGCGTGGGTGCATCTTCTCGTGAAGTTGACGGGCGGTGAAGGACGGCGATGTCGCGGGCGTCGTCGCCCATGCCTACACGCAGGAATTCAGCGGCTTGTTCAGTCATGTATATGCAATTCTCCTGAATTTCGCGCAACAAAGGCGACGTATTTGCAAAAACCGTGACAACAGGTGATCTTTTCGGGCAGATATGCTATTGACTTCGCCACGGCAATAACGACATTTCCGCCGCTTGTACCAAACAAGCTGTTTTTTGCCGATGTGATCCAGAAACAGATCAGGAGAATACGACCATTCGCAGACCTTTCAAAGCCGATGCCCCCGTCAAGGAGGGCCCGCGCTCCAACCGGGAAATCCGGGTTCCCAGAGTTCAGCTTATTGATGAAGAGGGCCAGAACCTCGGTAGCATGCCGACGGACCAGGCTTTGAAAATGGCGGAGGATGCCGGTCTCGATCTCGTTGAGATTTCGCCGAACGCTGAACCGCCGGTATGCAAGATCCTCGATCTCGGCAAGCTTAAATACTCGACCCAGAAAAAAGCCGCTGAAGCGCGCAAGAAACAGAAGATCGTCGAGGTCAAGGAAATCAAGATGCGCCCCAACATCGACACGCATGACTATGACGTGAAGATGAAGGCGATGAACCGTTTCTTTGACGAAGGTGACAAGGTGAAGGTGACGCTGAAGTTCCGCGGCCGCGAAATGGCCCACCAGGAACTCGGCATGAAGCTTCTCCTCCAGGTGAAGGAAGATACCCAGGCGATTGCCAAGGTTGAAGCCGAGCCGAAGCTGGAAGGCCGTCAGATGATGATGGTTCTCGCGCCGAAATAACTCTTTCGCGCACGCCGCCCGGGCGGCATGAAGCACCACCGCAAGGGGAAGTTCGTATTCCCCGTTGCGCTTTTAACCGACTGCGGTTATAAGCGCGCGTCCGAACGGTCCGGCAGGGCATGCCGAGGCCGTTCCTGAATAGCTTGAAATAGGCCTCGTCTGCCTGTTTCGATACAAAAACACGGAGTAGCAAAATGCCCAAGATGAAGACGAAGTCCGCTGCAAAAAAGCGGTTCAAGATCACCGCCACCGGCAAGGTTGTTGCAGCCGCCGCCGGTAAGCGCCACGGCATGATCAAGCGTACCAACAAGTTCATTCGCGACGCGCGTGGAACCATGGTTCTCGCCGAAGCTGACGGCAAAAAAGTCGTCAAGAACTACCTGCCGAACGGTCTCTGAGACTTTTCCGCACTTTTGGACACTTTAAGGAGATCATGACATGGCACGCGTAAAACGTGGCGTAACTTCCCGCGCCAAGCACACCAAGACACTCAAGGCAGCCAAGGGCTTCTACGGCCGCCGCAAGAACACCATCCGCGCAGCTAAGGCTGCCGTGGATCGTTCCAAGCAGTACGCTTACCGCGACCGCAAGGTCAACAAGCGCAACTTCCGCGCTCTGTGGATCCAGCGTATCAACGCTGCTGTTCGCGAATTCGGCCTGACCTACGGCCGCTTCATCGACGGCCTGAACAAGGCTGGCATCGAAGTTGACCGCAAGGTTCTGTCCGACATGGCTATCCATGAGCCGGCAGCATTCGGCGTGCTCGTCGAGACCGCGAAGAAGGCTCTTGAGTACCTCAAGGAAGCTGGTACGACCAACGAGTTTGAAACCGCTGTAAAGTAATTACGGCGCGGACAATCTGTTGTTCATTTGAAACCCGCGCCGGTCCTCCGGCGCGGGTTTTTCGTTTTCAGTTTCTGATACAGCTCTATCGGCGTTTTTTAATTTAGAAATTTAGAAGAGTTGGAGTATTCACGCCGTTTGAAGCGAAATCCTTGGTGGACGGAAATGCTGGTCAATAAAATTCAGGTTGTGGAAGCAGAAGGCTTTCGCGTTCATCTCGACGATGACGACATCGCAACCCTGATGCGCGTCCTCCTGAAAAGTGACCGGCGCATTCAAAAGGTCGAGCTCTCGCAATTGACGGTTTGGATCAAACGGCAGGGCACGGAACGTGTGACCTGGTGGATGAAAATGCAGAAGCTGCTGTCAAAACTTCTGCCTTATGCTTTTCTTCGCCCTTCTGAACCGCTGGACGGCGCGGGCCTCATGCAGCGAGAGCTGGAAACGTTGCAGCAGTTCCAGCAAGGCGGTTTCCCGGTTCCGCCGCTGATCTACTCGTCGCGCACAGCAATGGTGCTGGGAGATGTCGGTCCGACGCTCATGGAGCGGATGGATGCGCTAAAGGCGTCCGATCCGGTGCGACATGACGCCTTGCTTGTGAAATCCGCAGAAGCGCTTGGCGAGCTGCATGCGGCGGGCCTCTGCCACGGCCGCCCGCATGTGCGTGACTTCTTTTTAAAAGACGACCGTATCGGTTTCATGGATTTCGAGGAGCGCCCTCAGGAGGTCATGCCGCTGGAGACGGCGCAGGCGCGCGATATCTGGCTGCTGTTTTTGCAGGTCGCGACCCGCGCCTGCGATGCGCCTAAAACCTGCGACGCCGCCTTTGCCCGCTGGCGTGAAAACGCCCCGCCGCGGGCGCTTGAAGAATTGTGCCGTCTGATCGGCATTCTGGGGCGATTTTTACCGCTTGCCCGGTTGATCGGGCGCGTGCGGATGGGTAGTGATCTGCGACGCTTTATCATGGCGACCGACTATCTGATGAATGCTGTGAACCCCGAAGCCGCTGTTAAAAATACCGGCAAGGCAGGAAAAGATGACTGAACTTGATACCTTGAAATCGCAACTGATGTCGGAGATCGCCGCCGCCGCCGATGAGCCGGCCATCGAAGCCGTGCGCGTCTCCGCGCTTGGCAAGAAGGGCTCGGTTTCGGAGCTTCTGAAGACGCTGGGGTCGATGACGCCGGAAGAGCGCCAGACCCGAGGCGCTGCCATCAACCAGCTCAAGACTGAAATCACCGACCTGATCGGTGAACGCAAGAGTGGCCTGAAAGATGCCGCGATTGCCGCCCGCCTGAAGGCGGAAACGCTTGATGTCAGCCTGCCGGTCCGCCAATCTCCGACCGAGCGCGGCCGCATTCATCCGATCAGCCAGATCGTCGATGAAATCACCGCGATCTTTGCGGATATGGGCTTCTCGATCGCCGAAGGTCCGGATATCGAAACGGACTATTACAACTTCACGGCGCTGAATTTCCCTGAAGGCCATCCGGCCCGCGAAATGCATGACACCTTCTTCTTCCAGCCGGATGAAAACGGCGAGCGCAAGGTGCTGCGCACGCACACCTCGCCGGTGCAGATCCGCACCATGGAAAGCCAGAAGCCGCCGATCCGCATCGTCATTCCGGGCAAGACCTATCGTCAGGATTCCGATGCCACCCATTCGCCGATGTTCCATCAGGTCGAAGGTCTGGTGATCGACAAGAAGGCGCATGTTGGCAATCTGCGCTGGGTACTTGAAGAGTTCTGCAAGACCTTCTTTGAGGTGGATAGCGTTGTCATGCGCTTCCGCCCGTCGTTCTTCCCCTTCACGGAGCCGAGCTTCGAGGTGGATATTCAGTGCGACCGCTCCGGCCCGATCGTCAAGTTCGGCGAAGGCAACGACTGGATGGAAATCCTTGGCTGCGGCATGGTGCACCCGAATGTGCTGCGCGCCGGCGGTCTGGACCCCGATGAATATCAGGGCTTTGCCTGGGGCATGGGCCTCGACCGCATCGCCATGCTGAAATACGGCATGCCGGACCTGCGTGATTTCTTCAACGCCGATGTCCGCTGGATGAACCACTACGGCTTCCGCCCGCTCGACATGCCGACGCTGTTCGGCGGTTTGAGCGTTTAATCCGGTTAGCCAAGGAGCAAAGACATGAAATTCACTCTTTCCTGGCTGAAAGAGCATCTCGAAACGGATGCGACGCTGGACGAGATTTGCGAACGGTTGACGGCGATCGGGCTTGAGGTCGAGGACGTCGACGACAAGGCGGCCTATAAGCCTTTCGTCATTGCCAAGGTCGTCTCCGCCGAAAAACATCCCGAGGCCGACCGCCTCAAGGTGTTGATGGTGGATGCCGGTGACGGCAAGCCGGTGCAGATCGTCTGCGGCGCACCGAATGCGCGCGCCGGCCTTGTCGGTGCGCTGGCGCGTCCTGGCGTTTACGTTCCGGGCATCGATGTCACGCTTGCCGTCGGCAAGATACGCGGTGTTGAAAGCCACGGCATGATGTGCTCCGAAAAAGAGCTGAACATTTCCGACGATCACGACGGCATCATCGATCTGCCGGAAGACGCGCCGGTCGGCACTTCTTTCGCGACCTATGCCGGACTTGACGATCCGGTCATCGAGATCAATCTGACGCCAAACCGCCCGGATTGCACCTCGATCTATGGCATCGCCCGCGATCTCGCCGCTTCCGGTCTCGGCAAGCTCAAGACCAAGCCAGCGCCGTCCTTCAAGGTCGAAGGCTCAACCCCGGTCGACGTGAAGCTGGAGCTGGACGACGCGGCGCTCTGCCCCGGCTTTTCGCTGCGCATCGTGCGCGGTGTGAAGAACGGCCCGAGCCCGAAGTGGATGCAGCAGCGTCTGATGGCGATCGGCCTGCGTCCCATCAATGCGCTCGTGGACATCACCAACTACATGACCTTCGATCAGGGCCGGCCGATGCACGTCTTCGATGCCGCCAAGGTCAAAGGCGATCTGACGGTCCGCCGTGCGAAAGAGGGTGAGACGATCCTCGCGCTTGATCAGCGCGAATACAAGCTCGGCCCGAACAATGTCGTCATCGCCGACGAAAAGGGCCTCGAGTCCATCGGCGGCGTCATGGGCGGTGAACACTCTGGCTGTGATGAAAACACCGTTGACGTGTTGATCGAGTCCGCTCTCTGGGATCCGATCAACATCGCCAAGACCGGCCGTTCGCTCGGCATCATCACCGATGCCCGTTATCGCTTCGAGCGCGGCGTCGATCCGGAATATATGGTTCCGGGTCTGGAACGCACCACCGAACTGGTTCTGGAACTCTGCGGCGGCGTTGCCGGCGAAGCCAAGGTCGTCGGTTACAAGGGGCATCAGCCCAAGGTCGTGGATTTTCCGCTCTCGGAAGTGAAGCGTCTGACCGGCCTAGAAGTTTCGGCGGAAGAAAGCCTGGCCATTCTCAAGGGTCTCGGTTTCGGCATCGAGGGAACGGGCGAGCGTGTTTCCGTCACCGTGCCGTCCTGGCGCCCGGATGTCGACGGCAAGGCCGATCTGGTGGAAGAGGTCATGCGCATTCATGGCGTCGACAACATCAAGCCGGAACCGCTGGAGAGCTTCGGTGCCGTCAACCGCCGCATCTTGACGACGCTGCAGGTGCGCACCCGCACCGCGCGCCGTGCGCTTGCCAGCCGTGGCATGCTGGAGGCCGTCACGTGGTCCTTCATCCCGGAAGCTCACGCGAAGCTTTTCGGTGGCGGTTCGCCCGCTCTGAAACTGGCCAACCCCATCGCGGCCGATATGTCGGATATGCGTCCTTCGCTTCTGCCGGGCCTTCTGACCGCAGCACAGCGCAATGCCGACAAGGGCCATGGCGATGTGGCAATCTTCGAGGTCTCCGGCACCTATGAGGGTGACACGCCAGACACCCAGCGCCGTGTTGCCGGCGGTGTACGCCGTGGCACGGCCTCGCTCGCAGGCAGCGGCCGCATGTGGTCCAATGCCACAAAGGGCGGCGGCAAGCCGGTGGATGTCTATGACGCCAAGGCCGATGCGCTTTCGGTGCTCGAAGCCTGCGGCCTGCCGATGGCCAATGTGCAGATCGAGGCCGGCGCTCCCGGCTGGTATCACCCTGGCCGCTCCGGCACCATCAAGATGGGTCCGAAGGTCGTGCTCGGCTATTTCGGTGAATTCCACCCGAAGACTCTGTCAGAGCTGGATGTTTCCGGTGTCTATAGCGGTTTCGAGATCTATCTCGACGCCATGCCGGAGCCGAAGAAGAAGGCGACCCGCACAAAGCCGGCCCTTGAGCTTTCGCCCTTCCAGGCGGTCAAGCGCGACTTCGCCTTCGTGGTCGATAAGTCGGTCGAGGCAGGTGCCATCATCAAGGCTGCAACAAGCGCTGATCGCAAGCTGATCACCGGCGTCAATGTCTTTGACGTCTTCGAAGGTGCATCGCTTGGCGAAAGCCGAAAGTCCATCGCCATTGAAGTTCAGATCCAGCCGGTCGACAAGACGCTGACGGACGAGGATTTCGAGGCGCTGACCGCAAAGATCGTCGGTAATGTCGAGAAATCGACGGGCGGCGTGCTGAGAGCGTAAAGCTCTGTTTCCATGAATTGAAAAAGCCGAGGCAGTCGCCTCGGCTTTTTTGTTTTTAGCGGTTCGCCATCTGGGACATACGCTCGGGATATCGTTGGCCGGCAACCTTTGCTGGAGAAAGCAACGCGCCAAGGCTGGCGACTTCTTCTGCCGTCAGCGATACATCCGCTGCCGCCACGTTTGTCTCAAGATTGGCGATTTTCGTCGTACCGGGGATCGGAACGATAAAGTCACCCTGCGCCAGCACCCAGGCCAGCGCCAGTTGCCCGGCGGTAACACCCTTTTCGGCAGCCATATCTTCCAGAAGCTTGATGAGCGCCAGATTGGCATCGAAGTTTTCACTTTGGAAGCGCGGCAGGCCGCGGCGGAAATCGTCGGATGCAAGTCCGTCGAGCGACTTCAGCGCGCCCGTCAGGGCACCACGCCCGAGCGGGCTGAAGGGGACGAAACCGATACCGAGTTCCCGGCAGGTTTCCAGCACGCCGTTTTCCTCCACATCGCGGGTCCACAACGAATATTCGCTCTGTATGGCAGCGATCGGGTGAGTGGAATGCGCCTTGCGAAGTGTTTCGGCACTCGCTTCCGAAAGGCCTAAATGTTTCACCTTGCCCTGCCGGACCAGTTCCGCCATGGCGCCGACCGTATCTTCGATTGGGACATCCGGATCGACGCGATGCTGATAGAACAAGTCGATGGTGTCGAGGCCTAGGCGTTTGAGAGAGGCTTCGGCGACGGCGCGCACATTTTCCGGGCGGCTGTCGGTACCCACCATCATCTGGCCTGCGGGTTTGCTGGCGTCGATTTTGAAACCGAACTTGGTAGCTATGACCACATTGTCGCGATAGGGCTTCAAACCTTTGCCGACGAGGATTTCGTTGTTGTAAGGCCCATAGACCTCTGCCGTGTCAAAAAAAGTGACACCGAGTTCGACGGCGCGGTGCAGCGTCGCTATTGCACTATTTTCGTCGCCGGTCGGGCTATAGGCATGGGTCATGCCCATGCAGCCGAGGCCAAGCGCCGAAACGGAAAGGTTGTTTCCGAGAGTTCTTTTTTTCATCTGTTCGTCCTTCCATGAGGAACCGCCCGTTGTCAGGGGCGTGGTGAGAAGATAGCGCCCTAAGACGGCAAAAATAATCGCTGCAAATCGTTGCGGGTTGTTCTATTATTTAGAACAATGAACCGTGTGCAACTCTCTCAACTCGCTGTCCTCGCTGCCGTTGCCGAAGGCCGCAGCTTTCGTAAAGCTGCCGCCGAACTTGCAATTGCGCCTTCCGCCGTCAGCCATGCAGTATCGTCGCTCGAAGCGAGCCTTGGCCTGCGCCTGCTGCATCGTACCACCCGCAGCGTTTCGCCGACAGAGGAGGGCAGGCGGCTTCTCGAGACGCTTGGGCCGGCCCTTGCTGAAATCGATGCCGTCATCGATACGCTTGCCGAGCATGGCGGAAGGCCGGCCGGACCGTTGCGGATAACCCTGCCAAGACTTGCGGCGGAGGACCTGATCATGCCCCGGCTTGGCGAGTTCCTGCGGCTATATCCAGATATCTCGCTGGAGATTTCGACCGATGACCGCTTCGAGGATATTGTCGCGAAAGGTTTCGATGCCGGCCTGCGGCTCGGCGAGAATCTTGAAGCGGATATGATTGCCGTGAAGGCGAGCGGCCCATGGCGTGGCGCGATTGTCGGCGCGTCCACCTATTTCGCAGAAAATCCCCCGCCCCGTGAGCCGAGGGATTTGATGCGGCATCGCTGTATTCTCCGTCGCTTCTCCAGTGGTCTGCTCTACCGCTGGGAGCTGGAAAAGGACGGCAGACCTTTGGTGGTCGATGTGCAGGGGCCGCTCATCCTGTCGGACCAGAGCCTTATTCGCCGGGCGGCGATTGACGGCGCGGGTCTGGCTTTCGTTTTCGAACAGCGCGTAGAAGACGACATCAAGGAAGGCAGGCTGGTCCGGGTGCTGGAGGACTGGTGCGCGCCCTTTGATGGTTTTTATATCTATTACCCCTCGCGCCGGCAGATGCGCCCGGCGCTAAGGGCTTTCGTGGATTTCTTCCGCTTCAGAGGGTGATCAGAACTTGATTCGATAGCGGATATGGCCGTCGCTTTTGACGTAGCTGTCGTAAAGCTTCTGGGCACGGTGATTGTGCTCGTCCGTGTTCCAGTAAAGCCGGGACCAGCCCTTTTCCTTGCATATGGCAATGAGGTCATCCATCAGCGCCCGGCCTGTTCCCTTGCCGCGGATCGCGCCGTCAACGAACAGGTCTTCCAGATAGCAGTCGGGCGTTTTCACCCAGGTGGAATCATGGAAGTGATGGATGGCGAAACCGGCCATCCTGTCGCCCAGAAGAGCCACGCGCATGGAAACGCGTGACGCCGGATCGAGGATACGCGCCCATGTATGGTCCGTAACTTCCTCGGCAAGGTGTACGTTATAGAAGGCGAGATAGTCGTTCCACAGGCGCAGCCATTCTGCCCGGTCTTCCGGCTCCGCGTCGCGAATTACAAGATCCATGTCACGCGCCCGCCTTGTCGAGCAGCGTCATCATCTCATCCGTCAGCTTGAGATTGACGGCGCGTTTGAAGCTTTCGAGTTGCGACAGGCTGGTGGCGCTGGCAATCGGTGCCGTCACGGCCTTCTTCCGCAATAGCCACGCCAGCGCGATATCGGCAAGCTTGGCTCCGGTTTCCACGGCAACCGCATCCATGGCGCCCAGAACGGCAAGGCCGCGGGCGTTGACATATTCACCCACCCGGTAGCTGCGGGCGACGCCCTCGGTATCCGCCTTGGCGCGATATTTCCCGGTGAGGAACCCGGCCGCGAGGCTATAATAATTGATGACACCAATTTCCTGGGCGACGCAAAGATCGGCAAGCGGGCCTTCGAAATCCGCACGGTTGTAGAGATTATATTCGGGCTGCAGCACATCGTAACGGGGCAGATCGTTCTTCGCGGCCGTGTCCAGCGCTTCCTGAAGCTGGCTCACCGAATAGTTGGAGCACCCGATGGCGCGTATCTTTCCCTGTTCCTTCAGCTTTGCAAAGGCTGCAAGCGTTTCCTCCAGCGGCACATCCGCGTCCGGCTTATGGGCGAGGTAGAGATCGATATAGTCGGTTTGCAGCCGCTTCAACGAGGCGTCGACAGCCTCTGCGATCCATTTGGCGCTGAGGCCTGTCTTCTGACCGCGATTGTCGAAACCGACCTTGGTAACGATCACCGCGTCCTCACGCTTGACGCTCGACTGTTTCAGCCATTTTCCGATGATTGCTTCCGACTCGCCGCCCTCATGCCCGTCCACCCAGGCGGAATAGACGTCTGCCGTGTCGATGGCGTTGAACCCGGCGTCGAAAAATGCATCGAGCAGGGCAAAGGAAGTCTTCTCGTCCGCTGTCCAGCCGAACACGTTGCCGCCGAAGACGATCGGGGCGATGGAGAGGCCGGTGCGGCCAAGGCTTCGTTTTTCCACGGGGAATGCTCCTGTTGCTGTCTTTGGCGACAAGGTTATCAACTGCTTGCCGGCATAACCATTCAATTCCTTTGATGGCATTCATCAGGCAACGGGCAAAAGCGGGTGAGATCAGGCCTGAAAGCCGCGATAATGGCTGGGCGGGAGGTGATTGTGCTGTTGCCACACGCGCCGCAAATGCCGGGCGGAGGCAAAGCCCGCCCGCTCCGCAATTGTCTCCATATCCAGACGGCTGTTTGCAAGGATGTCGCGGGCGAGATTGACCCGCATCAGGTTGACGTAGTCGATGACGCTGATGCCGGTATGCTCGCGAAACAGGCGGGACAGGTGCCTCTCGCTGAGTGCGGCAATATCGGCCAGCCGTTCTAAAGACCAGTCCTGAGCCGGCTCAGTCATCACCCGGTCCTGCACCCGGTGAATGGCGGGGTGAATGTGGTTGCGGCCGGTAAGCCAGGGGGAGATTTGCGGATCATTGCCGCTGCGCCTGAGATAAACGACCATATTTTTGGCAATGCGCGCCGCGACCGCAGGCGATGTCAGTCGGGAAACGACATGCAGCATGAGGTCGGTGCCGGTGGAAATACCGGCGCTGGAGAAGCGGTTGCCATCCTCCACGAAAAGACGGTTTTCGGCCACCTGCGACAGCGGTGCGGTGCGGCGCAGCGCTTCGATGCAATCCGCATGTGTCGTACAGCTCCGCCCGTCGAAAAGTCCTGCTTCGCCCGCCAGCAGTGCGCCGGAGCAAATGGAAATGACTGTGGTGTCCGCGCGCACTGCGCGGCGCAACCATGCCACCAGCGCCTGCCGCTCCCGTCTCATCTCGGGCGCGTTGTCGAATCGGGAGATGCTGCCGGAAATCAGCAGGAAAGCATTGTCCGGCAGGCTCTCGGGCAAGGCCTCCAGCCCGCAAAGCCCAAGGCCGATGGAGGATTGCTGCTGGTCATGTTCCGCGATGTAACGGCAGTCGAAATGGATGTCCCGCTGTTCCGCGTTGGCATAACGGATCACCTCCAGCGGGCCGGCAATATCGAGCAACAGCGTGTGTGGCGGCACAAGCGTATAAAAGGGAATGGTCCGCGTGCCGCCATTGTCCATCAGGCGGCCTTTCGTACCGTTTCGAGAACGTCGCGGACGGTTGCGATGCGCGCAAAGCGACCGGCCAGCACCAGCTCGGTTCGGGTGCGAATATCATCAGGGCTGAACACGGTGCCCGAGGCGTGCGTCATTGGAAAGGTAAGCGTCGCCTCGGTGACGTAATCGACTGTGTAACCGAGGTCCGATGCATGCCGTGTGGTCGTTTCGCAGCACTGTTCGGTGCGGATGCCGGATACGATCAGCCGGTTGATACCCTTTTGCGTCAGCCAGATATCGAGGCCGGTGCCCGCGAAAGCAGAGTGGCGGTTCTTGCGAAAGGTGACGTCAGGGGTAATGCGCACACCTTCCAGCGCGCGAATATAGCCGCTCTCCTCTGCAAAGGCCCGGTCGCCATCGACATGAAAGATTTGCACGACTGGAATGCCCGACGCCTTGGCGCCGTCGATCAGTGCCTGCTGTTTTTCCAGATAGGCGGGAAGTTCGCTTTCCTCGAAATAGGGGGTGTGCCGAAAGGATTCCTGAACGTCGATGACAAGGAGTGCTGTGTGAGAAGAGGACATTTCATGATTCTCCATTGGGTTCATGCATAGCATAATTCACCTTTGAAAGGCTGGATAAAAGCATGGAAACCGACAAAGGAAGGACGAATCCGGCCATAGTGATTGCAGTCACGTCTCGTGCGACTTGCCAGGCGTCGCGACAATGGTAAGTTTCCCGGAATTACAGAGTGGGAGAATGAGATGCTGCGCTTCGGAATAATTTCAACGGCGAAAATCGCTCAGGATCACGTCATTCCGGCGATACAGGATGCGCGGAACTGTGTGGTCAGCGCCATCGCCAGCCGCGATCATGCCAAGGCGCGCGCGGTTGCAGATCGTTTTTCCGTCCCGCATGCCTTCGGCTCCTATGAGGAAATGCTTGCGTCCGATGTGATCGATGCCGTCTATATTCCGCTTCCAACCTCGCAACATGTGGAATGGACCATAAAAGCTGCCAATGCCGGCAAACACGTGCTGTGTGAAAAGCCGATCGCACTCAAGGCTGAAGAGATCGACGCCATCATCGCGGCGCGGGACGACAATGGCGTTGTCGTGTCGGAGGCTTTCATGGTCACCTATTCTCCTGTTTGGGCCAAGGTGAAGGAATTGCTGGCATCAGGTGCAATCGGAACGCTGAAGCATGTGCAGGGCGCTTTCAGCTACTTCAACCGCGATCCCGGCAATATGCGCAATATTCCCGAACTGGGCGGCGGGGCCTTGCCGGATATCGGCGTCTACCCGACCATCGTCACCCGTTTTGCCACGGGTGCCGAGCCGAAGCGCGTACAGGCGAGCGTCGAGCGTGATAAAGAATTCGGTACCGATATCTATTCCAGCGTCAGGGCCGATTTCGGCGGCTTCGAACTGAGCTTTTATCTGGCGACGCAGCTTGCCGCCCGCCAGCTGATGGTTTTCCATGGCACGGACGGGTACATCGAGATCAAATCTCCCTTCAATGCAAATCGCTGGGGTGCTGAAGAAATCGAGTTGACCAACCAGGGCCATAACCAGTCGCAAGTCTTCCGGTTTCAGGATAGTCGCCAGTACAAGCTGGAGGCGGACGCCTTTGCCCGCGCGGTGAAAGGTGAGGGCGAGGTCGTCACCCTGGAAAGCTCGAGGAAGAACCAGCTTTTCATCGATGCCATCTACCGTGCGGCGGAAAAGGACGGTTGGGAGACGGTTTAATCCTGATCCGCACGCTGCTTTTGAAGCCGCCTATAGCCGTAAAGCGCCAGCACCAGTGCCGCGAGTGCCGAAAAGGCGAGCGGGACCAGCGGCTGCACCAGTGGATTGCGCCAATTGCAGCAGGGCGAACAGCCCGACGCCAACCATGCGGGAGATAAGCGTAACGGCGTTAAACAGAAAGCCGTTCAGCTCATTGGGGCCATCGCCATTCGAATGGTTTAGCCTCCAACTCGTCGCAAGCCCTGCCAAAGCGCCCGGAAGACGGGCGGCAAGCGGGTCGACGCCGATATAAAAAATCAGCAGAAAAGAGATGGAAAGGTCTACAGCCAGTCCGTAAACCTCGGTCAGGGCGAAGTGGCGAAGCCGCAAGGCCGTGTGCTTTAAAGCGTCGGCTGGGTGGAGCGCGGACGTTGCAGCACGAGAAGGCCGATGACCACACTCACAACGCCGAAATTATAACCCGCAAGCGCCAGGAGCAGCGACATCAGCGGCACGGCGGTTGCAGAAATCGCCAGTGCGACACCATAGGCGCCGATAACCATCAGGCAGATGAAAATGATGCTGAATACCGAACGCAACGCAACTGCGGTTACGCCGAGCAATGTGGCGGTAAGAAAAATCATGAATGCCGCCTCCTCTTTGGTTGCCGGGTCTGGGATAAGACGTAGCGTCCTCTTCCCTAACGAACCCTTGTTTTCTCCTCCCTCACCCATTTTCCTAACTCGTTAGTTGAGGATATGGTTTCACCGCCGTTAAAATAGACCCGGCCAGTACCGGCATTTCCGAATCGACGGGTTTTGGTTACAAACGGGCATGAGCGATATTTTCTCCAATGCCGCATTGAGCAATCTTGCCGAGTTCTCGGTTTCCGAACTGTCGGGTTCCATCAAGCGAACGGTGGAGACGGCTTTCGATCAGGTGAGGGTGCGCGGCGAGATTTCCGGCTACCGGGGTCCGCATTCTTCGGGTCACGCCTATTTCTCCCTGAAGGACGATCGCGCCCGCATCGATGCGGTTATCTGGAAGGGTACTTTCTCGCGGCTGAAGTTCCGCCCGGAAGAGGGCATGGAGGTCATCGCCACCGGCAAGGTCACCACCTTTCCCGGCTCCTCGAAATATCAGATCGTCATAGAAAGCCTGGAACCGGCCGGAGCGGGCGCGCTGATGGCTTTGCTGGAGGACCGCCGCCGGCGTCTGGCGGCGGAAGGGCTGTTCGATGCGGAACGCAAACGCCGCCTGCCGTTCATGCCGCGTGTCATCGGCGTTGTCACATCGCCCACGGGCGCAGTCATTCGCGATATCCTCCACCGGATTTCGGATCGCTTTCCGGTCCATGTCGTCGTCTGGCCGGTCAAGGTGCAGGGGGAAGGCTCGGGTGAGGAAGTGGCGAACGCCATTCGCGGTTTCAATGCGCTTCAGCCCGGTGGTGAGATTGCACGCCCCGACGTGCTGATCGTCGCCCGTGGTGGCGGCAGTCTGGAAGATCTCTGGAGCTTCAACGACGAAATCGTCGTGCGCGCCGCTGCCGAGAGCGAAATCCCGCTGATTTCCGCTGTGGGGCATGAGACGGATACGACCCTGATCGACTACGCCGCCGACGTGCGCGCACCGACACCGACGGGTGCCGCCGAAATGGCCGTGCCGGTGCGTGCGGAACTGGAGGCGCAGCTCTCCGGCCTTGCGGCGCGCCTTTCCGGCTCGGTGTCACGCCAAATGGACAATCGCCGACAGGGCGTGCGTGCTCTGGTGCGTGCGCTGCCATCGCTTGACCAGCTTCTGGCTCTGCCGCGCCGTCGTTTCGACGAGGCCGCAAGCGGTTTGGGTCGCGGGCTTGAAATGACGACGCTGAACAAGCGCCGCGCGTTCGAACGCTCTGCTTCGGGTCTGAGGCCGGAAATCCTGCTGAATGGCCTGCGGCAGCATCGCCAGCGTGTTACGGAACGCATGCAGAGGGCCGAGGCGCTTGTGGAGCGCCGCCTGTTGCAGGCGCAGTCGAGAATTTCCTCGACCGATTCCGCGCTGCGTTCGCTGCCCGCCCGCTTGCTCGGCCAGTTGGAGCGGCAGAAGGAACGGGTCGTCACCGCAACGCGACGTGCCGATACCGCCGTGCTTCACCGCATGGCGCAGAACCGCTCGGGCCTTGCTGCCCATGACCGCATCCTGCAGTCGCTGTCCTACAAGAATGTGTTGAACCGCGGTTATGCTGTCATTCGCGACGAGGAGAACCGGCCCCTGACCCGGGCTGCTGCCATCGCGTCCGGTGCTGTGGTGTCTATGGAGTTCGCCGACGGTCGAGTGGCCGCCCTGACGACAGGCGAGGCTACTCCATCATCTGACGTTCCCACGCCTGCCGCTCCCAAAAAGAAGCCGGTGAAACCGGCCTCTTCCGACCCGGGAAATCAGGGCAGTCTGTTCTGATCAGATAGACGCCGCATCTGAAAAACGACGGCTGACGGTGAAGGTCTTTTCAATATCGGGATGCAGCTCCATGCCAAGGCCGGCACCCGGCGGCACGGTGATCATGCCGTTTTTAACTTCCGGCAATGCGGTAACGAGATCGCGGTACCACGTCTTGTAGAAGGCGCGCACGCTTTCCTGCACCAGCGCATTCGGTGCGTTGAGCGACAGATGCGTGGAGGCGCAGAGTACCACCGGGCCGGTGCAATCATGCGGCGCAACGGGCAGATGCCAGGCTTCGGCCATGGAAGCGATCTTGCGCGCTTCGGAAAGTCCACCACACCAGCTGATGTCAAGCATCACCACGCCGGCGGCGCCAGTTTCCAGGAGATCTCGGAAAGCCCATCGTGAGCCGAGCGTCTCCGATGCGGAAATCGGCGCGGGTGAAACGGCGGCATAACGCGTCAGGCTGGAAAGGCTGTCCATCTTGATCGGATCTTCGTGCCAGAAGGTCTGGTAAGGGGTGAGCGCCTTGGCGATCTGCATGGCGGGCAGCAGCTGCCACATGGAGTGAAACTCCACCATGATATCCATCTTGTCGCCCACCGCCTTGCGAATTTTCTCGAACGGCTCGAGCGCGCTTTTCAGGTCAGGCATCGAGATATATTGGCCGCGCGTCTTTTCCGCCGCCGCATCGAAAGGCCAGATCTTCATGGCCGTGATGCCGTCTTCCAGCAGCGAATGGGCAAGCTCGTCGGCCCGGTGCAGGAAGCCGTTGAGGTCGTCATAATCCTTGCCGCCGGACAGGCCGTAATTGGCCGTCTGCTGGCCGGTCGCCTTCTTGATATATTCCGTGCCCGCGCAGGTATTGTAGGTGCGGATTTCCCTGCGGCTGAAGCCGCCAAGCAATTGCGCAATAGGCTGGTTGGTGGCCTTGCCGAAAATATCCCAAAGCGCGATATCGAAGGCCGAATTGCCGCGTACTTCCGCCCCCGATGAACGGAAGCCGAGATAACCGACGAGGTCCTGTGCTAGAAGGTCGATCTGCAGCGGATCGCGGCCGATCACGCGGGGTGCGATATATTCATGCACATAGGTTTCAACCGTCTCGGCGCCGTAGAAGGTTTCACCAAGTCCGGTAATGCCCTCATCCGTGTGGACCAGAACCCAGAGCAGGTTTGCCCGTTCCGCCACGCGGACGGTTTCGAGTTTCGTAATTTTCATGAAGTGTCTCCTCCAGAGGCAGGCAGTTTTCGGTCTGGAACTGCGTTTGAAAAATCAGGCGATGCCGGCGGCCAGAAGCGCATGCACGCTTTCATCGAAATGCCGCGCCATAAGTGTTGAGGCCGTTTGCGGGTCGCCCGCGGCAATGGCCTGTCCTATGGCGATATGAAGTTCAGTCGCGGCATGACGCTGCGCGTCGGATTTGCGGCTCTTCCAGCCGATCGGCCATGTCTGGCGCGTCACATTCTGAAAGGCGCCGAGAATGAGTTCGAAAACCGGGTTCTTGGAGGCTCTGGCAACGGCAAGGTGAAAGGCAAGGTCGTGTTCCATGACTCTGTCACTATTACCGAAGTCCCGCTCCATATTGTTGGCGTGGTCGAGAATGGTGAGCGCCTCCGCATCCGTTCGCCGCAACGCCGCCAACGTCACGGTTCTGACTTCGATGGTGCGGCGCACGTCGTAAATCTGCTGGATGTTGATCTGCTCGGTGTGAATGCCATGTTCGAACATCAGCGACATCGCGCCATGATCCAGCGTCGCCACCGTGGCGCGCTTGCCGACGCTGACATCGATCAGCCGCATGGCCGACAAGGACCGGAAAGCCTCGCGAACCACGGTGCGCGAGACACCGAGCTGCTGCGAGAGCGAAAGCTCGCTGGGCAGCTTCGCTCCGGGGGCAAGTTCGTTTTCGCGAATGTGGCGCGTGATTGCGCCAATCGCGCTGCTGACGAGATCGGTTTCCTGCGAAATGGGCTTATACAATCGTTCCTCCAACCTGTAGGACAGGTTAACGGAAAATTGCTTATAGGATTTTTAACGCTGAAACAAGCGGCATCTCCTGCGCGATTGCTGGTTCCTGTCCGCTTTTTAGGGAACTAAGCTTCAAACCCCTGTAGAAACCGCTTCACAAGCTTGTTCAACGCCGTCCGCTCTTCTTCGCTGAGCTGTGCGACCAGCCGTTGCTGGTTCTCGACATGGGCGCTGACCGCGTCCTCGACAATGGCAAATCCCCGCTCCGTCAATGATATCAATACGCTGCGCCGATCCTGCGGGTGGTGGATGCGCTCCACCAGACCCGCTTTTTCCAGCTGGTCGATCCGGTTGGTCATTGTGCCGGAGCTTACCATTGTCATGGCCAGCAGATCACCGGGCGAAAGCCGGTAGGGCGCGCCCGCGCGCCGTAGTGTCGCCAGCACATCAAAAGCGGAAGAGGAGAGGCCGTGTTTCAGCAGCACCGCCTCCACCTCGCGACCGAGATGCGTGGTTAGCCGTTTCAAGCGCCCAAGCAGCCCCATTGGCTCGACATCAAGATCGGGCCTCTCCTTGCGCCATTGCGCCAGAATGTGATCGACGTGATCAATCGGTTCTTTGCTCATCACCAAGGTATAACAACTGATATCTTGACGTCAAGATAAAATTGGCTAAGTTGTATTTATCTTGATGTAGAGATTCTTGAAATGAAGAAAAACACCACCTATGCCGCCGATGTGCTGGTGACGGCACTTGCCCCCGCCATCTGGGGGACGACCTACTTCGTCACCACCGAATTCCTGCCGCATGGATATCCATTCCATGTTGCGATGCTGCGCGCCTTGCCGGCCGGCATATTGCTGTTGCTTCTCGTCAGAAAACTACCGGAGGGCATCTGGTGGCCACGCAGCCTTATTCTAGGTGCGCTGAATTTCTCGTTCTTCTGGGCGATGCTTTTCGTTTCGGCCTATCGGCTGCCGGGTGGAGTGGCCGCGACTGTGGGTGCGATCCAACCCCTGATCGTCATCGGCCTTTCGCGGCTGTTTCTCGCCGCGCCGGTCCGGCCGCTGGCCATTGTCGCTGGTCTTCTGGGTATTTTAGGCGTCGCACTTCTGGTTTTGGCGCCGGGCGCTGCCGCGTTGGATGCCGTCGGCGTGGCTGCGGGTCTTGCAGGCGCCGTATCCATGGCCTTTGGAACCGTGCTCACCCGCAAATGGCGACCGCCGGTGTCGAACCTCACCTTTACGGCCTGGCAATTGACGGCTGGAGGCATTCTGCTTCTGCCGGTCGCATATTTCCTGGAACCGGCCCTGCCTGCACCTACCGCGGCCAATATTCTCGGCATGGCCTATCTCGGCATTATTGGCGCCGCCTTGACCTATTTTCTGTGGTTCCGGGGTCTCGCCCGCATCGAACCCTCGGCTGCAGCCTCGCTCGGTTTCCTAAGCCCTGTCGTTGCGACCCTGCTCGGCTGGCTGGCGCTCGGCCAAAGCCTCACGCCAGCGCAAATCGTCGGCTTCGTTGCAGTGCTTTTCAGCATCTGGCTCAGTCAGCGGAGCCAGCTGCCGAAATAGCTCAGGCCCATTCGCCCTTGCGCATCACCGGAACTGTGGAGCCATCCGGCTTCACGCCATCGATATCCACCTTATCGGAACCGATCATCCAGTCGATGTGGATCAGGCTGGAATTGCCGCCTTGCGCCTTGATCTGATCCTGCGACAACGAAGCACCATCAACGAAGCATTTCGAATAGCATTGGCCGAGCGCAATGTGGCAGGAGGCGTTTTCGTCGAACAGCGTGTTGTAGAACAGGATGCCACTTGCCGAAATCGGCGAGGAATGCGGCACCAGTGCCACTTCACCCAGACGCCGCGCACCCTCGTCGGTATCGAGCACCTTGTTCAGCACGGCTTCGCCCTTCGAAGCCTTGGCTTCCACGATGCGGCCGCCTTCGAACTTCACCTGGATATCGTCGATCAGCGTTCCCTGATGTGAAAGCGGCTTGGTGCTGGACACGTAACCATCCACGCGCAGCGCATGCGGTGTGGTGAACACTTCTTCCGTCGGAATGTTCGGGTTGCAGGTGACACCGTTCTTGGCGGTGGAAGCGCCCCCATGCCATTCGTGGCCGTCCGCCAGGCCGATTTTCACGTCCGTGCCGGGACCGGTGAAATGCAGCGACGAGAAACGTTCACCGTTCAGCCATGCCGAACGCTTGGCGAGATTGGCGTTATGCTCCGCCCATGCCGCGACCGGATCGGCGAGATCTACCCGCGAAGCGGCGAAGATGGCGTCCGCGAGCTTGCGAACCGCTTCGTCTTCCGTCACACCGGGAAAGACCTGTTTTGCCCAGGACGGGTTTGGATAGGAGATGATGTTCCAGTTGATATCGAAGTTGGAAATCTTCTCAAGCGCCGGCTTATAGGCCGTGGAATTGGCCTTGTTGGCGCGCGCCACTTTGGCGGGATCCTGTTCGGCCAGCAGCATGGGGTTGTCGCCGGCAATCGCAAGCCGCGCCGCGCCATTGGCATAGGCCTTGGCCATGCCGTCATAGAGCCAGCCGGAAGCCCGGTCGAAATTGGCGTCGCTGGCGTGGCGGTAGCGGGAAAGCGTGGTTTCTTCGTCGGAGTAGAAGGTGGTGACCAGCCCGCCGCCGGCAAGATAGGCGTGTTTGGTCAAAAACCGCACCAGCGGCAACGCCGCCAGCGGAGCGGTGATCACCAGATCCTGATCCTTCTGCAATTGCAGGCCGACCTTGACGGCGACTTCAGCCAGTTTCTCGAGTTTGACGGGATCGATGGGGGAAACAGTCATGATCTGCCTTCGTATATTTCAATCGGAGGCGCCGACCATAGCCCATTCGCTTCGAAAGCCAAATGCTTTCAAAGCTGTGTCGAGACGTCAATCGGCCACCAAAGGTGCGACAACGGCTTTCAGCGCCGCCTGCGCGTCGCCGGGGGAAAGCCTTACCTGCAAACCGCGCTGGCCACCATTCATGTAGACATGGGAATGGGTCATGGCCCCAGTCTCTATGGCGGTCGGAACCTGTTTTTTCTGTCCAAAAGGGCTGATGCCGCCCACATGATAACCGGTTGCCCGCTCCGCATCGGCGGGCTTCATCATGCTGGCAGATTTCCCCCCGAAGGCGGCGGCGAGCTTCTTCATGCTCACTTCCCGGTCGGACGGGACGACGACGCAGACCGGCTTGCCATCCAGCTCAGCCATCAGTGTTTTCAGAACCAGATGTGGCGGTTCACCGATAGCTTCGGCCGCCTGCAGGCCGATCCGGTCGGCATTCGGGTCGTAGTCATAGGTAACTGTGGTGAAGTTCACACCGGCCTTGGTCAGCATCTGGGTAGCGCGGGTTGTCTTGGACATGGTGGCCTGCGCTCACGCAAAGAGGGACTGATAGGTTTCCGGCTTGAAACCGACGGTTATCGCCTCCTTTACCTCCAGCACCGGTCGCTTGATCATGGAGGGCTGCTCCAGCATCAGGCCAATGGCCTTTTCGCGGGTAAGATCGGCTTTCTGGCTATCGTCCAGTTTTTTGAAGGTGGTGCCGGCCCGGTTCAGAACCGTTTCCCAGCCCGCGGCATCGCACCATGTTTCGAGATGGGCCTGGTCGATGCCGGCCGTCTTGTAGTCATGGAAAGAATAGTCGACACCGTTGGCTTCCAGCCAGCTTCTGGCCTTTTTCATCGTGTCGCAGTTCTTGATGCCGTAAATGGTGACCGTCATGTTGCCTGCCTCTTTGTCTTGAACTTCCGGCATAACAAATAATGCGCCGTATTCAACCCGCAGCCTGAAGCACGGAATTCTAGCCATGCAAAAATGCAGTGTCTGACATTCAAACGAGCGCGAGCAAAGCTGCATGGCTTCCCTGCTACATCATGAGTTGTAGCAGCGGCCAAAAATGCCCATTATCTGGGCATCAAAGATGGAGAGAAAAATGCGTCAGGTTGCAAAGACATCGCGTAACTTCTTTGGCGAAACTTTCGCCGTTCTTGGTGCCGCACTTTCGGTTTCGGCCGCTGTTCGCGCGCATCGCAAGCCGGCCCGCGCCGACCTCGAAGCGCTTGGCATCGACGGCAAGGCTTTCGACAAGGTTCAGCTCTAAGCTGATTATCGTTTGCAGCGAGGCGACATCGCCTCGCTCGTGTGCATATGTTGGCGGGCCTTAGCGTTCCGCCTGCTTTCGGTTCGGCCGTTTTCTCGGACCGATCAGTTTATCCGGTAAATGCAGCTGGCTTTCGAGCGGCTCATAACGATCTGCTTTTGCGGAGAGTGCGAAGCGTCCAAGGGATTCATGTCGCGTTTCGCCATTATGGCTGAAAACAAGCTCGAAATTACCCGCAAGCCAGCTATAGGGTTTTCCTGCCGGCATCGGCTCTATCTTCCCGCAGCCATAAATCATCGTGATATGCGGCGTGTAAGATGGTGCCGCGATATAGGGAAGGTTTGCCTGTCGAAGCGCGCGTTGCAGCAGCTTCACCAGAGCGTTGATCTCCGGCAGATCACCACCGTTTCGCAGCACCAGACTATTGCGACTGCCGAAAAGCGCGCTTGCGTCCAGGGTGACCGGAACAGGCCGCGCGTTTACAGCACCCATTGCTGCCTTCAGCCTGCTTGTCAGTCCGTGAGGGATTGTCTCGAAACATCCCAAACACAGCAGGGTTATGTGCAGAAGCTCGGCGGGATATGCCTCGCGGGTTGTCCGCCCCTTGGCATGATGCGACGCATCGACAAAAATTCTTTCCGCCAATTGCCGTGGTGGCTTCAGCAGTAGCAGGAGCTTGTTTCGAAAGCGCGGATTAATGCGCCGTATTTTCTGCGGCTCCAGCCCATCAAAACAAAGCTGCCTTAAGGCTCTTTCGTCCGCCAACTCGCACTCCATGACGATGCTCCACAGCCTTATGCCAAGGCAGGAAACCTATCATTGCGCGGTGATAAAATAAAGAACAAAAGAGGAACAAAAGGCGGAATTGCTCCGCCTTCGTTTTACTCCCATTCGATCGTGCCGGGCGGCTTGCTCGTCACGTCATAGACGACACGGTTGATACCGCGGACTTCGTTGATGATGCGGGTCGCGGCGCGGCCGAGGAAATTCATGTCGTAGGGGTAGAAATCCGCCGTCATGCCATCCACGGAGGTCACGGCGCGGAGCGCACAGACGAAGTCATAGGTGCGGTAGTCACCCATGACGCCCACGGTCTGCACCGGCAGCAGCACTGCGAAGGCCTGCCATATGGTGTCGTAAAGACCCGCCTTGCGGATTTCGTCGAGATAGATCGCATCTGCCTTGCGCAGAATATCGAGCTTCTCGCGGGTGACCGCACCGGGGCAACGGATCGCCAGACCCGGGCCGGGGAAGGGATGGCGCCCGATGAAGCTTTCCGGCAGGCCAAGTTCACGGCCAAGCGCACGCACCTCGTCCTTGAAGAGCTCGCGCAGCGGCTCCACCAGCTGCATGTTCATGCGCTCGGGAAGGCCACCGACATTGTGGTGGCTCTTGATGGTGACGGAAGGACCGCCGGAGAAGGAAACGCTCTCGATGACGTCAGGGTAAAGCGTGCCCTGCGCGAGGAAATTCGGAGCACCCTTGCCGTCTGCTGCGATCTTGGCAGCTTCCGCCTCGAAGACCTCGATGAACAAACGGCCGATAGTCTTGCGCTTCACTTCCGGGTCGGAGACGCCAGAAAGCTGGCCCAGGAACATGTCTGCGGCATCCACATGTACCAGCGGGAATATTGTAATGGTCGCGGAACATGCCGACGACCTGCTCGCTTTCGCCAAGCCGCATCAGACCGTGGTCGACGTAAACGCAGGTCAGCTGGTCACCGATCGCCTCATGGATGAGGATCGCCGCAACCGAGGAATCGACGCCGCCGGAGAGTGCGCAGAGCACGCGCCCGGTGCCGACCTGATCGCGGATCTTGCGGATCATCTCGGCGCGATAGGCTGCCATCGTCCAATCGGATTTGAGACCGACGATCTTGTGCACGAAGTTGGAGAGCAGCTTGCCGCCATCTGGCGTATGCACCACTTCCGGGTGGAACATGGTGGTGTAATAGTGGCGTGTCTCGTCGGCAGCTATGGCGAAGGGTGCGTTCTCGGAGGTTGCGATAACCTCGAAACCTTCCGGCAGTTTCGTCACGCGGTCGCCGTGGCTCATCCAGACGGGATAGCTCTTGCCCTGTTCCCAGAAACCGTCGAACAGAGGGCTTGCCTTTTTGATGTCGATATCGGCGCGCCCGAATTCCGCCGCGTGACCGCCCTCGACAATGCCGCCAAGCTGGGTGCAGAGCGTCTGCTGGCCGTAGCAGATGCCGAGGATCGGAACCTTGCTGTCGAACACCGCCTGCGGCGCACGCGGGCTGCCTTCCGCCGTGACAGATGCGGGGCCGCCGGAGAAGATCACGCCCTTGGGCTGGAGCTTCTCAAACGCCTCTGCGGCATTTTGAAACGGGTGGATTTCGCAATAGACCCCGGCTTCGCGGATGCGGCGCGCAATCAGCTGCGTCACCTGGCTGCCGAAATCGATGATGAGAATGCTGTCGGGATGGGCTATCTGGGTCATGGCGAGCCTTTAAAGAAAATGGCGGCTTTAGGCAACCCGGAAGCGGGCGTCTAAAAGCGGAAATTTACTAAATCGCGAGGTTCAAAGGGTGATCGCACCATCTTCGATAGCGCGGCAAAGCCTGTCGACGGCGTCTGCGAGCTTTTCATCGATGATATGCAGGTATTCCGTCCAGTCGTCCACATGGTTCACATCTTCCCTGCCATCGGAAATACCGCGCAGGCCGATGAGCGGCACGCCGAAGCGCTGGCAGGCCCGGAGCACGGCATAGGTTTCCATTTCCACCATATCGGCATCGATCGACCCATAGGCGGCACCAGAGACGACGTTGGCGCCCGTGGAAAGCCGCGCCTCGGCAATATCGGGTATGCGCAGGGGCAAGGCCACCTCGGCCGGCAGATCGAGAAACGGCGTGCGACCCTTTTCAAAACCGAAGGCTGAGGCATCCATGTCGCGATAGGCGACAGAAATCGCCTGATAGATGCCAGTCTGGTCGAGCGTCCGCGAGCCGGCGGAGCCGAGCGAAACGACAAGGTCAGGCAGATGGTCCGCCGCATCGAGACCGGCAAGAATTGCCGTGACCGAAATCGCTGCCTCGACCGGGCCGACGCCGGTCATCAAGGGCGCGATGCGCGCCTGCAGGTGGGGGCCGTATTCGGCGGAAGCCGCCATGACGAAAAGTATGGATTTGTCTGCAACATGCAAAAGCCGGTAGCTCATCCGGTAATATCCTCGCGGCCCTTCACCACCATCATCGTGCCTGTCATGGAGGCGATGAGCTTCGCCGGCCCGTCGGAAAGGGCGTAAGCGCGGCCATCGGCAACGATCAGGTTGTTGCCCGGCTTGATGATTTCGCCACGAAACAGAAACCGCTCGCCGCGCCCGGGCGACATGAGGTTGACCTTGAACTCGATTGTCAGCAGCGAGGCTTCCGGCTCTATGATCGTATAGGCGGCATAGGTGCAGGCGGTATCCAGGCCGGCGGCAATGACACCGGCATGCAATATGCCGTGCTGCTGTGTCAGCTTTTCATGAAACGGCAGCTCGATTTCCACCAGACGGTGTTCGATGCGGCTTATCTGCGCACCGATTGCCTGCACCACACCCTGCCGCGCAAAGCTTCTTTCTATCCGCTGACGAAAATCGCCGGGATCCGTGATCTCCATTGGCTTACCTGCCTGCTTTTGTCCTCACCGCAAACTGACATGGCGTGTGGCGGCGGGCAAGGCAAGTGCCGCAGGAGCAATTAGTTCAGCACGGCGATGCTGGCATTCAGCAGCGTGGCAAAGGCGACCCAAAGGGCGTAGGGCACGAAAAGCCACATGGAGATGCGGTCGCGACTATAGGTGAGCGCAATGAAAGCCAGAATGCAGATCAGCATAGGCACGATGATGACGAGCGCGCCTGTCGGGCTTTGCATGCCGAAAAAGATGGGCGACCACAGGAAATTCAGCACCAGCTGCGTGAACCACAGACGCATGCGCGTGCCCGCCGGTCTCACGATCCATGTTCGCGCGCCTGTAATGCCGATCATCACGTAGAGCGTTGTCCAAACGGGGCCGAATATCCAGTTGGGCGGGTTGAAGGGCGGCTTCTGAAGCGACTGGTACCATTCGCCCGGCACGTTGTTGATGCCGATGAGCGCACCCAGCGCAACAACCACAACCACGAAAATGATATACACGGACAGGTTTTTCATGACGCCTCAAATGCTCTTTGGTCTTTTTTGTTCCGGTGCATTTTCAGTATTTTAGCCTGAAATACGCACGATATGCTGGTCCCACGCCACGTCGCTGCGAATAGCCTCGAAAAATCCGTCATAGGAAGAAACCGCAATGCCCTTTATGGCGGGGGCAACGCCCGCAGCCTCCCGCACGGTCGTCTCGGATACAACACGCCCGGTTTTCGCATCCAGCGTCACGGCCGCGTTGCCATTGGGTGAGGTCAGGCCCACCAGGCCATCGCGCCGGTTGACGGCGATGGCACCGACATAATTGGCAAGGCGCACCGTCGTTTGCTCTGGTAGATCGACGAAGGCAAGGTCCTCGCCCTTCGAGAAATGGCCAACAAGCGGCGGAAGATCGTTGCGTGGTCCCTCATATTGGCAGGCGAACCAGACACGCCCGTCATCGCCGAGATCGACATGGCGGGTGGAAAGCTGTCGCAACTGGTCTGGCATCGTATGTTTCTGGATCAAATGGCCGCTGGCGGCGTCCAGAAGCACGAGCGACGGCTGCATGCTGTCGACATTGAGTTTGGTTCGGCCGAAATCCGGGTGGGTCTCGATGCCGCCATTGGCGATCACGATCAGCCTGCCATCGTCGCTCACGGTCATGTCATGGGTGCCAATGCCGTGGGCGTCGTATTCACCGATGCGAGCAAATCCGTTGCGGGCATCGTAAAGCCCGATAACACCGCGATTGCCATCGAAGTCGTTTTCGCTGGCGTAGAGGATCGCACCGTCGGGAGAAAATTGTCCGTGGCCGTAGAAGTGGCGGTTTTCCGGTGTGTGCATCACGACAGGTTCGCGGCGTCGCGCGGGATCAAAGGCCATGAAGAAGGTGCCGGGCCGGCGCGCAAAGGCCACTGTCATGCCGGTCGCATGGCTCGTTGCCATTCCATGGGCGCGGGCTGGGAGCGCAACGCGGTCGATGATCTCGCCGCGTTCGCTCACAGTCGCAATGCCGTAGGAACCGTCATGGGCGCGAAAAGCGGAAGCGAAGACAGCGTCGGCGCGTTCAAGCGCATGCAGCGAGCCGGTAGCGAGCGTCGCAAGGAACGGAATGCCCGCTGCCTTGATAAAGCTGCGCCTGTCTATCAGCGTCGGCTTTTTGCCTGATATCACCGCCTCAGTCTCCGTCGGCGAAGGAAAAGCCGGAGCTGAGACCGATTGCGCCGCCATACTGGTCGTTGAGGCGGTAGATCAGGTCTTTGCCGTTCAGCAGCAGGTAATCCACCTTGGCGCGTTGCTGGTCGTCATCAAGCGCCTGTTCCACGTTGGTATCAATCGTTCCGGCAATGCGAATCATCGATTTGGCGATGAAATCGATGGAGTTGACGAGGGAGCGCTGGTCGGATGGCACGAGTTCGACCATATCGGCCGTGTGCAGGAGGGTCTGAACGGCCTTGATGTTTGCGGCAATGCTTTTCCACGTCAGGCCGGACCGCCAGTAGATCGCCGTGCGGGGAAACTTCGCCTTGTCCGGCCCTTTGTAGAACGTCTCTATGCGCTGGTCGCGGATTGCTTCAGCGCCGTGCACGAGAATGCCAAGCAGGGCAACCAGCGCCTCACGCTCATCGCGAAAGACGGGATTATCCGCGCCGGGCCGCGTCCAGTTTTTCTGCGCGCCGTCAGGTGCGTTCCAGCTGTCGGAAAGCTCCGCCGCCACATTGGCAACGTTGCCGGCAATCGCCGCGCCATAACGGCAACGGAAATCGCCCTTCTTGTCGAACAGGTCACCCGCTCCGGCGCCATAGAGCACGAATTCCAGCGCGCCGAGGCCCTGCGCTGCGACACTCTTGCCCTTCAGGCTCTCGGCGCTGGTGACGCTTTCGTCCTTTTCCGAAAGGTAACGCTGTACCTGTTTCAGGCCAAGACCCTTCTTGTCTGGGTAATAGAGCACACGTTCGAAGCGGTTGTGCTCGATCACCGGACCGACCCGAACGATCTCGATGGTTGACCAGCTGGAGACCGTATCGGCAAAGGCCGCTTTGGCCGCCTCATCCGTCGTCTTGGAAGGGGCGGCGCAGAACGCCTTCATGCTGCCTTCCAGCTTCTCTGCCGATTGCCGGAAGTGGTCATAGCCGGGACGGATGAAACCGTTCACCGCTTTTTCCATCACGCCCCGCACCTGTACGGGGTCGAGCGGTGGCGGCGGCATCAGCTCCACATCCTGCGCCATTGCGGGCCGCATGCCCAAAAGCAGCAGCACGGAGATGAGACCGGGTATTTTTCGCATGGCATTTTTCATCAAAGGGACTCCAGAAAAGCCAGCAAAGCCTGCCGGTCGGATTTTTGCAAGTCGGCAAAGGCATCGCGCGCTTTTTGCGCTTCGCCGCCGTGCCATAGTATCGCTTCTGTCAGGCTGCGCGCCCGCCCGTCATGCAGGTAAAAGCCGTTGCCATTCACGCTTCGCGTCAGACCGATACCCCAGAGCGGCTGGGTTCGCCATTCCTGCCCGCTTGCTTCGCCCACCTGCTGGCCATCGGCAAGCTCCTCTCCCATGTCGTGCAGCAGAAAATCCGAATAGGGCCAGATCAGCTGGAAAGACTGCATGGGGTCGGCAGCGTCACGGCGGGTGACGAATTTCGGTGTATGGCAGGATGTGCAGCCAGATGCGTAAAAAAGCTGCTTTCCCCGCAACACGGTGGGATCACCCACATCGCGGCGCTGCGGCACTGCAAGGTTCTCGGTGTAAAAGGTCACGAGATCGAGAATGGGGTCCGGCGCCTCCACTGGCCCAAGCCGGGGCTGCACGCCGGTCGGCATGGCAAGACAGTCTTTTTGAACGTCGGTGCAATCACCATAGGCGTTTTGCGCATCCGGCGTGGAAATGCCGATATCGTGGGAGAAGGCGCTGGCGCTCTGGTCGCGGACGCTGGCGTTCTGGGCTTTCCAGCCAAATCGGCCGAGCTTCACTTCGCCGGTCCGGTGATCCCGTACAAAAGCAGGGCGCCCGGAAATGCCGTCGCTATTTTTGTCATCCGGATCGGCGCCGGCCAGAATATCGGCATCGGCAATGGCCTCGATCAGCCCAAGCCCAAGGGTTGGCATTGCAATCCGCGCCGACAAAGTCGTATCGACGCCCAGGGGGCCATAGTGCAGGCCTGCCACGGCATAGTCTGGCTTGCGCAGCATCACCACCTCGCCGTCGGCCAGCCGCACGGGTTTCTCGATATAGGTGACGACAGGTTTGCCCTCTGCGGCGAGGCCGGGAATGGCAACGTTCTGAAGCTGCCGGCCATAGGTCTCGTCGGGAAAATTCAACACCTCGTGGCGCGCAATCGCTGCCCGTTCCGCCTCGTTGCGGGCAGACCGGGCCAGCCGCAGAAACAGGGAGACGGCATCTTCGCCGGCAAGTGGCGGTCGGCCTCTGCCGTCCTTCACATGGCAGGCCTGGCAGGATCGGGCGTTATAGAGCGGCCCCAACCCGTCCGAGGCTTGCGTGGAGGAGGGGGAAGACACCCAGAGCTTCTGGAACAGCGCATTGCCGAGCTTGAAATCCTGTTTTCGCTCAAACGGCATTGTTGCGGATGGATGCGAAAACGCGCCGCTATCGGCTTTATTGGTACTGGTCGTTGCCCCGCCGGACATGGCCTCGAAGGGCTCCGGCATGGTAAAATCCATCGTCGGCGCGGTGACAGCCTGAACGCGGCTTTGGTCTTTTTCCGTCAGATCGTCACGAAGCGGCGCGGCAAGCACTATCGATGCCACAAGGCAGGCTGCCCCGGCGAAGAAGAACGGCTTGCGGATCCGCGGCAGCGATGAGTTCATGGAAAGCATGGGAATGGCGGGCCGCAGCGATCTGCGGCCCGCATTGGCTCTTATTTGAAGACGGCGTTCGGATTATCGAGGCTGGCGGAACCCTCAAGTTCGATCTTGCCGAGATCGAGTGCCGCAATCACGCGTTCGACGGTTTTCGTCTGGTCGAGAAGGCCGTCGATGGCCGCCTGAACCACGGCGTTGCCTTCCTTGTTGCCTTCGCCGATCATCTGGTCGTAGGCCTCGACCGTCTGGGCACGCTTTTCCATGGCATGCATGGCGTCGAGCGTCTTGTTCAGCTTCGCCGTCATCTCGTCGTTCAGCGCCTTGTCCTTGGCGCCGACCAGCTCCGACAGCGAGGCGCCGGTCATCTTCGTTCCATCCACACGGGTATATTCGCCGGTATAGGCAGATGCGATGCCGATGGCGTCGTTAAGATGCGAATTATAGGTATTGTCTGAGAAGCAATCATGCTCCTCTTCCGGATCGTGCAGCAGAAGGCCGAGCTTCATGCGCTCCCCTGCCAGCTCGCCATAGGAAAGAGAGCCCATGCCGGTGAGAATGGCGGTCAGGCCGGCTTTCGGGTCGGCTTCCACTGTCTTGGTGGCTTCGCCTTCCGGCGCCCAGGCGTCCACCATTTCCTGAAGATCCTTGATCAGCAGGGTAGAGGCGGACTTCAGGTAATCGGCGCGGCGGTCGCAATTGCCGTTCGTGCAATTCTTCTTGTCGTAGTCGGTATAGGGGCGGTTGCCCGCACCCGGTCCGGTGCCGTTCAGGTCCTGGCCCCAGAGCAGGAATTCGATGGCGTGGTAACCGGTCGTCACATTGGCTTCGACATCGCCCGCCTCGTGCAGGCTTTCGATCAGTTCGGGGGTGATCTTCGAGGTATCGACATCTTCGCCACTGATCTTGATCTTCGGATTGGCGATGATGTTTGCGACGTAAAGCTCGTTCTCGTCGCTCTCGGTGCCGTAGGAACCGTCGACATAGTCGATCAGGCCTTCATCCAGCGGCCAGGCGTTTACCTTGCCTTCCCAGGCGTCGACCACAGGGTTGCCGAAACGATAGACCTCCGATTGCTGGTAGGGAACGCGCGCCTTGATCCACGCTTCACGTGCAGCTTTCAGCGTTCCTTCGCTCGGTGTTGCGATCAGCGCGTCGATTGCCTTGTCCAGCGCCTTCGCCGTGGTCAGCGAATCCTCGTATTTCGCATGCGCGACGTCGGCGTAATGCTTGACGACAGCGGCGGCGTCGGTCGCAGCGCGGGCGGGAAGCGCGGTGAAGGTCGCGGATGCGGCCAGAAGCGCGAAAGACGCGCTGAGAATGGTTTTGCGGATCATGATCCCTCTCCTTGGGCAGGCGTGAAATAACTTCACGCTGCGGCAAGCGAGTTCTGACCCAATCGCAAACTTGTGTCAAATATTCTAGTTTAGAATGCTTTGAAACAAGCTACTCGGTATTTTTCGAAGTAAAATCAGCGCGTGCAAAACCTGTTTCACGCTTTGCGTTTCATTACGCAGAAGAAGAAACCATCCGTATCTGTAGTTGCAGGCGTCAGCGTCACTGTCTTGCCGTCAGAGGAATGCGGTTTGTTTGCATTGCCGCCAAAAGTCGTCTGCCAGCGATCCAGTGCCGAACCGATATAGAATTGCGGATTTTCTTCGCAGAAGCGCGTGACCTGCTGCTCGTTTTCCTCGGGCAGAACCGAGCAGGTGACATAAAGCAGCTCGCCGCCGGGGCGTACAAAACCCTTGGCCTGCGAAAGGGCCTCGCCCTGCTGCTGTACCCGTTCTTCCAGATTGCGTGTCGTCAGCCGCCATTTGGTGTCGGGCCGCCGGCGCCATGTTCCGGTGCCAGTGCAGGGGGCGTCCACCAGAACGCGATCGAATTTTTCATGAAACGGGACAAGTCCGGCTGCGCGGTCATGAACCTGCACATTGCGCGTGCCGGCTCGTTTCAGCCGCTCGATGATCGGCGCGAGCCGCTTGCGATCGGCGTCGAAGGCGTGAACCTGACCCTTGTTGTTCATGCTGGCGGCCATGGCCAGCGTCTTGCCGCCGCCACCGGCGCAATAATCGAGGATCTGTTCGCCTTCATGCGCGCCGGCAAGATCGGCAACGATCTGCGATCCCTCGTCCTGAACTTCGAACCAGCCTTTCTGGAAGGACAGTTCTGCGGTCACATTCGGCAGGCGGGAAGGGCCTTCGCCGGCGGGGATGCGGACACCCTGACGGGCGATGTGCGTGGCTTCCGCACCGCTCTCTTCCACCGCCTTCAGCACCTTGTCGCGAGTGGCCTTCAGCGTGTTGGCCCGCAGATCAAGTGTCGGGCGCTGGTTCAGCGCCTGCGCCTCGGCAAGCCAGCCCTCTCCGAACGCCGTCTCGAAGGATGCTTGAACCCATTCGGGAATGTCGCCCTGAATATGGGCTGGTGCATCGGCGAGAGAACGGGAGAGAAAGGCTTTCTGCTTTTCTTCATCAGGCGCGGCAGGGGCAAATTTGTCGCCGTCGAATTCCGCCGCAAGTTCCGAAAAGCTCTTGCCCCATTGGCGCAGCAGAACTGCATAACCAAGCGAGGCGGCGCTGTCGTCATCCATCAGCCAGGCGTGTGACAGTTTCATGCGCAGCGCGTCATAGACGATGTTGCCGATCGCGGCCCTGTCACCCGAACCTGCGAAACGATGGGCAAGTCCCCAGTCCTTCAGAGCATCGGCAACGGGACGCCTGCGTCCCTCAATATCCGCCAATACTTCGATTGCTCCGGCCAAACGCCCGCCCAAACGCATTGTCTACCTCATTTTGCTGATTAGCCCGGTTGGTAGACGCGAATGGCGGCAAGGGCAAGGCTCAATCGGCGCTGACGACCTCGTAGCAGACCTTGGCGGTGCCGGAACTGATCATGCCGATGTTTTTGGCAGCGGCCTTGGAAAGATCGAGAACGCGACCCTTGATGAACGGACCGCGGTCATTGATGCGTACCACAACGGCCTTGCCGTTACGGGCATTGGTAACCTTGACCTTGGTGCCGAACCGCAGCGAGCGGTGAGCGGCGGTCATGTTGGCGGCGTTCATACGCTCGCCCGAAGCAGTCTTGGAGCTCAACGCATACCACGATGCCCCTCCACAACCATTTGCCGCATTCGCCTGAAGAGGCGCAATGATGGAACAGGCGGCTATAGTTGCGACGGTGAAAGTTATACGACGGATATTCAACAAACTGTGCTTCCCTGAAAATCGGCCCCGCGCCGATTGATTGTGCCCTTGCTAAACGGCCATTGTCTGGCCTGAACGCGTTTGAATGCGAGATTGTAGGGCGAGGGAAAAATGGCGAAAAAAAGCTGATCTCAAATCACGAAGTGTTACAGACCGTAACATTCGTGATCGTTAGCCGGAAAGGTGTCGTCGGTGCCTTATTGTTGAAAAGTGGAAAAAATGACGCAGAATCAATGCTTAATGGAAATGCTGTTACAAGTCACGCCTTCGTGAATCCAGTTCACGAAATGTGAGTGAAATATTTTTCTAATGGCTACGATTTTAGCGATTTTTGCATGGTTAATAAAAGCCTAATTGACTGAAAAACCACCAAAACCATCCTCAAAAACGGGTTTGGAAGGATTTTTCATCGCTTTTAAATGGGGGATTTTTGGCCCCGCCAGAGGCCGCTTTCCCACAATTGTGTCAGGGAGATTTTGTACTCCGGGAAGCTGAAATCGAAACCGAGGCCACGTATCCTGGCGTTGGAAACGCGCTTGTTCTCGCCGTAGAAGGAGCGTGCCATCGGCGTCAGATCGGCGGTCTCGAATGCCTGTTCGGGAGGCGGCTCAACGCCCATCAACGTGGCGGCGAAGCTCACCACATCCTGCGGCGGGGCGGGTTCATCATCCGTCACATTGAAGAGGCCGCGTTCATTTCTCCGCGCCAGAAAGGCGTGGGCCGCACCAATATCCTCAACCCGGATGCGGTTGAACACCTGGTCTTTCTTCACCAGCCTGCGCGCCGTTCCCTTTTCGAAATTCATGAAACTATTGCGTCCGGGGCCGTAAATTCCCGAAAGGCGCAAGATGGCAAGCGGCACGCCCGCTTTTTCAGCAGCCGCAGCCCACGCGGTTTCGGCAGCAACGCGTTCCACGGACCGGGCGGACACCGGGCGGCACGGGGTTTCCTCATCCACCCATGCGCCGTCATGGTCGCCATAGACGCCAACGGTGGAAAGATAAGCGATCCATTCAAGCTTGGGCAGAAGCCGTTTCAGGTCGTCGCCCAAAAGCGCAAGCAGTGGATCTCCATCCTTGCCCGGCGCGATGGACTGCACGAGATGGGTGACATTGGTCATTGTGGCGATGAGATCGTCATTAAGATGGGCACCGTCGAACAGGAAGGGTGTCATGCCAGTTGCAGCAAGGCTTGCGAACTTGTCCGTGCTGCGCGTGGTGCCCGATATCGTTGCAGCTTCGGTTTTCAGCGCGTTTGCGATGGCCTTGCCCGAATATCCTGCGCCGAAAATCATCACATGCATGGGTCACGCCTCTGCCAGTTGCCATTCCATTTCAGCCTCCGGATCAGGCTCCGGGGCGCGGCCGGCAGAGTATGCACGGAACTCCTCGCTGTC
Source organism: Agrobacterium sp. SORGH_AS_0745 (assembly GCF_030818995.1). Classification (NCBI taxonomy): domain Bacteria; kingdom Pseudomonadati; phylum Pseudomonadota; class Alphaproteobacteria; order Hyphomicrobiales; family Rhizobiaceae; genus Agrobacterium; species Agrobacterium sp. SORGH_AS_0745. The sequence goes on from NZ_JAUTBI010000003.1 coordinate 995,420, forward strand.
CATAAGCTGCGACAAAGCCCATGCGGCCATGCCGCGCACCTCCGGTGCCGGGTCTTTTTCGGCGAGAGACTTGCATTGCTGCACGAATTGCCGGTCGCGCGAGTTTCCAGCAGCTATCAGAACGTTGCGGATGAAGCGGTTACGCCCGATGCGCTTGACCGGTGAGCCGCTGAAGAAGCTGCGGAAGGCAGCGTCATCCAGCGTCAGCAGGAAGGCGATGGAAGGTTCCTTCAAATCCTCGCGCGCCTGCAGCTTCATCTCGGAGGCGCTGGCCGCGAATTTGTTCCAGGGACAGGCGGCAAGGCAATCGTCGCAGCCATAGATGCGGTTGCCTATCATCGGCCGGAACTCGTGCGGGATGACGCCTTTGTGCTCAATGGTGAGGTAGGAGATGCAGCGGCGGGCGTCCAGCTGGTAGGGGGCGGGGAAGGCGGCCGTCGGACAGGCATCGAGACAGGCGCGACAGGAGCCGCAATGGTCCTTCTCGGCCTCATCAAGAAAAAGCTCGGCGGTGGTGAACATGCTGCCGAGAAACAGCCAGGAACCATGGGTGCGGCTGACCAGATTGGTGTGTTTGCCCTGCCAGCCGAGACCCGCGGCTGCGGCAAGCGGTTTTTCCATCACCGGCGCAGTGTCAACGAAGACCTTCACGTCCTCGCCGGCGCGCGCGGCAAAACGGGTGGCGATTTCTTTCAGTCGCCCTTTTATGACGTCGTGATAGTCGCGGTTGCGGGCATAGACCGAAATGGCTGCCTTGTCGGATTTCGAAAGAACGCCGCGAGGATCTTCCTCAGGCCCGTAATTCAGCCCGAACATGACAATGGAGCGCACGTCACCCCACAGCGTTTTCGGCTCGGCGCGACGGGCTTCGGTCTCCTCCATCCACGCCATCGTGCCATGATAGCCCTTATCGAGAAACTGCCTCAACCGTCCCGGTGCCAGCGGAATGCTGTCCGGCGCGGTGATACGACAGAGATCGAAGCCGAGCGAAAGCGCCTCCTGACGAACGAAGTCCGTCAGTTTGCGAGCGCGTATCCGCTGCTTGTCGCTGGCAACGTCGATGGTCGTTTCTCCTGCGGGTTACTCTGCGACATATATATGCGTAGCTACACGCCGCAGCAAATAACCGGGAGGCCGGAACCTAGAAATCCAGATCGGCGTAGTGGGAGGAGGGGGCAAGGCGCGGAATGCGCTCGCTGAGGAACGGCCGGAAGGACGGGCGCGATTTCAGCCGCTGATACCATTCTTTGGCAATTGGCGCTTCGAGCCAGTTGATTTCGCCGAGATAATCCAGCACCGAGACAGAGGCGGCGGCGGCAAGGTCGGCATAACTCAACCGGTCGCCCGCCAGCCACGTCCGCGAACCCGCCAGCCATTCCAGATATTTGATGTGCTGACGAACATTGTTACGCGCGGTGCGCAGAAGCTTGGAATCCGGGGGGCCACCACCCTGCGCCGCCGTCATCTGCAATTTATAAACCCGCTCCCGCACCAGCGGTCGGGTCACATCGTTTTCCATCTTCTGCAGGAACCACTCGGTCAAGCGGCGGATTTCCGCCCGCTGAAACGGGTCTTCCGCCAGCAATCGCCGGTCACGCTTCAAAACCCCGTGCGTTTCGTCGAGAAACTCGGCGAGCACGTAGGGACCGCTGAGAGAGCGCATATTATCATCGAGATAGACCGGCAGGGTGCCCGCCGGATTCAGCGCCAGAAACTCCCGCCTTCTTTCCCACGGCTGCTCCTCCACGAGATCGGTCTGGAACCCGTATTCCGAAAGGATCAGACGAACGAACCGCGATGCGGTCGACATGGGAGAGTGATAGAGAGTTGGCATCGGTACTCAATTTTTACGATTGGTTGTCATGATCGACAATTGCCGGAAAACTTTTTCAGTTTCGCTTCATCAAGACGCTATAAGAGCTTGGCTACTTTAAAACAAGTTTAACGCAATTGCTTTCCATTCCCGCTTCCCCCTGAAAAAAGGATACCTCATGGGTGACCAATCGATCATCAGCGCGCTTTTGCTGGGCATTATCGAGGGTCTTACGGAGTTCATTCCCGTTTCCTCAACGGCGCATGTGCTGCTGTCCGGGCATTTTCTCGGCTTCAAATCGCCGGGCAACACCTTTGCCGTTCTCATTCAGCTCGGCGCGATCATTGCTATCCTTCTTGTTTATTTTCAGAAGCTTGTGTCGATCGCCATGGCGATGCCAACAAGTGCCAAGGCGCGCCGCTTCGTGCTGGCCGTCGCTGTCGCCTTCCTGCCAGCGGCGGTGATCGGCGCTCTGGCGCATGACTTCATCAAGACGGTGCTGTTCGAAACACCCATCCTCATCTGTATCGTGCTGGTTATCGGCGGCGTCATATTGCTGGCCGTCGACCGAATGCCGCTGAAGCCCAGATATACCGACATTATGGATTATCCGCCGTCGCTTGCCTTCAAGATCGGTCTGTTCCAGTGCCTTGCGATGGTTCCGGGCACCTCCCGGTCCGGCGCTACCATTGTTGGCGCGCTGTTGATGGGCACGGACAAGCGCTCCGCCGCCGAATTCTCGTTTTTCCTGGCGATGCCGACCATGCTCGGCGCGTTTGTGCTCGATCTCTACAAGAACCGCGATGCGCTGAGCTTCGATGACAGTGCGCTGATTGCCGTAGGCTTCATCGCCGCTTTCGTCTCCGGCCTGTTCGTCGTGCGCTCGCTGCTGGACTTCGTCTCGCGACGCGGTTTTGCACCCTTTGCCTGGTGGCGCATCGTCATCGGCTCGCTGGGTCTGGCGGCACTTCTGCTCTACCGTTGAGCCGAGCTTTAAAATAGCCGTTCGTTTCCAATGCACGGACAAAATAAAAAAGCGCCCCGGAGAATCCGGAGGCGCTTTTTTTATTTGAGACTTGTGAAAGCTGATCAGTTCGTGCTGATCGAAGCCGTTGCGCAAGGGTCAACACCGTAGGCGGGAGCGCAACCGCTCTTGCCCGCTGCAACCGTGCCCGGCGCCATGAAAGAACCCGCCAGAACCACCAAAGCCGCACACGCAAAAAAGAGTGCGATAGATCTGCCCATTTTATTATTGCCTTTCAGACGTTCGTTCGCGCGGATTACGCCGCCGTGTGTGAAGTGAGGGTTCTGGATATGTTAGGAATGTGGCCATTATCAATAAAGCGGCTTGCTGAATACCGGGTTAATGCGAAGTCTTTTCCACAGTTGCGCTTGTGCCACGCTTGGCTGTGGAGGCCACTTTGCCGTTAACTTTTACCCGGCTGTTCAAAACAGCTTCAGTCGATGGTGCACCTCCCCTGCAGTTGAGGGGGAAATGCGCCAATAGCGGTTTGGTTGCGATTGAATTGCGCAAAAACAAAAAGCGGGAATGGTTCCCGCTTTCGTTCAGATCGTTAATGCGCGACGGTAGGCTTATGCTGCTTTTCCGGCGTTCGAGAACTGTCCGTGCGGGCGATAGTGCACCATGTAGGACGGCAGGACGGAAGCAACGCGAACGGGCGTAATGCCGATGCCTTCCAGGGTCAGGCCGTTCTTTTCCGCGTCAGCGGAAACGACATTATCCTTTTTCAGCATGGTCACCTGATCGACAGTCAGCGGCGGCGTAATCAGCGGCACCAGCGAAGCGATTTTTCCGATCATTGAGGCGACGCCGAAAGGCAGGTTGACGAAAGGACGCTGACGGTAGGTTGCGGCAAGAACCGCCTCAAGACAGTCGCGGAACGTCATGACGTCCTGGCCACCCAGTTCATAGATGGCGCCGGGCTTCAGCTTGCCATCCACGCTGCGGGCAACGGCCTCCGCTACATCTTCGACATAGACCGGCTGAAACTTGGTTTTTCCGCCGCCGATCAGCGGCAGGAACGGCAGGCTGCGGGCCATCTTGGCGAATTTATTGAAGAAGTCGTCTTCCGGTCCAAAGATGATCGAAGGACGCAGGATCACGGCGCCGGGCAGAACGGAATGGATTGCTGCCTCGGCGCGGCCCTTTGTGCGGCCGTAGCCGGTCGACGAATTGGCATCGGCACCGATGGCGGAGATGTGCGTCAGCGTTGCACCGGCGTTGCGGGCTGCCTCGGCAATGGCTTTCGCGCCGAATTCCTGCACGGCGTCAAAGGTGTTGCGGCCGCTTTCGGCCAGAATGCCAACGCAATTGACCACGTGGTCGGCGTCTTCGATGGCTTTGACGATGGAGTCGCGATACCGCAGGTTCGCCTGGGCAAACGAGATCTGGCCGACATTGCCGAGCGGCTGCAGGAAACCAGCAAGATCGGGACGGCGCACGGCAACGCGGATGCGATAACCGCGCTTGGCGAGCATCCGCACGACATGCCGCCCGACGAAACCCGAACCGCCGAAAACGGTGACGAGGGGTGGAAGGTTGGCCAAGGTCATGGGAGGCTCCTCAGAAGCTGTCGATAAAGCGTTTTTCAGTCTCTTAGCCCAAAGCCGTGCGCGCGTGAAGAGACGTTGTCACAAGGCCCGGGACTAGTTTTGGAAATGCGGTTGAGGACCGTCAAATTCCTTCGACGATCATCATCTCCGCGTCGGCGACTTCCTGACGGATTTTGGCCGCCGCCTGGTATTCGGGCGAGTTGTAGCAATCGATCGCGTGCTGCACAGAGGGGAATTCGATGATGACGTTGCGTGCGCGTGCCTTGCCCTCAAGTTCGGTCAACGCACCGCCGCGGGCGAGAAAGTTGGCGCCGAACCGCTCGAAAGCGGGCTTCGCAGTCGACACGTAGTCCTTGTAGCGTTCGTTGTCGCGTACATCCACGCGCGCTATCCAGTAACCCTTTGCCATTTCGTCTCCTCCGATGGTCCTTATTGATTTGCCGGAAAGCTGGCGCGCAGCATGTCGTCAAGAATGGCGCGGGCCGCTGCTTTCGGATCTTCTGCTCTGACGATGGGGCGGCCGACAACCAGATGGCTCGAACCGGCCTTCATGGCGTCAAAAGGCGTCATCACGCGCTTCTGGTCTCCCGCCTCCGCACCGGCCGGGCGAATACCAGGGGTGACGACGGCAAGGTCGGGGCCCAAGATTTCACGCACCGCCGTCGATTCCTCTGCCGAACAGACGATGCCGCCCATGCCCGCCTCGCGCGCCTGTTCCGCACGGCGCAGCACCAGCGAACGGGCATCCGATGCATAGCCGGCTTCCGCAAGATCGGCATCATCCATAGAGGTTAGCACGGTGACACCAAGCAAGCAGAGGCCAGAGCCTTCGGCTGCCTTGACTGCGGCGCGCATGGCTTTCGGGTAGGCATGCAGGGTCAGCATCGACATGCCCATGCGGGCGATGTTTTCGACGCCGGAGCCGACGGTGTTGTCGATGTCGAGCAGTTTCATGTCGAGAAAGACTTTCTTGCCGCTCTGGGCAAGGTCGCGGGCGAATTCGAGACCACCGGCAAAAACCAGCTGATAGCCGATCTTGTAGAACAGAACCTCATCGCCAATCTTCGACACGATGTCTTCAGCTTGTTGCACAGTCGGAACATCGAGCCCGACGATCAGTTTTTCGCGCGCGGTCATTGTCTTATCCCTGCCATGTTTCCATTGCCGTCCAGTCGCATGTGGGGCGCTGAGCTGCAAGTGAAAATTCGGCGATTGGGAACCGGAAAAGATTGCCGCCGCCGGGTGGCTGGTCCTTGCTGCGACTGATGCCGACGCCTTCGATATAGCATTTCAAAAGCGTGCCGACGCCGCCATGGCCGACAAAGGCAATCGGCTGTTGCGGGTCGTGCCGGTCTAGAACGGCCCTGACGGCGTTAACAATTCGCGCCTGCGCATCGATTGCCCGTTCCCAGCCGTGAAAGCTTTCTCGCGGATGGGCAAAAAACCAGTCGGCAGCCTTTTCGAATTCCGGCGGCGTCAGGAAGCCTGTTGCCGACCGGTCGTTCTCATGCATCACCTCGATGATCTCAATATCCGCGCCGGATGTTTCAGCAAGGATTCGGGCGGTTTCGATGGCTTTGGTTTCCGCGCTCGACACGATCCGGCGCAATGCGCGTGCCCATGGCAGGCGGCTTGCCTCACACGCCCGCCGTGCACCCAAGTCCGAAAGTCCCCATTCCGGAACCGGAAACCGCCGGATCGATCCGGACCTGGGGATGGGTAATGTAGAGGGCATGCATGGGAACGGTCCTCAATGGCGATGGAAGGGCAAATCAGGACCCTAACCATCTGTCACGACCGGGAAATGACGGCCCTTGCCCACTCTGCCGTGTGATCAGGCCCGGGTATAGGTCCACAATTGCGCCGGAGGAATGTTGCGCACGATGAAATCGAAATGGCGGATGTGGTAGAGATGCGGCTGCGCAACGATCGGGGAAATCGGACCGTAGGATATCTGAATGACGGGGCGACCGTGCGGCACGCGTTTCAGCAATTCGTCGAGAAGCTTGATGCGGGCGGCCATCGGAAAATTCAGCATCGGTACGGCGGAAATGACGCTGTCGAACATCTGGCCCTGGTGCTCGCCAAGTGTCGCATTCAGATCGAAGGCATCGCCATTGATGAAGTTGACGCCTGGATAACTTCTGAGAAGCTGATTGTAGAAATCGGTCGAATATTCGATGGCCGTCAGGCGCTCCGGCTTGATGCCGCGTGCCAGAATGGCCTTGGTGATGACACCGGTACCGGGGCCGAGTTCGAGAACTGGCAAGTCGGAATGCGGGTCGATGACACTCGCCATTTTTCTTGCCGTGATGGAGGATGTCGGGACGATGGCTCCGACCTTTTTCGGCTGGCTGACCATGCCTTTGAAAAAGCGGATTTCTTCCTCAAATTTTCTTTCAAAGCGTTGCTTCAGGTTGAGTGCCATAATTCCCCTCGGATGTATTTTAGTCATTGTCAAAAAAATGTTACGCACTGTTGATCTCATTTGGCGCTAAAACAAGGCAAAATGTCGTAATTGGAAAAATTCGTTTAGCGTTAGAAATCTGTCTGCGCCGAATCAAAAAACGCCGGGGGAGCGATCCACCGGCGTTTTTTGATTGATTTGAAGACAAAAAGTCCACTTTAAACGCGCATCGGCATCAGAACATAAAGCGCATCGTCGCCGGCGGTGTCGCGAACCAGCGTCGGCGAGCCCGCATCCGCCAGAAGGAAAATCGCGTCTTCACCGGAAAGCTGCGAGGTGATGTCGAGGAGATATTTGGCATTGAAGCCGATTTCCATCGAATCATTGTCGTAACCGACAGCCACTTCTTCCGTTGCACTGCCTGAATCCGGATTGTTGACGGTCAGCGTCAGCTGGCCGTTGGTCAACGCCAGCTTCACGGCGCGGCCACGCTCGGAAGAGATGGTCGACACGCGATCGACCGCACGGGCGAAGGTCTGGCAATCGACGCGCATTTCCTTGTCGTTGCCGGTGGGGATGACGCGCTGGTAATCCGGGAAAGTGCCGTCGATCAGCTTCGAGGTCAAAACGACCGAGCCGATGGTCAGGCGGATTTTCGCGTCCGATACCTCGACGGTGACATCAAGTTCGGGATTGTCCATCAGCTTCTGCAATTCGCCGACGGTCTTGCGCGGAATGATGATGCCCGGCATGCCTTCGGAGCCGGAAGGCGCATCCACATCGGCGCGCGCAAGGCGGTGACCGTCCGTCGCAACTGCGCGCAGCTTGAGGTCGCCGTTGCTTTCGATGGTGTGGAAGAAGATGCCGTTCAGATAATAGCGTGTCTCTTCGGTCGAAATCGCAAATTGCGTCCGGTCGATCAGCATCTTCAGGTCGGTCGCCTTCAGTTTGAAGGTGTGGCTGAAGGTACCGGCGGTCAGATCCGGGAAATCGGTTTCTGGAAGGCATTGCAGCGAGAATTTCGAACGGCCGGAAGCAACCGTCATTGTGGAGCCATCCGGATTGGTGGCCAGAAGCACTTCGGAACCATCCGGCAGCTTGCGCACGATTTCATAAAGCAGATGCGCCGGCACGGTGGTCGCGCCCGCCTGCTCCACCATCGCCGGCGTCGCTTCGGTGATTTCGAGGTCGAGGTCGGTCGCCTTCATATCCAGATTGGCGCCGGATGCGCGCAGCAGAACGTTGGACAGGATCGGGATCGTGTTACGACGCTCGACGACCCTGTGGACGTGGTTCAGCGATTTAAGAAGGTTCGACCGCTCAAGAGTAATACGCATGGACGCTACCGCTTTCAACCGTTGCGACCCGGCCACCGCCGGATCGGTAAGAAGAGTCTTGACCGGCCGGAACGCCGGATAATGTGGACGGGCAAAATGGCAGAGTTATTGCAGAAAATGCAAGAGCCGAGTGCATCTGCCGCCGGTCATTTTGCTGCTATACAGCATGATCCACAGCCTGTGACCGCCCGTGGACCTTGTTCGCCGGTTTTCTATTGCCCATAAAGGGGTAAAACTGGAGCGACCGGCCGGGAATGATCGGCCAGAATGATTGGAAGCCGTGTGACGGAAGAAATATCGAACAGCGACGCCGGACAGGCGACCAAGAGCTTCAGGATCGGCACGGCCACTATTCCGGCGCGGCCGTTGGAGCCGGCGCTCTATCTCGTGGCCACTCCCATCGGCAATCTCGGCGACATCACCATCCGGGCGCTGGAAACGCTGGCGTCGGCTGACGTCCTTGCCTGCGAGGATACCCGCGTCACCCGCATTTTGCTCGAGCGTTACGGTATCCGCACACGTCCGCTCTCCTATCACGAGCATAATGCGCAGGAAGCGGGACCAAAACTCATCGCCGCTTTGGAGGCCGGAAAATCCGTGGCGCTGGTGTCGGATGCCGGAACGCCACTCGTCTCCGATCCCGGTTATCGCCTTGGTCAGCTCGCGCTTGAGGCCGGTCATCGCGTCGTGCCGGTGCCGGGAGCATCTGCGCCGCTTGCTGCCCTTGTCGGTTCTGGCATGCCGAGTGACGCCTTTCTGTTCGCGGGCTTTCTGCCGGTAAAGGATCGCGGCAAGCGCGACCGTTTTGCCGAACTTGCAAAAATTCCGGCCACCCTCATGTTTTTTGAATCGCCACGCCGCATTGGCACCTCCGTAAAGGTGGCATCGGAAGTCCTTGGCCGCGATCGCCGCGCTGTTGTGTGCCGCGAGCTGACCAAGACTTTCGAGGAGTTCCGGCGCGGCACGCTGGGCGAGCTTGCGGAATATTACGACGAGGACCGTGTGGTGAAGGGCGAGATCGTGCTCCTGATAGAGCCGCCCTCCTTTGACGAAATTCCCGATATCGAGGATGTCGAGAGACTCCTGAAGGATCTCGTCACAACCATGCCTGCCGCAAGGGCCGCAGCCGAGGCGGCAAAGCTGACGGGCCTGCCGCGCAAGGAGCTTTATCAACGGCTGCTGGATATGAAGGATGCGGATGGCCGCTGACGGGCAAACGAACAAGAGACGAAAGGCCGAGCGACGCGGTCACGCTGCGGAATACTGGGCAGCACTCTATCTGCTGTTTCGGGGATACCGCATCCTCGCCATTCGTTATCGAACCCGGCTGGGGGAAATCGATCTCATTGCCCGCAGGAAGGATGTCGTCGCCATCGTCGAGGTCAAGGCGCGGCCTTCCGGTGCCGGGGCTGTCGATGCGGTCGGCTTCCGTTCGCAACAGCGCATTCGGGCCGCTGCCGATATTTGGCTCTCCCGCCGCAAGGATGCCGCGCGGTTTTCGTTGCGTTTCGATATCGTCGCAGTCCTGCCACGACGCCTGCCGCAGCATTTCATCGACGCTTTTTGAGGGGGAGGGCAATGTCCACTGAGCGGGAAAAAATGGCTGCGGGCGAATGGTACTGTTGCATGGATGCCGAACTGGACGTGCTGCGCGCCCGCGCCCGCCGTGCCGTTCACCAGCACAACACCTCGCCGCCGGATGAGCGTGAGGCCATGTCGCCTTTGCTGCGGGCGCTCTTTGCCTCCGTTGCGGAAGGAGCCTTTATCGAAGCACCGTTTCATTGCGCTTACGGCTTCAACATTACGTTGGGTGCGAACGTCTATCTCAATGCCGGCTGCGTCATTCTTGATTCTGCGCCCGTGCGGATTGGCGATGGCGCGATGTTGGGGCCGGCCGTGCAGATCTATTGCGCCGAACATCATCTGGACCCGGTTGCGCGTTCGCAAGGCATTGAAATCGCAAAGCCGGTCACGATCGGTCGCGATGTCTGGATCGGCGGCGGGGCGATCCTTCTGGCCGGCATCACGATTGGCGATGGCGCGATCGTCGGGGCCGGTTCGGTGGTGACGCGGGATGTCTTGGCCGGGACGAGGGTGGTCGGAAATCCGGCTCGCCCGATAAAGCGCAAGGACGCTTGAGACATCCTTTTCTGGAAGAATGGAGTCCCTATCGCAGGGACTGTAATAAATCTGACATAAAACCGTTAAAGAGGCGTCACGGAACGTCTCTATTCGCATCCTCATCCCAATAAATGGTGGAGAGGATTTAGTAATGTTGAAGAAGATTTCCATGGCCGCAGTGGCGGTCAGCATTTCGGCAACGTCTTCCATGGCTGCGACCAACATCACCTGGTGGCACGGCATGGGCGGCCGTAACGGCGAAGTCATCAACGAAGTTTCGCAGAAGTTCAACGAAGCCCAGAAAGAATGCGCTCTGACGCCGGTTTCCAAGGGCTCATACGAAGAAGCGCTTGCAAGCGGCATCGCTGCTTTCCGTTCGGGCGAACAGCCGAACATTCTCCAGGTTTTCGATGCTGGCGCTGCCACCATCATCAACGCCAAGGGCGCTGTCATTCCTGCAGAAGACCTCATCAACAAGGCCGGTTACAAGTTCGACCGCGAAGCCTTCATCAACGGCGTCCGCTATTTCTACGCTGCCGCTGACGGCAAGTTCGTCGGCATGCCTTTCAACACTTCCGCGCCGATCATGTATGTCAACGACGAAGCCCTCAAGAAGGCCGGCGTCGAAGCTCCGAAGACCTGGGAAGATTTTGAAAAGGTCGCACCGAAGCTGAAGGAAGCCGGTTACATCCCGCTCGTCCAGTCGCAGCTCACCTGGCAGTTCACGGAAAACTTCTTCTCCCGCAACAACATCCAGTTCGCAACCAACAACAATGGTTACGACAGCGTCACCGACACCAAGCTGAAGGTCACCGATCCGAACCTGCGTCATGATGTTCGACAAGCTGAAGGACTGGAAAGACAAGGGTCTGTTCGCCTACTACGGCGCCGGCTGGAACGACAACCAGAAGCCCTTCGAAGAAGGCAAGGTTGCCCTCTGGATCGGTTCCTCGGGTTCGTTCGGTGGACTGCAGAAGACGGCGTCCATGCCGTTCTCGGCAACCTTCCTTCCCTACTGGGGCTCCATCAAGGGCGCTGGCACCAACTCCTTCATCGGCGGCGCTGCCCTCTTTGCAATGTCGGGCAAGTCTGAAGCCGAAAACAAGTGCGTCGCTGACTTCTTCCAGTTCCTGACTTCGCCGGAAATCCAGGTCTTCTACCACAAGGCTACCGGTTACGTCGCTATCACCACGGCTGCTTACGAAAAGGCCAAGGCTGAAGGCTTCTACAAGGAAAAGCCTGCCGCCGAAGTCGGTATCCAGCAGCTGTCGCTGCCTGCAGGCGAATGGTCCAAGGGCTACCGCCTCGGTTTCTACCCGCAGATCCGCTCCATCATGGAACGCGAATACAACCGCATCTTCTCCGGCGAAGTAACGCCGAAGGACGCCTTCGACATCATCGAAAAGGAAGGCAACGATCTTCTCGCCCGTTTCGCTAAAACGGCTGGCTGATCTCCCTTTTTGAAACCAACGATAGTTGTCGAGCCTCCTTTCCGCCGGAAAGGAGGCTCGCTCTTGGATTAAGGAGGCGCAAGCGTGGCCTATACATCGTCTCAACCGCGTCTGGCCCGGTTTCTATCCGGCCGGTCTGCAAAAACCGGAAAAACGGCGAAGGCCGCAGAAGCCAGCATGAAGCGCGTGCAGTTCTCCTCGTCCTACGTGCCCTATCTGTTTCTGGCGCCGCAACTGGCGGTGATTTTCATCTTCTTCTACTGGCCCTCCGTCCAGGCCGTGCAATCGTCGTTCTTTATCGAAGACCCTTTCGGGTTCGGTGCAACGTTCGTGGGCTTCGCCAATTATTCCGATGCCATCTTCAATCCGGAATATCTAAACATCGCCAAATTCACGGTTGTCTTCACCGTGCTCGTTACTTTCTTTTCGCTGGCGCTCGGTCTTTTGCTTGCGGTCAAGGCCGATGCGGTCGTTCGCGGCAGTTCCGCCTACAAGACGTTGCTGATCTCCGTTTACGCCATCGCGCCGCCGGTTGCGGGTCTCATCGGCATGATGTTTTTCGACCAGCATATCGGGCCTTTCGTCAAGATGGCCGCGTTTTTGGGCTGGGATATGAAGGTTGGCCTCAACTACTTCGATACCGCCTTCGCCATGATTGCCGTCGCGGTCTGGAAGCAGATCCCTTATAATTTCATTTTCTTCCTGTCCGGATTGCAGGGCGTATCCGTCGCCGTGCGCGAGGCTGCCGCCATCGATTGCCGATCGGGCGTGCGCCGGTTCTGGACGGTCATCATGCCGCTTCTGGCACCGACTGCCTTCTTCCTGCTGATCATCAACATCACCTATTCGCTGTTCGATACGTTCGGCATTATCGACGTGATGGTGAAGGACAAGGCCGCCAACAATCCGATTACGCTGGTCTACAAGGTCTTTCTCGACGGTTTCCGCGGCAATGACATCGGCGGTTCTTCTGCCCAGTCCGTCATCCTGATGCTGGTCGTCTTCGTTCTGACCATCATCCAGTTCCGCTTCATCGAAAAACGCATCCATTACAATTGAGGGAAAAGACAATGTACAAGACAAAACCCCTCGACCATCTGGTGCTGATCATCGGCGCACTCTTCCTGATATTGCCTGTCGTCGTGGCATTCATGACGTCCACCCATACGGCAGCGGAAATCCACCGCAGCGGCCTGACACTCGTTCCGGGCGACAATTTCGTCGGAACCTATGAAAAGGTCCTGACGCAGAAGGGCGGCTTCACCGGGCAGATCACCGGTCTCAACATGGTGCTCAACTCGCTGATCCTCGGCATCGGTTTTGCCGTCGGCAAGATCGTCCTGTCGATGATGGCAGCCTATGCGATCGTCTATTTCCGGTTCCGGTTTGCAACGCTTGCCTTCTGGATCATCTTCACCACGCTGCTGCTGCCGCTCGAAGTACGCATCATGCCGTCCTATGAGGTGATGAGCAAACTCGGCCTCTTGAACTCCTATACCGGTCTGATCGTGCCGCTTCTGGCGTCTGCGACGGGCACCTTCTATTTCCGGCAGTTCTTCAAATCCATTCCTGAAGAATTGCTGGAAGCTGCTCGCATAGACGGTGCGGGCCCGGTCAAGTTCTTCATTGATGTGATCATCCCGCTTTCCCGTACCATGATGGCGGCGATCTTCATCATCATGTTCGTTTACGGCTGGAACCAGTACCTCTGGCCCATGCTGATGACCACGGACGAGAGTTTCTTCACCCTGATGCGCGGCATCAAGTCGATCCTGCAAGTCTGGGTCGGTTCGCAAATCCCCGATTACAACGAAGCTTTCGCGCTTGCCGTTCTGGCCATGCTGCCGCCTGTGATGATCGTCGTGATCTTCCAGCGCTGGTTCATCAAGGGCCTGACGGAAAGCGACAAATAAGGAAACCGAAAATGGCCGCGATAGAAATCAGTCAGGTCTGCAAGGATTATCACGGCGGCGTGCGTGCCGTGCATCACGTCGATATCGACATCAGGGACGGCGAGTTCATTGTTCTCGTCGGTCCCTCCGGCTGCGGCAAGTCCACGCTCCTGCGTATGGTGGCCGGACTTGAGGATATTTCCGAAGGCACGGTGAAGATCGGTGACCGGGTGGTCAACCAGGTAGATCCGGCTGACCGGGATATCGCCATGGTGTTCCAGAACTATGCGCTCTATCCGCATATGTCGGTGCGCCAGAACCTGGAATACGGGTTGAAGAACCGCAAGACGCCGAAGGCGGAGATCGATGCGCGCGTGGCCGAGGCCGCCCGCATGCTCCAGCTCGAACCCTATCTGGAGCGCAAGCCGCGCGCCCTTTCTGGCGGCCAGCGTCAGCGAGTCGCCATGGGCCGCGCCATCGTGCGCAAACCGGCCGCCTTCCTGTTTGATGAACCCCTGTCCAACCTTGATGCCAAACTGCGCGTTTCCATGCGCGGCGAGATCAAGCGCCTGCAAAAGCGCCTCGGCACCACTTCGATCTACGTCACGCACGATCAGCTGGAAGCCATGACGCTGGCAGATCGTCTGGTGGTGCTGAACGGCGGCCGCATCGAACAGATCGGCGCACCGCTCGAGGTCTATCACACCCCCGCTTCCACCTTTGTCGCAAGCTTCATCGGTTCTCCCGCCATGAACCTGCTGAGCGGCGAGTTGCATGGGGATAGCCTTACGGTCGGGCCGTCGCTGATCGCGCTCAACGGTTTCGCCCCCACCTCCGGCCCGGTTACTGTGGGCATGCGGGCGGAAGATTTCCGCCTGGCGGCGGCAGGTGAGCCCGGTTTTTCGCTACGCGTCGAGTATATCGAGGAACTCGGCTCGCAGCGTCTTATCCACGGCATGATCGGCGACCAGAACCTGACTGTGGCATTTTCGCCGGAGGTCGAGATTCCGGCTACCTTGTCGGTCGCCATATCTCCGGACAAGCTGCACTTCTTCTCCAGCGAGACCGGCAAGCGCATAGCCGGCAAGGCGGAACAGGCTGTGGCGCAGCCCGTGCAGTTGGCAACGGCCTGAGTGGACGATAAGAAATCGGCGCGATGACTAAAATTGCGCCGATTGTCAAAACCGCTTCGTTACGATCCCGATGATAGAAGATCTCCAATATTTCACGGGGGTTTTCTAATATGCCTTTAAAGATGATGTTCGCGGCGGCTGCGACCATGGCCATCCGCACGGTGCCGATATTGCCCGCCTCTTTGCGCCGGGCAAAAGACGAGAGCGTGGTTAGCGCGTCCTGCACCGATTTGCGGCTGCAGCCGGCCCCCATCAACCCCGACTGGATAATTTCCGGCGATCCTCAGGCGCGTGCGGCGGATCATTCCAGAAGCGGAGACCGCGCCTCCAGCACAGCCATGTGGGATTGTACGGCGGGCGAGTTCCGCTGGTTCTTCGGTTGGGACGAGACGGTCTATATCCTTGAGGGTGAGGTGCATGTGACGGCGGAAGACGGCACAGTCAGTATCCTGCGGGTGGGTGACGTCGCTTATTTCCGCGCGGGAACATGGGCCACCTGGCGGGTGGATGAGTATGTCCGCAAGGTTGCCTTCATGCGCCGCCCTTTCCCCACGGCGCTGGCTCTGGCCTACCGGGTCAAGAACAAGCTGTTTGCCGGTCGTTCCTACAAGCTGGCGGCCTGAACTGGTAAAACACTCCGGCAGGTGGTGCTCTGCGCAGCGCCACCTGCGGAATTGTGAAGGTTCAATAAAACTCACAAAAAGCACCCCTCGCAGCAGTTGCGTTTGAATGGTCGCTGCCCTACATCTTCAGGGTTTTCTGAAGCATTTCCGGGTCTCTTCCGGTCCTGCGGGGAATCGCGAACAGACGAGGCAATGGGCACGGCGGAACCGCGAAGCGTCCGCATGCTGCAAGAGGAAGATGCGCATGGCGAAGATCAAGAACGTCGCGATCCAGATGGATCATGTCTCCGGCATAAATATCGCCGGCGACTCCACCTTCGCCATGAGCCTTGAGGCGCAGGCACGTGGATACCGGCTGTTTCACTATACGCCCGAACGCCTCTCCATGCGCGATGGCAAGATCTACGCGACCGTCGAACAGATGGAACTGCGCGATATCAAGGGCGACCATTTTTCGCTCTCGGAGCCGGAGCGGGTCGATCTCTCGACCATGGATGTCATTCATCTGCGACAGGATCCGCCATTCGACATGGCCTACATCACATCGACCCATTTGCTCGAGCGCATTCATCCCAAAACGCTTGTTGTCAACGATCCCGTCTGGGTCCGCAACTCGCCGGAAAAGATTTTCGTCACCGAATTCGCCGATCTGATGCCGAAGACGCTGATCACCAAGGATGTCTCTGAAATCGCCCGCTTCCGCAATGAAATGGGCGATATCATCCTCAAGCCGCTTTATGGCAATGGTGGTGCAGGCGTCTTCCATTCCGCGCGGGACGACCGCAATTTCTCATCGCTGCTGGAAATGTTCGGCCAGATGTTCCGCGAACCCTATATCGCCCAGGAATACTTGCCGGATGTTCGCAAGGGCGACAAGCGTATCCTTCTGGTGGATGGCGAGCCCGTGGGCGCGATCAATCGCGTGCCGGCGGAAAATGATGCCCGCTCCAACATGCATGCCGGCGGCCGCCCGGAGCCAACGGAACTCACCGCGCGTGAGAAGGAAATCTGCCGCCGCATCGGCCCCGCCCTGCGCGAGCGCGGTTTCCTGTTCGTTGGCATCGATGTGATCGGCGATTACCTCACGGAAATCAACGTCACCTCACCGACAGGCATTCGTGAAGTGCAGAAATTCGGCGGTGCCGATGTGGCGAGCCTGTTGTGGGATGCAATCGAGAAAAAGCGCGAAGCACAGGAGTTCTGAGGCAATTTCCTCGCCACCTGCGTTTGTTCCGAGTGCACAACTCTATACAACTGGAATACACTGTTCGCGCGAAATTGTTCGCTTAATGTTCTTGTTTTATTCTTTGCTCTGTGGCAGGTTACTTGAGAGTGGCCGCCATCGGGGCATAATGCTTTGATGTTGTGGCCGGTTTGCGGGGGCAGGCCATGGTGGCACGGGTCAATACGGTTGCATTTCAGGGAATAGAGGGTGTGCCGGTCGAGGTGCAGGTGATGGTCGCACCCGGAAAGGTCGGCATCCAGATCGTCGGCCTGCCGGACAAGGCGGTGGCGGAAAGCCGGGAGCGGGTGCAGGCCGCGCTCCATGCCTCCGGTCTGGCGCTGCCGGCAAAAAAAGTCACGGTCAATCTTGCGCCTGCGGATTTGCCCAAGGAAGGATCGCATTTCGATCTTCCGATCGCTTTGGGTCTCATGGCCGCGTTGGGAGCGATCCCGGCGGAAGCGCTCGGGCAATATGTGGTTCTCGGCGAACTCAATCTCGATGGCACCATCGGCACGGTTTCGGGCGCTCTGCCCGCGGCCATCGGTGCCAATGCGCTCGGGAAGGGTTTGATTTGCCCGGCTGATAGCGGGCCGGAAGCAGCCTGGGCCGGGGCTGGCATCGATATTCTCGCCCCACGCAGCCTTATTGCGCTTGCCAACCATTTTCGCGGCACCCAGCTTCTCGCCCGCCCGATGCCCGCGATCCGCGCCAATCCGGTCAATTTGCCGGATCTGGCCGATATCAAGGGGCAGGAGACGGCCCGGCGCGCGTTGGAGGTGGCAGCTGCCGGTGGCCATAATCTGCTGATGGTTGGCCCGCCCGGCTCCGGCAAATCCATGCTCGCCGCGCGCTTGCCCTCAATTCTGCCACCGCTCGAGGCTGCGGAATTGCTGGAAGTGTCCATGGTCCATTCCATCGCCGGCCAATTGTCCGGCGGCAAGCTGTCGGACCGCAGACCGTTTCGCACGCCACACCATTCCGCCACCATGGCCGCGCTGATCGGCGGAGGGCTGCGTGCCAAGCCGGGTGAGGCTTCACTTGCCCACCACGGCGTTCTTTTCCTCGATGAGTTCCCGGAATTTGCGCCACAGGTGTTGGATGCGCTGCGCCAGCCGCTGGAAACGGGCGAATGCATCGTTGCCCGTGCCAATCACCGCGTCACTTATCCGGCGGAAATCCAGCTTGTCGCTGCGATGAACCCCTGCAGGTGCGGCAGAGCGGGGGAGCCGGGTTTCACCTGCGCCAGAGGGCCACGTTGCATGACCGATTATCAGGCCCGCATTTCCGGCCCGCTGATGGATCGCATCGATATCCGCATCGACGTTCCCGCCGTCTCCGCCACTGACCTCATCCGTCCCATGACTGCCGAACCGAGTTCGGTGGTGGCCGCCCGGGTCGCTCGCGCCCGCCTTGCGCAGCAGGAGCGTTATGCGGCGGCGGGCTTTTCAGGCATTCGCACCAACGCTCGCTGCACGACAACGCTGATCGAAAAATATGCGGAGCCCGATGTGTCCGGGCTGCAATTGCTGCGCGATGCTGCCGAACGGTTGAAGTTCTCCGCACGCGGTTATCATCGCATTCTCAAGGTAGCCCGCACATTGGCTGATTTGGACGGCAAACAAACTGTCGGACGTATACATGTGGCGGAAGCCATTTCATACCGCATTGCCGGTGAAAGACTGACGGCGGCGGCATAAGAGGCGTTCCTTCGCCCTTTACCGGCTAGAACAATAGTGCCGCTGGCGGATGGCCGGCGGCACAATCGGTCATTGCGGTCAGGCGCGCGTTTGCGGCCTGACCGAAGCGGAATGGCTTAAAGCCCAAGCCCTTCGAAAAGGGCGGTCGAAAGGTAACGTTCCGCGAAGGAGGGAATGATGACGACGATATTCTTGCCGGCATTTTCCTCACGTGCGCCGACCTTGATTGCCGCTGCGAGTGCCGCGCCTGAGGAGATGCCGACGGGTACGCCTTCCAGCTTCGCCACCAGACGGGCGATTTCAAAAGCGTCGTCATTAGTCACGGTGACGATTTCGTCATAGATTCCAGTGTCGAGGATCGCGGGTGCAAAACCGGCGCCGATGCCCTGGATCTTGTGCGGACCGGGGTTTCCACCGGAAAGAACTGGGCTGTCGGCTGGCTCGACGGCAATGACCTTCACCTCCGGCTTGCGGGATTTCAGCACCTGGCCCGTACCGGTGATAGTGCCACCCGTGCCGATGCCCGAAACAAAAATATCGACAGCACCCTCGGTATCGTTCCAGATTTCTTCCGCTGTCGTCTTGCGATGAATATCCGGGTTTGCGGGGTTTTCGAACTGCTGGGGAATAATCGCGTCTGGCAGGGTTTCGGCCAGTTCCTGTGCCTTGGCGATGGCGCCCTTCATGCCCTTCGGGCCTTCGGTCAACACCAGTTCCGCGCCCAGCAAGGCGAGCATTTTCCGGCGTTCGACCGACATCGTTTCCGGCATGGTCAAGATCAGCTTGTAACCCTTGGCGGCGGCGGCAAAGGCTAGCGCAATGCCCGTGTTGCCGGAGGTCGGCTCAACCAGCGTCGTTTTGCCGGGGGTGATCTTGCCCTGGGCTTCCAGCGCTTCGATCATGGCAACGCCAATGCGGTCTTTCACGGAGGCGATGGGGTTGAAGAACTCCAGCTTGGCGAGAAGATTGGCCTTCACGCCCTTTTCCCTCGCCAGCTTGTCCAGCCGCACGATCGGCGTATCGCCGATTGTTTCGGTGATGGAGGAATAGACGCGTCCGCGTCCGGGCTTTCTGGCTTCGGGCATGATGCTCTCCTGTATGAAGGCCACACGATGTGTGGCCGCAAGATTTCAGCGGCAGAATAGGAGCAATAGTCTTGTCAGGCCAGCGAACGTTCGTCCTAATATCATCTGATTACCGGAAAAAATTCACGATAAATCAGGCAAATGCACGAAATCGTTTCAGGTGCTGCGGATCGCGATCATGGTCGCCGTTCCCGCCAGAATTCCCGCCGCAGTGCAGTTGAGGATCGTCAACGCACTTGGCCGTTTCAGGAGGTTGCGCGCCTTGGCAGCAAGCAGGATGTAAGGCAGGAGAACGGCCATCAACACGACGAAGGTCAGCGCCAGAAGTGTCGCATATTCCGATGGGCCGATCATGCGGATGTCGATCAGCGTCGGCACCAGCGCCACATAAAACAGCATGGTTTTTGGATTACCCAGCGTGATCAGCAGGCCGGACAGAAACGACATGGGAATGCTGGTGCTTTTTTTCGCCTTCAGGTCCTGCGGCAAGAGGCCGGCGGTCCAGAGCTTCCATGCGATATAGAGAAGATAGGCTGCGCCGGCAAACTTCAGGACCATGAAGGCCTCCTGAAAAGTCTGCGCCACGAAGGCGAGGCCGAGGATCACGCCGGTCAGGTAGATCATGTCGCCCAGCACCAGCCCGAGGCCCATGAAGAAGGTTTCCCGAAACCCCGATCCAAGCGCCCGCGCCACGATCGCCGTCATGCCGGGGCCAGGGATGGCAGCGGCGATGAAGAGTGCGGTGGCATAGGCAATAAGGGTCGTCAGCGTCATGGTCATTTTCCCCGAAAATCCGCCAGATCAATAGCGAAAATCAGGGGTGAAAACAATCGCCCATAAAGGGGGCTGGTCAAAGCCCCGTGGAGCCGAAACCACCGGCACCGCGTGCCGTCTCGGATGTTTCGGTCACTTCGCTGACTGCCACCTGCGTAACTGGTGCAATCACCATCTGTGCGATGCGCATGCCGCGCTCGATGACAAAATCGGCCTGCCCCAGATTGGCGAGAATGACCTTCACTTCGCCGCGATAGTCGCTGTCCACCGTGCCGGGGGAATTGAGGCAGGTGATGCCGTTCTTGATGGCGAGGCCGGAGCGCGGACGGATTTGCGCCTCATAGCCTTGCGGAACCTCGAAGACGAAACCGGTCGGCACCAGCGCCCGTTCGCCCGGCTGCAAAGTCAGCGGTTCATCGGCCGGCACTGCGGCGCGCAGGTCCATTCCGGCGGCGCCACGGGTTTCATAGGAAGGCAATTCGAGGTCTGCGCCATTGGCGAGACGCACAAGCCGGAGGAGGGGTCGATTATCATTTTGAACGGTCATGCGGCATTAGTTTGCCGAGATCGCGGCAAGGTCAATTGCAAATGCGGGCCTGAAACGCTAGATACCCCGCAATTCCACAGGATTTGTCAGATGGCCGAAACACTTGCCGAGGCGGTCTCCCGCCGCCGCACCTTTGCTATTATTGCGCACCCGGACGCGGGTAAGACCACGCTTACGGAAAAACTGCTGCTGTTCGGCGGAGCGATCCAGCTTGCCGGTGAGGTGAAGGCGAAGAAGGATCGCATCCAGACCCGTTCGGACTGGATGAAGATCGAGCGCGAGCGCGGCATTTCGGTCGTCACTTCGGTCATGACCTTCGAATATAACGACCGCGTCTTCAACATCCTCGATACGCCCGGCCACGAAGACTTTGCCGATGACACCTACCGCACGCTGACGGCGGTGGATGCGGCGATCATGGTCATCGATGCCGCCAAGGGTATCGAGCCGCGCACGCTGAAGCTTTTCGAAGTTTGCCGCATGCGCGATATTCCGATCATCACCTTCATCAACAAGATGGACCGCGAAAGCCGCGATCCCTTCGAGATTCTGGATGAGGTCGAGGAAAAGCTGGCGCTCGATACCGCGCCGATCACCTGGCCGGTCGGCCGGGCGAAGAGCTTCTGTGGCGCTTACAATCTTGCTGAAAACACTTTTCGTGGCAACGACACGCAGGTGGATGGCCTTTCGGTCAACGGCCCTCAGGCTGTCGCCGATCGTCTGCCGGAAAATGAGCGCAAGGTCTTTATCGAGGAAACGGAACTGGCTCTGGAAGCCTGCCGCCCCTTTGACCGTCAGGCGTTCCTGGAAGGTCACATGACGCCGGTATTCTTCGGTTCGGCGCTGCGCAATTTCGGTGTGCGCGACCTCATCAATGCGCTGGGTGATTTCGCCCCGCCGCCGCGCGATCAGGTGGCGGATACCCGCACCGTGCATGCGGCGGAAGACAAGATGACGGCCTTCGTGTTCAAGATTCAGGCCAATATGGATCCCAACCATCGCGACCGCATCGCGTTTGCCCGCATCTGCTCCGGCAAGCTGGAGCGCGGCATGAAGGCGCGGCTGTCGCGCACCGGCAAGCTCATGGGGCTGACCGCACCGCAATTCTTCTTCGCGTCACAGCGCCAGCTGGCCGATACGGCCTTTGCGGGCGATGTGGTCGGCATTCCCAACCACGGCACGCTGCGCATCGGTGATACGCTGACCGAAGGTGAAAATCTCGTATTCCAGGGCGTGCCGAACTTCTCGCCGGAAATCCTGCGCCGCGTGCGCTTGGAAGACGCGATGAAGGCGAAGAAGCTGAAGGAAGCTTTGCAGCAGATGGCGGAAGAAGGCGTCGTGCAGCTCTTTTCGCCAGAAGATGGCTCGCCCGCCATCGTCGGCGTTGTCGGCGCGCTGCAGCTCGATGTGTTGAAGGAACGGCTGATGGGCGAATATGGCCTGCCGGTCTCGTTTGAAATGTCTCGCTTTTCCGTCTGCCGCTGGATCTCGTCCGATCAGCCGGCGGAAATGGACAAGTTCCTCAACGTCAAACGCGGCGATATCGCTCGCGATCTGGATGGCGATCCGGTGTTTCTGGCGCAGGATGCCTTCTCGCTGCGGTATGAATCCGAGCGGTTTCCGGCGATCAAGATGGTCGCGATCAAGGAATATCACGTTGCCAAGGCGGCGTGATATCAGCCGGATTGCACTTTGAATGCCAAGGGCTTAGTTTCCCGGTTAAACAGGAAACTGGTCCGGCATCATGACGCTTTCAGGCAAACATATTCTCCTCATCATCTCCGGCGGCATCGCGGCCTATAAGAGCCTCGACCTCATCCGCCGTCTGAAAGAGCGCGGCGCCAAGGTGGCGCCAGTCATGACGAAGGGCGCACAGGAATTCGTCACTCCGCTTGCTGTTGGCGCACTGTCCGCCACCCACGTCTTCACCGAGCTTTTTTCGAGGCAGGACGAGCAGGATGTCGGGCATATCCGGCTCGCACGCGAATGCGACCTCGTGCTGGTCGCGCCCGCCACCGCTGATCTGATGGCGAAGATGGCGAATGGTCTGGCTGATGATCTTGCGTCCACGATCCTTCTGGCGACCGATCGGAAGGTGCTGATCGCACCTGCCATGAACCCGAAAATGTGGTCGGCAAAGCCAACGGCGCGCAATGTCGAAACCCTGAAAAAAGACGGCGTGTTTTTCATCGGCCCTATGGCAGGCGAAATGGCGGAAAAGGGCGAGGCCGGTCTTGGTCGTATGGCGGAGCCTTTGCAGATCGTCCAAGGCGTCGAGGCTTTGCTGGATGGCGGTCCGAAGCCTTTAAAAGGCAGAACGGCGATCGTTACCTCCGGCCCCACCCATGAGCCGATCGATCCGGTGCGTTACATCGCCAACCGCTCCTCCGGCAAGCAGGGCCATGCCATCGCAGCTGCGCTTGCGGAATTGGGTGCGGAGGTAACGCTGGTCTCGGGTCCCGTCACGATTGCCGATCCGGCGGGCGTTGCAACGGTCCATGTCGAGCGTGCCGAGGAGATGCGCGATGCGGTGATTTCAAGACTGCCGGTGGATATCGCCGTCATGGTCGCCGCTGTCGCCGACTGGCGGGTGGCGGGTTCTTCGGAGCAGAAGATCAAAAAGCAGCCGGGCGATGCCCCACCTGCGCTGCAACTTATAGAAAACCCCGATATTCTCAAAACCGTCGGCCACCACGAAAAGCGCCCGAAGCTGGTGGTGGGTTTCGCCGCCGAGACGCAGGATGTCGAGAAAAACGGCCGAGCCAAACTGGAGCGCAAGGGCGCCGATTATATCGTTGCCAATGATGTGTCGGCGGAAACCGGCATCATGGGCGGAGACCGCAACAGCGTGAAGATCATTTCGAATGAGGGTATTGAGGCCTGGCCTGATATGGACAAGGCCGAAGTCGCCAAACGTCTGGCGGCCCTTATCGCGGAGAAACTCGCATGAGCCTTTTCGATCGCAAGACATTCGACAGGTTGCTCGGAGAATGGCCGGGCGTCCGTTTCGTCGATCAGTGGGATTCCCACGTTGCCAAGGTCGGAGACAAGGTCTTTTCCGTTTTGGGTGAGCGTGACGACTGGCGGCTTGTGGTGAAATGTTCGGAGGAAAGCTACGAAATCCTCACCTCGCTGGAAGGTATCCATCAGGCACCTTATTTCGCCAAGCGCAAATGGATATCGATCTCCGATCATTCACCGCTGGAGCAAGAGGAGCTGGAACACTATGTCCGCCGCTCCTATGAACTCGTTGCTGCAGGGCTGACGAAGAAGCTGCGGGTCGAACTGGGAATTCTCCCGGCCTGACGGCGGCATTGTCGCCAATCCCTTCAATTTTCTTTCGTGTTTCGCCCGATGATCTGGCGAACCCCTTCTTTAGTGAAAGGCTGAAAAAGCTGTGGCAGAAAGCCCTTTGCGATTTCTCCCTTGATGCCGATGTTGGTCGAGGAAGGGCGATCGGGATTGAAATAGCTGCCGAACAACTGGTCGAAAATGACAAGGTTCTCGCCATAATTGGTATTTCCCTCAGGCAGCTCTTTGGAGTGGTGCCAACGGTGCAGCCGGGGCGTGCTGAACACGTAGTCCAGCGGCCCGGTTTTCATATCCACATTGCAATGGGTCAGAATGCCGATGAAGGCGGTCACAGCCGCGAGCCACCAAAACACCTGCAACGGCGCGCCCATGAGATAAAGCGGAATCTGGCTGAGCGCGATCTTGAACAGCGAGTCGGCCACATGAAAACGGCCCGTATTGACGACCCAAAGGCGGACAACGCTGTGATGAAGCGCGTGAAAACGCCAGAAGAACACCGTTTCATGGGCGATACGGTGCGCCCAGTAGAGACCGAATTCAGCGATCATCAGGGCGAGCGTGACCTGAACAACCATCGGCAACTGAGAAGGCCACAGGTCGAATTTCATGGCCGCCAAAGGTTGCAGAAAAATTGCGGTCAGCATTGGAAAGAGCACCGCTGCCGTGGCAGCAAGCTGAACAAGCCCCTTGGTCAAGAGCGTGTGGGCGATATTGTTGACGGTTTCACCATCAGACTGAAGCCATTCCGTCTCATAGGGAATGTAACGCTCAAGAAGAAACAGGCTGGCCACCGCGCCCGCGTAGACGGCGAGGAATGTGGTGATCGGATGCTCACTCGAAAAAGCGAAATAAGCCCCGGTAAGACCGAGAAAAAACACCATGGGCCACGAGCAATAGGTAAGGACCCGTTTTACGGCTTCATTTTTTGCCATCAATCTCAATTCCCGTCCGGCAATCATTTAACTTTCAACCAAGATCAGGTCATTATCCTCGATATGTTGCAGCAGCATGGTACGCATCTATCGAACTGGAAGACCGGCGATTTTCGGTTCGAAAGTGTGCCGCACCGGCGTGAGCGCCGAGTTTGAATATCGTTTAGCTGATCCTGATCGCGATATAGAGAAGCGTGAGCGCAATCACCCAGAGCGCCGCCCGGCCCCATCTGGTGTGGCGCGCTTCCGCCTTGCCGATCGCTTCCGCGGTCTGGGCGTCGAAACGCAGGCCGTTCTCGCTCATATACACCAGGTCGGAATGCAGCTTCTCCGTCTTGGCAGCGATCTCGGGGGCCGCTTCCGCAAGCTTGAGAGCCGCCTTCACGCCGTCCTTCAGATCGGTGACAATGCGTTTCGGGCCAAGATTGTCCCTTATCCAGCCGCTGACGACCGGATCGGCCGCTTTCCACATGTTGAAACGCGGATTGAGCATGCGGGATACGCCTTCCACCACCACCATGGTCTTTTGCAGCATCACCAGTTCCGGGCGCGTTTCCATGTCGAAGAGCTCGGTAACTTCGAACAGCAGCGTCAGCAACTTGCCCATGGAGATCGTCTCGGCCGGCTGGCCGTGGATCGGTTCGCCGATGGCGCGGATCGCCTGCGCAAAGCTGGCTTTATCGTGATGGCCCGGCACATAACCGGCTTCGAAATGCACCTCCGCGACGCGCATGTAATCGCGGGTGATGAAGCCGTAGAGGATTTCGGCAAGGAACCTGCGTTCTTTTTTGCCCAGCCGCCCGGCAATGCCCATATCCACGGCTACGATCATGCCCTGCGGATCGACAAAGAGATTGCCGGGGTGCATGTCGGCATGGAAAAAGCCGTCGCGCAACGTGTGCCGCAGGAAGGACTGGATGAGGGTATCAGCCAGCTTGTTCAGATCGTGACCGGCAGCCTTCAGCCCCTCAATATCCGACATCTTGACGCCGTCGATCCATTCCATGGTGACGACATCGCGGCCGGTGCGTTCCCAATCTACCTCCGGAACGCGGAATCCGGGGTCTTCTTTGGTATTTTCGGCAAGTTCGGAAAGGGCGGCGGCCTCAAGCCGCAGATCCATCTCGATCTTGGTTGTCTGTTCCAGCGTGCGAGTGACTTCCACCGGCCGCAGGCGGCGGGCAGAGCGGACGAAACGCTGTTGCAGGTCGGCGATCAGATACATCGCCTCCAGATCGTTCTGGAAGCGCTGGCGAACGCCGGGGCGAATGACCTTGACGGCGACCTTGCGCGGCCCTTTCGGCGTATCCACTATCGCCGGGTGAACCTGGGCGATGGAAGCGGCGGCGATCGGATCGCCAAATTCCCTGTAGAGTTCCGAAACAGACCGCCCGAGCGAACCTTCAATATTGGCCTTGGCCGCGGCTGCGGGGAAAAATGCCATGCGGTCCTGCAGGCTCGCAAGATCGTCGGCGAAGTCGGCGCCGACCACATCCGGCCTTGTGGCCAGAAACTGTCCCATCTTCACATAGGACGGGCCAAGCCGCTCGACAGCTACCGCCAGCCGGTCGCTACGCTGCGCCCGCTTGGCCTTGCTGCGGGCGAATGGCTTCAGCAATGCCTTCATCACTTGCGCGGAGGCAGGAAGGTCATCGGATGGCAAGGCCAGCACGACGCCTTCGCGCACGAGAACCCAGCCAACCCTTGCGAGGCGGAAATATGCGCCCAAAGTGCTCATGCTTATGCTTGTCTCCTGCTTTTGCCGGGCATGGTCTTAAAGCTTCCAGCCGGAATGCAGGGCGGCGATACCGCCGGTGTAATTGGTATAGGTCACGCGCGAAAAGCCGGCGGTACGGATCATCGTTGCGAAATCCTCCTGATTGGGGAATTTGCGGATAGACTCGACCAGATATTGATAGGGCTCGGCATCCCCGGTGATCATCTTGCCGAATTGCGGAATGGCGTTGAACGACCATGCATCATAGACGCGGTCGAGTAGCGGCATTTCCACCTCGGAAAATTCCAGCACCAGCAGTCGCCCGCCACGTTTCAGCACGCGGTAGGCTTCTTTCAGCGCAACGTCGATGCGCGGTACGTTGCGAATGCCGAAGGCGACCGTATAGGCGTCGAAGGTATTCGCCTCGAAGGGCAGCTCCTCGGCATTGGCTTCAACGAAGGTCAGATTGTCGGAGAGCTTTCGTTTTGCCGCGCGCTCCTCGCCAACGGCAAGCATCGAGCCGTTGATATCGAGAACGGTGGCATGCGCCAGACGGTTGGAGGCTTCCACGATGCGGAAGGCGATATCGCCGGTGCCACCAGCTACGTCAAGCACCTTATAAGAGGCATCCTTGCGCGGTGAAAGCGAGGACACCATGGCGTCCTTCCACAGCCGGTGCAGGCCGGCCGACATCACGTCGTTCATAATGTCGTAGCGCTTGGCCACCTTGTGGAAGACATCGTTGACCAGCCCCTGCTTTTTGCCTTCGTCCACTTTGTGAAAGCCATAGGACGTTTCCATGCCGCCTTGGGCAGTGGTACGGGCGTCGGTCATCGTCTGTCTCCATATTAATTGCGTGGCGGACCATAGCGGAAACGCCATGGCGACGCTATCTGTTGCCGCATCGCCTGGGCGCGACATTTCGCGTGCATTGTATAGACCACATGGTCCTAACGATAAACTGCCGGATAAGCCAGATGCCAGAATTGCCAGAAGTCGAAACCGTTAGACGCGGCCTCGCGCCCACCATGGAAGGGGCAAGAATCCGCAAGCTCCATCTTGGCCGTCCCGATCTGCGCTTTCCGTTCCCGGAGGACTTCGCGGGCCTGATCGAGGGCAGGACGATCATATCGCTCGGGCGCAGGGCGAAGTATCTCTTGATAGAGCTGGAAGACGGGCTGACGATCGTTGCCCATCTTGGAATGTCCGGCTCGTTCCGTATCGAGGCGGCGGCGGATGAGGCGGGAAATAGGAACGCGCCCGGCGCGTTTCATTATGCCCGCTCGAAGGACGGCAAGCACGATCATGTCGTCTTTCATCTGGATAAGGGCGAAGAGCGCATCTGCGTCATCTATAATGACCCGCGCCGCTTCGGCTTCATGCATCTGGTGGAGCGCAACAAGCTCGACCTCTACCCCGCTTTTGCGGAGTTGGGACCGGAACCGACCGGCAACGCGCTGAGCGCGGATTATCTCGCGAGCCGGTTCCAGGGTAAAAGCCAGCCGTTAAAAAGCACGCTGCTGGACCAGAAGGTCATTGCGGGCCTTGGCAATATCTATGTCTGTGAGGCGCTGTGGCGTGCCCATCTCTCGCCTTTGCGGGCGGCGGGAACGCTGGTGACCAAAACCGGAGAGCCGAAGCCGCAGCTCATCAATCTCACGGAGAAGATCCGGGACGTGATCGCGGACGCAATCGCCGCCGGCGGCTCTTCCCTGCGCGACCATATACAGACGGACGGAACGCTCGGCTATTTCCAGCATTCCTTTTCAGTCTACGATCAGGAAGGCCAGCCTTGCCGTACACCCGGCTGCGGGGGTACGGTTGAAAGGATAGTGCAGGCCGGTCGTTCGACCTTTTATTGCGCGGCCTGCCAGAAGTAGCTGAGGCGGAATAATGGCGAGGGAGACTGCCGTGGATTATGAAACGATACTGGTCGAGAAGCGCGACGAGGTGGGCGTGATCACGCTAAACCGGCCCAAGGCGCTCAACGCCCTCAATTCGGTGCTTCTGAAGGAACTTCGGCACATTCTCTCCTCGTTCTCTGCTGACGATTCCATCGGCGCGATCATTATAACGGGGTCGGAAAAGGCATTTGCCGCCGGCGCGGACATCAAAGAAATGCAGGGGCTGGATTTTGTCGATGCCTATGTCGGCGACTTTCTCGGCGGCTGGGACGAGGTCGCATCGACCCGCAAGCCGGTCATTGCCGCAGTCTCCGGCTTTGCGCTGGGCGGCGGGTGTGAGCTGGCAATGATGTGCGATTTCATCATCGCTTCGGACACCGCGAAATTCGGCCAGCCGGAAATCACGCTTGGCGTCATTCCCGGCATGGGCGGCTCGCAGCGGCTGACGCGGGCGGTGGGCAAGGCGAAGGCGATGGATCTGGTTCTGACCGGCCGCATGATGGATGCGGCCGAGGCAGAGCGCGCCGGCCTCGTTTCGCGGATCGTCCCCGCGGCAAATCTCATGGATGAGGCGGTGGATGCCGCCACGCGCATCGCCTCGCTGTCTCGCGCTTCCGTTCTCATGGCCAAGGAAAGCGTCAATCGCTCCTTCGAGGTTCCTCTTTCGGAAGGGCTGAGATATGAAAGGCGATCCTTTCAGTCGCTCTTTGCAACAGCGGATCAGAAGGAGGGCATGGCGGCCTTCGTTGAAAAGCGCAAACCCGCTTTCCGGAATCGCTAAGGATTCGGAATATCGGCGTTTTCCGCCATTTGCGCGTTGACGGGCGTACGCTTTAGCGGTATATGCCCGCCCACGGTTAAGGAAAGCCATCCGGCTTGTCCGAAATTACTCCCGCATTCTTGGGTTAAGTGAGGTCTTCGAACGACCCGATCCTCTGGTTGCGGAATTTGGTTTGAATTCGAAGAGAGGCATACATGGCCAATACAACTTCGGCGAAAAAGGCGACCCGCAAGATCGCTCGCCGTACCGCAGTCAACAAGGCTCGCCGTTCGCGCGTTCGCGGCTTCATCCGCAAGGTCGAGGAAGCTATCGCTTCGGGCGATCTGGCAGTAGCCACCGAAGCTCTGAAGGCAGCTCAGCCTGAGATCCAGCGCGCAGCGACGCGTGGCGTTCTGCATGGCAACACGGCATCCCGTAAGGTGTCGCGTCTTGCCCAGCGCGTTAAGGCTCTTTCCGCCTAATCCGGCTAATCACAATTAACTATTCAAAAAGCCTGGTCTTTTGACCGGGCTTTTTGTGATTCTAACCCTACGTTAATCATTCCTGCCGTAACGTGACAAACGCGTGTCAGATGAGCGACAAGAAAAACTGAATAAAAACAATGGATTGCCGGAGGTCTCCCGAAAAATGGGAAGCTTTCTCTACGGAAGTCGCAGCCAGTTTTGAGTCAAGAAGATTTTTATTTTTTTGCCAAAACGGGCTATCGAAAAATGCCAAAATTGAATCTCATTGATTCATAAGCGATTCTGCTTCGGACCTTGCCGGTGATGCAAAACGACCATTGCGAGTCAATGGTCGATCTGAGTTTTTGCAGAAAAAACGCCATTGATCTCTCCCCACGATCCTGCCTAAATGCATTTCAACAAGGGGTGCGGATCTCAGTCCACAGATTATCTCGATGATCGTATCGACGATATTCACCTTCTTGCTGGCGGGCCTTTCGAGGTCCGTTTTCTCAGGTCATTGAGCTTTTTGTGCCGTTTCGGTCTCGGAACGGGCTGGAGCTTTTTGTCCTTAAGAATGCGCCTTACAGTTGTAGCGAAAGGAGCGTTTTTAGCGTGTCGCAGGCCTCTCCATGAAGGGGAGGGAAATGGGATAACCGGCTCGCAAACAAGTAGTAGTCTTTGACGCTCTTTCGAGGGGAGTGCTGGAGGCGGGAAATAATACGAGGGGGATCTCTGGCGATCGTTTTTTGATCGTCAGGCTATGATTGGCAATTTGAAAGGCGGCAATATGCAATTGAATTTGGCGATGGGTGCGGTGGCCGATGGGGACCGCGCACCACAGGCTCGTGATGCAGCTTGCTCAGAAGCGGCAGGGGATAAATCGGCAATGAAGCACGATGCGCTGTTTGAACGTTTTAGCGCGCGGCTGAAGGCACAGGTTGGTCCCGAGGTCTATGCAAGCTGGTTTGCACGGCTCAAACTCCACACCGTTTCGAAAAGCGTCGTCCGCTTTACCGTTCCGACGACCTTTCTGAAGTCCTGGATCAACAACCGTTATATGGATCTGATCACCAGTCTCGTCCAAAGCGAGGATCCGGACGTGCTGAAGGTGGAAATTCTTGTCCGCTCCGCCAGCCGCCCGGCCCGCCCCGCGCAGGTCGAGGAACGGGTGCAGCCCGTTCAGGACATGGGCGCTGTTGCGCGCAACAAGTCCTTCATTCCGTCGCAGCCCGCGACAGCACCCTCTGCACAGCCTGCGGCGGCGCAGGCGACGCTGCGGCAGGGTAGCTCCGGGCCGCTGTTCGGTTCGCCGCTCGATACACGTTTCACCTTTGACACTTTTGTCGAGGGCTCGTCCAACCGCGTCGCGCTTGCGGCGGCAAAGACGATCGCTGAAGCGGGTGCCGGTGCTGTGCGCTTCAATCCGCTGTTCATTCATGCTGGTGTCGGGCTTGGCAAGACACACCTTCTGCAGGCGATTGCCAATGCCGCCATCGACAGCCCGCGCAACCCGCGTGTGGTCTATCTGACGGCCGAATATTTCATGTGGCGTTTTGCGACCGCGATCCGCGACAATGATGCGCTGACGCTGAAGGACACCCTGCGCAATATCGACCTTCTCGTCATCGACGACATGCAGTTCCTGCAGGGCAAGATGATCCAGCACGAATTCTGCCACCTGTTGAACATGCTGCTCGACAGCGCCAAGCAGGTTGTCGTGGCCGCTGACCGCGCGCCGTGGGAGCTGGAATCGCTTGATCCGCGTGTCCGTTCGCGCCTTCAGGGTGGCATGGCCATCGAGATCGAAGGCCCCGATTACGACATGCGCTACGAAATGCTCAACCGTCGCATGGGTTCTGCGCGTCAGGACGATCCGTCTTTCGAGATTTCGGACGAAATACTGACCCATGTGGCCAAAAGCGTGACAGCGAGCGGACGCGAGCTTGAAGGCGCCTTCAACCAGCTGATGTTCCGACGCTCTTTCGAGCCGAACCTCTCGGTTGACCGTGTCGATGAGCTGCTGTCGCACCTCGTCGGCAGTGGGGAGGCCAAGCGCGTCCGTATCGAGGATATTCAGCGCATCGTCGCCAGGCATTATAATGTGTCGCGGCAGGAGCTGGTTTCCAACCGTCGCACCCGCGTCATCGTCAAGCCGCGCCAGATCGCAATGTATCTGGCCAAGATGCTGACACCGCGCTCATTTCCCGAGATCGGTCGCCGTTTCGGCGGTCGCGACCACACCACGGTTCTTCACGCGGTGCGCAAGATCGAGGATCTGATTTCCGGTGACACCAAGCTCGGCCACGAGGTTGAGCTGCTGAAGCGCCTGATTAACGAAAACAACGCATGAAAAAAGCGGCCTTCGGGCCGCTTTTTTATTGGTTTCTCGGTTGTTGATTGGCTCAGGACCAGGCAGGCTGCCGGTCAGCAGGCGAGATCGGCGACCACGGCATCCAGAATAAGCATTCCGGAAGGGGTGCAGCGCAGGCGGGAATTGCCGATCCGTTCCACGAAGCCGTGTTGCAGGAGGAATTCCTCTTTCTCCGGGTCGAGTTCGCGGCCGGAGAGATCGCTCCAGCGAGCAAGATCAATGCCTTCGCGCAGGCGAAGACCCATCAGCAGCAATTCGTCTGCCTGTTCGTCGACGCCGAGAAGCTCCTGATCGACCATGCCGTGGCCTTCACGCTCGACGGTATCGAGCCAGGTTTCGGGATGGCGCTCGGTGACGGTGGCGAGCTTGGAGGCGCCATTGGTCAGGCGTCCATGCGCACCGGGTCCAATACCGGCATAATCGCCATAACGCCAATAGGTCAGGTTATGGCGGCTTTCCGCACCGGGGCGGGCGTGATTGGAAACCTCGTACGCCGGCATGCCGTAACGCTCGGTGATTTCCTGCGTCGCTTCATAAAGCACCGCCGAATGCTCGCCATCCGGTACGATCAGCTTGCCAGCCTTGTGCAGCCCGTAGAACGGCGTGCCTTCCTCGATAGTGAGCTGATAGAGCGACAGATGGTCGACGGCGTAGGAGACGGCTTCCTTCAGCTCAGCGTCCCATTCGGCCACCGTCTGGTTCGGGCGGGCGTAAATCAGATCGAAGGACATGCGCGGAAAAATCTCCCGCGCCAGACGGATGGCTTTAAGCGCATCGGCAACATCATGCAGACGGCCAAGGAACTTCAGGTCCCGGTCGTTCAGCGCCTGGACGCCGAGCGAGACGCGATTGACGCCGGCTGCCCGGTAACCGCGAAACCGCTCCGCCTCGACGCTTGAAGGATTGGCCTCCATGGTGATCTCGATACCATCAGGCACATGCCAGAAGCGCGAAACGCCATCAAGAAGCGCGCCTACGGTCTGCGGGTCCATCAGCGAAGGTGTGCCGCCGCCCATGAAAATGCTGGTAACGACACGCGGACCGCTGAGCGCCCGCATCTTTGCCATTTCGCTGAGGAACGCCGCAGTGAACCGTTCCTGATCCACCGGGCGGTGGCGGACATGGCTGTTGAAATCGCAATAGGGGCATTTGGCCGCACAGAAGGGCCAGTGCAGATAGATCCCGAAACCGGGATCGCCCGTATCCGGCAGAAGCGACGCGCCGGGGGCAGAAAGTTGGTGCTCCCCGGTCATCGGGTTCATGCCTCCAGACAGGTTTCGACGAATTTTTTGAACGCGCGGGCACGGTGGGAGAGCGCAAACGCATCGCCGTGCTTCCAGCCGTGTTTTTCGTCTGCGGTCATTTCACCGAATGTGGTGTCGTAACCTTCCGGTTTGAAGATGGGGTCATAGCCGAAACCGCTCGTTCCACGCGGTGGCCACGCCACCGTGCCTTCCACCTCGCCGCGAAAATATTCGACATGCCCGTCCGGCCAGGCAAGGCACAGCACGCTGACGAAGCGGCCCGTGCGGTCTTCCGGCTTCGTTGCACCGCGTTCGGCAAGCGCATCCTCGACCTTCTGCATGGCCATGGCGAAGTCGCGCGTACCGTCAGCCGTTTCCGCCCAATTGGCGGTGTAAACGCCCGGCGCGCCATCCAGCGCATCGATGACCAGACCGGAATCGTCAGACAGAGCCGGCAGGCCGGATGCCTTCGCAGACGCAAGCGCCTTGATGGCAGCATTTTCCTCAAAGGTGGTGCCTGTCTCGTCCGGCTCCACGAAGTTTAGCTCCGCAGCCGATTTGGCTGAAAAGCCGAAAGGCCCGATCAGGTCGGCGATTTCGGCGATCTTGCCCTTGTTGTGGCTGGCGACAACGATCGTTCTGGTATCGAGCTTGCGCATGACGTTTTCCTGTCGGCTCAGGCGATTGCCTGCTTCTGAAGGGCCACCAGTTCGCTGCATCCGGCCTTTGCAAGACCGAGCAGCGTCAGGAATTCCTCTTCGGAGAAGGGGGCACCTTCCGCGGTTCCCTGCACTTCGACGATGCCGCCGGAGCCGGTGATGACGAAATTCGCATCGGTCTCGGCGGAGGAATCCTCGAGATAATCGAGATCGATGACCGGCTGTTTTGCAAAGATGCCGCAGGAGATCGCGGCGATATGGTCTTTCAGGACCTTCTCGACCTTGATCATGTTGCGAGTTTCCATCCACTTCAGGCAATCATGCAGGGCGATCCATGCGCCGGTGATGGAAGCCGTGCGCGTGCCGCCATCGGCCTGAATGACGTCGCAGTCGATGCTGATCTGGCGCTCGCCAAGCGCCTGCAGGTCGACCACTGCACGCAGCGAGCGGCCGATGAGGCGCTGGATTTCCTGCGTGCGTCCGCCCTGCTTGCCGGCCGAGGCCTCGCGTTTCATCCGCTCATGAGTGGAACGCGGCAGCATGCCGTATTCAGCGGTGACCCAGCCCTTGCCGCTGTTGCGCAGCCACGGCGGCGTCTTTTCCTCAAGGCTTGCGGTGACGAGCACATGCGTATCACCAAATTTGACCAGACAGGAACCTTCGGCATGTTTCGAGAAATTGCGCTCGAAGGAAACCTTGCGCATCTGATCGGTTTTTCTGCCTGAAGGCCGCATATGATCCACTCTCCATGTTGGTTCCTGCCTTCTAAGGCGCGCCCCGGGGTTTTGCAAAGCCAATTTCCATTTTGCCGCAGCGGTGCAACGCATTATATTGGTACGGACAGAGTTTTGACGATAAAGAACGGATGATATGGGCTTTTCCGCACCGCTTTCAAAAGATCAGGCATCGTTGCTGGATGAACGGTCGCGGGAGATTTTCCGGCGCATCGTCGAAGGCTATCTCGACACCGGCGAACCCTTGGGGTCGCGCAGCCTGTCGCGGCTGTTGCCGATGTCGCTTTCACCGGCCTCCGTTCGCAACGTCATGAGTGATCTCGAGGAACTGGGTCTCATCTATTCGCCGCATATCAGCGCCGGTCGCCTGCCCACCCAGACGGGGCTGCGCTTCTTCGTGGACGCATTCATGCAGGTGGGCGATCTGCCCGCCGATGAGAGAGCCAGTATCGACCGCCAGATCGGTCCAGTCGCCGGCCACGAGCAATCGCTGGAAGGGTTGCTGACGGAGGCAAGCCGCATGCTTTCAGG
This sequence comes from Agrobacterium sp. SORGH_AS_0745, assembly GCF_030818995.1. NCBI lineage: Bacteria > Pseudomonadati > Pseudomonadota > Alphaproteobacteria > Hyphomicrobiales > Rhizobiaceae > Agrobacterium > Agrobacterium sp. SORGH_AS_0745. The sequence continues at coordinate 1,030,730 of NZ_JAUTBI010000003.1, forward strand.
CATGTCGCGCGGTGCGGGCCTGGTGCTGACGGCCAAGAGCGACGTCATTCTCAAGCACGTTGAATTCATCCGGCTGGAGCCCACCAAGGCGCTTGCCGTGCTGGTAGGGGACCACAATCAGGTCGAAAACCGTATCATCGAATTGCCGGTCGGCATTTCGTCATCGCAATTGACAGAGGCGGCGAATTTCATCAATGCCCATCTTTCCGGGCAGACGCTGCAGGAACTGCGGGGCCAGTTTCAGACGCAGCGTGCCGAATTGCAGTCGGAACTCGGCACGCTCGCGCAGGACCTCATTGAACGTGGTCTCGCCATATGGGCGGGCGACAATGAAGAGGGCAAGCTCGGCCGCCTCATCGTCCGCGGACGCTCCAACCTGCTGGAAGGTCTGGCCGGTGAGGAAGATATCGATCGTGTGCGCCTGCTGTTCGACGATCTGGAGCGCAAGGAAAACCTCATCGAGATCCTCAACCTTGCAGAAAGTGGCTCAGGCGTCAGGATTTTCATCGGCTCGGAAAACAAGCTCTTCTCGCTGTCAGGCTCGTCACTGATCGTGGCACCTTATCGGGATGAGGAAAATCGCGTTGTGGGTGCCGTCGGCGTCATCGGTCCCACGAGGCTAAATTACGCCCGTATCGTGCCTATGGTGGACTACACCGCACAAATTATGGCCCGCCTTTCCCGAAAGCAGAGATAGGACAAGCCCGCAAGGTTAGAGAATGCGGCAAGCTTTTCGCCGCAAGCCTTGATTTTTGCCGTTCAAACCTCGATATCGGGCGCAACCAACAATATTCAAATCTGGAGAACGTCATGACCGACGATACGAAAAAGCCCGGACCTGACGCGGACGTCGCCGAAGAGTTTGTCGAACCCGCATTTACAGGGGAAGAGACGGCGGAAGCTGCCGAGCCCGATCCGATCGAACTGCTCAGGGCCGAAAATGCCGATCTGCGCGACAAGTTCCTGCGTCTTGCAGCAGAAATGGACAATCTTCGTCGCCGCACCGAACGCGAAGTCAAGGATGCGAAGGCCTATTCTCTCGCCGCTTTCGCGCGCGACATGCTTGCCGTTTCCGACAATCTTCGCCGCGCTCTTGAAGCCATTCCGGACGAACTCAAGACCAATGGCGAAGCCGGTCTCAACGGCCTGATCGAAGGTGTCGAGATGACGGAGCGCTCGATGCTCTCGACGCTGGAGCGCCACGGCGTCAAAAAGATCGATGCGGAAGGCCAGAAATTCGATCCGAATTTCCACCAGGCGATGTTCGAAATTCCAAACACGGCAGTTCCGAACAACACGGTGCTGCAGGTGGTTCAGGCCGGTTTCACCATCGGTGACCGGGTGCTGCGCCCCGCCATGGTTGGCGTCTCAAAGGGTGGCCCGAAGGTGGAGACCGCCGCAGCGCCCGAGCCGGGCACCGCCTCCGTCAACGAGAAGGATGCGTGAGGCATTCCCTCATCTAAAGCGCGTCCGGATGTAAAAGCGGGGCGCGCTTTTGTTTGAAATGCTCCAATAAAAAACGCGCCTCAAGGGCGCGTTTTTTTGTCCATGGAAAGGACCGTCGGCAGCCTTTGATCAGGCAGCGGTCGCCTGCTCCTGATTGAGGAAGGCGTAGATTGCCGTGTCGGAATCGGTGGCACGCAGCTTGGCCACCAGCTCGGGGTCGCGCAAAGCTCGGGCAATTCTCGACAGCGCCTTCAGATGATCCGCGCCGGCGCCTTCGGGTGCGAGCAGCAGGAAAACCAGATCGACCGGCTGGTCATCCAGCGCCTCGAAATCAACAGGTGTTTCAAGACGTGCGAAGACGCCGGTGATCTGATGGATGCTGCTCAGCTTGCCATGCGGAATGGCAATGCCGTGCCCCACACCGGTGGAGCCGAGTTTCTCACGCTGGAGGATGACGTCGAAAACTTCCCGTTCCGATACTCCGGTAATTCTGGCTGCCTTTGCGGCCAGCTCCTGAAGCAATTGCTTTTTGGAATTCACCTTGAGGGCGGGAATAATCGCATCTTGTTGCAGCAAATCTGCCAACGCCATTCTCTTTTTCCTTCATGCCATCGAGACGATGCAGGAGGCAGATACGCTTTCGCGCTCTGCCTCCCATGTCTTGTCAGACTGTTCAGCTCTTGATCGTTTCCGCGTCGATCCAGCCAATATTGCCGTCATGTCGTCGGTAGACGATGTTGAGATATTCCTTGCCGGGGCTGCGGAACAGCAGAACCGGTTCGTCCGTCATGTCGAGCGCCATCACGGCGCTGGCGACGGACATCGTCTTTATCTGTTTCGAACTTTCCGCAACGATCGTGGGTGCGTAGTCTTCCGGAACCTCGTGGTCCTCATCGGGGACAGCATCCATTACCGTATAGGCGATTTCCGACATCGCGCCGTTCGCCGCGGAACCATTGTGGTGATGGTCCTTCAGCTTCCGTTTGTAGCGACGCAGGCGCTTCTCGATACGCTCGGCGGCGGCATCGAAACTCGCTTGCGGATCATTTGCCTGACCCGCCGCATGCAATACAACACCCGTATCGAGATGCAGTTTGCAATCGGCTGCAAAACGCGATCCGGACTTCTCTACGGTCACTTGGCCTGAATACCCCCCATCGAAGTATTTGGTAACTGCCAGACCTATATTGTCCTCAATCCGCTGCCGGAAAGATTCGCCGATCTCCATATGTTTACCAGATACACGCACACTCATGGAAAATTTCCTTTTTGTAGTGATTTGCGAGTACCAGCTTACGTCAAGCCGCGCGCGCATCCAAGCGTTTCGAAGGCCTTTAAAAGCCCCCATTCGAATTTTACGCCCATGGACGGTGGAGATGAATCCGTTACAAATGACCTTGCTTACGTGTGCGGCGGGCTTCTAGCCCTTGCCGTAGCAAGAGTCAATGGTGCGGCTGGAAAGCCCTGAAAACGTGACCAGCGCCACCGCTCAGAACGCCGACAGTCTGGCCAGGGCCTTCTTCTCGCGCCGTCTCTGAACGGAGGATGGGATGTTCATCGCCTCGCGATATTTGGCCACGGTCCGGCGGGCAAGATCGATACCACTCTTTTTCAGATTATCGACGATATCGTCGTCGGAAAGCACTGCGTCGGCGGCCTCCTGCGTGATCATCGCCTTGATGCGATGACGCACGGCTTCTGCCGAATGGCTGTCACCGCCTTCCACCGAGCTGATGGAAACACTGAAGAAATACTTCAGCTCAAACAGGCCGCGCGGCGTCAGCATGTATTTTTTCGACGTCACCCGGCTGACGGTGGATTCGTGCATCTTGATGGCGTCGGCCACCGTCTTGAGGTTCAGCGGGCGCAGGTGGTCCACGCCATTGACGAGAAAGGCGTCCTGCTGGCGCACGATTTCGGTCGCCACCTTCATGATCGTTCTAGCGCGCTGGTCGAGGCTGCGGGTCAGCCAATGGGCCGTCTGCATGCATTCGGAAAGGAAATCCTGATCCTCTCCCTCGCGCGACTTGTGCCTTGAAACCTCTGCGAAATAGGTCTGGTTGATGAGCACGCGCGGCAGGGTCTCGGGGTTGATTTCCACAAGCCAGCCGCCGGCAGAGGAGGGGCGAATGATGATATCAGGAACGATTGTCTCGGAAACGGTCGAATCGTAACCAGCGCCCGGACGCGGATTGAGCGTGCGGATTTCCGCCAGCATGTCGAGAAGGTCTTCCTCATCCACGCCGCAGAGTTTTTTTAGAGAAGCGAAATCCCGTTTCGCCAGAAGCTCCAGATTGTCGATAAAAGCCCGCATTGCCGGATCAAGCCTGTCCTTCTGGGCAAGCTGGATCGCCAGACATTCGCTCAGCGAGCGGGAAAACACGCCGGGAGGATCAAAGCCCTGAAGCGTCTCCAGAATTCGCTCCACTGCCGAAGGCGCCGTCCCCAGCCGTTCAGCGACGTCTTCGACGGCATCTACGGCGATATATCCGGTCTCGTCGAGCTGGCCGATCAGCGCATCGGCGATCATCCTGTCTTCCACAGAGGATATGGCGAGAGGCAATTGCTGATTGAGATGGTCGCTGAGGGTCTGTTTCGCGGCAACGAAGTCGTCGAGATCGTAACTCTCGCCTGACTCCTGCCCGGGCATGGATTTCCACTGCCCCGCCAGTTCGGGTGCGTCGGGCTTTCTGGGTTCGGTATCGTCAGGAAAGACATTTTCGAAGCTGGTGTCGAGCTGTTCGCCGAGATTTGCCGCGCGATCGCCGTACCAGTCGTCGCTGTCGGCCGTTACCGGCGCGGACTTGTCGGACCCTTCGCTGTCGGCATCGCCGAAATTCTCCGCATCAGCAGGGGTATCGTTGCTCAAATCGCCGTCGTTTGCCGCAATTTCAAGCAAAGGATTGCGCTCCACCTCCTGCGCGATGAACTGCGTCAGTTCGAAATGCGTCATCTGAAGCAGCTGGATGGACTGCATCAGTTGCGGTGTCATCACGAGAGACTGGTTTTGACGCAGCAAAAGGCTGGCAGATAATGCCATGGCGGACGCGAAACTCCCCTTACAGCTTCTTCGTCGCCACAAATTTCATAAATTTTGCGCAGGCAACGAAACTTGGCCCAAAAATTGCTTTTTTATTATGTTTGGTCAAGCGTCACTGCGGGGCGCGATGAAGAATCTTTCGCGCCCGGGGGCTTAAAGGCTAAAATTATTGCCGAGATAGAGCCGGCGCACATCCGGATTGTTGACGATATCGTCCGCACGGCCATGGGTCAGAACCTCACCGGCATGGATGATATAGGCGCGGTCGATGAGGCCGAGCGTTTCGCGAACATTGTGGTCGGTGATGAGAACGCCGATCCCGCGCGCGGTCAAATGTCTGACAAGGTTCTGAATGTCGCTGACGGAGATCGGATCGACGCCGGCAAAAGGTTCGTCCAGAAGCATGAAGGTCGGATCGGTCGCCAGAGCACGGGCGATTTCCAGACGGCGACGTTCGCCGCCCGACAGCGCGACAGCGGGCGATTTGCGCAGCTGCGCAATGTGGAACTCTTCCAGCAACTCATCGAGCTTGCGGCTGCGCTTGGCGCTGTCAGGTTCGTGCACTTCCAGCACGGCGCGGATGTTTTCCTCGACTGTCAGTCCACGGAAAATGGAGGCTTCCTGTGGCAGGTAGCCGACACCGAGGCGGGCACGCCTGTACATCGGCATGGTAGTGACGTCGTTGCCGTTGATGGCGATCTTGCCGCTATCGACGGGTACGAGGCCCGTAATCATGTAGAAACAGGTGGTTTTGCCCGCGCCGTTCGGGCCAAGCAGCCCCACGGCTTCACCACGGCGCACGACCAGCGAGACGCCGTTGACGACGCGCCGTGTATTATAGGTCTTCGTCAGACCATGCGCGATCAGGGTGCCGTCATAGCGAGCCTTGTCGGCCTGCGACGCAGCGTCCACAGGTCGGTCGCGCCCACCGCCAAATATTTTTGAGATCGAGGCTATCTTCACGAGGTGAGACTACTGTTTCTTCTGCTGCGATTTCGGATCGAGCATGATCCGGACAGGGCCGCCGCAGCTTTCAAGCTTTGCCTGCCCCGAATTCATCAGAACAGTGAGCTTGCAGCCGGTGAAAACATTCGCGCCCTCGGACAGCACAACCTGCTTGCCGGTCAGAATGAAGGTCTGCGCCGCCATGTCGAATTCGCCGTGATCGGCCGTGGCCTTCTGCGTCTCGGACGTCAGGTAGACGTTATTGTCGACGAAGATTTTCTCGATGTTGGCGTCACCGCTGGTGAGCGAGGAACCTTCACCCTTGTAATTGACCGTCATCTTGCCGGCCTGAAGGGTGGTGGTGCCCTGCACAACTTTCACGTTACCGGTGAAATAGGCCTTGCGCTCCTGGTCCCGAATCTCGAGCTGATCGCTTTCGATAGCGATCGGCTGGTCGCCGGAGAGCTTGACGCCTGTCATGTTGCTGGTGGTGTTCTGAGCGAAAGCCACGGTTGCAAGACAGGAAAAAGCAAAAGCTGCGGCTGTAACGCCTGCGGATTTGCCAAGGGAAACGGGACGGGAAATTTGCATCATCTGGACCGGGCTCTCACTTGCCTTCATTCTTGATATTGGATGCAGCGATACGTGCGCGTACCTGCCCCGAAAATGTAATAGTCTTGCCATTATCCGCGATATCAATCGATTGCGCAACAATGGCGCCGTCGTTTGTTTTGATCGAAACCGGCTCTTTGCTGCTCATTTTTCCAGCCTTCAGATCGACATCCGCAGATTGGAACTTCGCTTGTATGCCATTGCTGAGATTGATGTCAAAAGGGGCAGTCATCTTCAGCGTGTTGGTGGCCCGGTCGAAAATGCCTTCCTTGGCGATCACCTGGGCCACGCTGTCGTTCACAGGCACCGCGGCCAGAACCCTTTCGAGCGTCATGAGGTTGGGGTTGGCGATATCCTGCAACGCACGGTCTGCGTTCATGGAGTAGTCGATCCCCTTCTCGTTGCGGCCCGCAACGGCCGGCTTTTCCATCACGATCTTGCCGTCTTCGATCTTTGCGCTTTCAAGCGAAACCTCTTCGGGCGCCCAGGTGCGAATGAGCGAAACGGCGACGAAGGCAAACGAGATGATCGCCGCACCGAGCGGCAGAATGATTTTCAGCCGCTTCACGCGCGCGGAATGCCTCAGCGCGCGCTCGTAAGCGCCGTTCTGGTCATTGGGCAGCGGAAACGCTGGCGCGGGTTGGCGGAGTCTTTCGAGCATAAGAGTGGGTCCGGAAAACTTCCTGGGCGCCACTTTGGCGCGCAACTGAAGCTTATATGTTTATCTTGATGTCTTTGGCATGAGTGCTGTGTCCTGCCAATATGGTTTTTGTCTGGAAAGGTGCAAGGGAAATGCGAATTTAATCGTAATTCTGGTTTCCTTATTGTTTCCTTGCGGCTTCGCGCTAGAAGAACCATATGGCCATGACGCTTACATTACGCTTCAAATGCCGGAAGGCAGGGGTTTTCGATGGATAATATGGCGATAGCGGATCGCAGACGATTGCGCCGCAAGCTGACTTTCTGGCGGATTGCCGCTGTTTTTCTGTTTGTCGCCGGCATTTTCGGCCTCTACCGGTTTTTATGGGCCACCCCGCAGCAAAGCGAGAGACCCCATATTGCCCGTGTCCAGATCTCCGGGCTGATCCAGGACAATACCGAACTTCTGGAGCGGCTGGACAAGATTGCCAAGAGCGACAATGTCAAAGGGCTGATCGTTTCGATTTCATCGCCCGGTGGCACCACCTATGGCGGCGAGCGCATCTTCAAGGCCATTCGCGGCGTTGCGGAAAAGAAGCCGGTGGTGTCCGATGTCCGCACGCTTGCCGCCTCCGCTGGATATATGATCGCATCTGCAGGTGACGTCATCGTCGCTGGCGAAACCTCGATCACCGGCTCGATCGGCGTGATCTTTCAATATCCCCAGATCGGCCAGCTGATGGATAAGCTCGGCGTCTCGCTGCAGGAAATAAAGTCCTCTCCGATGAAGGCGGAGCCTTCGCCGTTCCATGAGGCGCCCGAAGAGGCGAAGACGATGATCCGTTCCATGGTGATGGACAGCTACGGCTGGTTCGTCGATCTTGTGGCCGATCGCCGCAAATTGCCGCGCGAGGATGTGTTGAAACTGGCGGACGGATCGATTTTCACGGGCAGACAGGCGCTCGCCAACAAGCTAGTCGACACGCTTGGCGGCGAAAAGGAAATTCGCGGCTATTTCGAAACGCGCGGTGTTGCCAAGGATCTGCCGATCGTGGAATGGCGCGCACCGTCTTCCAGTTCGCCTTTTTCGCTTTTCAGTGTTGCTCAAATAGCGAAGCTTCTGGGATATGACGATTTAATCCCGTTTGCGGGCTCCGGTCAGCTCGGTGCGGACAAGTTGTTTCTTGACGGTCTTGTTTCCGTTTGGCAGGTTGAGCCGCATTAAAAATCCAATTCTTTCAGGGGGCAACCGTGATCAAGTCTGAACTGGTGCAGATCGTTGCTGCGCGTAACCCGCACCTTTATCACCGTGACGTGGAAAATATCGTCAATGCGGTGCTGGATGAAATCACCGATGCCTTGGCAGCGGGAAATCGTGTCGAGCTTCGTGGTTTCGGCGCATTTTCGGTGAAGAACCGTCCTTCGCGTTCCGGTCGGAACCCGCGCACGGGTGAATCGGTTTTCGTCGAGGAAAAATGGGTGCCTTTCTTCAAGACGGGCAAGGAACTGCGTGAGCGCCTGAACCCCGGTATGGGTGACGAAGAGGACGATTGATCGTTCTCACCCGCCGCGCCGGAAACGGAGCCGACGGAATGCATGCCGCGATGGAGTAATGTCGGATGTCGAAAAAAATCATCAACCTCATCATCCTGCTTCCGCTGGCGATTATCCTCGTCATCCTGTGCGTGGCCAATCGTCAGTCCGTGACGCTCGCGCTCAATCCGTTCCGGCCGGAGGATGGTGTACTTTCCTTCACCGCGCCGTTTTTCGTGTTCCTGTTTCTGGCCGTCATTTTCGGTGTGCTTCTGGGATCTTCCGCCACATGGTTTGCGCAGGGCAAGCATCGCAAGCGCGCCCGGATCGAGGCGAAGGAAGCCGTTCGTTGGCATGACGAGGCGAACCGGCACAAAGCGGCAACAGCCGCGCAGCTTCCGAATGCGGGCCAACTCCCGGCAAAGTGATGGTGCCGACATTCGTTGCGGCTCTAGTCGAGCGACGCTTGGAATGCTATTTGCTGGCGCGATAAGACGCGGGCAGAAGCGGAAAGATTTCCATTGAAGAAAAAAGACAGCCGGCCGGGCAATCGCGTGCGTGCCGGGAGCGAGAAAAAACAGGTTCATGCCGCAAAGCCGGCACGGCGGACGGACGCGGCACCTAAAAAGCGCGAGCCGGACGCGGTGCGCAGCGCGACCAAATCTGCGCCGAGGGAAAAGATAGCCCCAGTACCGGCCGTTGAGCAGGTGCCTGCGCGGCCCCTCAAGCATCGCACCGGCGAACGTCCCGCAGAACAGGTTCCGGTAATTCTGGAATCGAGTGGCGCGGGTGATTTTCATCTCATCGACAGCGGCAATGGCCTGAAGCTTGAACAATACGGCGAATATCGCGTCGTCCGTCCCGAGGCACAGGCTCTCTGGCAGCCGTCGGTTCCCGACCGCGTATGGCAGAATGCCGACGCCATTTTTACCGGCGACACTGATGAAGACGGCATGGGCCGCTGGCGTTTTCCAAAGGCAGCACTTGGCGAAACCTGGCCATTGTCGCTGCTCGGCGTCGAATTTCTCGGCCGTTTCACGGCCTTCCGGCATGTCGGCGTCTTCCCGGAGCAGATTGTCCACTGGGAATGGCTGAAAAATGCCGTCGAAACGGCTGACCGGCCGCTGAAAGTCCTGAACCTGTTTGGTTACACCGGCGTCGCTTCTTTGGTCGCCGCTGCTGCAGGCGCTGAAGTGACCCATGTCGACGCCTCCAAGAAAGCGATCGGCTGGGCAAAGGAGAACCAGGCGCTTGCCGGGCTCGAACAGGCGCCGATCCGCTGGATTTGCGAAGACGCGATGAAGTTCATTCAGCGCGAGGAGCGTCGCGGCAGCACCTACGACATCATTCTCACCGACCCGCCGAAATTCGGCCGCGGCACCCATGGTGAAATCTGGCAATTGTTCGACCATCTTCCGTTGATGCTCGATATCTGCCGGGAAATCCTGTCGCCCAAAGCGCTCGGTCTGGTGCTGACGGCCTATTCTATCAGGGCCAGCTTCTATTCGATGCATGAATTGATGCGCGAAATCATGCGCGGCGCCGGTGGCGTCGTTGCGTCCGGCGAGCTCGTCATTCGCGAGGCCGGGCTTGATGGGAAGACGCCGGGCCGGGTGCTTTCCACATCGCTGTTCAGCCGCTGGGAGCCGAAATGACGAACGACATGCGCGAAAACACGACGCGCCGGGTTGGCCAGGTCAAGGAAGTCACCAGCCTTGCCAATCCCATCATCAAGGATATCAAGGCGCTTACCCAGAAAAAGGGCAGGGAAGAGACCGGCACCTTCATGGCGGAAGGCTTGAAGCTGGTTATCGACGCGCTCGAACTGGGCTGGACAATCCGCACTCTGGTTTACGCCAAGGCGGCCAAGGGCAAGCCGCTGGTGGAGCAGGCGGCCGTAAAGACGGTCGCTTCGGGCGGGCTGGTGCTCGAAGTCAGCGAAAAAGTCATCGCCTCGATCACCCGACGCGACAATCCGCAAATGGTCGTTGGCATCTTTGACCAGAGATGGAAGCCATTGAAGGATATCCGTCCGGAAAAAGGCGAGACCTATATCGCGCTCGATAGGGTGCGTGATCCCGGCAATCTCGGCACCATCATCCGCACGGCGGATGCGGCGGGTGCCTCAGGCGTCATTCTGGTCGGCGATTGCACCGATCCGTTTTCGCTGGAAACGGTGCGTGCGACCATGGGTTCGGTCTTCGCTACGCCGGTTGCCCGCGCCTCGGTTGAGGAATTCCTCTCATGGAAAAAATCAGCCAATGTCAGTGTCGTTGCCACCCATCTTGCCGGGTCGGTGGATTATCGAAAAATCGATTACGCCGGAAAGCCCGTCGTGCTTTTGATGGGTAACGAACAATCCGGCCTGCCGCCTGAACTGGCCGGCAAGGCAGACCAACTGGCGCGCATTCCCCAACAGGGCCGTGCCGATAGTCTCAATCTCGCCATCGCAACCGCTGTCATGCTTTTCGAGGCGCGGCGACATCTCCTCGAACTGGCACCGGTGAAGTAATGGCCAAAGCGGCGTTGTTTTCGAAATTCGGCCCGGCTTTCGCGCTTATCGTTGCCGCCCTTGTGCTGGACCAGGTCGTCAAGCAACTGGTCGAGACCTATCTGCCGTTGCAGGAGATGGTGCCGGTCATTCCGTTCCTGGCGCTTTACCGCACCTATAATCTCGGTGTGGCGTTTTCGATGCTGGCGGACATGCACGGCTGGTTCATCGTCAGCATGCGGCTCGTCATCGTGGTCTTCGTTCTGTGGCTCTGGCGCAAGACGGCGGCGGATCGGACTTTTGCCCATCTTGGCTTCGCCTTCATCATCGCTGGAGCGGCTGGCAATCTTCTCGACCGCTTTTTCTACGGTCACGTCATCGACTACATCCTGTTTCACACCGATACATGGTCGTTCGCGGTCTTCAATCTGGCCGACGCTTTCATAACAATCGGTGCCGGTTGCGTCATTCTCGATGAGTTTCTGCACGCCCGGGCGGCTAAAAAGTAAAATTTTAGCGTTTGAGCCAAACATATCAAAACCGCTGCCGTGGTAGCGGTTGTGCATGAGCGAACTGGCACGACTGCGGGAAAAAGTTTCAGATGGCCTCGCCGCCACCCCGGCGCAGCCGGCGGATCGCGTCGACACGACATCTCACCATGGCGGTGCGGGGCGCGGGATAGATGCCAGATCGATCACGCTATACGTTGCCGCGTCATTGTCGGTGGGTGCCTTCTCCGCGGCCTTGATCGCGCTTGCGGTGCCTTATTCGGTCACCGTCGCCTTGGCATCCTTCTTCGGTGCGGTGCTGGTCGGTCTCCTGTCCTACGCCATGTTCGGCAAATCCTTCCAGTATACCGGCAAACTATATGCAGATGATTTGGATGTACGGCTACGCCAAACTCAAAACCGATCGCTGATTGCCGAGATCCAGGAGGCCATGGGCGATATCATCGTCATCCGCAATATGGATCGGCGCATCGTCGAGGCGAATGCGGTTTTTCGTGAAGTGACGGGCTGCTCGGCACCCGAAGGGCTGAGCTGTGAGGAAATCGGCATCGCTTTCCGGCCAGGCGACAAGGCCCACACTTATGATGTGGAAATCGCGACCCCGTTCGGTCAGCGCATTTTCTCCTGGCACGATGTCGTCACCCGCGATCTGGCAAGCAGTCGTCTTCTCATCAGCAGCATCGCGAGAGATGTCACCGAGGAGCGGCTGGCACTCGGCGAGCGGGAAAACGCCCGTTTACGCGCGGAAAAGGCCGATGCCGAAAAGGCAAGGCTGCTGGCAACTGTTAGCCACGAGATCCGCCTGCCGCTTTCCGGCATGCTCGGCATGAACCATCTTCTGTCGCAGACGAAGCTCAATGAAGAGCAACGTAATTATCTCGACGGCATGAAGCAGTCCGGTCAGTCGCTGGTACAGTTGGTCGAGGACCTGCTGGATTATTCGACCATGGAGGCGGGCCGTTTCAAACTCAATCCGCGTGCGGAAAACCTGCGCCGGCTGATCGAGAGCATTGTCGAGATGCTGGCGCATCGCGCCCACGAAAAGGGCATCGAAATCACCTCCTTCGTCACGCCGGATGTGCCTGATTATCTGGATTTCGATCCGGCAAGGCTGCGTCAGGTTCTGTTCAACCTCCTCGGCAATGCCGTCAAATTCACGCAGGTGGGCGGGGTCGTCATCCGGGCGCGCATGGTTGAAGGCGAATTGCATATCACCGTCGAGGACACCGGCCCCGGCATGAGCCAAGCGGAACAAGCCCGTATCTTTGGCGAATTCGAACAGGCAGGCCCGATGTCGCAGCAAAGTGGGGGAACAGGGCTTGGGCTCGCTATTTCCGCCCGCATCGTCCGGGAATTCGGCGGCAGCCTGACGGTCTTCAGCCGCAAGGGTGAGGGCAGCACCTTCAAGCTGGCATTCCGTCCGGGCAGTTCGTCCACCGGCACGCCGGACCCGGACCGGCACCATTGCCTGCAGCATACCAATGTCCTGCTGGTCGCGCCGAGGGGCGTGGCAGCGACGGTGACGATGGAGGCGATCGAAGCTTTCGGCGGTAAATGCGCTCTTATCCACGAACCGGAGGATTTTGAAAGGCTGCACGGTACAGTTGCCGATCTCACCGATATCATTGTCGACAGGCGTATTTCGCCTCTGTTCAGAGACGCGCTAAGGGATTGGCCGCAACAGAATGTCCGCCGCACGTTGCTGGTCAGTCCCGAAGAGCGGGCGTCGACCATGCATGTGTCCTTCGACGCCTGGTTGATCCGGCCGCTGCGCGAAAAGTCCCTGATTGACGTCCTCTGCGGCCGTCTGCGCGGCATAGAACGGCGCGACGCCATCAACGACAACCACCCGGATGTGGGGTTTTCGTCACGGGTGACGGAGGGGGTAAGCGGCATCGACATCCTCGTGGCCGAGGACGACGCCGTCAATGCGCGCGTCATCCGGGCCGTTCTGGAAAAAAGCGGTTACATCGTGCGCGGTGTCGACGATTTTCAGGCCCTGCAGCAAGCCGTGGCGCCGGGCACAACCCGCCTGCCGCACCTCATCATATCCGATCTCAATATGCCGGGCGGCGAGGGGCTTGAGGTGCTGCCGGAGCTTCTCGGCACGCTGAAGGGTGGAAGAAATATTCCGCTCATCGTGCTCAGCGGCGATGCGAGCGTTGAAACCGCCGAAATCCTGCTGAATGCCGGTGCGGCCAAGGTTTTGACCAAGCCTGCCGACCCGAGACAACTGGTCGAGGAAATCCGCCGCTTGCTGGAGGCGAAACGCCTGCTGCCATCATGACTTGAGAGACTCGCAATGGCTGCATTTTGTCACTATTCTGTCGTCAATTAGTGATTTATGACAGGAAAAATCTTTTGGTGGCGGAGCGATTCCCCATGGTTGCCGAAATCTACAGTCACGACATTTGTGAAAACAAAGTTGTTATTCATCCTCGTCCAGACACCGCTCAGGACAATGAGGGGCTTTTCGGCCGTATCGGCTCGCTGGAAACACGGCTCGCAAGAAACGAGCGGGAGATCGACGCGGCGCAGTCCGTGCGTTACCGGGTTTTCGTTGATGAAATGAAGGCGCGCCTTCCCGCAGACGCGATGCGCCGCAAGCGCGACATCGACGCCTGGGACGGTGTCTGCGACCATCTGCTCGTGCTCGACAAGGCGATTGAAGGCGACAGCGAGGACCAGATCGTCGGTACCTACCGTCTGTTACGTCAGGAAACTGCACTCGCCAATAACGGTTTTTATTCCGCAAGCGAATTCGACATCGCCGGGCTGGTAGCGCGCCATCCGGGCAAGCGCTTCATGGAGCTTGGCCGCTCCTGCGTGCTGCCGGAATATCGCACCAAGCGCACGGTTGAGCTTTTGTGGCAGGGCAACTGGGCCTATGCCGTGAAACACCGCATGGATGCCATGATCGGTTGCGCTTCGTTCCCCGGCGTGCAGCCGGAAGCCCACGCGCTTGCTCTGTCCTTCCTGCATCACAATTGCGTTGCAAAGGGCGAGTGGGCGGCTTCCGCTCTTCCCGAGCTTTATCACGAGATGGACCTGGTACCGGCTGAGGCGCTGAACGCCCGCAAGGCGCTGAACGCCATGCCGCCGCTGATCAAGGGCTATATGCGTCTCGGCGCCATGTTCGGCTCCGGCGCCGTGGTGGACCACGCCTTCAACACGACAGATGTTCTCGTGGTCCTGCCGGTTTCCTATATCGCCGGCCGCTACATCAGCTATTACGGCGGCGAGACCGAGCGCATCAACGGCTGACCGGTTTTAACTCGGATCAAGCGGGATGTTCCTGTGGGCAGCGGTGCCGTGTGTGTTGTCTTGGTGCGGCCATTGCCGCTAGTGTCGGCGCTCCCTTTCCGCAACACGATATGACATCGGCAAGCCATTGACGGACGTTTTGACCACCGCTTCCCTGATCTCGGAAGAGAGCCGCGCTACGGCCACTCCGATGATGGAGCAATATATCGAGATCAAGGCGAACAACCCCGGTTCGCTGCTGTTTTACCGCATGGGCGATTTTTACGAATTGTTCTTTGACGATGCGGTGGAAGCCTCGCGGTCGCTCGGCATCACGCTGACAAAACGCGGCCAGCATATGGGGCAGGATATTCCCATGTGCGGCGTTCCCGTTCACGCCGCCGATGATTATCTCCAGAAGCTCATCCTGCGCGGTTATCGCGTCGCCGTCTGCGAGCAGGTGGAGGACCCGGCCGAGGCGAAGAAGCGCGGATCGAAATCCGTGGTGAAGCGTGATGTGGTGCGGCTTGTCACGCCTGGCACGCTCACCGAAGAAAAGCTCCTGTCGCCGACGGAATCCAACTATCTTATGGCGCTCGCTCGTATTCGCGGCAGTGCGGAGGCACAGTTTGCGCTTGCCTGGATTGATATTTCCACCGGCGTCTTCCGCTTGGCGGAAACCACGCTGACGCGGCTCCTCGCTGATATCTGGCGCATCGATCCGCGTGAGCTGATCGTTGCCGACAGTCTGTTCCATGACGAAGAGCTGCGACCGGTTTTCGATATGCTTGGCCGTGTCGCCGTGCCGCAGCCGGCCATTCTGTTCGACAGCGCTACGGCGGAAGGGCGGATCGCGCGTTACTTAAACGTCTCGACCCTCGATGGTTTCGGCACATTTTCGCGCGTTGAAATGGCCGCTGCCGCTGCCGCGGTTGCCTATGTTGAAAAGACCCAGATTGCCGAGCGCCCGCCGCTTGGTGCGCCGGAACGCGAAAGCGCTGCCTCCACACTGTTCATCGATCCCGCGACCCGCGCCAATCTGGAGTTGGTGAAGACGCTATCGGGCGAAAGGGACGGATCGCTCCTGCATGCCCTCAACCGCACGGTCACGGGCGGCGGTGCGCGGCTTCTAGCCGAGCGGCTGATGTCTCCCCTGACCGATCCGGAAAGGGTTAATGCCCGTCTCGATGCGGTCGCCTATCTCATTGATGACGTCTCCCTTTGCGATGGCCTGCGCGATGCCTTGAAACAGGTTGCCGATATGCCGCGCGCGCTCTCCCGTCTTGCGCTGGAGCGCGGTGGCCCGCGCGATCTCGGGGCCATCAGGCAGGGCCTGGCGTCGGCCGAGAGAATTGCCGCCATTCTCGATCAGGGACTATTGCCGGAGGAGCTTGCTGCTGCACTTGCGGATCTGAAGGCTTTGCCGGGCGGGCTGGAAGCCATGCTTGGCTCGATGCTCGCCGACGATCTGCCGCTTTTGAAGCGTGATGGCGGTTTTCTGCGTGAGGGCGCCAATCCAGAACTCGACGACGTGCGCGCATTGCGTGACCAGTCGCGCCGGGTGATCGCCGGGCTGCAGCTGCAATATGCCGAGGAAACCGGCATCAAGTCGCTCAAGATCAAGCATAACAACGTGCTTGGTTATTTCATCGAGGTAACAGCGGGCAACGCCGATGTCATGATGGCGACGGATGAGGCGAAGGCGCGCTTCATTCACCGCCAGACCATGGCCGGCGCCATGCGCTTCACCACCACCGAGCTTGCCGATCTCGAAAGCCGCATCGCCAATGCCGCGGCTGAGGCTCTGACCATGGAGCTGGAAGCCTTCGAGCGCATGGTCGAGGCCGTGGTGCAGCAGGCGGAGGCGATCAAGGCCGGTGCGCTGGCGCTTGCGGTGATCGATGTCGCCTCAAGCCTTGCTTATCTCGCTACCGAACAGGCCTATTGCCGCCCGATCGTCGATGCCTCCATGACCTTCGCGATCAAAGGCGGGCGCCATCCGGTGGTTGAACAGGCCCTGCGGCGCCAGTCGGCTGGGCCATTCATCGCCAATAATTGCGATCTGTCGGCTGCGGAGGGCGGCAAAAATGGTGCGATCTGGCTGCTCACCGGCCCGAACATGGGCGGTAAGTCGACTTTCCTGCGTCAGAATGCGCTCATCGCCATCCTCGCGCAGATCGGCTCCTTCGTTCCGGCAGAAGCCGCCCACATCGGCATCGTAGACCGGCTGTTTTCCCGCGTCGGCGCGTCCGACGATCTGGCGCGTGGCCGCTCGACCTTCATGGTGGAAATGGTGGAAACGGCCGCCATCCTCAATCAGGCGACGGATCGCTCGCTGGTCATTCTGGATGAGATCGGACGTGGCACGGCAACCTTCGACGGCCTTTCGATCGCCTGGGCGGCGGTTGAGCATCTGCACGAGGTCAATCGTTGCCGTGGCCTCTTCGCCACGCATTTCCACGAACTGACGGTGCTGTCGGAAAAACTTGGTCGCCTTTCCAATGCCACGATGCGGGTGAAGGAATGGGAGGGTGATGTCATCTTCCTGCACGAGGTCGGACCGGGTGCTGCGGATCGTTCCTACGGTATTCAGGTGGCAAGGCTCGCCGGACTTCCGGCATCGGTGGTGGAGCGCGCCCGTGAGGTGCTGACGAAGCTCGAAGATGCCGATCGAAAGAACCCGGCCAGTCAGCTGATCGACGATCTTCCGCTGTTCCAGATCGCGGTTCGCCGTGAGGAAACCCGCAAGGCTGGACCATCGAAGGTGGAAGAAGCTTTGAAGGGGTTCAACCCGGACGAAATGACGCCGCGTGAGGCATTGGACGCGCTCTATGCGTTAAAGAAAGAACTTGGCAAGGCTTAAGAGGATAGACTGCCTGTCCATCGCCTTTGAAACTCGCTATAGGACAATCCCATCGCAAGCGGTGGCTTTCCCACAGGACATGGATAACGGCATAAATGGCCATCAAGGACCTGGATTTTTCCGAAATTCTCGATGTTTCGGCGCTGAAGCGCGAATGCGACATCATCTTCAAGAACGACGGCAAGCGCATCGCCGATGTCAGGTCAGACCTGCTGCCGATCTTTCGCAAGGCCAGCACGGAAGGCCGGGAAAAGGCTCGCGAACTGCTGAAATCCGACGGCAGCGGCATCGATTGCGCCCGACGTATCTCCTGGCTCCAGGACCGGCTGATCGAAATCCTCTATGATCTCGCCTGCCAATATGTCTATCCGAAAGACGCGCCGCAGATCGCCGTTGCAGCGGTGGGGGGTTACGGTCGCGGCACGCTGGCGCCGGGATCGGATATCGACCTTCTGTTCCTGCTGCCGGCCAAGAACACGCCGGATATGCACAAGGCCGTGGAGTTCGTGCTTTATCTGCTCTGGGATCTCGGCTTCAAGGTCGGCCACGCCACGCGCACGGTGGATGAGTGCGTCCGCCTGTCGAAATCCGATATGACTATCCGCACCGCCATTCTGGAAGTGCGGGCAATCTGCGGTAAAAAATCCCTGACCGATGATCTCGAAAAACGTTTCGAGTCGGAAGTTGTCACCGGCACCGGGCCGGAATTCATCGCCGCCAAGCTGGCCGAGCGTGACCAGCGTCACCGCAAGGCGGGCGATACGCGCTATCTGGTGGAGCCGAACGTCAAGGAAGGCAAGGGCGGCCTGCGCGACCTGCACACGCTGTTCTGGATCGCCAAATATTATTACCATGTCCGCGATACAGCCGATCTCGTCAAGCTTGGCGTCCTGTCTAAGCGCGAACTCAGGCTGTTCGAAAAGGCCGATGATTTTCTCTGGGCCGTCCGTTGCCAGATGCATTTCATCACCAACAAGGCGGAAGAGCGCCTTTCCTTCGACATTCAGCGCGAGATCGCCGATGCGCTGGGCTACCAGCCACGCCCCGGGCTTTCCGCCGTCGAACGTTTCATGAAGCATTATTTCCTGGTGGCGAAGGATGTGGGTGACCTGACCCGCATCGTCTGCGCCGCACTGGAGGACAGGCAGGCAAAGGACGTGCCGGGCCTGTCGGGTGTTCTCAGCCGCTTTGCCCACCGCGTCCGCAAAATTCCCGGTTCTGTTGAATTCGTTGAGGATCGCGGACGCATCGCGCTGGCCAAGCCGGACGTGTTCAAAAACGATCCGGTCAATCTGATCCGGCTCTTTCATATCGCCGATATCAACAATCTCGAACTTCACCCGGATGCGCTGCGTGTCGTTACCCGGTCGCTGTCGCTGATCAATGACGGGCTTCGCGAGAACGAGGAGGCGAACCGGCTGTTTCTGGCGATCCTTACCTCGAGGCGTGATCCGGCGCTCACCTTGCGGCGCATGAACGAGGCTGGCGTCCTCGGCAAGTTCATTCCCGAATTCGGCAAGATCGTCGCGATGATGCAGTTCAACATGTATCATCACTATACGGTGGACGAGCATCTGATCCGCTCGGTCGGCGTACTGTCGGAGGTGGACAAGGGGACGGCTGTGGATGCCCATCCGCTTGCCAACCAGCTGATGCCGGGTGTCGAGGAGCGTGAGGCACTTTATGTGGCCGTTCTGCTGCACGATGTGGCCAAGGGCCGGCAGGAGGATCACTCGATTGCCGGCGCGCGCGTGGCCCGCAAGCTTTGCCAGCGTTTCCGGCTGACCGGCAAGCAGACCGAAATGGTGGTCTGGCTGATCGAGCAGCATCTTCTGATGTCCATGGTCGCCCAGACGCGCGACCTGCACGACCGCAAGACCATCACCGATTTCGCCGACAAGGTGCAATCCATGGAGCGGCTGAAGATGCTGCTTATCCTGACGGTCTGCGATATCCGCGCGGTCGGTCCGGGTGTCTGGAACGGCTGGAAGGGTCAGTTGCTCCGCTCGCTTTATTACGAGACCGAGCTGCTTCTCTCAGGTGGCTTTTCGGAAGTCTCACGCAAGGAAAGGGCGCATATTGCCCGTCAGGCGCTTTACGACGCGCTGGAAGACTGGGGCCAGAAGGCACGGCGCAAATACACCAAGCTGCACTATGAGCCCTATCTGCTGACGGTGGCGCTGGAAGATCAGGTGCGTCACACCCGCTTCATCCGCGAGGCCGACAAGCAGGAAAAGGCGCTGTCGACCATGGTGCGCACACATTCCTTCCACGCCATCACCGAAATCACCGTGCTGGCGCCCGACCATCCGCGCCTGCTGTCGATCATTACCGGCGCCTGCGCTGCGGCCGGCGCCAACATTGCCGACGCGCAAATCTTCACCACATCCGATGGGCGGGCGCTCGATACGATCCTGATCAACCGCGAATTTCCGATCGACGAAGACGAGACGCGGCGCGGCAACAATGTCGGCAAGCTGATCGAAGAGGTTCTGTCCGGTCGTCAGCGCCTGCCGGAAATGATTGCCACCCGCACCAAGAGCCGGAGGAAGAAAAGCGCCTTCACCATTCCGCCCTCCGTCATCATTTCCAACGGGCTTTCGAACAAGTTCACCGTTATCGAGGTCGAGTGCCTCGACCGGCCGGGGCTTCTGGCGGATATGACGGCTGTCATTGCCGATCTGTCGCTGGATATTCATTCCGCACGCATCACCACCTTCGGCGAGAAGGTCATCGACACATTCTACGTGACGGATCTCTTCGGCCAGAAGGTCACCAATGACAACCGGCAGGCCAGCATTGCCACGCGCCTGAAGGCCGTGATGAGCGAGCAGGAAGACGAATTGCGCGATCGCATGCCAAACGGCATCATCGCCCATCCCGATGTGGCGGCGTTGCCGGCCACGCGCACGGCAAAGGCTTGAAATTCCCATGAGCTTGATCGGAAAGTTCGCCACGGTCGGCACGGCCACGCTCGGAAGCCGTATCTTCGGTTTCCTCCGCGAAACGCTGATGGCCGCAGCCGTCGGTACCGGCCCGGTCGCCGATGCCTTCAATGCTGCCTTCCGGTTCCCGAACACCTTCCGGCGCCTTTTTGCCGAAGGCGCGTTCAACTCGGCCTTCGTGCCGCTTTTCGCCAAGGAGATCGAGGCGAACGGCATGGAGGGCGCAAGGCGCTTTTCCGAAGAAGTTTTCGGCGTTCTGTTCACCGTGCTTCTGGCTTTGACGATCCTGATGGAACTGTCGATGCCGTTCATCGTGCGCACCGTTATTGCGCCGGGCTTTCTGGAAGACCCGGTGAAATTCGACAACACCGTCCGTCTCGCAACCATCATGTTTCCCTATCTCGCCTGCATGTCGCTGGCGGCGATGATGGGCGGCATGCTGAATTCGCTGCACCGTTATTTCGCTGCCGCGATTGCACCGGTCTTCCTGAACATCATTCTGATTGGTGTTCTGATGCTGGCCTGGTGGAAGCATTACGACCCGCTTCAGGTGGGTTATGCCCTGTCCTGGGGTGTCATGGCTGCGGGTGTGGTGCAGCTTGGCATCGTCTGGATCGCCGTGCGCAATGCCGGCATGCGGATCGGTTTCCGCAGACCCCGGCTGACGAAGAATGTCCAGCGCCTGCTGGTCCTCGCTTTGCCGGCCGCGATCACCGGCGGCATCACCCAGATCAATCTCCTGATCAACACCAATATCGCGTCTGCCGGTGAGGGTGTGATCTCCTCGCTCGCCTATGCCGACCGGATTTACCAGCTGCCGCTCGGTGTCGTCGGCATCGCCGTTGCCACCGTGCTTTTGCCGGAGCTGGCGCGGGCTTTGCGTGGCGGACATATGGTCGAGGCGGGAAGCCTGCAAAACCGCTCGGTCGAATTCGTGCTGTTTTTGACATTGCCCGCCGCCGCTGCCCTTCTCGTCATGGCGGAGCCCATCGTGCGCTTTCTGTACGAGCGCGGCAATTTCGCGCCTTCGGCCACCGTCACCGTCGCGCAGATCCTCGGTATTTATGGCCTCGGCCTGCCGGCTTTCGTGCTGATAAAGGCGTTCATTCCCGGCTTCTTTGCCCGCGAGGACACCCGCACCCCGATGATCTTCGCGGCGATTTCCGTGGTTGTGAACGTTTCTCTGGCGCTGACGTTGTTTCCGCGTCTCGGAGGTCCGGGCATCGCCATTGCCGAGATCACCGCCGGCTGGGTCAATGCCGCCCTGCTGTTCGGCATGCTGTTGTGGCGGGGTCACTGGCATGTGGACATTCCGCTCCTCACCCGCATTCCGCGCTTGCTGCTGGCCGCCGCCCTTATGGCGGGCTTCGTTCACTATGCGCTGACCTATCTCAGCTCCGAGCTGTCGTCGGCCTCCTCCATTTTCGTCCGGGCCGGAACCATCATGGGCCTCGTGCTCTCCGCCATGCTCGTTTATTTCGTGCTGGCTTTCGTTTCGGGTGGTGCCGATCTCGGCATGGTCAAGAGAGCCATCAAAAAGCGCCGCAACAAGAATGCCCAGACGGAGACAAGCTGATGTCCTTCGCAGAAAACCGTCGCATCGCCCTCATCACACTCGTGGTGGACGATTATGACCGGGCAAAGACGTTTTATTGCGAGGTTCTGGGGTTTGACTGCCTTTCCGACCAACCTCTTGATGACGGCAAACGCTGGCTGGTGGTGAAGCCTCAAGGGACCGATGGCTGTGCCCTCTTGCTTGCCGAGGCGGATGGCGAAGCGCAGCGTCTTGCCATCGGCAACCAGACCGGCGGCCGTGTCGGGTTTTTCCTGCATACCGACGATTTCGGTCGTGACTACGAGACGATGCTTGCGCGCGGCGTGCGCTTTCTGGAAGAACCGCGCCATGAGGTTTATGGCTCCGTCGCGGTCTTTGCGGACCCTTATGGAAATCACTGGGATCTTCTTCAGCCACGCGGCTGACGCGCCCTGAAACCGCTTGATTGCGAGGGGCTGTAGGTGCATAAGCGCGCGTGCAATTCCAACCACGGGGCGGGGCCCTCCACAAGCCTTTTCGAGGACGACAATGAACGCATTCAAGCCGCTGGTTTTCTCGGGCGTCCAGCCGACCGGCAATCTGCATCTCGGCAATTATCTCGGGGCCATCCGCAAATTCGTGGCGTTGCAGGAAGATAACGACTGCATCTATTGCGTCGTCGACATGCACGCCATCACCGCCCAGCTCGTTCATTCGGACCTGAAGGCGCAGACCCGCTCGATCGCTGCCGCCTTCATTGCCGCAGGCATTGATCCGGTGAAGCATATCGTCTTCAACCAGTCGGCTGTGCCGCAGCACGCCGAACTCGCCTGGATCTTCAATTGCGTGGCGCGCATCGGCTGGATGGAGCGCATGACGCAGTTCAAGGACAAGTCCGGCAAGAATGCCGAGCAAGTGTCGCTTGGGCTGCTTGCCTATCCGAGCCTGATGGCTGCGGACATTCTCGTCTACCGCGCGACCCACGTTCCTGTCGGCGACGACCAGAAGCAGCATCTGGAACTGGCCCGCGACATCGCCCAGAAATTCAACATCGATTTCGGTGACCATATCCGCAACGCCGGTCTCGGGCTCGACATCACCGTGGGCAATGAGCCGGTGCATGCCTATTTCCCGATGGTGGAGCCGCTGATCGGCGGTCCGGCACCGCGGGTGATGTCGTTGAAGGACGGCACCAAGAAGATGTCGAAGTCCGATCCGTCGGATCTGTCGCGCATCAACCTCATGGACGATGTCGACGCCATTTCGAGAAAGATCAAGAAGGCGAAGACGGACCCGGATGCACTGCCGAGCGAAGTGGAAGGCCTGAAGGGCCGCCCGGAGGCCGAAAACCTCGTTGGTATCTATGCGGCACTGTCTGACAAGACGAAAGCCGAGGTTCTTTTAGAGTTCGGCGGACAGCAGTTCTCGGCCTTCAAGCCGGCTCTCGTCGAGCTTGCCGTCAATGTGCTGGCTCCGGTCAACAACGAGATGCGCCGCCTTCTCGACGATCCCACCCACATCGATGCCATCCTCAAACAGGGTGGTGAGCGCGCGCGCGCGATCGCCGAAAACACGATGAACGAGGTGCGCGACATCATCGGGTTCCTGCGCTGACCACGTATCGCCTTGCGGATCACGGCGGGCGGTTTGCGCCTGCCGTGATTTGATATAATCTCCGCCCGAACCGTCGGGCGGTTTTTCGGATCGCGGCGGACACAGGGAGTGCGGAATGGTTTCAAAACGGCTGTCGCGTCTGGAAGGGCATCGTCGCAAATTTCTCGCTGTTATCGATGACACACCGGAATGCGAAAGGGCCGTGCATTATGCCGGTCGTCGCGCCAAGAACTCCAATGGCGGACTGGTTCTGCTTTACATGATACCGGAAGGCGATTTCCAGCAGTGGCTGGGCGTCGAGCAGATCATGCGGGCCGAGGCGCGCGAGGAGGCGGAAGCAACGCTTGCCAAGATCGCCCAGAAGGTCCGTGAGACCATCGGCATCGAGCCGGAAGCGGTGATCCGTGAAGGCGGCGCAACCGAACAGATCCACGGCCTCATCGAGGAAGATCGCGATATTGCCATTCTGGTTTTGGCGGCAGGATCGACGAAGGAAGGGCCGGGACCGCTCGTCTCCTCCATCTCAGGACGCGGTGCGGCCTTCCCCATCCCCGTCACCGTGCTGCCGGATACGCTGACGGATGAGGAAATCGACGCCCTCTGCTGACCCTCGTCCGACCCTGAAAGGCAGGAACGGATTCGGGCAAGAATTTGGGGCTGACGATTTCTTGAATGTAATTATCATGTCAGGGCTTGAAGTAAGGCTTCGCCAGGCGTATTTTTTGGAAGAATTCTAAATTGCGGGGCGTGAACGGCGACCTCGAAGGAGACAGATAATGTTCATTCAGACCGAAGCCACGCCGAACCCCGCGACCCTCAAGTTCCTGCCGGGCAAGGTGGTGCTGGAAAGCGGCACGGCTGAGTTTCTCAACCCTGCGCAGGCGCAGGCCTCGCCGCTGGCAGAGCGCCTCTTCACCATTCCGGGTGTCACCGGTGTTTATTTCGGCTTCGATTTCATCACCGTCACCAAGGATGACGCCGAATGGCAGCATCTGAAGCCCGCCATTCTCGGTTCGATCATGGAGCATTTCATGTCTGGCCGCCCCATCATGGGAACCGCCATTGCGGCTGAAGTGTCGGATGAGGAAGGCGAGTTCTTTGAAGCGGGTGACGAAACCATCGTCGCCACCATCAAGGAACTGCTGGATACCCGCGTCCGCCCCGCCGTGGCGCAGGATGGTGGCGATATCACTTTCCGTGGTTTCCGCGACGGCACCGTGTTCCTGAACATGAAGGGCGCCTGCTCTGGTTGCCCGTCCTCCACCGCCACGCTGAAGCACGGCGTCCAGAACCTGCTTCGTCATTTCGTGCCGGAAGTGCGCGAAGTCGAAGCTGTATGACGTTATAAGCCAGGCCCGCGCCATGATTGTTCTCGCACTCGATACCTCAGGTGTGGATTGTTCCGCCTGCGTCTATGACAGCGCCTCCGACACGGTGCTTGGCGAGGTGTGCGAAACCATCGGAAAAGGTCATGCCGAGCGGCTGATGGCTGTGATTGATGGTGCCCTGCAGCAGGCGCAGCTACCGCTTCAGAAAGTCGGGCGCATCGCGGTAACGATCGGACCGGGTTCCTTTACCGGCATTCGCGTCGGCGTTGCCGCCGCGCGTGGTTTTGCCCTGTCGCTCGGCATAGAGGCAGTCGGCGTAACCACGCTTGAGACGATCGCCTTGCATCATCTGCTGGAAAATCCCGGCCGGCCAGTGGCTGTCGGGCTCGACGCCAAACGGGGCGAAGCCTACCTCCAGACATTTGCAGAGGATGGATTGCCGCTCCTCGAGGCCGCGCTTTTGTCTCTGGAGGATGCCAAAACGGCTCTCTCCGGTTTCGATGGCGCCATTATCGGTTCCGCCGCACCCCTTTTTCAGGGTTTCGACGCGGGGTCAGGTCCCGATCATTTTCCGATTTCCACTGTCGCGCGGGCGGGTGGACGCAAGCCGAAAGGCATGCCGAAACCCGCACCGCTTTACCTTCGCGGCCCGGATGCCCGGCCGCAGACGGGTTTTGCGCTGGCACGCCAGAGCGTTGCCTGATAGGTGGCACCCGTAAATGCGTGCGGATGATTCCTTGTTATGTTTGACGAATATCTAAGCTGGAAGCCCTATTTCGAGATCGTGCCGATGCAGCATGAGGATTGCGCCGGAGTGGCGGAATTGCATGCGCTGCGCTTTCCGCGCCCCTGGAATGACGGGGAGTTTTCCGGGCTGTTGACGCAAGGCTCGGTTTTCGGTGCCGTCGCGCGGCAGACGAACGCATTTTTCAGTAAACCGCTCGGTGGTTTCGTGCTTGCGCGCGAAGTGGCCGGCGAGGCGGAAATCCTGACCGTTGCGGTAGCCGACAAGTTCGCGCGCACCGGCCTCGGCTGGCGCCTGATGCAATCGGCCGTCCGTGAGGCGATGATGCGCGGTGCTGAAACGATGTTCCTGGAAGTGGACAGCAACAATGCCTCCGCCCTGGGACTTTATAAAAAGCTCGGCTTCAAAACGGTCGCTGAGCGCAAGGCCTATTACACAGCCAAGGATGGCGCGAAGTCGACGGCGCTTGTCATGCGCCGCGATCTTCGCTAGTTCCCTGCGACAGGCATTTTTCGGCGACAGCCCCGAAATTCAACCGGAATACTCAAAAGGCCAGAAGACGTGATAGACCTTTCGAAAACGCTGGAGGAACTTTGTGCCGAACGCGGCATGCGGATGACGGACCAGCGCCGTGTCATCGCCCGCGTGCTGCAGGAATCGGCAGACCATCCGGATGTTGAGGAGCTTTACCGCCGTTCCTCCGCCGTGGATCCGCGCATCTCGATTTCCACCGTTTACAGAACGGTGAAGCTGTTCGAGGACGCCGGCATCATCGAGCGTCATGATTTTCGCGATGGCCGCTCGCGTTACGAGACCGTGCCTGAGGAACATCACGATCATCTGATCGATCTGAAGAACAGTGTGGTCATCGAGTTTCATTCACCCGAGATCGAGGCGCTTCAGGAAAAGATCGCCAGGGAACACGGCTTCAAGCTCGTTGATCACCGGCTCGAACTCTACGGTGTACCGTTGAAGCCCGGCGAACATTGAGACGCTGGTGAGCAAGCGCACGGTTCAATCATGATGTGGCTTCGGACAGCCTATATTGCGGTCGTTCTCCTGATCGTCACGCTTATATTGCTGCCGCTGCAACTGTTGGGCCTTGCCTTCGACTGGCAGCTTCGCCGTCGCATTCCCCGCATCTGGCACTGCATCGCCTGCCATGTCCTCGGCATCCGCGTGCATGTCCATGGGGATGTGGAGCGGGCAAAACCGCTGATGCTGGCGGTCAACCACGCCTCGTGGAAGGACATTCTCGTTCTCGGCAGTATTGCCGACGTGGTGTTCATCGCCAAGACGGAAGTGCGTGACTGGCCCGTCTTCGGCTGGCTCGCCCGTCTGCAGAAAAGCATCTTCGTCCAGCGCGAGCAGAAGCGCAGCACCGGTGCGCAGGTCGGCGAGATCGCCGCCCGCATGGCCGATGGCGAGATCGTCGTGTTGTTCCCGGAAGGCACTACCTCTGACGGCAACCGCATGCTTGCCGTCAAATCCTCGCTGTTTGGCGCAGCCTCCACGGCTGCCGAGCAGGTTCCGGGCAAGCTCGTCTATGTGCAGCCGGTCGCAATCGCCTATACGCGGGTGCAGGGCATGGCCATGGGACGTTACCACCGGGTCATTGCGGCCTGGCCGGGCAGCATAACTCTGGTGCCGCATCTGCTCGGTATCATCAGGGCAGGTGCCATCGACGTCGACGTTACATTCGGCGACAGCGTTCCGTTTCACAGCACAGATAACCGCAAGCGTCTGGCGACCGATATCGCCGCTTCTATCCGTTCCATGTTGGCTTTCAGCCTGCGTGGTGGCTGGCGGAAATAGAGCATTCCAGCTTTTCCGGTATTTTTCTGTTTAATCCGGGCGTGAAAAACACTAGATAACCGCCATGACCCAGGAAACGCTTGGCCTCGATGCCCCCGAAATGATTGCCCGCGAGGGCTCTAACAGCAGGAAGGTCTTCATCAAGACCTATGGCTGTCAGATGAACGTCTACGATTCCGTCCGCATGAGCGATGCGCTGGCGAAGGACGGTTACGTTCAGACGGAGGATATGGGCGAGGCGGATCTGGTGCTTCTGAACACCTGTCACATCCGCGAAAAGGCCGCTGAAAAGGTCTATTCGGCGCTCGGCCGCCTGCGCGACATGAAAAAATCGCGCGAAGAACAGGGCCGCGAATTCGTGATCGGCGTTGCCGGATGTGTGGCACAGGCGGAAGGCGAGGAAATCCTTCGCCGTGCGCCAGCCGTCGATGTCGTCATCGGCCCACAGACCTATCATCGCCTGCCGGACGCCTTGAAGCGGGTGCGCGGCGGCGAGCGCGTCATCGAGACCGAATATGCCGTTGAGGACAAGTTCGAACATCTGCCGGTGGCCGAAAAGGCAACACTGCGTACGCGCGGCGTCACGGCATTTTTGACGGTGCAGGAAGGCTGCGACAAGTTCTGCACCTTCTGTGTTGTGCCCTATACGCGTGGTTCGGAAGTTTCGCGTCCCGTGCGCCAGATCGTGGATGAGGCGATGAAACTGGTAGATGCCGGTGTGCGCGAAATCACGCTGCTCGGCCAGAACGTCAATGCCTGGCAGGGCGAAAACCCGAAGGGCGAAAAATGGGGACTTGCCGAGCTTCTTTACCGGCTGGCGGAAATTCCCGGTCTTGCACGCCTTCGCTATACCACCAGCCATCCGCGCGACATGGATGACCGCTTGATTGGCGCACATCGCGACCTGCGCATTCTGATGCCCTATCTGCATCTGCCTGTTCAGTCCGGGTCGGATCGCATTCTGAAGGCGATGAATCGTCGCCACACAGGTGAGGAATATATCCAGCTCATTGAAAAAATCCGGGCCGCCCGCCCTGATATCGCCATGTCCGGGGATTTTATTGTTGGCTTCCCCGGCGAGACGGATCGTGATTTCGAAGACACGATGGCGATCATCGAACAGGTGAAATATGCGCAGGCCTTTTCATTCAAATATTCCACACGCCCAGGAACGCCGGGTGCCGATCTGACGGATCAGGTTGCGGAAGAGGTGAAGGCCGAGCGGCTGGAACGATTGCAGGCGCTGCTCTTGCGGCAGCAGAAGGAATTTGCGGAATCGCTGGTCGGAAAGACGATGGATGTGTTGCTGGAAAAGCCCGGCCGCATGCCTGAACAGTTGATAGGTCGCTCTCCCTGGCTGCAATCTGTGAATCTTGATGCAAAGACTTTGAAAATCGGTGACATTGTTAATGTACGAATCACCGCAACGGGTCCAAACAGCTTGTTTGCCGAGGTGGCAGAGAGTTAGAGTGAGGAGCCGACACTGATTGGGACAGGAGCCTGACCGCTTGAACGCACATGAATTGGTATCACCTTCATCGCGCCAGCCACGCCAAGCCGCGACCGACGCCAATCACTTCGTCCTCACGTTCGAGAATAACAGGATAGCGGGAGAGCTATTCGGTCAGTTCGATCAGAACCTCAAATTGCTGGAACAACGCCTCAACATCGATGCGCGCCCGCGCGGCAATTCCGTTGCCATCACCGGCGATGTCGTTGCCACCAATCAGGCTCGCCGGGCGCTGGATTTCCTTTACGAGCGTCTGCTCAAGGGCGGAACCGCCGAGGTTTCCGACGTGGAAGGCGCGATCCGAATGGCCATGGCGGCAGATGACCAGCTGACCTTGCCGACGATGGAGCGCAAGGCGAAGATCTCCATGGCGCAGATTTCCACGCGCAAGAAGACCGTCGCTGCCCGAACGCCCACCCAGGATGTCTACATGCGGGCGCTGGAGCAGTCCGAACTGGTTTTCGGCGTCGGCCCCGCCGGCACCGGCAAGACCTATCTTGCCGTGGCGCATGCAGCACAACTTCTGGAGCGCGGTGCGGTCGACCGCATCATCCTCTCGCGTCCCGCAGTAGAAGCGGGCGAACGCCTTGGCTTCCTGCCGGGCGACATGAAGGAGAAGGTCGATCCTTATCTGCGCCCGCTTTACGACGCGCTTTACGACATGATGCCGGGTGACAAGGTGGAGCGCGCCATTCAGGCGGGCGTCATCGAAATTGCGCCACTGGCCTTCATGCGCGGACGCACGCTTGCCAACGCCGCCGTCATTCTGGACGAAGCCCAGAACACCACGACCATGCAGATGAAAATGTTCCTCACCCGTCTCGGTGAGAAAGGCCGCATGATCGTGACCGGCGACCCAAGCCAGGTGGACCTTCCGCGCGGCGTGAAGTCGGGCCTTGTCGAGGCCCTGCAAATCCTCACCGATGTGGAAGGTGTATCCGTCGTGCGCTTCAAGGATGTGGACGTCGTGCGCCATCCGATGGTGGCGCGCATCGTGCGGGCGTACGAATCCCACACGGCGGTGCCGGATGAAAGCCTCCTGAAGGGCAACTGACGCAAGACAATGACAGCTCTGGATATTCAAATCAGCGTCGAGGCCGAAGGCTGGTCCTCGGAAGAGGACCTTCTTGCCTTCGCCACCAAGGCGCTGGATGCAGCGGTTGATTTTTTGAAGCGGGAAGAGAACCAACCCTTCCCGAAAATGCCGGTGGAACTGTCGCTGGTCTTTACCGACGATGAAAATATCCGGGAAATCAATGCCGAATGGCGCGACAAGGACAAGGCAACCAATGTCTTGTCTTTCCCCGCTTTTCCGCTGGAACCGGGCGGCATGCCTGGCCCGATGCTGGGCGATATCGTCATCGCGCGCGAGACGGTTGAACGCGAGGCTCTTGAACTTGAGAAGAGTTTCGAGGATCATCTGACCCATCTTCTTGTTCATGGGTTCCTGCACCTGTTCGGTTATGACCACATGGATGAGGAGGAGGCGGAAGAAATGGAGTCGCTTGAGACTCGCATTTTGGCGGTGCTTGGCCTATCTGATCCTTATGCGGGACAGGAACCGCTTTGAATATTGTCTGGAGCCATGAACGAACATTCTGCACGACCTGCCAATGAGGGCAGAGAAAACGGCGAGCAGTCCTCCTCGGAGGAGGGCAGTAGTCATTTACGGAACGACTCCAATGCAAAGCCGAGATCAACGATCTGGTCGCGCATTGGACGGTTGCTGAAACCGTCACAGGGCGAGCGCCTGCGCGAGGATTTGACCGACGCGCTGATGGACGACACCGAAATCGGTGCCGCCTTTTCGCCCGAAGAGCGGGCGATGCTGAACAATATCCTGCGTTTCCGGGAGGTTCGGGTCGAAGATATCATGATCCCACGCGTGGATATCGACGGTCTCGACCAGAATATGACCATCGGCGAAGCTCTGATCCTCTTTGAGGAAACCGGGCGCTCCCGCATGCCGGTCTACGATGAGACGCTGGATAATCCGAAGGGCATGATCCACATTCGCGATCTGCTGGCCTATGTCGCCAAGCAGGCGCGCAACAAACGCCGGGTGGGATCGCGTGGCGTTGCCTATGGCGAGGCGAAGGCTCCGCGCTCGCCGCGACCGAATTTTGACCTGGCACGGGTGGATCTGGAACAGACGGTCGCCGATGCCGGACTGGTGCGTAAAATTCTTTTTGCACCCCCCTCCATGCTGGCCTCCGATCTTTTGAAGACCATGCAGGCACAGAGAACACAGCTTGCCCTGGTGATCGACGAATATGGTGGCACGGACGGTCTCGTCAGCCATGAGGACATCGTCGAGATGGTGGTGGGTGACATTGATGACGAGCACGACAAGGACGAGACGATGTTTTCGCGTCTATCCGCCGACGTGCTGGTGGCGGATGCCCGCGCAGAGCTTACAGAACTTGCCGAGGCAATCGGACCGGAATTCGATGTCCGCGAACATCTTGAAGAAATCGATACGCTCGGCGGCCTGATATTCTTCGCGCTCGGCCGCATTCCGGCCAAGGGTGAAGTGGTCAGGGCCGTACCTGGTTTCGAGTTCCAGATCCTCGATGCGGATACAAGGCGTATCAAGGGTGTCCGTATCGTCCGCGATCATGGCTCGGAAGGGCAGGATGACCGCGCGCCGGGCGATGCCGATGCCGATGAGGTTATTCCGCTGCCCGCGCCGGATGTTCGCCTCATCACCCACCAGCAAAACGCTGACTGAGGTGGGCGACGGGATGCTCCCCGTCGCCTCCGCTCCTTGAACGCGTCATCAAGAGTCCAAAAGGACGCACGGTGCTCCGGCGATCATCCCTTCTGTGGACTGCGAATCTTTTTTCCTTTACGTCGAGTCTAAAGGGAAATTCCTTTGCGCGGCCATGCCGGGTTGGGCTTTTCCGGGTGGGCATTAAACGGAGATGGCATGGAGCGTCTTGCAGGCAGGGTAATGCTGGCCGGCGGCAAAAGCCGCGCAGTGATGGCGATTGCCGCAGGCGCGGTTGGAGCGCTTGCCTTGCCTCCGGTTGGCTTTTTCGCAGCGCTTTTTTTGTCTTTCACCCTGCTTGTCTGGTTGGTCGATGGCTGCACCGGCAAGCCGGGCGGCGGCATCTTCAGCCGCATCATGCCCGCTTTCGGCATCGGTTGGTGTTTCGGCCTTGGTTATTTCGTGGCGGGCCTGTGGTGGCTGGGCAATGCGCTCCTGCTGGAAGCTGACGAGTTCGCCTGGGCGCTACCGCTCGCCATCCTCGGCCTTCCGGCTGTTCTCGCCGTGTTTTACGGTTTTGCGGTCGCAGCCGCCAATATCGTCTGGTCGGACGGTCTCGGCCGTATCGCCGCACTTGCGGCCGCATTCGGCCTTTTGGAATGGCTCCGCAGCTTCATAGCAACTGGCTTTCCCTGGAACGCCATCGGTTATGGCATCATGCCTGTGCCGATCATGATGCAGTCGGCGCATCTGCTTGGTCTTTTTGGTGTCACCACGCTTGCCGTCTTCATCTTCGCCTCGCCTGCCTTGATCGGCACGAAAAAAGGCATGTGGCCGGGTCTCATTGCGGCGGGCCTGCTGCTGGCTGGCCATTTTGGTTATGGCTTTTACCGCCTTCAGACACCGTTGGAGACACCTGCGGACGCGCTGACCGTGAGGATCGTGCAGCCGTCGATCGACCAGTCCCGCAAGATGCTGAATGCAGACAGGGCCGAGATTTTCAGCGAGCATCTGCGCTTGACGGGCCTGCCGCCTGGCGAAGGAAAAAAACGCCCAGATATCATTGTTTGGCCGGAGACCTCCGTGCCTTTCATCCTGACGCAAAATCCGGACGCTCTGGCGGAAATCGCCAAGACGCTTGAAGACGGGCAGGTCCTGTTTACCGGTGCGGTCAGAATGGAAGATGCCGGTGCCGGCCGGCCTCCGCGTTACTACAATTCGGTCTATGCGATTGACAGTCAGGGCGAGATCATCGGCGCGACCGACAAGGTCCATCTGACACCCTTTGGAGAATATGTCCCTTTCGAAGATATTCTACGGGGATTCGGCATCAATAATGTCATCAGCCTGCCGGGCGGCTTTTCAGCCGCGTCTTCGCGCACGCCTTTGACGCTTCCTTCCGGTAAAACCCTCTATCCCCTGATCTGCTACGAGATCATTTTTCCCGAAGAGATGACCCCTGGTCTGGCGGGCGCCGCAGCGATCCTGAACGTCACGAATGATGGCTGGTTCGGCGATACACCCGGCCCTTATCAGCATTTTCTGCAGGCAAGAGTACGGGCCGTTGAAACGGGAGTGCCGGTGATTCGCGGCGCTAATACCGGAATTTCCGCCGTTATAGATCCCTATGGTCGTATTATTGCCGGGTTGGATTACGGCCGGGTCGGAATTGTTGACGCCACCTTGAGTGGTGGGTCAAATGACGCTGTTACTTACGACATACATCGGACGTATTTCTGGTTGATTTTTTCTATCATGCTGACCGTTTCGGTATTTTCTGCCTGGCGTTTTGCCAGGCGCCAGAATTGACCGGGAACCCCTACAATTGCATAGTGAATACGTCAGTCGTAAAACAAGTTTAGACGCTG
This sequence comes from Agrobacterium sp. SORGH_AS_0745, assembly GCF_030818995.1. Lineage (NCBI taxonomy): Bacteria > Pseudomonadati > Pseudomonadota > Alphaproteobacteria > Hyphomicrobiales > Rhizobiaceae > Agrobacterium > Agrobacterium sp. SORGH_AS_0745. The sequence continues at coordinate 1,064,120 of NZ_JAUTBI010000003.1, forward strand.
TCGAAATACCAGCTCATTTCTTCGAATAAGCAATGAAACGAGATATCAACCCTTTCCGAGTGTCAGGACCGCATGATGACCGAAAATAAGAAAAAGCCTAACCCCATCGACATTCATGTCGGAAGCCGAATTCGTCTTCGCAGAACCATGCTGGGCATGAGCCAGGAAAAGCTGGGTGAAAGCCTCGGAATTACCTTTCAGCAAATTCAGAAGTATGAAAAGGGCACGAACCGCGTGGGCGCCAGCCGCCTGCAGAATATTTCCGCGATCCTGAATGTGCCGGTGTCCTTCTTCTTCGAGGACGCGCCGGGTGATCAGGCCGTCGGCACGACGGGCATGGCAGAAGCATCGAGTTCCAATTACGTGGTGGATTTCCTGTCGTCTGCCGAAGGCTTGCAACTGAACCGCGCTTTCGTGAAGATCGCCGACCCGAAGGTTCGCCGCCGCCTCGTTGATCTCGTGAAGTCGCTCGCCGCCGAAGGGGATGCTGAGTAGCACTCGCAGGCGACTGCTTTATTTTCCAGCGTACGGCGCTGGACACTCAACGGTCCGCAAGGGCCGTTTTTTTGTGCCCAATTAGAAAGGAATTCTCACATAAAGATATATTTATGTGGTTGTGTCCTTGTCTTTCATGGCCGAAATGACTAACAAACTCGAAGACCGTTCTTTGAGGGGAATCCCGCATGCGTGCCAATTACCTGTTCACCAGCGAGTCCGTGGCCGAAGGTCATCCGGACAAGGTTTGTGATCGTATTTCCGATGAAATCGTGGATCTCATCTATCGTGAGGCATCCAAGACGGGTGTCGACCCCTGGACCGTGCGCATCGCATGCGAAACGCTTGCGACGACGAACCGCGTCATTATCGCCGGTGAGGTTCGGGTTCCCGATACCCTGCTGAAAAAGGACAAGGACGGCAAGGTTCTCAAGGATGCTGCCGGCCACCCGGTCATCAATCCCTCGAAGTTCAAGTCGGCTGCCCGCAAGGCGATCCGCGACATCGGCTACGAGCAGGATGGTTTCCACTGGAAGACGGCAAAGATCGACGTTCTCCTGCATCCGCAGTCGGCGGATATCGCGCAGGGCGTGGACAACGCCTCCGACAAGCAGGGCGACGAGGGTGCCGGCGACCAGGGCATCATGTTCGGTTACGCCTGCAAGGAAACGCCGGACCTGATGCCGGCTCCGATCTATTATTCCCACCGTATTCTGCAGCTGCTCGCGACCGCCCGTAAAAGCGGCGAAGGCGAAGCTGCGAAACTCGGTCCCGACGCGAAGAGCCAGGTGACGGTTCGTTACGTCGACGGCAAGGCTTCGGAAGCCGTGTCCATCGTTTTGTCCACGCAGCATCTCGATGCCAGCTGGGATTCGAAGAAGGTTCGCGAAGTTGTCGAACCCTATATCCGCGAAGCTCTGGGTGACTTGAAGATCGCCGATGATTGCCAGTGGTATATTAACCCGACGGGCAAATTCGTCATTGGTGGTCCGGATGGCGATGCGGGTCTGACCGGCCGCAAAATCATCGTGGACACCTATGGCGGTGCTGCCCCCCATGGCGGCGGTGCATTCTCCGGCAAGGACACGACCAAGGTCGACCGTTCCGCGGCCTATGCTGCCCGCTATCTGGCCAAGAACGTGGTGGCTGCCGGTCTGGCCGAGCGCTGCACCATTCAGATTTCCTACGCGATCGGCATCGCCCAGCCTCTGTCGATTTATGTCGATCTGCACGGTACCGGCAAGGTCAGCGAAGATCAGGTCGAAGGCGCCATCCGCAAGGTCATGGATCTGTCGCCGTCGGGCATTCGCCGTCATCTCGATCTCAACAAGCCGATCTATGCCAAGACGTCCTCCTACGGCCATTTCGGTCGCAAGGCGGGCCGTGACGGTTCCTTCTCCTGGGAGAAGCTCGATCTGGTGAAGCCGCTCAAGGAAGCTTTGAGCGCTTGAGGCATTTCCAGTAAAATTGCGTAGCGATTTTACGTTCGGAAAATGCGGGGACTTGTTCTAAGCCTTGTCATTCGATGGGGATTGAGAGATACCGGTTGCACCATTTGTAACCCGCATAGTGCCATTCAAGTGGCCCTGTGCGGGTTTAGTCTATTTGTTCTTGAGAGTATGACATGACGGAAGAGCGGCGTTCGCGCGCAACGGAAGCGTTTTTTGGCAGACGCAAGGGCAAGCCCCTGCGCAATCAGCAGATCGATACGATCGAAAACCTGCTGCCTTTGCTGAAAATCGATCTGGAAAGCGCGCCTCCGAAAAATCTCGTCGCTCTCTTTCCGGCGGATGTGAAATCGGTGCGTCTGGAAATCGGTTTCGGCGGCGGCGAGCACCTTGCCCACCGCGCGGTTGAAAATCCTGAGACCGGCTTTATCGGCGTCGAGCCCTTCGTCAATTCCATGGCCAAGCTGCTGGCAAGCGTGCGTGAAGGCGAGTTGATGAATATCCGCCTTTACGATGATGACGCGACGCAATTGCTGGATTGGCTGCCGGATGGGTCGATCGATCACATCGATCTTCTCTATCCCGATCCTTGGCCGAAGAAGAAGCACTGGAAGCGCCGTTTCGTTTCCGACGTCAATCTTGCCCGTTTCCATCGCGTCCTGAAACCCGGTGGCAAGTTCTGCTTTGCTTCCGATATCGATACCTACGTCAACTGGACGCTACAGCATTGCGCTCGCCACGGCGGTTTCGAGTGGACGGCGGCAAGTGCCGAGGACTGGCACACCCCCTATGCCAACTGGCCGGGCACGCGTTATGAGAACAAGGCGAAAAGAGAAGGCCGCAGCTCGGCCTATCTCACTTTCATTCGCGTTTAACAGCTCGAACCGTCAGATATTCGCGTCCACTTCGGCAGCAACCGGAATGGAAGGCTGGGCGCCGGCGCGGGTGCAGGCGAGCGAGCCTGCGACGGCGGCGCGCTTCAGCGCCTTTTCGAAATCCATACCCTGATCGAGGCTGGCGGCGAGATAACCGCAGAATGTATCGCCAGCGCCGACAGTATCGACCGGCTCGATCTTGAGACCGGACGCCTTGAAGACCTTGCCGTTGCGAATGGCGATCACGCCATCAGCACCAAGCGTCACGATCAATGTCTGGCCGGTCTGCTCATGCAGGGATTTGAGTTCATTTTCCCGTTCGGAGGCTGAAAGTCCGTTTTTGCCGATCAGTAGTTCGAACTCGGTCTCATTGGCGATGACGATATCGGCAAGGCTGGCAAGGCGCGGCCCGTCCGCGGTCAGCGGCGCGGTATTGATGATAGTGGTGATGCGTTTAGCCTTCGCGGCCGTCAGTGCTGCTTCGATTGAGGGTGCGGGCACCTCGAACTGAAGCATCAGAATATCGCCCGGTGCCATCTCCGCCACGGCTCTTGCGGCGTCGGATGCGGAAACTTCGCCATTGGCGGCGGGAATGACCGAGATCATGTTCTCCCCGCCTTCACCGATCAGGATTACGGCGGTTCCCGTGGGGCCGGGCGCGGTCTTGACGAGCGAAAGATCGGTGCCGGCATCGCGCAGCAATGTCAGCGCTGGCGCGGCAAAGGTGTCATCACCCGTAGCGCCCGCCATTTTGACTGTTGCACCTGCGCGCCGTGCGGCAAGCGCCTGATTGGCTCCCTTTCCGCCGGCCGCCGTGGAAAAGGTCTCTCCCGTCACGGTTTCACCGGGTTTGGGCAGGCGTTTGGCGGTGGCGACGAGATCCATGTTGATGGAGCCGAAAACAGTAATCATCAGGGCATGTCCGTATGAAATTCAAAGCAAGGCGGCGACTTTGCCCGAGGGGATCACTCGTCGTCAACCACCCGCAACTTGGCCGTTCCTGCCCTGTTCTCTGCAAAGCGTCGCGCCTGCTCGATTTCGCTGTGGGAGGTCTCCTTTTCCGTCGGCGAAAAATCGAGGCCCTCGATCTTCTGGCCACGCGCCAGCACCTTGTCGGAGGAAATCAGCATCATGTCGACATCTTTCTGCGCCAGCCCGAAATGGGCTTGCAGCTTGCGCGTCCGGTCGTCCAGCCGCCGCACGTCATCCATGAGAAGCGCGACTTCACCCTGAATGAGGTGCGCCTGCTCGCGCATGCGCTGGTCCTTCAGCACCGACTGGATAACCTGCACCGACAGCATCAAAAGCGATGGCGAGACAATGACGACACGAGCGCGATGGGCACGCTGTACCAGATATTCGAAATGCTGGTGAATATCGGCGAAGATCGATTCCGACGGCACGAAGATGAAGGCCGTATCCTGCGTTTCGCCGCGTATCAGATATTTCTCAGCCACGTCGCGAATATGCACTTCCATATCGCGGCGGAACTGCTGGGTCGCAGCCCGTTTGCCCTCGGGCGTTTCATCCGCCTTCAGCGCATTCCACGCCTCCAGCGGAAACTTGGCGTCGATGACGAGGGACGGGGCGTTGTTCGGCATCCTGATGATGCAGTCTGGTCGGTAGCCATTCGAAAGCGTGGGCTGAAGCTGAAAGGCCCCGGCGGGAAGCGCATCGGCGATCAGCGCTTCCATCCGCGCCTGCCCGAAAGCGCCGCGCGTCTGCTTGTTGGAGAGGATCGCCTGAAGCCCGACCACGTCCTTTGCCAGATCCTGAATATTACCCTGGGCGGCATCGATAACCGCAAGCCGCTCCTGCAGGCGGCTTAGATTCTCGTGTGTCGACCGGGTCTGCTCGGTCAGCGTCTCGCCCAGCCGCTGCGACATGCCGTCGAGGCGCTGGTTGATCGTCTGGCCCATCTCGCTCTGGCGCGTGCCGAGCGTCTCGGCCATCGCCGCGATCCGGCCGTGCAGTTCCGACTGGGTTTTCAACAGATCGGAAATTTCACCATCGGCTTCCGCTTTTTTCCCACGACTTTTCGTGACCATCCAAAAAGCGGAACAGGCCGAAAACGAGAGCCGCAAGAAGCCCGCCGAAGCTGATGTCGACGGAGCCGGCCCGCATGGCGGGATCGAGGAGAAAAGAGAAATCGATACTCATGGCTAAATCTACCAGATTTCCAGTGATTCGTAAGATCAAAACAAGAACATTCATGCGGCGGAATTGAGTCGGGCAAAACCAGCCGAAGGTCTCATTTCGACCGCGTATTTTTTATTTCCTCCGCGCAAGAGATACGTTATGGGAAGCCATGACTATCAAACCGCTTATCATTTTGCCCGATCCCGTGCTGCGCCAGCAATCAAGGCCCATCGAACAGGTGGATGCCGAAGTGTTGCGCCTTGCCGACGATATGCTTGAAACCATGTATGATGCGCCGGGTATCGGCCTTGCCGCCATTCAGGTGGGCGTGCCGCGCCGCATGCTGGTGATCGACGTTTCGCGCGAGGACGAGGAGAAAAAGCCGGTCGTCTTCATCAATCCGGAAATCCTCAGAGTGTCGGACGACGTCTCGGCCTATGAGGAAGGGTGTCTCTCCATTCCCGATTATTATGCCGAGGTAGAGCGTCCCGCATCCCTAACAGTGCGATATGTCGATCGTGACGGCAAGCAGCAGACGGTCGATGCGGACGGACTTCTGGCGACGTGTCTGCAGCATGAGATCGACCACCTGAACGGCATTCTGTTCATCGACCATATTTCGCGCCTGAAGCGAGAAATGGTCATCAAGAAATTCACCAAAGCAGCCCGCGCTAAGGTCTGATTCGTCTTAAATATGTAGACGGACCGGCATAGAGGGCAGGGGGCGATATGGCTCTTCGCATCATTTTCATGGGCACGCCGGATTTTTCCGTTCCCACGCTGCGTGCATTGGTGGACGCTGGTCACGAGGTCGTTGCCGTTTATACGCAGCCGCCGCGTCCAGGCGGTCGCCGTGGCCTCGATCTGCAGAAATCGCCGGTGCATCAGGCGGCCGAACTGCTGGGTCTGCCCGTGCTGACGCCGGTGAATTTCAAGGCCGAGGAAGACCGGCAGCAATTCAGGGAATTCAACGCCGATGTCGCGGTTGTCGTTGCCTATGGGCTGCTATTGCCCGAGGCTATCCTGAGCGGTACGCGCCTTGGCTGCTATAACGGCCACGCCTCGTTGCTGCCGCGCTGGCGCGGCGCTGCTCCCATTCAGCGGGCGATCATGGCTGGCGATGCCGAGACGGGCATGATGGTCATGAAAATGGAAAAGGGGCTGGATACCGGCCCGGTGGCGCTGACCGCCAAGGTCACGATCGGTGAGAATACCACGGCAGGTGAATTGCACGACAGCCTGATGCTGACAGGCGCGCGGCTGATGCGGCAGGCGATGGACAAGCTGGAAGCAGACGATCTTCCTCTCGTTGCGCAGCCGGAAGAAGGCGTCGTTTATGCCTCGAAAATCGACAAGGGCGAGACCCGGATTAATTTTTCCCGGCCGGCACAGGACGTCCATAACCATATCCGCGGCCTTTCGCCTTTTCCCGGCGCTTGGCTGGAAATGGAAATCGGCGGTAAGGCCGAGCGCGTGAAGGTTCTGGCGTCAGAACTGGCGAGCGGTATGGGCGAAGCAGGCGCTGTGCTCGATGAAGCCCTGACCATCGCCTGCGGCAGTGGCGCGGTGCGGCTTACCCGTTTGCAGAAGGCGGGTGGCAAGCCGCTGTCGGCTGCCGATTTCGTTCGTGGCACACCCGTTCCCGCCAGAACGAGGCTCGGCTGATGCCGCGTTTCCGCATGACCGTCGAATATGACGGTACGCCTTACTTCGGCTGGCAGAGACAGGATAACGGCCCTTCAGTTCAGGGCGCGCTTGAAGCTGCCGTCCGGTCGCTGACCGGCGAGACTGTGTCGATTCGCGGCGCTGGCCGCACCGATTCCGGCGTGCATGCCGTGGGACAGGTAGCCCATGTCGATCTTTCCCGCGATTGGGCGCCATATAAGCTTCGCAATGCTCTCAACGCTCATCTGGCCATGGCGAAAGAGGCTGTCTCGGTTGTCGACGTAACGGCTGTAACCGAGGATTTCGACGCGCGCTTCTCCGCGCTTCGCCGCCATTATCTGTACCGCATCATTTGCCGGAAAGCGCGGCTGGCACTCGAGCACAAGCGCGCATGGTGGGTATCGAAAGATCTGGACCACGAACGCATGCATGAAGCTGCACAGATGCTCGTCGGCCGGCACGATTTTACCACTTTCCGCTCGGTTCATTGTCAGGCGAGCAGCCCGGTCAGAACGCTCGACCGGCTGGATGTGACGCGCAATGGCGATCTTATCGAGATACGCGCCACCGCGCAGAGCTTTCTCCACAACCAGATACGCTCTTTTGCCGGAACGCTGAAAATGGCCGGTGAAGGCAGCATGACACCGGAAGACGTGCGCGCGGCACTGGAAGCACGGGATCGCAAAGCTTGCGGCCCCGTCGCGCCGCCGGATGGTCTCTATTTCATGCAGGTCGATTATCCCGACGTCATTCCGCCGCGGGTCTATTCAAAGGTCGAGACGGTCGAAGACACCGACTAAAGTGTCTCGTTTCTCAGGCCGGATAAACGCCGAGAAAACGCTGCAGCGCCTCGGACAGAAGCATGCCCGGCACCAGCAGGGTCATGACGATCGCCGAGACAAGCAACGACTGGTCGCGGATGAAGAAGCGCACGATCCGCGAAAAGGCGAAGACCAGCGACAGCAGGAGTGCCAGCCAGAGAATGGCGATCAGCCCCTGCAAGGGCGGCAGAAAAAACGCGATCAGGATCAGAACCGCATAGGCATAGGAAAACGGCAGCGACAGCCAGTTCATGGTGGTGACCAGTGCGGTGAATTTTTCCCGTGCGCCAAAGGCGAACAGCAGCATGCGGATCAACAGCAGCGGCACGATCCAGCAGATAGCCTCGACCATCGCAAGGCGGAAAAAGAAGATGAACCCCGTTCCTGTTCCGGGCGGATAGCTTGCCAGGAACGCAGCGCGCAGCCACAGCCAGGACACCAGCATGGCCGGCAGGCACCAGAGGGCGGAGTAGAAGGACCGCCACATGCCGCGCTCGGAAAGGTCCAGATAACGCGCGCCGGTGTGGTCGCCGAGCAGCAGCAGCCAGAGGCCTTTCAGATAGAGCCTTACTTCACTTGCCGTCGGCATGGGAGAACCAGCGTTCGATGAAGGTCTCGTAGATGCGTGTCAGCGTCTCCAGATCGGCGACTTCCACGCGCTCATCGACCATATGCATGGTCTGCCCGACGAGGCCGAATTCCACGACGGGGCAATAATCCTTGATGAAACGCGCATCAGACGTGCCGCCGGTAGTCGAAAGCTTGGGCTCCTTGCCTGTCACGGCTTCCACGGCGCCGGAAAGCGACGAGATGAGCGCATTGTTCCGGGTCAGGAAAACATGGGCCGGACGGTCGGCCCAGACGATCTCATATTTGACCGGGCTGCGGTCGGGACGAAGTTCTCCTTCGGCAGCGGCGGCATCGAGGCGGCGGATGATTTCCGCCCGCAGGCTCTCCACCGTCCAGCTGTCATTGAAACGGATGTTGAACGACGCCGTCGCCCGTGCCGGAATGACATTTGTGGCGGCATTGCCGGTGTCGATGGTCGTCACTTCCAGATTGGACGGCTGGAAGTCGTCCGTGCCGTGATCGAAGGGCGGATGCATCAGCGCGTGGGTCAGTTGCAGCAGCCCGCGAATGGGGTTGTCGGCCAGATGCGGATATGCGGCATGACCTTGCACGCCATGCACGGTGATGCGGCCCGAAATCGATCCCCGGCGGCCGATCTTGATCATGTCGCCCAGCTGGTCGGGGTTGGTCGGTTCACCCACCACGCAGGCATCCCATGTCTCGCCTTTGGCGGCGGCCCATTCCAGCAGCTTGGAGGTGCCGTTGATCGAGGGGCCTTCCTCGTCACCGGTGATCAGGAAAGAAACGGAACCTTTCGGTTTTCCGTGTTTCTCGATGTAGCGGGCAATGGCGGCAACGAAACAGGCAATGCCGCCCTTCATGTCCACCGCACCACGGCCGAACATTTCGCCGCCGGCAATTTCAGCGGCAAAGGGCGGATGGCTCCATGCCGCCTCGTCGCCCACCGGAACGACATCGGTATGGCCCGCAAACATCAGGTGCGGACCTTCCGTGCCAAGCCGGGCGTAGAGGTTTTCAACGTCAGGCGTTCCCGCTTCCGTCGCCACCATCTTTTCCACCGCAAAGCCAAGCGGTGAAAGCAGGGTGTCTAGCAGGGATAGCGCGCCACCTTCGGCTGGTGTCACCGAAGGGCAACGGATGAGGGCGGCGAGATTGGCAACGGGATCGGTCGTGGTCATGGTATCAGCTTTTATCAGTCGCGCAGAAGCTCGTTGATGCCGGTCTTGGAGCGGGTCCTTTCATCGACGCGCTTGACGATGACGGCGCAATAAAGGCTCGGGCCCGGCTCGCCGTTCGGGAACGGCTTGCCCGGCATGGTGCCGGCAACGACGACGGAATAGGGTGGCACTTCGCCATAGGTGATCTCGCCGGTGGCGCGATCGACGATCTTGGTCGACTTGCCGATGAAGACGCCCATGCCGAGAACGGCGCCTTCGCGCACGATGCAGCCTTCTACGACTTCCGAACGTGCACCGATGAAGCAATTGTCCTCGATGATGGTCGGGCCGGCCTGAAGCGGCTCCAGAACGCCGCCGATGCCAACGCCGCCGGACAGATGCACGTTCTTGCCGATCTGCGCGCAGGAGCCGACCGTCGCCCAGGTGTCGACCATCGTGCCTTCATCGACATAGGCGCCGAGATTGACGAAGGAAGGCATCAGCACCACGTTCTTGGCCACATAGGCCGAGCGGCGCACGACGGCGTTAGGCACTGCGCGGAAGCCCGCAGCGCGGAACTGGTTTTCACCCCAGTTCTCGAACTTCGACGGCACCTTGTCCCACCAGGTGGATTCACCGGGGCCGCCGGTGACGATCTCCATGTCGTTCAGACGGAAGGAGAGGAGCACGGCCTTTTTCAGCCATTGGTTCACTTTCCAGTTCCCGTCCGCCTGCTTTTCGGCGACGCGGACCTTGCCGCTGTCGAGAAGTTGAAGAGATGTGTTCACCGCGTCGCGAACCTCGCCCTTTGTCGATACGTTCACACCGTCACGGTTGTCGAAGGCTGTTTCGATGGTGGTTTCGAGAGAGGTGAGATCCGGAAGGCTCATGGAAAATTCCTTGAATGTCGCGTGTGTTCTTGGCCACGGATGGTCCCGCGCCGCTGGAAGGCTATGGTCATTTGATCTAAGGGAGTGTTGGAAAGGCGTCAATGTGATTTGGGTGATTTGGCGCACCAGACGAAAGGCTTGGAAATGACACGACTGAAAAACGGCAAATTGCGGCGCAAGGATGGGGTGTGGGACCCGTTGAAGCGTAGCTCTGCGGACAAGCAGCAGGCCGATGTCATTCCCAAAACACCGCAGTCGGATTCCCCATCCTACCGGCTTGCCTACGCGGATATGGATTTTCTCTGCCGCGAGGAGTTGCGCCCCGTCAGGCTTCAACTCGAACTTCTGAAGACGGAAATGGCGCTGACCGAGCGGGGCATCAAGTCCACCGTCGTCATGTTCGGCGGCGCGCGCATTCCCGAGCCCGGCGGGGAGGCTTGGGCGGCCCGCAACGAGACGCAGAAACGCAATCTGGAGCAATCCTCGGTTTATTACGAGGAGGCGCGCAAGTTCGCCCGGCTCTGCACCGACTACGGCGCGAAATCGGACCATCTGGAATATGTCGTGGTCACTGGTGGTGGTCCCGGCGTGATGGAAGCAGGCAATCGCGGCGCAGCCGATGTCGGAGGCCCGTCCATCGGCCTCAACATCGTTCTGCCGCATGAGCAGGCGCCCAACCCCTATGTCACGCCGGAGCTGAGCTTCAACTTCCACTATTTCGCCATCCGCAAGATGCATTTTCTGATGCGGGCCAAGGCCGTGGTGATCTTCCCCGGCGGTTTCGGCACGCTCGATGAACTCTTCGAGACGCTGACGCTGATCCAGACGAAGCGCATGGCGCCCATCCCGCTCATTCTCTTCGGAGAGAAATTCTGGCGCTCCGTCGTCAATTTCGGATTCCTCGCGGATTTCGGAACCATTGCGCCCGAAGATATGGAGCTGCTACATTTCGCCGAAACGGCCGACGATGCATGGAACATCGTATCCGCCTATTACGAGCACTGATTTCGGCTCGATGCGACGGGGGAATTTTAGGGGTTAATTAGCAAAGATATTCTAATTTCCCCTCGTCGCGTTGCAGCGCACTGCCCCCAGCGGGCGGGCCTCCATGACGGAGATTTCTCATCCGTTGACGCCAGCCTTTTCGGCCGGCGATTTGATCGAGGCCAAAATGTTCAATTTCAAAGTGAAGTCGCTTGCGACCAAGCTGATCCTTGTAACCGGCTGTGCAATCACCACGGTCCTTGTCGCATCGAATTCCTTCCTCATTTCCCAGACCAGCGACCGTGTCCATTCGCTGACCATGGATCAGGCGAACACCGAGGCACGCGCCATCGCCAACGTCATCGCCGCCGATGTCGGTGAACTCGGTAGCGCTGCCCGCTCCATGGCCGGTATCATCGGCCGTGCGCACCAGGCGAAATCGATGGACCGCCCCGGCATCGTCAACATCCTCAAGGCCAATGTCGAGCAGAATGCTTTCGCTTTCGGAAGCTGGTTCTGTGAGCAGCTGGGCCTTTTCGACGGACAGACCACCGAGATCGCCAACAGGCTCGATCTCGGCACCAATGCAACGGGTGCATTTGCCCCCTACTGGTCGAAGACCCAGAAAGGCGACATCCAGTTTTCGACCTTCAAGAACGACTATGCGGCGGAGTGGTATTCGCTCGCTGCCAAATCCGGCAAAGGCGCCATTACCCAGCCCTATCTGGCCGAAGGCACGGAAGTGCCCACCACAATGACCTCGCTTGCCTATCCCGTCATGTCTGATGGTAAGATGATTGGTGTGGCGGGGGTCGATATCTCTCTGGCAGCTCTGTCGCAGAAGCTGCAGGCGCTGCATCCTTTCGAAACCGGCCGTGTGACACTCATTTCGCAGGGCGGCCAATGGCTGGTACCGCCGACGCCCGAGCAGAACATGAAGGCCTATGACGGAGAGGGTGCAAGCACCGTTCAGGCGGCGATCACATCCGGCAAGCAGGGCCTGATCGAAAATCTCGGTCTTGATACCGACGCGCCCTATAACCGCCTTGTCTATCCGTTTGCGGTTCCGGGCCTCAATGCCACCTGGGTGGTTCTGGTGGATATCCCGCATCAGGCGTTGAACGCGCCGGTGCAGGAACAGACTTATCTGATGATCCTCGGGGCGATCGTCATTCTTGCGGCGGTTATTGCCGCGCTCTATTTCTCCGTCCGCTATTTCGTCCGCAATCCGCTCGCCTCGCTGGTCTCCGATGTGAAAACACTGAGCGACGGTCGTTACGATGTGCCGGTTTCCGGACAGGACCGCAGGGATGAGACGGGCGCGGTGGCAACGGCTCTGGAAGGCTTCCGTGCGAAGCTTGCCGGTATCCGCGAAATGGAAGCGGATGCCGCCGTGCAGCGTGGCAATGCGGAAACGGAGCGCCAAAGGTCCGAATCCGAGCGCAATGAGAACAGCCGGATGCAGCAACATATCGTGAGCGTACTCGGTGCAGGTCTCAATGCGCTCTCGCAGGGCAATCTGACCTATCGCATCGAGGACCAGTTCCACGGTGAATATGCAAAGCTGCGCAACGACTTCAACTCGGCGCTCGCCAGCCTCGAGGAAACCGTTTCCACCGTCAACGGAACCGTTGCCAGCATCGGCAACGGCACCGGCGAGATCACCCGCGCTGCGAGCGATCTCTCCCACCGCACGGAACAGCAGGCTGCAAGCCTGGAAGAAACCGCTGCCGCCCTCAACCAGCTGACGGCGCAGGTCAATTCCAGTGCGGAAAACGCAGCGCAGGCGGCGACAGCTGTCAGCAACGCCTGCGACGACGCCGGCAAGTCGGGCGAGGTCGTGCAGCAGGCCGTCAGTTCCATGGAAGGCATCGCTCAATCCTCGGCGGAAATCTCCCGCATCATCGGGGTAATCGACGAAATCGCTTTCCAGACCAACCTTCTGGCGCTGAATGCCGGTGTGGAAGCTGCCCGTGCGGGCGAGGCTGGCAAGGGTTTTGCCGTCGTCGCGCAGGAAGTACGTGAACTGGCGCAACGTTCCGCGACGGCCGCGAAGGAGATCAAAGGTCTGATCAACACCTCCGCAAGGCAGGTGGGCGAGGGCGTCCAGCTGGTCGGCAAGGCCGGCGAGACGATGAGAAAGATTGCCGATCAGGTTCTGCAGATCAACCAGCTGATACGGCAGATTTCGGCCTCTGCCAGCGAGCAGGCGGTAGGTCTCAAGGAAATCAATTCCGCCGTCACCCAGATGGATCAGGTCACCCAGCAGAATGCTGCCATGGTGGAAGAAACAACGGCGGCAAGCGTGACGCTGAACAGCGAGGCGGAAACGCTGAAATCGCTCGTTGCCGGTTTCTCCGTATCCGGCGGTCATTCCAGCCAGTCCGGCCAGCAATTGCGCGCCACCGCGGCGGCAATGCGTGCGCCTGTCGCCCCGTCACAGGCATCGGGCCGCTCGGCTGCGACCCAACGTTCCCGCCCAAGAACCAGCGGCGCAAACGCGCTGGCACAGGACGACTGGACCGAGTTCTGAGAATATCCCGTGGTTCCAAATGAAAGGGCCGCTGGTCATGCCAGCGGCCCTTTTCATGTCTGCGTTCCCATCAGAGGCGGGCGAAACGTTCCGTCAGCAATTCGAAAAAGCCGTCCGCATCCACATTTCGCATCACGCGGGCGTTGACCGGGCGCTCGGTCACCCGCCACCAATCCACCACCGTCATGCCCATGGTCAGTTCGGAATTGACCTCGATTTCGACATTGCAATCGCGGCCCTGAAACAGCTCGGGCTTGAGGAGATAGGCGATGACGCTTGGATCGTGCAGGGGGCCGCCGTCCGAACCGTATTTCTCGATGTCGAAACGCTCGAAGAATTCCAGCATTTCCGCCATGGCGATTGCCGGGCGTGTGCCTATATCGCGAATGCGGCTGACACGCGCCTTGGTGGTCAGCAACTGGTGGGTTACGTCAAGCGGCATCACGACGATGGGCACGCCGGAACGGAAGACGATATCGGCAGCCTGCGGATCGACATAGATGTTGAATTCCGCAGCCGGTGTGATGTTGCCGCCTTCAAAGAAGCCACCACCCATCATCACCAGTTCCTTGACGCGGCCGGCAATCTCAGGGGCCTTTTGCAAGGCCAGCGCCACATTGGTCAACGCGCCGAGCGTGCAGAGGGTCACGGTGCCCGCAGGCTCCCGCAGCAGCGTTTCGATGATGAAATCGACGGCGTGCTGCTTTTGTGCCTCCATCGTCGGCTCGTCGAGAACCGGGCCATCAAGGCCGGTGCTGCCGTGAACATGCTCGGCAGTGATGGGCTTTCGTACCAGTGGCCGCTCGGCACCCTCATAGACGGGAATATCGGTGCGGTCGCACAATTCGCAGATGATGCGGATGTTGCGGCTGGTCAGTTTCAGCGGAACATTGCCGGCGACGGCGCACAGACCGAGAATTTCAATTTCTTCCGGGCTTGCGAAAGCCAGCATGATCGCTGCCGCGTCGTCCTGACCTGGATCCGTGTCTATGATGATTTTTCTGCGTTCTGCCATGTCTTGCCCGCCGTTGAGATAAGGCGCTTTTTTCGAGCGGCGGACGCTCACTTGTCAAGTCTCATTCCTCAGCGTGCCCGCCTTTGCCTTGTGGCCCCGCCTTGCGCATCGTGGTTTTGCTTCCCATATTGCGTAGAGCCGGTAAGATTGACCGGCAGGGTTGCCGGAAGCGGGACCGCGAAACGTCGCTTGGTTGCAAGGACAGAGACGATATGAGCCGCATGACGCCATTCACCCACCCGCTTTTGCTGGGTTTTGATGCCATGGAAAAAACGCTGGAGCGTATGGCGAAGGCCAATGATGGCTATCCTCCATACAACATCGAGCGCCTGCCCGGCACTGAAGACGTGCCGGAACGCCTGCGTATCACGATTGCAGTCGCCGGTTTTTCGCAGGACGATTTGGATGTGACGACGGCCGACAACCAGCTCGTCATTCGCGGTCGCCAGCAGGAGCAGGAAAAGCGGGATTTTCTCTACCGGGGTATCGCTGCCCGGCAATTCCAGCGGGTCTTCGTGCTTGCAGACGGCATGCAGGTGAGGGACGCGCGCCTGCGCAATGGCCTTCTTGCCATCGATCTGGTGAAGCCCGAAATTTCAAACGTGGTAAAGAAAATTAATATTTCCGTCTCAGAGTAGAACGTGAACGCCGGAATCCGACACGAATCGCTCGGCGTGAAGAAGGAGGCTGAAATATGCTTTTAAAAGAAGCGCATGCGCGTCTCACCCGGTCCCAGCTCGCTCATATCGGCGAGGGAGAAGTGGGCTATATCCGTAAAATCCGTGCGGAAGACGTAAGCCGCTGTTTCCCGGAAGCGCCTGATCTCGATCCGCAACTCGATCTCTGGGCCCTGTTTGGCGCGGATGGCACGCCGATCCTCCTGACAGACAATCGTTCCAGCACGTTTTTCAAGGCTGCCGAAGACGATCTGAAAACCGTCAGCCTGCATTGAAAGGAAAAAAGCCCGCCGATTGAGCGGGCTTTTTCTTATGTGATTAAAGGAACGGGCGGTCTGGCATATCATCGATAGAGATGACGCCGTCCTTGTTCCTGTCCAGCCGTTCGAACATTTTTTCGCCGGCTGCGGTGAATTCGGCCTTGCTGACCTGGCCGTTTTCATCGGTGTCGGCCATGCGCATCATCGCGAACGCCCCACCCTTGCCGCCATGCTTGCCCCAGCCCTGACGACCGCCATGTTCGCGTTCGGCGCGCTTGCCTTCAGGTCCCTTGCCTTCGCCCGCTTTGGCGTCAGCAGCCTCTGGGCGCGGATGAGCCGCACGGAACGCCTCCATTTTGGCCTGGCGGTATTCACGCATTTCCTTTGGCGTGATCGAACCGTCCTTGTCCTTGTCGATCTCGGCAAAAAGTGCGTCCTGACGTGCGGCGAACTCTTCCTTGGTAATCTTGCCGTCCTTGTTGGTGTCGGCCACCTTCAGCAGCTGAACGAACGCCAGTTCCGGGCGGAACGGCATGCGTTCGCCGTGGCCTTTGCCGTGCGCTGGCGGGGCCGCAAAGCTGGCTGTAGCGGCCGAGCCGAGCAAGAGGGCTGCGCCAAGAGCAGAGAGTGCGATCTTTCGTGTAGACATCGTCATTACCTTCCGTTGGTGTCCCTGAGGAGGAAGATAGTGGCGCAGGTGGCAGTTCACTACTTAAACATCCGTAAGGTGCATGAAGCTTCGGTAATGTCGTCTGCGCTCGATTTCGATGTTACCTGTCAGCGGGCGATCGTTTTGATCAGGAAACCGGTCAGATCGTCAGTGATGTAGTCGATATGCTCATCCGTCGCGGCGGGGATCTCCCAGCGCTCCATGATGACGCCTTCGAGGTTCGAAGGAACGAGCAGCACGGTCTTCATGCCAAGTGCCTTGGGTGCCGCGAGATTGCGCGGCAGGTCCTCGAACATGGCCGCTTTTCTGGTGTCGAGCTTCGCAAGTGCGGCAAACTTCTCATAGGTCGCACTGGCCGGTTTTGGCAGATAGTCCGCGGCGACGATGTCGAAAATATCCTCGAACTGGTCGAGAATGCCGAGCGCGCCCGCCGCTGCCTGTGCATGCTTGACGCTGCCATTGGTGAGGATGAACTTGCGGCCCGGCAACGCCTTGATTGCCTCGCCGAGCTCCGGATGCGGGCTCAGCGCGGAATAGTCGATGGCATGCGCGCGCTCCAGAAACTCGTCCGGGCTGATACCGTAGTGGATCATCAGGCCCTGAAGCGTGGTGCCATGTTCGTGATAATAGCGCTTCTGAAGCGCGCGAGCCTCGTCGGGCTCGAGCTTTAAAAGCTCCGCAACATAGGCCGTCATGTTACGATCGATCTGCGAAAACAGATTGACGTGATGCGGATAGAGCGTGTTGTCGAGGTCGAAGACCCATTCGCTGACGTGGGCGAAATCGGCGGCATCGGGCAGGTTTTTCGGCTTTGTGTCCATGGGCAGCTTTATGCCCGTTTCGAATGCCGAAGAAAATCGAAAAGACGACGACAGACGGGAAAATCGGGCTTGGCTGCGGCCTCCAGCGCATGATACCGCCAAGATCATGGAACTCTGGATAGGCATAACCTTCGCAAGCGCGTTCTTGCAGAACCTGCGCTCGACCCTGCAAAAACACCTGAAGGGCATGATGGGCACCACGGGCGCAACTTTCGTGCGCTTCGTTTTTGGAATGCCCTTCGCTCTTGCCTATCTCGTTTTTCTGCATGGTGTACTTGGCCGGCCGCTGCCGGTGCCGAACATGTCATTCGCCGTCTGGGCGATGGTCGGGGCCATGGCGCAGATCGCCGCCACTTTCCTGTTGGTGCACCTGTTTTCCTTCCGCAACTTCGCGGTTGGCACGGCCTATTCCCGAACTGAGCCGGCGCAGGCGGCATTGTTTGCGCTGATTTTCGTTGGCGAAAGCGTCAATGGCGGCACTCTTGCGGCCATCGCTATTTCGGTGGCCGGCGTCATGCTGATTTCGGTTGCGCGCACGGAAGTGACCCCTGCCTCCATTCTCACCTCCATCTTCAGCCGGACGGCGGGCATCGGCCTCGCCTCGGGGGCTTTTTTCGGCCTGTCGTCTGTCGCTTACCGTTCGGCCTCGCTGGCGCTAGCACCCAGCCTGCCGGCACCGGATGCGGTGATGCAGGCCGGCTTTACCCTCGTCGTTGTCATCGTGACGCAGACCTTGGCGATGTTCTTGTGGATCGTATGGCGGGAGAGGGACGAATTGCGGCGGATCGCGAAGGCATGGAAACCGTCGCTTGCGGTCGGTTTCGTGGGGGCCACGGCGTCATTTGGCTGGTTCACGGCGATGACGTTGCAGCAGGCGGCCGTGGTCAAGGCGCTGGCGCAGGTGGAGATGCTCTTCGCCTTCGCCTCGACCGTGCTCTTCTTCAAGGAAAAGATCAACCGGCTGGAACTTTCGGGCTGCCTGCTGATCGTGCTGGGCGTGCTGTCGCTTCTGATATTCGGCTGAAAGTGTTGTCGTGGCGGACAGGCATTCCCGTCCGCCACATGAACCGTATCAGGGCACGATGAGCGTGCCCGCGCCTTCCGTGAAGATTTCCAGAAGGACGGAATGGGCGGTCTTGCCGTTGAGGATCACCACGCCCTGAACACCGGCCTTGATGGCCTCGATGCAGGTCTCGACCTTCGGGATCATGCCGCCGGAAATCGTGCCGTCCTTGATCAGCGCACGCGCCTGGGAGACCGTCAGTTCCTTGATGAGTTCCTTGTTCTTGTCGAGAACACCAGGCACGTCCGTGAGGAACAGGAGGCGGGTGGCGTTGAGCGCCCCGGCGATTGCGCCGGCAAAGGTGTCGGCATTGATGTTGTAGGTGGCGCCATCGCGACCGGGAGCGACGGGAGCGATGACCGGGATCATCTCCGACTTGGCAAGCAGGTCGAGCAGGGTGCGGTCGACCTCGACGACTTCACCGACAAAACCAAGATCGAGAACGCGCTCGATATTGCTGTCGGGATCGACGACGGTCTTTTTCGCCTTTTCGGCGAAGACCATGTTGCCGTCCTTGCCGCACAGGCCAATGGCCCATTCGCCCGTCTGGTTGATGAGCGCGACGATCTCCTTGTTGATCGAGCCGGCCAGAACCATTTCGACGATCTCGACTGTCTTGGCATCGGTAACGCGCAAGCCGCTTTCGAACTTCGATTCAATGCCCATCTTCGTCAGCATCGCGCCGATCTGCGGGCCGCCGCCGTGCACGACGATGGGGTTGATACCGGACTGCTTCAACAGGGCGATATCTTCCGCAAAAGCCTTTCCAAGTGTGGAGTCGCCCATGGCATGACCGCCATATTTCACCACGATGGTCTTGTTCTCATATTTCTGCATAAAGGGCAGAGCCTGTGCGAGCAGCCGCGCCTGAGTCTCGCTTTCGGAAGCAGTCATGGAAAAACCTCGGTCTGTGGTTGCGGCCCTTGAGAGCCTTTCATCGCTCTACAGCATCGGCGCAAAAATCGGAATCGATTTTTGCGGTGCAGGATGCGCGGATTCGACATGTCGATGCGTTTGCAAAGACAGGTGAATACGCGGGGTGAATGAATGAAGTAACCTCCGGGCCATATTGTGTCGGCGCATAGTAAAATTCCGCTTTTGGGCGGCCTGCGGCGCGTAATAAGATTGACATAAAGCACCAATCGGACCAGCCTTGTGGCGAGCAGGGGAGGGGTTATTCAGCAGGGCGACGGAGGATCGTTGCGCATCGCAAAAAACGATGCTGGCCTGAACGACCGAGGAGTTTGAAAACATATGACCGTACCGGATCGAGACAAGCAAAGCGGTTTGCGGGACGAAGTACTCGCTGGCGAATATGTGCTGGGTGCCTTGCCACCGGAAAGCATGGCGGAGCTTGCAAAACGCGTCAAACGCGACCGCCAGTTTGCGGCCATGGTCAGGCGCTGGCGGGACAATCTGGCGGAAACCGAATATCGCGAAAGAGCGGGCGTTGCAGCCCTGCTTGACAGGGATCCGCTTCGCTCCGGTCTGCCATTCAAGGGCCAGCCGCTTCGCAATGGCAGCATATTCGCCGCGATGCTTCTGGAGGTGTGGAATTCCGTGCGTTTCTGGCGGCTTCTGGCATTGACGGCGATGCTGTGGACCGCCGTCCTGCTTTTCACCATCGCCTGAAGGCGAGGGTCTTTTAGAGCGAGACCGTTCGTACGATCTCGGCGCGCAGGCTATCCAGCCCGAAGGATTTTTCCGAAGAGGTAGCGAGAACTTCCGGATAGGCGGCGGGACGCTTGCGGATTTTCTCCAGCGTTTCACTGATCAGCCGGGGAACGCCAACGTCCTTGATCTTGTCCGTCTTCGTCAGCACGACCTGATAGGACACGGCTGCCTTGTCGAGCAGGCCAAGAACCTCCTCGTCGTTCTTTTTTATTCCGTGGCGGGAATCGATCAGCACGTAGACGCGCTTCAGCGTCGCACGTCCACGCAGGTAATCGAAGACGAGCTTCGTCCAGGCATCGACATGGTCCTTAGGCGCCTGCGCATAGCCGTAACCCGGCATATCGACCAGCGCCATCGGCGGCAGGTCGCCCGGCTCACCGGAATAACCCTCAGGAACGAAGTAGTTCAGTTCCTGCGTGCGTCCGGGTGTGTTGGAGGTGCGGGCAAGGCCTTTGTGGCCCACCAGCGCATTGATGAGCGAAGACTTGCCGACATTCGAACGTCCGGCGAAGGCAATCTCCGGCGGGCCTTCGGGCGGCAGGAATTTCATCGCGGGAACGCCGCGAATGAATATCCAGGGTCGCCCAAAGAGGGGCTTTTCGGTTGCCGGGCCGGTTTCACTCATTTCGATTGCACCGGCTTTCGCTTGAATAGCCCTTTGAGATTATCGAACAGTTCGATCTTGGCACCGTGGCGCTTCATGATGAGGGCCTGCTGCGAGATCGACAGCGTGTTGTTCCATGCCCAGTAGATAACCAGACCGGCGGGGAACGAAGCCAGCATGAAGGTGAAGATCAGCGGCATCCAGGTGAAGATCATCGCCTGTGTCGGATCGGGTGGGGTCGGGTTCATGCGCATCTGCAGGAACATCGTGATGCCCATGACGAGCGGCCAGACGCCGATCATCAGGAAGTGCGGCACGTCGTAGGGCAGAAGGCCGAACAGGTTGAAAAGCGAGGTCGGATCGGGCGCGGAAAGGTCGTGAATCCAGCCGAAGAACGGTGCATGCCGCATTTCGATGGTGACGTAGATGACCTTGTAGAGCGCGAAGAAGACCGGAATCTGCAGCAGCATCGGCCAGCAGCCGGCAACCGGATTGATCTTCTCTTCCTTGTAGAGCTGCATCATCGCCTGCTGCATGGCCATGCGGTCATCGCCATGCTTGGCCTTCAGCTCTTCCATCTTCGGCTGCATGCGCTTCATGTTCGCCATGGATGCATATTGCTTGCTGGCGAGCGGGAAGAAGAGAGCCTTGACGACGATGGTGGTCAGCAGGATGGCCACACCGAAGTTGCCAAAATAACGGAAGAAGAAATCCATCATTTTGAACATCGGCTTGGTGATGAAGTAGAACCAGCCCCAGTCGATCAACAGGTCGAACTTCGGAATGGAATATTCGGTTTCATAGCGGTCAACCAGCGGCACTTCCTTGGCACCGGCGAAGACAAGGCTTTTCAGTTCGATAGACTGGCCGGGTTCGACCGTCATCGTTTCGCTCTTGAAATCGGCCTGGTAGCTCGGCTGATTGCCCTTGATGTGTGAGTAACGCGTTTCGAACGGCGTCATCTGCGGCGGCACAATGGCAGCGGCCCAATATTTGTCGGTGATGCCGAGCCAGCCGCCGGTCGCCTTGGCAATCGTTACCGGGGTTTCTTCGACATCCTTGTATTTTTCTTCCGTCAGGCTGCCGTCTTTACCCGAGACGCCGAGGAAGCCTTCATGGATGACGAAAACGGGCGGTATTGCGGGCTTGTTGTTGCGCGTCACGCGGCCGTAGGTGGCAAAGGAGACGGGCGCCTGCCCGGGGTTCTCGACCTTGTCGTTGACCGTGATCATGTAATGCTGATCGATCGAAACGGTACGCGAGAAAACGACGCCATTCTGGTTGGTATACTTCAGCGTAACCGGTGTGGTCTCCGTCAGCTTGTCGCCGCTTGCGAGTGTCCACACGGTCGAAGGACCGGGAACGCTGCCGGCATCGGCACCGCCAACGTAACCGAGTTCGGTGAAGTAGCCGTCCTTGGTGTCGGAAGGCGAAAACAGCGTGATGATCGGGCTCGAGTCATCGACGGTCTCATGGTAGCCCTTGAGCCGGATGTCATCGAAGCGGGCGCCGGTCAGATTGATCGAGCCGGCGATGGCGTTGGTGTCGATGGCGACACGCTGGCTTTTTGCAATCGCCTCTTCACGCGTCGCCGTGGCGGCGGCCTGCGTGGAGGAGGCAGGCGGTGCGCCGTCGACGGTCACGCCGGGTGCGGCACCCGGTGCCGGTTGTTGCTGCGTCGTCTGCTGCTGCGCCTGGCGGGCCTCTTCGGCGCGGCGCTGCTGCTCGATGCGCGGATTCATGTAAAGGAATTGCCAGGCGAGGACGATGACAACCGAAAGGGCTATCGCGATGAAGTAATTGCGGTTCTTTTCCATCATTCTTTCCTGGAGCGGGTGTCCTGGGACCGTTTCGGTTTCGCCGTTCCTTCAATTCGCTCGGTAAGGAGAGACTGAAGTTTCGGGAAGGCCGTCTCGAGCACGTCCCTGCGGGCGACAATCACATAGTCATGGCCGGGCTTCATTGCGAATCCGGCAGAAAGCCTGACGGCTTCCTTGAGACGGCGGCGCATGCGATTTCGCTCGACCGCGTTGCCTTGTCTTTTCGTTACGGTGAAACCGACCCGAGGTTCGGTTTCCGGGGTTTTCCTGTCGAGAACCTCCAGAAGAAAGGTGCCTCCCCGACGCTTTTCCCCCGTCTGCACGGCAAGAAAATCCGACCGGTTTTTAAGCCGGCCGGGCAGTTTTTTTGTCTTGCTCATGTGCCCGCGACTTTCATCGGGCCACAGAGACGGCAATTAAGCCGACAGACTTGCGCGGCCGCGCGCACGGCGGGCTGCGAGAACTTTGCGACCGCCGGCAGTAGCCATACGGGCACGGAAACCATGACGACGCTTGCGAACAAGCTTGGATGGCTGGAATGTACGCTTCGACATTTATTTAATACCGCGGTGTGCGGCCCTTCTTGAATTTGCACTATTTGCAAGAGCGTTTCGTTTTTTGCACGGCTAACCCCGCCTGGGCGAGCTTTTAATGGCCGAGCGTGCGCGGCTTATAAGGGCATAGGCCGAGCAAAGTCAATTGCCGAAGGGGTTTTCGCGCTTCACCTTTTGCGGAAGCGCCATGAAACCGGCTTCGCTCACGGGCGCTGCGGGCGCATTCCGATCGCACGATCGGTAAATTCTGAAATTCTTTCTTAAGGCGGCATTGATAAATGTTGTGATGGGAAAAGTTATGCCAGCTTCCCATTTTCCATCGTGCGGCTGGCTTTTGGGGGAACGAAATTGAGAATTCGCGGTCGTATCAATCTTCTTGTCGGGCTTATGAGCCTTGTGGCCTGCACCATCGGCGGCCTGTCCATATATGCGGTCAGCGAGTTTCAGGTGCGCACGGTCGGATACGAAAAGGCAGCGGAGCGCGCCTATAAGGGTGAAGCGCTGAACCGGCTTGTGACTGCGGTCGTCATGGAGGCGCGCGGGGTCTACGCTGCGCCCGATATCGAAAAGGCGGCACCTTTTGCTGATGGCATCGTCAAGAACCTCGACGCCATGGAGAAGCTGATCGCAACCTGGACCCCTCTCGTTCCGGCAGAACAGAAGGCGGCCTTCGACAATCTCTCCAGTCGCTTCAAGGAATTCAAGGCCTTCCGTCTGGAAACGGCGCGGCTTGCCCGCGAGGCCGGCCCGCAGGCCGCCAACCAGCAGGGTAACAACGACGCGAACCGGGCCAACCGCAAAGCCTATCAGGCGGAAATCGATGCTGTCGTGAAGAATGACATCGCCGGGCTTGAAGCCGTCAAGGCGGGCATCGACGGGTTTGTAACGACGACCTTCTGGCTGGTCATCATCGTCACCGGCAGCGGCATATTGGCCGGCGCGGCGTTCGGCCTCTACATCGGAGCGCGGCAGCTCAGCGCGCCCATCCGCAAGGTTTCGGAAGTGATGAATGCCGTTGCGGACGGAAATCTGGATGCGGACGTTCCCTATCTCGGCCGGACCGACGAAATCGGCGAAATGGCAGCAGCAGTCGAAGTCTTCAAGAAGAACGGTCGTGAAGTGCGCCGCATGAATGCGCAGGAAACCGCCATGCGTGCCAAGAGCGATGATCTGCAGGCCGGCATGGCCGTTGTCGTCGACGCTGCGGCCCAGGGCGATTTCAGCCGCCGCATCAACAAGGATTACGGCGACGAAAACCTCAATCGTTTCGCTGCGACGATCAATGCCCTGCTCACCGGCGTGGACAATGGTGTTTCCGAGACCAGCCGCGTCATCGAAGGTCTGGCGCGGGGCGATCTGACGGAAAAGATGGATGGCGAGTTCCGCGGCGTGTTCGCCGAGCTCCAGACCAATGTCAACGAGACGCTGGCCAAGCTGCGGGAGACGATGCGGGAAGTGCGCAGCAGCACGGAGGGCATCAGCGGCAATGCGAACGAATTGCGTTCGGCGGCTGACGACCTTTCGAAGCGGACGGAACAGCAGGCTGCGGCACTGGAGGAAACCTCCGCCGCCCTCGACGAAATCACCGCCGTCGTTCGCAATTCCACGGATCGGGCTCAGGAAGCCAGCACCATGGTCGCCGAGACCAAGCAGAAGACGGCAGAATCCGCCAATGTCGTGCGCGATGCCGTCTCCGCCATGGATCGGATCGAGCATGCCTCGCGGGAAATCAGCCAGATCATCAATGTCATTGACGAGATCGCCTTTCAGACCAACCTCCTGGCGCTGAACGCCGGCGTTGAGGCCGCGCGTGCGGGTGAGGCGGGCAAGGGCTTCGCTGTCGTCGCACAGGAAGTGCGTGAACTGGCGCAACGCTCCGCGACGGCTGCGAAGGACATCAAGGCGCTGATCACCAAGTCCGGCGAAGAGGTCAGTCGCGGTGTGTCGCTGGTGCAGAGAACCGGTAGCGCGCTGGGCGAGATCGAGACCCGCGTTCTGGCTATCAACGAACATATCCATTCGATCGCCACGGCGGCGCGGGAACAGTCGACCGGCCTGCATGAGGTGAATACCGCCATCAACCAGATGGATCAGGTGACGCAGCGCAATGCCGCAATGGTCGAGGAAACCTCGGCCGCAACCCACAAGCTGAGCGGTGAAGCGGGCCATCTCGTCACGCTGGTGTCGCGCTTCAAGGTCGGCGTAGAGGATGGTCAGATCCGCTCTCGCGCAGAACAGCCGATGCGGCCAGTGGCGGTGTCCGGAAGGGCAGCGGCCGTGGCCTCTCCGGCACGTAAATTGATGAGCAGCGTCAGCCGCGCTCTCAACGCCCAACCAGCCGCTGCTGTGGCGAACGGGGACTGGCAGGAGTTCTAAGCCATTCCGCCTGCGGTTTCGCTTGAGACCGGTTCTAAGTCGAACGCCGCCCTCCCGGGCGGCGTTTTGTTTTTCAGGCGATGGAAACGTTTGTTTTGCAACGCATTTGAAAAATATCTGTTAGGTCCTATTATCGTGCTTGCATATAAACCGAGCCGTTCCACCGAAGCGGCGGCGCGCATACAGGATCAGGGCCCGGTGTTTTCTAAAGGCGTAGACAGCTTGGACGGCACGGAAGACAATCCGGTGCACTGCATGCCGGGATTGACCGGGGGGCTTTCCGGGCGCCTGCTGTTGCTCACCGTTATTTTCGTGATGATTGCCGAAGTGCTGATCTTCGTGCCTTCGGTCGCCAATATGCGCCTTTCATGGCTGCGGGACCGTCTGAACACGGCGGCAGCAGCCGGCGCGGTGATCGATGGCTTGCAGGCCGAATTGCCGCGGAGCGTGCAGAACGACACGCTGATGGCCACCGGGGCGAAGCTGATTGCGCTGCGCAAGGATGGCACATCGCGCCTGCTTGCCGTGGCGGAAACGCCACCCGGGGTCGATGAGCAATATGATCTTTCCGATGTCTCGCAACTGGCAGCGGTACGGGATGCCTTCTCCACATTGCTGTTTGGCGGCAATCGCGTCATCCGCGTTTTCGATGTGGTCGGAGACAGCGACACCATCATTGAACTCGTGCTGGGTGAAAACAAACTACGGGCGGCGATGCTGGCTTATGCCCGCAATGTTTTCCTGATCTCCATCGTCCTGTCGCTTGTCACCGCCGGTCTCATCTTCGTTTCCATCAACCGCATCATGATCCGGCCCATACGTCGCCTGACGCTCGGCATGCAGCGTTTTTCCGAGGAACCGGGCAATCCCGAGCGGATTTTCGTGCCGGAGGAGGGAAGCGACGAGCTGTCCGTCGCAGGCCGTCACCTGGCCGATATGCAGACGGAGTTGCAGAAAACCCTGCGGCAACAGAAAAACCTCGTGGATCTCGGTCTGGCGGTTTCGAAGATCAACCACGACATGCGCAATATCCTGTCATCCGCACAGCTTATGTCGGACCGGCTGGTGGACGCCAAGGATCCGATGGTCAGGAGCTTTGCGCCGAAACTGCTGCGCACGATCGACCGCGCCGTGGCCTATACAACCGAGGTTCTGGCCTACGGGCAGGCGACGGAGGGCGCGCCGAAACGCAAGACGGTGCAGTTAAGTCTTCTGGTGCGGGATGTGCGTGACATTCTGGCGCTCGATCCGGAAAGCGGCATCGAGTTTCACGATAGCGTGCCGCCCGATCTCACCGTCGATGCGGATGCCGAGCAGCTTTTCCGGGTGATCCACAATCTCTGTCGCAACGCCGTTCAGGCACTGCAATCCGACACGGCGAACGCGGCGCCTCGGCATCTGTCGATTGCAGCCCAGAGGGCCGGCAACGTCGTCAGCATCGTGATAGACGACAACGGGCCGGGAATGCCGCGCAAGGCGAAAGAGAACCTGTTTTCCGCCTTCAGGGGATCGGCCCGATCCGGCGGCACCGGTCTCGGCCTCGTGATTGCGCGGGAACTTGTGCTTGCCCATGGCGGCACGATAGCGCTTGTCGAAAAACCCGGTCCCGGCACGCAGTTTCGCATTGAGATCGCCGACCGCGCCGCCTCCGTACACGCCGCTCGGACCGCCTGATCACTTCGCCTGAAGAAGGTCCTGCACAATCGCCGCACCTCCCGGAATATGCGCCCCATATGGCCACTCAAAAATGCCCTTGATGGAATTTCTAGTATAATCAATAAGATACATGAATTGCTGCGGAAAAATGACAATTTCGAAACGAAATCGCTTGCAATCGGAATGAGGACGTTTTAGAGGATCGCCACGCCACCGGAAATGACCGGAACGGCACGCACCCGTAGCTCAGCTGGATAGAGCACCAGACTACGAATCTGGGGGTCAGGAGTTCGAATCTCTTCGGGTGCGCCATTTCTCTTCCCACAAAAATACTATGACACGGCCTTTACTCAAGGCTTTTAGTCATGCAGATAGAATATCGGCACCGTTGGCATATCCGTAAAACCCACGTGGCCGAACAGATTCCGAATTTCCCTTATATGTGCTAAAGTTCCGGGGTCATCAGCTGACCGCAGGGTGAAAGCCATGTTGGAAACGGACAAGGTTTTTGCCGGCTCTATCCCAGAAAACTACGACCGCTATATGGTGCCGTTGATTTTCGAGCCATTCGCCCGCGATCTGGCACGGCGGGCGGCGGCGTTGACGCCGATCAATGTTCTGGAAATCGCCGCAGGTACCGGGGTTGTCACGCGTGAACTGGCACCAGGATTACCGCCCGCGGCAAACTATGTCGTGACAGACCTCAACCAGCCGATGCTCGACTTTGCGGCGTCGCGCCAGGTGCCCAACAATCGCATACAGTGGCGCCAAGCCGACGCTCAGGCGCTGCCGTTCGAAAATGCTGCTTTCGATCTCGTTATCTGCCAGTTCGGTGCAATGTTTTTTCCCGACCGCCCGTCTGCCTATCGCGAAGCGAAGAGGGTGCTGAAGCCCGGCGGCCATTATTTATTCAACGTATGGGACCGCATCGAGGAGAATCATCTCGCGAATGACGTGACGAACGCCCTTGCAAGCCTGTTTCCCGACGATCCGCCGCGCTTCATGGTCCGCACCCCGCACGGCTACCACGATACGACATTGATTCGTGGTGAGCTGGAAAGTGCCGGCTTCTCTCGGGTGGTGATCGAGACGATAGCGGCGCAAAGCCGTGCATCGTCACCGCGCATTCCTGCCATCGCCTATTGTCAGGGAACCGTTCTCCGGACCGAAATCGAAGCCAGAGCGCCGGGAAAACTTGAAGCCGCGACGGACTGCGCGGCATCCGCAATTGAAGCGCGCTATGGCAGCGACGAAGTCGTCACCAAAATTCAGGCTCATGTGATTCTAGCAGCCGTTTAGAAACCGGGCCCGCGAGGCTCGCAGGGCCGGTGAACAAGCGTCGAGCTCGGATAGTCGAACTGCCCCCTGATATTAGCGGTTTTTTGTGAAGGTCGGTATCGCAAGGCATGGCGATGAGCCGGGATTGCCGGGCTTTTCAGTGTCACGGAACTTTCTGCAAACCTTCGTCATATTGTCATACAATATAAGCATATGCGCTCCAGAAAAGGAGCGCAGAATGACGCCACAATCACTTGAACTTTCGGGTATCGGAAAAGGCTTTGGAGCTGACGATGTTCTGAAAGAGATCGATCTTTCCATCCGTCCCGGAGAATTTTTGTCCCTCGTCGGCATGTCCGGCTGCGGCAAGTCAACGCTGCTGCGCATCATCGCGGGGCTGGAAACGCCGGATCGCGGTTCGGTGACGATCGGCGGTCAGGATGTGACGGAGATCGATCCAAGTGACCGCAATCTGGCGATGGTGTTTCAATCCTACGCGCTTTATCCGCATATGAGCGTGCGCCAGAACATCGCGACGCCGCTTCGGATGCGACGTCTGCCGCTTGCTGCACGCTTGCCGCTGATCGGAAGATTTGCGGCGCCTGCCGAAACTTTGCGCCAGATCGATGCTGCCGTCGAACATGCGGCCGAGACCCTGCAGATCGCGCATCTGCTGGACCGCAATCCGGCCCAGCTTTCAGGTGGCCAACGCCAGCGCGTGGCGCTAGCCCGGGCACTGGTGCGCTCGCCTGCCGCATTCCTCATGGACGAACCACTCTCCAACCTAGATGCAAAGCTTCGCGCCCACATGCGCGAGGAGCTTGCCGGGCTGCACCGGCGGTTGGGCGCGACGTTTATCTACGTCACCCATGACCAGATCGAAGCGATGACAATGTCGGACCGCATCGCGCTGATGTCGGAAGGTCGTATAGAGCAACTGGGCACGCCGGACGAGCTTTACCGGAAACCGGCGACACTGACGGTTGCGCGCTTCATTGGCACGCCGTCGATCAACCTGCTGCCGGTGGAAATTCATGCTGAAGGTAAGGTCACGGCTTTCGGCCGCGATCTTGGCGTCGAGGCTTCTGGTCGTGATGCCGGCCCGGCGACGCTTGGCCTTCGCGCCGAGGATCTGCGCCCGGGTGCGGAAGGCTTCGCGGTGCGGGTGACCCGCAGCGAAACCCATGGCGCGGACCGTTTCGTGAACTGCCGTCTTCTGAGCGACGAGACCGTCGCCATTACCCTGCGTCAGGCCGCGGGCGAGGTGTTGGGCGCCGATGAGAACGGCGTGATGAACCTCGGCTTTGCGCCGGAGCGCGTGCATCTTTTTGCCGCAGACGGCCTGCGTCGCAAGACGACGGTGCGTGAAATGGTGCCGGCATGACGGCGGTTGATTTTTCCTCGGCCACGGGCGCAAAGTCTCGCCCGCGCCTCTCGAAGGCGGACCGGCGGATGATCTGGCGTGGCTTGATGTTCGCGGCACCGGCAAGTCTGCTGCTTTTGGCGATCTATATCGTTCCCATATTCGTTCTGGCCGGTTTTTCCCTCACAGATTACAAGCTCGGCGCACTCTCCACCCGCTTTGTGGGTCTCGACAATTTCGTGAAGGCTTTCCACGACCCGGTCTTCCTGCGCGCGCTGGCGAATACCGCCATTTATGCGGTCATCGTCATTCCCTTCGGCGTGTTCCTGGCGCTCGGCGTGGCTTTGCTCGTTTATAATCGCAAGCGCAGCCGTGCCTTCTGGGAAGTCGCTTATTTCCTGCCCGTCACCGCAACGCTCGTCGCCATGGCGACCGTGTGGCAATTTCTGCTGCATCCTTCGCTTGGCCCGGTGAATGCGGCGATCAAGTGGTTCGGCTTCGAGCCCGTCGCGTTCCTCTCCAACCCGGTCCTGCTCATTCCCACCATGGCGCTGATGGGTGTCTGGCAGGTTCTGGGCTTCAACATGGTGCTGTTCCTCGCCGGCCTCACCGCCATTTCGAAGGATCTGCACGAGGCATCGAGGCTGGACGGCGCGAAAAACCCGATCGACCGGTTCCTGACGGTGACTTGGCCGATGCTGGGGCCGACGACGATGTTCGTGGTGGTCACCACCTCGATCTCGGCCTTCAAGGTGTTCGAGACGGTTGCCGTGCTGACCAAGGGCCGCTTCGGTTCCGAAACCCTGCTTTTCGATCTCTATCTTGAAGGGTTCGAATATTCCAACACCGGTTATGCCGCTGCGCTGACGGTGATCTTCCTCGCTATCGTGTTGATCCTCTCGATCGGCCAGACGCTGCATATGGACCGGAAGGTGCACTACTGATGGCCGCGCTCCGCAAATACTTCCCGCATCTCGTGCTGGCACTCGGCGCTTTCGTGATGCTCCTGCCGTTCTACTGGATGATGTTGACGTCGATCCGCTCGCCTGCGGAAATATTCGACGTCTCGCTCTGGCCGATCCCGGCGAAATTCGATGCCGTTGAAAACTATACCCGCGCAGCGAGCCAGGTGCCGATGGCACGTTTCATGCTGAACGGCGTCATCGTCTGCGTCGGTATCCTCGTCGTACAGGTCCTGACATCGGTGCCAGCGGCCTATGCGCTGGCGAAGCTCAGGTTTCCGGGTCGCAAGCTGCTGCTGGGTCTCATCATCGCGGCACTCTGCGTGCCAATTCAGGCACTTGCCCTGCCGCTTTTCGTCGGTCTGGCGAAGACGGAACTGCTGAACACCTATTTCGCGATGATGATGCCGTTCTTCCTGTCGGTCTTCGCCATTTTCCTGTTCAACCAGTCCTTCCGCAGCTACCCGGATGAAATCATCGAAGCGGCCCGCATGGATGGTTTTTCGGAAATGGAGATTTGTTGGGGACTGGTGCTGCGCGGCTCGCTGCCTTCGCTCGCGGCTTTCTCGATCTTCTCGCTCGTCGCCCACTGGAACGACCTTTATTGGCCGATGATCGTGGTCTCCGACACCAATCTCGCCCCGCCGCCGCTCGGCATGATGCTTTTTGCGGATGTCGAATCCGGCGCCAATTACGGTGCCCTGATGGCGGGCGCAACACTGATTACCGCGCCAATGGTGCTGTGCTTCCTCCTCGCACGGCGGCATTTCATCGCCGGTATTACCATGACCGGCGTCAAGTGACGTCGTTCGAACTCCTCCTCCCAACCCATTTTGGAGAATGACATGAAAATCAACCGACGCGCTCTGATGGGCGGTCTGGCACTCGGAGTGGCCTTTGCAGGCCTCGCAACGCCGGTTCTTGCCAACGAAATCACGCTGAACGTTCTCTACAACCTGCCGGGTTTCACGAAATTTCATCAGCCGCTGGCCGATGAATTCATGAAGAAGAACCCGGATGTGAAGATCAACTTCCTCGCTCCGGCCGCAGGCTACAATGAAGGCCAGCAGCAGGTCTTGCGCTCCGCCGTCACCGGCAATCTGCCCGATGTTTATTTCTCGGGTTACAATCTGACGGCGGAACTGGTGCACACGCTCGCACCGCGTAACCAGATCACCGATCTTAGCCCCTTCATCCAGGCTGAAGGCGGTCAGGCCTTCCTCGACAAGAACTACAGCCCGAAGATGGCAGCTCTCGGCCAGATCGACGGCAAGCAGTACGGCCTGCCGGTCAACGCTTCCTCGCCGATCATCTACATCAACTCCGACCTCGTCACCAAGGCTGGCGGCGACCCGGACAAGATGCCGACGACCTTCCCGGAGCTGATCGCTCTCGCCAAGAAGATCAAGGCACTCGACCCGAAGTTTGCGGGCATGAGCTACGACATCAATGGCTGGCCGGATGACTGGTTGTGGCAGGCGCTTGTTTTCGAACAGGGCGGCAAGCTCGTTGACGAAAAGACCAAGACCGTTGCGTTCGACAACGAGATCGGCCTCAACGCCCTGAAGATGACCCGCCAGTTCGTCACCGAAGGTGGCCAGAACCTGCTCGACTGGGACCAGTCGCGCCAGCAGTTCGGTGCAGGCCTTACCGGCTTCATCTTCTCAACCCCGGCCCACGTTCAGACCATCACCGGCCTGGTTGGTGACCGCTTCAAACTGAAGACGGCAACCTTCCCGCTCGACAACAAGGAAAAGGGCGGCGTGCCGACCGGCGGCAACTCTGCCGTTATACTGACGCAGGAAAAAGCCAAGCAGGATGCTGCCTGGAAGTACCTGAAGTGGATCACCGGCCCCGAGGCGCAGAACACCATCGTGCGCATCACCGGCTACCTGCCGACCAACAAGCTGGCAACCGGCGCCGACTTCCTGGCTCCCTATTACGCCGAGAACCCGAATGTGAAGACAGCTTCGCTGCAGGCTGATCGTTCTCTGCCGTGGGCCGGTTATCCCGGTGGCGATTCCGTCCGCATCTGGCGCACCCAGCGCGATATCATCGGCACCGTCATGCGCGGTGAAGTGTCGCCGGAAGCTGGTCTCAAGCAGATCGTCGAGCAGACCAACGCCCTGCTCAAGTAAGCGATACCATCGAAAAGGCTGCGGGAACCACATTCCCGCAGCCATTTTATGCAGAGAGACCGACAATGAAGATCATCCAGATTACAGACACCCATCTTTTACCGCCAGGCATCGCGATAAACGGCGTGGATCCCGAGAAGCAGTTGCGCGCGGCGATATCAGATATCGTCGAAAAACACGCAGACGCCGACCTTCTGGTGATGACGGGCGATCTTTGCAATTACGGCGAGCCGGAGGCCTATGAACTCCTTCGCGACATTTTGGCGCCCGTGTCCTTGCCCGTGCGGCTGATGCTCGGCAATCACGACCGCCGTCCGGAATTCGTGGCAGCCTTTCCCGAACAGCCACGGGATGAAAACGGCTATATCCAGTCTTTCATCGATACCGATTTCGGCCGGCTGCTGTTTCTCGACAGCCACGAGGCCGATGTCATCGGCGGCATGTACGGTGCGGATCGCCTGACATGGCTGGACAAGGCGCTTGAAGGTGCTGGCGACCTGCCCGTGACGGTTTTCGTTCACCACCCGCCAATGGATTGCGGTATCCGGCATTTCGAAAACATCGGCATGCATGATAACGGCGCGGTTATGCAGCGTCTAGGCAGACATCCGGCTGGCGTGCGCCATATTGTTTTTGGCCATATCCACGTTCCGATGGCGGGCACCAGCGCTGAAGGCATCGCCTATAGTTCCGGCCAGGCCTGCGCGCATCGCTTCATCACCGATATCGAGGTTGTCGATCCCCTGTGGACCGGCGGCAACCCCTGTTACCGGGTGATCAGCCTCGGTACATTCGGCATGCGTGCCTATGATGTCGAAGTAGGGCAGGTCGTGCTGGGTCAGGCCTCCGCATGCGAAGGCCCCTGATTGCGGGCAATAGCTGAGGCAACCCTCCGGTATGCGACGAGGCGATCCATACGCCTCATCAGCGGTTGCGGTCGGCTGCGATGCTGCGATGGCCCCGCAGCCTGTCGCGCCGATGCGCCACTTGCGGTCTGTCGATCAGATTTGATGGATCAAAGCCATGGTCCCGTTCACACCCTTGATCTATGTCAGTTTCATCGTTGAAACTCCGCGCCATAGTCACTGGTGAGGTGGCCCGCCACGTGATGCGCCATCTGGAATGCAGATCATGGAGAAGTGCATGCTTGAAAAGCGTATCCGCAACGCGTCCCTCTTGAACAGGATCGTCAGCGCCGAAGAGGCTGCCCGCCTCATTCAGGATGGCATGACGGTGGGCATGAGCGGCTTTACGCGGGCCGGCGAAGCAAAGGCGGTACCGCTGGCGCTGGCCGAGCGTGCGAAGACGCACCCGATGAAGATCACCCTGATGACCGGTGCATCGCTTGGCAATGATCTCGACAAGACCATGGTGGAGGCGGGCATGCTGGCGCGCCGTATGCCGTTTCAGTCCGACCCCGCTTTGCGCAAGGCGATCAATGACGGCAAGGTGATGTTCATCGACCAGCACCTTTCTGAAACGGTCGAGCAATTGCGCGGCGGCCAGATCCACGGTGTGGATGTGGCCATCATCGAGGCGGTGGCGATTACGGCGGACGGCGGTATCGTGCCCACCACATCCGTCGGCAATTCGGCGAGCTTTGCCATTCTTGCTGAAAAGGTCATCGTTGAGATCAATCTGTCGCAACCCGACGTTCTCGAGGGGTTGCATGATATTTTCATCCCGGCAAAACGCCCGACCCGCATGCCCATTCCCGTGGTGGCAACGGACAGCCGCGTCGGTCTGCCGTTCATTCCGGTGCCGCCGGAAAAAATCGCCGCAATCGTCCTGAGCGACAAGAGCGACAGTTTTTCGACGGTGCTGCCGCCTGATGACGAGACCAAGGCGATTGCCGGCCATCTCACCGAATTCCTGCTGAATGAGGTCCGTCATGGCCGCATGACCCACGAACTCCAGCCGTTGCAGGCCGGTATCGGCACCATCGCCAATGCCGTCATGCACGGTTTCATCGATACGCCGTTTCACGATCTCAAAATGTATTCGGAAGTTCTGCAGGATTCGACCTTCGAGCTTTTCGATGCGGGCAAGCTGACTTTCGCTTCCGGTTCATCGATCACGCTCTCCTCTGCCATGAACGAACGGGTCATGCCGCGACTGGCCGATTACAAGAGCAGGCTGATCCTGCGTCCGCAGGAGGTCAGCAATCACCCGGAGGTCATCCGCCGCCTCGGCATCATCGGCATCAACACCGCGCTGGAGTTCGATATTTACGGGAACGTCAATTCTACCCATGTCGGTGGCACTCACATGATGAACGGCATTGGCGGCTCGGGGGATTTTGCCCGCAACGCCTATATGTCCATCTTCGTCACCAAGTCGATTGCCAAGGGCGGCGCCATCTCCAGCGTCGTGCCGATGGTCAGCCATGTCGACCATACCGAACATGATGTGGATATTCTGGTCACGGAAATCGGGCTGGCCGATCTGCGCGGCCTTGCCCCGCGTGAGCGCGCTGCGGTCGTTATCGCAAATTGCGTGCACCCCCACTATCGCGATGCCCTGACGGACTATTTCCAGCGAGCGGTGGCACGCGGCGGACATACGCCGCACCTCATTGAAGAGGCGCTGTCCTGGCACAATGCCCTTCGCGAAAGGGGCACGATGCTGCCGCAGCGATAGAACTCGCCTGCACGCCACAATCACGTCTCGCGGCTTCGCAAGGCGGAAAAATTGGGTCTGTTTGGACACACCGGCGCGGAAATCTCCGCGCTTGCGCGATGGTTGCTGGCGCGGCAGTTCCGCCTCCGGTAGAAATTCCTGTCCTCTGGCCGCTATCCGGCTGCCTTTGGGTTGCAGGAGAATGATGTGATGCCCATCCGCTTCGTAGCCATAATCGCGATTGTTGCCCTGCTCGCTGGCTGCGGGGGGCGTCCCATCGGGGTCATGACGCCAACAGGGCAGACCGTGGCTGGAACCACGCCCGTCAATCTCCTAGTCGCCACCACGCGAGCGCCCTCGGACAATGCCGCCGTGCTTTTCGGCGGCGAACGCGGAACCGGCTTGAAGGTCGATGCCGTCACCATCTCCATTCCGCCCAAGGCCAACCGCAAGGTCGGGCAGGTGCAGTGGCCGAAGAAGCTGCCGCCTAACCCTCTGAAGGACTTCACCACGGTGGCGGTTGAGCCTGTTCGTTCCGAAGCGGAGACGAAAAGCTGGATCAGCAAACATATCCATAAGGACCGCCGCGTTCTGGTCTTCGTGCACGGTTTCAACAATCGTTACGAGGAATCGGTCTATCGCTTTGCGCAGATCGTCTATGATTCCGGCTCGGATGTCGTGCCTGTGGTTTTCACATGGCCGTCACGGGCGAGTATTTTCGACTATAATTACGACAAGGAAAGCACCAATTACTCGCGCGATGCGCTTGAGGAAATGCTGACCCGTCTGGCAAAGGACAAGTCGATCGGCGAGGTCACGGTCATGGCGCATTCCATGGGCACATGGCTTGCCGTGGAGGCGCTGCGCCAGATGGCCATCCGCAACGGCCGCGTCGATCCGAAGATCAGCAATGTCATTCTGGCAGCACCAGATCTCGATGTGGACGTGTTCAGCCGGCAGTTCGCCAGCTTCGGCAAGGCGCCGCCGAAATTCACCCTGTTCGTCTCGCAGGATGACCGTGCGCTCAGCCTGTCGCGCCGCATTTCCGGCAATGTCGACCGCCTGGGCCAGATCGACCCTTCCGTCGAACCCTATCGCAGCCAGCTGGAAAAGGCTGGCATCACTGTTCTCGATCTGACCAAGC
Organism: Agrobacterium sp. SORGH_AS_0745; assembly: GCF_030818995.1. Taxonomy (NCBI): domain Bacteria; kingdom Pseudomonadati; phylum Pseudomonadota; class Alphaproteobacteria; order Hyphomicrobiales; family Rhizobiaceae; genus Agrobacterium; species Agrobacterium sp. SORGH_AS_0745. The sequence goes on from NZ_JAUTBI010000003.1 coordinate 1,100,412, forward strand.
TGCAATCCGGTGACCGGTTGAACCACGGCAAATTTGCAGAAAGCCCTGAAGTCGTGCGCTTGATCGGCGACCGCCTCATTGCCGGCCAGACTGTGACGGATTCCGATGTCGGTCTGGGGGAGGCGCTGGGCGCGGTCAGCATCGGTGCCGCGCAAACTGTCGGAACGGCGGCAAGCGTCGTGGTCAGCGCGCCCATTGCGGTGTTCGATCCGCGCACGCGTGAAAATTACGGCAGGCAGGTGGAGAGGCTCGGCCGCTCTGTTGAAAACACCGTCGGATCGGTTGGTGATACGGCCGGCTCCGTGGTGGACGATCAGGCAGTTCAGTCTTCGAGAGTGAATTGTGACGCCGCCGCCAATCGTAACCGGGCGGAGTGCCGCAATCGCTAGATCACGATGAGAAGTGGATGGCGAAAACCATAAACGATTTTCGCCATCCAGCTCGCGCAGATTTGTATACAGCTTGTATTTTTACCTATATGGTCGGGTCAACAGCTCAACTTCCGGAGTAAGATCCCATGCGTTGGAAACGCACCCTGCAGCTTCTCGATGTTCATTGCGAAGGCGAAATCGGCCGTGTCGTCACCGGCGGCGCGCCGAAAATTCCCGGCAACACCGTGGCCGAGCAGCTAAACTGGATGAATACCGATCCAAAAGGGGAAGCCCTGCGCCGCTTTCTGACGCTGGAGCCGCGTGGCACGCCCATGGGGTCAGTCAATCTTCTGCTGCCGCCGAAGCACCCGGATGCCCATACAGCCTTCGTCATTCTCCAGCCGGATCAGGCGCATGCCAGTTCCGGCTCCAATTCCATCTGCGCGACGACAGCACTTCTGGAAAGCGGCATGGTGGAGATGCAGGAACCGGAAACGGTCGTCATTCTGGAAACGGCCGCCGGTCTGGTCAAGGCCACCGCCACATGCCGCGACGGGCGCTGCGAAAAGGTCAAGCTGACCATGGTGCCGTCCTTCGTGCATGAGCTGGATGTGACCATCGACACGCCCGAATGGGGCAAGGTGACGATGGATATTTCCTATGGCGGTATCTTTTACGCGCTGGTCGATGTGCGCCAGATCGGCCTGACCATCGAAAAGGCCAATGCAGCGAAACTGGTTGCTGCGGGCATGATCCTCAAGGACCTCGTCAACAGTGAAATGACGGTCGTGCATCCCGAAATCCCCGCCATATCAGGCGTGGCCTATGTGATGTTCCGCGATGTGGATGCCGATGGTTCCATCCGCACCTGCACCACCATGTGGCCGGGCCGGGCGGATCGCTCGCCCTGCGGTACCGGCAATTCCGCCAATCTCGCCACGCTTTATGCGCGCGGCAAGGTGAAGGTGGGAGACGAATACAAATCCCGTTCGATCATCGGTTCGGAATTCGACGTCGGCCTTTCCGCCGTCACCGAAGTGGCAGGTCGTCCGGCGGTCATTCCCACCATTGCCGGGCGCGGTTTCACCTTCGGGCTGCACCAGGTCGGCCTTGACCCCTTCGATCCCTTTGCGGACGGCTTTGCCATGACGGATGTGTGGGGTCCCGAAGCGGGCGGCATCTGAGGCTCGCTTCAAAAAAATGACATTTACAGCCGCCCGATGCCTCTCGGCGGCTGTTTTCCTGTGACGAAAGATGCTAAGCGGGCGCCAATTCCGTCATGCTCCGAGGTATCCCGATGAAGTCGCTCACCCTTCGCCGCCCTGATGACTGGCATCTGCATCTGCGCGATGGCGCCATGCTGGAAGGCGTGATCGGGGATACGAGCCGCCATTTCGCCCGCGCAATCATCATGCCGAACCTGGTGCCACCGGTGGTCACCTGCGCCGATGCCCGCGCCTATCGCGAACGCATCGTCAAGGCCATTCCTGCGGGCGACCGTTTCGAGCCGCTGATGACGCTTTATCTCACCGAAGACACGCAGGCCGACGACGTGGAAGAGGGCAAGAAAAGTGGCCTTATCACCGCCGTGAAGCTCTATCCGGCTGGCGCGACCACCAATTCCCACGGCGGCGTGCGCGATTTCAACAAGGCGATGCCGGTTCTGGAACGCATGGCGAAAATCGGCCTGCCGCTTTGCGTGCATGGCGAGGTGACGACGCCGGAGGTCGATATTTTCGACCGCGAGAAAGCCTTCATCGACACGGTTCTGGAGCCGCTGCGCCAGCGCCTGCCTGAGCTCAAGGTGACGATGGAGCACATTACCACCCGCGATGGCGTGGACTACATCAAGTCGTCCAAGGCCAATCTCGCCGGTTCCATCACCACTCACCATCTCATCATCAACCGCAACGCCATTCTGGTCGGCGGTATCAAGCCGCATTATTACTGCCTGCCCGTCGCAAAGCGCGAGGAGCACCGGTTGGCACTCCGTGCGGCCGCGATTTCGGGTGATGCCCGCTTCTTCCTCGGCACCGATTCCGCCCCGCATGTCGATCCGCTGAAGGAATGCGCCTGCGGCTGCGCCGGCATCTATACCTCGATCAACACCATGAGCTGTCTTGCGCATGTCTTCGAGCAGGAAAACGCTCTCGACAAGCTGGAAGCCTTCGCTTCCCTCAACGGCCCAGCCTGGTACGGGTTGGCGCCAAATGAGGAGACGATCACACTGGTGAAGCGCGAGGAGCCGGTGTCGTTTCCCGCCAAGATCGAGACGGGCGCCGGGCCGGTGACCGTATTTGATCCGATGTTCCCGCTTCATTGGGACGTGAGCTGATTTTTTTTAATGACCGCCGGCACTGCCGGCGGTTTTGTTATGAAGGCCGAAAAAGGAGAACGCCTATGAACCATTTCACATTCACTGACCGCACTGTCGTTGCAGAACTGGTTGCGAAGATGTTGTGGGAAATCAAGGCAGTCCACTTCAATTCGGAAAGCCCGTACACCTTCGCGTCGGGCATGAAGAGCCCTGTTTATATCGACATGCGCAAGCTCATTTCCTTCCCGCGTATTCGCTCGGCGGCGATGGATTTTGCGGCAGCGGCGGTGATGCGCGAGGCCGGTTTCGAGAAATTCGACTGTGTCGCGGGCGGTGAAACGGCGGGCATTCCCTTCGCGGCTTTCCTTGCCGAGCGTCTTGGCCTGCCGATGATCTATTGCCGCAAGAAGCCAAAGGGCCATGGCCGCAACGCCCAGATCGAAGGCCATATGCCGGAAGGCGCCCGCGTGCTCGTCATCGAGGACCTGACGACGGCCGGCGGCTCGATGTTCACCTTCATCGACGCCATCCGCGCGGCAGGCGGCATTGTCGATCACGGTATTGCGCTCTTCTATTACGGCATTTTTGAACAGGCCGAAGCGCGCTTCGCCAATGGCAATGTCAAGCTGCATTATCTCACGACCTGGCGCGATGTTCTGGCTGTTGCCCGGGCTGAAAAGCTGTTCGACGAAAAGACCCTGTCGGAGGTCGAGGCCTTCCTCGATAACCCGTTGCCATGGTCTGCAAAGCGCGGCGGCGTCAGCGAATTGCCGCAATCTTAATTTCGGATGCGGCCAGCCAGCTTGTGGCTGGCCTTCCGATCGATCTTCGTCTAAATCGATTTAAGTCCATTTGATTTGCTGTTTTGAGGAGGACCGTAATGATCCTGTGTTGTGGTGAAGCCCTGATCGACATGCTGCCCCGGCAGACGACGCTGGGTGAGGCGGGTTTTGCCCCCTATGCAGGCGGAGCAGTCTTCAACACGGCCATTGCGCTCGGGCGTCTCGGCGTCCCGTCCGCGTTCTTCACGGGTCTTTCCGATGACATGATGGGCGATATCCTGCGGACAACCCTGCGGGCGAGCAACGTGGATTTCAGCTATTGCGCAACGCTTTCGCGGCCGACCACCATCGCCTTTGTCAAGCTCGTCGATGGCCATGCCACCTACGCCTTTTATGACGAAAACACCGCCGGCCGTATGATCACCGAGGCAGAGCTTCCGGCCTTGGGCGCCGATTGCGAGGCGCTGCATTTCGGCGCGATCAGCCTCATTCCGGAACCCTGCGGCAGCACCTATGAGGCGCTTATGGTGCGCGAACATCAAAGCCGAGTCATCTCCCTCGATCCGAATATCCGCCCCGGTTTCATCAAGGACAAGCAGTCGCATATGGCCCGCATCCGCCGTATGGCTGCCATGTCTGATATCGTGAAATTCTCTGACGAAGACCTCGAGTGGTTCGGTCTGGAAGGTGACGAGGACACGCTCGCTCGCCACTGGCTGTATCACGGCGCGAAACTGGTCGTCGTCACCCGTGGCGCCAAGGGTGCGGTCGGTTACACCGCCAATTTCAAGGTGGAAGTGGCTTCCGAGCGGGTGGAGGTCGTCGATACCGTCGGCGCAGGCGACACCTTCGACGCCGGCATTCTCGCCTCGCTGAAAATGCAGGGGCTTCTGACGAAGGCGCAGGTCGCTTCGCTGACGGAAGAGCAGATCAGAAAGGCTTTGGCGCTCGGCGCAAAGGCTGCTGCGGTGACCGTCTCGCGAGCTGGCGCAAATCCGCCCTTCGCGCATGAAATCGGATTGTAAAGGATATGGTTGAACCGTTTTGAAAAGGCGGTTCACCACTCCTGCCTGGGCCAGGGTCGTAAAAAACCGATATTTGGATATCAAGAAGCTTGTGTCGGCCGGTCTTTCACGAAACAAGCATCGCATGAGCGTTCCAACAACCCATCCTTTCGATTTCGACCCGACCTATGGCATGCGGCGCGAGCAGTTGCTGGCCATTATCCCGCCTGAGGCGCCGCCGGGCTTTGATGATTTCTGGAAGAAGCGTTATCGCCGCGCGCTGGCCACGGATCCGCGACCGGTGCTGCGCAAGAGCAAACTCAGCCATCCCCGCTGGCATGTTCTCGATATCTCATACACATCCACCGGCGGCTTCCGCATCGGTGGATGGATGCTTCTGCCGCGCAAAGGACAGGTGCGGCGCGGACTTGTTGTCGGCCATGGTTATGGCGGGCGGGGAGAGCCCGATTTCGATGTGCCGGTAGAAGAAACGGCCGTGCTGTTTCCCTGTTTTCGCGGGCTTTCGCTAAGCGCCTGTCCGCCGATTTCGTCCGATCCGGCCCTTCATGTCCTCTACAACATCGAAAGAAAAGACGACTACATCATCGGTGGCTGTGTCGATGATCTGTGGATCGCCGTCTCCACGCTCGTCACGCTCTATCCATGGCTGGAAGGGCAGGTGGGCTACAGCGGCATCAGCTTCGGGGGCGGGATTGGGGCTTTGGCGATACCATATGATGCGCGCATAGACCGGGGCCATCTGGTCGTACCGACATTCGGACACCGGCCGTTCTGGCTGACGCTGCCGACCGTCGGCAGCGCGGATTCGGTCCAGACCTATCAGAAGACCCATGCCAATGTGCTGGAAATGCTGCGTCTGTTCGATGCCGCTTCTGCGGCTTCCCGCATAAAAGTGCCGATGCTGGTCGCGCCCGCCCTGTTCGATCCGGCGGTGGCGCCGCCGTGCCAGTTTGCGGTTGCCAATGCCCTGCCGTTCTCAAAATTTAATGAAATCTTCATCCTAGACGCGGGACATTTCGAATACGCTGACAGTGCATCCCAAGATGCGGTCCACAGGGACAAGGTCAGACAGTTTTTCAAGGTGCCATGAAACGCGAATATCTCCGCTGGTATAGTCAAAGGCTTCATCGTGATATGGAGCTGTTGATATTCGGTCATTCTGGCGCCAAGGTGCTGATGTTTCCCACACGCGACGGGCGCTTCTTCGAATATGAGGAACTTGGCCTTGTCGACAGTCTGGCCGATAAAGTGGAGGCCGGTCATCTTCAGCTCTATTGTATCGAGGGGCTGGCCAAAGAGACCTTTTATGCGGCCTATAATCACCCGGCCGAGCGCATTCGCCGCCATGCCGCCTTCGAAGATTATATTCTCAATGAAGTGCTGCCGCTGATGGCTAAGAAAAACCCGCATGGTGATACCATCGTGCAGGGCTGCAGTCTCGGCGCGTTTCAGGCCGCCAGCCTCGTCTTTCGTCACCCACATCTTTTCCGCAAGCTCGTCGCCTTTTCCGGCCGCTACGATCTGACGATGAAGGTGGAAACCTTCGGCGATCTGTTCGACGGTTACTACGATGACGATGTGTATTTCCACATGCCGAGCCACTTTCTGCCGGACCTCGCCTGCGGCTGGCGGCTTGAAAACCTCCGCCGCATCGACATGGTTTTCACCATCGGCGATGCCGATCCGTTTTTGGACAACAACCATCACCTGAGCCGCGTTCTTAATGACAAGCAGATAGGGCATCAGTTGCATGTCTGGGAGGGGCGTGCTCATCGTGCAGGCGCCTGGCGCAAGATGGCGGCGCTGTATATCTGAGGCGACCGGCGCCGTCTCAGGCGAGGAGAAATTCCATCAGGGCATTCTGCGCGTGCAGAAGAAATGCTTTTGCGGGCCGGCTTTGACAGGCCGGATGCGACATTGCATCTGCCGTCACTTCCTGACCACGGGCGACCGGTGGGCAGGGTAAAAAGACCACCTCGGGCTGCATCCTGTCGAGAAGGGATGCGGATATGCGGTAGTCGATCAGGATATGATCCGAACCGGCGGGCCACGAATCGGTAATGACCACATCCGCGTCCAGCAACTCCGCCATATCAGAGCTGGCCCGGAAATTCGGGTTGATGAGCGCAGCATCGGTGACGTGCCATTGTTCGGGGTAAACTTGTGTGACCTGAATTGGCAGGGACATCGAGGCCTCGACCCACGAGCGCAAAATATTGGCATCCGGCGCGACGCCGACGATCTTGAGACCGTCGACCCGGCCTCTCAAGCTTTTGATGTGGGCAAGATCGCCAAGCGTCTCGCAGGGATGATTGGACTTGGTCCGCGCGTTTATGACGGGTGCGCGCATTTCGCCCGCAAGCGCCCGGAGGGTCGAGAGTTCTTTCGTGCGGATAATGACTAGATCGAACCAGTTGTCGAGATAGCCCGCCAGGTCGGCGATTTCTTCGCGGCCATTAAAGCTGATCGGGACGGTGACACAAATACCGCCCATGGCCTGAATGCCGAGATCGAAGGCGGCGGTGTTGCGCCAACCGGTGTCGTCGACGATCAGCCCGATGCGTTTTCCCTTGAGCAGCTGTGGCATCGTGCCCTTTGACCAGTCATGCGCCAGACTGCCTGCACGGTCTATGATCGACAGCACCGCATCTTCAGGCAGGTCATGAAACGCCAGAAAATCCTTGCCTTGCTGCAGTGCCATATGTGCCTCCAATCGGCGTTCCATCGATGCTGAATTGAAAAAGCCGGAAGTTTCCTTCCGGCTTTCGTAATTATCAAGGGAGCAAGAATTTTACCCCGCCAGTCCCGACAGCGCCTTCACCAGACCCTGTGTCGAGCTGTCATGGCCGGCTGCACTTTCCTTGCCTTCAACGACGGGAAGCAGGCCGGTCGCCAGTTCCTTGCCAAGCTCCACGCCCCACTGGTCGAAGGAGTTGATGCGGAACAGCACGCCTTCCACGAAGACGCGGTGTTCGTAGAGCGCGATCAGACGGCCAAGCGCAAATGGCGTCAGCTTGTCGTAGACGAAGGTAATGGACGGGCGGTTGCCGGTGAAAACGCGGTGCGGCGCGATGAAATCGGCTTGGCTGTCTTCCATGCCCTTGGAGGTGAGCTGGGCTTTCGCTTCGGCCAGCGTGCGGCCCTTCATCAGGGCTTCCGACTGCGCCAGGCAATTGGCGATGAGAAGCTGGTGCTGATGGCGCAGTTCCGGTTCGAAACCGTTGGCGGCGATCATGAATTCCGCCGGAATGACGCTCGTGCCCTGGTGGATGAGCTGGTAGAAGGCGTGCTGGCCATTGGTGCCGGGTTCGCCCCAGACGACCGGGCCGGACTGGCCTTCGACAGGTGTCCCGTCGATCGTCACGCCCTTGCCGTTCGATTCCATGTCGAGTTGCTGCAGATAGGCAGGGAAACGCGACAGGCGCTGGTCATAGGGCAGGATCGCCCGCGTGGAATAGTTCAGCACGTTGCGGTGATAAAATCCGATGAGACCGAGCAGCATCGGCAGGTTTTCACGGATCGGCGCCTCGCGGAAATGCTTGTCCATGGCATGCGCGCCATCCAGAAACTTTCCGAAATTCTCCGGCCCGATGGCGATCATCAGCGGCAGGCCGATAGCCGACCAGATCGAATAACGTCCGCCAACCCAGTCCCAGAAACCGAAGATGCGATCGCTCTCGATGCCGAAGGCGGCAACCTTTTCCAATGCTGTCGAAACGGCGGCGAAATGGTGCTTCACAGCCTCTTCACCCAGCTTTTCGGCAATGAAACGGCGCGCGGTCGCGGCATTCGTCATCGTTTCGATTGTGGTGAAGGTTTTGGAGGCGACGATGAAGAGCGAGGTCTCGGGATCAACGAGCTTCAGCGTGTCGGCAATATGCGCGCCATCAATATTGGAGACGAAATGCGCACGCGGACCATCATGGAAAGGCGCAAGCGCCAGCGTCGCCATGACGGGGCCGAGATCGGAGCCGCCGATGCCGATATTGATGATGTCGGTGATCTTCTTGCCGGTCGCACCTTTCAGGGAACCGGAGCGAATGGCGTCGGCAAACTTGCCCATGGCGGTAAGAACGGCGTTCACATCCGGCATCACATCCTTGCCGTCAACGAGAACCGGCGTGTTGGAGCGATTGCGCAATCCGGTGTGCAACACGGCACGATCTTCGGTGAAATTGATCGCCTTGCCGGAGAACATCTCCTCGCGCTTTGCCTCGACGCCACCGTCGCGCGCCAGCTGTTCGAGAAGCGTGACGATTTCGTCATTAACTGCGCATTTGGAATAGTCCATCAGCAGGTCATCGAATTTGGCGCTGAAACGGCTGAATCGTTTGTCGTCGGCCGCAAAAGCAGCGCGCAGATCGGTTGCGGCTGTGCTGCTTGCCGTTGCTTTCAGTTTTTCGATGGTGGCCTGCATCTCGTGCTCCTCGGCTTCCTGGAAGGATGAGGAAACTATTCTTTTTCAGGCGACCAAATCAAGGCGACTTCGGTAAAAGAAATGGACTGGGAGAAAAGAAAAGAGCCGGTTACCCGGCTCTCGTCCTTCAGTTCAGATTGCGCAACTCACGCCGCAAGATCTTGCCGACGTTCGATTTCGGCAGCTCCGTTCGGAACTCGATGATTTTCGGCCGTTTGTAGTTTGTCAGGCTTTTGGCGCAGAAGGCCTTGAGTTCCGCTTCCGTCAGCGACTGATCCTTCTTGACGACGAAAAGCTTGACGGTCTCGCCGGAATGTTCGTCGGGAACCCCGATTGCCGCGCATTCCAGCACGCCGGGATGGCTGGCGGCCACTTCCTCGATCTCGTTCGGATAGACGTTGAAACCGGAAACGAGGATCATGTCCTTCTTGCGGTCGACGATCTTGGTATAGCCGCGCTCGTCCATGAAGCCCATGTCGCCTGAACGGAAGAAGCCGTCTTCGGTCATTGCTTTCGCGGTTTCATCCGGCCTCTGCCAGTAACCGGCCATGACCTGCGGCCCGCGAATGCAGATCTCGCCGACCTCGCCGGTCGGCAGGCTTTTGCCTTCCTCGTCGCGAATGTCGATTTCCGTAGAGGAAATTGGCAGGCCGATGGTGCCGCTGAATTCCGTGGCATCGAGTCTGTTAACGGTGGCAACGGGCGATGTTTCCGATAGCCCGTAACCTTCGGCGATCGGGCAACCGACCATGGAAAGCCAACGCTCGGCCACCGGCCGCTGCACCGCCATGCCGCCGCCGAGAACGAGAATGAGCGAGGACAGATCGAGCTTGCGGAAATCCTCATTGTTCATCAGCGCGTTGAACAGCGTATTGATACCCGGAAAAATATGCGGTCGATAATGCGACAACTCTTTCACGAAGCCGGGAATATCGCGTGGATTGGCGATCAGTAGGTTATGGCCGCCAAGCGCAATGCCCATCAGCGAATTCACTGTCAGCGCAAAGATGTGGCACAGGGGCAGCGCGCAGATGAAGTTGAGGACTTCTGGACGGTCCTTGCGTTGGGTGAAAGCGGCATCCAGCCACAGGCTTATCTGGGCCTTGTTGGCCAGAAGATTGGCGTGGGTGAGGATCGCACCTTTGGAAATGCCCGTCGTTCCGCCGGTATATTGCAGGAATGCGATATCCTGCGGCAGGAGGCGGACCGCCTTCAGGGAAAAACCCTGACCTTCCTTCAACACGGCCTTGAAGCTGATGGAGCCGGGAATAGCGTAGGCCGGCACCAGTTTCTTCACCTTGCGAACCACAAGATTGACGATATGTCCCTTGAGGCCGAGGAGATCACCCATGGCTGCAACGACCACATGTCTGACGGCGGTTTTCGGCACCGCCTGCTGCGCCACATGGGCGAAATTCTCCAGTACGAAAAGCGCTTTTGAGCCGGAATCCTTCAGCTGGTGTTCCAGCTCGCGCGGCGTATAGAGCGGATTGACGTTGACCACGATCATGCCTGCCCGCAAAATTCCGTATACGGCGACGGGGTTCTGCAGGATATTCGGCATCATCACCGCAACCCGGTCGCCTTTTTCTAGCCCTCTGGATTGCAGCCATGCGGCCACCGCGCGGGTTTCAATATCCAGATCCCGGTAGGTCAGGGACTTTCCCATGCTGGAAAAGGCCTTCCTGTCGGCAAATTTCGCGCAGCTCTTTTCGAGAAGTTCGACAAGGGAGGTATTGGCGGATGCGGGGATTTCGGAAGGTACGCCCGGCGGGTAGGATGCCAGCCAGCGCTTCTCTGCGCTGACGTTTTCCGGATGTCCCAGGGACAATTCACTCATGCTTCTCCTCCCAGAGTCTCTGTCGCGCCGTGCGTTCGATGGAACGCATGAAAGGCGCTATAAGCTGCCTGATCATCATGAGACCCCCAATCAACCGGCGTAATGGCCGGATTGAGGGAACCGCATGTGGCGTCACCGGATCGACTGCTCCTCCGCTCCCCGATGACGAATGATAGACGTCTAATCACCTGACGTCCATCGTATCGGCAAAGCCTATTTAACTCTAACGTAAACGTCAATATTCCTGCCGAACATCTCGCAACCTCGTGAGTGGAAACCTATTTCCCCCGCCTTTTGACTTTAATCCTGATTTGAGCGATCAACATAATTCGCAAAGCAGGGCAGGATTGGAAATGGCAGGCAACGCAGCGCTTGAACTGAAATCGGTCGGAAAAAGATTCGGCGATACGGATGTATTGTCCGATATCGATCTGACCGTCGAACGCGGCGAAATCATTTGTCTGGTGGGACGTTCCGGCTGTGGAAAATCGACCCTGCTGCGCATTATAGCGGGTGTGGAAACGCCGGATCATGGCAGCGTTTGTGTGAATGGCGCAGTCGTTGCTGGTCCGGCTGGTTTCGTGGAACCGGAAAAGCGCAATATCGGTTTCGTCTTTCAGGATTATGCGCTCTTCCCGCATCTCACCGTCGAACAGAATGTGATGTTTGGTCTCAGGTCATTGCCAAAAGCCGAGGCCCGCCGCCGGGCTGCGGAGATGATCGAGCACGTTCATCTGCAGGAGTTGGCCAAGCGCTATCCCCACACGCTTTCGGGCGGTGAGCAGCAGCGCGTAGCCCTCGCCCGCGCCCTTGCCCCGCAACCGGGCCTGCTGTTGATGGATGAGCCCTTTTCCAATCTGGACCGGGGATTGCGCGACACTGTGCGCGAGGAAACGCTGGGCGTCCTGCGGCAACTGGGCACGACGGCGATCATGGTCACCCATGATCCGGAAGAAGCGCTTTCCGCCGGCGATCGTGTGGTGCTGATGCAGCGCGGTCGTATCGTCCAGAGCGGCACGGGCTACGAAATCCACGATCATCCCAAAAGCCGCTACGCCGCCGATTTTTTCTGCGCCTTCAACAAGATCGAGGGCAGGGTGAGGGAGGGGCGGGTGGAAACGCCGCTCGGGCCTCTGGGCGATGCGTCCGGTCTGGCGGAAGGTCTTGCCGCCACCGCCTATGTTCGCCCCAATGCGATTTCGATCATCGAGGACAGCGCTGCGAAAGACGGGATTGCCGGCGAAATATCAAGTCGTGTGTTCCTCGGCGAGATCGAACAACTCGGCATAGCCGTTCCCGGCCTTCCAGCCGACCTGCGCGTCAGGACGATGCAGCGCACACCCGCCAAGACCAAGGCCGTGCGCTTCGGCATCGATCCGAAGGGTGTCCTGATATTTACCTGAAGTTGAATGAGCGGATTTGCATGTTTATTTTCGCTCCATTTTCAACTGTTGGTGATCGAAACCCTCCTGAAAACGGCCAAATAAAACTTGATTTGATACGTCATGTATGATGTTTGCTCCCCCTATATTGCGCCATCGAAGAGGGAGACACACCATGACGAAATTTGCCAAACTTGCCCTGCTTGCCAGCACGGTCACTTTTGCAGCGGGATCAGTCAGCGCTGCTGAACTGAACATCTACACCACGAGAGAGCCGGCCCTGATCCAGCCCCTGCTGGAATCCTTCACGGCCTCCAGCGGTGTCAAGGTCAACACCGTATTCCTCAAGGATGGCCTTGCAGAGCGCGTTCTGAGCGAGGGCGCAAGCTCACCTGCCGACGTGCTGATGACGGTGGATGCCGGCAATCTCGTCGATCTCGCGGAAAAGGGTGTTACTCAGCCGGTTGAATCCGAAACCCTGAACAAGGCTATTCCGGCGGAACTTCGCGACGCCAAGGGCCACTGGTTCGCACTTTCCATGCGTGCCCGCGTTCTCTATGCGGCGAAGGATCTCGACCTTGCCTCCTTCAACTATGAAGACCTGGCAGATGCGAAGTGGAAGGGCAAGATCTGCATTCGTGCCGGCCAGCATCCCTATAATACGGCTCTCTTTGCCGACTACATCGCTCACTATGGCGCAGCGGACACCGAAAAGTGGCTTGCCGGCGTCAAGGAAAACCTGGCCCGCAAGGCAGGCGGCGGCGACCGTGACGTTGCCAAGGATATCCTCGGCGGCATTTGCGATATCGGCATCGCCAACTCCTATTATGTCGGCCTGATGCGCTCGGGCAAGGGCGGCGAGGAGCAGGTGAAGTGGGGCGAAGCGATCAAGGTCGTTCTGCCGACGTTCAAGAATGGTGGCACGCAGGTCAACATCAGCGGTGCGGCTGTTGCCAAGAACGCTCCGAACAAGGCCGAAGCCGTCAAGCTTCTGGAATACCTTGTTTCGGACGAAGCCCAGAAGATCTATGCCGAAGCCAACTTCGAATATCCGGTCAGGCAGGGCGCTGCACTCAACGACATCGTTGCCTCCTTCGGCACCCTGAAGGTTGACAACAAGTCGCTGACGGAGATCGTCTCTCATCGCAAACAGGCGAGCGAGCTGGTCGACAAGGTCGGTTTCGACCAGTAAAGGCCAATTGGCGACAACAAGTTGGAAGGCGTTCGCATCCGCGGGCGCCTTTCCCTGTATTTTCAAGAAGCTCATGAATCCAGACGCCGTCCAGCCATTGATGCCCCGCGCAAGACCAAGGTTTTCATCCTCCTTCTGGTGGCTGAGCCTGTCTCTGGCAGCGGTCTGTGGCGCCATGCTGCCGGTTCTGGCACTCGTCTCGCAGGCGGTGCAGGGGTCCGATGGCCTGTGGTCCCATCTCGGTTCCAGCGTGATTTTGACGGCTTTGCCGGATACCGCAGTTCTGATGCTCGGCGTCGGGTTGCTGGCCGGTGTTATCGGCACATTTGCCGCCTGGCTGGTTACGGCCTATGATTTTCCCGGCCGCAAAATACTGGAATGGGCGCTGCTGCTGCCGCTCGCCATGCCCACCTATATCGTCGCTTACGCCTATCTCGATATCCTGCATCCGATCGGGCCGGTGCAGGGGGCGATCCGCTGGCTGCTGGGCTATTCCAGCCCGCGTGAATTCCGCCTGCCGGACATAAGGTCCATGACGGGCTGCATCATCCTGCTCGGTTTCGTGCTGTTTCCCTATGTCTATATTCCCGTGCGCGCCATGTTCCTCACGCAGGCGGGCAACCTGCTTGAAGCGGCACGCACGCTTGGCGTTTCCAGACGCGCGGCTTTCTTCAAGGTTGCGGTGCCTTTGGCGCGCCCGGCCGTCGCGGTCGGCATCAGCCTTGCCCTGATGGAAGCGCTGAACGATATCGGCGCATCGGAATTCCTTGGTGTCCGAACTCTCACCGTTTCGGTCTATACCACATGGGTCACGAAATCCGACCTGCCCGGTGCGGCGCAGATCGCGCTTTCCATGTTATTCATCGTGGTTGCCCTCGTGGCATTTGAACGATGGGCGCGGCGCAAGCAGCGTTATACCGTGTCGGCGCAGAAAAGCAGGGAACTGGAGCCTGTGCGTCTCACCGGTCTTAAAGCTTGCGGTGCCTTTGCGCTCGGCAGCCTGCCGGTTCTGATCGGCTTCGTGGCGCCGGCAAGCTATCTCGTCACCGAGGCATGGAAGCGTTTCCGGTTCAGCGGACTGTCGTCCCGTTTTGCCGATGAGGCTCTGAATACCATCCTCTTTGCCGGACTGGCGACGGCGATCACCCTCGTCCTCGGCCTTGCGGTCGCTTACGCGATGCGCCTTGCTCCGGGACGCCTCTCGCTCTGGTCCTACCGGCTTTCCACGGTAGGTTACGCGGCCCCCGGCACGGTCATCGCCATAGGTGTACTGATTGCGCTTGGCGGCTTCGACCGGTTTGTCGACCAGACCATGCGCGACTGGTTCGGCATATCCACCGGCCTCATTTTCATCGGCAGCGGTGCGGCCCTGATTTACGCCTATTCGGCGCGGTTCCTCACCATTGCGGCTGGCGGCGTCGATGCCGGCCTGAGTCGTATCCCGCAATCCTTCGATCACGCCTCGCGAACACTGGGACGATCCGCAACACAGACATTCAGACAGATCCATCTGCCGCTTTCAAAGGCATCGCTGGCCGCCGCCGCCTTGCTGATCTTCGTCGATTGCGTCAAGGAACTTCCCGCCACACTCCTGTTACGGCCGCTGAATTTCGAGACTTTCGCGACCCATCTTTACGGTGAGGCGGCGCGTGGCACCTATGAGGAAGCGTCGATTGCGGCACTGGCGATTGTCGTCGTCGGCATCCTGCCGGTCATGCAGCTTGCAAGGATCGGGCGGCGCAAGAGCTGACGCCTGCACCATAAATGACAGGCGCAAAACTGTGCGAGAAGCCAATAAGCTTCAAATCTCCCCAGAAAACGACAAGCATCCGGCCTTAATCCTGATGTAAATACTCAGCTTAATTGAGGTGCTGCGGCCTGCCGTATATAAACGTCGGCCGTGATCTGTTTCGGGGCATATCTTGAAAAATTTGCATGAGATGTTTTTGGGCCGCCTGGCTTTGGGAACGGCTGCCATTGTTTTGATGGCGCCATTGGTAGGTCACGCACAGCAGACGACCGTCCTGCGTGAGATTACCGTCGAGGGGCAGGGCGCGGAAAACGCCACTGGTCCGGTCCGGGGGTACGTTGCGAAGAAAAGCCCGACGGGTTCGAAAACTGAGACGGAAACGAAGGACATTCCTCAGTCCGTATCGGTCGTCGGCCGCAAGGAAATGGATGACCGCGGTGTCGTGACCAAGATCGACGAGGTACTGCGCTACACGCCCGGCGTAACGGCGGAACCTTTCGGCACCGATCCGGATACGGACTGGTTTTACATTCGCGGTTTCCAGGCAACCCAGACCGGCGTGTTTCTGGATGGGCTGAACCTGTTCAGCTACGGTTTCGGCGGTTTCCAGATGGATGCCTATGGTTTGGAGCGGGTGGAGGTGCTGAAGGGACCGGCTTCGGTGCTCTACGGCGGCGCCAATCCCGGCGGCATCGTGCAGATGGTTCGCAAGCGCCCGCAGGATGAGCCGGTCCGCGAAACGGAAATCGGCATCAACAATTTCGGCAATGCTTTCTTCGGTTTCGATCTCGGCGACAAGATCGATGGTGAGGGTGTGTGGAAATACCGCGTCACTGGCAAGGTCTCGGGCGGCGATAATTACACCGACTACTCCGAGGATCTGCGTGGCTTCATCATGCCGCAGATCACCTTCGAGCCGGATGCTCAGACCAGTGCCACGCTCTACGGCTATTTCTCGGCGCTGGATCAGGTCCATGTCGGCAATGGCTTCCTGCCCTATGTAGGCACTGTGGTTGACGCACCTTTCGGCAAGCTCGACCGCAAGGCCTTTTATGGCGAGCCTGATATCGACAATGGTCGCGTCTACCAGTCCATGGTGGGTTACGAAGTCAGCCACGAATTCGACAATGGCTGGAAGATCAGCCAGAACGCACGCTACGGCCACCTCTACAAGCATGAAACCGGACCCTATGCGGGCGGCTGGGCCAATACTGACGCCAATGGCCAGCCAATCCTCGATGCCACCACCAATGACTATATGCTGACCCGCTTTGGTTATGACGGCCTGTCGAAGGTCGACAGTTTCGGCGTCGACAACCGCGTCGAAGGCCAGTTCGATACCGGTGCTGTCAGCCATTCGCTGCTCTTCGGTCTCGATTATAAATACTACAAGCTGGATCAGGTGCAGGCGTGCTGCGGATCGAATGCGATCGGTGCGCTCAAACCGGTCTATGGTTCGACGCAGGGAACGAATTTCGTCTACGCCAATAACGTCGTGACGCAGCAGCAGATCGGCATCTATGCACAGGATCAGCTGCGTTTCGGCGATGGCTGGCTGGTAACGCTGAACGGGCGCTACGATTACGTCGATACCGAACTGAACAACAGGCTGCCAGCGGGTGTGTCTCGCCGCTCAAATGACGATGCGCTGAGCGGTCGCGCCGGTCTTGCCTATGAATTCGACAATGGCCTGACGCCCTATGTCTCGGCGGCCACCTTCTTCAATCCGCTCATCGATACACTTGCGGATGGCAGCTCCGCCGTACCCGAGGAAGGACATCAGTTCGAGGCCGGTATCAAATACGAGCCGACCTTCTTCGATGGCAGCATCACCGCCTCTGTCTTCAAGCTTGTGAAGGACAACGCCATCGTTTCCTATACCGCCGGCGGCGTAACGACGAGCGGCCAGTTCGGACAGGTGGAGTCCACCGGCTTCGAGCTGGAGGCGAAGGCCAATCTCACCGACAACTGGAAAACCATCGCCTCCTATTCCTATACCGATCTCGATATCACCAAGGACGCCAATCCTAACCTGATCGGCAAATCGCCGTGGATCGTGCCTGCTCACACCGCGTCGCTTTGGGTGGATTACGCCTTCACCGATGATACGTTTGAAGGCCTCAGCATTGGCGGCGGCGTGCGTTATCAGGGCAAGTCCTGGGCAGATGCGGCAAACACGCTGCGTGTTCCGGATGCTGCGGTCTTCGATGCCGCGATCCGCTACGAGAAGAACGACTGGACGGCATCCGTCAACGTTGCGAATGTCTTCGACAAGGAATACGTCAAGAGTTGCGCCGGCGTCTCGGTTTGCGGCTGGGGTGACAGCCGCACCATCACCTTCAAGCTTTCCAAGAAGTGGTAACGGGTAGCTGGCAGTTGCGGGGAAAATAGTTTGCCCCTATAAATATGAATAATCTTATCATGTTTATAGGGGCGCCTTTGCGCCTTGCGGGATCGAGAGGCCATGGCTTTCCGCGTTCGGATGGAAAATGAGATCGAGGGCTTTGCCGTCATCGGCGGCCCACGCTCGCGGGTGTGGAACGGCATCGTCGCCGATCTCTGGGACGTGCGTTGCGCATCGAAGGCGGGTGGCCGCTATGTCGGCAAGGACCCGCGTTTCGTTTTCCTGCTTGATATGGATGGGACGGATGATGGGCGGTTCATGATGAATCGTAGCCGCCGCGACAATTACGCGTCATCCGAAGCGAACCGCATTTCCTTCGTACCGGCCGACCTGGACGTACATGCGGAACTCAGCAATGTTTCCTTCGTGCGCCATCTCGATCTGCACTTCGATGCGGGATTGCTGGGGGCGCGGCTGGTGCAGGGGTTCGATCCGCACGGATTGCTCGATCCGCACCTGATGTTCGAGGATGAGCGCCTGCTGGTGCTTGCGCGGCTGATCGCCGCCGAATGTGATAATCCAGACCCTTTGCACGATCTATACGGCGAAAGCCTCGTGCTGGCGCTGTTGACGGATTTCCTCAAGGTGAAGCGGGAGCCGGTCAAAAAACGCAGCAAGCTGGCCTCCTGGCAGTTGAGAGCGGCGACCGATTACATTCGCGAACATTGCCTGCGGTCGATAAGGCTGGAGGAACTGGCAGAACTCACCAACCTGTCGCAATCCCATTTCAGCCACGCCTTTAAGGCGTCGACAGGCGTACCGCCGCATCAATGGCAGATGCAGGCGCGTATCGATCGGGTCAAGGACCTGATGATGCGAACCGACATGGCGCTGACCGACATCGCCATCGCAGCCGGGTTTTCGGATCAGGCGCATTTTTCCCGCGTCTTCCGTAAAATGGTCGGCGTTTCTCCTTCCGTATGGCAAAAAATCCGCCAATAGGGCTTTTTCCGCGCCTCCTGATCCGCGTCTTCAGTCCGCAGCGCGCGAAAAGCTTCGGAACGAATTTCCGGCGGAGGGGTTTACCAGGCGTAATACTCACGAGGAAAAACCAAGGAGGAAAGACGTTATGTTGCATCAAGAACCCCGTGCCGGGCAGGACCCTTACGTCAAGGATACACCGAGCCTGATCGCCAGCGACAAGGTTGAAGGCACGCGCGTCTATGGCGCCGATGGCAAGCATATCGGCTCGATCCAGCGTATCATTCTGGAAAAACGCGGCGGCCGTGTCGCTTATGCGGTTTTGAGCTTCGGTGGCTTTTTCGGAATCGGCGACGACTATTATCCGCTGCCGTGGGAAAAGTTGCATTATGACGAAGAGCTTGACGGCTATCGCATCGATCTTACCAAAGAGCAGATCGAAAATGCGCCTCACTTCGCCAACCTGGACGATGATGACCTGCTGCATGCTCGAGACCGCAAGGTTTACGACTACTACGGCGTCGCACCTTACTGGATGTAGATCGAACGAAATATAGCAAGCATGAAAATGGCCCCTTTCGAGGGGCCATTTGTCGTCTGAATATGGTCAGTGCGGATTTTTCTGCATCTCGGAAACCGCATCGGTAAAGCACTTGCGCGCTTCCTCCGGCGATTTGCGTCCATCAAGCGCAGCGCGGCAGGCGCTTCTGGCTCTCACGAAACTCAATCCGCGAATTTTGGGCCAGCCTTCCGTCAATAACATCAGTGCCTCGAACGGGCCGGCGATAACGCTTTTGCCCTTCGCCTCGAGATTGACCTCGACAGGCTCTGTCCATCTCTCGTTCTTCATCGTGCACCTCCCAGAGCAACGCGATCCCGAAATACACCCGACAGCAAAGCAACCCATGAACGCAGCCGTGTGTCACCGCTGATTAGAATAAGCGCAAGCGATCGAATTGACAACGGTGATCAACGAAAGCCGAAAAACGACAGAATCGCCAGAACGATGACGACGAGGCCCACGATGTAGATGATCTGGTTCATGATTTTCTCCTTAGCTGGTGTCATCACCATAACGTGAGGGAGAAGATGAGGTTCCAGTCGGAATTACGAATTTAATCACGTACTAAAATATTGTGCGCATCTGATGGTTGTCCCGTCATATGCCGCGCAAATCTCATTTGCGCAAGATCACCCAGATCGCGTGAATGATGCCGGGAATGTAACCGCAAAGCGTGAGCAGGATATTCAACCAGAAATGCAGGCCAAGTCCGACCTGGAGAAACACGCCAACCGGCGGAAGGATGATGGCGATAAGAATACGAAGGACATCCACGATGGCAAGCTTTCCATTTGATTGCGACTTGCTGCTCAACGTGCGGAGGCCCGTTTGGTTTCAAAGGTTTATTATTGCAGCAGCAGCGCCAAATGACGATTTCCGCCAGTGGACAACGCCGCGCCAAAGACAACTCAATGTCGGAAATGAATTTTTTGGGAAGAAATGGTGCCGCTTACGTGACTCGAACACGTGACCCCGTCATTACGAATGACGTGCTCTACCAACTGAGCTAAAGCGGCCCGATTGTGACCCGTTTGTTACGGATCAGCTTCATGGCGGGCTGATACAGGCAATGCTGACGGATTTCAAGCCTTGAATGCGCGGGTTTCGAAAAATCCGAAAAAAAGCTTTGCCTGCCCGTTGTTTATAGGTGGCCTCAGCCTCTCGCGCAGATGCGCTGTCTGGCTGCCTCATACTCGCGTACCAGCCGATCGACGAGGTCAGCCACCGGCTCCACCACCTTGACCGCGCCGATGCCTTGTCCGGCGCCCCATATATCCTTCCAGGCCTTTGCTCCGCCGGTGGCGGTTTCGAAGTCCATCTTGGAAGGGTCCGCTTCCGGCAGGTTGTCGGGGTCCATGCCTGAGGCGACGATCGAGCTTTTCAGGTAGTTGCCGTGTACGCCCGTGAAATAGTTCGAATAAACGATGTCCTTGGCCTGTGCCTCCACGATCGCCTGCTTGTAAGCGTCGGAGGCCCGGGCTTCCTGCGTCGCGATGAAGGGGGAGCCTATATAGGCCATATCCGCGCCCATGGCCTGCGCCGCAAGGATGGAGCCGCCATTGGCGATGGCGCCAGCCAGCAGCAGGGGGCCATCAAACCATTCGCGGATTTCCTGAACCAGGGCGAAGGGCGAAAGCGTGCCCGCATGTCCGCCGGCACCCGTTGCCACTGCAATCAGCCCGTCCGCGCCCTTGCGGATGGCGGAGCGGGCGTGGCGATCGTTGATGACATCATGCAGCACGATACCGCCATAGGAATGCACGGCCGCATTGACTTCCGGTACTGCACCAAGCGAGGAAATCACCACCGGCACCTTGTATTTGACGCAGAGGCCGAGATCGTGTTCCAGCCGCCGGTTGGACATATGTACGATCTGGTTGACGGCGAAAGGAGCGGCCGGGCGCTCGGGGTTGGCCCTGTTGTGGGCGGCCAGCTCCTCGGTGATCATTGCCAGCCATTCGTCCAGCTGGCTTTCGGGCCGCGCATTCAGCGCCGGGAAAGCGCCGATGACACCCGCCTTGCATTGCGCCAGCGTCAATTGCGGATGCGAAATAATGAATAGCGGTGACGCTATGACCGGAAGACGCAGATTGTCTTTCAGCACGGACGGCAGCATGTCTCCTCCCACGGATTACGTTTACGCGCACGTAAGTCAATATCGTGTTCGGCGGCGGATTGAAAGCGAAAACAGCGTCGTACTGGCCCGGCAGACCTGCGCTCGCAGCGCCACAATGGATCGATTTTCCCCAAGGCAATCCGGTCTTTATCGCAAACGATGCTTGCGGAGGCGCGGCATAGCCGTTACCGAATCGTAAACCAATGGCGCACTGCCACATATTTTTTGCGAAGAGCAGTAGAATAAGGATCGGTCGTGAGCGGACTGGAAACGGCAATCAGAAATGCTCTGGAAAAATCGGACAGATCGAACGCCGAAGTTCGTGCACGAATTTACCAATCGTCCCGTCAGGCACTGGAAGCGGGCCTGCGCAAGCAGGGCATAGACGACCCGCAGATTGTGGGCCAGCAGCGCCAGCGGCTCGAAAGCCTGATCCATGTTATAGAGAATGAAGAGCGGAATCGTCTTCTGGACAGGGTGGAGCAGCAGTTGCGGCCGCCTGTGCCGGAAAGTGCGGCGAATGACGGCCCCTCGGTCGATCCCTTTTCACAATCGCAGCATCACGACGATATGGCCGTCGAGCCGGAATTGCGTGGCGAAACGCGCGATGTGCAGCCGGGCGCCGCTGCGGCTCCGGAACCGCTGAGTGCTGGACGTCGCAATGGAAAACCGCCAAGAAGAGGCTCCAGCGCAGGTGACGCCTCGCTCGCGTTTCGTCCGGAAGGTGCCGTTGGCCGCCGCAAGCGTCGCGGACTTTTCGCCCGCCTTTTCATGCTCGTGACACTGCTTGCCTTTGTTGGTTTCGGCGCCTGGTGGGTCTATTCCTCCGGCCTGCTGCTCACGCCGGAGCAGCGCGATACCAGCGTGCCCAATCCGCCGGCACAAGTCCAGGCGGAGGACTTCAACGGTACTGAGCCCGCGCCGAGCCTTTCCGCCGGCCGCGGTTTTTCTGACGACTGGGTGGAAGTATTTAATGCGGAGCGCGGCAGTTCCGGAGTTTCGGCAGGCCCCCGCGCCAATGTCGAGAACATCGCCACACCCGCCGGCAAGGCGATACGGGTGACGTCGAGAAGCGTCTCTCAGGACGGCGCAATCAGCGTCGAGGTTCCGGTGGAAGTGATGCGCGACATGGCGGGTAAATCCTCGACCATCTCGATCACGCTGCAATCCTCCAGCGATCGGCAAACGCAGGTTTCCGTAGCATGCGATTTCGCCACGTTGGGCGATTGCTCCCGTCACCGTTTCACGGCCACCGCCGAGCGTGCGGATATGCTGCTGAACACGACGTTCGAGCGTTCGCTTGCCCCGAATGCGCCCGGCAAGATCTTCATCAACAGCGATATCGATGGCAATGCCCGCCCGGTGAACCTTTACTCCGTGCGCATTTTGCCGGGTCAGTAAGAATCCAGCAAGAAGAGGGAACAAGCGCCGCAGCCGGGGCGCTTGTTGACGTCTCCCAGTCTTATTTCAGAAAACCCGGTCCTGATCCCAGGATCTTGTCGTCGATTTCGCCAATCGCCTTTTTGTCCTTGCCGTCGTAGTCAAGCGTATTGAGGATGTGGCGAATGAGGTTCACCCTCGCACGGCGTTTGTCGTTGGCGCGCACCACCGTCCACGGGGCGACATCGGTGTGGGTCTTTTCCAGCATCTCGTCGCGCTTTTGTGTGTAGTCGTCCCACTTCGTCAGCGCGGCGATATCCATGTCGGAAAGCTTCCAGCATTTCAGCGGGCTGTGGCGACGGTCATGGAAGCGCTCGATCTGCGTTTCGCGGCCGATATCAAGCCAGAACTTGAACAGATGAACACCCTCATGGACCAGCATCTTTTCGAGGCGTGGTGTTTCCTTGAGAAAGCGTTTGTGCTCTTCCGGGGTGCAGAAGCCCATAACAGGCTCCACCCCGGCGCGGTTATACCAGGAACGGTCGAAGAGGACGAATTCTCCAGCCGTCGGGAAATGCGAGATATAGCGCTGGAAATACCATTGGCCACGCTCGGTCTCGGTTGGTTTGGTCAGCGCCACGACACGGGCATAGCGGGGGTTGAGGTAAGCGTGGGCCGCAAAGATCGCGCCGCCCTTTCCGGCGGCATCGCGTCCTTCGAAGACTGCCATCACCCGTTTGCCGGTGGCCTGCAGCCAGAACTGCACCTTGACCAGCTCAACCTGCAGCGCCTCGAGGGTGGCGTCGTATTCCTCCCGCTTCATCTTTTTGTCGTAAGGAAAATCTCCGGCGGAAAGCTTTTTTTCCTCCACCCAGTCGGGAAGAACCGGATCGTCGATGTCGAAGCTGCGCAGCTTGCCGCCAATGGTGATCTCCACCGATCGCTTCTTCGTTTCTTCGCCCATGCTTTCCTCCTGATGTTGTTGTGTAAAGGCAACTCGCTGCCAATGAGTTCATATCCACCCGCATAATTCAAGTGAAAGAGGATTGGTTAGCCGGAGTGCTACCGCAGTGACGATTGCGGCGCAGATTTTGCGCATATACGCTGTGGAAAATACGCGATGATGAATCTCTGTCATGAAGCTGGCCTATGAGACTCCGATGCGCTGTCAGGTGAAAGTGGAAAGTGTGCTGAAATGGCAGTCATGAAAGGCGAGAGTGGATTGAAGCTTTTTGCGAAAAAGCTTGGCCGAAACTGGTTGCCTGTTCTCGTCGTCAGCATGCTTGCCGTCGCTGCCGTTTCTGAGTTGCAAACGCCCTACATGCCCGCCGTCCTGTGGCTCTGTGCCGTCATCGCTATTTTGACCGCCCGGCAAAAGCCGGAGGAGCCGGCTAAGGATGAAACCGCAACTGCTGAGGCGGAAGAACCTGATGTGCCCGGCGAAAACGTCATTTCCGGGGTGAGGGCGGGTCTGGCCGTTCTTGATACGCCCGTCTTCATCCTCGATAAAAACGCAGGCGTTCTTTATCAGAACGGCGCGGCGGAACGCGCCTTTGGCCAGCTTCCGGCCGGCGCGCATATTTCCGCGCGGCTGCGTTCGCCGGGCTTGCTGGATGTCATTCGCGAAACCATCACCACCGGCCAGCCCAACCAGGTCGAGCATTCCGAGCGTTTTCCCTCAGAGCGGGTCTTCATCGTCCGCATTGCCCGGGCGGATGCGGGAGAGGCGGCGGGTCCACCGTTCTACATCCTGTCGTTCCGCGACGTTTCGGAGCTTCGCCGCATCGACCGCATGCGCAGCGACTTCGTCGCCAATGCAAGCCATGAATTGCGCACCCCGCTCGCCTCGCTGCGCGGTTTCATCGAAACCATGCAGGGGCCGGCCCGCAACGACCCCAAAGCGCAGGAACGTTTCCTCGCCATCATGCTGGATCAGGCCACACGCATGAGCAGGCTGGTGGATGACCTCATGTCGCTTTCAAGGCTGGAATTGCGGGCGAATATTGCGCCGGACCAGAAGGTCGATCTCGTCCCAGTCATCGGCCATGTCCGGGATGCGCTGCTGCCGCTCGCCAACGAGCTGGATGTGGTTATTACGCTGCATCTGCCCGACTGGCCGGCAGAAGTGCAGGGCGACCGCGACGAACTGGTGCAAGTGTTTCAGAACCTCGTTGAAAATGCTTGTAAATATGGCCAGGAAGGCAAGGTCGTGGATGTCTGGCTGCGTGCCGAACCCGGTAAGCCGGTGGAGGTGAGCGTCATTGACAAGGGGCCGGGCATTCCTGCTGAACATGTGCCGCGTCTGACGGAACGGTTTTACCGCGTCAGTGTCGCTGACAGTCGCTCCAAAAAAGGGACCGGCCTCGGGCTTGCCATCGTCAAGCACATCCTCACCCGCCACCGCGCCCGCCTCATCATTAAATCGGAACTGGGCAATGGCACGGACTTTACCGTCAGATTCTGACATAGAGTACGTTACAGTCTTTAGCTTCGAAAAATTTTATAAATAAAATCAATAATTTAGGCTGTCACAAATCTTTCACCGAAGTGACATAAAAGGAAGTGGTTACGGTGGTTAAGAAGAGACCGCCGAGCGCATGCTAAGAGCGTCTGCCGCTATCGGCTGCGTCCACAAACAAGCCCACGACGGGAGAGACAAATGAACTTCGTTAAATTTTCCGCAGCAGCTCTGGTGGCTTCTGTCGCCTTCGCTGGCGCCGCCGCTGCTCGCGACCAGATCCAGGTTGCTGGTTCCTCCACGGTTCTGCCCTATGCCAAGATCGTTGCCGAAACTTTTGCTGAGACTTTCCCGAACTTCAAGGCTCCGGTTGTTGAGTCTGGCGGCACGGGCGGCGGTCTGAAGGCGTTCTGCTCCGGCGTCGGCGAAGGCACCATCGACATTGCAAACGCTTCGCGCCCGATCAAGAGCGACGAACTTGCCGCTTGTAAGGCCGCTGGCGTTGCCGACGTTCAGGAAGTGAAGATCGGCTACGACGGCATCGTCTTCGCAATGGACTCTTCCAACAAGGACATCAAGCTCGAGCCGAAGGATCTGTACCTCGCGCTCGCCGCTGAAATCGTCAAGGACGGCAAGCTCGTTGCCAACCCTTACAAGAAGTGGTCGGAAATCAACAAGGAACTGCCTGATGTAGCGATCGCCGCTTACATTCCGGGTTCCAAGCACGGCACGCGCGAAGTCTTCGAAGAGAAGATCATGGCTGACGGCTGCAAGGAAGCCAAGGCGACCGACGCCATCAAGGCGCTGATCACCGACGCCAAGCAGGCTGCTGCCAAGTGCGTTGCAGTTCGCAAGGACGGCGCTGCAGTCGACATCGACGGCGACTACACCGAGACGCTTGCCCGCATCGACGCCAACAAGACCGGCCTCGGCGTTTTCGGCCTGGCATTTTATGAGAACAACGCTGACCGCCTGAAGGTTGCGACCGTCAGCGGCGTTGTTCCGTCCACGGAAACCGTTGCCAGCGGCAAGTACCCGGTTTCGCGCCCGCTGTTCTTCTACGTGAAGAAGGCTCACCTGGGCGTTATCCCGGGCCTCAAGGAATATGTCGAGTTCTTCGTTTCTGACGAAATGATCGGCCCCGACTCCCCGCTCGCAAACTACGGCCTCGTTGCCGCTCCGGAAAAAGAACGCGAAGAAATTCGCTCCAAGTTCGCTGCCGGCGCTTCGATGTAATAAACAAGGAGGGGTGCGGCCTGCCGCACCCCTCTCTCCGCTCCGGTACCGTTGTGCTTAAGGCGGCTGTCTCCGGTTGACAGTTCCCATCCATCGCCGTCCACATAATTGTTGATGGATTACAGATGGATAGGATGTATCAACCTTGACGCTTGCCAGACTTTGTTACAGTCAGGCGGCAAGCATCTCTGGATGGTCCAGCGGTCTCGTTTTGATGACTTTTTGATTTGCCCGATATCGCACCGTGCTCTTGAGGCACGACGAGGGAACTCTAATGAACACATCGATCCTTTTGCTGATACTGGTGTTGATCGGCATCGGCAGTTATCTGCTCGGCAGCCGCCGCGCCGTTGCTTTGTCTGGTGGGCGCCCCTCCAGCATGCATTCCCGTGCCGGTTATCACGGCTCCTACGCTGTCGTCTGGGCGGTGCTGCCCGCAGCGCTCATTCTCTGTATCTGGCTTGTTATCAGCCCGCTGATCGTTACCTCTGCGGTGCGTGGCGAATTTCCCGAAGATGTGCGCTCCCAATCCGAAGCGCAGCAGAGCCTGACCTATGGCATGGTAACGTCCATCGCCCGCGGTCTTCAGCGTCTGACGCCGGAAGAAACCGCAAAGGTTGATGCGGATACGGCTGCGGTAAGATCGCTTCTTGCATCGAAGGGCGTGGCAATTGCCGGCGAACCCCAGCGTTTCATGGTCGATGCCGCCCAGACGCTGAATGCGATGACCTCCACCAGCCGCCTGGGCATGATCGCCACCGTGCTACTGGCCGCATTCGCCGGTGCCGCTTATGCACTGCGTTCAATCGCGCCGCGTTTTCGGGCGCGCAACAGGGTGGAGCGGGTCATTCTCGCGGCTCTGGTCGTCGCGTCGTCCATCGCCATCCTGACGACCATCGGCATCGTCCTTTCGATGCTTTCGGAAGCAATCCAGTTCTTTACCATGGTTCCGGCGCACCAGTTCTTCTTCGGAACGGTATGGGATCCGCGTTTTGCCGCTGCCGGTGCGACCGACTCTTCCGGCCAGTTCGGCCTGATCCCGCTGCTCGCCGGCACGCTCTATATTGGTTTCGTCGCCATGCTGGTCGCCGTTCCGGTCGGGCTGTTTTCGGCGATCTATATGTCGGAATATGCGACGCCGCGCCTTCGCTCGATTGTAAAGCCGCTGCTCGAGGTGCTCGCGGGCATCCCGACAATCGTCTACGGCTTCTTCGCGCTGACGACCGTTGGTCCTTTCCTGCGAGACATTTCCACGCAGATCAGCGGTCTTGCGACAGGCAACTACGCCAACTTCATCCAGGCGCAGAGCGTCATCACGGCCGGCTTCGTCATGGGCATCATGCTGATCCCTTATGTTTCGTCGCTGTCTGACGACATCATCACCGCCGTGCCGCGTTCGCTGCGCGATGGCTCTCTCGGTCTCGGCGCCACGCGCTCTGAAACCATCAAGAAGGTCATCCTTCCCGCCGCTCTTCCCGGCATCGTCGGCGCCGTGCTGATGACGGCGTCGCGTGCGATCGGGGAGACCATGATCGTGGTTCTTGCAGCTGGCGTCGCTGCCCGCCTGCAGCTCAACCCCTTCGAACCCATGACAACGGTGACGGTCAAGATTGTCAGCCAGCTGACGGGTGACCTTGAGTTTACCTCGCCGCAAACGCTGGTGGCCTTCGCGCTGGGCATAACTCTTTTTGCAATCACGCTTTGCCTGAATATCTACGCGCTTTACATCGTGCGCAAATACCGGGAGCAATATGAATGACCGACATCGTTTCTCCGGCGGCCGGTGCTGCCGCCGTGAACAAGGCCACGCGCCGTGATATCGGCATCAAGCGTCGCTATGCAGCTGAACGCCGCTTCCGCGCCTATGGATTGGCAGCAATCTCGTTCGGCCTCATATTCCTCTTTCTGCTGCTCTGGTCGGTCGTATCCAAGGGTCACACCGCCTTCCAGCAGACGATGATCACCGTTCCGGTCGAGTTTTCCGAACTGATCATCGATCCAAAGAACGAGCGCGCAACCAATCCGGCAAAGCTGATGACGGCCAACTACCCCGTCCTCGCCCGTGATGCGGTGGCCAAGGTTCTCGGGGTCGCGCCGACGGATAAGGCCGGTCTTCGCGCCGTCAACGTCATGATCTCCGACAGCGTACGCACCCAGCTGCGTGATATCGTCGTCGCCGATCCGTCCGTCATCGGCACCACGCGCAGCGTCACGCTTCTGGCGTCAGGTGATGTCGACAGCGCCTTCAAGGGCCAGGTCGACATGTCGGGGGATGAAGCAAACCGCCGTATCTCGAACCAGCAGCTCGGCTGGATGAACCAGCTCGTGGAAAGCGGACAGCTTGGCAAGCATTTCAATACCGGCATCTTCGTCAACGGCGCTTCGAGCCGTCCGGAAGCCGCGGGTGTTGGAGTTGCGCTGATCGGCTCGTTCTACATGATGCTGATCGTGCTGGTGCTGTCGCTGCCGATCGGTGTTGCGGCCTCCATCTATCTGGAGGAATTTGCCCCCAAGAACCGTTTGACGGACCTTATCGAGGTCAACATCAACAATCTGGCGGCTGTTCCCTCCATTGTTTACGGTCTGCTCGGTCTCTCCGTCTTCATCAACTTCATGGGCTTTCCACGCTCGGCCTCGCTGGTCGGCGGCCTCGTCCTGACGCTGATGACGCTGCCGACGATCATCATCGCCACCCGCGCTGCATTGAAGGCCGTGCCGCCGTCGATCCGCGCCGCCGCACTCGGTCTTGGCGCGTCCAAGATGCAGACGATTTTCCATCACGTCCTGCCGCTGGCAATGCCTGGCATTCTGACCGGCACCATCATCGGTCTCGCCCACGCACTGGGCGAAACGGCGCCGCTGCTTCTGATCGGCATGGTGGCATTCGTCGCGAACTATCCGACAACGCCTATGGATCCGTCCACGGCCCTGCCGGTGCAGATTTACATGTGGGCGAACGAAGCTGAGCGTGCCTTTGTCGAGCGGACATCTGGCGCTATCATCATCCTGCTTCTGTTCCTCATTCTCATGAATGTTGGCGCAATCCTGTTGCGTCGCCGCTTTGAGCGGCGCTGGTAGAGGGAGCTAGAGCAATGAACATGTTGTCGGAAGCAGCAGTTGAAAAGGCGCTGGACAAGAAAATGAATGAAGTCTCATACAAGATGATCGGCAAGGATGTTTCGGTTTATTACGGCGAAAAGCGCGCGCTTTACGACGTGAACCTCAATGTCCGCGAAAACACGGTGACTGCACTTATCGGCCCGTCCGGTTGCGGTAAATCCACTTTCCTGCGCACCTTGAACCGCATGAACGACACGATCGACGGTTGCCGGGTCACCGGCAAGATCACGCTCGATACCGACGATATCTACGATCAGCAGATCGACGTCGTGGAACTGCGTGCCCGCGTCGGCATGGTGTTCCAGAAGCCGAACCCGTTTCCGAAGACGATTTATGAGAACATCGCCTACGGCCCACGTATCCACGGTCTCGCCCGCAACAAGGCGGATATGGACCAGATCGTCGAGCATAGCCTGCAGAAAGCGGGTCTCTGGAACGAGGTGAAGGATCGTTTGCTGGAATCCGGCACGGGTCTCTCCGGTGGCCAGCAGCAGCGTCTGTGCATCGCACGCGCGGTTGCCGTCAGCCCGGAAGTGATCCTGATGGACGAGCCGTGCTCGGCGCTGGATCCGATCGCGACTGCGAAGGTCGAGGAACTGATCCACGAACTGCGCACCAACTACACCATCGTCATCGTCACGCACTCCATGCAGCAGGCGGCGCGCGTTTCCCAGCGTACGGCCATGTTCCATCTTGGTCATCTTGTCGAAGAAAACGAAACCGACAAGATGTTCACCAATCCGGACGACCAGCGCACGCAGGACTACATCATGGGCCGCTTCGGCTGATCCCCGGCCGGTGCTTTATCGTAACCGTACAAGACTGGTGCCTCTGCCGTGCCCCGCTGTTGGGCACGCGCATGCAGGCCAAGCCGGAGGAATAGATCATGACACAGACAACGACCCATTCGCATATCCTGTCTGCCTATGACGACGAACTGAAGTTTCTGACGCGCCGCATCGCCGAAATGGGCGGTCTTGCCGAGCAGATGTGCGGTGACGCCGTGCGCGCACTCGTCAATTCCGATGCTGCGCTCGCGCAGAAGGTCATTTCGGACGATACCATTCTCGACCATGCTGAGCGCGAAATTGGCGACAAGGCGATCGTAACCATCGCCAAGCGTCAGCCGATGGCGGCAGACCTTCGCGAGATCATCGGCACCCTGCGTATCGCCGCCGATCTCGAACGCGTCGGCGATCTTGGCAAGAACACGGCCAAGCGCGTTATCGCTGTCGCCGGCACCGGCGTTCCGCGCAAGCTCGCCCGCGGCATCGAGCATCTGTCCGACCTGGCGCTGGTGCAGCTCAAGGAAGTCCTCGACGTCTATTCCACGCGTTCCGCCGAAAAGGCCAATGCGATCCGTGAACGCGACGAGGAAATCGATGCCATGTACACGTCGCTCTTCCGGGAGCTTCTGACCTACATGATGGAAGACCCGCGCAACATCACCACCTGCACGCATCTTCTGTTCTGCGCCAAGAACATCGAGCGTATCGGCGATCATGCGACGAATATCGCAGAGACGATCTATTACATGACCACCGGCAGCCAGCCGGAGGGCGAGCGTCCGAAGGACGACAGTTCCAACACGCTTGGTTCGGTGACCGAGTAACAGACAAGCAGAAGCTTGCGGAGTTCAGCATATGGTGCCCAAGATTGCAGTTGTGGAAGACGAGGAAGCGTTGAGCGTCCTGCTTCGTTACAATCTCGAGGCTGAGGGATACGACGTCGACACGATACCCCGTGGCGATGAGGCGGAAATCAGGCTGCAGGAGCGCATTCCGGATCTTCTTATCCTGGACTGGATGTTGCCCGGTGTCTCCGGTATCGAACTGTGCCGGCGCTTGAGAATGCGGCCGGAAACAGAACGCCTGCCCATCATCATGCTGACGGCGCGTGGCGAAGAGAGCGAACGGGTTCGCGGTCTCGCTACCGGCGCTGACGATTATGTCGTCAAGCCGTTCTCGACGCCGGAACTCATGGCCCGGGTCAAGGCCATGTTGCGCCGGGCCCGTCCGGAGGTTCTGTCGTCGGTGCTCAAATGCGGCGATATCGAACTGGATCGCGAGACCCATCGCGTTCACCGCAAAAGCCGCGAAGTGCGTCTCGGCCCGACGGAATTCCGCTTGCTGGAATTCCTGATGACGTCGCCGGGTCGGGTGTTTTCCCGCTCGCAATTGCTGGATGGCGTCTGGGGTCACGATATCTATGTCGACGAGCGCACTGTCGATGTGCATGTCGGACGTCTGCGCAAGGCCCTGAATTTCTCGCACATGCAGGATGTCATCCGCACGGTGCGTGGTGCGGGATATTCTATGGAAGCCTGAGCGACGCGGAACCAGGTGGTTTCGCTGGCGAAGTAGTGCACCAAAAAATCAGGAAGCCCGAAATCTGAAACGGTTTCGGGCTTTTTCAATATGAATATCCGCCAAACTCGATGCCATTGTCCGTTTTGACCGCAGGAGATCGGCTGCGCGTTGAAATCCGGATTGAAGGGTCACGCCCGATAGTAAGGGGAAAGGGTGAGGCCTGCCATCAAGCCGCCCAGAAAGCGGCTTTATTTTTGTGATAAAAAAACGGGCCCGAAGGCCCGTAATTTTTGAGTGCTGAATGCGTGCCGCAACACTCAAGCCTTGCGGCGCTCGCTCACCGGCTGGTAGGCGAGTTTCGCATGGAACTTGCAATAGGGCGAAGATTCCAGCGCTTCACAACCGCAGAAATGGAAGTCGTCCTTCAGCGGATCGCCAACCGGCCATTTGCAGGTGCGCTCGGTCAGTTCCGTCAGCGTCAGGCGACGGGAAATCGGCGTGACAACGTTCTTGGAAGGAACGTAATCGAGAACCTGCGCGGTCTCGATATCGATCTCTTCGTGCAGCGCCGTTGCCGCGTTCGAACGGGTGAGGATGCGCGCCGGTGCCGCGTTGACGCGACCTGCGAAAGTCGTCGCGCGCGGGGCAGGGGCAGCGGTGCGCTTCGGCGCAGAGCGTGCCGAAGTCACTGGACCGCCAGCCTTGACGCGTCCCGGCAGATTGAGACGATGGACCTTGCCGATCACGGCATTACGGCTGACGCCGCCCAGCTGCGCTGCAATCTGGCTGGCGCTAAGGCCCTCGGACCACAATTTCTTGAGCTTTTCGACTCGTTCGTCTGTCCAGTTCATGCCGCTTCTCCGCTTGTCGCGTGTATTTTCGGCAGAATCCCTCTCCGTCTCGCGCGCATGCCGCAAGCGTGGTTTCCGCCTGATTTTCGGTGACTAGTTCCGCCGCAATGCAGTCTAGTAATTAGCGATTAACCTAGTGCCAGCCCGACTCCGTGGCAAGAGTCGCGGGAATCATCTGGAATCGATTTTCCGGTTTTCCCCAACTTGCTGGCGTATTGAGTCTGAAAGGCAACACCTTGGGGCTGCCCCGCCGCCGCATACTAGTGCTTGAGAAGCCCGGGAAACGCTGACTTTTGTTGACATCGGCAAACGAAGTGACAATAGTGCCCCTGCCGCCGCAAGGCGGCATTTTGATTTTCAGGCGAGGGATAACCCCGCAAGCCTATTGACAACAGTTTGACAGCGCATCTGCGCAAGGAGTGATACAGCCATGGCCGAAGCCGGCGCGCCATTGTTTGATACGTTTTCAAGAGCCCCCCTGCGCTTCGAGCGCGGTGAGGGTGTATGGCTGTTCACGGAAAGCGGCGAGCGATATCTGGATTTTGCGGCCGGTGTTGCTGTCAACTCGCTGGGCCACGCCCATCCTCACCTCGTTGATGCGATCAAGACGCAGGCCGAGAAGGTCTGGCACGTCTCGAACCTTTATGAAGTACCGGGACAGGAAAAACTCGCCAGGCGCCTGACGGAAGCGACTTTCGCGGACAAGGTATTCTTCACAAACTCAGGCGCGGAAGCCCTGGAATGCGCCATCAAGACCGCCCGCCGTTATCACTATACCAAGGGCCATCCGGAGAAGTTCCGCATCGTGTCCTTCGAAGGCGCTTTCCATGGCCGTACACTGGCGACGATCGCCGCGGGTGGCCAGCAGAAATACCTCGAAGGTTTCGGTCCCAAGGTCGAAGGTTTCGATCAGGTTCCGTTCGGTGATGTCGATGCCCTCAAGGCCGTCATCACGGCTGAGACTGCAGCACTTCTGATCGAGCCCATCCAAGGCGAGGGCGGCATTCGCTCGCCCAGCAAGGAATTCCTGCAAATCCTGCGCGGATTGTGCGACGAGCACGGCCTGCTGCTGATTTTCGATGAGGTCCAGACGGGTGTCGGCCGCACAGGCAAGCTGTTTGCTTATGAACATACCGGTGTTGCGCCCGATATCATGGCGGTCGCCAAGGGTATCGGTGGCGGTTTCCCGCTCGGCGCATGCCTTGCCACGGCAGATGCCGCTTCCGGCATGACGGCGGGCGTACATGGCACCACCTATGGCGGCAACCCGCTGGCCATGGCAGTCGGCAATGCCGTGCTTGACGTCGTTCTCTCCGAAGGTTTTCTCGAGAAGGTCCGTGACGTCGCGCTGGTCTTCCGGCAGGGTCTGGCCTCGCTCAAGGATCGTTATCCTGACGTGATCGACGAAATTCGCGGCGAAGGTCTGCTTCTGGGCATCAAGGCGAAGATTCCTTCGGGCGAATTGCTGCAGGCCATGCGCGCAGAGCATCTGCTTGGCGTGCCTGCGGGCGACAATGTCATCCGTCTTCTGCCGCCACTCGTCACCACGGCGGAAGAGGCCCGTGAGGGTCTTGCACGTATCGACGCGGCTGCCGCCTCCCTGACGGTTGCGAAACAGGCAAAAAGCGCCTGAAAAAATCAAGAGCGGGCCTCTCTTCAGGGGCTCGCAAGCATGGGACAGATTAGAATGGGTTCACCAAAACATTTTCTGGACCTCTCGGCCGTCGGGTCGGAGGATCTGCGGACAATTCTTGATGATGCGCGCACGCGCAAGATTGCCACCAAAACCGGCACGGCGGAAAAGCCGCTTGCCGGCAAGATGCTGGCAATGATTTTCGAAAAACCGTCCACACGCACCCGCGTCTCCTTCGATGTCGGCATGCGCCAACTCGGCGGTGAGACCCTTTTCCTGTCGGGCACGGAAATGCAGCTGGGCCGCGCGGAAACGATTGGCGATACGGCCAAGGTGCTGTCGCGCTATGTCGATGCCATCATGATCCGCACCACGGATCACTCGCGTCTGCTCGAGCTTGCCGAACACGCAACCGTGCCTGTTATCAATGGCCTGACGGACGACACGCATCCCTGCCAGATCATGGCGGATATATTGACGTTCGAGGAACATCGCGGCCCGGTCAAGGGCAAGACCATTGCCTGGACGGGTGACGGCAATAATGTGCTGCATTCGTTCGTGGAAGGCTCCGCCCGTTTCGGTTACCGCATGGCGATGGCAGTACCGATGGGTTCGGAACCGCACGACAAGTTCCTGAACTGGGCACGCAACAATGGTGGCGAAATCTCGCTGTACCACGATGCCGACAAGGCAGTGGCGGGCGCTGATTGCGTCGTCACCGATACCTGGGTGTCCATGAACCAGGAACACAAGGCGCGCGGCCACAATATCTTCCAGCCTTATCAGGTCAATGAAGCGCTGATGGCGAAGGCCAACAAGGAAGCGCTGTTCATGCACTGCCTGCCGGCGCATCGCGGCGAGGAAGTAACGGATGCAGTGATCGACGGGCCGCAATCGGTGGTCTTCGACGAGGCGGAAAACCGGCTCCATGCGCAGAAGTCCATTATCGCATGGTGCATGGGCGTCATCTGACCGCTATCGGCCGGGTGCTTGAACTCGGCGATGCACATTCCCATCTGTGGGGCTTCGAAGACGCTCGTCGGCTTTTCGCTGGCGGGCCACCTCACGATTTGCACGATTTTCCCCGGAGGCGGTTTCGCTTCCCGGATCTCTGTGCGACAAGCTGAAAAAGTACATTTTAAAAGCCGGACTTTTGGACGGTAGCGGCGCAACGGCTGCGCCAGGGAGTTATGACATGGCAGATGTAACGGTTGAACTGGACAATCTCGATTTAGCTGGCGACGACAAGGTTGTGCCCTTTCAGGTCGAAGGTCTGGACGTGCGCGGTCGCGCCGTACAGGTCGGGCCGCTGTTGAATGCCATCCTCGAACGTCACGAATATCCCGAGATTGTCGCCCGCCTGCTGGCGGAAGCAACGGTTCTGACGGCGCTGATCGGCACATCCCTGAAATTTTCCGGCAAGCTGACTGTGCAGACCAAGGGCGACGGCCCGGTTGACCTTCTGGTGGCGGATTTCACCGCGCCCGAGAGCATGCGCGCTTATGCCCGTTTCGATGAGGAGCGGCTGGCGGAAGCTGTTGCTGCGGGGCAAACCTCGCCCGAACAACTGCTCGGAACCGGCATTCTGGCCTTCACCATCGATCAGGGCGTCGGCATGCAGCCTTATCAGGGCATCGTGCCGCTGGACGGTTCTTCGCTGGAAGAAATCGCCGGGGTTTATTTCCGTCAGTCGGAACAGCTTCCCACCCGCGTGCGCCTCGGCGTTGCCCAGTTCTTCGACCGTGACGGCGAAGGCAAGCCGCGCCATAGCTGGCGTGCAGGCGGCGTGATTGCCCAGTTCCTGCCGCAGGCGCCCGAGCGTTTGCGCATGCGCGATCTCCATGGCGGTGACGGCGACGAGGGCGATTATGAAGTGGCGGAGGACGATGCCTGGACAGAGGCAGTGTCGCTGCTGAATACGGTGGATACCGACGAGCTGACCGATCCGCAGGTGCCAGTGGAGCGTCTGCTTTACAGGCTTTTCCACGAGAGCGGCGTGCGCATCTACGATCCGCAGGTCATTTTCGACCGTTGCAGCTGTTCACGGGACAAGATCAAGGGTGTGCTGTCCGGTTTCACCGCTGAAGAGATCAAGGCGAGTGAGGAAGACGGTGCGATTGCCGTGACGTGCGAGTTCTGCTCCACGACCTATCGCTACGATGTCAGCGAGTTTGAAAACGTCTGACGAGGAGAGCCGCGCTTGTGAATGGCGCGGCTTTTTTGTCAGTTCAGCACCCGCAACAGGCCGGGTGAATCCAGTGAAAAGGCGGGGATGGTGACGTTGAACACCTCGCCTTTGTCCGTTTCCATTTCATAGTGGCCAAACATAAGGCCTGACGGCGTATCCAGCGGGCAGCCG
Organism: Agrobacterium sp. SORGH_AS_0745; assembly: GCF_030818995.1. Lineage (NCBI taxonomy): Bacteria > Pseudomonadati > Pseudomonadota > Alphaproteobacteria > Hyphomicrobiales > Rhizobiaceae > Agrobacterium > Agrobacterium sp. SORGH_AS_0745. The sequence goes on from NZ_JAUTBI010000003.1 coordinate 1,136,837, forward strand.
GATGAATATTCGTAACTGTCGCCGGGGTTCAGATGCGGTTTTTCGCCGACGACACCCGGCCCGTAGACCTCATCCACCTGTCCGTTCTGGTCGGTGATGTGCCAATAGCGGTTGACGAGTGTTATCGGAACATCGGAATTGTTCGAGATCACGACTTTATAGCCCCAGACATAACGATCGTCATCCGGGTCGGACTGCTCCTCGAGATAATACGGATCGACCGTTACCTCGATATCCCTTGTCAGAGCACGATACATACGCGCCACACCTCGATATTTTCCCTGCTGCCATCATCCTACACTACAGGTTCTGGCTATCGTCAAGAAAATGAATGACTTGACGACCACGTGCATCTTCTGTTGCGCCGTTTTTTCACCGTTAGGGATAACGGTAAAGGTAAATATTGGTTGCCCGACGCGGGCTCTCACCCAGGCGGGATGCGTGCCATGGCCCGACGGCGAAGTCGGGCCATGGCGGTATGTCGATTGAATCCTTAAACTGAAACGGCCGCAAGACCCTTCGCCAGATCTTCCAGCAGATCGTCCGTATCTTCGATACCGCAGGAAAGACGCAAGGTCCCGCCGGAAATACCCAGTTCGGCACGCGCCTCGTCGGTCAGGTTCTTGTGCGTCGTGGTGCCAGGGTGGGTAATGAGGCTCTTGGCATCGCCGAGATTGTTGGAAATCTTCACGATATCAAGCGCGTTCTGCAGTGCGAATGCCGCTTCCTTGCCGCCCTTCAGTTCGAAAGCCACGAGCGTCGAGCCGCCCGACATCTGCCGCGCGATGATGTCTGCCTGCGGATGGTCGGCGCGACCAGGATAGATCACTTTGGCAACCTTGCCGCTGTCGGCGAGGAAATCGGCGATCTTCGAGGCATTGGCCGTCTGTTGCTTGACACGCAGCGGCAGGGTTTCGATGCCCTTCAGCAGCGTCCAGGCATTGAACGGCGACATGGCTGGGCCGGTGTGGCGGAAATAGTCCTGCAGCTCTTCCTCAATCCACTTCTTGTCGGAAAGGATCACGCCGCCAAGGCAACGGCCCTGACCGTCAATATGCTTCGTCGCCGAATAAACGACGATATGGGCGCCGAGTTCGAGTGGCTTCTGGAAAAGCGGTGTGGCGAAAACATTGTCGACAACCACTTTCGCGCCGATCTGGTTGGCGAGCTTCGCCACGCCGGCAATATCCACCACTTCGAGCGTTGGGTTGGTCGGGCTTTCGAGGAAAAACAGCTTGGTGTTCGGCTGGATCGCCTTTTCCCAATTGTTGAGATCGCGTCCGTCGATCAGCGTGCACTCGATGCCGTATTTGGGTGCAAGCGTTTCTACCACCCAACGGCAGGAGCCAAAAAGCGCGCGGGCAGCAACGATGTGATCGCCGGCACGCAGCTGGCACATGATGGCGGCTGTCACGGCGGCCATGCCGGAGGCAAGCGCACGGGCGTCTTCCGCACCTTCCAGCAGGCACATGCGCTTTTCGAACATGTCATTGGTCGGGCTTGCATAGCGGGCATAGATGAAGCCATCCGTTTCGCCCTTGAAGCGCGCTTCGGCGGCTTCGGAGTTTTCGTAAACGAAACCCTGGGTCAGATAGATCGCTTCCGACGTTTCACCATAGGGTGAGCGTAGCGTACCACCGTGAACGAGCTGGGTTGCCGGGCGCCATTTATTGCTCATGTGATCACCTCAAAACAAAAAAACCGGTCGCAAAAGCAGACCGGTTCCTAGCACCCGGTCTTTTTAGCCACTTGTTTAACGTGGCTGCAAGCCGACCGGCCAAATCACCACGGGATAAGCTTGCCATACTGCCGTTACCGGCTTGCGTCAATGCTTTCCTTTTGGTTTTGTCGCCGTAAAAAGGAATGATGATCATGACCAGAACCACGGGCATTTTGGCGGATGGCGCGATCAGGGCGCTGTTTGCGGGCGGCAAGCTGAAAAGCGAGGCTGATCTCGATGTCGATCAGGTGCAACCCGCCAGCCTCGATCTGCGACTGGGCTCCAAAGCCTATCGCGTGCGCGCCAGTTTCATGCCCGGCCCCGGAACCCGAGTCATCGACAAGCTCAACCGCTTCAGCCTGCACGAGGTCGATCTGAGCGAGGGGGCGGTGCTGGAAACCGGTTGCGTCTACATCGTGCCCTTGATGGAGAGCCTGGAGCTGCCGGCGGATATGTCGGCTTCGGCCAATCCGAAAAGCTCGACGGGGCGTCTTGATATCTTCACCCGCGTCATGACCGACAATGCGCAGGAATTCGACAAGATACCTGCGGGCTATGCCGGCCCGCTCTATCTGGAAATCAGCCCGCGCACCTTCCCGGTCGTCGTGCGCCGTGGCTCGCGCCTCTCGCAAATCCGTTTCCGCATCGGCCACTCGTTGCTCAACGAAGCCGAGCTTCTGAAATTGCACGAGACGGAGATGCTGGTCGCCAGCGAAACCCCTAATGTGACCGGCGGCGGCATCGCGCTTTCCATCGACCTTAAGGGTTTTGGCGAAAAAGGGCTGATCGGTTATCGCGGCAAGCATCACACGGCGGTGGTAGATGTCGACAAGAAGGCTCAGCACGATGTTCTCGATTTCTGGGAACCTCTATACGCCCGCGGCCGTGCCGAACTGATCCTCGATCCGGATGAGTTCTATATTCTCGTTTCGCGTGAAGCCGTGCATGTACCGCCACTTTATGCGGCCGAAATGACGCCCTTTGATCCCTTGGTGGGCGAGTTCCGCGTGCATTATGCGGGCTTCTTCGATCCAGGCTTCGGCCATGCGCAGGCGGGCGGCACGGGCAGCCGCGCCGTTCTCGAGGTGCGCAGCCACGAGGTGCCCTTCATCCTCGAACACGGCCAGATCGTCGGCCGGCTTGTTTACGAGCACATGTTGCAAAAACCTGATGGCCTCTACGGCAGCGGCCTTGGCTCCAACTATCAGGCACAGGGCCTGAAGCTCTCCAAGCATTTCCGCACCGAGTAATGATCCTGTCGGGTGCTTGACACCCGATAAGAACTGTCCGATGTCTTGTGCGCGGCGCGGGTGTAGCTCAATGGTAGAGCAGCAGCTTCCCAAGCTGAATACGAGGGTTCGATTCCCTTCACCCGCTCCATATTTTCAAGGCAATCCAAACAACTTCCTGGCCGGTCAAAAGCGCGCATGTCACCGCCATCGCTGCGGCAAACGTGCGACTATGCGATTTAGCTTGACTACAATTAAATTGCACGTAATAGTTGATGCGGTCGTAACATTATTGGGGGAGTGTTATGAGTCGCAAGCTTCTTTCGGAATTTCTTGGCACTTTCTGGCTCGTGTTCGGAGGTTGCGGCAGTGCTGTTTTTGCCGCTGCTTTTCCTGAACTCGGCATTGGCTTTCTCGGTGTCGCTTTCGCTTTCGGTCTCACGGTTTTGACCATGGCCTATGCGGTCGGCGGCATTTCGGGCGGTCATTTTAATCCGGCCGTTTCCGTCGGTCTGTCCGTTGCTGGCAAATTTCCGGCATCGAACCTCGTTCCTTACATAGTGGCGCAGGTTTTAGGGGCGATTGTCGCGGCGGGGGCGCTTTATGTCATCCTTACCGGCAAAGCCGGTGCCGATATTGGCGGTTTTGCCGCAAATGGTTACGGGGAACATTCACCGGGTGGATATTCGCTCGTGTCGGCGCTGCTGATCGAAGTCATTTTGACGGCATTTTTCCTGATCGTCATTCTGGGATCGACGCATGGCAGGGTTCCCATTGGTTTTGCGCCGATCGCAATCGGCCTTGCTCTCACACTTATTCATCTGATCTCCATTCCGGTCACCAATACATCCGTCAATCCGGCCCGCTCGACGGGACAGGCATTGTTTGTTGGTGGATGGGCGCTGCAACAGCTCTGGCTGTTCTGGCTCGCTCCGATCCTCGGAGGCGCAATCGGCGCCGTGGTCTGGAAACTTTTCGGCGAGAAAGACTAAGGCTCAAGGCCCGCTTTCTCCGGCCCGCACAGACATGAATGGGAAGCATTGTTTCTCCGAATGGTCGGGGAAACCTGTGAGGAGGATGACATGGATCTTACTTCGATATTGGCCCAAATTGTCGGTGGTGCGGTTGGCGGTTCGGCCGGCGGAAAAATACTCAAGGATTCTGATCTCGGTGCGCTCGGCAACCTGATTGCCGGCGCTATTGGCGGCATCGGCGGAGGAACCGTGCTCGGATCGCTGCTCGGGACGGCGGGAACTGCTGCCGCCGGCGGCATGGATATAGGCGCTCTTGCCGGCCAGCTTGTTGGCGGCGGCGTCGGCGGCCTGATTGTCCAGATCATTGTGGGCCTTATCAAGAACAAGCTCGTTACCAAGTAGAGCTGCTCGGCCGATCTTTTGCGAAGCGATAAAGCTTGCCGATGGAGAAACCTCGATCGGCAAGGCGTTTTGGTTTGTGCCATATCCGCAGTGGCGGCGCTGACGGAACCGGAATTCGTTTATGAAATCTGGTCGTCAGGCCTTGTTCCTGATGACCGGCATATGCGGCGTCTTGTTCCAGACGAACGGCTTGGTTTTCAATTCCACCACGGCGCGCCATGCGGCGAGTGACAGCATCAGCCAATAAAGCGGGATCGCCAACCAGCGCCGTCCGACCTGTTGTTTCTCATGAGCTATCATCCTGTTTCTGCCCATCAGTACGAAGATGGCGTAGCTTCCGAAAATATTCAGCGTATCGATGAAAAACAGAATGCCCTGCCAGGAAAGCAGCATATCCGTGCCGTTTTCCCGGATTGCCATGGCCATGAAGGCGAAGGAAACAAACAGCAAGGGATGGGCCAGCGACGACAGAAGCATGCCGCCGATCAGCAGCTGAAAGACGATATAGGCGATCCATCCCATGCGGCGCGCGGTCGTGAAGGGCGAGCGGGTCATGACCAGCCAGCTTTGCAGCCAGCCCTTGTACCAACGCGCGCGCTGGTTCAGCCAGACGGAAAGCGAGGTCGGGGCATCCTCCAGTGTCTGTCGCCGGATGACACCGCAGCGATAACCCAGCCTGTGCAGCCGGAGGCCCATATCGGCATCTTCCGTCACATTATAGGGGTCCCATCCTCCCACCCGGCGTAACACGGCGGTGCGGAAATGGTTGGAGGTGCCACCAAGCGGCAGCGGTAACCTGCACGCTGCAAGAACTGGCAACATGCAGCGGAAAAGGCCGGAATATTCCAGTGCGAAACAGGCGCTGAGCCAGGAGGAACTGGCATTGCTGATAATAAGCGGCGCCTGCACACAGGCCACCTCGTCCGGCTGGTCGCGGAAGGCGGCATAGGCCTCGCGCAATTGCAGCGGATGCGGCCGGTCCTCGGCGTCGTAAACGGCAACGAAAGTGCCACGCGCGCCGGAAAGCGCATAGGTCAGGGCCTTGGGCTTCGTGCGTGGCATGGATGGCGGCACCTTGACGATCTCGATATGCGGACCGGGATTTATCCGCTGGATGGCCTCGATCGTCGCTACGTCGTCTGCCTCGCAGACGAGCTTGATATCGAGCCGGGATTTGGGCCAGTCCAGCCGCTCCAGCGCATGAATGAGCTGCTCAACGACCGCCTCTTCGCGATAAAGCGCCACAAGAATAGTGTAGACCGGCAGCTCCCCGTCCTGCTGGAGTGGTATGACGGTTTTCGCATCGTTTCCTTTTGGCGTATGGACAAGTGCAAACAACCTGAAAAGCAAGGTGGAGAGATAAAGCATCGTGAGGGTGACGTGAATATAGGCCAGGGCCGCCTGCGTATAAAACAGTAGCGACAGAACGAGCAGGGTAACGAAAATGCCGCTGACAAAACCCTGCTCGCCATGCAGCGTGATCCTTGCGGAATGCTGCGGCGCCGCGTTGAAAAGCTGATGTCGCGTGTCTCGGCAGCGGCGTGCTTCGCCGGCCTTCCAGATTGCGCTGCGCATGGCCTGTGGCGTGGTCACGGCAAGTTCTTCGAGAAGATACGGACGCTGATCGAGGATGCCTTTCAGCAATTCCATTCTTGCCAGTTCCGGCACGATCAGCAGCACTGGCTTACCATTCAGCGGTGTCAACCGCAGGAGCCGTGGTTCGGCTAGTTGCGCGTCCAGGTGATTGATGTCTGCCACACGACCCGGATCGATTTCCGGTCGAAACGGCAATCGCAACAATCTGGCAAAAGCACCGTAATACGCATCCGCATCGACCAGGCCGCTCGCCAGCAATTCGTCTTCCACGGTTGAGCCGTTTTTGAGGGCCTGCTCTTCGAATGCAGCGATGTAAGGCTTGCCGAACCCCAGCGAAGAGAGAAAGCGTGTTGGTCCGTGCTCGTCCGGTTCGGGCGCTGTCCAAAGCGGATTGTCGCCGATGAGCGAAAACGCAATTTTTCGCCCCGCTGACGTCGTGCGGAACGATTCTCGTGTATAGTGCCTAAAATAATCCATGCATCGCCGCCGCCGCCATGGTAACGCCCTGCTTCTTGCTACGGACAGTATAGATGAGAATGATGAATGTAACGCGAAATATAGTTATTGGTTTTACTTTAGCTATCGCTTTACAATTCGGTGGTAATTTGGGAGAACTTCACGCGGAAGGTCTCTCGGACAGAAACCGCATGCCGGTGCTGTTTGATGCGCAAGAGCGGTTTCCGGGTGGCGATCTGTCCTCCGTGCCCCGGATCAGGTTTTTGATGTCGGTCGATTTCCCCACCCTTCAATTTTACCGATCAGGAAGGCCGGCTTGCCGGTTTTCATGTCGATCTGGTGCGCGAAATCTGCGCCCAGCTGAAGGTTGAGAGCAAATGCCAGGTGCAGGCACTGCCGTTTGACGAGCTGGAGGCAGCGCTGGAAATGGGAGAGGGCGAAGCGGTGATTTCCGGCATTGCCACCACCGCCGATCTGCGCAAGAGTTTCACCTTCTCGCGACCCTATCTGCTGTTGCCCGCCCGTGTTGCCGTCAACAAGGCGGCGAAATTCACTGGCTCCGGCGCAGACGCCCTGTCGGGAAAGAAGGTGGGTGTGGTCACGGGCTCGCGGCACGAACAGATGCTCAAGGCATTTTTTCCCAAAGCCTCGGCCGAAGGCTTTAACGGTTACGAACCCATGTATGAGGCGTTGAAGACGGGCAAGGTGGACGCGGTTTTTGCGGATGGGCTGCGCCTGCCTTTCTGGGTTTCGGGAAGCACGTCCGGTGCTTGCTGTGCGCTTTTCGGCGGACCTTATTTATCCGACAGATTTCTTGGCGAAGGCCTTTCCATCATGGCAGTTGATCCGGACGATGTGCTTGTACCGGCCTTTGATCAGGCGCTTGCCGCACTTTCGCGCAATGGCCGGCTGGAAGAAATCTACCGGCGTTATTTCCCCTACGGGCTTTATTAGAGAAATCCGGTTTCACTCGGATCGGCGCCCGGATGACGTTCTATTTGGCGGGCGCAAAGGCTTTTTCGTTGTGCCGCAATCGCAAAAGCGCGATCCAAACGGCGGCGGCGATGGCGGCTTCCACGAAGAAATAGCTGCCGATCGTTCCGGAAATGCTGAACGACCAGGTGAGGAAGGCGACGATAACGGAGCCGATGAGATTGCCGCTGTTCCATATCTTGGCGCGGATATCCTGCCGTCCGGATGCGCCAAGCGCCTCAAGCGCGGTCGCCGCAACGGCCATCGGCAGCACGACCCAGCAAAGGATACGGGTGATGATCGGCAGCGAGACGTATTCGTCGCCGAACAGTAGCGGCAGGAAGGGCGCGATGATGAAGATGACCAGCGCGCTGCCGACTGCGATGACAAGCGCTGCCTTCAGCACATTATAAGCGCGCTCTATGGTCTTTCCGATACCCTGCAGGGCGGCTGAGGCCGATCCCGGATAGATCAGCCGGTTGAGAGCCTCGACGGAGAGGTAGGAGCTGTCGAGAATTCGCCGGGCAATGGAGTAGCTGCCCAGAACCTCGGCGCTGGCAACGGCACCGAGAACGAGAATATCGGCATTGCCACGCACGGCCTTGAACAGGAACTGGGTGGAAAACAGGATGCCGATGCGGATTTCATCGCGAACGATCCGGAAAACCGGCCGACCGAGCCTGCCGATCGCCTTCAGCGAAATCACTGCCGCAATTGTATGGGCAGCCAGGTTCCACAGGGCCCAGGCCTCCACCGTCTCCACCTTGAAGATGAGACAGGCGACCACGGCGGCAATTGTGCGGGCAACGGCGAACATCACTTCCAGCTTGTTGGCGGAGGCGAAGTCGGAATGGGCGATGAAGCTTTGGGTCGAAAGCGAAATGACTTTCAGAAGGATGAGGTTCGTCACCAGGATCACGAAAGTGGTGATGAGGGTATGCAGCAATGTTTCCGACGTCGGGAAAAACACCGGGATCGTGACCATGCCGATGATGGTCAACACAATGCCGGTAGCGGCGCTCAAGAGATAGCTGTGGCCGAGCATCACGGGAAACATGCTGCGATCCTGCGCCACGCGGCGGATCAGCGATTCCTGCGAACCGAAACCACAAATCTGTACGCCGAGATTGGTCACGGCCGTGATCGAGGCATAGAGCGCGAATTGTTCCACGCCGAGATGGCGGGCAAGCAGGGCGAAGGTCAAAAGCTGGGCGGCGCTGGACATCAAAAGCGCCCCGCCGGATGCCATATAGGTCAATCCCAGTCTGACTAGATGGCTGAACCGCGGCGTATTCAACGACACCTTATTCTCCGTGCTTTCCGGCGTCGCCGGGTGAATTCAAGATAACTGCCGTGTTTTTAAAATTGATGAACTGGAAAAACCCGGCAAGGGGGCAATAATTCGAAGGCCGTTGACCTCTATGAATGGCAGTTGCCCAGTCTTAGCCTTCTTGAGGTAAGAGAGGGTTAAAGCAATTGTATAATAATGATGATAATGACTGTTATGGTTATTTGGACATGGCCCGGTTTCAAAAAGGGTTTCGTTGTTCGTCACAAGGCAGGCCAATGATCCGATTATCCTTTTTCGATGTGGCAGACGATGCCGCCTTTCACTGATACGCAGTCCATTCCTGTACAAAGCAACAGCATGTCGCTTACGGGCGGCCGTCGCGACGCGATTTTTTTCGTCGTCACGATGCTTTATATCTGGATTTCCGTTGCGCCTTTCGAAAATCTTGCGGCTGCACCCGTGCCGCACGCCGCCGCAAACCAGCTGACCGGGCTGGTAATTGCGCTGATGCTGGGTGTTTTTGCCCTGCGTCATCGGCTGACGGGGCTTTTGTTGCGGCCGCGTCTGCCCATTCTGCTGTTGTTTTCCTGGCTGGTGATTTGTTCGGTGCTTGGCTCCCAGCCTGGCACTTCGCTGCAACGTTTGCTCTTTACGGGCCTTCTGTGCTTCATCACCAGTGTCCTCGTCGTCATGCCGCGCGACAGGCGGCAGTTCGACCGGATGATGGCCATCTTCGCCGTCATCCTGCTGGCGCTCTGCTACTTCGGGGTGATCTTCCTGCGCTCGCGCTCGATCCACCAGCCCTACGATCTCGATGAAACGGCGCTCGCCGGCGATTGGCGCGGTATCTTCAATCACAAGAATGCCGCCGCTCCCGCCATGATCATTCTCGTCATGATCGGGCTTTACCTGCGCAATAGCTGGTCGACGGTCGGCGGCATTGTCATCACGCTTCTGGCAGGGTTCTTCCTCTGGAAAACCAACGGGAAAACCGCAGCGATGCTGTTGCCCGTCACTGTTGCGCTGGTCTGGGTCATGGAAAGACATGCCGGTCGGACATTGCTGATGATCGGAGGTCTTCTGGCTTTCCTCAACATCCTCGCGGTCGGCTCCACCTATTTTCCGAGCATACGGCATGTGGTCGATAGTCTGGGGATCGATTCCACCTTTACCGGCCGAACGGATATATGGCGCCTGTCCTTCGACACGTTTGCGCAATCGCCGATCTTCGGGCAGGGTTTTCAGGCATTCTGGACGAGTGACCGGCTTCTGGCGCAGGCCGATACTGCCGGCACCTGGGCGGTCACCGCCTTCCATGCCCATAACGGCTTTGTCGAAAGCCTGCTGAATGGCGGCCTGCCGGCCTTTGTTCTCATCGTCATATGGCTCGTCATCATACCCGCAAACGATTTTCGTATAGCTGTGAATAAGGGTACCGATCCGGCATTAACGCGGCTTTTTGCACGAATTTGGGTGTATGCACTGCTTTCTTCGTGTCTTGAGAGTAATTTCTTTACCGGAACCGGGCCTATCTGGTCTTCTCTACTGATTGCAATCTATTGTTTGAGGCATCAGGCGTACGACATACTTGAGCAGGGGCAGTAATTTGCAGACAGGCCGGGGGGCTTATGCATGACACAAAAAATCGGGACATTTGCAGACAGGATCAATAACCGGCTGGTGCAGTACTTTCCAGGACCGGCGGCGCTGATCAAAACGTCCGAACCAATCGTCTCCTTCACATTCGATGATGTGCCGGCGACCGCCTGGACAAAGGGCGCGCGCATTCTGGAAAGCGAGGGTGTTCGCGGGACATTTTATCTCGCAGGTACTTTTATCGACAAGCACTATGAACAGCAGGACATGATTTCAACCGAAGGCTGTTCGGAACTTGCAGCGGCCGGCCACGAGCTTGCCTGCCATACTTTTTCCCATCGCAAACTCTCGAGCTTTTCACGGCGCGGGCTTGAAGAGGATCTTGATCACAACGAAACCGTGCTGGCATCGTTCGCCGAAAACCGAGGCAGGCGGAATTTCTCCGTTCCTTTCGGCATGGCCTCGCCCGTCATGCAGCCCCTGTTACGACGAAGGTTCAAGACCGCTCGCGGCATCATGCCTGGCATCAACCGGGGCAGCATCGATCCGTACAATCTTGCCGGGGTGGAGTTGCGCGCGGACCAAAACTATCTCGATGCCGCCGATCGTTGGCTCGAGGATGTTTTGCAAAATGGCGGCTGGCTCATCATTTTCACCCATGATGTTTCGCAGACGCCGAGCTTTTACGGTTGCCCGGAAGACAAACTTCAGAGCCTTGTCCGCAGGGCAGCTTCCGGCGGTGCGAAGATCATGACGGTTGATGCCGCGGCAACGTCACTCGGTCTGTAAAGGGATAGTATCGACGCCTGCTCTCTGAGTTGTGCCCGGGCAAGTAGGACGCCTGTCTTCGCAATGGCGGGTGTCTATTGGCTGGCCCAGATGATGCGGGCGATCCATTCCACATCGGCCATGTCGAAACTGCGGTTCGGATGTTCGGGATTTAGCGAAAGAAGCTCGATATTCTTGGGGCTTTGCCGCGCCAGCACCTTGGCCATCACTTCGCCGTCTCGGCTTTTCAGCACCACGCGGTCGCCGCGCCGCACCTGCGCGCCCGGCTCCACGATCAGGATATCGCCGTCGCGGTAAAGCGGCATCATGCTTTCGCCCTGTACTTCCAGCGCGTAGACGCCCTGCTTGCGTTCGGGAGAAGAGGGGAACTCCACCACATCCCAGCCTTGACCGGCCGGAAAACCGCCATCGTCGAAAAAGCCGCCGGAGCCCGCCTGCGCAAAACCGAGCAGGGGGATGGCATTGTCCGCACCGGAAGGCTGCATTGTCTGCGTCCTGCCGAAAGCATAACCAAAAAACTGGTCGACGCTTGCCCCCGTCGCCTCCAGCACCTTGGATACCGATTCCGTCGAAGGCCAGCGTTTGCGGCCATCCGGGCCGAAACGTTTCGATTTGTTGAACGAGGTGGGATCGAGACCGGCACGCTTCGCCAAGGCCGAAGGCGTCAGCTGGTGACGTTTGGCAAGCGTATCGATGGCGCTCCAGATCGTCTCGTGTGAAAGCATGATGAAAGCCCGCAGGTGGAGCCCGTGGCGGAAAAGCTCCTGTCGTTTACTCCGCGGAATCTAGACCATATCCCGTCAGGAGTAAAGAAAAGAAAGGAATAAAATCCTCGATTATGCCACCATGGCCGATGTGTTTATCTTGCTGAGCTGTATCACCGCCTGTGTACGGCTATCGACCTTAAGCTTCAACAGAATAGCGGAGACATGCGCCTTGATGGTGGCTTCCGAAACATTCAGCGCATAGGCGATCTGCTTGTTCAGCAGGCCTTCGGCCAGCATGCCCAGAACCCGGCTCTGTTGCGGCGTCAGCGTTCTGAGCCGGCCGATGAGATCAGCCACGTCAGGATCATGCTCCTTTTCGCCCTGACAGCTTGCCGGTATCCACACATCGCCTTCAAGAACCGCGCGAATGCCATCCCTGATATCGTCGATGCCCGAGGATTTGGAAATAAAACCGGAAGCGCCGAGTTCGATGGACCGGCGAACAGTGGTCGCGTCGTCCGTTGCCGAAACGATGACGATGGGCAGGCTGGAAAATTCCGCCCGCAGCGCCATCAGGCCCGAAAATCCGCTGACACCCGGCATGGCGAGGTCCAGAAGCATCAGATCGGCGTCGTTGCATGCCGTCGCGGCACTTCTGGCAGCCTCGAAATCCCCGGCTTCCATGATTGTCTGCTGCCCGTCGAGACCGGATACGGCCTGTTTGAGGGCACCGCGAAAAAGCGGGTGGTCGTCTGCGATGATAATGACAAGTTCCGACATTCTGGCCCCCTCCCAAGGGCGTTATGCGGTTCTTTGAAAGGTATGGCGCACTCCCGTTTGCCGGCAGTCTAGACTGCTTCCGGCTCCTCTGCTGAAAGGTTGCTCTAATCGGTTGCGTATTACAAGAAAAAGCTTGGGAACAGCCGTCGCGCCAATAAAAATGCCGTGGAAACTGTGGACAATCGACCCGCTTTGCGGCAAACCGCCCAGACTGAAAAGCCTTGGAAAGCCTTCGGAGAGCCCCATGCACGAAACGCCCGCGATCATTTATAAAATCGTGCCGGAGACGTTGTGGAATGCAGCCAGGGCACAAGGCGTCTTCGAAGGCGCCGCCATCGATCTGACGGATGGGTTCATTCATTTTTCAACGGCAAAGCAGGCGGCCGAGACTGCCGCCCGGCATTTTTCCGGCCAGACCGACCTGCTTCTGATCGCTGTTGATGGTGCAGCACTTGGCGACAAGCTGGTTTATGAACCCTCGAGAGGCGGCGATCTTTTCCCCCATCTCTATGCGTCTCTTCCCTTGACCGCCGTGCTTTGGGAAACGCCGCTTTCACTTGGCCACGATGGCCAGCACCAGTTTCCGGAGATTTTGTGATGAGCGGATTATTTTCCTCAATCGGCCGCAAGGGCCTGTTTCTTGTCGATCCGGAAAAGGCACATGGTCTGTCCGTGGCGGCGCTGAAAAGCGGCTTTCTGCCCACCTGCATGGTGCCGCACGATCCGCGTCTGCAGCAGACCGTTGCAGGCCTCGTTTTCCCCAATCCGCTCGGCATGGCGGCGGGTTACGACAAGAATGCGGAAGTCCCGGGACCGCTTCTGAGGCTCGGTTTCGGCTTTACTGAAATCGGCACCGTCACGCCGCGTGGGCAATCCGGCAACCCTAAACCGCGCATCTTCCGTCTGGTTGAGGATGAAGGCGTCATCAACCGCCTCGGTTTCAACAATGAAGGCCATGCCGCAGCGCTGGAGCGCCTGAAGCAGGCGCAGCTACGCGGCATCGTTGGCGTCAATATCGGTGCCAACAAGGACAGCGAAGACCGCATCGCCGATTATGTGCAGGGCATAGAGGCCTTTTATTCGGTCGCATCCTATTTCACCGTCAACATCTCTTCGCCCAATACGCCGGGTCTGCGCGACTTGCAGGCGCGCGAAAGCCTTGCGGCACTTCTTGGCGCCGTGCTGGAGCGCCGCAGGGCAGAAGCCGAACGCTTTGGCAAACGCATTCCGATCTTCCTGAAGATCGCGCCCGATCTGACCGAGGAAGGGCTGGATGACGTGGCGGAAGAGGCGCTGGCCCATGATCTCGATGGCCTGATCGTCTCCAACACCACGCTCTCGCGTGAAGGTCTGCGGCCCGGTCCGCATAAGGGTGAGGCGGGTGGATTGTCCGGCAAGCCGCTATTCGAGCTGTCGACCACTGTTCTCGCCAAGATGCGCCGGCGCGTCGGCAGCAATCTGCCCATCATCGGCGTCGGCGGCGTTTCTTCGCCGGAAACGGCACTGGAAAAGGTAAGGGCAGGGGCCGATCTGGTTCAGCTCTATTCCTGCATGGTCTATGAAGGCCCCGGCCTGCCGTCGTCCATCGTCAAAGGCCTGTCGAAGCTGGTCTCTCGCGAAGGTGTGCAGTCCATTCGTGACCTACGCGACAGCACGGTCGACCGCTGGGCCGACCGCAAGCTTGGATGACGATGACCTGAACGGTCGAGACGCTGCGTCGGTTAAGATGAGTGCTTATCGTGGTGGTGTGCTCTCCTCCCTCATCCCTGTGACAGGGACAGGAATGAGGGTGGAGGGGGCGCCCCCCGTTATCTCACGCGCAGAGCACCATCGCCCAATAGGGCCGGTTGCGGCTTGCGGCATCATAGGCAACCGCGACGCCAAGGCCATTATATGGTCCGAGCATGTTTTCGAGATGATGTTTCGAGCCGATCCAGGCCTTGACGACACGCTCCACGCTGTCCTGCCCGGCCGCCACGTTTTCCGCTGCTGGTAGCGGCACATTGCCGTCCTTCATGCGGATGAGGAAACTGTCGGTCAGGCCGATCAGATGCGCCATCTTCTGCGCCTTGGCCATGCGTCCGGCCTGATAAGCGGCCGCACCACTTGCCGCACTACTGAAGGAGAGTGGCGAAAGCCCTTTCGAGCGGCGCAACTCGTTGACCATTGGAAGCGCTGCCGCGGTCTCATCGCGGGTGCCTGACGGCATGCCCTTGTTTGTAGGCACGGAAACACAGGCGGAAAGAACGGAACCGGCGGAAATCAGCACGAAGCCGCGCCGCGTAAGCGTCTGGAAAGATGTGTCGGTCATGTCAGCGGCGATAGCTCAGGAGGCGCAGGATGATGAAAATGGGTATGACGATCGTCGCGCCAAGGATCAGATAGTCGCCGATTGCGCCAAGCGCGTGGAAACCGCTGCGCCACAGATCGACCACGAAGTCGCGTGCGCCATAGATGATATTCCATGGCGTCAATCCGAAGATCGCCATCAGAAAGCCGACAAGCAATGAAACCACCAGCAGCTTCACTACGGTGCGGGCCACCGTATCACCCAGCATTTTGTTGACCTCACCGGCCATCAGCAAGTCTCCTGTTTTGTCCTGACATATGAAGCACGCTGCTTCGATGCAAGTTTCGGTGCACTATATCGCGTCATATTCGCAATTCCATGAGTGCGCCATGAAATAGGACTTGAGTTTTTTTATGGCTTGATAAATGACAGCCGACATCTTCTCAGGAAATCTTGAATGGCCCCAAACCAGTTTTCTTCCGGTGACGTCATTGCCGACCGCCGGGCGGACTATGCCCGCATGTTGGCGGAGAGCGGTGATTATCCCGCCGCCGCCGAACTCATGGAGCAGGCGCTTGAACTTGCGCCACGGTGGACGGCGGGCTGGTTTCGCTTCGGGGAATATCATGAAAAGGCGGGGGAAACGGACAAAGCCGTGGCGGCTTACGAAAAAGTCGCCGAACTGGATACGGAAGGGCTGTTTGCAGCCGAACTGAAACTCGCGGTTCTCGGCGCCGCGGACACACCGGAGCAGCCGCCGAGCCGTTATGTAGA
The DNA here is from genome assembly GCF_030818995.1 of Agrobacterium sp. SORGH_AS_0745. Classification (NCBI taxonomy): domain Bacteria; kingdom Pseudomonadati; phylum Pseudomonadota; class Alphaproteobacteria; order Hyphomicrobiales; family Rhizobiaceae; genus Agrobacterium; species Agrobacterium sp. SORGH_AS_0745. The sequence goes on from NZ_JAUTBI010000003.1 coordinate 1,152,413, forward strand.
AGGGCTGTTCGACGATTATGCCGACCGTTTCGAAACGTCGCTCGTCGAGAAACTGGATTACAGCGTACCGCAGAAGCTGGCGGAACTGATCGGCAAGGCGGCGGGAGGCGGCGTCTTCGACACCATTGTCGATATTGGCTGCGGCACCGGCCTTCTCGGCGTTGAAATCCACTCCCTGGCGAAGCGGCTGGAAGGTTTCGACATTTCCCAGAACATGCTCGCCAAGGCGGAGGAAAAGGGACTTTACGACCGTCTCGGCCAGGCCGATCTATCGCTGGAAGCTGACGCCTCGGGACTGTTCGCGCCGGCAATGCCGCACCACCGCGCGGACCTCGTCGCCGCCGCCGACGTGATGATGTATCTCGGCAGTCTCGAAACCGTCATGCCCCTCGTTTCGGCCCTGCTTGCGCCCTCCGGCTTCTTCGCATTTTCGGTGGAGGACGCAGGGGATGAAGATGGTTTCGTGCTGCGAGAATCGCTGCGTTACGCACATTCGAAAAGCTATGTGAGCGGCCTTCTTGAGCGGGCAGGCTATTCTCTTATCGAAATCCGCAAAACCACCATTCGCAAGGATGCCGGAAAACCCCTTTCCGGCATTCTTTTTCTTGCCCGCGCCAAAGCCTGAACATTTCGTTTCTTGCCTTTTTCACGATAGGTCAGTCGTCCTTACGTATCCATCTTGATCGCGTGTTTGTTGCAGTGCAAAATGCGCGGAAACCTGAGGGAAAAAGCGTGAGCAGAACGAGAAGCGTTTACAGCATGTGGAGTTCGGATCCGGCCAAACATGCGCCGGTGGAAGACGTGCAGGGCATCGTCACCGGAGCTATCGTATCGGCGCTCGGTTTTTATCTGCTGAACAAGGTCGGCCTTTTGACCGGTGGCACCGCCGGCGTCGCCTTCCTCATTCACTATGCCTTCGGCATCAGCTTCGGCCTCCTGTTCTTCCTCGTCAATCTGCCCTTCTATTACCTCTCGTTCCGCCGCCTCGGTCTTGCCTTTTCCATCAAGACCTTCATTGCCATCGGTCTTGTTTCGGTGCTGACGGAAGTGGAAGCGCGCTGGATGGTCATTGACAGCATCAACCCGCTCTGGGCGGCGCTGCTCGGTGGCCTGCTCCTCGGTTACGGGTTGCTGGCGCTTTATCGCCATCGCGCCAGCCTCGGCGGCATCGGCATTCTGGCCATCTATATTCAGGACCGCTTCGGCATCCGCGCCGGCCTGATCCAGCTTGCCTTCGATGCATTCGTGATGCTCTGCGCCTTCCTCGTCATCGATCCGGCCACCGTTATTTATTCGATTGTCGGCGCTTTCGTCCTCAACATGTTTCTCGCCATCAACCACCGCTCGGACAGATACATCGTTGTGCGCTGAAGAAAGCACGCTTGAAATCTCTCGCGCTTGGGCGCAATAGCTCGATCAAGGCCGGAAAATCAGGGGAACAGGCATGGGCGATACGACTACGCGCAAGCGCGTGAATATCTGGGCTTCCGCGCCCGATCGCCATTCGCTGCTGGAAGATGCCCAGGGCGTTCTGGCGGGCAGCATGCTGGTCTCGCTCGGCGTGACGCTGCTTTCCGCTGCGGGCCTCCTCACCGGGGGTGTGGTGGGTATTGCCTTTCTGGTGCACTATTGGATCGGCTTCAGCTTCGGCGCGGTGTTCTTCCTTGTCAATCTGCCGTTTTATTATCTCGCCTTCCGCCGTCTCGGCCTTGCCTTCACGGTCAAGACCTTTTGCGCCATTGCCATGACGGCGCTGCTTTCGGAATATATGCCGGGCTTCTTCGCGTTCGAAAGCATCAATCCCGTCGCGGCCGCCCTTTTCGGCGGGTTGACGGTCGCGGCAGGCATGCTGGCACTGTTCCGCCATCGCACCAGCCTCGGCGGCTTCGGCATATTGGCGCTTTATCTCCAGGACCGCTTCGGCTGGCGCGCCGGTCTCGTCCAGCTCGCCTTCGATGGCATGGTGCTGGCCTGCTCATTCTTCGTGGCGACACCCTTCGTCATCCTCTGCTCCATCCTCGGCGCGCTGGTCATGAACCTCGCGCTCGCCATCAATCATAGAAACGACCGCTACATCGCCATGTAACGGTCGTCCGGTGCAGGTAAAGCGGATCAGGCTGCTTTTGCTGCCGCTTCGACCGGGTGCTGCGAACGGAAGCCGACGGCGATGCGGTTCCAGGTGTTGATGGCACCGATGGCAACGGTGATCTTCACGATGTCCTCATCGGAGAAATGCGCCTTCAGGGCCTCGAAGGCGTCATCCGGAGCGCCGGTTTGGGCAATCTTCGTTACCGCATCCACCCAGCCGAGCAACGCCCGTTCCTGTTCGGTATATACCGGGGATTCCCGCCAAACGCTCATCAGGTTGATCCACTGTTCGGAAAGACCGTCGTGACGGCTTTCCTTCACATGCATGTCCACACAGAACGCGCAGCCATTGATGATTGATGCGCGCAGCTTGATGAGATGAACGAAGCGGCGCTCGAGGCCGCTGCTCTGGACGTAGGTTTCGAGCGCCATCACGGCTTTGAAGGCTTCAGGGGATGCCTTGGCGTAGTTCAAACGGGTTTTCATGTGTCTCTCTCCATTCGTGGTTCAGGTTGAGGGGCATGTGTCATCGTTCCGGGAAGCTGCGAAGCTCTCCGGTATTTCAGATGGTTGGGTGTTTTTAGGTTCTAGCGCGTCGCCGTCCTGCGCTCGTTCAGCTCCAGAAAGGCGCAGCCGCGTGCCGCAATGCCGCCGTCGTCAGTGGCGGCAAGGTCGCCCAGAATGTCGGCAATGCTGGTTTTAGCGAGTTCCGCCCGATAGGCTTTCTCCGCCTTCAGCATCGCGGCGTTGATGCCGCAGGGCTTGGTGAAATAACGTCCCGGCAAGGGGTTCGGCCCGCGCTGGCGAATTTCCGCGCAGCGAAAGGCAGGCTGTGGTCCCTCCACGGCCAGAACAATATCAAGCAGGGTAATCTTGTCGGTTGTCCGGGCCAGACGATAACCGCCCTTCGGCCCTGGTACGGTGGAAACTATTCCGGCACCGGAAAGCAATTGCAGGTGCTTCAAGAGATAACTCGTGGAAACGCCATGGAATTCTGCCAGCGCCGCCGCCGAAAGCACGCCGCCTTCGGAAAGTCCCGCTAACATGCCTACGCTGTGAATGGCCTGTTCAACGCCGTCGCCGAGTTTCATCCGATTTGCTCACGTTTGGTTTGCTTTAGTATCATGGATATTATTTATCCATGATTATGCATTCCTGTCAAGCAGCTCTGTACCGCTCTTCTTTTTTCAAGGTTTCTCACTACCTTGAAGGCGTGAAACACGCTGAGTCTCCCATTTCCGGCACGCATGTCGGCACCTTGCCCCCTTCATTCCAGAAATGGTTTGCCGAAAAAGGGTGGTCCCCGCGCGCGCATCAATTGGAGCTGATGGCTCGGGCGCGTGGCGGCGAAAACATGCTGCTGATTGCACCGACGGGTGCCGGCAAGACGCTGGGCGGCTTCATGGCGTCGCTCACCGATCTTGCTGAACGCGGCAAGGTGCCGCCGGGCTCCGCCTTTGTCGGCGTGCACACGCTTTACATCTCGCCGCTCAAGGCACTTGCGGTGGATATCGAACGCAATCTCACCAAGCCTGTCATGGAAATGGGCCTGCCGATCTCAATCGAAACCCGCACCGGCGATACGCCGCAGGCAAAACGCCAGCGCCAGAAGGTCAAACCGCCCGATATTCTCCTGACGACGCCGGAACAGGTGTCGCTGCTGCTTGCCAACAAGGAAGCCGAGCGCTTTTTCCGCGACCTGAAATATGTGGTGCTGGATGAGCTGCACTCGCTCGTCACCTCCAAGCGTGGCCATCTGCTGTCGCTCGCGCTCGCGCGGGTGCGCAGGCACGCGCCGCATGTCCGCTTCATTGGCCTTTCCGCCACGGTGGCGGAGCCGATGGATTTGCGCCGTTACCTGGCACCGCAGGGGCAGGGAGAACCGCCCGCAGGTCTTATAACAGTGGAAGGCGGAGCCAAGCCAAACATCGCCATTCTGCAGACGGAGGAGCGTATTCCGTGGTCCGGCCATTCCGCGCGCTACGCCATGAAGGATTTGTATCCTGCTCTGAAGGCGCACCAGACGACGCTCATCTTCGTTAACACCCGTTCGCAGGCGGAACGGATTTTTCAGGAACTCTGGAATGTAAACGACGATAATCTTCCGATCGCCTTGCATCACGGTTCGCTGGATGCCGGACAGCGCCGCCGGGTGGAGGCCGCGATGGCTGAAAACAAATTGCGCGCGGTCGTCGCCACCTCCACGCTCGATCTCGGCATAGACTGGGGCGATGTCGATCTCGTCGTGCATGTCGGCGCGCCAAAGGGGGCGAGCCGCCTTGCCCAGCGCATCGGCCGCGCCAATCACCGCATGGATGAGCCGTCTAAGGCAATCCTCGTTCCCGCCAACCGTTTCGAGGTGATGGAGTGCCGGGCCGCACTCGATGCGAACTATATCGGCGCGCAGGATACGCCCCCCATCGCGCAAGGCGCACTGGATGTTCTTGCCCAGCATGTGCTCGGTATGGCCTGCGCCGAACCTTTCGATGCGGATGATCTCTATCGTGAAGTGACAAGCGCTTCACCCTATGCAGATCTACCGCGTTCTACCTTCGACCGCGTTGTGGATTTTACCGCTACTGGTGGATACGCACTGCGCACCTATGAACGTTACGCCCGCATCCGCCAGATGAAGGACGGCCGGTGGCGTGTCTCCAATCCGGCGGTCGCGCAGCAATATCGCCTCAACCTCGGCACCATCGTCGAGGCTGCGGAACTCAATGTCCGCATGGTCAAGCGCAATGCCAAGGGCTCGGTCGGACGCGGTGGCATGTCGCTCGGCAAGGTCGAGGAATATTTCCTCGAGCAGCTGGTGCAGGGCGATACCTTCCTGTTTGCCGGCAAGGTTCTGCGCTTCGAAGGCATCCGGGAGAATGAATGCCTGGTGTCGCAGGCCTTTTCGATGGACCCGAAGATACCCTCCTATGCCGGCGGCAAGTTTCCGCTTTCAACCTACCTTGCGGACCAGGTGCGCTCCATGCTGTCCGATCCCGCCCGCTGGCAGTCGCTGCCGGATCAGGTGCGCGACTGGCTGGCAATCCAGAAGGAAAAATCGATCATTCCCAAGCGCGACGAGCTGCTGGTCGAGACATTTCCCTTCCGCAAACGCTTCTTCATGGTCATGTATCCTTTTGAAGGGCGTCTGGCCCACCAGACCCTCGGCATGCTTCTGACACGGCGGCTGGAACGGGCGGGCGCAAAGCCCATGGGCTTCGTTGCCACCGATTATTCGCTCGCCATCTGGGCCATGGAGGATATTGGCAGGCGGCTCAAATCCCGCCGCCTGTCGTTGGCGGAACTTCTCGACGAGGACATGCTGGGCGACGATCTGGAGGCGTGGCTGGACGAATCCTTCATGCTGAAGCGGACCTTCCGCAACTGTGCCGTCATTTCAGGCCTCATCGAACGCCGCCATCCCGGCAAGGAAAAGACGGGCCGTCAGGTCACGGTCTCCGCCGATCTTATTTATGACGTTCTTCGCAGCCATGAGCCGCGATCATATTCTGCTAGAGGCAACCAGACGTGATGCGGCGGCGGGACTTTTGGACATTGGCCGTCTTGGCGATATGCTGAAGCGAATCAAGGGTCACACCACCCATCGTGCACTGGAGCACGTCTCGCCGCTTGCCGTTCCCGTCATGCTGGAAATCGGCCGCGAGACGGTGGCGGGCGAGGCGATGGATCAGGTGCTGGCCGAGGCCGCAGACGAGCTTATCGCCGAAGCCATGTCCTGAAGCATCAAACTGGAATGAAGGAACGACCACAAAAGTGCTAAGCCGACTGACATTGAGCGACAGGTTTTCCAATGGCTTCGAATGCCTTGGCAGCGAAACTGCCATCAACGGCGTCGCCGCCTGGTGTGACCCGTTGGGTGGGCTTTACCTGCCCGATCTGTCGCTGCTGGTTGTCTCGGACCTGCATCTGGAAAAAGGTGCGGCCTTTGCCCGGCGCGGGCGCATGCTGCCGCCTTACGACACGATCGCTACCCTCAAAATCCTGTCTTCCCTTGTCAGCCGTTACGATCCGAAGATCGTCGTCAGCCTCGGCGACAATTTCCACGATCGGGTCGGGTCCGAGCATCTGCCGCTTATGCTGCGCGAACTGATCCGCGAGATGGCCCGTGGCCGTGACTGGATATGGATCAACGGCAATCACGATCCGGATGGCACGGTCGATCTGCCGGGGTCTTCGGTAGATGAGATGTTCTATGGCAATCTCGTTTTCCGCCACGAGCCTAAGGTAGGAGATGCCGCGGGTGAAATCGCAGGCCATCTGCATCCCTCCGCCACTGTTCGCCGTCGCGAAAAAACGGTGCGGCGTCCCTGTTTCGCCACCGATGGTTCCCGCCTGTTGATGCCGGCCTTCGGGGTGATGAGCGGCGGACTGGATTTGCGGCACAAGGCCATGCGCGGTCTCTTTGACCACGCTGCACTCGTCGCGCATCTGATGGGGCGGGACCGCATCTATTCGGTACGGTTTTCAAATCTGCTCGGCTGAGCGCATCGCTCCGCCCGTCTATTGGCGATATACCAGCACCGGTATCTTCGAGTTTTTCAGCACCTTGGCCGTAACGCTGCCGACAAGCATCTCGACGAAGCTTCTGCGCCGGTGCGAAGCCATGGCGATGAGGTCGCAGCCGGTCCTGTTGGCGATTTCGACAATCGCCTCATCCGGCCGTCCCGCCCGCGCCAGCAGGGCTTCGCAATCCAGCCCCATCGATGCGGCGTGCGCCTGCGTATCTCTCAGAAAATGCTCCGCCTCCTCGCAACGGTGGAATTCCTCTTCGGCAATGGCGGCAATGTCCTCGACATCGCTGGCAATCACGTGAAAGGGTTCGGACACCGTCACGACGGTCACCTTTGCGCCTGCCTCTCTGGCGAGAGCGAACCCTTGGTCGATTGCGATCTGCGCCAGCGGCGAGCCATCGGTGGGAATGAGAATGTGCTTGAACATGACATTTCTCCTTTTCATCCCGGTCACAACCGCACTTGCCGCCATAAGCTGCGTACGTGGTTGTAACGTCTTGAATTTTACCGCAAACCATTGAAGGAAGCGAACGCTATCTTTTACGCCGAAGGCGAAAGACGCGCTCTTTTACGGGAATGAAAAACACTCAGTCCTTGCGGAAAATAATACTGGCACTCCAGCCCGTGACGACGGCGAGGAGAACGCACAGCGCGCCATAGGCAAGCGGTGTCTGATGCGCGGCATCGGTGATTGCCTGTTCCATGCCGGTCTTGACGACGCGCAGTTTCAGCTCGCGCTGGGCGATGAAATTGCCGCTCTTGAAGAGATAGGCACGGGCGGTATGCACGCCGTTCGGGACGTTGGCGGGCAGGCGCAGGGTTGCCCAGAACAGGCCGGTGCGTTCAAGCCGCACGCCGGTCGTGTCGTTGCGATAGATGCCGCTTGAAAGCCGCAGGCGCCGATAGGCCTCCTGAAAATCGAAGACATTGTCGGGCACGCCGGAAAACACCGCACTTTTGAGCGACAGATGTTCGACACCCAGCCCCATTGCCCGCAAGGTGCCAGGCGAAGCGACGGCGCTGATATCGCGCGTGCTGGCCATGGAATAGGATTCCGGCAGCGGCGTGAAGGTGATGGCGCTTGTATTGATCCAGATACCGGCCACGCGCTCCTTCTTGCGCACCGTCATGTAGTCGCTGGGGCCTTCAAGGGTGACGACGATATCATATTGGCCGATAGCGAGCAGCAACTGGTCGGTATTGTTGAGAGCGCCGAAAAGCGTGAAATCCGCCCCGCGAAAATCGGAGGTGATCGGAATCTCCGTCGTCGATGCGCCGATTTCGATATTTTCCTGCAAGGACCGCTGCTGTGTGCCGGGAGGCAGAGCAAGCGGCGGTGTCTGCGCCGAAGCGGTAAAGGCAAGGCAGGAACCGATAAGCAGAAAGGCGCAAAGCAGCAGGCGGTGGGTCAATAACCTAACCCTCCGACGGCGACCGAGAACAGGTCTTCGGGGCGAACAACCAGTGCCACGGCAAGGCGAAGGGCGACTGCAAGCACCAGAAGCGCCAAAAGCGCGCGCAGTTGTTCGCCGCGCAGTTTCTGCCCGACGCGCACGCCATATTGCGCGCCGATGACGCCCGCGACCATCAGGATGAAGGCCAGCACAACATCGACGGAATAGTTCGTCGCGGCCTGAACGATGGTCGTATAGGCGGTAACGAAAATGATCTGGAACAGCGAGGTCCCGACAACGACGTTGGTCGGAATACGCAGAAGATAGATCATGGCCGGCACCATGATGAAGCCGCCGCCGACACCCATGATCGAGGTCAGGATGCCAATACCGAAACCCAGCGTGACGACGGGAATGATGCTGAGATAGATCTTCGACTTCTTGAACCGCATTTTCAGCGGCAGGCGGTGAACCCAGTTGTGATGGCCGGGGCGGCGCAGCGTCACCGTCTCATTACGGGCAGCGCGGCGCAGGGCGGAAATGCTCTCCTTCAGCATCAAGGTGCCGACAGTGCCGAGCAGGATGACATAAAGCAGCGAAACGATGAGATCGAGCTGGCCGATGCTGCGCAGGAAGGAGAATATCCACACGCCCACCGTAGCGCCCACAAGACCGCCGACAAGCAGGACGCTCCCAAGCTTCACATCCAGCGTTCCGCGCCGGAAATGCGTGATCGAGCCGGAGACGGAAGAGGCCACCACCTGGTTTGCGCCCGTCGCCACAGCCACTACGGGCGGAATATTGTAAAAAATCAACAATGGGGTGATGAGAAAACCGCCCCCCACGCCGAACATGCCGGAAAGAAAACCGACGGCCGCGCCCATGCCGAGAATGATGAAAATGTTCACCGACAGTTCTGCAATCGGCAGATAGACAGTCACGGCTCGGACCTCGGGCAAATGGTTCCGGGCGGCAGGGCTTGTCCGGGTGTGGGGCCGCGCCGCGATTTACATTTTCTGTCTGAAAAGACCGGGCATGCCCAGCCTTCATCCGTCATGCCCGCGAGGGTCCGACGTGTCAACATTCAACGGTAAATACGTTGATAATTTGGAAAGATAGCGATCAGGCGTGGGAGCAGCGCCACATTCCGGCGCCAAACTGCGGGGAAGCGGCCGGGGAGGCCGCCTCGTCCGTTGCGAAACGGTTATTTGTTGCGGGCGAGCAGCGCTGTCACCAGCTCGTTGGTGATGCGCCCGTCGGGTGTCTGGCCAACGGATTTCTGGAAATCCTTGATGGCGGTAACCGTGTTCTTGCCAAGCTTGCCGTCGGGCTGGCCGGCATCGAAACCGTTCTTGTTCAGGATTGCCTGAATGTTGCGGATAGCCTTTTCCATGTCCACGGAGGCAGTCTTCACGCCGTCCTTGCCAGCCCATTCCTCGGGCGGGTTGACACTGTTGGCGTCTTCCGAAAGCGGCTTGACCTTCCACGCGTCGGCTTTCGCACGTGCGCTCTGAAGCTGCTGCGGGTTCATCGCTCCCGCAACCTCGTCACGCTTCTGGGCAGCGTCCGTGTCGCCATCCTTGGCTGCAATGGAGAACCACTTGTAGGATTCCTCGATATCCTGCTTCACGCCGCTTCCGCGCGCGTAGAGAATGGCAAGGTTGAACTGGCTGTCGCGGACGCCGAGTTCGGAAGCCTTGATGAACCATTGCGCGGCGGTGGTGAAATCCGGCTGGCCGGCCGCATCGGAGGCGAGCAGGACGGCGAGATTGTGCATGGCGCCTGCATTGCCCTGTTCGGCTGCCAGCGTGTAATAGCGCTTCGCTTCGGAAAGGTTGCGCTCGACGCCATTCGCCTTCTCGTAAAGGTTGGCGAGACGATATTGTGCGGGAGCAAGGCCGCGATCCGCAGCCAGCTTGTACCATTTGGCGGCTTCCGCGCGATCGGCGGCAAGGCCGCGACCTTCGGTGTAGCGTGCTGCAATCTCGTACAGCGCCTGCGTGTCGCCCTTCGCTGCGGCTTCCGCCAGCGATGCTGGCTCGATACCGGCGGGAACTACAATCGCGCCCTGGGCGGCGGCAGTTGTGGTAGCGGCCTGCACCGGTGCCTGCGGCTCACTCTGTGCGACAGTGCCTGATGTCGCCGCATCCACGGTGGGCGCATCGGCAACAGGCGGTTCATTGGCAAGCGGCGCGCCGCCAATGGTACGCGGATCGATGGTGTTTTCCGACGGTGCTGCGTTTTCGATGCTGTCGGCGGATGCCGCCTCCTGCGGATCGATAGCCAGTTCGGACGGAATGGTCACGGCCTTGTCGCCGGTCTCGGGAAGTGTGGAGACCGGGGCATCGCCCATCTTCTCTTCGATGACCGGTGCCGGGGCTTCCGCGCCGCCCATCATCGTCTTGACGAGCGGCATGGCCATCATCGCAAGAAGAATGGCGCCGATGCCGAGCAGCAGCGGGCGACGATAACGTGAAAGCGCCGAAGCGTCGGGCTTGCGATTTTTCTTGCCGGTTTCAAGCTTCTCCGGGGAGGTTTCCATGGCGGCAGCCTGCGCTGCGCGACGGGCGGCGGCGATGAAATCCGTGCGGCCTTCTGCGTCCGCCGCCTTGCCGCTGGAAGCGACCTGGCTGGCGCGCACCCGTTCCAGTATTTTCTTGATATCAGGTGCGCCAGAGCCGGGCTCCAGAAGTTCGTTCTCCTGGCCCGCGGGCAGCACGTCGATCGGATCGAGCGAAGGGGCGGGTTCCACCTGCGTGCGGGTGGTGGTTGCCGATACGGGTTCTTCTGCCGATTTGGCGGTCTTCGCCGTGCCGGTTTTGAAACGCTTGGTCAGTCCGGCAAGCAGGCTCTTTTTCTCTGCTTTTGCGGGTTTTGCAGCGGCGGGCGGCACGATTGCCATCGCACCCGCGCCGTTTTCGCCGGCATCGCGCGTGTCTTCGAGAATAAGCTGTTCTTCGGCGATGTAGCCCTCTTGCGGGAAGATGGCGGCCGGCATGGCCACTTCTTCGCGGGCGGGCGTAATCATATGCTGCGCGACGTTGCGTGGCGCTGCCTCTTCCCGATAGGCGGGAGCGGGTGCGCGATTATCAAGGCTGTCCAGTCGACCGGCAATCTGCACCAGCGTTTCGTGCAGCGCCTCGAAGGTGCGGTGCGTGCGTTCTTCCGTGTTGCGGCTCAGCGCCTCGAGGCTGCGCAGATCGGTGGCAAGATCGGTCAGCATCGTCATATCGGCGAGGTTTGCGCCGGAGGAGACATTGTTGCGCGTAAAGGCGTCCAGAACGGCCTCGGCCGCCTGTCGAGCCGCTTCGATGATATATTCATCGTTGGACGCCATGTAGTCCTCGATCGCCGACATGCGGGCATCGAGTTCCGGCGACATGCCCGCCGGCTGGTGATGACCCGGCTGGCTGATTAGCGAGGAGAGATGGGCGATCTGATTTTCGAGGCTGAGCAAAGCGCCGCTGTCGGCGGGTGCGGCATGGGCGGTCTCGTCCAGACGGGCCGCGATATCGCCAAGCCGTTCTTCCAGGCGCGAAAAAGTGCCTTCGTTGAAACCAGCAACGGGCTGCGGCTGGCTGTAGCGATAGTCAAGGTCTTCGATGCGCCGGGAAAGCGTGTCGAGCCGTTCCGCCAGGCCGTCATTGACGGTGCCGTGATCCAGCGCGTCGATCTTGCGGGAAATGTCGCTGAGGAACGATGTCAGTTCCGCCTGCTGTGAGGGGCGCTGCGAACGCTCCAGAAGCAGGGAAAGCTGGTCCAGTCGCTCGTGCAGCTGTGCCGCGTCGCGCGCCGTGCTCAATTCGTCGATCTTGGCGGCCAGCGTTTCGAGACGGGCGGTGAGATCCACAGCAGGATCGGGCTTTGCGGCGGCAATACGATTGATATCACCGAGCTGTTCGGCAAGGCCGTTCAGGCGGGTTTCCAGCCGCTGTGCCAGTGCGTTGTCGGTGGCCTGTGCATTGTTGGAGCGGGCGCCAGTAGCGGCAATGGCGCGGCTGATTTCATCCAGTCGTTGGTCCAGACCGGAAAACTGTTCGGTAAAGGCAGCCTCGTTCGGCTGCATATGCTTGCCGAGCTGCTCCACCGCGCTTGCGATGGTGATCAGCTTTTCCTCAAGCACGCGCACGGCGGGATTGTTGCTCATGCCGCCGAGCTGGGTCTTGATGTCGTCGAGACGATAGGCGAGCGAGACGATTTCATCCTGCAGCGAGGCCGTGTCGAAACCGCGCAACGTGTCTTCCACGGTGTTCCAGCGGCTTTCGATCCGATGTACGCTGTCTTCACGCGCAAGCTGATCGATGGTGAGGCGCAGGTCATCGAATTCATTGCGCAGCCCGTAGGCATCGGGAGAGGCCAGATTGCCGAGCTGGTCGATGCTGCCGGCAAGCCTTGCAATATCGTCGCGCAGGTCGCCGATGAACTGCTGGTCTTCCGCGATCGCGCGAATGTTTCGGATTTCGGCTCGCAGCCCTTGCGCTTCGCGCGCCACGCCTTCTGAAATATCGTGCTTCAGCTCATGCCGCAGGTTGACGAGCGCCTGCGCGATCTCCTGCAAGGCCGCGTCGTTTCGCTGCTGCTCCTGATAGGGCGGGATGGAGCGCGCGCGCGGTGCGGGGTTGGCCGCCGCGTTCTGCACGTCGTTCGGCCGGTATTCAGGCGCAAGCGGTCTGGTGATGGTTCGTTCCGGGCGCGCAACGGGCTCCTGCGGGCGCTGGAAGCTTGCCTCAAGCAGGCGCTGGCGCTGGCGGATTTCGTTGACCGGGTCGAGTTGCGGCGGGGTGACGGTGGCGCGTGGCTCGCGCGGCGCGGCATGGGCCTCGTTTTTCGGCTCAGCTGTCGTGGCCCGGGGGTCGCGCGGAAATTTCTGGCTCATCAGCCCTTCGATGCGGGCTTCAAGGCCTTCAATGGTGCGATTGAGAGCATCAAGAGACGACCTGTCGCTCGGGCTTTGGTTTTTCGATCGCAATCCGTTCATCTTCTCGCTCGCTTCGCTTCCGTCCGGCGTGCCCGGTGTTTGTTGCAACGGCTACCCGCCTGATAATGCCGTCGCACAACATGCAGCAATTCTAGAGCCGGTATTTGCCCCCATGGAGGAAAATGCTTCGATTGACGAAGCAGTTACCTCGTGTCGGAGAATTCACGAAACGTGGTAAAGAAGTGGTTAACTATGGTTGGAATTTTTTAACTTTTGCGGCGTGTAACGCTTTCGCGTGGGGCTGGCCAAGCATTGCGCGGAAAAAGGGCCATGACATTCGACCGGAATTTATTTGACGTTTACGCGCACGTCAAATATTGTCATCCCATATCGGCCGGATCGGCTCCGGCTTTCACGATGCGGAGGAACATCGGTAATGCCTGTTTACAAGGCCCCAGTTAAAGACACGCTTTTTATTCTGAACGACGTTCTTGGCCTCGAGCGGTATAACAACCTGCCCGGCTTCGAGGATGCAACCCCTGACATGATCGAGGCTATTACCGGCGAGGCGGCGAAACTTGCCGAGGAGCGGCTTTTCCCGCTGAACCTGTCTGGCGATCAACAGGGCTGCAAGCGTGCAGATGATGGTTCGGTTTCCGTTCCTGATGGTTTCAAGGAGGCTTACGACGCCTATTGTGAAGGCGGCTGGATCGGCCTCGCCGTACCGCCGGAATTCGGCGGGCAGGGCCTGCCCTATACGCTGCATGCGGCGATTGGCGAGTATATGTCGTCCGCCAACCTGTCGCTGATGATGTATCCCGGCCTGACGCAGGGCGCCATCGCTGCCGTCCTCGTCCATGGCACGCAGGACCAGAAAGAAACCTATCTGCCGAAGATGGTCGAGGGAACATGGTCCGGCACCATGAACCTGACAGAACCCCATTGCGGCACCGATCTCGGCCTGCTGCGCACAAAAGCAGTTCCGCAGGGCGACGGCAGCTACAAGATTTCCGGCCAGAAGATCTTCATTTCGGCCGGCGAACATTCCATGACTGACAATATCGTCCATCTGGTGATTGCCCGCATCGAGGGCGCGCCGGAAGGCACCAAGGGTATTTCGCTGTTCATCGTGCCGAAATTCCTCGTGAAGGAGGACGGTTCGCTCGGCGAGCGCAACGGCGTCACCTGCGGCGCGATCGAACACAAGATGGGCATCCACGGCAACGCCACCTGCGTCATGAACTATGACGATGCGACGGGGTATCTCTTGGGTGCGGAGAACAAGGGTCTCTCCGCCATGTTCGTGATGATGAACGAAGCCCGCCTCGGCGTCGGCCTTCAGGGCCTGTCCGTGGGTGAGATCGCCTATCAGAATGCGGTCGAATATGCCCGCGAGCGCATTCAGGGCCGTTCACTTTCCGGGGCGAAATTCCCCGATAAGAAGGCCGATCCGATCATCGTGCACCCGGATATCCGCCGTACGCTGATGACTATCAAGGCCTATAACGAGGCTGGCCGCGCCTTCCTTCTGTGGACCGCGCTGCAATCCGATATCGCCCATCGGTCGACCGATGAGAAAGAGCGTCAGACGGCAGATGACCTGCTCGGTCTCGTCACGCCGATCCTCAAGGGCGTGCTGACTGACAAGGGCTTCGACCATGCCGTCATGGCGCAGCAGGTCTTCGGCGGTCACGGCTATATCGAGGAACATGGCATGAGCCAATATGTCCGCGATGCCCGCATCACCATGATCTATGAGGGTGCGAACGGCATTCAGGCGCTCGATCTGGTCGGCCGCAAGCTCGGCATGAATGGCGGCCGTGCCGTCATGGCGCTGTTCAAGGAAATCGGCGATTTCTGCGAGGAAAACCGCGCCGACGAAAAGCTCAGCCTTTACACAAAGGGTCTGAAGAAGGGCTTGAACGATCTACAGGCCGCAACCATGTGGTTCATGCAGAACGCCATGGCCAAGCCAGACAATGCCGGTGCCGGTTCGACCGATTACATGCACCTCTTCGGTACCGTGGTGCTGGGTTACATGCAGGCCCGCATGGCGAAGGCGGCGAGCGAAGCCCTTGCGGCAGGTAGCACTTCGGACGAGGATTTCCTCAAGACCAAGCTTGTCACGGCGAAGTTTTATATGGAGCGCATCATGCCGGAAACGGCGCTACGCAAGGCCCGCATCGAAACCGGTGCGGACACCATGATGGAACTGGCTGCGGAAGCATTCTGACAGGGCGTGTCACGCGCCGAGGGAGAGAGTTAATGACCGACGTTTACATTTATGACCATGTCCGCACCCCGCGCGGACGCGGCAAGAAGGATGGCAGCCTGCATGAGGTGCCCTCCGTTCGCCTTGCCGCCAAGACGCTGGAAGCCATCCGCGACCGCAACGGGCTCGATACGTCTGCTGTCGACGACATCATCATGGGCTGTGTCGATCCTGTCATGGATGCCGGTGCAGTTATCCCGAAAGCCGCCGCCTTCGAGGCCGGTTATTCCAACAAGGCACCGGGAATGCAGATCTCGCGCTTCTGCGCTTCAGGTCTCGATGCCATCAACTTCGCGGCCGGCAAGGTCAAGGCAGGCTCCGACGATATCGTCATTGCCGGCGGCGTGGAAAGCATGTCGCGCGTCGGCATGGGCATGTCTGGTGGCGCCTGGTACATGGACCCTTCGGTCAACTTCCCCGCCTTCTTCATGCCGCAGGGCGTGTCGGCAGATCTCATCGCCACCAAATACGGTTTTTCCCGTGACGATGTCGACGCCTATGCTGTCGAAAGCCAGAAGCGCGCCGCGCATGCCTGGGAAAAGGGCTATTTCAGCAAGTCCGTTATCCCCGTGAAGGACCGCAACGGCCTGACGATCCTCGACCGCGACGAGCATATGCGCCCCGGTACGGACATGCAGGCGCTGGCTTCCCTCAACCCCTCTTTCCAGATGCCGGGTGAAATGGGCGGCTTCGAAGCCGTTGGCATCATGGCGCACCCGGAAGTGGAGCGTATCAACTACGTGCACCATGCGGGCAATTCGTCCGGTATCGTCGATGGCGCGGCCGCCGTTCTGGTTGGTTCCAAGGCGGGCGGCGAGGCTATGGGCGTGAAACCGCGTGCCCGCATCAGGGCTTTCGCCAATATCGGTTCCGATCCGGCGCTGATGCTGACCGGCCCGGTGGATGTGACCGAGAAGCTTCTTAAAAAGACCGGGATGTCGCTTGCCGATATCGATCTTTTCGAACTCAACGAGGCCTTCGCCGCCGTCGTGCTGCGTTACATGCAGGCCTTCGACATCAGCCACGACAGGATGAACGTCAATGGCGGCGCAATCGCCATGGGCCATCCGCTGGGTGCGACGGGAGCGATGATCCTCGGCACGGTGCTTGACGAGCTGGAGCGGCGCGATCTGAACACTGCCCTCGTCACGCTCTGCATCGGCGCGGGCATGGGCACAGCGACCGTTATCGAGCGGGTTTGAGTTACGGAGGACTAACCCCAGGCTCCTCATCCCTGTGCTCGTCACAGGGATCCCAGCAGCGCCGCGTCTGCGGCGCGCGAGAGTATTCCAGCCCAAAGACTTGGGCTGACTGGGTTCCTGTGACAGGCACAGGAATGAGGGATCGGGAAGTCCGGCGAAACAAAATTCAGGGAAGAGGAATCCCCAAATGAGCACTTATACCAATTTCACCATCGAGACGGACGCAGACGGCATTGCCCTTGTCACCTGGGACATGCCGGAAAAGTCCATGAATGTCTTCACTTCCGAGGTGATGGACGAACTGAACGCCATCGTTGACGCAACTGTCGCCGACGCTGCCGTCAAGGGTGTTGTCTTCACCTCCGGCAAGAGCACGTTTTCAGGCGGTGCCGATCTTTCGATGATCAAGTCGATGTTCTCCTTCTACAATGACGAGAAGGCGAAGGACCCGGATCAGGCAGCCGCCAAGCTGTTCGAACTGGTCGGCCGCATGACCGGCTTGTTCCGCAAGCTGGAGACCAACGGCAAGCCCTGGGTCTCAGCCATCAACGGCACCTGCATGGGCGGCGCTTTCGAGCTGTCGCTTGCCTGCCACGGTCGCGTCGCGTCGAATGCCAAGAGCCTCAAGATAGCCCTTCCTGAAGTCAAGGTCGGCATCTTCCCTGGTGCCGGCGGCACCCAGCGCGTGCCGCGCCTGACCGATGCGCAATCCGCCTTGCAGATGATGACCACCGGTCAGTCGCTGACCGGTGCGCGCGCCAAGGCCATGGGGCTGGTTCATCAGGTGGTGGATCCGGATCAGCTCATTTCCGCTGCCAAGCAAATGATCAAGGACGGCCTGAAGCCGGTTGCCCCCTGGGATGAAAAAGGCTTCAAGGCCCCCGGCGGCGGCATCTGGACGCCGGCCGCTGCCCAGCTCTGGCCGGCCGCTCCGGCGATCCTGCGCCGTGAAAGCGCCGGCAACTATCCGGCAGCACTTGCTATCCTGAAATGCGTCTATGAGGGTCTGCAATTGCCGTTCGATACGGCGTTGAAGGTGGAGCAGCGTTATTTCACCGAAATCCTTCGTTCGAAGGAAGCCTTCGGCATGATCCGCTCGCTGTTCGTTTCCATGCAGGAACTGGGCAAGGGCGCGCGCCGCCCGGCCGGTCAGCCGAAGACGGAGTTCAGAAAGGTCGGCGTCGTCGGCGCGGGCTTCATGGGCGCCGCCGTTGCTTATGTCACTGCCGCAGCCGGTATCCCCGTCACGCTGGTGGACCGCGATCAGGAAGCCGCCGACAAGGGCAAGGGCCATTGCGAGGAAAGCGTCAAGGCCGCCATCGGCAAGGGCAGGCTGACGCAGGATGAAGGCAAGGCCTTGCTCGACCTCGTTACCCCGACAGCGGATTACGCGGCGCTCTCCGACGCCGATCTCGTCATCGAGGCCGTCTTCGAAGACCGCGACGTGAAGAAGGCCGTCATCGAGGCCGTGGAAGCCGTGTTGCCGCAAGGCGCAATTTTCGCCTCCAACACCTCCACCTTGCCGATCACCGGGCTTGCGAAGAACTCCAAGCGCCCGGTGGATTTCATCGGCATCCACTTCTTCTCGCCGGTCGAGAAGATGATGCTGACGGAAGTCATCCTCGGCAAGGAAACGGGCGATAAGGCGCTGGCCGTCGCGCTGGATTATGTGGCCAAGATCAGGAAGACGCCGATTGTCGTCAACGATACGCGCGGCTTCTTCGTCAATCGCTGCGTGCTGCGTTACATGGCGGAAAGCTACGACATGCTGATCGAGGGTGTGCCGCCCGCCATGATCGAGAATGCCGCGAAATTCGCCGGCATGCCGGTCGGCCCGCTGGCGCTGAACGACGAAGTGGCAATCGATCTTTCCTACAAGATCCTGAAAGCAACCGTTGCCGATCTCGGTGAAAAGGCTGTCGATCCGCGCCATATGGAACTGGTGAAGAAGCTGGTGGAAGGCGAGGGCCGTTTTGGCCGCAAGAACGCCAAGGGCTTTTACGACTACCCGCCAAAGCCTGCCAAGAAGTCCCTCTGGCCCGGCCTGAAGGATCTCTATCCTCAGCAGAAGCCGGAGGATGTGGATATGGAAGTGCTGAAACAGCGCTTTCTGGTCACCGTGGCGCTGGAAGCCGCCCGCACCGTGGAAGAAGGCATCGTCACCGACCCGCGTGAGGCCGATGTCGGCTCCATCCTCGGTTTCGGCTTTGCGCCCTACACCGGCGGCGCCCTCTCCTATATCGACGGCATGGGCGTGAAGACCTTCGTGGCGCTGGCCGAGAAGCTGAGCGAGACCTATGGCCCACGCTTCAAGCCGACGCCGCTTCTGAAGGACATGGCGGCCAAGGGCGAGACCTTCTACGGTCGCTTCGATCCCTATGGCAGCACCGCGAAAGCGGCATAAGCCTTCAAGACACACAAATGAACAGGCCCTTCGGGGCCTGTTTTTTTATCGGCCTATCGTGCCGATACCGTCGCTTTATGTGCATCCTTTGCCCGGCTGGGGCGTTGAGAAGGCGTGAACGGGCGATGCGCGCCCGGTGCCGCAATTCAGGACACTTCAGGAGACTGCAATGAAGACATCGCTGCGATCCCATGGTTTCGACAAACCATCGGACCTTGACGACCACTTGGCTGAACTTGATGAAGAAGCTGCGGAGAAAGAGGCAGAAAAGCCCGCTGTCCGAGAGGCGCGTGCTTCCGCTACGGTGGACCAGTCGATACGCGCGGAACTGGACGAACTCCGCAAACAGTTGGAAAAGCTGCGTCGCGATGTGAAAAAGCTGGAATCGGCGTCCCATCCAACCCGCCACAAACCTACAGATATCAGGCACGAGAAAGACCACGAGAATTCGCGCCTGATGATGGTTGTGCGCTCCGTCGCCGTTACCTCGCTTGCCAGCCGCATCTTCGCGTCCTCACCCGTCATGGCGGCTCTGGTGGCTGTGGTGCCTTTTGCGCTTGGACTTGCCGCACGGCGCAGGGAAGGGGCATAATTGCCCCAAGCCGCCCAACCGCCGCTCGCCTGGATCAGCCGCGCCTGAATCCGCCACCTGACTGATGTTGATCAGGTCTGGCGGTTTGCAGATAGCGCGTTTCCAGCCACGATAAGGCCTTCACAGCGCACGTATTCCAGCCATCCACAGGCGCCGTGAAAAAACTGTCAAAAAACTTCGCTATGGCGCTTGCCATGTCCGAACAAGATGTTATAACCCCGCTCACTTTCGGGGCACCAAACAGCCCCGCCCGCCAAAAGCGGAGGTTCTTCAAGGACCTGAAGTGCCCGGATAGCTCAGTTGGTAGAGCAGCGGATTGAAAATCCGCGTGTCGGTGGTTCAAATCCGCCTCCGGGCACCATTCTTCTTAATTTCATTTTTTCCTGAATTGAATGCGTGTTGCCTCCCCCGCGCTGGCGAGATCAGATTGCTTCCGTTGTCACCAGTTTTTTAGCGCGGACGATGTAACTCGATGCGTTACGTCTGCCCACTTGTCCAACAATCGGAAAGCCGCCCGCAAGTGGATCATCGGATAAGACCCGTCGCAGGAGAGTTTCCTTGACCTTCAGGAAGGTAATTCACGCAAAACTTTTCTGAGTCCGCGGTGCTACAGATGCTCCCGGTTATCCGTATTCTGCTCCGCCCGGTCCCGATAAAGTGCGGCACGCCCCAGCAGCATCAGCGACACTGGCGTCGTCACCGTCACGAAGATGCCGATGAAGATCTCGTGGAAGGCGAAGCGGTCGCCGGAGACGGAGAAATAGATGATCGAGGCCATGACGATGCCGCCGGTGCCCCAGCTGGTGCCGAGCGTCGGCGCGTGCAGGCGCTCGTAGAAGCTGTTGAGCTTGGCAAAGCCGATGGTGCCGATCAGCGTCAGCGAGGCGCCCAGAAGGACGAAGAACGCCACCAGAATGGCGGCCCAGAGCGGAAATTCTGCGGCATTGTTCATTCAATCACCTCGCCACGCATCATGAATTTGGACAGGGCAACGGTGGAGACGAAGCCAAGGATCGCGATGAGCAGCGAGGCCTCGAAATAGATGTCGTTGCCGGTGCGCAGGCCGAAGGTCAAGAGAAGCAGCATGGCGTTGACATAGAGCGTGTCGACGCCGAGCACCCGGTCCTGGGCGCGCGGGCCGATGGCGATGCGGTAAACGGAAATCGTCATGGCAATGGCGAGCATCAGCTGCGCGAGCGAAAAGGACCAGAAAAGGATAATCGAACTCATTCGAATATCTCCATCAACAGTTTTTCATATCGGTTCTTGATGAGGCTTATCCAGGCCGCCTCATCCTCATCGTCGAGAACATGAAGCAGAAGCGTGCCCTGGCTGGAATTGTATTCGAGCCAGGCGCTTCCCGGTGTCGAGGTGAGGATTGTCGCCAGAACGGCCAATCCCATCGGATCGCGAATATCGAGCGGCACCGCGAGGAAACCGGATTTGCGATCTCTCTCGCGCTGGAACAGAATGATCTTCACGACGGAAATATTGGACAGGACGATGTCGTAAAGCACGATCGCGATCAGCTTGACGAGCTTGTGCCAGTTGCGGATGCGCGGTTTTGCCGGCCGGAGCGACGCCATAGCCCAGGAGGCGATGAGGGCCACACCGGTGCCTAGCAGCAGATGTCCAGCTGAAAAGCTGTTGATCGTCATCCAGAAGATGATCAGCGACACCGTCAGCAGCGGGTAGGGCAGGACACGGCTTATCATGGCTGCGCCTCCGGATTGGTTCCCGCTCTTGGGGCGGAAATGACGCCCTGAATGTAGCTGGCCGGCAGATCGAGAATACGCGCCGTCTCCTGCATGTAGCGCATCACCGGCCCCGCCTGCACGGTCATGGCGAGTGTCAGTCCCAGCAGCAGCATGATGGGCGCTATTTCGATGACGAGAACACGCGGTACTGTGCCTTCGAGGGAGGCCCAGAAGGTGCGGATGCCCGCGCGGGTCATCGAGATCAGCGAGGCGAAACCTGCAAAGACAATCAGGAAGACCAGCCACCAGGAAAGGGTGGAGACGCTGTCATTGGCCCCCAGCCCTGAAGGGTTGAGAATGGCGGTCAGCATGGAGAATTTGGCGATGAAGCCCGAGAGCGGCGGCAGACCGGCGAGGAGAATGCCGCAGGCTGCAAAACACGCCCCGAGCACCGCCATGGTGCCGGGCATGGTTACGCCGACTTCTTCTTCCTCTTCCTCCTCTTCGCCCTCGCCATAGGCTTCCATGGTTACGGCAAGAACGTTCGCGCCGGCATCCTGCCCGCGTTCCACCAGTTCGATCAGCATGAAGAAAGCGCTGATGGTGAGTGTGGAACTGACGAGATAATAGAGCGCGCCGGCTGCAACCGTGGGATTGCCGGTGCCCATGGCGGCGAGAAGCGTTCCCGAGGACACCAGAACCGAAAACCCGGCCAGCCGCCCAAGCGCCTGTGAGGCAAGAACGCCGATGGCGCCGAAGATGATGGTGGCGATGCCGCCGACAAGCAGGGCATCATGGCCAAAACCGGCCGATTCCCCGGCCGTCTGCCCGAAAAGCAGGAAGGACAGGCGGGCAATGACGTAGATGCCGACCTTGCTCATGATAGCAAACAGCCCGCCGACAGGTGCTGAAGCCGAGCCATAGGCGGAAGGCAGCCAGAAATTCAGCGGCCACATGCCAGCCTTGACCAGAAACGCGATGCCGAGAACCGCAGCGCCGGTTTCAAGCAGCATGCGCTGGTCCGGGTTGAGGCCGTCGATGCGGTGGGCAAGGTCACCCATGTTCAGCGTGCCGGTGACGCCATAGATGAGGCTGACGCCAATCAGGAAGAACAATGCGGCGACGAGGTTGATGGCGATGTAATGCAGCCCGGCCTTGACGCGCTGCTGACCGGAGCCATGCAACAGCAAACCATAGGATGCCGCGAGCATAACCTCGAAGAAAACGAAGAGGTTGAAGAGGTCACCGGTCAGGAAAGCACCGTTGACGCCCATCAGCATCATCTGGAACAGCGAATGGAAATGCGCGCCTGCCTTATGCCATTTCGCCAGCGAATAGATCAGCGAGGGAATGGCAAGCAAGGCCGTCAAAAGCACCATCAGCCCGGAGAGGCGATCGGCAACGAGCACGATGCCGAAGGGCGCCGGCCAGTTGCCGAGCAGATAGACCCCGCTCGAAACCACCGCCGCAATCTCGGTATTGACCGTCGAGTTCACCTCGCGGAACAGCAGGATGGCGACAACAAGCAATATCGCGGTCGAGGCAAGGCTGATGGCGGCCTTCGCCACGCGCTGGCGCTCGTCGAAGAACAACAGGAGGGCTGCGGTGATCAGCGGCACCAGAATGGGCGCGATGACGATGTGGAAGGGGAACGACATCATTTCGATTCCCTCCCGTCCACATGGTCGGTGCCGGTAAGCCCTCGGGCGGCCAAAAGCACGACGAGGAACAGCGCAGTCGTCGCAAAGCCGATGACGATTGCCGTCAACACCAGCGCCTGCGGCACGGGGTCGGCAAGCGTGGAACTGTCGACGCCGTTCACCAGCACCGGCGGCGCATTGGTCTTGATGCCGCCGACGCCGAAGATGAACAGGTTGACGGCATAGGACAGCAGCGAAAGCCCGACGATAACCTGATAAGTGCGTGGGCGCAGGATCAGCCAGACGCCGGAGCCGGTCATGATGCCGATGCCGATTGAAAGAATGAGTTCCATTACACGTCCTCGGCTTTTGCGGCTTCAGGCGTGCGAACGCGGTAGTTACGCAACGATTGGTGTGCCAGTGCTATAAGAATAAGAACGGTGGAGCCGACGACCAGCGAGAAGACGCCGAGGTCGAACAGCAAGGCGGATGCTGTCGGCATTTTGCCGATATAGGGTATCTCCGTGTACTGGAAATAAGAGGTCAGGAACGGATAGCCGAAGTACCACGACCCCATGCCGGTTGCCGCCGCCATCAGAAGGCCGAAGCCCATCCAGCGCAGCGGCAGGATGCGGATGCGATCCTCCGCCCAGCGCGCGCCGCCGGCGAGATATTGCAGCAGGAACGCGATTGCCATGGTGATGCCGGCCGCAAAGCCGCCGCCGGGCAGATCGTGGCCGCGTATGAACAGGAAGATCGAAAAGGTGACGATAACCGGGAACATCCATTGCATGACGATGGACGGTACATAGAGATAGTCGCGCACCGTATCGCCCTTGCTGCGGTCGGGCCCGCTCCGCATCGAAGGCGTTTTGCATCTGCTGCTGTTCCGGCACCCCGATGCTTTCATGCGCAGGGCGGAAACGGCGAAGCAGCGCAAAGACCGTCAGCGCCACGATCGCCAGCACCGCGATTTCGCCGAACGTGTCGAAGCCGCGGAAATCGACGAGGATGACGTTGACGACATTGGTGCCGCCGCCTTCCGAATAAGCGCGCTCAAGGAAATAGGTCGCTATGGCGTTCGGCACGGGCAGGGTCATGACCGCATAGGCGATGACGGACATGCCAATGCCGCTTGCTGCGGCCAGCAGGAAGTCACGGGCGCGGCGAAGCTGCGCCGGCAATTCATCGCTGCTGTCCACCTTCTCGAAGCGTTTCGGCAGCCATCTGAGACCGAGCAGGATCAGAACGGTGGTCACGATTTCGACCAGCAACTGGGTGATCGCGAGATCGGGTGCAGAAAGCCAGACGAATGTGAGGCAGGTGACAAGGCCCGAGACGCCGAGCATGATGAGTGCGGCGAGACGATGATATTTCGCCTGCCAGGCGGCACCCAGCGCAGCGATCATGCCGATCAGCCACAGAATGGCAAAGATCGGATCGAAGGACGTCACGCGCGGCAGCGACAATGAAAATTCCGAGAGGAAAAGCGGCGAGAAACCGGCAAGAATCGCCACGAGGATCAGAAGCCTCAGCTGCGGCTGCAGGCGCCGGGTGCCGAGCGTGCTTTCCAGCCACCGCGCCCACTTCCAGGACACGGTGACGAGAATGCGCTCGAAGATGCGCTGTCCCCGAAGATGCCGGAAGATTGGCGGGCCGTCGTCGCAGCGGGAGAAATAGCCGCCGAGCAGGGCATAGATGGCAACGCCGCCGCCGAGTGCCGCAATACTCATGATGAGCGGCAGGTTGAAACCGTGCCAAATCGACAGGCTGTAGACGGGTGTTTGCGGACCGAGAACGGAAAGCACAGCCGAATGCAGGAACGGGCCGATCGACAGGCTCGGAACGATGCCGACGATCAGGCAGGCGAAAACCAGGAACTCGATAGGGAAACGCATCCAGCGCGGCGGCTCATGCGGATTGGGGTTCGGCAGGTCAACCGGCTTGGGGCCGAAGAAGACCGTGTGGATGAAGCGTAGCGAGTAGGCAACGGCGAAGGCGCCTGACAACGTTGCGACGTATGGCAAAGCCCGGTCGAGCAGCGAGTCTGCGTGGGTTTCGACGGCCTCGGCAAAGAACATTTCCTTGGAGAGGAAGCCGTTGAACAGGGGTACGCCGGCCATTGCAGCGCTCGCCGCCATGGCGAGCGTCGCGGTTGCCGGCATATAGGTGTAAAGCCCGCTCAGCCGCCGCATGTCGCGCGTGCCGGTTTCATGGTCGATGATGCCGGCCGCCATGAACAGCGATGCCTTGAAGGTGGCGTGGTTGACCATGTGGAAGATCGCTGCAACCGCCGCAAGCGGGCTACCCAGGCTCAAAAGCGTGGTGATGAGCCCCAGATGGCTGATGGTCGAATAGGCGAGCAAGCCTTTCAGGTCCTGCTGGAACATGGCGAAATAGGCGCCGAGCAGCAGGGTGATGACGCCTGCAGCACCCACCAGCCAGAACCATTCCGGCGTGCCTGCCAGCACCGGCCAGAACCGCGCCAGCAGGAAAACCCCGGCCTTCACCATGGTGGCCGAGTGCAGATAGGCGGAAACGGGCGTGGGCGCCGCCATTGCATTGGGCAGCCAGAAATGAAACGGAAACTGTGCGCTTTTCGTCAGCGCGCCGCCAAGGATGAGAATAAGTGCGGGCAGATAAAGGGAATGGGCGCGGATATCGGGACCGGCCGCGATGATCTTGTCCAGATCGTAGCTTCCCGCCATGTGGCCGAGGATCAGAAGCCCGGCGAGCAGGCTGAACCCGCCGATGCCGGTCACGGTCAGCGCCATGCGGGCGCCATCGCGCGCGCCGGCATTCTGGTGCCAGTAGCCGATCAGCAGGAACGAGAAGATGCTGGTCATTTCCCAGAAGATCGACAGCAAAATGACGTTGCCGGACAGCACTATGCCGAGCATCGAGCCCATGAAGGCGAGCAGAAAGGCGAAAAACCGTGGAATAGGGTCCTGGGCCGACATGTAATATCGGGCGTAGAGAACCACGAGCAGGCCGATGCCGGTAATGAGGATCGCGAAAATCCAGGCAAAGCCATCCAGCCGCAGGGTAAAATTAAGCCCCAGCTGCGGCAGCCATTCCACATCGTATTTCAGCACGCCACCGCCACTGACATTTGGATAAAGAAGGATGCTGCCGACCAGGCCGAAGAGGGCTACGGCGCTTGCTACGTAGGCCGCGCTTGCGGCCGCGCCTTCGCGCGGCATGAAGGCCGTTATGAGAGCGCCGACGAACGGCAATGCGATAATAAATGGTAGAACGGTTGCAAGTGTCATATGCGGCGGCGGTTTTCTCTCTGGAATTGGAGCCTACGGCGGGTTTCCGACGACTCCGATCCCTCAAGGTTCGCAAGGAACCGAATGATGAGGACCGCCGGAATGACTAAGAGATAATATGCGGAGGTGCTCTTGGAACCACGTTCGCAAAGTCTCGGAAAGTTTGTGGCGCGATGGCAACAGGCGTGACGGCCGGTTTGGCGTCAGCCACGATCCGCAGGATGGTCGAGGGAAAACCGACGGGGCGAAGCCCCGGAGCACCGTTGTGAGCCTTGCAGCCGTGATCGTCGCCGGTGGTGCAGTCCTTATCGCGAAGCGAGGGGGAGTGGCTTAGGTCAGCCGTCTGCAATCGTTCCAGACGGCTGGTCTTTGAGATTGCCTTGATGCCGGATGGCGCCTGAAAGCCGATTATGACGAGCAGGCTCGCAACCACAAGACCGATCAACACTTGCGGATGGCGCCTTGAACAGCGGCATTTCTCCATCCGTAACAAGTTGGCGTCTCCTTGATCGTAAAGGTCTCTCTAAAGCATCACCGCTGAGCGAATATCCCGTTGATTTGTTTTAGGGGAAGGCGGACACGCTTGTCCAGCGCACAGGCTGGAAAAACCGCCCGTCGCGTCCGATTCCTTTTCGTTTTTGCCCGTTTGCGGCAAAGTAGGGGCGACAATGGCTAAAAGCTTTTACAAATTTTACCGTTTGACGCCGGTGCTGATGTTTCTTAACTTTCAAGCAAGGAATTAACCATAAAGATTGATGGTATTTCCACGGCGGAATGGGGTTATCTCCCCTTCCAGGCATGACGCCGCACTGCCGTACCGGGCCCGATCCGGTATTTCGTTTCTTGGTTCAAGAAGGTCAGGCAAGCGTCGATGCCGCATCGTCCGCGATGGGTATGTTCGTTCAAAAATCCCCCTTAAGGGTGCTGGCGTTCTGAACCTTGCCATTTGGCCGGGTTTTACCGGCCGTCATATTATTGGGGTCGTCGGTTGGGGCAGGACTTGCCATCAGAACAAGCGCGGAGATCGGCAGGCGCAAGCCTGGCGGGGCGGTTGCGCTTTGCCGGCCTCGACGAGACGCAATCCGATTTCCTGCGCAATTATCGCAGCATGCTGGAGCCTTACGTTAAGGCCGGCCTGCGCGATGTGATGAACCGTTTCCAGTCCATGCCGGACTGTTCGCCGTCTTTCGAAAGCGAAAACCAGCTCGACCGCCTGCACGATTTGCAATCCTCGCACTGGAGCGTGCTGACCGATGCGCGTTTCGATGGGCTTTATGCCGAGCGGGTGAAAGTGCTTTCCGACAATGCCGGTCGCATGGGTCTCGATCCGCGCTGGCAGATCGCCAGCCATGCCGTCGTTCTGGAACATCTGCTGGGCGGTCTGGTGACTGAGCACGCGCCGCGCTCCATCCTGCCCGGCAACCGGAAAAAGAGCCGCGAACTGGCGGAAGCCGTCAAGAACGTCGTCCGTCTGGTGATGGTCGATACCGAGATTGCCGTATCGTTGCGCTTCAATGAATTGCGCCTGCGCCATGGTCGGGAACTGGCAGAACAGCGCGACAATGACCGCTCTGAAGCCGCAAGGTTGCTGGGCGAAGCGTTGACGGCATTTGCCGCAGGCGATTTGCAGGCCCGCATCGGCGGCGACGTGCCCGACGCCTACCGCGACGTTGCTGCCACTTTCAATGCGGCACTCGAGACGATTGGCGCGTCACTGACATCGGCTCAAAACAGCATCGGTGAAGCCGAGGCGCTGAGCGCGCGGTTTGCCGACATTGGCCGTTCCATGGCGGAGCGCTCCCGCCAGCAGGCCGCGGCCCTTGCCGAGACCTCCCGTGCGATCCAGACGATGATCGGGGATGTGGCCGAAAACGGCGCCCGCATTTCGGCGGCGGAGACGGCGGTTTCCCATGCCCGTGAGGCGGCGGTCGAAAGCGGCAAGGCAATCGGCGAGGCGATAAACGCCATGTCGGATATCGAGCAATCCGCCGAGCAGATCGGACGGATCATCGGCACGATTGACGAGATCGCTTTCCAGACGAACCTTCTCGCCCTCAACGCCGGTATCGAGGCAGCACGCGCCGGTGACAGCGGACGCGGTTTTGCCGTTGTCGCGCAGGAGGTCCGGGCATTGGCCCAGCGTTCCGCAGACGCTGCAAGAGAGATCAAAAGCCTCGTTGGCTCCACGAAAAAGCAGGTCGAAGGCGGCGTGCACATGGTCAACCGCACGCAGGACGCAATCGGCGGTGTTGTCCGGCAGGTATCCGGCATCAACGACATGATCACCGAGGTCTCCCGGCACGCGGCAGAGCACGCCGGCGAATTGCAATCAGTCGCTGCCGACATCGGTGAACAGCAAAGACAGGCTGACCGGAACCTTGCCGATATGGGCAATGGCTCCTCGGAGGCCGATACGCTTCACACTGTCATTCTGGAACTCGGCCGCACCATTCGCGAATTCCGCATTGCCCGTCAGGGACAGGCGGCAGCTGTCGCCGCTACGGCTCGGCAGGACACATCATTTGTGGCCCGTGCGGATAACCGCACGGATTACGGCCAGGATTACCAACAATTCAGACGCCAAGGAGTCATGTAATGGCAGCCAGAAAAGCAGCTGAGGCGACGCTGAAACTGTCACCGGTGCTGGATCTCAACGAGGCATCGGCGCTGCACGGCAAGCTGATGACGCTGAGAGGAGCACCTTTGTCGGTGGATGCGTCCGAGGTGGAACGTATCGGTGCGCTTTGCGCCCAGGTCCTGATGGCCGGTGCGAAGTCCTGGGAAGAGGACGGCAAGCCGTTCGGTTTTGCCAGAGTGTCCGATGCATTCGACAAGACCATGAAACTGATAGGCGTCGAAATCGATCATTTGCTCCTGAAGGAGATCAAGAAGTGAAGAAAAAAGTTCTTACCGTGGATGATTCCAGAACGATCAGGAACATGCTCCTGGTCACGCTCAACAATGCCGGTTTCGAGACAATTCAGGCCGAAGACGGCATTGAGGGTCTTGAAGTGCTGGAGCAGAGCAACCCCGACGTCATCGTGACCGATATCAACATGCCCCGTCTTGACGGTTTCGGCTTCATCGAGGGTGTGCGTCGCAACGAGAAGTACCGGGCCATACCGATCCTCGTTCTGACGACCGAAAGCGACGCAGAGAAGAAGAACCGCGCCCGTCAGGCCGGTGCGACCGGCTGGATCGTCAAGCCGTTCGATCCTGCGAAGCTCATCGATGCCATTGAACGCGTAACTGCCTGATACGGGACATTTCACGATGGATATGAACGAAATCAAGGAAATCTTTTTCCAGGAATGCGAGGAACAACTCGCGGAACTGGAATCGGGGCTTCTTAAATTGAATGACGGTGACCGTGATCCGGAAACCGTCAACGCCGTTTTCCGTGCCGTTCATTCCATCAAGGGCGGGGCGGGTGCCTTCGGTCTGGATGATCTCGTGGCCTTCGCCCACGTTTTTGAAACGACCCTCGACTGCGTTCGCTCCAACAAGCTGGAACCGACACAGGACGTCCTGAAAGTCATGCTGCGTTCCGCCGACGTGCTGGCGGACCTGACCAATGCGGCAAGAGACGGCGGCAGCGTCGACGAAAGCCGCACCCGTGGCCTCGTCAAGGAACTGGAAGCCCTGGCCAACGGCGAAACCGTCCACTCATCCGCGCCGGTTGCAGCGCCGGTTGTCGCAAAGATGCCGGAACCCGTTGCGCCCAAGCCGACAGACGATAGCGGTTTCGAGCCGATCCCGTTCTCCTTCTCGGACTTTGCCGATGAAACGACGCCGTTGATGGAGACGCCGTCTTTCCAGATAACCTTCAAGCCGCACGCATCGCTTTATTCGAAAGGCAATGAAGCAGCCCTTCTCCTGCGCGATCTCTCGCGCATCGGTGAGATGAGCGTCAATTGCGACCTGTCGGAACTGCCCTCGCTCGACAAGCTCGATCCAGAAGCGTCCTATTTCTCCTGGACGGTTTCGATCTCGACCGACAAGGGTGAAGAGGGAATCCGCAGCGTCTTCGAATTCGCCGAATGGGATTGCGATCTCGAAATCACCCCGATTCTTTCGGAAACCGCTGCGGATGCGGAAGAGCTGCCGATGATCCCGGTTCCGTTCGACCTGTCGGCTCTCGACGGCGATGCGGAAGGGGAACCGGCCGTTGTGACCGCCGGGGCGGAAGAGCCCTACGTTGCCGCAGTCGTCGAGGCTGCCGTCGCAACGACGCAGATCGCCCAGAGCGTCAACGCCGCAATCGAAAAGCGTGAGGCTGCGGCAGCGCCGGCCGCAGCGCAGGCGAATGCCAATGCCGCGGCCAATGCAAGCGCCGGCCAGACCATCCGTGTCGATCTCGACCGTGTTGACCGCCTGATCAACCTCGTCGGCGAGCTTGTCATCAATCAGGCGATGCTGTCGCAGAGCGTCATCGAAAACGATGCGAGCGGCACGTCTGCCGTCAACATGGGTCTCGACGAACTCCAGCAATTGACGCGCGAAATCCAGGACAGCGTCATGGCGATCCGTGCGCAGCCGGTGAAGCCTGTCTTCCAGCGCATGTCGCGTATCGTTCGCGAAGTTGCCGACATGATCGGCAAGCAGATCCGCCTCGTTACCGAAGGCGAGAACACGGAAGTCGACAAGACGGTCATCGACAAGCTGGCCGAACCCCTGACGCACATGATCCGCAATGCGGTGGACCACGGCATCGAAACGCCGGAAAAACGCGAAGCCGCTGGCAAGAACCCGGAAGGCACCATCAAGCTTTCGGCCAAGCACCGGTCGGGCCGCATCCTGATCGAGCTTCAGGACGACGGCGCGGGCATCAACCGCGAGCGCGTTCGCCAGAAGGCGATCGACAACGATCTCATTGCCGCCGATGCGAACCTCACGGATGAGGAGATCGACAATCTGATCTTCGCGCCGGGCTTCTCTACCGCGGACAAGATTTCCGACATTTCCGGCCGTGGTGTCGGCATGGATGTGGTCAAGCGTTCCATTCAGGCGCTTGGCGGCCGCATCAACATCTCCTCGCGCCCCGGTCTTGGCTCGACCTTCACCATGAGCCTGCCGCTGACGCTTGCCGTTCTCGACGGCATGGTGGTAACCGTGGCCGGGCAGACGCTTGTCGTTCCGTTGACGGCAATCGTGGAAACCCTGCAGCCGGAAGCGAAGAACATTCACTCCTTCGGCGCCAACCAGCGGCTGATTTCCATCCGCAACTCTTTCTGCCCGCTGGTCGATGTCGGACGCGTTCTGAACTTCCGTCCGACCCAGGCCGATCCTGTGGAAGGCGTGGCGCTTCTGGTGGAATCGGAAGGCGGCGGCCAGCGCGCCCTGATGGTCGATGCGATCCAGGGACAGCGCCAGGTCGTCATCAAGTCTTTGGAAGCCAACTATACCCATGTTCCAGGCATTGCCGCCGCCACCATTCTGGGTGACGGACGCGTTGCGCTCATTCTGGATGTCGACGCCATCGTCAGCGCTTCGCGCGGGCAGCCACTGAAACAGGAAATGTCACTCGCGGCGACGGGTTGAAGGCGGATATCCAATGGCAGCACTTAATCTCAGCGATCAGCGACAGTCTCCCGATGACGTTCTTGCCAGCGGCGAATATCCGCTGACGAGACGCGATTTGTCGGAGATCGCTGCGATGATCTACGCGGATGCGGGCATCTATCTCAACGACACCAAGGCGTCGCTGGTCTATTCGCGCTTGTCCAAGCATATCCGCAATCTCGGACTGGCCGGGTTTCGGGAATATTGCGCACTGGTGTCATCGCCCGATGGAGCGGCTGCGCGCCGCGAAATGCTGTCGCACCTGACGACGAATTTCACGCGCTTCTTCCGCGAGAACCACCATTTCGAACACCTGCGCGACGAGGTCCTGC
Source organism: Agrobacterium sp. SORGH_AS_0745 (assembly GCF_030818995.1). Lineage (NCBI taxonomy): Bacteria > Pseudomonadati > Pseudomonadota > Alphaproteobacteria > Hyphomicrobiales > Rhizobiaceae > Agrobacterium > Agrobacterium sp. SORGH_AS_0745. Next base: position 1,184,312 of record NZ_JAUTBI010000003.1, read on the forward strand.
CGGGCCTCATTGCAAGGGCAAAGACTGGCGGGCGCGTCCGCATCTGGTCGGCCGCCTGCTCAGACGGGCAGGAGCCCTATTCGATTGCGCTCACCGTGCTCGCCATGTTTCCCAATGCGGCGGACTACGATTTCAAGATCCTGGCGACGGACATCGATCCGAAGATCCTGGCGCAGGCCCGTGCCGGTGTTTACGACGATAACGCTCTCGAAACCGTGTCTCCCGCGATGCGCAAGCAATGGTTCACGGAAGTTGATGCCGGCGGTCGCCGCAAGTTCCGCATCGATGACAAGGTCAAGCGCCTCATCACGTTCAATGAACTGAACCTGATGACGCAATGGCCCTTCAAGGGCAATTTCGACGTCATCTTCTGCCGCAACGTCGTCATCTATTTCGACGAGCCGACCCAGATGCGTATCTGGACGCGTTTTGCAGGCCTGCTGCCGGAAGGCGGTCATCTTTACATCGGCCATTCCGAAAGAGTGTCCGGCGACGCCAAGAACCTGTTCGACAATACCGGCATCACCACCTACCGCTACATTGGTCACACGTCCGGGAGGAAGGCATGAGCGCACTCGCACGGGTCCTCGTCGTCGATGATTCCCCCACCATGCGTGGCCTGATTTCCGCCGTCCTCAAGGCCGATCCGGAGGTTGAGGTGGTTGGGCAGGCCGGCAATGCCATGGAAGCGCGCGCCGCCATCAAGCAGCTCAATCCCGATGTCGTGACGCTCGACATCGAGATGCCGGAAATGAACGGCCTCGAGTTTCTCGAAAAGATCATGCGACTGCGGCCGATGCCGGTCATCATGGTCTCGTCGCTGACGCACCGCGGCGCGGATGCCTCGCTCGCCGCGCTTGAAATCGGTGCTTTCGACTGTGTCGGCAAGCCGGCTCCGGGCGATGCGCGCCCCTTCGGCGACTTGGCCGACAAGGTTAAGGCCGCCGCACGGTCGCAACACGCAGCCTACCGCGCGGCGCGCCCGGAACCCGTTGTCGCAGCCCAGCCGACCCCGGTCAGCGATTATCGTGCCGGCCGCAAAGTCGTCGCCATCGGCTCCTCCACCGGCGGTGTCGAGGCACTGATTGCCGTGCTCCAGAAGTTCCCGGCCAATTGTCCGCCGACGGTCATCACCCAGCACATGCCGCCGACTTTCACCAAGAGTTTCGCGGAACGGCTGAACCGCATCTGCGCACCCGTCGTGGAAGAGGCGACGGATGGGGCGCGCCTGCAGACCGGCAAGATCTACCTTGCGCCGGGCGGTGAACGCCATTTGCAGATTTCCAATCGTAACGCGCCCTGCTGCCGGCTTATCGAGCGCGATCCCGTCAACGGCCATCGCCCTTCAGTTGATGTGCTGTTCGATTCGGTCGCCGAGCTTGCCGGACGCAACGCCGTCGGCGTCATTCTCACCGGCATGGGCCGCGATGGCGCGGCCGGGCTGCTGAAAATGCGGCATGCCGGTGCGCGAACCGTCGGCCAGAACGAAAAAACATGTGTCGTCTACGGCATGCCCAGAGTGGCCTTTGAACTTGGCGCCGTTGAACTGCAATTGCCGCTGGCCTCAATCGGCGAAGAAATCCTGAAACTAACCACTGCCCGCAAAGAAGGTGCTGACTAATGTCTCTCGCAGAAAAGATCAAAGTTCTGATCGTCGACGATCAGGTGACCAGCCGGCTGCTGCTCAGCGATGCGCTGACACAGCTCGGCTTCAAGCAGATCACTGCCGCTGGCGATGGCGAGCAGGGATTGAAGATCATGGAGCAGCAGCCCCATCATCTCGTTATCTCCGACTTCAACATGCCCAAGATGGACGGTCTCGGTTTCCTGCACGCCGTGCGGGCCAACCCGACCCTCAAAAAGGCGGCCTTCATCATCCTCACCGCACAGGGCGACCGTGCGCTGGTGCAGAAGGCAGCGCAGCTCGGCGCAAACAACGTGCTGGCTAAGCCCTTCACCATCGACAAGATGCGCGCAGCCATCGAAGCGGTTTTCGGATCGCTGAAATGATTGAAGCTGCGGCCAAGCGCGTACATATCATTCAGGGCGAGTACAAGGTTGTCAGCGATCCCGACGTGGTCATGACGACGATACTCGGTTCGTGCGTGGCCGCCTGTCTGAGAGACCCCGTTGCCGGCATTGGAGGAATGAACCACTTCCTGCTGCCGGGAACGGGCAACGTGACCGGTGGGGATGCGACGCGTTATGGCGTGCATCTCATGGAACTGCTGATCAACGGTCTTCTGAAGAAGGGCGCACGCCGCGACCGGCTGGAGGCGAAGGTTTTCGGCGGCGCAAAAACGATTGCCAGCTTCTCCAATGTCGGTGAGCAGAACGCCATCTTTGCCATGCAGTTTCTGAAGGATGAAGGCATACCGGTCATCAGCTCCTCCACGGGCGGGGATCATGGCCGTAAGATCGAGTTCTGGCCGGTTTCGGGCCGTGCACGACAGCATCCGCTGAGCGGCGCGGAAACCCAGAAGACGGTCGCCATGGAAACGCGTCCGGTGCCGGCCCCCAAGCCCGTCGCCAACGACATCGAATTTTTCTAGTCACGGAGTTTCCAATGCAGATTGCAAACAACACCGGCACCACTCCGTTCGAAGAAGCCTTGCCCGACGTTCTGATGCGCGTGGTATCGGAACTGCACGATGTCGCCTATCTGATCGAGCGCATCGAGCCGCAACTGCTGGAAGCGACAAGCGGCGAATTGTCCAGCGATGGCGTCAAGCTCTTGCAGGGCATCGACCTTGCCGTCCAGAAAACCCGCGGCCTTGCCGAGTTCATCGATACCGTCACCGGCTCCATTCCCGGTGATTGGATCGTGGATGTCTCGACCGCGCTCAGCCTCGTCAAGCTGGCAGAAATGCAAAAGGCGCTGGGCGCAGCCATCCGCCATGGCCATTCGCAGCCGCTGGACAAGGTCGCCGGAGACTTCGATCTGTTCTAGACAGCATTCATCTGGCGGTTCCCTTCCTTTCGCGGATTGCGGATAAAGGCAACGCTCGCGCAAGCTTCGCACCCTATTGTCATTACGGGGCCAAAAGGTCTCGGACTCTATGAATGACGGTGCGGAACAGAATGAATCTGTTAAATCAAATCCCTCAGGTCTTGAAGAATTTCGCGGCGCTGGGTCAGACACGGTTGTTGATGCTGGGCGGCGTGGGCATTTTGTCCATGGCCATTATCCTTGCAGCAGCACTTTACGTGAACCGTCCCGCTTACGAGACCCTTTATGTGGGACTTGAAAAAAGCGACCTCAACAAGATCAGCATTGCACTCGCCGAAGCGGGGCTGGACTTTCAGGTTGGAACGGATGGCGCCAGCCTCCAGGTTCCGGTCGGCCTCACCAGCAAGGCAAGGCTGCTTCTGGCCGAGCGCGGCCTGCCTGACAGTGCCAATGCCGGTTATGAGCTTTTCGACAATGTCGGTTCTCTCGGCCTGACTTCCTTCATGCAGGAAGTGACCCGGGTTCGCGCGCTTGAGGGTGAGATCAGCCGCTCCATTCAGCAGATCGACGGAATTGCGGCCGCACGCGTCCATATCGTCATGCCGGATGTCGGTAATTTCCGCCGCGGTGAGCAGAAGCCCACCGCATCGGTCATGATTCGAGCCAATGCCACCGCCGGGCGCAAGGCGTCCGCTTCCATCCGTCATCTCGTCGCCTCGGCCGTTCCCGGCCTTGAAGTCGATGACGTGACGCTGCTCGATTCCACCGGCCAGCTCCTCGCTTCCGGTGACGACGTCACCAACGCCGCCATGAACCGCTCGCTGACGCTGGCGCAGAACGTTCAGCAGGAAATCACCACCAATATCGACAAGGCGCTGGCGCCGTTCCTCGGCATGGACAATTTCCGCTCCAGCGTGACGGCGCAGCTCAATACCGACAGCCGGCAGATTCAGGAAACCGTCTACGATCCGGAATCGCGCGTCGAGCGCTCCGTCCGCACCGTTAAGGAAGACCAGAAATCCCAGGAAACGCAGCCCGATACGGCCGCGACCGTGGAACAGAACGTACCGCAGGCAGCGCCCCAGGGCGGCGCAGGTGGCCCGCAGTCTTCCGACCAGTCGGCCAAGAAGGAAGAGCAGACCAACTACGAAATCAATTCCAAAACGGTCGCCACCGTCAAGAATGGCTATACCGTCGAGAAGATTTCGGTCGCCGTAGTCGTCAACAAGGGTCGCATCGCCAAGATGGTCGGCGAACCCGTCGACCAGGCCAAGATCGACGCCTATCTTGCCGAAATGCAGAAGATCGTCACCTCGGCTGCGGGGGTTTCCTCCGATCGCGGCGATATCGTCACGCTGACGGCGATGGACTTCCTCGAAACGCAGCTGCTCGACGAAGCCGCAAGCGGGCCGGGCATCATGGAAGTGCTCAGCCGCAATTCGGCAGGCATCATCAACTCGCTCGCCTTCGTCGCTGTTGCTTTCCTCGTGGTCTGGCTCGGTGTACGCCCTCTGGTTCGTACGGTCACCGGCAACGGCGCGGCAGCAGGCCAGATCAGCCAGGAGACCGCAGGCCTCGAACTGCCGGATTTCTCTCCCGGCATGGATGCGGGTGCTGGTGGTCTCATGGAAGGGTTTGGGGCGGATTTCGGCTTCGACAGCACCGACGATCTTCTGGCAGGCGGCGACAGCGAAGGCACCTTCAACCGCCGGGTTCGCGAAGGACCGGAGCGCAGGCTCTCCCGCATGGTGGAAATCAGCGAAGAACGCGCAGCCAAGATACTTCGCAAATGGGCAGTGGAAAAAGCTGCATGATTTTGAAAAAGGCCGGGGTTATCCCGGCCTTTTGCGCATTTCCGGGTTCTTTGGTATCTTGGCGCCGCGCGCCGTCGCATTCCCGCTTTGGGACACTGTTTACAAAAAATTCAGCAACGATACAGTTTGCTGGGAATAGGCTGAGAATGCCGTTTATGGATTGGTCAGCTTTTCAGTATGTTTTTTAGGAATAGACGAACAAGGAAATACGTGGAAAGGCTGGTGTCAGGTAATGGCAAATCCCAGTCCGTTCCATAAAATGAAGTGATTCGGTCTCCGGGGGCTCACCATCCCATTTTGGTAAGCTTCTCGAATGGAATGATTCCATCCCGAGGTATAATCTCCCCATTGGGAGCAAGAGGGCGTAGGCGATTGAAAGTCGATGTTGATATCCGCAGGCTGTCTGCCAAGCCTATGGAGGGCATGGGTAAGCCCTTGCCACGCGACCAGCTTGCCAAGAACGTCGCAGCCTCGGCCGCTGCCGGCAACGTTTCAGGCGCGCTGGATCTGCTCGTAACCTACGCCGGCGCCTCGCATTATCTGCTGGCGCGGGAGGATCTTCTCGAAGAAACCGGACTGAAATTCATCATCACATCCGACTGGCCTTTCGATCTGGTGCGCAGGCTTGGTGCCGAACTCGCCAACAGCCAGAACAGATCGAGCGAAATGGAAAAGTGCCTTTCGCTTCTGCAGCCGCGATTGCTTGTTCTTCCGGACGACGTTTCTGTCCCCTTCGGCATCGACCGGCAATATTCGGCGCTTTCCTTCTGTGTGGGACGCATTCGTCTTTCGCTTCTGCTGCTGTTTCCTGAACACTCGGTTCCTTCGCCGGACCGTCTGCGCGAAATTGCGCTTCTGACCGGCTATTGCGTCAGCTTCGGCATTGCCAGCGAAGCAAAGGCCGTGCGTGACATCGACCTCACAGAACGTGAGCTTGAGTGCCTGTTCTGGATCGCGGAAGGCAAGACAAGCGACGAAATTGCGATGATACTTGGCATTTCGCGCAATACGATCAATAATTACATTACAAGTGTGATGCGGAAAACCGCGACGAAAACCCGCTCGGAGGCAATCGCCTACGCCGTGCGCAACAACCTCGTATAGATGGTCGGGACCCATGGTACAGACGAAAGATAATGAGGGTACGAGTCAAAGCAGCGGTATGTTTTACCGCAGCCCTGTTGTGACAAGCCGGTCGGATCTGTTTCCGAAGCTGGTCGCCATGCAGAAACTGGTTGGCGCACGTAATTTCGTGGTGACGAAGGCTGCCGCCTCCGGCTTCCCCAACAAGAAGAAGCTGACCTGCGAGCTGGAGAACTGGGGCATGAATGCCGCCGAACAGAGCGCGCAGTTCATCCGCGCGGTCGGCGATATTCTTTTGGATCATATCGAGACATCGCTGCTGCCGGTCATCTGGCGTAACAAGAATGCCGGCGGTTTTGCCGATCTTCCTGACGTGCCGGCTTTGATGCGCCGGATCGAGAACGATACATTGCCCTATGCGGGACTGGCTTTGCCGGTGCGGCTCGGCACGATTGGCAACGGCTACATCGTTTTCTGTGGCAGCAACCTCGTTCTCGACAACGAGGTCGTCATCGAACAGCACATTAAATGCTGCGAGATCATGGTCGATATGCTGGCGCTGGATGAGCGCAAGGTGGCACCGTCTGAAGCGTTGAGCGAAAGGGAAATCGCCTGTCTGCAACTGGCGGGTGATGGCCGTATCAGCGAAGAAATCGCGGTGAAGCTCGGGCTTTCGGTACACACCGTCAACGCCTATCTGGGTTCAGCGACGATCAAGCTCGATTCCGTCAACCGTATCCAGGCGATCGCAAAGGCCATCCGGCTCGGCTATATCCATTGATTGAGGGGGCGGGCTTTCCCGTCCCTATAAGCCGGCAGGCGCCGGCGCGGCTTGTGTAATCCACTCTAAAAGCTGCTATCGGTACTTCGCGTTTTTTTAACAGTTGCCAACTAGAACTTTTATAAGTTTGGTTTTGGGGAACTGTTTCATGCACAACCGGCTCTTTAAGTCCGTTGCGGGTAAGGTCGTCGTGCTGACGATCGGCCTGATTGCGCTCAGCGTCGCGGCAGTTGGTCTTTCGACATACATTCGCCTGAAGGACAATATCATCACCACTGCGCTGCGTGACACGCACAGCGCGATGCGCGGCATGGCGATCCTTTACGAGATGAAGGTCGGCGGCGTGGCCCTCGAAATGGTGGATGGAGAGCTCAAGAGTATCGGCCGCGCCAGCATCGGGACACTGCGCGACAATGATCTCGTCGACCGCACGGCTGCCGGTAATGGCGGCATCGCCACGGTTTTTGAAGCCAAGGCCGGCGATTATATTCGCATGACCACCAATCTGAAGAACGAAAAGGGCGAGAGAGCAGCGGGCACGAAGCTCGCCACCGACCATCCCGCTTTCGAAAAGGTTTCCAAGGGTGAGGGTTATTTCGGCGCCGCCACGCTTTTCGGCACCAATTACATGACCGGATACATGCCGGTTCTCAACAAGTCCGGAGCGACCGTCGGTATTCTTTTCGTGGGCGTTCCCATGGCCGTCTACGAAGCCCAGATTTTCGGCCTGCGCGACCTGATGCTGATCTGTGGCGCAGTTGCCATGGTCGGCGTGGGATTGCTCGCCTATTTCGTCATCCGGCGCACCCTGCAGCCTCTAGGCAAGCTTACCGATGCGGTGAAGTCCCTTTCGGACGGCAATCTCGATACGCCGATCCCCTATGCCACCAATACCAATGAATTCGGCAACATCGCCCGCGCTCTCGTGATATTCCGCGAGAATGCGCTTGAGAAACTCGCGATCGAGGGCAAAAGCGCCGAGGAACGGTCCGTGGCGGAATCGGAGCGTCACCGCAACGATGCCGAGAAGCAGGAGCTGGACGGCCAGATCGAATTCGCGGTCAGCGAGATCGCGTCCGGCCTCGGCAGGCTTTCGCGCGGTGATCTGAGCCGCACGATCGAGACACCCTTTAACGGCCGTCTGGATCGTCTGCGCACGGACTTCAACGAATCCCTTCTCAACCTGCGCGATGCGCTGGGGCAAATCCGCGAGCGCACCCTGGTCATCCAGCATAGCGGTTTTGAAATCGAGCAATCGTCGGTCGATCTGTCGAAGCGCACGGAGAATCAGGCGGCCTCGCTGGAAGAGACGGCAGCCGCTGTCGAGGAAATCACCGCAACGGTCAGATCGTCGGCCGAGCGGGCGCGCGAAGCCAACGAGGCCGTCCGCATCACCAAACAGAGCGCCGACAGTTCCGGTTCGGTCGTCAGCAATGCCGTGGACGCCATGGGCCGTATCGAAGACGCCTCGCGCAAGATCGAGCAGATCATCGAGGTCATCGATGACATCGCGTTCCAGACCAACCTTCTCGCCCTCAATGCTGGCATCGAGGCTGCGCGTGCGGGCGAGGCGGGCAAAGGTTTTGCGGTCGTGGCGCAGGAAGTGCGTGAACTTGCACAACGCTCCGCAGACGCGGCCCGTGAAATCAAGCAGCTCATCAACCAGTCAACGCATGAGGTGAGCTCCGGATCGAAGCTGGTGCAGGAAGCGGGCACGGTTCTTTCAGCCATCAGCCATCAGATTGTCGCCGTCAGCCAGCATGTCGAAACCATCGCGACGGCGACGCAGGATCAGTCCTCCGCGCTCCACAACGTCAACGGGTCCGTCAACCAGATGGATCAGATGACCCAGCAGAACGCGGCGCTTGCCCAACAGTCGAGCGCAGCCAGCAGGGTGCTGTCGGGCGAAGTGGAAGCGTTGCTCGATCTGGTTCAGCGTTTTCAGATGGAGCAGGGCTCGGCGACTGGCCAGGATCGACTGAGCCGCGCAGCCTGACATTGGAATTTTTGAAAGTCGAAGAGCTCCCGGATCGCAAGGTCCGGGAGTTTTTTTATTCCGCCGCCGCGCGGGCCGTGCTGGATATCTGGTTGATATAGGCCCGCAGCGCGGCCGGTTTGACCGGTTTATGCTGGACGGAAATCCCGTATTTTTCCGCATCGCTGCGCACTTCAGGGCTGCGGTCCGCCGTCACAAGCAGGGCAGGGATCGTTTTGCCGTAGAATGTCCTGATCAGGCGGATGGCGCTGATACCGTCGCCATCGTCGAGATGATAATCGGCAATGATGACATCCGGCGCCGCTGACATTGTCAGGAACGGTTCTTCGAGTGTGGCCACCGAACCTGCGGGCAACACCTCACAGCCCCATCCCGTCAGCAATAACGTCATGCCCTCAAGGATTTTCGGCTCGTTGTCGATGCAGAGTACCCTGACGCCGGCAAGCCGGTCGCTCGCCACCGGATTGGTGATCCCTCCAGCGGCCTTGGCTGGCGTCAGGCGGTCTGCCTCGCGCGGCAGGTGGATACGGAATGTCGTACCTTTTCCGGGTGTGGAAATCAGCTGTACCGGATGGTGCAGCATGCGCGACAGCCGGTCGACAATTGAAAGACCAAGTCCGAGGCCGGAGGCCGTTTTTGCACCCTCATCCAGCCGGGCGAATTCCTTGAAAACCGTGCGGAATTTGGATGCGGGAATGCCGATGCCGGAATCCGTCACCTGAATGACGACATCGCCTCCCCGGCGGCGCGCGCCAACGATGACCTTGCCACTCAGCGTGTATTTGATGGCATTGGAGACGAGGTTTTGTATCAGCCGCCGCAACAGGTTGGGGTCGGAGCGGACGGTGAGCGAGGTGGGCATGACCACGAGATCGAGGTTCTTTTCCTGCGCCATCGGCGCGAAATCGGTTTCGATGCGTTTCAGCAGCTCGTTCAGCGGCACCGATGTCATGCGCGCTTTCATCGAACCGGTGTCGAGGCGGGAAATATCGAGCACCGCGCCGAGAATGGTCTCTACCGACTCGAGCGCCGAATCGATGTTCTGGACGAGATCGCTTTCCCCCGAGGCGCCAAGCCGCTCGACCAGCGAGGAGGAATAAAGCCGCGCGGCATTCAGCGGCTGGAGGATATCGTGGCCGGCGGCAGCAAAAAACCGTGTCTTGCCGATGTTCGCCTCGTCGGCCGATGCCCTTGCCTCCGCAAGTTCGCGGTTGACGCGGGTAAGCTCGACGGTTCGTTCCGCCACACGCTGTTCCAGCGTTTCATTGGCCTGTTTCAGTGCCTGATCGCTCGCCACTCTCTGCGTGATATCGGTGAAGGTGGCGACGATACCCTTGTCCGGCATGGTGTTGGAGCGCACTTCGATGATGCGTTCGCCGCCGCCAAGCACTAGCGAGAAAGGCAGGTCCATGGTCAGGAAACTGGTGATCAGCTGTTCCGTGTCGCCCGGCGGCATGTCGCCGCGCTCCTGCAGCATGGAAACGATGTCCGTCAGCGGCAGCCCCACCTGCCCGAATTGCTCAGGTAGATCGAGAAGGGTGCGGAAGCGCCGGTTCCAGATCGTCAGCTGCTGCGAGCTGTCGAAAACGGCGATGCCCTGGTCCATCTGCGCCAGCGCCGTTTGCAGCATGTCCTGATTATATTGCAGCGCCTCGCTTGCCTGATCCAGCAGCCAGGCCGTGTCAGCGCTGGTGTCCTCCGCCTTCTGGAGAATGATCGAAAGCACGAGACGGGCTGAGGAGGAGCCGATGGCACTGCCCAGCAATTGTTCGGAGAAATGGATCAGCGCCATGTCGGCGGGCTGGTCGTCATTGAGCTTCCTGCCGGCCGTCTTTTCATAGGTCGCCAGTGAGCGCAGCATGCGCTCTTCACCGAGATAACGGGCAATCGCGCTTTTGAGATCGCCGACGCTGACGCGGGTTTTCCAGCCGCGCGTGGCGAATTGTGATTTCGAATGGCGCTTCACGAAGATGCCGGACTGGATGCGCTCCACGGGTCGCGGGTTGCGTGAAAGCGAGCCAAGCACGAAAGCCATGCTGTTGACGAGCAGGCTGAGGATGACCGCGTTCACAAATGGGTCGGCCTCGGGACCGTTGAAGACCGTACTGCCAGAAAACAGGAAGCCGAGAACGGTGGCCGCGACCTCTGAGTTATCAGGCCCGCCGAAGCTTGGCAGAAACAGCAGGTAGGCCCAGACAAAAAAGCCTGAACTCAAACCGGCAATCGCACCGCGCGCATTGGCGCGCCGCCAGAACAACCCACCGAAAAGGGCAGGGGCCATCTGGGCGATGGCGGCAAATGCCAGGAGGCCGATGGAAGCAAGCCCGGTGGCACTATCGGCCGCACGGTAATAGCCGTAGCCGAGAAGCATCACCGCAAAGATCGCTGTTCTGCGGATGTTGAGAAGCGTTTTGGCAAAGTTGTCCCGGTGCGGCGAGCGGTTCAAGAGCTTCTGCCGCAAAAAGATCGGCATGACGATGTCGTTGGAAATCATGATCGACAGCGCGACCGAGGCAACGATCACCATAGCGGTCGCCGCTGAAAATCCGCCAATGAAGGTAATCAGCGAAACGACCGGCATTTGATGCGCAAGCGGCAACTGCAGGACGTAAAGATCGGCGTTGCCATTGGCGCCGAGCGTCAAAATTCCGGCAAGCGCTATCGGCAGCACGAAGATGTTGATCGCAATCAGATAAAGCGGCAGCAGGAACCCCGCCATGCGCAGCTCTTCCGGCGTGCGATTTTCAACCACGGTGACATGGAACTGGCGCGGCAACAGGATGATCGCGAAACCGGAAAGCAGGGTCATCACGATCCAGCGGCTGATGGGCGTGTGATAGGATATGGCCCGCATGGCCCGTTCATTGCCCGACGCAAGTTCCCACAAATGCGAGGGGCCGTCGAATAGGACGAACAGAACGTAAAAGCCAACGGTGCACATGGCGACGAGCTTGACGAGCGATTCCATCGAAATCGCCAGAATAAGCCCGTCCTGGTGTTCGGTGGCGTCGGTATGCCGGGTGCCGAACATGACGGCGAAGCCCGCCATGACGATGGTGACGAGCAGCGGCAGATCGAGGAAATAGAGGTTGCCGCTGCCAATGCCGTAATCGCCGGGATCGACCATCGTCGCCACCGAACTGGAAACGGCCTTCAATTGCAGCGCGATATAGGGAATGGCGCCGACAAGCGCGATGATGGCGACAATCATCGCCACGGTGGAGTTCTTGCCGTAGCGGGCGGCAATGAAATCGGCAACCGACGTCAGCTTTTCGGTTTTGGCAAGCTCCACGATGCGGCGAATGATCGGCATGCCAATGGTGAAGGCAAGGATCGGCCCGGTATAGATGCCGAGGAATTCCAGCCCCTTGTCCGCCGCAAGCCCGACGCCGCCGAAATAGGTCCAGGAGGTGCAATAGATCGCCAGGCTAAGCGCATAGACGAACGGCCGCCCCTTTTTGGGAGCGTTTCTTTTCCGGCTGTTCCTGTCCCCATAACTTGCAACCGCAAACAGCAGCAGGACATAAGCGAAGGCCGAACCGAATATGATCCACCCAGGAAGCACGCATCCTCCCCATGCAACAATCCCTGAAAACGAGCATAGGCGAATTCCGGGCCGTTGAGAATGAGCGCGGTCTGATCATAAAGTTCAAGACTACCGTGCAAAAAGCCTAATAAATGCAATCTTGACGAATTCCAAATGGGACAGGGAATCTATATGGTTGAACCCGTAGGGACAGTCACATAGCTTCAGCTCGCGAAGCAGGAGAGGGACCATCTGATGCTTAACGAATTTAAAACCTTCATTGCCCGTGGCAATGTCATGGATCTGGCCGTGGGTGTTATTATCGGGGCGGCGTTCAGCAAGATCGTCGATTCCGTCGTCAACGACCTTATCATGCCGATCGTCGGTGCGATTTTCGGCGGGTTCGATTTTTCGAACTACTTCCTGCCACTCAGTTCCAGCGTCACCGCCAGCTCGCTTGCCGCCGCGCGCGATCAGGGCGCTGTCTTCGCTTATGGTAACTTTCTCACGGTCCTCATCAACTTCCTCATTCTCGCCTGGATCATTTTCCTGATGGTCAAAGGGGTCAACAAGCTTCGCGCTTCTGTCGACCGGAAAAAGATCGAGGAAAAGTCGGAACCGGCTCCGCCGCCGGAAGACGTCAAGCTTCTCACCGAAATCCGCGATCTGCTGAAGACGCGCTGAAGCTTAGATTGTCCCGGCGCGATATTGCTGACCATGGGTCAGCTCCCTCTCGCCGGGCATCCATCCATAAAGAAAATCCATGACTGTTGCACGGAATATCATGCATATCGCCCGTTCGATGCGATAAGAAGACACCAAACGGAGTGTCTTTAATGTCCATTTTGAACAGTCTGAGTGCGCGCTCTCTGGCGGCTCCCGAGAGCGGCATTGTCGAGGTCGTGAATTATGCCCGGGGACGGGACAATCTTCTGCCGCTTTGGGTCGGCGAAGGCGATCTGCCGAGCCCGGACTTCATCAACAGGGCGGCCATCGACGGGCTCAACAATGGCGAGACCTTCTATACCTGGCAACGCGGCATTCCCGAATTGCGCCAGGCGCTCAGCAGCTACTACGAGCGTCACTTTTCAGCCTCTCTATCCGCAGATCATTTTTACGTAACAGGTTCCGGCATGCAGGCGATTGCGCTTGCGGTGCAAGCGCTGACCTCGCCGGGCGACGAGATGATCTATCTCACGCCCACCTGGCCCAATATTGTTGCCGCCATCGGCGTGGCGGGCGCAAAGGCGGTCGCAGCCGGCATCGATTTCCACGATGGTCGCTGGGATCTCGATATCGGCAAGCTGGAAAGTGCGATCACCGGTAAGACGAAGGCGCTCTTTATCAACACGCCGTCCAACCCGACCGGCTGGACCGCAACGCGAGACAATCTTCGCGATGTTCTGGCACTCGCCCGCAAGCACGACCTCTGGATCGTGGCGGATGAGATTTACGCACTTTATCACTATACTGGCACCCGTGCGCCGTCGTTCCTCGACGTGATGGAACCGGATGACAAAATCGTCTTCGCCAATTCTTTTTCGAAGAACTGGTCCATGACGGGCTGGCGTGTTGGCTGGCTTGTGGCGCCACCCGTCATCGGCCAGGTGATCGAGAACCTTATTCAATATTCCACCTCCGGCGTGGCGCAGTTCATGCAGCGCGGCGCAGTCGCGGCTCTCGACCATGGCGACGGTTTCGTCCGCGAGAACTACGAACGCGCTCTGACATCCCGCGACATTCTCTGCGATGCGCTGATCGCGACGAACCGCGTGGAAACATTGAAGCCGGATGGCGCTCTTTATGCCTTCCTCAAGGTGGACGGCGTGACCGACAGCCGCGCCACGGCTCTGGATATCGTTGACAAGACCGGCGTCGGCCTCGCGCCGGGCACCGCCTTCGGCCAAGGCGGGGAGCTGTTTCTCCGCGCCTGCTTCCTGCGCAACCCAAAGCAGATCGAAGACGCAGCCGATCGGCTTGCGTCCTATATTCTCGGCAGATAACCGCGATCCTGCGATAGCCCGCCCTGCCGCGCCGAATTTGGCGCGGCAGGCAGATTTTCTGCCAAAAGAATCTTGGCGAGCCGCTAAAACTACAACCTCACGGCGTACCAATCGACGTGCGGGCTTTTCTGTGCTATGCGCCTTGTGTTCCATTTATGAGAACATTTTCATCTAATAAATAAAACACACTTCATTGCGCTAACCAATCGTAAGCCACCTTTTCATAGGGGCGAGGGATAGGTGGGGTATTTGCTGTGCAAGTAATCAATGATGAAGAATTATTGGCTTTGATGGACGCAACAAAAGCAAACAGGGAAGTAATGTCATGGCTGTTCTGGTCACCGGTGGGGCCGGTTATATAGGAAGCCACATGGTGTGGGCTTTGCTCGACGCCGGTGAAGACGTCGTTGTTGTCGACCGTCTTTCGACGGGATCACGTTGGGCGGTCGCGCCAGCGGCGCGTTTCTATCTCGGCGACGTCGCCGATCGCGACTTGCTCGGCCAGATTTTCGAACACAACCAGATCGAGACCATTTTCCACTTCGCTGGATCCGTCAGCGTCCCTGAATCGATCAGCCAGCCGCTGGAATATTACGAAAACAATACCGGCACGACCCGCGCCCTTGTTGCGGCGGCAGTCGGTCATGGTATCCGCAATTTCATCTTCTCTTCAACTGCCGCGGTCTATGGGAACCAACCCTTTGATGGCCCGGTGCCGGAAACGGCAGTTCTCAGCCCGGAAAATCCCTACGGCCTGTCGAAACTCGCCTCAGAAATCATGTTGCGCGATGTCGTGCAGGCGCATGATTTCAACTATGTGGCGCTGCGTTATTTCAATGTTGCCGGCGCCGACCCGAAGGGCCGTGCCGGGCCGTCCCCCACGGGTGTGGCGAACCTCATCAAGGTAGCGTGCGAAGCGGCAACCGGCCGGCGCGACAAGGTGGAGGTGTACGGAACCGATTATCCGACCGCTGACGGCACCGGCGTTCGCGACTATATCCATGTCAGCGATCTGATCGACGCGCATATGCTCGCCATGGCGCATCTGCGTGCTGGTGGCGGCACACGAACGCTCAATTGCGGTTATGGCGTCGGCTATTCGGTACTGGACGTGCTGCATGCCGTGCAGCGGGAATCCGGAAACGATTTCCCGGTTATCCATTGTCCCCGCCGCGCCGGCGACATTGCCACGATGGTTGCGGATTCGAGCCGCATCCAGTCGGAACTCGGATGGTCGCCGCGTTTCAATGATCTCACAACCATCGTTCGCACGGCCCTTCAGTGGGAGGCTAAACGTCAAGCCCAGCGAAGCGACAGGATTCTAACTGGGCAGCATAAACTGGCAGCGATAGGCTGAGCAGCCGTTGGTTTTCGGGATGCGGTTCTACCTGACGGAAAAATAGAGGACCGGTCGATCCGAAAGAGTGGCAGCGGGAAGCCATTTCTCGCTGTCGAAAAAGCTGCGCGTGAGCTTCAGTCCCGGCAATTGTTCCGTTGCCAGCAAAATCAGGTTCAGCCGATGCGGCGCAGACGGCTCCGGCTTTAGGGAGACCGAAATACCGAAATGCACTGCCTGATAGGGTTGCAGCCTGCGTGCCGGCTCAAGCATGCTGGCAAGGTCGGCCCAGCGGGTCTGCTCGATGATCATCGCCAACGCGTCCTCAAGCTTCGTCAGAATAACGGCACCATCAGGTGTCTGCGGCGCAACAACTTTCATCCTGATAGAGCGAACCTCGTCGGACGCCTCGCCTCTGATGTCGAGAAAAAGCGATGCCCGTTCCGACGCATTCGCCGTGTCCCCGACCACAAGATCGGCCATGCATTCGAAATTGCGGATCTTCACCGGGCTTGCGTGCCAGCCTTGCGGGTTGGAAAAGCCCGCCGCGGTAAAGCGGTCGCAGAGGTCCTTGCCGGACAGAACGAAGTCGCGGGCAAAGGATGCCCTGTCGCCGCCTTGCTCGAATTTCAGCAGATGCGGCGGTAGATTGAGTTTTTGGGCGGTAACCTTTTGCCGCTTCACGGGCTTCATCCGGGCTGGCTGCTCGGCGGAGCGTGTGGCAGGCACAAGGTTGAGATAGCTCAGCAGGCTTTTGAGATGTTTCTTGTCATTGGCAAGCAGCACCGTTGCCAATATGGCAAGACAAACTGCCAGCACCGCAAACAGCAGCGCGCCAGGCCTTACTCTTTTTTGCAGGCTTGCGTCCATCGGGGAACCCTAATGGCTGCCGGGGGAGGGGCGTCAACCGGTTTGTGATATGGCTTTCGGGCTGTCGGTAACCCGGTGAATATACTGCGAGCTGAAGGTCATTAAAAATATTCTGTATTCCACCGCCGGATTTTCCGGCGGCGCAACGTTATTCGGAGGAATTTTTGAACGAGTCCTGCTCGTCCGCGCTGCTTTCGTCGTCGGCGACAGGAATGGCGTAGGAACCGTTCAGCCAGCGGGCGAGATCGAGCGAGCGGCAGCGATCCGAACAGAACGGATAGTCTTCCCGTGTCGAGGGCCGCCCGCACTCCGGACATGGCTTCGTTTTCCGAAGCGGCGTGACATTTCCCGAACCTTCAGGAGATGATTTTGTCATGGTCTATCCTTCGAGCCAGCCCGACGTCACCTCGAATCCTTCACCGGAAAGAAGCGACATGGTCTCATACAGCGGCAGGCCGACGACATTGGTGTAGGAGCCGGTCAGTTTCTGCACGAATGAGCCGGCAATGCCCTGGATACCATAGGCCCCGGCTTTGCCGCGCCATTGCCCGGAGGCGATATAGGCGTCGATCTCGCGCGTGGTAAGGCGTTTGAAACGCACCTTGGTTTCCACAACCTTCTGACGGATTTTGCCGCCGGGCGTCACAAGGCAGATGCCGGTATAAACCCAATGGCTGCGCCCCGAGAGAAGATGCAGCGCTGCGGAAGCCTCCTCGGTATATTCCGCCTTGCCGACAATGCGGCGACCCACGGCCACCACGGTGTCGGAGCCGAGAACATAGGCGTCTTTCCACGTCTGCTCGCTCTTCAGCGCCGCATGCGCAGCCTCGGCCTTCTGTAACGACAGGCGACGGCACAGCGTGCGCGGATGCTCAAGCTTTACGGGCGTTTCGTCGATATCCATCGGCATCAGACGTGCCGGCTCGATGCCGATCTGGTGCAACAGTTCCAGACGCCGCGGCGAACCGGATGCCAGAACGAGCTTTTGTTTTGAGTTGGTCATTGCGCTGCCCAGGCTTCCGAATGCCGAAAACGGATTACTTGAAGCGATAGGTGATGCGGCCCTTGCTCAGGTCGTAAGGCGTCATTTCGACCAGCACCTTGTCGCCCGCCAGAACGCGGATACGGTTCTTGCGCATGCGGCCCGCCGTGTGGGCGATGATTTCGTGTTCGTTCTCAAGCTTCACGCGGAATGTTGCGTTCGGCAGCAATTCGGTTACGATGCCCGGGAATTCGAGGACTTCTTCTTTTGTCATGTAAGGGTTTTCTTCCTGTTGATAGTGCCGGACCTGTCGTGTCCGGGAAAATTGCGCGGAAACTACACAATCCCGGCACATTTGTGAACCTCTAAAGCATCACGGCGAAAATCGGAACCGATTTTCGCCAGGTGAGAGGTGCGGATCGAATAAATGCCTGTCCTGTGCGGCGTTTGAAGTGTCTGGTCCGATCGAAACGGACACTCAACCTCAGTCTTTTGAAAGCGTATCCGCCGCCGGCTGCGGCCTACCTGGCAGGCGTTCGGTAATCAGTCTGGCAAGATGGTCCCGCACCTCGCGATAGGCATCCAGAATCTGGTCCCGCGTGCCGGTGATGACGGTTGGGTCCATGGTTGGCCAATAGACAACGTCGAGCGAGTTCGAGCGTGTCAGTTCAAGTGCTGCGTGATGAGCTTCGGGTGTCAATGTAATGATCAGATCGAAAAAATCATCCTCGATCTCGTCCAATGTGCGCGGTTTGTGTTTGCCGAGCGAAAATCCCTGTTCTTCCAGCACCGCATCCACAAAGGGGTCACGCTCGCCCGCACGCACGCCGGCCGACTGGATGTAGATGCCGGGCGCCACCAGTCGTTTGGCGATGACCTCGGCCATGGGAGAACGGATGGAGTTCATACCGCACATGAAGAGGACCGATTTGGGAGCCTGTCCCCCATTTGGAGCCGTGGCGGGATCTCTCATCTCTAACCCCGCCAATAAAGCACACAGACAAGGGTGAAGAGACGGCGCGCAGTATCGAAATCGATTTTGATCTTGCCGGAAAGCCGGTCCATCAAAGTCTGCGAGCCGTCATTGTGAATGCCCCGCCTGCCCATGTCGATCGCCTCGATCTGGCTTGGAGTGGAGGAGCGTATCGCCTCGTAATAGCTTTCGCAGATCAGGAAATAATCCTTGATGATGCGGCGAAACGGCGTCAGCGACAGGATATGGGTCGAGACATCCTTCTCGTCTTCGGTCTTGATCGAGAAAACCAGCTTGGCATCGACCAGCGATATGTGCAGCCGGTATGGACCGCCCTCATGGCCGAATGGTTCGAACGTGTTTTCCTCTATCAGATCGAAAATGGCGACGGCGCGTTCATGCTCCACGTCCGGCGTGGACCGGCCGATGCTATCGTCCAGAACCACATCGCAGAGCCGGAAATCGCCTGAAGCCATCTCTTAACTTTCCGGGTTGAGGCGAATGGAGACGGAGCGCGCATGCGCGTCCAGCCCCTCCGAACGGGCAAGGGTGATCGCCGCCGGCGCAAGCTGCCGCAGCTGCTCAGGCCCGAGACGCAGGATCGAGGTACGTTTGACGAAATCCAGCACTGAAAGACCGGAAGAGAAGCGCGCTGAGCGCGCCGTCGGCAAAACGTGGTTGGAGCCGCCGACATAATCGCCGATCACCTCAGGCGTATGGCGCCCGACGAAGATCGCGCCGGCATTGCGGATATGCGCCATCAGCGCATCCGGATCGTCAACGGCAAGCTCCAGATGCTCGGCCGCAATGCGGTTGGCCAAGGGAATGGCATCGTTGAGCTTTTCGACGAGAATGATCGCACCGAAATCCGCCCAGCTCGCCGCTGCCGTCTCGGCGCGCGACAGCCGCTTCAGCTGCCGTTCCACCGCCGCCTCCACCGCCTTGCCGAGTTCCGCATTGTCGGTGATGAGAATGGACTGCGCGCCACGGTCATGCTCCGCCTGCGCGAGAAGATCGGCGGCCAGCCAGTCCGGATCGTTGTCCTTGTCGGCAATGACAAGCACTTCGGAAGGCCCGGCGATCATGTCGATGCCGACAGTTCCGAAGACATGCCGTTTCGCGGCCGCCACATAGGCATTGCCGGGGCCGACAATCTTGGCGACAGGCGTGATTGTTTCCGTGCCGTAGGCGAGTGCAGCCACGGCCTGTGCGCCGCCAATGCGGTAGATTTCCTCAACACCTGCGATGCGCGCGGCGGCAAGAACGGCGGGGTTTATCACGCCGCCATTCGCCGGCACGACCATGACGATACGCTCTACACCGGCAACCTTGGCGGGGACAGCATTCATAAGGACGGAGCTTGGATAGCTCGCGGTGCCGCCGGGCACATAAAGGCCGACAGCTTCGATCGCCGTCCAGCGTGAACCGAGGCCCACACCGATCTCGTCTTCGTAGATATCGTCCTTCGGCATCTGCCGCGCATGGTGTTTTTCAATGCGCCGGGCTGCGAGTTCGAGAGCTTCGATGACACTTCTGTCAACGGCTGCGACGGCCGCATCGATCTCTTCCGCTGTCACCCGCATCGAGACCTTCGAGAAATCGATGCCGTCGAATTTAATGGAGTAGTGGGCAAGGGCCGCATCGCCGCGATTGCGGACGTCATCGATGATGTCGCGAACGGTCGCGTTGACGTCTTCCGAAACTTCCCTCTTGGTTGTCAGGAAGGCAGCGAATTTCTGTTCGAAATCAGCCGATGCCCGCTCCAGCCAGATTGCCACGCCATTACCCTCTCATTTTCCTCGCGGCGATCCCGCGAGGTGCACGAACTCACCGCAGAAAAATGCGGCTCTGGTATGTGGCATAAATCGAAACAGTGACGAAAGGCAACCGTTGCAATGGCGTGGAGAGCTTATTCGCTATCGGGATGATGCGGTTTGGCGGCAGTTTCCCAGGCGCCGCTCACATCCGTCAGCTGCGCCTCGATGCATTCGACATCGAGTGCGATAGCGCCACCGCCCGAAAGCGTCAGTTCGACGGCGCCATCAGGACCTTCGCCGTTCTGCACGAAGCGGATTGCAAGGAGCGAAAGCACCTGTTCCTTATCAGCGCGATTGATGCCGTGCGAGCGGACGGCGGAGACCCGCTTCAGGAAAACCACGCTGCGGCATCGCTCCGGCGGCAGGTTCTTTTTATTCGCGCTTTCCCAGACGAAACGATTGGCGGAAAGTGTAAATTGGCCCTGCTTTGCCTCGAATGCAACGTCCTTCAGTTTGAAGACGCTGTCCTGCATGTGCGTCGAAATGACGGAGAGATCTTCAGTATCCAGCGCGAGCAATTTCAGGCCGCTCATCGTTTTCTTCCTTTTCCGCGGGGCCGCGCCCGCAATGTCTATTCCTTGTACAGGAAATAGGCAGTCGCGGCCCGCTCTGCAACGGGGAGAAAACGAATGAGCGGCGATGAAAGGATCAATCGCTGACGCGTTCGACCAGCGCACCGCAGCGGGTGAGCTTTTCTTCAAGCCGTTCGAAACCGCGATCGAGGTGGTAGACGCGCGAAACCATGGTCTCGCCTTCCGCCACCAGGCCCGCAATGACCAACGAGACCGAGGCGCGCAGATCGGTTGCCATGACAGGCGCACCCTTCAGGCGGGTAACGCCTTCGATACGGGCCATCTGCCCGGAGAGCGAAATCTTCGCGCCGAGACGGGCCAGTTCCTGCACATGCATGAAGCGGTTTTCGAAGATGGTTTCGGTAATGTGGGATACACCCTGCGACCGGGTCATCAGCGCCATGAACTGCGCCTGAAGGTCGGTAGGGAAGCCGGGGAAGGGTTCGGTGACGATATCGACCGGCTGAATGCCGTTGCCGTTGCGCACGACGCGCAGACCGGTCTCCGTGTCGCTGATCGACACTCCGGCAAGCCGCAGCGTGTCCAGCGCATTGTCGAGCAGCGATGCACGCGTGCCTTCCAGCACCACATCACCGCCAGCCATGGCAACGGCCATGGCATAGGTGCCTGTCTCGATACGGTCAGGCAGCACCCGGTGGCGTGCGCCGGAAAGCGATGTGACGCCCTCGATGGTGATGGTGGAGGTGCCAGCGCCTTCGATCTTCGCGCCCATCGCAATCAGGCAGTGCGCTAGATCGACGACTTCCGGTTCGCGGGCGGCGTTGTGAATGACGGTGGTGCCTCTTGCAAGGCTCGCGGCCATCAGCATCACATGCGTCGCGCCGACGGAGACTTTCGGGAAGGTATAAACAGCGCCGATAAGGCCGCCCTTCGGAGCGCTGGCGTTGATATAGCCGCCATCGATCTCCATCGTTGCGCCAAGCGCCTGCAGGCCCTCGATGAACAGGTCCACCGGACGTGTGCCGATGGCACAGCCGCCGGGCAGTGAAACGCGCGCACGGCCTTCACGGGCCAGAAGCGGGCCGATGACCCAGAAGCTGGCGCGCATCTTGGAAACCAGCTCG
Organism: Agrobacterium sp. SORGH_AS_0745; assembly: GCF_030818995.1. Taxonomy (NCBI): domain Bacteria; kingdom Pseudomonadati; phylum Pseudomonadota; class Alphaproteobacteria; order Hyphomicrobiales; family Rhizobiaceae; genus Agrobacterium; species Agrobacterium sp. SORGH_AS_0745. The sequence continues at coordinate 1,206,100 of NZ_JAUTBI010000003.1, forward strand.
TAAGGTGCGGTGGTGTCGACAATGGTGCGGCAGGTGAAGTGGACCGTGCGGGAATAGGCTTCGCCCTGGCTTTCGCGACGACCATTGACCGAAATATCGACGCCATGATTGCCGAGAATACGGATGAGCTGCTCGACGTCCGCCAGATGCGGCACGTTTTCGAGCGTTAGCGTGTCGCTGGTCAGAAGCGAAGCGATCATCAACGGCAAGGCGGCGTTTTTCGCGCCGGAGATGGGAATGATGCCGTTGAGCTTGTTACCACCCGTAATTCTGATGCGATCCATGCGTCCCTACGGGCCTGTGCCCGCCTTTCTTAATCATGCCTTGCGGAAATGCGCGTCCTTAGACGAGTTTCCGCGGCGTTTCAAATGATGCTGGTGAATTCTCTATGAGGATGATTCGTCCGTTTTTGCGGCAGGCAGGCCAATCGTCTCATCCGCATCGCCGGCCCGGCGCGCGCGAACCTGCTGTTTGCGCTTCTGCAGGTTTTCACGCAGCTTCTTCGCTGCCCGCGCCTTGCGCTCCGCCTCGCGTTGCCGCGCCTTCTCGCCGGGACCTGCCTGCGCGTTGCCGCTTGCCGCAAGGGCAACGGGGTCTTCTGAAGCGTTCACGGAAACCGCCGCCTTTGCCTGTTTGTCATGATGTTCGTTCATAAATTCAGCAATATCCGAAAAATACGTTTTTCAACAGGGGGAACGCTTTTTTGCCCCGCTTGTTGAAGAATATCGTTTTGCGACTTGCGCTCGTCAAAAACCTATGGCAATAGGCCGCCACGCTTGATGCTGAAGCAAACGCTTCGGCACCGGATGCTGCTATAGCTCAGGGGTAGAGCACTCCCTTGGTAAGGGAGAGGCCGAGAGTTCAAATCTCTCTAGCAGCACCATTTTCCCCAATAAAATCAGAAATTTACGCAACGTGCCGGTGGGTCTTGTCCACGATGTCGGCTTGCTTTTTCGCAGCATTCTGCACTGGTCTCGGTAAATGTGAAAACCGCGCCTCTTGCGAAGCGCGGTTTCCATTTCCGAATATTCTGTTGCTGCCAGAGCGGGACGAAACCGCCCGTAGCCAACGGGCGCCGCTTACTGGCGGAATAGCGACAGGATATTCTCGGAGCTGGTATTGGCGATGGAGAGCGACTGGATTGCCAGCTGCTGCTGTGTCTGCAGAGCCTTCAGCTTGGTGGACTCTTCGTTCATGTCTGCGTCGACGAGGCGGCCGACGCCCTTGTCGATGGAGTCTGTGAGCTTGTTGACGAAATCTTCCTGAAGATCGAGGCGCATCTTGATGGAGCCGAGATCGGCGCTCGCGCTGATCAGCGATTCCAGCTTGGTGTTAACGAACTGGATCATGTTGTCGAGGCCGTCATTGTCCGTCAGCGGCTGGCCCTTGGCGTCCAGCAAACCGCTGAGATCCTTGGTGATGTCGAGATCGATCAGCGAGTAGCCGAGCTTCTGTGCCATCTGGGAATCTGCGGCGGCGGTTTCGAGGTAAATATTGTTATTGGACGAACCGCCGGTTCCGATTGCCGTTACAGTGGTGCCTGCAGGCGTCGGCGCGGTATTGTTGGCTTTTACGTAGAGGGCTTCACCCGCTGCGTTTTCGCCGATCTTGAAGTAGGTGCCGTTGTTTCGTGCGGTTGTCGCCGCAGCAACGGTTACGAGGCCGGTTACTGCGTCTGGAGCAGAAACTGTGGTCGTCGTCCCTGAGGGGAAACCCAGAAGCTGGGATTGCGTGAACACCTTTGCGGTAGAGGGCGTGTTTGTGGCAACACCTGCGGGTGTGGTCGTGGTAATCTCGAAATTGCGCAGGGAGCCTGTATCGGAATAATACGCGGCGCTATCGAGGATACCGTTTTTCGCCGCACCGGTCGAGGTATCGAAAAGGGCAGTCTTGTTGTCGACCTGAACGTTGATCGTCTTGACTGCAACATTGCCCGCGCCGTCACGGATGAAGGAGCCGACGATCTGCTTCGTTATCGGGGTGAGGTTGCCGGATGCATCGCTGATCTTGCCCTTAAGCCAGTTTTCGCCGGAGAAGGAGGCGGATTCGCCGATGCTTTTCAGCTGGTCCTGTAGCTGACGGATTTCTTCCTGGATCTTTGCCTTGTCGACGCCGGCCTCGCGGGCGGCAACCAGCTTCTTGCTGATTTCCTTGACGACATCGACAGTGGTTTCCATGGCGGAATAGGCTGTATCGACCTTTGCGGCGCCGAGGCCGAGGGCGTCCTGAACAGCGGAAAGAGCACCGTTATCCGAACGCATGGTGGTCGCGATAGACCAGTAGGCGGCGTTGTCGGAGGCGGTTTTGACGCGCAGGCCGGAGGAGACACGCGACTGCGTTTCTTCCATGTCGCTGCCGATTGCGCGGAGGGTCTGAAGGGCGGCCATTGCCGCGACGTTCGTCAAAATGCTGGTCATAATTATTTGCCCCTTGATTGGCTTAAATGAAAAGGGACATTCCGGATTGCCGCCGGTAACGATCGCGCGGCTTGATGCCTGTTAACCTCTTTTTCGTCTTGGTTAACCAATCGTTTCGATGGCTAGGTTTTAGGGCCCGAATGGTTAACAAAGCCTAAACTGTCGTTAATAAAAATTAGGAAATAATAATTTCTCTTAACCATGACGGAAAAAGCCGCACCCTTTCGGATGCGGCTCGATTTTTTGGCGATGTCTTTTCCGATTAACGGAAGAGCGACAGGATGCTCTGCGAGTCGTTGTTGGCGATTGACAGGGCCTGAACAGCAAGCTGCTGCTGGGTCTGAAGAGCCTTCAGCTTGGTGGATTCTTCGTTCATTTCAGCGTCGACGAGACGGCCGATGCCCTTGTCGAGCGAGTCGGTCAGCTTGTTGACGAAGTTTTCCTGCAGTTCGATGCGCATCTTGACCGAGCCGAGGTCGGCAGCGGCGGACGTCATGCTCTGGAGCTGCTTGTCAACGAAGGAAACCATGGCGTCGAGGTACTGGTTTTCCGAGACTGCCGAGCCGTCGCTGTTCTTGAACGTGCCGGTCAGGTCCTTGGTGATGTCCAGAGACGTCAGGGAGTAGGTGAGCTGCGTTGCGAGCTGGGCGGTTGCGCCTTCTTCGAGGTAGATCTTGGTGGTGCCGTCGAGGCCAACGGCAATGTTGGTCTTGGTTGCCGGCGAGGTCGGCGCAGTCGTGTTGATTTTCACATACTGGTCGTTGCCAAGATTGAAGTAGGTGCCGTTGACGTCGGGGGCTGTCGCATCGGCGTTAGCGATCGTGACGATACCCGTTGCAGCAGCGGTGGTGAAGGTGACGGGGGTGCCGGCAGTTGCTTCCTTCAGACCCTTCAGCTGGGCTTCAGTGTAAACCTTGGCTGCTGCAACCTTGGTCACCGGCTGGGCAGCGCCTACGCCGTCCGAGTCATTGGTGATTTCGAACAGCTTGTAGCTGCCCGTGGAAGAAAAATAGGCGTAGGAGTCGAGGACGCCCTGCTTGTCCTTTGCAGCGCCCGAAGACGTGTCGAAAAGCACCGTGTTGCGGCTCAGGTCAACGTTGACGGTCTTTACGGACACGTTGCCGGCAGCGTCGCGGATGAAGGAGCCAACGATCTGCTTGGTGACGTTCTTCAGTTCGCCAGCACCGTTGCTGACGGTTGCCTGCAGCCAGTTTTCACCGGAGAAAGACGAGGAGCTGGAGATCGACTTCAGCTGATCCTGCAGCTGGGTGATTTCTTCCTGGATCTTGGACTTGTCGACACCGGGTTCGCGGGCGGCAACCAGCTTGTTCTTGATTTCCTTGACGACGTCGATGGACGATTCCATACCCGAATAGGCAGTGTCGACCTTTGCGGCGCCGAGGCCGAGCGCGTCCTGAACAGCAGAAAGAGCGCCGTTGTCGGAACGCATGGTGGTCGCGATCGACCAGTAAGCGGCGTTATCGGAAGCTTCGCCGACGCGCTGGCCGGAAGACACGCGGTCCTGCGTCGTTTCCATGTTCTGGCCGATGGAGCGCAGGGTCTGGAGTGCAGACATAGCTGCTACGTTAGTGAGAATGCTCGTCATAGTAAATTTGCCCCTTGAATGGCTGATTAAAGAAGGGACATTCCGGTCTCACCGGGAACAGCGCACAGCATCATGCCTGCTAACCTGCTGATTTTTAATGGTTAGCTCGCTGTTTCGATGGCTCTAGCTAACCTCCATATGGTTAATGAAGAGCTAAGGGTCGCAAAAAAATGCACACGCTGAGATTTTATTATGCAATCTTCGCGCGCATGCGCGCGTAGCCTGAAATGTTTAAAAAAATAATAAAGCCGCACCCGTTTCCGGATGCGGCTTTGATAAAAGGGCAATACGCTTGGGTCAGCCTCCGTCACGTTTGCCTGTTTCACGCAATTGCAAGACGGTCAGCCTCCGCTTGCGATCCTGCGTGTAGTGTCATTCAGGCCAGCGGCTATCCGCTTGTCCATGCCCAAAATCTGACAGCCGGTGCTTTCCAATTCCCTAATTTCAGGGCGCTCCCGGCGCTTCGCTCAAATCGTGGTAAATGCTTTCAAAGCAAGGATGGTAAACGAAATCTTCCCGTTTGCGGAGCACTCCACAAATGCAAAACCGCGCCCTTTCGGGCGCGGCTCGACTTTTGTAATTTTCGGTCCGATTAACGGAAGAGCGACAGGATGTTCTGCGAGTCGCTGTTGGCGATCGACAGAGCCTGGATTGCCAGCTGCTGCTGCGTCTGCAGAGCCTTGAGGCGGGTCGACTCTTCGTTCATGTCGGCGTCAACCAGACGGCCGATACCCTTTTCCATCGTTGCCGTCAGCTTGGAGACGAAGTCACCCTGCATCGAGATGCGGTTGGAGACCGCGCCCAGATCGGCAGCAGCGCTGTTGAGGGTTTCAAGCTGCTTGTCAACGTGGGTGATGAGCTTGTCGAGGATGTCGTTGTCCGTTGCAGCGGCAGTGCCGAGCATGGTGGCACCAGCGCCCTTGTAGATGCTCAGGTCGGAAATATCGAGGTTCGAAACCGACTGCTTAACGCCGTCTGCGACAGCTGCCTTGTCGAGGATGCCCGTACCCTTGCCGTCTGTTACAGCGCCGGTATCGAACAGAACGTTCGAGCCGCTGAGCTGCAGATCGACGCGCTGAACCTTGACGGCGCCAGCGGAGTCACGGGTGAAGGAAGCAACAACCTGCTTCTTCAGGTTGGCAATAGCCGCATCGTCAGTACCGACAGCAAATGCTGCGCCGTCGTTGGATGCTTTCGTCTTCAGCCAGTTTTCACCGTTGAAGGTCGCGGAGTCGGCGATCGACGTCAGCTGCTTCTGGAGCTGGCCGATTTCCTTCTGGATCTTCTTCTTGTCGGCAGTCGGGTCCTGGGCAAGGATCAGCTTGTCCTTGATTTCCTGAACGACCTTGATCGTCGCTTCCATGCCGGAGTACGCGGTGTCGACCTTGGCTGCGCCGATGCCGAGTGCGTCAGAAACGGTGGAGAGCGCCGAAGCGTCCGAACGCATCGTGGTCGCGATGGACCAGTAAGCGGCGTTGTCGGAGGCGGAGCCTACCTTCAGGCCGGTCGAGATACGACCCTGCGTGGTCTCCATGTTGTTGCCGATCGAACGCAGCGTCTGGAGAGCAGCCATAGAGGAGGCGTTGGTGAGAATGCTTGCCATAGTATTTTGTCCCTTGTTTTTACGAGATACTGGAGTTGGGGACATTCCGGACTTTGTATTACCGGTCACAACGTTTCGGCTTCATGCCACTCGGTTCCGAATTACTTGCCTTTGGAAACCAAACCCGCTGTGTGTAGGGAGAATTTGGCAGCAAAGAATTGCCCAATTGTTAATTTGAGCATTAAGAAGTACTAGAAAATACTTATGGTTACTGCGAAGTATATTTAATTGGTAAGTTTTTAATTTAAAATTATAGTTATCCGACCCCTAGCAAAAACGGTAACCAAAGGGTTAAAACGCAAAAACCCCGCAGCCGTGGGGCTGCGGGGTTAACAAACAGGATTAACGAAGATTATTTCGGCACAATTGCCGTCAGTTGAACGATCTCACAAGGCTGCCGACCAGCAGGTTCCAGCCGTCGATCAGCACGAAAAAAAGGATCTTGAACGGCAGGGAAATCGAGGTGGGTGGCAGCATCATCATGCCCATGGCCATGGTGATGGTGGCGACGATGAGATCGATGACCAGAAACGGCAGGATGATCAGGAAACCGATCTCGAAACCGCGCCGGATTTCCGAAAGCATGAAGGCCGGAACGAGCACGCGGTAGTCGACAACATTGTCGGTCATCACGACCTGTCCGCGCTCGCGGGCGATATCGACGAACAGCTTCAGATCCTTGTCGCGCGTATTGGCGTTCATGAAGGTGCGGAAGGGTTCGGCGATGCGCCCAATGGCCTGCTGTTCGTTGATCTGGTTTTGCAACAACGGCTGCACGCCGTCTGTCCAGGCTTTATCGAAGGTCGGCGACATGACGTAGAAGGTCATGAACATCGCCATCGACAAGAGGATCATGTTCGACGGGGTCGAGGCAAGCCCCATGCCGGAGCGCAGGATGGAGAAGGCGATCACGAAGCGCGGAAAGCTTGTGACCATGATCAGGATGCCCGGCGCGACTGACAAGACCGTCAAAAGGCCGAAGGTGCGAATGATCCATGCGGCGACGGATCCGTCTATCTGTGTATTGAACAGATCGGTCGGAAATTGCTGGGCGTTGGCAAGGCCCGGCAAAGCCAGAAGAACAGCGATGGTAACAAGAAATCGAATCATTCGATGACAAAGGTCCGGAACATGACCTTGGATACGCGCCCTTGAGAGCGCAGGTCAACTCGTTCCTGAATGTCATCCTTAAGATATTGAAAGCCGCGCGGCCCTTCCAGCTGCTGAAGGGAAACGGTGCGGACGTAGGCCATGATATCCTGATGGATATCCTCCGCGAGATTGACCTCGACCGGACCCTTGAACATCAGCGCCACTTCAAGCCGCACCCAGTTCGTGGAGGGGTATGCAAGGTTGGTGGTGATGGGATCGAGCTGGACGATACCGTTCGCCTCTGCCGGGATTTTATCGATGCCCTCGCCCTTCTTCTCGCCATGTTCGCCGGCGGCAGCCGGGGCATGCGCCTCGGCGCCGGCGATCTTCGGGGCGACCATGCCGCCCACGAACCAGCCGCCGCCCGCACCCAGCAGGGTGAGGATTGCAACGCCAGCGATGGTCATGACCATCGGCGAGGATTTTTTCTTGCCCTCAGTCTGTTCGTTTTCCATGGGTCAGTCCCGCTTTCGCATGTCGGCGTCAGAGCGGCGAGAACAGGTCGACGACCTGCTGACCGACCGGGGGTTGCTGCACTTCCGTCAGGCGGCCGCGGCCACCGTAGGAGATGCGCGCCTCGGCGATGCGCTCGTAGGAGATCATGTTCTGCGCATCGACATCCTGCGGCCTGACGATACCGCCGACGTTGAGGATGCGGATTTCGTGATTCACGCGCACTTCCTGCGAACCGCTGATGATGAGGTTGCCGTTTTCGAGAATGCCGGTCACCACGGCCGCCACCATCAGCGTCAGCTTTTCGGAACGCTTGGTCTTGCCCTTGGCCTGGGTGTCTGTATCGGAGCCGTATTTGATGTTGGAATCTGCCTCCGGCGTCCAACCTAAGATTTCCGCCTTTGCCTTCCAGTTCAGGCCGCTGGAATTGGTGCGGTTGCGCTCGGTTTCGTTGTCGAAATCGGCCTTGTCGTTGATCTGGATGTTGACGGTCAGGATGTCGCCGATGTTAAGCGCACGTAGATCCTTGAACAGCGCACCCTGGCTGTCGCTCCACAACGAATAGCCGCTCGCCATGTGCTTTGGCTGCTTCGGATACATGCCCATCTGCGGCGTCTGGCTGAATTGCAGGCCGCTGCCGATCGGGCTCATCGCGGGAGCGTTGCCGATTTCCTTCAGGGTCTGGTTGTTCTGGCAGCCGGCAAGCAGGGCAAGCGGCAGGAGGAGGGCCGGAAGACGCGGGGTCATGAAGGATCCTTCGAAGTGTTTTTGTCGATTGCCTGCGACATGATGCCGGCGACGATTGCGGCTTTCTGAGCATCCATTTCACTGAGGATGAGGCCCGATTGACGTGGCGGAAGCTGCATGATGATGGCAGCCGCGATTTCCACATGCATCTTCTCGAGCTGCGGTGCTGCGGCATCCGCCTTCATCGTCTTGTAGATATCGACCAGATTGCTTTTCGCCTGCTCGAGGAAATGATTGCGGCGTGCCAGCCAGTCCTCATATTCCGCCTTGCGGTCCTGCAACGCGGAAATGCGCTCGTTGACGTCAGCCTGAAGCTTTTCCAGCTCCTGCTTCTGCATGAGATAGCGCTGGTCGCGGGCCGCATCGGCAATATTGGTGCAGAATTTCTGGATTTCATCCTGCGTGCTGAGTTCGGACACCACGTTCTGCTGGCTTTCGGCGCCGGCGGCGGGCAACAGGAAAAGCAGCGAGGCAACGGCCGTGCACCGGGCAAAGCCACTCCTGAAAGCAGTTTTCTTCTGAAGTTCCATCATTGCAGCACGAGCTCCGCCTGAAGGGCGCCGGCGGATTTGATGCCTTGCAGAATGGCGATGATGCCGTCCGCCTTGAGCCCGATGCTGTTGAGACCGGCAACCAGCGTGCGAAGGTCAGGGCCTTCGACGATGGCGACCTTGCTGCCTTCCTGCAGTGCCATGATATCCGTCTGCGGTTGCACCGCCGTCTCGCCGCGCGAGAAGGGCGCCGGCTGGATGACCTGCGGCGATTCCGTCACCTGCACGGTCAGCGTTCCATAGCTCACCGCCACGCGGGAAATACGCACATCCGCGCCGATGACGATCGTGCCCGTGCGCTCGTTGATCACGACTTTCGCCGGCGTATCCGTCTGGACCGTCAGGTTTTCGATTTCCGCCATCAACCGCGTCAGGTCGGCGGTGCGGGGCTTCTGCACCGAGATTTCCTGCGAATCGCGCGGTTCGGCGATGCCATCGCCGTAACGGGCGCGGGCAAAGGCGTTAACGACATCGGCGACGCGCACCGCGGTCGAAAAATCGGGATTGCGCAGCTGAAGGACCAGATTGACCGAATCCTTGAATTTCGACGGCAGTTCCCGCTCGATGATCGCGCCGTTCGGCACGCGCGCCGAGGTCGTCACGCCCTGCGTCAATGTCGCTGCATCGCCCTGTGCCGAAAAGCCGTTGACGATCAGTGCTCCCTGCGCGACCGCATAGATCTGCCCGTCTGCACCGGAAAGCGATGTCATGATGAGGTTGCCGCCGCGAAGCGAGGAGGCGTCGCCGAGTGAGCTGACCGTCACGTCTACACGGCTGCCGGGGCTGGCGAATGGCGGCAGGTTGGCCGTCACCATCACGGCGGCGATGTTCTTGGCGTTGGACTGGCCGCCCTGCGTGGTGATGCCGAGGTTCTGTAGCATGGCGCGCATGGACTGTTCGGTGAAGGGTGAAGAGCGCAGGCTGTCGCCGGTGCCCTGTAGGCCCACGACGAGACCATATCCGATCAGCTGGTTGTCGCGTCCGGCCTGCAGGGATGCGATATCCTTGATACGGGACGTGTCTGCCTGGGCGGGCGGCGTCGAGAGGAAGGGCAGGGCCGAAATGACCAGAGCCGCACAGAGGATACGAAGCACTTTCATTTCGCCATAACCTGAATGGTTCCGTCCTTCATGACGGTACCGCTGACCATCACGCCGGAATCGATGTTGCGTACCCTTACGACCTCGCCGAGCGAGCCGTCGCTCATGGGCGTTCCGGACGCCATCAGCGTCATGTTGCCGATGTGGAAAACGAGTTTGACGCTCGTGCCGCGCACCACAAGTGACGGTTCACGAAGCGCTGCAATGGGGATTGTGCGGCCGGGAAGCAATGTCTGCTTGGAGATCATGCCTTCCACTTCGCTGATATCGCTCGCGTAACCAGCGGAAATGTTGGGGTTGGTCACTTCCACCGGCTTCACCTGTTCGGGCGTGATCGTCTCGCCCGGATAGATCGTGCGAGTAGGAACCAGCGCCGTCGGTGCCTGTGCAAAAGCGGGAGCCATGGCACCCAGTGAAAAGGCAGACGCAAGGCACATACGGACGAGTGCCGTTCTGCGGCTGCTATGTTTCCGGCCAAACCTCATGTCCGCCTGCCTTTCCGTTCTTACTTCAGGTTCTTGCTGACAATCGAAGCCATTTCGTCAGCGGTGGTGATGACCTTGGAATTCATCTCGTAGGCGCGCTGCGCCGTGATGAGGTCGGTGATTTCCTTGACGGCATCGACGTTCGAGCCTTCGAGGTAGGATTGCTTGATGTAGCCGTAGCTCGGATCGTCAGGCACGCCGATAACGGCGGCGCCGGAGGCCGGCGTCTGGGAAAAGAGGTTGTCGCCGAGCGGCTTCAGGCCCGCCTCGTTGGCAAAGTTGGCGATGGTCAACTGGCCGAGTTCAGTGAAATCCGCAGCGTTGCCGATGCGGGCGGTCACCTGACCCGTGCGGGTGATGGTGATGTCCTGCGCGTCGGTTGGGATATTGATGTTCGGGATGACATTGTAGCCATCAACCGTCACGAGGTTGCCGTCAGCATTCTTGTTGAAGGCGCCGGCGCGGCTGTAGAGCGTCGAACCGTCGGCCGCCTCGATCTGAAACCAGCCCTGGCCGATGATTGCCACGTCGAGCTTGTTGCCGGTTTCGATCAGGTTGCCCTGGGTGTGGATGTTGCGCACCGCGGAAGTCTGCACGCCGAGGCCGATATTGGCTCCCTCAGGCACAATAGCCTGGTTGGCACGGTTCGGCACACCCTGCATGCGTTCGGTCTGGTACAGAAGATCGGTAAACTCTGCACGCGCGCGCTTGTAGCCGGTGGTGTTGATGTTGGCGATGTTGTTGGCAATGACTTCCAGATTGGTCTGCTGGGCGTCCATACCGGTGGCAGCGATGGCAAGAGCTCTCATGTCATTTTTCCTGCGGGGCTAGAGCATTTCCAGTAAAGGCGCGGAGCGGTTCTGCGTCCGGAAAGTGCTTAAAAACAAAGGCCTAGAGCGCGGCCAACGATTGGCGTCAAACCGGACGCGCTCTAGATCTGCATCTTGGTAATGTCGAGATAGGCCGACACGATCTTGTCGCGGAACGCGATGGCCGTTTGCAGGGACTGCTCGGCCGAAAGCACGGCATCGACCACTTCGCGTGTGTTTGCCTTGCCCTGAATACCTTCGAAGGAGGCCACTTCCGCCTTCTTCAGGTTGTTCATCGCATCCGTCGACATATTGCCGAGAACGCTTGCGAAGCTTGCGCTCGTCTGCTGGGCGGGCGTCGTCTGCTGGCTGCCGAAAATGCTGTCGGTCAGCGAAGAGACGTTGCTCGTGCCACGCGTGAGCGAGAGGGAACCGAGTTGTTTGATGCCGTCGATCATTGCGATGCTTTCAGAAGGTCGATGGTGGAGGCGACGAGGTCGCGTGTCTGGCGGATGACCTGGAGGTTGGCGTCGTAGCTGCGGTTGGCTTCGCGCATATCCGCCATTTCGATCAGAACGTTGACGTTCGGCATCTTGACCATGCCGCTGGTGTCGGCGGCCGGATTGCCGGGGTCGTATTCATGGACGAAATCGCCGCGGTCGACGCCAAGCTTCTTTACCGTCACGCGCTGCACGCCGCTTACGCGGTCAAGCTCGGAGCCGAATGTCACGGTCTTGCGGCGATAGGGGTCGGCGCCAGGCGTGTCGCCGGTCGATCTTGCGTTGGCAATGTTTTCCGAAACGATACGCAGTCGGGTGGACTGCACTTCCAGGCCGCTGCCCGCGATCTTGCTCGCCGCACTCAAGGGATCCATGGTTTACCTCTTTACCGTCATCAGCATCATGCGATGGAAGGATTTGACGAGACTGGCGTTCAGGTCGTATTGCCGCTTGATCTCGCCGGTCTTGGTCATTTCCTCGGCAAGCGCGACCGAATTGCCGGACTCCTGCATGCCGATCTCGTTATTGATCGGGTTGTCGCGCACCGCGATATTTTCGCTAAGCTCGCTAGCACCGAAATGGGCGGGATGGGTCTTCGCCATGCCAACCTGCTGGCTGGTGGCCTGCATGACCGCTTCGAAAGGACTGACATCCTTGGCGTGAAACTTGGGTGTGTTGGCGTTGGCGATGTTGGTCGCCACGACTTCCTGCCGCACGCTCAGCCATTCCGCTTGGCGGGAGGCCAGATCGAACAGTTGAATCGGTTGCATAGACTTCTCCATCTCGTATGGCCCGAACCTACGGTGCTAATCTTGCGTCAGACTTGCGGTGAGGGGCGCAGGTGCGGAAGCACTGGAGAATCTGATCCCGAAGGCGATTGCGGAAACAAAAATGGCGCGCCGGCAAATGCGGCACGCCTTGGGATCGAATAGTGGATTGCGAAGACGTCTCCGTCCTGCCGGACTGGATCCGGCGACGGCAGCAGACTTCAGCAGAGTGCCGGTCTGACTACTTCTCGGGATGATAGGTTTTCCCGGAAGAGGTCTCTATCATCCACTCGCCGTCGCGCTGCTCGATTTTGGTCAGGCGCGCATTGTCGGGCAATGTGGAGCCCACCCGTACCATATACATGCCCGATCCGTCCTCGATGAGGGCGCGGCCGTTGGAGACATGCAGCAGGCGGAAGGAGGTCTGGCCGGGGAAGGGCTGGTCTTCAAGCCCTGCGGCGAGATTGTTCTGCTTTTCCTTACCCTTTTCGCTGACCGTCGCCGTCGTCAGCATGTCCGGCAATTCGCCGGGCGCTGGCGCGTCTTCCTTGTTGCGATTGGTCATGGCAAGGGGCGAAACGCTGAAGACTTCACGCGGACCGGTATGGGGCAAGTCGCGCGTGCGGTCGCCGTCTGCCACTCTCATTCCAAACTTGTCCTCGTTGAAGAACACGTACCAGGGGAAAAATGCGGCTGCGGCGGCAAGTCCTATTCCCGTCCACGCCAGAATACGGTCGGGCGTGAAGAAGGGAGGCTGCGGCTGTACGTTCTCGAGGTCGCTATCGTCGATCTTGTCGATCTGTTTCTTTTTCACGGGTCAGCCTCTCATTCTCGGGTTTACCTGTGGCTGATTATTTTGCACTCCACCGCGCAACGCGGTCGCCAGATCGGCGTAGGCGTCCTGCGCCGCCGGTTCATTCGGAAGCTGTTTCAGCGTTTCATAGATGATCGGAACCTGTTTCACCGCCATGTCGAGATCGGGATCGGTGCCGGGTCGATAACCGCCGATGAGGCGCAGGTCCCGCGTTTCCTCAAAGCGGTGCACCAGCGCTTTCAGACGCGACACCAGCTTTTCCTGATCCGGTGTCCATGCCTTCTTGGCGAGACGCGAGATCGAGGCCAGAGGATTGATCGGAGGATAGCGGCCTTCTTCTGCAAGGCTGCGATCCAGCACGATGTGGCCGTCGAGAATACCGCGGGTCGAATCGGCAATCGGATCGTTGTGGTTGTCGCCGTCCACCAGAATGGAGACGATGGCGGTGATGGTACCGCTGCCTTCGGCGCCGGGTCCCGCCCGCTCCAGAAGGCGCGGCAATTCGGTGAAGACCGAGGCCGGATAGCCGCGTGCCACCGGCGGTTCACCCGAAGCGACCGCCACTTCGCGGATCGCATGGGCAAAACGGGTCACGCTGTCGATGATAAGAAGGACGTTGTCGCCCCTGTCACGGAAATATTCGGCAATGGTGACGGCCGAAAGCGGCGCCATCTTGCGCAGCATCGGGCTTTCGTCGCTGGTCGCGACAACGGCGACGGACTTGCCCATATTCTCGCCCATCGTATCTTCGATGAACTCGCGCACTTCGCGACCGCGCTCGCCGACAAGCCCGATGACGACCTTGTCGAAGGCATCGGCCTTGGCAAGCATCGATAGCAGCGTGGATTTGCCCACGCCTGAGCCCGCAAAAATGCCGAGACGCTGGCCAAGGCAGAGAGGCGAGAAAATATCGATTGCCCGGACACCCGTCTTGAAAGGCGTCTCCACCCGCTTGCGCGTCATCGACGGCGGTGCATTGCTGGAAATCGGACGGCGCTCCGTGCCTGATGCAAGCGGACCCTTGCCATCGATGGGTTCGCCAAGCGCATTGATGGTCCGGCCGCACCAGCTGTCGTCAGGCGCAACGCGGAAGGCACCCTTGCGGATGACGGTGTCGTGAATGCCAATCGGCTCGCCCGGTTCGATGGGGCAGACGTAGCAGATATCGGGTTCCACGCGCACGACTTCGCCGAGATGGATACCGGTCGCGCTGCGATGGGCGACGAACTCGCCCAGCCTCACATGCCGCGACAGGCCGGAAACCGTGTAGTGTCCGGCGGCGATGGTGCGGACATGGCCGCCCGGCGCCACCGAAAACTCCGGATCGGCATAGTGCCCGGCAAGGCTGGCGAGCTGGGCGAGCTTCGGTGAAATCGCCTCGACCGTGAGTGTGGATTCCGGCATTGTCATCGCTCAGTTCCTTAACGTGCGCCGCCAAGCGTCTTGATGGCATCGCCGAAAGTGGATTCGGTATCGCGCATCAGCGACGAAATGCTCTCGAAGGCCCGGTTGACCTGGATGAGCTGCGTCATCTGGGAAATGCCGTTGACGTTCGACTGCTCGAGATAACCCTGAACGACGCCGACCTCGTGATTGTTGACGACCGGCGTCGGCGGGGCCACGGGCTTCACGCCGCTATTGGGATGGCGCAGGAAGCCTTTCGAGAAATCCGCCTGGAAGATACCGAGCGTGGCGACGATGTTGTCGTTCTGCCTGATCGCACCATCGAGACTGACGGTGATCGGGCCACCATTCGCATTGAGCTGGATCGGACCGCCGCCGGCGTCGAGAACCGGATAACCGCTTGAGGAGATGAGCGCGCCGTCCGGACGCATGGTGAAACGCCCGTCGCGGCTCAGGATCTGGCCGTCTGGCGTGTCCATCGCGAACCAGGCATCGCCCTTGATGGCGAAATCGAAACTATTGCCAGTCTGTTCGAAGGCGCCCTGACGGGTGGAGAGATAGTCGTTACCCTGCGATACGAACGCCACCTTGGCATTCATGTCATTGTGGTTCTTGGCGACCATTTCGTCGAATTTCACTTCGGAACCGCGGAAACCCACCGTGTTCGCATTCGCCATATTGTCGGAAATGGTGGTGAGACGACGCTCCAGCGCAATCTGCGAGGAAAGGGCGACGTATAGTCCGGATTGCATATCATTTGCCTCCGAGTTTCAGGGAGTTGATGGAGATCAGCAGGTCCGGGGAAATGCCGTAGCCGCTGGAGGAGCCGAAAACGGCCAGAGGATCATAGCTCGTGGAGGGATTTTGCATCTCCCACATGATGGTGAAACGCTCGAGCAGCTTGCCGACCTTTTCAGGATTTTGCAGATCCTTGATATTGATGGATTTTTCGATGAGCGCGGCCTGTTTTTCGACGCTTCCTGCCGCAATTTCGTCAGGCAGGTTGTAGGCGGTGCGGAACACCTGCGCGAGCGCGTCGTCGGCTAGAAAATCGAGACCCGATTTGATCGTTGGTGCCTTGCGCTCGAAGTAAAGAGCAAGCCGGACACCGTTATTGTCGCCGCCCGCCTCCTGCTCCAGCGTCTGGCGGGTGTATTTGCTGATGATGCCGGACTGTGCCGCTTCGGTCGCAGTTGCAGCTGCACCGAGACTTGCAAAGTCGAGCGATTTCGCAAGGTCCGAATAGCGGCTGTCGGAAAGCTTGTTGGCGAAGGCGTTCTTGTCGGCCGTGCCTTCGGTCAGCACCTTGCGGATGAAGGCTTTCGCATACGCCATGTCCTCGAGGCCGTTGGCTTTCAGCGCATAATTGTAAAGACGGGTATCGGCCATGAAGTCGTCGACGGATTTCACGCTGCCGATCTTCGACCGGTAATATTCGGTTTCGCGCGCCACGTCGGGTTGCTTCGACAAACGCTCAAGCGATTTGCCGATGTCCTGACTGATCAGTCTGTAGCTGGTGTAGGTGGAAGTCACTGAACCGCCGCTCTCGTTTGATCCCGATACCAAGGCGCACGTCCGCCTTTGTCGGGATAATGCCGGATGTTGCTTGTGCGAAACTGGCTGCAGTGACGAGGGACAGAGGCTCCGCGGACAGGTTCACGCAAGCCACATTTTCTAGAGATGGCGGCATGGAACACTGTTCGGGCGTGGTCGATCAATGAATATTGTAATTGGACTTATAATCACCTTCGGCTGCATCATCGGCGGCTACATGGCGATGGGCGGCCATCTGGACGTGCTGGTTCAGCCGTTCGAATTGTTGATTATCGGCGGTGCCGGCCTCGGCGGCTTCATCATGGCGAACCCGATGAAGGTCGTGAAGGATTCGGGCAAGGCGCTCGGCGAGGCCTTCAAGCACTCGGTCCCGAAGGAGCGCAACTATCTCGACGTACTCGGCGTACTTTATTCGCTGATGCGCGACCTGCGCACGAAATCGCGCAACGAGATCGAGGCGCATATCGACAATCCGGAAGAATCCTCGATCTTCCAGAGCGCACCCTCGGTGCTGAAGAACAAGGAGCTGACGTCGTTTATCTGTGACTACGTCCGCCTCATCATCATCGGCAACGCGCGCAGCCACGAAATCGAAGCACTGATGGACGAGGAAATCGAGACCATCCTGCACGACAAGCTGAAACCTTACCACGCGATCACCACCATGGGCGATTCCTTTCCCGCCATCGGTATCGTCGCGGCGGTTCTCGGCGTCATCAAGGCCATGGGCAAGATCAACGAATCACCGGAAGTGCTGGGCGGCCTCATCGGCGCCGCACTGGTGGGCACCATGCTCGGCATCATCCTGTCCTATTCGATCTGCAACCCGCTCGCTTCGCAGGTCAAGATCGTCCGCACCAAGCAGCACCGCCTCTACATCATCGTCAAGCAGACGCTGATCGCCTACATGAACGGCTCGGTGCCGCAGGTCGCGCTTGAATACGGGCGCAAGACCATCTCCAACTACGAGCGGCCGTCCATCGACGCCGTCGAACAGGAGATGATGAACCCCGGCGGCGAAAACAAGGCGGCATGACCATGGCTAAAGCTGCACAGCAAAGAGCACCCGTCATCGACACGTCGCTGCTCGCGAAACTTACGGGCGGGCTTTCCGACCGCAAGACAATCGCGAAGGTCGGCTCCGATATCGGCCATCTCTACAGCGAATTCCTGCCTGATATCTTTCACAGCGAGACCGGCATTGCGATAGACGTCGAATATATCGGCTCAGAATCGGGGCTGATGACCGATCTCATCGCCAATATTGGCGGCAATTTCTCGGTTGCGGATTGTTCTTTGCGCAACTGGTGCCCCAATTTCATGATGGCGGTCGGCAACGGCTTCGTCATCGCGCTCATGGAGCGCATGCTGGGCGCCGCCGCCGACACCATCGGCGAGCCGGACGAGCGCAGCCTGTCCCCACATCGAACTCGACCTGGCGGCCATGGTTCTCGGGCGCATCGGGGGTGTCCTGCGGTCGGGCGTCAACGCGCCGGGCGGTTTCGAGGCGACGATCGACCCGCCCTTTACGGCCAATGGAAAAAGCGCCTTCGAGGAGATGATCGCCGGCCTCTACGGTGTGACAGTCCGCATGAAGATCGCCATCGGCAAGGTTTCTTCGGAATTCGCGCTGATCGTGCCGCAGCGGCCCCTGCTCAAGACCTCCATCGCCGCTCCCAAGGCTTCAGCCCAGGCGCTGAAGAAGCAGGCGGAATGGGTGGATTTGATCTCTGAGCAGGTGAAAAGATCGCAGGTAACGCTCGAGGCGCGCATCAAGCTCGAAACCTTGACCCTGCGGACGATCTCCAGGCTGGTGGCTGGCGACGTCATTCCGTTTCAGGATCTGAAGCAGGACGACATCGGCGTCGAGGTCAGCGCCAACGGCTCCAAGCTCTATAATTGTGAATTCGGCAAGTCCGGCGACCGCTACATGGTTCGGGTAAAGAACAATGTCAGCACGGACGACGAGATCTTGCGACATCTGATGGGTTAAAACCTGTCCACCTTTTTTGGGTTCTGGGCAGGCTGACGCAAGTTTCAAAGGGAATAATCAGCGCATGGCTACGAAGAAAACACCTGTGACCGATGATATGGCGCTGCCGTCGCTTGAAGATGGCGGTGAGCTCGACCAGGCTATCGGCGATCTGCGTGGCGTCCTCAAGACGGATGCGGAAGGTTCGCTGTCCGACTTTGGCGACTTCGGGGATTTCGGGAGCGTTGACGACGCTTCCGCCGACAGCGACCTTTCCGCCTTCGGTGGCGGAGCGGGCGATTTTGCTATGAACGATTTCGCGGCCACCCCACAGGTCGCGGGCATCAAGGCGCCGCTCGGCAGTGGCCTGTCCGACAATATGGACCTGATCATGGATATCCCGATCGATGTCCAGATCGTTCTCGGCACCAGCCGCATGCTCGTCTCGGGTCTGATGAGCCTTGAAGAGGGTGCAACGATCGCGCTTGACCGCAAGATCGGTGAACCGGTCGAGATCATGGTGAATGGCCGCCGTATTGCGCGCGGTGAAATAACGGTACTTGAAGACGACGATACGCGCTTCGGCGTAAAATTGATTGAAGTAATGAGTACGAGAAAAGCCTGATCCCTGTGGGGACGGAGAGGAAAGACCATGATGGACTTCGAGGATTTCGGTAACCCGCTGGCAGGGAAGCCGTTGTCTCAGGCCGACAAGGCGGCCGCGGTGCTTCTTGCCATGGGCAAGGGCGTCGCCGGCAAGCTGCTGAAATTTTTCACGCAGCACGAATTGCAGATGATCATTTCCTCGGCCCAGACGCTGCGTGTCATTCCCCCTGACGAACTCGCCCAGATCGTGGCGGAGTTCGAAGACCTGTTCACGGAAGGAACGGGTCTGATGGACAATGCCAAGGCGATCGAAAGCATTCTCGAAGAGGGCCTGACACCGGAGGAGGTGGACAGCCTTCTCGGCCGTCGTGCAGCCTTCCAGGCCTATGAAGCGTCGATCTGGGATCGCCTGCAGGAAGCGGAGCCGGAATTCGTCGGCAAGTTCCTGCTGCGCGAGCATCCCCAGACCATCGCCTATATCCTCTCCATGCTGCCCTCGTCCTTCGGTGCCAAGGTCCTTCTGACCATTCCCGAAGAGCAGCGCGCCGATATCATGAACCGCACGGTGAACATGAAGGAAGTCAGCCCCACGGCTGCCCAGATCATCGAGAAGCGTGTGGTCAACCTCATCAACGAGATCGAAGCAGAGCGCAATGCGGGCGGCTCCACGAAGGTTGCCGACCTGATGAACGAAATGGAAAAGCCGCAGGTCGATACGCTGCTCAGCTCGCTCGAAACGCTCAGCAAGGAAGCTGCCAACAAGGTCAAGCCGAAGATCTTCCTCTTCGACGATCTCATGTTCATGCCGCAGCGCAGCCGCGTCCTGCTGCTCAACGATGTCTCGGCGGACGTTCTCACCATGGCGCTGCGTGGCGCAACCATGGAAATCAAGGAGTGTGTGCTGTCCAGCATCAGCCCGCGCCAGCGCCGCATGATCGAATCGGACCTCGCCGTGCCGCAGGCTTCTATCAACACCCGCGAAGTGGCGATTGCACGCCGCGCCGTGGCGCAGGAAGCGATCCGGCTGGCCAATTCCGGTCAGATTCAGCTGAAGGAAGCCTCCACAGAGGAACAATCCGCAGCAGCCTGAGCGGAAGCCGGTTGATAACCCGCCTCACAGGCAATGCCGGCCATTGCGATGGCCGGTCTCGGGCGCTAGTTTCGGAATGACGGCCTGCCGCGATCGGCGGGCCTTTTTTTATCCCGGGAACGTGCCTTGGCAGACGATCAGGACAAGGACAGTAAAACAGAAGACCCAACGGAGAAAAAACTCCGTGATGCGGCGGAAAAGGGCAATCTTCCCTTTTCCCGCGAGGTGCCGATCTTTGCTTCGTCACTCGCCTTTTACTGCTATCTGGTTTTCTTTTTGCCCGACGGCGCCGGTCGCCTCGGCGTAACGCTGAAGGACCTGTTCGGCCAGCCCGAACAATGGAATCTCAGCACTAGGCCGGATGCCCTGTCGCTGCTTTATTTCCTCGGCACGTCCATGGCCTATCTGCTCATGCCGGCCATGATCATGTTCATCGTCTTCGGCCTTGCCTCCTCGTTTTTCCAGAACCTGCCGTCGCCCGTGCTTGAGAGGGTGCGTCCGCAATGGTCGCGCATCTCGCCGGCAAAGGGGTTCGGCCGCATCTACAGCAAGCAGGGATTTGTGGAATTCGGCAAATCGCTGTTCAAGATCTTGATCGTTTCGATCATCATGTTCCTGTCTCTGCGCGGCGATTTCTACAGTCTCATCGACCTGATGTTCTCCGACCCGCAGGTCATTTTCGTCAGGGTTGTCGAGCTCACCAAAAAGATGATGGTCGTGATTCTCTTTTCGACCGCGCTGCTTGCCGCCGTCGACCTTTTGTGGACGCGCCACCACTGGTTCAGCCAGCTGAAAATGACGAAGCATGAGGTGAAGGAAGAATACAAGCAATCGCAGGGCGACCCGGTGGTCAAAGCCCGTCAGCGTTCGGTCGCCCGTGACCGCGCCCGCCGCCGCATGATCGACAATGTGCCGCGCGCGACACTGGTGATTGCCAACCCGACACACTTTGCAGTGGCGTTGCGTTACGTTCGCGAAGAAGGCGACGCGCCTGTCGTCGTTGCCAAGGGTCAGGACCTTATCGCATTGAAAATCCGCGAGATTGCGGAAAAAAATAATATCCCCGTTTTTGAAGATCCGCCGCTCGCACGCTCCATGTTTGCGCAAGTCTCGATCGATAGTGTGATTCCACCAGCTTTTTACAAGGCTGTAGCTGAGCTCGTTCATCGGGTTTACGCCATGAAGTCATCGAAAATACGGGTTCAATAAAACCAATGAAAAAATCCGCCTATTCTGAAAAGCGGGAAATGATCGTCGCAGAGGCGATCAACCCGATCGCCACCGAACTGCGCCTGCTCGATCCGGCCGACCTGATTTCATTGCTCAGATTCGAGTGCTACGGCAGCATTGCCGACCTCGTCTCGTCGGCCGCGGAGCTTTATTATCATCCGGGCACGATCAATTTCGGTGCCGGTGGCGAATACAGGCTCGAATGGGAAGGGGCGCCGGAGATCGTCCTCGATCTCGAACTGAAACCGCACGGCGCGACGGTTTATGCGCAATTGATTCTGGCCAACGAGCACGCTGCGGTCGAGATCAATCATGTTTCGTTTCAGAACCCTTCGGAAAATCCGGACGAGAACACCGAATTTCTCCGTCAGAGCCTGACGGCTGCCCGATTCGTGTCGGCCCGCCAAGGCGAAGCTGCCTGAACCAGTCCAGCGGACATTTTCATATATTATCCATTGCGCCTTCCGAATTCGCGGGCGCGATGGCTTCATTCGGGCACTTTTTCACCCGACCTTGCCTGAAGCGTGTCGGTTTATGCAAAACCGGCCTGTGAAGGCAAGGAACGCCTTGCAAATCAGCGTTGTTGTTTGGTACCTATCGAATTAACGATTTGTTAACGAACGGCAGGTCGCGGTGGCTCTTTTTACCATCGCTGATGCGCATGATGCCTCTGCTCGTTTTCGGCGCAGCGCCGGATTTTTCCTGACAGTACCAATTGGGTGGACCCAATGACCAGCATTTTGACCAATGCGGCGGCGATGGCCGCGCTGCAAACCTTGCGCATGATCGACAAGAATCTCGAGACGACGCAGGCGCGTGTGTCGTCCGGCTATCGTGTCGAAACAGCGGCGGATAATGCCGCCTACTGGTCTATCTCCACAACCATGCGCTCCGACAATGCAGCGCTCTCGGCCGTGCAGGATGCATTGGGACTGGGCGCCGCCAAGGTTGATACGGCCTATGACGCCCTTGCGAACTCGATCGAGGTCGTCAAGAAAATCAAGGAAAAGCTTGTCGCCGCCTATGGCGTCGGGGCTGACCGCGGCAAGATCCAGGACGAAATCAAGCAGCTTCAGGAACAGCTGAAGAGCACGTCGGAATCTGCCTCCTTCTCCGGCGAGAACTGGCTGCAGGCCAGCATCAGCAATGGTGGCACGCCGCCGGTTGTAGAACCCATCACCAAAAAGGTCGTCGCGTCCTTCACGCGCACCGGTTCGGGCAATGTCGGCGTCACCACGGTTGACTATGTGCTGGACGGCAGTGCCGTGCTTTTCGACCTCAGCGGCGGAAAACTCGGTATTCTCGACAAGAGCGCCGTTTTTGTCGCGAAGACGGAACAACAGATCACCCAAACATCGACGACAGCCGGCGTGACCACCAATGCGGGTTACGTCGTCAAGAAATTGACGGACGCCGAAATCGGCACGCTGAATGCGGCGACGCCGGATACGAATGCCGACCCGAGCGTCTACAGCAACGGAACGGTGAATTATCTTCGTTTGTCCGAGAATACCTGGGTCAAGGTGACGGCGACCAACCCTTCGAGCGGCACCACCACCGTCGCGGCGGCCTATCGGGACACAGGCAGCAACGATTGGTTCTATGACACGACCGGTGCGCCGACCTCCGTTGCCAGATCCCTCGGTCTTTCCGTCTCCACGCTCGATCTCGACAATCTCGATGTCGTGGCGGCAGCCATGAGCGGTTTTTCCGGTGGCACCACGAACTACACCGCTTCCGACGCCATCGATGTGATGATGAGTTTTGTCGACAAGCAGCTCGAAGCCATGACCAGTACGGCCTCCAGCCTCGGCTCACTACAGAGCCGCATCAACATGCAGGAAAACTTCGTCTCGAGCCTGATGGACGTGATCGACAAGGGTATCGGCCGTCTCGTGGATGCGGATATGAACGAGGAATCGACCAGGCTGAAGGCTCTGCAGACACAGCAGCAGCTCGGCATCCAGGCGCTCTCGATCGCCAATGCCAACGCGCAAAACATCCTTCAGCTCTTCAAGTAAACCGGCGTCGGTCCGGCTGGTTCGGGGGAGTTGGTTGCAAGGTTTCTGAAAACGGGGCCCGCCTTCATCCTCGCACAAGTTTGAACACCTAACGTCGGGGCAATATCGGGTGGATCGCATGGCGTGATCCGGCCGGAAACAATTGAAGAGACGGGCAGGGTAGCAAGGATGACGGTGGTGCCGCCAAACGGCTTAGATCGCAGGCAACGAAACATGTCTCGCCCCTTTGGCCTGTCTTGCCGGGGGCCGGCATGAGCGCGTCCATTGCAAGATATCTCAAGGATTTCGGTGACGTGCAGCCCGCGGGACTGACGTTCGGCGAACCGTTGGCGGATGTCGACGGCATTTCCGGTTTTGGCGATATTGCGTCCGGTTTCGATGAATTCGAGCCGCTCGACGTCGAAAGCGAAAAACAGGCCGCCTATGCCCGTGGTCACGAGGATGCGAGCCGCGAGATCACGGAGAAAATGCAGGCCGAGCGCGAGGAGCTTCTTGCCGCTCATGCCGCAGAACTCGAAGGCTTACGTTCCGTCTATCTGGAAGAAATTGCCGTTTTCCTGTCGCTAAGGCTGCGTGAAGGCATCGATGCGATCGCGACCAATCTCAGCGAACAGACCGCCAATATCCTTGCCCCGGTTCTGACCGAAGAGCTGTCGCTGAAGGCGGTTTCGGCGCTTGCGGATGTCGTTCGCGCTTCCATGCCGGATGGCGAGGCCGTGACCCTTGTCGTGAAAGGCCCGAAAGATTTGTTTGAGCAGCTGAAGACGCAGCCGGGCTTTGAAGAAGAGACGATGAAATTTATCGAGACGGCAGATATCGACCTCTCCGTTGAGTTGGGTGAAAGCGTGTTCGTCACGCGCATGTCCGCCTGGGCGTCCAGTCTTCGCAAGGTGATGAAATGAGTGAAGGCGAAAATCACCACCACGGCAAGAACGAGATCATCATCGTCAAACGCCACAAGGGCGGGCACGATGGCGCCCATGGCGGCGCGTGGAAGATCGCTTATGCCGACTTCATGACGGCCATGATGGCGTTCTTCCTCGTCATGTGGCTGGTCAACGCCGCAAACGAGGAAACCAAGGCCTCGGTCGCCAGCTATTTCAATCCGATAAAGCTGTCCGATGAGAAACCCTCGTCCAAGGGGCTGGAAAAACCCGTGGACAAGGAAGAGGGCGTCGAGAAGAAAGACCAGTCCAACATAAAGGCGGAAAAGGTCACCCAGGGTTCAGCCGCCGCGACAGGTGAAGACCTGACCTCGCAGACCGGGGAGCAGTCGAACTTCTCAGAAGCGGACTTTTTCGAGAATCCCTATTCCGTTCTGGCGGAAATTGCCCAGCAGGTCGGGCAGCAGGCCAATGTCAGCGCCAAGGGCGAAGGTGGTGCTGCCGATTCCGGCCCGGCGACGGGTGCGAGCGGCGGTGAGGCTTACCGCGATCCCTTCGATCCCGATTTCTGGACCCAGCAGGTGAAGATCACACGTGCGGACCAGCAGCAAAATCCGGTCGAACAGCAGCAATCTGCCGAGAACAAGCAGCAGGACGCTGCCAAGGATAATGAAGCGGTTGCGGCTAAATCGTCTCAGCAGTCAGCCGATGGTGCAGATCACGGCAAGGCCATGGAAATCGCCGCCGTGGTGCCGCAGCAGCGGCCGGGTGCCGCCGAGCAGGCAGCACTTACGCAGCCTCAGCCGGAGCAGCAGCAGCAGCAGCAAGGTACTGCTGCGCAGAAGGAAGAGGCTAAAGAGCTGCGCCAAGAGATCGAGAAGCAGATATCCGGCATCAGCGGCAAGCTCGCCGAAGGTCTGGTGGTGACGCCCGCCGAAGGCGGATTGCTGTTGACCATTTCCGACCAGACGGAAACGCCGATGTTCAATGTCGGATCGGCTGTGCCCCGCGGCGAAATGGTCCTGGCCATGGAGAAGATCGGCAAGTTGCTTCAGGAGCGTGGCGGCAGCGTGGTAATCCGCGGCCATACCGATGGACGCCAGTTCAAGGGTGAGGCCAATGACAATTGGCGGCTTTCCATGGACCGCGCGCATAGCGCCTATTACATGCTGGTTCGCGGCGGCCTGTCGGAAGAGCGGGTGAAACAGGTTTCGGGTTTTGCGGACCGCAGATTGCAGGTGCCGGCAGACCCGCTGGCGAATGCGAACCGCCGTATCGAAATCCTGCTTGAGGCCGATCGGGGGTGAGTGTGACGAAATCCTCGAAACGTTGGGTTTTTCTTGCGGCGACACTGTGTGGTCTCGGTGCCGAACCGGCGAAGGTTTTTGCGCAATCGCAAGACAACCTCATGCCCTATGCCATGTTGCGCTCCCTGCAGTTCGTGCAGGATTCGGTCACCATGGGAGACCATTCGGCAACCGAAATGCAGCGGTTTCTGCTCCAGACGATCGACGAGCGGCTTAAGAGCGCACCTTCGGCGATCTTCAAGGATCCGCGCAATGTCGATGCGGCGCTTGTCTACGCGATGAGCGGCGGCAATCCGGCCACGCTCGAATTGCTCGTCGCGCGGGATGTGGACGGCAATTTCGACAGCCGCGTCGCCGATATTCTGCGCAAATATCTGTCCGGCAAGGGAACGCTGGTCGCCCAGAGCATCGCGGCCATGGTGCCCGAGTATCGCGGCACGAGAATTGGCGCCTATCTTGCACTGATCGGCGGCAATGTGACGATCCCCCGCGATCCGGTGGCTGCCCTCGGTTTCTATGACATAGCCCGGCTCGAAGCGCCCGGTACCATCGTGGAGGAGGCTGCACTCCGCCGCTCGCTTGCTATCGCCGTTGAAGACGGCGATGCCGGGCGTGGCGTCGAATATGCACAGCGTTACGCGCGGCGGTTCCTGCATTCGCCCTATGCCAGCCAGTTCGCGGACCTTCTGGTCTCACTGGTGGTCAAACGTGTCGATTCCATCGGGCACGACACGATAGAGGAAACATTCGCCATGATGGACGCGGAGAGGCAGAAGGAAGCTTATCTACGCCTGTCCCGTCTCGCGGCGATCAGCGGCAAGGATTCGCTGGCGCGCATGGCGGCGTTAAAGGCGAAAGCGCTGTCGCCGGATATGCCGGACCAGCCGCAAGTTCAGGCAAATCTCTATGAAAGCCTTTCCAATATCGGCACGCCCGATGTGGTGAGCGCGATTGAAACAATCGGGCAAATTCCCGAGGCCCAGCTTTCGGATCGCGACAGGGCCCTGCGGGACGCGGCAAGGGCAATCGCCGACCAGGTGGTTCGTCCGCCTTCCCCGCAGCCTGGCACCGATCCCGGTGTCACGGCAGGGCAGGGGGCCGGGTCGGGCGCGCCCGCGAATGAGGCCAGTGCCGAGACCAAGGGCATATGGAGAGTTGAAAACCACAAGGCTGAGGATGAGGGCGAGAACGTCCGGCAACTCGTGACGAGCGGCCGCAGTAAGCTCGATGAAATCGACAGCCTTTTGAAGAAAGGCGAGGGGGCACCATGATCGACGCAACCATCAACGCGATAGTGAATGCGCCATTTAACGATCCGCGCGCTGGCAGCGCCAGTGTGAGGGACGACGCCAAAGGCGGAAGTTTCGGCGACACCCTCGCGACGGTCAGGGAAGAGCGCCCGCCGCAGGCACCGCACTCGCGTCATCAGCAGGAAGCGGGATCGGCTGAGGAGCAGCATGCGCAACCGGATGACGATGCGGAAAAGACTGATGTGCCGGTCAAGCGGCCCCCGAGCTTCCTGAACGTGCTCGTCAAGGACCATTCCGGAGAAGGCCATGGTCACGAGGCGCTGGCGGAGCTTCAGAATGCGATTAAGACGGCGCACACATCGCCTGAAAACGGCAAACCTGGCAAGAAGGTCAAGGACGCCGACAAGGAGAGCCAGACGGCGGCGGATGCAATCGATCCGAAGCTGGCAGAGCTGCAGACGCTCACGGCCAATGTCGGCGATATCGTGACAGCCAAGACGCCCCTTGAGGAAATTGCGCAGGCGATTGCCGGCAAGGCCGATGTCAAATCCGAAAAGGTTGAAACTGTCAGGGGTAAGGCTGAGCCTCTGGCGAAGGACATGCACGCACGGACCGAGCTTGCCGGAAACGAAGCCGGATCCGGATCGGGCACTGAAGGCGACGCCTCGGCATTCCGCTTCGCATCTCCTCGTTCCGGCACGGCCCGCGCTCTCGATATGAGTACGGTTCAGCGGGATGGCCGCGTCGAGTTCGATGCCCGGGAAAGCAGCGGCAAGGCGACCGAGACGATTACGGTTCTCGATTCGCGGCGGTTCATTGGTCTGGCACCTTCATCCAACGCCTCGGCTCTGACTGGCCTCATCGCCAATGATTCTGAATGGGTTAGCGCCATGCAGCCCGGCTCGTCGCTGTCCAATGAGGCGGCCCAGAGCAGTACCGGCAAAGTCGTCCATACGCTGAAGCTGCACATGACGCCGATCGAGCTGGGATCGGTGACGATGTCGTTGCGTCTTGCCGGCGATGAGCTTGCCGTTCACATGACGGTGGAGAACGTGGCCGCCTACAAAAAGCTTCAGCAGGACAGCAAGAGCATCCTCGATGGCCTCAAGGCGCAGGGTCTGACGGTCGATAACATCACCATCAGCATTGCTTCTTCTGACAAGAGTGACCAAACGGGCACACAAGCCAACAATCAGCAAAATCAGCAGGCGCAGCAGCAAGGCCAACAGGCCGCCGCAGGGCGCAACCGTGACGAGTCCGGCACACGCGGCGGACGGCAGGGCAATGGTGATAATTTGGGGGTGCATAATGAAGGCATGGATGGCGCTCTTGGCTCTGCCCGCACTTCTGCTGACAACGGCGTTTACCTCTGAAAACGCCTCCGCTTCGGCAACGTCAGGTGTCTGTGAAAGGGAAATTCAGTCCGCCGCCCGCAAATACGGCGTGCCGGAGGGAATTCTCTATTCTGTCGGCCTGACCGAGACCGGTCGCAAGGGTCGGCTTGACCCCAACGCCATGAATATTGAGGGAAAACCGGTATTTGCCTCCTCCACCGAGGAGGCATTGACCACTTTCGAGACGGCAAAGCGCAACGGCGCCAAGCTGATCGACCTGGGATGCATGCAGATAAACCACTATTTCCATGGCGAAAACTTCACATCCGCGCGTGAAATGTTCGATCCGCGCCGCAATGTCGAATATGCCGCCATGTTCCTGCGCAATCTCCACAACAGGCACGAAACCTGGACCATGGCGGTCGCCCGCTATCATGCCGGGCCCAACAACGACCCGGCTCAAAAGAAATATGTCTGCCGGGTGATCGCCAATCTGGTGGCGACGGGCTACGGAAAATGGACCGCCAACGCGAAAAATTTCTGCGACGGATAACAACCATCGATTGTTTTGATGCGATCAAGGACTCGCAATTTGAAATGTGGCGAGAGAAAGCCCTAAAAAAGGCGCCGCAAGCGATTTTTTCGGATTTTTGAAATTTTTACACAAAAATTTTGTACCGTATATGGTTAACAACCACTATATATAGATCAAATCGGCACAAAATGGTTAATCAATTATTAATAACTATCGATGATTTCCTACAGTTGTCGCTGAATCCCCCGATTCGTACCAATGCCGCATTGGAAAACACCACACTGATTCGGAGGCGGACGAATGATCGTAGTGGTTGATGAGCGCGAGCTCGTTAAAGACGGCTATACTTCTCTATTTGGGCGTGAGGGCATCCCCTCGACCGGTTTCGATCCGGTCGAATTCGGGGAGTGGGTCTCGACGGCAGCGGACAGCGATCTGGCGGCCGTAGAGGCATTCCTGATCGGTCAGGGCGACCGGAGCTTCTCCTTGCCGAAGGCGATCAGGGATCGCACGACGGCACCGGTGATCGCGGTCAGCGACCAGCCCTCGCTGGAATCGACTCTGGCGCTGTTCGACAGCGGCGTCGATGACGTCGTGCGCAAGCCGGTTCACCCCCGTGAAATCCTTGCGCGTGCGGCGGCGATCCGTCGCCGCCTGCAGGTTATCTCGAATTTCACCGATGCGGGACCGATCCGGGTTTTCTCCGACGGTCGTGATCCCGAAGTTGGTGGCGAGGTCTTTGCCTTGCCGCGGCGCGAGCGCCGCATCCTTGAATATTTGATTGCCAATCGCGGACGCCGCGTTTCCAAGGCGCAGATTTTCAATGCCATCTACGGCATCTTCGATGATGACGTCGAAGAGAACGTCGTGGAAAGCCACATCAGCAAGCTTCGCAAGAAGCTTCGCAAGAAGCTCGGCTACGATCCGGTCGATTCCAAGCGTTTCCTCGGTTACAGCATTGATTGGCAATAATATTCATTCATCCGCGTGGTCTTTTTCAAACGCGGTATTTCAGACAGCTTCACGCAAGCCAAACGCTTTACCTTCTCCCTGAAGATGACCACGAGGGTTTTTGAATGAGTATTTTCGGCACTATGCGAACCGGTGTGTCCGGCATGAATGCACAGGCTAACAAGCTGGGAACCGTTGGCGACAACATCGCCAACGCAAGCACCACCGGCTACAAGCGCGCATCGACGTCGTTCTCCTCGCTCGTTCTGCCCTCCTCGTCGGGCAGCTATGCCTCCGGCGGCGTGCAGTCCAACGTTCGCTACAGCATTTCAGAGCAGGGCAACCTGTCCTACACCACGTCGAGCACCGATCTTGCCATTCAGGGCAACGGTTTCTTCGTGGTTCAGGATGGTGGCGGCACGCCTTATCTCACACGTGCCGGCTCGTTCGTGAAGAATGCGGAAGGCTACCTGGAAAACGCAGCGGGCTTCCAGCTGATGGGTTACCCCTACGGGGCAAATGCGCCAGCTGCCGTCGTCAACGGCTTTACCGGCCTTGAGGCCGTCAACGTCAATAATTTCGGCCTGACAGCATCGCCCTCCACGCAGGGCAGCTTCCCGGCCAACCTCAATCGCGATGAAGCCGCTGTTGCGGCGGGCTCGCGTCCGAGCGACAACCTTGCAACATCGACGATCGGTAACAAGACATCGTTGACGGCGTACGACAGCGGTGGCGCGAAGGGTTCTCTACGATTTCTATTACACCAAGACCGGCGCCAATACCTGGGAAGTGGCAGTCTATCGTCAGGACCAGTCGACCAATGGCGGCTTCCCTTACACGGCGACCCCAGCAGCGAACCTTGTCAAGGAATCAGTCACGCTGGCATTCGACCCGGCGACCAATAAGCTCACACCTACCTCTCAAAAGTCGATCACCATCAACGACACGGTCAGCGGCGTCCCGCAGGCAATAAGTATCGACCTGTCCGACATGTCGCAGTTCTCGACGAAGTTCACGCCCGGCACCGCGATCCTGAACGGTAACGGCCCGAGCCAGATCAAGGACGTGGAAATCGGCAAGGACGGCGTAGTGACTGCAGTCTATCAGGATGGTGGCCGCCGCAACATCTACCAGCTGGCGGTTGCCACGGTACCGAGCGTCGACAACCTCTCCCCTCAGAACGGCAACGTTTATCTGCCGAGCAACGAGTCGGGCGTCGTCACCATCGGTTTCCCGCAGACGGGCAGCTTCGGTTACATCCAGAAGGGTGCGCTTGAGGGCTCGAACGTCGATATCGCCAGCGAACTCACCGATATGATTGAATCCCAGCGTATCTATACAGCGAATTCGAAAGTCTTCCAGACCGGGTCGGATTTGATGGATGTCCTGATCAATCTGAAGAGATAGTAATTCTCACGAGGACAAATGAATGTCGCTCACGTCAGCAATGAATACTGCGCAGTCGATCTTCAACAATACAGGTAAGCAGACGGACGTTACTTCGAAAAACATTGCCAATGTCGGTAATGCGAACTACGTCAAGCGAACCGCCATTCTCGGCACGACCATGTCAGGTGCAAGTATTGTCGCCAACGGCCGTGCCCAGAATGAGAGCCTCCTGAGGCAGACGATCTCCAGTGCATCCCTCGCTTCCGGCCAGAAAACCGTTCTGACCGGGCTCGAGGAGATGAAAAGCCTTTTCGGCGGCAACGATTACGAGAGTTCGCCTGCCACCTATATGAAGGAACTGCTGAAGAGCCTTGACGGTTACGCCTCAAAGCCGAGCGATTCCGCGCTTGCTGCGACTGCGGTTACATCCGCCGTGGACGTCGCCAATTCCCTGAACAAGGCTTCGTCCGAGTTGCAGGCGATGCGCCTGCGTGCCGACAAGGAAATGTCCCTTCAGGTCGACAAGCTGAACGGCCTGCTCGCGAAATTCGAGGAAGCCAATAACGAGGTCAAGGCGCAGACCGCGATCGGCGGCAATCCAAGTGATGCTCTCGACCAGCGCGAGACGCTGCTGAAGGACATTTCGTCCATCATCGGGATCAACGTCGTCAATCGTGAAAACAACGACGTGGCGCTCTACACGGCGGATGGCGCGACCCTGTTCGAAGTCGTGCCGCGCAAGGTTACTTTCAAGGCGCAGCCGGGCTACGACGCGACGGTCACGGGGAACGCGATCTACGTTGATGGCGTCGCGATCAAGGCGAGCAGCGGCAGCAACACGACAGCGGAAGGTTCGCTTCAGGGTCTGATGCAGGTTCGTGACGACCTGGCGCCAACCATGCAGAGCCAGCTCGACGAAATTGCGCGCGGCCTCATCACCATGTTTGCGGAAAAGCCGGCCAGCCCGACCAGCACGCTGCCGAAGATGCCAGGCCTCTTCACCTACGGCTCCCCTGCGGCCACAACCATTCCGGCAAGCGGTGTTGTCTCTCCCGGGCTCGCTGCGAGCATTACCGTCAACCCTGCGTTAATTATTTCCAAAGGTGGAAACCCGGAATTGTTGCGCGACGGCGGTATCAACGGTACCGCTTATGTAATCAACAGCACAACTTCAGGCGGAACCGGGTTTTCCGCACTGATCGACAGCTATGTCACTGCTTTTGACGCGCCCATGAATTTTGCCGCGTCGACACGTATCGATACGAATACAAGCATCCTGAAATACGGCACCAACTCGGTGGGGTGGCTCGAACAGGAACGATCCGGCGCAACTTCGGCAAACGAAGCGAAAAGCGCGCTCTATGAGCGCTCCGCCACCTCCTATTCGAACAATACTGCCGTCAGCCTGGATGAGGAGCTTTCGCTGCTCATGGATATCGAGCAATCCTACAAGGCCGCCACGAAGCTGGTGACCACCATCGACGACATGCTCAAGTCGCTGATGGATATGGTGAGGTAATAGATGAAAACGTCCTTCATTTCATCGCTGGCGATGCAGAACAGCATGCGCAGCACCATCCTCAAGGCCCAGCTTGAGATGACGAACCTCAATACCGAGCTGACCACGGGTAAACATGCGGACCTGGGCGTGACGCTGGGTGCCAACACGGCCCGCAGTCTTGACCTTAATCGCGATGTCGATCGTCTCTCTTCGCTCGTCAGCGTCAATTCCATCGCCACGCAGCGCCTCAAGTCCTCTCAGGCGGCACTTGATGGCATGGCAAAGGCCGCCCAGGAAATTCAGAAGGTTCTTGTTCCGAATACCAGCAGCGCAGCACCAACGCTGGCAACGGTCGCCAAAACCATTTCGAATGCGTTCAACACCTTCACCGGTTTTGCCAATACGGCAGTCAGTGGCGAATTTCTGTTTTCCGGCATCAATACGGATGTGAAGCCTATCGATGACTACTTTGCCGAAGGATCGACGCTGAAGGCAGCCTATGAGGTTGAGCTGAACGCGTTCATGGCGGCACAGACACCTGCGGTCGGTAACATTGCCGACCTGTCCAAGGATCAGGCCGCGGCGTTCATGACCCGTATCGAAGGCGTGTTCAACGGTACTACGCCGGTTACGAACCCACCGCACAGCGATCTGACGGCCGGCCAGAATTACGATTTCTGGACGACCTATGGATCGAAGGCGAGCGACACGAACATGACGAGCCGCATCAGCCAGAACGAGGTGGTCGAGACATCGACCAACAGCAACTCGCAGGGCATGCGTTATTTCGCGATGACAGCAATGACGGCGATGACGTTCCTTGATGACAAGGTCCCAAGCGACGTTCGCGAATTGGTGGCAACCAGGTCGGTGACCAATATAGGCACGGTCATTAGTGGTTTGAACCAGCAGCAGAGCCAGCTCGGCCTTTCCGAAAGCCGTGTTTCGAAAGCGAACGACTCGCTCGCCGCCCAGAAAAAGATCATCGAGACTCATCTGCTGGATATCGAGGGGATCGATACCTACGAGGTGAAGACACGCCTGGATCTGCTCCAGCAGCAGATTGAAATTGCCTACAGCCTTACGTCGCGTCTGCAAAAAATGAGTCTGGTAAACTACCTCTGATGAACAGGGGTGGCGGCAGATAAAGGATACATGAATGTACCAGTTTTCCTACGCCGAAATCATGGAGGATGGTGTCGCAGACGCGAAGGATCGCGAGCGGCAGGCGTTGACAAAATCGATCGATCTACTGGTGGAGGCAAAGGATTCCTCTTCCCAGCGCCACACGATCGAAGCGCTTTTTTACACTCGACGGGTCTGGATCCGCTTCATTGAGGACCTCAAGCAGCCCGAAAACCAGCTGGCCATGGAACTCAGGGCAAATCTGATTTCGATCGCGATCTGGATTTTGAAAGAGTGCGAACTGATCCGGAAACGTCAGTCGACGAATTTCCAGGGTATAATTGACGTGACAACCATCATCAGGGATGGACTGAAATGAAAAGTACACTTCGAATCTCGCTGAAATCGGGCGAAAAGATTTTCATCAACGGCGCGGTTTTGCGGGTGGATCGCAAGGTGGCCCTCGAATTCCTGAACGATGTCACGTTCCTGCTTGAAAACCACGTCCTGCAGCCGGAGCAGGCGACGACGCCGCTCAGACAGCTTTATTTCATCGCCCAGATGATCCTCATCAACCCGGAAGGACGCGAACAGTCGACGAACCTGTTCCGCAAATCCGTGAGCATGCTGCTGAATTGCTTCCAGCATGAGGAGATTCTGGCCGAACTCAAGCGTATCGACGGTCTGGTTGCCTCGGGTAAGGCTTTCGAAGCGCTGAAGGCCATTCGTGGCCTGTACCCGACCGAGGAAAAGATCCTCAACAATCAGGAAATGACCCCCGCAACGATCGAGCAGATTCGCAAGGAGATCGCACCATGGCGGTAGATGCAGTCACGTCGGCAGCCTCTAACCCCTGGGCAAATGCCGGGGCGAGCAGCAACGACAAAAGCGCGGCCTCGCTTAACTACGACAGCTTCCTGAAGCTTCTCATCGCCCAGATGAAAAACCAGGATCCGACCAGCCCGATGGATGCCGGCCAGCAGATGTCGCAGCTTGCGAGCTTCTCGCAGGTCGAGCAGACGATCAAGACCAACACCCATCTGAAGAGCATGCTGCAGGCCGAAGCCCTGACGCGCGCTTCCGACCTGGTTGGCAAAACGGTCAAGAGCGCCGACGACAAGGTCACCGGCGTGGTAAAGGAAGTCGAAGTCTATTCGGACGGCGTCGTCGCCATCACAGAAGCTGGTGACAAAGTGCTGCTGCAGGCCGGTGTGACCTTCTCGAACGGTCCGATCGCGACTACACCTGATAGCGGCACCGATTCGGACGTGCCGGCAGATTCCTGACATTGAAGAGGCGGCATGACGCCGCCTTTCCGGAATAAAGGATGCGACGATGAACGAGGCCGATGCGCTTGATATCATGCAGGCGGCAGTCTGGACGGTTCTCGTCGCGGCCGGTCCCGCCGTTCTCGCGGCCATGATCGTTGGTGTCGCCATCGCCTTCATCCAGGCCCTGACCCAGGTTCAGGAAATGACGCTGACCTTTGTCCCTAAAATCGTAACGATCATGATCGTTCTCGGCGTTGCCGCCCCGTTCGTGGGCGCGCAGATCGCCCTTTTTTCCAATCTCGTCTTTTCGCGGGTTCAGTCGGGCTTCTGACGCCCGTACCGTCTGGATGCCATCCTCGCGCAAGCTTCAGCGACTAGGGATAGGCTGAAGCATCGGGCTGAATTGCGTCAGCGATTTTAGAAAACCGGTGCCGCGGAACCGTGCGGCGGCTTTTCCGTCGCCCTTCTCATGAAGAGACAGGACGATTTTATGGCGCAACCACCAGTCATTTCCTTGCCCAAGGTAAGCCCGAGCATGCGGGATGTCGGTTTCGCATTGGGCATCGTGTCGATCCTCTGCGTGCTGTTCCTGCCCATTCCGGTCGTTCTGGTGGATGTCGGTCTGGCCTTTTCCATAGCACTTTCGGTCCTCATCCTCATGGTGGCGCTCTGGATACAGCGTCCGCTGGATTTCTCGTCTTTTCCAACCGTGCTGCTGATCGCGACCATGATTCGCCTGTCGCTGAACATTGCGACGACGCGTGTCATCCTTTCGCACGGCAACGAGGGGCCGACGGCGGCGGGCGGCGTGATTGCGGGCTTCTCCAGCCTCGTCATGTCGGGCGACTTCGTGATCGGTCTGATTGTCTTTCTGATCCTGATCACCGTCAACTTCATCGTTATCACCAAGGGTGCCACCCGTATCGCCGAAGTCGGCGCGCGCTTCACGCTGGATGCCATTCCCGGCAAGCAGATGTCGATCGATGCGGATTTGTCCGCTGGCATCATCGATGAAAAGGAAGCGCAACGCCGTCGCCGCGAGCTGGAAGAGGAAAGCTCGTTCTTCGGTTCGATGGACGGTGCCTCGAAGTTCGTACGCGGCGATGCGATCGCCGGCCTGATCATCACCGCGATCAATATTTTCGGCGGCATCATCATCGGTTACTTCCGCCACGGCATGCCGATCGGCGAGGCTGCCGATGTTTTCGTGAAGCTTTCGGTCGGCGACGGTATCGTTTCGCAGATCCCGGCCCTTATCGTGTCGCTGGCGGCCGGCCTTCTGGTGTCGCGCGGCGGCACCTCGGGATCGACGGATCAGGCCGTCATCAATCAGCTGAGCGGATATCCGCGTGCCTTGATGGTCGCAGCCATGCTGATGGGGCTTCTTGCCGTCATGCCTGGATTGCCCTTCCTGCCCTTCACGCTTTTGGGCGGCATCATGGCCTTCGGCAGCTGGTATATTCCGCGCCAGGTCGAAGCGGAAAGCGCGCAGCGCCGTCAGGAAGAGGAGGACAAGGTTCTCCAGACCAACGAAGCGGAAAAGGACTCCGTCAAGCAGGTCCTCAAGACGTCCGAAATCGAACTTGCCCTCGGCAAGCAGGTTTCGACCCGCCTCCTCGGCGCGCATCAGGAACTGGCTTTCCGTGTCGGCAAGATGCGCAAGAAGTTCGCGACCCAATACGGCTTCGTCGTGCCGGAGATCAAGGTCTCCGACGACATCATGATCCCGGAAAAGGCCTACCAGATCCGTGTCCATGGCACGACGATCGCGTCGAGCAATCTGCGCGTTGGCGATGTTCTTGTCGTGACGGGGGCAGGGCGCAAGCCGAGCATTCCGGGCGACGAAATCCGCGAACCCGCCTTCGGCATGCCGGCCGTTTCCATTCTCGAGACATTCACCGAGGATTTGAAGCGCGAAGGTTTCCACCCGATCGACAATGTCTCTGTGGTGCTGACGCATCTGAGCGAAGTCATTCGCAACAATCTGCCGCAATTGCTGTCCTACAAGGACGTCAAGATCCTCATCGACCGGCTGGACCCGGAATACAAGAAGCTTGCCGACGAAATCTGCTCGTCGCACATGTCCTATTCCGGCCTGCAGGCCGTGCTGAAACTGCTGCTCGCCGAACGTGTGTCGATCCGCAACCTGCATCTCATTCTGGAAGCGGTCGCCGAACTTGCCCCGCATGTGCGCAAGACCGAGCAGATCGTCGAACATGTACGGGTGCGCATGTCGCAGCAGCTCTGCGGCGATCTTGCCGACAATGGCGTATTGCGTGTGCTTCGCCTCGGCAACAAATGGGACATGGTCTTCCATCAGGCGCTCAAGCGCGATCAAAAGGGCGAAATCGTCGAATTCGATATCGATCCCCGCCATCTCGAGGAATTTTCCGAGCAGGCATCGAAAGTTATCCGTGAATTCATGGATCGCGGACTACCCTTTGTCCTTGTCACGTCGCCGGAAACACGGTCCTATGTGCGCATGATCATCGAACGACTCTTTGCGACCCTGCCGGTTCTCTCGCATGTGGAACTGGCCAAGGGGCTGGAGATCAAGATTCTGGGCGCCATTTCATGATAACCGACCCGCAAGGGACAATTATCGCATTGTTCCTTGCAATTTGCCGTATCGGCGCCTGCTTCATGACCATGCCGGGCTTTTCCAGTTCGCGCATCTCGCCGCAGATACGCATTCTCCTGTGCGTTGCGGTGTCCATGGCGCTTCTGCCGGTACTGTGGGATACGATCTATCCGAAAGTCTCCGGCGCAAGCCAGGGCGCCGTTGTCGGCCTCATCTTCACCGAGATCGTCATTGGCGCGATGTACGGGCTGATCGCGCGGTTTTACACGCTCGGCTTCCAGTTCACGGGCGCGCTCATCGGCGCATCCATCGGGCTTAGCGCTCCCGGCGGAGCGGATGCCGTTGAAGACGTGCAGGAAAACCAGATATCGAACTTCATCACCTTCGGTGGGCTCATGGTGCTGTTCATCCTGGATTTCCACCATATCGTCCTGCGGGCGCTGGTCGATTCCTACGCCACGACACCGGTCGGCGCGCTCATCAGCGGCCAGAAGATGCTGATAACCCTGACAGATACGCTGCGCGCCTCCTTTTCCATCATGCTGCGGCTTGCCAGCCCCTTTGTAATTTACGGTCTGATGTTCAACGTTGCGGTCGGCCTCATCAACAAGCTGGCGCCGCAGATACCGGTCTACTTCATATCGACGCCTTTCGTTCTCGCGGGCGGTATTTTCATGCTTTACCTGTCGATCGCGGCCCTCATCCGGCAATTCGTGGATGGTTTCGGCCCGGTCTTCATCGGCTTCTGATCTGGAGAAAACGCCATGGCTTCGGACAAGCGTTCGGCCAAACTCAAGCGCCTGGTAACGGTCCAGCGCCACATGGAGAAAATGGCCGAGGTTGAACTGGCCGACACCACCCGCGTGCGTGCCGAAGTGGCGCAATCCATGGAGAATGTGCTTGAAGCGATGAGTTCCATGGAGCCGGTCCACCAGACGTTCTCCAGGCACTATTCGGATCGTTACGGCCGCCTTGTCGTCAAGGACCGTCAGCTCTCCGGCGTGCAGCAATTGCAGGAAAACAAGGTGCTCAAGGAAAAGACCAAGGCCGACCGGCTGGAGGACAGGATGCATCTCGCCCGCGATCTCGAGGATCGTGAGGCCGACGACAATGCAATCTATGATCTGTTAGAAATCACGAACGCATCCCGGACACCAGCCTCCAGCAAGGTTGGCGATCCATAGTCTGTCCCGTTGTTGCATCGTTGGGCGTCCAGAGAGACGTATTCAGCGGTGTTTCTTGATTGAGCGAACGCCCCGGTTTTAATGCCGCCCGTTCGTCAGCTCGGGAGTTCTGGACGTGGCGATATCGGTTATAAGCGATCTGGTGATGGATGTGGTTCGCGCTGCGGACCCTCAGGAAGTGCAGGTCGCCCAGGAAAAATTGAAGGCGAACAAGGCGGCTTTTGCTGCGACGAGCCTTGCCGATTCGGGCAAGGGCTTTGGCGCTGCCATTGATATGCTTGACAGCGCCACTTCGAAGGCAGGTCTCGGCAATACCAACATCCGCTCTGCCCGTACCGAAGTTCCGGAAACATATCGCAAGTATGAGGCTTCCGTGCTTCAGACCTTCGTTGCCAACATGCTGCCGAAAGACAGCGAGGAGGTCTACGGCAAGGGCAACGCCGGCGAGATCTGGAAAAGCATGATGGCGGAACAGTTTGCCGACACTATCTCCAGAAATGGCGGCGTTGGCATTGCAGAACAGGCCTACAAGGATGCGTTGCGGAAAGCCGAGAGCAAAGGCATCACCGACGTATCCATGAATGACAAAGACCATAATGCTGCAATTCGGATGGTGGCGGAGTTCGAAAGGCAGGTCCTCGGCGTTTCCAATGATAAAACGGACGAGGCTTGAGCATGATAAATCATAACGAGGAGACAAGCATGGACCTTATGTCGAACGACCACCGCATCAAATCCGTTCTCGGCCGTCTTGAAATGATCATCGACAATGAGAATGACAATATCGGTAAGGACCCCCAGTTCGATTTCAAAGTCTCCAATGCCCATAAAAGCCGTTGCCTCTATGAGTTGACGATGTTGTTCCGCGATACGCCCCATGAGGAAATCGCCGCCGGACATCTCGATCAGGTGCAGGGCATCAAGTCCAAGCTCGCGACCAATGCCAGCCGCGTCGAGGCGCATCTGAATGCGGTTCGCGCTGTTGCGGATCTTCTCAAGACCGCGATCCAGGAAGCCGATACGGACGGCACCTATTCCCAGGAACAGTTCATGTACGGCGCAGCCTCCTGATGTTGAAGCTTCTTCTCACCGGCGTCTGGGTTTGCGCCGTCACGCTCGGCGCGGTGTATTTCTCCGTCCAGATGGCGACGGCCCCCTCGTCGGGAGATGAGGCGGGGGCGAAAAAGGCAAGTCTGCAGCTGGTCAAAGGCGAAAGCATCACCATCCCCGTCATCAATGACGGTGGTGTGAACGGTTATTTCCTCAGCCGCATTTCCTTGCGTGTCGACAAGGACAAGATGGCGAAGATCGAACTGCCAGCAACGCAATTAATGACCGACGAACTGTTCACGCTTCTGGCGGGTTCTTCCATGGTCAACATCGCCAATATCTCCACCTTCGACCCTGATGTCTTCAAGCAGCGCATCCGAGAGGGGCTGAACAAGAAACTTGGAGACGAGGTGGTCGGGGACGTCCTGATCGAGCAGCTCGATTATCTGTCGAAGGCCGATATTCGCGAGCAAAAGGGCAACGGCTCGCCCCGTTCGGTCAAGCTTGTCGAAGGCGAGAAAGTCGACACCGGAAAAGAAGCGGCCCCAAGCCACTAACGGCGGCGCGGTGCAGGCCACCGGTCTGGTTAATCGCCCCTTTCTATTTT
Source organism: Agrobacterium sp. SORGH_AS_0745 (assembly GCF_030818995.1). Taxonomy (NCBI): domain Bacteria; kingdom Pseudomonadati; phylum Pseudomonadota; class Alphaproteobacteria; order Hyphomicrobiales; family Rhizobiaceae; genus Agrobacterium; species Agrobacterium sp. SORGH_AS_0745. The sequence continues at coordinate 1,245,950 of NZ_JAUTBI010000003.1, forward strand.
CCGGAATATTCGATCGGTTGCCTTCAGGGTAAATTCAACCAGCACCTGTATAAACAGATCCATGAGCTGCCGTCCCGCAAACCATGCGCCGGATTGGCGGCGGTGGATTTGGCATTCGGGGGCTGGCATGAATTTCGCGGCAGATTTTGCGCGGACGGGATCGCAACGGAATATTCACGGACTGCGCGTCTGTGATCTGGACTGGAACGGGGCGCTGGAAATGGTCAGCGGCCAGGCTTCGGCTTGTGATGGCCACACGATGCTCTCGTTTCTTACCATCCAGAATGCCAGGCTGTCCCTCAAGGACATTGCTTACAGGCAGATTCTGGAAAGCTGTCTGCTTCTGCCGCAGGGCAGGGGGATGAATGCCGCCGCACGCGCCGAGCACGGCAAGCCTCTGCCCGAGACCATCGATGGCGTTGCCTTCGTCATGGCACTTCTGACCTATATGGCGGTGCCGAAACGTATCGGCGTTGCGGGGGATGATGCAGCACAGGTCGGAGAGGTCCTCGCCAAGCTGCGCGCACATGCGCCCTGGCATGATTTCGTGATGCTGAATCGGGATACGTCGGGCGTGAAGGTGGATGTCGTGCTGGCGGGCATGCTTGCGGAAAACCAGGAGAAATGGCTGCATCGCAGCATCAATCGCGATGATGCGCGTCTCGCCATCGCGGTCGGTCCCCTGTTCAAGGTGCTGGCGTCCGAAGTGGCTGGCATGCCCGAAATCTTTCGCAAGCTGCATATGAGCTGGCTTTACAGCCTTTGCGCCGAGCCCTGGCACATCGCGCTCGGCAAGGGCTGAGGCGGGTCGGCAAAGCCCGCGTTAACCATTTGTTTGCCACGATCCTTTAACCTCCCGTAAGGTTTTGAAAGCCGCCTGTTGCGGGCGGCGCCGAGCGTGGCAGACGGCTTCAGATGGTTGATCACAGTCCCGATATGATGGCGACGCGCCCTGATGAGGATGGTGTTGCCGTGCCTGCGTCGCAATTTCGCAAACATTGTCTGCGGCTTCTGACAGCTGGTTGCGTAGCCGCCGCCACCGTTGTGGGGGCTGCACTTCCGCTGCTGCTCATCGATTCCGGTTTTCGCGGATATGTTTCGCAGGCGCATGTCGAGGTTACCCAGACCGGCTACGATGCACCCGATGCAGCACGCTTTCTTGCCATGGCCCGCCGCACCCTGCTTTCTCCGTCCGGTCTGGACCGTATAACGGGCGACCTCAAATTGAAGCCCGCCGACATGGTCGGCGTTCGCAATCAGGGCGAACTTGGCCTGCTTTTCGACCTTTTGACCGGGGCGGATACCCGTTCGCTTTCCCCGCGTGAAGCATTGAACGGTGCTGTGGGCGAGGCGATACGTCTGGAACTGACGCCGGATGAAAACACGCTGATCGTAACCTCGAAGGCAGCGACGCCGGAAACCGCGATGCGGCTTACGGATTATCTTTCGATGCGTGTCATGGCGGATGGCAAGGCCGGCACCATGACGCCCGCCATGCGCGAGACGGAGCGGGCGCGCACCCGGTTGGACGAGGCGGAAGCCGCCTTGAACGGTTTCCAGATGCGCCACGGCGAGGCCGTCCTGGCGGAAGTGCAGCAACTCGAGCAGCAATTGCGCGACCTCAATGACAGCCTTGCGGGGACGACCCAGCAGCAGCAGTCGCTTCAGACGGATCTGGCGGTGGCCACCGGCCTCAAGCCGAATGACGTATTGTCAAAGCCCCTGCCGTCAGGCGCTGCTTTCTCTGTGCTTGAGGACATCAGGCAAAGACATGCAAGTGCCAGCATGGCGCTTTCAGGCGTCTCGGTCGATTACGGCCCGAAACATCCCCGCCGCATCGCCGCCCAGAATGCCGTAGATGCCGTGCAGGCGCTTGTCGCTCCCGCATTGCGTCAGCTGGTCGATGGCTTGCGCGCCGATGAGAAGCGCGTCGCACAGGAAGTTGCAACCGCGAACGCCGAACGAACGAAACATCTCGACCGCCTGAGCAGCCTTGGTGTCACGCCCGGTGGATTCTCCAGATTGCAGGGTGAACTGGAAACGGCGCGAAATGCCTACCTTGAGGCGAGCGAGCGTCGGGACATGTCCTCATCCACCACAACCGCCGTGGAGACCCGCCTCACCAGGAAGGCCGGACCGGGCGAATTGTCGCGCGACCTCACACAAGCCGCTATGCTGGCAGGCGGTGGCGCGTTGCTTGGCCTGTTGGGCAGCTTGTATCTCCTGAGCTACCGTCGCCATGACGAGGAGGAGGCACTCGTCTTTGATGATGCGCATGTTCTGCCCTCCGAAAAAGCGCCTGAGCAATCGGGGCAGTTTCCCGAGTTCGAGCCGATCGAGCCGGATGTGTTCGATGATCTTGAAGAACTGGCCGCGGACAGCGAATTCGAGCCGGAGGCTGAGTTCGTGGACTATTACGCCGGGGCGGCGAACGATAGCGGATTCGATACCGATGACATTCCGCTGGACGAGCGTGTGCGGCAGGTTCTGATGGGCAACCGCACCGTCAGGAATACCCCCCAGACGACACCGGAGCTGCCGCCCTTGCTCAGTGAAGCCCTTGCCGGGCATTTCGATCACGAGCAGGCCGAAGCCGAGGAATTGGCGGAATTGAGACGCGAGTTGGCGCTCTTGAGGGAGCGCCTCGCCGATTACGCCGAGCATCGCGACGACTACCGCAAAACTGCCTGACGAAGCTGCATTTTTGCTTGCATTCCTGCAAAGTCGGCACCATACGGGGCCAACGTAATCCAGCAGGAGCAGGACGCATGGCAGTTGTGATTGACGGAAAGGCAAAGGCGGCTTCGGTAACGGAGGCGGTCCGCAAATCGGCAGAAACGCTTGAGGCGGAACAGGGTGTGAAGCCCGGTCTCGCGGTTGTCATCGTCGGCAACGATCCGGCCAGCCACGCTTACGTGAATTCCAAAAGCAAGACAGCCAAGCAATGCGGTTTCAATTCCGTTCAGCACACGCTGCCGGAAGAAACAACTCAAGATCAGCTTCTGAAGTTGGTCGGCGAACTGAACGCCGATCCCTCCATCCACGGCATTCTGGTACAGCTTCCTTTGCCGAAACACTTCAATTCCGATGAGATCATCCAGTCGATCCTGCCCGAGAAGGATGTGGATGGCCTGAGCGTGCTGAACGCCGGCAAGCTGGCGACCGGCGATCTCGCAACCGGCCTCATCTCCTGCACGCCAGCCGGCGCCATGCTTCTGGTGCGCAGCATTCACGGCGAAGATCTTTCCGGCCTGAACGCCGTGGTCATCGGCCGCTCCAACCTTTTCGGCAAGCCGATGGGCCAGCTTCTCCTGAATGCCAACGCCACGGTGACGATGGCGCATTCGCGCACCAAGGATCTCGCCACCGTCTGCAAGACGGCCGATATTCTCGTGGCGGCGGTGGGTCGCGCGGCAATGGTGAAGGGCGATTGGGTGAAGTCCGGCGCGACCGTCATCGATGTCGGCATCAACCGCATTCCCGCTCCGGAAAAGGGTGAAGGCAAATCGAAACTGGTCGGTGACGTCGCCTATGATGAGGCAAGCGCAGTCGCTGCTGCCATCACCCCCGTTCCGGGCGGCGTAGGCCCGATGACGATTGCCATGCTGATGGCCAACACCGTCATCGCCGCCTATCGCGCGCTTGGAAAAACCGCACCGAAGTTCTGAAATCGGTAGTTACTCTTTCGGAGCCGGTCCTGTGGAGGCGCGGACGACAAGTTCCGCCTTCCAGAGCTCCTGATGAGGTTCGGTCTGGTTAAGCTTGATCCGGTTGATCAGGCGCTGCCCGACACGCACCCCCGCCGCCCGCAGGGATGAGCGGGTGGTGGTGAGAGGCACCGAGAAATTGTCGGGCTTCAACAGCGGCAACACATCGTCATGGGCAATCAGCGAAATATCCTTGCCCGGTTTCAAGCCGCGCTGGTTGAGCGAGCGGATCACGCCGAGTGCCAATGCGGTACTGGCGCATACAATGGCGGTTGGTCTTTCCGGCTGTGACAACAGCGCTTCCATGCCGAGATAACCCTCCTCATCGGTCATGCTGCTGTGTCTTGTGTGTTCCGGGCGCAATGTCAGCCCATTTGCCGTTAGCGCCTTTTCCACCCCGAGACAGCGGCGGAAGGTGAAGTCGTAGCCCTCCGGCCCGTTAAGAAGCCCGATCCGCTTGTGGCCAAGCTGAAGCAGCAGCTGGGTCGCATCGCGAAATGCGGCCTCATTGTCCACGTCGAGAAAGGGATAATCCTCTTCCACGCCGATGGAGCGGCCATGGACGAGGAAGGGCAGGGAAAGCGATTGCATCATGGCGATGCGGGCGTCGTTCTTCTTCATATAGGCGAGGTAGATGCCATCGACGCTGCCGCTCGCCGCCAGCCCCCGCAGGGCTTCCCGTTCCTTTTCCGGCTCAGTGGGCGTGATGACGAGGTGAAATCCGCTGCGAGCCGCTTCTTCGCCTAGACCGCTCAGGAATTCGCCGAAATGCACATCCGAGCGGTGGTGCTCGCCAACCGGCATGACCAGTCCGATGGAGCCGACCTTGCCGGTCGCCAACCGTTGCGCCGCGGCATTCGGGCGATATCCGGTCTTTTCGGCGGCTTCCATGACGCGGCGGCGCGTCTCTGCGCTCACCTCGGGATATCCGTTGAGCGCTCTGCTGACGGTTGTCTGAGAAATCCCCAGCAGTTGCGACAACTGTTTCAGGTTCATGTTTGTTTTTCCTCCATGCGCGCGCATCGGAAATGGCAAAAGCCTCTCCTCTAACTCCCAAAGCGCTTTAGTTTTTTACCAGTCCCTGCCGGTTTTCTCAATCGAAAACGATAGCCGCCTTTCTAAGTAAGTATGACTATTCATACGACAATGCGGCATGTCCAGCGAAAGAGCCTCTTGACTCCTTCTCAATGACAATGAGATGAATAGGCAGCCAAAGCGCTTTGATTTATGGGAGATGCTTTGAGCCTTTTATGTGATGGGAGGTAAATCACATGCAGAAGACCTTTTTGGCGACGGCGGCTTCTATAGTGCTGCTGTCGGGTTCGGCCTTTGCCGCCGATCTGAAATTCGCGCCCGGTCAGGATGCCAAGTTCAACTGGAAAAGCTACGAAGACTTCAAGGCGGCCCATGCCGATCTGAAAGGTCAGACGCTGACGATTTTCGGGCCCTGGCGCGGTGAGGACGAGGCGCTGTTCCAGACGGTGCTGGCCTATTTCTCCGATGCGACCGGCGTGAACGTCCGCTATTCCTCCTCGGAAAACTACGAACAGCAGATCGTCATCGATACGCAGGCGGGTTCTCCGCCCAACATCGCCATCCTGCCGCAGCCCGGTCTTCTGGCCGATCTCGCCGCAAAGGGTTTTCTGGTTCCGCTCGGCGATGAGACGGCAAACTGGGTCAAGGACAATTACGGCGCAGGCCAGTCCTGGGTTGATCTCGGCAGCTACAAGGGCAAGGACGGCAACAAAGCTTACTTTGCATTTCCCTTCAAGGCCGACGTGAAGTCGCTCGTCTGGTACGTACCTGAGAACTTCGAGGAAGCGGGCTATAAAGTGCCCGAGAGCATGGAAGACCTGTTCAAGCTGACGGACCAGATCGTTGCCGATGGCGGCACACCCTGGTGCATCGGCCTCGGTTCCGGCGGTGCGACCGGCTGGCCGGCAACGGACTGGGTGGAAGACCTGATGCTGCGCACGCAGCCACTCGACGTCTATCAGAAATGGACGACGAACGAGGTGAAGTTCACCGATCCGGCCGTCGTTGCGGCAATCAATGAATTCGGCAAATTCGCCAAGAACGAAAAATATGTCAGCGGCGGCGTTGCGGCTGTGGCCTCCACCGACTTCCGCGACAGCCCGAAGGGTCTCTTCGACATTCCGCCGAAGTGCTACCTCCACCATCAAGCGTCCTTCGTGCCGTCCTTCTTCCCTGATGGTACCAAGGTCGGAACGGATGTGGATTTCTTCTATATGCCGACCTATGCCGCAAAGCCTGAACTCGGCAAGCCGGTTCTGGGCGCCGGCACGCTCGTCACCATCACCAAGGAAGCGCCCGCCGCCAAGGCTTTCGTCGATTTCCTGAAAACCCCGATTGCGCATGAAGTGTGGATGGCACAATCCAGCTTCCTGACGCCATACAAGGGTGTGAACGTCGATACCTATGCCAATGAGCAGATGAAGCGCCAGGGCGAAATCCTGACCACCGCGACGACCTTCGGCTTTGACGGTTCCGACCTGATGCCGGGCAAGATCGGCGCGGGTGCATTCTGGACCGGCATGATCGATTTCGTCGGCGGCAAGTCCGCCGATCAGGTCGCCGCCGATATCCAGAAGGCCTGGGACGGCCTGAAGTAACCTCAACAGAGCTTGGCCCGGCGGTGATGCCGCCGGGCCTTTGCCAACGGAATGGCGCGTCGACCGCATAAAATCAGCGCGGCGCGGAGAAGATCAAGGGAGGGAATATGGCTCAACAACTCGTTTCTGCCATAGGCGTCATGGTAGCAGGCGTTTTTGCCTGTGCCGCCTATTATTGGCTATCCGACAAACTGTTGCAGGTGATCTTTCCCGTCCGCTCGGGAGACGTGTTGCAGGCATCCCGCAACCTCAACCGCCGCGCGGCGGTCCGGCCCTGGCTGTTCATCGGCCCCGCCCTCCTGCTTCTTCTCGTTTATCTGGTCTATCCCGTCATCGCCACGCTGATCCTCTCGTTCCATGACCGGACCGGCGCCGAATTCGTCGGCCTTGCCAACTATCGCTGGGCATTTTTCGATGCGGGTTTCCGCCAGTCGATCTTCAACAACATTCTCTGGCTGGCCGTGGTGCCGGCTGCCTGCACCTTCTTCGGCCTCGTCATCGCCGTCATGACCGACCGCATCTGGTGGGGCAATATCGCCAAATCCATCGTCTTCATGCCGATGGCTATCTCCTTCGTCGGTGCCTCCGTCATCTGGAAATTCATTTACGAGTATCGCGCCGAAGGTCAGGTGCAGATCGGTCTCCTCAACGCCGTCGTCGAGTTTTTCGGCGGCAGCCCGGAGGTGTGGATTTCCATGCCCTTCTGGAACAACTTTTTCCTGATGGTCATCCTCATCTGGATTCAGACCGGCTTTGCCATGGTCATCCTGTCGGCAGCGCTGCGCGGCATTCCGGAAGAGACAATCGAAGCGGCCGTCATCGATGGCGCCAATGGCTGGCAGATCTTCTGGAAGATCATGGTCCCGCAAATCTGGGGCACCATCGCCGTCGTCTGGACGACGATCACCATTCTCGTTCTCAAGGTTTTCGACATCGTGCTGACCATGACCAACGGTCAGTGGAACACCATGGTTCTCGCCAATCTCATGTTCGACTGGATGTTCCGCGGCGGCGGTGACAGTGGCCGAAGTGCGGTCATAGCGCTCATCATCATGGCGGCGGTCACCCCGATCATGGTCTGGAACATCCGCCAGGCGAACCGCGAGATGGAGGGCCGCTGAGATGGATATCGTAAAACGTCTGCGCCGCGTCGGCCTGCCGCGCCTCATCGTCCATGCCAGCGTGCTGGTCGTCGTGCTTCTCTGGCTTCTGCCCACACTCGGTATTCTCGTAAGTTCCCTGCGCGACAAGGACCAGATCACCGTGTCAGGCTGGTGGACGGCCTTTTCCAGTTCCGAGCAGACCGCGGCGGTTCGCCTTGCCGACGCTGCCGTGCAGAAGCAGGACGGGAACCGCTACGTCATATCAGGTAATGTTTTTGAAAGCGGACAGGGGGGCAAGGTTGCAGCCTTCGGCGTTCGCGTGCAGGAGCCGACGGCCTTCAAAGCCGGTGAAGCGGCAGATATCGGCGACGGGGAAACGCTGCTCGTCAATACGGACGGCACCTACGAATACAGCAAGGCCTCAAGCTTCGAGGGCTCTCGCGGCAAGCGCGTCTATATTTCCGTCGCGACACCGCCGGTCTTCACACTCGACAATTATCGAACCGTCCTGACATCGGAAGGCATCGGCCAGTCCTTCGTCAACTCGCTGACAGTCGCCGTTCCGGCAACCGTCATTCCGATCCTCATCGCCGCCTTTGCCGCCTATGCGCTGTCATGGATGAGCTTTTCCGGCCGCAATTTTCTGATTGCGATGGTGGTGGGCCTGATCGTCGTACCGTTGCAGATGTCGCTGATACCGCTCCTGAAACTCTACAACGAAATCGGCAATATCTTCGGCGTACCCTCCAAGACCTATGCCGGCATCTGGCTGGCCCACACCGCCTTCGGTCTGCCGCTCGCCATCTACCTGTTGCGCAACTACATTTCCGGCCTGCCGAAAGAGATCATCGAAAGTGCGCGTGTCGACGGCGCGAGCGATTTCGAAATCTTCGTCAAGATCATCCTGCCGCTGTCCTTCCCGGCGCTCGCCTCCTTCGCCATCTTCCAGTTCCTGTGGACCTGGAACGACCTGCTCGTCGCCATGGTCTTCCTCGGCACGCAGAAGGATGAGCTGGTGCTGACCGGTGCTTTGAACGCGCTGCTCGGTTCGCGCGGCGGCAACTGGGAAATTCTCACCGCCTCGGCCTTCGTTACCATTGTCGTGCCGCTCGGCGTCTTCTTTGCCCTTCAACGTTATCTCGTGCGTGGCCTGCTCTCAGGCTCCGTCAAGGGAGGCTGATTATCCATGAACGCCCATACCAGACAGGATGAGACTATGACCGCTCCGGTGATTTCCGCTTTGACGCCCAACAAGGATTGGTGGCGCGGCGCCGTGATCTATCAGATCTACCCGCGCTCCTATCAGGACTCCAATGGCGACGGCATCGGCGATCTCAAGGGCATCACCGACCGGTTGGCGCATATTGCCGGTCTCGGTGCCGACGCCATCTGGATTTCGCCCTTCTTCACCTCGCCAATGAAGGATTTCGGTTACGACGTCTCGAATTATGTCGATGTCGATCCGATGTTCGGTACGCTTGCCGATTTCGACGGGTTGATCGCGGAAGCGCACCGTCTGGGTATCCGCGTCATGATCGACCTCGTCATGTCGCACACGTCTGACCAGCATCCGTGGTTCGTGGAAAGCCGCGCCAGCCGCAACAATCCGAAATCGGACTGGTATGTCTGGTCGGACAGCAAGCCGGATGGCACGCCGCCCAACAACTGGCTGTCGATCTTCGGCGGCTCCGGCTGGCAGTGGGACCCCACCCGCATGCAATATTACATGCACAACTTCCTGACCTCGCAGCCGGATCTCAACCTGCATAATCCGGAAGTGCAGGAAGAACTGCTCAATATCACCCGCTTCTGGCTGAAGCGCGGCGTCGATGGTTTCCGCCTCGATACCATCAATTTCTATTTCCATGATCTGGAATTGCGCGACAACCCGGCGCTGGCGCCGGAGCGCCGCAACGCCTCCACGGCACCTGCGGTCAATCCCTACAATTTCCAGGAACATCTCTACGACAAGAACCGCCCCGAAAACATCGCCTTTCTGAAACGCTTCCGCGCCGTGCTGGACGAGTTTCCGGATATCGCCGCTGTCGGCGAAGTGGGCGACAGCCAGCGCGGACTCGAAATCGTCGGTGAATACACCTCCGGCGACGACAAGATGCAGATGTGCTACGCCTTCGAATTCCTGGCGCCGGATGCGCTCACGCCGCAGCGTGTTGCCGATGTGCAGGCGGATTTTGCCAGGGCCGCACCGGAAGGCTGGGCCTGCTGGGCTTTCTCCAATCACGATGTCGTTCGCCATGTCAGCCGCTGGGGCGAGCATGTCGAGGACAAGGACGCTTTCGCCAAGGTGCTCTCGGCGTTGTTGATGACGCAGCGCGGCTCCGTCTGCATCTATGAGGGTGAAGAGCTGGGCCTTACTGAAGCCGATATTGCTTTTGAGGATTTGCAGGACCCCTACGGCATCCAGTTCTGGCCGGAATTTAAGGGCCGCGACGGTTGCCGCACACCGATGGTGTGGGATGCGGGCCATGCGCAGGCCGGCTTTTCGACCTCGGACAAGACCTGGCTGCCCATTCCGGCCGAACACAAGCAGCGCGCCGTCAGCGCCCAGCAGGGCAATGAGGCATCCGTGCTGGAGCACTACCGCCGCTTCCTTTCCTTCCGCAAAAAGCATCCCGCTTTTGCCAAGGGCGGCATCGAATTCCAGCCAGTGGAGGGCGACGTGCTGAGCTACACCCGCACGCTCGGCAACGAAACCGTTCTGTGCCTCTTCAATCTGTCCGCGACACCGGCAAAGGCGACGCTGCCGGAAGGGAACTGGGAGGTTCTCGAAGGCCACGGCTTTGCAAGCGGTGTGGACGGCAGAAGCGTAGAACTTCCGGCATGGGGCGCTTTCTTCGCCCGTTACGCCTGATAGAGCAGGGAGGAACAACCCATGACAAGTCTCGTTCTCAAGGATATCCGCAAATCATACGGGCAGGTAAAAGTCCTGCACGGCATCGATCTGGAGATCGAACAGGGCGAATTCATCGTTTTCGTCGGGCCGTCCGGCTGCGGGAAATCGACGTTGCTGCGCATGATTGCGGGTCTGGAGGAAATCACCGGCGGTGAGATGTTTATCGACGGCCAGCTGGTCAATGAAATCCCGCCCTCGCGTCGCGGCATTGCCATGGTGTTCCAGTCCTATGCGCTTTATCCGCATATGACTGTTTACGACAACATGGCCTTCGGCATGAAGATCGCCAAGGAAAACAAGCAGGAGATCGACCGCCGCGTCCGCGCCGCTGCCGAAATCCTGCAGCTGACGCAATATCTGGAGCGTTTGCCCAAGGCTCTTTCTGGCGGCCAGCGCCAGCGCGTCGCCATCGGCCGTGCCATTTGCCGCAATCCCAAGGTGTTCCTGTTCGACGAACCCCTGTCGAACCTCGATGCCGCGCTGCGCGTCGCAACCCGCATCGAGATCGCCAAGCTCAATGAGCAGATGGCAGACACGACGATGATCTACGTCACCCACGATCAGGTGGAGGCGATGACGCTGGCCGACCGTATCGTCGTTTTGAATGCGGGTCGTGTGGAACAGGTCGGCCCGCCGCTGGAACTTTACGAAAACCCCGCCAACCTCTTCGTGGCGCGGTTCATCGGCTCGCCCGCCATGAACATCATTGCGGCAAAAATTGCCGTAACCGGGGAGCGGACTTCGATCGAACTTGCCGGAGGCAAGACGCTGAACATCGTCGTTCCCACGCCTGCAACCGAGCAGGGCAAGGCCGCGAGCTTCGGTGTCCGGCCGGAGGATTTGAGCATCGTCACCGGCGACGATTATCTTTTCGAGGGAAAAGTCGCGATCGTCGAGGCTCTCGGTGAAGTGACCCTGCTTTATCTCGAAGCGCCCAAGGGGCAGGAGCCGATCATCGTCAAGGTGCCGGGCATCGTATCCGTCGCCAAGGGTCAGACCCTGCGTTTTGCGGCACCGCAGGCAAAGCTCCATCTCTTTGATGCCGAGGGCAAGAACTACCGCAGATAGTTGCGGAAACAATGGCCGTGAGCTTCAGGAAACATGCCCCGGAACGTCCCGTTCCGGGGTTTTTTCATGATATTTTGCCGCTGTGGAAAAATGCCAAAAATGTTCCGTCTTCGGTCTGTTTAAGGTGACGCTGATATGAATTGTTAAAGACTACGTTTTAATCTTGGAGACGTTGAAAGAGCATGGAGGTCAGGGCGTGCAGAGCAGTGCGGGTGTTATCAAGAACAGTTACCTGACCAAGGAAGAATCCTTCATGTACGACCGCGAAGGCCGGTTTCGCATGGAAGACACCATGAATGCGGCGCGCATCGAATATACCGAGAAGGCCGTCATGCATATGGCCGCTCGCCGTTGCGACGTCATTCGCATTTCCCAGACCGAGGCCGTGCTGGCGCTGCTGACGAAATACAATCTTCCGAACCAGTTCTATCTGGATATTCCCGACGCCCGCATCACCAAGATCGGTTGCGTTATGTTGCGCGTCAACGCCAACAACACCATCCACGTCCGTTTTCTGCGCATGTTGACGCAAAAGGAACTCGACCGCATTTTCGTGTTCAGCACGCATCCGGCGCACAAGGACCGGAAGCTCGATATCCGGTCTTTCTAAGGGGCTGGAGAATCTCCGGCTTCAGGAAAGCCCACCCAGAACCGTCTGCTTCAGCTTCACATCCGGCACTTCCGCAAAGGCAAGATCGCTGCGGCCGAAATAGGATTTCTGGTTGGTGGCGGACCAGTCGTTGCAGACCAGTTTGTATCGCTCTCTCGCGACCGGTTTTTCCGGCATGGCGTAAAGATAATCGCCGGTGCGGTCAGCAAGCGGAATGTCGCCGTCCTGATTGCAGCGCTTGAGGATTTGCGCAAGCGTTTCGCCATCCACTTCCGTCACCATCAGCTTGCCGTCGAAACGCAGCGAGGCGTTGAAATCGTAGCGGCGGATATCGCCCCTTGGCAAACCAGCGCCGAAGGAGGTGTGGCCGATGAAGCCGACATCCGCGCCGGTTTTTGTGGCGATTAGCTGCGCCACACGGCGTCCTGCCTCGTCAACTGTCATCGCCTTTTCCGTTTTGCCGACAACCGCCTTCTCTTCTGCCGTCAGATGTTTGTCGAGCGTCTGTTCGATCAGGCCTTTGAGCGCCGGGGAGGAGGGGGCGTCGCTGTCGATGGCGACGGTCTCGATCGTCGGCGCCTTGCCAGCAGCTTCGATCGTCGCAATGGCCATGGAGGTGCACCATGAGCCCGTGTGGACATAGCGCGTCGCACCCTGTTCATGCACGAAGTTCAGGTGATCGTGGCCGCCGACCAGCAGGGTGCCATCGGGCAGCAACGGCAGGATATCGCGGTCGGCAACGACACCGGCGTGGCTGAGAACGATGTTGATCGCCTCCGGCTTGACGATTGCAGGCAGATTCGCCTTGGCCCATTCCACAGGCTGCGGAATATCCAGCATCTCACGCGTCGCCTTCGGATAGGTATTGATCGCGTTGGTGGCAAGGCCCGCAACGACGACCGTCCGTCCGCCCACACTCACCTCCGCACTGGCCGGTGCATAGGGTGCGCCGCTGCGCTTGTCGATGATGTTGGACAGCACGGTAATGCCGAGCGCGCGGGCACGACTGACGAAATTGGCGAGGTCGTTATCGATATCCGGTTCATGGTTGCCGATATTGATGACGGTGGGCGCGAGCCTGGCGAGCGCCGAGAGGAACGTCCACTCGATTTCGCCAGACGACCGTGTCGCCACCGCATTGCCGGTTTCGAACAGGTCGCCGTTCAGAAGAATAATGTGGGGCGTCTTTTCAGCCGCGATGCGCATTTCTATGGCTGCTAGGAGCTGCCCGATGCGCTCATAGGCCGAATGCAGGTCGGAAATCACGATTGCACGCAGGGCCACATCCTGCGCTTCCGCCGGCGTTGCCACCACCATCAGCGGCAGTATGGCGGTGCCAGCCATAAGCTTCAGCACGTCACGGCGTTTGCTTGAGAAAATCGTCATGTCTGGCCCCATCATCTTGAAATGCGTCATCGTCCCGCGGCTGGCTGAGAAGCCCCTATAGGGCGATCATCACAGCCGCATGACAAGTTTGGCGTTTAAGAGACGGGAAATAAAGCGGTTTCAGCGCGAGTTATGCGGGTCATGCCAAGAGGGTGCGGAGGCGAGGCCGAATCCGGCCTTCGCCTCCGGACGATCAATGGAACAGAACGCTGGCGCCCTGGTCGGCAGGGCCGACATTACGGCGGAACGGGGCGAAAAGTTCGCGGCCCATGCCCCATTCGTTGGCGGAAAGGTCGGCGCGCGCCGGTTCGCGCTTTGCCAGCTCTGCGGCTGGAACAAGCACTTCAAGCGTTCCGGAAATGGCGTCGAGACGGATGATGTCGCCATCGCGGATGAGCGAGATCGGGCCGCATTCGGAAGCTTCCGGCGTGACATGGATGGCGGCCGGCACCTTGCCGGAAGCGCCGGACATGCGTCCGTCCGTTACCAGCGCCACCTTGAAGCCGCGATCCTGCAGCACGCCAAGTGGCGGTGTCAGGCGGTGCAGTTCCGGCATGCCGTTGGCCTTCGGACCCTGGAAGCGGACGACAGCGATGAAATCGCGGTTGAGCTTGCCGTCCTTGAAGGCATCCTGAAGCTCCTGCTGGTCGCTAAAGACGATCGCGGGCGCCTCGATGATATGGCGTTCGGGCTTGACGGCGGAGATCTTGATGACCGATTTGCCGAGGTTGCCGGTCAGCATTTTTAGACCGCCGGTCGGCTGGAACGGCGTTTCAATGCTGGCGAGAACCTTGGGATCGTGGCTCTGCTCGGGAGAAGGCTCGCGGGTCACCGCGCCGTTTTCGTCAAGCTTTGCATCCACGGTGTAGGCTTCGAGCCCCTGTCCGAAGACGGTGCGGACATCGTCATGCACGAAGCCCTGTTTCAAAAGCTGCTTGATGAGGAAGCCCATGCCGCCTGCGGCGTGGAAATGGTTCACATCCGCAAGACCGTTGGGATAAACGCGGGCAAGCAGCGGCACGGTATCCGACAGGTCGGAAATATCCTGCCAGGTGAGGATGATGCCTGCTGCGCGCGCCATGGCGATCAGATGCATGGTGTGGTTGGTCGAGCCGCCCGTCGCGTGCAGGCCAACGACGCCGTTGACGATCGAGCGCTCATCGATCATTTCGCCGGCGGGCGTGAACTCGTTGCCCTGCGCGGTGATGGCGAGCGCCCGCTTGGCGGCCTCGCGTGTCAGCGCGTCGCGCAGCGGCGTGCCGGGATTGATGAAGGAAGAGCCGGGCATATGGAAACCCATGATCTCCATCAGCATCTGGTTGGAATTTGCCGTGCCGTAGAAGGTGCAGGTGCCGGGACCATGATAGGATTTGGACTCCGCCTCCAGCAGCTCGGCGCGCCCCACCTTGCCCTCTGCATAAAGCTGGCGAATGCGGGATTTCTCGTCGTTCGGCAGGCCGGTGGTCATAGGCCCGGCGGGGATGAAGATGGAGGGTAGGTGACCGAAGGAAAGCGCTGCGATGACGAGGCCGGGAACGATCTTGTCGCAGACACCGAGATAGACGGCGGCGTCGAACATGTTATGCGACAGGCCGATGCCGGCAGCCATGGCGATGGCATCACGGGAGAATAGCGAGAGCTCCATGCCCGGCTGGCCCTGGGTTACGCCGTCGCACATGGCAGGCACGGCACCCGCGACCTGCGCCACGCCGCCGGCTTGCGCTGCGGCCTCGCGGATGATTGCCGGAAAGGTCTCGTAGGGCTGGTGCGCCGACAGCATGTCGTTATAGGCGGTGATGATGCCGAGATTACCAACCCGGTCGCCGGCAAGGAGGTCCTTGTCGGCGGGGGAACAGACAGCAAATCCATGCGCGAGGTTACCGCAGGAGAGAGTGGAGCGATGAACGCCCTTCGAAACCTGCAGCCGCAGCCGCTCTAGATAGGTCTCGCGGTAAGGCTTGGAGCGTTCGACGATGCGGGCGGTAATGGCCTGAATGCGGGAATCGGCGGACATGAGCGTTCATCCTGTTCGTTGGTCGAGAACCGGCGTTCCGGGAGATGAAGGACCGGTTATCGTGTTTTCGTCTTGTGTCGTCGGGCGCTGTCGCGGGGCCGCTTGCGCGGCAACCGCATCCAGTTATGGCGCCCAGTAAATATCCAGGGCGGTTTCTGCCCGGTTCAGCACGGCGCGGATCGGCATTTCGTCCTCATCCTCGCCCGACTGTGCTTTTTCAAGCGTCGCCTTTTTTGCTGCACCTTCGATGTGGAGCACCAGAAAACCTGCATCGTGAAGGCTGGAGAAGTTGAACGTCAACCGTTCTTCCCCCGCGGTTTCCGCCGCCATGGTCAAAACGCCGCGCGGTTCGTCAAGGTCGAGCGCTTCGTAGAGATTGTCGCCACCGGGAAAGAACGATGCCGTATGCCCATCCGTTCCCATGCCCAGCACGACGACATCAAAAGGATCGCAGATCGCTTCGGTCTTGACGGTCGCAAGCGTCGCTGCATCCTCAGGCGAGGCCGCGGGCTGGAACAGCGGCACGAAATAGGCCGCCTTCGCCTTGTCCTGCAACAGGTTCTCGCTGACCAGCCGGTGGTTCGAGCGCTCGCTCTCCGGCGGCACGAACCGTTCGTCCACCAGCGTCACGCTGATGTTGCTCCAGTCGAGATCATGATGGGAAAGCGCCTGGAAGAACAGCTTGGGCGTTGAACCGCCCGAAACGGCAATGCTTGCCGTTCCGTATTCTTTCGTTGCTGCGTCGAGACGCGCGGCGACATCCGCCGCCAGGGTTTTCGCCAGTTCAGCGGCTGTGTCGAAGACATGGATTGTTTCGCTCATACCCGCGCCCTCAGTCAGCGTCGTGCCAGGTGCGGCCGTCGCGCTCGATCAGTGCGATCGAGCCGCTCGGACCCCAGGTTCCGGCAGTATAACCCTGTACGCCCTGTCCCAGCTCTTCCCAGCTCTTGAGGATAGGATCGACCCAGTCCCAGGCCGCTTCCACTTCGTCGCGGCGCATGAACAGTGTCTGGTTGGAGCGGATGGTATCCATCAAAAGCCGCTCATAGGCATCGGGGCTGCGCACATTGAAGGCTTCGGCAAAGCTCATGTCCAGCGAGACCTGACGCAGACGCATGCCGCCCGGGCCGGGATCCTTGATGAGCAGCGACTGCTTGACGCCTTCGTCCGGTTGGAGGCGAATGACCAGCTTGTTGGCTTCGATCTTGCCGGCCGCATCGTCGAAGATCGAATGCGGGATCTGCTTGAACGTGACGACGATTTCCGAAACGCGGGTCGCAAGGCGTTTTCCCGTGCGAATGTAGAAAGGAACGCCGGCCCAGCGCCAGTTGGCGATTTCGGCCTTGATGGCGACGAAGGTTTCCGTGTTGGAAACGCCGCCCTCCAGCTCCTCCAGATAACCTTTCACCGGGCCGCCTGCGGAAGCGCCGGCGCGGTACTGGCCGCGAACCGTCAGCTTTTCGACATTGGTGGTGTTGATCGGCTTCAGCGAGCGCAGGACCTTGAGCTTTTCGTCACGCACGGCTTCCGCGTTCATGGAAGCGGGCGGCTCCATGGCAACGAGGCAAAGCAATTGCAGAATGTGGTTTTGCACCATGTCGCGCAACGCACCGGCCGTATCGTAATATCCGGCGCGACCCTCAAGGCCGACAGCTTCTGCGACCGTGATCTGCACGTGGTCGATATGGGCGGAATTCCAAAGCGGCTCGTAAAGCGCGTTGGCAAAACGCAGTGCCATCAGGTTCTGCACCGTCTCCTTGCCGAGATAGTGGTCTATGCGGAAGATCTGTTCTTCCTTGAAGACGTGGCCGATGGTGTCGTTGAGTTCCTGCGCCGAGGCAAGGTCGCGGCCGATCGGCTTTTCGACGACGATGCGGGTCGAGCGGGTGATAAGCTTGTGTTCGCGGATCTTGTCGGCGATATCGCCGAAAATGCCGGGCGCAACAGCGAGATAGAAGGCGCGTATGCGCTCCTTGCCCTCATCGAGCAGCTTCTTCAACACGTCCCATCCGTTGCCGGATTTTGCGTCGACGGGAACGTAGAAAAGCCGGTTGAGGAACAGCGCAACCTGCGCATCATCATATTCGCCCGCCTTTAGATGCTCCTTCAGCGCGTCTTGCGCGAATTTGCGATATTCCTCATGGCTCATGACCGAACGCGACGCGCCGATGATGCGGGTCGGCTCCGTGAACTGGCCTTCGACCTGACGGTGATAAAGGGCCGGCAAAAGCTTGCGCTCTGCCAAATCGCCTGTGCCGCCGAAAACGACACAATCAAAAGCTTCAACAGGAATGATCTGACTGCTCATATCGATACTCTCGATCTTCAAGGGTTGAGGCATCCATAATCTAATCGATTTAAAAATGCCAGTCTCAGTTATGTGAAATTATGAATTTTGGTTTCACGGGTCGAAAACCCGTACCGATTGTCATTGAATGATGCCGGCTAGAAAGCAGGGTTCTTGAACAAGCCTTTGGCCGGCGGCGGAACGGAAAAAAAGAAAAAAACGACGATTGCTGCGATTTTCCCCATCCATGATCGCGGTGATGGCTCATCGACCTTGTGCGAGGCATCTATGCTGTCCAGCAGCAGTCTTGCCTCATGCCGCTGCCACTCCGGCACCCGGATTTCCATGCCTCCGAAAGCGACCGTCAAATGCCAGTTCACGGAAACGATATGGGCCGAGGGCACGGTGGTGTGGATGCCATAGGCGCGCAGAAACGAACACGTCACGGCGGTTTCCGCCATCCCGTAACCGGTCGCAATCGTTACAAGCCTGTCGCTAGGTCTTTCCATCAGATCTCCAGAGGTGGGCGGATTTCCTAAAACCTGTCTCGCAATGCGTACCATGAGAGCGCCAGGAAAAGCAGCGGTGCCCGCAGCGATGCGCCGCCGGGGAACGAAGGAACCTTCAACCGCGCGAATGGCGCCAGCATATCCTGTCTGCCGAGAACGAGATCGGCATAGAGCTTGCCGCAATAGTTCGACAGCATTACCCCGTGTCCAGAATAACCGCCGATGGAGGTGACCCCTGGCATGACTTCCCGCACGAACACCCGCCTTGGCAGGGTGATGCCGACGGAGCCGCCCCAGGAATGGGTGATCTCGACATTTCCGAGTTCGGGATAGATTTCCGCGATCTGCCGGCGAATATGGCTGGAAATGTCGCGCGGCGTATCGGCCGTATAGGCCTCGCGCCCGCCGAACAGCAGCCGGTTGTCGACCGTCTTGCGGAAATAGCGCACCACGAAACGGGAATCGGCCACGGCTTCCTTGCCGGGAATAATGCCAGGATAAGCGTCAAGCGGTGCGGTCGCGCCGATGAAGGAGCGGATGGGCATGATATGGGCCGCCGTCACCGGTTCCAGATTGCCGATATAGGCATTGGTCGCAATCAGCACCCGCGTTGCGGTCAGCGTGCCGGAGGGCGTTTCGATGATGGTCTTGCCGCCCGCCTGGCGTATGGATTTGGCGGGCGTCATTTCATGGATGCCGGCGCCCGCCTCTTTTGCGGCTTTCGCAAGCCCGACCAGCAGCTTCAGCGGATGGATATGGCCGGTGCCGGTATCGCGTGTGCCGCCGAAATAATGGCTGGAGCCGACACGTCTGCGTGCGTCCGCCCGCTCCATGTAGGAAATATGCGGATAGCCGTAGCGATTGTTCATCGCATCGACGCTTTTGCGGTAATCTTCTTCGTAAGCAGCCTTGTGCGCAACATAGAGCTGCCCCGGCAGATACTCCATGTCGATGCCGTGATCGCGGGCGAAGTTGAGGACGTAGTGCTTGGCATCCTCGGCGATATCGAACAGTACCTTGGACTGCTCGAAGCCGATCTCGTCTTCCATCTCGTCGGGAAACGAGCGCTGCCCGGTGCCGAATTGCCCGCCGTTGCGGCCGGACGCGCCGTCGCCGAAACGATGCGCCTCGATCAAGGCGACGGAGACACCGTTGGCGGCAAGATTAAAGGCGGCCTGAAGCCCGGTATAGCCACCGCCGACGACCGCGACGTCCACTGCTTTCGACCCGTCGAGCGCCGGATATTGCGGCCGCTCCTGGGCGCTTGCCTGATACCAGGAAATACCCGGCGCTATCGGGCTTTGCCACGTCATGCTTCAGACCTCACACGTTGAGAAGCAGGAATTCCCGCTCCCATGGGCTGATGACCTGCATGAATGTCTCGAATTCCCCGCGCTTCAGGCCCGCATAAAGGCCGACGAATTCATGGCCGAACACCCGCTCGAACTGTTCTTCGCCTTCCAGCAGCGCCACGGCTTCCAGCAGCCCGCGCGGCAGGTCGATGGAGCCTTCATTGGCCGTATCGGCGGTCGGTTCGGTCGGCTCGATATTGTTGACGATGCCGAGCCAGCCGCAGGCAAGCGAAGCGGCAAGCGCGAGATAGGGATTGGCATCCGAACTCGGCAGGCGGTTTTCGACACGCCTTGCCTGCGGGCTGGAAATCGGCACGCGGAAAGCCGTCGTGCGATTGTCGTAACCCCAGGCATTGTTGACCGGGCAAGCCATGTCAGGCGTCAGGCGGCGATAGGAATTCACGTAAGGAGCAAGCATCACCAGCGCGTTCGGAACATAACGCTGCATGCCGCCGACGAAGGCGAAGAACTCCTTGGACGGGCCGCCGTCCTTGTTGGAGAAGATATTGCGGCCGCTGTCGATCTCCACCACCGACTGGTGGATATGCATGGCCGAACCCGGCTGGCCCTGCATGGGCTTGGCCATGAAGGTGGCGTAGATGCCATGCTTCAATGCTGCTTCACGGATCGTGCGCTTGAACAGGAACACCTGGTCGGCAAGTTCGATCGGATCGCCATGGCGCAGGTTGATTTCCAGCTGGGCCGGGCCTTCCTCATGGATCAGGGTATCGATCTCGAGGCCCTGTTTTTCGGAGAAGTGATATATATCGTCGATCAGTTCGTCGAACTCGTTGATGCCGGCGATGGAATAGCTCTGCCCACCGACAATGGAGCGTCCGGAGCGGCCTTTCGGCGGATGCAGCGGATAGTCAGGGTCGTCATTCATGGCGACCAGGTAGAATTCGATTTCCGGCGCGACGACCGGCTTCCAGCCTTTTTCCGTGTAAAGCGAAAGCACGTTTTTCAGCACGTTGCGCGGCGTATAGGGAACGAAATTTCCCTCGGCATCCACGACATCGCAGATCACCTGCGCGGTCGGGTCGCTTTCCCATGGCACCACGGACAGCGTGGAAAGATCAGGCACAAGCTTCAGGTCGCTGTCGCGCGGCTCATAGCGGAAGTTTGCCGTCTCATCCGGATATTCGCCCGAGATCGTGTGGCGATAGAGCGCGGAGGGCAGGGCAAGCGAGGTGTCGCCCGTAAATTTCGCCGTCGGCATCATCTTGCCACGCGCAACCCCGGCAAGATCGGGTGTTATGCATTCAATATCCTCAATACCGCGCGCCCTCAACCATTGCGAGGCTTCGCGCCAGGAGGAAACGCCACGGGTAGAGGAAAGGTCGAGGGGAGGTTTCTTTGCCATGGTTGCCTGTTTCTTCGGGCGGAGCATGGTTTTCTTCGGGGGCATGTATCACCGGGTCTGTGTTTCGACTGGCGCCATCATAACCGGAGTTTGGCAATTGGCGAGGGGGAAAGCGCCATTGACAACGGGCGACACTTCGAAAAGAGGAAAGGGAGAAGCAAACGGAAAACAACTATGGCAGACAAATGTGACGTGCTGATTTTGGGGGCGGGGGCTGCCGGCATGATGTGCGCCATCCGCGCCGGCCAGCGCGGCCGCTCCGTCATCATCCTCGACCATGCCAAGGCGCCGGGCGAGAAAATCCGCATCTCCGGCGGCGGCCGCTGCAATTTCACCAACATCCACGCCGGACCGAAGAATTATCTCTCCGCCAACCCGCATTTCGCCAAATCCGCACTTGCCCGTTACACGCCGCGCGATTTCATCGCTCTGGTCGAAAAACACCGTATCGCCTGGCATGAAAAGACGCTTGGGCAGCTGTTCTGCGACGATAGCGCCAAGGAGATCATCCGCATGCTGCTTGGCGAAATGCAGGCTGCGAAGGTGAAATTGAGGCTCGAAACCGCCGTTTCTGATGTCGCCCATGATGGCGGCCGGTTTCGCGTGACGACCTCCGGCGGCGTCATCGAGGCGGAAAGCCTTGTGGTCGCAACGGGCGGCAAGTCGATCCCGAAAATGGGTGCGACCGGTTTTGCCTACCAGATCGCCGAGCAATTTGGCCTGTCGCTCATCGAGACGCGCCCCGGTCTCGTGCCGCTGACGCTTGATCCTGCGGCACTGGAAAGGCTGAGCCCCCTTGCCGGTGTTGCCGTGCCAGCCGAAATTTCCCATGGCAAAACGGCTTTCAACGAAGCACTGCTGTTTACCCATCGGGGCCTGAGCGGCCCGTCGATCCTGCAAATCTCCTCCTATTGGCGGGAGGGCGATACGATCCGCCTGAAACTGGAGCCTGCGCGCGATATCGTCGCCTTGCTAAAGGAAGCGAAACAGAAGAACGGCCGCCAGTCGGCCCAGACCGCTCTTGCGGAAATCCTGCCGAAACGGCTGGCGCAGTATGTCGTCGAAAAATCGGGGCTGACCGGCAACCTTGCCGATATGTCAGACAAGGCTCTGGCGACCTTGGCGAATGAGGTGCAGGACTGGCAGATCAAGCCAGCCGGTTCCGAGGGATATCGCACGGCGGAAGTCACACTTGGCGGCGTGGATACGACCGGCCTCGATTCCCGCAGCATGGCAGCGAAAACCGTGGCGGGCCTCTATTTCATCGGCGAATGTGTTGACGTGACCGGCTGGCTGGGCGGTTATAATTTCCAGTGGGCCTGGGCCTCCGGTCAGGCAGCAGGTGAATTCGCCTGAAACCGCTCGTATTAACACCTTGTTAATGGGCACGGGTCATCCTGACAGAATGCCAGCAAAGCCGAATCTCGTTGTGGTTCCGCTGTACATGATGTCATGCTGGAGGCTCTTAACAGGGCATGGGTCGGTTGAGTTTTTCGTCAGGAGCCCGCGCATGAACAGATCCGCACATCGCCGCCCTCGCGCCATTGCCATCGCCCGCGCCGAAAGCGAGAGCAGGCAGTTGGCCTTTCGCCTGACTGCAATCGCAGCCGGTGCCGTGGCTGCCCTGATCGCCCTTTTTTATTAAGGTCAGGCTCTTCGCTTTCGCCCTTGCAGCAACCGCGATAAACAGCCGCCACGGCCAGGATGCCTCGGCCATATCGGCATAGAATTTCTCTTCCTGCCGGATGGCTTCCCGCCGCGTGCGCGGAGTCTGGTTTTCGATGATGGCCAATGCTGAATAAAATACGTGCATGTCACTCTCCATGTTGCGGAGGGCCATGATGCACGCCGTTTTTTGATTTATCTGCGCAAGAAAATGCGCTACGTTTTTCATAAATGAAAAACGTCACTTGGGATTCATACCAACTTTTCCTCGATGTGTCACGCAGCGGCGGCCTGACGGGTGCTGCGGCGCTGACGGGTTTGAGCCCTGCGACTATCGGGCGACGCATGGTCGAACTGGAGGAACGTATCGGCAAGGCGCTGTTCCAGCGCAGCCAGACGGGATACGCGCTGACACCGGATGGCCGCGCGCTGTTTGACCGCCTTCAGGCGATGGAAAACGCGGCAAAGGATATCGAGGGATGGCAAAAGGCGTCGTCGGCCTCTTCCGTCGTGCGCATTGCCGTCGGCACCTGGAATGCCTGGCTGCTTGCAGTAAATTTCTCCGCCATCTGCACGGATCGCGACGATTTCCGCATCGATCTTTTCATCGCCGAACAAAGGGCGTCTTTGGCGCACCGTGAAAACGACATCGGCATTCGCGCTTTCGAGCCCGAGGAACGCAACCTCGCTGCCATCAAGACGGGGGAGGTGGCCTATGCGCCCTACAGGTTGCGCAACGCCGCCAGCTCCGTTTCAGACCGGTGGTTGGCGGTGGCGGAAGAAAACGCCATTTCCGCCTACCTGCGCTGGCCGCATGAAAACCGGCGGGACAATATCGTGGTGACCGTCAACAGGCCAACGGCACTGCTCGATCTCACGCTGGCCGGGGCAGGGGTTGCCGTGCTGCCGTGTTTCGTGGGCGATGCCGATGCGGGGCTGATGCGTGAGGGTGACGAAATCGAAGCGCTTCGTCACAATCAGTGGATCGTCATGAACAATGACGATCGCCACCGCCGCGATATACGGACGGTGGCGGACCGGATGACGCGTCTCATCAAGCGACATTCCGATTTGTACGCCGGACGAAAAAGCCGTCCGGCATGAGCGGTGTCACGCAGCAGCACTTCCCTGCGCAACGATGACCGGGATCAGAAGATCGCCCCAGTTGCCGCCCCCGCCGTGATGGCGGGCTGAGCGGACGAGTTCAACGGAAACACCGGCCTCAACGGCCTTCATGACGGCCTGATTGAGGCGGTGCAGATCGTTGGCCAGCATGCGGATGGCGACCTGTTGATCCTGCGTCATGGCGGAGGACTGCTCCTCGGCGCGTTCCTTGACGTGGGTCTTGATGGGGTTATGGGCATTCATGGCATTTCTCCTCTCTTTATTGGTTGGGGTTCTTGATGCGATTTGCAAGCCCTTCCCGTTCAAGGGAAGGGCAGTTTTCCAGTTTATTCCGCCGCCGGGCGGAACTGGTCGTGCTCGGTGGATTCCTTCATGGCGGTGGTCGAAGACGTGCCGCCCGAGATTGCCAGCGACACAGCGTCGAAGTAGCCGGTGCCGACTTCGCGCTGGTGTTTGGTGGCGGTGTAGCCGTTAACCTCGGCCGCGAATTCCGCTTCCTGAAGCTCGGAATAGGCCGCCATCTGCCGCTCCTTGTAGCCGCGCGCCAGTTCGAACATGCCGTAATTCAGCTGGTGGAAGCCGGCCAGCGTGATGAACTGGAACTTGTAGCCCATCGCCCCGAGTTCGCGCTGGAACTTGGCAATCGTCGCGTCGTCGAGGTGCTTTTTCCAGTTGAACGACGGCGAGCAATTGTAAGCCAGCTTCTTGCCGGGGTGCACCTTGTGCACGCCCTCGGCAAACCTGCGCGCCTGCTCGAGATCTGGCTTGGAGGTCTCGCACCAGATCAGATCGCAATAGGGCGCATAGGCCACCGCACGGGCGATGCAGGGTTCAAGACCGTTCTTCACCTGATAGAAGCCCTCTACGGTGCGGCCGGCATCATAATCAACGAAGGGCTGGTCGCGCTCGTCAATGTCAGAGGTCAAAAGCTTGGCTGCCTCCGCATCGGTGCGGGCGATGACCAGCGTCGGCACGCCCATGACGTCGGCTGCAAGTCGTGCCGCCGTCAGGTTGCGAATATGCGCCGCCGTGGGGATCAGAACCTTGCCGCCGAGATGGCCGCACTTCTTTTCAGATGCCAGCTGGTCTTCATAGTGAACACCGGCTGCACCGGCCTCGATGAATGCCTTCATGATCTCGAAGGCGTTGAGCGGTCCCCCGAAACCTGCTTCCGCATCGGCAACGATCGGCGCGAACCACGTGTCGACCGAAAGGCCCTTGCCCTCTGCCGTCTCGATCTGGTCTGCCCGTTGCAAGGTGCGGTTGATGCGCTTTGCAAGCTCTGGCGCCGCATTGGCGGGGTAGAGCGATTGGTCCGGATACATGGCGGAGGCCGTGTTGGCATCTGCCGCAACCTGCCAGCCGGAAAGATAGATCGCCTTCAGCCCGGCGCGAACCATCTGCATGGCCTGGTTGCCGGAAAGCGCGCCGAGCGCATTGATGAAATTCTCTTCGTTGATCAGCTTCCACAGCCGGTTGGCACCCATCTCGGCCAGCGAATGGCGGATTTCAACGGAGCCGCGCAACCGCTCCACGTCGGCGGCGGTATAAGTGCGCTCAATGCCGTCGAAGCGTCCCTGCGGTGCGCCCGGAACAAGTTTGTAAAAATCCGTCATACTTCTCTCTCCCATGATAAGTGCGGTTTCAGAAACGTGCTATCTTCAACTGTGTGAAGCGCCGTTCGATGTGACTACATTTACATTTTCATGAGTTTGAGCGCCAGAACAAACATAAAAACAGTGACTTGAAAGAGGTTATGCTGTAGTGTGCATGACAGGGCGGAGCTGTAAAATTGTAAATTTTGTAAAAGCCTCATGCCCGGCGATTTTGTAACAGACTTGTATGAGTCTTTCGATGTGAGGTTGAGGCTGTGTCGGAAAACAAGATTTTTGCTGGCCCGCGCGTACGTCGTATTCGCAACGGTCTGGCGCTGACGCAAACGGCCATGGCCGAGGCGCTGGCGATCTCGCCTTCCTACCTCAATCTCATCGAGCGCAATCAGCGGCCGCTGACCGTGCAGCTGCTCTTGAAGCTCGCTTCAGTCTACAAGGTGGATCTGGACGACCTGCAAGGCGAGAGTGCCGGTTCCGCCGGGCAATTGCGAGAGGTCTTCGCCGATCCGCTCTTGGTGGGCGAGGTGCCGTCGCCGCAGGAGCTGATCGAGGTGGCAGATGCCGCGCCCAATGCGGCAAGTGGCGTCGTCAAGCTGTACAGGGCGTATCGGGAACAGGCGCAGCGCCTTTCCGACCTCTCGGATCTTCTGGCGCGCGAAGGACATGAGACGGCGCTTTCCTCCACCCGCCTGCCGATAGACGAGGTGCGGCACGTCTTTGAAAACCGGCCGGCCTATGTCCATTCCATCGATGCGGCGGCAGAAGAACTCCACAAGCAATTGTCGGCGGGCGAAGATCTCGCCGCGGGCCTTCGCGCATGGCTTCAGAAAAACCACGGTATCGTGGTCAGAACTCTGCCGGTCCATGCCATGCCCAATCTGCGGCGGCGTTATGACCGCCATTCCATGCGGCTGTTTTTGTCCGAGCGCCTGTCGCAGCCGGATCAGCTCAGGGAAATGGCGATGGAAACCTGTCTTCTGGCGCTTCGAGAGGAGATTGGCGCTGAGCTGGAGACGCTTGGCCTGAAGGGGGAGGAGGCACGGCGCATCGCCCGCTTCGAGCTGGCGCGTTATGCCGCCCATGCCCTGATGATGCCCTATGGTGCGTTTTTGAGTGCCGCCCAGCGCGCGAAATACGATCTCGATGTCCTGCGATCACGCTTCAATGTGTCGTTCGAACAGGCCGCCAACAGGCTCGTCAGCCTGCAAAGGCCGACGGCTGCGGCAATCCCGTTCTTTTTGATGGAGACTGACAATGCCGGCAACCGTTTCCGTCTTGCGGGCGCCGGGGGTTTCCCGAGGGCACGGTTTGGCGGCCTTTGTCCGCGTCTTAATATCCACGCAGCTTTTGCCCAGCCGGGGCAGGTGCTGGTGGAGCCGGTGGAGATGCCTGACGGTGACGCCTTCCTGACTGTGTCGCGCACACTTGAAGGCCCGCAGGCCGGTTTCGGCGAAAGGGTGCGGCGAACGGCCGTGCTTCTGGGCTGCGATCTCGCCCAGGCCGGGGAGACGGTCTACGGGGCTGCCGGCGCAGGCGGGCCGACCATTGCCATTGGTCCCTCGTGCCGGCTGTGTGAAAGGCAGGGCTGTCTGTCGCGGGCGGAGGCCCCGCTGACGAGGCCGCTCGGCCTGGACGAAATGGTGACCGGTCTTAGTGTTTTCGACTTCCAGTAGAGGTTTCGCATCACTTTTTTCCCGGTGGAACACATTCGGTTGAAAATGCTGTGCTGCACATTTCCCGCTTGCTCCCTTTTGTTTTCCTTTCTAGTCTCACTAAAAAAGGGGATCACGCTTCCGTCACGAGGATGCGTTAACAGGAGAAATCATGAAAAACCGTTCGCTCCGTTTCACTTTGGCTCTCACGACGGCGCTCGTTGCTGCAGGCTCGGCAATGGCCCAGGAGAAGGTCGTTCACGTCTTTAACTGGTCGGATTATATCGACGAATCGATCCTTACCGATTTCACCAAGGAAACCGGCATCAAGGTCGTTTACGATGTATTCGACAGCAACGAACTCGTGGAAACGAAGCTTCTGGCCGGCAGCTCCGGCTACGACGTGGTGGTGCCGACAGGCCCCTTCCTTGCCCGCCAGATCAATGCCGGTGTTTTCCAGAAACTCGACAAGTCCAAGTTGCCGAATCTGAAGAACATGTGGCCGGATGTCTCCGAGCGTCTGGCGAAATACGACCCCGGCAACGAGTATGCCGTGAACTACATGTGGGGCACAACAGGCATCGGCTATAACGTCGCCAAGGTGAAGGCGGCTCTCGGTGATGTTCCGGTCGACAGCTGGGATATTCTCTTCAAGCCGGAAAATGCCGAAAAGCTGAAATCCTGTGGCATCAATATTCTCGATGCATCGGACGAGACCTTCGCCATCGCGATGAATTACCTCGGCAAGAACCCGGACAGCAAGGAAACGGCCGATCTGGAAGCGGGCGGTGCCGTCTATTCGAAGATCCGTCCCTTCGTGAAGACCTTCAACTCCTCCGCCTATATCGACGAGCTGGCAAATGGCGACAGCTGCATCACGATCGGCTGGTCGGGTGACATTCTTCAGGCGAAAAAGCGTGCCGAAGAAGCCAAGAACGGCGTCGAGGTGAACTACGTCATCCCGAAGGAAGGCACCTATATGTGGTTCGACAACCTTGCCATCCCGGCGGATGCCAAGAATGTCGAGGAAGCTCACACCTTCATAAACTACCTGATGCGCCCGGAAGTCATCGCCAAGGCGTCCAACTATGTTCAGTATGCGAACGGCAACCTTGCCTCGCAGGCGCTGATGGATCCGTCGGTTGCCAAGAACCCGGCGGTCTACCCCAATGCCGAGACGATGAAGAAGCTCTTCACCATCTCACCCTACGGACCGAAGGAACAGCGCGTCTTGAACCGTGTCTGGACGCAGATAAAGACCGGTAGCTGATAGCTCCGCGCGCTGGTTGAGAAACGGCCGGCGGGCCTGTTTCTCTGATACCTTGCCGGCAGGTCACGCAACCTGCCGGCGCTGCCCGCCTCATGGCATCGGACCGAAAAGTGTGACGCGGTTTTCGGGAAATCCGATGCTCAAATCTACAAAATCAACGGGATTTGAGGGTAGGGTGAATGGCGAAAACTCTGGGGCCGGTCAAACGCAAATTTAGCCCTTGGGACAATCCCGATGCGGTTCCCTTCATCCGGTTTGAAAACGTCACCAAGCGGTTTGGCGATTTCGTCGCCGTCGATAATCTGACGCTCGATATTTACGAGCGGGAGTTCTTTTCGCTGCTCGGTCCTTCCGGCTGCGGCAAGACCACGCTGATGCGCATGCTGGCCGGTTTCGAGGAACCGACCAATGGGCGTATTCTCCTTCAGGGCAAGGATATTTCCGGCGTGCCGCCCTACAAGCGCCCGACCAATATGATGTTTCAGTCCTACGCCCTTTTCCCGCATATGTCGGTGGAGAAGAACATTGCCTTCGGTCTGGAGCAGGACGGTCTGCCCAAGGCAGAAATATCCTCGCGGGTCGAGGAAATGCTGCGGCTCGTCAAGCTCAGCGAGTTTGCCAAGCGCAAGCCGAGCCAGCTTTCGGGCGGCCAGCGGCAGCGCGTGGCGCTTGCCCGCTCGCTTGCAAAGCGGCCGAAGGTGCTTTTGCTGGATGAACCGCTCGGTGCGCTCGACAAGAAGCTGCGCGAGGAAACCCAATTCGAGCTGATGGACATCCAGACCAATCTCGGCCTCACCTTCCTGATCGTCACCCATGACCAGGAAGAGGCAATGACGGTGTCGGACCGGATCGCGGTCATGGACAAGGGCATTGTGGTGCAGGTGGCAACACCTGCCGAGATCTACGAAGCGCCGAACAGCCGTTACGTGGCGGATTTCATCGGCGACATCAATATTTTCGACGCCAATGTCGTCACTAACGCGTCCGATATCGGCAAGCCGGGACTGGTGACACTCGATTGCGACGGGTTGACAGTTGCCGTGGAGCAGGAATGCGCCGCGGTCACCGGAAGCCGGGTGGCTTTCGCCATCCGCCCGGAAAAGGTCCGCATCTCGCTCGATCAACCCACCGACAGCGCCGTCAATTCCGCTTATGGCGAAGTCTGGGATATCGGCTATCTCGGTGACTTCTCGGTGTTCATCGTCAAGCTTGCCGATGGCCGTGTCATCCGTGCAGCGCAGGCGAATGTCTCGCGTCTCGTGGATCGCCCGATCACCTTCGGCGATATGGTGTGGTTGAACTGGAAACAGGATTCCGGTCTTGTGCTAACGCACTGAGGGGGGCTTTTATGGCGATCACCACTCCTGAAAACCGGCAAAGTCCCTGGCGATGGCTGGTCGTCGCGGTTCCCTATTTCTGGCTGATGCTGTTTTTTGCAGCGCCCTTTTTCATCATTTTCAAAATATCGCTTTCGGATACGGCGATATCCATGCCGCCCTATACGCCAGTCTTCGAAGGGTTTTCGAAGCTTGGCGCGTTCTTCTCGCAGCTGGATTTCGAAAACTACCTGTTTCTGACGGAAGACCCGCTCTACATCGACGCCTATCTCTCGTCGCTGCGCATCGCATTCATCTCCACCTTCCTGCTGTTGCTGATCGGTTATCCCATGGCTCTTGCCATGGCGCGTTCGCCGTCATCCATCCGCCCGACGCTGGTGATGCTGGTCATCCTGCCGTTCTGGACCTCGTTCCTGATCCGCGTTTACGCCTGGATCGGTATTCTGAAGCCCGAAGGTCTGCTGACGGTGCTGTTCCAATGGCTCGGTTTTCTGGGGCCGGACCAGCAGGTCAATATCTTCCGCACCGAGACGGCGATCTTCATCGGCATCGTTTATTCCTATCTGCCGTTCATGGTGCTGCCGCTTTATTCGGCGCTGGAAAAATTCGACAATACGCTTCTGGAAGCGGCGGCCGATCTGGGTTGCCCGCCCTGGAAAGCCTTCTGGAAGATTACCTTCCCGCTGTCGCTGCCGGGCGTGGTGGCCGGGTCGATGATCTGTTTCATCCCGATAACCGGCGAATTCGTCATTCCCGATCTGCTTGGCGGTGCGCAGACGCTGATGATCGGCAAGACCCTCTGGACTGAATTCTTCGGCAACCGCGACTGGCCCCTGGCATCCGCCGTTGCGGTGCTGCTTCTACTGTTGCTGGTGGTGCCCATCGCCATCTTCCAGAACCAGCAGAAGAAAGTCGGGTGAGGCCATGAAACGCGGAAAATTCGACATCACCGTCCTGACCCTCGGTTTTGCCTTTCTCTACATCCCGATCATCATCCTGATCGTTTATTCCTTCAATGCCTCGAAGCTGGTCACCGTCTGGGGCGGATTTTCGCTGCAATGGTACAAGTCCATGTGGTCGAACCAGGGGCTGATGGATGCAGCCTGGGTGACGCTTCGTGTCGGTATTTTGAGCGCCACCATCGGCACCATCCTCGGAACGCTGGCGGCGCTGTCTCTGACGCGCTTTGCGCGCTTTCCGGGACGCGTGCTGTTTTCGGGCATGATCTATGCGCCGCTCGTCATGCCGGAGGTCATTACCGGTCTGTCGCTGCTTTTGCTGTTCGTGGCCGTCGGGGTGGATCGCGGCTTCTGGACGGTGGTTATCGCCCACACCACCTTCACCATGTGTTATGTGGCAATCGTCGTGCAGTCGCGTCTGTTGACCTTTGATCGCAGCCTCGAGGAAGCAGCGCTCGATCTCGGCTGCCCGCCGGTCAAGACCTTCTTCAAAATTACCCTGCCGCTGATCTTCCCGGCCGTCATCGCCGGCTGGATGCTGGCGTTTACGCTGTCGCTCGATGATCTCGTGATCGCAAGTTTCGCTACCGGTCCAGGTGCGACGACGCTGCCGATCAAGATTTATTCGCAGGTTCGTCTTGGTGTCACACCTGAGATCAACGCCATCTGCACGATCCTTATCGGGCTTGTCACAATCGGCGTGATTGTCGCTTCCATCGCCTCCAAACGCACGGAACTCCAGCGGATGAAGGACGAACACGCAGCCGCGCGCAACTGATCGAATATTCCTCTCCGATTTCTACGCGTTACTGTTGAGGCGTCGATAAAATTAGAAACCTGTAATTTAGTTTTTGACTTTTACGGTCTCAAAATAGGAATTATCGTCGGTAATTGATCGATTTTGGTTTTAACCGCTTGTTAATAGGAGTTGGCGGAAAGTAAATCCCAACGCAGGGCTGTCAAACTTTAGATAGCCGGGATTGATAATTTCCATATGGCGAGGTTGTCCCCCTTTCTCTCGTTAAAAAAGCACAACTAATACAGGCGGCCGAGAGGCCGCCTTTCTTTTTGCCGCCATGCGGGTTGCCTTCAGCGGTTTTCCGGATGATCCATCGATTTCGACACGAGAAGCACGGGGATAAGCCCGGCAATGATGATGATGATCGCCGGCACGGCGGCATCCTGCACCCTTGAGCGGGACGCGTCTTCATAGACCAGCGTGGCGAGCGTGTTGAAGCCGAAGGGCCGCAGCAGGATCGTCGCCGGCAGCTCCTTCATGGATTCGATCAGTACCAGAAGAAAGGCTGTCAGCGCCGCAGGCCGCATATTCGGCAACAGCACCTTGAACAGTGTCTGCAACCGGTTGCGCCCAAGCGTTCGCGAGGCCATGTCGATATGCGGCGAGAGCTTCTGGAACCCGGCATCAAGCGTTCCCTCCGCCATGGTCATGAAGCGCACCGAATGGGCGTAGATGATGGCAAAGGCAGTGCCTGACAGCAGCAGGCCGCTCGAAAATCCGAAATGGGAGCGGACAAACCCGTCGACGTGATTGTCGAGACCGGCCAGGGGAATGAGCACGCCGATGGCGAGCACCGTTCCCGGCACGCCATATCCCATGGAGCCAAGTCGCGCGGCCACCTTTGACGTGCGCGAGCGCTCGGTGCGGATGGCATAGGAAAATACGAAAGCCGCAATCAGGGTGACGAAGGCGGCGGAAAGCGAGACCTCGAGACTGTGACCGAGCGCTTTCAGCAGCTTCGGCGCAAACAGCGCATCCAGCCTTTTTGCGGCGTAACCGCCAAGAACGATGACGGGAATGAGGAAACCACTCGCCACAGGAGCGACGCAGAAGAGGCTTGCAGACCAGCGCCGCCAGCCGCGAAGGCTTTTCAACCGGTGGCGTTGCGCCATGGTCGTGGCTTTTGGAGCGGCAAAGCGTTGTTTTTCGCGGGCATTGCGTTCGATGAAGATCAACGCACCAACGATGAGCAGAATGACGGCGGCGATCTGTGTGGCATTGGCAAGATTGCCGCGATTGAGCCAGGTCTCGTAAATCGTGAAAGTCAGCGTCTGGACACCGAGATATTCGACAGCGCCAATATCGTTCAGCGTTTCCATCAGAACCAGCGAAAGACCGATGGCGATCGCCGGCCGCGCCATTGGCAATTGCACGGAAAAGAATACGCCAAGCGGTTTCGCACCAAGCGTGCGCGCAGCTTCGGCCGCAAACCGTCCCTGCATGGAAAAGGCGGCGCGGGCCGAGAGATAGACATAAGGGTAAAGCACCGAACTCAGAACCACCACGGCGCCGCCAAGCGAGCGTACGTCCGGAAACCAGTAGTCGCGGATGCTGTGATAGCCGAAGACGGCGCGAAGGGCGCTTTGTACCGGGCCGGTGAAATCCAGGAACTCGCCGAAAGCATAGGCTGCCAGATACGAGGGAATGGCGAGCGGCAGGACAAGTGCCGCCGACAATACCCGCCGCAAAGGGAATTCGAATGTGGTGACGAGCCAGGCGCAGACAATGCCGAAGAATGCCGTCGTTGCGGCCGTCATCGCCAGCAGCAGGAAGGTTCGAAACCCGGCGCGCGGCAGAACATTGGCTAGAAGGTGTTGCCATCCTTCCGTGCTGCCGGTCAGCGCCAGCCAGAAGACCGCCAGAACAGGCATGGCGGCGATGGCTGCGACGATGACCGCCGTGATGGGCAACAATGAAACGCGTCTTGTTGCCGGAATGGAAACCGTCATGGAAATGCCAGCCTGCTGTCCTGCGAAAGCCTCAACCGGCTGTCCGTTTAGCCGGCGGTTCCCGCATTGCTACGCCCGCATGGCCTTAGTTGGCAAGAACCCGCTGCGATGGAAAGGTAATTTCCACCAGCGTTCCCTCGTTCGGTGTCGAGGTGATGGAGAAGTTCGCACGGTTGGCGTCCACCATCGCCTTGGTCAAGGGAAGGCCGAGCCCGGTGCCATCGCCGCGCACGCGCTTGCCCGATGACGCCACCTGCCGGAACGGCTTCATGGCCTGTTCCAGCTCAGCTCGGGTCATGCCGATGCCGGTGTCGCGGATACGCAGCGCGACGCTGCCATTGGCCTCATAGGCGGTGGAAACCACGATCTGGCCGCCTGATGGCGTGAAGCGGATGGCGTTCGACAGGATGTTGAGCACGATCTGCTTGATCGAGCGCAGGTCGGCAACGATCTGTGGAACGGATTGCGAAAGCGCCGTGCGGATGATGACACGCTGATTGTTGGCCTGCGGCTGCACCAGCGAGACCGCCTCGGCCACCGTCTCGTTCAGCGGAACCGCGATGAAATCGACATCCATCTGACCGGCTTCGATCTTGGAGATGTCGAGGAGGTCGTTGACGATATCGAGCACATGCCGGCCCGAACGTCCGATATCATTGGAATATTCCACATAACGCGGATGACCGATCGGCCCGAAACGCTCGGTCGCCATCATGTCCGCGAAGCCGATGATGGCGTTGAGAGGCGTGCGGATTTCGTGGCTGACACGCGCAAGAAAATCGGTCTTGTGCGCATTGGCGGTTTCCGCCGCGCGCTTGGCGTTGCGTAACTCTTCTTCCGTGCGCTTCCACTGGGTGATGTCACGGATGACCACGCAATAGCCGTGCGAGGATTTGAGCCGCCCGATCGTCATGAACAGCGGCAGAAAACCGCCGGATGCCTCGCGGCCGATCACCTCGCGGCCATCGTTCAGCACGCTGGCGACACCGTTATTGGCAAGGCCGGAAAGATAGTCCAGCACCGCGCGCTGGCTCTCATGCGCAAACAGGGTGACGAAGGGCTTTCCTGCGATTTCGCCATTGTCGTAGTTGAATAGCGCACTGGCGGAGCGATTGAGCGAACGGATTTCGCCGTCGTCTCCCAAAAGCACCACGCCATCCGTTGCCGTTTCCAGAATGGAATGCAGTTCTTCGACTTCGCCTTGCAATACGGAAACGCTGCCTGTGTCGGCACTCGCGGTTTCCGCCGCTGACGTATTCTCGTTGGCTGCCGTAACCGGTGCCTGCTTTTCTTCCAGCGGAACCAGCGACAGCATCAGCGCCTTGGTGTCTTCCCAGCGGATGGATTGCAGCCGTGCCTTGACCGGAATGATGTCATTTTCGGCGCTGACGACGACCATGCCGCCTTCGTTATCAGGCATATCCTCAAGCTCCTGCCGTTGCAGCAGGGCTTCCAGTCCACCGACCTCGTCCAATTCATCAAGAGAGCCGTAGCCCGTCAGCCGCAGGAAATCCGGATTGGCATGGATCAGCCTGTCACCGGCATGCACCAGCAGTGCCACGGGCATCTGGTCCAGCGTTTCGGCGCTCAGCGCATCGGCGGGTCGCAGCGGTGGGCTAACCATCGCAGCGGCGATATCGGCCGCCGGTACCACCTCGGTGAAGGCGACTGTCTTTTCTTCGATCTGGATTTCATCGGCAGGCTTGTTCGTGGCCGCAGGGCGTTCGCCGCGAACATAGTCCGCGAAGAGATCGTCTTCCTCAGCCGGTTCTGCGGCATTAACGTCTTCTTCCAGCACGGGCAGCAGGTCCACCTGTGTTACCGCGTCGATATCGTCTTGGACGTGCTGTGCAGCCGGATCGGTAGAAGGAGCGTCTTCTTCCGCCTTCGGGCCCTCGTCTGAAACGGCATCTACGGGTGCCAGCGTCCGGCCGATTTCGCGGAAGGCGGCCTGCTCGCCTGCGGTCAGGCCCTCGCGGGAGCGCCAGCGGCGCTCTTCCAGATGGACGACCTTGTCGGAGTAGGTTGGCTCCGGCTCTGGTTCCGGGGTCGGTACGATTGCCAAGGCCGGCACTTCGAATTCCGGCGGGCTGTAATCGTGGGGCCGCTCTTCGTCCGAAATCTCGGCTGGCGCATCTTCAGCGGCCGGGGTTTCCTCATCGAGCTCATCGAGAAAAGCCAGCAATTCCTCGTCTTCATCCTCGGCAGCCGGCTGCGGCAAAACCTCGGTTTGAAGGATGTCTTCGCCGTGCAGGAAGGTGAGGCCGGTGGCGTGCGGATCCTCTGCGGCATCGGCCAGCCGCACGATGCCGAAACCACGGAAACCGTCAAATTCGCGCGAGCGCGTATAGGTGGGAAGGGCGGCGAGATCGATCGGCACCATCAGGGACGTGCCTTCAACCGGCCAATAGATCGTCTTGCCAGACCAGGTATCACGGCGGCCGAGAAGCTCGCGAATCTTGCCTTCCGGATCGAGATTGAACAGTGCCGCCACATCGGCAAAACTCATGCCTTCGACAGCTGCCGCCTTCGCGCCCACAGCCTCCGCAAATTCGTGCGAGATCGAGCTGAAGCGGCCCTCGGCATCGATTTTCCAGACGAAACGGGATGCACGCGCACCGGCGTCGAAGACAAAAGGCTGGGGTTCGTCGGTCGGTTCCACGGCCGCCGGGAGATCCTCTTCAACGGGTGCAGCGTCCTGCGCCGCCATTGTTTCAGCTACCTCATCTTCCGCCTCTGCGCGCTCCACGTCCGGGGCCTGTTCGGTATGGTCTTCGCTGGAATCCTGGCCAGCTGCCGGAACCTCTGCCTCATCCGTATCCAGTTCGAAGATATCGGCAATATCGTCCGTCGTCGCCGCATTCGCAGCCGTATCGGCATCCTCCAGCGGGACATCCGCCGGAGCATCCGTTTCTTCTTCTGCTGCAAGCAATGGCAGGACGGTTTCCTCATCCTGTTCCACCGTCACTTCGTCTTCGACGTCGGAAGGCAGTTCCGGCACGTCCTCCACATCTTCTATCCCGGCGACGGCGTCGAGCACGGAATCGAACGAGGCAGCCGTTGCGGCAACAGGCGCGGTCTCGGCAACCGGCAAAGCCGGTTGGGCGGCGGCCGGGGTTTCCTGCGGCTTGTCTTCGGCAAATCCGTTAACGGGATCGAGTGTCCCGAGCGCGGTTTCGACCACGAACAACAGATTGAGTTCTGGCGATATCGTGATCTGGCCGGCGGCGGCGGGCATGTAACCCTTGCCGGTCGGCACGGGCCGTTTGACGAGGTGGCCAGCCTGACCTGCGGCCATCCTAACCAGCGTCCTTGCCGTATGCGGCGTGATGCCGAGCGACGCAAACTTGGCCGAAGCGGCAACGACCTCGTTATCGCCATTGATGACAGCGATATGGATATCGGGATCGTCAAAGCCTTCAATCATGCGCCTTGCGCATTCCGCCGTGTCGGGTGCGGCCTGATCGGTGAGGGCGGAAAACAGAATAGCAGGCTGGCCCGGTTCGGCCTCGATGATTTCCACCTTGGCGGTAACGGCAAGGCTGCGGAAGCCCGCATTGATACGAATGGTAAACGGCAGGCTGTCGCCCGTCTTCGAAAGACGCGCCGCCGTCGCGGCCAGCTGCCGGAAGGTCACGTCCTGCCGTTTGGGCCCCTGTTCCAGAAAATCATAGACCATCGGCGTGCCGAACAGCGCTGCACCGCGCCCATTGGCCCAGAGCGCGCTCTGAAGATCGAGCGAGAACAAAGCCATCGCCTCGCCGCGCCCGAAACCTTCGCGCACCCGTTCATGCACTGCGATATCGATAAAGGGATACTGGACGGGGGGCATGTCGAAACCTATTCTGGCACTACCGGACCTTGCGAGGCTTTCGGCTTCCTCATGAAGCTGAAACGTAAACCCGCTGAGGCACCACGTTAACAGAATTTTAAATAACTTCACAGGGCGGCGCGGTCCACCGCCGCCTGAATGAATCGCCAAATAGAGTTAACATGAACAGGCCCGGCGAGACCCGTTCTGGCCCCGTTCCAGATTGCAAGCGGTATACCCGGCTATCGACTGTTGCCAGCTCTGGCGCCATGAAAACGGCTTGCCTTTCCAAGCCTTTTTTCGCAAAATTCGCTGAAGGACTTGCAAATAGCGAAAACACCTTTTATGTCACCCCCCGTGGCGCCGGTTCGGCGTTTGATGTGCGGTTGTAGCTCAGTTGGTTAGAGCGCAGGTTTGTGGCACCTGAGGTCGGAGGTTCGAGACCCCCCAACCGTACCATCTCCAATTTCCTAAAATTCCTGAAAATCATTGCAGCGATTTCAAACCCGATTTGGGTTATCGCAAGCGCATGTCTTTGCTGCGCGTCGACTGTGCGGTTTCCTCCCTTCCAAAAACCATTTGGCTAAAATCTCTTGCGCTGGTATTGTCCGCCCAACGAAACCTTATGAAAGCCAGCAGCATAGCGTCTACGCTTGTGCGCGGCGAAATGGACAAGACAGTGATCGACCCCGGAAACGGCCCAAAGCCGTCGGAACAAGGGGCGTCGGTGGCAAACAAAGGGAAAGCGAAGCGATCCCGTCGTGGCAAGAAAAACAGGCGTGACGGTAAACCCCGTGACGTTGCTGTGCTGTCGCATGATGTTGCCGCGGATGTTCCGGCCGGTTCCCCCTATGTATCGGCT
Organism: Agrobacterium sp. SORGH_AS_0745; assembly: GCF_030818995.1. Taxonomy (NCBI): domain Bacteria; kingdom Pseudomonadati; phylum Pseudomonadota; class Alphaproteobacteria; order Hyphomicrobiales; family Rhizobiaceae; genus Agrobacterium; species Agrobacterium sp. SORGH_AS_0745. Next base: position 1,283,938 of record NZ_JAUTBI010000003.1, read on the forward strand.
CTCGAGCCGGATGCCGAACCGCGCAAAAGAAAGCGGCGTCGGCGTTCCCGTGGCAAAGGCACCTCCCATCAGACGCCGCCTGCTGCCAGTGAACAGCCAGAGGCTGTCGTCGCAACGGATGCCACCAATCCATCCTCCGTGCCGCCTGCCGGTGGTCGCAAGTCGCGTAACCGCAAGCGGGCTCACCGTGATCCGCGCAGCCGCGATCCGCAGGGTCGCCCGCTGGTTCCCTCCCATGCGCCCCGACATGTCGGTAAGCAGAACGGTCGCGCCAATGGGACGGCTCAGGAACCGCACCGGCAACAATCCGAAATGTCCGCCCGTCACGGCGCCCGCCATCACGAGCATGGCTCCGAATTCGCAACGGACATGTATGCGGCGCTCGATCTCGGAACCAATAATTGCCGACTGCTGATCGCGCAGCCGACACGGCCCGGCCAGTTCCGGGTCGTCGATGCCTTTTCGCGCATCGTCCGGCTGGGCGAGGGGCTGGTATCGACCGGCCGTCTTTCAGACGATGCCATGGATCGCGCGGTGGAGGCTCTCAAGGTCTGCTCCTCGAAACTTGCTGGACGCCCGATCAGGCGTATGCGCCTCATCGCAACCGAAGCTTGCCGGGCAGCAACCAATGGCGAGGAGTTTCTGGAGCGGGTTACCCGGGAAACCGGGCTCAAGCTTGAGATCATCAGCCGCGAGACGGAAGCGCGTCTCGCCGTTTCGGGTTGCGCCTCCCTGGTCGGGCGTGAAGCCCGTTCGGTGGTGCTGTTCGATATAGGCGGCGGATCGTCGGAAATCGCGGTCATCAAGGTCGGCGAAAACCGTTCCAACCGGCTCGCCAACCACATCACCCACTGGACATCGTTGCCGGTCGGCGTTGTTACCCTCTCGGAACGCCATGGCGGCCGCGATGTGACGCCGGATGTGTTTGCCGCCATGGTGCGGGAAGTCGAAGGGCTGCTGGATGCCTTCCAGTGCCCGCCTCTGGCGCCGCTTGCGCATCACGAGGATTTTCACCTGATCGGAACCTCGGGTACGGTGACGACGCTTGCGGGCGTTCACCTCGACCTGCCGCGCTACGATCGCCGCAAGGTGGATGGCCTCTGGCTTTCCGATACCGAGGTGACGGCGATGCAGGACAAGCTTCTGGCATGGGATTTTGCCGGCCGCGCCGCCAATGCCTGCATTGGTCCTGACAGGGCCGATCTGGTTCTGGCCGGCTGCGCCATCCTCGAGGCCATTCGCCGTCGCTGGCCGGCGCGGCGCATGCGTGTGGCCGATCGCGGGCTGCGCGAAGGCCTGTTGACGGATATGATGGCGGATGACGGCGCATGGCGGCGTAACCGGATAAGGCGCATGCAGATGGCACGGCAGGACAGAACGGAAGGTTTGACATGAGCAAGGCGCCCACAAGCACCAATCGCACCGGCCGAAAGATCGGTCAGAAGGTCAAGAAGACCAAGCTCAAGGCCTCATCGCGCCGCTGGCTGGAACGTCATATCAACGACCCCTATGTGCAGCGCGCAAAGCTGGAAGGCTATCGCGCCCGCGCCGCCTTCAAGCTTCTGGAAATCAACGACAAGCACCAGATCCTGAAGGGTGCCACCCGCATCATCGACCTTGGTGCGGCACCCGGAAGCTGGTCGCAGATCGCTTCTAAGGTGACGGATTCCACCGAGGATGATATCCGCGTCGCCGCTATCGATTTTCTCGAAATCGATCCCATCCCCGGCGTGAAGATCCTGCAGCTCGACTTCCTCGATCCGACCGCACCGGACCAGTTGATGGAGGCCGTTGGAGGCACGCCGGATCTGGTACTGTCCGACATGGCGGCGCCAACCACGGGCCACCAGAAGACGGACCACATCCGCACCATGCATCTGTGCGAAGTCGCGGCCGATTTCGCGGTTCAGGTGCTGGCGGAAGGCGGCCATTTTCTTGCCAAGACCTTCCAGGGCGGCACGGAAAAGGCATTGCTCGACATGCTGAAGAAGAACTTCAAGCAGGTCCTGCATATCAAGCCGGCGTCCTCGCGCTCGGAATCGGTCGAAATGTTCCTGCTCGCCAAGCATTTCAAGGGCCGGACAGCCGCAACGCAGTCCGTTATGCACGTGGATGAGGCGGACGAAGACTAATCACTCTGCCGGTTGTGAGACCTTGCCGCGGTGGCCGGAAACGGCCGCGCCCGCTTGCGCGTCCATGCGGATGATCGGCACGATTGCAAACAGCGAAACGAGCGCCACGATGGTGAAGGCAACGTGGAAATCGGCGAGCTGCAGATGCGAGCCAGATAACATGCTGCTGACTTCCAGGATGGCGGCTGCGAAAGCCACGCCGAGCGCAAGGCTGATCTGTTGCAGCACGGATGCCATCGAAGTTGCCTGACTTGCCTGGCTGTCGTCTATATCGGAATAGCTGAGCGCGTTGGATCCGGTAAAGAAGAAGGAACGGGCAAAGCCCGCCGTGACCAGGCAGATCATGATAAGTGGGTAAGGCGTTTCCGGCGTGAAGAAGCTGTTGGCGAGCGTCGTGAAGGCTCCGACGATGCCGGCTCCGATCAGCGTTGATCTGAACCCCGTTGCGGCAAAGACCCGCTTGGCCATGAATTTCGTGGTGATCGCGCCGATTGCCCCGGCAAAGGTGATCATGCCTGACTGAAACGGGTTGAGCCCGAAACCGATCTGCAACATCAACGGCATCAGGAAGGGAATGGCGCCCGTGGAAATGCGGAAGGCGGTGCCGCCAACGGTGGCCGCCCGGAATGTCGGGTTGCGGAAAATGCGGAAATCCAGAATGGGGGCAGGGTGGTTTGCCGCGTGGCGCACATAAAGAAAGCCGCAGATGAAACCGATGACCGTCGAGGCGATGCCGATGGCGGGCGGCAGTGCCGGAAGGCTGACGACCGACACGCCGAAAACCACGCCCGATGCTGCGAGACCGGATAACACGAAACCCTTGCCGTCCATCGGTGGCGGATTGGTGGTCTCGATTTCCGGCAGGAAGATCGTCGACAGCCAGATGCCGATGACGCCGATGGGCACGTTGATGAGGAAAATCCAGTGCCATGAAAAATAGGTGGTGATGAAGCCGCCGATCGGCGGGCCGGTCAGAGGCCCGACAAGCGCCGGTATTGTCAAAAGCGCCATGGCGGAAACCAGTTCGCTGCGTTGCGTCGTCCGCAGGAGGACGAGGCGGCCGACGGGCGTCATCATCGCCCCGCCCATACCTTGCAGGAAGCGCGAAACGACGAATTCGAATACCGATGACGAGACTGCGCAGCAGATCGAACCGACGACGAAGACGCCGATGGCGAAACGGAAGATTTTCTTCGCGCCGTATTTGTCAGCCATCCAGCCGCTGATGGGAATGAAGATCGCCAGCGACACCATATAGGCCGTCAGTGCGAGCTTGAGCGTGATCGGACCCACATGAAGATCGGCCGCAATGGCTGGAAGCGATGTGGCGATGACGGTGGAGTCCATCTGCTCCATGAAGAGAGCGACTGCCAGGATCAGGGGAATGATGCGGTTCATGAGGCTGCCTGCGGCTCTCCGCTGCGACAATGGTATCGCAGTTCCTCCTACGCCTGATGGGCCGACTTGCCAACACGTTAATTATCAATTTCTGAAGTTCCGATCAAACCTGCGTGAGGCCGGTTTTCTTGCAACTTTCTCGCTCTATTGTCCGTTGGGCAAAGTGACATTGGCGAGAATCGGGAGAAAAATGATGACTCAATCCTTGAGCATGAGCAGACGCGGCCTTATCGGTGTGGCGGGAGCAAGCGTTCTCGGCGCGCCGCTTCTGATGGCGCGCACCGCAACGGCGCAGACGAACCAGCCGCAAACTTCCATGGAGATCAAACACGCCATGCCGCCTGAAACCAATCGCTTCAAGCTTGGTAATTTCGAAGTGCTTGTCGTGAAGGACGGCGCGCGCGCCGCGCCCAATCCGGGCGAGACCTTCGGCACCGATCAGTCGGCGGAAACCGTCGGCAAGTTGCTGGAAGACAATTTTCTGCCGAAGGAGCAATTCGTCAATTCCTTCTCGCCGGTTCTCGTAAATACCGGCACGGACCTTGTGCTGTTCGACACGGGTTTCGGCGAGTCCGGCCGTGGCGCCGGTAACGGCCGGCTTATCGAAGGCATGGCGGCTGCCGGTTACTCTCCTGACGACGTGACCGTGGTGGTGCTGACCCACATGCACGGCGACCACATTGGCGGATTGATGGAAAAGGGCGCGCCGGCCTTCTCCAAGGCGCGTTATGTTTTCGGCCAGGCGGAATATGATTTCTGGACGGACGAGAAGCGGGTTGGCACGCCTGCCGAAGGCGGCCAGAAGGGCGTCATCGCCAACGTCAAACCGCTGGCGGAAAAGGCGACCTTCATCGGCGACGGCGCTGACGTGGTTTCCGGCATCACCGGCATCGCTGCGTTTGGCCATTCGCCGGGCCACATGATCTTCCGTGTCGAATCGGAAGGCAAGCAGCTGATCCTGACGGCTGATACGGCCAACCATTTCGTCCTGTCGCTGCAAAAGCCGGATTGGGAAGTGAAGTTCGACATGGACAAGACGGCGGCAGCTGCAACCCGCAAGAAGGTCTACGACATGATCGCCACGGACCGGCTGCCGTTCCTCGGCTATCACATGCCTTTCCCGGCTGTCGGTTACGCGGAAAAGCTGGATACGGGGTACCGTTTCGTGCCGAAGTCCTACCAGTTCGACATCTGATGCATATCGCGCAAAAGCGTTAAGCGGTTTTGCGATAACGACATGCGTAAAAACAAGCAGTTAAAGCGCGTCGTGCGGAACAGGGATCCACAGGACGCTCTTTAACGCCTGCTGCAATGCAGCAACAGAATAAGCCCGGAAGGTCATTCCGGGTTTTTTCTATTTCCTTCCTGTCATGAACGTGTTACCAGCCCTCGCCAACTTCCAAGCAATCCTTGCAGGGCGCCGGGGTGAACTTTTCGTTCCGGGACGGCCACGCATTTTCATTATGAAGGAATTTGGTCATGGCACGCATCATTCAAACACCCACTGGTTTGGACGCTCTCACATTTGACGATGTGTTGCTGCAACCCGGGCATTCCGAGGTTATGCCGGGACAGACGAATATCGCCACCCGCATTGCCCGTGATATCGATCTCAACCTGCCGATCCTCTCTTCCGCCATGGACACGGTCACGGAAGGCCGCCTTGCCATCGCCATGGCGCAGGCCGGCGGCATCGGCGTCATCCACCGCAACCTTACCCCCATCGAACAGGCCGAAGAAGTCCGGCAGGTAAAGAAGTTCGAGAGCGGCATGGTCGTCAACCCGGTCACCATCGGCCCGGATGCCACGCTGGCAGAAGCACAGGCTTTGATGAAGGCGCACGGCATTTCCGGCATTCCGGTGGTTGAAAACGGCGGTGCAGGCGGCCACAAGAATGGCCGTCTCGTCGGCATTCTGACAAACCGCGACGTGCGTTTCGCATCCGATCCGCAGCAGAAGATCTATGAACTGATGACCCGCGAAAACCTTGTCACGGTCAAGGAAAGCAGCGTCGATCAGCAGGAAGCGCGCCGTCTGTTGCACAAGCACCGCATTGAAAAGCTGCTGGTGGTGGATGGAAAGGGCAATTGCGTCGGCCTCATCACCGTCAAGGATATGGAGAAGTCGCAGCTCAACCCCAACGCCACCAAGGATGCGCAGGGCCGTCTTCGCGCCGCTGCCGCCATCAGCGTCGGTGCCGATGCCATCGAGCGCGCAGAACGCCTCATCGATGCCGGTGTTGACCTTCTGGTCGTCGATACCGCGCATGGCCATTCGCAGCGCGTGCTCGATGCCGTTTCGGTGGTCAAGAAGATGTCGAACTCCGTTCGCATCATCGCCGGCAATGTTGCGACCGCTGACGGCACCAAGGCACTGATCGATGCCGGCGCCGATGGCGTCAAGGTCGGTATCGGCCCCGGTTCCATCTGCACCACCCGTATCGTCGCCGGCGTTGGCGTTCCGCAGCTTGCTGCGATCATGGCCTCGGTCGAAGTGGCCAATGCTGCAGATATTCCTGTCATCGCCGATGGCGGCATCAAGTTCTCGGGCGATCTGGCGAAGGCTATTGCCGCCGGCGCCTCCGCCGTCATGATCGGCTCGCTTTTGGCCGGCACGGATGAAAGCCCGGGCGAAGTGTTCCTCTATCAGGGCCGTTCCTTCAAGGCCTATCGCGGCATGGGTTCCGTTGGCGCCATGGCGCGCGGCTCCGCCGACCGTTATTTCCAGGCGGAAGTGCGTGACACGCTGAAGCTCGTTCCGGAAGGTATCGAAGGTCAGGTTCCCTATAAGGGTCCGGTCTCCGGCGTCCTGCACCAGCTGGCCGGTGGCCTGAAGGCTGCCATGGGTTATGTCGGCGGCGGCACGATCAAGGAATTCCAGGAGCGCGCCACCTTCGTGCGCATTTCCAGCGCGGGCTTGCGCGAAAGCCACGCCCATGACGTGACGATCACCCGCGAAAGCCCGAACTACCCCGGCGCGGTTTGATCTTTCGAACCGAATCCGCAACAACATAGTCTGAGTATTTGGCGCTCCCCGATTCACGCCGGATCGGGGAGCGTTATTGTGATTGGAGGAGAAAGCATGTCACCAACGACCGCAATGTTCTGGCCGATGATAGCCCATGCATTTCTCGTGTTCGTTCTTTACGCCCTACTGCTTTACCGCCGCAAAAAATACACGCTGACGGACCGTGATACCGCGCTCAGATATCGCGATACGGGACAGGAAGGGCGCGAAAGCTATCTGGTCAACCGAAACATTGCCAACCAGTTCGAGCTTCCGGTTCTCTTCCACCCCGTCTGCCTGCTGCTTTATATTACCGACGCGGACAATATCGTTACCGTCGTTCTGGCCTGGCTGTTCGTGATTTCCCGTTATGCGCACTCCTTCGTTCACGTCACCAGCAACCGTCTGCGTTATCGTGCGCCATTGTTCGCGATTGGTTTCGCGCTTCTCGTCTGCCTCTGGGGCTGGCTCGCCATCTGGTTGGCGCTGGAGTGAGATGGCACCGTAAGGTTGCTTCATAAGTGAGACAATCGCGCCTCTAAAATGCTGCGATTTGCGATGGGTCAATTCCGTGACGCCCCATCCCCGGTAGTCTCTGCCTCGCCGTCGAGAATTTCAGGCGAGCAGCGATTAGGGAGTATGTCATGGCTAAAACAATGAAGGCCGCGGTTGTCCGCGCATTTGGCAAACCGCTGACCATCGAGGAAGTGGCGATACCGGATCCCGGCCCGGGTGAAATTCTCATCAATTACAAGGCGACCGGCATTTGCCACACGGACCTGCACGCCGCAACGGGCGATTGGCCGGTCAAACCCAATCCACCATTCATCCCCGGCCATGAAGGCGTCGGCTACGTCGCCAAGATCGGCGCTGGCGTGACCGGCATCAAGGAAGGCGACCGCGCCGGCACGCCGTGGCTTTATACCGCCTGCGGATGCTGCATTCCGTGCCGTACCGGCTGGGAAACTCTTTGCCCAAGTCAGAAGAACTCGGGTTATTCCGTCAATGGCAGCTTTGCGGAATACGGGCTTGCCGATCCGAAATTCGTTGGCCGACTTCCCGACAATCTGGAATTCGGCCCCGCTGCACCCGTGCTCTGCGCCGGTGTCACCGTCTACAAGGGTCTCAAGGAAACCGAAGTGAGGCCCGGCGAATGGGTGGTCATTTCGGGCATTGGCGGGCTTGGTCATATGGCCGTGCAATATGCCAAGGCCATGGGCATGCATGTCGTTGCCGCCGATATTTATGACGACAAGCTGGAGCTTGCGAAAAAGCTGGGCGCGGATTTCACCGTCAACGGTCGGGCGCCGGATGCGGTGGAACAGGTGCAGAAGGCGACCGGCGGCGTCCACGGCGCGCTCGTGACGGCGGTTTCGCCCAAAGCCATGGAGCAGGCCTACGGTTTCCTGCGCTCCAAGGGCACGATGGCACTTGTTGGTCTGCCGCCGGGCTTCATCTCCATTCCGGTTTTCGAAACGGTGCTGAAGCGCATCACGGTGCGTGGCTCCATCGTCGGCACAAGGCAGGATCTGGAGGAGGCGCTTTCCTTCGCTGGTGAAGGCAAGGTAGCCGCTCACTTCTCCTGGGACAAACTCGAAAACATCAACGACATCTTCCGTCGCATGGAAGAGGGCAAGATCGACGGCCGTATCGTCGTGGACCTTGCCGCCTGAGACAGATGACCAGCGGCGGCGCTCACGCAAAAGTGTGCCGCCGCTTGTTCACCGGGCGACGATCTGCGCTATCCTCCCTGTGCATCTGCGCGTTCAGGGAGAAGAGAGCGATGGACGACAAGCCGAAGATTACGCAGGCCATGATCGACGCTTACGATGAATATACCCATCTCAGCCTCGATCGCCGCAAATTCATGGAAAAGCTCAGCCTGCTTGCCGGGTCCGGCGCAGCTGCGGCCGCAATCGCGCCGCTTCTTTCGGCCAACAGCGCCCGTGCGGCAATCGTCGCGCCTGATGATGCGGGTATCGTTGCGGAAGAGGTGACCTATCCCGCCCCCCGGTGGCGAGATGAAGGGCTATCTCGTCACGCCAAAATCGGTTTCCGGCCCCATTGGCTCGGTCATCGTCATCCATGAAAACCGGGGCCTGAACGACCATATCCGCGATGTGGCAAGACGCGTGGCGCTTGCGGGGTTCAGGGCGCTTGCGGTTGATTTTCTGTCGCCGCAGGGCGGCACGCCTTCGGACGAGGATAAGGCACGGGAGATGTTCAGCGGCCTCGATATGGACGCAACAGTCGCCAATGCCGAAGCCGGTCGGGTGTGGCTCGCCGCAAGGCAGGGTGCGAACGGCAAGGTTGGTGCGGTCGGTTTCTGCTGGGGCGGCGGGCTGGTCAACCGGTTCGCCACCAAATCGGCAGGCCTGAATGCCGGCGTCGCCTATTACGGCCAGCAACCGCCGGCGGCCGATGTGCCTGCTATCAAGGCGCCCCTGCTGTTACAGTATGCCGGTCTGGACGAGCGCATAAATGCCGGTATCGACGCCTATAAAAAGGCACTGGAGCAAAACGGCAAAACCTTCGAAATCTTCGTTTATGACGGCGTCAACCACGCCTTCAACAACGATACGTCCTCGGCGCGATACGACAAGGCCGCGGCCGATCTCGCCTGGGGCCGGACGACGGAGTTCTTCAAAAAATATCTGGCGTGATGGGGTTTTGGTCCGCTGTGACGAACAACCCCTGAAATTCCACTCTAGACGCCGCCAGCCCCGCGTTTCAAATGCTCATCAAGCCGGGGCATGATCTCAACGAAATTGCAGGGCAGGTGGCGGTAATCGAGCTGGGCTTTGAGAATACCGTCCCACGCATCCTTGCAGGCGCCGGGAGAGCCGGGCAGCACGAAGATGAAGGTGGCGTTTGCCACGCCGCCGGTCGCCCGTGACTGGATGGTGGCGGTGCCGATCTTTTCATAGGAAATGCGATGGAAGATGGCGGAAAAGCCGTCCATGCGCTTTTCGAACAGGGGTTCCAGCGCCTCGGGTGTCACGTCGCGGCCTGTAAAGCCGGTGCCGCCGGTGGTGATGACCACATCCACGCTCCCGTTGAGCGTCCAGTCGCGCACGGTGTTGAAAATAGCAGCCTTGTCGTCTGCCACGATGGTGCGGGCGGCAACCTTGTGTCCGGCTTCCTCTATGCGTGCGACTAGCGTGTCGCCGGACTTGTCATTCTCAAGCGTGCGGCTGTCCGAAACGGTCAGAACCGCGATGCCGAGGGGAATGAAGGGTCTTTCGCCTGCCATGGCCTTATCCTCGAATTGTGTTGTCTTCAGATGGTCCGCGTCGCCTGAAAATACCAGCCGGGGCGCTTGTTTCGAAGCGATGTTTCCGCTTTTCGGGCGGCCTCGAAGGAATGAAATAGTCCAAAACAGGTGGCACCCGAACCGGACATGCGCACAAGGGAAGCACCTTCCTGCAACAGCATACCGGCGATTGCGCCGATATCCGGCAGGAGCGCCTTGGCGGGGACTTCCAGATCGTTGCGGCTTTGCGCCAGAAAATCCATCCAGCCGCCTTCTTTGCGCTCCGGCAGGGGCGGGTTAGCCTTGTCGAGCAGTCGCCGAAAAATCTCCGGCGTCGAGACCGCTTTCAGAGGGTTGGCCAGCACCAGAAAGAATTCCGGCAGATCGGAGACCGGCTCGATATCCTCGCCGATACCTCGTGCGATGAGTGGGCGGCTTTCAAGGCACATCGGCACGTCAGCGCCAAGCGCAAGCGCGATGTGTGCGAGATTTTCAGAAACAATCCCGGCATTCCAGTGCCGCAACAGCGCCCGCAGTGTCGCTGCCGCATCCGCTGAGCCGCCGCCAATGCCGGAGGCGACCGGCAGGTTCTTTTCGAGATGGATGGCAACCGGGCGTGCCGATTGACCTGCCGCCACAAGCGCATCACGCAAAAGGTCTCTGGCACGGACGACGAGATTGTTGCCGCCATCGCCTGCGCGCAGCAGATCGCCAAACGGGCCGGAGATGGAGAAAGTGTCGGCATCGGCATCGCGAACATGGATCGCGTCGCCTGCTTCGGTGAAGGTCACCAGCGTCTCGAGCAGATGATAACCATCTGCCCGCTGACCGGTTACATGCAGTGCCAGATTGATCTTGGCCGGGGCCGCCTCGGTTGTTTCGACAGCCCCGGTAATGTCATCCGCGCGCATGTCGCGTCAGGATTTCTTGTCCGGGGCAGGGGCAACAGGGGCCGGTGCTGGCGGAGCCGGCGGCTGCGGCGCGGCCTCCTTCTTGGCGGTGTTTTCGGCGTCCTTTTCCAGCGGCGGCAGGCCGTTGGCAATCTTTTCCTTCACCTTGGCCTTGTCCAGATCGTCATTGTCGCCAATCAGCGCGCGGTTCCACTGATACACGGCCTCGATCTTGCGGCCGACACGCCAGTAGGCATCGCCCAGATGATCGTTGATGGTCTGATCGCCGGCCTTGAGCTCGATTGCCCGCTCCAGTTCGGTGACGGCCTGGTCAAACGCGCCCAGCCGGAAATGCGCCCAGCCAAGCGAATCGACGATATAGCCGTCATTCGGCCGAAGCTCGACCGCGCGGCTGATCATCTTCATCGCTTCGTCGAGGTTGATGCCCTTGTCCACCCAGGAATAGCCGAGATAGTTCAGCACCTGCGGCTGTTCCGGGTTGAGTTCGAGCGCACGCTTGAAGTCCGGCTCGGCCTTGTCCCATTCCTTCAGGCGCTCATGGGCGATGGCGCGCTGGAAGAACACGGTCCAGTCCGACTTCTGCGGTACGGCACCGATCACCTCGACAGCCTTGTCGTAGTTTTCGGCCATGGCCTTGTAGTCCTTGGCGTCGGAAAGCACGCTGCCATAGGCGAGGTAAGAACGGATATCCTTCGGATCGGATTGCAGCAGGGATTGCAGGTGGTTGCGCGCTTCCTCCACCTTGCCCGTCTGCGCCAGCGTCAGCCCGAGCTGCAACTCGGAGATACGGTGCATCGGCGAATCCTTCGGCACGTCGCGGTAGAAGGCGATGGCGCGGTCGGGCTGTTTCATCGCCTCGGCAAGTCCGCCGAGAAGGATCAGCGTATCGGCGCTTTGCGGATCGAGCGCCCGCGAGGTCTGAAGGTAAAGCGTGACGATCTCTTCGGCACCTTCGCGGTTCAGCGCGCCCGCGATGGAAAACATCACGGAAGCCGCGCCTTCAACGGCATTGGTTATCTGCTGCGGCGGCTTCTCGCCCTTCTCGATGGATTGGCGAAGCGCTTTGAGCGGCGCATAGTTCGGCGCAAAAGTGTCGCCGACCGCAATTGCGTCCAGCGCCTTCTGCTTGTTGCCGGCTGAAGCCTCCAGCCGTGCAAGCGCCATCACCGCGCGCATATAGGTGTCGGAAGCGGTTGCCCCGCCTTCACGATCCGTCACGGCCTCATTGAGGCTCTTGCGGGCAGCATCTGTGTTGCCGGAGACAAGGGCGATCGCCGCGGCATTGTATTTCTGGAAAATCGAAATCCAGCCCGGACCCTTCATGTTGTTGACGAGGGCCAGCGCTTTCCTTGGGCTTGCCTGAACCGGCGCGCGCCCATGCCGTCAGAAGCGTATTGACCATGCGGTCGAGATCGTTCGGGCCGGTATATTTCAGGATTTTCTCGGCCTTGACGAATTCCTTGTCCTTGATGGCGTCGAGGCCGCGCACGATGGTCGTCACGCGTTCGACGGAGGTATCGTCCTTCATTGAATCGGCAATCTTGGCGCCAGCCTCGAAATTGCCGCTCAACAGTTCGGCGATCATCAGGCGCTGGCGGATTTCCGAATTGGCCGGATCGAATTCCAGCGCCTTCTTGTAGAGCGAAATCGCGGTGGGGTAATCCTGATCGACATCGGCATTGCGCGCGGCAAGGAATGCGCCGGAGAAGGTATTTACCTTGGCAGGATCGAAAGTAACGGCCTTGGCTTCCGTTTTCGTCTCCGCAAAGCCGGGGCTTGCACCCGCGCCAAGTGCGAGAGCGGCGGCAAGAGCCGCGCTGCAGAGAAGACGAAGTGCTGGTTTACGCCGCATGAGGGAACCTTTGCCTTTGTGCAGAAGCACGGAAAAATCAGTTTCCATTGTTTGGTCACGATAGAATGGCTTTTTTGAAGCAACCCCGCAAGAAATTATGGCCCGCGCCACAATCTCCCCTTGCGGGACACCCGGCCCGAAACAGCGGCGGACGGTCTTGTCCATCCGCCGTTTGCCTGAGGCCTCCAGCGTCAGTTGAGACGCTCGATGCAGAAGTCGATGACTTCCAGAAGCGCGTTTTTCCACGGGCTTTCCGGCAGCGGTGCAAGCGCATCGCGGGCAATGGTGCCGTAATGCGTGGCGCGGCCGATCGTATCGCCAAGACCGTTGTATTTGGTGATGAGACCGAGCGCCTTTTCGAGGTTCTCGTCGCTGCTTTCGCCGTTTTCGATGGCATTGCGCCAGAAGGCGCGCTCATCCTGCGTGCCGCGGCGATAGGACAGGATGACCGGCAGGGTTATCTTGCCCTCACGGAAATCGTCACCCGTATTCTTGCCGAGATCGGCGGATTTGCCGCCGTAATCCAGCACGTCGTCAACGAGCTGGAAGGCGAGGCCGAGATTCATGCCGTAGGATTTCAGTGCGCTGCGGCTTGCCTTGTCGGTTTTGGCGACGATGGGGCCAACTTCCGCGGCCGCTGCAAAAAGGGCGGCTGTCTTGGCGCGAATCACCTGCAGATAATCGTCCTCGGTCGTTTCCATGTTCTTGGCGACCGAAAGCTGCAGCACTTCGCCCTCGGCGATGACCGAAGCGGCGGTGGACAGCACATCGAGCGCATCCAGCGAGCCGACGTCCACCATCATGCGGAAGGCCTGGCCGAGCAGGAAGTCGCCGACGAGAACGCTTGCCTGGTTGCCCCAGATGGTGCGGGCGGTGGACTTGCCACGGCGCAGATCGCTTTCATCCACCACGTCGTCATGCAGCAGCGTCGCCGTGTGCATGAATTCCACGCTGGTGGCGAGCTTGATATGGTGGTCGCCCTCGTAACCGAACATCGAGGCAGAGGCCAGCGTCAGCATCGGCCGCAGGCGTTTGCCTCCGGACGAGATCAGATGGTTGGCCACCTCAGGTATCATCTGGACATCGGAACCGGCTCTGGAAAGGATAAGCTGGTTCACCCGTTCCATGTCGGCACGGGTCAGGTCGACAAGCGGCTTGACGGATGCGAGTTTGTTTTTGCTTTCTTCAAGCGGTATGACGACGCCCAAGGGACAGGACTCCTGTTCGAATTTGAGTTCGACAATAAAAACTGGCGCCTGTCGCGGCAAGGGGCGAATTGCCGCTAGCCATTCAAAAAAATGGGAATTTGGGGCTTATCCATGCGTGAACTGATCCGTACCAACGATGCCGTGCTGTTATCCTTCGCCGAAAGCCTGATGAAGGACGCTGGCATCCATTGCCTTGTCGCCGATCAGGCAATGAGCATTCTGGAAGGTTCGCTCGGTCTTTTGCCACGCCGGTTCCTGGTGGAGGAAGACCGCGCCGGTGAGGCCCGCCGCATTCTCGTGGATGCCGGTCTGGGCGACGAATTGCGCAACGAAGAGGCGTAAACGAACGTGGGCGGCGAGATTTCGGAAACTTTGGATGCGTTTCACCGGGGCCGTTTTCACATTCTCCAGCCCAAGGGCAGGGGGCACCGCGCCGGCATGGACGCCATGCTTCTTGCCTCGATGGTGGCGGACGAGCGCGCCTGCCGCATAGCCGATCTCGGCGCGGGCGCGGGCGCGGCAGGTTTCGCGGTTGCCACGCGGCTTGAAAAGGCCGAAGTGACCCTGTTCGAACGTTCGCCGGAAATGGTGGAATTTGCCCGCCGCAGCCTGGCATTGCCGGAAAATGCCGCTTTTTCCGCCCGTGTCAGCGTGCGTGAGGCCGACGTGACACTGCGTGGCAAGGCGCGCGTCGAGGCCGGTCTGCCGGACGGGCATTTTCACCACGTCATCATGAACCCGCCCTATAATGATGCAGGCGACCGCCGCACGCCCGATGCGCTGAAGGCTGAGGCCCACGCCATGACGGAGGGCCTGTTCGAGGACTGGATCAGGACCGCAGGTGCGATCACGGTTCCAGGCGGGCAGCTTTCCCTTATTGCACGGCCGCAATCGGTGGCGGAGATCATTGCCGCGTGTGGCAGCCGTTTCGGCGGCATCGAGATCACACTCATCCACCCGCGCCCCGGTGAGGACGCGGTGCGCATGCTCGTAACGGCGATCAAGGGGTCACGGGCGCGGCTGTCGTTCCGGGCGCCGCTCGTCATGCACGAGACCGGTAGCCATGCTTTCACGCCCATCGTGGATGACCTGAATAATGGCCGCACCGCCTATCGCCGTAATGTAAAGGCAATCGGGCCTGGCCTATAAATTCGCCGTTCCTCCGGCCGCAAACCATTGTGTTTTGCAGGGCAGTACATACATCCGTGACGAACAGGCAAATGCTGCGAGGAGTGAATTGTGGGTTTTCTGAAGTATCTGGTGCCGAAACGCTTTCGCAAAAAAGAACTCGTCATCCCGGTTGTGCGCATGCATGGCGCCATCATGGCTGGCGGCAACCAGTTCCGCCCCGCTCTCAATCTTGCCTCCTATGCACCGCTGCTGGAAAAGGCATTTGCCATCAAGGACGCGCCAGCCGTCGCCATTTCCGTGAATTCTCCCGGTGGCTCGCCGGTGCAGGCGCGAATGATCTATAATCGCATCCGCCAGCTTGCCGAGGAAAAGGACACGAAGGTCCTGATCTTCGTTGAGGATGTGGCGGCCTCCGGTGGCTACATGATCGCGCTTGCCGGCGACGAGATCATCGCCGACCCCACCTCCATCGTCGGATCGATCGGCGTCGTTTCCGGTGGTTTCGGTTTCCCGGAAATGCTGAAGAAGATCGGGGTGGAGCGCCGCGTCTATACGGCCGGCGAGAACAAGGTCATCCTCGATCCCTTCCAGCCGGAAAAAGAGGGCGACATCGAATATCTGAAGTCGCTTCAGGTCGAAATCCACAATGTTTTCATCGATATGGTCAAGATGCGCCGCGGTGCAAAACTGAAGGGCGATGAGACGGTCTTCTCCGGCCTGTTCTGGACCGGTATGCGTGGCCTGGATCTCGGCCTGATCGACGGCTTGGGCGACATGAGGGAAGTTCTGCGCCGCCGTTACGGGACGAAGGTCAAGCTTCAGCTCGTCACCGGTGGGCGCTCGCTGTTCGGCAAAAAAGTGCCGGGCGTGAATGCGGCACTCGGCCTCAATGCCGAAAGGCTTGCGGCAGGCGCCGTCTCGGGACTTGCGGAAGTTGCCGAAGAAAAGGCATTGTGGTCGCGTTTCGGTCTATGATGTCGCAGGAATAGGGCCTTATGGCGCAGCTTATTACAATCGTTCTTCTGGTGGTGGGATCCGTCATCCTCTACCGCCGCTTCGTTCGCGATGCGGAAAAGCTTTCGGCAAAATCGAAGCAGCGCGAAAAGGAACGCGAAACCGGCGCCATCGGCACGCTGATCAAGGACCCCGAAACCGGCGAATACCGCGTGAAGCGTGAGGATGAGACGTAAGCCGGTGTCTCCACGCATAAATCCTTGACCCCTTCGCCATGCCGTGGCACCAGTCCGCATCCGAAGTAAGTCAGTGCTTACTTATCCTCACAACGCCGCGATGACTGCAATGACCGATATTCCAGACCATATGAACCCTAAGCGTTCCTTTCAGGCGCTGATCCTGACGCTGCACAATTACTGGGCCGACAAGGGCTGCGCGGTATTGCAGCCCTATGATATGGAAGTGGGCGCTGGTACGTTTCATCCGGCAACGACGCTGCGCGCGCTGGGCCCGAAGCCGTGGAAGGCTGCCTATGTGCAGCCCTCGCGCCGGCCTTCTGATGGTCGCTACGGTGAAAACCCCAACCGTTTGCAGCATTATTACCAGTATCAGGTCATTCTGAAGCCCAACCCTTCCAACCTTCAGGAACTCTATCTCGGTTCGCTGAAGGCGATCGGTCTCGATCCGCTGCTGCATGATGTGCGCTTCGTCGAAGACGACTGGGAAAGCCCGACGCTCGGCGCCTGGGGTCTCGGCTGGGAGTGCTGGTGCGACGGTATGGAAGTGTCGCAATTCACCTACTTCCAGCAGGTCTGCGGCATCGAATGCTCGCCGGTCGCTGGCGAACTGACCTACGGTCTGGAGCGTCTGGCCATGTATGTTCAGGGCGTCGACAATGTCTACGACCTCAACTTCAACGGCCGCGAGGGTGAAGAGAAGATCTCCTATGGTGACGTCTTCCTGCAGGCCGAGCAGGAATACTCCCGCCATAATTTCGAATTTGCCGACACCGGCATGCTGCATCGCCATTTCATCGACGCGGAAAAGGAATGCCTGGCGCTTCTCGCTGCGGGCGCGCCGGGTGATGATGACAATCAGCGCCTGCATAAATGCGTGTTCCCGGCCTATGACCAGTGCATCAAGGCAAGCCATGTCTTTAACCTGCTGGATGCGCGCGGCGTGATCTCGGTGACGGAACGCCAGAGCTATATCCTGCGCGTGCGCACGCTGGCAAAAGCCTGCGGCGAAGCCTTCCTGCTCACGGATGCGGGCGGGTTGAACTGGAACAGGGCCGCCTGAACCTTTATGTAAGGCGGGGCAACAGTCTAACGTGCGGGTGCCGTTGCGGCGCTCGCGCCTCTTGAGGAGGGGTCGGGAATGTTCATCACGCTGGCAATCATCGCGGCAATCGCGCTCTATGTCGTCTTCATCTATAACGGCCTCGTCAAGGCGAGGCAGATGAAGGAGGAGGCGTGGTCGGGCATCGACGTGCAGTTGAAACGCCGCGCCGATCTCATTCCCAATCTCATCGAGACCGTGAAGGGCTACGCGGCGCATGAAAAAAGCACCTTCGAAGAGGTGATTGCCATGCGCAATCGGGCCCAAGCCGTGCCGGCTGGCGATGTCGAAGGCCGCGCCCAGGCGGAGGGCATGCTGTCGCAGGCGCTCGGTAAGCTCTTTGCGCTCGCTGAAGCCTATCCTGATCTGAAAGCCAACACGAACTTTCTGGAATTGCAGCGCTCGCTGGAAACAATCGAGGGCGAACTGCAGATGTCGCGCCGTTATTACAATGGCGCCGCGCGCGATCTGAACGTCAGGGTGGAAAGCTTTCCATCCAATCTGATCGCCGGCCAGTTCGGTTTTGCCAAGGCACCCTATTTCGAGATCGACAACCCGGCAGACCGCGCCGTGCCGACCGTGAAATTCTAAGGCGACCGTTCCCCGGGTCCAAATCCTCCCGCCGACATTCCTGTATCCTGGCTCTCTGCCGCATTCTTTGACAAGACGACGATCATGATCGAACTGACCATCACCCCGCCCGGCCACCCGCTTTCCGGCAAGGTAGAGCCACCCGGCTCCAAATCCATCACCAACCGCGCGCTTCTGCTGGCTGGCCTCGCCAAGGGAAAAAGCCGCCTAACCGGCGCTTTGAAGAGTGATGATACGCTCTATATGGCCGAAGCCCTGCGCGCCATGGGCGTTAAGGTGACAGAACCTGACGCCACGACTTTCGTGGTGGAGGGTACAGGCGTGCTTCAACAGCCGGAAAAGCCGCTTTTTCTCGGCAATGCCGGCACAGCCACGCGGTTCCTGACTGCGGCTGCAGCACTGGTGGATGGCGCCGTCATCATCGACGGCGACGAGCACATGCGCAAACGCCCGATCATGCCGCTGGTGGAAGCGCTGCGCGCCCTCGGCGTCGAAGCGGATGCGCCGACCGGCTGCCCGCCAGTTACCGTGCGGGGCAAGGGCATGGGTTTCCCGAAGGGCAGCGTCACCATCGATGCCAACCTCTCCAGTCAGTATGTGTCGGCACTTCTGATGGCGGCCGCCTGCGGCGACAAGCCTGTCGATATCATCCTCAAGGGCGAGGAAATCGGCGCGAAGGGTTATATCGATCTCACAACATCAGCCATGGAAGCTTTCGGCGCAAAGGTGGAGCGGGTCAGCAACGCCATCTGGCGCGTGCATCCGACCGGCTACACCGCGACCGATTTCCACATCGAACCGGATGCATCCGCCGCCACGTATCTCTGGGGCGCGGAGCTTCTGACCGGCGGTGCTATCGACATCGGCACGCCCGCCGACAAGTTCACCCAGCCGGATGCCAAGGCCTATGAGGTCATGGCGCAGTTTCCGCATCTGCCCGCTGAAATCGACGGTTCGCAGATGCAGGACGCCATTCCGACCATCGCCGTTCTCGCCGCGTTCAACGAAACGCCAGTACGTTTCGTCGGCATTGCCAATCTGCGTGTGAAGGAATGCGACCGCATCCGCGCCGTCTCGCTCGGCCTCAACGAAATCCGCAACGGTCTGGCGCATGAGGAAGGCGACGACCTGATCGTGCATGCCGATCCGGCGCTCGCTGGTCAGACTGTCGATGCCTCCATCGATACTTTTGCCGATCACCGCATCGCCATGAGCTTTGCGCTGGCGGCGCTGAAGATCGGCGGCATCGCCATCCAGAACCCTGCCTGCGTTGGCAAGACCTATCCGGGCTACTGGAAGGCGCTCGCCTCGCTCGGCGTCGACTATACCGAAAAGGAAAGTGCTGCCGAGCCGCAGCACTGAAACCGGCTGGAGGAGACCGCCCCGTGAAGACCATCGCCGCAAGACTTCTCGCGCTGCTTGTCTTCCTGGGCGCGACCTGCCCGGCCTTTGCGGAAGAATTCATCCGCTCCTATCATTCCGTCGTCGAGGTTGCGAAGAGTGGCGAACTGACGGTGACGGAAACCATCACCGCCCGTGCCGAAGGCCAGAACATCAAGCGTGGCATCTTCCGCGATTTCCCGCTTTATGCGCTGGATGCGAATAACCGACGCACCAAGGTGGATTTTAACGTCGTTTCCGTGGAGCGAGACGGCGCGCCGGAGAACTGGCGCACCGAGAATATCGATGGCGGTATCCGCATTTATACCGGCAGCGCCGACCGTTTTCTTCCGACCGGCGAGCATATCGTCCAGATCACCTACACCACCGCCCGGCAGATCCGTTATTTCAGCGACTATGACGAACTCACCTGGAATGTCACCGGCAATGGCTGGCAGTTTCCGATGGGTGAGATTTCCGCCACGATCACTTTGCCACAGGGCGTGAAGGCCACCGATACTGCCGTTTTCACCGGTCCACTCGGTGCCAAGGGCAAGGATGCGCGCATTTTGAGCGAAGGCAACGAGGTGTTTTTTGCCTCTACCCGCCCGTTTTCAGTAGGCGAGGGCATGACAGTTGCCGTGAAGTTACCGAAGGGCGCCATTGCCGCCCCCGACTCCTCCCAGGAGGCAGGTTGGTGGCTACGTGACAATCTTGCCATCCTGCTTTCGGGCGGCGGGCTTTTCGCAGTGCTGCTCTATTATCTGCGAGCATGGTTCGCGGTCGGCCGTGATCCGGCCAAGGGTGTAGTCGTGCCGCGCTGGGATGCACCGGAGGGGCTTTCGCCGGCTCTGGTCAATTACGTTGATAACAGGGGTTTTTCCGGCGCAGGCTGGACAGCGCTGTCCGCCTCGGCGCTTGATCTGGCGGTCAAGGGTTATGTCGTTCTGGAGGATCTGAAGAACTCCATAGTCATCCGCCGCACGCAAAAGCAGGCTGGGGCGGAGTTGCCGAGCGGGCAGAAGACGCTGTTGTCCTCCATCGGTGGTCCGGGCGAGACGCTCACCATCGACAAGGCGCATGGAACGGAAGTCGAAAAGGTCGGCAAGCAGTTTCGCGCGGCGATAGAAAAAGAGCACCGCGGCAAATATTACCGCAGCAATGCCGGTTACATCGTTTTCGGCATCTTCTTCAGCGTCGCCATAATCGTCGCGACGCTGGTGTTCGGTGATCTCGATGAAAGCGCCATTGCCGCCGTGCTGGTCTTCGGCTTTTTCGCCTTTTTCTTCAGCATCCTGTCGATCGGCATCGGCCGACAGTTCTCGCGTGGCGCGTCGTTGAGCAAGCGCATCGGCGGCATCGTCATGCTGGCCTTTGCCGGTTTTGTGGCTTTCTCGGTCATTGGCGGCATTGCCACGCAGATCCTGCTGGATGTGACGCATGACACCAAGTCGCTGGCGCTGGCCGCCATCGGCGGCATCGTGCTTACCAACGCGCTGTTCCTGTTCCTGATGGGTGCGCCGACGCCGCTCGGCCGCAAGCTGATGGACGGCATCGAGGGCCTCAGAACCTATCTGACGCTGGCGGAAAAGGACCGGATGAATATGGCGGATGCCCCCGCCATGTCGCCGCAGCATTTTGAGACATTGCTGCCCTATGCGGTCGCGCTCGGCGTGGAAAAACCCTGGAGCCGCACCTTCGAGACCTGGCTTGCCACGGCTGCTGCCGGTGCCGCCGCGGCAAGTTATGCGCCCGGCTGGTATTTGGGCAGCAATTACGGCAGCTTCGGAGACCGGATTGGTGGGTTCTCCACTTCCATGGCGAATACAATCGCTTCCACCATTCCCCAACCTGTCAGCTCATCTTCCTCCAGCTTTTCAGGTGGCGGTGGCGGTGGTTCTTCCGGTTCGGGCGGCGGCGGTGGTGGTGGTGGCGGCTGGTAACGTCCACCGGCGGTAATTTAACCGATAGCTGATGACTTTTGCCGCTGGTCTTGCTAAGTCCGCGACACTCTTTTGCAACAGATTAAAGTCCTTATCCCATGCCCGATCTTCTGCTTGAACTTCGCTCCGAGGAAATCCCCGCACGCATGCAGCGCAAGGCGGCGGGCGATCTGAAGAAACTCGTCACTGACGCCTTGGTGGAGAGAGGGCTGACCTATGAGGGTGCGCGCGAATATTGGACGCCGCGCCGCCTGACGCTGGATATTCGCGGCCTCAATGCCCGCTCCGCCGATGTGCGTGAGGAAAAGAAGGGTCCGCGCACCGATGCCAACGAAAAGGCGATTGAGGGCTTTCTGCGCGGCGCTGGCCTTAATGATGTCTCCGAGGCTCAGGTCGTTTCCGATCCGAAGAAAGGCGATTTCTACATCGCCATCATCAACAAGCCCGGCCGCCCGGCGGAAGAGATCATCGCCGAGGTGATGCCCGGCATCATCCGCTCCTTCCCCTGGCCGAAATCCATGCGCTCCGGCCCGGCCTCCATGCCGAAGGGTTCCAGCTATGCCGGCATCGAAGGCAAGGGCTCGGAGAGCCTGCGCTGGGTGCGCCCGCTGCAATCCATCGTCTGCCTGTTCGGCCCCGAACATGACGAAACCCAGGTCATTCCCTTTGTCATCGACGGCATCGTCGCTGGCAACGTCACCTATGGCCACCGTTTCCATGCGCCGGGTCCGATCACCGTGCGCCGTTTCGAGGATTATGTCTCCAGCCTTGAAAAGGCGAAGGTCATTCTCGATGCCGACCGCCGCAAGGATATCATCCTGCACGATGCCAAGGATCTGGCATTTGCCAACGGCCTTGAGTTGGTGGAAGACGAAGGCCTGCTGGAAGAAGTCTCCGGCCTCGTTGAATGGCCGCAGGTGCTGATGGGCACTTTCGAAGAGGATTACCTGCAAATCCCGGCGGAAATCATCCGGCTGACCATCAAGACCAACCAGAAGTGTTTTGTCACCCGCAATCAGGGTGCGGAAGAGGGTCTTTCTAACCGCTTCATCCTGATCTCGAACATCGAGGCAAGCGACGGCGGTAAGGAAATCATCCATGGCAACGGCAAGGTCGTCCGCGCCCGCCTGTCGGATGCCCGCCATTTCTGGAACCGTGACCAGGGCGATCTGCCCGATCTGGAGACGCTCAAGGATTCGGCTGCGAAATTTGGCCTCGATCTCAAGAAGCCGCTCGACCAGCGCATGGCCAAGCTCGATGCGCTGAACGTTACCTTCCATGCCAAGCTCGGCACTCAAGGGCAGCGTGTGGCCCGCATTCGCGAACTGGCCAAGGCTCTGGCCCCCGTCGTCGGGGCAGATGAGACGCTGGTAGACCGCGCCGTGGTGCTGGCCAAGGCTGACCTGCGCACCGAAGCCGTCGGCGAATTCCCCGAGCTTCAGGGCCTGATGGGCCGAAAATACGCAACCTTGCAGGGCGAAAACGAAAGTGTCGCCGCGGCGATCGAGGATCACTACAAGCCGCAGGGTCCCTCCGACCGCCTGCCAGCCGACAAGGTGGCGATCACGGTTGCTCTCGCCGACAAACTCGACACGCTCGTCGGCTTCTGGGCCATCGATGAAAAGCCTACCGGTTCGAAGGATCCCTTCGCACTGCGCCGTGCGGCGCTGGGCGTGGTTCGTATTCTGCTTGAAAAGAACGTGCGGCTTCCATTAGTGCCTGCCATAACGGATATAAATTTGGCGTTTTATCCTTCGGAAGCGAGGGAATCTGCAGAGAAACTGCTCCGAACCATCAATCCTGTTCGAGGGGAGTTTGAAGAGACCGAGTTGTTCAAGAACCTGCAAGAAGATGAAGCCTTCCACAATGGTCTCTTTGTTGCTCGTCCGTCCGTTTTTTCGCTGCTCTCCTTCTTCCACGACCGCCTGAAGGTCTATCTGCGCGATCTTGGCGCCCGCTACGATCTGATCGATGCAGTCCTGACACCGGAATCTGACGATCTGCTGATGATCGCCCGCCGTGTCGAGGCGCTGACCGCCTTCATCACCGGCGAAGATGGCCGGAACCTGCTGGCCGGTGCAAAGCGCGCCACCCAGCTTCTGGCCGCAGAGGAAAAGAAGGGCACCGTGGTTGCGAACAGCGTTTCAGAAGAACTGCTGAAGCTCGACGCCGAAAAGGCGCTTTACGCGGCGATCAAGACCGCTTCCGCCGATGCCGCAAAGGCCGTCGAGACGGAAGATTTCCGCTCCGCCATGCAGGCGCTTTCGACGCTTCGCGCGCCCGTCGACAAGTTTTTCGAGGATGTGCTCGTCAACGACGAGGACGCGGCCATCCGCGCAAACCGTCTGGCGCTGTTGAAGGCCATTCGTGAAGCCACCGGAACGGTTGCGGATTTCTCGAAGATTACGGGGTGAGGCAGGGTTGCCAATGGTAATGTTTATGTTACCATTGCTCCATGAAGGTCGTTGAATATCTGGACCCTAACGGATCGAGCCCATTTGAGCGATGGTTCGTGAAGATCGACGCGCGTGCAGCGTCGAAGGTAACGATGGCCGTGACCCGGATGGGGCAGGGCAATCTCGCCAACGTAAAATCCGTTGGCTCCGGTGTTCTCGAATACCGGATCGATTATGGCCCCGGATATCGTGTCTATTTCGGGCGTGACGGTGATGAGCTGGTGATATTGCTGATTGGTGGAACCAAGGCACGGCAGCAGAACGATATCGAAGCGGCCAAGGCCTCTTGGCAGGATTATAAATCCAGAAAGGGCGCCCACAAGGGTGCCGGGATGGGTGATTGACATGGCGCTAACGCGGGAATTCAAACAGACAGTCAAGGCGAGGGCGGAAAAAGACCCAGCCTTCCGGGCGGCTCTCTTGTCGGATGCTGTGGAACTGTTGCTGGAGGGAGATGTCGAAACCGGCAAGTCGGTATTGCGAGATTTCATCAACGCCACGATCGGTTTCGAGACTTTATCCAAACACGTGGATGTGCCTGCGAAAAGCCTGATGCGCATGTTCGGCCCGAAGGGAAATCCCCGGGCCGATAGTCTGTTTAGTGTCATTCAAGCGCTTCAGAAGAACTCGGGTATACATCTCGCTGTCGCAGCGGCCTGATGATCACCAAAATCCTAATCAGCGCCTGTCTCCTTGGCCAGGCGGTCCGCTATGACGGCAAGGGCAAACCTCTCGTCCACCCGGCGATAGACCGCTGGCGGGATGAAGGCAGGCTGGTGGCGATCTGTCCGGAAATGGCGGGCGGCATGTCCGTGCCGCGCCCGCCGGCAGAGATCGAGAAGGGAGCTTCCGGTCTCGATGTGCTGGAAGGCCGCGCCCGGGTGCTGGAAGTAACCGGCGGCGATGTCACGGCGGAATTTATTGCCGGTGCGGAAAAGGCGTTGGCCCTTGCTAAAGCCAATGGCTGCACGCACTCGTTGTTGATCGACGGCAGCCCGTCCTGCGGATCGGTTGCGATCTATGACGGCTCGTTCTCCGGCATCAAACATGCGGGCAATGGCGTGACGGCGGCGCTGCTTGAAAGAGCGGGAATTGCGGTCTTTTCGCCTGCCGATATCGACCGGCTGGATACTCTGACACGTTGAAACAAAAAACGCCGGAGTTTCCTCCGGCGTTTTCGTTTATACATCACCTCAGCGTATATCACCCCGCCATGCGCATCTGCTCTGCCATGCCGTGGAGTTGGTTGCCGGAGGAGACGCGGAAGCCGCGGATGAGGTTCAGTAGCTCTTCGGTATCGACGGCCAGCGCTTCCGCCGAAGCCGTGGTCTCTTCCGCCATCGCCGCATTGTGCTGGGTGGCGACGTCGAGCTGGTTGAGCGATGTGGAGATAGAGCGCAGCGTCGTGTCCTGTTCGGCCGCCGAATGGGCGATCTTGCCGACGATCTCGTTGGCGGATTTGATCTGGTCCGAGATGCGTTTCAGCGCGTCACCGGCTTCGCCGACAAGACGCACGCCGTTTTCCACCTGGTTGGAAGAGCGGGCGATCTGGTCCTTGATCTCCTTGGCGGCGGCGGCGGATTTCTGCGCCAGTTCGCGCACTTCCTGTGCCACCACGGCAAAGCCCTTGCCCGCTTCCCCGGCACGCGCCGCTTCCACGCCCGCATTCAGTGCCAGAAGATTGGTCTGGAAAGCGATGTCGTCGATCACGCCGATGATGTTCGAAATCTGATCGGAAGATTGTTCGATGCCGCTCATCGCCGCAATCGCTTCTTCCACCACCCGGTCGCTGCGCATCGCTTCGGAACTGACTGTCGTGACGCGCTTGGCGGCGTCGGCTGCACCTTCAGCCGTCTGGCGCACCGCAACCGTCAACTCGTCGAGCGCGGCAGAGGTTTCCTCGAGATTTGCCGCCTGGCGTTCGGTGCGCTGCGAAAGCTCGTTGGAGGCCTTGCGGATTTCTTCCTTCGAGCCGCCGATATCGATGCTCTTGGAATTCACCTTGGCCATGGCGGCGTCGAGATGGGTCAATGCCTCGTTGAAGTTGTCGCGCAGCGCGGCGTAACGGTTGCCGAGATCGGCGCAACGTACGGTCAGATCACCGCCGGCGAGTTTTTCCAGCGCCTCGCCAATGGTGGTGACGACACGTGCCTGCAATGCGGCCTCGTCGCGCTGCATGTCGAGGTTGTTCTGGCGCTCGGCGTTGAGCTGCTGCTGCTGTTCTTCCTCCCGGCGCTGCATGGCGTGGCGCTCCCGTACCTTGTCCTGAAGCGAGGCCGTGGCCTTCGCCATCATGCCCACTTCGTTGGTCAGCCCGGTATGGGGTATGGTGAGCGAGACGTTCTCATTGGCGACTTCACCGAGCGCCCTGTGAATGTCGCCGAGCGGCTTCGAGATCCCCCGGATAACGTAGAAGGCGGCGGCAAGTGCCAGCACGAAGATGGCGGCACCGATGGACAGCGCCCTCATCACCTCGCCACGAACCTGGGCATTCAGATCATCGATGTAAACGCCGGTCACGACCACCACCTGCCAGGGCTCAAAAGCAAGGGCGTAGGAGCTTTTGGCGTAGTCATTGCCTTCCATGCCGGGCTTCGGACCGTAGAAATCCGTCTGGCCGCCGCCGTTGCGGCCAAGCCGTACGAGCTCGTCACGATACTGGAAGCCCTTGCTGTCCGGCTTGCCCTTGTAGTTCTCGCCGACACGCTTCGCGTCGGGATGGAATTTCATCGTCACGTCGTAGTCGTAACCGAACAGATAGCCATCTGGGGTGAACCTCATGGCGCTGACGGTGGCGAAGGCCTGCTTCATGGCGTCTTCGTGTGAAAGCGTCCCGGCCTTTTCCTTGTCGTGGAAGGATTGCAGGATGGAAATGGCGGATTGCACCTGTGTCCGCAGCATGCCGTAGCGTTCTTCATAGATCGCGTCGGTGGCAGATTTCAGCTGGTAAAACGTTGCTGCTGCGAAGGCGGCCATAAGGGCCACCACGAGCACGATCAGCTGACGGGAAATGGAAAGATTCTTCATGGGCGCTCACAAGCTTTTGCGTCGCGAGCCGGAAAAAGCCGCGCGCTGCCGAAGTTTCGAAAATGGGAAGGCGCCTGATGCGCTGTGATCAGCCTGAAAGCGAAAGTCCGCTCCAAGCCCTCATGTCGTGCTGCATCGCACTATGAGGTCACTTAGCGGCAAAAAATTTGAATAAATATTTAATTAGCAAAAGCTTTATGAGCGTGCTTGGCAGAATAATGGATGCATAATTTATTATTCACCGGATGGTTGCCGTGCACTTCGAAAAATGCAGCGATGACGCGATTATTTGACTTTTGTCATCAAAGACGCCGCCGACACTGTCGGTCAATTGCCGCGCAATTTGAAATCCTGGTAATCGGGTGCCGCCATTACTGATGCGCTTGACGGTGCCGTGGCATTGGCCGCCGAAATTGTCTTCGTCGCTGCCGTGGTCGCGGTCATGTCTATGCCTGCTGGCGTGGCTGCCGTTTCCTCGGGGGGAGTGCCAGCTTCACCCTCATCATACGTGGCAATTGCGGTGCCAGGGGTTTCCTGCGGCATCCAAGCGGGATTGGTGCTGACGAAGGTGACGGGCGCGCCGCCAAGCCAGGCCTCGGTGCGCACCAGCGTGCGCTTACCCTCGATTTCACGCATTTCCGTGTGCTGCGTGCCCGGCTCGATGGAGGGGATGGCAAAGCCATCGGGGGCAGGGTTGTCCTTCACGGGCTGGCAGCGGGCGCAGTCGAGGCGAACGAAGCTGCCATTGCTGGTGTGGGTGCCGTTTACATATTCGATGGAAGACGCCATCGCAGACCCGCCGGTCAGCGCGACAACCGCTGTCAAAAGAAGACGACGCATCGAAAAACCCCCGAAATGACGGCGCAGCCTCACGATCGAGACAGAATGCGCCCTTCAATGTTCGGCAGATATTATCGGTCTTTCGTTTCCATCAGGTCAGCAAACTTGGTAAAAATTGAGCGAAATCTGCGCCCCGGCCGCTGTATGCCTTGAATGGTCAGACTTTTTCGCGCGCCACGGCCTGCCAGCCGATATCGCGACGGCAGAAGCCGTTTTCCCATTCCACCTTGGCCGCCAGCGCATAGGCGCGGGCCTGCGCTTCCGTCACGTTCTTGCCAAAGGCGGTGACGTTCAGCACGCGTCCGCCCGTCGCCACCAGTCTGCCGTCCTTCAGCGCCGTCCCGGCATGGAACACCTTTGCCTCTTCGCTGGCATCGGGAATATGGGCGATGGGCGTGTTCTTGTCGTAGGCACCGGGATAACCCTTGGAAGCTAGAACAACGGTCAGCGCCGCATCGTCGCGCCATTCCGCTTCCACCTTGTCCAGCGTGCCGGTAGCAGTGGCGTAGAGGATCGGCAGCAGGTCGCTCTTGAGGCGCATCATCAGCACCTGACATTCCGGATCGCCGAAACGCACATTGTATTCGATCAACTCGGGGCCTTTGGCGGTGATCATCAGACCGGCGAAAAATACGCCGGAGAAGGGATTGCCGTCTTTCGCCATGCCAGAAATCGTCGGTTCGATGATTTCTTTCATGGTGCGCTCCACCATGGCCGGTGTCATCACCGGGGCGGGGGAATAGGCGCCCATGCCGCCGGTGTTGGGGCCGGTGTCGCCATCACCCACGCGCTTGTGGTCCTGGGCTGTTGCCAACGCCAGCGCGGTTTTGCCATCGGAAAGGCAGAAGAAACTGGCTTCCTCACCGTCGAGGAAAGCTTCTACCACAACCTCGGCGCCGGCAGCGCCAAAAGCGCCGTCGAAACAGTCGTCGATGGCGGCAAGCGCTTCCGCCTCGCTCATGGCAACCGTTACGCCCTTGCCGGCGGCAAGCCCGTCGGCCTTGATGACGATGGGTGCGCCCTGTTCACGGACATATTGCTTTGCCGGTTCGGCGGTCTTGAAACGCTGATAAGCCCCGGTTGGAATATCGTAACGGGCGCATAGATCCTTCGTGAACCCCTTGGAACCCTCAAGCTGAGCGGCTGCTTTCGAAGGCCCGAAGGTGGCAATACCAGCCGCACGCAGATCATCTGCCAGACCGGCAACCAGCGGCGCTTCCGGTCCGACGACGACGAAGTCAATCGCCTTTTCCCTGGCAAAGGCGATAACGGCGGCGTGGTCTTCCACGTCAAGCGAAACGAGTGTCGCATGGTCGGCGATGCCGGGATTGCCCGGAGCGGCATAAAGTTCATCGAGCAGGGGAGACTGGGCGATTTTCCACGCCAGCGCATGTTCGCGTCCGCCGGAACCGATCAACAGAACTTTCATGGTCAACACCCCTGCAAATTCGCCTGTAACCTTGTTTGAGGGGCGTTAAGGGCAGGGGGGCGAAAGGTCAAGGAGAAAGCGCCTCAAATGCCCGTCTTTCCCTCGAACTCAGCCTTTCCTGTGGAATCGTTGCCGCCTCTTGTTGTCACGCCACAATCAGACATTATGTTCGCCGCTCCAGATGTGACATCAGAGAACCCCATGACCGCAGATAATGCCCGCCTCGCCACGCTCATCGCCTCCGAAATCAACGCCCGCGCCGATCAGGTGAAGGCGGCAGTGGCGTTGCTGGACGAGGGAGCGACCGTGCCCTTCATCGCCCGTTACCGCAAGGAAGCGACGGGAGGGCTGGATGATACCCAGCTTCGAACGCTTGCCGAACGCCTCGTCTATCTGCGTGAACTCAATGCGCGCCGCGCCTCCATTGTTGATACCATCAACGGTCAAGGCAAGATGACGGACGCCCTGATGGTCAAGATCATGCAGGCGGGCACCAAGGCGGAGCTGGAAGACCTTTATCTGCCCTACAAGCCGAAGCGCCGCACCCGCGCCGAAATCGCCCGCGAGCGCGGTCTCGGTCCGCTGGCCGAAGCGATCTGGGCAAACCGCGCAGCCGATCCGGCAAAGCTTGGCGAGGCCTATGTGCAGGGCGAGGTGGCGGATGTGAAGGCAGCGCTTGAAGGCGCGCGCGACATCGTGGCGGAAACCATGACGGAAAACGCCGATCTTCTTGGACGCCTGCGCGACTATATGCGCCAGAACGCCATTTTCCGCGCCAAGGTGGTCGACGGCAAGCAGGCGGCAGGCGAAAAATTCTCCGATTATTTCGATCATTTCGAGCGCTGGGCGACAGTGCCGGGACACCGCGCGCTGGCCATGCTGCGCGGCTGGAACGAGGAGATTCTGACGCTGACCATCGATGTCGATGCGGATGATCCCTCTCCGGTCAAACCCGCGCAGCGTACCGTCGCGGCCGCCTTCGATATCCGCAATGCCGGCCCCGCCGATCAATGGTTGATGGAAGTGGCAGGCTGGACCTGGCGGGTGAAGCTCTCCATGTCGCTTTCGCTCGATCTCATGCGCGAATTGCGCGAACGTGCGGAAGAAGAGGCGATCAATGTTTTCGCCCGCAATCTCAAGGATTTGCTGCTGGCCGCACCGGCGGGCTCACGCGCCACCATGGGGCTCGATCCGGGCATCCGCACCGGCGTCAAGGTGGCCGTGGTGGATGGCACCGGCAAGCTGCTCGACACCACGACGGTCTATCCCTTCCAGCCGAGGAACGACGTGCGCGGCGCGCAGGCGGAACTCGCCATGCTCATCCGCAAGCACAATGTCGAGCTGATCGCGATCGGCAACGGCACGGGCAGCCGTGAGACGGAAAAGCTGGTCGCCGATCTGCTGACACAGATGCCGGCTTCGGCTTCCGGCGCAAAGCCCACCAAGGTCATCGTTTCGGAGGCGGGCGCATCGGTCTATTCCGCGTCGGAACGGGCGGCGGCGGAATTCCCCAATCTCGACGTGTCCCTGCGTGGCGCGGTGTCCATCGCCCGCCGCCTTCAGGACCCGCTGGCCGAACTGGTGAAGATCGAGCCGAAATCCATCGGCGTCGGGCAGTATCAGCACGATGTCGATCAGGGCCGTCTTAGCCGTTCACTCGACGCGGTCGTGGAAGATGCGGTGAATGCCGTCGGTGTCGATCTCAATACCGCCTCCTCGCCGCTTCTGGCGCGGGTTTCCGGCCTCGGTGCTTCGATTGCCGATGCCATCGTTGCACACCGCGACCAGACCGGCCCCTTTGCCAGCCGCAAGGAGCTGTTGAAGGTGCCGCGCCTTGGCCAGCGCACCTTCGAGCAATGCGCCGGCTTTCTGCGTATCCCCAACGGCAAGGAACCGCTGGATTCGTCCTCCGTGCACCCCGAAGCCTATGGCGTTGCGAAAAAGATCGTTGCCGCCTGCGGTCGCGACCTGCGCACGCTGATGGGTGACAGCGCCACGCTGAAGGGGCTCGATCCGAAGCGCTTCATCGACGAACAATTCGGCCTGCCCACCGTCAAGGACATCATCGCCGAACTGGAAAAGCCCGGCCGAGACCCGCGCCCAAGCTTCAAGACGGCGACCTTTGCTGACGGCGTGGACGAGATCACCGATCTGAAACCGGGCATGTTGCTGGAAGGTACCGTCACCAATGTCGCCGCCTTCGGCGCTTTCGTGGATATCGGTGTGCATCAGGACGGGCTCGTGCATGTCTCGCAGCTGGCCGACCGTTTCGTGAAAGACCCGCATGAGGTCGTGAAAGCGGGTGATGTCGTCAAGGTCCGTGTCGTGGAAGTGGATGTGAAGCGCAAGCGTATTGCCCTCACCATGCGCAAGGACGGCGGCGAGGCGGCACCCCAGCCAATGCGCGAAAAGGGCAATGCGGGCGCCATGCGCCACGCGAATTCCAAACCGCAGGGACACAACGAAGGGTCGCAATCGGGTGGTGCTCTTGCTGCGGCTCTGGCCGAAGCGATGAAGCGACGCTGACCTCCGGTTGAAATGATTTCTATGGAAAAGCCCTGCCGGAAACCCCGGTGGGGCTTTTTGCTTGATGAAATCGTTCAATTTTTTTGAAATAAGACTATCTTGAAACTTGTGCCGAAAGGAATACGGTCAGAAAAATTGATAAGTGAGACTTAGCAATTGGGGGTGCCATGGCGTCGTCTCTGCATGTTCTTCTCGAAAAGATAATCAAGAACGGTAATCTTGTCGTCAATAGCCCGGGTGGTAGCCGTACATTTGGTAACGGTACCGGAACAAGGGTGGTTCTGAATTTCACCGACGAAGCTGCCATGCAGGAGATCGCTGCCGATCCTGCGCTGAAACTCGCCGAAATTTATATGGAAGGCCGTATGCAGGTCGTCGAGGGCGACATCTACGACTTTCTGGCGCTGGTTAAAAGCAACACGCTAAGCGAGGCGCTGTCCTTCGGCATGGTTTGGCGTGGTATGGCCCGCATCATCGCCGCCCGCATCAGGATGCATCTGCCGGTAAACCACAACAAGAGCAACGTCGCCCATCACTACGATCTGAGCGCCAAGCTGTTCGACATCTTCCTTGATGAGGACTGGCAATATTCCTGCGCCTATTTCAATCCGCCGGGCATCAGCCTTTATGAGGCGCAGGTCGCCAAGAAGCGGCACATCGCTGCCAAGCTGATGACGGAGCCGGGCCAGAGCGTACTGGAGATCGGATCCGGCTGGGGCGGCATGGCGATGTATATTGCCGAAAGTGCGGGTGCCGATGTGACCGGGATCACGCTCAGCGAGGAGCAACTGCGCGTTTCCCGCGACCGTGCAGCAAAACGTGGGCTTGCCGGCAATGTTCGTTTCGAATTGCAGGACTACCGTTACCTGCCTGCCTCGAAGAAATTCGACCGTATCGTCTCGGTCGGCATGTTCGAACATGTCGGGCCGACCCATTACCGCGATTATTTCGACAAGGTGGCGGAGGTTCTGGACGACAAGGGCGTGATGGTGCTGCATTCCATCGGCCAGCCCAGTCCGGCACTGGCGACCAATCCCTTCATCGAAAAATATATTTTCCCCGGTGGTTACATCCCCTCGCTCGCTGAGGTGCTGCCAGCCATCCAGAAGTCGGGGCTGCTGGTGAAGGATATCGAAATCCTGCCCATGCATTATGCGCATACGCTGCGGCACTGGCGCGAACGTTTCGTGGCGCGCAAGGCAGAGGCCGTAGCACTTTATGACGAGCGTTTCTTCCGCATGTGGGAATTTTATCTAGCGGGGTCCGAAATGGCCTTTACCCACGAAAATTTTCATATTTTCCAGATCCAGCTCGCCAAGGATCGCGACGCCGTTCCGCATAATCGCGATTACATTGCCCGCAACGAGGAAAAGCTGCTGGAGTTCGAAAAGACGCGGCCGCCGCTTGAGAAGGTTATGTTCTAAGGCTTGTCCATTCGCCACCGTCATGTCGGACCTGATCTGGCATCCAGCCAGCCCAAGTCCTCGGGCTGAAAGAAGGCTTCCTGCCGCGCAGACGCGCGACGTCTGAATTCCGGCTCAGGGCCGGAATGACGGAAGAGCTAATCGCCGCCTTCTCGCGCTGGTTAATGGAATGGAAACGGAATCCCTCTAATTCTACGCTTACCTGTTTGTATTGCGTTTCCTGGGGTTATTTTCATGTTCAAGCCATCAGCGGCCGTCGCCGCTTGTGTTTTATCGCTTTTTGCCGTCGGTAACGCCCATGCCGATGGCTGGTTTTCCGGCGACTGGTATTTGAAGCTCGGCGGTTCGGGTTTTTCTGCGCCGAAATATCAGGGCGACAACAAGAACGAATTCGGCTTTTCGCCCATCATTTCTCTCGGCCGTCAGGGTCAGGGCGCGCGTTTCACGTCGCGCAACGACAGCGCCTCGATCTCGCTGCTGGACAATGGCCCGATCAGCATGGGTCTTGCGGGAAAGCTGGTGTCTCCGCGTGACCAGAAGGATTCGGCCGATCTGAAAGGCATGACCCGCATCAAGCGCGGCGGCGAGCTTGGCGGTTTCGCCGAGGCTTATCCCACCGACTGGCTGCGTATTCGCGGCGAAGCCCGTCAGGGCATCCGCAGCCATAGCGGTGTGGTCGCCGACCTCTCGGCCGACGTCTTCACTGATATCGCCCCCGGTATCCAGATTTCCGCCGGCCCGCGCGCCACATGGGTCAGCAGCAAATACAATGAACGCTATTACGGCGTAAGCGCCGCGCAGACAGCGGCCGGCGCGCCATCGCCCTACAGCCCCGGCGGCGGCCTGCATTCCGCCGGCGTTGGCGCCGCCATCACATGGAAGGTCACGGAAGCCGCTGAAGTTGGTTCCTTCGCCGAATATCGCCGCCTGACGGGCGATGCCGCCGACAGCTCGCTGGTGCGTGAGCGCGGCTCCAAGAACCAGTTCGTCGTCGGCGTCCAGGCAAGCTACAAATTCGGCTTCACGCTGCCCTGAGGCGGGCGAGTATGCCCACCCCAAGCCCCGCCGCGAAAGCGTTGCGGGGCTTTTTTGTGTCTGCGGCCAAGTGCTGAAATCGATTCCGATTCGCCTGCCGATGCTGTAGAACCATCCCCATGGTTCACCACAGCGATTTGTCAGACCGCGTCTCCGACGCACCATCCAACAACTGGGTCTATCGGATTTTGCCGAGACCCCTCTGGCCCTATGCGCAGCTGGCAAGATGGGACCGCCCCATCGGCTGGCAATTGCTGATGTGGCCGTGTTTCTGGTCCGCAGCACTCGCGGCCAATGCCGCGGTAGCAAGCGGCGGTTTTTCCTGGGGCACGCTGATCTGGCATCTGGCGCTGTTTTTCATCGGATCGGTGGCGATGCGCGGCGCGGGCTGCACCTATAACGATCTTGCGGACCACAAGATCGACATGGCAGTGGCGCGCACGCGCTCGCGGCCGCTGCCATCTGGTCGCGTGAGCAGGGCGCAGGCGAAGGTCTTCATCGTGTTGCAGGCGCTCGCCGGACTCGTGGTGCTGTTGCAGTTCAACGGATTTGCGATTGCCACCGGCATATTCTCGCTGGTCTTCGTGGCAATCTATCCCTTCGCCAAGCGCTTCACCAACTGGCCGCAATTTTTTCTCGGCCTTGCCTTTTCCTGGGGTGCGCTGATGGGCTGGGCCGGGCAGTTCGGGTCCATCGCCTGGCCAGCTGTCCTGCTTTATGTCGGCTCCATCGCCTGGACGATCGGTTATGATACAATCTACGCCCATCAGGACAAGGAAGACGACACGGCAGTGGGCATCGGTTCAACTGCGCTGCTGTTTGGAGACAACACACATCGCTGGCTGGTTTTTCTTTATGGCACAGCCCTTGTCATGATCGCCCTGTCCTTCTGGGGAGCGGGCGTTAACCTGATCGCCTATAGCGGCCTTGCCGCCGCCGCCATCATGCTTTTTCGGCAGGTCTGGGTGCTCGATATCGACGACGTGGCGCAATGCCTTGTGCTGTT
This sequence comes from Agrobacterium sp. SORGH_AS_0745, assembly GCF_030818995.1. Taxonomy (NCBI): domain Bacteria; kingdom Pseudomonadati; phylum Pseudomonadota; class Alphaproteobacteria; order Hyphomicrobiales; family Rhizobiaceae; genus Agrobacterium; species Agrobacterium sp. SORGH_AS_0745. The sequence goes on from NZ_JAUTBI010000003.1 coordinate 1,318,778, forward strand.
TAAATCCAACAACCGCGTCGGCGTGCTGATTTTCGCCGGTCTCATTCTGCCGCTTCTGTTGGCGTGAGGTTGTTGAAAGGTAGATGCAAAAAAGCCCGGCCGCGATATCCGCGCCGGGCTTTTTATTGTTTTGTCTGAAGATTATCAGCTGCGAGCGATGATTTCCTTGCCCTCGATCTTCATGCTCATGCCGAGAGAACCGGTGGAGCGGCGCACGAGGAAGCGCGGGCGACGATCCGCGAAATAGGAGTGCCGGCGACGGGGGCGGCTGTTCTTGGTGCGCACCTTGCCGAGATGTTCTTCCAGCGGACGGGCGACGCCATCGGCCTCCACCATCAGCATCGGAATGCGGTAGGCTTCCGACCAGCTGCGCCAGTCGGCGGCGATATCGCAAAGATCATGGGCGACGAGAAGTGGAACGCAAAGTTCCGGATCGTCGTGGTGAAGCTCCAGCGTCACCGTCACCTGTCCATCACCATGGTCGATGGCGCGGGCGGCAACGCCCTTGAAAGCGCGGGCTGGCAGGGCGAAGGACAAAGGCAGGCCGGAAGAGGACAGGACCTTTCGCAGAACGGCGCCCCGTTCATCGAGCGTGACGGCAACATCGGTTGCGCCATTGCCCCTGCCATAGGTGACCTGTTGCGGAAAACGTGCCGGGTCGAGTCTGAGTGTGGCGACGGCCCAGTCGGGCTTCAGAACGGTCTTGGTCATGTTTATTCTACCCTTGTTTTACCTGAGAGCCGGTTTCCGGTCTTCTCATCGGGACTTTTCGTCCTCTGATGTCAGGAGAATATCCGCCGCATGTTCGAGACTGCTTAAAAATCGCGGTTAAGAAAACTTTGCATTCCCAAATGGTTAGCAAAACCCACCGTGGCATGGTTTCGCTGAGGTAAAGCCGATTGAGACAATGCGATTTTTCTCAGTCCCGAAACTGTGCTCTTTCAAGCTCCGGGCAAGGCGCGTCATGCACAGTCGCGCCAAGGCCTGCCGTGCGTCCGGATGGAGGTGTGGTGGGCGAATTCAAAACCGGAGCCGGCCGTATCCAGCGTGATGCGCGGTGCTCCATGGGGCATTCGCATGGTATCGACATTTCTGAGCTACGACCTCATCAACCGCGATATGAAGGCAAGCATTTCACGCGTGTCGCAGCAGGGGATCGTCGAGCGGCAGACGAAATATTACAAGGAAAACATCGGCAATGTAAAAAGCGTCGACGAGTTCCTCAATAACTACCAGCTCTATTCCTATGCCATGGATGCCTTCGGTCTCGGCGAGATGACCTACGCCAAGGCCTTCATGAAGAAGGTGCTGGAAAGCGACCTGAACGACCAGAACAGCTTTGCCAACAAGCTGACGGATGAACGTTATCGCGAATTTGCCGCATCCTTCAACTTCACGCAGTCCACGACCACGGTGCAGACGGAGGCGCAGCTCGACAAGATGATCGGGCTTTACGACACCTCGATCACCAACCTCGATGACAGCCTGTCCGAAGAAACCCGTTATTATAAGGCGATCATCGGAACGGTCACGAACGTCGACCAGCTTCTTCAGAACGATAGAACCCGCGCCTACATCTTCGAGGTCTTCAGCATTGATGAGAAGACCTACAGCTATTCCCACATCAAGGGATTGATGACGAGCGATATCGATGACCCGAACAGCTATCTGAACCAGAAGTTCGGCGCGGCCTATTCCGCTGCCGTGGAAAAGCTTACGACCAAGGGCAATATCGAGTTGCATGGGGATGTGACGGATCGGATAACGGCCATCGATACCGCGCTGGCTGATACCACGCTGACCGCCGAACAGCGAACCGCCCTTGAAACAGAGAAAACCACCCGGCAGGATCAGCTCACCCAGCTTGAAGCCGTGCTGCCGCCGAAGGACCAGTGGGCGGCGACCCTTGCCTCCATCACGGCGGAGCAGACCCAGCTCTCCAATACCGTCTCGCAATATAATACGATGGCGCAGATGGCCCAGGCTTTCGAATTTGCCAATGACGGTACCGTTGCGGCCGGCCAGGCGCAGACGGCCGACAACGTCAAGATCCTGACCCAGGCCTATGTCGGCAGTGCCCCGCGTGTGACCCCGACCGTTGCCACCTTGAACAGGGATTATTTCGAATCGAAGATCGGTTCGATCAAGACCGTCGATGAGTTAATGGCAGACCCGCGTCTGGTGAATTACATCAAGGTCGCATTCGACCTGAGTGACTTGACCATAGTCAATGCGACGATCGAGAACATTTTGACCAGCGATCTCAGCGATCCCAACAACTATATCGCCAAGTTCGGCAATGGCGACAAACGTTACATCGCATTGCGTGAAGCGTTCAATTTCAAGGCGGATGGAACGCTGCCGGACGGTACGGCACCACAGACGACGACCCAGACCGTTACCACGACCAACGGGTACATGAACCATTATAACGACAAGGACGAGGCCGCTGACGAAAACGCTTTGAAGCTGTTCAAGAGCGATATTGCCAACGTCAAATCTGTTGCGGACTTCCTGGAAAGCAGCGCGGTTTACACCTATGCGCTCAAGGCGGTCGGCCTCGATCCGACGAAGGTGAATATTGCGGACGTTCGTAGAGCCCTGACCAGCGACCTGCTGGACAAGAAGAGCTACGTTTATGCGCTGAAAGACGACCGTTACGTCAAACTCGCGGAACTCTTCAACTTCAAGTCTGACGGATCGCCAGGTTCTCCGGTTCTTGCGCAGTCCGAACTTGAAATTCAGAGCATGTCGGTCGACTACATCAAGAAGAAATCAGCCTTCGGAACAGACCAGGAAAAGGAAGCCGCCAAGAAGGAGGCGGAATTTTTCCGTTCGGAGCTACAGAAGGTCAAGACGCTCAGCGATTTTCTGGGGAATGATCGCCTGACGAAATTCGCGATGGAATCGCTTGGCATCGACCCGACGAAGGTCACCAAGGACCAGCTGCAAAAAATGTTCACGTCCAATCTGGATGACAAGGACAGCTATCTCAACAAGGAGATGGACCCGGCTTTTCGCCGTCTCGTCACCGCGTTCAATTTCGACACGGACGGTAATATCCTGCGCGAGGATCGAAGCTCCATCCAGACGCGTCGCGGCCTCTACGAGACGCTGGACAATTATCTGACGCAGACGCTGGAGACGCAGGCAGGTGAAGAAAATGCGGGCGTGCGTCTGGCGCTCTATTTCAAGCGAATGGCGGCGGGAACAACGTCCTATTACTCCATTCTCGCCGACACCGCGATCCAGAACTTCATCACGACCACCTTTGGCATTCCCGATGAACTCGGCAATGCCGGGGTCGATACGCAGGTGGCGATGATGAAGAAGTATTTCGACATCGAGGACTTTCAGGATCCCGATAAGGTCAAGAAGCTGATCGCCCGTTTTACCATCATGTACGACGACAAGCAGAACACCACCAACCCGATCATGATGCTGTTCAACGGCAGCGGCTCGGTGGGCATCAGCGGCGACACGCTGCTGGCTGTCGCATCGCTGCGTGCGCGGTAGGCTGGAAAGCGAGGACGGACGATGGAAAGGCCGAGCTTACCCGGTTAAGGTGTCTCACACGACCGCATTTGCGGACCCATTCACCAGCCCGGCAGCATGTGCCCGGCGCGCAGGCGCGGCATCTTCGGGTAGGTCTTCACATCGTTATCCAGCTCATCGGCGACGTTCATCGGAGAGATGTTGTCGAGGCAGGCGGTGATGTGGTCTGTAATGGCGTTCACCAGCGAGGGCGATAGGCCCGGCCGTTTCATCAGGCCGATCTGGACCGGCGGCAGCGGTGGGAAACCGTCCGAGGCGGTCAAAACCTTCATGCCGGTACGCAGCGCCGATTCCGGCAGCACGGAAACCGCCATGCCTGCCAGCACGGCGGCGGCAACCACGGTGGAAGACCAGCTGGTGAACAGCACCTGATAATCCCGCCCGTCGGCATCGAGCGCCGAGCAGGCAAGTTGGCGCCAGTGACAGTCGCGCCGGCCGACAGCCAGCGGCACTGGCGCATCATCCTTCAGCGGATGGTTCGCGGAGGTGACCCAGCAGAGTGGCTCGGTGCGCACGACATCGGATGAGCGGGCGCGGGGATTGTGGGTGACGAGTGCTATATCCAGCTCGCCGCGCGCCATTTTTTCGGCAAGGCTCACCGAAGGTTCGCAGACGATGTAAAGCTCGACATTCGGATGCGTCTTGGCGAAACGCCCGATGATCTCTGGCATGTAGCGGTCGGCATAGTCGTCCGGGGTGCCGATGCGCAACGTGCCCTCGAGCCTGTTGTCATCGAAGGCCGCAATCGCCTCGTTGTTAAGGCGAATGATGCGGCGGGCATAATTCATCAGTTTCTCGCCCTCGGCCGTCAGGCGGTTGCCGCGCCCGTCCTTTGCAAAGAGCTGTTTGCCGATCCGCTCCTCAAGTCGCCGCATCTGCATGGATACGGCGGATTGCGTCTTGAAAACGCGCTCAGCGGCCTTGGTAAAGCTGCCGGTATCGACAATGGCGATGAAGGTGTGCAGCTGGTCTATGTCGAGAGGTGCGGACATTGATACTCATCCATCAGAATGATTGATGCCTCACATTAGAAACATTCGTTGGACTGATCAATAGTCTTGCGACATTTTGACACCCAGCAAATCAATCTCAACCCCGGGGCGGGCACATCGTCAGGCCCCCAACCCAAGGCAGCTTCCCGCGCACGGTGCGTCGGGAGCGGTGCCGCATCGTGCCGTTACGGAAGGATCATTGTTATGCGCACGGCAGAACGGAAAATGGAACTGGAATTCGCAACCGGCCAGCAGAGCGACACCCTGCGTCGCATCGCTTTCGGTGTTGCTTCCACCGTGAAAACGTTTGTGCAGCGCATCTACAATCGTATCGTCGCAAATGGTCTCACGGAGCTTGACGATCGCCTGCTCGCCGATATCGGGCTGGCGCGCTCGGATGTGACCAACGCGCTCAATACCGGCTTGCTCGAAGATCCGACCGCCCATCTGACCCGCGCCGCACGCACGCGCTCAGTCACGCGGTTCAAGACGCTCTAGGCTTGTGTTCGTGCAATTCCGGCGTACCTCCAGACGCCGGGATTGCTCGCGAACCGATAAGGTTTTCCCCGCAGGGTGATTTGCCAATAACCCTGCCTTTGCCCGGTGTCAGGCCCCTCGGCCGCACCGGGTTTTTTTATGGCAACGCCTTGCCTGTCTTGCGCACTGTCCGGACGTAAAGCCGCTGCGCAGTTTCAGCGAAATGCTTTAATACTGATATTCATCGAATACTGGCAGCACCGATCCACCCCAGCGGCCGTTATAGAGCGCAAGCAGGTCTTCGGCGAGCGTGGTCTTCTTGGCGAGAACCTCGTCCAGCGAGGACAGGAACACGGTTTCGTCCTGGCCTTCGCCGTTCAGCCGGTTGCGGTTCTTGAGGCCGGTGCGGGAAATGTCCAGCACCTCGCGGGCGAAACCGAGAAGCGGCTTGCCGGCGATCTCCGCCGCCAGCCCCTTGGCCGGTACGGTATTGCGAAGGGCGATGACCTCATCAAAACTCCAGCCAGCTGTCAGCGCATCGGCTGCGTCAAGCGCTTCCTGATTATAGAGAAGGCCGACCCAGAAAGCGGGCAGGGCACAGATGCGTCTCCATGGGCCGCCATCGGCACCACGCATTTCCAGAAAGCGCTTCAGGCGCACATCGGGGAACAGCGTGGAGAGATGGTTCGTCCAGTCACCCATGGTCGGTTCCCATTCAGCGATTTCACCCTTTAACGCCCCGTTCATGAACTGACGGAAGGTGACATGGGTGCAATCGTGATACTTGCCGTCGCGCACGATGAAATACATCGGCACATCCAGCGCCCATTCGACATAATCCTTGAAGCCGAAATCGTCATTGAAGGTGAAGGGCAGCACGCCGGAGCGGCGATTGTCGGTATCGCGCCAGATATCGCCGCGCCAGGAAAGCAGGCCGTTCGGCTTGCCTTCGGTAAAGGGCGAGGAAGCAAACAGTGCGGTGGCCAGCGACTGGAGCTTCATGGAAACGCGCATCTTCTGGCGCATATCCGCTTCGGAAGAGAAGTCGAGGTTAACCTGAATGGTGCAGGTACGGTACATCATGTCGAGACCCTTGGTCCCGACCTTCGGCATGTAGCGCGTCATGATCGCGTAGCGCGATTTCGGCATGCGCGGTGTTTCGTCATAGCTCCACAGCGGGCTGCCGCCAATGCCGAGAAAACGGATGCCCATCGGCTCCGCCACTTCGCGCAGGGTCGCCAGATGCTGGTTGGATTCCTTGCAGGTCTGATGCAGGTTCTCGAGCGGGGCACCTGACAGTTCGAACTGGCCGCCCGGCTCGATCGATATGGCGCCCATGCCGTGCTGTTCGCCAAGTCCGATGATGTTTTCACCATCCATGATCGGCTCCCAGCCGAGCTTTTCCTGCATGCCCTTCAGCAGAGCGGAAATGCTGGCCTCGCCGAAATAGGGAACCGGCCGGTTGCCCTCGCGGAAAAAGGCGAATTTCTCGTGCTCGGTGCCAATGCGGAAGTCGGCTTCAGCTCTGCAACCGCCGGCCAGATAATCTGTAAGCTCCGTGACGGAGGAGAGGGGTGTCTGGTCGGTCGTATCGCGTGCCATGGCTTACCTTGTTATGACGTCTCTGTTGCGGCGAGGCATATGTGTGGCAGATAGAGCCGGATCGTATCCGGAGGCAAATGAATTTCTTTTAAAGATGCATGAAGCGCAATGGTTCAGCGCATGTCGCGTAAAACTGTGCAGCGGTTTTGCGATAAAGACATGTGCCAGATAGTTCAATTCCAGTCGCCGATCGATGCCTGAATGACCGCAAGGGCTGCGACCGCAGCCGTATCGGCCCTGAGGATACGCGGCCCGAGCGGAATGGGGGTGACGAAGGCAAGGCTGCGCAGCAGCTCTCTTTCCTCTTCGGAAAACCCGCCTTCCGGGCCGACCAGAAGAGCGATTTTGCGTTCCTTGATGGATTGCAGGACAGGCAGCGGATTTTGGCCCGCGTCGCCCTCGTCGCAATAGATGATCCGTCGATCCTGGGACCAGGTCTCGAGCATGTCTTTCAGTTTCACCGGCTCGGCCACGTCAGGCAACGACAGGATGCCGCATTGCTCGGCGGCCTCGATGGCATTGGCGCGCAGTTTTTCGGTATTGTGGATCTTGCCCTGCACATGCTGGGTCATCACCGGCTGCAAAAGACCGGCCCCCATCTCGACCGCCTTCTGCACCAGATAATCCATGCGTCCGACTTTCAGCGGCGCAAACAGGTAGTGCAGATCCGATGCCTGCGGCTGGGGCCGTGTCTGTTCCAGAGGGATGAGGGTGATCTTCTTGCGGCTCGGAAAGGAGAGCCTCGCCTTCCATTCCCCGTCGCGACCGTTGAACAGCAGGATTTCCGCGCCATCGGTCATGCGCAGTACATTGGCGAGATAATTGAACTGTTCGGTTGTCGCTTCCTGCGCCACGCCCGCAGCAAGCGGGGTTTCGACGAACAGGCGTTGCATCCGGAAATTTGCGCGCATGGGACTTTTCTGTTTCAGCGTCAGAGAAAGAGGAAGGACATAAGCCAATATAACAGTGCTGCAAGCGTAGCACTTGCGGGAACGGTCACCAGCCAGGCGGCGATGATGGTCATGAAGTGGGATCGCCGGACGAGATAACGGCGGCGTATCTCGGAAGGATTGTCCAGATATCGATCGGCCCGGCGGATTTGACTGGTGCCGGCCTGGACGAGTTCCTGCCGCCGTCGAGACGCCTGCGTGTACCATTCGCGGAAGAAGCCGACGCCGAACACGGCGCCGATCGCCGTATGGGTGGTGCTGACCGGCAGGCCGAAGCGTGATGCGACGAGAACCGTCAGAGCCGTGGCCACGGAAACGCAGAAAGCGCGCATCGGGTTGAGCTTGGTGATCTGTTCACCGACAAGGCGGATGAGGCGCGGGCCATAGAGAAGAATACCGCAGGAAAGCCCGAATGCGCCGACCAGCATCACCCAGAGCGGTGCGCGGGCGGACGTCTCCACCGCCTCGTCGTGCAGTGCCCGCACGATTGCCACCACCGGGCCAATGGCGTTCGAAACGTCATTTGCCCCATGCGCAAAGGACATGAGGCCAGCCGCAAGAACGAGCGGCCACTGAAACAGCGTTCGAAGCGACTGGTTGCGGTTTTCCAATCCCACCGATTGTTTGCGGATGATCGGCACGCACAGCCGCCAGGCGACAAGGCCGGTCAAAAGCCCGATGCCGCTTGCATGGCCAAGCGAGACATGCACGATCTGCCTCAGCCCCACCCAGATGAGATAAGCGGTGAAGACCCCGGTCATGATGCCGATCAGAACAGGAACCCAACGCTTCGCGGCGTCGATCTTGTCCTCCCGGTAGATGATGAATTCCTTGATGAAGGCAAGGAGGGCGATGGCGATGGCCGCACTTATAAAGGGCGCTAGAACCCAGGCAAAGGCGATGCTGCCAAGCGACAGCCAGTCGACTGCCCGGATGCCATAGGCCGCCATTCCAGCCCCCGCAACGCCGCCAACCACCGTGTGGGTGGTGGAAATCGGCGCTTTCGTCCAGGTCGAGATATTGACGAGAAGACCGGCGGCGAGGAGGGCCGACAACATAGCCCAGGAAAACACGGTGCGGTCGGGAATGGTCTGGATGTTGATGATGCCGCTGGAAATGGTCTCGACGACGTTGCCGCCGGTGATCAAGGCACCCGCGATCTCGCAGATGGCGGCGATGAAGAGTGCCGCTGCAAGCGGCATCGCCTTGGCGCCGACCGCCGGGCCGACATTGTTTGTCACATCGTTTGCGCCGATGTTGATTGCCATATAGGCGCCGATGGCAACGGCTGCGATGATGATGACGGCGCCCGCCGTGCCCGTGACGAAGGCGCCGGCAAATATCGCCGCCAGAACAACGAACATCACCCCCGCACCAAGGCCGGCAAGCTGCTGCGTGACGTGCAGCGTCGCCTCTTCGACACGGGTGATCTTCTCGAGATCCTTGTCGAGCGTCGGCTTCATGTTCGGTGGCGGCTTCATTGCCATTCAGACCTCGTTCGCCAGCATTCCCATTCGTCCGGCAATGTCGCGGGCTGAAGGCAATTTACAGAAAGACTGTTACATCTCGCACATCTTTCCAAAATGAAAGACAGTAAAAGCCATGTTGGAAAAACAAACCTGCAGATTGCCACTATTCGGGCGTGGACGCTATTTCGAAAGCGCCATCCGCTTGTCGAAAGTGAGCATGAGCGCTTTCAGTTCCGGCTCGTTGACCCGTTTGGCGGCCTCTTCGGGAGTGACCCATTCAAGCCGTCTGGAATCCTTCTCGGGAAAGCTGTCCTGCAGCTCCGCCACTTCGAGCAGATGTACCTGAACCTTACACAGCACATTGATGCCGCTGTTCAGCTTTTTCTCATACTCATAAAAGCCGAAGGGGGCCTTATCCACCCTGCCTTTGACACCGGCTTCCTCGTAGGCTTCCTGTTCGGCAACTGCATGCGCCTTCTTGTTGGCCATGGGCCAGCCTTTGGGAATGACCCAGCGCCCCGTATCCCTGCTTGTCAGCAACAGGACTTCCGGCTCACGAAGTTTTTTGGACGATCGATAGCACAGCGCTGCGTATTGCTGTCGCGGCGGTCTGCGCAACATCAAGCCTACATCTGTCGCCAATCGATTCAAAATCTTCAATCCGTGTGGATCCTTCTTCGCCTGTTAGTCGTAACTGCTAATATAGATATCCTTTATGTCCCGCCAATCCCCTCTCACGCATAACCCACGATTGTCTTCATGCCGTTGAAGATCGTAGGCAGCAGGGGATGTGGCAGGGGTGCGAACGAAGGCTTTGCCCGGTACGTAACCGTCAGCGACCGATCGCGGGAATACTGCATTTTTTCTGTTTTACGCTATTCAGAACGCAAAACCGCTATGAATTATTGCCGGAACTGCGTTGGCCAGTGTGCAATCCCCAATTCTGGAGACCTTCGATCACACCGTCAGCTTCGGTCGCGCGCGAGAGGAAAAAACGGCTGTCATTGTTCGCCAGCGAAAGAAGCTCCGGCAAGGCATTGCCAACGATCACACCGCGAATACCATTCAACTCGAACATCGCCCGATCATTGCCAGTATCGCCCGCAACCACTGATTCGTCGAGACCAATGTGCAGTTGTCCACATAACCACGCCAATGCCGCACCTTTGTCTGCGGCCTTGGGTAATATGTCGAGGTCGCGGTTGCTGGAATAGACGATCCGGGCATCGATATCCGCCGCAACGAGCGTGTTTTCGATATCACTGAGCGTCTTCTCATCCGCACCATGCAGGAACCAGCTGGATTTGAGGCCATGCTGATAGCGTTCCGCCTGCATGGTCACACCCGGCAGGCCGGCCATGACATCGGCGATCTTTTGCCGGTCGAAACCCGTACCGAGCGAATGCGTATAGGCGCTTTCAAGCTCGCCCCGCTCTCTTGCGTGCAGCATGGTGCCGACCCCGCCGATAATGTAGTCGGGCCTCGGCAAGGGAACGTCTTCCAAAAGGGCGAGCTGGTCATCGACCAGCCTGCCGCTATTGAAGACCAGAACCGGGCGAAGATCGTCCGGCAGCGAATGCCAGAAATCGCGGAACCGGCGCGTAGCGGCGTTATCGCCGACGACGGTTCCGTCGAGATCGGTGGAAAACAAGCGAAGCGGTTTCAATCGCCGTCGTTCCATGGTTCTGCCCAATCGGATTCTTCCAGAACAGGCATCAGCGGCCTGCCTTCCACCAGCGCCAGCAATTGCTGCGCGATTCCCGTCCAGGTGAAAAGGCTGCGCGCCTTGTGCGCCCCCATGCGGGAAAGCCGCCCATACAGCCGCTCGTGCTTGAACGGCTTCATCATGGTAATGCCAAGGTCTTCCTTATCGAAAGGGTCGGCAAACAGCGCGTGGCGGCCGTAGCTGACGGCGCGGAACAGCCCGCCGTGGATGGTTACCACGGTCGGAGTTCCACTCGCCATCGCCTCGATTGCGGTCATGCCGAATGGCTCGTAACGGCTCGACAGAACGAAAAGATCGGCTGCCCGGTAGATATCAGGCAAATCCTCGTCCTCGACATAGCCGGAAAACGCCACCTTGTCCTCCAGCCCGAGCGATTTGACTCGCTCTTTCAGCTGATTGAGAATGGTGGTTTCCTGCTCGTCCATATTCTCGCCGCCGACGGCCAGATGAAGGCGGGCTTCCGGTTCGCGCGCCGCAAGAACCGAGAAGCCGTCGATCAAAAGGTCGTAACCCTTGTTGGTGGCAAGGCGTCCAAGCGCCAGCACCACCTTGCCCTCGAAACCGAAACGCTGCCGGATCATTTGCCGCGTCGCATCAGAGACGGGGAAGAAGCGGTTGTCGTCATAACCCGGCGGGATCATGTGGATGTGCTTGCGCTTCAGACCGTAATCTTCGATCAGGACGTCGAGTTGCACCGGCGTCGTCGCAATCACCATGTCGCAACTGCGATAGATGATGAGTTCGTGCTGGATACGTTCCTTGAAATTGAACTCAAGTTCGAAGGTATCGGCCTTTTCCGGGTAATCGGTTTCCATCTGGCGTTTTTTCCAGAGGCCGAGCGAATGCGGCGTGTGCAGATGCGGGACTTTCAGCGCCTCGGAAAGCCGCTGCCCGGCAACGCCCGCATCCCAGTAGTGGCTGTTGATGAAAGAGTAGTTGAGGTTGTTTTTCTTGATGAAGCGCAACGCGTTTTCGCACCATTCCATCAGGTGGCGGTGCAGATATTCCTTGGGAATGAAATCGCGCCCGCCACAGGGAATGCGCACCACACGGACGCGCTCGTCAACCTCGTCGAATTCCGGCTGGTCTTCGAAGCGGCGGGTATAGAGATCAACGGTGTAACCGAGCTGGCCGAGTTTGCGTGCAAGCTCAAGCACATAAACCACTTGTCCCCCGGTGTCCGCTGCGCCGAGTGGCGGGTGCGCGGCGACATAGCCATGCGTCGATATGAGAGCTATCCTTGGATAGCGTTCAGTTTCGCTCGTGGTCGTCATGGGTCCCATCTTGGTAAATTTTTCCAATTAACCCCAGAAAAAGACCAAAGAGGACAAAAGGTTCCATAAAATCTGAAGAAAAGCGATGCCGCATTTCGTCTGAAGCTGTTTTCAGGCGTTGCGCTGCTGTTGTCGCAGGCGTGAAATCCGGTCCCATTCCCTTGCCTGATGCGCCTTGGATGTGGTGTCCACGATGAAATCGATATGGGTTTCCGCCGCAGCCCTTGCCCCTGCCGCATTACCGCCCGCAATGGCCTCGTGGATGGCGATATGCTGTCTCAGCACCTCGTCATGCGCACCTGCGACACTGAATATGAGATGGCGGTTATAGAAGATGTCGTCGCTCAGGAGCCGGTAGCAGGACCGCAATGTGTGCATCAGCACGATATTATGTGCCGCCTCGCCGATGGCGTTGTGAAATTCCACATCGCTTGCAAGTTCTTCTTCGAAGCGGCCAGCCTCATGGGCCTCCCGCATTTTTTCGACGATAGCCGCAAGGTTGCGCCTGTCCGGTTCCGTCGCCCGCTGTGCCGCAAGTTCGGCGGTCATGCCTTCGATATATCGGCGATATTCCAGAAAATCCCGCGTTGCGCGGCTGTGGCGTGTGATCAGCGCGCTCAAGGGATCGGAAAAGACCGGACCGACAATATCGGCCACATAAGTCCCACCGCCGTGCCGGCTGGTGAGAAGGCCGCGCGTTTCGAGTTCCTTCAGCGCTTCCCGCAGGATTGGCCGCGAGACATCGAGCTTCTGCGCCAGTTCACGCTCGCCGGGCAGCCGGTCGCCATCCCGCAATATGCCGTCGAGGATGAGCTCCTCGAAACGTAAGATCACCTCCTGCGATGTGCGGCTGTGCTCTATTCGGGCGAACAGTGTTTCGTCCATCGCAACATTCTCCGGCGAAGTCCCGCCCCGTATTCGATGGGGCAAATTATCAGCGAAGCATCGCACTGGTCAAATATTCTGTCCAGTTCTGCCGTAAGCTCTGCGCCATGCCTGCGGCAACACGGCACCTGCCTTTTTAAACTGGCTTTTGTTAAAGCACCCGCACAGGGTGGTGATGACGGTTTTCTCCGTCAGGTGCATCAAAACAATTACATATGCTTCGATTGCGGTGTCGTCATCGCGATGGATGTTCTAGATAACCGGCGAAACAGGCGGGGACGATATCGCAATGGCCAAGGGTAGATTTGCTTTCGCAAGCGCGCCGGAAAGATCGCTGGCTCTCGGCGAGGTTCATGCGCGGCCGACCGTGCTTCTCGCGCCGTCGCGCATCATCGTCCAGCTTGCCTTCATGATGGATGGCGGTTCTGCCGTGCATCACTCGGTCATTGCGGAAATGTCGCGTAGCCGGGGTGTCGCGCCGCCGGAACGCGATGCCCGCCACCATGCCATGCCCTGGGGGCAGGGCACGCTGCGCTGGGAGCGGCATACCGAATTCTCGACATGGTTCTGGGATGGCCCCGCGCCGGAAAAATTCGGCGGCGATATTGTCGGCGATCCGTTCGGCGACGGTTTTTCGCCACCCGGCTCCCTGATATCAGGCATACGGCTGGAAATCCGTCCAGAAGGCGCAACGGCCCCCAACGCGGAGACCATGTTCGAGCCGACGAGCCTCTGTTACAGCGACGTGCGCGACGGGCAGGCGGCGATCCTCACCGATTTCCGTCAGGATCGCGACGGGTTGACGCAGATATTGGTGATCGACCGTGGCTTGAGCGATTACAGCCGCGGTGCGCTGGTGCAGCGGCTGCTGGATATCGAGACCTATCGCACGCTCGCCATGCTCGGACTGCCGATGGCGCAGACGCTGTCGCCGGAAATCCGTCGCATCGAAGATGGCCTGACGGGAATCACCCAGCGCATGAAAAACGGCGCGCGCGACGAGGCCGATGCGCTGCTGGCGGAGATGACCCGGCTTGCGGCGGAACTGGAAGCCAATGCCGCGCTCAGCCTCTATCGTTTTGGCGCCAGCCGCGCCTATGACGGCATCGTGCATGAACGTATTCGCGCGCTTGCGGAAACGCCGGTTCAGGGGCACGAGACCATGGGCAGCTTTCTGGAAAGGCGCCTGGCGCCCGCCATGCGCACCTGCCAGTCGGTCGAGGAGCGGCAGGCCAACCTGTCGCGCAAGCTCTATCGCGCTACGGCACTCGTCAGAAGCTGGATCGACGTGGAACTGGAACGGCAGAACACGGTGCTCCTGAACACCATGAATAAGCGCGCCGCCATGCAGCTTCGCCTGCAGCAGACGGTGGAAGGCCTGTCCGTCGCCGCCATCTCCTATTACGTCGTCGGATTGATCGGTTATCTCACCAAGGCGATCAGCCACGACGTGCTGCCGGTTGATCCCGCCGTGGTCACCGGTCTTTCCGTTCCCTTTGCCGTGCTGGGCGTCTGGTGGGTGGTGCGCCGCATTCGCCGCTCCCATGTCGAGGGCGGGCACTGAATACCGGCGTCAATCATGCTCCCAATAGGGTGAGGGGCCGTAAAGTCCGGCGAGATAGTCGATGAACAGCCGCACCTTCGCGGGCAGGAACTGGCGGCTTGGATAGACCGCCGACAGCGTGACGTTTCGCGATCCCTCATAGCTGGGTAGAACCTGCACCAGCCGGCCGGCGCGCAATTCGTGGCCGATATCCCAGGTGGAGCGCAACGCAATTCCCAGTCCCGATATCACCGCCTCGCGGATCACTTCGCTGGAATTGGTGACCAGCATGCCTTCCGGGCGGATGCTGAGCGCCCCGCCCGGTCCTTCCAGTCGCCAGATATCGTTGTTGTGGGCCGGCAGACAGCGGTGCTTCTTAAGGTCCTCGATCGTCGCCGGCATGCCGTGGGCAGTGACATATTCCGCCGAGGCGCATAGCACGCGGCGCACCGGCGCCAGCCGGCGGGCGACGAGGCTGGAGGAATTGAGATCGGCGATGCGGATCGCCAGATCGTAACCGCCTTCGATGATATCGATGAATTCGTCGCTGAGCACCAGATTGACCGACAGGTCCGGGTGGCGCTCCATGAACGTCTTCAGATGCGGCGCAATATGCATGCGACCGAAGGAGGTGGGAGCTGAGATTTTCAGCGTGCCGTTGACGGTGTTGGCGCGCCCAGACACGAAATCCTCGGCATCCTCCAGCCCTTCCAGCACGGCAAAGTACCCGTTCGTAAAAGCCTTGGCCCGCTTCGGTCAGTGAGATCTGCCTTGTCGTGCGCTGGAACAGCCGTGCGCCGAGCTTTTCTTCAAGCCGCTTGATGCGCTTGGAAATAACAGCGGGTGAATAACCAAGCTCCTTGGCGGCAAGCGACATGCTGCCGGAGGCGGCAACGGTTGCGAAGACCTCCAGATCGCCCAGATTTGTCACAGTTGCCTCCCGATTATTTCCAGAACGGAAAAAATCCTTAGCATTTGATTGCGCTCCTTCAAAGTGGTAAAGAAACAATACCACTTGGCAAGACGTGCATGGAGGAGGGGGCGGTGACGCAGCCGATCAAGTTTCTGGAGCCGCGTGCGGCGGTTTTATCGAGCCGTGACCGCATCATATCCGATCTGAAGGATATCCTGGCCGAGGACTGTCTCGTGCACGAGCCGCGTGAGCTCGTGCCTTTCGAGACCGACGCTTTCGTCTCCTACCGCCGCCTGCCGCTGGCCGTCGCCCTGCCGAAGACCACCGAAGAGGTCGCAGCGGTACTGAAATATTGTCACCGTTACGGCATTCCTGTCGTGCCGCGCGGCGCGGGCACCTCGCTTTCCGGCGGCGCCATTCCGCAGGAAGATGCGGTGGTGATCGGCCTTTCGAAGATGTCCGCGATCCTCGAACTCGATTTTTACAATCGCACGGCAAGGGTACAGGCGGGCGTCACCAATCTCTCCATTTCCGATGCGGCCGGTGCGGAAGGCTTCTTTTATGCGCCGGACCCAAGCTCGCAGCTTGCCTGCACCATCGGCGGCAATGTCGGCATGAATTCCGGCGGTGCGCACTGCCTGAAATACGGTGTCACCACCAATAATCTGCTCGGCGTAAAAATGGTGCTTGTCGATGGCACGGTGCTGGAGCTGGGCGGCAAGCATCTTGACGCCGCCGGTTACGATCTTCTCGCCCTCGTTTGCGGTTCGGAAGGCCAGCTCGGCATCGTCACAGAGGCGACGGTGCGGCTGATTGCCAAGCCGGAGGGCGCGCGCCCGGTGCTGTTTGGTTTCGAAACCTCCGAAGAAGCTGGCTCCTGCGTGGCCGATATCATCGGCGCGGGCATCATTCCTGTCGCCATCGAATTCATGGACAAGCCGGCAATCGAGATTTGCGAGGCCTTCGCCAGGGCCGGATATCCGCTGGATGTCGGCGCGCTGCTGATCGTCGAGGTCGAAGGCTCGGAGGCGGAAATGGACGCCATGCTGGCCGATATTGTCGCCATTGCGAAAAAACACGGCGTGAAGACGGTCAGGGAATGCCAGTCGGCCATGGAGGCCGCGGCGATCTGGAAGGGCCGGAAATCCGCTTTCGGCGCAACGGGCCGCATCGCGGACTATATCTGCATGGATGGCACGGTGCCGCTTTCCCAGCTTTCCTATGTGCTGAAAAAAACAAGCGAAATCACCGACCGCCTCGGCCTTCGCGTCGCTAATGTCTTTCATGCGGGCGATGGCAACATGCATCCGCTGATCCTGTTCAACGCCAACGATCCGCAAGACGCCGCCCGGGCCGAAGAGGCGGGCAATGAAATCCTGAAGCTCTGCGTCGATGCGGGCGGTTGCCTCACCGGCGAACACGGTGTCGGCATCGAAAAACGCGACCTGATGCGGCACCAATATGCCGAGGCTGATCTTGCCCAGCAGATGGCGGTTCGCGCTGCTTTTGACGAGGGTTGGTTGATGAACCCTTCCAAGGTGTTTCCGCTGGAGGGGAGGGGATGATGTACTTTAGCTTTGTAGCCTTGGTGGGTGCGGCTCACCCCTCTGTGCCCGGCAGGGCAGAGGAGGGTATCTCTTGCTCGGAGCGCACCCCATGCTGACCCCTTATGCAGAAACCCAGGTCGCCGACATCATCCGCGACCACACAACCCGAAAAACCCCGCTGAAAATCATCGGCGGCAACACCCGCTCCGGTTTCGGCAATGCGGTCGAGGCAGATGAAACGCTTTCCTCCCGCGCAATGTCTGGCATCATCGCCTACAACCCCGCCGAAATGGTCATGACGGTCAAAGCAGGCACACCGCTCGCCACCGTCGAGGCCGCCCTTGCCGAAAACCGGCAGATGATGGCCTTCGAGCCGATGGACCACCGCCCGATCATGGGAACTGCAGGCGAGCCGACCATCGGCGGCGTCTTTGCTGCCAATGTTTCCGGCCCGCGCCGTTATGTGGCTGGTGCGGCGCGTGACAGCCTGCTCGGCATCCGTTTCGTCAATGGAAAGGCGGAAGTCATCAAGGCGGGCGGCCGGGTAATGAAGAATGTCACCGGGCTAGATCTCTCGAAGCTTCTGGCGGGTTCACACGGCACGCTCGGTTTTCTCACGGAAGTAACCTTCCGCGTGTTGCCGAAACCGCCAGCGGAAAAAACCGTGGTTGTCTCCGGTCTGGACGACGAGGCCGCGACGCGGATCATGGCGGCAGCGATGGCGATGAGCGTCGAGGTTTCCGGTGCGGCCCATCTGCCGGAAAGCGTTCGCTCCCATTTCATCGCAGGCGCGCTGCCGGAAGGTCCGGCGACAATCCTGCGGCTGGAAGGGCTCGGGGCTTCCGTCGAGGCGCGCGCGGCGAAACTCCTTTCCGTCATGGATAGGGTTGGCCCATGGGCGCTGCTGGAAGGCGAGGAGAGTGCTGTTTTATGGCGGCAGGTGCGGAATGTCGCGCCCTATGCCGGGCAAGATGCCAAACCGCTCTGGAAAGTCTCGGTCGCGCCGAGCGAAGGCCACAGGCTGGTTGCTGCCTTGCGCATGGAAGCGGGCATCGATGCCTTTTATGACTGGCAGGGTGGTCTCATCTGGATGCAGATGGAGGCGGACCCGGAAGCGGAATTGGTGCGCGGCGCCATCCGCGCGCTCGGCGGCGGGCACGCCACCTTGATGCGGGCGAGCGACGCGGTGCGCGCCACTGTGCCGGCATTCGAACCGCGCCCGGCGGCGGAGGCCATATTGTCTGCGCGCATCAGGGAAAAGCTCGATCCAGCGGGCATCTTCAATCCTGGCAAGATGGGAAGGGCCGTCTGAACCATGCAAACATCCTTCACGCCCGAGCAACTGGCTGATCCGCATGTGGCGGAATCCGAAAAAATCCTGCGCAAATGTGTGCATTGCGGCTTCTGCACCGCCACATGTCCCACCTATGTCACGCTTGGTAATGAGCTGGACAGTCCGCGCGGCCGCATCTACCTCATCAAGGACATGCTGGAAAATAGCCGCCCGGCGGACCGCGAAGTCGTCACCCATATCGACCGCTGCCTGTCCTGCCTTGCCTGCACCACCACCTGTCCGTCCGGCGTCGACTACATGCATCTGGTCGATCACGCCCGCGCCCATATCGAACAAACCTATAAACGTCCCTTCATGGACCGCCTGACCCGCAATCTTCTGGCTGCGGTTCTGCCTTATCCCGGTCGCTTCCGGTTGGCCTTGCATCTGGCACGGATCACGCGACCCTTCGCCGGTGTGCTCGCGAAGTTTCCCGCGCTGAAACCGCTGCAATCCATGCTCGCTCTCGCCCCGGCTTCCGTGCCCGCCGTTTCAGCTTCTGCCCGTCCGGGTGAACGGTCAGCCGAAGGTGAAAAGCGTGGACGTGTCGCCATTCTTACCGGCTGCGCCCAGCCGGTGCTTGACCCTGGTATCAACGAGGCGACGCTGCGTCTTCTGGCGCGGCTTGGCGTGGAGGTTGTCGTGCCGAAGGGGGAAGGCTGCTGCGGATCGTTGGTGCACCATATGGGGCGCGAGGCCGAGGCGCTCGCCGCCGCCCGCCGCAATGTCGATGTATGGATGCGTGAAATGGAAAATGGCGGCCTCGATGCCGTCATCATCACCGCATCCGGCTGCGGCACGACCATCAAGGACTACGGCCATATGCTACGGCTTGATCCGGCCTATGCGGACAAAGCCGCACGGGTATCGGCACTCGCGAAGGACATCACCGAATATCTTGCCACGCTCGACCTGCCGCAAAAGGAAAGCCAGGGCCTGACGGTTGCCTATCATTCGGCCTGCTCCATGCAGCATGGCCAGAAGATCACCATGGCACCGAAGCAATTGCTGAAAGCGGCTGGTTTTACCGTCCGCGATCCGGCGGAAGGGCACCTCTGCTGCGGGTCGGCCGGAACCTACAACATCATGCAGCCGGAGATCTCAGGAAAGCTGAAGGCGCGCAAGGTGAGGAACATCGAAGCCACACGCGCGGATGTCATTGCCACCGGCAATATCGGCTGCATCACGCAGATCGCGACTGGCACGGAAATGCCGATCCTGCACACGGTCGAGCTGCTGGACTGGGCTTATGGCGGACCGAAACCCGCGAGGCTTTTGGCTTAGAGCGCCGTTCGCTTGTAAGGGCCATGGGACCCGACACAAGGCTCGGGCCGGTGCGTCGTTCGCTCTCCTCATCCCTGTGCTTGTCGAAGGGATCCAGTCAGCCCAGATCCTTGGGCTTGAAGGCCTCTTCTTGAAGCGCAGACGCGCGTCGGATGTATTCCTGTGACAAGCACAGGAGTGAGGTTTGAGGGTAGCTTGGCACCTGTCGGAAAGCGCCCTCTATTTCCATCCCAGTTTTAGAACTTGTAGGCCACGCCGAAGTTCACCGCATTGGTCATGATATCGGTTTTAAGCTTGCCGCCATTGTCGATATCCACGTCGATAAAGGAGTAGGTGCCTTTATATTCCACGAAGGTCGACCAGTTGTCGGTTATGCGGTAGCTGAGGCCGGCCTGCGCCTGCAGGGTTGCGCCACCGAACTGGTATTCGAAGGTTTTGCCGGAAGCCCGGGTAACCTCCACATGCGGCACGTTGATGCCAACGCCCGCGCCCACGTAAGGCGTCAGGCGCCAGGTCTCCAGCGGGAAACGATAGAGCGCGTTCAGCGTCAAAAGGTTCAGGCCGTCGGTGAACTCGAAATGCGACCAGCCGGAACGCGCCAGCGTCTGGTCGTCGGCATAGACCTTGTCGTGGGTGTAATCGAGCGAGATGCCGAGATTGTTGAGCTGGCCTTCCTCGAACCAGTAGGTGCCGCGCACCCCCCAATAGGCCGGGCTCGAAAATGACTTGCCTTCCCACCCCGCCCGGAAGTCCGTTCCGTCCGAAACCGTGACATCGCTGTGCGGGGCGCTTTGCCAGCCGCCGTAACCGGAAAATTCAAATTCCCCCGCGATTGCGGAAGAGAAGGAAACGCCGCTGAGCAGCAGGGCGCAAAGAATGGAAACGTGGCGCAGCATGGGGAGAATCCAGTTTGGTGTTGAGGACACACCAAACCGCTTTTTAGTAACATTTAAATGACAGAAACGAAAAACGGGCGGTCAGCTGACCACCCGTTTCAAGGCCGTTCCATCATCCCCCTGAGAGAGGTCCGGCGCCTGGCGTCCCCCGCCAAGTCTCCTTCAATCAATCTAGTAGCGATTGTACCGCTGCGGGACATCAATTCAAGCGCGATCTGCCGCGGTGTGGGCTGCAAAGTCCGCGTATTAGCGGCACCGTTGCCGTCATATCACAATGACGGTTGTTCCGACGTTCACACGCTCGTAAAGATCGGTGACATCCTCGTTGCGCATGCGGATGCAGCCTGAGGAATTGTTGCTGCCGATCGTCCAGGGCTGGTTGGTACCGTGGATGCGGTAAAGCGTTGATCCGAGATACATGGCGCGCGCGCCCATCGGATTGGCAGGGCCGCCTTCCATGAAGGCCGGAAGGTAGTGTCCCTTCGTCGCTTCGCGGCTGATCATTTCTTTCGGGGGAGTCCAGCTCGGCCATTCCGCCTTGCGGGTCACCTTGTGTGTTCCGGCCCATTCGAAACCGGGCTTGCCGACACCGACCCCGTAACGACGGGCCTTGCCATCCGCCATGACGAGATAGAGGAAGCGGTTCGGCGTATCGATGACGATGGTGCCGGGCTTCTGAGTGGTCTGGTAGCTCACGATCTGGGGCAGGAATTGCGGGGCGATCTGCGTGCGCACCGGCGCATTCGGGCGAACGGCGGCGTTCTGTACCCGGGCCGGGCGCTGCGAGGTGACGCCGGAGCTTGGGCGCTGTGGCATGGCGGCCTGGCGCTGCTGGAAGAAAGGCTGGCGGGCTGCTGGCGCGCGCGGGTAAACCACGGGCCGCACATTGCCGCCACCAAGCTGCGTTACCCAGGGGGCGGAAAGGTCTGGACTGACGACGACAGGCGGGCGCTCCCGATAACGCTCACCGGCTGCGGCGGCCGGGGCGGCGAAGGTGGAAACGAGGCTCAGCGCCAGAAAAACGGACTTCATCGTCATCGGGTGGACTCTCTCTGCGGTATGTCGCAACAATAGCAATTGCGGGATCATTCGCCCGCCTTGCCGGCTACGTTCGCACCTTGACGCCAGCGAATCGTAAATGGCTGTTCATTAAAAAGCGCTTGATTAGAAAAAGCTGGATTTAAGGTTAGCGACCCGTTTTGAAACGTGGTGAATGAGTGGTAAGTGCGCGCATCACGCCGGTCACGGGCGGGAGCGAAAAAGGGTGGTTGCGGTATGAACGAGGCGGGACTTGAAACGGGCGCGGATGGCCGCGTGCGGTGTTTCTGGCAGCAGGGACTTGAGGATTACAGCCGCTACCATGACGGAGAATGGGGTTATCCCGTCACCGACGATCGCCGCCTGTTCGAGAAGATATGTCTCGAGGGCTTCCAGTCCGGCCTCTCTTGGCTGACGGTGTTGCGCAAGCGCGAGGCTTTCCGTCTTGCCTTTGCCAATTTCGAATTCGAAAAAGTGGCGCAGTTCGGTGAAGCCGACATTGAGCGCTGTGTTGCGGACAAGGGCATCATCCGCCATCGAGGCAAGATCGTGTCGACCATCAACAATGCCCGTCGCGCCATAGCGCTCCGGGACGAATTCGGTTCGCTTGCCCATTATTTCTGGGGGTTCGAGCCTTCCGCCGCAGAAAGGCCGCAAAGGCTGGACTATGCGACGTTAAGGGCCAACCCCACCAGCGACGCGTCCATTCGTCTTTCCAGGGATTTGAAAAAGCGCGGCTGGACCTTCGTCGGCCCGACGACCGTCTATGCATTCATGCAGGCCATGGGTATGGTCAACGATCATATCGAAGGCTGTCATTGCCGTGAGCCGATCGAGGCCATGCGGCGGGAGTTTGTACGTCCATGAAAGCAAAGTCCCTTCTTCTGGCTTTTGCCATGGCCGTGGCGGCCGTGCCGCATCCATCCCTTGCGGAAAGCCGCAACGTCGACGGCATCTGGCTGGACGACGGCGAAAGGCTCAAGGAAGTTGCCCTGCCGCCCACCGGGCCGTTGAAACTAGATGGCTGGACACGGCGCGGCCGTGGCGATGTCTACCGCCTGAAGGTCAAGGCCGGGCAGACGATGAAGGTCGAGCTTACCTCTTCCAGCGAATTCGTCCTGATGGCGATCTTTGATTTTTCGACGCCGGATCAGGACGCGATCTTTTTCAGCGACTCCGAAGGTAAAATCGCCACGTTGACGCCGAAGGCGGATACCGAATGGCTGATCCGCCCGACGCTTATCCTGGGATCACCGCGTCGCGGGCTCGGCGCGCATTATATCCTGACGGTCAGCACTCAGAAATAACGGCCCGCCGCACCGTCAGGCCGTTTGCGTCAGCGCGATCAGGCCGAAGCTCAAGATTCCAAGCAGCACGAGCGAGAGGCTGGCGGCGACGATGACCTTGCCCCCGGCATGGCGAAGGCTGCGAATGTCGACCGACAGACCAAGTGCCGCCATCGACATGATGGTGAGGATGTTGGAGAGCGAGGCGAGGGGCCCTAGCAGAACCTCGGGAATGAGGCCGAAGGAACGGGCCATAATCATCAGCACGAAGCAGATGATGAACCACGGAACCATCTGCTGCAACTTCAGCCGGCCCTTGCCGGACTGGCCGTGGATGACGGAGAGGGCAGCAATGACCGGCCCTAGCATCAGGACGCGTATGAGCTTGACGATTGTCCCGGTCTGCACCGCAACGGCGCCGAGCGGGGCGGTGGCGGCTAGCACCTGCGGTACGGCATAGACCGTCAGGCCCGCGAAGATGCCATACTGGGTGGCATCAAGACCGAGAAGCTGCGGCAGAAACGGCATCAGCAGAACGGCGGCGACACCGAGAACGGCTGTAAAAGCAATCGATGCGGCGACATCTTCTGGCTTGGCGCCAATGGCGGGCGCTGCCGCCGCGATCGCCGAATTGCCGCAGATGGAATTGCCGCAGGCGATAAGGGTTGCGAGTTTGGGTGGCAGCCCCAGCATCCGCCCGGCGGCATAGCTGAAGATCAGCGAAAGGGCGACGATGACAGCGATGCCGCCGATCAGCAAGCCGCCGGCGCCTTTGAGAATGGCAAGGCTCAAGGATGCGCCAAGAAGCGCCACCGCAATCTCGAGCAGGGTCTTGGCACTGAACTTGATGCCGGCCGAAGCAACCGCTGGCAGCGACACGAGCGAACGCAAAAGCGTACCGATCAGAATAGCCAGCACCAGATCGCCGAGCCATGCATGTCCGGCAAGCCGCACCTGAAAGCGTTCCGCCAGAATGGCAGCGCAACTGACCGCCGCGCAAAGCAGAATGCCCGGCAGAAGCGGGGTCAGCGAACGAAAAGAAGACTGGAAGGGATGAGTGAGGGTGCGATGCTGTGCCATGGCCAGACAATGCCGTAATGGCCTGTTTTATTCTATCAAATAATATGGCATATATTATTCGATAAAATCGAATGAAAAAGCCATGACCTTTGAACAACTCCGCATTTTCATCGCCGTCGCCGAACGCGAGCACCTGACAAGGGCCGCGCAGGCAATCGGTTTGACCGCCTCGGCCGTCAGTTCCGCAATCAAGAACCTCGAGGCATTTTACAATGTCGAGCTGTTTCATCGCGTCGGCCGCAATATCGAATTGACCGAAAGCGGCCGGGTGTTTCTGGGTGAGGCCAAGGCAACGCTGGCGCGTGTGCGCAGTGCCGAACTGATTCTCTCCGAAATGGGCGGTCTGACGCGCGGCGAAATCACCGTCTGCGCCAGCCAGACCATTGCCAGCTACTGGCTGCCGCCGATCCTCATGCAATTCAAGAAGCTTTATCCGGGTGTGACGCTGAAACTCGATATCGGCAATACGAAAACGGTAACGCAGGCCGTGCTCGATGGGCTGGCTGAGGTCGGCTTCATCGAGGGCAAGATCGACGAGCCGGCGCTGATGGTGCAGCCCGTGGTATCCGACAAGCTTCTGGTCGTCACCGGCTCCGCCCACCCCTTCGCCGACGGCCGTTATCTCACCGCCCTAGATATTCTATACGGAACGTCCTGGGTGTTGCGCGAACAGGGCTCCGGCACCCGCTCCGCCTTCGAGGCGGCGGTGCGGCAGATGGGTGTCGACCCTGCAGATCTTTCCGTGATGCTGGAACTGCCCTCCAACGAGGCCGTGGTGATGGCGGCACGCTCCGGCGGCGCAGCGACGGCGGTTTCCGCCTCCGTCGCTTCCCTGTTCTTACGACAGGGATTGTTGGTCCGCGCCGGCATCGATCTGCCCGCCCGCAATTTTGCTCTGTTGCGCCACAAGGAACGTCACACCAGCCGTGCCGCCATGGAACTGGAACGCCTCAGCCGTGCCGCCTCGGAGGACTACAAGGCCGGTCTTGCCGGTTTGTAGGTCGAAAGGCCGCGCGGCATTATCGGGATCGCGGTGCGCGGGCAGAGCCTATCACGTTAGCTCATGCGCAACGACGTGATGAACGATTCGATAGTCCCTGCTTTCCTCTCCCAATGGAGCGAGTGGCCATTCCCATGCGGCGGCCGGCGCGGACAGATCAACGCCGTGCAGCAAGTCCTCGTGCTGGTGCAGGCTGCCGTCTTTGCCGATAACGTCAAAGGATGTGTCCGTTACCAGGCACACCTTGCAGGGAAGGGCGGCCAGCGCATCCAGATGCGTCTGAATGAGCCTCGGCAAAAGGTCATCAGGCGCGCCGGCAATCTTCTCCCGCTCCAGCCGATGCCGCACGCCGGTGCCGATCTGTGACAGGAGGTTGGCCGAGACGACGAAATCTAGATAGGGCACCCGCCGCAGGAACTCGAGCGGTTCCGGTTCTTTACCGGCAACGATATCGTCAAAACCGGAAAGATCGCGGTTGACGATGCGCACATTCTTTTTGGAATTGAAGCGCAGCTTCGCCTGCACGCTGGCAAGATGCACCAGATCGACCAGAACCACGGTATCGAACATCGCCACCAGCGCATCGTATGGCACGTCGCGCAGCAGACCCGACCCGAGCACCACCGCCGTCCGTCTCTGTTTGAGTTTTCTCACCGATTGCAGCACAAATTGCTGGCTGTTGTTTTCATGCTCCGCCCATGCTGTTGCGCAGCGATTGGCGCGCGCCCATAGATTGACGGAATAGCGAATATGCGGCCGGAATGGCTTCGGCGTGGCCGCACGCGTGGCGGCATATTGCAGGGCTTCGAGGATCATTGATGCCTAACGGTAAATTTCGCGGCGATGGCCAATTTCCACCACCAGCACGACAAGCTTGTGGTCCTGTATATCGCAGATGATACGGTAATCGCCTACCCGGTAACGCCAGAAGCTGCCGAGTTCTGAGCCTTGCAGGGCGGCACCTGTCTGGCGGGGATTGTCGTCCTGGACGACCCGATCCGCCAGAAAAGAAACGATGCGGTTCGCGTCCTGCTTTGCCAACTTTCCAAGCTGTTTGACGGCTCGCTGCTGAAATTCAATTTTCCAGGTCAAGATCGCGCATCACTTCTTCCAGATTATAGGTGCGCTCTTTATTGGCAATGCGCTGTCGCGTCGCCTCTTCGGCTAGATAGAGATCTTCCATATCCTCAATATGTTTCTCAATCGCCTCGCGGATATAGTATGCGGACGTACGGCCCGTGCGCTCGGAAAGCGCTTTCAGCCGTTCATAGGTCTCGTCCGGCAGGCGGATGGCAGTCTGTTTGCTCATTGCTTGCGCCCTTTTCGACTAAAATGGGATACATGCATCCCATATAGCATTGTTTGCCCCGTGCGGCCAGTAGAACCAGAGGCTTTGCGGCTTGCCGCACCGGGCTTCATCATCTAATACACCGGCATAATTTCAGGAAAATATCGGATCGGCATCATGAGCGAAAAAGCAAAAAAGCCTCAGAAACTGAAAGCCCGCCTGCCGCGTGGCTTCGTGGACCGTTCTGCTGCCGATATCCATGCCACCAATGAAATGATCGACAAGATCCGCAAGGTCTACGAGCTTTACGGCTTCGATCCGGTGGAAACACCGCTGTTTGAATATACCGATGCGCTCGGCAAATTCCTGCCTGATAGCGACCGTCCGAACGAGGGCGTATTTTCGCTGCAGGATGACGACGACCAGTGGATGAGCCTGCGTTACGATCTCACTGCACCGCTTGCCCGCCATGTCGCGGAAAATTTCAACGAAATCCAGCTGCCCTACCGTACCTATCGCGCCGGTTATGTGTTTCGCAATGAAAAGCCCGGCCCCGGCCGCTTCCGCCAGTTCATGCAGTTCGATGCCGATACGGTCGGTGCTGCCGGTGTGCAGGCCGATGCCGAAATGTGCATGATGATGGCCGATACGCTGGAAGCGCTTGGTATTGCGCGTGGTGATTATGTCATCCGCGTCAACAACCGCAAGGTGCTGGACGGCGTCATGGAGGCTATCGGCCTTGGTGGCGAGGAAAATGCCGGTCGTCGCCTGAACGTGCTGCGCGCCATCGACAAGCTCGACAAGTTCGGCCCTGATGGTGTGAAGCTGCTGCTCGGTCCTGGCCGCAAGGATGAGTCCGGCGATTTCACCAAGGGTGCGGGTCTCGGCGAAGAGCAGATCGAAAAGGTTCTGTTTTTCGTCGGCATCAAGGATTATGCGGAAAGCGCCGATGATCTCGCAAAACTGGTTGCGGGCACATCCAAAGGCGCGGAAGGCGTCGATGAACTGAACATCATCGGCTCTCTGGTTTCCGGTGCCGGTTACGACGCGACGCGTATCAAGATCGATCCCTCCGTCGTGCGCGGTCTCGAATATTACACCGGCCCTGTCTATGAGGCCGAACTGACCTTCGACGTCACCAACGAAAAGGGCGAAAAGGTCGTATTCGGCTCGGTCGGCGGTGGCGGCCGTTATGATGGTCTCGTCTCTCGCTTCATGGGTCAGCCGGTTCCGGCAACAGGCTTCTCCATCGGCGTTTCCCGTCTGATGACAGCCTTGAAGAACCTCGGCAAACTCGGTCAGGTCAAGCCGCTCGCCCCGGTTCTCATCACCGTCATGGATGGCGATGTGGACAGCATGGGCCGTTACCAGCGCTTCACACAGGCGCTGCGTGCCGAGGGCATCCGCGCCGAAATGTACCAGGGCAACTGGAAGAAATTCGGCAATCAGCTGAAATATGCCGACCGTCTCGGCTCCCCAATCGCCATCATCCAGGGCGGTGACGAGCGCGCCGAAGGCGTTGTGCAGATCAAGGATCTGATCGAAGGCAAGCGCCTGTCGGGTGAAATCGAGGACAATGCCAGCTGGCGTGAGGCGCGCGTGGCGCAGATCACCGCGCCGGAAGCCGAACTGGTGGCGAAGGTCCGCGAGATATTGGCCGCGCAGGCTGAAGATTTGGCGCGGGCGCAAGGCAGGTAATGTGATGCGCACCGTTTACCCCCCTCTGCCCTGCCGGGCATCTCCCCCACAAGGGGGGAGATCGATATGCGGCCATGTCCCGCCCATCTTGACGCTTGCGAATAAAGCGATGGGTGCCCGTCTTGCTGATCTCCCCCCTTGTGGGGGAGATGCCCGGCAGGGCAGAGGGGGGTATCTCGCGGTCTGCACAGGAATTCTCTCATGCCCCTGATCGACATGCCGGAATTTTCCGGAGAGCTACTGGAAGAATTCGCCGCGCGCCGCACAAGTCGTGTGAACACGCCTGTGATCCAGCCTGCCGAACCGTTTCTGGATATGGCGGGCGAGGATTTGCGTCGGCGTATTTTCATGACGGAGAGCGAGACAGGTGAAAGCCTTTGTCTGCGCCCCGAATTCACTATTCCCGTCTGCCTGCGCCATATCGAGACGGCGACGGGTACGCCGAAGCGTTACTCCTATCTGGGCGAGGTCTTCCGCCAGCGCCGGGAGGGTGCGAACGAGTTTTATCAGGCCGGCATCGAGGATCTTGGCGATACCGATATCGCCGCCGCCGATGCCCGCGCCGTGATTGATGCAACCGCCATCCTGAAACGCCTTCTTCCTGGCCGTTCGCTCGCCGTCACGCTGGGCGACCAGCAGGTGTTCGAGGCGGTCGTTGCAGCGCTCGGCCTGCCGCTCGGTTGGCAGAAACGGCTGGTGCAGGCTTTCGGCGATATGGCGCAGCTCGACGCGCTGCTGGAAAGCCTCGTGCACCCCAAGCCCATGACCGGCCTTGACGCGCGGGTCGCTGGACTTCTGGCAACGGGCGAAGAGGCGGTGCTGGTCGATTATCTCGACACGGTAATGCAGGAAACCGGCTATTCCACCAATGCCAGCCGCTCGCCGCAGGAAATAGCCCGCCGTCTGCGGGAAAAGCTGGCGCTTGCCGCCACGCGTCTGCCGGATGAGAGTTTCGAACTGCTCAAGCAGTTCCTGGCCCTGCAGGCGCCCTTGCCGCAGGCCTCGCAAGTTCTGGCCGATTTTGCCGCAAAGGCGAAGCTGAAGCTGGACGGTGCGCTTTCCGCTTTCGATAAGCGTGTCGCGGCCCTTGCCAATGCCGGGGTCGATCTCGAAACAGTCAGCTACGGCGCGGCCTTCGGCCGTCCGCTCGATTATTATACTGGCCTCGTTTTCGAGGTGATGGAAGAAGGTAGCGATAGCGTTCTGGCCGGTGGTGGCCGTTTTGACCGGCTGCTGACGCTGCTTGGCGCGCAGGAAAAAATACCGGCCGTGGGCTTTTCCCTCTGGCTGGATCGCATCGAAACGGTGCGCGGGAGCGATAAGCCATGATCACCATTGCCTTGCCCTCAAAGGGCCGGATGAAGGAAGACGCCTCCGCCGTTCTGGAACGCGCCGGGCTGAAGGTCGCAGCTGTCGGTAACGACCGGTCCTATCGCGGCCGCATCGAAGGGCGCGACGATATCGAGATTGCCTATCTCTCAGCCTCCGAGATCGCCCGCGAAATTGGTGCTGGCAGCGTGGATTTCGGCGTGACGGGTGAAGACCTGGTGCGAGAGGGGCTGACCAACGCCGATGCGCAGGTGGAATTCTGCGCCCGCCTCGGTTTCGGCCATGCCGATGTCGTTGTCGCCGTGCCGGAAATCTGGCTGGATGTGGACAGCATGGCCGATCTCGGCGATGTGGCCTCGGAATTCCGTGCCCGTCATGGTCGCCGTTTGGCAATCGCAACCAAATACTGGCGGCTGACGCAGCAGTTCTTTTCGCGCCAGCACGGCATTCAGCTTTACCGCATTGTCGAAAGCCTTGGCGCCACCGAAGGTGCGCCGGCGGCAGGGCAGGCGGATATCATCGTCGATATCACCTCCACCGGCTCGACGCTGAAAGCTAACCACCTGAAAATCCTCTCCGACGGCATCATCGTCCGCTCGGAAGCCTGTTTCGTGCGCGCCCGCAAGCCGGAGCACGAAGGTGATCCGGCGGTTCAGGAGATCGCGGCGCGAATAAAAGCGGCTGTCTGAAAGCACAAAAGAAAAAAGCCGCCGGATCGCTCCGGCGGCTTTTTTCTTGGTCAGCCTATGGGTTCAGGCGCGGGCGGCAACGAAGCCGCGCTTTGCGTCGACGGAATAGGCGCCTGCACCGAAGGTTGCGAGCAAGATATAGGCGCCGGCAAGGGTGATGTTCTTCATCAGCATGATGCCGTTCAGCGTGTTGATCCAGCCGAGAGCAGGCTCAGGCCAGCCGGGAACGGCAACGGTGCCGCTGTGGAATACGAGGCCGGTGAACACGCAGAACGCTGCAAGCGCCCATGCGGCGATCTTCGTCTGGAAACCGGCGAGAATGGCAAGACCGGCAACGAGTTCGAACAGGCCGGCAAGATAGGCAAGCGCGGTTGCGGCAGGCATGCCGGCGCCCGAGATCATGCCGGCAGTGCCAGCCGGATCAGTGAGTTTGCCGAAGCCGGAATAGATGAAGATGAAGGAAAGCAGAATGCGGGCGATGAGAACGAGAGCGTTCTGGCTGCTGGACATGGAGTATCTCCGGTAAGTGATCGGCGTGTCGCCGGTTAAACTGCAAGGTGATGTCTGGAGATATCAATGGCCGAAAATCATGCATCTATAAAGATGAACAATAGGAGACAAATTGTCTTCATTTTGTGAACGACCAACAATGTCGTTCAATGACATTGAGCGCGCTTCCCCGTTTGAACGGGACCATTCGACTCGATCTATCTATTTGTTTTAAAAAAATTTCCTGACATAAAGCCGCTGCGCAGTTTTACTGGAAACGCGCTAGGCGGCGAAGCGCATATCCTCGAAACGCGGAAACAGGAAGAGCCCCGAAATGCGCCCTTGCTGGCCGATCTCGAAACCCGAGGATTCGCCCATGCAAATAAGCGGCTGCCGCATTGCCGGCAGGGTGAACAGGCCGGTGGAAAAGCAGAAGCGTGAGGGTGCGGCGGAAGCCTGTTCGAAAATTTCGAGCACGCGGTCGTGGTGATCCCGATCGTAACAGCGGATCAGGCTGAGCAGGCCGCACTCACCCTGCGGCAGCCCATGCATGAAAGATGCATGTTCGCCAAGCTTGATGACGCCGCTCGAAAGATCGCCGCTCCATTCCTCCGAAATAAAGAAATGCGACAGGGTCTGAGTATCCGGCATGGTTGTCGCGGCCGCAGGCAGAGCATCGTTGCGTCTTGATATTTCGAACAAATCGCGCCCCCGCATGAACATCGTACCAGCGCTGCAATCTCAAGCGTCGCTGCCAAGTTGATTTTTCATCGCCATCCGCATTCGAGCGTGCTTGCCAAGCATCGAACCCCTTCAATGCTTGCATCCCGCCGCGGCACCCTCACGGGCGCTGACTTATAGTTTATTTTCTTCTACCCACAACAACCTGTCAGAGAGAAAATCAAAAATAATATGTATTCCTTCATCGTAATCGCGAAATATATGAAAAAAAGACAACTAAATGTCGTGCTTATAAACTGGAGAGGGCGAAAATCCGCCCCATCGGCAATTGTGATTCGCCTCTATCGGCACCCGATTATTGCACGCGCTGCCAAAAACAAGCCGACTAAAGTTATCGCTGTTTCAAAAAGAGACAATATTTTTTAAGCCCGATCCCGGCAAGTGAAGATATCACGCCAGCTCTCACAAGGGGCATGGGCGGCAACTAAAAAGGGCGATCCGAAGACCGCCCTTTCGTATTCCAGTGACAGGGCTGATTGGAAGTCCATGCCGCCCGTCTGGCGCGCTTGCGACGCCAGATCACCAAAAGGCATGAGCGGCAACGAAAAAAGGGCGATCCGAAGACCGCCCTTTCGTATTCCAGTGACAGGACTGATTAGAAGTCCATGCCGCCCGTCTGGCGCGCTTGCGACGCTAGATCACCAAAAGGCATGGGCGGCAACGAAAAAAGGGCGATCCGAAGACCGCCCTTTCGTATTCCAGTGACAGGACTGATTAGAAGTCCATGCCGCCCATGCCGCCGCCAGGCATCTGGGGCATTGCCGATTCCTTCTTAGGAAGTTCGGCGATCATGGCTTCGGTGGTGATCAGCAGCGAAGCAACCGAAGCTGCGTTCTGCAGGGCCGTGCGAACAACCTTGACCGGGTCGACGATGCCGAGCTGGATCAGGTCGCCATATTCGCCGGTCTGGGCGTTGTAGCCGTAGTTGTCTTCGTTCCGGTCGAGGATCTTGCCAACAACGATGGAAGCTTCGTCACCTGCGTTTTCTGCAATCTGGCGAACCAGAGACTGCAGAGCCTTGCGGACGATGTTGATGCCGGCTTCCTGGTCGTCGTTCTCACCCTTGACGGTGATCTTCGTGGAAGAACGCAGCAGGGCAACGCCGCCGCCCGGTACGATGCCTTCCTGAACAGCAGCGCGCGTCGCGTTGAGAGCGTCGTCGATGCGGTCCTTCTTTTCCTTCACTTCAACTTCCGTCGAACCGCCAACGCGGATCACGGCAACGCCGCCAGCGAGCTTGGCAAGACGTTCCTGCAGCTTTTCGCGGTCGTAGTCGGAAGTGGTTTCTTCGATCTGCGCCTTGATCTGGGCAACACGGCCTTCGATGTCGGACTTCTGGCCAGCACCGTCAACGATCGTGGTGTTTTCCTTGGAGATCGAAACCTTCTTCGACTTGCCGAGCATGTCGAGGGTAACGCTTTCGAGCTTGATGCCGAGATCTTCGGAAATGACGGTACCACCGGTCAGGATGGCGATGTCTTCCAGCATGGCCTTGCGGCGGTCGCCGAAGCCAGGAGCCTTGACGGCAGCGATCTTGAGGCCGCCACGCAGCTTGTTGACGACGAGCGTTGCAAGGGCTTCGCCTTCTACGTCTTCAGCGATGATGACGAGGCGGCTTGCCGGTCTGAACGACAGCTTCGAGAACAGGCAGCATGGCCTGGAGGTTCGAAAGCTTCTTTTCGTGCAGAAGGATGTATGCGTCTTCGAGGTCCGCAACCATCTTTTCCGGGTTGGTCACGAAGTAAGGCGACAGGTAGCCGCGGTCGAACTGCATGCCTTCGACGACTTCGAGTTCGGTTTCAGCGGTCTTGGCTTCTTCAACGGTGATGACGCCTTCGTTGCCGACGCGCTGCATTGCTTCAGCAATGTCGAGACCGATCTGACGCTCGCCGTTTGCAGAGATCGTGCCGACCTGTGCAACTTCTTCCGAAGTGTTGATCTTCTTGGCCTTAGCCTGAAGGTCCTTGACGACTTCTGCAACGGCCAGATCGATACCGCGCTTGAGGTCCATCGGGTTCATGCCGGCAGCAACTGCCTTTGCACCTTCGCGAACGATGGCCTGGGCCAGAACCGTTGCGGTGGTGGTGCCGTCACCGGCGATGTCGTTGGTCTTGGAGGCAACTTCGCGAACGAGCTGTGCGCCCATGTTCTCGAACTTGTCTTCGAGTTCGATTTCCTTGGCGACAGAAACGCCGTCCTTGGTGATGCGCGGTGCGCCGAAGGACTTGTCGATAACGACGTTACGACCCTTCGGGCCGAGGGTGACCTTCACTGCATCAGCGAGAATGTCGACGCCCTTGAGCATCTTTTCGCGCGCTGTGCGGCCGAATTTGACTTCTTTGGCTGCCATTTTCAAAACTCCTGGTTTCGAATGGCCGGACGGGGTCCGGCTTGAAATTTAAGGAAACGATGGGTGCGGCGAAATCAGCCGATGATACCCATGATGTCGGCTTCCTTCATGATCAGAAGGTCTTCGCCGTCGAGCTTGACTTCGGTGCCCGACCACTTGCCGAACAGGACGCGATCGCCAACCTTGACGTCGAGAGCGACGACCTTGCCGGCCTCATCGCGAGCGCCGGAACCGACGGCGACGATTTCGCCTTCCTGCGGCTTTTCCTTGGCGGTATCGGGAATGATGATGCCGCCCTTGGTCTTTGCTTCGGACTCAACGCGACGAACGACGACGCGATCATGAAGCGGGCGGAAATTGGTGCTTGTCATTGCCTAATCCCTCGATCAAATGACTTCAGGAACCTTTTGAAGGTTCACGTGATGGGTGTTAGCACTCCTGTTGTTGGAGTGCCAGCAAAGCCGAGATAAGGAGGCGTCCCCCCGGAGTCAAGAACGCACTGCCGGAAAAATTTCACGGCCTATGGTTACCAGCGTTCCATGACAGAAAATTTCCACGCTATGACGGACGAGGACAAATCGCTCTTTTTCAGGCAACCTTCGTTTTCGGCGTAGAGGGGTTTTATGTTCGGATGGTGGCCGGTGGTCCGGAGGCAGGCCTGGCGCCGCTTTTTTCCTTGCCATCGGCGTCCTGCTTTGCCATGTGACGCACACCCTTTTTTCGCACCCGGAAAGCATATCATGGCCCATCGCATTCTCACCCTCGGCGAAATCACTGATGGGTTCGACGTTGTTCTTTCGGATGTCTGGGGCGTGCTGCATAATGGCGTTAGCGCTTTCCCTGATGCGGCGGTTGCGCTGCACGACGCGCGCAAGGCCGGCAAGACCGTGGTGCTCATCACCAATTCGCCGCGTCCGGCCCCCGGTGTCATCGCCCAGCTTCGCGTTCTCGGCGTGCCGGATGAGGCCTATGACCGCATCATTACATCGGGCGACGTCACCCGCGGCCTGATCGCGGAAGGCCCGAGAAAAGTCTTTCTGCTCGGCCCCGAGCGTGACATGCCGCTGCTGGAAGGTCTCGATGTCGAACGGGTCGGCGAGGCGGAAGCGGAATCCGTCGTCTGCACCGGTTTCTTCGATGACGAGACGGAAACGCCGGAAGATTATACGGAAATGCTGAAAGGCTTTATCGCCCGCAAGGCGCCGATGATCTGTGCCAACCCCGATCTGGTGGTAGAGCGCGGCGAGCGCATCATTCCCTGCGCCGGCGCCATGGCCGCATATTACGAACAGCTTGGCGGCGAAGTCCGTATTGCCGGCAAACCGCACGCACCGATCTATGAAGCCTGCCTCGCGGCGGCGAAAGAAGTGCGCGGCGATTTCCCGAAGGATCGCGTGCTCGCCATTGGCGATGGCATGCCGACGGATGTGAAGGGCGCAATTGCGAGCGGCCTCAACCTTCTTTATATCAGCGGCGGCATTCACGCCGCCGAATATACGCTGAATGGCCAGACGGACGAGGCGCTTCTGAACGCCTATCTGAAGGGGCAGGGCGCGGCTCCCGGCTGGTGGATGCCCCGCCTTGCCTAGGAAACGTCTGGCGTAAGCCGGCGTAAAAAATGGATCGACTGCAATGACCGTCTTTCATCGCAATGAAAAAAAGGAGCCGCTGCCTGAAGGCTTGCGCGGCGGCGTCATCGCGATCGGCAATTTCGACGGTGTGCATCGCGGCCACCGCGCCGTTCTGGACCGGGCGCTGGAACTGGCCGAGGCGCGTGGCGTTCCGGCACTGGTGCTGACCTTCGAACCGCATCCCCGTTCCGTCTTCCGCCCTGAAACGCCGGTCTTCCGCCTGACACCTGCGCCGTTGAAGGCACGTATTCTCGAGGCCATCGGTTTCCGCTCGGTCATCGAATACCCATTTGACCGCGAGTTTTCGCAGCGCTCGGCGGAAGAGTTCGTCAATTCCATTCTGGTCGACTGGCTGGGCGCCAGCGCAGTCGTCACCGGCTTTGATTTTCATTTCGGCAAGGGCCGCGAAGGTGGCCCGGCATTTCTGATGGCGGCCGGCAAGCGCAACGGCTTCGACGTGACGCTCGTGGATGCCTTTCGCGACGAGGGCGCGGATGTCGTCTCATCGAGCCGTATCCGCTCGCTTCTGTGCGAAGGAGATGTGGCAGGTGCCGCCGGACAACTCGGGTATCGTTTCACGGTGGAAAGTGAAGTCATCGGCGGCCAGAAGCTGGGGCGAACGCTGGGTTACCCAACGGCCAACATGGCGCTTTCACCCGAAACGGAGCTGAAAGCCGGCATCTATGCCGTGCGGTTCCGCCGCCCCGACGGAGCGATTTACGATGGCGTTGCAAGCTTCGGTTACCGCCCGACGGTCACCGATAACGGTGCGGCACTTCTGGAAACCTACGTCTTCGATTTTTCCGGTGATCTCTATGGTGAGGTCTGTTCGGTATCCTTCTTCGGGCACCTGCGTGACGAGCTGAAATTTGACGGCTTGGACCCTCTGGTCGCGCAGATCAGGCGGGATGAGGAAGAGGCGCGGGCGATGCTGTCAGGCGTGCGGCCGCTCAGTGAATTGGATGCGAAGATAGCATTTTGAGCGGGCAGATAATCCTGTCCCGGATTGTCGTCGCTTTTCACTTCCTTTTTGCCGGAAAACCGCATAAACAACCGGCCATGTCCCAATACCGGTTGCTGTTTAAAGTTCAGATAGGCCGAATTATTGGCCCGGCCTTCCGCCCGCTCTGAAGAGCCGGAAGGTCCGGGATTTTGGCGCTCGTCATGGCATTTGACATGGCGCTTTCCGTATTTGCCCTCTTTGAAATTGAGACGGCGCGACCGACACGGCGCGCAACAACGGTACAATTATGAGCGACACCGCAGAAAAATTCGACTATTCCTCGACCCTCTATTTGCCGCAGACGGATTTCCCGATGCGTGCCGGCCTGCCGCAGAAAGAACCGGAAACGGTGAAGCGCTGGCAGGAAATGGGCCTGTATAAAAAGCTCCGCGCATCCGCCGCCGGTCGCGAGAAATTCGTGCTGCATGATGGCCCGCCCTATGCCAACGGCAACATCCACATCGGCCATGCGCTGAACAAGATCCTGAAAGACGTCATCACCCGCTCGTTCCAGATGCGCGGTTTCGACGCCAATTACGTGCCTGGCTGGGATTGCCACGGCCTGCCGATCGAATGGAAGATCGAGGAAGCCTACCGCGCCAAGGGCAAGAACAAGGACGAGGTTCCGGTCAACGAATTCCGCAAGGAGTGCCGCGAGTTCGCTGCTGGCTGGATCAAGGTTCAGTCGGAAGAGTTCAAGCGCCTCGGCATCGAGGGTGACTTCGAAAACCCCTACACAACCATGAACTTCCACGCGGAAGCCCGCATCGCCGGCGAACTGCTGAAGATCGCCAAGAGCGGCCAGCTCTATCGCGGTTCCAAGCCGATCATGTGGTCGGTTGTCGAGCGCACGGCGCTGGCGGAAGCCGAGGTCGAGTATCACGACGTTGAAAGCGACATGATCTGGGTGAAGTTCCCGGTGAAGGACGCTGCGCCAGCTCTTTCCGGCGTCTCTGTCGTCATCTGGACAACCACGCCGTGGACCATCCCCGGCAACCGCGCCATCGCCTTCTCATCGCGGGTCGAATATGGCCTGTTCGAAGTCGAAAGCGCGCAGAACGATTTCGGGCCGCAGCCGGGTGAAAAGCTGATCTTCGCCAGAAAGCTTGCCGATGAGGCTGCTGCCAAGGCGAAGGTGACCTTCAAGTTCGTGCGCGATGTGAAAGCTGAAGAACTGGCCGCCATCACCTGCGCCCATCCTTTGGCGTCGCTTGGCTACGATTTCCCGGTTCCGCTTCTCGATGGCGACCATGTCACCGACGATGCAGGCACGGGCTTCGTGCACACCGCGCCGAGCCATGGCCGCGAGGACTTTGACGTCTGGACCGCGCATCAGCGTGAGCTGGAAGCGCGCGGCGTTTCGCCGGCCATCCCGTTCCCCGTTGGCGATGACGGTTTCTATACCGAGGACGCACCCGGTTTCGGCCCGTCTGCCGAAGGCGGTGCGGCCCGCGTCATGGATGATAACGGCAAGAAGGGCGATGCCAACGAGCGCGTCATCAAGGCGCTGATCGCGGCCAACAACCTGTTCGCGCGCGGCCGTCTGAAGCACAGCTATCCGCATAGCTGGCGCTCCAAGAAGCCGGTGATCTTCCGCAACACGCCGCAGTGGTTTGTCTATATGGACAAGGAACTGGGCGACGGGACGACGCTGCGCTCGCGTTCGCTTGATGCCATCGACCAGACCCGTTTCGTTCCGGCATCCGGCCAGAACCGCCTGCGCGCCATGATCGAAGGTCGGCCCGACTGGGTTCTGTCGCGCCAGCGCAGCTGGGGCGTGCCGATCGCGGTCTTCGCCGACGAGCAGGGTGAGGTTCTGGTCGACGAGGCTGTCAACGCCCGCATCCTCGAGGCCTTCGAGGCTGAAGGTGCGGATGCCTGGTTCGCCGAAGGCGCCAAGGAACGTTTCCTCGGCAATGACCATGACCACGCCAAATGGCAGCAGGTCATGGACATCCTCGATGTGTGGTTCGATAGCGGCTGCACCCATACCTTCACGCTGGAAGACCGCCCGGACATGAAGTGGCCGGCGGATGTCTATCTCGAAGGATCGGACCAGCATCGCGGCTGGTTCCATTCGTCGCTGCTGGAAAGCTGCGCGACGCGCGGCCGCGCGCCCTATAATGCCGTCGTCACCCATGGCTTCACCATGGACGAGCAGGGCCGCAAGCAGTCTAAGTCTCTCGGCAACGTTGTTGCACCACAGGACGTGATGAAAGAGTCCGGCGCGGATATCCTGCGCCTGTGGGTCATGACGACCGATTACTGGGAAGACCAGCGTCTGGGCAAGGCCATCATCCAGACCAACATCGACGCGTATCGCAAGCTGCGCAACACCGTGCGCTGGATGCTCGGCACGCTTGCCCACGACAAGGGCGAGGAGATCGCCTATGCCGATCTGCCGGAACTGGAAAAGCTGGTACTGCACCGCCTGTCCGAGCTGGATAAGGTCGTGCGCGACGGGTACGACGCCTTCGACTTCAAGAAGATCGCCCGCGCCCTGATCGATTTCGCAAATGTGGAGCTGTCGGCTTTCTACTTCGACATCCGCAAGGACACGCTTTATTGTGACGCGCCGTCGTCGCTGAAGCGCCGTGCATCGCTGTCGGTCATCGCCAAGCTGTTCGATTGCCTCGTCACATGGCTTGCGCCCATGCTGCCCTTCACCACTGAAGAAGCATGGCTTTCGCGCTATCCGGATGCGGAATCGGTGCATCTTGCCCAGTTCCCGGAAATTCCGGCGGAGTGGAACAACGACGCGCTGGAAGCGAAGTGGGAGAAAATCCGCAAGGTCCGCACGGTCGTCACCGGTGCGCTCGAAGTGGAACGCCGTGAAAAGCGTATCGGCTCCTCGCTTGAGGCAGCGCCCATCGTGCACATTGCCGACGCCGATCTTCTGGCGGCTCTCTCCGGGCAGGATTTTGCCGAAATCTGCATCACCTCGGCCATTTCGGTGGTCGGCGATGAAGGCCCTGCCGATGGCTTCCGCTTGCCGGAGGTCGCAAAGGTCGTGGTCGAGCAGAAGCTGGCGGAAGGCGCAAAATGCGCACGCTCCTGGCGCATCACCACCGATGTCGGTTCCGATCCGGACTATCCGGAGGTTTCGGCCCGTGATGCGGCGGCACTGCGCGAGCTTGCCGCGTTGGGATGATTTAAAGCTGCTGCGCATCGTTCCTGTCGAAAAATCGATTTCGAGTTTCGGGCCGATGCGCGAGGAAAATGGCCGGATGAATTGCGCTTTAGCTCTTCATCCGGTACACCTGCCTGAAAATGGCCGGATTTGCACGGCAATGCGGGCTACCGCCTGCCGAAAGACGATGTCTGGCGCAATGGGACGGACGGCTGGAAGGGTTTTTATGAAGACGATGAAGGCTTTTGGGCAGGATAACGCGCAGGGTTTGAGCATGTTCCGCACGGTTGCAGGTATCACGGCGATAGGCGTGCTGCTCAGCGCCTGCACGAGCCCGACCTATGGTACGGGCAAGACTGCGGCAGAACAGCTTGTAGACGACCTCGGCAACGCGACTTCGATCACCGGCAACGATCAGGAAAAACGCAACCTGAAATACAGCCCGCGTCCGGGTCTGGTTGTCCCCGCCCAGTCCCGCGCCGAGCAATTGACGACGCCGCAGCAGAACATGGCCAGCCGCGAAAACAACCCGCAATGGGTCGAATCGCCGGAAGAGACCCGTGAACGCCTGCGCGACGAGGCGGATGCCAATAAGAACAATCCGCATTACCGCTCACCGCTGCTTGCCGGCAACGGCACGGCCGGCCAGATGACCGAAAGCCAGAAATGGGAAGCCTTCCGCAAGGCCAAGGCAGATGCCCAGGGTGGCTCTGTCGTCAACGCCCAGCGCAAGTTCCTGACTGATCCGCCGCAGGAATATCGTAGCGTTCCGCAGGATCAGCTGACTGACCTCGGTGAGCCGGAGCAGAAGAAGGAAAAGCGCCGTAAGAAAGAAGCGGCGATGGCAAACACCGGCAAACCCTGGTGGAACCCCTTCTGATAAAATGAAGGGCTTATGGCCTGCGGGAAAGATTGCATCTCCCGCCGGCTGCTTATTCGTCGAGACGTTTCTCGCGAAAGAATTTCCGCAGAATTTCAGCACTTTCGCTTTCCGCCAGCCCCGAATACACATCAGGCGCGTGGTGGCATGTCGGCTGGCTGAAGAAGCGCACGCCACTATGCACCGCGCCGCCCTTCGGGTCTTCCGCACCGTAATAGAGACGACGGATGCGGGCAAACGAGATCGCCGCCGCGCACATGGTGCAGGGTTCCAGCGTTACATAGAGATCGGCACCGGGCAGGCGTTCTTGTTCCAGCGCCTCGCAGGCCATGCGGATTACGGCGATTTCGGCATGCGCCGTCACATCGTTCAATTCACGGGTGCGATTGCCGGAACGGGCGATGACGCGACCGTCCATAACCAGGACTGCGCCGATCGGAACCTCCTGCCGCTCACCGGCGGCACGGGCTTCCGCCAGCGCCAGTTCCATGAAATGCGTCCTTTCGGCCATTGCGTTTCAATTTCCTCTTAACCCTTGTGCTTGGACCTGATAGGACAGCCCAAACAACAGGCAAACAGCAAATGACTTTTAAAGACAAGCCGAAGCGTGACGGTGGCAAGACTTTTAGCCGCGACAAGAAGCCGAAAGGCCCCGGCAAGCCCGCCGCAGAGCGTGAAAAGAAACCGGTAGAAGCCAAGGCGGCTCCGGTGCAGGAAGCCGTTATGGGCACCAAGCCAGAGCGCATTTCCAAGATCATGGCGCGCGCCGGCGTTGCCTCGCGCCGCGATATCGAGCGCATGATCATGGAAGGCCGCGTGTCGCTGAACGGCGTCAAGCTGGACACCCCGGTGATGAACGCGACTCTTTCCGACAAGATCGAAGTGGATGGCATGCCCATCCGCGGGGCTGAGCGCACGCGCCTGTGGCTTTACCACAAGCCCGCTGGCCTGGTGACGACCAATTCCGACCCGGAAGGCCGCCCGACCGTTTTCGACAATCTGCCGGGTGAATTGCCGCGTGTGCTCTCTATCGGCCGCCTCGACATCAATACCGAAGGCCTGCTGCTGTTGACCAATGATGGCGGTCTCTCCCGCGTGCTGGAACTGCCGACGACCGGCTGGCTGCGCCGCTACCGCGTGCGCGCCCATGGCGAGGTCGATCAGGCAGCGCTCGACAAGCTGAAGGAAGGCATTGCCGTCGACGGCGTGCTTTATGGCGCTATCGACGCGACGCTCGACCGCACCCAGGGTCACAACGTCTGGATCACCATGGGTCTGCGCGAAGGCAAGAACCGCGAGATCAAGAACGTGCTCGGCGCGCTCGGCCTTGAGGTCAACCGCCTGATCCGTATCTCCTACGGCCCGTTCCAGCTTGGCGATCTGCCTGAAGGCAAGGTGCTTGAAGTGCGTGGCCGCATGCTGCGTGACCAGCTTGGTCCGCGCCTCATCGAACAATCCGGCGCCAATTTCGACGCGCCGATCTACGATGCGCCTGTCGCCGACGATGAAGAAGAAAATACGCCCAAGCGCGCGCCCCGGTCCGAATGGGCAAAGAGCGATGCGCCGGAAGGCAAGCCGCGGTTCGACAGGGCTGCCGGCAAACCGGAAGATCGCCGCGAAAAGGCGCTCGGCCGTCTCGACACCAAGCGCGGTGACAAGCCAGCCGGCAAGTTCGGTGGCAAACCTGCCGGGAAATTCGGCGCGAAAACCCGTGGCGAAGAGGATGGCGAAGAACGCCGCCCCGCCCGCCCGCCCGCGGGCACCAGCCGCACGGCCAATGTCTGGATGGCGCCCGGCGCAAAGCCCACCCGTGATGGCAAGGAGCGGAAGTTTTCTGCCCGCGCGGAAGCGGAAAGCCTGTTCAAGAAGCCATCCGCCCAGGCGGAAGCGCGCCGCAACGTCGTCAGGCATGCCGATTCCGAGGGCGAGTGGATCCGTTCGGATTCCCCGCGCGAAGAGGAAGGCGGTCGTGGACGTGGCGACGGCCCGCGCGGTGGAAAGAGCTTTGGAGATCGCGGCGGGAAATCCTTCGGTGACCGTCCGTTCCGTGACAAGCCACGTGAAGCGGGAGATCGCCCGCGTGGCGACGGTCCTCGCGGCGAGAAGAGCTTCGGAGATCGCACCGCACGCGGTGGAAAACCGTTTGGCGACCGTCCGTTCCGTGACAAGCCACGTGAGGAGGGTGATCGCCCGCGCAGCGACCGCCCACGCGGCGAGAAGAGCTTCGGAGATCGCACGGCACGTGGTGAGAAACCTTTCGGTGAGCGTCCGTTCCGCGACAAGCCCCGCGAAGACGGTGATCGCCCACGCGGCGACCGGCCTTTTGGTGACAAGCCAAGAGGCGCAAAACCGGGTGGCAAACCCGGCGGCAGGCCCGCATCGGGCAAGCCTTCTTTTGGAAAACCGGGTGAACGTGGCGAACGTTCGGGTTTTTCAGGCAAGGGCAAAGGCCCCGGTGGCGGTAGCGGCCCCGGCGGCGGCAAACCGGGCGGCAAAGGCCCGGGTGGCAAACCTTCTGGTGGCAGGGGAATGACACGTAATGCGGATCGTAGGCGGTGAGTTCCGCGGCCGAAATCTGGCCGCGCCGAAAACAAATTCCATTCGTCCGACAATCGACAGGACACGGGAAAGCCTCTTCAATATTCTAAGCCACGCCTATCCGGAAAGTCTTGACGGTACGCGCGTTCTGGACGTTTTTGCCGGAACGGGCGCGGTCGGGCTGGAGGCGCTTTCGCGTGGCTGTCGTGTGGCGCTCTTCGTCGAAAACGGCGTTGAGGGCAGGGGGCTGTTGTGGGAAAATATCGATGCGCTGGGGCTGCATGGGCGTGCCCGCATCCTGCGGCGTGACGCGACCAAGCTTGGCGGCGTCAACAATATCGAGCCCTTCGATCTACTGTTCGCCGATCCGCCCTATGGCCAGGGCCACGGGGAGAAGGCATTTGCTGCTGCCCATGCTGGCGGCTGGCTGGCACCCGGTGCGCTCGCCATTCTGGAAGAGCGCGGCGATGTTGTGGTCAATGTCGAGCCGGTGTTCAAACCGCTCGAAAGCCGCATCTTCGGTGACTCGAAAATGCACTTCTACCGCTACGAGCCCTAGAGCATTTCCAGCAAAAAACGGCCCCGGTTTCCGTGCGGAAATGCCGCAAAACAAAGAGTTAGAGTGTTTTCGCGATTTGAAGAAAAGCGAAAACGCTCTGACGGCAGCACTTTCCCGTCACGTCACGGT
This sequence comes from Agrobacterium sp. SORGH_AS_0745, assembly GCF_030818995.1. NCBI lineage: Bacteria > Pseudomonadati > Pseudomonadota > Alphaproteobacteria > Hyphomicrobiales > Rhizobiaceae > Agrobacterium > Agrobacterium sp. SORGH_AS_0745. Next base: position 1,362,082 of record NZ_JAUTBI010000003.1, read on the forward strand.
CTTGTCTTGTTTGCCGAATAGGCAGAGGCTTTGCCGTGGAAAGGGTCTTGGGTATTTGGCATGGAGCAGGGTGTAAACGACAGCGTCACAATGGTTCACGCCGGGCAAGAGGCAATCGATGCCAGCCGCGAGAGCGGTCATGAGCCGACATTCGGCCTGGCGCTCGGCGGCGGTGGCGCACGCGGCATCTGCCACATCAACGTTATCGAGGCATTCGACGAACTAGGCATTCGCCCGGTCGCGCTTTCCGGCTCCTCCATCGGCTCCATCATCGCAGCAGGCATGGCGGCCGGCATGAGCGGCAAGGAAATCCGCGAATATACGCTTGAACTCATGGGGCGGAAGGGTTCGGTCGCCAACCGTCTCTGGAGCCTTGGCCCCGCATCCATGCGCCATGCGGTCGATGGTTTTCGTCTTGGCCAGTTCAATCTCGAACTCATTCTGCACGCCTTGATGCCGCAAGCCCTGCCGAAGGATTTTTCCGAACTTGCCATTCCCCTGAAAGTGGTGACCACGGATTATTATGCGCAGACCGAAGTGGTGGTGGAAACCGGCGAGATCATCCAGGCGCTGGCGGCTTCTGCGGCTATTCCGGCTCTATTCATGCCGGTGCGTGTCAACGGCCGCATCATGATCGATGGCGGCATCTTCAATCCCGTGCCCTATGAGCATCTGATGGATCAGGCCGATATCGTCGTCGGCATCGATGTGGTTGGCGGCCCTGAAGGTGACGGCACCACCATGCCGAACCGGCTGGACAGCCTGTTCGGCGCCAGTCAGCTGATGATGCAGGCGGCCATTGCCCTGAAACTCAGATTGCGCCCGCCGCATATTTTCCTGCGCCCACCAGTGCACCGTTTCGGCGTGCTGGATTTCCTCAAATCGGAAGAAGTTCTGAACGCTTCCGCCGGGATCAAGGATGATCTGAAACGGCAGATCGAAATGCAGGTGGAACTGTTCCATCGCGGGCAGGGCGTGGAGGCTTGAGCGGTACTCCTTGAGTATTCGCTATGGGCGAGCGCGTGCCGCTTAGTGGGTGACTGCTATTTCACCCTCGTCTTCGTCCTCTTCTTCCTCGCGCTTTTCCACCTTGTTCTTCGGCTTCATCAGTGGCTCGGGCTTCACTTCGCGCACCGGCTTGTTGTGCAGCATCTGCCTGCCGGCGGCGAGCCCCTCCACGGCTTGTAGCTGCAATCTCTCCTCGTCGCGCTCGCGTATGTCGTCGGAAATGGCAAGCGCCCTTTCGCCGTCCATGTCCAGCCCTTCCAGAATGCGGCGGCCAAACAGCAGGCCGGATTCCAGCGTCTCGCGGATTTCGTATTCCACACCCTTTTTCCTGAGATCGAGGGAATGAATGCGGTCATAGGAGCGGGCATAGATGCGCACGCTTGGAAATTCCGACTGGATCATGTCGATGATGCGGTCGGTGACTTCCTTTTTATGGGTGCAGACCGCCACGAGATCGGCGCGCTCTATGCCAGCCGCGATCAGCACGTCCTTGCGTGTACCATCGCCAAAAAAGATGCGGAAACCGAAGCGGGATGCCTGACGTACACGATCAGCCGAACTGTCGATGACAGTCACGTCGCGCCCACCGGCAAGCAGGATTTGCGAGGCGATCTGGCCGAAGCGCGAAAAGCCGATCATCAGCACATCGGCGCCAGCCCCGTCAAAATCCTCGTCCAGCGTGTCCTCATCGGCATCCTCCGCCGTCAGCCGGCGAGAAACCACTGCCAGCAGCGGCGTCAGCGCCATGGAAAGCGTCACGATGGCGACAAGGATGGAAGCCGTCGCCTGCGGAAACAGGCGGGAGGCGGCAGCAGTGGAAAATAGCACGAAACCGAATTCGCCGCCCTGCGCCAGCAGCAGCGCGATACGGCTCGATGCATAACGGGACGAACCGGCGATGCGGCACAGCCCATAGATTACGGCCGCCTTCACAGCCATCATCGCCGGCACGGCGATCAGGATGAGAAGAATGTGCTCGTAGACGATGTTGATGTGCAGCGACATGCCGACAGCCATGAAGAACAGCGCCAGAAACAGCCCGCGAAACGGCTCGATATCGGCTTCCAGCTCGTGCCGATAAGAAGATTCCGACAGCATCAGCCCGGCCAGTAGCGCACCCATGCCCATCGAAAGCCCAACCGCCTCCATGATGGCGGCCGCACCGATGACGACGAAGAGGGCGGCGGCGATCATCACCTCCCGCGCGCCCGTGCGGGCGATGATCTGGAACATCGGCGTCAGCAGATAACGCCCGGCCAACACCATGCCCGCCACCGCGACAACGGAGGCGACGAGATCGTAGGCCATCGAATCCGTCGGCACGTCCGGGCGGTTGGAAAGAATGGTGACAAGGGCGAGAAGCGGTACGATGGCGAGATCCTGAAACAGCAGGATCGAGAAGGACCGGTTGCCATGCCGCGTATTCATGTCGCCATCGTCTTCAAGAATCTGCAACGCAAAGGCGGTGGAGGAGAGTGCAAGGCCGAAACCCGCAACGAGGCTGCCGCGCGCGTCGATCAGTCCGGCCCACCAGGCAATCAATGCCAGCACGCTGCCCGTCACCAGCACCTGCGCCAGCCCGAGCCCTAAAATATCGCGCCGCATCTGCCATATGCGCGATGGCTTGAGTTCGAGGCCGATAATGAAGAGCAGGAAAACCACGCCCAGTTCCGAGACGTTGAAGATATCTTTCGCGTCTGTCACCAGATGCAGGAACGGCCCGATGACGATGCCCGCCACCAGATAACCGAGCACGGTGCCAAGGCCGAGTTTGCGGAAAATCGACGCCGCAATGACAGCGCCGGCCAGAAGCAGCAAGGGTTCGGAAAAGAGAGCGTCGTGCTCGGTCATGCTGGCTGACTTTCGAATATGGTGGCGACAAAGCCTTGTCGATGGAGAAAGCGGCGTTTCGCCCTTGATGCGGGGTTGATGGCACAATAAATGGAACAGGAATGAAAGGCCAACTCATGTCCTCAGAAATAGATTCTTCCAAACTTCTCGATCGCGCCAGCGAGCTTGTCGATCTTGCCCGTGCTGCAGGCGCGGATGAGGCGGATGCCGTCGTCGTCCGCTCTCGCTCGCAATCGGTCGGCGTCCGGCTTGGCAAGGTGGAAAGTACCGAATCCTCCGAAAGCGATGATTTTTCGCTTCGCGTTTTCGTCGGGCGGCGGGTGGCGAGCGTTTCGGCCAATCCCGGCTTCGACCTGAAGACCCTGGCGGAACGGGCGGTGGCCATGGCGAAGGTTTCGCCGGAAGACCCCTTCGCCTGCCTGGCAGACAAGGAACGGCTCGCAACCTCCTACGACGATCTCGAGCTTTTCGATGCGACCGAGGTCTCTACAGATCAATTGCGTGAGGCAGCGCTCGCCTCGGAAGAGGCGGCGCTTGCCGTCAAGGGCGTCAGTAATTCCTCCGGTGCTGGCGCATCGAGCGGCATGGGCGGCCTCGTCCTTGCCACCTCGCACGGTTTTTCCGGCAGCTACATGGGCAGCCGTTTCAGCCGTTCCGTCAGTGTCATCGCCGGCGAGGGCACGAAGATGGAGCGCGACTACGATTTCGACAGCCGCCTCTATTACGCTGATCTGGATGCAGCCGAAGAGATCGGCCGCCGCGCCGGCGAAAAAGTCGTGCGGCGGGTCGGCCCGCGTCAGGTCGATACCGGCAGCAATATTACCGTGGTTTTTGATCCCCGCATCGCGCGCGGTTTCGTCGGCGCCATTGCCGGCGCGATCAATGGCGCTTCCGTTGCTCGCAAGACCAGCTTCCTGCGCGACAGGATGGGGCAGCAGGTTCTGAAAAAGGGCCTTTATCTGACAGACGATCCGCAGATTGTTCGTGGCCCCTCGTCGCGTCCTTTCGATGGCGAGGGTGTCCGGGGCGAGAAGATGACGATGATCGAGGACGGGGTGCTGAAGCATTGGTTCCTCTCTACCTCGGCAGCGCGTGAACTCGGCCTTGAAACCAACGGTCGCGGCGTGCGCGGTGGCACCTCGGTATCGCCGTCCTCAACCAATCTCGCGCTGGAGCCAGGCGATATTTCGCCGGAAGATCTGCTGAGGGACGTCGGAACCGGCTTTTACGTCACCGAATTGATTGGCCACGGCGCCAACATGCTCACAGGTGAATATAGCTGCGGTGCGAGCGGCTTCTGGATCGAGAATGGTGAAAAATCCTTCGCGGTTTCCGAGGTCACCATCGCTTCGAACCTGAAGGACATGTTCATGCGTGTCACGCCGGCTAACGATATCGACCGTAAATACGGTGTCGCAGCACCGACACTTGCTATCGAAGGCATGACGATAGCGGGCAAGTGAGGCGACCTGCGGGTTGTTTTCGCCAGCACTTTGTGTGCAAGTGCGAAGGGAAAAACAGGCGCGCCGTATGAGGCGCGCGGAAAAGACGGCAAAATGAACGATATGGCTGAGGCCCGCTGGGCTTCCGATCTGAGGCTGGTCCTCGAAGCCGCACGCAAGGCGGGCGAGACGGCCCTCGGTTTCTTCCGCAAGGACCCCGAGGTCTGGTGGAAGAATGGCGGGCTTTCACCGGTCAGCGCGGCCGATTACGCGGCAAACGAAATTCTCGAAACCATCCTGCGTACCGCCCGGCCGGAATATGGCTGGCTTTCGGAAGAGACGGATGACGATACGACAAGGCTGGCCCGCTCCACCGTCTTCGTCATCGATCCCATCGACGGAACGCGCGCCTTCATCGGTGGGCGGGATACCTGGTGCGTCAGCGTCGCGGTGGTGCATGAGGGTCGACCCGTCGTTGCCGCCCTTGTCGCGCCTGCACTCGCAGAGGAATTTACCGCACTTGAAGGCGGCGAAGCGCTGAAGAATGGCAAGCCGATTTCAGCCGCCCGCGAAAACACCGGCGTTTTCCATCTGGCCGCACCGGAAGACGTGATTACGCATCTGCCGGAAGAGGTGCGCAGCACCGTCAAGCGCATTCCGCATGTGCCCTCGCTCGCCTACCGGCTGGCGATGGTGGCGGATGGCCGCATCGATGGAACGCTGGTCAAGGCGAACTCGCACGAGTGGGATCTGGCCGCCGCAGACCTGATCCTCGAAAGGGCAGGCGGCAGTCTGGTCGGACTTGATGGAAAACCCCTGATGTATAATCGCCGCGAGGTAAACCACCCCGCATTGTGCGCTGCAGCAGAATATGCGCTTCCCGCGCTTTTGAAAGCGTTTTCACATCTGTCCGATGGTTGACGTTTGCCCGGAAATCCCGCAGATGAGGGGCTCTCAGAGCTTAAGAAAGAGACAAGACATGACGGAATCTGGCAAACAGAAACAGCTGCTGCACCTTGTGTTCGGCGGCGAACTGGAAAATCTTCAGGATGTTCAGTTCCGGGATTTGAATGCGCTCGATATCGTCGGCATCTATCCTGACTACGCTTCCGCGCTGACCGCGTGGAGATCCAAGGCGCAGATGACTGTTGATAACGCCCATATGCGTTATTTTATCGTGCATATGCACCGTCTTCTCAATCCCGACGATAAAAATTGAGTCCTTTTGCCCTTGCGTTGTAATACTATTGGGTGAAGGCGAGTTTTCCCGCGATTCCTGCCCGGAATGGCAGGCAGGAAATTCGATTGCGAGAAAACGTGATCGCGCTTTTGTTTCCGATGATAAAAAATGACGCAATTTGAGAAGAAGTAGGCGGCGATAACAACAAAGAACAGGGGCAGGGCATTGCGCGGAATGATCAAGGGCAGAATGTCATGAGCAGCCGTATCGCACGTTTCGCTCTTTCCGGTTACAGGATTGCCGGTATCGCCGCTTATCCGTTTGCACGGCCTTATCTTTCCTATCGGGCCGCAAAGGGCAAGGAAGACAAGCGCCGCCGTCTAGAACGTTTCGGTTACGCCAGCGCGGAGCGCCCCCGTGGCCCGCTCGTCTGGTTCCATGCCGCAAGTGTCGGCGAAACGCTCGCCCTCATTCCGCTGATCCGGGAAATACGCAAGCGCGATATCTTCGTGCTTTTGACCACAGGCACCGTCACCTCGGCCGAGCTGACCCGTACCCGGCTTGGCGATGATGTGATCCACCAATATGTGCCGCTCGACATCAAGATCGCGGTCAACCGTTTCCTCGCCTACTGGGCACCGGATGCCGCCATCACCGCTGAATCAGAAATCTGGCCGGTGACGATGATGGAGCTGGAGCGCCGGCACATTCCGCAGATCCGGGTCAATGCGCGGCTCTCAGACCGTTCCTTCGACCGCTGGAACAGCCGGCACGACATTGCGGAATCGCTGTTTTCCAAGCTGGCGCTGGTGGTTGCGCAATCCGATGTCGATGCTGAACGCTTCCGTGATCTCGGCTCCTGGCCGGTGGTTATATCCGGCAACCTCAAGGGCGATACGGATCCGCCGCCTTGCGACGAAGCTCTGCTCGAGCACTATCGCAGGCAGATCGGCACCCGCAAGACATGGGCGGCGATCTCCACCTTCGACGGTGAAGAGAAGGCAGCAGCCACCGTGCATGCGGCGATCAAGTCGCGCAACGGTCAATTGACCATCATCGTGCCGCGCCACCCCGAGCGCGGCGACGACGTGGAAGCCATGCTGAAGGGCATGGGGTTGACCGTGGCGCGCAGAAGTCGCAACGACGTGATCACGCCGGAAACCGATATCTTCCTCGGGGATTCCATTGGCGAAATGGGGCTTTACCTGAGGCTCACCGAACTTGCCTTCGTCGGCCGTTCGCTGACGGCCGAGGGTGGGCAGAACCCGCTGGAGCCGGCAATGCTGGGCTGCGCCGTACTGTCAGGCGCGCATGTACAGAATTTCCGCGAGGCCTATCAGAAGCTGATCCGCGCCGGCGGCGGGCGCATCGTCCGCGATGTCGAGATGCTGGCCAAGGCGGTGCATTACCTCCTGGTCAACGACAATGAACGCTACAAGATGATCGATGCCGGCAACCGGGTCATTCAGGACATGCGCGGCGCGCTTTCCGCCACCGTCAAGGCGCTGGAGCCCTACATCAACCCGCTCACAGTCACCGCCAAGCTGCAACCGCGGAGTGCCATCGGTTCATGGTAGCGGATATGGAGATTGATGCGACCCGATCGATTGCCGCTGTCCTTTTCGACAAGGACGGTACGCTGTTGGGTTATGACGCAAGCTGGGGGCCGGTGAACCGCGAACTTGCGGCGATTGCGGCCAAGGGCGATCCCGTTCTTGCGGACCAGCTTCTCGCCGCCTGCGGCATGGATCCGGTTACCGGGCATGTGGTGCCCGACAGTCTTTTGGCTGCCGGCAATACGGCGGAGATAGCTGCCGGTCTCGTCGCCGCCGGTTCGCCTTGCGATGTCGTGGAGTTGACTGCGCGGCTCGACCGGCTATTCACTGAAGCAGCGGATAAATCCGTGCCGGTCACCGATCTCAAGGCATTTTTCGCAAGGCTCAAGGCACGCGGCTACAAGCTTGGCATCGCCTCCAGCGACAACGAAAAATCCATCCGCCAGACGGCGATCCGTTTCGGTTTCGAAAGCGATGTCGATTTCGTCGCGGGTTATGACAGCGGTTACGGCACGAAGCCGCAACCCGGCATGGTTCTCGGTTTCTGCGACGCGATTGGTCTTGCGCCTGCGCGCGTGGCAGTGGTCGGCGACAATAATCATGATCTGCACATGGCAAGAAATGCCGGCGCAGGATTGCGCATTGCCGTTCTCACCGGAACCGGCTCGCGCGAAAGCCTTGGCGCCGACGCCCATTATTGTTTCGATGATATTACCGCGCTGGAAACCCTGCTTCCGGAACGCGTTGTTTAGGTCATGTCCCCGCAGTGCGCGCCACTTGTCGCACAAGATGGGAAGAGACAAGCTGCGCATGTATAGCCGGGTTTTGCAATTCAGGGTTTTTTCTGGCAAATACCCATGTGACTTATCGAATTTAAGCGCAATGCCGTGGGTGATGCGGCCGGGAGCAGGCATATATGGTTTCTGAAGCGCCGCCTTTCTGGTGGCAGAAAGCAGGCTGGCAAGCCTGGCTGTTATCACCGTTTTCCCTTCTCTACGGCAATATTGCCGGCCGGCGGATGCGCACGGCAAAACGGGCGAGCGTTTCCGTTCCGGTCATCTGCATCGGCAACTTCACCGTTGGTGGTGCCGGAAAGACGCCGACCGCAATGGCAATCGCCCGAGCCGCCACCGCAAAGGGCCTGAAACCCGGCTTCCTGAGCCGTGGTTATGGCGGCACACTTGATGTCACCACCCTCGTCGATCCCGCGCAGCACCGCTCCGCTGATGTCGGCGATGAACCCCTGCTGCTTGCCCGCGAGGCGGTGACGGTCATCTCCCGCAAGCGGGTGGAAGGGGCACATCGGCTGGTGAAGGAGGGCGTGGATCTCATCATCATGGATGATGGCTTCCAGAGCGCACGCCTGACGCTGGATTATGCGTTGGTCGTTATCGATACGGTGCGTGGCATCGGCAACGGCCATCTTGTGCCGGGCGGCCCGGTCCGGGCGCCGCTTGCCGAACAGATGCGGCATATGTCCGGACTCTTGAAGGTCGGTAACGGCCATGCGGCCGATCCGCTGGTCAGAACCGCGGCAAAGGCCGCCAAACCGGTTTTCGTCGCGGCGATAAAGCCGCAGGAACCGCAGGATTTCAGGGGAAGGCGCGTGCTGGCCTATGCTGGTATCGCCGATCCCGCCAAGTTTTTCCGAACTGTCGAGGGGCTTGGTGGCGAAATCGTGCTGCAGCGCTCCTTTCCTGACCATCACCATTTCAGCGATGACGAGATCGCCGATCTTCTGCAGGACGCGGATAAGGAAAACTTGCAGCTGGTGACAACGGCCAAGGACGCCGTTCGTCTTAACGGGCACCATGGCCGTGCGGAAGAATTGCTGTGGAACAGCCTGGTGATCGAGGTCGACATGGTGTTCGACGATCCCAATGCGGCCACAACGATCATCGAGACGGCGGTGCGGAACTGCCGCGCCCGTTTGCTGCGGGAAAATGCGCGGACGTCAATTTAGAGCATCTCGTAACGCAAGCCGCCGGGCACTCATCCCCTCATTCCTGTGCTTGTCACAGGAATTGAGCAGCCCTCAGCGCGAAAAGAAGAATTCGCACACGCGGCCATTTCGGGCGTGCTTCCGCGCCTGATCAGGCGGGCAAATTACCAGCCTTGCGCTCTGCCTCCAGTGAGGCGCTGGCATCCACATAGGCTTCCTGCCGGGCGACGCTCCAGTAGCGCAGCTCGTCGACCGGAATGGTCTTGCCGGTGATGGCGCATATGACATGCGAGCCGGTCTGCACGATCCGGAAGTCACCGTCGAGATATTCGATGACGGCGATGCGGTTTCCGCCTCCCTCAAATCTGTTCATCCGTTTTCGTCTCCTGCTATGTCCTGTCAGTGCATCCAGCCCGAAACGGCGTAGCGTTCTCCTGAACAATCCGGATGCTCCAGTCCCTTGAATTTATATCGCTGAGCTACGCCCAAGGCCAGCCCTGCCTGCTGCCCCCTGGGTTAAGGCTCAGCTTCGGCCGAAGAGACGTTCTATATCGGAAAGTTTTAGCTCAATATAGGTCGGACGACCGTGATTGCACTGTCCTGAACCCGGCGTGTTTTCCATCTGCCGTAAAAGCGCGTTCATCTCCTCCGGCCGCATGCGCCGCCCTGAACGCACCGAGCCGTGGCAAGCCATGGTGGCGGCGACATATTCCAGCTTGTTGGCAAGCGTGGAGGCAGCTTCCCATTCAGCGATCTCGTCGGCAAGCTGCCGCACCAGCCCCTGCACGTTGACCTCGCCAAGCATCGCCGGCGTTTCGCGAACCGCGACCGCCCCCGGCCCGAAACGCTCGATGACCAGTCCCAGTGCATCGAAACCAGCCGCATGGTCCATCAGCCGGTCGCAATCCTCTTCGGGAAGGTCGATGATCTCAGGAATGAGCAACACCTGTGAAGGCGGGCGTCTGGAATGCAGCGCATTGCGCATTTCCTCAAACACCAGCCGTTCATGCGCCGCATGCTGGTCGACGATGACGAGGCCGTCTTCCGTCTGCGCGACGATGTAGTTCTGGTGCAACTGCGCCCGCGCGGCGCCGAGCGGATATTGTGACGGTTCCAGCGACGAGCTTGCAGAGGCCTCGTAAACCTCGCGGGGTTCTGCCCGCGCGGTCGGCATGGTGATGTCGGAAAAGCGCGATTGCACGGCCTCGGCAAATTGCATGTTCCCGGAAATGGCAAGCGGTCGGGAAGGCGAGGCCGCGGCGGACCATGTCGCAGCGGCAGACGGTCGGAGATTGGACGGGCTGTAGCCGGGGCGAAAGGCGTTCATCATCTGGCTGGCACCAGTCGTCGCCGCCCTGTCACCGTCGCGGGTCAGCGCCTGGCGGATCGCACCGACGATCAGCCCGCGAACGAGACCGGGATCGCGGAAGCGCACATCTGATTTCGCCGGATGCACGTTCACGTCGACAAAGGCGGGATCGAGCGTCAGGGACAGCACTGCGACCGGATATCGCCCGTGCGGCACGGTTTCGGCATAGGCACCGCGAATGGCGGACAACAGCAATTTGTCCTGCACCGGGCGACCGTTGACGAAAACATATTGATGCGCCGAGTTGCCGCGGTTGAAGGTCGGCACGCCGGCAAAACCGGAGAGCGTTACATCCTCGCGCCCGGCATCGATTTCGATGGCGTTGTCCTTGAACTCGGCACCGAGAATCTGCGCCATGCGGGCAAGGTGATCGTCGCCGGTGGAAGGGATTTCAAGCGTGGAGCGGTCGGTGCCTGACAGCACGAAGCGGATATGCGGAAAGGCAATTGCCATCCGCTTGACGACTTCGGTAATGGCGGCTGCCTCCGCTCGCTCCGTCTTGAGGAATTTCAGCCGTGCGGGCGTCGCGAAAAACAGGTCGCGCACCTCAACGATGGTGCCGGCATTGGCGGCGGCGGGCCGGACCTCGGAGACTTTGCCGCCGGTGACGGAGATCACCGAACCCTGTTCTGCGCCGTGTTGCCGGCTGGTGATGGAAAGCTTGGCAACCGAGCCGATGGAGGGCAGGGCCTCGCCGCGAAAGCCAAGCGTGCGGATATCGTCAAGCGTGGTGGATATTTTCGAGGTGCAATGGCGTCGTACCGCAAGCTCCAGATCGGCAGGCGACATGCCGGAGCCGTTATCGGTGATGCGCACCAGTCCCTTGCCACCGCCCGCCGTGGCGATTTCGATGCGCGTTGCGCCCGCGTCGATGGCGTTTTCCACCAGCTCCTTCGTGGCGCTGGAGGGTCTTTCGATGACCTCGCCGGCGGCGATCTGGTTGATGAGGGTTTCTGAAAGCTGCTTGATGGCCATGATCGTCATTTTCGCGGATTCGTCACGGCTTCGAAAGCAAAAAACTCAAGTCGTGAAAGTTTGCACATGTTTTGCGGCCTGCCCGGCGTTTGATCATTTCCGTTCAACGCCAGGATAAGCGTTAATCCGCCTTTAATCGGCCTTGCATATGGTGAGGCGGCTTGAAATGACTGCAGGAACGAGGCCCCCCTTCGCCGGGTGGTGTGACGTCGTATATGGGTGAACGTCATCTTCCCCTCAAGACTGCTTCAAGTAGCGAACCCTGATGTCTCTTTTGCGGAATTTACCGTTTCATCCCGGCATTTGCCTCGGACGATTCCAATAGAAACATAAGCCTGACCCTGAAAACAGGTGGGAGTTTGCAGTTGAGTGATTTGGCGTCCTCCGGCGCGGGCGTTCATACGGTGATGCTTGATGCCCTTTGCGACGCGCTTGGCGCGGCGATCGTCGTTTACGACCGGAACGATCACATCGTTTTCGCAAGCCGGAAGCTTTTGAGTTTTTTTCCACTGCAAGAGGCCGTTATCGGGCCGGGCGCGCGGCTGCGCGACTATCTGAGCGCGCTTTACGATTGTTATCTTCTGGAAGCGGAAAGCCTGTCCGCCAATGCCCGGCAGCTGGGACGCGAGGAATGGATTGGCGAGCGGCTGGCGCTGCACTGGAAGGAAAGGTCTGAAAAAACCGAGCGGCTGAAGGGGGAGCGCTTCCTGCGCTTCGTCATGAACCGCCTGCCTTCCGGGCTGGGCATCAGCGTCGTTGCCGATATTTCCGAACAGAAGAAAAGAGAAGAACAGTGGCGCATCGACCTCGAACGCGTGCAACTGATCGAAGACATTCTCGACAATCTGCCGTTTCCGGTCCTCGTCAAGGACCGGAACCTCGCCTATGTCGCCGTAAATAAAGCCGCCTGCACTATGGTCGAGACCAGTGCAGAGAGCATTCTCGGCCGCACGGTTTTCGATCTGCATTCGCGCCAGGTCGCAGGCCGGATCGACGCTGCCGATCGCATGGTGCTGGACAGCGGCACGCCGAGCATCCTTCCCGAAAGGGTGAGGCGCGCGAATGGTGAAGAGGTGCTGACGATTACTCGCAAGCAGCGGGTGGGTCGGCCTGGCCGGCATTTTCTGGTCACGACGATGGAGGACGTGACCGCGCTCGCCACCATCGACGCGAACGGCATGCCCATTATCCCCTCGCTCGAACATGTCGATTTCGTCGCCTCCACCTATGGCAAGGATGAAGATCGCGATTCCGCAGGCGGTCTGCTGAAAAGCAAGGCAGTGCTGGTGGTTTCCGGAAACGGGCGCTTTGCCGAAGCCGCCTGCCACCGGCTTGCCGCGAGCGGCATGGATCATGCCGTGGTGAGGAGCGAGGAAGAACAGCGTAGTTTCATCGATATCGCCGCTTCCGCAGGCGTCGGCATCGATGTCGTCGTTGTCGACGCCCAGATGAGTGTCACATGCCTCGATATCGCGGCTGCGCATGACCTGCCGGTCGTCACCATCGAGGAAGAGGAGATCGACGCTTCGCTGCTGCATTATCTCGCCGTCGGCCTCAAATCGTCTCCGAAGGAAAAGTCCTCCGACGAGGACTGGGAGATCATGACCGAGAACCTGCCCAAAATCCTCAAGACTGGCGGCGTCTGCGAGATACTTCTCGTTGAGGACAACAGGGTCAACCAGATCGTCTTCTCACAAATCCTTGAGGGATTGGGGCTGTCCTGGCGGCTTGCCACGTCGGGTGAGGAGGCGTTGCGTCTTTTTGCGGAACAGGCGCCGTCCGTCGTCCTGCTCGACACCACGCTTGGCGATATCGACGGTTTCGAGGTCGCCCGCCGTATGCGTGCACTGGCCGGCGACGAGCGCATTCCCATCGTCGGCGTCATCACCCACGCTTTCGAGGGCGATCTCGACAAATGCCTGGCGGCGGGCATGGAGGACATGCTGCTGAAACCCGTCAGTCCCGATATGGTCGATGCCGTTTTTCTGCGCCTTTTCGGCAAGGATGCCCTGCGGCTGCAAGCCTGAAGCTCCTCCATTTCGGTTTTTTTGTTCGAGCCGCTGGCCTTGCGGAAACGCCGACGCATTTTCGGTGCGCGGTTCTATGGCTTTTTTAATACTTGCCCTGCATTGTGATCGCGGTCGACACGGGATTCACGAGATGCAGGAATGAAACGGGCAGAGCCGCAGGCGTTGCACGTCAGCCAGAACGAGCTGCAGGCGATGGCTTACAGCGATCCGCTGACGGGGCTTGGCAATCGTTACCGTTTGCGGGACAAAATCCGCATGCTCGCCAGCGAGCGTTCCAGCGATCCCGCGCCCTTCACCGTCGGCATTGCGAATATTGACGGCTTCAAACCCATCAACGATCTTTTCGGCGTGCAGGCGGGCGACGAGATTTTGTGCCAGGTCGCGCATCGGCTGAAGGCTTGCATTCCCGATGGCGCCGCCGTGACGCGCCATGATGGCGACGAGTTCGCCTTCGTGCTGCCGCTGGTATTCGAACGCACCGGCGCAGAGCGCATCGGCAACATGATCAAGGACGTGCTTTCTGCGCCTTACGATCTCGGCGACCGCAACGTCCGGCTTTCCTCCTCCTTCGGTTTTGCCATCTATCCCTTCGCCGGCGATGATTTCGAGGATTTGCTGAAAAGCGCCGAGACTGCGCTTTACCGCTCCAAGCGCCGTGGTCGTGGCCAGATAACGGTCTATTCGCGCGAGATTGCGCAGGAAATGAAGCGCGCCACCCAGCTGGAACAGGCGTTGCGTAACGCCATCATCACCGATGCGATCGACGTGCATTTCCAGCCCATCGTCAGGCTGGAAGAAGCGAAGGTCATCGGTTTCGAGGCACTCGCCCGCTGGAACGACCCCGATCTCGGTTTCGTGTCGCCCGCCGTTTTCGTGCCGCTGGCCGAAGAACGCGGTTTCATCGACGCGCTGTCGGAAGCGCTGCTGAGGAAGGCGGCGGAAGCGGCGCTGTTCTGGCCGCGAGAGCTTTTCCTGTCCTTCAACCTGTCTTCCGCGCAATTGATGGACCCCGGCACAGCGGATAATATTCTGTCCATCCTGTCGCGTGTCGGCCTTGATCCGCACCGGCTGGAGCTTGAAATCACCGAAACCGCTGTCATGACATCCGCCGATACCGCGCAGCGCATCATCAGCGAATTGCAGGGTGCGGGTGTTCGTATCTCTCTCGACGATTTCGGCACCGGCCAGTCGAGCCTTGGCCGTCTGCGCGACTTTACCTTCGACAAGGTCAAGATCGACCGCGCCTTTGTCTCCCGCATCAGCAGCGACCGTCCTTCGGAACATATCATCAAGGCCATCGTCGCCATGTGCGAAGGGCTTGATCTCGAGGTCGTCGCGGAGGGTATCGAGGAGCAGGCGGAAGAGGAAAAACTGCGCGCGCTCGGCTGCGCTATGGGGCAGGGCTATTTTTACGGCCGCCCCGCCGATGCCGCCGCCACGCAGCGCTACCTTCACGAAAACTATCGCGAGATCCTGTCGGATATTCCCTGAGAAATGGAATGGCCTTGCACATAAGGCTGTAGGGACCTCCCCAACCTCATCCCTGTGACGAGCACAGGAATGAGAAGGCGGCACGCGCCGCGCTTCACAACCGGTAGAGCGGCTCGAACCTGCCCTTGATCTCAATCCCGAGCTCGAATGTCTTTCCGTGCTGCGGATTGGCGGCAATGGCGTCGTCGTCAAGATTTTCGCGGGCGGATGTGATGAGAAGGCGCGACGCATCGGGGCCGATGAAGGCCGGGCAGGTGGTCTGTCCCGCTGGCACCAGATAGCGTTCGATGTGGTTGCCGTCGGCATCGTAACGATCGACCGCACCCATACCCCAGCGGGCGTTCCAGATATGCCCTTCCGCATCGCAGACCGATCCGTCTACGCCACCGTCGATGCCGGCGGTGTCAATGAACACCTCTGCCTTGCCGGTGGGAAGTCCCGTCTCGGCATCGAGCGGCACCCTCATCAGCTCGTTGACCTTGGTGTCGACGTAATATCCGGTCGCGCCATCGGGCGAAAAGCAGATCGAATTTGGAATGCTGACATCGGCAAACAGCTTGGTCACGGTTCCCCTGGCAACGTGGTAGATGCTGCCCGCGCCGATTTGCGCCTTACGGCCCATGGTGCCGATCCACAGCGCGCCCGAGGGATGCATACGCCCGTCATTGGAGCGGTTGTCGGGCATGTCCTTTTCAAGCTCCGCATGCAGCGTCAACACGCCGGTTGCCGTATCGCGAAGGAAAAGGCCGTCATCGGAGGCGATCAATTGCTTGTGGTCGCTGATTTTCGCCAGTGCGCTGCCCATGAAGGGCAGGGCGTGCACCGTTTTGCGGCCGGAGGCGAGATGCAATTCATGCAGTTCGCGCCCGATGATATTGAACCACCAGGCCGTGCCGGTCGCCGGGTCGAAAGTCGGGCCTTCGCCAAGCGTCATCGGCGTTTCGTCAAGAACACGTCCGGCAAAGGGAAAAACGGTCGCCATGCTTTTATCCTCCAATTGCTGCATCATAGGCCGAAAGTGTGACGATGGCGCGCTCGCGCACCTCCGCGGCCGTCATGCCGGGCTTATAGAGACTGGTGCCAAGCCCGAAAGCGAGGATGCCGGCGTTGGTATAGTCGGCGAAATTCTTGTCCGAAACACCACCGACGGCGGCAATGACCAGATCCTTCGGCAGGATCGTCCGGATCGCATTGATGCCGGACGGGCCGATGATGCTGGCGGGAAAGAACTTCAGCCCGGTTGCTCCGGCCTTTGCGGCAACCAAAGCCTCGGTCGGAGTCAGAACGCCCGGCATCGTCACCATGCCCTTGACGCGCGCGGCGGAGATGACGTCGGCATCGGCGTTGGGGCTGACCATCAGTTTGCCACCGGCGGCGTCCAGCGCATCCACGTCTTTCGTGCTGAGCACGGTGCCGGCGCCGATCAGGCAATCGGCGGGCGCCATCTTTGCGGCGATCTCGATCGAGCGGAACGGATCGGGCGAATTGAGCGGGATTTCGATGGCGCGGAAGCCGGTCTCGATCAGCGCGCCGACGACGCCTTCGGTTTCCTCGGGTTTAAGGCCGCGCAGGATGGCGATCAGCGGATATTTCATGGCGGGGAAGGGGATACGCATGTTGGGTCTTTCGTCCTTGAGCGGGATGGCGAAAAGCGTGAGCGGTTTTCGCCTGGAATTCCGCTCCACTGAATAATCTATGACCAGATGGCATTTGCGGCGGCTAACAACCCGCGCCGAACGGCCTCGTCTGCGTCGATGACAGTATATTGAATCTCAAGGGCTGCGAATGCACCCTCGTAAAGCGCGCCGAGCGCGCCGGAGCCGATCAGCACCACCGGCGTGTCCCGCCGTACGGAGGAATGCGCACCGGCGATTTCCAGTCCGATCATGATGCCGGAAAGCTTGGCCTTGGCGTCTGTCGCGGTGAGGCCGTGCAGCAATTGTCCGGAGCGCAGGGTGAACAGACGGTTGGTGGCGAGCTGCGGATTGGCGTAGATATCGCGCACGGCCGCCCTGAATACCTCGTGCTCGCCGGTAAAGGCTTCGGCTTCTGCCACCGCATGGGAAAGGATGGTCTGTTTCGAGATGACCTCGAACAGCTCACCGGTCATGAAGGTGGCAAAGCCCGTCACGTCGCTGCCATCCACCGTTACCCATTTGGAATGGGTGCCGGGCATGCATACCAGCTTCCTTCCGCCACCGGCAGAGCTGAGCGCACCGAGCAATTGCGTTTCTTCGCCACGCATCACATCAGGTGCGTTTTTGTCCCGCTGCGCCAACCCCGGCAAAATGCGGACATCCCGCTCCTGACCCGGCACGCGCACCGCACCATCGAGAACCGCTGAAAGCGATGCAGGCACGTCGATATAACCGGCCTCCACCCAGCCCTGCCGCGCACCCGCCATGCCGCAGATAAGAACCGGCAGTTTTTCCGGTGCACCGATGGCATCGAGATGCGATTGCAGCACCTCCGTAAAGCCGGTCCGCATGGCCGTGGTCATGCCTTCAGCACTTCTGCGCTCAGCCAGCACCGCGCCGGACCGGCTGAGCAGCCAGAGCCGGAAACTGGTCGTGCCCCAGTCGACGGCGATAAAAGCGGGTTCAGACATTATAACAGGCCTCCGTCTACGATTATGGATTGCGCGGTGATCGCGCTCGATGCCGATGATGCGAGAAACAGGCACGGACCCACCAGATCGGCGGCGACAAGCGTGCGCTTGAGACATTGCCGTGCCGTGGTCGAGGTGACGTCGTCGTCCGTCAGCCACAATTCTTTCTGCCGTTCCGTCACGATCATGCCCGGCAGCAGCGTGTTGACGCGGATATTTTCCGGCCCCAACCGTCCGGCCAGGCTTTTCGTCAGGCCGATGATGCCGGCCTTGGCTGCCGCATAAGAAGGAAGCTCGCCCATGTTCAGCAAAAACGAAATCGAGGAGAAATTGATGATGGCTGCGTCCTGCGCCTGCCGCAGATGTGGCAAGGCGGCCTGAACCGTGAAGAACATCTGCTTGAGATTGACGGCCTGATTGGCATCCCAATAGGCTTCTGTGACGGTATCGATCTCGTGGCGGTCGTCCCATGCGGCATTGTTGACGAGCACCTTGATGCCGCCGGTTGCAGCTGCTGCCGCCTCCACGCTCTGCCGGGTCGCCGCAATATCGCGCAGGTCGGTCTTGAAGAAATGGACCGGATGGCGTGCGGCATGAGCAAGCCGCGCAACGAGCGCCACACTCGGCTCTTCGGCGATGTCGATGAACGCGACCCTTGCGCCCTGCGCCGCAAAGGCCTCCACCAGCGATGCCCCGATGCCGGAGCCGCCGCCGGTGACGAGCACGCCCGCGTCCTTGAGGTCAGGGAAATGGGCTTGCATCATCGACATCGTCTCGTCCAGTGAGGGGCTTGATTGTTCCATTATTTGGAACTAGATTTTACTAAGTGGAATTATTCTCTTGGCCGCAGGCTTATGTCAAGACAGATGACGGTGGATGTTGCCATGCCCGATCACAAAAACCCAAATGACAGCGAGCATGAGGTGGTTCCTGCCTTGGATCGAAAAAAGGAAAGCGTAACCGGCACGCTTGGTAAGGCCGTCTCGCTTCTGGAGCTTATCGCCCTTGCCGAAAAACCGATGCGCTTCACCGACGTTGTCGAGGCTTGCGGCCAGCCGCGCGGCACGGTGCACCGCCAGCTCGCCCATCTCGTGGCCGAAGGTCTGGTCGATCATGTCGCCGACCAGACCTATGTCGTGGGTCTGAGGCTGCTGCAATTGGCTGCCAAGGCCTGGAGCGGCAATGATCTGCGCAGCGTTGCCGCGCCGCATCTGGCGGCATTGCAGGAGGCGACGCAGGAATCCGTGCATCTTGCCGTTCTGAACGGCGGGCAAGTCACCTATTTGGACAAGATGGAGGGCAAGCATACTTTGCGCATGCATTCGCAGGTGGGCAAGACATCCCCCGCCTACTGCACAGGGGTGGGCAAGGCCGCGCTGTCAATGCTTTCCCCTGACGAACTCGCTGCACTTGCCGCAGAGCTGGACTTCCACCGCTTCACGCAAAATACGATCGTAACCCCGCAAATGCTGGCGCAGGATGTGGCCACCATTCGCAGCAATGGCTACGGTTTCGACCTTCAGGAGCATGAAATCGGCATCCACTGCGTTGCCGCGCCGGTAAGGGCGCCGGGGCGCAATTTTCTCGCGGCGATTTCCGTCACCGGCCCAGCCTATCGCGTGGATGTGGAGCAACTGCGGAAATGGGGTCCTCTGGTGCGCGAAACGGCCGATCAAATTTCGGCGGAACTTGCCTGCAGATTATCTCCGGTTGCGAATGGTTGAGAAAAATGGATGCGTGAAGCTGTTGGTTTCCGCTCCAAAAACGGCAGATCGCGCGCCGATGCGTGTAAGTGAAATCTTATTTTCGATTATTCGGAATTAAGTTTCAACTTTTGTTTGCATGAATCATTTTGGCGAGTAACATCCGCGCAATTTCCGCACGAAGGCAGGCCTTTGCGGCGGTATTTTCTCTTTTTTGAAGAACCGCTTCATGCAGAAAACAGAGACGGCCGCCGTTCAGTCGATTGGTGTTGATTGCGTTCGCGAGATCGCCGGTCTCAACACGCAATTCGATATATTCCGGTTTTTGAAACGGCTGACGGAAGCCTGGGGATTCAAGGCCTTCATGGTGCTTGACCTCTCGGCCGAAATGGCGAGCGAATTGTCGCAATGCACCATCATCACCAGCTGGCCGGCCGAGCTTTTGCAGCGTTATGATGAAGAGGGCATGCTGCAGAGAAGCCGGGTGATGGCGCAGTTGAAAAAATCGACCACACCCTTTTCCGTCTCTCTGGATTTTCTGGTCAGCGGCGACGAAAACGCGCCGAAGAAACCGGTCATCGGACTTTTTGAGCGGTTCGATATGATCAATTCGGTGTGGTTTCCTGTTCACGACATCACCACGATGCGGGGAGCGGTGTCCTTTTCCGGTAACAAAACGACTTTGCCCACCAGCCAGCTAGCGGAACTTTTTTACATTTCCAGCCACATCTTTGCCCGGCTATCTGAAATCCGCCGCCTTGACCTGCGGGTTCCCGAGACATTGAACGAGCGCGAGATAGATTGTCTGAACTGGACGGCCGCCGGCAAGACCAGCGCCGAGATCGCTGAAATCATGATGCTCTCGGAACATACCATCAATCACTACCTGAACCGTGCGACGAAAAAACTCGATACGGTCAACCGCACCCAAGCCGTCGCAAAGGCGCTCCGGGTCGGTCTGATTAAATAGCGAAACCGCAAATTTATCATTGTGATAAATGGGTTCCTGGGCGATCCTTCTTTCGAATCACCGGGAAGGAGAAATCGTTTGCCGGAACGGCATAGGATAAAAGCGGGGTTTTCTCCGACTGTCGATTGCGCCGTACTGATAGCCGCTGCCGAAAAAGGCTTTGCTGCCGACGAGGGCGTCGAACTGGAACTCATCCGAAAACAATCCGCGCGCGCCGTGCTTGCAGCACTTGGCGAGGACGAGGTTCAGATCGCCCATTTGCCCGCCGCGGTTCCTGTCGGTTCCGCGGTTGGCCTCGATGACCTGCCGGCCGATATTGTCGGCGTCTTCACTCTTTCCCTTGGCGGATCGGCAACGACCGTTTCGCACGGATTTTTCGACGAGCTTTACCGGGAGGGCATGAAGCTGCCGGACCCGGCCGCGTTCGGGCGGGCGATGGCCCGTGTCTGTTCCGCGCGCCGGGCGGCGGGTGAAAAACCGCCGGTCTTTGCGATCGAGGATATCGTGTCCACGCCGTTTTATGCATTGCGTTATCTGCTCGCAAGCTGCGGCGTGCTGCTCGGCCGCGACATGGAAATCGTTGAAGCCCTGCCGAAGGCTATGCCGGCGCTTTTGGAAAGCGGCAAGGTCGATGCGCTCTGTACCGCCGAACCGGCGGGCAGCGCTGTGGTGCTGGGTGGCGGCGGGCGGATCGTCACCACGGGAGCGCTGATCTGGCACAATGCGCCTGAAAAGATACTGGCCGTGAAGCGGCCCTGGGCGGAAGAGAACGCCACTGTGCTGGAAGGCTTGCTGCGTTCGCTTTATCGCGCCGGCGAATGGTGCGCCAACTCCGCCAATATCGAGGAACTTACCGGCATTCTTGCCGCCCCCCATTATATTGACGAGAACGGCGAATTCCTGCTTCCAGCGCTGACGGGTTATATTTCCACTTCGCAAAGGGACATGCAGCGTTTTCAGGAGTTTTTCGTAACAAGCGCCAAGGCCGCCAATTTCCCCTGGCAAAGCCAGGCGCTGTGGTTCTTCAGCCAGATGTTGCGCTGGGGCGAGGTTCCCCCCGATCGCCGGTTCGATGCAGCCGTGGTGGAGGCCGCGCGCAATGCCTATCGGCCGGATATCTTCCGCAAGGCGATGAAGCCGCTTTTCGTGCCGGTGCCGGGCGCGAACCTGAAGCTGGAAGGCACGTTGCGGGAGCCGGTCCATGTCGGGGCGTCACGCTCGGGTCTTGTCCTCGGCCCCGACTGTTTTTTCGATGGTCGGGTTTTCGATCCGGAAACGCTTGATATGGACGACGAAATCTGAAGTCTGCGAATAAACCGTCGCGATGATCCGCTGTTTGCGGTTTGGCATTGGCGAACGGGCCGCGTTTGTCTATGGATGGCGCGGAATGCAGCCCATATCCGGCGGGATGATGTAGCGGAGTAAACATATGGCAGAGGTCAGCAAGCACCAGGTCGAAAAGGCTTTGGAGGCAGTCATCTATCCGGGCAGCGGCAAAAGCATTGTGGCGCTTGGCATGGTCTCGGAAATCTTCATCGCCGACGCGAAAGCCTATTTCTCTATTACCGTCCCGGCCGACAGGGCAGCCGACATGGAGCCGTTGAGGCTTTCGGCTGAACAGGCCGCCAGGGGCGTTCCGGGTATCGCCGGTGCCGTCGTCGCGCTGACAGCGGATCGCAAACCCGGCACACAACAACCCGCACCGGCGCGCCCGGCACCGGCACCCGCGCGCCCTGCGGCTGCAACCGGCCGCCCGCCCGCGCAGCCCGGCTCGTCGAAGGTCGGCGTTCCCGGCGTCGGCGCGATCATCGCCGTTGCCTCGGGCAAGGGCGGGGTCGGCAAGTCCACGACCGCCGTCAACCTAGCGCTGGGCCTACAGGCGCTGGGCCTCAAGGTTGGCATGCTCGACGCCGACATTTACGGCCCCTCGCTGCCACGACTGCTGAAGATTTCAGGACGCCCGCAGCAGCAGGAAGACCGCATCATCATTCCCATGGAAAATTACGGACTGAAGGTCATGTCCATGGGATTTCTGGTGGATGAGGAAGCGGCGATGATCTGGCGCGGGCCGATGGTTCAGTCCGCATTGATGCAGATGTTGCGTGAAGTCGCCTGGGGTGAACTCGATGTGCTGGTTCTCGACATGCCGCCTGGCACCGGCGACGCGCAACTCACCATCGCCCAGCAGGTGCCGCTCGCCGGCGCCGTCATCGTCTCCACGCCGCAGGATCTGGCGCTGATCGACGCGCGCAAGGGCATCACCATGTTCCGCAAGGTGGAAGTGCCGCTGCTCGGCGTCGTCGAGAATATGAGCTACTTCATCGCACCGGATACCGGCGCGCGTTATGATATTTTCGGCCATGGCGGTGCCAAGGCAGAGGCTGAGCGGATTGGCGTGCCGTTTCTCGGCGAAGTGCCGCTCACCATTTCCATCCGTGAAATGTCTGATGCCGGAACGCCGGTGGTTGCCGCCGAGCCGGATGGTCCGCAGGCCGCCATCTACCGCGATATTGCGGAAAAAGTCTGGGCCCGCATCGGTGCGGGCGAAAGAAAAGCCGCCCCGAAAATCGTTTTCGAATAACGTACCGGTTAAGGAAGAAAAAAGGCCGGACGGTTGTCCTGCCTGGATATATTTTAAAAACAATATGTTAACTGGTGGCTTCGGGAAAGGCCGATGCATTTGAACGCCAGAGATGCATCGCCTGCAATGCTGTCGCGAGAAAATATTGCTTGATTGGGTCTCGCTTTGGGAGCATAGCCCTGCGCCGTTTGGTTCTTGGTCCGTCAGTCCGGCGGGATGTGAAAATCCCGCTCGTTCCGGTGTTCCCTGAAGTGTCGTCCAAAGGTTTGCCGACCTTGAACAGGATATGTTAAGCAGCATTGCGGCTGAAGCCAGCGATGCGGACCGGAGAAACGGATTGATAAAAGCCTATCGCGCCAACTGCGAGGCGATCAGCCTGTCGCCAGACGACGGCCGTGAACAGATTCCCGACGATATCGTCTGGATCGACCTTATCAATCCGACGAGGACGGAAGAGCAGTATGTTGAAAAACTGCTGGGGCTAGAGCTGCCCACCCGCGAGGATTTGAAGGATATCGAACCTTCCAGCCGCCTTTACATGGAAGATGGCAACGTCTTCATGACCGCCTCTCTGGTTTGGAAGGCAGATTCCGACGGTCCGCGCCTGACCGATGTTGCCTTCATTCTTGCCGGCAAGCGCCTTGTGACGATCCGTTATGCCGAGCCGAAATCATTCCACCTCTTCACCGCCGCCATCACCCGCGTGCCGCACGAGATGCGCAGCGGCACGGCGCTGTTGCTGAAACTGCTGGAAACCATCGTCGATCGCACGGCGGAAATTCTCGAAAACTCGGTGGCAGGCATCGACAATCTCGCCGCCGATCTTCTCGGCAGCCAGGCGCGCAGCAAGCGCAAGGCACCGCGTTATCTGGAAGACCGACTGACGAACATTGCCGCCTATCACCGGCTGATCTCCAAGGTTCGCGACAGCCTTGCTTCCCTTGCACGCCTGCAGACTTTCCTGTCCACAAGTGCGCAGGTCCAGCAGGACAAGGACGCGAGGGAACAGAGCAAATCGATCGGTCGGGATATCCAGTCGTTGAGCGAACATGCCTCCTTCGTTTCCGGCAATCTGACATTCCTGCTGGACGCTTCTCTCGGCATCATCAACATCGAGCAGAACGGCATCATCAAGATCTTCTCGATCGCGTCGGTCGTGTTCTTGCCGCCCACTCTGGTGGCGTCGGTTTACGGAATGAACTTTCAGCTCATGCCGGAGTTGAACTGGACGTTTGGCTATCCACTCGCGCTCGTCGTCATGCTGATGTCGGCAATCATCCCGTTTCTCTTTTTCCGTTGGAAGGGCTGGCTCTAAGGAGCCAGGATCATCATGTCTCAAATCGCAGACAAGGACTTTACCGAGAAGCCGGATTCGGATGACAAGCATCAGAACAAGGGGCTTTATGCCGCGATCCTTGGTTCTATCGGCGTCGTCTACGGCGATATCGGCACCAGCCCGCTCTATGCCTTCCGCGAAGCGCTAAAGCCGATCGCCTATGATGGCGTGACGAGAGAAGAAGTCATCGGCCTGACATCCCTGATGATCTGGTCTCTGACGATCATCGTGACGTTCAAATATATCACGCTTCTGCTGCGCGCCGACAATGACGGCGAGGGCGGCACACTCTCGCTTCTGGCGCTGTTGATGAAGACGGCGGGCACTCACCGCAGCGTTCTCATCGTGCTCGGCCTCATCGGCGCAGCCCTGTTCCTGGGCGATGCCATGATCACGCCGGCGCTATCAGTGCTTTCGGCGGTGGAGGGTCTGAAGCTCGTCACTCCGGCGATGGACGACTTTATTATTCCGATCTCCGTCTGCATTCTCATCGGCCTATTCGCGATCCAATCGCACGGTACGGGAACGGTGGCGAAATTCTTCGGACCGATCACCGCCGTCTGGTTCCTGGTCATGGGTGTAGCCGGCCTCATTCACATCGCCGATGATTTCGGCATTCTCTATGCCTTCAACCCCTGGCATGCGGTCGAGTTTCTCGCCAACGAAGGCTTTTATGGCATCGTCGTGCTGGGCGCGGTTTTCCTGACGATCACCGGTGCTGAAGCGCTTTATGCCGATCTTGGCCATTTCGGCCGCCGTCCCATCCAGTGGGCATGGTTCTGTCTGGTTTTCCCGGCACTGACGCTGAATTATCTCGGTCAGGGCGCGCTGGTTCTCAAGGACCCGGCGGCGATGTCCAATCCGTTTTACCTGATGTTCCCGCAATGGGCGATCCTGCCGGCCGTCATTCTGGCGACCGCCGCCACCATCATCGCCAGCCAGGCGGTTATAACAGGCGCGTTCTCGCTCGTGCGTCAGGCGATCCATCTCGGCTATCTGCCGCGCATGGAAATCCTCTTCACTTCGGAAACCAATACCGGGCAGATCTATCTTCCTGCCGTCAACACCATCCTGCTGTTCGGCGTCGTCGCACTGGTGCTCACCTTCAAGAGTTCGGATGCACTGGCCACCGCCTACGGCATTTCCGTTACCGGCGCGATGGTCGTCACCAGCATGATGTTCTTCGAATTCGTTCGCAAGCGCTGGCAGTGGTCCATCTGGCTGGCGATTGGCGTGCTGGCGCCGCTTCTGCTGCTGGAACTGATTTTCCTCGGTGCAAACCTGCTCAAGATACATGATGGCGGCTATGTGCCGGTGTTGCTGGCAATCGCTTTCACCATCATCATGACCACCTGGCAGCGCGGCTCGAAAATCCTTTTCGCCAAAACCCGCCGCAGCGATGTGCCGCTGAAGGCTTTCGTGGCTTCGGTGGAAAAGGAAAGCGCCCATGCGCCGGTGCGCGTGCCCGGCACAGCGATTTTCCTGACTGGCGATCCGGATGCCGCACCCGCTGCATTGCTGCACAATCTCAAGCACAACCACGTCCTGCACGACAAGAACGTGATTTTGACGATCCGCACGGAAGACCAGCCGCGCGTCCGCCCCGAAAATCGTTACACACTGACGAAGCTGAGCGATCGTTTTGCCGTAGTCGAACTGCATTTCGGCTTCATGGAAACGCAGAACGTCACCCAGGCGCTCGGTTACCTCAGGCGCACGGGTTACAAGTTCGACATCATGTCCACCTCGTTTTATCTCGGTCGCCGCAAGCTGGTGCCGGATCCGAAATCGGGCATGCCCGGCTGGCAGAACCGACTGTTCATCGCGCTTGCCGAAACGGCCGCCGATCCCTCGGACTACTTCCGCCTTCCGGCCAACCGCGTGGTGGAACTCGGGTCTCACGTCGTCGTCTGATTATTAGAAGGTGGTTACACATTAACGTGAAGCCGCGCCCACGCGCGGCGTTAACCAAGCATCAAGGTTAATAAGAGATTCTCGAACACCTGTAACAAATATGGTTCCTGGTGTTCGGAGTGCTGGTTTTGCGTTCGAAAAGAGTAATGCGTCGTCGGTCCTTTGCGTCCCTTCAGGCATGGACCTCACCCGTTGTCTTCGGCCTAGCTGCCTGGCTCGTCTTTCCTTCCATTGCCGCACGCGCGGATTTGGCCTCCCTGCTGGCAGGGCTGGACAATGGCGGCGAGCAATGGCGCATGGTGCTGACCGCGTCTCCGGCAGGCTCTGTCCATAATGCCTCGCTCACCTTTAACGATGCGGAAGGGGAGGCGGCGCTGCATGGCAGCGGCATGACCCTGCCCGATGGCCGCAAGGTGGCTTTCGTTACCAACAAGAAGGGTGACGAGACGACACCCGACAGCGAGCGCGTCAACCGTGCCGCCAAGAAGGGTCGCATCGTCGCAACCGAAATCATGCAGCCGCCAAAGGCCTTCACCGCCGGTTCCGTGCTGGAACGCACCAGCATGCTGGATATAGAGCCGCTGAAGCGCAAGGACCGCACGGCTTTCGTGAAACCGAAACGCGGCAGCGACGTCAAACTTGCCTCCTTCTATTTCCGCCGTGATGAAAAGAAGGCGGACAAAAGCGTCTCTCCGATGCTGGCGGAACTCGTCACCAACAGGACTCCCGATATTCTCGCCACGGCTTACGCGCCGGCCGAACCGGATTTCGCCCGTGAATCGCCGTTCGACGCCATTCTGAAAAAGCCGGAGGCCGGCCGCTTCGTGCCGTTGATCGGCGCGGACGATCACGCATGGGCGGCAACGCCGCTGCCCGCTGCCGTGTTTTCCGCAGCCGAACAGCAATGCCTCGCATCCGGCATCTATTTCGAGGCGCGCGGTGAATCGGTCAAGGGACAGGCGGCGGTGGCACAGGTGATCCTTAACCGCGTGCGCAACCCCGCTTATCCGAAAACCATCTGCGGTGTGGTTTATCAGAACAAGGACTGGCGCAACCGCTGCCAGTTCTCCTTCGCCTGCGATAATATAAAGGACCGGGTGAATTCCGAACGTCACTGGAAAATGGCGCGCGAAGTGGCCATGGCAACCACCGCCGGCAAAATCTGGCTGACGGAAGTGGGCTCGGCGACTCACTATCATGCCGTCTATGTTCGTCCCGCCTGGGGAAAATCCATGAAGAAGGTCGGCAGGATTGGCTTGCACGTCTTTTATCGAACCTATGGTGGCGGCTGGAGCTGATACCACCGCCAATTTGTCGCAATTTGCGTGTCAAAAATGCCGATTCCCGGGGGAAACATCGTCGACAAACTGCGATTTGGCGTTAAGCCTTTGTTTTTAAATATTTAATTTGTCAAAAAACAAGCTTCGCCAGTGCCTTGACTAGCGAAGCCCCTAAAACTATGTTGCGCGCGACTTCAGAGCGGGCTGGAACAGGCTTAATCCGTCACCGTTTACAACTCCAAAGGGTTCTGGCATGGCTGGAACGGAGAAAATGGGTGGGATTTTAAGATGACTGGCAACCGTGACGATAGTCTGGACGAGCGTCGCAAGCGCCTTGCCGAAGAGTTGGCAAAGGTGAAGGCGGAGGATGAGGCGGAAGTGAGGGCGGAGACCAATGCCGCGGAAAGCCGGAAAGGCTTTGCGATGGCGGTGAAGCTCTCATCGGAGTTCATTTCGGCCATCGTGGTCGGCGCTATGCTGGGTTATCTTCTGGACTATTTTGTCGGCACGACGCCGTGGGGGATGATCGTTCTTCTTCTTCTCGGTTTCTGCGCAGGCGTATTGAACGTGTTGCGCTCCACGGGCGCGGTGGCAAAGCCGCCGCTGCTTGAGAGAGCCGACAAGCGAGACGAGGGTGGAAAAGACGGCGTTTAAGCTGTTTTTTCTTGCAGTTGAGATGCCGCCGTGAGCGGCGACAGGTAAAGAGGGCAGCCGGTGGCAAACGATCCGACCCATCAGTTCTTGGTGCAGCCGATCATTCCGATCGAAATTGGCGGCGTCGATTTTTCCTTCACCAATGCGTCGCTTTTCATGGTCGCGACCGTGGCCGCCGCTTCCGGTTTCCTTTATTTCGCAACGTCGAGCCGCGGTCTGATCCCGACCCGCATGCAGTCCGTTGCTGAAATGTCCTATGAATTCATCGCCTCCATGCTGCGCGAAGGCGCTGGCAAAAAGGGCATGGTGTTCTTCCCATTCGTATTCTCGCTGTTCATGTTCGTGCTGACTGCGAACCTTCTCGGCATGTTCCCGTATTTCTTCACGGTCACCAGCCAGATCATCGTCACCTTCGCGCTTGCCTGCCTCGTCATCGGCACGGTCGTCGTTTACGGTTTCTACAAGCACGGTCTGCATTTCTTCGGCATCTTCGCACCTTCTGGCGTGCCGAAGGCGCTTTTGCCGCTTGTCGCGTCAATTGAAATGATTTCGTTCCTGTCGCGTCCGATCAGCCTTTCCGTTCGTCTCTTCGCGAACATGCTGGCTGGCCACATCACGCTCAAGGTTTTCGCAGGCTTCGTCGCCTCCATGGGTGCGCTCGGCGCGCTCGGTATCGGCGGTGCAGTCCTGCCTCTCATCATGACGGTCGCAATGACCGCTCTCGAATTTCTCGTTGCCTTCCTGCAGGCTTATGTGTTCGCGGTACTGACTTGCATGTACCTGAACGACGCCGTGCATGGTGGTCACTGAGAAGTAAAGTCGCTGGCCCCGGCAACGGGCGCCAAAAGATAGCCGCAACAACCAATATCTCAAGGAGTCTCACATGGAAGCGGAAGCAGCAAAGTACATCGGCGCAGGTCTCGCATGCCTCGGCATGGCTGGTACGTCCCTCGCACTCGGCCGTATCTTCGGTGATTACCTCTCCGGCGCACTGCGCAACCCCTCTGCTGCCGACAGCCAGTTCGGCCGTCTGGTATTCGGCTTCGCCGTTACGGAAGCTCTGGGCATCTTCTCGCTGCTCGTAGCTCTCCTTCTCCTGTTCGCTGTCTAATAACGGCACCAGGTCTGGATCACGGCTCGCGCAAATTGCGTGCCGTGATCCTTCGCATTTGCAGTCCCCCTGGAGGTGAGCATGTTCGTGACCGAGGCTTATGCCCAGTCAGCACCGACCGTAGGTGAAACGCATACGGAAACTCCGGCTGTCGGCCAGCCGCAACCGGAAGCCACGCACACGGAAACCGGTGTAGCGCACGGCGCCGAACACGGTGCTTCCGGCGTTTTCCCGCCGTTCGACCAGTCTACTTATGCATCGCAGGTCCTGTGGCTGGCGATCACGTTCGGCCTTTTCTACCTGCTCATGCAGAAGGTCATCGTTCCTCGCGTCGGCGGCATTCTCGAAAACCGTCATGGGCGCATTGCACAGGATCTCGATGAAGCGGCACGGCTGAAAAGCGAAGCCGACGCAGCCGTCGAAACCTATGAAAAAGAACTCGCGGCAGCCCGCGCCAAGGCAAGCTCGATAGGCTCCGCGGCACGTGACGCCGCCAAGGCGAAAGCCGATGCCGACCGCGTCGCTATCGAAGCCGGACTTGCCGAGAAGCTTGCCGCCGCCGAAAAGCGCATTGCGGGTATCAGGGATCAGGCATTCGCGGATGTCGGCGCCATTGCCGAGGAAACCGCGACCGCAATCGTTGACCAGCTGGTTGGCGCCAAGGTCAAGGATGCCGACGTCAAGGCCGCCATTGCAGCCGCTTCGACTGTGAAGGGAGCCTGATATGGCGTTTGATGCATCATTTTTCGCTCTTGTCGGTCTTGTCCTTTTCTTCGTCCTGATCGCCTATCTCAAGGTTCCGGGCATGCTCTCCAAGTCTCTGGACGAGCGCGCGCAGAACATTCAGGACGAACTGGCCGAAGCCAAGCGTCTGCGCGAAGAGGCACAGCACCTGCTGGCCGAATATCAGCGCAAGCGCAAGGAAGCCGAAGCTGAAGCAGCTGGCATCGTTGCCGCTGCCGAACGCGAAGCGGCCGCCCTGACTGCCGAAGCAAAGCAGAAGACGGAAGAATTCGTCGTCCGCCGCACGGCCCTGTCGGAACAGAAGATCAAGCAGGCCGAAGAAGACGCCATCGGCGCCGTTCGTGCCGCCGCCGTGGACATCGCCATTGCAGCTTCCGAGAAGCTCATTGCCGAAAAGACCACCGCTGCCGCAAAGGCCAAACTTTTCGCCAACACCATTGGCGAAGTGAAGTCGAAGCTGAACTAAGTTCATCTCGGACTATTCAAAACCCCTCCGGCACCCGCCGCGAGGGGTTTTTTATTTTATGCTTCAGCCAGGGGCGGTGTTGGCAAGCTCGCGGGTGCACACTGTGGTGCCGGCTTGCAGCGTGTCTATCGATGTCTGTCGACCTTTGGAGCAAAAGCATCGGCTTTGAGGACTGGATGCTGGCCGGCAATTCGCGGCTGCCAATTTGTCGAGGCTTGTTAAGTGATCGCGGGATAGATTGTCTTGGCCTCGAGCGCTATCAGCACCGCCAGTACAAAAGCTGCCGCGGTGGCAACCAGAAATGCGCCACTGAAAGCCAGGCCTGCTTTCGCGATGCCCAAGCCGAGATCCTGCATCAGCCATCTTATCTGAGCCTGCGCATACCAGATCGTGGCGAGCGCGATAATGGCGAGCCCGAACGTAAGGCCATGTTCCAGAGGCATGGATGCAAAATCGAAGCCCAGAACCAGGACAAATGTAAACGGCGCAGCCACGTAACATTGGCTGAAGAACGGCGGACGCAGGGAGTTTCGGGTGATCCTCACCCGTTTCCACCGCAGAAGCGTGACGGCCATACACAGCGGATAAATCCCGAATATAACGCCACGCGCTATGAGCAGGTTCGAACCCGAACCAAGCTCCCGGGCGGCCAATGTGGGATCGTAAATGGTCGGAAGGGAGGCGGAGAGCCCCTGCGAAAATAGCAGAGTGATCAGGAGGAAGAGGGGCGGACTCAGTGTGTCGTCATACTGGTCCTCAAGCCGATCCGCGAGTTCGCTATCGGCGTAGCGCATCATGCTGAGCGGTGCGACGACCGATCGCCACATTGTAAGCGGATAGAAGAGGAGCCATGAAACCAGCTCGTAGAGAAGTTCTTCGAGCGACTTCAACAGTTTCATGAAATCCAAATCTCTTCTCCCAAAGCCCGTCAAGTCCACGCATTGAGATAGAATTCTACCAGTGGAGACGGAGATCGTCACCTCATGGCAGGGCGCTGAAATCCCGGGCGAGACCGCATTCTCCGCTTCAGGATCGTGGTTTTCGATCAGTCCTGCTTCAGCGGCCTGAAACTCATCCGGTGCAGCGGGCAGGGCCCATGGCTTTCTATGGCGCGCAGGTGGGCTGGTGTGCCGTAGCCGGCATGGCCTTCGAAACCATAGGAGCTGTGCACTACACCGGCCCGTTCCATCATCCGGTCACGGGTCACCTTGGCGATGATCGAAGCGGCGGCGATTGAGAGGGAGCGGGAATCGCCCTTGATGACGGCCTTCGACTCGCAGGTGATGCCCGGCGGCTTGTCGCGGCCATCTGCCAGCACGAGGGCTGGGGAAATTTCGAGGCCGAGTACGGCGCGACGCATCGCGTCGAGGCTGGCGCGCAGGATATTCATGGTGTCGATAAGGCCGGGGCCGGAGGAGGCGACGGAAACGATCGATGTTTCCATGATTTGCAGAAACAGGCTTTCCCGTTTCAGCTTGGTCAGTTTCTTGGAATCGTCAAGACCACCAGGAATATTGTCGGGATCGAGAATGACAGCTGCCGCAACCACTGGTCCCGCGAGAGGCCCCCGGCCTGCCTCATCCGTGCCGGCCACGGGCCAAAGCCCCTTCTTCCTCGCTTCAAGTTCGAAGGAGAAATCGGGGCCCGTATCGGCGAGATCAAAGAGGGCAGGAGAATCGGGTGTGGTGCGGCGTTTCATGCGGCAGAAACTTGCACACACACCCGATCTCCTGCAAGCCCCCGGAAGCGGGCGATGACGGGCGCGGCCAGCCGGGTCAAGGGGCGTGGCCAACCGTGCCCCTTAGGTCGTCATGACCTTTGATCCTCCAACGGGGCGGCGGAGGAAAAACGATCGCACGCGAGGCGGCGGGTTCCGGGGGTGATGTCCGACGGGCCAGGGAAACCCGCCGGGCATTTCGTCAAGAGCATGGCCCCGTCAACAGGAAAGGGCTGCCACTCCTTATGTGTCTGCACCGCTGGGTATCGTTGCGCGCATCGTAATGCGCCTTCGATCGGCCAAGCGGGCCTCATATTTTCAAAGCAGCGACAATTGCACGCCGGCACCTCCCGGCGGCACGAAGATATCGTCGCGCAGGTTAATGCCGCGGCGGATGAGGCCAAGCCGTTTCGTCGCCATTTCGAAACGCCTGCCGATCTGCCATGCATAGGGACCAGCACCCTTCATGCGTTTTCCGAATTCCGCATCGTAATCCTTGCCGTCGCGCATGGAGCGCACCAGCGACATGACATGCCGGTAGCGGTCCGGATAGTTGCGCAGCAGCCAGTCGCGGAAGAGGGGGCTGACCTCCAGCGGCAGGCGCAGCAGCACATAGGAGGCCTCCGTTGCGCCAGCGGCCTTGCCGGCTTCGAGAATGCGTTCGATCTCATGATCGTTGAGTGCGGGAATGACAGGTGCCATCATCACCGCCACGGGAATGCCGGCATCCGTCAGCGCCTTGACCGCTTCCAGCCGCTTTTCGGGCGTGGCGGCGCGCGGTTCCATGCTGCGTGCCAGCTTGCGGTCCAGCGTCGTCACGGAAATACCAACCTTCACTAGACCCTTCTTGGCCATGGGCGCGAGAATATCGATATCCCGCTTGATCAGGGCCGATTTGGTGACGATGGCGACGGGATGGTCGGCCTTTGCCAGCACTTCCAGTATCTGCCGCATGATGCGCCATTCGCGCTCGATCGGCTGATAGGGGTCGGTATTGGTGCCGATGGCAATGACGCGAGGCTTGTAGCCGGGCTTCGCCAGCTCCCTTTCGAGCAGCTTTGCCGCATCCGGCTTGGCGAAAAGCTTCGCCTCGAAATCCAGCCCGGCGGAAAGCCCCATATAGCTGTGCGTCGGACGGGCGAAACAGTAGATGCAGCCATGTTCGCAGCCGCGATAGGGATTGATGGAACGGTCGAAAGGGATGTCAGGCGATTCGTTGCGGCTGATGATGCTGCGCGGCTTTTCCACCTGCACTTCGGTGCGGAACTCCGGCAGCTCCTCGAGGGTCTGCCAGCCATCGTCGAAAACCTCCCGCTGCAGGGCCTCGAAGCGCCCGCCCGGGTTAAGTCCGGCGCCACGCCCTCGACGACGGTCGATCTCGATGCGCAGGCCCGACGCATCGGCCAACGCATTGGCAATGTCAGGCGTATGGCTCGGCTGGAAAGCAGCCTGCCCCGAAAGCGTATGGTCTCTCATCTGGATGCTCCCAGGGTGCCGCACGCCTCTCAAGGCAAGCCAACGCCCTAAACCGTTTCCACTCGAACCGGCGTTTCATTGCCTCTTCGAATGATTAAATTCCTACCGCAGAAACGAGAACATTACAAGAACAAAAAATACAAAATCGATAGCGGGCCGACCCGCCACCGGGGTCCTGTTTGTATCAATCCCACCTGAAGGTGGGCTAGGGTTAAGCCTGAACGGTCGCGGATTTTCTGACATCCAGTGCAGTGGCAATTTATTGTGCGATGCGTTAGAGCTATGCATATGTTGACAGTCATAATGGAATGCCGGGATCAGGAACCGGAACTGGCGCATACGCTGTCTGCGCTTGTAACCGGGGCCGTGGAAGGGCTGGTAAGCGACGTTGTGATCCTTGATCACGGTTCGCGCGATGGATCGTCGCGCGTCGCCGATGCCGCTGGCTGCCGTTTTTATGCGCAGTGGGATATTGAGGATGTCATGCGCTCGGCGCGCGGGCATTGGATCCTGCTGGTCGAACCGGGTGCGCGTCCGCAGAGCGGCTGGATCGAAGAGATTCTTGAATATGTGGCTGTCTGTGCCGAGCCCGCGCGTTTCTCGCCGTCCCGGTATCACAAGCGGCCCTTTTTCAGCCGGATAGTGCGCCGCCGTCCTCCCTTGGAATGCGGCTACCTGATGCCGAAGAAACATGCGGTGGCGATCGCAAAATCCGGCATGGGCCTGACACAGCTCGTGTACGCGCAAAAGCCGCGCCGCCTGAATGCGGAGCTGGTTCCCGCCTGGACGGCGAGAACTTCCAACTAACATGCAACGATGATGAAGCTGCTGTCCCTAGCGGGCGGTGATCACCTTGCCGGGGTTCATGATGCCGGCGGGGTCAAAGGCGTGTTTGATGCGTCGCATCAGGTCCATTTCAATGCCAGGCCTGATCGCGGCCAGTTCGTCGCGCTTCAACTGGCCGATGCCATGTTCGGCTGAAATTGAGCCGCCGAGCGACAGTACGATGCCGTGCACGATCTCGTTCATATCCCGCCAGCGACCGATGAATTCAGCTTTGTCCGCACCAACCGGCTGGGAAATATTGTAGTGGATGTTGCCATCGCCCAGATGGCCGAAGGCGCAGACGCGGGCGCCGGGAATGGCGGCAAGAACGGCCTTTTCCGCCGTTGCCATGAATTCCGGTATCTTCGACACCGGAACGGAAACGTCGTGTTTGATAGAGCCGCCTTCCGGCTTTTGCGCATCCGACATGCTTTCGCGCATATGCCAGAGCGCCTGACGCTGCGCTTCCGATGAAGCGATCACCGCATCCTCGACCAGCCCGGCCGAAAAACCGCGCTCCAGCAGCGATTGCATCATTGTTTCAGCCGTCTCAGCCGAATCGGAGGTGGAGATATCGATGAGCGCGTACCAGTCATGCGGCGTTTGTAGCGGATCGCGCACGCCGGGAATATGTTTGGCGGTGAATTCCACGCCGATGCGCGGCATCAGCTCAAAACCGGTCAGCGCCGTGCCGCAGAGGTTTGAGGCCATTTCGAACAGCTTCAACGCGTCCTCAGTGGATCGAAGACCGGCAAAACCCACCTGATGGCCGAGCGGCACGGGGAAAAGCTTCAGCACCGCACCGGTGATAACGCCGAGCGTGCCTTCCGAACCGATGAAGAGATCGCGCAGATCGTAACCCGTATTGTCCTTTTTCAGCCGGCGAAGCCCGTCCCAGATTTCACCTGTCGGCAGCACCACTTCAAGCCCCAGGCAAAGCTGGCGCATATTGCCATAAGCGAGAACCGCCGTGCCGCCGGCATTGGTGGCCAGATTACCGCCGATGCGGCACGAACCCTGCGAACCGAGCGACAGCGGGAACATCCGCTCCACGGTCGATGCGGCCTTGTGGATGTCGTCGAGAATGCAGCCGGCATCCGCAACGATGGTATTGGCGACCGGATCGATGTCGCGGATACGGTTCATGCGCTCGAGCGAGAGGATGATGTCGGTTCCGTCAGCACGCGGCGTCTGGCCACCCACAAGGCCAGTATTGCCGGTCTGCGGCACGATGGGCGTGCCGGTCTCGCTGGCGAGCTTCAGGATGGCTGCAACCTCCTCGACAGTGCCGGGCTTGAGCAGCAGCGGTGACGCACCATGGTAAAGTCCGCGATTCTCCACAAGACGCGGGGCCATTTCCACAGCGTCGCGCACCGCGTTTTTTTCGCCGACAATGGCAGTGAAGCGGTCGAGGATGTCGGAGGAGGGGGCTGCGATTGTCATTGGCGTCTCGCTGTCATTTGAAACGGTGGGCGAAATGGTGAAGTACCGTCAGCCTCGCGGCGCGGCGGCGCGGGAAAGGCGGTCATTGATCGCCTCTCCAAGACCGTGTGCGGGAATGGTTGTGACCGCGATTGTCGCGGCACCGCTCGCATCGGCTGCTTTGAGATAATCGAACAGATTGGCGGCCGCCTCGGCAAGGTCGCCGGAAGGGCTGAGGTCGAGAACGGTACGGGCCGTCTCTTGTCCCTCAACCGCGATGCCGCCGAACCGGATCAGTGCCTCGTCGGAAGAAACGGACGTCGCGTCGAGGCGAACAGCTGCACCGGGCGCATAATGCGAGGCGAGCATTCCGGGTGCCTCGATGGCAGCTGATGCCTTTTCCGGCCGTTCGAGCTGGGTGCCGGTGATGCGCTCGATCTCCTCGGTGACGATGCCGCCGGGACGAAGCAGCCGCACCCGCCCGTCGTCTTCCACTTTGACGATGGTGGATTCGACACCGACGGAGGCAGCACCGCCATCAAGAATGAGGTTGATCCTGTTACCGAGATCAGCCTCGACATGGGCGGCACTGGTGGGGCTGATCTTGCCGGAACTATTGGCACTGGGCGCAGCAAGAGGTTTGTCGAACCGGCGGATCAGATCACCGGCGAAACCCTGCGGAACGCGAATGCCGACGGTATCGAGCCCCGCCGTTGCGAGTGAGTGAATGCCGCTTGCCGGTTTCAGCGGCAGAACCAGCGTCAACGGGCCAGGCCAGAAGGCTTCGGCGAGGCGTCGCGACACGGGATCGAAAACCGCATAACGTTCGGCCATGGCGATATCGGCCATATGGCAGATCAGCGGATTGAACTGTGGCCTGCCTTTCGTTTCGTAAATGCGGGTAATGGCCGCCGGATCGGTGGCGTCCGCAGCAAGGCCGTAGACGGTTTCCGTGGGCAGGGCGATTGGCTGGCCGCGGGAAAGCTCCTCGACGGCCGCCTGCAAGGCGGTTTCCCGCTCGTTTTCGATATCGATATGACGCGCCATGATGCTGCCTTTCAGGGCGTCAATAGCGTATTTCAGGGCCTTATGGAAAGCGCTATCGTGGCTTTTATATTGCCTTGATGATCTTGCGCATCTCGTCCGAGCGGGCGCCGAGCATAAGCACGTTTTTGAGCGCTACGCGCGGGTCGTGGGTCTGGAACAGCAGGCCGCCGCGATGGAAGGAGGTATCGATGGCGACGTTCTTGTTTGGAAGCGCGTTGATGGCGACTGCGAAATACATCCGCGAATAGCGCGCATCGATGTTTTCGAAGAAGTTCTCGGCCCCGCTCAACTCGGCGAAGAAATTCGCGAAATAGAATGACCAGAGCACATGGCGCTCGGCGTCGAAACTGGTTTTCGCTGCCGTGACATGGCAATAGCCGAGATGCGGCCGCTCATCCAGCAGATGGTGGAAAACCATCTTGGGAAAACGGATGGACTGGTGAAAGCCATTGAGACGGCTATGGGTGGCGTCGGCAGCAGCCTCGAGCTTGCGCCCGGTCATCGCCGCCACTTCTTCATGGCTGTAATAGACGCGTTCCCTCGGCAGCCAGCGTTCTTCGTAGCGGCTGATGCGCCCGGTTCGCAGGAAATCCGAATGCGCGGTCTTTGAACGTATCGGCGTGACCGAATGTTTGCCGGCATCGAAATAACGTATGCGTGTCGCCTTCTCCACCCGGAACGCCCTCGTTGTTGTCGATCAGGCAATATAGTTTAGGGCATGTTAAAACTCCGTTGCGCCACAACCCCCGTTTTTTAACGGGTAGAGAGGGAGCTGCGCGACATCATGCGTCATATTGCGACGTGGTTTCCGGCGGGGAATAGCTGCCGGATTTCGCAGCGGAATGGCGTGCAACGGCCATTGGCGCATGTCGCAATTTGTCGCCAATGCGGAAGCC
The DNA here is from genome assembly GCF_030818995.1 of Agrobacterium sp. SORGH_AS_0745. Lineage (NCBI taxonomy): Bacteria > Pseudomonadati > Pseudomonadota > Alphaproteobacteria > Hyphomicrobiales > Rhizobiaceae > Agrobacterium > Agrobacterium sp. SORGH_AS_0745. The sequence goes on from NZ_JAUTBI010000003.1 coordinate 1,399,676, forward strand.
GATGTCGCTGTCTGCGCTACCGCAAATGAACGCTGATGTTTAGATGGGATCACACTTCCGCAGTCCGATAAATGGTGTGGGGCAGGGCGGTTTGATCGAGGATTTGGCCATGGAATTGCGTGATACCGTACTGCGTCAGCTGAAGAACCGCCGCGAAGGCTTCAGCCTGGAACAGTCTTTCTACACGGACCCGGATTATTTCAATCTGGACATGGAAACCATCTGGTACCGCGACTGGCTGTTTGTCGGCCATGATTGCGAAGTGCCGAAGGCCGGTAACTACATCACCGTTCAGGTCGGCGCCTATTCCGTCGTCATCATTCGCGGTCGCGATGGACAGATTCGCGCCCTCCATAATTCCTGTCGCCATCGCGGTTCCCGCGTCTGCTCTTCTCATAAGGGCCAGTCCGCACGCCTCGTCTGTCCCTATCACCAGTGGACCTACGATCTGGACGGCAAGCTGCTGTTTGCCCGCCATATGGGCGATGATTTCGACAAGGCTGAATTCGGCCTGAAGCCGGTCCACTGCGAAACCGTTGCCGGTTACGTCTTCATCTGCCTGGCAGACCAGCCCGCCGATTTCGCGCCGATGCGCGCCGAGGTCGAAAGCTACATGGCGCCGCATCGCATCTGGGAAGCCAAGGTCGCGCATGAAAGCACAATCATCGAAAAGGGTAACTGGAAGCTCGTCTGGGAAAACAACCGCGAGTGCTACCATTGCGCCGCCAACCATCCGGAACTCTGCCGCACCTATCCTGAAAACCCGAGCGTTACGGGTACGGACGGTGGTGCAAGCGATCCCGAGATCGGTGGCCACTGGGCACGCTGCGAGGCTGCCGGCCTGCCGAGCCGCTTCAAGATCGATCCGAAAGGCCAGTTCCGTGTTGCCCGCATGCCGCTGATCGGCGAGGCGGAAAGCTACACCATGTCGGGAAAACGCGCCGTGCGCCGGCCGCTTTCGGATGATGTCAGCATCAGCCATATCGGCGCGCTGCTTCTGTTCCATTATCCGACGACCTGGAACCACTTCCTCGGCGACCACACCATTTCCTTCCGCGTGCTGCCGCTCAACGCCAATGAGACCATGGTCACTACCAAATGGCTGGTGAACAAGGATGCGGTTGAAGGCGTGGATTACGATCTCGAGGACCTCACGCACGTCTGGAACGAAACCAACGATCAGGACCGCCGCATCGTTGAGGAAAACGCCTTCGGCATCCGCTCGCCCGCTTACCAGCCCGGCCCCTATTCCATGGAAGACGAGGGCGGCGTGATGCAGTTCGTCAACTGGTATGCCGATTTCATGGTTGACCGGCTGTCGGGCGACAAGGCCCGCCTTTCGGCAGTAGCGTAACGCGAAGATGAATATGGCTGTGACCTACAAGCACATAGACGAGATGAAGCCGTGGAGCGACAAGCTCCACCTGCTGGAATGCATTTCGGTGACGCCCGAGACGCCTGACGTGATGACATTCCTATTCCGGTCGGAGGATCAGAACTGGTTCCGTTATCTGCCGGGCCAGTTCGTGACGCTGGAATTGCCGGTAGGCAAGGAGCCGCTCTACCGCACCTACACATTGTCCTCCAGCCCGTCGCGGCCCTATGCGCTGTCGGTCACGGTCAAGGCGCAGGCCACCAGCATCGGCACGCGCTGGATGTTCGACAATCTGAAGCCCGGCATGAAAATCCGGGCACTCGGCCCGCTCGGCGATTTCTCTTATGTCCGGCATCCCGGCGACAAATACCTGTTCATCTCGGCCGGCTCCGGCGTGACGCCGATGATGTCGATGGTGCGCGACATGAGCGACCGCGCGCCGCAGAGTGACATCGCCTTCATCAATTGCTCGCGCTCGCCATCCGATATCGTGTTCCGTCACGAGCTGGAATATCTTGCCCGCTTCATGCCGAAACTGTCGCTCGGTTTCATCGTGGAAAATTGCGGCCGCACTGATCTCTGGTCCGGCTTGAAGGGCATGGTCGACAAGGCCAAGATTGCGCTTCTGTCGCCTGATTTCATGGATCGCACGGTGTTCTGTTGTGGACCGGAGCCTTTCATGGCCGCCATCCGCTCCATGCTGGATGCTTCCGGCTTCGACATGAGCCGTTACCACCAGGAAAGCTTTTCGCCAGCCGCCCCGGTTGCTGTGGGCGAGAGTATTCACACCGTGGCGGATGGCGAAGCACTCTCGATGGTGGGGTTTACGCTTTCCGGCAAGGAAGTGCCGTGCCAGCCCGGCCAGACCGTTTTGATGACGGCGCGCGCCGCCGGTGTGCGCATCGGTGCCGCCTGCGAATCTGGAATTTGCGGCACCTGCCGGGTGCTGAAGCTCTCCGGCGAGGTGGAGATGAACCACAATGGCGGCATTCTCGATGACGAAATCGATGAAGGCTATATTCTCGCCTGCTGCTCGCGGCCGTTGACCGACGTGAAGGTGGAAGCCTGAGCGCGCAAAATCCTGCGTCTTATGCGGGAATCTATTTTTGAACCGGAACCAAAGGTCTTAAAACTCGTTTGCACGTCATCGAATTCTTTTCGGGTGTTTCAATGGGGCTGCCCCTACCTCCGACAAGACCGAGTAGTTAGAAAGCGCGGTTCAACGCGCTACAGCAAACGGAGGAAAGATCATGATGAATTTCCGCACGACGAGCGTCGCTACGGCGGTTGTCCTGTTCCTGACAAGCTTCACGCCGTCGCAGGCGTTCCAGGCGCCTGTTCCGATGGCGAAGCCGGCAATCTCAACCGAGAATGTAGTGCCGGTGCAGTATCGTGAATGGGACCGCCGAGGTGACCGCAGATACGGCGACCGCATGTATCGTCCGCGCCCGTCGCGGGACGGATATTATAACGGCCATCGCGGCTATCGCGACCGCCGTCCGGGTTACCGCTATCACAACGGAATGTGGTTCCCGCTGGCGGCCTTCGCCACTGGCGCAATCATTGGCGGTGCCATGGCGCAGCCGAGACCGGCTTATGGCGGCAGCCATGTTGCCTGGTGCCAGAACCGTTGGCGCTCTTACCGCGCCTACGATAACAGCTACCAGCCGAACAGCGGTCCGCGTCGTGTATGCGTATCTCCATACAGCCGTTAAGCACGCCTTTCGAAAGCCCGGATCCGATCCGGGCTTTTGCTTTCGGGTGGCGAGTTTCGGTAACCGAAGCGTGACAACGCCGTTAATGCTGGGTTCAGGCGAAAGCGCCTAGCCTGCAACCTGTGATGTTCCAGCCAGCACCGACAAACTGGCTGGATAAAAAGAAAAAGGTGTTATTATTCACGTGCAACGGCCTGTCGACCGTCGTGAATGGAGGAAGTCAGATGAGAAGCTATGTGAAGAATATCCTGGCTGTCGGTCTTTCTGCAATCGTGGTTGCAGGAGCGATTGTTCCCGCCGAGGCAATGCCATTGCTGATGGCGCCGAAGAGTGTCGAGACCCTGGGTAACGATGCCGGCAAGAATGTCGTCAATGTGCAATACTGGCGCGATCGTGACAATCGTGGCGGCTGGGGCGGCGAACGCCGCGGCTGGTACGGCGGCCATCGCGGTTATCGCGACTACCGCCCGGGTTATCGTCACCACGACGGTTACTGGTTCCCGCTCGCAGCCTTTGCGACGGGCGCGATCATCGGCGGCGCACTGTCGCAGCCGCGCGAAGTCTACCGTCCGGTTCCGGAATATCGCCCGCGTCCGGTCTACCGCGAATATCGTCCGGTCCGTCGTGCCGGCATGAGCCAGGCGCATGTGAACTGGTGCTATGGCCGGTATCGGTCCTACGATGCCTATAGCAACACGTTCCAGCCCTACAATGGCCCACGCCAGCCCTGCTATTCGCCTTACAGCTGATAGCACTACTCCGTCACTCCGGCCTTCATCCGGCAAGACGGAGTAGCGATTGACCAGGCTGATAGTTATTACGAGCCGCCCGGATACGGGCGGCTTTTTGTTTTCACAGAATGCGCGCCCGCTTCAGCACGAACCAGGCAAGCATAACCGAAATCACGATGAAGATGCTGGCCGCCATCGTGCCGCCGGTGCCGACCGTAAATGGCAACTCATCCGTGTTCATGCCGAAGAAGCCGGTGACCAGCGATGGCGGCAGCAGGAATGCCGTCATCAGCGACAGGATATAGAGATGCCGGTTGGTTTCGGACGAGAGCTTGGAATCGATTTCCTCGTGCAGCAGCCTTGCGCGTTCCTGAAGGGCGTAGACATCGTGATCGACGGCCTCGAGGCGGCCCATCAGCCGCGAGGCGACATCCTCGAAACCGTCAGGCATCTCGTCCTCATCGGCGGCAGACGCCCGCCGCATCAGGGTGAGCACCGTGCGCAGATGCCGGTGGAGGCGAACGACCGTGCGCCTGAGCGGCGCAAGCCGCCGCCGCTCGTCGCGGTTTTCGCTGTCATAGACCAGGTCCTCGATGGCGTTCAGCTCTTCGGTCGTTTCCATCACCAGGCTGATCAGCGAACGCTGGAATTCCGCGACGAGGCCTTCGAAGACATGGGCCGGCGTGAGGTAGCGGTTGGAACTCTTGTCGACTGCCGCTTTCAGCCGGTCCACTGAGCGCAACGGTTGCAGACGGGTGGTAATGATGAAACGGTCGCTGACCGCGAAATGCAGCCAACCGAAATCACGCGTTTCCTGATCGAACTCGCGCTGGAAATCGACCAGCGTCCCATAAAGTGACTTTTCATCCACCGTGATGGACGGATGGGTTTCATGGGTGGTGAGGCTTGCCAGCGCTGCCGGATCGAGACCATCGATCGTTTCGAGAAAGCCAGCCACCCGCTGATCCGCGAGATTGAGGTGCAGCCAGAAGAAGCCCTCGCATTGCGCCATCTCGCCAAAGCCCGCATCGGGCGCAAGCCGCCGGCATGGCGCCGTTCCAGGGTGGAATTGATAGGCCCAGACAAGGCCGGGGATAGCGGGCGTTATGAGATCCATCGTGGCAGTCCTGACCGGCGGAATGGGAGGGAGGCGTCCGTCGCCCCAAGACGGAAACGGCAGCGGTGGCACGGCACCTGTCAGCGCATGCTGAGCAAATTCATATGACAGTTTTATAACAATCCCGCTTAAAAGGCGGGAATTTTCAAATTGACGTTTACGTAAAAATCATTTAGCCCGAAAGCAACAGCACGATAGGCAAGAGCTTCGGGAGGAGGCAGCATGTATACCGCGCCGGTGGATGATATCGCCTTTACACTCAAACATGTGGCGGGTCTGCAAGACGCGTTGTCCAGGGGTGCTCTGGGAGACCTCGGTGAAGATGTGGTCGATGCCATATTACAGGAGGCCGGCCGTTTCGCCACCGAGCAGGTCGCGCCGCTTGCCGATATAGGCGACCGACAGGGCGCGCGGCTGAGCGACGGCAAGGTCTCAACGCCGGACGGCTGGGCCGATCTTTACCGGCGCTGGGCTGAGGCCGGCTGGAACAGCCTCACCGCACCGGAAGAATTCGGCGGCCAGAACCTGCCGCATATGCTGAACGTCGCCGCACTCGAAATGTGGAATTCCGGTTCCATGGCTTTCGCGCTTGCGCCGACGCTCACCATGGGCGCGGTGGAAGCTCTCGTTGCCCACGGTAGCAACGACCTGAAGCGCATCTATCTTCCCAAACTCGTCTCCGGCGAATGGACCGGCACGATGAACCTCACCGAACCGCATGCGGGATCGGACCTTGGCGTGCTGAAAACCCGTGCCGAGCGTAATGGTGACGGCACCTACCGCATTTTCGGGCAGAAGATTTTCATCACCTGGGGCGAACATGACGCCGCGGACAATATCATCCACCTCGTTCTCGCCCGCCTGCCGGATGCGCCGGCCGGCACGCGCGGAATTTCGCTGTTCCTCGTGCCGAAATTCCTGCCCGAAGACGATGGCACGCCGGGCAGCCGCAACGACGTCTTCTGCCATTCGCTGGAGCACAAGCTCGGCATTCACGGTTCGCCCACCTGCACGATGATCTTCGGGGACGGAAAGTTTGGCGAAGAGAAGGGTGCCTTGGGCTGGCTGATCGGCGAGGAGAACAAGGGTCTCGCCTGCATGTTCACCATGATGAACAACGCCCGCCTTGCCGTTGGCATGCAGGGCGTGGCAATCTGCGAGGCGGCGACACAGAAGGCAATCGAATACGCCAGGGAACGCACGCAGGGCAAGGCGCCCGGCTGGCAGGGTTCGGGCATGAGCCCGATCATCGAGCATCCCGATATCGCCCGTACGCTGTTGACGATGAAAGCGCTGACGCAAGGTGCGCGCGCCATCTCCTTCAACTGCGCCCACGCCATCGATATGGCGCATGCCGCCGAGGACGTGGCTGAACGCGCTCACTGGCAGGAGCGCGCAGCTCTTTTAACGCCAATCGCCAAGTCCTTCTCTACCGATGCCGGTGTCGATGTCGCTTCCATGGGCATTCAGGTGCATGGCGGCATGGGTTTCATCGAGGAAACCGGTGCGGCGCGTTACCTGCGCGATGCCCGCATCGCGCCGATCTACGAAGGCACCAACGGCATTCAGGCGATCGACCTGGTGGTGCGCAAGCTGCCGCTTTCCGATGGCGCACAGGTGCGCGGTTTCATCGCAGAATTGCGTGAAATCGTCGCCCGAACTGCTGCCTCGAACCGCAGTGATCTCGGCGAGACTGCCCGTTATCTCGAAACGAGTCTCACCGATCTAGAAACGGCGACCGACTGGTTGCTGGAACGCCTGAAAGCGGGCGAAACCGAAACCGCGCTCGCCGGTGCCACGCCCTATCAGCGCCTCTTCGGGCTGGCGCTCACCGGAGCCTATCTTGCCAAGGGCGCCCTGGCCCAGGTGGATGACGGCAGGGGAGCGCATCGCGCATCGCTCTGCCGGTTTGCGGCGGAAAACCTGCTGGCGGAAACGGCAGCGCTGAGGGATCGCGTCATTGCCGGTGCAGCAAGCCTTGCCGCCGCCCGCGCCGTACTGGGTTAAGGAGAAAACCATGTCGGACGACCATATTTTAGTCGAGCGGGTCAGTCATGCGCCTGACGTTATGACCATCCGCTTCAACCGGCCGGAAAAGAAAAATGCCATCACCGATGCAATGTATCTGCGCATGGCAGAGGCTCTGAAGGCCGCCAATGCAGACCCGGATATCCGTGTCGTCGCGTTTCTGGGTACGGAAGGCTGCTTTTCCGCCGGCAATGACATGGCCGATTTTCTTGCCTTCGCCATGTCTGGTGCAAAGGGCAAGCTCGCGGTGCTCGATCTTCTGAAGGCGCTGGCAACCTTCGAAAAGCCGCTGGTTTCGGGCGTCGATGGGTTGGCCATCGGCATCGGCACGACGCTGAACCTGCATTGCGATCTGACCGTTGCCTCCAACCGCAGCCTGTTCAAGACGCCGTTTGTGGATCTGGCGCTGGTGCCGGAAGCTGCGTCCAGCCTGCTTGCGCCAAAGCTCATCGGCCATCAGCGCGCCTTTGCCCTGCTGGCCATGGGCGAAGGTTTTACCGCCGAACAGGCCTTGCAGGCCGGAATGATCTGGAAAGTCGTGGCGCCGGAACATGTCGAAAGCGAAACGCTGGCGCTTGCCACGCGGCTTGCCGCCAAGCCGCAGCAGGCGCTGAAGATTGCCCGCGATCTCGTGCGCGGCAATCCGGCAGATGTGCTGGCCCGCATCGATGAGGAAGCCCGCCATTTCACCGCGCAATTGCAGAGTGCCGAGGCGCGGGCCGCTTTCGAGGCATTCATGCGGCGTTAAGCGTTCCGGCAGGAATTCCTTGCGGTTAAGGAACCGGGTAATATGGCTTGGGTTAGATAACGCAACGTCATCCTTCGAAGGCCACCCGCCATGCGTCTTTTTGTTTTCGCCCTGACCGTCCTCCTCTCCGCTGCGACTGTCGCAGAGGCGGCGGCGACCGTGCCTTTGCCGGGTTCGAGCAATAACGTCATTTTGGCGCAGTCCACGCAAGAGGACAGCCCGAATTATTACTCCGGCAATTCCCGCGATCGCCAGCGCCGCGCGCGTTTCGTTTGCGTCATCACTCCACCGGACAGCGCCAATCGTCGTCGGCCCTATGTCTGCCCCATCGAGCAGGGCCGCGTTGGCGGCGCCTGCCGTTGCTCGGGCGTGGTCGGCAACGGCACTGTTGACACCGCCTGGTGATTATTTCTCCAGCGTCGCCACCGCTTCCACATGCGGCGACCACAAGAACTGGTCGACCGGCGTGACGCGCGTGACGCGATAGCCGCCCTCCACCAGAATGGCGAGGTCGCGCGCAAGCGTCAGCGGATTGCAGCTGACGGCTACGATTTTCTTCACCGCGCTGCGCGCAAGTTCCTTGCACTGGACTTCCGCACCGGCGCGCGGCGGATCGAACACAACGGCATCGTAATTCTTCATTTCGCTCGTCATCAACGGCCGGCGGAAAAGATCACGCTTTTCGATGCTGACGGGTTTCAGGCCCTGCGTGTTGCGCGCGGCGAAATCGAGCGCTTTCAGCGGCTTGTCCTCTGCCTCAACCGCATGCACGCGGCCGACGCGCGCAAGCCGCAGCGCAAACGTGCCGGAACCGCAGAAGAGATCGGCGATGCGTTTGGATTTGCCAACATGGGCAAGCACCAGTTCCGCCATGGCGTCTTCGGCCTGTTTGGTTGCCTGCGTGAAACCGCCGGCCGGTGGGGAAACCGGAATGCCGCCGAATTCGATGATCGGCTTTTGCGGTTCGATCAGGATTTCGCCTGATAGCGCGACACGGGCGATGCCACGCATTGCCAGCACCGTTTCCGTCAATGTGCGCCGCTGTTTGTCGCCGACGGATTTGATGCCTTCGACGGAAATGTCGAGGCCCGAAAGCGTTTCAAGAACGGTCATGCGGAACGGTTCGGCATTCGACGCAAGGGAAAGGCCGATTGCGCGCACGGCGTCCAGCCGCGCGACGATACCGGGCGAGGTGACGGGACATTCCTCGATGGCGACGATGTGATGGCTGTTTGCCTGGCTGAAGCCGAGCAGCAGGCCCTTTTCCGTCTTGCGGGCGGCAAACACCGCGCGGCGGCGCTCGCCGGGGCGACAGATGACGAGATCGTCTACTGGCGGCGTCAGGCCTTTCGATCTCAGCGCCGAAACCACCAGCTCCCGCTTGAAGGCGTGGTAGGGCTGGTCGGCAAAATGCTGCAGCGAACAGCCGCCGCAGGTGCCGTTAACGCCCTCGGGGCCGAAGTGGCGGCACACGGGTTCGCGGCGATCCGCGGAGGCTTCCGCAATCGAGATGATGGTGCCGGTATCCTTGACCTTGGCGATGGCCACCGTTTCGCCGGGCAGGGCGAAGGGCACATAGACCGGGCCGTCGGGACAGTGCGCAATGCCGTCGCCCTGGGCGCCAAGGCTCTTGATGCTGACGGTCTGCGTGCTCATGGCTTTTCGCCTCCGAGAAGAAATTCGATATTGCCATCGCCGCCGGAAATCGGCGAGGGGATGAGACCGAGGCTCTTCCAGCCCATGTCTTCAACGAGCCAGCGTTCCAGTTCGGCAGCAACGGCAGGCGCCGTTTCCGGCTCTTTCAACAGCCCGGCCTTGCTGATGGCATCACGGCCTGCCTCGAATTGCGGCTTGACCAGCAGAACCGCGTGCGCGCCGGAGGCGGCAAGTGCGAGTGCCGGGGCAAGGGCGAGCTTTATGGAGATGAAGGACACGTCGGAGACGATGAAGTCCACGGACCGGTCATCAATGTCGTCGGTTGTCAGGAAGCGCGCATTCAGCCCTTCCAGATTGGTCACGCGCGGATCGTTCTCGATCCGTGGATGCATCTGCCCGTGGCCGACATCGATGGAGGTGACGTGTTTTGCGCCGCGATGAAGCAATACCTCGGTGAAGCCGCCGGTGGAGGCGCCGACGTCGAGGCATTCATGGCCCTTCGGATCGAGCCCGAAGTGATCGAGCGCGGCGGTAAGCTTGAGGGCGGCGCGGGAAACGTAGGCCTGCGCCGGATCGGTAATGGCGATCTTGACGTTTCCGGCAACGGTTTGGCTGGGCTTCGTGGCCGTTTTCCCGTTGACGCTCACGGTGCCGCGCGCAATCGCATCGCGCGCACGCGAGCGGCTGGCAAAGTGGCCGAGCGAAACAAGAAGCTGGTCAAGCCGTTCATTTTCAGGTGTTTTGGACATGGTCCCGTGTCAATGACCGCCAAACCCCGCAGATGCAAGCGATTTATCGCGCGCAAGGCTTCGCAACGGCACCATTTGCCGCAGCGCAGGGTCGTTTCGTGGTCTTTAACAGCATATGCGATTAATCCAATATAAAGGCTTGTATTGCACTTTGTCTGCAAGGCCCGTGCGGCCAGTCGGAACCTGCCATGACGGCATCTCCTCCCATTTCCAAAATTGCGACCGTTGCAGCGCAGACGCTTGCTCCGTGGCATCAGGTCGCCGAGAGAGTTTGCGATGTCGCTAAAAAATTTCCCCATCAACATTAAGCTCATTGTCACCTTCTGCGTCTTGATGGGCGTTTGCCTGCTCGCCTCGGCGGTGGTCTTCTGGCAGACGCTGGGGAGCGAGCACGTCACGGTCCAGAACAACAAGGCCAACAACATCCTGCATGCGGTTGACGGTGCGACGGCCGCAATGCTGGAACAGGCCGTCAACCAGCGCGGCTTTCTGCTGTTTCGCAGCGACAGCACCTACAACGATGTTTTCGCCCAGCGCGATCTGATGCTGAAGAAGCTTGGTGAAGCCCGTGCGCTTGCCGCCGGCCAGCCGGACATTCTGAAATCCATCGATGACATGCAGGCATCCGCCACCGTGTTCTTCAAGGAACTGGCGGAACCGCAGCTTGCCGCCCGCAAGACGACCGAAGCACCGATTTCCGAAATCATCGAGATCGGTCGCAATCAGGCCAAGGGTCAGCTCGACGGTTTCCGCGCCTCCGCCGCCAAGATCAAGGACCAGCTGAACGGCTTGTCGGCAAGCTACGCCGCACAGCAGGACGCTGCCGCACTCAACCTCAAGCTCGCACTTCTGGGTGGCGGCGCGGTTGCCGGTCTCCTGGCCGTGGCCCTCATCTGGGCGCTGTCGCGCTCCATCGTCACGCCGATCGTCGGTATGACGGCGGCTATGAGCAGGCTTGCCGATGGTGACATGACCACGGAAGTTCCGGCTCTCGACCGCAAGGATGAAGTCGGCAAAATGGCGAAGGCCGTTCTCGTCTTCAAGGAAGCCGGGCTGGAAAAATCCCGCCTTGCCAGCGAAACCGAGCGCATGCGCTCCGCAACCGAGACCGAGCGCCGCCGCAACGAAGAAGAGAAGGCCCAGGACGAAGCCGCCAACGCCCTTGCGCGTGACGAGCTTGGCAAGGGTCTTGCGGCTCTGGCGGAAGGCGATCTCGCCTACCGTATCGAAACGCCGTTCGCCTCCTACATCGACCCCATCCGTATCGACTTCAACAGCGCTGTCGAAAAGCTGCAGCAGGCCATGCGCGCAGTTGGCGAGAATGCCGCTGCAATCAATGCCGGGGCTTCGGAAATGCTCTCTGCTGCCGACGACCTGTCTCGCCGCACCGAACAGCAGGCCGCTTCCATAGAGGAAACCGCCGCAGCACTGGAAGAAGTCACCACCACGGTGCGTGACAGCGCAAGGGGTGCTGAGGACGCTGGCAATCTGGTTCAGCGCGCCCGCAGCGGAGCGGAAAAATCCGGCGTTGTGGTCCGCAAGGCGGTTGCCGCCATGCGCGAGATCGAAAAATCATCAGGCGAAATCGGCAATATCATCGGCGTCATCGACGATATCGCTTTCCAGACCAACCTGCTTGCGCTGAACGCAGGCGTCGAAGCCGCCCGTGCGGGTGATGCGGGCAAGGGGTTTGCCGTCGTCGCGCAGGAAGTGCGTGAACTCGCCCAGCGTTCCGCCAATGCCGCAAAGGAAATCAAGACGCTGATCGGCGCTTCCAGCCAGCAGGTGGAAAACGGCGTCAACCTCGTCGACGAGACCGGCAAGGCGCTCGAACTCATCGTGGCGGAAGTCGAGGAGATCAACACCCATGTCAGCGCCATCGTCGTCGCTGCCCGCGAACAGGCGACTGGTCTGCAAGAAATCAACACGGCCGTGAACACCATGGATCAGGGCACGCAGCAGAATGCCGCAATGGTTGAGCAGCAGACCGCTGCCAGCCATTCGCTCGCCCGTGAAGCGGAAGCGCTCAATAGCCTGCTCGGCCAGTTCAAGGTGGGCGGCGTTCGAGGTGCCGTTGCCGGCGCCGGCGGATATTCTGCTCCTCGCCAGTCCTCGGTGAAGCCTGTCTACCAGTCCGCACCCGCAGCACCAGTCAGAAAAGCCGCAGTGAAGCCTGCCTCCACAACCGCAAGGCCGGTCGCTTCACCCGCCCGCGCCCTTGGCCAAAGCCTCGCCCGCGCCTTTGGCGGCAAAGCGGAAGCGCCAGCTGCCAAGGATCAGGACTGGACGGAGTTCTGAGCCTGACGGTCACGATCATCAAGCGTGAATCAGGGGGCTGTGAAGCCCCCTTTTTGTTGCTAGATTTACGGCGCGAGCACTCAACCACGCGTTCTGTCGCAGTTTCCCAACAAAGGTGATTTCGAGATGGCACCTAGGATCAAGTTGAAAGTTCTGGATGGTGCATATGGGGTGGCCCGACTTGAGGCATCTGAAGCCATTCCGGCCTGGGCCGATGGCGGTGGCTTCGTCAGTATCACCCGGACCGATGATGAGCTTTCCATCGTCTGCCGGGAAGATCGTATACCTGGGCATGTCAGATCTGATACGGGTTGGTCCTGTCTAAAGCTACAGGGGCCATTTGCCTTCGATGAAACGGGCATCGTCTTGTCCGTTATCGAGCCGCTCTCGACCAATGAGATCGGTATATTCGTGGTTTCGACTTTCGATGGCGACCACCTGCTTGTGAAATCGAACGATCTGGAAAAAGCTTTCGTTCTGCTGAAAAATGCAGGACATTCGCTCATTTAGAGGTCCATCTGCCATGACGACGTCTCCAAGGAGGAGCGTTGTGAAGCGGACCTCCAGGCGCATGGTTCAAAAGCTGCAATTCAATCGAGCCGAATGGCTGTTTCCTCTTTCGCCGTTCGTATGACGACCATGGTGAAGAAGCGTGCGACATTGTTCTGGTCGCGGAACAGCCTGTCGCATAGCGCGTCGAACTCCTCCATGTCGCGCAAGCGCAGCATCAGGACGACATCGGTGGCTCCGGTAACGGAATAGGCGTGTGAAACCGCGTCCTCGGCGCTCGCCAGGTCGAGAAAACGGCGCATTTGCTGCTCGCCGTGCAATTTCAGTTCCACCGTCACCAGCGCCTTGATTGCCCGTCCGGCTCTGGCGGGATTGAGGATCGCGACAATGCGGTCGATCACGCCCGATTTGCGCAGCCGCTGCAGACGGCGCAGGCAGCTGGATGGCGACAGCCCCACCTCCTCGGCCATGTCCACATTGGTACCCGATGCATCGCGCTGCATGAGGTTTAAAAGTTTGCGATCGATACGGTCCATTCCCGCAGCATAATCTCCCATGGTCAACTTGCAATAAAATTGCACAAAGCTGCAATCTTTGACCACAAATGCGAACCGGCTCGAGCTAGTGGATTGAGACAATCCTTAAGGAGTTTCAGATGCCATTGCTGATGCCGGTCTGGCGTAAAACGCGGGAAACGCTTGAAATCTATTGGGTGCTTGTCCGGATCACCGTTCCGATTGCGATCCTCACCGAACTGTTGTCGAGAATGGGCGCGATCGAGGCCGTGGCCCCGGTCTTTGCGCCGGTCATGAACCTGATCGGGCTTCCGCCGGAGCTGGGTCTGGCCTGGCTGACGGGAATGCTGGTGGGAATATGGGGCGCTGTGCCGCTGGTTTTCACGCTGGTTCCGGTATCCTCGCTCAGCGTAGCGGATGTCACGGTTTTCTCGGCCCTCATCCTGTTCGCGCATGGGCTGCCCATTGAGCAGAAGATCATTGAAAAGGCCGGTCCCGGCGTGATCGCAACGACGCTGCTGCGTATCGGGGGCGGATTGCTCTATGCCTTTCTCCTGCACCATTTTCTGGAGGTGACAGGGTGGCTGTCGGCCCCGGTGAACCCGGTCTGGACTGCCATGGGCGCCACACCCGACTGGGCGGACTATTTTTGGGGCCTTGGCGAAACCATGCTTTCGATGCTCGTCATCCTTCTGGTCCTGTCCTTTGGCCTTGAAATCCTCAGGCTGACCGGCGTCCTGGCCTTGATGATGAAAGCGCTTTCGCCCGTGCTGCGTCTTGCCGGCATTCGCGGCGAGGCCGAACATCTCACCGCCATCGGATTGTTCCTCGGTATCTCCTATGGCGCCGGTCTTCTGATCCGCGAGGCGCAGTCGGGAGCGATATCGCCGCGTCAGGTCTTTCTGTCATGCGTGTTCATGGGGTTTGCGCATAGCGTCATTGAGGACACCATTGTCGTGATATCGCTGGGTGCAGATGTCTACGGTGTTCTGGTCGGGCGGCTCGTTTTCGCCATTGTAGCAACCGCCGCTATTGCCGCACTGCTGCACCGCCTGTCCGACAAAGTGTTCTTTGCACGGATGTTCAGGCCACAGGGTACATAGACGAAGACACGCCAGGTTTCGCCGCGGGGCCGGCGTGATCAGCCCGCATGGGGTGCCAGACGGAAATGTCGCGCGGGGCATCTAGAAGCTCGGGCAGGGCATCGTGCCACGCCTGCCGATAGGGACGATGGATCTGAACGTCTAGGACATCCTGATGGTCGCTCCAGGTCTCATGCAGCAGGAAGTGGTTTTCGTTTTCGCCGTCCCGATGCAGGGTTGCGTTCACAAAGGTGTTCTCGTGTCGCATGGCGTCGAGCAGATCATTCAGCAATCCTAGAAAACGTTCGCGCTGATCGGCACGGACCTTGAAGCCGATGAGATAGGTGGTGTGCATGGATAGTTACTCCTTTGTACCGTTCATCAGGGCGGCGCGGGTCTCGGCGTCGGCCGGGTAGAAACATTCCAGCACCAGCTCGGACAACGTCACATCCGTGGCGGTTCCGAAAACCGTGGTGGTCGAAATGAAGCGCAGCACGCCTCCGGACAACGGATCGCGTAGTTCGAGCGGTATCGCCAGCGGATCGGCCCCGGCGGAATGCCGTGGAGCTGCAGGCGCGGGATAGGCGGAAAGTTCCGCATGCAGCCGGGAAAGCGTCTCGTCTCCGGTATCTTCGACTTGGCGGCGTAGGCGATCCAGCAGGTGATGCCGCCATTCGGCAAGATTGACGATGCGTGAACTCAAGCCATCAGGATGCAGGCTCAGCCGCAATACATTGAGGGGCGGGTGAAGCAGGTCTTCGGATATGCCGGCGAGAAGCGATTTGATCGCATCATTGGCAAGAACCAGATTCCAGTGGCGGTCGACGGCAAGTGCCGGGAAGGGCATGTGGCCCTGCACCACGGTTTCGACGGCCTTACGAACGGCCGTCATATCAGGCGCATCCAGTGATCGTTCGGAATGGATCGGCGCATAGCCTGCCGCCAGCATCAGCCGGTTGGCGGCGCGGGCTGGCATGGAAAGCTGCTCTGCCAGCCTCGCCAGCATTTCACGGCTGGGCGAAGATCGCCCGCTTTCCACAAAACTCAGATGGCGCGCCGATATCTCGGCATCGGACGCCAGATCGAGCTGGCTCAATCTGCGGCGCGCCCGCCATTCCCTAAGCACCTGGCCGACATGTTCTTGATGATGTGTCATGCCCCGCAGCCTAGCAGAAGATATCGGCAATGCGATTACCTCGCAGGTAATTGTTCTGCGTCACAGCCCCCGGCATGCTCAGGCCGTCAACCAAAAGGAGCGCAATCATGACGCAACATCTCAAAGTCGCCGAAACCTACCTCGCTGTCTGGAACGAGGAGAACGATGAACGCCGCCAGCGCCTCGTCAGCCAAGGCTGGGCTGAAATGGCGTGCTATACAGATCCTTTGATGCAGGGTGAGGGGCAGCAGGGGATTGCCGCGATGATCGAGGCGGCGCGGCAGAAATTTCCGGGATATCGCTTTGTGCTCACAGGCACCCCGGATGGCCACGGCAACTTCACCCGTTTTTCATGGCGTCTCATTTCGCCTGACGGAGAAGATGTCGCCGGCGGAACCGATGTCGTCAGCCTGAATGCCGAGGGGCGGATTGAAAATGTCGTCGGTTTTCTCGATGGCGCCGCATCCTGAGGCAGAGGCGGGTCGTCCCCCGCCTTCTGTCCCGGTAATGCTGTCAGCCGGCGAAACCGACGCCGGCCTGACGCTGGCCGAGCGCATTGAACACGGTGGAAACGATGCCGGCGCGGTCGAGGCCGGCATTGGCATACATGGTCTCCGGCTTGGCCTGCTCCACCCAATGGTCAGGCAGGGTCAGGGTCCGAACCTTCGGGCCGTGGTCGAGCAAGCCTGCGCTTGCCATGAAATGCAGCACATGTGCACCGAAACCGCCGACAGAGCCTTCCTCGATCGTCACCAGAACCTCATGATGAGCCGCAAGCTGGCGGATGAGGTCGAGGTCGAGCGGCTTGGCGAAGCGCGCATCGGCAACCGTGGTCGAAAGTCCGGCCGCATCGAGGTCCTCGGCCGCCGCCAGGCACTCCGCAAGGCGTGTGCCGAAGGAAAGGAGTGCAACCTTGGTGCCTTCCTTGATGATGCGGCCCTTGCCGATCTGCAAAATCTCACCGCGTGCGGGCATCTCAACGCCCACGCCTTCTCCGCGCGGATAACGGAAGGAAATCGGGCCTTCATCATAGGCTGCGGCTGTGCGAACCATATGTTTCAGCTCGGCCTCGTCGGACGCCGCCATAACCACCATGCCGGGCAGGGTGGCAAGGAATGTGGTGTCGAAAGAGCCGGCATGGGTCGGTCCGTCTGCGCCGACGAAACCGGCGCGGTCGATGGGGAAGCGCACGGGCAAGCTCTGGATCGCCACATCATGCACCAGCTGGTCGTAACCGCGTTGCAGGAAGGTGGAATAAAGCGCGCAGAACGGCTTGTAACCGTCAGCCGCAAGCCCCGCCGCGAAGGTGACGGCGTGCTGCTCGGCAATGCCGACATCGAAGGTGCGGGCCGGGAAAAGCTCGGCCATCTTGTCCAGCCCGGTACCATTAGGCATGGCGGCGGTGACGCCGATGATCTTGTCGTCGAGTGTCGCTTCCTGGATAAGCGCTTCGGCAAACACGCTGGTATAGCTCGGCGCATTCGGCTTGGCTTTCGCCTGTGCGCCGGTAATGACATCGAACTTGTTGACGCCGTGATATTTGTCCGCTGCCGCTTCCGCCGGCGCATAACCCTTGCCCTTCTGCGTCACCACATGGATGAGAACAGGGCCTTTCTGGTTGTCGCGCACATTGCGCAGCACCGGCAGCAGGTGATCGAAGGAATGACCGTCGATCGGGCCGATGTGATAGAAGCCAAGCTCCTCGAACAGCGTGCCACCGGTCACGTAACCGCGCGCATGGGTCACGGCGCGGGTAATGGCGCGGTCGATGGTCTTGCCGAGATAGGCGGTGAGTTTCTTGCCGAAATCGCGAAAGCCCATATAGGTGCGGCCGGAGGCCAGCCGCGCGAGATAAGCGCTCATCGCGCCCGTCGGCGGCGCAATCGACATGTCGTTGTCGTTGAGGATGACGATCAGCCGCGCGTCGAGCGCACCGGCATTGTTGAGCGCCTCAAACGCCATGCCCGCAGACATGGAGCCATCACCGATGACGGCGATAACCTTGCGGTCGCTCTGATCCAGCCCCGCAGCCACCGCCATGCCGAGACCGGCGGAAATGGAGGTGGAGGAATGGCCGGCGCCGAAATCGTCATATTCGCTCTCGGCCCGACGCGTGAAACCGGAAAGCCCGCCTTCCTGGCGCAGCGTGCGGATGCGCTCGCGACGGCCGGTCAGGATCTTGTGCGGATAACATTGGTGGCCAACATCGAAGATCAGCCGGTCTTCAGGCGTGTTGAACACCTTGTGGATGGCAATCGTCAGCTCCACCACGCCCAGACCGGCACCCAGATGCCCGCCGGTGCTCGACACCGCGTCGATCATCTCGTCGCGCAACTCCCTTGCCAGTTCCGGCAGGTCGCGATCGTCGATCTCCTTGAGATCGGATGGAAAATTCACCCGGTCAAGCAATGGGGTCTGTGGCATTCCGGTCAATCGTTCGGCCTTTTCTCGTGTCAGCGGCGGGCACCAGTGCGTCTTTCATATAGAAAGCCAGTAGTTAAGCCCTGCATGTCGTTCACTTCTATAGAATTTCAACCCTCCGGCAAAGGGACAAACTCTTCTTCGTCGCCGGGAACGATATCGAAGCGTCCGGTTCTCCACTCCTGTTTGGCCTGCTCTATGCGTTCTTTTGATGACGAAACGAAGTTCCACCAGATGTAACGGCGCTGGTTGAGTGCCGCACCGCCGAAGATCATGATGTGACAGCCGCCACTGCCGCTCTGCAATGTGATGTCGTCGCCGGGCCGGAAGACGAGCAACTGGTCGGCGGCAAAAACGTCACCCGCGACATCCAGAGAGCCGGAAAGAATGTAGATCGCCCGTTCCTCATGGTCGGCAGAGAACGGGAATTTCACACCCGGTTCCAGCGTCAGGTCAACGTAAAGCGTGTCAGTAAAAGCCGAAACGGGGGAAGTGAGGCCTTCGAAATCACCGATAACGACCCGGCCGGATGCGCCCTTGATATCGATCAGAGGCATGTCTTCCCGGGCGGTATGGGAAAAGGCCGGAGCGATTTCCTCCATATGATCGGGGAGGGCAAGCCAGGTCTGCAGGCCGGACATGGAAAGCGGATGGCCGCGCAGGTTTTCCGGCGTGCGCTCCGAATGCACGATTCCGCGCCCCGCCGTCATCAGGTTGATGTCGCCGGGCCGGATGACCAGTTCGGTGCCGAGACTGTCGCGATGCTTGATTTCGCCGTCAAACAGATAGGTAACGGTGGAAAGCCCGATATGCGGATGCGGCTTGACATCCAGCGCCTCGCCCGCCTTCAGGATGGCCGGACCCATGCGGTCGAAAAAGATGAAGGGGCCGACAAGACGCCGCTGCCGCGTCGGCAGCGCCCGCCGCACGGCGAAGCCGCCAATATCGCTGGTGCGCGGAATGATGAGGTTTTCGATGGCGTCGCAGGCGAAAGCATCACCCGCGACAGGATCGTTGCCGGGAAAGAAGGACATCCGAAGCTCCTCGTATCGTGACACGCAAGCTTACCACGAACGATACGACGTGGGAGCGCCGTAATGTTGAACGCTGTGTCGCCCCCGTTCAACAGGACGTGTTTATTCCCCGTCCAGCGGCTCCACGCCCTGTGGTTTTCCGGCGCGGTCGAGACGGATTTTCTCGATACGCTTTTCGGCGGCGTTCAACAGCGTCTCGCAATGTTTTTTCAGGGCTTCGCCGCGCTCGTAGATGGCGATCGACTCGTCCAGCGCCACGTCTCCGCGCTCCAGGCGTGCAACAATGCTTTCCAGCTCGGCGACGGCCTTTTCGAAGGAATAACCGCTGACATCGGCTGTGTTGGCATTTTCCGTCATTTTCAACCCTTCATCATTCTCAAAATATGCATGGCCGCCGATTCCGCCAGCCCTTCCAGATCATAACCGCCTTCAAGCAGGCTGACGACCCGGTTCGAGGCGTATTTGTCCGCCATTTCCAGCAGCCGCCCCGTCGCCCAGTCGAAATCCTCGCCCACCAGATTGATCTGCGCAAGCGGATCGCGGTGATGCGCGTCGAAACCGGCGGAGATGATGATGAGATCGGGCGAAAAATCGGCAATCGCCGGCAGGACTCGGGATTTGAACGCCTCGCGAAAATACTCGCTGCCAGTATTGGGGGAAAGTGGCGCGTTGACGACATTGTTCTTCACGCCGGTTTCGTTTTTATCGCCGCTCCACGGGTAAAGCGGCATCTGGTGGGTGGAACAGAACAGCACTGACGTGTCGTTCCAGAAGATATCCTGCGTACCGTTGCCGTGATGCACGTCCCAGTCGATGATGGCGACGCGCTCTGCGCCGTGCACCTTCTGGGCGTGACGTGCGGCGATTGCTGCATTGTTGAAGAGACAGAACCCCATTGCCTTTGCGGTTTCCGCATGGTGGCCGGGCGGGCGGGACGCAACGAAGACGTTGTCGGCGGCACCCGTAAACACGTCATCTACCGCCACCATCGCAGCGCCTATACCGGTCAGCGCCGCCTGCAGGCTTTTCGGCGAGACATAGGTGTCGGCCTCGACGCGGTTGATCTCGCCATCTTCCTCGGGAATCTGGCGCATGACGGACAGCAGATGCTCCTCCGGATGCGCCAGAAGCACGGCATCCTCGTTGGCCTGCGGTGCTTGCTTGCGGACCAGTCGCTCGAAATTCGGATGTTCGAGCGCAATGTTCAGAGATCGCAGCCGATCCGGCCGCTCGGGATGGCCTTCCGGCGTGATGTGTTCAAGGAAGATCGGATGTTCGTAAAGACGGGTCGCCATTCTCTAATCCTCCCGAAATAAGCTGATCAAGCGCGCTGCGGCAAAAGCGGATAACCGACCATCACAGCGCGGCCGGCAAGGGCGGCAAGCACGGCCTTCAACGCATCGCCAGGAATGAAAGCGAGCGAACCCATGAACGCCTTTTCAAACCCGAGCCCTACCACCAGCGCCAGATAGGAGATGCCGAAGGCATAAAGCACGACCACGCCGCCGGCGAGGCTGGCGATGAAGAAACCGATACCCTGCGTCAGAGCCGACTGGCCGCGATTGACGAGTTTTTCCGAGAGCGTGCCGGTGACGAAAGCGGCAGCAATCCAGCCGATCAGGAAGCCCGTGGTCGGCGTGGTGAAGATGGAAAGGCCGCCGCGTCCGCCTGAGAGGACTGGCAGGCCGATGGCGGCGATGAGGATGGTCAGAAGAACCGCGAGCGTGCCGCGTTTCGCCCCCAGCACGACACCGGCCAGCATGACGCCAAGTGACTGCGCGGTGATGGGCACCGGAATGAAACCAAGCGTGATCGGCGGCAAAAGTCCGAGTGCGATGATGATGGCGGAAAACAGCGAGATCAGCACAAGGTCGCGGGTCGTCATGGCTCGGGAACTCCGGGTGGTTGTTTTGCCGTCAGCTTTGGCCTCTGAAACCGCGCGCGTCAATGGCGTCGGCGATGGCATCCGCATCCTTCAACGTCATAATGACGAGCGGCACGATGATCGCGGCCAGCCGAACGGGGAGGCCGCGCGCCCGGTGCGCATCGCGCACGGCATGGTAACGATTGACGATCTCAGGCACGAACCGCACGACGAGCCCGACCGCAAGCCCGATATCGGCCGCCTTGA
Organism: Agrobacterium sp. SORGH_AS_0745; assembly: GCF_030818995.1. Classification (NCBI taxonomy): domain Bacteria; kingdom Pseudomonadati; phylum Pseudomonadota; class Alphaproteobacteria; order Hyphomicrobiales; family Rhizobiaceae; genus Agrobacterium; species Agrobacterium sp. SORGH_AS_0745. The sequence continues at coordinate 1,420,942 of NZ_JAUTBI010000003.1, forward strand.
CCAGCCCCAGCCTTTCCAGCGGGGCGGCGGCAAGCGCGATTTCGTCCATGAATTGCGAAATGCTGACGGTGATGGTGACGGCGGTGGCGAGAAGCGCCAGTGCAGTCAGCCGCAGAAGATTGACACTCGCATCGTGTACGGGAAGCAGCAGATAGCTGAAGGCGGCAACGAGGAGAATGGTCAGCATCACCGGGCGTAGCCGCAGGCCGATCTCGCGGAATTGCAGCCGCGTCTCGCGCAGAATGGCGGCGGCCACAACGACGGCGCATCCCAGCAAAAGCAGATCGCGGGTGAGAAATAGCGCAATGCTGAAAACCATCAGCGTCACGAGCTTGAGGCGCGGAGAGACGCGGTAGAGCCAGCCCGTACCTTCGACATGCAGGGACTTCATCGCGACGCAACCTCCAGATAACGTGCCACCGCCTCTTCGGGGTTGGCGTCTGCAACAAGCTCGCCTTCGTGAAAAACCAGTACGCGATCGAAGCCGGAAAGCAGCGGCAGATCGTGGGTGATGACGACAAGCGCCTGCGACAGCGCAGCCATTGTCTTTTCAACGATCGCGCGGTTTTTGAGGTCGAGCTGATTCGTCGGTTCATCGAGAATGAGGATTTGCGGTTCAGTGACCAGCAGGGCGGCCAGCGCCGCCAGCTGCAATTCGCCGCCGGAAAGCTCGTGCGCGCGCCGTTCTTCCAGATGAGCGATACCGAGCCGGGCAAGCACGGCCTTGACCCGCGTTTCTGTCTCCGTCTTGCCGATACCGAGTCGCTTGAGGCCGAAGGCGACATCGTCGCGTATGATCGGCAGGATGATCTGGTTCTGCGGATTCTGGAAGATGAAACCGACTGCCTGTACTACCGCTCTCGCATCTTTGACGGTGTCGAGACCGTTCACCGACACCTTGCCGTGCGTCGGCTTTGTCAGACCATTGATCAGCCGCGCAAAGGTGGTCTTGCCCGAGCCGTTGAGGCCGATGACGCCGATACGCCGTTCAGTCAATGTCAGGGACACGGGCTGTAAAGCCTGCCTGCCCTCGAAGGTGACGCCTGCGGTGTCGAAACGGATTTCCAAGATTGATGCATCCCTCTATCGCTTTCCGGTTCTATATCGTGTCATCAACAGAAGTGAAACAAAGAACAAAAAAAGAACATTGCAATCCTGAAAAAGCCGTCATACCTTCTGCTTTATGACGATCAAGGTTTCAAACGAAGCGGCAAGGCGGATTTTTTTGGCGCGGCAGGGGCTTTGCTCTCCGCCCGGAAAGGCGCTTTCCAAGGATGGCCTGCTGCAGCTCATTACCGATATCGGTTTCGTGCAGGTGGACAGTATCGGCACGGTGGAGCGCGCCCATCACCAGATAATATTCTCCCGAAACCAGACCTACAGGCGCGAACATCTGACAGCACTGCTGGAAAAGGACCGCGCGCTGTTCGAGCACTGGACGCATGATGCCTCCATCGTGCCGACCGAATTTTACCCCTATTGGAAGCACCGCTTCCGCCGCCGCGAGCCGATCATTCAGGAGCGCTGGCGCAAATGGCACGGTGAGGGGTTTGATGCGGCTTTCGCCGAGACGCTGGAGCGCATCGCCGCCACGGGTCCGGTTCTGGCGCGTGAGTTGAAGGAGGAGGGGCATCAGTCCGGCGGCTGGTGGAACTGGCATCCTTCCAAGACCGCACTCGAATATCTGTGGCACACCGGCAAGCTTGCCATATCCGGCCGCGTGAATTTCCAGAAGGTCTATGATCTGGCGGAGCGGGTCATTCCCGGCGAGCACCACGAAAGCGAAGTGGAGCATACGCAATTCGTCGACTGGGCCTGCCGGCAGGCGCTCACCCGGCTGGGTTTTGCCACCCATGGCGAAATCGCCGCCTTTTTTGATCTCGTTACCCCGCAGGAGGCGAGGGACTGGGTCAAGAGCCACCGTGACGAACTGTGCGAGGTCTCGCTTCTCGCAAGCGATGGCGGTGCTGCCCGTCCGTCCTATGCCTTTGCGGATTTCAGCGCCGATGTCGCCAACCTGCCGGAACCGTCGTCCCGCGTCCGTGTGCTGAGCCCCTTCGATCCGCTGTTGCGCGACCGCAACCGCACGGAGCGGCTGTTTGGCTTCTATTACCGTATCGAGGTCTTCGTACCCGAGCCGAAACGGCAATATGGCTATTACGTCTTCCCGCTTCTGGAAGGCGACCGGCTGATCGGCCGTATCGACATGAAGGCAGACCGCAAGCGCAGCACGCTGGATGTGCGCCGCCTGTGGCTGGAACCGGGCGTGCGCGCCTCAGCAGGAAGGCTCGAGAAACTAGACGCGGAATTGTCGCGGCTTGCGAAGTTTACGGGAGTGGAGAGTGTGAATTATCTGGAGGGGTGGCAGGATGTGTAATTGCGCCTTGAGCCGGCGACTGCCTCTTCCGTCATGCTCGGGCCCGTCCCGAGCATCTGCAACGGAAAATGTATAGGATGCGTCTGCAGATCCTCGGCACAAGACCGAGGATGACGCCGGACGGGCGGAGAGGACGCCAAATCGAAGCGCCCTCGCGACGTCCCTAAATCACCCGATATCCGTTGCCGAAATCTTGATCCCAAAGCCTTCCAGCCCGACATAGTGGCGCTCGCGGGTCGTCATCAGCTTGATCGAGCTGATGCCGAGGTCTTTGAGAATCTGCGCGCCGAGGCCGATTTCCAGCCACTCATTTTCGCGGGAGCGGGCCTGTGCGTGCGCTTCGTCGGGATCACGCGCCTTGCGCCGTCCGTCCACCTGGCCGACGCCGACAGAACCTTCGCGCAGATAGACGATGACGCCGCGGCCTTCTTCGGCGATCTTCTGCATATAGTGCTGCACCGGCTGGCGGTCGCCGAACACGTCGTCAGCAACGTTTTCAGGGTGCAGGCGGACGGGAATATCGACGCCATCGCGGATATCGCCGAAAATCACCGCCATATGCTGCATCCGGTCCCATGGCAGGGAATAGGTATGCGCCTTGGCCGGTCCGAACGGGGTTTGGATGGTGAAGGAGGATTCCATCTCCACCAGCGTTTCCTTGCGCTGGCGATAGGCGATCAGATCGGCGACCGAAACATGCTTCATGCCGTGTTTTTCGGCGAAATCCAGAACCTGCGGACCGCGCATCACCGTGCCATCGTCATTGACCAGCTCGCTGATGACGCCGATGGGCGGCAGGCCGGCGAGTCGGCAGAGATCGACGGCCGCTTCGGTATGGCCGGAACGCATCAGCACGCCGCCTTCGCGGGAAATCAGCGGGAAAATGTGGCCTGGCCGGGTGAAATCCGACGCGCCGACATTCGGGTTGGCGAGATTGCGCACCGTCAAGGTGCGGTCATCCGCGGAAATACCGGTCGTCGTGCCATGCTTGAAGTCGACGCTGACGGTGAAGGCGGTGGTGTGGGCGCTGTCGTTTTCCGCCACCATGGCGTTGAGGTTCAGCCTCTTTGCCTCGTCACGCGGCATGGGCGCGCAAACGATGCCGGATGTGTGGCGCACGATCAGCGCCATTTTTTCCGGCGTGCAATGAACCGCCGAAATAATCAGATCGCCTTCGTTTTCACGGTCGTCGTCGTCGGTCACGACAACGATCTCGCCAGCTTCGAAAGCGCGGATAGCGTCGACGACACGTTTCTGATCATAGGCCATTTCGGATTTACCTCACTTCAACCGGCCGGTCTGGCCACGATCTCTCAAATAATGGTCGGCAACGGTGCAGGCCACCATCGCCTCGCCGATCGGCACGGCGCGGATGCCGACGCAGGGGTCGTGGCGGCCCTTGGTGCGCACATCCACATTGCGGCCGTCGGTGTCGATGGACTGGCGCTCCGTCAGAATGGAGGAGGTGGGCTTGATGGCGAAGCGAGCGATGACGGGCTCGCCAGTCGCGATGCCCCCCAGAATGCCGCCGGCATGGTTCGACAGGAAAATCGGTTTGCCGTCATTGCCCATGCGCATCTCGTCGGCATTCTCCTCGCCGGAAAGCTCAGCCGAGGCAAATCCCTCGCCAATCTCCACGCCCTTGACGGCGTTGATCGACATCAGGCTGGAGGCAATATCCTGATCGAGCTTGGCGTAGATCGGCGCGCCGATGCCGGCCGGAACACCTTCCGCCACGACTTCGACGACCGCGCCGATCGACGATCCCGCCTTGCGGATGCCGTCAAGATATTCTTCCCACACCGGCACCATCGCCGGATCGGGGCAGAAGAACGGGTTCTGATCGACCTGGTCCCAATCCCAATTGTCACGGTTGATCTTGTGTTTGCCGATCTGCACCAGCGCACCACGCACGTTGAGGCTCGGTACCACCTTGCGGGCGATTGCGCCTGCGGCAACACGCGCCGCCGTCTCGCGGGCGGAAGAGCGTCCGCCGCCGCGATAATCGCGAATGCCGTATTTCAGGTCATAGGTGAAGTCGGCATGGCCAGGGCGGAAGCTGCGGGCAATCTCGCCGTAATCCTTGGAACGCTGGTCGGTATTTTCGATCAGCATGGAGATCGGCGTGCCGGTGGTTATCATCGTCTCGCCGTCCTCATCCAGCATCACGCCGGACAGGACTTTGACAATGTCATCTTCACGGCGCTGGGTGACGAAGCGGCTTTGGCCGGGCTTGCGCTTGTCCATCCAGTGCTGCACCTCGGCAAGCGTGAAGCGAATACCGGGCGGGCAGCCGTCCACCACGCAGCCCAAAGCGGGCCCATGGCTTTCGCCCCAGGTGGTAACGCGAAAAAGATGACCGAAGCTGTTATGCGACATATTTCTCTAGACCGGAAAACGAGGGCGCGCCTGCGGACAGGGGCCGTTTAAAACAAGCGGATTTGTCATAGTAGAAAATCGGACCAAGGCAAAAGCCTTTCTTTCATCGCAAGTCCGATAAGACGGTGACGCACCGTTCACGACGCCGAGCAGTCCGGAAAACGACAGGCGTGACGATGGCTGACGACTGGCCGGATGAATGATTCGGCGGAAACGGCGCAGGGTTTTCCAGGTGACAAAAGTGTAAAGGTGCTGGTGTTTTCCACGCTGTTTCGCGGTTTTCCAATATTGCCGGGAAATGCGGTGTAAAAATCACTAACGACTTGAACGTGATCCAAAATCCGTTCATCAATTGGGCCGAAAATGTCATGGTTGCGGGCAATTTCCGCCACATTCGAAAGGCAATTCTTCATGCATGTAAGGTTTTCACGCAAATTCACGAAAGCTAGATCGATGCGTATGATGATTGCCGCCCTTCTGGCCACCGCCAACTTGCTTATGCCTATCAACAGCTACGCCCAGAGCGTCGATGTCGAGGGAACGATCAGCAAGATCGACGTGAATGCGCTGACCATTACCTTGAACGACGGCAAGAATTACCGTGTGCCGGAAGAGTTCAATTTTGAAGGCCTGAAGGCAGGTGTGAAGGTCGTTGTTTTCTACACGGAAGTGGACGGAAAACGCGTGGTCGATGATCTCGAGGTCGTGCAGTAAACTGCGGTTTCGGCTCTGCCTGTTGTCGAGGCGGACCTCTTTAGTCCCGGTCGGGAAGCTCCAGAATTTCCATTATGCCGGACTTGATCCGACATTCAGCCGACGAGCGCCTGCGTGGCGGGATTGGTTTTTCAGCCTAAAGATTTGGGCTGGCCGGGTTCCGGCTCGAGGCCGGAATGACAGAAGAGGATCGGTACCCTCACGAAATCCACTCAGCACTGTTCCTGTCGATCTCGACCTTCAAAATCCGGTCCTGCGGGATCTGCGTCGTAGAGGCTTCATCCTTGTCCATGCCGGAAACCAGGCGGAAGATCGAGCGGATCACGCCGCCGTGGCAGACACATACCGTCGGCACCTCGACTGAGGAAAGCCATGCGCCAATACGCCAGGACAGGATTTCATAGCTTTCGGCATGCTGACCTGGGGGAATGAAGTCCCACTTGTTGGCCTTGCGCGCTTTCACCCGGTCGGGAAATTCTTTTTTCAGTTCCGGCAGGGTCTGGCCTTCCCAGTCGCCGAAGGAAACTTCGACGAGGCGGTCATCGGTACGGTATGCGTGGGGATCGAGCCCCATCGCCCCGCGCATCAGCTCCATGGTCTCGCGCGTGCGCCCGAGCGGGCTTGCCACGTAATCGAAATCACGCGCGGAGTCGCCGAGAATTTGCGCCAGAACCTTGCCGTTGCCGACCGCTTGCGCGCGGCCGAAATCATTGAGCGGAATGTCTTTCTGGCCCTGAAGCCGGCGTATCGCATTCCAGTCCGTTTGTCCGTGCCGGATCACATAGACGAGCAAGGCGATACCCCTGTTTCAAAGTTCGGTCGGCTCAGTCCTTGACCACCGAAATATCCGGCGCGTCAACGGCCTTCATGCCGATGGTGTGATAACCGGAATCCACATGGTGGATTTCGCCGGTGACAGCCGTCGAAAGGTCGGACAGCAGGTAAAGCGCCGACTTGCCGACTTCTTCGATGGAAACGGTGCGCTTCAGCGGCGCGTTGTATTCGTTCCATTTCAGAATGTAACGGAAATCGCCGATACCGGAAGCCGCAAGCGTCTTGATCGGGCCAGCGGAAACCGCGTTGACGCGGATGCCGCGACTGCCGAGGTCTACCGCGAGATAACGAACGCTGGCCTCGAGTGCAGCCTTGGCCACGCCCATGACGTTGTAGTTCGGCATGACCTTCTCGGCACCGTAATAGGTGAGCGTGATGATCGAACCGCCATCATTCATGATCGGCTCTGCCCGCTTGGCAACGGCGGCCAGCGAGAAGACGGAAATGTCCATGGTACGGTTGAAGTTATCGCGGCTGGTGTCGAGATAACGGCCGGTCAGCTCGTCCTTGTCCGAAAAGGCGATGGCGTGCACGACGAAATCGATCTTGCCCCAATGCTTTTCCAGCCCGGCAAAAACCGCATCGATCGTCTCGAGGTCGGTCACGTCACAGTGGCCGGCCATGAAGGCGCCCAGTTCCTGCGCCAGCGGTTCAACACGCTTCTTCAGCGCGTCGCCCTGCCAGGTGAGCGCGATTTCCGCGCCCGCGTCCGCGCAAGCCTTGGCAATGCCCCAAGCGATTGAACGATTATTGGCGACACCCAAGATGATGCCGCGTTTGCCAGCCATAAGGCCGGATGCCTGAGCCATTGTATGCTCCCTGATACTTTCGATTGATCCTGCCTATGGCATAGGCTGCAATCCTGTTCAAGATTGCCGAGGATCATCTACTGTTAGGGAACGTAACAAAGGGTGCGTTGTCCCACCTATTCGCAAAACTTTTACAAATAAAGGCCTTCGCGCATGTGGCGCATGAGGTCAGTCACCTTCTCGTCCGGCTTTTCGAGCAGGATGATGCGCAATTCGATGACGAGATCGCCATATCCACCCTTGCCGTCCGCAAGCCCCTTTTCGGCAAGCCGCAGCTCGCGATCGGAGCCGGACCAGGCAGGAATGGTCACGGTTTCCTCGCCAAGCGGCGTCCGGATACTCGTCTCGCAACCCAGAACCGCGTCACTGAGAGAGATTGGCAGCGTCGTATGAATATCGAAGCCGCGAAGGGAAAATGCGTCGTCGCGCGCCGCCAGCAACGTGACGGCCAGATCGCCGCGCGCAATGTTCGGCAGCTTCAGCCCTTGGCCCTTTAGCCGCACCACATGACCGTCCGTCATGCCGGGTTCAAGCTGGAAGCGAACCTCGCGTTCGTCGGCAAGGGATACGGTGATCCATTTGCGCTCCAGAAGTTCGGTGACCGTAACGGTGGCTTCCGCCGTGATGTCAGGTGCCTTTTCCGGCGGTGTCTGCGGGGGGCGGAAGCGGCGCACGAGAGCGCTGAAGAGATTGGCGGCGAGCGAGGCAGCTGCGGTTTCGCTTGCAGACGCCTGCGTGGTCTCGCCAGCACCGGGCGCGTCGCCCTTAACGCCCGTGGCTGCGGCTTTCGCCGCTTCGGCTGCCTGCTGCACCTTGGGGTCGTTCTGCGCGTCTGCGCCGAAAATCCGCTCGACGATATCTTCGGCCGTTTCGGGTTTTGCGTCGGCTTTCTGGCCGGTTTGCGCCCTGTTGCGGGCATCCGCACGGGCCAGTTCCTCCATCAGCTTCTCAGCGGCCCTGGCGCGCTCGGCGGCCTCGCGCGCCGCCTCCCGCTGCTGCATGATTGTTTCGCCGCGCTGCTTTTTCTCGGCCGCCTTGCGGGCCTGGTCGTAAAGATCGCGCTTTTTGGGGTCTTTCAGAAGATCGTAGGCCTGCCCGACCTCGGCGAATCGCGCCGACGCGTCGGGGTCATCGCGATTGGCGTCCGGATGGACGGTTTTTGCCTTCGTGCGCCAGGCAGCCTTGATGTCTTCGTGACGGGCGTCACGTTTTAAGCCGAGGATAGAATACGGATCGCGCATGCGAAACACCAGTTACGTTGGCTCAGGCACGTGCAGCCGCTCATGGCGCAATCCTGAAACAAACCCCTCCGAAAAGGGATGCCTGCGATCATTCGCATGCATGCCCTCGGTTCAAACAACGTCGACTGTGGCAATAAGTTGCTAAGCAGTTGTTTACGGGGAATGCGCGCCGCCATGCGGCCGGATTAATTCCGCGCGCCAGGGTAAACAGTTTATTTCTGTTCGAAGCGGGTGAGTAACCATTCGCCGGTTTCCGACAGGCAGGCCTGTCCGGCATAACTCGCCACACCTTCGAAAGAGTGGCGCGTCGTCTTGAAATCGCGGCAGACGAAACCGCTGGACTTGTCTTCGTGAATGGTGGTGACGACACCAGCGCTGCCGGTTGCGGCATTGGCCCAGGGCAGGGGCTGTTCCGCGAGTTTGGTGAGATCCGCCGATGTGACCGCATTGCGGATGGTCGCGTCGTCGGTCTGCGGGTTATTATTGGGCTGGTTGGGAACGGAGGCGGTGGAAAGCGAGCGATCGACCTTGTCGCCGCCGAACAGGTCAAGGCTGACGCATCCGCTCAGCACCACAAGCATTGACACGATGGCGGAAACTTCCGCTATCGATGAAAGGAGGCCCTTTGTTCGACTGTTCGACTTTGCTATGACGGTCACCATCTTTCGCCAGAGATCATCTCTGGGGTCCAAATCAGCTCGGGAGCATTTTAGTCAATATGTCGGAAACGGGGTTAACATCCAGTGACTTCACTGAAGAAAATGAACCGTTCACGCTTTTTGCCGAATGGCTGAAGGACGCGACGGCCTCCGAAATCAACGATCCGAACGCGGTAGCACTCGCAACCGTCGATGAAAACGGCCTGCCGAATGTGCGCATGGTGCTGCTGAAGGACGTCGACGATCGCGGCTTCGTTTTCTATACGAATTTCGAAAGCCAGAAGGGGCGTGAGATCCTGGGCCAGAAAAAAGCGGCCATGTGTTTCCACTGGAAAAGCCTGCGCCGGCAGGTGCGTCTGCGCGGCGAGGTGGAGATCGTTACCGACGCAGAAGCGGATAGCTATTACGCCTCGCGTCCGCGCGGAAGCCGCATCGGCGCCTGGGCGTCGAAGCAGTCGCGGCCGCTGGAAGGCCGGTTTGCGCTGGAAAAGGCGGTTGCCGAATACACCGCGAAATATGCGATCGGCGATATTCCGCGCCCCTCCTACTGGTCCGGTTTCCGCATTCGCCCGGTCAGCATCGAGTTCTGGCACGACCGCAAGTTCCGCCTGCACGACCGTGTCGAATTCCGCCGCGAGACGCCGGATGAACCGTGGTCCAAGGTCCGCATGTATCCTTGAAAGCTGCAGGGGGCAGGCCGTCCTTGCCTGCCTATTTCAGCAGCGAATCAAATAGCGGCAGGCCGATGACGGCGGAAATGGCGATCAGGCCGTAGCAGATGCGCCTGAACGCCGCCTCGTCGGCAAGCCCGTGCAGCCGCGCACCGGCATAAAGACCCGCCCCGTAAAACGGCAGGGCCAGCAGGAAAAAAACAAAGACGTCAGCGGTGAACAGGCCACCAAAAAAATAGCTGGTGGCGGATATCACGGTCGAAATCGCGAAATAGAGAATGACATTGGCGCGCACGAAAGCGCCCTTGAGGGCGCCGCCAAGCCAATAGGCGACGATGGGTGGACCGCCCAGTTGCGCCGCACCTGAAAACAGCCCGGCAACAAGCCCGGTGAACAGGGTGAGCGGCGTTTTCGGCCGGCCGCTGTAACGCCAGCCGGAAACGAGAAATAACAGCAGCACGACAACCACGATGGAAATGATCCAGCGCAGGGTGAGCGGATCCCCGCCGGAAAGCAGCAGCGTTCCAAGCGGGACACCGACAAGCGCACCGGCTGCCATGGTGAAGACTTCACGCCGGTCGGCCATGCGCCAGGCCGGCGGTATCATGCCGAGCGTCAAAACGCCGTCCACCATAAGAAGAACCACCGAGGCGATGCGCGGGCCGACAATGGCGCTTGCCAGCGGAATGAAGATGAGGGCCGCACCAAAGCCGGAAAAGCCGCGGGCAAGTCCGGCGAGAAAGGCGGCGCCCGCAAACAAGGCGAGCAGCGTCGGACTATGCGCGGTGATGAGAGCCGGGAAAAAATCGAGGAGAGGCATGGGTGACTGCATGGGTTTCGAATACCTCTTTATCCCGCATGCAGGCACCTGTCGCGGAAATTTCAGCTGATTATCGCACGATATGCTTTCGAATCGACGCCGCCGGAGAATCGTGATCAGACTTGTATCTCACGAACAAAGGATGAACAAATGCTTGCTGTCTTGATGCGCCAGTTTGAAGCTGCCTCACAGAAATACGCTGAGGAAAATGGGATCGTCCGCGATCCCGACTGGTATATGCTGAAGCTCCAGGAGGAGGTTGGTGAGGTCACGCAGGCCTGGAACCGGCTGACGGGGCGTGGGCGCAGCAAAGACAGAAGCGAAGAGGAGATGAAACTCGATCTTGCCGACGAAACCGCCGATCTCCTCGGCCACGTTTTGCTGCTCGCCCATTATAACGGTCTCGACATCGAAGCATCGATAGAGCGCAAGTGGCGTTTTACACCGTCGGTTTGACAGTTTGCGGGGAGGGACGCGACCCTAGCGCTGCGGCTCTGCCGCTGCCGCGATTATGAGAGCGAAACGATAGAGAGCAGAGCTGCGAGAATGGCGGCCACCGGCGTCATGACCTGCCGCAGGGTAATCTGAAATGCGCAAAGAGCGAGCAATATCAGCGCCGCTCCGTTTATGGATGTGCCGATAATTGAATTCGGGCAGGATCGGCCTGCCAGCCTATATGTGAGGCACCATAAAGACCAATGGCTAAAGGCATGCGCCGCGCCTTCATGCCTCTGATAACGGCGCCTCTTGCAGGAGACCGGCAACCGCATGAAGATCGCTTGAAACGGCGATACATTTTTCCCGCATTTCCTCGGTCGGCGGCGCGACATCCGGCACCATGATCGTCATCATGCCCGCCGAGGAGGCGGAGCGCACGCCGTGCCAGGAATCCTCCAGCGCCAGGCAACGACCCGGATCGATGCCGAGACGTTTTGCGGCAGTAAGATATGGCATGGGCGACGGCTTCGGCTCCGAATAGTCGCCGCGGGCGACGATGGTATCGAAACGTTTGAGCAGGTCATAGGGGCCGAGATGGCGCGTGACGGAATCGTGCCTCGAGGAGGTGGCGATGGCGCGGCGTATATCGAGCCTGTCGAGAAGATCGAGGATTTCGACGACGCCGGGTTTCAGCGCCACGCCTTCCGCCATCATCACGGCAAGATGCCGGAGCCAGGCGTCACGGAAGCTGTCGATCGGAAAATCCGCGCCATAATCGGCGAAAATGGTGCCGGTAATGACATCCCACGGGCTGCCGCAGACCTTCTGATAGGTCTCGACCCGCATTCCGTGGCCGCCCTCATCTGACGCGGCCAGAAAGGAATCGCGATAAAGCGTCTCGCTTTCGATCAGCAATCCATCCATGTCGAAAACGACTGCATGCGGGAGAAAAGGCAGCATGGCGGCTCAACCGAACCGGAAGGGGCGTTCGCCGAGGCTTTCGAACGGGCGGAGCAGGTAACCGTCCGGATCGGCAACGATGAATTGCCGGTTACCGACCTCGACTGTGCCGCGCCTGTACCATTTTTCCTCTGACGGCAGGACAAGATCGATCGAGGCCCGCTCAAGCCGCGCGAGGATGGGCAGCAGGGAAGGAACGGCAAGTTGCAGATTCATGCCGCGGCCCAGCGGAAATTCAAGCGCTGCATTTTCCGCCACGAAGGTCCGGGTCGCACCGATCTGGTCGATCATCAGCTGCGCATCACCCAGCGCCAGATAGGCAAAGCCCTCTTCGGCGCGCTCATAAACCACATGAAAACCGATCAGGTCGCAATAAAAAGCGCGGCTTTTCTGCCAGTCGCTGACGGCTAGTTCCGGGACGAGGGCATTTCGTATGATGGTCATGGTCTCCTTTGCCGCGCAGGCCCGGCGACGGGAGGCGTGGCCTGCGGTGATGGGGCGATATTATCGTCTTCCGGGTGACTTGCCAGAGGAATCCTCATCATGGCAGCCATGTGCGGAGTTGTGGGCTGAAGCAGGTTCAACTTTTCGCCCTGCCACAGCTTTTCTCACCTCATGCCGGGCATGATCCGGCATCCAGTCAGCCCAGGTCCTTGGGCTGAAAAGACTCATCTCGCCAAGCGGACGCGGATAGGCTGGATTCCGGCTCGAGGCCGGAACTACGCCTTCGTGCCGCCGACGGTGATCTGGTCCATGCGCAGATGCGGCTGGCCGACGCCAACCGGCACCCATTGCCCGGCCTTGCCGCAATTGCCGATGCCGGTGTCCAGTTTCGAATCGTTGCCGATCATCGAGACGCGCTTCATTGCGTCCGGCCCGTTGCCGATCAGCATTGCACCCTTCACCGGCGCGCCGATCTTGCCGTTCTCGATGAGATAAGCCTCGGTGCAGCCGAACACGAACTTGCCTGATGTGATATCCACCTGACCGCCACCGAAGGAAACGGCATAGATGCCCTTCTTGACGGAGGAGATGATCTCCTCGGGCGTCTTGTCGCCTGACAGCATGTAGGTGTTGGTCATGCGCGGCATCGGCACATAGGCATAACCCTGCCGGCGGCCATTGCCTGTCGCCTTTGCACCCATCAGCCGGGCGTTCTGGCGGTCCTGCATGTATCCCACCAGCCTGCCGTTCTCGATCAGCACATTATAGGCCGACGGTGTTCCCTCGTCGTCGACGGTGAGCGAACCACGGCGGCTGTCGATGGTGCCGTCATCCACCACAGTAACACCCGGGGCTGCCACCATCTCGCCCATCAGGCCGGCAAAGGCCGAGGTTTTCTTGCGGTTGAAATCGCCTTCGAGGCCATGGCCCACAGCCTCATGCAGCATGACGCCGGGCCAGCCGGAGCCGAGAACCACATCCATGGTGCCGGCCGGCGCATCGACGGCGGTCAGGTTGACGAGCGCCTGGCGCAGCGCTTCGTCCGCACCGCGCTGCCAGTTCTCCGTGGTAATGAAATCGCCAAAGCCGACGCGGCCGCCAATGCCGTAGGAGCCGCTTTCCTGCCTGTCGCCTGCACCTGCGACCACGGAAATATTGATACGGGTCATGGGCCTGACATCGCTGACGCGATGGCCATCGGCGCGCAGAATATCCACTACCTGCCAGCTTGCGGAAATCGTCGCCGTCACCTGTCGGACATTCGCGTCTTTGTCGCGCAAATAGGCGTCGATATCGGTGAGAAGTTTCACCTTCTCCTCGAAGCTCGGGCTGCCGATCGGGTTTTCGTCGCCATAGAGCTTTTTGTTAGTGCGCTGCGGGGCTGCGGCATAGGAACCGGAATACCCTCTGGTCACGGCGCCAACCGCATCCGAAGCTCGCTTCAGCGCAGCCTGCGACAGCTCGCCCGCATGGGCGTAGCCAACGGTCTCGCCGGCAACGGCGCGCAGGCCAAAACCCTGGTCGGTATTGAAGGAGCCGCCCTTGAGGCGGCCGTTGTCGAAGGTCAGCGATTCGGCCTGCGCATGTTCGATGAACAACTCGCCATCGTCTGCGCCGGTGAGCGCTTCCGCGACCAGCTTGCGCAACTGCGTCTCGTCGCAATCGAAGAGATTTACAAGGTCGTTGGTCATGGGAGGCTCCAAACTGAATAGTGTCTGGCAAGCATGTAGGATTGTGGGGCGTCGGTGGCAAGCCAAAGCGTGATTTGGCTCAAGTCAGCTTGAATATGAGATGCACGAAAAAAGCCATGGCCACATAGACAGGGACGCTATGGAGAAGAACCAGCAACGTCAGACGTCCCCAGTGCTCAGGCGGATTCGGCACGACGCGTTCCCAGTGGAACTGCGACAGAATATTCCCAGTGACAATCATAATCAGCATTTGCGGCTGCGCGTTTCCTACCATGAAATCGGGCAAGAGGCCACTTTCATGAGCAAAGCTCACCGCAAAAGCAAATAGTAGAAGTACCAGAAAAACGCCGCAAAACTGACGGAGGGTTACCGGTTTTCTATATTTCATGATATCCGAAAATAGTTAAAACAATACTTTCATGGTAGAGTTTTAGTCTCTCGGATTCAACCTTATTGCTTAAGGAAGCGCGTCGTAGCCTTCGGCAAAGCCGGTGAGCTCGATCGGAATACCGACACGATCCTGATCGACGGATTCACGCAGCGCGAAAACCGCGTTCTTGCCGGCGCGCAGAACCTTCAGCAGCTCGTCGTCAATATCGACCTCGACATAGCAGCCTTCGGAGAAGCAGCGGGTGAAATAGGCGCGGCCAATATTGTTGTTGTCGATATAAAGCTCCATGCCGTCCTTCAGGAGCACGCCAAGCGGTGCGAGGATACGCAGGATGCGCGACTTGCGGTCCGCGGTTTTCAGGACCACCACCGAAAGCCCCACTTCTGGGCGGTCGTCGGCAATCACGTTCTGCATCAGGGCGCATTGATCTTCGGATGCGCCTGCCGGCTTGTCGCAGATCACCGACCATGCTCCATGCGTCGACTTCGGCGTTCCGGGCGGCTGCTGTTGCGCCAGCGCCGCTGCGGCGGGAGCGATGATGGCAAGACCGGCGGCGGCAAGAAAAGTGCGCGCGAGCGGGGAAAGACGCATGGATACCTCTGGGATTCGAATCAGTGCGGCTATTTTGACGCCATAATCCGGAAAAAAAAGCCTTGGTACCTCAATTCCAGCCGAGTTGGGCGGAAATAGGACCTGTTGCCGGGTGCAGGCGCCTGATTTGACCGTGCGGCAGCCGGTGCCTGTTGGCTGAAGCCTGCTGCAAAAGCGCTGCCAGCAGGGGCTGCGCCGGATTTTGACCATTGCCAAGCGCGCCTGAAATATCTTGCAGGATACGGGACATGGGAAACTCGGCTGCGACGAACAATGGTGAAATTGGCTGACATCCGTGTCCTTACGCATATTGCGGCAGAGGACAAACTGTGGTTTGAAGTTAGTACCATAAGCATGGATTCTGCGTCTGTAATTGATCAAGATCAGACGCGTGAGGGAGAGGGTACCGTGACGAATAGGATTTACGCAGCATTGGCGGGGATGACCTGTCTGCTCACGGCTGTCGGCGCCCACGCCGATCAGCCGGTGCATTGGCAAATGGGCATGCAGGAGGCCGCCACGCCGATCATGCACGAAATACGCTGGTTTGAACAATATACGCTCTGGTTCATTGTTCCGGTTACGCTTTTCGTTCTTGCGCTGCTCATTATCGTCGCCTTGAAATTCCGTGCAGCGAAAAATCCGGTGCCGTCCAAGACCAGCCACAACACCGCGATCGAAGTGGTGTGGACGCTTGCGCCGGTTCTCATTCTCCTGTTCCTCGCTTTCCCGTCGTTCAATCTTCTGAACGCGCAGCTGACGCAGCCGGAAAACCCTGATCTGACGCTGAAGGCGACTGCGACGCAATGGCTCTGGAACTACGAATACAAGGCTGCCGAGGGCGCCGAGCCGCTCGCCTTCGACAGCTATCTGCTTAAAGAGCAGGATCGTGCAGCTGCAGGCAAGGAGGACAAGGCCCGCTACCCGCGTCTTCTCGCGGTAGACAATGAAATGGTCGTTCCGGTCGGCAAGACCGTTCGCCTTCTGGTGACGGCGGCGCCTACGGATGTCATCCACGCCTTCGCCATGCCCGCTTTCGGTGTTAAGATCGACGCCGTTCCGGGCCGCCTCAACGAAACTTGGTTCAAGCCGGAGAAGGAAGGCCTTTATTACGGCCAGTGTTCCGAGCTTTGCGGCAAGGACCACGCCTTCATGCCGATCGCCATTCGGGTGGTTTCCGAACAGCAGTACAGTGCCTGGCACGCCGCCGCCGCTTCAGATCTGAACGGCGCGAACCGGGCACTGATGGCCTCCGTCGATGGCGCTCCGCGCACGGTCGACGTTGCCGCCAACGAAACCAACTGAGACCTGGAGTGACGACAATGGCTGGACCTTCCGCACACGACGATCATCACTCGCATGGTCAATCCGCTCATGATGGGCACGCGCATGATGATCATTCGCATGATCATTCCCACAAGCCGGGCTTTTTCGCCCGCTGGTTCCTGTCGACCAACCATAAGGACATCGGCACGCTCTACCTGATCTTCGCCATCATGGCGGGCATCATCGGTGGCGGGCTTTCGGTTGTCATGCGTATGGAGTTGCAGGAGCCGGGCATCCAGATCTTCCACGGTCTGGCCTCCATGGTCTACGGCTTCGAGGGTGATGCTGCCATCGACGGCGGCAAGCACATGTTCAACGTGTTCACGACAGCGCACGCGCTCATCATGATCTTCTTCATGGTCATGCCGGCGATGATCGGCGGCTTTGCCAACTGGATGATCCCGATCATGATCGGCGCTCCTGACATGGCTTTCCCGCGCCTCAACAATATTTCCTTCTGGCTGATCGTTCCGGCGTTCATCCTGCTGCTCCTGTCGCTTTTCGTCGAAGGTCCGGCGGGCGGTTACGGCGTGGGTGGCGGCTGGACCATGTATCCGCCGCTTTCGACCAACGGCATGCCGGGACCGGCGGTGGATCTTGCGATCTTCTCGCTGCACGTTGCCGGCGCGTCCTCGATCCTTGGCGCCATCAACTTCATCACCACCATCCTCAACATGCGCGCTCCGGGCATGACGCTGCACAAGATGCCGCTTTTTGCCTGGTCGGTTCTGGTCACCGCATTCCTGCTGCTGCTTTCCCTGCCGGTTCTGGCTGGTGGCATCACCATGCTTCTGACCGACCGTAACTTCGGCACGGCATTCTTCTCGCCGGAAGGCGGCGGTGATCCGATCCTCTACCAGCACCTGTTCTGGTTCTTCGGCCACCCGGAAGTGTACATCCTGATCCTGCCCGGCTTCGGCATCATCAGCCACATCGTGTCCACCTTCTCCAAGAAGCCGGTCTTCGGCTATCTCGGCATGGCATACGCCATGGTCGCCATCGGCGCTGTCGGCTTCATCGTGTGGGCGCACCACATGTACACGGTCGGCCTTTCGCTGGAAGCGCAGCGTTATTTCGTCTTCGCAACCATGGTCATCGCGGTGCCGACGGGTATCAAGATCTTCTCGTGGATCGCGACGATGTGGGGTGGTTCGCTGACCTTCTCGACCCCGATGGTCTGGGCAATCGGCTTCATCTTCCTGTTCACGGTCGGCGGTGTCACCGGCGTCCAGCTCGCCAATGCCGGTCTCGACCGTTCGCTGCACGACACCTACTACGTCGTGGCGCACTTCCATTACGTTCTGTCGCTCGGCGCGGTCTTCGCGATCTTCGCCGGCTGGTATTACTGGTTCCCGAAGATCACCGGCTACATGTACAACGAGTTCATCGGCAAGCTGCACTTCTGGGTGATGTTCGTTGGCGTGAACCTGATCTTCTTCCCGCAGCACTTCCTCGGCCTTGCCGGCATGCCGCGTCGTTACATCGATTATCCCGATGCCTATGCCGGCTGGAACCTGGTGTCTTCCTATGGTTCCTATATCTCGGCCGTTGCCGTGTTGATCTTCCTCTTCGGTGTTTGGGAAGCCTTCGCCAAGAAGCGGATCGCTGGCAACAATCCCTGGGGTGAAGGTGCGACGACGCTCGAATGGCAGCTGTCCTCTCCGCCGCCATACCACCAGTGGGAACAGCTTCCGCGCATTCGCTGAATGCCGGACCGGAGTGCGCAGGCAGGGCTTGCGAACTCCGGAAGCTGAAAAGAGGGGATGGTGTGGGCTTATCCGCGCCGTTTCCCTTGAGGCGGACGGAGTCTGCTGCTGCGTGAGGCATTTTGTCCAAGCGAAGCTTTTCGTGCGACATGATAAAAGCCAAGTACTGCCACTATGAATGGGCAGACGTAGCAGGGCGACGGAACGGGCGTGGCGATATGCCAGGCGCATGGCATCGGGTCTTTGACCCCGGTGCTGCCCGTGCCGGAACGTTCGGACCAATGAATTGACGCACCGTGCACGCCGAAAACGACACTCTGTTTTCGGGCTGGTGCAAGGGATGCCGCGGCAAGCGGCATCTGAAGAAAAACAGGATACGAAATGACCGTCATCGACAATCGCGAATTGCTTGGCCTGGAAAGCTCCGAACTTTCGGAAGCCGGCGCGCGCGATTATTTCGAGTTGCTGAAACCGCGCGTCATGTCGCTCGTCGTCTTCACGGCGTTTGCGGGCCTCGTGCTGGCGCCGGGCCACATCAACCCGGTCCTCGGCCTCATCGCCATTCTCTGTATTGCCGTCGGTGCCGGCGCATCCGGCGCGCTCAACATGTGGTACGATGCAGACATCGACGCCGTGATGAGCCGCACCGCCAAGCGGCCGATCCCGTCCGGCCGCGTAGCACCTGGCGAGGCGCTGGCCTTCGGGCTGACGCTCTCGGCCTTTTCGGTGGTCATCCTCGGGCTTGCGGTCAACTGGTTCTCCGCCGGACTGCTCGCCTTCACCATTTTCTTCTACGCCGTCGTTTATACGATGTGGCTGAAACGCTCGACACCGCAGAACATCGTCATTGGTGGTGCTGCCGGCGCTTTCCCGCCCATGCTTGGCTGGGCTTGCGTCACCGGCGGCGTTTCGCTTGATAGCGTCATCCTCTTCCTCATCATCTTCTTGTGGACACCAGCCCATTTCTGGGCGCTGGCGCTGTTCAAGATGCGCGACTACGGCTCCGTCGGCATTCCGATGATGCCGAATGTGGCGGGCGAGCGCTCCACCAAGAACCAGATGATCGTCTACGCGGTGCTGACGGCTGCAGTTGCGGTCGCGCCGTATTTCACCGGTCTGGCGAGCCTCGGTTATGGCATTTTCGCCGCCGTGCTGAGCGCGATCTTTGTGTACTGTTCGCTCGATGTCCGGCGCATGCCTGACGGTGACGAAAAAATGCTGCCCGCCAAGAAGATGTTCGCCTATTCGGTGCTTTACCTCTTCGCCATCTTCTCCGGCCTTTTGGCCGATCATTTCGCTCCGGCCCTGAAAGCCGTGATTTCGGGAGTTTTTTGATGGAAACCGTGGAACTGAGCGCGGCGCAGAAAAAATCGAGGCGCGGGCGCAACGTCGCGCTCGGCGTCTTGCTCGCCGGTCTGGTGGTGCTGTTTTACGTCATCACCATCATCAAGATCGGCTCGCATTGACGGCCTGACAGTGAGGGCATGATCGGAGGAGAGGAGGGGGACATGGCGAATACTGGGGCAAATATCGGGGCAGACAAGGCAACGGCCGGCACGCAGCGGGTGAGCAATCGCTCCATCCTCGTGCTCTGTCTCGTGTTTTTCTGCGCTATGATCGGCATGGCCTACGCCGCCGTTCCGCTCTACAGCCTGTTCTGCCGCGTCACTGGCTATAACGGCACGACCCAGCGCGTCGAGCAATATTCCGACGTCATTCTCGACAAGACTATCAACGTCACCTTCGACGCCAATACGTCGAATGGCCTCAACTGGGATTTCCGCCCGGTCGACAAGCTGGTCACGCCGAAAATCGGCGAGACGGTACAGATCAATTTCAAGGCGACGAACCGCTCAGCGGTGGCAACCACGGGCACGGCGGTCTTTAACGTCACGCCCATGGAAGCAGGCGCTTATTTCAACAAGGTGGAGTGTTTCTGCTTCACCGAAACGACGCTTCAGCCGGGCGAAACGCTCGAAATGCCGGTGGTGTTTTTCATCGATCCGGATATCGCCACGGCGCGCGAAACGAAGAACATTCATACTTTGACGCTGTCCTATACGTTTTATCCGGCCAAAACCGAAAAACCGGTTGCGTCCTTGCCGGTAAAGACTGAATCTGGCGAAAGCAAATTGTGAGAGGAGACTCGGGCCTTTTGAGCAGGGCCGGGTCTGGGAAGAGATACCAGGGGATTGTCACACATGGCAGATACGCATCAGAAGAACCACGACTACCACATCATAGATCCAAGCCCCTGGCCGCTTCTGGCCTCGATCGGCGCCTTCATTCTGACCTTCGGCGGCGTCTGTTACATGCGTTACCTGTCGGCTGGCTCCTTCAAGCTGTTCGGCATGGAACTGGCCAATCCCTGGCTGTTTTATATCGGTCTCGTCATCGTGCTTTACACCATGTACGCATGGTGGGCAGACACGATCAAGGAAGCCAATGAGGGTAGCCACACCCGCGTCGTTTCGCTTCACCTGCGTTACGGCATGATCATGTTCATCGCCTCTGAGGTGATGTTCTTCGTCGCGTGGTTCTGGGCCTATTTCGATGCCAGCCTTTATCCGCACGAGGCCATTCAGGCGTCCCGCCTCGAATATACCGGCGGTCAGTGGCCGCCAAAGGGCATCGAGGTCATCGATCCCTGGCACCTTCCGCTCTACAACACCGTCATCCTGCTTTTGTCGGGCACCTGCGTCACCTGGGCGCACCATGCCCTGCTGCACAATGACCGCAAGGGGCTGATCACCGGTCTCGTCCTCACCGTTGCGCTCGGCGTCCTGTTCTCGACCGTGCAGGTTTACGAATACATGCACGCCCCGTTCGACTTCAAGAACTCGATCTATGGCGCGACCTTCTTCATGGCGACCGGCTTCCACGGTTTCCACGTTTTCGTCGGCACGGTTTTCCTGCTGGTCTGCCTGCTGCGCGCCATTGCCGGCGGTTTCACGCCGAAACAGCATTTCGGCTTCGAAGCGGCTGCCTGGTACTGGCACTTCGTTGACGTCGTCTGGCTGTTCCTGTTCTTCGCGATCTACATCTGGGGCGGCTGGGGCGCGCCGCTGGCGGAGTGATGCGGTTTGTTTTCTGACTCGGAGGGCGGCATCTGCCGCCCTTTGTGTTTAAACAGGCGGGCCGGACGGAGGTTTAACCGGCCCAAGGCGGGAGGCCATCATGTCTGAACCCGGAAACGGCGGCTTTGCGCCGGTGGACCCAATAAAAGTCGGGCTGAAGGGCTGCTGCCCGCGTTGCGGCAATGGCAGGCTGTTCGACGGCTTCCTGACCCCGAAACCCGCATGCAGTGCTTGCGGGCTGGATTACGGCTTTGCCGATGCGGGTGAAGGCCCGGCCGTCTTTGTCATGCTGATCGTCGGTTTCCTTGTCGTCGGGCTGGCGCTTTGGTTCGATCAGCGTTTTGCGCCGCCCGTCTGGGTGCATGTCATGCTCTGGTTGCCTTTTGCGGTGATCGTCTCCCTCGTGCTGCTACGCAAGATGAAGGGCATCATGATTGCGCTGCAATACCGCAACAATGCAAGCGAAGGCAGGCTTGATCGTGAATGAGGTTTCCCACATGAAGGCGGCGGAAAGACGCATCTGGTTTGCCGCGCCGCTCGTCCTTTTGGCACTTGCCATCCTTCTCGGGCTAGGCACATGGCAGGTGAAGCGGCTTTACTGGAAAGAAGCGCTGATTGCCGATATCGAGGCGCGGCGCAACGCAAGTCCGGCCACGCTCTCGCAGATCGAAGCCATTGCCAAAAGCGGCGACGAAATTGAATATCGCAGGGTCAACGTTTCCGGCGTTTTCGATCATGCCCGCGAGCGGCATTTCTTCGCCACCCACCAGGGCAGAACCGGCTATTACATCTATACTCCGCTGTCGCTTGCCGATGGCCGCATCCTCTTCGTCAATCGCGGCTTCGTGCCGTTTGAGATGAAGGAGGCGACGAAGCGGCCTGAAGGGCAGGTCGCTGGCGAGGTGGAGATCAAGGGGCTGGCGCGCGCGCCGCTCGTTGCAAAACCGTCTTCCCTGCTGCCGGATAACGATATCGCCAAGAACATCTTCTACTGGAAGGATCTGGCGGCCATGGCGTCGAGCACCGATATCCCGCCCAACAGGCTGGGCAACCTGTTCGTGGATGCCGACGATGCGCCGAACCCCGGCGGCTGGCCACAGGGCGGCGTGACGCTGATAGATTTGCCCAACAATCACCTGCAATATGCGATAACGTGGTATGGTCTGGCGGCGGCCCTTGTCATCGTCGCCGGTTTTGCCTATTTCCGGAACGGTAAGGCGCAAGGTGAATAACGCGCGCCCTGTCCGGTAAGGCTGGCTACCGGGCAAGGGCAAGGAGCACGCCAAGGAGCACGAATGAACATCGCCGTTTCCAAACCCCCTTTGACGATAAGGCTGTGCGGACCGCGCGGCTTTTGCGCGGGCGTGGATCGGGCGATCCAGATCGTCGTGCTGGCGCTGAAAGCCTATGGCGCGCCGGTCTATGTCCGCCACGAAATCGTCCATAACCGATACGTGGTCGAGGGGCTGGAAGCCAAGGGCGCTATTTTCGTCGAGGAACTGCACGAAATCCCCACCGAGCATCGCGAGCAGCCGGTGGTCTTTTCTGCCCATGGTGTGCCCAAATCCGTGCCGGAGGATGCGCAGGCGCGCAACCTGTTTTATCTCGATGCCACATGCCCGCTCGTCTCCAAGGTCCATAAGCAGGCCATGCGCCACCAGCGCCTCGGCCGTCATGTCGTGTTGATCGGCCATGCCGGTCACCCTGAGGTCATCGGCACCATGGGCCAGCTGCCCGAAGGTACTGTTTCGCTTGTCGAGACGGTGGAGGATGCCGGCACCTATGAACCGGTGGACCGCGAAAACCTCGGTTTCGTTACCCAGACAACGCTGTCTGTCGATGATACCGCAGGCGTTATTGCCCGGTTGCAGGAACGTTTTCCGGCCATTCAGGCGCCAGCCGCCGACAGCATTTGTTACGCCACCACCAACCGTCAGGATGCGGTGAAGCAGGCGGCCCCCGGCTGCGATCTCTTCATCGTGGTCGGCGCGCCCAATTCGTCAAACTCGAAGCGGCTGGTGGAAGTGGCGCTGCGCGCTGGCGCCAAACATTCGGTTCTGGTGCAGCGTGCGGCGGAAATCGACTGGGATGCGATCGGCGATATCCGCACCGTCGGTCTTTCGGCGGGCGCTTCTGCGCCGGAGGTCATCGTTGATGAGATCATCGAAGCATTTAAGGCGCGTTTCGATACGACGCTCGATCTGGCCGTCACGGTGGAGGAAACGGAACATTTCCTCGTCAACCGCGAACTGCGCAGCATCGAGCTGACGACGGACGACATGGCTTTCGTGAACGGCAATGCCAGCAATGCCCTGCCACCGAAAGCCGCGACTGGCGCCTAGACCGGGATGGCGAGATATGTGAGTGGTTCCTACCGCGCATATGTCATCCCCTCTCCAGATTTTCACTCCATCCTTCATCAAGAGATTTGAAATTGGCAGTTTATACGGACATCACCGAAGATGATCTGAGGAATTTCCTCATACAATACGACGTTGGCAGCCTCACATCCTATAAGGGCATTGCCGAAGGCGTCGAAAACTCCAATTTCCTGCTGCATACGACGAAGGATCCGCTGATCCTGACACTTTACGAAAAGCGCGTGGAAAAATCCGATCTGCCGTTCTTCCTCGGTCTCATGCAGCATCTGGCCGCCAAGGGTCTGTCCTGCCCCTTGCCGCTGCCGCGCAAGGACGGGGAACTGCTGGGCGAATTGTCCGGCCGCCCGGCGGCGCTGATCTCCTTCCTCGAAGGCATGTGGCTGCGAAAACCGGAAGCGAAACATTGCCGGGAAGTCGGCAAGGCGCTGGCCGCCATGCATCTTGCCGGTGAGGGGTTCGAGATCAAGCGCCCCAATGCACTCTCCGTCGATGGCTGGAAGGTGCTGTGGGACAAGTCTGAAGACCGCGCCGACGAGGTGGAGAAGGGCTTGAAGCAAGAGATCCGCCCGGAAATCGATTATCTGGCCGCCCATTGGCCGAAGGATTTGCCCGCGGGCGTCATCCATGCGGACCTGTTTCAGGACAACGTTTTTTTCCTCGGTGACGAGCTTTCCGGCCTGATCGATTTTTACTTCGCCTGCAACGACCTGCTCGCCTATGACGTGTCGATCTGCCTCAATGCCTGGTGCTTCGAGAAGGATGGCTCTTATAACGTCACCAAGGGCAAGGCGCTGCTGGAAGGTTACCAGTCAGTGCGTCCGTTGAGCGAGGCGGAACTGGATGCCTTGCCGCTTCTGGCACGCGGCTCGGCGCTGCGCTTCTTCCTGACCCGCCTCTATGACTGGCTGACGACGCCGGCGGGCGCGCTGGTGGTGAAGAAAGACCCGCTGGAATATCTGCGCAAGCTGCGGTTCCACCGCTCCATCAGCCATGTCGCCGAATACGGGCTGGTTGGCGAATGAAACATGTCGATATCTTTACCGACGGCGCCTGCTCCGGCAATCCCGGTCCGGGCGGCTGGGGTGCCGTGCTGCGATATGGCGAGACCGAAAAGGAATTGTCCGGCGGTGAGGCCGATACCACCAACAACCGGATGGAACTGCTGGCGGCCATCTCGGCGCTCAACGCGCTGAAAAGTCCCTGCGAAGTCGATCTCTATACCGACAGCGCCTACGTCAAGGATGGCATCACCAAGTGGATTTTCGGCTGGAAAAAGAAGGGCTGGAAAACCGCCGATAACAAACCGGTCAAGAATGTGGAGCTGTGGCAGGCGCTGGAGGCGGCGCAGGAACGCCATAAAGTGACGCTGCACTGGGTCAAGGGCCATGCCGGCCACCCGGAAAACGAGCGCGCCGACGAATTGGCACGCAAGGGCATGGAGCCTTTCAAACGCCGGTAACGGAAGACTGATTTCTTCCATTCGGCCCTGATCCGGGCCAACCGTGATAAGGGATTGTGAAAACTGAAACCCGATCTATCTTGTCGTCAAACAGTTGGACGATGTTCCAGCGGAGGAGAGACATTCAGATGATCCTGCATTGTGTATTTTTACGGTTCAAGGCTGCAACGGCATCCTCTGAAAAACACGCGGTGTTTGAAGCAATTGCGGCCCTCAAGGACGTGATACCCGGCATAATCGACGTGAAATACGGCCAGAACGTTTCGCCGGAAGGCCTGAATGGCGGTTTCGTCGATGGCTTCATCGTGACGCTGGACAGCCCGGAAGCCCGCGACGAATATCTGGCGCACCCGCAACACATGGAAGTCGGTCAACGTCTGGTCTCGCTGACCGATGGCGGTCTGGCCGGGCTTCTGGTGTTTGATATGAACGTGTGAAAAAAAGGGCGGTTTTACCGCCCTTTAATGGATACTGTACTTCATTCGCGACGACAGAGAGGTGGCTTAAAGCTGCTCGATCATCGCTGCAGCGGCCGAGACCGTCGCCTGGCCGGGATTTTCTTCCACGTTGAGCGATGTAACCACGCCGTCTTTCACCAGCATCGAATAGCGCTTGGAGCGCACGCCGAGGCCACCGCCGGAGAGGTCGGCATCGAGGCCGAGCGCCTTGGTGAAGGCGGCGTCCCAGTCGGCGAGGAAGTGAATTTTGCCCTGGCCGCCGGACGATTGTGCCCATGCGCCCATGACGTGCCAGTCGTTGACGGAAACGACGGCGATGTCATCCACGCCCTTTGCGAGAATGGCGTCGCGGTTTTCGAGGTAGCCCGGCAGGTGGTTCAGCGAGCAGGTGGGAGTGAAAGCGCCGGGTACGGCGAAAAGAACCACCGTCTTGCCGCCAAAAAGCGCATCGGTGGTGGTTTCCACCGGGCCATCGGCGGTCTTTTCCTTGAAGGTTGCGGAAGGCAGTTTTTCGCCGATCTTGATAGTCATGTCCATGCTCCTATGGCCGTTTGGTTCGCGTGACTATAGAGCAAGGAAAAGAAAACTGTCATACGGTTTTCGGCGGGAAATTCCATGGCTGAGACAGCCCTTCGGGATATGCCGCCTGAACGGTCAGGGCTTTGGAAAATTGAGCATGGTCTCCATGGTCCGATCGCCGGATTTGACAAGAATGGGCCAGCTGTTGCCCTGCACCTGATAGGTTTTTGGCAAGCCCTTGATGTTCATGTAGAAGGAGAGCTTGCGCTTGTCTCGCACCAGGTTCTGCGGCTCATAATAGGCAAAACCGGAGGGGCCGGCGATGAATATCTCGGTCTCTTTCGGCGCGTTTTCCGGCAGCTGCAATTGCACGCCAAGCATGGTCTTGTCGGGCGTGATGTGGAAATCGACAACCTTGAAATCGTCGGATGCAGCCTCTGGCAGCGTCTCGCGCGCCTCTTCCAGCAATCGCCGCTCTTCGTGGTCGTCATCGCCCGCATTGCCGCGGCTGATCGAAAACGTCGCCTCAAAGGGAATGCAGATATTCTGGCAGACGCCGATGAAGGCGGTGAGGTCGATATTGCCTCCCGCTTTGGCGTCCACGGCTTTCAACTGAAAGGGAATGCTGACAGCGTGATCGTAGCCGATATCGGTGATATCGCCGTTCTCGATGAGCTTGGGAACAGGATAGGCCATCGATGTCAGGCTTACACCGCTTGCCGGATCAAGCGTGATCTTGGGTGGTATTCCAGCTTCGCCCGGTTCGCGCCAATAGGTTATCCAGCCGTCTTTCGGCTCGATCTGCAACACGCCGCGCACCACGCCGTCCGCATCCATGGCAAGGCTTGCCACACGCATCTGGCCGCCTTCACTTCTCGCCCAGTCGGTAATTTCGGCCTGCGCTACTTGCCCGCTACCGAGAAGGGCGGCGAAGGCAACGGCGAGGCGAAGATGTGAAAATCGAAAGAATGTCCTGACGCTCATTCTTTCCGTCTAACCCAACATCGCCTGATGGACCAGTTACGAATTCGTGCGGTTCATCATTTTCGGTTGATTGATCGGGCGCGATGCCGCATCCTGTGCTTTGTCGAAGTGCGAACGCCGCTTTCCCGTTCAATGATGGAATTCGGCAAGCTGGAGGCGCCGGTGAGCTTTTCAACCCTGATGGACAAACGCGAACGTGGCTTTTTTGACAGCCAGTTCCTCATTGCGATGCCGGGGCTGGACAATGGCAATTTTGCCCGTTCGGTGGTCTATATCTGCGCCCATTCGGATGCCGGAGCCATGGGTTTCATCATCAACCGGCCGCAACAGATCACCTTCACGGATATTCTGCTGCATCTGAAGCTGGTGGACAGCAACGACGCCATCATGCTGCCCAACCGCACCCGGGAATTTCCGATCCAGTGCGGCGGCCCGGTCGAATCCGGCCGGGGTTTCGTGCTGCATTCCGATGATTATTTAAGTGAATCGAGCATTCCGGTCAGCGACGACATTTCCTTGACGGCGACGCTGGATATCGTGCGCGCCATTTCCAACGGTCGCGGCCCGCAAAAGGCTACCATGATGCTGGGTTATGCCGGCTGGGGTCCGGGTCAACTGGAAAACGAGATCGCCAATAATGGATGGCTGAATTGCCCGGCGGCGGAAGAGCTGATTTTCGACCGTGGACTGGACAACAAATACGAGCGGGCGCTTGCGCTTATGGGTGTGGATGCTCGCATGCTTTCTGCGGAAGCCGGCCACGCCTGATTTTTTCGTGATGCTCCTTTTGTCGACTGCTGGAACCAATCCCAATCCCTGACGTTAACAATCCCGAAAGCCGCACAGACAGTACGGCTCAACTAGGGAGCAGTAACATGGGTAGCACATCAGACAAGATCGCCGGTACAGCCAAGGAAGTTGCTGGCAAGGTCAAGAAAAACGTCGGCGAAGCAACCGGCAACAACGAGCTGCGCGCCAAGGGTGCCGCTCAGGAAACCGAAGGCAAGGTACAGAAGAACGTCGGCAAGGCCAAGGATGCGGTCAAGGGTGTCGTTGATCGTATGTAATGCCGCCTGACGGGCTCCCGTGTCTTTGATGCGGTGCTTTGGAGCGCATGTGTTATCGCACATGCGCTCTTGTCGTCTGGGGGCCTGAAGGGCGGGTTTGTTACGCCTTTCACCTTTGTCTCTTATATTCGCCTTCACCCAATTCATCCACCGCAAGGGTTTCATGAATGAAGCTTTTTTCCTGCGCTTCCTGTGGCCAGCCGGTCCACTTCGACAATCGTTTCTGCGTCTCTTGCGGCCATCGTCTGGCCTTCGTGCCGGAGCGCCTTTGCATGGAAGCGCTGGCGCCTGCGGGTGAGCCGAATTGGCAACTCGTAGCCCAGCCGGAAAGACAGGTGCGGTTCTGCGCCAATGAGGTGAACGACATCTGCAACTGGTCTGTGCCGGCGGAAAGCCAAAACGCCTTTTGCCCGGCCTGCAGCCATAACCGTCTCGTGCCAAATATCGCGACGGATAAGGGCATCGAACAATGGCGCGGCATCAGCCAAGCACAGCGGCATTTGTTCTATTCGATATTGCGTCTCGGCCTGCCGCATCCCAACCGCGATGCCGATCCTGTCGGCGGGCTAGTCTTCGACTTTCTGGTCGACGAGGTCGCACCTGACGGTTCCGTCATTCCCGCCATGACCGGCCACGACGAGGGCCTGATCGCCATTCGCGCGGCAGAGGTGGATGATGCGACGCGCGAGCAGGTGCGCGCCAACATGAACGAGCCCTATCGCACCATGCTTGGCCATTTCCGCCATGAGGTCGGGCATTTCATCTGGAACAAGCTGGTTCGTGATGAGAACCGACTGGAGGCCTGCCGCGCGGTATTCGGCGATGAGCGCGAAGACTATGCCGCGGCGCTACAGCGCAATTACGAGCAGGGGCCGCGCCCCAACTGGCAGGAAACTTTCATAAGCGCCTATGCCTCCGTGCATCCCTGGGAGGATTTTGCCGAGTGTTTCGCGCATTATCTTCACATCGTCGATACGCTGGAAACCGCGCGCGCCTTTGGCGTGGCGATAGACCCCGATGGACATGAGGAAATGGCGGCGGAGGTCACTTTCGATCCCTATAATGCCCGTAGCGCCGCACAACTGGTCAAGGCCTGGATTCCGCTCAGCGTCGCCATCAACTCGATCCAGCGCAGCATGGGGGAGGCAGACCTTTATCCCTTCGTGCTGGCCCCGCCTGTTGTGAGCAAGATGGAATTCATCCACGACCTGCTACACGGCAGGATCGACGCGATGCCTCAACAGCAGATGCAGCAGTTCTCGATGGCGCAGTGAATACGAGACACAAGAAGTCATAGTCAGGAAACGCGTCGTTTCCTTCTCCCGTCATTCCGGCTCAATGCCGGAATGACGGCGGTGGATGGAGTAGCCCTTTACCACCCCATATCCAAATACCTCTTACGAAGCTCGCTTCGTCGGCTGGAACCGCTCCCGCAGAAGCTTCAGCGCCGCATCGCCGGAAACCGGTGTGCCGAACAGGAAGCTCTGGCCGAAATGGCAGTTCATGCGTGAGAGTTCCGCCGCATCCTCAGGCGTTTCAATGCCTTCCGCCACCACCTGCATATCGAGAGCGCGCGCCATGGCGATAACGGAGCGCAGCAGCACGTTGCGCTTGTCGCTGGTATTTGCCACCAGTGCCTTGTCGAGCTTGATCGTGTCGAAGGGGAAGCGGGTGAGATAGGCAAGTGACGAATAGCCGGTGCCGAAATCATCCATGGCGAGGCTGATGCCCGTTTCCTTCAGCTTGGAAAGCACCAGCCGCGCCTGTTCCGGGTTTTCCATCACCACGGATTCCGTCAGCTCCAGCTTCAGCTGCTGCGGATTACAGCGCGTTCGCGTCAGCATGCCGCGCACGTCGTTATACAATTCGTTATTCAGCAACTGCGCGCTGGAAATATTGACGGAGATGAATATCGGCATCTTCTCGATGGAATGCTGCCAGTCCATCAGGTCGGTCGCTGCCCTTTCCAGCGCGAACATGCCGAGCGGTTCGATCAGGCCGGAGGCTTCCGCGATGGGGATGAATTCGCTCGGCGGAATGTTGCCGCGTTTGGGGTGTTCCCACCGCATCAGCGCCTCGAAACCGGCCAGCGCGCCATCGTCAAGCTTGACGATGGGCTGATAGGCGAGCGACAGCTCCTTGCGCTCGATGGCGCGGCGAAGATCGCTTTCCATTTGCAGGCGGTCGGTGCCGGACGTGCGGAAAGCGGGACGGAACGGCTCGACGCGGTTTCCGCCAGCGCGCTTGGCGCGGTACATCGCCAGTTCCGCATCGCTCAAGAGACCTGCGGCACTTTCCTGCTGGTCGATCCATGAAACGAGGCCGATGGAGGCGGTGAGGATGATTTCGCGATTGGCGAAATTGATCGGCACCATGATTGCCTTGTTCACCGCATCGGCGAAATCGGCCACCCGCTGCGGATCGCGCTCCGAGGTCAGGATCAGGCCGAATTCATCGCCGCCGAGACGCGCCAGCGTATCCTGCGGTTTCAACAGGCGGCGCAGACGCCGTGTCAGCGCGATGAGAATATTGTCGCCTGCAGCAATGCCGAGCGTATCGTTGACCAGCTTGTAACGGTCGATATCGATCGCCATCACCGTCGGGCGCACGCCGTCGCTTTCAGGAGAGAGGTTGAGGATCGATTGCAGGCGGTCGAGGAAGACCTGCCGGTTCGGTAGCCCGGTCAGATTGTCATTCATCGCATCCTGCAACAGCCGCTCCACCGAGTTCTTCTGCTCGGTGATGTCGGTGATGGTGCCGACGCAGCGGATGATTTCGCCGTTAGAGCCGAGAACCGGGCGGGCGCGGATTTGCAGCCAATGGAAATGTCCGTCTTCAGCGCGAATGCGGAATTCGTGATTGAGGCGGCCCTTGCGATGGTCGAGCAGCACGTCGAGCGTTGCCTTGAACCGGTCGCGATCGTCAGGATGCAGGCGCGGCAGCCAGTTGCGCGCAGCACCATGCATCGTGCCGGGCTCCAGCCCCAGACGGTTGGAAATGTCAGGTGTGGTGACGATGCGGTCGCGCGTCACGTCCCAGTCCCACACGGTATCGCCGCTGCCCGTCAGTGCGAGAGATTGCCGTTCGAGATCGGAAAACAGGCCCTGCTGATAGGCGCTGCCGGCAAAGGCATGCTGGATGACTGTGAAGCCGATCAGAAGCACGATCAGCACCAGCCCGCCGCCAAGCGCCGGCTGAACGATGTCGTTGTCCAATTGTCCGGTCACCGTCAGCCAGCTGCCGAACAGCCAGACGAGGATGAGCGCCCAGGACGGAACGAGCAAAATCGCCCGGTCGTAACGGTTGAAGCCAAGATAGATGATGAGTGCGATGCCGGCCGTCGCCGTCAGCGCGAAGGAGACGCGCGCGATACCGGAGGCGACCGAAGGATCGTAAATCGCGACGCCGAACAGCAGCGCCAGACCCACCACCCAGGCAAAGGTCGCATAACCCAGATGCGCGTGCCAGCGGTTTAGATTGAGATAGGTGAACAGGAAGACCACGAAGCTGGAGGCGAGAGCCACTTCGGCGCCCGCCCTCCATATTCGCTGATCGCTGGATGTGACGGTGATGAGTTTTTCAAGGAAGCCGAAATCGACGCAGATATAGGCGAGCACCGCCCAGGCGAGCGCGGCCGACGCCGGCAGAACCGAGGTTCCCTTGACGACGAACAGGATGGTCAGGAGCACGGCCAGCAGGCCGGCAATGCCGAGAACGATGCCGCGATAGAGCGTGAAGGCGTTGATCGTATCCTTGTAGGCTTCCGGTTCCCACAGATAGATCTGCGGCAATTGCGGGGTCGACAGCTCGGCGACGAAGGTGATGACGGAGCCGGGATTGAGCGTGATGCGGAAGACGTCGGCATCCGGGCTTGGCTGCCGGTCAAGCGCAAAGCCTTCGCTCGGTGTGATCGCGATGATGCGCTGCGAGCCGAGATCGGGCCAGAACAGCTTGGAATTCACCAGACGGAAATGCGGTGCGACGATAACGCGCTCCAGCTGCTCTTCCGAGACGTTGGCGAGCGCGAAGACGGCCCAGTCGCCCTGATGGTCGGTGGAGCTGGCGCGCACCTCGATACGGCGGCGGATGCCATCCGGACCGGGCGCGGTCGAGACCTGAAAGGCTTCACCCTGATTGGCATAGATATCGGTTGTCGCGGTGAGATCGAGCGCCGTATCGTCACGGGAAATCTTCACCGGCTCGAAGGCGTAGGAAAGAGACGAAAAAAGCAGGAAAAACAGGAAGAACGGCGCAGCCAGTGCAATTGCCGCCAGACGTTTCGACAGGCACGGCGCAGAGTGAGTGTAAGTCATGTATCGTACTTCGTTCCACTGGAGCTTTGCTTGTCGGCAAGAAGGGAAAACATCGTATGATCCCGCCATTGGCCGTTGATTTTCAGATATTCCCGCAAGAGGCCTTCCCGCTGGAACCCGGCATTTTCGAGAAGCCGGATGCTTTTGAAGTTTTCCGGAATACAGGCTGCCTCGATACGGTGCAACTGAAGTCCGTTGAAGATATAGGGTATTACCAATTTTAATGCGGCAGACATATGGCCTTGCGCGGCGTAGCGTTCGCCCACCCAATATCCTATCATGCAGCTTTGTGCAGCACCCCGCCTGATATAACCGATGGTGATGCCGCCAACGAGCAACGTCTCCTTCTCGAATAGCAGAAACGACACGGCGGTGCCGGAGGAAAACTCCTGGCCGTTGCGCACCACACGCGTGCGGAAGGAGCCTTCCGTCAGTTCGTCCGGGCGCCAGGTGGGTTCCCATGGCTGGAGAAACTGACGGCTTTCCGAGCGCAGAACGTGCCACTGCTTGAAATCGCCATAGCGCGGCAGTCTGAGAAGATGGTTGGCGCTGCGCAGTTCCGGGGTGTCGTTATGTCGGGAAAGAAAACGCAGCATTCACCATCCCTGTACGGAAAGAAACCGCAACCCTCAGCCGTTCGCCTTTATCCTTGCGGGCTGCTGCGCGGAAAGCGCGGCAGTAATGTCTGAAAGAGGCGGCAGCTGTTCGAGCGGACCAATTGCAGACAATGTCGGAACTGTATCGAAAAACAGCCGTCCTGCAAGATCGGTCAGGCGTTCCCGCGTGATGTCGTTCAGGCGCTCCATCATCTCCTCATTGGGGATGGGCCGACCGTAAAGCATCATCTGCCGTGCCATCTGGCCGGCACGGGCTGCCGGGCTTTCCTGACCCATCAGCAGTTGCGCGCGGATTTGTGCGCGGGCGCGGTCGATTTCTTCCTGATGAATGGTCTGGGAAGACTTGCGCAACTCGTCGACGATGACGGGCATCAGTTCCGGGAGGTCGTTGCCGCCGGTCGCCGCATGCACGCCGAAAATGCCGGTGTCGGAAAAACCCCAATGGAAGGCATAAACGGAATAACAAAGGCCGCGGGACTCTCGCACTTCCTGGAACAGGCGCGATGACATGCCGCCCCCAAGAATATTGGCGAGAATTTGCGAACAGTAGAAATCGCGGGCGTGATAGGCCTTGCCCTCGAAGCCGAGAAGCACCTGCGCGTCCATGAGGTCACGGGTCTCGCGGATTTCCCCGCCGGTATAGATCGCCTTTTCGAGAACCGGCGTGGTGACCGGCAGCTGCGGCAGAGAGGCAAAGCGTTCTTCCACCTGCTTCACAAAGCTCTGGTGATCGACAGCACCCGCTGCAACGACGAAGATGCGATCCGTCGTATAGTTGCGAGCGAGATAATGCCTGATCTGGGCGCTGGTGAAGGATTGCACGGTTTCCGGAGTGCCGAGGATCGGGCGGCCGATGGTCTGGTCGCGATAGGCGACGCCGGAAAAATTGTCGAAAATCACATCGTCAGGCGTATCGGTGGCGGCACCGATTTCCTGGAGGATGACGTTTTTCTCCCGCTCCAGCTCGTCTTCGTCGAACAGCGACTCCGTCAGGATGTCTGCAAGAATATCGACGGCGAGCGGAACGTGGTCTTTCAGGACGCGGGCGTAGTATGAAGTTGTTTCCGTCGATGTCGCGGCGTTGACTTCGCCGCCGACATTTTCGATCTCTTCGGCGATCTGCCGGGCGGTGCGGCGCGCCGTACCCTTGAAGGCCATATGCTCGAGAAGATGGGCGATGCCGTGCTCGGCAGTCGTCTCGTTGCGGGACCCGGATTTGATCCACACCCCAAGAGCAACGCTTTCGAGATGCGGCATTCTTTCCGTGACAACGGTCAACCCGGACGAAAGCCGGGTCACATTAACTCTCATATCAAGTCTTTCCGCGTCTCTATTTGCCGGCGCGTGCGTGGCTGCCGATGAAGGTTTCCACCGTCTTCAGCTCTGCGTCCAGAATGTCGAAACGCTCCTCCCGGTTCATAATGTCAGCTAGCCATACTGGAAGCGCCGGGTCGATTGCGCAAGCGGATTTTACGGCGGCCGGGAATTTAGCCGGATGGGCAGTGGACAGGACCACCATCGGGCTTGATGCCTTTTCGTGTTTTTCCGCCACAAAAACGCCGGTCGCCGTATGCGGATCGATCAGGTAACCGGTTTTCTCAAGCGTATCGCGGATCGTCGCCGCCACCTGCTTTTCGGTGGCACGGCCGGCGCGGAAATCCTTCTTGATGAATTTCAGCGCATGCGGCGGGATTTCAAACGCGCCGGATTGCTTGAGGCCATCCATCGATGCCTTTACCGCAGCGGAATCGCGGCCATAGGCCTCAAACAGCAGCCGCTCGAAATTGGACGAGATCTGGATGTCCATCGAGGGCGAGGTGGTGGGCGTGACGCCGCGCATCTCGTAACGGCCGGTCTTCAGCGTGCGCGCCAGAATGTCGTTGTCGTTGGTGGCGATGACAAGCTTGTCGATCGGCAGGCCCATCTTCTTGGCGACGTAACCGGCGAAGATATCACCGAAATTGCCCGTTGGAACTGTGAAGGAAATCTTCCGGTCGGGACCGCCAAGCGACAGGGACGCCGTGAAATAATAGACCACCTGCGCCATGATGCGCGCCCAGTTGATGGAGTTGACGCCCGAAAGCTTGACGCCGTCGCGGAACTTCGCGTCGTTGAACATTTCTTTGACGAGGTTCTGGCAATCGTCGAAATTGCCGTTGATCGCCAGCGCATGCACGTTGGAGGCGGTGGAGGTCGTCATCTGGCGCTGCTGCACCGGAGAGACCTTGCCATTGGGGAAAAGGATGAAGATGTCGGTGCGCTCGCGCCCGGCAAAGGCGTCGATGGCTGCGCCGCCCGTGTCGCCGGAGGTGGCGCCGACGATGGTGGCGCGCTCTCCACGCTCAGCCAGCGTATAATCCATCAGGCGGGCGAGAAGCTGCATCGCCACGTCCTTGAAGGCAAGCGTGGTGCCGTGGAAAAGCTCCAGTACGAAGGTGTTCGGCCCGGTCTGCGTCAGGGGTGCTACGGCCGGATGGCGGAACGTCGCATAGGCGTCGTCGATCATCGCCCTGAACTTGTCGGCCGGAATTTCACCACCGGTGAAACGGTAGAGAACCTCAAACGCGATGTCCTGATAGGACTTGCCGCGCAGGTTGCGGATTTCATTTTTCGACATGGAGGGCCATTCGCGCGGCACGTAAAGCCCGCCATCACGGCCAAGGCCCGCCAGAAGCGCGTCGCAGAAACCAAGCGAAGGGGCCGCACCCCTGGTCGATACATATTTCACGAGATAGTCCCTTGTCGTTTACCGGTCTGTCCGTTGCCGTTACCGGCTCTTTATCAGCAGCATCCCGCCGGAATGAGGCGATTGGCGAGGTAATGAAGGGCTTTTTTGAAAATTCAAGCAAAACCAAACATGCCAATCGATTTTTTCCGGCGTCGCTGCTATAGACCATCGCCAACCTGCGTGAAAGGTCAATAAACAGCGTCTCCGGTTCGGTTCCGGGACAATGGAGAGGGAATTAGAAGAGTGTCAGGGAATTTCTTGCGTTTGTCCGCCGCGATGTCGCTTCTGGCCGTTGTTGCAGGATGCAATTCCTCCAATCCGTCAGACTCGCTTGCCGTCAACCCTCCGGCGGCGCAGGCAAATGCCGTTGCTCCGGTGGTGCAGGCCAACTGCCCGACGGTCACGGTTCTCGATGCCAATGCCGTCCACCGCGTCTATGCCGGTGGCGCAAAGGACGATCCGCAGAAGCTCGCCTATCAGGTTTCGCTGTCAGACACGACGCGCTCTTGTACCGCGAACGAAACCACGCTGACGGTAAACGTGCTGGCTCAGGGCCGTCTCGTTCCCGGCCCGATGTCGAAGCCCGGCCGCGTGACCGTACCGATCCGCGTCACCGTTAAGGACGGCGACGGCGAGATTTACGGCGAAACGACCAATTTCGCCATCGACGTTGCTGCAGGCAGTGCCGGCACGCAGTTCATCTTCAACAACGATCATGTCGCCATTCCCAACGGACCGGGCGGCGCACCGAGGTCGGTCAGTGTCTATATCGGTTTTGCCGAGCAGGGCGCTAAGGCCAAGACCAAGCGCCGGTGATTTGACGGCCGAAATGTAAAAACCGGAGGCTGCTTTTGCGGGCTTCCGGGCAGATCGCAAACAAACCATGGCTCATACGCAACGTCATCCTCGGGCCCGTCCCGAGGATTCAAACACGTATAGCAAAATCAACGCGTTGCAGATGCTCGGGACAGGCCCGAGCATGACGAAGTGGCGTTTGTGACAAAGCCAGAGATTAAAAAGCGCCTTCCCATTCCGCCATCGCTGCAATAACGGCGGGCAGGTCCTGCATGCGTGAAATCACCGTTTCCGCGCCCGCATCCGTCAACCGGTCGGCATGGCTGGGATAGGTGTGGGATGCGCCGGTGAAGCCGATGACGCGCATGCCGGCTGCCTTTGCACCATGCACGCCGTGCACGGAATCCTCGATTACGACGGCGCGATCCGGTGAAACGCCGAACTGGGCTGCGCCATGCAGGAAGATATCCGGCTTCGGCTTGACGCGGTCGGCTCCGAGATCCTTGGCGGAGTAGATATGTGGTGCGAAATAGGGTTTCAGGCCCACCTTCGTCAGCATCATGTCGAGGCGGTGGCTGGAGGAATTCGAGCAGATGCAGCGCGGTGTCGTCAGTCGCGACAGAGCGAACTTGACGCCCTCGATGATCTTCACGTCGCGTTCCAGCCGCGCGTCGAGCAGCTTTTCCGACTTGTCGAGCAGCGATGCGGAAAACGGGATGCTGGCTTCGCTTTCCACCTGCAGGAGGATGTTCTTCCAGGTCATGCCGGCGAAACGCTCGCCCATTTCCTCGACGGAGATCGGATACCCGGCCTCGGTCAGAAGGCGGGACTCCACCTGTGCGGCGATGATTTCGGAATCGACCAGAACGCCGTCACAGTCGAAAATAATGAGGTCGAAGCCGCTCATGGGCGCTCCCTGTATCGGATTTGCCTTGGAAAAAAGTGATGCCCGGGCTTTTAGACCAAGTCCGCGTCAATCTCAACCGGCTGGCCCGCAAGGGTCGGTCGCGCCCGGCTCATAGCTGGGATTTGGCTTTGCGCGTTTCCTGCGTGCAAAAACCGCTACACAGATCAGCGCCGGATGCGTTATGGGATGTTATGCCAAAGACAGCGAAAACCAGACCCGAAGATACCATTGCCGCACGCATCAGCCGCACACTGGCTGACCGCATCGTGCGCGGTGAGCTGTCGCCGGGTGAACGTCTGAGGCAGGATCACATCGCCGCCGAATTCGGCGCATCGCATGTGCCGGTGCGCGAAGCGTTCCGCAGGCTGGAGGCGCAGGGCTTGGCCGCCAGCATTCCGCGCCGCGGCGTGCGGGTCGCGGATTTCGGCCTCGCCGATGTGCGCGAAGTCGCGGAAATGCGCGCCGCGCTTGAGGTTCTGGCCCTGCGCCACGCCATTCCAAACATGACTTCAGCCATTCTCGACCAGGCGGAGGCCGCCACGCTCGAAGGCGATAGCGCGGTCGACGTGCAGCATTGGGAAGAGGCCAATCGCCGCTTCCACCGCCTCATCACGGCGCCTTGCAACATGCCGCGCCTGATGGAGGCGATCGACGGCCTGCATGCCGCGAGCGCCCGGTTCCTGTTTTCCGCCTGGCGGGCAGGATGGGAGCGCCGCACGGATACCGATCACCGCGCAATCCTCGACGCATTGCGCGGCGGCCGTGCCGAGGAGGCGGTGCGAATTCTCGACGGGCATGTGCAATGGATCGGCCGCAAGGCAATCCGCACCCCTTCAGGCTCGGTGCACGACGCCTTTGCCATCGTCGGATAGGCCGGGAACGATTGGCTGGGCTCGTTTGGACTCCGCCGGAAAAGTCGGTTATCGATATCCGCCCGCGATGACGATCCGCGGTGTGTGAAGGGAGCATGTATGGCTGCTGATACGGCGAAATCACGGAGCGGATTTTTCCTTTGTCCGCCGATCTGTTTCCTTGATCGGAAACGCGCCCTGTGACGGTCCGCCTTCGCCCCCATCACCTTCTCTGCATGCTGACCTATGTGGGGAAGGGATATACCTCCGGTTTTGTCGAAAACTACGACCGTGTCGCCGCTCGGCTGAACGCCGGCGAAGAGGATATCGAGCTGGTCGATGGGCCGGACGATATCTGCGTTGGCCTGTTGTGCGAAAGCCATGCCCACTGTTTCAACGAGGGCGTGGTGCAGAGGGACGAGGCGGCCCGGCTTTCGGTTTCAACGCTTTTGAACGAGACAATCACCGCCGGAAAGCGGCTGCGGGCAACGCCGGAGCTACTGGAGAAAATGCGTCTGGCCTTCGCCGCCGGAGACATCCGGCAGGCCTGTCGCGGCTGCCAGTGGATTAGGCTGTGCGATCGCATCGCGACATCAGGATTTACCGGCGTGAAGATTGGCGAGCCGCCGCCGCACCCGGCCGGGCATCGGCTTACTGCTACTGCGGCACATTCGTCTCGGTTCTCTCGGCGGCCTTGACCGTCGCCTTGATCTCCTTCGGCTCGCGCCCGGATTTCTTGTCGTAGCTCACCTTCACCGAATAATCGCCGGGATGCAGGGTCTCCTGATGCCGGTTGCCGTAACGGCCGGAGATTTCCTTTTGCGTACCCTGGAGGTCCTTGGTCGTTTCGACGATGTCGATCCGCTCCGCACCCGGTGCCGTGATTGCCAGAACACCAGCATCGAGGTTGAGGTTGATCTCGGTGCGCTTTCCGGCAGTTACCGTGAATGGCTGTTCCACCATGACCTTGCCCAGACGCGCGCGCATCACGAAATCGCCGGCAGGCATTTCCATGGTTTTGCCGGTGCCGTAAACGCCGTTGATGGTCTGGCGAGTGCCATCAAGCGTCTCCTTGGCTGAAAGCGCTTCGAAACGGATATCGTCCGTTTCCACAGCCTTGCCACCGTCCGTATAGGCCGCCTTGGCAACGACC
This sequence comes from Agrobacterium sp. SORGH_AS_0745, assembly GCF_030818995.1. NCBI lineage: Bacteria > Pseudomonadati > Pseudomonadota > Alphaproteobacteria > Hyphomicrobiales > Rhizobiaceae > Agrobacterium > Agrobacterium sp. SORGH_AS_0745. Next base: position 1,460,302 of record NZ_JAUTBI010000003.1, read on the forward strand.
ACGCCGCTCGGGATGACTAGATCGTGGCTGATCGTCTCGCCCGCCTTGATGGCAAGCGTTTCCTGCGCACGCGCAGGGCCGATGCTGCCGGTGAGGAGGAGTTCGCCCGCAGGCACGAAGGTCGTGTTCTGCCCGTAGACGCTGTCCTTGAAATCGTCCTTGGTGATTTCGGTTTTCGCCTGGCTTTCCACATCGCCGCCGGGGCTGCGTTTTGGCACCACCGTCAGTTCCGCCGCGTCGAAATTCGCCTTTGGCCTCGTTAGGCTTCCCTCCTTCACCTCAAAGGGTATTTCGCGACGGATGTTGCCCAGTGCTGCCACGCCGACATATTTGCCCGCCGGCAGCTTCGCTTCGAAGGTGGCGTCGTAGGAGCCGCCGGCATTGACGTCGCTGCGCACTCCGGCCCGGTCAGCCTTGTAAAAATCCCAACGCACCCTGTCGCTGTTGCCGAGCGAGGGGCCGCCATCGAACAGCACAGCGTCGGTGACGACGTTGTATAGCGGTGCCGGCTCCTGCGCCCCCAAGCTTGACGGCAGCGCCGCCAGAAGAAGAGCCGCGGAAAAGGCATGCACTGAAAAAGAAGCCACTCGCGTTACGGACGTCATTTCGGATTACCCCCTGAGTTGCCGGTATTGCCAGCACCGACATGCGGAACAGGACAACCTGTTGTGCACAACGTTTTTGCGCCACTTCGGGTTCCCCGCCCGCGCCAGCAAATTGCGCGTGTCGGCCGCAACAGCCATTTATTTCGCATTTTCCGTGACTTGTTCAGGCTTTGATAACCATCTTCGGTAACCATAAGCATCAGTAGAGAGTAAGCGTATGGAGCGAGTACCAATGGCAGCAGTTTTTCCGCTGGCCGATTTTCGGCGTGCCGGTTTTGATCGTGCGGGCGAGAGTGACGCCTGGAAAGACAGCATAATCAAAGGTGATTGTGTCGCTGCCTTGGATGCCCTCCCGAGCCAGTCGGTGGATGCGATTTTCGCCGATCCGCCCTACAACCTCCAGCTTGGCGGTACGCTTCACCGGCCAGATCAGTCGCTGGTTGATGCGGTCGATGACGAGTGGGACCAGTTCTCCTCCTTCGAGGCCTATGATGCCTTCACCCGCGCCTGGCTGCTGGCCTGCCGCCGCGTGCTGAAGCCGAATGGTACCATCTGGGTCATCGGCTCTTACCACAACATCTTCCGTGTCGGTTCCATGCTCCAGAACCTCGATTTCTGGATCCTGAACGATATCGTCTGGCGCAAGACCAATCCCATGCCCAACTTCAAGGGCCGCCGTTTCCAGAACGCCCATGAGACCATGATCTGGGCGAGCCGCGATCCGAAAGCCAAGGGTTATACCTTCAATTACGAAGCGCTGAAGGCCTCCAACGATGACGTGCAAATGCGCTCCGACTGGCTGTTCCCGATTTGCAGCGGCCATGAGCGGCTGAAAGGTGACGACGGCAAAAAGGTGCATCCGACCCAGAAGCCGGAAGCATTGCTGGCACGCATCATCATGGCCTCCACCAAGCCTGGCGACATCGTGCTCGACCCGTTCTTCGGCTCCGGCACCACGGGTGCGGTTGCAAAACGTCTCGGCCGCCACTTCGTTGGTATCGAACGCGAACAGGATTACATCGACGCGGCCTCTGCCCGCATCGCCGCCGTCGAGCCGCTCGGCAAGGCGGAGCTGACCGTCATGACCGGCAAGAGGGCCGAACCGCGTGTTGCCTTCAACACTCTGGTGGAAAGCGGTCTCGTCCGTCCCGGCCAGGTGCTGACCGATGCAAAGCGCCGTTATAGCGCCATTATTCGTGCCGATGGTACGATTGCATCCGGCGGGACTGCCGGCTCCATTCACCGTCTTGGTGCAAAGGTGCAGGGTCTCGACGCATGCAACGGATGGACGTTCTGGCACTTCGAGGATGGCGACCAGCTGAAGCCTATCGATGATCTGAGAACAATCATCCGCAGTGAACTGGCAAAGGCCTGACAGTCTAAAGCCCAAAAGGCTGAAGGCAACGATCCACCGCCCGCCATTGTCAGCATACGTCTCCGTCCGGTTTAGTACCTTCAGTCCCGGATGGAGAACGACCAACGCCCGGCACTTCGGTGTCGGGCGTTGGTATTTTTGAATATCTAAATTTAGCCAGACAAGTTTCGCGCAAGAGAACGGTCATAGTGTCCTACGCAAAGCAATGGTTGTGAAAATCCGGTTTGGAAAGTTCACGAAAACATTGCTGTCCCATGCCGCTTGCGGCAGGACTGGCGCAGGCAGGAGACCGCCATTTCCGCCTGCGCCAATTTTCTTTTTGGATCTGATGGTCTGTCAGACATCCACGCCGTAGGATTGCAGATCCTGCTTCAGCTTTTCCGCTCCGGTAAAATGCACGGCCTGCCAGCCGGCGGCCTTGGCGCCTTCGACATTCACAAGCGTATCGTCAATGAAGATGCTTGCGGCAGGGTCGAGGCCAAATTCCTTCGCGTGCAACTCGTAGATCGCCACATCCGGTTTCAGCAGCTTCACATCGCCAGAGACCGTCACGCCGCGCGGCAGGGTGAGGAAGGGGAACATCTTCTGCGCTTCGCGGAAGGTATCTGAGGCGAAGTTGGTCAGCATCGTCACGTCGTGACCGTTATCGATCAGGCCGGTCATGATCGCGACGCTGTCGTCATAGGAATGCGAGACCATCTCATGCCAGAACTTGCGGAAGGCGCGGATATGCTCTTCCCGCTCGGGAAACTGCTCCATCAGCAGCGCCTCGGCGTCTTCCCAGCCGCGTCCGCGATCCTGTTCGAGGTTCCAGTCATGGGTGCAGACATTCTCGAAGAACCATTTGCGCTCGTCGGCATCGGGAATGAGGCGGCTATAGGGAATATGCGGATCGTAGTGGATCAGCACCTTGCCGATGTCGAATACGATATGCTCAATCTTGGTCATCGAAACTTCCTGCTTTCATCGAATGCGGATGGAATAGCCTGTGCGATGACTTTTTTCATCACCGTCGGCAAAGCTTGCGCGTCAAGATTTGTAACCGGCTCCCACCATCCGTCATCCGCGCCGGTTTCAAGCCCATCCGGTACCTGTGCCCGATAGACGGTGAGCCGCAGCTCGAAATGGGTGAAGACATGCACGATGACGCCCGCCGCTTGCCAAGACGCGGCAAAAGGCGCGTGGCTCGTGTCGGTGCCGCCATCCACGCGGGCGGTCCATGCTGTTGTCGGCACCTCCGTCATGCCACCGAGAAGGCCGCTTTCTATGCGCCGCCGCAGCAGAATTTCGCCGCTTGCATTCACCGCCACGAAGGCGGCTCCCAGCCGCACCGGTTTTGCCTTTTTCGCGGCCTTGACCGGAAACCGCTCCGGCTCGTCATGGGCAAGCGCCAGACAGCCGCCATTGAACGGACAGAGCGCGCAGGCAGGGCGCTTCGGCGTGCAGATCGTCGCACCGAGATCCATCATCGCCTGCGCAAAATCGCCCGGCCGGTCGGGAGGCGTAAGCTCCGCCACCTTCGCCTTCATGGCGGGTTTCGAGCCGGGCAGGGGTGCATCTATGGCGAAAAGGCGGGAGATGACGCGCTCCACATTACCGTCCATCACCGCCGCCTGCCGGTTGAACGCAATGGCCGCCACGGCAGCAGATGTATAGTCGCCGATGCCGGGCAGCTTCTTCAGGCCCTCTTCGGTATCGGGAAAGACGCCGCCATGCTCTTTCGCCACAGCTTCCGCACATTTTTTCAGGTTGCGGGCGCGGGCGTAATAACCAAGTCCCGCCCATGCAGCCATCACATCCTCAACCGGTGCCGCCGCCAGATCGCTGACATGAGGCCACGTTGCGAGGAACTTCAGGAAATAGGGTTTAACCGCCTGCACCGTCGTCTGCTGCAACATCACTTCGGAAAGCCAGACATGATAGGGATCGGCACGTTTTCCTTGTGCCGCCATGGCCGGCGAGGTGCGCCAAGGCAACTCGCGATGGTGGCGGTCGTACCATGCGAGCAGCATCTGCGCGTGCGATGACGGGGCGGTTTTTTGAAGCATGGTTTGCCGTTTCTCTTCGATTCGGCCTATAGTTGGGCCATTCATACCGACCTATCAAGAAGCTCCGGACTGTCCGGTCCTGAAACCCGAGTGAAAAATGCGATATCCACGCAAAGGCGTCATCCAGATTGCCGAAATAGCCAATGGCATCATGGATCCCCTCCTGTCTAAACGGGCGGGCATCAACACGGCGCTGCTCGGCTCGTGGGACGAGATCGCCGGCGATGACTTTGCCGATTGCACGCGGCCGGAAAAGATCACCTGGCCGCGTCGCGACGAGGGGCCGGATCGCGGCGGTTACCAGCCGGGCGTGCTGACGATTGCCTGCGAAGGCGCGCGGGCTCTGTTCCTCACCCATGCACAGGGCGAGCTCATCGCCCGCATCAACGGCTTTTTTGGCTTTCCGGCGGTACGCCAGATCAGGATCGTGCAGAAGCCGGTATCGCAGCCCGTTCCCCGCCGGCGAAAGCCGCCGCCGCTGCGCGGTGATGCGGCAAAACGTCTCGACGACATGATGGACGGCATAGAGAGCGAAGCGCTGCGCAAGGCAGTGGAAAGGCTCGGCACGGCGGTGATGCAGAAGAAGAAGCCGCGGGGCGGGACGATTTGATGTCGCGCACGGTCCTTGACTGGTCACAATTCTTTGACAAGAAGAGTTCAAAACCCCGCTTGTGATGAACAGGCCGTCGCTATATCGGAATCAACAGACAATAGAGTCTATTACCAACAGGTGCTTTCATGCATTTTTCCGAACTGACCATTTCCCGTCGCAGCCTTCTCGGCGGCGTTGCACTTGCTGCCCTTGCCACGGCCCTGCCGTTTGCCTTCACGCCGGGCGTTGCCCAGGCGCAGGAATTGCCTGAATCCACCGGTGACGTGGATATGGCTGCGGTGTTGAAGCCCGGTCCGCTGCCGGAAGCGGCGCTCGGCGATGCGAACGCTCCCGTCAAGATCGTCGAATATATGTCGATGACCTGCCCGCATTGCGCCAATTTCCACAACAAGACCTTTGACGAGATCAAGAAGAAATACATCGATACCGGCAAGGCCTATTTCGTCATCCGCGAATTCCCGTTCGATCCGCGTGCCGCTGCTGCCTTCATGCTGGCGCGCTGCGCACCGGAAGGACAGTATTTCCCGTTCGTTTCCATGCTGTTCAAGCAGCAGCAGAGCTGGGCAACAGCCCAGGATGCCCGTGCGGCCCTGCTGCAATTGTCGAAAATGGCCGGTTTCTCACAGGAGTCTTTCGAGGCCTGCTTGACGAACCAGAAGCTTCTGGATGATGTGAACGCAACGATGCAACGCGGTGCGACGGAATTCGGCGTCAACTCCACGCCGACTTTCATCATCAACGGCAAGAAATACGCGGGAGACATGTCGGTTGAAACCATGTCGGCTGTCATCGACAAGCTGCTCTGATCGCCGAACCCTCAAAGGAACGGGCGGCGGATATTTCCGTTCGCCCGTTTTTTATTGCCGTTATTTCAGGCGGAGCGGAGCGGCATGAAGTTCAACAAGCTCCGCGTCGTCGGTTTCAAATCCTTCGTTGAACCCTCGGAATTCATCATCGAGCCGGGTCTGACCGGTGTCGTCGGTCCCAATGGTTGCGGCAAGTCCAATCTGGTCGAAGCGCTTCGCTGGGTGATGGGCGAAAACTCCTATAAGAACATGCGCGCATCCGGCATGGATGACGTCATCTTCTCTGGTTCCGGCAATCGCCCGGCCCGCAACACCGCCGAGGTCGGCCTTTATCTCGACAATTCCGATCGCACCGCGCCCGCCGCCTTCAACGATGCCGATGAAATTCAGGTGACGCGCCGCATCGAGCGCGAAAACGGCTCGGTCTATCGCATCAACGGCAAGGAAGCGCGCGCCAAGGATGTGCAGCTTCTGTTTGCCGATGCCTCCACCGGCGCGCGTTCGCCCTCGATGGTGGGGCAGGGGCGTATCGGTGAACTCATCAATGCCAAGCCGCAGGCCCGCCGCCAGCTTCTGGAAGAGGCGGCCGGCATTTCCGGCCTGCATTCCCGCCGCCATGAAGCGGAGCTTCGCCTGCGTGCTGCGGAGACCAATCTGGAGCGGCTGGAGGATGTGACCGCCCAGCTTGAAAGCCAGATCGAAAGCCTGAAACGCCAGGCGCGGCAGGCCAACCGTTTCAAGATGCTGTCGGCGGATATCCGCGCCCGCGAGGCGACCCTGCTGCATATCCGCTGGGTAGAAGCCAAGGAAGCCGAAGGCGAAGCGGAAAGCGCGCTTAATCAAGCCACGAACATCGTTGCCGAAAAGGCGCAGGCGCAGATGGAGGCGGCCAAACAGCAGGGCATTGCCAGCCTGAAGCTGCCGGAATTGCGCGAGGATGAAGCGCGTGTCGCTGCCGCCCTGCAACGTCTACAGATTGCCCGCACCCAGCTGGATGACGAGGCTAACCGCCTGCTGCGCCGCCGTGATGAGCTGGCGCGCCGTCTATCGCAGCTTGGCGAAGACATCGTTCGCGAAGAACGGCTTGTCTCTGATAACGCCCAGATCCTTGCACGGCTCGATGAGGAAGAGGCAGACCTTCTCGAAATTCTCGCCGATTCCGGTCGTCATGCCGAAGAGATGCGCGAAGCCTTTGAGGCAGCTGCCGCTAAACTGACTGAAAGCGAAACCGTTTTCACTGCCATCACCGCCGAGCGCGCCGAGGCCGCCGCCGGGCGCCAGCAGCTGGAACGGGCGATCCGCGAGCTTTCCGATCGTAAACTCCGGCTGGAACGCCAGTCGCAGGAGGCATCCTCCGAGATCGATGCCGTCGATGAAAAACTTTCCGGCCTTCCCGATCCTTCGGAGCGCCGCGAGGCGGTCGAGGCAGCCGAGATCGCGGTGGAAGATGCTCTGATCGTGGCGGAGGAAGCCGAAGCCGCCGTTGCCGAGGCGCGTTCCGCCGAAGCGCTGGCGCGCGGCCCGCTGGAAACGGCGAGAAACCGGCTGAACGCTCTGGATACGGAAGCGCGCACCATCACCAAAATCCTGGCGGCCAGTGCTGCCGCCAATGGCAGCTTCACGCCGGTGGCGGAAGAAATGACGGTGGAACGTGGTTTTGAGGCAGCGCTTGGTGCAGCCCTTGGCGACGACCTCGAAAGTGCCCTTGATCCCGCTGCTCCCGCCTATTGGGCCGGCAATGGCGATGGTGCGGGCGATCCTGCTTTGCCGCAGGGCGTCAAGCCGCTTCTGAACTATGCGCAGGCGCCGGACGCATTAAGGCGCGGTCTCGCCCAGATCGGCGTTGCAGCCGACACTGCGGAAGCCTTGCGCCTGATGCCGTCGCTGAAGGCCGGTCAGCGGCTGGTGACGCGCGAGGGCGCGCTGTTTCGCTGGGATGGCCACATCGCCAGCGCTGATGCGCCGGGAGCCGCCGCCCTTCGTCTGGCACAAAAGAACCGGCTTGCCGAAATCGAGACGGAACTGGAAGAGGCCCGTTTCAGTCTGGAGGAGGCCGAAGAACAGCTCTCCATCAGGACCGACGACATCAAAAGCGCCGAGTTGCGGCTTTCGGAAGTGCGCGACAGAAGCCGACTGGTGACGCGTCATCTTGCCGAGGCACGAGAGGCGCTGACATCAGCCGAACGCGCCTCGGGCGATCTTCTGCGCCGCCGGGATATCGTCTCGGAAGCGCTGAACCAGATCGGCGCGCAGATCGACGAGATCGTCGTTCAGGAAGAAAACGCCCGCATCGAAATGGAAGATGCACCGGATCTTTCCGCCCTTGATCTGCGCCTGCGTGAAAGCCAGCTGGAAGTCGCGACAGACCGTGGCCTGCTGGCAGAAGCGCGCGCCCGCCACGAGGGGGTGAGCCGCGAGGCGGAAAGCCGCCAGCGCCGGCTTCAGGCAATCGCGCAGGAGCGCTCCACCTGGGCATCGCGGGCCGCCAGTGCCGCCGATCACATCGCCACCCTGCGCGAGCGTGAGGAAGAGGCGCGCGAGGAAATCGCCGAACTGGACATTGCGCCGGAAGAGTTCGACGAGAAACGCCGCAACCTCCTGACCGAGCTTCAGAAAACCGAAGACGCCCGCCGCTTGGCCGCGGACCGGCTGGCGGAGGCGGAAAACCTGCAACGCGCCGCCGACCGCGTTGCAACCACCGCTCTTTCCGAACTGGCAGAAGCCCGTGAAAAGCGCGGCCGCGCCGAAGAGCGGCTTGTTTCCGCCCGCGAGAAGCGGCAGGAAACCGAACATCGCATCCGCGAAACGCTAAATACCGAGCCGCATATGGCGTTGCGCCTGACCGGCCTTGGTCCCGACCAGCCGAAGCCAGATATTCGCGATGTCGAGCGCGATCTCGACCGGCTGAAGATCGAGCGTGAGAGGCTGGGCGCCGTCAACCTGCGTGCCGAGGAAGAGCAGGCGGAGCTGTCCGCCAAGCTCGCGGCCCTCATCAAGGAACGCGACGATATCATCGACGCTGTGCGCAAGCTGCGCGCCGGTATCCAGAACCTCAACCGCGAAGGCCGTGAACGGTTGATTGCGGCCTTCGATGTGGTCAATTCGCAGTTCCAGCGGCTTTTCACCCATCTGTTTGGTGGCGGCACGGCGGAATTGCAGCTGATCGAATCCGACGATCCGCTGGAAGCCGGCCTGGAAATTCTCGCCCGTCCTCCTGGCAAGAAGCCACAGACCATGACGCTGCTTTCCGGCGGTGAACAGGCGCTGACGGCCATGGCGCTGATCTTTGCAGTCTTCCTCACCAATCCCGCACCGATCTGCGTGCTGGACGAGGTGGACGCGCCGCTCGACGACCATAATGTCGAGCGTTACTGCAATCTGATGGACGAAATGGTTGCCTCCACCGAAACGCGTTTCGTCATCATCACCCACAATCCCATCACCATGGCGCGCATGAACCGTCTCTTCGGCGTCACCATGGCCGAACAGGGCGTGTCGCAACTGGTTTCTGTGGATTTGCAGACTGCCGAGCAACTGCGCGAAGCCGTCTGAGTTTCCCGTTCCGGGTCTACCCCTTAAGCCTTGTCCATCGCGAATTTATCTGGCCGCATCACCCATTCGGGTGGGCGACAATGCGCGGCATTTTGCTATGTCTTTTTGAAAGGAATTTGGGCTCTTTCCAGACCCCCCATCCGGTTTCCTGTACCGGATGGAAAGCCTTGCGAGGTCGCTGCCGTGGCCTCGCAAGGCTTTTTTTGGTCTTGTGCCTCGCGTCCCTCGTTCCTCAACCAGTCACAGGAAACCAGCCGACTTGCCGCCCTCTTATACCGGCACCAACCGCAGCCGCGTGCCCCACGGATCAATCGCTTCCACAACCTTGTTTTCCATCTCCACCAGCACATAACCGGCCGCCCGCAGCCGCGTTTTCTGCGCTTCAAGGTCCGTGGGATTTTTGATGGCAAGAGAGAACCAGTCGAGGCCGGTTTCGGTGGCGTTGCGCTCTTTCGCGCCCCGGCTGTTCCATGTGTTGACGGCCAGATGGTGGTGATATCCGCCCGATGACAGGAAGGAGGCATCCGAACGGGCATCCTGCGTCGGTTTGAGACCGACGGCTTCCTCGTAAAAGGCGCGTGCGGTGGCAATCTCGCCGACCCGCAGGTGAATATGCCCGATGCGCATGCCGGAAGGTGCGGCCTCGTAATCGCTCTTTTTGGTGTCGGTCAGCGTTACGAGATCATCGACGTCGAGCGGTTCGGTCCCCATTTTAACCACGCTGCCGCTCCAGACCCATGTGTCCTTCGGCCGGTCGCTGTAAACCTCGATGCCGTTGCCTTCGGGATCGTTGAGATAGACCGCTTCACTGACATTATGGTCGGCAAAGCCCGTGAGCGGCACCTGCCTTAACGCCGCATGTACCAGCCACCGCGCCAGATCCTTGCGGGTGGGCATCAGGTAGGCGATGTGGAACAGGCCGGCTGAGGTGGGGCTTTCATAATCCGCCGTTGGCTTGTGAACGAGATCAAGCAGGGGAACGGTGCCGGCGCCGAGCGTCACGCCCCGTGCGTTGCGCGCAACCTCATTCAACCCGAGCACGGAACGGTAATAATCGATCATCGGATCGAGATCGCGCACCCGAAGCGCTGCCTGACTGACATGCATCGGCGTGGTCAGCGCAAAGGGAAGGGCGGTGCCTGCACTTGCTGCTGGTGGGTCGCCTTCTGCTCTAAGAGCACCGGCAAGGGCGGTGGCGGCGCAAGAAATTCCGGCAAATTTCAACGTGTGGCGGCGAGTAAATTGCATGAATAATCTCTTTTTGGGCGATGTGGATGGCTTAGGGAACACTCCGTTTCTGCGCACTACACGAATGCGTCAGTAACGCTGTTATTTTGCTTTTGCGGCAATTCTGGCGCGCAATTCGCCGCAATTATGCTGCACTGCGATGTAAACTGGACGTTGTGGCGTTTCCAACATGCTGCCAATGCTGTAGATGATAGAAAAATGACAACGCTTCTGGGTGGAGAGCGTGGAATGAAAAAGTGGGTTTATACCTTCGGCAACGGTGCTGCCGAAGGCCGGGCAGGTGACGTTGCTATATTGGGCGGCAAGGGTGCAAACCTTGCCGAAATGGCAAGTCTCGGCCTTCCCGTTCCCCCCGGCCTCACCATCATAACCGATGCTTGCGCCCTTTATCACAAGAACGGCCGCGATCTCCCCGAAGAGCTGAAGCTGCAGGTCATGGCCGGCCTTCACGGCATGGAAGCCGTGACCGGCAAGACATTCGGCGGCCGCCAGACACCGCTGCTGTTGTCGGTCCGATCAGGCGCGCGTGCCTCCATGCCGGGCATGATGGACACGGTGCTCAATCTCGGCCTCAACGACCGCACGGTGCAGGCGCTGGGCCACGATGCAGGCGACGCCCGTTTCGCCTGGGACAGCTATCGCCGCTTCATCCAGATGTATGCCGATGTCGTCATGGGTCTCGACCATGAGCTGTTCGAGGAAATTCTCGAAGACGAGAAAGGCCGGCTCGGCCATGAATACGATACCGATATGTCGGCGGTCGAGTGGCAGCATGTCGTTGCGCTTTACAAGCAACTGATCGAGGACGAGCTGGGAGAGGCTTTCCCGCAGGATTGCCATGTTCAGCTCTGGGGCGCTATCGGCGCAGTCTTTGCCAGCTGGACGAACCACCGTGCCGTGACCTACCGGCACCTGCACAATATTCCCGGCGATTGGGGCACGGCGGTCAACGTCCAGGCCATGGTCTTTGGCAATCTCGGCTCGTCATCGGCAACCGGCGTTGCCTTCACCCGCAATCCCTCCACCGGAGAGGCGGAGCTTTACGGTGAGTTCCTCGTCAATGCCCAGGGTGAAGATGTGGTAGCGGGCATCCGCACGCCGCAATCCATCACCGAGGCCGCGAGACTGGCGTCGGGTTCCGACAAACCCTCCATGGAAAAGCTGATGCCGGAGGCTTTCGCCGAGTTCATGGTGATCTGCAAGCGGCTGGAGACCCACTATCGCGACATGCAGGATCTGGAATTTACCATCGAGCGCGGCAAGCTCTGGATGCTCCAGACCCGTTCCGGCAAGCGCACCACACGCGCCGCCATGAAAATCGCCGTCGATATGGTCGAGGATGGGCTGATTTCGCAGGAAGAAGCCGTCTGCCGCATCGAGCCGTCATCGCTCGACCAATTGCTGCACCCCACCATCGATCCCGGTATTTCCCGGCCCATCATCGGCTCCGGCCTGCCTGCCTCCCCGGGTGCGGCAACCGGCGAGATTGTCTTTACCTCGGAAGAAGCGGTCGCTGCGGAAGCCGAAGGCCGAAGCGTCATTCTGGTCCGCATCGAAACCAGTCCGGAAGATATTCACGGCATGCATGCCGCCGAAGGCATTTTGACGACGCGCGGTGGTATGACCAGCCACGCCGCCGTGGTGGCGCGCGGCATGGGCATTCCCTGCGTTACCGGCGCGGGTTCGATGCGCGTCGATATGCGCAACAAGGTGCTGATCGGCGTTGGCTGCATGCTGAAACGCGGCGATGTCATCACCATCGACGGCTCTTCCGGCCGGGTGATGAAAGGTGAAGTGCCGATGACGCAGCCTGAACTGTCAGGCGACTTCGGCAAGCTGATGCAATGGGCCGATAATCTGCGCCGTATGACAGTGCGCACCAATGCCGATACACCGGCCGATGCCCGCGCCGCCCGTGCTTTCGGTGCAGAAGGTATAGGTCTTTGCCGCACCGAGCATATGTTCTTTGAAGGCGATCGCATTCATGTGATGCGCGAGATGATTCTCGCCGAAAGCGAAAAGGGCAGGCGGGCAGCGCTTGACCGGCTTTTGCCGATGCAGCGTTCGGATTTCACCGAGCTTTTCCAGATCATGCACGGCCTGCCGGTGACGATCCGCCTGCTTGATCCGCCGCTGCACGAATTCCTGCCGAAGAGCGATGGCGAGATCGTAGAGGTCGCCGCCGCCATGGGCATGCCGCAGACCGTATTCCGCCAGCGGCTGGATGCGCTGCACGAATTCAACCCCATGCTCGGCCATCGCGGCTGCCGGCTTGCCATTTCCTATCCCGAAATTGCCGAAATGCAGGCGCGCGCCATTTTTGAGGCTGCGGTTGCCGCGGCGCGCATCACCGGTGCGCCTGTCGTGCCTGAGATCATGGTGCCGCTGGTCGGCCTCCGGTCCGAACTCGATTACGTCAAGGCTGTCATCGACACTGTGGCCGCCGAGGTGGCGGAAGAGACCGGCATGACGCTCGAATATCTGACCGGCACCATGATCGAGTTGCCGCGTGCGGCGTTGCGCGCACATGTGATTGCGGAAGCTGCGGAGTTCTTCTCCTTCGGCACCAACGATCTGACGCAGACGACCTTCGGCATTTCCCGTGACGACGCGGCACGTTTCATCAATACCTATCAGCGCAAGGGCATTATTGAACGCGATCCGTTCATCTCGCTCGATTTCGACGGTGTGGGAGAACTGATCCGCATTGCCGCCGAGCGCGGCCGCCAGACGCGTCCGGAGCTGAAACTCGGCATCTGCGGCGAACATGGCGGCGACCCGGCCTCGATCCATTTCTGCGAGGATGCGGATCTCGACTACGTGTCCTGCTCGCCCTTCCGCGTACCCATCGCGCGTCTTGCCGCCGCGCAGGCGACACTTGCCGCAAGGGCAAGGCAGGGTGAAACCGCCAGCAATGTCGCCTTCATTCCGGTCAGGGGTTTGGTTGGACGATGATCCGCCGCTCCACCACCACCGGCCGATAGAACATGTCGCGGTTCATCTGCGCCTGCCAGGCGCGGTTGTCGGCGCGGCGATCCATTTCCAGATCGAGAAGGCAACCCGCCATGGGGTCGGTGCCGGGGCGGAAACCATAACCCCGGCATGTCGCCTCATCCCGCGCCCGGCGCTCTTCCGGCGTCAGCGTCTGGCAGGCGGTGAGCGCCAGTAGAGCGGCGAGCGAACCTAAGACGATGGAAACGCGCATTTTGTTTCTCCCTAGAACATGACAGCCGGGCGGCACTTTTATTGCCGCGATTGATACGCCTGTTTCATGATCGGGAAAAGCGGGTGAAGACTGGAAAGTTGCATCGTCTATTACCTGATGCCGCAATCTTCTTTTTCACGCCAGGGATGGCCGCGGCCGCCACCCGTTCTTGTTTTGCATTATTACTCTGAGCAGCCGTCCAGTATCGTGCCCCTGCTATCTTCAAGCGAGGCGTTGCTGCCTTTCGTGCGCAAAGTGTAGCTATAGTTCGGGTCTATTGCGTTATAAACCGCTCCGGACGCCGATATTGTTTCCGCCATAGGTATCATTTCTTCCATCTGCTGGAGGATCGCGAAGCTTTTTCCATCGGCGCCGTTGACGTAAACTACACGTAGGACTTCGTTGTTGGCGCACGAATAGGATACGGAATCAACAGTTGTTTCCGCTGCTGCGGTCAAATTAGGGAGTGCAATGAAGGAGAAAATACTCAGGAGAATTATAGACGATTTTTTCATATTTTTTCTCGGTGCAATTTTGTTTCCCATAATTATATTAGGATAATTGCATTTAAAATTGATGATTCGCAAATTTATACTTCAATATTTTTGGGATTATTGTCAATGTGGGCATCGCTAAAGTGATAGCGACGCCCATCATAGAGATATGAGGGTACCACCCCGGCGGCACCACTTTCAGTCGTTCTTTGTTCAGGCAGGAACCGCGTCGCGGTCATCGAGTGCCTCGATGTCCTTGGCGTTGTTGTAGACTGCCTCGTCCAGAATGCCTTCACGTTTGGCGACGATGGTGGGCACCAGCGCCTGACCGGCGACGTTGACGGCCGTGCGGCCCATGTCGAGGATCGGGTCGATGGCGAGCAGCAGGCCAACACCTTCAAGCGGGAGACCGAGCGTGGAGAGCGTCAGCGTCAGCATCACCACGGCACCCGTCAGGCCCGCCGTTGCGGCCGAGCCAAGCACCGAGACGAACACGATCAGTACATAGTCCTGAATGCCGAGCGGCACCTGGAAGAACTGGGCGATGAAGATCGCCGAAATCGCCGGATAGATGGCGGCGCAGCCGTCCATCTTGGTGGTGGCGCCGAGCGGCACGGCGAAGGCAGCATATTCGCGCGGCACGCCGAGGCTTTTTTCCGTCACGGTTTCGGTGACGGGCAGGGTGCCGATAGAGGAGCGCGACACGAAGGCGAGCTGGATTGCCGGCCATGCGCCCGCAAAGAAGCGCGATGGCTTCAGGCCATGGGCGAGAAGCAGCGCCGGATAGACCACGAAGAGAACCAGCGCCAGACCGATATAAACGGCCGCCGCATACCAGCCAAGCTGCGAAAGCGTCGTCCAGCCATATTGGTCAACGGCGCGACCGAGCAGGCCGATGGTGCCAATGGGCGTGAGGCGGATGACCCACCACAGGATCTTGCGCACGATGGCAAGCAGCGACTGGTTGAAGGCAAGGAACGGCTCCGCCGCCTTGCCCGCTTTCAGCGCCGCGACACCAAAAGCAATCGACACCACGAGCAGCTGCAACACGTTGAAGTTCAGCGAGGTGCTGGCGGAACCGTTATTGACCTTGGTCGAGGCCTCGAGGCCGAACACGTTGGCCGGCACGAGACCCTTCAGGAAGTCGAGCCAGGAACCGGTGGAGGAGGGTGCTGCCGCTGCGGTATTGGCAATCGCGGTGTTCACGCCCGGCTGAATGACGAGGCCAAGGACGATGCCGATGACCACGGCGATCAGCGCCGTGATGGCGAACCACAGAAGCGTCTGCCAGACGAGCTTTGCCGCATTGGAGAGGTTCTTGAGATTGGCGATGGAGGCGACGATGGCCGTGAAAATCAGCGGCGGCACCAGCGCGCGCAACAGCTGCACGAAAATGCTGCCGATGGTCTGCAACGTCACGGAAAGCCAGTTCGGGCTGCCGGCGGCATCAGGACCGATATTGCGCGCAACGAGCCCGAGCAGCAGGCCGATGACCATGGCGATCAGAACCTGAAAGCCGAAGTTGCGATAAAAGGGTTTTGACCCGGATGAGCGGGCTGGCGTCGTTGCCTGTGACATGGCTTGTCTCTTTTTTATGCAAGAAAACGAGGATAATGCACTTTTTACACGCATTCTCGAAGGAAGTGACGAAGAATACGCCGATTTCCTCAGCAAATAAGGGATGAGCTTGCGTATTTGTTGCACTGCCGATGCATTATTCTCTTAAGGGGAGATAATGCGGAAAAATATTCCGCTCTATCGTGGCCGTGGGCTTTCACGCGCTCAAAACGATGTCGGAGGCTTGAGGAGCGTTTGCGTTTGCTGACGCCGTTGCGTTCCCACGCCGTCACCCCGGACCAGATCCGGGGTCCATTGCGATCAAGTCCTTGATCGCGGCAGGCTTCTTTCACCATGCAGACGCGCCGTGGCTGGATGCCGGATCAAGTCCGGCGTGACAAAGGCGGGTTTACGCACTTTACCCGCAGATCAGACCCGTCCTTGTTTTCCTAACCGCAAATCCGGTCTATGACATCATATGCAGGTGATTCCCTTGCCAGATTTCGGGTGCAACGCTTTTACGCCAATGCGATCTAACGGATATCCGCTTCCATGACTGTGCGTTTTGTCCGGCCTTTTTCAGTTGCAGCCTATCTTTCCCGCTATCTCGGTATGGCGGCGCTGGCGCTTTTTCTTGTCGCCGCCGGCATCCACCGTTTCGGACCGTTGACAACGCCCGATCTCGTCGGCCTGCTGATGATTGCCGCTGGAATCGCTTTGGTGGCAATGCTTCTGGCGTTGGTTGGTCTTGAACGGCTATGGACCACGGGTGCGCGCGGCGGCCTTTCTGCGCTTGCCGCGCTGCTGTTGTCGGCGTTGCCGCTCGGCGTCGTCGGTTACGGCGCATTTCTGTACTGGCAGCAGCCGAAGATTTACGACATCTCCACCGATCTTGCCGATGCGCCGGAATGGCTGGTGCCGCCCGTTGCCAATCAGCAATGGCTGGCAAGACCGGCCACTGTTGCAAAAGCGGACCGGGACGCGCAGGCGGTGGCCTATGCGAGCCTTGCCGGACGCCGTTATGAAGGTGCGATAGACCGCATCTACACAGCCGCCAAAAAAATGGCCGCCGCCCAGAGCATCCGCATCACCCATACCAAAGGCGTCATTGGCACGGTGGAGCCGCCCTCCGTCGGCGTTCCCGAACAGGACAAGTCGCAGCCCACCGAGGAAGCGCCGGTAGAGGACCTGCCCTCCATCGTGCCGGTTCCCATGGCACGGCCGGTCGAGGCACCGCAGCCCACCTTCTTTAACGGCAGCGGCGTGGTGCTGATGCAGGGCGAAAAGCGCACGCGCATCTGGGGCCTGCGTTTCGACATCCTCATCCGCCTGAAAGAGGAGGCGGAAACCACGATCGTCGATGTGCGCGTTGCCTCCCGTTACGGCCCGCACGATCTCGGCATGGGTGCAGCAATCGCAGAAGCCTATCTCGATGCGCTGGACGCGGAAATGCAGGGCCTGAACGACAATTGAGGCTCAGTTTCCTTCTTCGTCATTCCGGCTCAATGCCGGAACGACGGGAAAATGCGACGGTGGTTGAAATGTTTGAACCGGATATGATGACGCCGATATGAGCGTTGCGCCCACACGCCAGCCTCACGCCGGAAAATATTCCCCCAGCAACGAAGGCGCACCCTCGGTCCGCACCTCGCCCTTTTCGATCAGGTCTTCGATATGGGCCAGTACGGAAAGTGCCGCAGCCCCATGCAGGCGTTTGTCGGTGCTGGCATAGATCACCTTCACCATATCGGCGATCCGCCGGTCGCCTTCCCGGATGCGCTTCAGAACCGCCCGTTCCCGCATGCGGCGGTGGGCGCGAAGCCCGCGCATGAAGGCTGCGGGATCGTTGACCGGGCCGCCATGGCCGGGCAGGAACAGGCGGTCGTCGCGGGCGAGCAGGCGCTCCAGCGAGGCCATGTAATCGCTCATCGACCCATCAGGCGGTGCGACGATGGTGGTGGCCCAGGCCATGACGTGATCGGCGGAAAAGACGATGCCGCTGCCATCAAGTGCGAAAGCGGCGTGGTTGGCGGTGTGCCCCGGCGTGTGCAGCGCCGTCAGCGCCCAGCCGTCGCCGGAAAGGCTCTGCCCGTCGCCAAGTGCCACATCCGGCACGAAAGCCGTATCGGAACTTTCGGCAAAGGGATTGGTCTCACCCACATGCAGTGGCCGGGCGGCGCGGTGCGGGCCTTCCGCAACCGTGATAGCGCCGGTCGCCTGCCGCAGCCGCTGCGCAAGCGGTGAGTGATCGCGATGTGTGTGGCTGACGAAGATATGGGTAACCTCGCGTCCATCAAGCGCCGCCATCAGCGCCTGAAAATGCGCCTCGTCCTCCGGGCCGGGATCGATGACGGCAACGGACCGGTCGCCGACGATATAGGAGTTGGTGCCATGGAAGGTAAACGCCGAAGGATTGTTGACGGTGATGCGCTGGATGAGCGGGGCAACGGGAACCGCCTCGCCATAGGCCGGCCTGAAATCGAGATCGAATGCCGGGTCCGCCATCAAGACCTCCTGAAATATGCCATGCCACGCAGAGCCGCAGCCTCAGCCGCGCAATCGCCAAGCCCTAACATGCCATGTCAGGCACGGCATCCAAAAAGCTTGGATTTTGTGAAAAAATAAGCCGTCAGGTCATTGCCGCGTCGGGCAGGCTTTGCTAATCAGGCCCGGTTCAGGCAGCGGCGTTTCGCCCAAGCTGCCCTGTTGGGGCGTCGCCAAGCGGTAAGGCACCGGTTTTTGGTACCGGCATTCCCAGGTTCGAATCCTGGCGCCCCAGCCATCACTTCCAAAATCAGAACAGCGTGCACAGGTGCCGGCGTGCATCTACCAGCCGAGCTATTTCGCTGCGATCCCGGATGTTGTGACGCGCGAAAACCTGTCCTCCGTCATCATCAGCTTTGACCCGAGGATCCACAAGCCGTTGAAATCCATGGATCCTCGCGAAGAGGCCAGGATGACGCGTGTGTGTTAAAGGCCTGCTTAAACAGAAACGCCGCGCATCCAAAGACACGCGGCGTCCAAACTTAAAATCGCGGCTAAGCCTTAGAGCGCGATATCCGGAACCTTCTTCACCGGCGCGCCAGCAGGTGCCGCTCCCGCGCCCTTCAGCGCGCCAAGATCGATCTGCGGCGGGGTCGGCAATTGCAGGTGTTCGGCCGTATAGGCCCATTCCTGCTGCACTTTTTCCGGGTCGTCATTGAGCTTGGTGCCGTAGCTCGGAACGATCTGGCGGATCTTGGCCTGCCATTCCGGTGTTGCCACCTTGTCCTTGAAGACCTTTTCCAGAACGCTCAGCATGATCGGTGCCGCCGTGGAGGCGCCAGGGGAGGCGCCGAGCAGACCGGCGATGCTGCCATCCTGCGCGGCGACGATTTCCGTGCCGAGCCTGAGTACACCGCCCTTTTCCTCGTCGCGCTTGATGATCTGCACGCGCTGGCCCGCCTGCCACAGGCGCCATTCGCCCTGCTTCGCGTTCGGGAAATATTCCTTCAACGCGGCAAAGCGGTCGTCGTCCGACATCATCAGCTGGCCGGCGAGATATTCCACCAGCGGATATTCATCGATGCCGACGCGCACCATCGGCCAGGCATTGCTTGTCGTGACGGAGGAGACGAGATCGAAATAGGAGCCTTCCTTCAGGAACTTGGTGGAGAAGGTGGCGAAAGGTCCAAACAGGATGACGCGCTTGCCACCAAGCACGCGGGTATCCAGGTGTGGAACCGACATGGGCGGCGAGCCGACCGAGGCCTTGCCGTAGGCCTTGGCCAGATGCTGCATCGTCACGTCAGGATTGTCGTTGATCAGGAACGAGCCACCAACCGGGAAACCGGCGTAATTGTCGCCTTCCGGAATACCGGACATCTGCAACAGATGCAGCGCACCGCCGCCGGCGCCGATGAACACGAATTTCGCATCCACGGTCTGCTCAGCATCGGTCTTCAGGTTGCTATAGGTCACGCGCCAGCTGCCATCGGCATTGCGCTGGATATCGGAAACCTCGCTGTTGACCTGCAGGTCGAAATTCCGGTCGCTTTGCAGATGCGAAACGAACTGGCGGGTGATCTCGCCGAATTCCATGTCGGTGCCGAGCGGCGACCAGGTCGCGCCGATCTTCTGGGAAGGATCGCGGCCTTCCATCATCAGCGGCACCCATTTCTTAAGCTGCTCGGGGTCGCTGGAATATTCCATGCCCGCAAAAAGCGGGCTTGCCTTCAGCGCCTCGTAGCGCTTTTCGAGATAGGCGATGTTCTCATCGCCCCAGACGAAGCTCATATGCGGCGTGTGGTTGATGAAGGAGCGCGGGTTCTTCAAAACGCCGTTACGCACCTGCCATGCCCAGAACTGCCGGGAAATCTGGAAGGATTCGTTGATGTTGACGGCTTGGCTGATCTTGATGTTGCCGTTGTCGTCTTCCGGCGTGTAGTTCAGCTCGGCAAGCGCGGAATGGCCGGTGCCGGCATTGTTCCAGCCGTTTGAGCTTTCAAGCGCCACGCCGTCCAGCCGCTCGAGCATCTGCATCGACCAGGTCGGCTCCAGTTCACGCAGCCACACGCCGAGCGTCGCGCTCATGATGCCGCCACCGATCAGAAGCACGTCGACCTTCTTGGTAGCCGTATTGGCGAGAAGCGAGGATGTCGGCAGCGCTGTCGCTGCAAGCCCTGCGAGCGCAGTGCTGAGAACCTGTCTGCGGTTCATTGGAAGCGCATGGGAGGGAAGCGCGTCTGAGGAAAGATCAGTGAGCTGGGATTTGTCTTGATCGATGGGAGTCACGGCCATACCTGATTCTTGTTTTGTGTTAAAAACACTCCTCCCAGCCGCCCCGTTACAGCAAAGCCGAAACAGGCACAACCCTGACTTATTCACTCCAGTTCAAGCGCTTTTGCGGGGATTTTGCCGGGACATAAGGTCGCATTGGCAGTTTTTGCCATTTTGCGGATTGTCATTTTTGTGGTCGCGAGGATTAGACGGTGCTTTCAAACGGTTGAAAGTGTCTCAAGCGCGAATATCGCGAACACGCCGTCAATTCGGCGTTTGCCGCGCTTGGCGGATCAGGTTGCGCTGGTCCGTGTGAAAAAATTCAGGAAAAATGACAATAATCGCAAAAAAGTGAAAAGGCCCGCCGGTTAGGGCAGGCCTTGGCTCGTTTCGTCTGCTGGACGAAAACTCAGTTTGCGGCGAGGAATTCCGCGCAATAGCTCGGGCCGTTGACGCCGGGGCGGTCGGAAACCGTGCGTACCGAAGTGATCGTGTAGTCGCTGGAGACGGTGAGCTGAACCGTGCAGGAGAGCGAGGCGGTGCGGGCGGGCGAAATCTGGCGACCCTTCTTGCCGTCCTTGCCTTCTTCGAACTTGGCCGGAATGGTGGCCTTCTTGTAACCGCCGCGCCAGTTATAGATGGTCGAGCTGCCGGTTTCCGTGTCGCTCAGCGGCGGGCCGAATTTTGCAAAGAAAATACCTGCGGACTGACCGACCCACCGCGTTTCAACGGGGCTCTTCTGGGTGAAGGAAGGGGCAGAGCCCGTCGATGTCGTGCAGGCGGAGAGCGCAATGGCGAGCCCTGCGAGCGTTACGCTGCGAAATAGCATGGTGAAATGTCCTTTGTGCCGTGTCCGGCTTCCCGCCGGTCATTACGTTCCCCTAGCAGATTTGGCGGCGACGGGCAGGGGAGCTGTGCCGCTTGACGAAAATTTCCTGCCACAATTGCTTTTTTGTAACGTTTTCCCACACGCCACTCGGTGCGGCAGGCACTTGGCGACCGCCCTTCGCAGCGCGTTGAAAACTTGTCACAAAAAATGCAATATGCCGCTTGTCGAATGCTGGAGGCTGGTCTATAGAAGCGCCGCTGGTCACGGAGTGTAGCGCAGTCTGGTAGCGCACGTCGTTCGGGACGACGGGGTCGGAGGTTCGAATCCTCTCACTCCGACCAGCTTAAGCCCAATATTTCCCGGGGCTTTCAAATGATCCCAACACTTCTGAATATCCTTGGATCAAGGCATCGTACCGAGACCTGACCGTTTAAAACCGGAGGGGTAAACGCATTCGGCGTCCGCGGCTGCAAATCACGACTTTGGTGATTGCACGGAATGTCAATTTCTCCTACTCGCCAACGGGAGAATGAGCAAAACGCAAACAAGAGCCGTCGGCCAGAAGTCGGTTAAACCATCCCAGGACCAATTCCAGAAGTAATAACCTTCCAGATGGGGAGGAGGCATTTCTACGGACACCTCGTAGTCCCGCTTTTCCCGACCATGAAAATGACCGGCGGCGAAGGCCAGACCGATTATCCACGCCACTCGCCAGCTAACGAGCAGGCGAAACAGAACGGCGACAATCGCCGCCATGATGACGGCCTCTAGAATGTGCCCCGCCCAATCCCAATGGTCTTGAATGTAGGTCCAGTCGATCATCGGTAGCGGTAATCACCGCGCCAGTCGCGACGATCACGCCAATCCCTCCGGTCGCGCCAGTCACGACGGTCATAGTCACGGTAGTGGCGATCGCGTTCATAGGTGCGGTAGTACACGCCAGTCGTATAATATCCGCCGCTACGGTAGCCTCGATCATCGACACAGCCGCTTAGGATGCCCACCGAAACCAGGCAGATCGCTGCAGTCAGAATTTTCATAATCTTCATCTCCCAATGACGGACACTAACGTGCGCTGAACCACGCAGTTCCATTGCTGAGAGAGTGAGGTGTCGGTCATTAACCGTGCCTGAACACAGCGCCATGACGCTGGCCATCTTCTGGGCTCTGCCAAGCGTCGAAAACTTGATGCGTTTGACGTTATCGACTGCGATGAAGCCGTCGTCAGCGCAGTCGCAGGGAACGCAACCGCGCCTCAACCGTTATCCCACCACAACAACGATGGAGGATAACATGCTAAAAGGTATTGCACTGTGGGCGATGGGTGTTCCGATTTTTGTGATCATCCTGCTTTACATGTTCGTGTTTTAAACGAGGCCTGATCCAAAGGCTTTCAAACAAAAAAGGCGACCGCTTGGGCGGTCGCCTTTTTGTTGTGCGTGCGTGTCTGTCAGTCCAGATCGCTGATCAGCCGTGAGGCTGTCGCGCCATCCGTGCGGCGGATGTCGATCTCGTCGCGGTGCTTGGCCAGCAGTTCGCTTGCCAGAAGCTTCTCGGCCAGATGGGCGGGCAGGGAGAGAATGACGCGGTCACCCTGTTCTTCTGTCGCGCCAACGCTGCGTTTGCCGGCAATCATGCCACCCGCCACCGTGTTGTTGGTGTCGGGGTCGATCAGGATGAAGGAGCCGGTTGCCCGGTTCTGCTCATAGGCATCGAAAATCGCCGTCTCGTCGAAGGAGAGCCGCACCTTGCCGATGGCGTTCATCGGCAGCGATGTCTCGTGCGCCTGCCATTCGCCTTCTTTCAGGTTGAGCTGGCTGACCGGCTGCACGCTGACGCGCTGGCGGCGGCTGCCGCTTTTCAGCCAGTAACGTTTGCCGGCCTCGATGCCACCTGGCTGCAACGCCACGATCTGCGCGTCGAAGGCAAGCCCTGTCTGCGGTTGTGCCTCGATGGACACGATCATGTCGCCGCGCGAGACGTCCACCTGACGGTCGAGAACGAGCGTGACCGCGTCACCAGCAACGGCGGCGTTACGCACCAGATCGAAAGTGACGATCTGCTTGACATTCGCGACCATGCCCGACGGCAGCACGACAACGCTGTCGCCCGGCTTGACCGAGCCGCCGGCAACCGTGCCCTGATAACCGCGGAAACTTTCGCCGGGGCGCGACACGCGCTGTACGGGGAAGCGGAAACCACCCGATTGCGCCGAGCGCACCGTGGCAAGCTCCAGCGTTTCGACCAGCGTCGGGCCTTCATACCAGGGCATGGAGGCCTTGCCTGATAGCACGACGTTTTCGCCCTTCAGCGCCGACATTGGAATGGCTGTGATCTGCTTGATGCCGAGGTCGGAGGCGAAATCGCGGAATTCGTGGGCGATCAGTTCAAAACCTGCCTTGTCGTAATTCGTCAGGTCGATCTTGTTGATGGCCAGCACGAATTGCCGGATGCCCATCAGCGCCGCGATGGTGGCGTGTCGGCGTGTCTGTTCCAGAATGCCGGTGCGCGCATCGACCAAAAGTACGGCGAGATCGGCCGTGGAAGCGCCGGTCGCCATGTTGCGGGTATATTGCTCATGGCCGGGCGTGTCGGCCACGATGAAGGCGCGCCGGTCGGTTGAGAAATAGCGATAAGCGACATCGATGGTGATGCCCTGTTCGCGCTCTGCCTGCAACCCGTCGAGCAGCAGCGCGAAATCTGGCAGGCCGAGATCGTTCTGCTTGCCGCTATCGCGATGCAGGGTAGCGGCCTGATCTTCCTTGACGGCCTTGGTGTCCCACAGGAGACGGCCGATCAGGGTCGATTTGCCATCATCCACGCTGCCGCAGGTGATGAGACGAAGCGGGCGCGTATCACGCGTCGCCTTCGAATGTTCTGCAAAGGGCAGAATGGTGGCCGTGGAGGCGGTGTTGGTAGCAGCGGCGGTCATCAGAAATAGCCCTCGCGCTTCTTCTTCTCCATCGAGCCGGACTGGTCTCGATCGATGGCGCGGCCCTGCCGCTCGGAAACGGTGGCGATTTCCAGCTCTGCGATGACCTCCTGAAGCGTCGCCGCCTCGGAGTGGATCGCGCCGGTCAGCGGGAAGCAGCCGAGCGTGCGGAAGCGGATCGAGCCGTGCTGGATCTCTTCGCCGGGCAGCAGCTCCAGCCGCTCGTCTTCGGCAAGGATCATCATGCCGTCACGCTCGATATAGGGGCGCTCGGCGGCGTAATAGAGCGGCACCAGCGGAATGTTTTCCGCCTCGATGTAACGCCAGATATCGACTTCGGTCCAGTTGGAGAGCGGGAAGGCGCGCACGCTTTCGCCCTTGCGGACCATGCCGTTATAGATGTTCCACAGCTCAGGGCGCTGGTTGCGCGGGTCCCACTTGTGGTCCGGCGTGCGGAAGGAATAGATGCGCTCCTTGGCGCGGCTTGCTTCCTCGTCGCGGCGCGCACCGCCGAAGGCGGCATCGAACTGACCGGCGTCCAGCGCCTGGCGCAGCGCTTCCGTCTTCATGATGTCGGTGTAGAGCGCCGAACCGTGGGTGAAGGGCGTCACGTTTTCGCTCGCGCCGCGCGGGTTTGTATAGGAGATGAGATCGAGGTCATATTCCTTGACGATCTTGTCGCGGAATTCGATCATTTCCTTGAATTTCCAGCCCGTATTGACGTGCAGCAGCGGGAATGGCACGCGGCCTGGGAAGAATGCCTTGCGCGCCAAATGCAGCAGCACGGACGAATCCTTGCCGATGGAATAGAGCATCACGGGATTGTCGAATTCGGCGGCGACTTCACGGAAGATATGAATGGCTTCGTTTTCAAGCGCCTTCAGATGCGGATCGAGCGGCGGCTTGGATGCGACAGTATTCTTGCTGTCCGTCTCGTGGACTGCGTTGGACATTTTAAACTCCGGAACTGGTCTGAATGATTATCGTTGTGGGATGGCGGAAATGGCGGACGTCTGGTCCGCACCGGCGACGTGAAGACCGCATTCGCGCTTCTCGTCGTTTTCCCACCACCATCGGCCGGCGCGCTCAGGCTCGCCGGGCTTGATAGCGCGTGTACACGGCTCGCAGCCGATGGAGGGGTAACCACGCGCATGCAACGGATTGACGGGAATGTTTTCAGAAGCGACATAGGCCTTGATCTGGTCGATGTCCCAGTCCGCCAAGGCATTGACCTTGATTAGATTACGCTCGGCGTCGAACTCGGCAAAAGGTGTGGTCGCACGATTGCCCGACTGGCCGCGGCGGAGCCCAGTGATCCAGAAGGTGGCACCTTCCAGCGCCTTGCCGAGCGGGATCAGCTTTCTGACATGACAGCAGGCGTGACGGGCCTCGATGCTTTCGTAAAAACCGTTGAGGCCGTATTTTTCGGCATAGGCGTCGATATCGTCCTGTTCGGGCCGAAAGCGACGGATGTCGATGCCGAAGCGTTCCTCGGTTTCCTCGATGAGATCGACGGTTTCCTTGAAGAGCCGGCCGGTTTCCAGCGTCACGACGTCGATCGGCAACCGGTGGGTGCCGATGGCCGCCGTGATGACCTGGTCCTCGATGCCGAGGCTGGTGGTGAAGACCGCACGGCCGCCAAGACCGGCGATAAAGGAAAGTCGTCCTGCAAGATCGAGCCCGGCAAGCGTGGCGTCGAGGGATGCGGTATCGGCAGAGGCATTTGCTGAATTGATCGTCATTGTCACGTCCGGGATTTCCATGGCCGATTATTGTTGAAATCGGGCTTCTGGAACAGAAATGACAGTCTTTGTGCGCTGCACTTCAGAGCAAAAATGCCTCACGCGCACGATCTATGAGCAAAAGATGCCCGTTCACCTTCTTTGCAGCTTGGATTTGAATTGTGACAACTTCTGCGCTAAGCCGGAATTGCCGGGTATCCGGGCTTGTGTTCTACTGGTTTCACGATGATTTCGCAGAAGGCAAAATATGCGCTGAGGGCGCTTCTTTCGCTGGCAAAGGCCGACGGCGGCTGTCCTGTGCAAATTTCCGATATTGCCCGCGAACAGGCCATTCCGAAAAAATTCCTTGAACAGATCCTTCTCGAAATGAAGAAGGAACGCATCGTCGAAAGCAGGCGCGGCAAGCAGGGCGGTTATTTGCTGGCGCGCCCGGCTGCCGATATCACCTTCGGCGAGGTGCTGCGCCTCATCGACGGGCCGCTCGCTCCCTTGCCCTGCCTGTCGCAGACCGCCTATCGCCGGTGCGAGGATTGCGATGGCGAAAAGCAGTGCGAGATACGCCACGTCTTCGCCCGCGTGGCCGACGCCACCCGCAATATCCTTTTCAACACCACCGTTGCGGATGCCGTTGCAGGCGTGGAAGTGCCCGAACTTTTGACGGCCTGACGAAAAAATCGTCTAAAACCCCTGAATATTTTTCGCCGTAACGCTAAAAAATCGTCAAAAATGTGAAACGGTTTTGCATTCAGCAAAGTTTTACACGACGCTTGTTGCGCCTTTCGCCTATGCTGCGCTGTATTTGTTGCCCGTGGAAACGCTCTCGGGAAACACTTTTTCGATCGTATTCGGCCTCATTGACCAACTCTACCGGTCCAGTAGAGTTAAGCCATCTTCATCAGGAGGGAATACCGATGTCCAAGCTTCTGTCCGGTTTGAGCGTTTTCGCTCTCGGTCTATCGCTGGCTCTGGGAGGTGTCGGCTCGGCTGCCGCGCAGACCAAGCTGCTTAACGTGTCCTATGATCCGACCCGCGAACTCTACAAGGATTTCAACGAAGCCTTCGCCAAGAAGTGGAAGGCCGATACCGGTGAGGATGTCACGATCCAGCAGTCGCATGGCGGCTCCGGCAAGCAGGCTCGCTCGGTCATCGACGGTCTGGAAGCCGATGTGGTGACGCTGGCGCTGCAGAGCGATATCGATGCCATCGTCCAGAATTCCGGCAAGATCAACAAGGATTGGCGCGGCCGCCTGCCGCATAATTCCTCGCCCTACACCTCCACCATCGTGTTCCTCGTCCGCAAGGGCAACCCGAAGGGCATCCATAACTGGGGCGATCTGGTAAAGGGCGACGTGCAGATCGTTACCCCGAACCCCAAGACCTCTGGTGGCGCACGCTGGAATTACCTTGCCGCCTGGGCATGGGCGAATGAAGAGTTCAAGGGCGATCAGGACAAGATCAAGGCCTATGTCGGCGAACTCTACAAGCGCGCTCCGGTGCTCGATACCGGTGCCCGCGGCTCCACGGTCACATTTGCGCAGCGCCAGATCGGCGACGTGCTGCTGGCCTGGGAAAACGAAGCCTATCTGGCCGGTCAGGAATTCGGCGCGGATGCCTTCGACATCATCGTGCCGCCGATCTCGATCCTCGCCGAGCCGCCGGTCGCCGTGGTTGACGCGAACGTCGACGCCAAGGGCACCCGCAAGGCGGCGGAAGCCTATCTGCAATATCTCTATTCCGACGAAGGTCAGAACATTGCGGCGAAGCACTTCTATCGTCCTTCGAACCCCGCAGTTGTTTCCAAGGATCTGCTGAAGCAGCTGCCCGACATCAAGCTCGTCACCATCGACGATCCGCAGTTTGGCGGTTGGGCCAAGGCGCAGCCTGAACATTTCGGTGACGGCGGCATCTTCGACCAGATTTACAAGCCCGCCAAGTAAGCGGATGATGGGCTGAAGACAAATCCGCCCACCCCGCTTAAGGGAACTTGAAAAACGACAAATCGATCGACCGGACACCGTGCCGGTCGATCCTTTATAACAAGGCCGGGGAACACCGGCTCCCAGAGAGCATTTCCAGGAAAAGTGGACCCCGGTTTTCTGTCCGGAAATGTGCCAAACTAAAGATTATCCGGAGCGTTGATGAGCAATAATACATCCGGAAACAGGTGGAAGTGGCGTCAATCGAGCGTGATACCCGGCTTCGGCCTGACGTTCGGTTACACGGTCGTCTATCTGTTTCTTATCATTCTTATTCCGCTCGGCGGCCTCATCTGGTCCACGGCGAAACTTGGTTTTGCAGATTTTATTGCGATCGCTGTCGATAGCCGTACGCTGAATGCGCTGCGCGTCAGTTTCGGCACCGCCTTCATCGCCGCACTGGTGAACGCTGTTTTTGGTGTCATCGTCGCCTGGGTTCTCACGCGGTATCGTTTTCCCGGCCGGCGTTTCGTTGATGCCATCGTGGATCTGCCCTTTGCCCTGCCGACGGCGGTTGCCGGCATCGCGCTCACCACGCTTTATGCCAATCGCGGCTGGGTCGGCTCGCTGTTCGAACCCTTCGGCATCAAGATCGCGTTTACGCCGACCGGTATCGTCATCGCGCTGATCTTCATCGGCCTGCCATTCGTGGTCCGCACCGTGCAGCCGGTCATGGAAGAAATAGACCGGCAGGTGGAGGAGGTGGCGGCAACGCTCGGCGCCAACCGTTTCCAGACCATCAGCCGGGTGCTGCTGCCAAGCCTCACGCCCGCCATCCTGACGGGCTTCGCACTCGCCTTCGCGCGCGGTATCGGAGAGTACGGCTCGGTCATCTTCATCGCCGGCAATATTCCTTACGTCTCGGAAATCGCACCGCTCCTCATCGTCATCCGGCTGGAGGAGTTCAATTATGCGGGCGCGACGGCCATCGCCACCATCATGCTGATCATTTCCTTCGCCATGCTGTTCCTCATCAATCTCATTCAGGCCTGGAGCCGCAAGAGGTACGGTTATGTCTGATGCTTCCCGCACCTCGTCCCGACCGTTCCGCGATCCCGCCAGCGAGAGCCTGCCTGCCCGGCTGGTGCTGATTGCCATTGCTTTCCTGTTCCTTGCGGCTTTCCTCGTGCTGCCGCTGGTATCGGTGTTCTTCGAGGCATTTCGCAAAGGCGCCGATGCCTTCTGGGAAGCGATCGTCGAGCCGGATGCTCTCTCTGCCATCCGTCTGACACTGCTTGTCGCCGCCATTTCGGTGCCGCTCAACCTTATCTTCGGTGTCGCCGCCGCCTGGGCGATTGCGAAATTCGAGTTCAAGGGCAAGGCATTCCTGATAACGCTGATCGACCTGCCGTTCTCGATCTCGCCGGTCATATCGGGTCTGGTCTATGTCATCCTGTTCTCTTCGCACAGCGTGCTCGGGCCATGGCTGAAGAGTTATGGCATCGAAATCCTCTTTGCTGTTCCGGGCATCGTGCTTGCCACCATCTTCGTCACCTTTCCCTTCGTCGCGCGTGAACTGATCCCGCTGATGCAGGAGCAAGGTAATGGCGATGAGGAGGCGGCGATCTCGCTTGGCGCAACCGGCTGGCAGACCTTCTGGTATGTCACGCTGCCGAATATCAAATGGGGACTGCTGTACGGGGTGCTGCTCTGCAACGCCCGCGCCATGGGCGAGTTCGGCGCCGTCTCTGTCGTATCAGGCCATATTCGCGGCGAGACCAACACCATGCCGCTGCATGTCGAGATACTCTATAATGAGTACAATATCGGCGCGGCCTTCGCGGTGGCGACGCTGCTGGCTGGTCTGGCGCTCGTGACGCTCGTTCTCAAAACCATTCTCGAAATACGCTTTGGCGCGGGCAACGCAGCCGGCAAGCATTGAAAGGCATATTCATGGAAGTGAAAGTTTCCGGCATCACCAAGCAGTTTGATCGCTTTCCGGCGCTGAACGACGTGTCGCTCGACATTCGTTCCGGCGAGCTGATCGCGCTGCTCGGTCCCTCCGGTTCCGGCAAGACGACGCTGTTGCGTCTCATAGCCGGCCTGGAGCAGCCGACCCAAGGCCGCATCTTCTTCGGTGATGAGGATGCCTCGCACCGCTCGGTGCAGGAGCGCAATGTCGGTTTTGTGTTTCAGCACTACGCCCTGTTTCGCCACATGACGGTTGCCGACAACATCGCCTTCGGCCTGAAGGTGCGCCCTTCCGCCTCCCGCCCGCCGAAAGCGGAAATCCGCCGACGGGTATCGGAGCTTCTGGACATGGTGCATCTGACCGGCCTCGAAAAGCGTTACCCCACCCAGCTTTCCGGCGGCCAGCGTCAGCGCGTGGCACTTGCCCGCGCAGTCGCCATCGAGCCGAAAGTGCTGCTGCTCGATGAACCCTTCGGCGCACTCGATGCCAAGGTGCGCAAGGAACTGCGCCGCTGGCTGCGCGAGTTCCACGACCGCACGGGCCACACCACCGTCTTCGTTACCCACGATCAGGAAGAAGCACTGGAACTGGCCGACCGCGTCGTTGTCATGAGCCAGGGCAAGATCGAACAGGTCGGCACGGCGGATGACGTCTACGACACGCCCAATTCCCCCTTCGTCTTCTCCTTCATCGGCGAATCCTCCAGCCTGCCTGTGACGATCCGCGACGGCCAGGTGGTGTTTCAGGGCGAGAGCATCGGCGTCGCCGAAAATGGCGCAGGTGAGGGCGAGCTGTTCTTCCGTCCGGAAGATGTGGTGTTGACCGACGAGAAAAACGCGCTTTACGGCAAGGTTACCACCTGTCGCCGCCTCGCCGGCACCCGCATCGCCGAAATCGACATCGCCAATAACGGCCATGACCCCTATCACCTCGAAATCGAGGTGCCGCTCAACGCCGCCGTGGCGGTAGGTGCCGAACTGCGGTTTCGTCCGACCCGGTGGAAGGTGTTTGGCAAGAAGTAGGGGAGATGCGGCTGCGATTGGCAGCTGGCGGTTGCGCCTATCCTGAGTTCCCCGTCATACCGGCCTTGAGCCGGTATCCAGCCAACCCAACTCCGTGGGTTGAAAAGAACCTTTCCGCCGCGCAGACGCGCGTCCGACGGATGTATAAGATGTCTGCAACGCTAGCGTACACACCGTCATTCCTGTGATCGTCACAGGTTGCCAGCCGGCGCGCGTCTGCGCGGCGGTGAAACTCCATTCAGCCCAAAGACTTGGTCTGGCTGGATCTCTGTGACAAGCACAGAGATGAGGGAACCGGGTAAACGCGCCAATCACCCCAGAAACGGAAAAGGGTCGCCAGAGGCGACCCTTCCATGAGCTTGGTCCTGTTTACAGACCCGGGACTGTTTCTCAACGTTCCGAAGGCAAGAGGTTTTTACGCCGAGGGCTGCCCCGTCGAAAACCCACCCTTTCCATTGCCTGCACCAGAGACCGAAATCTCATTAGACATTGGATCACCTCCTTCCGATACGTTGAACATAACTAGAAGGTAGTACGATTCGTCATTAATGCAAGAGGTCTGATCAGGACACCCGCATCACGATCTTGCCGATATGATTGCTGGTTTCCATCAGCCGGTGGGCCTCCACAACTTCGTCCAGCGTGAAGACCTTGTTGATGACAGGCGTAACCTTGCCGCTTTCGATGAGTGGCCAGACCTGTTCGATAAGCTCATCACGGATGGCGCGTTTCTCGTCAGCGGTACGTGGCCGCATGGTGGAGCCGGTGACGGTCAGGCGTTTGACCATGATTGGCCGCAGATCAACCTTTTCAGCCACGGCGCCGCCCAGAAAGGCGATGATGGACAGACAGCCATCCTTGGCGAGTGCGGCAATGTTCTTTTCGAAATAGGCCGCACCGATCATGTCGAGAACCACATCGACACCCTTGCCATCGGTTTCGGCCTTGATGACGGCGGTGAAATCCTCGTCGCGGTAATTGATGGCCCGTTTGGCACCAAGCTTGACGCAGGCCTCGCATTTTTCCGCAGAACCCGCCGTCGCATAGACATCAGCGCCGAAGGCTTTGGCGAGCTGGATGGCGGTTGTGCCGATACCGCTGGTGCCGCCGTGGATGAGCACGCTTTCGCCTTCGGTCAGGCCCGCCATCTGGAAGAGGTTGGCCCAGACGGTGAAGAAGGTTTCCGGCAGCGCGGCGGCCTTGACGGCGTCGTACCCCTTGGGGAAGGGCAGGGCCTGCCCGGCCGGCACCGTGCAATATTGCGCATAACCGCCGCCATTGGCGAGCGCGCAGACCTTGTCGCCAGGTTTGAATTCGCTGACGCCTTCGCCGAGCGCCACCACTTCTCCGGCAATTTCGAGGCCGAGGATCGGGCTTGCGTCCTTCGGCGGCGGATAGGCGCCCTGCCTCTGCGCGACATCGGGGCGGTTGACGCCGGCCGCCTCGACCCTCACCAGGATTTCGCCTCTGGCGGGGGTTGGCAAAGGTGCTTGCGAAAGCTGCATCACCTCCGGGCCACCATGGGAGGGAAGGTCGATGAAACGCATTTTTTCGGGCAGGGTCACATTTTCGGGCATGGCCAGGGGCAATTCCTCATTTGTCGGCGTTACCTGAAGATTTAGGACAGATGTACCGCTTAGGGAAGGAGGCCCTTTGTCGCTGATGTCATTTTGTCTCCCCGAACACCCGGATGACGAGGCCGCCTTCGTTTTCTTTCGCGGCTGTCTTGATGCCGGCGATCTCGCTGCCGATGCGCTCGGGATTGGCGATGATCAAACCTTTTGGCAATGTGAGAACGCCGATGGAGCAACGCAGCAGGGCAAAATCCCGCTCATTGCCGCGACGGTCCAGCCCGACCATGCGACCGGCCTGACGGTCCTCTGGCGAATAGAGTTCGGCCACTTCACCGTGAAAATCGCTGAGCAGCCGCTCGAGGATTTCCGTCAGTTCCTCCACCGCCCAGTCACGCACGCCGACGAAGAAGTCGTCGCCGCCGATATGGCCGAGAAAGCAGTCGCCGGCGAAAAAGTAGCGACGCATCAGTGCGGAAAACAGAGTGATGGCGTGGTCGCCGGCATTGAAGCCGTATTTATCGTTGAAGGGTTTGAAATTGTCGAAATCGCAATAGCAGAAGAAACGGGTCTCATCGCCATCGCCGCAGCTGTCGGCGATGAAGCCGCCGATGGCGCGGTTGCCCGGCAGCGCCGTCAGCGGGTTCTGGTCCTGCGCCATCTTGAGCTGTTTTTCATTGATGACCTTGATGAGCGATGCGGCTGAGACGATGCCGGCGTAACGCATGTTTTCGGTCAGGATGATGCAGGCGCTGCCGCCCATGCTGGCGAACATGTTCATCAGTTGATCGGCATCGGCGTCGAGACCCACGATCGGCGCAGGATCGACGAAGTGGGAAATGGTGCGCTCGTAGATCTTGTTCTTGAGGAGATCGCGCCCGAAAGGCCGGTAGATGTATTCCTTGAGGTGATATTCGTTGATGACGCCGCGCGGTTCGCCATTGGCGTTGAGCACCGGGAAAAACGCCTGCTGCGGGTTTCTGCGGAACAATTCGAAGACGCTGTCGACGCTGTCATGCTCATAGACGGTGGGAAGACGCTCTATTTCGCGACGGATGAGGATTTCGTCCAGCGACTGGCTGTTGCGCCGCGCCACGCCCACGCGGTTGAGGTGCGGAAAGCTCTCGGGAAGTTCGCTGGTGAAAACCGTCGGCCTGGCGATCAGCCAGCCCTGCACCAGATCGACGCCATATTCGCGGCAGGTGAGAAATTCCGCTTCGGTCTCGATGCCTTCCGCAATGACCCGGACGCCGAGAACATGAGCGATGTTGACGATGTTGCGCACCAGATGCTGCTTGCGCGGAAGATGATCGACACCGCTGATGAAATGCCGGTCGATCTTCAGGTAATCAAGCGGATAGTCGCATAAAAGCTTCATCTCGCCGTGACCGGCGCCGAAATCGTCGATCGCCAGCTTGAAACCTTCCTTGCGCATGCGGGCGATCAGCGCCTTGAACTCCGGCACGCTGGTATTGTCGAAACGTTCGGAAAGTTCAAAGCATATGGAGGAGGCCGGAATGCCCGCCCGCGCCAGATGGCCAACGAGCTTGTCGAGAATGGCGTCCCCGTGCGGGATAAGCCTTACATCGAGATTGAGGAACAGGGTGGTGGTGGAAAAATCCGCCAGGGTGGAGAATTTAGCGAGCGCCCGGCTTGCCAGCATCTGCTCGAAGGCCTTCAGCTCGCCATCCTCGGCAGCCTGGTCGAGAAGCGCGAGCGGATTGGAAAACCCAAGCCGGTCATGGCCGCGCATCAGTGATTCATATCCGAAAATCGTGCCCGTCGTCGCCTCGACGATCGGCTGAAACGCGGTTTCAAGCACAAGCTTCGCCATGGGAAACATGTGCCCGGAGGCAAACCGCCTTATGACATCGTTCTCCAGCGTTACGGCCGGCATTTCTGTTCTCCGCTATTGGCCAGTTCCCGTTGGTGGCATGACAAGTCAAATGCACACACGGGAACTTGTCTCTTTTCAGCAGACAATCGCAGATTACAGGTCAACAAAAGCTTTCACGACTGTGAAGCTTTAATGAAGGTTTTGTCACGGGCCCCTCAATAGCCAGGGGTATCCGGCAGGCCCTCAGGCCCGGCGCACATGTCCGGTGTGAGCGGCGTAAAGTTCCGCAACATTCAGGCGTTCGCGATCCGCCTCGACAGGTGCTGCAGCCTCTGTATCTGCGCCGGTTGCGGCAGCAGAGGCCGCCCATAGTCTCAGCGCGGCCCTTACGACCTCGCTGCCGGATGCGTAGGCGCCGCTATTCACGGCCTCGCGCATTCTTGCTGCCTGTTCCGGGGAAATCGATACTGTCACCATTGGCATGATATCACTCCCTTGTTCAACCGTTGCGAAGGCATCTCCGGTCCGTGCCGGGACCTGATGGGGATCGCGGTCTTGCGGGCGTTTTTTCAGTTTTCGTCTGGCGCCGCTTCCAGCGAAATTTGTATCACTCAGCATATTAGCACGAAACGTGTTCCATTCCCAATTTGCAGTATATCACGGTTTAGTTTTTCCCCCGTGAGCGGCTCCTCAGCATGGGAGCGGCTAGTCTTATCCGGCCTTGCCCGGTTTTCTTTGATCCATGGCAAATCAGCGACATGAAATGGCGCGTTTTTTATTGATTGATTGATCAATCAAGAATATTTTGCCCGCCATCAAGGAGACCCTTATGCCCAAGATCGGAATGGAGCCTTTGCGCCGCAAGGCGCTTGTGGACGCGGCGTTACGCACCATAGGCCACCATGGTTCGCTGAATGTGACAATGTCGGATATTGCCCGGGAAGCGGGCGTATCGCCGGCGCTTGCGCATCATTATTTCGGCAGCAAGCAGCAGCTTCTTCTGGAAACCATCCGCAGCCTGCTGCGGGATCTGAGGCGCGATGCGGTGGCGGCGCTGACCCGCGCCAATGGACCGCGCGAACGGCTGAGCGCCATCGTTCACGTCTCTTTCCAGAGCGACCAGTTCACGCCCGAGACGGTGGCGGCATGGCTTGCCTTTTATGTGGAGGCGCAGCGCTCGGAAGAAACGCGCCGCCTGCTGGTGCTCTATTCCCGTCGTCTGCGCTCGAACCTCATGGCAAGCCTAAACCGGCTATGCCCGCCCGATGACGCGGCGCGCATTGCGGAAGGGGCGGCAGCCCTTATCGACGGGCTGTATATCAGACACAGCCTGCGTTCGGCCCCGCTTGGGCTCGCCTCAGCGCCGGCCCTTGTCGAAGACTATTTCGACTTGCAGCTCAAACCATATCCTGATGGACAGCGCCCGAAGCCGTCCGTCCGCATTCTCTAGGAGTATTCGACATGACTATCGCGACGTCTCTCAGGGCGCAGCCCAAAGCCTCGCATTTCATTGATGGCGACTATGTCGAAGACAATGCCGGCACGCTTTTTGAAAGCGTCTTTCCGGCCACCGGCGAAGTCATTGCAAGGCTGCATGCGGCAACGCCCGCGATTGTCGAGCGCGCCATTGCATCGGCCAAACGCGCCCAGAAGGAATGGGCGGCAATGAGCCCCATGGCGCGCGGGCGTATATTGAAACGCGCCGCCGATATCATGCGTGAACGCAACGAGGCGCTCTCCACGCTCGAAACGCTGGATACCGGCAAGCCGATCCAGGAAACCATCGTCGCCGATCCGACCTCGGGTGCCGATGCCTTCGAATTTTTCGGCGGTATCGCGCCTTCCGCGCTGAACGGCAACTACATCCCGCTCGGCGGCGATTTCGCCTATACCAAGCGCGTGCCGCTCGGCGTCTGTGTCGGCATCGGCGCATGGAACTATCCACAGCAGATCGCCTGCTGGAAGGCGGCCCCGGCGCTCGTTGCCGGCAACGCCATGGTCTTCAAGCCATCGGAAAACACCCCGCTCGGCGCTTTGAAGATCGCCGAAATCCTGATCGAGGCAGGGCTGCCCAAGGGCCTGTTCAACGTCATTCAGGGTGATCGCGATACCGGCCCGCTTCTGGTCAACCACCCGGATGTCGCCAAGGTCTCGCTCACCGGCTCGGTGCCCACCGGCCGCAAGGTGGCCGCCGCCGCCGCCGGGCATCTGAAGCACGTGACGATGGAACTCGGTGGAAAATCGCCGCTGATCGTGTTTGACGATGCCGATATCGAAAGCGCTGTCGGCGGGGCGATGCTCGGCAATTTCTATTCTTCCGGTCAGGTCTGCTCCAACGGTACCCGCGTTTTCGTGCAGAAAAAGGCGAAGGACCGCTTCCTCGAAAACCTGAAGCGCCGCACTGAGGCGATGATCCTCGGCGACCCCCTGGATTACGCCACCCATCTCGGCCCGCTGGTCTCCAAAGCCCAGCAGGAAAAGGTGCTTGGCTATATCGAAAAGGGCAAGGCGGAGGGTGCGACGCTGGTAACCGGCGGCGGCATTCCCAACAATGTTGCAGGCGAGGGCGCCTATGTGCAGCCGACGGTGTTTGCAGATGTCACCGATGACATGACAATCGCGCGCGAGGAAATCTTCGGCCCGGTCATGTGCGTGCTGGATTTCGATGATGAGGTTGAGGTTCTCGCCCGCGCCAACGCCACCGAATTCGGCCTTGCCGGCGGCGTCTTCACCGCCGATCTCGCCCGCGCTCATCGCGTGGTCGACCAGCTGGAGGCGGGCACGCTGTGGATCAACACCTACAATCTCTGCCCGGTGGAAATCCCATTCGGCGGCTCCAAGCAGTCTGGTTTCGGGCGCGAGAATTCGGCGGCGGCGCTGGAGCATTATAGCGAGCTGAAGACGGTTTATGTGAGCACGGGGAAGGTGGACGCGCCTTATTGAGATTTGGTGGGGGGGGGGGCCACCCTCAGCCCGTTAATCGGAACCAACGCTCATTGAAGAGAGAGCAAATCATGCACGCAGATTACGTCATCGTCGGTTCCGGTTCCGCAGGCTCCGCCATCGCCTATCGCCTGTCGGAAGACGGCCGTTATTCGGTAATTGTCATCGAGGCTGGCGGCTCGGATTTCGGGCCTTTCATCCAGATGCCGGCCGCACTCGCCTGGCCGATGAGCATGAAGCGCTACAATTGGGGCTATCTCTCCGAACCCGAACCGAACCTCGACAATCGCCGCATCACCGCCCCACGCGGCAAGGTCATCGGCGGTTCGTCCTCCATTAACGGCCTTGTTTACGTGCGCGGCCATGCCGAGGATTTCAACCGCTGGGAGGAATTGGGCGCGCATGGCTGGGCCTATGCGGATGTGCTGCCTTATTTCAAGCGCATGGAACACAGCCATGGCGGCGAAGATGGGTGGCGCGGCACGGATGGGCCGCTGCATGTTCAGCGCGGGCCGGTCAGCAATCCGCTGTTCCACGCCTTCATTCAGGCTGGTGCGCAGGCAGGCTTCGAGCTGACAGACGACTATAACGGCTCCAAACAGGAAGGTTTCGGCCTGATGGAGCAGACCATCCATAATGGCCGCCGCTGGTCCGCCGCCAATGCCTACCTGAAGCCGGCGCTGAAGCGCGGTAATGTCACGCTGGTCAATGGCTTCGCCCGCAAGGTCGTCATTGAGAACGGCCGTGCCGTCGGCGTCGAAATCGAGCGCAGGGGCGGGGTGGAAACCATCAGGGCCGATCGTGAGGTCATCGTCTCGGCATCGTCTTTTAATTCACCGAAATTGCTGATGCTTTCGGGCATCGGGCCTGCCGCTCATCTGAAGGACATGGGCATAGAGGTTAAGGCGGATCGGCCGGGTGTCGGCGCAAACCTTCAGGACCATATGGAGTTTTATTTCCAGCAGGTCTCCACCAAGCCGGTGTCGCTTTACTCCTGGCTACCCTGGTTCTGGCAGGGGGTCGCGGGTGCGCAATGGCTGCTGTCGAAAGGCGGGTTAGGGGCCTCCAACCAGTTCGAGGCCTGCGCCTTCCTGCGTTCAGCGCCCGGCTTGAAACAGCCTGACATCCAGTACCATTTCCTGCCCGTCGCCATCTCCTATGATGGCAAGGCTGCTGCGAAAAGCCATGGTTTTCAGGCACATGTCGGCTACAACCTGTCGAAGTCGCGCGGCAATGTCACGCTGCGTTCCGCCGATCCGCATGACGACCCGGTCATCCGCTTCAACTATATGAGCCACCCGGAAGACTGGGAAAAATTCCGCCATTGCGTGCGCCTCACGCGCGAGATTTTCGGCCAGAAAGCCTTCGACGATTTTCGCGGGCCTGAAATCCAGCCGGGCGAAAAGGTGCAGACGGACGAGCAGATCGACGCCTTCCTGCGCGAACATCTGGAAAGCGCCTATCACCCCTGCGGCACCTGCCGGATGGGCGACAGGAACGACCCCATGGCGGTCGTTGATCCCGAATGCCGGGTGATCGGCGTGGAGGGGCTACGGGTCGCCGACAGCTCGATCTTCCCGCATGTGACCTATGGTAATCTGAATGGCCCGTCGATCATGACGGGCGAAAAGGCGGCGGACCACATCCTTGGCAAAACCCCGCTGCCGCGCTCCAATCAGGAGCCGTGGGTAAACCCGCGCGCGGCCGTCAGCGACCGGTGAGGATCAATGGTAATCGTCCTCGCGCTGGTGGCGAACGGCGGCAATGGTGACTGTTTCCGGGCCGTCGATGCGGAACAGCACGATATAGCCGGATGACCCGAACGGCACGAGGAGTTCACGTATCAGCCCGTTTTCAGAAGATGCCTTACGGCAACTGAAGGGAAATTCGCTGAGAATGTCTAATCCTGCTCTTATGGCGTGAATGGCCTTCTCGGCCACATTGATGTCGTATGCGATCAGAAAATCATAGATGCGATCGAAATCCGCCAGTGCTTCTTCGGTATAACGAAGCTGATATGTCATTTCCGTTTCGCGGCTTTCGCAGCATCGAGTTTTCTTTGCATCGTCGAAAGAACATCGTCGGTGCTATAATAGACACCGGTTCGCTCCGCTTGTTCGAGCGACGCCAGCCCGCGCGCAATGAACTCCGCCTGCGATTTGCGGATTTCCACCTGCCTGCGGACCGAATCCTCGACAAATGACGATAGCGTCTCGCCGTCTTTCAGAACGCTTTCTGCCGCCTCGCGGAAATCCGCCGTTACACGCAGCGAAGGCAAAGTTGCGGTTTTCATCTTTTCTCTCCATGCGTTGCATTTGCGATGCGCAGCTTCTGCCATCTGTCGCAACGAGTCAAATGCAAAACTTGCAATCGCCGGCTGGCAGGCAGATAAACGGGTTTCCCGCCCGACAATAACTGAAATCACCGATCTGGATCCCCATGCCCGTCGACTACAAAAAGCTGAAGATGCTCCGCCGTTCCCGTGTTGTGTGGGGTTCATGGCGGGTGTGGAAGCCGAGGGCGGTTTTCTGGATCGGCGCTATTGCGGTGGGCCTTATCAGCGTCGGTTTTGCCTGGGCGGCGGATCGCGCCCAGCATCTTTTCTTCTCGGCAACATCTTCCGGCGAATGGGCGTTTCTGCTGCCGCTTGTCGTGACGCCGCTCGGTTTCACGCTGTGCGCCTGGCTGGCGCTGACGGTTTTTCCAAATGCCGGCGGCAGCGGCATTCCCCAGGCCATCGCCGCGCGGCACCTGCGTGACGACGCGGATCGTTCGCGGCTCCTGTCGCTGAAACTCGCTTTCGGCAAGGTCTTGCTGACGGTCGTCGGGCTTTTGTCCGGTGCGTCGATCGGGAGAGAGGGACCAACGGTGCAAGTCGGGGCCTCGATCATGCTTCAGGCGGCGCGCTGGGGCGGCATGGCACAGGCAAAGGGTCTTATTCTTGCCGGATCAGCGGCGGGTATTGCGGCAGCGTTCAACACACCGCTGGCCGGCATCGTGTTTGCCATCGAGGAAATGAGCAAGACCTACGAATCCCGGGCAAACGGCCTCGTCCTTACCGCCGTCATCCTGTCCGGCCTTGCCTCGCTGGCGCTGGTCGGCAGCTATACTTACTTTGGCACCAGTTCCGTCATGGCGAAAACCATGATGGACTGGCTGCTTGTACTGGTCTGCGGCATTGGTGGTGGTGCGTTCGGCGCGCTGTTCAGCGCGTGCGCGCTGCGCCTGTCCGCGCGTATCCGGCGCTTCGCCCAGGCCATGCCGTCAAGGCGGATGCTGGCGGTTGCCGCCGCCTGCGGCCTTGCCTCCGCCGTCATCGGTATTGCAACTGATGGCGCGACCTTCGGAACGGGTTACGAACAGGCGCGCGCCGCAATCGAGGGCCAGGCCGCACCGGCCTTCTTCTTCATCGAAAAGCTGGCGGCCACGTTTCTGGCGATGATGTCGGGCATTCCGGGCGGTATATTCGCGCCGTCGCTGTCCGTGGGCGCGGGCTTTGGCAGTACGATGGCGACTTTGCTGGGTACGAGCATCGGCCTTGGCGCCATTGTCGGCATGGCGGGATATTTCGCGGGCGTGGTGCAGGCCCCCATGACGGCTTTCGTGATCATCCTCGAAATGACCGGCAATCATGACGGCGTCATCCCCATCATGGTGGCATCGATGCTGGGATATCTAACCTCCCGGCTTTTCTCCCGGGAGCCGCTCTATCACGGCCTGTCGCGTGTTTTTATTGCCCAGAGCATCCGCGCCAAACGCGCAGCACACGCCGCTGAGACCTGACCCGACTTTACGCGCGGATACCCGCCACTCCGAAATAGCCAAGTCCCGGTATCTTCACGCCGGGCCGGCTGAAATCGAAACCCGCGACCAGGCCGAGGAAATTGACCTCGAAGCCACTGCGTGCGCCCGCCGAAATGCCGAACAACCCGCCAAGCGAGAGGCTCGCATCCTTCCAGTCGTCGGCGACGTGGTAAAACGCGCCGTTGGGCAGATAGTCGCGGCCCACCGCGTCTGATGGCAGAACCACACCGAGCTCCGGCACGCTGCGCAGAACATGGGCAACGAAAGTGTTGGAGTTGGGACCGGGATAGATACGATAGCCGCCCGGTTTGCCATAGGGATAGTCGGCAATCGCCTGTTCGATCTTCGGGATCAGTTTTTCCGCTGCCGCCCCATGAATGGCCACCACCTGACGCGGCGTGTTGGAATACCAATAGG
Organism: Agrobacterium sp. SORGH_AS_0745; assembly: GCF_030818995.1. Lineage (NCBI taxonomy): Bacteria > Pseudomonadati > Pseudomonadota > Alphaproteobacteria > Hyphomicrobiales > Rhizobiaceae > Agrobacterium > Agrobacterium sp. SORGH_AS_0745. The sequence continues at coordinate 1,501,548 of NZ_JAUTBI010000003.1, forward strand.
CATCCGCCGGATAGCCATTATGGCGTATCGGCATTCCCCAGCCCACCTTGTCGTAGCGATCGTAGGCCGTCGCGCCCGGCTTTTTCAGCACGATCCAGGCATGGCTGGCGACGGAGCCTTTAAAGCCACCGGTCATGGCCGAAAAAACGTAAACCGCCGCCTGCCGGTCGGCACCTGCTTGCGGCAGGGTGCCGGAGGAAGACCAGCGCGCATCACGCCAGCCCTGCGGGTGATCCCTCATGGCCCACAACCCCGCCGATGCCAGAGCTGGCAGCAGATAGATGATGGCAATCGCCAGCAGCAGACGTTTTGCAAATTTCACTGATAGCCTCGTGCATCGAAAAATCAATTGCGCTATCAACGACATAAAATCAGAACTTTTTGAGGCCGCAAAAATGAACAATTCCGTTACCGTCGAAGTCCTCAGGGGCAGTCTGGTCGAAAGCCGCCACCAGGGTCTTGCAGTGGTGGTGGATGGCGATGGTGGCGTCGTGTTTTCAGCTGGTGATGTCGAGCGTGGCGTCTTCCCGCGTTCTGCCTGCAAGGCCATGCAGGCGCTGCCGCTGGTGGAAAGCGGCGCGGCGGATGCCTATGGCTTCGGCAATCGCGAACTGGCGCTTGCCTGCTCTTCTCATTCCGGCGAGGATGAACACGCGGCGCTCGCCGCCTCCATGCTCGCAAGGGCGGGCAGGGATGTGGATACGCTGGAATGCGGCGCGCACTGGTCTTCCGACCAGAAGACCATCATCCATCAGGCCCGCACGCTGGAAAAGCCGACGGCGCTTCACAATAATTGCTCCGGCAAGCACTCCGGCTTCATCTGCGCCTGCTGTCACACAGGCACCGACCCCAAGGGCTATGTCGGTTACGACCACCCCCTGCAGCGCGAAATCCGCGCGACGATGGAAAGCCTGACGGGTGCGACGCTTGGCCATGACAATTGCGGCGTGGACGGTTGCTCGATCCCCACTTATGCCGTGCCGCTCAAGGGTCTGGCGCATGGTTTTGCCAAGATGGCGACGGGCAGGGGGCTGGAGGCCGGGCGCGCGCAAGCCTCCCGCCGGCTCTTTGACGCCTGCATGGCGGAACCCTTTTACGTGGCGGGCACCGGCCGCACCTGCACCAGGCTGATGCAGATCGCGCCGGGCAGGATTTTCGCCAAGACCGGCGCGGAAGGCGTGTTCGTGGCCGCACTGCCGGAAAAGGGCATCGCCATGGCGGTGAAATGCGAAGACGGCACGACGCGTGCGGCGGAAGCGATGATTGCCGCAATGCTGGCGAAATATTTCGATGGCGCCGAGAACGAGGCGCTGCTTGCCATGGCAAACCGGCAGATGCGCAACTGGAACGGCATCCACGTCGGCGATATCCGCGTCGTCGGCCTCTAGAGCATCTCCTGTAAAACTGCGCAGCGGCTTTACGTCCGGAACACGCGTAAAGACAAAAAATAAGGCGCGCGGTATGCCTTCGGTTAAACGCGACGCGCTTCAGAAATAACCTTTGACGCGGCCCGCTGCCGGCAGGATTATGGATTGCCCTTGCATGTGATGGTCTGCCAGATCGCCGCCGCAGGGGCTGGCGTCTGCACGCGAGGAGGTGGGCGCCCCTCATTGCCCTGGAGGTTGCATATTCATGTTCACACTGTTTTTCTCCCCCGGTTCCTGCTCCCGCGCCAGCCATATCGTGCTTGAGGAATCCGGCCTGCCTTACACGGCCCATCGCGTCAACTTCGCCGAGGGCGAGCAGCGCTCCGAGGCATTCCTGAAGATCAACCCGAAAGGCCGCGTGCCAGCGCTGGCAACGGCAAGCGGGGTGCTGACGGAAACGCCTGCCATCCTCGCCTTCATTGCGCAGATGGCTCCGGAGAAGAAACTCGCCCCACTCGACGATCCCTTCGAATTCGCCCTGATGCAAGCCTTCAACGCCTTCATTTCCTCCACGGTGCATGTCGCCCATGCGCATGGCCGGCGCGGCAGCCGCTGGGCGAGCGAGGATAGTTCCCTGGCGGATATGAAAGCGAAGGTGCCGCAGACCATGACCGATTGTTTCGAACTGATCGAGCACGGCATGCTGCACGGCCCATGGGTCTTGGGCACCGCCTATTCGGTCGCCGATCCCTATCTATTCGTCATGTCCGGCTGGTTGGAAAGCGACGGCGTGGATATCGCCCGCTTCCCGAAGGTGCATGATCACTTCAGGCGCATGAACGAGCGCCCGGCCGTGCAGCGGGCGCTGGCGGGTGAGAAGGGGTGATGTGCTAAAAAGCTTGCTTCGTCGTCCTCGGGCTTGTCCCGAGGATGACGTCGAGTGCGAAGAGAGGTCTGCCAACTATCCCCTAGCTAGTGCCTTCGTTCACGCCGCCTCGGCGGCCCGGCTGTCCCACATGGACTTGAATGCCGTGCGGGCCTGGCAGCGCTCCAGCCAGGCTTTCAGCGCCGGATGGGCGTCAAACAGCGGCTGGTGGCCCTGCGCGTAACGGACGATTTCCGCCACGTTGAGATCGGCGACGGTGAAGCGGTCGCCTACCAGATAATCGTGGCTGGCAAGATGTTGCTCCAGCACCCGGAAGGGCCGCCTCAAAAGGCGCGCGGCGACATCGATCACCGCTTTGCCGGCATCGCTTTCCGAAAGGCCTTCGGCGATGGCGGAGGAAATCTTCAGCGAATTGGTCTCGATTTCGGTCGCGGCAAAGAACGACCATTGCAGCATCGCCGCATCTTCCTTCAGGTCGACCGGTGCGAGCGGTCCGCCATATTTGCGGACGAGATAAAGGTTGATGGCCATGGATTCATAAAGCACCATGCCGTCATCTTCGATGCAGGGGATGGTGCCCATCGGATTGATGGCCAGAAACGCGGGGGACAGCGTGTTGAGCGGCGCGTCTGCGGCCAGGGGATCGGCAACGCGGCGGGCCTGCACGACAGGCACGTGCTTGAATTCCATGCCCAGTTCCCCGGCAAGCCAGAGCGTGCGAGTGGCGCGGGAACGGTAGACACCATAGATCGTCAACATCGAAGTCACCCTTTTACCTTTTTGATGGCGGCACGTTAAGGTCTCGTCCTTTTAAAGTGAAGTTGTGGATGTCAGGGTCAACTATGATTTTTTCTGATCCGTCAGGAGGTCCGTATCCGGTGACAGCCGGGCCTCGAAACGGTCGATGAACCGATCGAAAAGCCGGGCGAATGTCTCGACATCCTCCTCCGGCCATCCATCCATCACGTCCTGGATGACGCTCATCTTGGTCCGGCGCATTTCCTGCAGCAGACTGGTGCCAAGTGGTGTGATCTCGACGATGCTGCGGCGGGCATCCTCCTGCGAGACGCCGCGTTTCAACAGGCCGCGCCCGACCATATCCGCCACCACCCGGCTGCCGCGCGAGGGGTCGATGCGCATGCCCTCGGCAATCGCACCAACGGTGACATCGCCGTCCGCGCGGCGCAATATATCGAGAACGTCGATATGGGAGAGTTCCAGACCCGGAGCCACCTTGGCAAGCGCCATGCGCCCGATGATGCGCCGTCCGATCATGATGCGCATACGCGTCATCGTATTGCCGATGCGCTTGATGTCTTCGGGCAGATCCTCGTTCCAGTCTTCCTCAGTCGACACGCTTAGCCGTTCCTTTCAATCCCGATTTGCGATCACATTTAGCGCCAATATCATGGATGTCAAAAACTTGCCATTGACATATATATGCTAATAGCACACAAATTGTCGCAGCAAAATTGCCGAAACTCAACGAGATTTTTCATGGATATGTCCGTTGCCCCCGTGGCGCCGCTTGTGTCGGATCACCGGCGTAGGCTCATCGTTTTCCTGTTTCTGATGCTGGCCATGTTCATGGCTACCCTCGACAACCAGATCGTCTCGACAGCGCTGCCCACCATCGTCGGCGAATTCGGCGCGCTGGAGCGTTTCGGCTGGATCGGTTCGGCCTATCTTCTGGCGACCAGCGCGGTCATGCCTGTTTATGGCAAGCTCGGAGACCTGTTCGGGCGAAAATACGTGATGATCGCGGCGGTTATCATCTTCACGCTCGGCTCGCTCGCCTGCGGGCTGGCCTGGTCGATGGATAGCCTGATCGCGGCCCGCGTGCTTCAGGGCCTTGGCGGCGGCGGCATCATGGTTTCGATCTTCTCCGTCAATGCCGATCTGTTCGAACCGCGTGAAAGAGCCCGTTACCAGAGCTATTCCAGCCTCACCATCATGGCGTCGGGCAGCGTCGGGCCCATTCTCGGCGGCACGATGAGCGATCTGTTCGGCTGGCGGTCGATCTTCCTCATCAACCTGCCACTCGGGCTTATCGTCATCACCGGCCTGATTTTCCTGCTGCCCTACCGCCGTCCCGCGCGTCAGCCGAAGATCGACTATCTCGGCGCCGTCTTGCTGGCAGCGACGATCGCAAGCGTCGTCTTCTGGGCCGACAGCAGCGAATTGTTCGGTTCGCTTATTGCAGGTCCCAGCCTCGGTATTATCGCTTTCGCCGTCATCGCCGCCTTCCTCTGGGTGCAGGTGGAACGTCGCGCGCCGGAACCCGTGGTGCCGCTCAGGCTCTTCAAGGACAGCACCTTTCCGCTGTTGATGATCGTTTCATTGACCAGCGGCGGCATTGGCATCGGCATGGTCAATTATTACGCGCTGTTCCTGCAGACCACGACCGGGCTTTCCCCATCCCATGCCGGCCTGTTCTTCATCGCCGTCACCGGCGGCATCGTCATGGGTTCACTGTCTGCCGGGCGGTTGATCTCGATCACCGGCGTCTACAAACCGTTTTCGGTGGCCGGGCTTACTATCAATGTCATCGCCATGCTGCTTTTCACGCAGATGCATGCGGGAACGCCGCTTTGGCTGATTGCGATTCTCATGCTGGCGCAGGGTTTCGCCGTCGGCCTCGGCCAGCAGGCACCCATTATCGGCGTGCAGAATTCCGCGCCGAAGACCGATATCGGTGCCGCAAGCGGCGCGGTGACGCTCACCCGCATGGGCGGCGCAGCAATCGCCATCTCGGTCTATGGCGCGATCGTCACCTCCAGCCTCAAGGGCGTTGCCGTGACCATTCCGGGTGTCGGACGGATTGAGGAATTGACGCCGAAGATGCTCTCCGAACTGCCCGCGGCATCCCAGGCCGCCGTTGCCTCGCTCTATTCGGATGCCTTCACGCCGCTGTTCTTCGCAGCCGCCGCAACCGCCGCCATCGGCCTTGCCGCAGCACTGATGCTGAAACCGGTCCGGTTGCCAGCCGCAGCACAGGCGGCCAAGCCGGCGGAAAGTGCGGGGGAGTAGGGGGCGGCTGTTCCTATAAGGCGCGGTGAACTCGAGCTGTGCCTTCCTCCGGCAACTTGCTCTTCCCTTCTCCCTGTGAGAAGCACAAGGATGAGGGATGGTTCCGGGCCTTTCCAATATGCCCGCGACCTCTGAGCGCGAAAACAAAACCGCACCCCTGGAAATTTAACGCCCGTTCCGCGTTATGCTCGCAGCACTTTAAATTCGCGCGGGCGGCCCTATCTCAATGAATATGAAGCCGGAACAGCTCCTGAACTCCACGCCCAAGGGTCTTTATTGCCCGCCGGGCGATTTTTATATCGACCCGGTGCGGCCGGTGGCGCGTGCATTGATAACCCACGGCCATTCCGATCACGCCCGCGCCGGCCACGGGGCGGTGCTGGCCACACGCCAGACGCTCGATATCATGCGCATCCGTTACGGCGAGGACTTCTGCGGCAGCGAGCAGGCGGTCGCATTCGGGGAGACGGTGGAGGTAAACGGCGTGACCGTCGGTTTCCACCCGGCGGGCCATGTGCTGGGTTCGGCACAGATCTCCGTGGAAATGAACGGCATGCGCATCGTTGCCTCCGGCGATTACAAGCGCGGTATCGATCCCACTTGTACACCCTTCGAAACGGTGCCGTGTGATGTCTTCATCACCGAGGCCACCTTCGGGTTGCCGGTGTTTCACCACCCGCTGCCGCGGGTGGAAATCGGCAAGCTGCTCACCTCCATCAAGCAGTTTCCCGAGCGCACCCATCTGGTCGGCGCTTATTCACTCGGCAAAGCGCAGCGCGTTATCAGGCTCCTGCGCGACAATGGTTATGCCGATCCCATCTATATCCACGGCGCGCTGGCGCGGCTTTGCGATTATTACGTGTCGCAGGGCATCGATCTAGGTGATCTACGCCCCGCGACGCTTGAAAAAAGCGATCCCGCCATTTTCAAGGGCGCGATCGTCGTCGGCCCGCCCTCTGCATTTCAGGAGCGCTGGGCGCGCCGTTTCAACGAGCCGCTGATCGCATTCGCGTCCGGCTGGATGATGGTCCGACAGCGGGCGAAACAGGGCGGCGTGGAGCTGCCTTTGGTCATCTCCGACCACTGCGACTGGCCGGAACTGCTGGAAACCATCAAGGAAATTGGCCCGCAGGCCGTCTGGGTCACGCATGGCCGTGAAGAGGCGCTGGTGCGCTGGTGCGAATTGCAGGGCGTTGCTGCCAAACCGCTGCATCTTGTCGGTTACGAAGACGAGGGGGATTGAGATGAAAGCCTTCGCCACCCTTCTCGACCGACTTGTCCTCACCCCATCGCGCAACGGCAAGCTGAAGCTTTTGGCCGATTATTTCCGCGATACGCCTGACCCAGACCGGGGGTATGGGCTGGCGGCGATTGCCGGCACGCTGGACCTCAAAAGCGTCAAGCCCGCAATGCTGCGCGAGCTGGTGCTGGAGCGCATGGACGAGGTGCTGTTCCGCTATTCATACGATTATGTCGGCGACCTGGCCGAGACCATCTCGCTGGTCTGGGGCAATATCGGCGGTCTGGATGATTCCGAGGCGCAGGATCCCCGTCTTGGCGAAGTCGTGACGCTGATGAATTCGCTCGGCCGCACCGAAGTGCGCGGAGCGGTGCGCGATCTGCTCGACCGGCTCGATACCTCCTCGCGTTTCGCCTTCCTGAAACTCGCAACCGGCAGCCTTCGCATCGGCGTTTCGGCGCGGCTGGCGCGGCAGGCACTGGCGGATTTCGCGGATAAGGACATCATCGAAATCGAAACCCTCTGGCACGGTCTGACGCCGCCTTACACGACGCTTTTCGCCTGGCTGGAGGGCAAGTCCGAGCGACCGGTTCTGGCAACGCCCGCCATCTTTCACTCGGTAATGCTGGCCACCCCGGTTGCAGACGGCGATCTCGATGGTCTGGACCCTGCCGATTATGCGGCCGAGTGGAAATGGGACGGCATCCGTGTGCAGCTTTCCCGCGCAGGCGAGACGCGCAAACTCTACTCCCGCTCCGGTGACGATATTTCCGGCGCATTTCCCGACGTGCTCGATGCCATTGATTTCGAAGGCGTGATGGATGGTGAATTGCTGATTGGCGGCACGGCGCGCTCGAACAATCTCACGCGCACCTTTTCCGACCTTCAACAACGGCTGAACCGCAAGACGGTGACGGCCAAGATGCAGGATGACTATCCGGCCTTCATCCGCGCGTATGACCTGCTGTTCGATGGTGAGAGCGACATTCGCGCGCAGACCTATCTAGAACGCCGTGGCCGCCTGTCGGATATCATCGAACATGCCCCGCATGACCGCTTCGACCTGTCTCCGCTCATCGGTTTTTCAACATGGGACGAGCTGAATACGCTGCGCGCCGCGCCGCCCGATCCGGTGATCGAAGGCGTCATGATCAAGCGCCGCGACAGCGCCTACCAGGCCGGCCGGGCCAAGGGACCGTGGTTCAAGTGGAAACGCGATCCCTACAATATCGATGCTGTCATGATGTATGCGCAGCGCGGCCATGGCAAACGCTCGAGTTATTATTCCGATTTCACGTTCGGCGTATGGGCGGAAGGGGAGGATGGTGAACAGCTGGTGCCGGTTGGCAAGGCCTATTTCGGTTTTACCGATGCGGAGCTTGAAGTGCTGGACAAGTTCGTGCGCGACAATACCGTCGAGCGTTTCGGACCCGTGCGCGCGGTGCGCGCCACGCCGGATTTCGGTTTCGTGCTGGAGGTGGCTTTCGAGGGCATCAACCGTTCCAACCGCCACAAATCCGGCGTTGCCATGCGGTTTCCACGCATTGCGAGGCTTCGCGCCGACAAACTCCCGGCGGAGGCGGATCGCCTGGCGACGCTTGTGGCGATGATCGATGGCGTTGATGGGTAGGGGTCCCCGCTACCTCCCTCATCCCTGTGCTTGTCACAGGGATCCAGCCAGCCCAAGTCCTTGGGCTGATGGGACTCTTACCGCCGAGCCGATGCGCGTCGACTGGATTCCTGTAACAAGCCCAGGAGTAAGGGAATGTTTTGTCCAGAAAATGCCATGATGGCTGCGAATACATTGTTGTCATTCGCGAATCCGTGATTGGACAGCCTCTCGCCGCAGTGCTGAACTGCTTCTAATGTTTTGATCACTCAGGTGCGCATATGCCAGATAAACGCTTTCTCTCCTCAGCATTCGGACAGGAAGAAAGCGGCGCGACCTTAAGGAGCCTGACGCGGCGCAATCTGCTTGTGGGTGCCATGGGCCTGTCAGCAGCGGCACTTCTGCCCGCGGGTGCGAAAGCGGGCATTCCCACGCCCGAAGTGCTGCCGCTGGAAAAGCAGGATTACGGCGAGGCGCGCAAACGGTTCCATACCCATTTGCTGCGCAAAATGTCCGCTCCGGAAAAATCATCGCCGCTCGGCACACCGCCGGGCGCGGAACGGGTCACCTATCGTGGCGGGCCGGATGGTTCCATCGAGCTTGTGGCCTGGCTTTCCCATTATCAGCCCTCGACGGTACTCAAACCCGCGGTGCTTTTCCTGCACGGCGGCAACGCCACCGGTGACGGCCATTGGGCGATGATGAAGCCCTATTGGGAGGCGGGTTTCGTGGTGCTTTTGCCGTCCTTCCGGGGCGAAAACGGCCAGAACGGCAATTATTCCGGTTTCTACGACGAAACAGCGGATGCGCTGGCGGCGGCGACCTATCTGGAAAGCCTGCCCGGTATCGACAGGAAACGCTTCTTCATTGCCGGGCATTCCAATGGCGGCACGCTGACGCTTTTGGCCGCCATGAGCCGCAAATACCGTGCTGCCGCGCCGATTTCGGCGGGCGTCAATTCATGGCGTTACTTCAACCGCTACTCGGACGAACTCTGTTTCGACGAAACCGACGAGCGGGAATTCATCATGCGCTCTTCGGTCTGTTTCGGCCCCAGCCTCAAATGCCCGGCGCTGTTGCTGCGCGGCACGGAGGAGCGCCCGTTCGACGCCGATCACCAGCTTTTCGTCGACCGCGCCGTGTATTCGGGATTCAAGGTCGACAAAAAACTGCTGCCCGGCACACACAATGGCGTGGTGCCGGGCGCCGTGACGGAAAGCATCCGCTTTTTCAACGAATTTGCATAAAAAAGGGCCGAAAACCGCTTTGCAGCTTTCGGCCCTCTCGTAAAGTCAGGCGCTCTTCTTGAAGTAGCCGAGCAGCCGCATGGCATTGGCGGTGACGAGAACCGTAGCGCCGGTGTCGGCGAAGACAGCGAGCCACAGGCCGGAGAGGCCGGTAACCGTTGTTACCAGGAATACCGCCTTCAGGCCGAGCGCGATCGTTACGTTCTGGTGGATATTGCGCATGGTGGCGCGCGATAGGCCGATCAGGCGGGCAGCATCGCCGACATTGTTGCGCATCAGCGCTGCATCCGCCGCTTCCATCGCCACATCCGTGCCTGAGCCGATGGCGACACCGACGCTTGCAGCCGCGAGGGCGGGCGCATCGTTGATGCCGTCGCCCACCATCACCACGGTTTTCTTCTGGGCAAGCTTGCGGATTTCCTCGACCTTGTTCTGCGGCAGGAGCTCGCCGCGCGCTTCAAGTCCCAGCTTGTTGCCGATTGCCTTTGCCGTGCGGGCATTGTCGCCAGACAGCATAAGCGAGGAAATACCCATCTCCTTCAATGCCTTGATGCCTTCTGCCGCATCCTTGCGCGGTTCGTCGCGCATGGCGAAGAGACCGCTTGCCGCACCCTCGGCCATGACGACGGCCACGGTCTTGCCTTCGCTTTCCAGTGCGGAAATGCGCTCTGCAAGTTCCGTCGATACGGTCCCGACTTCGGTTGCAAAACGCGGCGCGCCGATAAACAGGCGCTTGCCGCCGACGGTGCCCTGCATGCCACGACCGGAAATCGCCTTGATCTCCGAGCCGGGCAGGGGAGTTACGCCTGCTCTGTTGGCATGGTTGACGATGGCTCTGGCAAGCGGATGGCTGGACTCGTTCTCGATGGTTGCGGCTTGCGCGATCAGCCCGGCCTCGTTGCCGTCAAGAGCCACCACATCCGTCACGACAGGTTCGCCGAGCGTCAGCGTGCCGGTCTTGTCGAAGGCCACGGTTTCGGTGCGTGCCAGCATCTCGATAACCGCACCGCCCTTCACCAGCATACCGTGCCGTGCCGCAGCCGAAAGGCTGGAGGCGATGGCAGCCGGAACGGAAATGACGAGTGCGCAGGGGCAACCGATCAGCAGCAGGGCGAGACCGCGATAAATCCAGGTGTCCCAGTCGCCAAGGCCCACAAGCGGCGGCACGACGATGGTAAGTGCGGAAATCGCGACGATCAGCGGCATGTAGTAACGCGAGAAGTTCTGGATAAAGCGCTCGGTCGGGGCGCGGGCGTCCTGTGCTTCTTCAACGAGCGTGATGATGCGGGCAATGGTGTTGTCTTCCGGCGCGCGGTCGACCCGAATGCGCAGCGAACCATCATGGTTGATCGAACCCGCAAAGACGCGTGCGCCTTTTTCCTTGGCGACCGGAATGCTCTCGCCGGTCATCGGCGATTCGTCGACGCTGGATTCGCCTTCCATCACCACGCCATCGGCAGCAATGCGGTCGCCCGGACGCGCCACGACCAGATGTCCGATGCGAACCTTATCGGCGGCCACCTGCCGGAGCGTACCGTTTTCTTCCACCAGTGCCGTTTTTGGCAGCAGGGAACCGAGAGCCTTTATGCCCGAGCGGGCACGTGCGGCGGCAAAGCCTTCCAGCAACTCGCCAACGGAGAACAACAGCACGACGATCGCCGCTTCTTCCGCCTCGCCAATGATGATGGCGCCGATGGCGGCAATCGTCATCAGCATCTCGATGGTGAAGATCGCCCCAAAACGCGCGGCGTTGAAGGCGTTGCGCGCAATGGGAAACAGCGTGACCAGCGTTGCGACGATGAAGGCGTAACTGCCCCATGCCGGGAAGCCAAGCTCCGCAGCATAGGCAACGGCCACGAGAATGGTGCCGGTGAAGGTGTTACGTGCCTTGGCCGTGCGCCACCACACGCCTTTTTCATCCCCGCCATGGGCGTGGCCTATGTCGGCGCTCTGCGCGACGGTTTCAACGCTCCCGTGGCTATGCGCGTGCTTCGCATCGTCATGATGGTGGCCGCCGCAGCTTGAGTGGTCGTGGTCGGCGTTGTTATGGCCCGAATGGTCGTGGCCTGAATGATCATGTTTGTGATCGTGATCATGGCCGTGATGACCGCCGCATGATCCATGGTCATGGTCGTGCGCATGATCATGATTATGTTCTTCGACCTTGCCGAGTGCGGTTTTTTCCTGCGGCAGCAAGGCAGGCTTGAAGCCGAGCTTGCGCAGCGTGTCCTCGATCTTGTCGACCGGGGTTTTGTTGTTTGCCAGAGAAAGGTTCAGCCTTTCGCGCGCAACGGATACCTTGACGTCGGCAACACCGGGCAGACGCGAGAGCGCGGTTTCAATCTTGGCCGCGCAGCTGCCGCAATCCATGCCGCCGACAGAGAAGGCCAGGGCATTGTTCTGCTCAATGCTCGGTGGTGCTTCCGCATGGTGATGACCACCGCACGATGAATGGTCATGATCATGCCCATGATCGTAATGTTCCGCCGCAATCTTTTCGCGCGGAGCCTTGTCCTGCGGCAACAAAGCGGGCTTGAAGCCAAGTTTGCGCAGCGTATCCTCGATTTTTGCGACCGACGTTTTGTCTTCCGCCAGCGAAAGGTTCAGCCTTTCGCGCGCAACGGAGACCTTGACGTCGGCAACGCCGGGCAGGCGGGAGAGCGCCGTTTCGATCTTCGCCGCACAGCTGCCGCAATCCATGCCGCCGACCGTGAAGGTCAGGTCTCCTGATTCCCCGTTCAAACTGCCGCGTGTCGAAATATTCATGGTTCTAGCTCCTGAATTCCACTCGACAGCCAATCTGGCACCTCTAGCAACTAGAGGTTCAAGGGCAAAAATGCGCTTTTCCGATTTTTTTTGAAAGGCACACACCAGCCTCGCGCCAGCCGCGCAATGCATCATGCCTTCAAACTTGGTTTCATGAAGCGGTTCAGATGACAGCACTCCTATTGAAAAACTGCCGCCGGGCGGCCTCGCTGGCGGTTATTGCGCTGCTGCCTTTCCTGAGCGGCTGCCTTTTCGTGACGGATACGAGCCGGATGAACCCGGACGTCTTCGTTCAGGAAACGGCGCCGGTGTTCAATTTCAATTCCGTAAGCTCTAATCGCCAGCCGGAACTGCCACCACAGCCGGGTCAGCTTTCCACGCGCCCGCCGGATCTGTTCAGAACCCGCTTCCATCAGGAATACGGTCCGCCGGTGCGCGGGCAGGGCCTGAGCGCGCCGCAGGTGCAGGGATTGAATGTGCCGCAGGCGCAGGGTCAGGCGATGGCCTATGGCCTTCCGGTCTCCAATCCGCTGCACCGGGTCATGTATGGCCCGATCCGCGATGACGACCGGTCCCTGCCGGCCATTCCCTATGGTCGCATCGATCCGCGTTATCTCCGGCAGGAGGTGAGTTACCAGACGGCGGAAGCGCCGGGTACAATCGTCGTGGATACAAAGCAGCATTTTCTCTATCTGGTGCAGCCGGGCGGCAAGGCTATCCGGTATGGCGTTGGCCTCGGGCGCGACGGTTACGCCTGGTCGGGTCGCGGCAAGATCCAGTGGAAGGCGAAATGGCCGCGCTGGACGCCGCCCGACGAAATGGTCAGGCGCCAGCCGGAACTCACCTCCATTTCCGCCGCCAATGGCGGCATGACGCCGGGTCTCAACAACCCGCTCGGCGCGCGTGCCCTTTATATTTTCAAGGACGGCAAGGACACGCTTTACCGCGTGCACGGAACGCCCGACTGGCAGTCCGTCGGCAAGGCAACTTCGTCCGGCTGCGTGCGCATGCTCAATCAGGATGTGATCGACCTCTACGAGCGCGTACCGAAGGGCGCACAGATTGTGGTTATCTGACCACTTTCTAAAAGAAAGCGCTGCATCGTGGGGTTCCCCCAGCGCCTTCTGACTGGCTTTTAGCGGTCGGTTAACTATTTTCGCAATACGCCTGTGTACGTGGAACAAACGATGTACAACGGCGATATAGCCGTTCGAAATGTGGGACAATCCGGCCTTATGACAAGCACCGACACAGATCTTTCCAGACGCACTTTCCTTTCCCTTCTGGGTATTTCCTCCGCTTCGTTGCTGGCGGGCTGCGCTTCTTCCGGCACGGGTGAAGCCATTCGCCAGCAGGCGAGCAGCATCGGCAGCGATTTCCGCCAGATGTTCTCGTCGGGCGTTAGCGATGCGGAACTGGCCGTCATGTACGGTTCGGTCGAGGATGGCGGTTACGTCATTCCCGCGGTTCCCTACCAGAAGATTGACCGGCGTTATTATCGTCAGCGCGTCGTCGATCCGACCGGCGAACGCCCCGGCACCGTCGTCGTGGATACGCGCTCGCGTTTCCTCTATGTCGTGGAGCAGGGCGGCAGCGCCATGCGTTACGGCGTCGGCATCGGCCGTGATGGTTTCGCCTGGTCCGGCGAAGGCGTCATCCAGTGGCGCCAGAAATGGCCGAAATGGACCCCGCCGGACGAAATGGTCGCCCGCCAGCCGGAACTGGTCAAATATTCTTCCAAGAACGGCGGCATGCCACCGGGCCTGAAAAACCCGCTCGGTGCCCGCGCGCTCTATATCTTCCAGAACGGCAAGGACACGCTTTACCGCCTCCATGGATCGCCGGAATGGAACTCCATCGGCAAGGCCGTCTCTTCCGGCTGCGTACGCCTGATGAACCAGGACGTCATCGACCTCTATGACCGCGTGCCGCAGAAGGCACGTGTGGTTGTTTGGCAGTAGGTCTGACTGGAAGCTCTGATAGGCATCCGCTAAATTAACTGGCGAATAATGGCTGCAACATGAAGCATGTTGTGGCCATTATTTATTTCTAATATATCGACATTATTTTTAATGTTAATAATCAATTCTGTAGTATATTTAGAAATTCCGTGACTTTTGTTGATTTTATACTATAATGGGTTTGGGTATTCATAAGTATTTTCGAAATGAATTTCCTGCATTGCAATCATTCTAATATCTCTGTCGTTAATCGAGGAGTGAATGGCATGACTCTTTATCTCTCAAATATTTGGCAGGTCGGTACTAGCCCCTACGAAATCTTTTACGGTGATCGCTATGGTGTGGCGAGAAACGACGTATTTCAGCTGGGCGGCAGCGAGACCGGCACTCTGGGTGGTGTTCGAAACGGATGGGAAAAATTTTATGGCGGCGCGGGTGTAGACACGATTTACGTCGCTCCCAAGTATTATTACTCCTGGACTGCCGTGATGATCGACCACAATGGCTTGGACAGCGTGGAACGTATCGAGTTTAACAGCGCCACCTCCTGGCCGGTAAAACCAGTCTATTTCGCTGGAATGGCAGATTTTTCGAGCGTCACATACATGTCGCCCGGCGTGACGATCTATGGCCGCGAGAACAGCAATATATTCGTCGGTAGTCAGCTTGGGGAAAGGGTCGAAGGCGACGGCGGTGACGATCTGCTCTTTGGCAACGCCGGAGACGACACGTTGTACGGTGATACGACCGCGGTAAATCCCTGGCCGGCGCAATTGAATGCCGCTGGCAATGACTGGTTGTTCGGTGGCGCCGGAAATGACTATCTTGATGGTCAGGGTGGTAACGACAATCTGTCCGGCGACGCTGGCGATGACACTCTTTACGGCGGACCCGGAAGCGACCAGCTTAGCGGTGGAGACGGCGCCGATAAGCTTTTTGGCGGAACCGGAAATGACCAGTTGCGCGGCGGTGCGGGAAATGATGAGCTACATGGTGGAGATAACGATGATCTGCTTGATGGCGGTTCCGGTAGGGACATTCTCTGGGGTGACGCGGGCGCGGATACTTTCCAGTTCGTAACAATTGGCGCTTCGAGTTTGGTTGAAGACTTTCAAATCGGCGTTGATAAGCTACGTTTTCATAACGCCATTGCCGATGAATTCAGCGATTTAACGATCATCGATAATTCAACCGGGTACGCAAGTATAACTGTGGGCGATGTTGAAGTTATTTTGAACGGGGTGTCATCAGCCTCTTTAAATAGTTCTATGTTTGAGTTTGGCGTGTATGCATGATGCGAACGGCTCCGCCGGGACAAGCGGCGGAGCCTTATTAAATTTATTAGGATTGAAGCTCTGACTTTTTATATTTCTTTGTGAAATTTCCATTTGAATCAAATATTTCCAACTCACCGTTTTCGTTGTATTCAATCATTTTCCGTCCATTATCATAGTATATAACGCCTGGTGTCACGGATACTTGGCCGTTTTCTCCAAGTTTAAGAGCCATAGCGGAACCGAAAAATTCCTTCAAAGCTCTTTCGCTATAATACATATCTTGGCGTGATACTGCGCAGTAATAGCCATTGTTTGCTTTTCTGAGTGCTGCCAATTCGACGCGAGCCTCATAGGCGCGATCACTGGTGAAATGCTCGACCTGCTTTTTAACAACAGTTTCATCTTCGCCATTCGCGATGCGTTTTGCACCCCATTCAGCATACTGAGCATTATATTCTTCACGCGGCGGTACTATGATTTCGGGATCATAGCGTGGACTGGCTCTTGATGCTTGGATGATCAGGTTCGTTACGATGAACTCCGCATTTTCCGCGGTGCGCTCAATCGGATTGACGTAATAGGACGACATCATATTCGTGGCGGCGGCGTTCATGGCGCTCATCGTCGCCTGCGGAATGGCGGCGGAGACGGTTTCTTTTTTTGCGACGGTTTCCAGCTTTGCTTTGGTAGCCTGCGAAGCGAGCGTCGAAATCGTCTCAATGGCCTGCGAAGTTCTTTGCTGGCCTCCGGATACCATCGCGAGTATCGAGCTTGCGGCATCTTTGTCCGATATTTTTGTCACTGAAAAAGTTTGATTGAGAATGGTCAGCGCCGTTGAATTTGCAGAGATAAAAGCCATCGCCATGCCTTTTGAAATCTGCCGCAAAATGCCTTCATCGGCTTCTGGGGCTGGAACGCAGCCATAAGTCATTTTAGCTGCATAAAATATAAATGCAACTTTATCGGGAAGTGGTTAACAGATGCTTTATGACCCCTGGTTTTTCAGGGGTTAACTCCTCGCAAGCCCATCTTTAAGCGCATTCACCTGGTCGCGCAGCTGCACCAGTTCCTCCAGCCCGCAGCCCGTGGCGTCGCCGATTGCCGCCATGATCTTCACGCCCTCCTTTTTGAGATCGGCGCCCTTGGGCGTTACGGCCACCAGCACCTGCCGCTCGTCAACAGTTCCGCGTTTGCGGGTGATCAGCCCGGCATGTTCCAGCCTTTTCAGCAACGGCGAAAGCGTGCCCGAATCGAGGCCCAGCATTTCACCGAGTGCCTTCACGGTGGAGGTTTCCTTTTCCCACAGGGCCATCATGACCAGATATTGCGGATAGGTCAGGCCGATCGGGTCCAGCAGTGGCTTATAGGCGCGGGTGAAAGCGTGCGCCGCGCCGTAAAGGGCAAAGCATATCTGCTGGTCCAGCCTCAACAGGCTTTCCAAATTGGTGTCGTCGCTCTCTGCGCCCATTGTTCTGCTCCAAAAATCAACCGGGAAGGGAACAATCAGCCCTGCCTTTCGGTTCCTGCCACATGGATGCGCGGCGAAATTTCGTGAAATTATCGCAAAAAACAATTTTTTATTCAATGCGCAAAATTATATTGCGCACAATTGAATTGCGCATTATAAGAAGCCTAACACCAACCCAACGGGAGTAAATGCCATGCCTATTCTCTACACGACCAAAGCATCCGCCACCGGTGGCCGCGCCGGCAACGCCAAGTCGGAAGACGGCGTGCTCGACGTAACGCTGACCGTTCCGAAGGAACTCGGCGGCGATGGCGCCCGCGGCACCAATCCGGAGCAGCTTTTCGCAGCCGGTTATTCCGCCTGCTTCCTCGGCGCCTTGAAGGCTGTCGCCGGCAAGCAGAAGGTAAAGATTCCTGAAGACACGACTGTGACGGCAACCGTTGGCATCGGTCCGCGCGAAGACGGCACCGGCTTCGGCATCGAAGTGTCGCTGAAGGTCAACATTCCCGGTCTTGAGCGCGAAAAGGCAGAAGAACTGGTAGCCGCCGCTCACATCGTGTGCCCTTACAGCCACGCCATGCGCACCTCCACGGAAGTGCCGGTCTCTGTGGCCTGATCCAGCAAGTTCCAGCAGCAAGGCCGGGTTAATCCCCGGCCTTCTTGTTTGTGGAAAGAAAAGTGCTATATTCTTTCTAAGGAAAGGATATATGCCATGAATATTCACGCGAAGACCGCCATGGATCCTGCTTCGCAGGGCAGGGTCGTCACCAAGGCCGTTGTGACCGCTGCCGAGCGGCTGGGCCTTAACGCGGCCCGCACCGCGGATATTCTCGGTGTTTCCGCCCCTACGGTGTCGCGCATGAAGCGGCTCGATTTCCTGCTGGAGCCGGGCGCCAAGTCTTTCGAGCTTGCGGTGCTGCTGATCCGGGTTTTCCGTTCGCTGGATGCAATCGCCGGCGGCGATGAGGCGGTAGCCAAAAACTGGCTGCGCAATCACAATACGGCGCTTAACGCCGTGCCTGCCGAGAGGCTCACCACCATTACCGGATTGATCGATGTCCTCTCCTATCTGGACGCCCGACGCGCTCCTGTCTGAAAAGCGCGCCGCATCGGGAAAATACTGGCGGCTGGTGGAAGCGCAGCATCAGGTTTCCACCATGAAGCTGGTGGATACGGTGGAGGAGCAATCGCTGCTGGAAGATATTCTGGAGGCGAGCAAGCGGCCCTTTCCGCCGGAATGCGCCGGGCTCGATTATCTTCTTGCCACGCCCTTCCGGTATGGTGCGGCTTATCCCCATGGCTCGCGTTTCCGCCGGGCTGGCTTTACCGAAGGCGTTTATTACGCCGCAGCCAAGGTGGAAACCGCGCTTGCCGAAATGGCCTTCTACCGGCTGCTGTTTTATGCGGAATCTCCCGGCACACCGCTGCCTGCCAATCCCGCCGACTATTCCGCCTTTGCCGCCCGTATCGCCACCGATGCGGCGCTGGACCTGACGCAACCGGAATTGAACCGGGACGAGGCGCTGTGGACCGACCTGCAGAATTACGAGCCATGCCAGGCGCTGGCCGAGCAGGCGCGTCTGGCGAAGATCGAGGCGATCCTCTACCGCTCGGTGCGCGATCCCGCAGGTGGCCTCAATATCGCGGTCCTGTCGCCGACAGCCTTTGCCGAAAAAATGCCGGTGGAACGGATGAGCTGGCGCATCCGCCTGTCGAAGACCGGGGTGCAGGCACTGTGCGAATTTCCGATGCGCAGAACAGGGTTTGCGGTCGCGGATTTTTCCGGTGATCCACGCCTCGCCAGCCTGTTGGGCTGACGGGCGTTTCGCTTGTTTTTACTCTCAGCCCGTTTGACGGGCCTCATGCCGACGCGAAAAACGCTTCGGGATCGTCGACTTCCACCAGCCTGCGCTTGTCGATCAGCCAGAAACGTGTTCCGACCGCCCGCACGAAACTCCTGTCATGCGAGACGAAGGCGCAACTGGCCGAACGGTTGATGATTTCCGCCTCAAGCGCTTCCTGCCCGTCTATATCAAGATGGTTGGTGGGCTCGTCCAGCAGGTAGAAATTCGGTTCCGCCAACCGCAGCGCCAGCATGGCGAGCCGCGCCTTTTGGCCGCCGGAAAGCGTTGCGATCCGACGTTTCTGCATTTCCATGTCGATACCGGCACCCGCAAGCAGGCCGTGTATGCGCTGGTCGCCAATGTCGAATCGGCGGGTCATGAGCGCAAATGGCGTGCTGTCGTCGTCGATTTCGGCAAGCGACTGATCGACGTATCCGGCCACCAGCGAAGGCGTTGTCTTTATGCCGTCCTGTATTTGGCCTTCATCCATCACCGCCGCTTTCAGAAGCGAGATCAGCCGCGTCTTGCCGACGCCGTTGCGGCCGAGAATGACGACGCGGTCGCCCTGGTGGACAAATTGCCGGCCGGTGCGAAACAGCAATGTCCCGTCCGGCGTCGAGACCGGCACATCCTCCAGAGTGACCAGAACCTTGGCGTGCGTACCGCGATTGGCGAGCTGGATCTTGCCGGCGGAGCGCTCGCTATGTGCTGGGCGCGCATTCTCCTCCAGTTTCTCGGCACGCTGGCGCAATTGCTTGGTCTTGACAGTCAGAAGATCGCTGCCCGAATTGATGCCGATATTGTTGAGCTTGGCGGCCTGCCGGCGCAATTGCTGCGCGGTTTTCATGTCGCGCTGGAAACGCCGCTCATCGGCGGCATCCTCCTCTTCGAGTGCCGCACGCGCATGGCCGTAAGGCAGCCGGAACAGTGCCGAATTTTCCGGCCGCAGGAACAGCGTGGTCTTCGTGACATTGTCGAGAAAGGCGCGGTCATGGCTGACGATGACGACCGCCGTGTCGCGCGGCAATTGACCGAGCCAGCTTTCCAGCACGTTGATTTTCTCGAGGTCGAGATGGTTGGTCGGCTCATCGAGCAGGAGAACGTCAGGCTCGGTGATCCACGCCCGCGCCAGCATGGCAAGTCGCTGCCAGCCACCGCTCAGCTCTTTCAAATGGCGATGACGATAGGGTTCCGGCACCAGCATGGCATCAAAAATAATGTCTGCGCGCCAGCTCTCATTGTCGATCTCATCCGCCGGCAGGGCGGAAAGCACGGCGTCCCGCATCGTCTTTTCCAGAAGCGGGGAGGGCAGGTGCTGGTGGACGATGGACTGCGTCAGCCCGCGCAGCCGGGTGATATCACCGCTGGTAGCGTCCAGTTCACCGGCAAGGCAATTCAGCAGGGTGGATTTGCCGTGGCCATTCGCAGCGACGATGCCGATGCGGTCTCCGGCATTCACGGTGAGGCCAAGATTGGAAAAAAGCGGCTTTCCCAGAATGATTCCGAGGTTTCGAAGCGTGATAAGTGTCATGAAATTGTCTCTGGCAAAACGGATCTGTGACGAACCGTGGTCTGCGACAATGCAGTACGGGATATCGGTCGAGGTGATCCGTCGTGAAAACATGCGCAACGGCAGACAAGCTGCATTCTGCGCGGCCTTTCGGGCAAACCAGAGTTTTGGTGTTCCGGTCAGCCCTGCAAACGCGTCTGCAGGGCAAAAAGGTGGCAGATCTGGCGGTTGCGCCAGAAGCAGGAAATATCCATGCGAAGCCTCCTTTCTTGATACGTGTTCAACCGTTCTACAATTAACAGCGGCAGGGGTTCGAGGCAATGGCTTTTGAAGAGGCGGGTGGTGCCGGAGGATACGGCGACCCGCATTCTCCAGCCCTCAAGCGCGGCGCCCTTACTGTTTTGCCACGCGCTCGCGCAGTTTTTCCACATGTTCGGCGATTTCAGGTGTCACCGCGTCGCCGAAATCCTCCATTTCGAACATCGGGCGGATTTCGATTTCGCTGCGCTCCAGCATCGGATTGGGGCAACGCTTCACCCACTCCACGGCCTCATCCATGTCCTTCACCTTCCAGAGCCAGAAGCCGGCAACCAGCTCGTTGGTGTGCGGGAAGGGGCCGTCGATCACGCTGCGGCTGTCACCATCGAAAACAACTCTTTTGCCTTTGGAGGAAGGGTGGAGGCCGTCACCGGAAAGCATGATGCCGGCATTGACCAGTTCTTCGTTGAACTTGCCCATGGCTTCCATCAGTTCGGTGGTCGGCATTATGCCATCCTCGCTGCTGCGGGTGGCCTTTACGAAAACGATAACACGCATGGTTTCCTCCCTTGTTGCGTCTTCCTCGTTAGTTTCGCCGCCCGGCACGACGGGTAGATGACATTTTCACGGGTAAAAGTGGCAATACGCCGCTTTCCCGTCAGCCGAGATCAATGAGGTCGCGGCGCAGCCGGTCGGGGTCGCCGCTGCCGATGCGGGCCTCGATTTCGGCGTGGGTCTGTTGCCAGATAGGGAAGGCGGCGGTGAGTACGGCCATGCCTTCCACCGTAAGCCGCAGCCGCTTGCCGCGCTTGTCCTTTGGGTCTTGCTCGATACTGACCAGCCCACGCCGCTCCAGTGGCTTCAGCGCTGCCGTCAGCGTCGTGCGGTCCATCGCCAGAAGATTGGCGACCGGCCCCATCGGCGGCGGCTCCGGCCGGTTGAGCGACATCAGCAGGGAAAATTGGCCGTTGTTGATGCCCACGGGCTTCAATGCGTTATCGAACAGCCGCGCCAGCGCCCGCGCCGCACGTTGCGCATGCAGGCAAAGACAGGAGTCCCGCACTAAAAGAGTTGCCGAAAAAGGAATCACACTGGTGTTTGACATGGACTATATATGTTGATATCAACGTAATTAGTCAAGCGGAACCTGTCGCCTTGCTGACGGTTTTCCTGGCTTTCAATGCAGACACAGGCGGCGCCCACCATGGAGGCGGAGCGGTGCCGTGGTGAAAGACGGATCCAAGGAGGAAAGATCATGTCTCATCCCGTCGTTTCTAATGAGGAGTGGCTTGCGGCCCGCCGCGATCTGCTGGTGAAGGAAAAGGAATTGACCCGCGCGCGCGACAGGCTGAACGAGGCGCGCCGCGCATTGCCATGGGAAGAGGTGACGAAAGATTATATTTTCGACGCGCCGTCCGGCCCGAAATCGCTGAAGGAACTCTTCGGCAATTGCAGCCAGCTCATCGTATACCACTTCATGCTGGCACCCGACTGGGAGGAGGGCTGCACCGGCTGTTCCTTTTTCGCCGACCATGTCGATGGTGCGATGGTTCACCTGAAGCACGGCGATGCGGGTTTCGTTGCGGTCTCGCGCGCACCGCTCGAAAAGATCGAGGCCTATAAAAAACGCATGGGCTGGAAATTCCCTTGGGTCTCGGCCAACGGCAGCGACTTCAACTATGATTATCAGGCCTCCTTCCGTGATGAGGATATCGAGAGCGGGGCGATCACCTACAATTACCGTGAGATCGAGCCGATGGGCGACCTGAAGGACCTGCACGGCGTCAGCATTTTCGCCAAGGGCGAGGACGGCAGGATTTACCATAGCTATTCCGCCTATGCCCGCGGCATGGAAGAGACGCTCGGTACATTGATGCTGCTCGATCTGGTGCCAAAAGGCCGTAATGAAGACGGTGTAATGGATTGGGTGCGCCGGCACGACCAGTACGAGGACGAGCCCAAGGCCGCGTCTTGCTGCCACTGAAATAGGACGAGGAGGAGGAGACGACAATGGAAAATGCCAAGCCGCAGAAGGAACACGCGTTCCTGGGCAGGATCGTCGGCGACTGGGTCATGACCGCCAGTTCCGGGCATGAGGGATACGATCCCGATGACCCCGCCCAGCGGTTCACCGAAACCGTCAGCTCCATCGGCGGGCTGTGGATCATCGGGCACGGCACCGGCAAGATGCCTGACGGGACGGAGATGACGGCTGTCATCACCGTGGGTTTCGACCCTGCCAAGGGCCATTTCGTCGGCACCTGGGTGGGGTCGATGATGACCAATCTCTGGGTCTACAAGGGCTGGCTGGAAGACGACGGCAAGACCCTGACACTCGAAGCGGAAGGACCGGCCTTTGACGGTTCCGGCCGCATCGATACCTATCGCGACGTGCTGGTGCTGCACGACGACAATAACCGCAGCTTTTCCGGCAGCGTCCGGCAGCCGGATGGCAGTTTCAAGACCTTCATGACATCGGAGTTCCAGCGCAAGGCGTGACGCCCCGCCGGAATTTGCCCGATCGCGCCGAATAATGCGCTGCCGCGTCCTGCGGCGGCCGATCGCCAGAAAAATGACGCCATAACCCCGGAGAGATTCAATGTCCGATACACACGGAAAATTCATATGGGTTGAACTGATGACGCCTGACATGGAGCAGGGTGCCCGCTTCTATGGTCATGTCGCCGGCTGGCAGACCAAGGATTTCGGTTCGCCGGAAATGCCCTATCTGGTGCTGGAGGCCGATGGTAAAGGCATGGGCGGCATCATGGAACTGACCGAAGAACACAAGAGCCAGGGCATTCCTCCCAACTGGACCGGTTATGTCGGCGTTGACGATGTGGACGCCACGGCAAAACTTTTCGCGGAAAAGGGCGGTTCGGTCAGGCGCCCGCCGCAGGATATCCCG
Source organism: Agrobacterium sp. SORGH_AS_0745 (assembly GCF_030818995.1). Classification (NCBI taxonomy): domain Bacteria; kingdom Pseudomonadati; phylum Pseudomonadota; class Alphaproteobacteria; order Hyphomicrobiales; family Rhizobiaceae; genus Agrobacterium; species Agrobacterium sp. SORGH_AS_0745. The sequence goes on from NZ_JAUTBI010000003.1 coordinate 1,524,919, forward strand.
GAGATCGGTCGTTTCGCCGTGGTGGCTGATCCTTCCGGTGCGGTTCTGTGCATCATGACGCCGCTGCCGATGGAAACCGGCGGTTTTCCGCAGGAGACGCAGAACCTGCCGGGTCACGTCGGCTGGTACGAACTTGCCACCAACAATGTCGACGACGCCATAGCCTTTTACGGTGAGGTCTTCGGCTGGACCAAGGACCATGATTTTGACATGGGCGCAGAAATGGGCCCGTATCGCATCTTCGCCCATAACGGCAAGGTCGTCGGCGGCATGATGAAATGTATGGCGGGTGCGCCCACCTGTTATTGGGGTTATTATTTCAACGTCGACGGCATCGATGACGCCATCACCCGGGTCAGCACCGGTGGCGGCAAGGTCGTCAACGGCCCGATGGAGGTTCCCGGCGAGAGCTGGATCGTCAATTGCCAGGACCCGCAGGGCGCATTCTTCTCGCTGCTGTCGCAGAAGAAGTAACCCTTCTGGGCTGACATACCGATCTGCCGGAGGTTACTCCGGCAGATTACCGGTTTCTCGGTAGCCGAACGTGATCGATAAAGGCGCGGAGCTTCGGCGCAAGATGACGTCGATTCGGATAATAGAGATAAAATCCCGCAAAAGTCGGAGAATGGTCCTCCAGCATGGAAACAAGCTGGCCGCTCTCCAGGTAGGGACGGAAGGTCTCTTCCATGCCGAATGTGATGCCGGCGCCGGCACAGGCCAGCTTTATCATCAACTGCATGTCGTTGGTGGTGAAGTCCGGCTGCACCGCGACCGCGAACTCCCGGCCGTTTTCGGCAAATTCCCACCGATATGGCGCAACGTCCGGACGAGGGCGCCAGCCGATACATCTGTGATGGATCAGTTCGCGCGGCTGCGTCGGTAAGGTGACGCGATCTCGATATTGCGGGGAGCAGACGGCGAGCTGCCGCTGCGGCCCGGAAACCGGAACGGCAATCATATCCTGCGCGATCAGCTCCCCCAGACGCACGCCGGCATCGTAATGTTCGGCGACGATATCGAATTCCTCATCCGTCACGACAATATCGAGTTGCACTTCCGGATGGATTTCAGCAAAGCGCGCCAGTAATGGCCCGGACAAGAAGCGCTCCGCTATCGAGGAAACGGCAAGCCGCAATTGCCCCCGAGGCATTCCACTCAGGGAAGAGGCGGCCTGTGTCGCTTGCATGAGGTTGCCGATGGATGGCGAAACATCGGCGTAAAGCTGTTTCCCCGCTTCCGTCAGGCTAACGCTGCGCGTTGTGCGCTGAACGAGCGCTATCCCCATCGTTTCTTCAAGCCTGCGGATGGTCTGGCTGACGGCTGACCGTGTTACGCCGAGCCTGTCCGCAGTAGCCCGAAAATTGCGTTCCTCGGCAACCATGCAGAAGGTGGAAAGCGCGTTGAGATCAACATTCATTGGTTAGCAAATATATCCATGGAGGTTATCATTGGGGTAATTATCACGACAATGGCAAAGCTTTATCTTTCCTGCAACGGCCTCCTCTCGAAAAAGCGGGCCGTAAAGCCAAGGAGAAAGCCATGACATTGAACAAAGTTATTCTCATAACAGGTGCGTCGAGCGGGATAGGTGAGGGTATCGCCAGAGAACTTGCCGCTGCAGGCGCGAAACTGGTTCTGGGTGCGCGCCGTATGGACCGTTTGCAGGCCTTGGCCGACGAACTGCGCCAAACGGGCGCTGAGGTTGTCGTGCATCCCCTTAACGTCACGGAAAGGCAGAGTGTCGAGGCTTTTGCTGCGGCGGGACGTGAAGCGTTCGGACGGATCGACGTCATCGTCAACAATGCCGGCATCATGCCGCTATCGTTGATGTCGTCCCTCAAGGTCGATGAATGGGACCGCATGATCGACGTCAACATCAAGGGCGTGCTTTATGGCGTCGCCGCCGTTCTGCCTGAGATGACCGCCCGCGCATCCGGCCACATCGTCAACATCGCCTCCATCGGTGCGCTCGCCGTTTCGCCCACGGCTGCCGTCTATTGCGCGACGAAATTTGCGGTGCGGGCGATTTCGGACGGACTGCGACAGGAAAACCGCGACCTGCGGGTTACCTGCATTCATCCCGGCGTGGTGGAAAGCGAACTTGCCCACACCATCACCGATCCGGCCGCTGCGGAGCTGATGCAAAGCTACCGGGCCATAGCATTGAAGCCGGACGCCATTGGCCGCGCAGTCCGCTATGCCATCGAACAACCCGACGACGTGGACGTCAATGAAATCGTCGTCCGCCCGACCGCCGCATAGGGAGGATCGGGACAATGAAGATTGTTTCGACATCGCTTGCCCTTGTAATCGCAACGGCCGCCGCCGATACCGGCCACCATCAGGAGGATCGTGCCGTGAAAGGGAATATGGACAAGATGGCCCAGACCGAAAGCCACCCCTATATCGGCATGTGGGTCACCGGCGACGGCCATATCCGTCAGGAGCTTTTGCCTGATGGCCGCTACGACGAGGCGCGCGGCAAACGCAAAAGCGCCTATCAGGGGCGTTATGAGGTGAGGGGCAACCATATCGACTATTGGGATGATACCGGCTTTACCGCCGATGGCGAGTTCATCGACGATGTGCTCTACCACGGCGGCATGATTTTCTATCGCGAGCCGTGAATCGTCACGCTAACAGGAAAAAATCCGTCCGGCTGATCGAGGCCGGGCGGATTATCTGTTTTAACGCTTCAGGCTTCCCAGTATGCCGCGAACGATGGCGCGGCCCACGGATGTGGCAACCGAGCGGGCGGCGCTTTTCATTGCCGCCTCGATCACGGTTTCGCGCTGATAACCGCTCGTCTTGCGGGCGCCGGTGGTGGAGGCCTTTGTGGGTTCCTCGTCGCCGAAACCGGGCAGGCGCCAGCGTCCCGAGGCACTGTCGGACTGGCTGGAGGCATTTTCCTCTTCCGCGCGCTTGGCGGCTTCGGCTTCCGCAGCCTTCTGGGCGCGTGCGTTGAGGATTTCAAAGGCCGATTCCCGGTCCACGTCCCTGTCGTATTGACCGGCAAGCGGGCCGGTATCCATCAGCAATTTGCGCTCGGCGTCGGTGAGCGGCCCGACGCGGCCCGAGGGCGGCCGCACAAGGGTGCGCTCGACGATGGAGGGCGCGCCCTTGTCATGCAGGGTCGAAATCAGAGCCTCGCCCGTACCGAGCGTGGTGATGATGTCGGCTGTGTCGAAGGCGGGGTTCTGGCGGAACGTATCGGCTGCGGTGCGCACAGCTTTCTGCTCGCGCGGCGTATAGGCGCGAAGCGCATGCTGCACGCGGTTGCCCAGCTGGGCAAGAACGGTTTCCGGCACGTCCAGCGGGTTCTGCGTCACGAAGTAGACGCCCACACCCTTGGAGCGGATAAGCCGCACCACCTGCTCCACGCGCTCGACGAGCACCCTTGGCGCGTCGTTGAACAGCAGATGCGCCTCATCGAAAAAGAACACCAGACGCGGCTTTTCCGGGTCGCCCACCTCCGGTAGTTCCTCGAAGAGCTCCGAGAGCATCCACAACAGGAAGGTGGCGTAAAGGCGCGGGTTCATCATCAGCTTGTCGGCGGCGAGAACCGAAACCGTGCCACGCCCGTCCGTGCCGACGCGCATGATGTCGGCAATGTTCAGCGCCGGCTCGCCGAAGAAGTTTGCGGCACCCTGCTGTTCGAGAACCAGCAGCCCGCGTTGCAGCGAACCGACGGAGGTCTTGGAAATCAGGCCGAACTGGCTGGACAGCGCACTTGCATTGTCGCCCATGTAGTTCAGCAGCGATTGCAGGTCTTTGAGATCGAGCAGCGGCAACCCGCCCTGATCGGCGATCTTGAAGGCGATGTTGAGCACGCCTTCCTGGGCTTCCGAAGCATCCATCAGCCGCGCCAGCAGCAGCGGGCCCATTTCGGCAATGGTGGCGCGCACGCGATGGCCTTTTTCACCGTAGAGATCCCAGAAGATCACCGGCGATTTGCCATAGGAAAAATCCGTGAAACCGATCTGTTCGGCACGTTTCTGCACCCAGTCCTTGGTTTCGCCTTGCGCGGCGATGCCGGAAAGGTCGCCCTTGATATCGGCGCAGAAAACGGGAACGCCGGCTTGCGAGAAACCTTCGGCAAGAACCTGCAGGGTCACGGTCTTGCCCGTGCCCGTTGCGCCGGTGATCAGGCCGTGGCGGTTGCCGAATTTCAGCTCCAGATATTCACCCTTGTTCAGGCTGTCGTCCGGATTGCGGCTGGTCCCGATATAGATCTGTCCGTCCTGCAACATCGACCATTTTCTCCTGCGACTGATGCATGCCCCTTAAATCGCGATCGATTTGAAGATGGTCATGTCCGAATTGAACTTTTACGGCACCCTCTGGCCGCTACTGCCAAAGCGGCCTTTTCATAGTATGGTTGTGATGATCTTATAAGGACAGTTTCAAGGCGCAACAACTGCTTGATGGCGATGAAGAAAAACCGCTTCATGAAAGTTGCCGCACCCGCCTGCCGCCCGCTTGAATGCGGCATGAGATTGTTTTACGTTGACGTTAACGTCAGTTATTCGGTGTTGGCGTCGTTTTTCAACAGGAGGCAAGAATGAACGAAGTCGTTGACCAGATCGCCGCAAAGGCGGGCATAGACCCTGCGCTGGCCGAAAAGGCTGTTGGCATGATTCTGGGTTTTCTCCAGCGCGAGGCGGCAGATGGTCCGATCGCCCGCATGATCGAAGCCATTCCGGGTGCCAGCGATCTCGTGGCACAGTATAATGGCGAGGGCGCTGGTGGCGGCGGTCTGCTGGGCGGATTGATGAGCGCGATCGGCGGCGGCGGCATCATGGGTCTCGGCCAGCAACTGATGAGCCAGGGCATCGGCATGAGCGAAATCACCACGCTCGCCAAGGAAACCATCGCCGTTGCTCGCCAGCACGCGGGCGATGAGACTGTCGATCAGGTGATCGCTTCGGTTCCGGGCCTCAGCCAGTTCGCGTAAGGCGACATTTTATTCGATAGCGGGGCGCGGCGGCTGTTCATTGAATCGGCGCCGCGCCTCTTCTATTTCCGCATGGTGGGTTTCCGCCCATATCCACACGCCGCAAAAGGCGCTGCCAAGGGTCTCTCCGAGAGACGTGAGGCCATAATCCACATGCGGTGGAATGACGGGGTGCACGGTGCGGCGCACCAGTCCGTCGCTTTCCATCTGCCTCAGCGTTTTCGTCAGCATCTTCTGGCTGATGGTGCCGACCAGCCTGCCGATCTGCGTAAAGCGAAGCGTGCCATGTTCTTCCAGCACCTCAAGGATCAGCATCGTCCATTTGTCCGCCACTTTCGCGATGATATCCTCAACCAGCGCCTCGATGACCGGATCGGTTTCCGTGGGCGGCGGAGACTTGCGCCTGTTCTCGATCATGGGATCGGCGGCATACCGTTTCATCTCACACTCTCCTTTGGGTAAGTATAATTCTTTTGGGTGCCTACTTACGAATGGAGAGTATAGCCGCTAATTTCCCGTCATCCAACAGGCAAAGGACTTTTCGATGAAAACGACAGGCAACACCATTCTCATCACCGGTGGCGGCTCCGGCATCGGCCGGGCGCTGGCGGAAGCGTTTCACCGGCTGGGCAACAAGGTCGTCATTTCCGGCCGCCGCCAGAATGTGCTGGATGAGGTAACGGCCGCCAATCCCGGCATGGCCGCGATGGTCATGGACGCGACCGACGCCGAAGGCATCCGCTCTTTCGCCGACAATCTCATCAAGACACATCCGACGCTCAACGCCGTCATCAACAATGCCGGCATCATGCGGCCGGAGGACATCGCCTCGGCCCCGGACTATCTGGACACGGCGGAGGAAACCATCGCCACCAACCTTCTGGCGCCCATTCGCCTGACGGCGGCGCTGCTGCCGCATTTCCTCAAGCAGCCTGAAGCGACAGTGCTCACGGTATCCTCCGGCTTGGCCTTCGTGCCCATGGTGGTCACCCCAACCTACAGCGCCACCAAATCGGCCATCCATGCCTACTCGGTCGCACTTCGCGAACAGCTGAAAGAAACCTCGGTTGAGGTTATCGAAATCGTGCCGCCCTATGTGCAGACGACGCTGATGGGGGAAGGCCAGGCAAGCGACGAAAGAGCCATGCCGCTCGAGGCCTTCATTTCGGAAGCGATGGACATTCTCGGCGGTCGCCCGGATGAGAAGGAAGTGGTTGTGGAACGCTGCAAGCGGCTGCGTTTCGCCGCGCAGAACGGCAATTTTGATCAGGTGTTTTCGATGGTCAACGGCATGCATCCGTAAGGCTCGGCCCTGTCTCGGACGCATCGCCTGTGATAGCGTGGCGCTCTTTAAAGGGAGCGCCAGCTTTTTATGGGCAGCCGTCAATTCCTCATGCCGAAAACCGCCATGCCCGGTATTGCTGCCGTGGTTGCGGATAGCGACCGCTCTTTTCCACGTCACATGCACGACCAGTTCGGCATCGGCCTTGTGGAGCGCGGCGCGCAGAAATCGCTGAGCGGGCGCGGCATGGTGGAGGCTGAAGCCGGCCATGTCATCACTGTCAATCCGGGTGAGGTTCATGACGGCATTCCGCTGGGAGAGGGCGGGCGCGCCTGGCGGATGATCTATCTCGACATTGATATCGTGCAGGCCGCCATTGCCGATATCATCGAAAAGGATCACGGCTTTTTCGAATTCGCCTATCCCGTCGATACAAGGCCTCTGGCGGACCGGTTCCGCGCGCTTTTTTCAGCCGTGACGGCAACTGATCGCCCGGGTGACACCCTTCGCTGCGACGAGACCCTGCTTATGCTGCTCGTGGGTGCAATGGAAACGGTGGCAACACCACGCGAGACGGCAGCGCCCGATAGCATAAGACGGGCGAAAAGCAGGATCGATGACGATCCTGCCCGGCCATTGCGCCTAACCGATCTGGCGCAGGAGGCCGGCATGAGCCAGTTCCGCTTCCTGCGATCCTTCAGCAAGACCACGGGGCTGACGCCGCACAGCTACCTTTTGCAGCGACGCCTGCATCTGGCGCGGGGTGCACTGGCCAAAGGCGCACCGCCCGCCGAGGTGGCGTTTTTCGCCGGTTTCTCCGACCAGAGCCATTTGAACAGGTTTTTCGTAAGGCAGTTCGGAGTGACGCCTGCGGCGTATAGGGCGGCGGTTTCGTAGGGCAGGTTTGGGTAATAGGGCTACAGACGCGAGCCTCCAAGCCTCAACGCTGCAATTTCATCCAAGACCCCCGCGCCGGACACAGTCATGCTCCTGTCCTCCATTCAACAGGACTTGCAGAAACCATGACGCCCGAATTCCTCATCACATCCCTGATCATCGCCGCTTCTCCCGGAACAGGCGTGGTTTACACGCTGGCCGCCGGCCTGTCCCAAGGGTCGAAGGCGAGCGTCGTCGCGGCTTTCGGCTGCACGCTCGGCATCGTGCCGCATCTGCTGGCCGCCATCACCGGACTTGCCGCCATTCTGCACGCGAGCGCCCTTGCCTTCGGCGTGATCAAATATCTGGGTGTCGCCTACCTGCTCTACATGGCGTGGAACACGCTTCGGGAAGATGGTTCGCTGAAGATCGACGACAAGCAGGACCACCGCAGGGCAGGGCGGGTCATCGGTGAGGCTATCCTCATCAATCTCCTGAACCCGAAACTGTCTATCTTCTTTTTTGCTTTCCTGCCGCAATTCATCGCGCCGGAGGAGGTTTCTCCGACGTGGCGCATGGTCGATCTCGGGCTGATCTTCATGGCCATGACGTTTCTGGTCTTTGCGCTTTACGGCTGTTTTGCCGCCTCGGTCAGGCGGCAGGTTGTGGCACGCCCGGCCGTGCTCACCTGGCTGAGACGCAGTTTCGCCGCCGCGTTTGTGGCGCTCGGGGCGAAACTGGCGTTGACGCAGCGGTGAGACCGGACCGGGTTCAACGCAGTCAATCGTCCCAGTCGGGTGCAAGGTGACCGGGGTTGACGATGCGGCCATCGGGTTTGGCAAGCGCGTGGATCGCCTGCATTTCCTCTTCCGAGAGCGCAAAATCGAAAATGTCGAAATTCTCCTTGAGGCGGCCTTCGGTTGCGGTCTTGGAAAGCGCCACGACATCCGGCTGCTGCACCGCCCAGCGCAGCGCCACCTGTGCGGCCGTCTTGCCGTGCCTTGCACCAATATCCTTCAGAACCGAATCATCGGGCACCTTGCCATCCGCCATCAGATAATAGGCAGTGACCGAAAGCCCGTGTTTGCGCGCGGCCGCAATCACCTTCGTCTGGTCCAGATAGGGATGGTATTCGATCTGGTTGGTGGCAAGCGGCGTGTCGGAGAGTTTGACCGCCTCTTCCGTCAGCGCCACGTTGAAGTTGGAAATGCCGATATTGCGCACCTTTCCGGCCTTGCGCACGTCGTTCAGCGCGCCGATCCTTTCCGCCAGCGGCACATCGCTTTTCGGCCAGTGCAGCAGCAGGAGATCGACATAATCCGTCTTCAGCTTTTGCAGGCTTTCATCGACGGAGGCGAGAAAATCAGCGTGGCGGTAGCGGTCCACCCAGACCTTGGTGGTCAGGAAAATATCGTGCCGGGAAATGCCGGACTTTGCGATCACTTCGCCAACCGCACCTTCATTCTTGTAGATCTGCGCCGTATCGACATGGCGGAAACCAAGTTTCAGCGCCTCCGGCAAAATGCGCCTGATATCCTCTTCCGGAATGCGGAAGGTGCCGAAACCGAGGGCGGGAATGTTCGCGCCATTCGCGTTGACGTCATACATGCATGTCTCTCCTGTTTATTGCAAACATGGCCGGCAAGGACTGCCGGATGGGGAAGCGGTCTTTTATTAACTGGTGTCAGCGCCATTGGTTTCAAGCGTCTCGCCATTGCGAGGCGCTGTGCGCGAGGCTACCAGTCGATGGCGAAACGTCGTAGATGGCATGATCGGAATGTGGAGGAACCACGCGTGTCGCGCTCACAACGGCTTCTTGATCTGTTGCAGATCCTGCGCGCCCACCGCATGCCGGTCAGCGGTATGGCGCTGGCCGCGCAAACCGGCGTCAGCCTGCGCACGCTTTACCGCGATATAGCAACGCTTCAGGCGCAGGGTGCTGACATCGAGGGCGAGGCGGGTGTGGGTTATGTGCTGCGTCCCGGTTTTTTGCTGCCGCCGCTGATGTTTTCGCAGCAGGAGATCGAGGCGCTTGTGCTCGGGTCGCGATGGGTCGCGGGCCGTGCCGATGAGGGGTTGGCGCAGGCCGCCCGCGCCGCACTCGTCAAGATCGCCGCCGTTTTGCCCGATGCCCTGCGTGAGGAACTCGATAATTCCACCCTGCTTGTCGGCCCCGGGCAGGCCATGGCAACCATCCACGTCGATCTCGCCGCCATTCGCGATATTATTCGCAAGGAGAGCAAGGTCGTGATGACCTATCGCGACGAGAAGGGTGAATTGACGGAGCGGGTGATCTGGCCCTTCGCGCTCGCTTTTTTCGATCTGGTGCGGGTGGTGCTGGCATGGTGCGAGACGCGGCAGGATTTCCGCAGTTTCCGGGCCGACCGCATCGAGAGCTTCAACCCTCTGTACAAGCGTTATCCCCGCCGCCGCCATTCCCTGCTGAAGGACTGGCGCGAGCGGGAAAAACAGCGACGGCAACAAAATCATGCTGACAAAAACTGACAGCACGGGGGTCTAGAACCTGTTCATCCGCAACTCAAGGAGAACAGCCATGACCCACCCCGATTTCACCATTCTCTACGTCGACAACCCGCCGGCCAGCACGGAATTTTATAAAGCCCTGCTCGGCGCAGAGCCGGTCGAAGCCTCTCCGACATTCTCCCTGTTCGTGCTTCAAAACGGCATGAAGCTCGGCCTCTGGTCGAGGCATACGGTGGAGCCGAAGGCATCGTTAACGGGCGGTGGCGGGGAGCTTGCCTTCCGCGTCGAAAGTGATGCGCAGGTGGATGAAGCCTTCGCCGACTGGAAGACAAAGGGCATCGCCATTTTGCAGCAGCCCGGCACGATGGACTTCGGCTACACATTCACTGCGGCCGACCCCGACGGCCATCGTCTGAGGGTCTACGCCTTCGCGGGTTAGAGATAATGCGTTGAGGCCGATTGGCTAAATAGTGTCGTAGCCATGTCGTACTCTAAGCTCTCCTCATCCCTGTGACAGGCACAGGAATGAGGGGAGGCGAAAACTACGCTACTTCTTCACCGCCACCACGAACAGGCGCGGAAAACGCAACAGCAGCCGGCCGTCCGCCATGGGCGGATAGGCGGCTGCGATGCGCCTGGTATAGTCGTTGAGGAAGGCCTCGCGGTGTTCCTCGCCGGCGGCGGCAAGATAGGGGCGCAGACCCGTACCCTTCACCCATTCCACAATGCTTTCCGCATCCTTCATGGGGTGGTTGTAGATGGTGTGCCACACATCCACCCGCGCGGATTTCGGTGTCAGCGCATCGAAATAGGCTGATGGCGCGGGCAGGGGTTTGCGGCGTAATCTGCCATCCGCAAACTTGTCCTTCCAGGGGCCGTCTGCTCCCGTTTCCTCCATGGCGCGATGTGTCGGCTCCTGCAGATTGTCAGGCATCTGCACGGCAAGAACGCCGCCGCTTTCCAGCTGGTCCATCAGCTGCGAAAGAACGGCAAGATGATCCGGCACCCATTGGAACACCGCATTGGCATAAAGCAGGTCCGCCTTCTGGCTGGGCCGCCAGTTGCCGAGATCGGCCTTGCCGAAACGGGTGTTGGGCAGCCGGTCCGCCGCCTTTTCCAGCATGTCGTCGTCGCTGTCGATGCCGGTGATGACGTTGACGCCGTAACGATCGGTCAAAAGCTCGGTGGAATTACCCGGGCCGCAGCCCAGATCGTAACCGTTCAGCACGCGCTCCAGCGGCACCTGCGCCAGAAGATCCCTTGCGGGGCGTGTCCGCTCGTCTTCAAATTTCAGATATTGCTGGGCGGACCATGCCATGATTTTCTCCTGCTGACGTGTTGCATTCGGATCGGCGAACAAGAATGGTAAAGGGCGTTGCAAGCGCCGTCAGACTGCCAGCATCGCATGGGCGAAATCCCCCCGCCATCATCCAATGCATGAATTATTGTGATGGATCTATTCATCAACCTTTTGTTTCGCCTCACAAAACGTCTTTGTCAGGGCATGCATTTGTTATTTTCCATCAAAATAAGACATGGCGGCAATTAAAACTTGACCTCACCCGGTCAGAGGCATTCACTCCCGCCGATTTCAGAGCATTGCCAGCAAAAGTGCGAAGCGGTTTTGCGTGCGGCAATGTGGCAGGACGAAAAAGATGGAGCTCTTTCGCTTTTTGCAGAAAGGCGGAGATGCTCAAGACAGGAGACAGTCATGACCGTCGATACCGCACCCCGATCAACCACCTGGACCTATGTTGATGGTCAATGGCTGCCCGGCAATCCGCCGCTCATCGGCCCGACCTCGCATGCCATGTGGCTGGCCTCCACGGTGTTTGACGGCGCGCGCTGGTTCGATGGCGTGGCTCCCGATCTCGATCTGCATTGCCAGCGCGTCAACCGCTCGGCCATCAACATGGGCATGAAGCCGACCATGACGGCGGAAGAGATCGAGGCATTGGCGCTGGAAGGCGTCAATAAATTCGACGGCAAGACTGAAATCTACATCAAGCCGATGTATTGGGCAGAACACGGTTCGCCGGGCAGCGTCGTCGCGCCCGATGCCAATTCCACCCGTTTTGCGCTGTGCCTTTTCGAAGCGCCGATGAATGCCGGCGCGTCGCTGACACTCACCGTCTCGCCGCTGCGCCGTCCTTCACCGGAAACCGCGATGACGGATGCCAAGGCCGGTAGCCTTTACCCCAATAGCGGCCGCGCCATTCTGGAAGCCCGTGCACGCGGTTTCGACAACGCCCTGATGTGCGACATGAACGGCAATGTCGCTGAATCGGCATCGTCCAACGTCTTCATGGTCAAGGACGGCGTCGTCTTCACCCCGGTTCCGAACCGCACCTTCCTTGCGGGCATCACCCGTTCGCGGGTGATGAGCCTTCTGCGCCAGGCCGGTTTCGAAGTGCGCGAAGCGACCCTGTCGGTCGAGGATTTCCGCGGGGCGGATGAAATCTTCTGCTCGGGCAATTATTCCAAGGTTTCCCCTGTTGTGAAACTGGATGACCGCGCATTGCAGGCAGGCCCGGTCGCCCGCAAGGCGCTCGATCTTTACATGGATTGGGCACGTCTCGGCGCAGACGTCTAGAGCGCCGTGCGTCCTGCCGGACGCTCTGACTCTCTTTAATCTGCGCATCGTTACGGACGAAAATCGAATGTGATTTTCTGTCTGGTGGGCAAAGCTGACACGTATTTCGATCAGGGCCATGGCAGGCGTTAGGCTTGCCGTGGCCTTTTGTTTTTGCAGTGCAGTATTTTCCCGCGAAAACTGAGGGGAATTTAATCCAATTTTAGACAAACCACACGTAGTTTGCAGCATCTTCCCTTCCGGCTAACGAGGGCCGCCAGATGTCTTTCAGCATTCGTAATGTACTTGTAGGATTTTTTCTTACCATCAGCCTCGCGCTGGCCGGTTTGGTCGGAAACGAGTTGTGGCGGTCGGCCAATCGCGCCGGCACCTTTTCAGAGGTTGCGCAACTCGTCTCGCTCGACAAGCTTCTTTTCAACGCTCTTTTGAATTTCCGCAGTGAACGCGGCGACAGCGCCACGGCACTGACGCTCGATCCGTCGAAATCGACGGGCAGCGTCGCCAGCGTGCAGGCCGCACGCCAGAAGGTGGATGCTGCCATGACGGCATTCCTCACGCAGTCTTCGTCGCTTGAAGACACTCAGCTTCAGGCACCGCTGAAGCGCGTTAAAGATGTCTACGCGCAGTTCGTCGAATTGCGAAAGAAGGTTGACGCCAACGTTTCGCTGCCGCTTGACCGGCGCGAAGGCGGGCTCGACAAGACGGTCATGGCGCTCGGCGGCGATTTCCTCGCCTCGCTCGAGGCGGGCTCGACGGCGCTTGAAGGCACTGTTCGCTCTCTCGATCAGGGCCAGACCGGTTTGATCCAGTTGCGCTCCTACGGCTGGTCTGCCCGTGCCCTTGGCGGCAGCGCCACCGTCATTCTCAACGCTGCCGTTGCCCAGAACCGTCCACTGACGGCGCAGGAGATGCAGCAGCTCGGCGCATTCGATGCCGGTGCGGCTTTCGCCTGGAAAGCGACCGGCGATCTGGTTACGCATGAATCGACGCCGCAATCGCTCAAGGATATCTACGCCACGGCGGACAAGACTTACTTCAAGGGCGATTTCAGCACGCAGCGCGCCAAGCTCATCGACGATCTCATGAATGGTCGCACGCCTGCCTTCACCATGGACAGCTGGCGCACCACCGTCACCGAAAACCTCGGCACGATTGCGAAAATCGCTTCTGCCGCCATGGATGTTCTGGACGCAAATGCCGCACAGGCCAAACAGGACGCCTTCATCGATGCGATGATCTATCTCGTCGTCTTCATCGCGACGCTGGCGCTCTGTATCCTGTCGCTTGCCGTCATCGTCGGGCGCGTCACCCGGCCGATCAGCCGCCTGACCAACGCGATGATGGAGCTTTCGGGCGGCAATCTTTCGATCGATGTCGCCGGCGCAAAACGCGGCGACGAGATCGGCGAGATGGCCCGCGCGGTGGAAATCTTCCGCGAGGCGGCAATCCGCAACAGGCAGCTGGAATCCGAAGCCCTGGCCAACCGCGAGCGGGCCGAGCGGGACCGTATCGAGTTGCAGCAGCGCGCCGAGGCCGAGGCCGAAGAACGGCTCAATCAGGCCACGGGTTCGCTGGCGGGCGGTCTTCGTCGTCTCGCTTCCGGCGACATGGTCTGCGAGATCGCCACGCCGTTCGCACCGCAATTCGAGGCGCTGCGGCACGATTTCAACAGCTCGGTCGTTCAACTGCGCGAAGCGCTGACAAGTGTCGGCCAGTCCGTGCAGACGGTAAATGGCGGCGCTCACGAGGTTTCGTCGGCATCCGACGATCTTTCCCGCCGCACGGAGCAGCAGGCTGCCTCTCTGGAAGAGACCGCTGCCGCGCTGGAAGAGATCACCGCCAATGTTTCGGCCACTTCCAAGCGGGCAAGCGATGCGCGCGACACGGTGCGTGAGGCAAGGGCAAAGGCCGATCTTTCCGGCAAGGTGGTGCGCGATGCCGTTTCCGCCATGGAACGCATCGAGCATTCCTCGCGCCAGATCGGCCAGATCATCGGTGTTATTGACGAAATCGCCTTCCAGACCAACCTTCTGGCGCTGAATGCGGGCGTCGAGGCGGCGCGGGCGGGCGATGCGGGCAAGGGTTTTGCAGTCGTTGCACAGGAAGTGCGCGAACTGGCCCAGCGTTCCGCCAAGGCCGCCAAGGAAATCAAGCAGCTCATCAACACGTCAGCCGTTGCGGTGGGTGAAGGCGTGAAGCTTGTCGCCGATACTGGCGTCGGGCTTTCCGAGATCGAGCAGCTCGTACTGTCCGTCAACACGCATATGGACGCCATCGCCACCGCGGCGCAGGAACAGTCCGCCGGTCTCTCCGAGGTCAACACCGCCGTCAACCACATGGATCAGGCTACGCAGCAGAACGCCGCGATGGTTGAGGAAATGAATGCGGCCGGTGCTGGTCTTGCGCAGGAATGTGCCAACCTCCAGGCTTTGTTGGCGCAATTCCAGCTCGGTCAGCAGACTTCCGCATTGCGCGAGACGGCAAGGCACATGCGAGAGGCAAGCCCCGCACGTGCACCTGTCTCCCAGCCGTCCAGATCCCGCCCGGTCACTGCTTCGCGTGGCAATGCCGCGCTGGCCGTGAAGGGTGATGACTGGACCGAGTTCTGAGGACGAGATTGCCTTTGGCTCCGGGGTCCAGCGCGGTCAAGTCTCTGATCGCGTACGACTCTTCTCACGGCGCAGACGCGCCGTGGCTGGATGCCGGATCCAATCCGGCATGGCGAAAGAAAAAAGTCGCAAGCATCAACAGATCGAAGCCCGCGTCCGAAATCGACGCGGGCTTCATCGTTTCTGCAGGTTTGGCAATGCAGCAGCGAGCGCCCTTAGTGGCGCGGTCATGTGCTTGTCGCGTCTGAGGGCAAGGGCGATCCGCCGTTCGAGCGGCGGCTCGAGCGAGCGCCATTCAAGCCCCGATGCAGCACCTTCATGCTCCATCGCCATGCGTGGCACGATGGCAAGGCCAAGGCCCGCGCCGGCCAGTTTCTTGATGGCCTCGACGCTGCCCAGTTCCATGGCGGGTTGCACGGTGCGGCCGCTTGCCGAAAACCATTGATCCACGAGCTTGCGCGTATTGCCGCCCTCGTAAAGCAGCAATGGCTGTGTCGAAAGCGTCTCGGCATTCAGGATTGTTGCATCGCTGATGGTGCCAAGCGGGAAAACCGCAACCAGTTCATCGAGATGGATGTCGCTGATATCGAGGCTGCGGCCGCTGGCCGGCAGGGCCACCACCGCCGCATCGATCGTATTGGCTTCGAGAAGCCTCAGTATATCGTGGGTATTGCCGGTCTGCACGACGATGTCTATCCCCGGCATCACCTGGCGGATTTTGCCCAGCACTGGCGGCAGAAGATAGATGCAGGCGGTGGCGCCCGTGCCGATGCGCAGGCGTCCCGTCACGCCGCTGCGATGAGGGGCTACGGTATCGATGGCATGCGCCACTTCTTCCGCAATCCGTCTTGCATGGATGAGAAAGTCCCGGCCCGCCGCCGTCGGCTGCGCGCGCCTGCCGACCCGTTCGATCAGCCGCACACCGAGCTGCTTTTCCAGCAGCCGGATGTGCAGGCTGATGGCCGGCTGCGTCAGCCCCGCCTTATCGGCTGCGGCGGAAAAGCTGCCGAGTTCGGCGACATCCATGAAGCTGCGCACCTGCCGCAGATCGAGGTCCATCATCAAAGAAAACCTTATCGTTTGTATAAGACAGATAATCTTTATTTTGACTGAGCCGCAATGCACAATAATGCCGTGAATGACCACAGGACACGAGAATGACCCTTCCCACAATTTCCAGCCTTACCATCCGCCCCTGCGAGGAGGCGGATATTCCAGCCATTACCGAAATCTACCGGGATGCCGTGCTGCATGGCCGCGCCAGCTTCGAGATCGATCCGCCAAGCGTGGATATGATGCTTGAGCGCCGCCGATTGCTGGTGGAAGGCAACTACTCCTATCTCGTCGCCGAAATCGACGGAAAGGTAGCCGGATATGCCTATGCCGGCGCCTATCGTCCGCGCCCGGCCTATGGTGCTGCTGTGGAGAATTCCGTTTATATCGATCCGGCCATGAAGGGCATGGGAATTGGCCGCAAGCTGCTCGATGCGCTGATCGAGGATGCGACTTCGCGCGGCTTTCGGCAGATGATTGCGGTCATCGGCGATAGCGCCAACGCCGCCTCCATCGGGGTTCACCGCGCCGCCGGTTTCGAGCATGTCGGCACATTCAAGTCCATCGGATGGAAACACGGCCAGTGGCTGGACACGGTGCTGATGCAGCGCGCGCTGGGCGATGGCGACACCACGCCCCGTTTCTGAAACCTCAGGGCTTGGTGGAGCCGGGGATTTCAACCTTCAGCGTATCGCCGGCAAGCTCGCTGCCGAGTTCGACGGCCTTGGTCTTCTTGTCGTAAACGCAGATATGGCTGATCGTCGCATCCGCGCCCTTGGCCTTGCCGGTGAGGACGGCGAGGCCATAATTCTCGCTGCCCACCGGATCGACCACCACCTTGGCGTCCTCGATCATGTCTTTGCCGGCGCCAAGGCACGCCGTCTGCACATCCGCCACGAATTCCTTCCAGGCATCGTCAGACGATGCGACGGCGGGTAGCGCCAGCGAGGAGAAGACGGCGAAAAGCAGCGCGCGATGGATCATGGGGCGGGTCATGGAATTTCCTTCCTGCAATTTCATCAAAAGCGAACCGATAGGGTGGAAAACAGTACGCCAGGGTTGTGAAACAAATGTGGTGGCGGCTGGCTTGAGAGGAATTTTCTCTTTTGTCGGAACATTTTGATATTTCACAGGTTGCCCAAACAGAGGTTCGCTCCTATGGTCCGCTCACACGGTTTCTAGGAGCGGTAACCCGCTGCAAAAAGGAGTAAAAACCATGGCCTTCGAACTTCCTGAACTCCCCTACGACTACGACGCGCTTGCACCATACATGTCGCGCGAGACGCTCGAGTTCCATCACGACAAGCACCACAAGGCATATGTCGACAACGGCAACAAGCTGGCGGCGGAAGCCGGTCTTTCCGACCTTTCGCTTGAGGAAGTCGTGAAGAAGTCCTTTGGCACCAATGCTGGTCTCTTCAACAATGCTGCCCAGCATTACAACCACGTCCATTTCTGGAAGTGGCTGAAGAAGGACGGCGGCGGCAACAAGCTGCCGGGCAAGCTGGAACAGGCGTTCGCCTCCGATCTCGGCGGTTACGACAAGTTCAAGGCTGATTTCATCGCTGCCGGCACCACGCAGTTCGGCTCGGGCTGGGCATGGGTTTCCGTCAAGAACGGCAAGCTCGAAATCTCCAAGACCCCGAACGGCGAAAATCCGCTGGTTCATGGCGCAGAACCGATCCTCGGCGTCGACGTATGGGAACACTCCTACTACATCGACTACCGCAACCTGCGTCCGAAGTACCTCGAAGCCTTCGTCGACAACCTCATCAACTGGGACTATGTCCTGGAGCGTTACGAAGCCGCTTCCAAGTAAGTTTTGCGGATTGTAATTTTTTGAGCACCCGGCCCCCCAAAGGCCGGGTGTTCTGCTTTTGAGGTCGACAATCCAGCGTGTCGCTCCCATTTGTCACAAGCCTGTCATCCGCCCGGTTTATCGCGGCGCATCATGACTGAAAAAACCACACCGCTATTCTCATTCGGCATTGTTGCCGATCCCCAATATGCCGATGCCGAACCCCGCCCGGATATGGGCCGGTATTATGCCGAAAGCCCGAAAAAGCTTGGCGAAGCGATCGACGCCTTCAATCGCGAGGAACTGGCCTTCGTGGTAACGCTGGGCGATATCATCGATCGCGGTTTTGAAAATTTCGATGCGATCCTTGGCGTCTACGAGCAGCTTCGCCACCCTTCGGTGATGCTGCCGGGAAATCACGATTTCGCCGTTGCCGCCGAACACCTGTCCGCCATCCATGCCCGCCTCGGCATGGCGTCGCCCTGGCACGATTTCACCATCGATGAGATACGTTTCGTGGTGCTTGACGGCAACGAGGTCAGCCTGTTTGCCCCGCCGCCCGGCGATCCACGCCGCACGCTAGCGCGAGAGCGTCTGAAGCACCTGCAAGAGGTGGGTGCGATCAATGCGCAGGACTGGAATGCGTCGCTCAGCGACGAACAGTTCGAATGGCTGCGGACCGTTCTGCAAAAGGCGGATGCGGCGGGTGAAAAAGTGGTCATTCTCTGCCACTATCCGGTCTATCCGAACAACGCCCATAATATGTGGGACGCGCCCCGCATCCTCGATCTTCTGGATGTACACCCTTCGGTCGTCGCATGGTTCAGCGGCCATAATCATGAGGGCAATTACGGGGTGCAGGGCAACACTCACTTCGTCAACTTCAAGGGCATGGTGGATACGCCCGACCAGAACACCTTCGCCATTGCCGATGTGTTTGCCGACCGAATCGTCATCCGCGGTTTCGGGCGCGAGGACGATAGGGTGCTGGAGCATTTGCGGCATAACGCTGACGTGCTTTGAAGTCAGCACCACCCTCTCAACCGTCATTACTGTCCCTGTCACAGGAATGACGGTTGAGACGGAGGCACCGACACACAAAGAAGGTTGAAAGACGCGCTAAATCAGTTGCTTTACGCGCCGGCTTGATTCGTCGTTCGTTCCGAAGTCCCCAGCTGATTGCTCTGCCAGCCGCTCATCCACAATTGCCGCAACCTTTCGCCTTCCATCTTGAAAAAGCTGCCGGTTGTCTTGCAGGTCAGAACGCGGTCGGAGCGGAAATTGCGGATCGCTTGCCTGAGCTCGCACCAGGCGACGATATTGGTCGTCTCCGAATAATAGATCATGGCGATGGGCCGGATCTGTCGCCGGGTCTCGGTACCGGTTTCATCGCCATAGGTTATGTCCAACCGCTCCTCGTCGCGCACCGCCCGCCTGACCATGGCAAGATCGACGCCGGCGGGTGAGGGCGCGATGCTGCCCCAGGCGTGCAGGGCATTGGCCGACAGGGTTTTCGACAGGGGTTCTGGCAGGGATGCGGCAATCTTGTCGCTGACCTTTTTGGCCGCCTGCCGCAATTCGGTATCGCCCGTGCGCGCGACCATGGCGAGCGCAAGCACGATCGCCTCCGTCTCCTCGATGGAAAACATCAGTGGCGGCAGGTTGAAGCCGGGACGCAGGATGTAACCGACGCCGCGTTCGCCTTCGATCGGCACGCGCATGGTTTGAAGGGCCGAAATATCGCGATAGACCGAGCGCACCGTGACCTCCAGTGCCTCGGCAATGGTCTGCGCGGTGATCGGCCTGCGCGCCACCCGCAGGATCTGGATGATCTCGAACAGTCTCGATGCCTTGCGCATTGCCGTTTTTCCCGGTGGTTTCCCAACGCAACTGACACAACGCTGTCAGTTGGCTTTTCCTATAAGCAGCAAAACACATTGAGAAACATGAGTTTTCTCGAGTGTGTCGCAAACTGTCTTGGGAGATACTGACATGAGTTACGCCGAAAATCTCTGGCTTTTCTTTCTGGTCCTGTTCGGCATCATCATCCTGCCGGGCATGGATATGCTGTTCGTGCTGGCAAGTGCGTTGACGGGTGGCAAAAGAACCGGGCTTTCCGCCGCAAGCGGCATGAGCGCCGGCGGCATGGTGCATTCACTTTACGGTGCGTTTGGCGTCGGCATGCTTGCCGCCTGGATGCCGTCGCTGTTCCTGCCGCTGCTGGTCGCCGGCGCCGCTTACATGGTCTGGATCGGCATCGGCCTTATGCGCAGCGCTATCACCGTCAATGGCGATGAGGCGCAGGCGAGCGCCTCTGTCAGAAAGGCGTTCTGGCGGGCCGTGCTCACCTGCCTTTCCAATCCGAAAGCCTATCTCTTCATGATGGCGATCTATCCGCAATTCCTCAACCCCGACTATGGTCCAATCTGGATGCAGGGGCTGGTAATGGGCGCGATGGTGGCCATTACGCAGTTCACGGTCTATGGCGCTCTGGCGCTGACGGCGGATAAAAGCCGGGCATGGCTCGTTTCCTCGCCTGCCGCGACGATTTTCATCGGCCGCGCCGCCGGTTTCATGCTGATTGCCGCAGCCCTGGTTACGCTTTGGGAAGCTCTCTCCTAGACTTCTGTTTTCTTGGGGAAATTCACTGCAATGTGACTTCTTTTCGCCATGCGGAAAGGGCATCCTCGCGCCGTTATCGCGCGTTCGGCATCTGCCGGAATCAAGGAGAGAGTGTATGAAACTGAAAACCATCGCGGCGGCCATGCTTTTCGGCTGTCTTTGCGCCGGAGCGGTCTACGCTGCCGGCGAAGTCGAAAAACGTGAAGGCATGATGAAGCAGATCGGCGGCTCCATGGGGGCGCTTGCTGCCATCTCCAAGGGCCAGAAGCCTTATGACGCCGAAGCCGTAAAGGCTGCCGTGACGACCATCAGCACCAACGCCAAGGCTTTCCCTGACCAGTTTCCCCCGGGCAGCGAGACCGGCAGTGCTGCGGCACCCGCGATCTGGGAAAATTTCGATGACTTCAAGTCCAAGGCCGCCAAGCTCGGTGCCGATGCGGACAAGGTCCTCGCCAGCCTTCCCGCCGATCAGGCAGGCGTCACCACCGCCATGCAGACCCTCGGTGCCGATTGTGGTGCGTGCCACCAGACTTACCGTCTGAAGAAGTGATCCTATTAAGAACGCCGCTTCCCGGCGGCGTTTTTTTCAGCGGGAATGATGCCTGATCTCATCAGGTGATAATGGGGAGAGGGGTCATGGCCTCCATTTGGACGAAGCTCGCGGGCGGGATCGCGGTGGCGGCCATTGCCGGTTTCGGCATTTTCGCCTGGATCACCGCGCCTGTGCGTCAGGCACCCAGCCACTGGGTGAGCCTTGGCGAGCCGGACCTTGCCAATGGCGAAACGCTGTTCTGGGCGGGTGGCTGCGCAAGTTGCCATGCGGCACCAGATGCCAAGGGCGATGCGCTTTTGACGCTTTCGGGCGGGCAAGCGTTGAAAAGCCCCTTCGGCACCTTCCATGTGCCCAATATTTCCTCCGATCCGCAGCATGGCATTGGCGGCTGGACGCTTTCGGAATTCGGCGATGCGATGACGCGCGGCGTCGGCAAGAACGGCGAACATCTCTATCCGTCCTTCCCTTACGCCTCCTATGCCCGCATGACGCAAAAGGACATCAACGACCTCTTCGGTTATTTGCGGGTTCTGCCCGCCAGCCAGAATGACGCGCCGGATCACGAACTGCCGTTCCCCTTCAACATGCGCATGGCATTGGGCGGCTGGAAATTCCTCTATTTCGATACATCCGCGCCACCCCGCGTCGAGCTTGCCGATGCCAATGCCGAATTGCTGCGCGGCCAATATCTGGTGGAAGGCCCGGGCCATTGCGGCGAATGTCACACGCCGCGCAATGCGCTTGGCGGTTTTCTCGATGGCAAATGGCTGGCCGGTGGTCCCAATCCCGAAGGCGAGGGCCGCATTCCCGATATCACCCCCGGCTCGCAGAGCGTCGGAAGCTGGGAGGCGGCCGATATTGCCAACTATCTGGAAACCGGCTTCACCCCGGAATTCGACAGCGTCGGCGGCTCCATGGTCAAGGTGCAGCAGAACATGGCGCATCTGACGGCCGAAGACCGCAATGCGATCGCCGCCTATCTTAAGGCCATCCCGGCACGGTAGCCCTTTGCCGTCATGCCGGACTTCATCCGGCATCCAGCCACGGCGCGCAATTCTCACGCCGGCCTGCCATTGACTCCCACCCACACCCATCGGATAACGATCCTGTGATGGTTCCTTCCGGGCGTTCCGGAAGGTGAAAAGGGAACACGATAGGGAGACATCCTCATTCGTGGCTGCCCCCGCAACTGTGAGCGGAGAGCCTGAAACGAAATGCCACTGGTAAGCATCTCGCCGGATATGGGCGAGGGCAATGCCGGGAAGGTGTTTCAGGTTTTGACCCGTAAGCCAGGAGACCTGCCATCACGGAAATGTCCATGCCGGCGGGGTGTCCGGAAGAGCGGAATTTCAGGGTGGTGGCGCTTGAACGTGCCGCCCTGTGTCAGTCTCGTATCCCCGTGGTGAAGTGTATCGCATGCGGCTGCACGGCGTTTGCCGTTCCGCCGCGTCTAAAGGCGCGGGGTCGCGCCGTAAGAGGGGTCACCATGTCCATCAACCAGAATACGGCAAATGCCGCCGTTTCAGCAAAAACGGGCAGCTTCGCGCAATCGCTGACGGCGATCGTGCTTGGTCTGTTCGTCATCGGTTTTGTCGGCTTTTCGCATGTGGAAGCCGTTCACAACGCCGCGCATGACACGCGTCATGCCAATGCTTTCCCTTGCCATTGAGGGGAAAAAGCATGTCGTTCTTTCGCAATATCGTTTTTACCGCCGTCCTCGTCGGCATCGTTGGCGGCTTCGCCGTTTCGGCCATGCAGGCTTTCGGCACCACGCCGCTGATCCTGAAGGCGGAAACCTATGAAAATGCCGGTGGCGAAGCGCCCCACAGCCATGATGCTCCGGCCACGACCGGCGCTGCCGTTCCCGCGCACGAACATAATGAGGAAGCCTGGTCTCCGGCCGACGGCTTCGAGCGCACCGCCTATACGGTCGCCGCCAACGTGCTGACCGCCATCGGTTATGCGCTGGTGCTCACCGGCCTCATCTCGCTGCGCGGCACCGATGCCGGCTGGCGCGAAGGCCTTTTGTGGGGTGTGGCCGGTTTTGCCGCCGTCATGCTTGCGCCGATGATCGGCCTGCCGCCGGAACTGCCGGGCAGCCCGGCGGCCGCGCTTGAGGCGCGTCAAATCTGGTGGCTTTCGACGGTTGCGGCGACCGCAGGCGGCATTGCGCTGATCGCATTCCGCCGCGAACCCTGGGCAATCGTGCTCGCACTGGTGTTGATCGTTGCTCCACATGCGGTGGGCGCGCCCCTGCCGCCGGAAGGTGAACATGCGCTGGCGCCGCTGCCGCTGGAACGACAGTTCATCGTTGCCGCCACCGTGACCAGCTTTGTCTTCTGGGCCTTGCTCGGAACATTGAGCGCGTTTTTCCTGAAACGCTTCCAGCAGGCTTGAAACCATGCAGGACGCAGCGGAATGGAGTGAGGAACTCGACGCGCTGCGTTTTGCTGTTCCCGGTCACGGCGCTTTCTGCGCCGTGCACCGCCTTGCTTTCAAGGCAGTCCTTGGCGTCAGCCCGGAACGGGAAGCGGCGCTCGCCTATTTTCATGAGAATGAGGCTGCCTTTACGGCCGCAGCCCTTGCCAAGATAAAACGCTCGGCTTTGCCGGCCGGTCGCAGTCTGCATCTCAACAGCCGCGATATCCGCCGTGCGATTGCGGGGGAGGGCGGGGATGTCGCGCCCCGTGTCTGCCGGGTGCTTGATCAGGGGTGATTTGTGATGGTCTCGCGGCTTAACTTCTCCACCACCCTCATTCCTGTGACAAGCACAGGAATGAGGGTGGGAGGATCCGCAAAACTCCCGACACCAAGGTGAGCCTCACCGGTGCTCCGCCGCAAAAATTCCAAGTTCCGCCTCGGCTTCCGGACCAAAGAGGCCGAGGTGTTTCAGAATTTCCACTGCGAAACTGACGGGTGCACTGCCGGCTGCGGTTACGATTCCGCCATCGCTGACCGCCTTCGGCTGGTCGCGATAGAGCGCTTCGCCGCGATAGGACGGATAGGCTTTGTGAGAGGCGAGCGAATTTCCGGTATGGGCGACGTCATCAAGGGCGCCCGTGCCTGCAAGCGCGCTGGCAGCCGCGCAGATGCCGGCAACCAGCCGGCCCTTCTCGCGAAACCGCTGCACCAGCCCGCAAAGATCGACAGCCGTTCCCTTTTCCCAGCTGAGACCGCCGGGAATGACGAGCGCATCGATGTTAGCAGGATCAAGCGCGTCATAGGATGTGTCGGGCGTAACGTTGAGCCCGCCCATTGAAACCACGGGCCGGCCGTCCGGGGTTGCGTAAACGATCTCGGCGCCGAGATAGCCGCGCGCGGCGGCGGCAAGCAGCGCCGGTTCCCAGTCCGCAAAATCCTGCGCAAGCGCAATGGCAATCCGTGTCATGACCGTCTCCAAAGGTTGCAATCAGGCGATAGACTGCATGTAGCGCATGCCGGTGACCGGGCGCGGCGCGAAATCCATGCTTTCGTAGAAACGATGCGCGGCGACATTGCCGGTCGTGGCGCTGACGGAAAGATAGTCGCAACCGAGGCGCTTGGCGATATCGCGGGCGCGGGAAACCAGGTGCTGGCCGGTGCCATGGCCGCGGTGACCGTCACGCACGAAAAGATGGTGCAGCTCAAGCCCGCGGCGGCCTTCCTGCGCCCTGTAGAGCGGCAGCATCAGGGCGTAACCGATCAATGCGCCGTCGGCTTCCGCCACCAGCCCATGCACCCAGGGAAGCGGGCCGAACAGGTCGCGTTCCAGTTTCGCCGACGTAATCGCCGCCGCATCGCCATGAAAGGTGGCAAGCAGGGTGATCATCTCATTGAGCTCAGGCAAATCGGTCTTGCGTGCGCCACGAATGATGACGACGGGCGGTCTTTCCAGTGTAAGGGAACTATCTTCGGTCATTTTTCTGGTCCTTCGGTTTTATCGGTGCCGTCAGGACGCTTGAAAAACAACAAAGCCGCCTGACGGCGGCTTGTTGACAAAATGATCTGTCGAGCCGCCCTTTACAGGTAGGCCCAAAAGTACGAGCAGGAGATGGGTGCGCGTTCGTTGATCATGTCCATGCAATGCGCTCGAATCTGAAATCTGTCAAGCCTGCTCTTCAGCATCAATGCTCCCCTTCGCACATGCCATGGTCGGAAAGCGCGCGGATGACATAACAATCCTCGATCGAATGACCATGGCAATGGGAGACGATACGTTCCAGCTCATGCTCGAGCTTCTTGAGGCTGCTGATTTTTTCGCGCACATGGGCGAGGTGTTCGGCGGCAATGCGGTCCGCACCCTCGCACGGCATTTGCCGGTGCTGGCTGAGCGCAATCAATTCTTTGATAGCGTCAATATTGAGCCCGATATCGCGGGCATGGCGGATGAAAGCCAGCCTTTCGAGATCGGATTTTTCGTAACGGCGCTGGTTGCCTTCCGAGCGGTCTGCCTCGCGGATGAGGCCCATCTGCTCATAATAGCGGATCGTCGGAACCTTCACGCCGGTACGTTTGGACAATTCACCGATGGACAGCATTGCCTTCTCCATATCCTCAAGAGCAGCCGGGACAAGAACGAGCCGGATGCTCTAGTCTCTAGAGATATAGCTTTTCAGCCTGCCGTTCAATGGGTGTCAGGCGGCAGCATCCACGCCGAGTGCCTGCGCCAGGGCTTTGAGAACTTCTGTCTCGATGCTGGAGGCGGCGTCAGGCTGCGCTGATGCGGCGATATCTACCGCCGGTTCGGTTGTGGCCTGTGCGCCGCTGTCCAGGTTCCAAAGTGCTGCGGCAAGTCCGGCGGAAACGCTGGCGGCGGCAGGTGCGGCGGAAACGGCAACGCTCTCGGCGCTGGAAATCGCGCGGTGTGCCGCCCGTGTCAGTTCCAGCAAGGCCTCGGTGGTTGCATTTGTTTCCCTGGTCTTTGTCGGCTCAAGGGTTCGGACCGGAGTTGCGTAATAGCTGCTGGTTGTTGCTGCGATAGTCGTCATGACTGAGTCCCCTAAGTTTCATGGGGTATTTTTAGGGGTCGAAACATTCGCGAAGGTTGCGTCGCGCAGGGCTTGAACCAAAAAACATCGCAATATAGTATACCCCCCTATAGTATATGAGGTACTCATGTCCCATACGATCCGCAACAAGGAGAAGCTTCTCGCTCGCATCCGTCGCCTCAAGGGGCAGATGGAGGCGGTGGAGCGTGCTTTGGACGATTCCAAGCCCTGCGGCGAGGTGCTGCAATTGCTGGCCTCGGTGCGCGGTGCGCTTTCCGGCCTGACGGGGGAGGTGATGCAGGAACATCTGCATGAGCACGTCGTGCACGCCGAAAATGAAGACGAGCGGGCGCGTGCGGCGGAAGAGCTGGCCCAGGTGCTGAAGACCTACATCCGCTAACCTCTCTCCCAAAAGTGTCCGCGGCTTTGGGAAAAGACATGCGTGAAACAGAATATTCCAGGATCGAACAGGATTAGCGACATGACGACGACATCCGAATTTTCCGCAGCGTCCGGCCACGACCATGTTTTCCTAGGCCGGAACCATGAGCGCAATGAAAAGCGCGTGTGGATGGTGATTGCGCTGACCACAGTCATGATGGTGGCTGAGATCGTCGCCGGCCACTGGTTCGGTTCCATGGCGCTGACGGCGGATGGCTGGCACATGTCCACCCATGCGGGCGCAATGCTCATCTCGGCGCTGGCCTATCTCTATGCCCGGCGCGAGGCGCGCAATCCGCGCTTCACCTTCGGCACCGGCAAGTTCGGTGATCTCGCCGGTTTTGCCAGCGCCATCGTGCTGGCGGTGGTGGCGCTGCTCATCGCCGTCGAAAGTGCGATGCGGCTTTTCAATCCTGTTCAGATCGACTTCAATCAGGCGATCCTCGTCGCCGTCATCGGTCTTATCGTCAATCTCGTCAGCGCCGTGCTGTTGAAGGATGACCACGATCACGGCCATGGCCATGGTCACGCACATGGTTCGCATGCCCATCACGGCCATGGCAGCCACGCCCATCACGATCACGGCTCGCACGCGCATCACGGCGAGCACGGAGCGAAGGGCGGCAGGGACAATAATCTGCGCGCAGCCTATCTGCATGTACTCGCCGATGCGCTGACTTCCGTTCTCGCCATTGTCGCGCTGCTGCTCGGCAAGTGGAACGGCTGGTCCTTCCTCGATCCGTTGATGGGTATTGTCGGCGGTGTGGTGATTGCCCGCTGGTCATGGGGACTCATTCGCTCCACGGCAACGACGCTGGTTGATGCAGTTCCGCTGACGGAGGACTTGCCGCAGGAAATCCGTGAAAGCGTGGAAACGGAAGAAGATCGCATCACCGACCTGCACGTCTGGCAGGTGGGGCCGGGGCATCACGCCGCCATTGTCGCCATCCACTCGCAGGTGCCGAAGGCACCGGCTTTCTACAAGCAGAAGCTTGCAGCCATACATGAACTCTCACATGTAACGGTGGAGGTCAGCCCGGCAAGGGCCTGATCGGAATCATCTATTCGTATTCGGAATAGGCGCTGCGCACCCATTCGGCCTGCGCTTCTGCCTTGTCCTCGGCGGAGGTCGCAGCCGGCGTGTGGGCCGGCGCGCTGCCATTGCCGACGGCCCACAGCACGTTGGCCAGCGAACGGGAAAGAACGGTGCTGGAAACGGTCGGGTTGCCGGGGCCGCGTTTTACGGCTTGTTCTTCGGGCGCGCTCTGCGCGCTGCCGGGTTTTTCGATGTCGCGGACACGAGCCTGATAATTGTATCCGCCAATATTGCTTTCGATCTGCATGCCAGTGATTCCGCGTTCAAAAGTTAACAAATGGTTAACAGCGGCGGCTTGCCCGAAGCTTGCGCTTGCTGCATTGCAATGTCGTTCCCGGCTTGACACGTGGCAAAGGGGTGCTTCGTTTTTGCATGGTTGGATGGGAAGGCGGGCATTGCCGGCCTTGCCCACACTTCGCGTCGTGCTCGCCATGGCGACCCTGTTGTGCCGCTCAAACTCTGGCGCCAAACACCCCACTCCCGTCATGCCGGCTCTAGGCCGGTATGACGAAAGAGTTTGGGCGCGGCCAGCCAGCTCCGATGTCTTTTGCGCAGCGGGGCTGGGGCTTTTTCGGTCCTCTGAAAGAAAGGCAAATCCTGTTGGTGCCGGATTACGCAGTTTCCTTTTCCACAGGCGCCGCCGGTTCCGGGATTTTTTCCGCTTCCTCCACGACTGCCACCCCGGCCTCCGTCTCCTGAGGTGCCGGCGTGACCATCGCCGCCACCAGCGTGTCGAGGCCGATGGCGCCGACTGGCTTGCCGTCTTCATCCACCACATGGGCGCTGGTTTCGTTCGCCTCCGACATATCGCGGGCGATGGTTTCCAGAGTCGCGTTTTCCGGCACCGACATGCCCTCGGGTTTCGCCGTCAGCGGCTCCATCACGGTGGTCGCCTGAAGCACGCGGCTGCGGTTGACGTCGCGCACGAAGTCGGTGACGTAACCATCCGCAGGGGAAAGGATGATGCTCTGGCCGTCGCCCTGCTGCACCACTTGGCCGTCTTTCAGAATGGCAATGTGGTCGCCGAGCCGCAAAGCCTCATCCAGATCGTGAGTGATGAACACCACGGTCTTTTTCAGCTCCTGCTGAAGGTCGAGCAGCATCGTCTGCATATCGACACGGATCAGCGGATCGAGAGCCGAATAGGCCTCATCCATCAGGAGAATATCGGCATCGTTGGCAAGCGCGCGGGCAAGGCCAACACGCTGCTGCATGCCGCCGGAAAGCTGGTTCGGATAATAATCCTCATAGCCGGCAAGACCGACACGATCCAGCCAGTAACGGCCTTTCTCTTCGCTGTCCTTGCGTGGCATGCCCTGAATATCGAGGCCGTAGACGCTGTTTTCCAGCACGGTGCGATGCGGCAGGAGGCCGAATTTCTGGAACACCATCGCCGTTTTGTGACGGCGGAATTTCCGCAGCGCCGAAGTGCTCATGCCGCAAATGTCCTCGCCGTCGTAGAGGACCTCACCTGCGGTCGGGTCGATCAGCCGGTTGATGTGGCGGATCAGCGTCGACTTGCCGGAACCGGAAAGCCCCATGACCACGGTAATCTTGCCGCCCGGCATGGTGATGTTGATGTTGTTGAGACCGAGCACATGGTTGTGTTTGTCGTTCAGCTCGACCTTGTCCATGCCTGATCGCACCGCTTCGAGATATTTCTCGGGATGCTTGCCGAAGATCTTGTAAAGATTCCTGATTTCGATGCTTTTAGCCATGGGAGACCTCGCGGTATTTCTGCAGGCGCTTGCCGAAAGCCTGGCTTGCCCGGTCGAACATGATGGCGATGGCGACCAGAGCGAAACCGTTCAGGAAGCCCACCGTGAAAAACTGGTTGTTGATGGCCTGCAAGACATTCTTGCCGAGCCCGCCGACACCGACCATGGAGGCGACGACAACCATGGCGAGCGCCATCATGATGGTCTGGTTGATGCCGGTCATGATGGTGGGCAACGCCAGCGGCAGCTGCACATTGAACAGCTTCTGGCCGTTGGAGGAGCCGAAGGCATCGGCGGCTTCCAGCACCTCCCGGTCTACCAGGCGGATGCCGAGGCTGGTCAGGCGGATGACGGGCGGAATTGCGTAGATCACCACTGCGATCAGGCCCGGTACCTTGCCGATGCCGAAAATCACCACCACGGGGATGAGATAAACGAAGCTTGGCAGGGTCTGCATCACGTCGAGCACGGGATTTATGATACGCTGCAACCGTTCGGAGCGTCCCATCAAAATGCCGAGCGGCAGGCCGATGACGATGGCGATCAGCGTGGCGATGGCGACGATGGAAAGCGTCGTCATGGCGTCGCGCCAGAGGCCGACTGCGCCGATCATGAGCAGGGAGATGGCCGTGCCACCGGTGATCTTGAAGCTGCGCCCGGCCAGATGCACGATCGCCAGAATGACCAGCATGGTGACGATCCACGGGGTCTGGATGAACAGCCGCTCCGAGGAGTTGAGAAAGAGCTGCAGCGGATGCACGATCACATCGATCGCATCGCCGTAATTGCGCACGATATCGCGAAAACCGTCATCGATGGTCTTGCGTGCCACACGCATCGTGCCGTTATCGATGGCCGGAAACTTGCACAGCATATCCGGCAGATAGTTACAGAGGGCCATTATTGTTGTTTTCCCTTTGGGTTTTGGGGGATGGGTGGTCGAGGCTGGAGCGCGGGGCACCCCTCCGTCCTGCCGGACATCTCCCCCACAAGGGGGGAGATCGATCCGAGGCAAAGTCTCGCCCGTCAAACAGGTTGCGGATTTGTGAGAAGGGTGAGCCTAGCCGATCTAGATGCCCGGCAGGGCAGAGGGGGGTAAAGCCACGGATGACAACCGAAGCTTCCCACTCTCATCAACCAATCACATCGAAGCCTTGATCTTCTCCGCCACCTCGGGCGAAACCCACTTCGTCCAGATATCCTCGTTGTTCTCGAGGAAATATTCCGCGCCGTCTTCGTTGGTGCCCTGGTTTTCATCCATCCAGGCCAGAACCTTGGCGACGGTCTCGTTGTCCCACTGCCGCTTGCGGATATAGTCGATGGAAGGACCGGCCTTCTCGGCGAAGTCCTTGGTGACAACAGTGAATACCTCTGCCACCGGATAGGCGTTTGGCTTGGGATCGGCGCAATCAGGCTTGGCGATGCAATTGTCGTAGGCCTCGCGGTCGAGTGCCACGCCATCGTCCAGTTTCACCATGTCGTACTTGCCAAGAATGGCCGTCGGGGACCAGTAATAGCCGAGCCAGCCCTGCTTTTTCTCATAGGCATTGGAGATCGAGCCATCGAGGCCCGCGGCGGAGCCGGTATCGATCAGGGCGAAGCCCTTCTCATCGGCCTTGCGTGCCTTGAACAGGTTGGCGGTCGTTGGCTGGCAGCCCCAGCCCGGCGGGCAGCCAAACACGGCACCCTTGCTGGCGTCTTCCGGCGCCGGGAAAAGCTCGGGATGCTTGAGTGCGTCCTCAACTGTCTTGATATCAGGGTGTTCGTCGGCGAGATATTTGGGAATCCACCAGCCTTCAACGCCACCTTCACTCAGGATTTTGCTTTCCTGGATCAGGTTGCCCTTCTTGACGGCGTCCTCATAGGGGGCGCCAAGGGTATTCACCCACATTTCGGGCGCCATATCCGGCTGGCCCTTTTCATTCATGGAGGTGAATGTGGGAGTGGTGTCGCCGCTGATGACGTTGACCGTGCAATCATAGCCGTTTTCCATGATGAACTTGTCGACGTAAGCCGCAACACCGGCGGACGCCCAGTTCATTTCGGCGATGGTGACACTGCCGCATGTTTCTGCGGCGTTGGCGGAATTTGCTGCACCGGCAGCGATGGTAAAGCCCGTTACGAGAATGGTCGAGGCCAGGAGTTTCTTCATGGGAGACCTCCAAGTCTGATGCAGTGTTTTCAATTGGCAAAGCGGGAGCACTGCAAAGCCCGGATTGCCAAGGGCGAACTGACATGGCGCATGAAAAAGCCGAAAAAATCCGGCGATAAGATTATCCGCAAGACGTGCTGCAGGATTGCCGCGAGAAAGGCGGCGAAAAGGCGCATGAATATGTCAACGGCCCGGATAATACGGCCGAAAAGTGATATTGCAATGCGAAATGGCGCAACGCAGCCATGCGTTCGATTTCCGGAACATTTTTTCCGGTGGCGTAATACATGGGAATTATTTGCGTTTGCGGAAGATATATTATGAGTTGCAGCAACTGGAAATAAAAATTCAATGTCGATAAAGATGTTATTTAAATAAAAGATGCGTATGATAATTTGTGGAAAAAATATTCAGTAACGAGATTTTTGCAGGTATTTTCGTCCAAAATAAGATCGGGCGACGATTGGATCGCCGCCCGTTTCTGCATTCAGCGTGTCAGACGGTGTCCTTGCCCGCGACCTTCAGTGCGAAGGCATATTCGAAGGCAATTTCTTCCAGCCGCTGGAAACGGCCCGACTTGCCTCCATGGCCAGCCGCCATGTTGGTCTTGAGCAGGATCGGGGCTTCCCCCGTCGTCTTTTCGCGCAGTTTCGCCACCCATTTGGTCGGTTCCCAATAGGTCACGCGCGGGTCGGTGAGGCCGGAAAGCGCAAGCAGCGGCGGATAGGGCTTTTCCCCGACATTGTCATAGGGGCTGTAGGCGGCGATCCACTGATATTCCTCTTCCGATTCCAGCGGATTACCCCATTCCGGCCATTCCGGCGGGGTTAGCGGCAGCGTGTCATCAAGCATGGTCGTCAGCACGTCCACGAAGGGAACCGCAGCGATGATGCCGGCAAATTTTTCCGGGGCCATGTTGGCGACGGCGCCCATCAGCATTCCCCCTGCCGAACCGCCTTCCGCGATAATGCGATCGTAGGAGGTAAAGCCTTCCTTGACCAGATGATCGGCAGCCGCGATGAAATCCTTAAACGTGTTCTCTTTGTCTTTCATCTTGCCGGTTTCATACCACTCGAAACCCTTGTCCTTGCCGCCGCGAATGTGGGCGATGGCATAGATGAAGCCACGGTCTGCCAAAGACAGCGTTGTGGTGGAGAAGGAAGCGGGAATGGTGATGCCATAGGCGCCGTAGCCATAAAGCAGGCAGGGGGCCGAACCGTCGAGCGCTACATCCTTGCGGTAAAGCAGCGAGACCGGCACCAACTCGCCGTCATGGGCAGGCGCCATGATGCGGCGGGTAATGTAATCGTCGGGATTATGGCCGGAAGGCACTTCCTGCGTTTTCAGCAGCGTGCGGTCGCGCGTCACCATATTGTAGTCGAACAACTGGCTCGGCGTCGTCATCGAGGAGTAGGAGAAGCGGATGACATCGGTGTCGTATTCTGCAGCGCCATGCAGGCCAAGCGAATAGGCTTCCTCGGCAAAGGCGATGGAATGTTCCTCGCCCGTGCGGCGATCGCGGATAACGATGCGCGGCAGGCCGTCGCGGCGCTCCAGCCAGATCAGATGGCGGGCATAGGCATCGACGGAGAGAATGAGGCGACCCGGCTCATGCGGCACGACCTCCTTCCAGTTTTCCTTGCCCGGCGCGGTCACGGGCGCTTCCATGATGCGGAAATCCTTGGCATCGCCGTCATTGGTGAGGATGTAGAAGACATCGCCGCCTTCGCACATCGAATATTCGATACCTTCCTCGCGCTCCGCAACCACGACAGGCTCGGCCATCAGGTCCTTGGTGGAAAGAATGCGGTATTCGCTGGTCTCATGGTCGTGAATGTCGATGAAGATGAAGTCGTCGAGCACGGACGCGCCAACGCCCATGAAGAAGCCCGGGTCCTTTTCCTCATAGACCAGCCTGTCGGCCGACTGCGGCTCGCCGATGATGTGGTGGAAGACCTTCGAGGGGCGGTGGTTTTCGTCCTGTAGCGTATAGAAGAAGCTCTTGCCGTCAGGCGCCCATGCCCCGCCGCCGCCGGTATTTTCCACGACATCGGCAAGGTCTTCACCGGTTTCGAGATTACGGATGCGCAGCGTGAAATATTCCGAACCCTTGTCGTCATAACCCCAGATGCCGTGACTGTGATCGGAAGACTGGTCGAGGCCGGCAAGACGGAAATAATCCTTGCCTTCAGCTTCCCTGTCGCCATCAAGCAGCACGTGCTTTTCGCCGCCATCACGCGGGGTGCGGAAATAATGCGGCTGCTCGCCGCCGGTCACGAACAGCGTGCCATAGGCATAGGGCCCGTCATTGACCGGAACAGAGGAATCATCCTGCTTGATACGGCCTTTCATCTCCTCGAACAGCTTTGCCTGAAGCGCCTTGGTGTCGCCCATTGCGGCTTCCATATAGGCGTTCTCGGCCTCCAGATGGGCGCGGATGGCTGGGTCGAGCAGGGTAGGGTCCTTGAACATGGCCTGCCAGTTATCGGCCCGGAACCATGCGTAGTCATCGGTGCGGGTGATGCCGTGATGCGTATCCTGGACGGGCCGTTTTTCGGCGGTCGGGGCGGCGGGCAGGTTCTTGAAAATCGGCAAGGGAAACTCGCTTTCGTATGAAAAATGCGTGGGCGGCACCCAAGATGTAGAGTGCCCCTCACCACCGATCAAGTTTCAAATCTCCACAGGTGAAATGAGGCTTGGGCACAATTTCGTCAGTTTTCGATCACATTTTGGCAATATCCGGCAAATCAGCGATGATACGCGCCTGCCACCGGCCTGCCGTGCATCGATAAGAACAAACGAAAACTGACAGGATCCCATGCGAAAGTTTCTTCCCGCTGCTCTTTCTGCGTTTTTCCTTGCCTTGCAGGCATCTACACCCGCTTTCGCAATAGACGCCAACGTCATGCGGCAGCTGAACGTGCTCGCCCCCGAGGAGCGCCTGGAGCAGCGATGCGACATAGAGGCGATGGAGCGGATCGCGACGGAGCAGAAGGGCATGAAGCCGGATAAGGTCATTGCCTATACCTTCGGTGATCCCGAGGTTGGCAAGAATTCGATAAAGGCGTCGGGTGCAGTCTTCAGAAGCGCCGGTGAATGGTACAAGCTCAAATACAAGTGCCAGCTGAAAAGCGACAGCCTCTCCATCCAGTCCTTCGATTACCGTGTCGGCGACAAGATTCCCGAAGAGCAGTGGAAGAAGTTGTATCTTTATGACTGATCGGAGAATTCTTCGTCCGCGGTCGCCGGTTTAAACCCCGCTTTTCTTGCCGCCCTGCCAATGGGTCTGTAACGCTGTCCTTCGATCGAAGTGAGGGGCGAGAACATGGCGAAGCAATTCAAGGGACTTTCGGCTTTTCCGATCACGCCCGCTGACGAGGCCGGGCAGGTGGATAGCCAAGCCTTTTCCGCCCTCGTCGAGCGGCTGGATGCGGCGGAGGTCGATTCCATCGGCATTCTCGGCAGCACCGGAACCTATATGTATCTATCGCGTGCCGAGAGGCGGCGCGCGGTCGAGGCAGCCCATGCCGTCCTCAAGGGCAGGCGCACGCTGATGGCAGGCGTCGGCGCATTGCGTACCGATGAGGCCGTGGCGCTGGCGAAAGATGCCGAAGCCGCCGGTGCCGATGCGCTGCTTCTGGCACCCGTTTCCTATACGCCGCTGACTCAGGAAGAGGCCTATCACCATTTCGCCGCCGTCGCCGGCGCAACCGATTTGCCGCTCGCCATCTACAACAACCCGACGACGACGCGATTCTCCTTCAGCGATGAGCTTCTGGTCAGGCTCGCCTATATTCCGAATATCCGCGCCATAAAGATGCCGCTGCCGGCCGATTCCGACTATGCGGGAGAGCTTGCGCGGCTGCGGCCGAAACTGACGGATGATTTCGCCATCGGTTACAGCGGCGACTGGGGGTGTGCGGAAGCAACGCTTGCCGGTGGCGATGCCTGGTACAGCGTCGTTGCGGGCCTGCTGCCGGTTCCGGCATTGCGGTTGATGCGCGCCGCTCAGGCCGGGGATGCGGAGGAGACGCGCAGGCTCGATCTGGCCTTCCAGCCGCTCTGGGCGCTCTTCAAGGAATTCGGCAGTATCCGCGTGGTCTACGCCGCCGCCAATGCTTTGTCGGTAACGGCATGCGAGCCGCCCCGGCCAATCCTGTCGCTCACCAGCGCGGAGCGCCAGCGGGTGGAAGAGGTGCTGAACGCTCTGTCCACGCTGGAAGCCGCGCCATAATTCGGGCGTTTTGCAGGCGGATTGCCACATCTTACCCTTCGGAAACTGAAAAATGCTGCGTAGCCTGCCCTTTGCCGCTCTCTTCCTGTCGCTCTCCACTGCCGCCTTCGCGGGGACGGGTCTCGTCGAGCCGACGCTGAAAATGACGCCGAGGCATGACGGCAGGGTGCGGGTGGCGATGACTCTGGACGCCTGCATGGGCAAGACCGACCATCGCATTCTCGATACGCTGGTGCAGGAAAAGATACCGGCGACGATCTTCGTCACTGCCCGCTGGCTGAAGCACAATAGCGAAGCGCTTGCCGTAATGATGGCGCATCCGGATTTGTTCGAGATTGAAAACCACGGCGAAAACCATGTACCAGCGGTGGACAAGCCCGTTGCCATCTACGGCATTGCCGCTGCCGGTTCGGAAGCGGCAGTCGAGCAGGAGGTCGAGGGCGGCAGGCAGGCAATTGTCGCCATGACCGGTCTTCAACCGCAATGGTTTCGCGGTGCGACGGCGAAATATACCACCTCGTCCATGGCTACCATCAACAGGCTCGGCATGCGGGTGGCGGGTTATTCCGTCAATGGCGATGGCGGCTCGCTTCTGGGCGCGGCCGCCACGGCAAAGCACATCGCTTCGGCCAGGGACGGCGACGTCATCATCTCCCACATCAACCAGCCCACCCACGAAGCGGGTGAGGGCGTGGTGAGGGGCCTTCTGGCGCTGAAGGCGCGCGGCGTGGTGTTCACAAGGCTGGATGACCCGTCGTTTACGCCGCCGGGTAATTGAGCGCGGTGGCTCTCTCCTCATTCCTGTAACAAGCACGGGAACGAGGGAAATGAGCATCCCACATCCACGCCCGTTTTTCGGCGGCATACCGCGCAAATTTGCGCTAGCATCCTCCCATGCTGTTCAAACGCCCCGACACCGAAACCCTATATTCCGCCCTTGTTAACAAGGACCCCGCCTATGAGGGCGTGGCCTATGTGTGCGTGACCTCGACGAAGATTTTCTGTCGCTTTACCTGTACGGCGCGAAAGCCGAAGATCGAAAACTGCCGCTTTCGCGAAACCATCGCCGAATGTCTGGAAGCTGGCTTCCGCCCCTGCAAGCGCTGCAAGCCGATGCTTTCCTATGGCACGGCGGATGAAACCGTCACCGTACTTCTGACGGCACTGGAAAACGAACCGGCGCGGCGCTGGCGTGAGGAGGATGTGGTGGCGATGGGCCATGACCCTTCCACCGTGCGCCGCACCTTCAAACGCCGTTTCGGCATGAGTTTTCTGGAAATCGCAAGGCTGCGGCGGCTGGGAGATGCGGCGACAAGCCTCGCATCAGGAGAAGCCGTGATCGGCGCGCAGATCGATGCCGGATATGAATCCGGCAGCGGTTTCCGCTCGGCCATCAACCAGTTCTTCGGCACCTCTCCCGCCGCCATGAAGGGCAAGGGGTTCCTGAAGGGCGACTGGATCGACACGCCGATCGGCCCGATGCTGGTGGTTGCCGATGATCACGCCCTGCATCTTCTCGAATTTGCCGACCGTCCAGCGCTTCCGGCCGAATTGAAGCGGCTGAAGGCCCGCACCGGCGCGGATATGGTGCTGGGCAGGACGCCGGTCACCGGCCAGATCGCAGCAGAACTCGCGGCCTATTTCGCCGGGCACTCGGCTGACTTCGAAACCCGGCTTGCCGGACACGGCACACCCTTCGAGCGCGATGTCTGGCACGCATTGCGGGAGATACCGGCGGGAGAGATCGTCAGCTATTCTTCGCTTGCGACGTCGATGCAACGGCCATCCGCCGTGCGTGCCGTCGCCCGCGCCAATGGCGCTAACCAGATTGCCATCATCGTTCCCTGCCACCGGGTGCTGGGCGCAGATGGCAGCCTGACCGGGTATGGCGGTGGGCTGTGGCGCAAGAAATGGCTGATCGAGCACGAGCGGCGCATGGCCGATAAGCTCCGCATCCCTCTCGCCTCCTGACCGGCCATCAGGCCGGCAGGTTTGGAACGATGCGGCGTGAGGGAAACAGCTCGCGCGTTACTGTCATGGCGATCAGCGACAGCGGAAGTGCCAGCATGGCGCCCGCAGCACCCCACATCCACGTCCAGAAGATGATCATCACGAAGACGAGGAAGGGGTTGATCTCCATGTTGCGGCCCACCACTGCCGGAAAGGCCAGGTTTTCCATCAACAGGTGAATGGTGAAGAAGATCGCGGATGGCAGCAACGCCAGCACCATGTTGTCATGCGTGATGATGCCTGCCACCGCCAGCGACACCGTCATGGCGGTGATGCCGAGAAACGGCACGAAGCTGGAGAGAAAGGCGAAAAGCCCCCACAGAAGCGGCATGGCCAGCCCGCCGAAATAGGCGATTGCCACCATCGTCACGCCCAGCGCCGCATAGATCAGCGCTGCCGTGGCAAAATAGGTGCCGAGCACTTCTTCCACCGAAGCGATGATGCGAATGGCCCTCAGCCGCTGGTGCCGGGCCGGAAAGGCCATGATGATCGCCTTGCGCAGCCTCAGGCGGCTGTAGAGGAACATCAAAAGCGCGGCGAGGAAGATCATGCCCTGAACGACTGCGGGGGTGACGTTGGAACCGAGCAGGGAAATTATCTCGCCGCTGCGCGAAATCAGCGACTCCATTGAAATCGACCCCATGCTGAAGGTCGCTGCCGAAATGTTCAGCCATCGAATGCTTTGAAGATAGGGCAGGAAGCGGTCCATACTGCGTTCGATCAGCGCTGGTCCTTCGGAGGCGAGCTGCGACAACGGGTCGATCAGCGAATTGATCACGAAAAACATCACGGCCGCGACAAGGCCGGAGAGAATGACCGCCACACCGGCACCGGGAATGCCATAGGAACTAAGCTTCTCCGCCGCGATGCCGAGGATCATGCCCACGACAATCGCCAGCACCACCGGTATGAGGATCAGAGACAATTCATGAATGACCGCCATCATGACGACAAGAAAAATGCCGATCACCGACCATGCAACGGCCACATCGAGCGCTTCTCGGCCAAGCGGTTGCTGGCTGCGCGCGTCGTCACGGTGCGACCCGGACGCCAGACCCTCGAAAGGGTCGGCCCTCGTCGACGGAGCGTTTGCGGCGCGCCGCCCGATATTGCCCAATAT
Organism: Agrobacterium sp. SORGH_AS_0745; assembly: GCF_030818995.1. Taxonomy (NCBI): domain Bacteria; kingdom Pseudomonadati; phylum Pseudomonadota; class Alphaproteobacteria; order Hyphomicrobiales; family Rhizobiaceae; genus Agrobacterium; species Agrobacterium sp. SORGH_AS_0745. The sequence continues at coordinate 1,563,481 of NZ_JAUTBI010000003.1, forward strand.
GCCGGTATTTTCCGGCCTGGCATTCTCATTCATCGAACTGTCCCCCAATAAGACATCAAACGTTCGAAAAATGAGGCGGTTCCGGAGCGGCAAAAATTTCTGCCGCCCCGTGGTCTTTACGCGGAAAGCTTCAGGCCTATGCCCCACGGATCTTTGAGAACAATACCGTCGCTCTGCCGTTCCGTAGCTATTTCCAGCCGGTCGAGAGCGGCCATTGCAGTATCGAGCGCCACACTGTCGTTGAACTTCAGCGAGTAGCCCGAAAGGCCGGTCATGTTGTCCTTGCGGGCCGTGGCGCCGCGGCTGTTCCAGATATTGGCGGCCACATGGTGATGATAAGCGCCCGAGCCGAAGAAGCTGGCACCCGGATAACGCGCCATGATCTTCAACCCCAGTACATCCTGATAAAACTCATCCGCCTGCGGAATATTGCCGACCTGCAGATGCATGTGGCCGATGGCCGTTCCATCGGCGGCGCCCTCGAACGCCGTTTTCGGCGCACTGTCATACAGCGCCTGTAGGTCGAGGCGGAGCGTGGCCATCTCCACCGTGCCGTCCTGCTGGTAGGTCCATTCCGACGGCGACCGGTCGCGATAGACCTCGATGCCGTTGCCTTCGGGGTCGGCCAGATAGATCGCTTCACTCACCAGATGGTCGGATGCGCCCTGAAGCTGGATATTGTTGTGCGCGGCATGGGCCAGCCAATGGGCCAGATCCTCGCGGCGTGGCATCAGGAAGGCGGTGTGGAACAGGCCTGCTGCATTGCGCGGCGCGCGTTCAACCGTGCCGGAGGTGGAAAGTGTCAGCAGCGGCTGGCCGTTGACACCAAGAACCTCGCCGCTCGGGCTTTTCTCGATGACGGAGAGGCCGATGATTTTCTGGTAGAATTCCGAAATGCGCGGCAGATCGTGAACGACAAGATGAGCCTGACCGACATAAGCCGGCCGCGTCAGGGCGAATTGTTTGATTTCACTCATCATAATCTCCATATTGAATCCGGCGTGCTGACGACGCGGATTTGCGCGTCTGCATCAGCCGACGCCGCTTTGCGGCGTTCATTTGTGGTGAATATGGGCGGGTTTTGTCGTTCAGCAAAGATCGCCATCTGGCGATTGACCGTCCACTATTCGTTGACAATGCCCCTGTTGCTGCTCCGACGCAGCTTTGACTTCAATCAAGGCGAAGGGCGCATCGGCAGGGAAATATGAGCCCGACACGTGAACGGCAGATTACGCCAAAGGAGATAGCCATGTACAAGAAAATCATCGTACCGGTAGACCTCAGCGCCATCGACAAGGGAGAGAAGATTCTCGCCAAGGCCAAGGCGCTGCTGGATGCCGATGGCGAGATCGTCCTCATCAATGTGGTTGAGGAACTGCCCGGCTATATGGCGATCGACCTGCCGGTAGATCTCATCGAAAATGCCATCAAGGATGCCAAGACGAAACTTGCGGATATTCAGGTGAAGGCCGGCTTCAAGGGCAAGCACGAAATCAGAAGCGGCGCGCCGGCGCGTGAAATCATAGCCGCTGCCGAAGAGCACAAGGCCGATCTCATCATCATCGCATCGCATATGCCTGACTTTACCAATTATTTCATCGGCGCCACCGCCGACCGCGTGGTGCGCCATGCCAAGTGCTCGGTGCTGATTGACAGGTAAAGTGAGTTGAAATCTTGGGGTTGCGGGCGATTTTCGCCCGCACCGGCTGGAGGAGAAGACCATGAATGTCGAAAGTTACGAGAAAATCCTGCGCGACCGCCAGCGCGAGCTTTACAGCCGCCTGCACAAAATCGAGGCGGATTTCGAAGAACCGCGCAACCCCGATGACGACGATCGCGCCGCTGAACGCAGCAATGACGAGGTGCTGGATGAAATTGGGCAGGTGGGCCAGGACGAGTTGCGCGCCATCGACGCCGCACTCGACCGCATCGCGAACGGTACCTACGGCACCTGCGTCAAATGCGGCAAGAAAATTTCGGAAGACCGCCTGAAAGCCGTGCCCTATACGCCGTTCTGCCAGGAATGCGCTGCGGCCTTGTGAGGGCGCTCCTTTTTCCCTCCTCATTCCTGTGACAAGCGCAGGAATGAGGGAAACGGCGAGGCCACCGATCAACCTCTCCTTTCGCAACAGCCCGGAACGCAATTTGATCGCCGTTAACCGGCTGCTGTCTTGTTCCTGTCTAATATTGCCGTCATGCTTGGCCACAAGCAGGCAAACGGGAATGGACTATGAGTAACGTGTGGCGGTTTGGTCGCCAGTATGATTTTCACGAGATTGTCGCCGATGGTATCGTCCACGGCGTGGGTATCGTTTTTGCGCTGGTGGGCGCCACGGCGCTGATTTTTTACGCGACCGTCTGGGGCAGCCTCAGCGCCATCGCGGCCGCCTGGATTTACGGACTCGGCCTTGTCGCCTGCCTTTCCGTGTCCTTCACCTATAATATCTGGCCGCATTCCAACGTAAAATGGTTCCTGCGCCGGCTGGATCACTCGGCGATCTTCATCCTGATCGCCGCCACCTACACGCCGTTCCTGATGCGCGGTATCCACGAGCCGCTGATTGCCACCATGCTGGGGCTGATCTGGCTTGCCGCCATCTGCGGCATCTTGCTCAAATGCCTGTTTCCCGGCCGTTACGACCGGGTCGCCATAGGCCTTTATCTCGCCATGGGCTGGAGCGGCATCATGGTGGTGCAGCCGCTCTCAACGCATCTGGCCCCCGTCACGCTCTGGCTAATTGTCGCTGGCGGTGTCATCTATTCGCTCGGCGTGGTCTTCCACGTCTGGGAAAAGCTGCGATTCCAGAACGCCATCTGGCACGGTTTCGTCGTTGCCGCCGCCGTTGTCCACTATTTTGCCGTGGTCACTTCCTTCAGCCTCGTTCCCATGTCTTCCTGAGCTAGAGAGCACTGGACAGCCATCCGCGTCATCGCCTAATGCTCGCCTGAAGGTCGTGCCCCGGAACGTTGGGCGCGCGATGCAGACAAGAATGAGGGCGAACGATAATGAGTTTGGAACTGCGCGATGCCACCGTGGACGATCTTTCCGGCATCATGGAGATTTACAACGACGCGGTCCTGAACACGACGGCGATCTGGAACGAAGTGCTGGTCGATCTGGAAAACCGCAAGGAATGGTTTTCCGCCCGCAAGTCACGCGGCTTTCCTGTGATAGTCGCGATTCTTGACGGCAAGGTTGCCGGCTATGCTTCCTATGGCGACTGGCGCGCCTTCGACGGCTATCGCCACACCCGCGAACATTCGGTTTATGTCCACAAGGACGCGCGCGGCCACGGCATCGGCAAGCGGCTGATGCAGGCGCTTATCGACCACGCCTCCGGCAACGATGTGCATGTGCTGATCGCCGCGATCGAATCGGAAAACGCCGCCTCCATCCGCCTGCACGAAAGCCTCGGTTTCACCGTTGCCGGCCGGTTTTCGGAAGTGGGCACCAAGTTTGGCCGCTGGCTGGACCTGACTTGCATGGAGCTTAAACTGAACTAGTACGCGGGCCGGGATTTCTCTCAGGCGGGGCGCCGGGCGAAGGCCAGCATGACGCCGAAAGCCATCATCATCGAGCCGCTGATCCGGTTGACGCGCTTCAGGGCGCGCGCATTGCGCATAAGACCGGACAGTCGCGAACCGACAAAGGCATAAACGGTGATTGCCACCACCTCGAGCAGCAGGAAAATTGCCCCGAGCGTGGCGAAGCTCTGCCAATAGGCGTCCTGCTGGATGAATTGCGGGAAAAAGGCCGTGAAGATCAGGATGGCCTTCGGATTGCCGGAGGCGACAAAAAACTCCTGCCGCAGATAGGTCTTGAGAATATTTCCGTTGCCCGAGGAGATATCGGGAGCGGTGACATCCGCCCTTGAGCGGATGAGCTTGAAGCCGATCCACAGCAGGTAGAGAACGCCGATCCATTTGATCAGCGAAAACATCATTTCGGAAGCCATCAAAAGTGCGCCGAGGCCCAAAGCGGCGATCGCGATCATGCCCGCAAACGCAACCAGCCGACCGCTCGCGGCCATCACTGCCGTTGCCATGCCGTATCGCGCACCAACCGTCATCGACAGGAGATTGTTTGGCCCGAACGCCATGTTCAGGGCAAAGCAGGCGGGAATGAATATGAGGATGGTTTCGAGCGCCATGATGGTGATCCGGAAGGAGTGAGATCGCGATAGTCTCACTCTCCGGTCCGGCTGTCGAGACGGTCATTTTCTTCGCAAAAACGGCCGGCAGGCAACCGGCCGTTACCTGTCTCCCATCAGATCGGTTCGAACACCATCGAATGGCCGTTGATGCAATAACGCAGGCCGGTGGGCGGTGGGCCGTCCGGAAAGACGTGGCCGAGGTGGCCGCCGCAATTGGCGCAGCGGATTTCGGTGCGCACCATGCCAAGCGTCGCATCGCCATGTTCCGTCACAGCACCCGGTTTCACCGGTTCGAAATAGCTCGGCCAGCCGCAACCTGCATCGAATTTGGTATCGGACAGGAACAGCGGCTCGTCGCAGGCGGCGCAGCGATAGAGGCCTTTCTGGAACGTGTCCCAGTAGGGACCGGTAAATGGGCGCTCGGTGCCGTGTTCACGCAGGATGCGATATTGCTCCGGCGTGAGCTGCTCGCGCCAGTCGGCATCGCTCTTGTTCACTTTCGGGGATGTCAGATCGCTCATGGAATGATCCTTTCTGTTCCTGCCAGAAATAGGCATCGGCGCTGCAGATTGAAAGAGGGCAGCTGTCATAACGAGTACGTTATGGGCAGGTATGAGAGTCGATTTGGGTTGAGATGGCGGTGTCTATGCCTTAACTGAAAAATACGATTTGAAAAGAACGCCATTCATGGGCGTACAGGGGTAGGGGAAGCCCTGGGAGATGTGAATGACATCAGATGTCACGCAGCTGACATTCCTGTCGCTGTTTTTGCCGTTTCTGGCAGCGCTTGCCGCACCGATGCTGGTGAAAAGATTAGGTCACAATGCCGTCTGGATATTGGCGATCGCGCCCGCGCTGGCTTTTGTCCACTTCGCACTGATGCTGCCGCAGGTGGCGGCTGGCGGCGTGGTCACGGGCGGTTACGTCTGGGTTCCAAGTTTCAACCTCAGCTTTTCGTGGTTCATCGACGGCCTGTCGCTGACCTTTGCACTTCTGATCACCGGTATCGGTCTGCTGATCGTGCTTTATGCCGGCGGTTACATGAAGGGGCATCCGCAGCAGGGCCGCTTCCTGTCTTTCCTGCTTCTGTTCATGGGCGCGATGCTGGGCGTCGTGGTTTCGGACAGCCTGTTGATGCTATTCGTTTATTGGGAACTGACCTCGATAACCTCGTTCCTGCTGATCGGATTCGACCATGCGCGCCCGGCCGCACGCCGTGCCGCCTTGCAGGCGCTGGTGGTAACGGGCGGCGGCGGTCTGCTGCTGCTCGCCGGGTTGATCTTCATCTGGGACATGAGCGGCATGACGCAATTGTCCATGCTGGTGCGTGGCGGCGATATATTACGCGACAGCCCGTTCTATCTGGCTGCGCTGCTGCTGGTTCTCGGCGGCGCGTTCACCAAATCGGCGCAGTTCCCGTTCCATTTCTGGCTTCCCAACGCGATGGAGGCACCGACACCGGTTTCGGCCTATCTGCACTCGGCAACCATGGTGAAGGCCGGCGTCTATCTTCTGATGCGCCTCAACCCCGTTCTCGGCGATACCGCTGCCTGGCAGATCCTGCTGCCGTTCTTCGGCGGGTTGACCATGCTGACCGGCGCGCTGCTGGCCGTGCGCCAGACCGACCTGAAGCTGATGCTGGCCTATACCACCATGTCCTCGCTCGGTCTGCTGGTGATGCTGACCGGCTTCGGCTCGGACCACGCGATTGAGGCGGCTGTGCTTTATCTGGTGGCGCATTCGCTTTTCAAGGGCGCACTGTTCATGGTCGCCGGCATCATCGACCACGAGACCGGAACCCGCGATGTGACGAAGCTCGGCGGCTTGCGAAAAGCCATGCCGATCACCTTTGCGGCAGCACTTGCCGCAGCCATCTCCATGGCCGGCCTGCCGCCCTTCTTCGGCTTTCTCGCCAAGGAGGAGATTTATTATGCGCTGGCGCATGGCAATCCGCGTGCCGTGCTGTTCACCGGCATCGCCATTCTCGGCAATGCGCTGATGTTTGCCGTCGCTTTTGCCGTGGCGCTGAAACCTTTCCTCGGCAAGCCCGTGAAAACCCCGAAACACGCTCATGAGGGACCACTGCTGCTGTGGCTCGGCCCGGCGCTGCTGGCGATAAAGGGGCTGACCATCGCTCTCTTCGCTGGCCTTTCGCATTTTTACATTTCGACGCCGATGGCAAGCGCGATCGCGGGTGAGGCGCGCCCGGTGGAAATCTCGCTCATTCCCCATATCGGCGTGCCGCTCGGCCTGTCGCTTCTGACGATCGCGCTCGGCATCGTCCTCTACATGCAGCTTTCCGCCGTTCGCGGCCTGATGGTGCGCACCTTCAAGGCGCTGGGTGCAGGGCCGGACAGGGGCTTCGATGTTTTCATCGAAACGCTGGTCAAAATCTCGTTCCACGTTGTCAGGCTTATCCAGCCCGGCAGGCTGGAATTTTACGTCACCGCCACTTTCGCCGTCATCGCCGTCGTGCTGCTTGCGCCGCTGTTTCTCTATGGCGAAATGCCGTCCATGCCGGCGTGGCCGCACGACATGAAAATCCATGAGCTGACCTTCATTGCCATCGCGGTTGCGGGCCTTGTCGCTGTGCTCACGGCGTCCAGTCGGCTTACGGCCATCATCGCGCTCGGCATTCAGGGGTTTGCGGTGGCGGTCATCTTCCTGCTGTTCGGTGCGCCCGATCTGTCGTTTACGCAATTCATGGTCGAAACCCTTTCCGTGGTCATTCTGACGCTGGTCATGACAAGGCTTCGCCTGTCGCCGTCAGACCATCGCGGCCCTGGCCAGAAGCTTCTGGACAGCACCATCGCCATTGCCTGCGGAACCGGCTTTGCCCTGTTCCTGATGCGGGCGACGGAAGCGTCGTTCGATAATCGCCTCACCGATTTCTACAACACCTATTCCAAGGTCATCGCCCACGGGGCGAATGTGGTGAATGTCATCATCGTCGATTTCCGCGGCACGGATACGCTGGGCGAGATTGCGGTGGTGATGATAACAGGCCTGGCCATTCTCGCGCTCATCCGCATCCGCCCGGCTGCTGCCATCAAGGGACCAGCAAAAATAGCGAAGAAGAAGGGAGCGCGGGCTTGAACACGCTTATCCTGCGCACCGTCGCCCCCGTGGTCACCAGCCTCATGGTGCTGTTTTCCATCTTTGTATTGCTGCGCGGCCATAACGAGCCGGGCGGCGGTTTCATCGGCGGGTTGATCGCGGTCTCGGCGCTGGCGATCTACGGCATCGCTTATGGTGTGGCCGCAGTCCGGCGCGCCATCGTGTACCATCCGCTGTCCATTGCCGGCGCGGGGCTGCTGTTGGCGATGTTGTCTGGTCTCGTCTCGATTGCAGCCGGCGTGCCCTTCATGACCGGGCTGTGGGTCTATCCGAGCCTGCTCGGTGTGGAAGTGCCACTCTCCACCGTCATGTCCTTCGATATCGGCGTTTATCTCGTCGTGGTCGGTGCCATCACCTCCATTGCGCTGGCTCTGGAAGAAAGGGATAGCGACTGATGGAAGCTGTTTTCTCCATTCTCGTCGGCATCTTCTTTTCGGTGGCGATCTATCTCATGCTCTCGCGTCACAGCATCCGCATGCTGCTCGGCATCGCCATTCTCGGCAACGCAGTCAACCTCCTGCTGTTCACGGCGGGAAGGCTGACGCGCGAAGTGCCGCCGATCATTCCGCCCGGCATGGACACGCTGCCGGCGGGTGCCGCCAATCCGCTGCCGCAGGCGCTTATCCTCACGGCAATCGTCATTTCCTTTTCCTTCTTCTGTTTCCTGCTGGTGCTGACCTGGCGCGCGTTCCAGGAATTGCAGACCGACGACACCGACGAAATGCGCACCGCAGAACCGGCAGGCGAGCCTTTGCCGCCGCTCGGTTATTGAGCGGGGCGGGGCACAGACACATGGCTTCATCCACCACTTCCGCAATATCAGATCTTTCCGCAGCGCTTGTCACGGCACCCGTGCCGCTATCCGACTGGCTGATCATCCTTCCCGTCGCGCTCTCAATCGGCGCAGGTGCGGTGCTGATGATGCTGCGCCACACCATGCGTCTGCATGCGCCCATTGCAATCACGGCACTTGTTCTGCTGGTACTGCTCGATGCTGCGCTTCTGTGGAAGGTCGTGACCCAAGGGCCGTTCACCATGGTCATGGGCCGCTGGCTGCCACCCTTCGGCATTGCCTTTACGGCTGATCTTACCGGCACGCTGCTGTCGCTCGCCGCCGCCATCGTAGCGCTGGCCGGTGCCATCCATGCCAGCGCCGATATCGATGCCAGCGGCAGGCGATACGGTTTTTATCCGTTCCTGATGCTGTTGATGGCGGGTGTCACCGGTGCGTTCCTGACCGGCGACCTCTTCAACCTCTATGTCTGGTTCGAGGTGCTGCTGATCTCGTCCTTCGGCCTCATCGTGCTGGGCTCCACGCGCGAGCAGATCGATGGCGCGCTGAAATACGCCATCCTCAACCTCATTGGCACGACGCTGTTCCTGATCACGGTTGGTTATCTCTATGCCATCTTCGGCACGCTCAATATGGCCGATATCGCGCTGAAGGCGACGCAGCTGCGCGGCACGGCTCCGCTGATGACGCTTGCCAGCCTGTTTGCTCTCGCCTTCGCCATGAAGGCGGCGGCCTTTCCGGTGAATTTCTGGCTGCCCGCCTCCTATCACACGCCGCGCATCGTCGTTTCCGCCCTGTTCGGCGGCCTGCTTACCAAGGTCGGCATCTACGCGCTGCTGCGCGTCATGGTCATGCTGTTTCCGGTCGAGCGGGAGGAGCTGAGTATCGTCATCGCCATCTCTGCGGCGCTGACAATGGTGCTCGGCGCAATGGGTGCGCTGGCACAGAACGATATCCGCCGCATGCTCGGTTACATCGTCATATCGGGCATCGGTTACATGATGGCGGGCATCGCCATCGGCACGCCCTCCGGCGTTGCCGGCGCGATCTTTTACGCGCTGCACTCCATGGTGCTGATGACGGCGCTTTATCTCGCCGCCGGCCACGCCGCCCGCCTTGGCGGCAGTTTTACCCTGACTTCGCTCGGTGGCCTTTATCGGCAGGCGCCGTGGTTTTCGGGCCTCGCGCTCGCCTTGTTTTTCGCCGGTTCCGGACTGCCGCCGTTTTCCGGCTTCTGGCCGAAGGTGGTTCTCGTCAAATCGGCGATCGATATCGGCGCCTGGTGGCTTGCCGCAGCCCTTCTCCTGTCCGGCTTCATCGCCACCATCGCCTTCGGGCGGGTCTTCCTCTTATGTTTCTGGCGCCCGGCAGTGGCCTCAACCGGCCAGGCGCCGTCGCTGCCTGCGTCGCCTCTGGCGGCCCCTTCTTTCGTCCCGCTGGTCGGGCTGACATTGCTGGTAGTATTCTTCGGCCTGTTTCCGGAAAGCCTGCTCAATCTCAGCCAGCAGGCGGCGGCGGGGCTCGGCAACCCCGAAGCCTATATCCAGTCGGTGTTTCCCGAAGGGAGCAGACCATGAGCCGCTACATCCTGTTACTGCTCTTCGTTGGCGTATGGCTCGCCGTAAGTGGCAGCGTCACGCCGGCGAACATTCTCTTCGGCCTCATCGTCTCGGCGCTGGCGCTCGGCCTTATTCGTCACCAGATCCCCGAGGGCGGCCGTCATCGGCTGCGTCCGGTCCGCGTGCTGTCGCTGCTGCTGCTGTTCTTCAAGGAGCTGGCGCTGTCGGCCTGGAAGGTGGCGGTGATGGTGACGCGGCCGAAGCTCGATGTGCAGCCCGGTATCTTCGCCTATCCGCTCAGGCTGACGACGGATTTCGAGATCACGCTGCTTGCCAATCTCATCACGCTGACCCCCGGCACACTTTCGGTCGATGTTTCCGAGGATAAAACAACGCTCTACGTCCACGCGATCGATTGCAGCAATATCGAAGCCGCAAAGAATGACATCCGAAACGGCTTCGAAAAAAAGATCATGGAGGCGTTTCAGGGATGACGCCGGAACTCATAGTTTCATTTGCAACTGTACTTGCCACGGTTGTACTGTCCGCTGCCTTTTTGCTGACAGTATATCGCGTCGTCGTCGGTCCGACCTTGCCGGACCGAATCGTCGCGCTCGACATGCTGGTCGGTATCGCCATCGGCTTCATTGCGGTTATCGCCATCCGCACCGGCGTCGATCTTTATGTCGATATCGCCATTGCGCTCGGACTGGTGGGTTTTCTCGCAACGGTGGCTTTTGCCCGCTTCGTCCTGTCGCGCGGTGCAGATGGCAGGCGCAGGACAAAGGCTGTTCTGGACGGCGAGCGGGCATCGGAAGTTGTTGAAAAATCTGAAAAACAAGTATCCAGGCGTGGAAAAAGAAGGGGCGGGCGATGATGGGCTGGATCGTGGCTATTCTGGTTGCGGCACTGACGGTCTCAGGTGCCGCCTTCTCGCTGATTGCGGCAATCGGGCTTAATCGCCTGCCGGATGTCTACACCCGCATGCATGCGGCTTCCAAGGCGGGAACGGTGGGCTCAGGCCTGTTGTTGCTGGCTGTCGGCATTCATTCCACGGAAATATCGACGCTGGCACGGGCACTTGCCGGTTTCTTTTTCTTCGTTCTGACAGCACCGGTCTCCGCACATCTTCTTGCAATGGCTGCACACAAGGCAGGTTATCCACTTGCTGATAAATCGGTAGTTGATGACCTAAAGAAAATTTGAAGTTGAATTACCCCCTAATAATGGGGGGTCTTCGTTTTGCATTACTACTTGGCATAGTATTTTATTACCCGTGATTTTTTGTATTCCAATTAGACTGTTTTGAACTGAAAAAATCATAATAGGAATTTGACTTTTGCTGTTTTGATGCTATCCAAATTAAGTGTAAAATTGCTTATTGCGATTTGCATCTAGCCTCTTCATGGTCGGCATAGGCATTTTATTAATGTCTAATCTATGGTTGATCAGACCTTTGTTGGCCATGTCGCGGGCTACAAGTTGAATCTCGGATCAATTCGTTTCCGGTTTCGCTTGAAATCTAGGGGTAGATTTCACGTTGGTTTCAACAGGGCGAAGGAGGGGCACCGGGTAACTTCACATCGCTCGATGCGGCGTTCATCCGTGTCTGGAGATAAATAACAGGAGATACTTAAATGACGGAAACTGCATACGGTAACGCCCAGGATCTGCTGGTCGAACTGACGGCGGATATTGTGGCTGCCTATGTTAGCAACCACGTCGTTCCGGTAACTGAGCTTCCCGGCCTTATTTCGGATGTTCATACGGCACTCAGCGGAACATCGGCACCGGCATCGGTGGCGGTCAATGTTGAAAAGCAGAAGCCTGCTGTGTCCGTTCGCAAGTCGGTTCAGGACGATCATATCGTCTGTTTGGAATGTGGTGGCTCGTTCAAGTCGCTCAAACGCCACCTGACGACGCATCACAGCATGACGCCGGAAGAATATCGCGAAAAATGGGATCTGCCGGTCGATTATCCGATGGTTGCTCCCGCCTATGCCGAAGCCCGTTCGCGGCTCGCCAAGGAAATGGGTCTCGGTCAGCGCCGCAAGGCGAACCGTTGATTTTCTAAGACGGATTGTGTCGCGGCTGTATTTTCTCCCCGTCCGGGGAAAGATGGCCCGAAGCGCCGGATAAAGGGGACCTTGGCAGCATATTGCTGGCCTTGCCCCTTAACTCGCCGCCGTGACCTTTTGCCTTAGCAGGAGATGGCGGCAGGGCGCGCATGCCCGCTCCATACACAACTTGCACCATAGTGTTATGTCCAGCTGGTCCTTAGACCGGCTTTTTTATTGCCGCGCGCAATTTCGACAGAGGAAAAAAATCCTTGTTGAGGCGTCACCTTTATTCAAAAACAAAGCGAAATCAATCGCATGTTTTTCGACGCCAAATTTGCCCTTCCCCGCGTCCATCCTCAGGTGTATGAATTAATTCCTATTCGTAAAGGAGTTGCATATGCCTTCGGACATATCGTCTTTGCCTGCCCCCTTTCGGCCCTGTGTGCAGGTTGCCGATAGCAATTTCCGCCGTTTTCCGCCTGCTGCCGGGCGGGATGAGATCTCCCGGATTTGCCGGCTGGTCCGGCAACTGGCCGGGGAAATGGTGCAATTAACCGGCGATCGTGTGGCTGCGCGCCGGGACAGGCGGCGCACCGAATGCCATATCCGCCAGATCGCCATGTATGTGTGCCATGTGCAGCTCGGTATTCCCATGTCAGATATCGGCCCCTGTTTCGGCAGGGACAGAACGACAGTCGGCCATGCCTGCCAGGTGGTTGAGGATCGTCGCGACGAACCCGCCTTTGACGAGTTCGTTGCCACACTGGAGCGGCTTTCCGGCAGCATTTTCAACGTGATGAAAGGTGTTCGGGATGAGTGAGACAAAAAGCGCTCCATCGATACTTCCCGATCCTGTCCTGTTGCGGCTCCTGCGCTGCATTGCTGCGGGCACGGCTGATATATCGGAGGATCGCGGCGATATGGTATTGCAGCGACCGGAGGCCGGGAACGGCAGGACAGGGCGTCCGGCGTTGCGGTTTCCGGCCACCACGGTGCAGCTCGCCCTCTCTTCGGGGCTGATCGAGAGACGTGAAAACACGCTCTCCGCCGCGCCGCCGCTCGCCTCCTATTTGAAGCGCGCTATAGCCAGGGATCGCGACGAGATTTTTCAGGAACAGCACTGGGATTTGCAGACGGTGGTTCTGGATGTCGGCAAGGACAGGCAGCCGGCCCGGCGCAACCTCAATAGCTCGCCACTGACAGGGCTTTCACGGCTGAAGGAAAAGGATGGCACGGCATTCTTCCCCAGCGATGCCTTGCAGGCGGGCGAACGCCTCGCCGCCGATTTTCACCGCGCGCAGTTGAACCCGAAGGTGACGGCAACATGGGAGCCGAAAATTGCAAGCCGCACGAAGGGGGAGGCGGGTGGCAAGCTCGATCTTACCGATGCGGCGATTTCCGCCCGGACGCGGTTTTCCCGTGCAGCCGATGCTATGGGGCCTGAACTTTCAGGTGTCGCCATCGATATCTGCTGCTTTGAAAAGGGGCTGGAGGCCGTAGAGCGCGAGCGGCAATGGCCGGCGCGTTCGGCAAAACTGCTGCTGCGGGCCGCTCTGCTATCGCTTGCCCGGCATTATGCGCCGCAAGCGCAACGCAGCAGAAGGACAAGCCACCATTGGGGCGACGAAGATTATCGCCCGCCGATGGCGCCAACGATGGCGACAGAATGAAGGCTCAGGCGGTCAGAAGTCTCGCTTCCTCGCGGATACGTTTGACCATGGAACGCAGGCCATTGGCGCGCTGCGAGGACAAATGTTCCACCAGCCCGATCTTGTCGAACACCTCAATGGCGTCGAGACCGGCGATTTCGGAAGCTTTTTTACCGGAATAGACGGCAAGAACGATGGCGACGAGGCCGCGCACGATATGCGCATCGGAATCGCCCTCGAAGGTCATGAGAGGATCTTCGGCACCATCGCTGTGGCTGACGAGCCAGACCTGGCTTGCGCAGCCCTGCACCTTGTTCTCAGGCGTGCGCTTGTCTTCCGCAAGGTCGGGAAGCGCCTTGCCGAGTTCGATGACGTAACGATAGCGATCCTCCCAGTCGTCGAGGAAGGCGAAATCGTCAAGGATCGTATCGAGAGAGGCCATGTTGCGCGCCGTACCGTTCGTTATTGCCATGCTTTGCTACGATATAGGGCAAGTGCGGACGGTTTTGAACCATGCGGACCATGAAAAAGCCCACGGAAACAGGTTTCCGTGGGCAAGTTTGGCAGGCAGTCACGCAGGCGGACATATCCGGCTGCAGAGAAGGGGCGGGCGGCGCGGCGTCAAGCGGCGGCGCAAAATATCAGGGGGTGGGGCGCTTCTGCGGCAGGGGAATGATGGTGCCGGTCTTCAGCATGTCGGCATTCCCAGGGAATTCGACGCTGATCGCCGGTGCTGCGGCCAGTTTTTCGCTCTCGCTGGCGAGTTCGGCTGCGGGTGCCGTTTTATCACCGGATGCAAGCTGCGCGTCGAGCAATTCATAGGCGACCTTGGCGCCTTCCTTTGCCCGTTCACCGAGCGCGTGGAAGGTTTCGGCGCCCTTGACGCAGACGTCGGGTTTTTCGATGCAGATGGCGCTGACATAACGATAGGCCTCACCGGCTGCCGAAACGGCGCTGGGAATATCGAATGCCGAAGGTTCCTTGGTCGGATCGTTGCTGCTACCGAAATAGGACAGCGCGACCAGCACCAGCGAAAACCAGAATGTTCCTTTGATCAGAAACCACATTGTCAGACTACCCTGCCAGATGATCTTTGTTTTGAAGCCCCGCCCTTTTTGGGTCATCGGCCTTTGTCCCGTTTTTCGGGCTTGGAGAGAAGCTACAGGCGACCGGCGAACAGCCAATTGCAAAAAGCCGCGCAATTTAATTCAAATTGTATCTATTCTCCCCGCATCGGGACCGGCTCCAGCAATTCCGTCGCATTTTAACAGTCCATGTTAAGCATAATTGCGACAGATGCCGTCTGTTCCGGGCAAAAGTGCTCATCCGTGCTGCCACAAAGGTTAACGCGATGGCAAAAATAAAGCGAAATCCGTCGCTTACCCGTCATTAACCATGATTGGCAAAGCTTGGTTGAAATGCTCCGTAATGGGACTGCGGCGCATTTCGAGGCTGTTTGGTGCCGTTCTTTTTATCCATTCCTTAAGCCGCGGGCTTCTATTGTCGGAGCCGTTAGATCCGTCTCAGGGATTCAGGTTTGGTATTGCGTAATATGAGAAAAAAAGCGGTCGCATTGGTCGACCATGCCGCAGGCAGATGGCTTGCGCGTATGGAGGAGGACGCCGAAAGGCGCGCCGGCACCGTTGCGCGCCTGCGCCGCCTGTTTGCCTTCAGCGCCGTCGGCTTTCTGGTCGTTCCCGCCCTGTTCAGCCTCGTCTTCAGCCCCGCCATCGCGCTGCCCATCGGCGCCGCTCTGGTGCTGGCGCTCTATCTGGCCGCAGCCGCCCTGTTGATCGCCTTTTCGCGTCCCGCCCGTGGCGCAGCGTCCCTGTCCGCTCAAGCCGGCGACGATGACCTCGTTGCGGCATCGCAGGTGCCCGGCCTCGTACTCACCATCAATGAAAACGGCCTCGTCGAGCGCGTCTCCGGCCGCGACCTTGAAACGTTTCCAGCCGATCTTCAGGCCTGCAAGGGCCATGTCTTTGCCGAATATGTCTATGTTTCTGATCGCATCGAGCTGATGCAGGCTTTCGACCTTCTGCGGCAGGGCGAGGAAAAGTCCAGCGTGGAACTGCGGTTCGAAACCGGCGCGAAATCGCGCCAGGCGCAGTTCATCCACGCGCGTATGGAAATGACGGCGATCCGCAATGCGGCCGGCAGGCTGCGCCGCGTCGTCGCCCAGCTCTCCGACGTCACCGAGATGGAGCTTCTGCGCCGCGATGTCGCCCGCAAGGCGGCGGAGGCGGAATCGGCCAACGACGCCAAGTCGCGGTTCCTCGCTGCCGTCAGCCACGAGCTGCGCACCCCGCTCAACGCCGTCCTCGGCTTTTCCGACATTCTGGCGGGCGAATATTTCGGCCGGCTGGAAAACGACCGCCAGCGGGAATATGTCGGCTTGATCCGCCAGTCCGGCGCGCATCTCCTGTCGGTGGTCAACACCATGCTGGATATGAGCAAGCTGGAAGCAGGCCGTTACGAGCTGATGATGGAAAGCTTCCCGATCGGCGAAACCATCTCGTCCTGCGAGGCCATGCTCGGCTTGCAGGCGAAGGAAAAAGGTCTGACATTGACCAGCCGCATCCAGCGCGGTATCGGCGAAATCTCCGCCGACCAGCGCGCCATCCGCCAGGTTCTCATCAATCTGGCCGGTAACGCCATCAAGTTCACCGATGCCGGCGGTGTAGTGTCGATCGATGCTGCGCGTGAAGGCAGGATGCTGAAACTGACGGTCAGCGATACCGGCATCGGCATCGCATCCGACAAGATTGAACTCCTGGGCCAGCCTTTCATGCAGGTCCAGAACGAATATACCCGTCGCTATGAGGGCACGGGTCTGGGATTGTCCCTGGTCAAGGGTCTGGTAGCACTGCATGGCGGCACTTTCGCCATCACCAGCCAGCCCGGCGCGGGAACGGTCGTAACGATCATGTTGCCTGCCGACGGTTCCGGCATGGCGGGTGGCGAAAACGCTGAAACCGAATGCATGGTGGAGTTTCCGCCGCGCATCAAACGGCTCGGCGAAATGGCCGCGATTATGAAGAAGGATGGTGACGATGGCCCCGCGAAAGCGAAAATCGCCTAAGAAAACAACGGCCCAGATTGGCGCCGGGATTGTTTCCTTGGTGGTTTCGGCCATCGGGCGCGAACTCCTGCGCCGTCCCAAACTGGTGGGCGGCTCAGGCGCCTTCGTGGTCGTCTTCGGTTTTGTCGCCGCCAACGCGCTCTGGTACCAGCCGGGCGTTCACCCGTCTCCTTTCCTGCGTACCCGCGATGCGGCAAACCCGAACGGCATTGCCGGTTATCGCGCGGCAGAGCCGCTCGGCACGCAGGGCCATGTTACGACCTTCCGCATAGAACGCCCCAGCGAAACCGAAACGGCACAGCAACCGGCGGCCGCAACGGCGACGCCTGCGACATCGGTTGCGGCGGAAAACCAGAAGCCGCAGCAGATCGTTGCCGATATTCAGGCCGAACTTAAAAAACGCGGGCTTTACGAAGGCGAGGCGGACGGCAAGATGGGACCGCGCACGGCTGCCGCCATCATGTTCTTCGAAGAAACACTCGGCATGGAACAGACCGGCGAACCGACGACACGGGTGCTGGCGGCGCTCAGGATCGACGGCGCAACCGTCGCCGCAATCCCGAAGGATCGGCCTTCCGACGCCAACACCGGCGGCGGCGTTGAGATCGACCCGGTCGCGGCCGCAATCCGCAAGGCTGAAGCGCCTCGTCCCAAGGCCGAACCGGTCTCCTTGAACAGCGCTGCCGCCGCTTCAAAGCCGGTGAGCCGCGATCTGATTGCAAAGATCCAGCAGGGACTGATCAATATCGCCTATGCCGATGTGAAGGTGGACGGTGTGGCCGGCGAGCAGACCCGCAACGCCATCCGCCATTTCGAAAAACACTACCGCCTGCCGGAGACCGGTGAACCGAGCGAAGCCGTGCTGAAGAAGCTGAAATCGATCGGGGCGCTTTAGGGGACTGGGTCTCAACTCTCTCCATTCTTGTGACAAGCGCAGGAACGAGGAAAGAAGAGAGCGTAACAACACGGACAGGCAGCGGCCTGGCGCCTCCATCGAAAGCACCCCAATGCGCCTCAAATCCGAAATCTTCGTATCAGCCCTTATCCGCCGCGTGTTTTCCGCTGGTGGCTTTGCCGCTGTCGAAAAGAAGGGTGCGGAAGAGGCCGGTGCGATCTTCATCCGCCAGCGCCTTCGTGATGGCCGCGAAAACCTCTACGGGCCTGCGCCGCAGAGTTTTGCCGAGGACGAGGAAGTCCGGGCCGAACGCCGTTTCGAGACGCGCCTTGCGGGTGTGGAGGGGGAGGAAAGTGCTGCTCTTCTCGAAAGGGAGCGGCGCTTCGACAGCGATCTATGGGTCGTCGAGATCGAAACGGACGAGATCGGCACTCTCCTGACGCTGGTGGACCAACCGAAGATTTAAAGCGTGCAGCAGCTTTGCGCCCGGAATTGCTCCGGGCGAGGGGGGGCCGCCTTAACCCTCACGTCCCCGTTCTGTGAATGACAGGTGCGCTGTGGTTCGGTCGTTCGCGGCCGTGGGTGTAGCTGTCGGCGCGCCGCCAGCTTTCCACCCGCTCTTCGCATTCAATGATTTCGAGGCGGTCGAGCATGGCCTCGGCGCGGCTCATGTCGCCTTCGGCGGCGGCAAGATGCGGATAGAAGCATTGCAATATGAAGGCGGCTTCGGAAAATTCCATGCCGAGCCCGATCAGGGTGGTGGCGAGCTGCGTGCCTGATATGTCGAGCATGATGCGCTCCGACAGCCAGTAGCTGGACGACAGCGAATCCGCCAGCGTCACCGCAAACTGCCGCGCATCACGCTCGCGCGCGAACCGCACGAGCAGCGCTTCCTGCACGTCACTCAGGCGGCGCAGGCCAAGAACGTCGCTTTCCGGGCGGCTGAGCTGATGCGCCATCCGTTTGATGCGCTGGCGCATTTCCTCTTCCACGGCGGTGGATTTGATCTGGGCGTCTGCCGGCTGCGCAATGGCGGGCTCCGGCATGGCGGGAGGCGTCGCGTCATCGGGTCGCTTCAGGTCTTCCATGTGCCGCAGGCCGACTAGCGCGTCGATGACGGTCGGCGACAGGTCCTCGCGCCGCACGATGGCGCGGGCATGGGCGGCCCCTTGCGTGCGGGCAATGGTGATCAGCGTGTCGTCATCAAGGCACTTCGACGAAATCAGGAAGGGGGCGGCAATGGAAATCGGCTGGCAGGCGATGAAGAAGGCAACCGCCGAAGGCACGTTGGGATGCTGGGAAAGCGCTGCAATGGCTTCCCGCTTGGCCTCTTCGGTGGAAGCGTTGAAAAGCGGCATGAAAAGCTCGGCAAACTGCCGAAGGTCCGTTTTTGACGGATGGGGAACAGTCTCAAAATTCGTGACAGTGGCCATTAGCACCACATCTTTCTTCCTCACGGCTCTTGGCCTCTCAAGTTCTCGAAACCGGTCGGTCAACGCACTACCCAACAAAAACGCAAACACAATATCGGTTCAAATTAGAGCAAATCCGTTGACACCCTGTTAACTATGGGGGGTGGCAAGCGTTATTGTGCGTTTATCAACAAGGAAATTTTAAAACCTTCGTGACGGACAAAACGTCATGGAACCTTGCCGTCTCGCCTTTGTTTTCAACGGGTGCAGCTTTATGAAGGATAAGTTGGCGCCCGGCGATTAGGGTTAACGGATCCTTAACCTCTGTCTGTTTCTAATTTCATGGGCAGTATTAGGATTCCATGTTATTCTGATTGATAGAATAATTTCGAAAATGGCATGCCGAAGCCCTGATATGCGCACGACACCTTGCAAAATCGCCATCGATTTTTGGGTCGTGCGAAAACCAGTCTGTGGGCTGGATTATGCGCAATGTGATGGTGATGAAATTCCCGACGCAAGACGAGGCTTGCGCGGTTCCCATGGGCAACATTGACTCCCGAAGAGGAGACGAGCATGGCAGTTATTATTCCAATCGCCGAGGCCCGACGAAGCCTGCGCCCGGCCGGAATGTCCGGCAAGGTTATGGGCCCGGCAAAGGTCGTGCTGTTTACCGGCGTGCGTTATGAAAAACGCGATACGGAACCGGCTGGCAAGGATGCGCGCAAGCGCAAGCCCGCACCGGAAACCGCCTTCAAATCCTGATTACGCTTGGTTGACCGGCGCTATTTCCACGGTGTCGGCTGGCATTTCGCCTCGTTCAGGAACCGTTCCGCTTCCTCCCCGAAGCTCGGCTGCGGCACCATGGTCCGCAACACCACATACCCTTCCGTCTGATCCGATTCCGCCAGAATGGCCTGTGAAAGCGATGGCGGCTGCGCCTTGCGAATGGCCGCGATCTGCACCGAATCCGCCACCAGAATATCCATCACCCCGCCTGCGGACGTGCGGTCGTTCATGCTGAACACCTCGTTCGACGCCTTGTCGTAAACCGCGACCGACCAGAAGGGCACCGCGCCGATGGCCGTCAGCCTGACGGGCTTTTCCTCGATATTGAAGGTGCAGACGGCAACTCGGATGAAGGGATCGCCGCTTCCCAGTGTCTTTTTCTCCGTCGTTTCTTCGAGAAGATGAAACTGATGCGGCTTACCTTCCGCCAAGGCGCGGGTATAGGCGTCGCGATTGCTGAAATGCGGTATCGCCAGAAGAATGACGACATGCAGCACGGCGGCGGCGACAAGGCCGGTGAGGATGGCGAGCAGGGTCCTAAGCATTGCCACACCCCAGCTTGCGGATTTGCGGCATGGCGATGTCGATAAGGCCGGAACTGCCGGCAACCGGCGTGTCGAGCAGCGTCATGACCAGCTTGAATGTCTGCCCCTGCGGCACGGCCAGCCAGTTATAGGTCTGGGCATCGGGTGCAATGGTGATGTCGATGCCGCCATCGGCACTGCGCAGCAGCGTGCGCGAATTGAGCGCAAAGGGTCGTCCGGCATCTTCCGCCAGAACATTGCCCTGCTGGTCTGCGGTATAGAGCGTCCAGAACCGTGAGGGCGGCACGGCGCCCGCCAGCTGGTAACGGCATTCGCCGGTCAGGCGCTGGCCGTCGCTGTCGACGGAGGCGGTAAAGGCCAGCCCCTCGGCCGTTCCATAAAGCAGCTTGCCGGCATCGGCGCGGTGCGACTTGGCGTAGGGATCGGCCTCGATCGTCTGCGCTTCCGGAAAGGCATCCCATGAGCCGATGCGGATCGAGCCGAAGCCGGATGTCGCCTCAAGTGCTGCCAGCGTCGCGGCAATGCCGCCGCCAAAGGCGATCAATAGGGCGATGCCGACAAGGAATGGAACTCGAAACACGCTGTTTTCCCGTTTTTGAACAGGTCGAGGACTATCACTGATTCCCTGTTTGGAAAATGGTACGCCTTGTTTAGTCTTGATGGAAATGACCAGAAGAGGGATTCCACCATGTCGCGACAAGCCGCCATCGACCACGCCACCCGCTTTTTCGACGATGGCAGGTTCGAGCAGGACTTGGCGCGGCGCGTTTCGCTGCGCACCGAAAGCCAGGATGAGGCGCGCGGTGCCGAGCTGGCGCTCTATCTGGAGCGCGAAATGCAGCCCGCTTTCACCGCCATGGGGTTTTCCTGCACGATCCTGCGCGACCCGGCGGCGGATTTGCCGTTTTTGATCGCCGAACGTTTCGAGGGTGAAAATCTGCCGACCGTGCTGGGTTATGGCCACGGCGATGTGGTGCGTGGTCTTGACGACGGCTGGGCAGAAGGCCTTTCGCCTTTCGTGATGTCCGAGCGCAATGGCAGGTGGTACGGGCGCGGCACCGCCGACAACAAGGGGCAGCATTCGGTCAACATGGCGGCGCTGAAAGCGGTGCTGGAGACGCGTGGAAGACTTGGGTTCAACGCCAAATATCTGATCGAGATGGGCGAGGAGAGGGGTTCTCCCGGCTTGAGGGAAGTTTGCCGGAACTATAGCGAGCGGCTGAAAGCCAATCTTCTGATCGCCTCCGACGGCCCGCGCCTGAATGCGGAGCGGCCGACCGTTTTTCTCGGTGCGCGCGGCGGCATTACCTTCGATCTGGTGATCGAGGCGCGGGAAGGCGGCCATCATTCCGGCAATTGGGGCGGGGCGCTGTCCAACCCCGGCGTCCAGCTGGCGCATGCCATGGCAAGCCTCGTTGGCCCATCCGGGCAGATCCGCGTGCCCGAACTGGTGCCCGAAGAGCTGCCGCAGGCGGTGCGTGACGCGCTTGCCGATTGCGAGATCGATGGCGGCCCGGATGGTCCGAAAATCGATCCTGACTGGGGCGAGCCCGGCCTTTCCACCGCCGAGCGTGTGTTCGGCTGGTGTGCGCTGGAGGTGCTGGCCTTCGAGACCGGCAATCCGCGCGCGCCGGTCAATGCCATTCCGCCACGGGCATGGGCGCGGCTGCAATTGCGCTTCGTTGTCGGCATCGATCCGGAAGCCGCGCTGCCCGCCATCCGCCGCCATCTCGACCGGCAGGGGTTCAGCATGGTTCGGATCGTACCCGCCGGCGACGAGATTTTCCGCGCCACGCGGCTCGATCCGCAGGACCCATGGGTCGGCTTCACTCTGAGTTCCATGGCCCGCACGACGGGCAAGAAACCGGCACTTCTTCCCAATCTGGGTGGCTCGCTGCCCAACGATATCTTTGCCGATATACTGAAACTGCGCACCATCTGGGTGCCGCATTCTTATCCCGGCTGCTCTCAGCATGCGCCGAACGAACATCTGCCGAAAGAGATTGCCCGCGAGGCGCTTGCCATCATGGCCGGGCTTTACTGGGACCTCGGAGAGGGAGATACCCCTCCGCTTTAAGCGCCCATGACCAGCTTGAAGGCGATGGCCCACATGGTGAAGGCGATAACCCCTTCGAGGATGCGCCAGGCGGACGGCTTTTCGAAGATCGGGCGCAGCCAGCGCGCGCCGTAACCCAGCGAAAAGAAGAACAGCAGGGAGCCGGTGGCGGCACCCGCCGCGAAGGTTTTTTCAAAGCCGGGAAATTGCGTGGAGATGGTGCCGAGCAACACGACGGTATCGAGATAGACATGTGGGTTGAGAAAGGTCAGCGCCAGGCAAATGGCAAGCGTCTGCCAGAGGCTCGCCTCCCGCCTTTCCGCCACCGAAAGCACCTCCGACGAACGCAGGGCCGAATGTAGGCTTTTCGCGCCATACCAGATGAGAAACGCCGCACCGGCATACCGCATGATGGGATCGAGTGCCGGCATGACGGCGCTTATCCGCTGAAAACCGAAGACGCCGACGGTGATCAGCAGCGCATCGGAAATTGCGCAGGTGGCACAGACGGCAAAGACATGGGAGCGCGCCAGCCCCTGCTTTAGAACGAAAGCATTCTGCGCGCCGATGGCAACGATGAGGCTGAGACCCATCGTCAGGCCGGTGAAGAAGATCTGAATGTCCATGTGCTGGCTGCTGCCTTTTTGTCTCTGCCTGTGCGGATGGATGATGCCACCGCTTCCAGACCGAGTGCTTTGATATTTCCCTCGCATGGTTTAATCAAATTAAACAAACTCAGTTCAAGTAAGTAAAACTAATGACGGGCAAAAACTATGCGACAGGGCGATTTCATCTGCGGGCACCTCGCCTGACCCTCATTCCTGTGACAAGGACAGGAATGAGGGAAGAGGAGAGTGCTACTGCTACTGCCCGGACGCTTCCCGCCCAACACGCCCGTATCAACCTTTACAAGGAGGCCTGTGATGCTGGACTATCCTTCCATGCGCGCCGTGGCGCTCGTGGCCCAGACCGGCAGCTTTGAGAAGGCGGCACAGGTGCTGTGTGTCACGCCCTCGGCCGTTTCCCAGCGTATCAAGCAGCTGGAGGAGCGCCTCGGCGTGGTGCTGATCGTGCGCGGTAATCCTTGCGTGGCGACGGAAAAGGGCGAGTGGCTCTGCCGGCACATGGACCATGTCGGCATGCTGGAAACCGAACTGTTCCGGCAGCTTCCGGTTCTTTCGGAAGCGGGCGCGGCGGCAGAGCGTGTCACACTCAACATTGCCACCAATGCCGATAGTCTCGGCACATGGTTTCTCGACGCGGTTTCGAAATTCACCGGTGGCAGCGACTATCTCGTCAACATCGCGGTGGACGATCAGGACCATACGGTGGAATGGCTGCGCGGCGGCAGGGTGCTCGCCGCCGTCACCGCCCATGCCAAGCCTGTGCAGGGCTGCCGGGTCTTGGCTCTCGGTGTGCTCAGATATCACGCCACCGCCAGCCCGGCTTTCATGGCGCGCCATTTCTCCGATGGCGTCACGCCCGCCGCGCTTGCCCGCGCGCCGGGGCTTACCTTCAACCAGAAGGACAGGCTGCAGGCCAGCTGGATCAAAAAAGCGCTGGGTGAGGATATATCCTATCCCACCCACTGGCTGCCCTCGACCGACGGTTTCGTGAAGGCAAGCCTTGCCGGCATGGGCTGGGGCCTCAACCCGGTGCAGCTGGTGGGAGAGCACCTTCAGGCGGGGCGGCTTGTGGAAGTCGTTCCCGGCACACCGCTCGATATCCCGCTCTACTGGCAGGTCAATCGGCTCGCCGCTGAACGCCTCGGCACGCTCACCGCCCATGTGGTGGAAACAGCACGGGCGGCGCTTCTTTCCTGAGGCAGATCAAATAGTCTGCCATTCGCTCCAGTTCAACACGCGCGGAATCTGCGGTTTTGCTTCGCCGCCAAGAAACGCGATATATTCCAGCGAGTGGCCGTCGGGATCCTTGAAATAGACGCTGGCTGCCGGCATCCATGGAAAGACGACGGGCTCGTCGATCTCCTTTTCGCCGTCAAAACCGAGCGGCGTTACGCCGTTCCGGCGTAGATAGTCCGGTGCGGCGAGAAGCTGATCAAAATCGACGCTGAAGGCGATGTGCAGTCTCATATTGATGGGTGCGGACTGGATGGACCATAGGCCAAGCATCGAATGCCCACGTTCGCCGGTCCAGAAGAACGCCACATTCCGTTCAGGGAATCGTTGTGCCGGCTCCAGACCGACAACATTACGATAAAACTCAACCGAGCGTTCCAGGTTCGAAACCGTCAAATGCGTCTCGAACAATGCTTTTACTTTCACCATTTCCTGTCCTCAATTGCCTTAGCGCTGCGCCTTTCGGGCATTCGCTTTCTTGCAATCGGACTGTGCAACCTCAACCATGATTGAGGTCAAGCACCAAATGTGGATTTTTCTAAAGCCGAGTGCAGGCAGCAATCTGGAGGGAAAAACGCCTTCAGCATTATGAGCCAAGGTTGCCAAGCCGTCACCGCCGGGCCGCATCCCCCGGGCCATCCCGCAACGACGCATCCGCAACCTTTTGCGTCGTGACGGTCAAAGGCGCGGCTTCCTTCATCTTCTTGGCGATGGAACGGATGACGCGGGTTGCTTCGGCTGAGAGCGAGCGTGGGCGGGTGAGTGCCGGCATGGCGGGTGCAGCGGTGGCGGATGCGGCAGCGACCTGGGCCGAAGGCTGCGGGCGCGCGCCTGTCGGCAGCGGGTTCTGGATGCCGGGAATGGGGCGCAGCTCCATGCCTTGATGGGCGTAGTCCATAAGCCGCTTGAAGGTCATGGCGGGAAGCGCGCCGCCGGTCATGTTGTTCATCGGCGTGAAATCGTCGTTTCCGAACCAGACCGCCGTGGTGTAATTGCCGGTGAAGCCCACATACCAGGCGTCGCGGTAAGCCTGCGACGTGCCGGTCTTGCCGCCGGAAACGATGCCGTTTTCAAGCGCGCCGCGCCGGGCCGTTCCCATCACGGGAATGGTGACAAGCATCTGGTTCATCTTCGAATTGGCCTCTTCGGAAAGCACCCGCTTGGCGGGTTCCTCGTCACGGCCGAAATCGTAGAGAACCTTGCCCTCGTAATCCAGCACCTGCTCGATGCCGTGGCGGCGCGATTGCATGCCATCGGCCGGGAACACAGCATAGGCCGTAGCCTGATCGAGAACCGTCAGTTCCGATGTGCCGAGCGGAATGGTCTTGTCGCTGCGCAGCGGCGTGGCGACGCCCATCGCCTTGGCGGTGTCGACGATCACCTGCGTGCCGAGCACGTCTTTGGCGAGACGCACCGGCACGGTGTTGTAGGATTTGGCAAGCGCCACCTGCAACGTCACCTTGCCGGCGTAGGAGCGGCCATAATTCTGCGGCGACCAGCCGCGCCAGGTCACGGGCGCGTCGGAAATCAGCGTCTCCGGCTTCATGCCCTTTTCCATGGCGGCCGAGTAGGTATAGACCTTGAAGGAGGATCCCGGCTGGCGCAGCGCCGCCGTGGCGCGGTTGAACTGGCTTTCGCCGTAGTCACGCCCGCCGACCATGGCGCGCAACGCGCCGCCGTTCTCGATCATCACCATCGCGCCCTGCTTGACGCGGTAGCCCTCGCCATACTCGCGCAGCTCCATTTCCATCGCCTGCTCGGCTGCCTGTTGCAGCCCGGTATCGATGGTGGTGCGCACGACGACGGTATGGTCCTTGAACCTGCCCTGCGCCGCCAGTCGCTGTACCTCGTCAAACGCCCAGTCGAGGAAGTAATCCGGGGCCTTAACATCGGCGCGGTCAATGACGGTGGCCGGATTGCGCCGCGCGCCGATCACCTGACCCTCGGTCATCAGCCCGCTCTGCACCAGGTTGGAAAGCACGGTGTTGGCGCGCGCACGTGCGGCTGGCAGGTTGACATGCGGTGCGTATTTGGCCGGCGCCTTGAACAGGCCGGCGAGGATGGCGGATTCGGCAAGCGTGACATCGGTCAGGTTCTTGCCGAAGTAAAATTGCGCCGCCGCTGCCGCCCCGAACGTGCCGCCGCCCATATAGGCGCGGTCGAGATAAAGGCTGAGGATTTCCTTCTTCGACATGTTGGCCTCGAGCCACAGCGCGAGGAAGGCTTCCTTGATCTTGCGCTCAAGCGAGCGCTCATTGGTAAGGAACAGGTTCTTGGCAAGCTGCTGCGTCAGCGTCGAGCCGCCCTGCACGACGCCGCCGGCGCGGGCATTCTCGCTCATGGCGCGTGCAAGGCCAATGAAATCGATGCCGAAATGGTCGAAGAAACGCCTGTCTTCGGTGGCCAGAACCGCCTTGATGAAATGATCCGGCATCTGGTCGATCGGGACGGAATCCTCATGGATGATGCCGCGATGGCCGATGGTGTTGCCGTAACGGTCAAGGAAGGTCACGGCAAAATCACCGCGATAACGCCAGTCCTTCTTGGTCTCCTCAAAGGCGGGCATGGCAAGCGCCAGAAGCACGACACAGCCGGCCGTTCCGAAGGTCAGCGCGTCGCACGTCAGGTTGACGAGAAGCTTCTTCCAGCCGCGCACATGCAGTTTGCGCGAGGCAATGGTGACGTCTTCCCAGAAATCCACCAGCCTTGCCGCAGCCGTCCACAGGCCGGAGTCGATAAAGCTATCGATTCTCAGCAGGATGTGCCGCTTTTTGCGACCGTTTTTATCGTCTTTTTCTTCCTGCACCTGGCGATGTTTTCCTGTTCAACGCAACGCGGATTGTCGATGTTTCTGCGCTTCATCCAATTCCGGACGCAAAACCATGACATGGTTCTGCTGGAATTGCTTGACGCGGCGGCCTCTCGCGGGTCAATGACCCTTTGCCACTCGCCAAAATGCTAAAATATCGTACAAACCAGCCCTTGGCGATACGATATTAAGGATTAGGGATCGGTTAAACCTTGCCCTCGAAGAGATCAAAATGGAACGGAAATGTTAACGATGAATGACGCGCCGTTCTGGAAAACCAAATCACTGGAAGAGATGAGTGGCCAGGAATGGGAAAGCCTGTGCGACGGCTGCGGCCTGTGCTGTCTGAACAAGCTGGAAGATTGGGACACCGGCGAAGTGGTGTTCACGTCGGTCCGCTGTCAGCTGCTTGACGGTGAAAGCTGTCGGTGCTCCGACTATGAGAACCGCCGCGCCACCGTGCCGGACTGTATCCAGCTGGATTTGAAAAAGGTGCACGAAATCGGCTGGCTGCCGCCCACCTGTGCCTACGCGCTGGTACGCGATGGCAAGGATCTGTACTGGTGGCACTATCTCGTCTCCGGCGACGTGAACACGGTGCATCAGGCCGGCATTTCCGCGCGCGGCCGCACCGTCAACGAGCTGGATGTGGAGGTTGACGATTTCGAGGATTATGTGGTGGACTGGCCGCTCACAGTGGGTGAGACGGCGGGCGAAAAAGAGAATAGCTGACGGAAGTCGCCAATTTTCGTGTTGGTCCTATTCCTGCCCCATCGTTTTCTTAAGGCATGTTTCGGAAGAACGGCATGCCTGAAACAAGGGCCGCCGTTCATCCATTCCGGCATATGATCCGCAGAATGCGGACGAGGGACATCAAAACGCATGCGCTATCGGCTGCCCGCCATCGTTCTTTCGTGCATTGCCCTTCAGGGTATTCTGCCGCTTTCCGCCTCCGCCCAGCAATCGCAGGCTTTTGAATGCACGCTGGTCACCTCCATCGAGACCGGCGCTGTCATCAACCAGCAGGGCGCCTGCGATCAGCGCGTGGCGCCGGCCTCCACCTTCAAGGTGCCGTTGGCTCTGATCGGTTATGACGCCGGCATCCTGCTGGATGACAAGACCCCCGCATGGGACTGGAAACCCGGCACGGAGGCCCGCGCGCAGGACCGCAAGACGGTTGATCCGACCATATGGGAGCAGGATTCGGTGCTGTGGTATTCGCGCGAACTCACCCGCCGCCTCGGCCCGGAAAAATTCGCCGCCTATGTCAAACGTCTGGGTTACGGTAATGCCGATGTCTCCGGTGAGCCCGGCAAGAATAACGGTCTCACCCATTCCTGGCTCGGTGCTTCCCTGACCGTTTCCCCGGTCGAGCAGGTAGGATTCATCCGCCGCCTTCTGGCCGGAAATCTGCCGGTTTCGCGCGACGCGCAGGCAAAGACACGGGCGATCGTGCCGGTGTTCGATGCGCCGGAGAGCTGGAGCGTGCACGGCAAGACCGGCACGGGCTTCATGCGCGACGAAAAAGGCAACCCCGACCGAAGCCGCCCCTTCGGCTGGTTCGTTGGCTGGGCGGAGCGCGAAGGCCAGCACATCGTCTTCGCAAGGCTTCGCGTTGCCGACAAGCCGTCGAGTGAACCGCTCGGCCCCGCAGTGCGCGACGCCTTCCTGCGCGATATTGCCCGGCTGGCAGTGCACAGATGATTATACGGCTGGCCAGCCCCAAGGAAAAGCGGACATGGCGGATGCCTCCAACGATGTGATCAAGCTCTACACCGACCATGGGGCCGATTTCGACAGGCTGCGCGGTCGTTCACTCGCCGAAAAACCCTGGCTGGATCGGTTCACGTCGCTTTTGCCGCAGGGCGGATCCATCCTCGATATCGGCTGCGGTTCAGGCGAGCCGATCGCCGGCTACTTCATCGGCAACGGATATGACGTGACCGGCATCGATACGTCATATCCCCTGATAGAAATTTGCCGCACCAGATTTCCGGAAAAGCGCTGGGTGGTCGCCGATATGCGTGAACTCGTGTTGAGTAGCCGCTTCGACGGGTTGATTGTCTGGCATAGTTTTTTCCATCTGAAGGCCGACGATCAGCGCCGCATGTTCGGTATTTTCCGGCAGCACGCCAATGACGGCGCCGCACTGATGTTCACGGCCGGGCCGGGACACGGGGAAGCGACGGGGACCCTTCAGGGAAAGCTGCTTTACCATGCCAGCCTCGCTCGCGAAGAATATGAAAGCCTGCTTGCCGCGCACGGGTTTCGACTTCTCGACCACATCGTCAACGATCCCGATTGCGGTGGGGCGACGATTTATCTCGCCAGACGTGTGGCGGCGTAACCATCGAATTCAGAGCCCTGCCAAGCACTCACGATTGTGTGTGCGATAAAAAATGTCGTTATCCCTTGACCTTCCCATGATGGGAATCCTTACATAGTAGCCATAAACGGGCGAAAGTCGCCCTGAGGGAAGTGGCATTATGAATATCGGACAGGCTTCGGATGCATCCGGCGTTTCCGCCAAGATGATCCGTTATTACGAGCAGATCGGCCTCATCACCCCCGCCGCCCGCACCGGCAACAACTACCGGGTCTATGGCGAGCAGGACGTGCATAATCTTCGCTTTATCAAGCGGGCGCGCACGCTTGGCTTCTCGCTGGAGGAGACGGAAACGCTCCTGAAACTCTGGCAGGACAAGAGCCGCGAGAGTTCGGCGGTGAAGGACATTGCGCTCGGCCATATCGCCGATCTCGAACAGAAGATTGGCGAGATGAAGGGCATGGTGAAGACGCTGTCCCACCTTGCCCATTGCTGCGGCGGCGACCACCGGCCGGATTGCCCGATCCTCGATGATCTAGCGGCAGGCGTCGAAAAGGCCGCCCACAAGCCTGCGAAGGCCCACTGACTGCCGCATCCCGCCCCGCCGCCAGTCCCTAAACCTCGTCGAACGCACCGCCTTCGCGCGAGGGATTGCGGTCGATCACGCGCTCTTCCGCGTCATCGGGAAGGGCCTCGTCGCTTTCCTGATAGGGGTCGTCCTCGCTCTCGGCCTCTTCTTCCTCGATTTCATGTTCGATGGACTGCGGAATTTCTCCCTTTGCCGGAAGGGCGTCGATATCGAGATCGAGCAGTTCCTCGTCCATGGCGTCTTCGTTGAGAGGTGTGATTTTCTTGCGGTCCATGGTGGTATCCTTTCTGTCTGGTCATTGCGCAAACGACCGGGGAGGCAGAGGGTTCCTGATGCCTGCAAGTTCGCTCGAGCGGAATAGGTGAAAAGGCGCCTTGACCTCAATGGTGCTTGAGGTTCTAGTTTGCCCGCCGTATCGCAAGAATGGAAAGGATACGGCTTTGACGAGTATGGAAATGACGGAGAAAAATAGCTGGTCGGAATTGCTTGGTGGGGCGAACCTCTCGCTTCTGACCGTCATTTCCTCCGGTATCGGCCTGCATGCCTTCAACCAGTTTGCAGTAGTCACGGCCCTGCCGGTCGCGGTGCGCGAGATTGGCGGCGCGGCCTTCTATAGCTGGGCCTACAGCCTCTATTTCGTCGGTTCCGTGGCAGGCGGTGTCACCGCTGTTCTGTTTCGCGAGCGTTTTGGCGCACGCAGCGTTCTATTCCTGTGCTGCCTTATCTTTTCCTTCGGCTCCGTCATGTCGGCGCTCGCCGACAGCTTTTTATGGGTCGTCATCGGCCGGGCGTTGCAGGGACTTGCCGATGGCCTGATCGTGGCGGTGTGTTACAGCCTCATACCTGCCGGCTTTCGCTCGGCTCTACTGCCGAAGGTCTTTGCCATCGAGGCGGCCATCTGGGCGGTGGCGTCCTTCGTCGGGCCGCTCACCGGCGGGTTTGCCACGGAGCATATCTCCTGGCGCGCCACATTCCTGTTGTCTGCGCCGCTGATCGTGCTGCTGCTGGCCTATACGGCGATTGCGGTCTCGGCGGAACGGTCGGTCGCGACCTCGCGCAAGCCGATGGTGCCGCTGCTCCTTTGCCTCGTCGGCGCATTGGCTTTCTCCGCACCCTCCGCCTTTGAGGATGCCGGTCTGCGCATCATGTCGCTGCTGGTTGGTGCGGCCCTGTTGTGGGCATCGCTGAAGGCGGGCATCCAGCCTTCCTCCGGCCTGTTCCCCAGGGATTCCTTCCGGTTGAAAACGGTACTTGGCAGCGGTTTCTGGGTGCTGTTCCTGATGTCCTATGCCCATGCACTCGGCAGCGTCTATCTCGCTTATGTCGCCATCAATCTCTGGCACCATGAGCCGACCTTCGCCGGTTTTATTGTCGTGACGATGCCGCTTGCCTGGAGCTTCGTGGCAATGCTGATCGGCAGCCTGCGTTCGGGCCGCCTGCGGCAGCTTTGCCTGAATTACGGACCCTACCAGATGGTGCCGGGCTGTGCGCTGCTCGGGCTTGGGCTGGCGACGGGGAACTGGCCGGAAATGCTGATCGGGCAGATATTGATCGGTTCAGCTTTCGGCATGTCCTGGGCAGGCATCAGCCAGGCGGCCATGGAAGCCGCGCCGGAAGAGGAGCGCAAGATGACGGGCGCGCTGCTGCCTACGGTCGCGACGCTGGGTGCCGCGGCCGGTGCGGGCGCAAGCGGCACCGTCGCTGCCGCGAGCGGTCTCGTTCTGCAGATCGATCGTGCGGATGTGACGATGCCGATGCTCTATCTCTATGGGCTGGGTGTCATCGTCTCGCTTCTGGCGATCCTGACAACCCGCGGCTTGCGAAGCGGACAGCGCTGACGCCTCTGCGGCGTGTGTGCCGTTAAGACTGCGTGGTGGCGATGGTGATCGCCGCCAGATACACCACGAAAGCCATGATCGCGACTGCGCCAATAATGATGACGACACCCTTGCCCGCGCGTTTTTTCTCGGTCTTGTTTTCGTTGGCTTCTGTCGGAAACAGGATGGGATCGCGGGAATCGCTGATTTTTGTCATGCCGTTTCTCCTTTGAGCGGTTGCTGCTTATCAACAGCAGATCCGCCAAAAGGTTCCTCACGGACGCAGCGCCCAGCTGGTGGCGTGCACTACAGCCCCCGGCGCTGCCTTGAGGAGCGCTGAACGCACGGGCTCGAAACCCTCTATGCGTTTTGTCCCCACATACCGGCCCCGGTTGGCGAACACTTCGATGGATCCGTAGTCCAGAAAGACGCGGATGTGCGAGGCCCTTGCCCCTCTGGCGATATAGTGCGGCGAGGGGGCATCGCGCCCGTCATCATGGCGGATCCACAGGCCCGTTTCATCGGCGATGAGGCCCAGTGTGACCACGGGATGATCGAGCACCAACTCGAACGGTGTGCCGGGCGAAGCAAGCTCGATCAGCATCTCCACCGCACCGTTGATGAAGGTGACGCGCTCCCCGGCCGCCAGCCGCGTGCGATCGATAATATGGCTTCGCAGGCTTTCCGCCGCACCGATGGGCGGGGTCAGTAGCTCGCCGTTCGAATAGTGGATCCGGCGCGGCAGCGTCATGGATGTCGGGAAATCGATCTCCGGATTGGCATCCGCCCAATTGGCGAGCCAGCCGATGCCGATGATGCTGTCGCCATCCAGAAACGCCTGGAAGGCGTAATTGTCGGTGCCGAAATCCAGCTCCTGCCCGAATTCTTTGGTGAAGACCTTGCCGTCGAACCAGCCGACATCGGCCATGGTCAGGTTCTTGCGGCCGGTTTCAGGGTCTTCGGAATGCATCAGCCCATAGACCAGAACCCAGCGCGTGGATCGGGCATTGGCCGGGCCGTCGAGCGGCAGAAGGCAGGGGCATTCAATGGCAGTGGTCTTGTAGCGCGTTTCCACCCAAAGCTTGCCCACATAGGTCCAGCCTGACGCCGCCGTCGGGTCCAGCGTCTCGTAAAGCAGGATGACGCCGCCACCGTCGCTCTGACTTCCGAGCAGCATTTTCCAAAGTCCATCCGGGCCGCGAAAGACGTAAGGATCGCGGAAATCCGGCGTCAGCCCCTGTCCGTCCGGGCGATGGCCGAGAATGACTTCGGCCTGTCCGGCCATGATGAGATCGGAAGAAGTGGCGGTGAGCTGGATCTGCTGTTCGGGAATGCGATCCTGCACCTGCTCGGTGAAGAACACGCGGATGCCCGAACCTTCGACCAAAGGAATTGTCGAGCCGGAATAAGCGCCGCCGCGCTTGTCCGGCCGCGTCGTCAGATCCTCGGAAGGGAAGAGGAAGATCGGCAAATGCCTCCAGCGCAGGTAATCGGAGGAAACCGCGTGGCCCCAATGCATGGTGTTCCAGCGCAGCCCGTGTGAATAATGCTGGTAGAACAGATGCGGTCGTCCTTCGAACCGGCCAAAGCCGTTCGGATCGTTCATCCAGCCGAAGGGCGGGCGGAAGTGGTAGCTGTCAGGCAGTTCCGGTGCGGCATTGTCCGGCTTGGTATGGACGACGGTTATCCCGGTTTCCAGCACGTCGGCGGCGGTGAACCAGTAGATGACGGAAACGGCGGTCGTGACAGTATCGTAGCTCAGTTCCACATGGCCGCCGCCGAAGACCTGATAGATTCTAAATCCGAACTCTTCCGTGTTGAGGCTTGAAACCTCAGCGAATTTTCCATTCGCATTGGAAAAGGAGACGGCGCCGGG
This sequence comes from Agrobacterium sp. SORGH_AS_0745, assembly GCF_030818995.1. Lineage (NCBI taxonomy): Bacteria > Pseudomonadati > Pseudomonadota > Alphaproteobacteria > Hyphomicrobiales > Rhizobiaceae > Agrobacterium > Agrobacterium sp. SORGH_AS_0745. The sequence goes on from NZ_JAUTBI010000003.1 coordinate 1,596,868, forward strand.
TTCCGCCGGTTTTTTCGCCTTCAGCCATACATGGAAAGTGGCGTTAACAGGCAGATCGGTGTGCAGGATGCGGATTGCGCTTTCCGGCTCGGCGGCTACGGCTTCAACGACGGTCATTCCCGTTCCTTTCGTTGCTGCTACTTTGGTTCAGGAAACGCAACGAATGGGACGAAAGAAAGTTCAACCGCCAGAGGTTTCGCCGTCGCCAGCTTCGTATTTGCCATCCAGCTCGAACAGCAGCCCATCTGGATGATAGAAGGTGCGGCCTTCGCCGGAGAAGTAAGCCGCAACGATCTGGTTGGTCAGCCGCGAGCCGAAACCCGTACGCGTCGGCGTCCTGACCGCAGGTCCGTCCGTCTCGCGCCAGCGCAGTTCGAAGCGGTCATCGTCGTCCAGCGTCCAAAAGATTTCGATTTTGCCGCTCTCGTTGGAAAGTGCGCCATATTTCATCGCGTTGGTGGCCAGTTCATAAATGGCCAGAGACAGGCCCAGCGCCTGTTGCGGCGCGATTTCCATGTCCGGTCCGGAAATCGTTACGCGCGCCTTGTCGTCGAGATGCGGATAAACGGACTCGCGGACAAGCGCGGAGATGCTGGCACCCTTTCCCGAAGCATGAATGAGGTTCTGGGCGTTGCCGAGTGCTGCGATACGTCTTTTGATGGTGTCGCGCGCATCCTCAAGCGTCTGCGAATGGCGCAGAGTGGCGCTGACGACCGCCGTGGTGATCGCCATCGTATTCTTGACCCGGTGGACGAGTTCGCGCCGCAGAAGATCCTCCCGGCTGCGGCTCTGCACCGCTCCGGTCGTGTCGACGGCTATGTCTATCAGCCCTGCGATCTTGCCCTGGTCGTCGTAAAGCGGGCTGTAGGAAAAGGTCCAGTAGGTGTCTTCGGGGTAGCCGTTGCGGTCCATGACGAGATGCATGTCCTCGGCGAACGTGCCCTTGCCGGAGAGTGCCTGATCCACGAAGGGTTTCACATCGTTCCAGACATCGGACCAGATGATGTGAAACGGCTTGCCGAGCGCACCCTCTTCCTTCAGCCCGAGAAACGGGCGGTAGGCGTCGTTGTAGACGATGTTGAGGTCAGGCCCCCAGAACAGACAGATTGCATGGCCTTGCTTGAGGATCATCTGCACGGTGGTTTTGAGTGATACCGGCCATGTCTCTATCGGCCCCGTGCTTGTCGACGCCCAGTCGAAGCGGCGGATGGCCTCGCCCATTTCACTGTCGTCATAGGGGAACTCTGGCACGAATTTATCCTGCTTGCATTGCGGCTCATTCATTGGATGTTTGTATGTTCAAATATACCTGAAGTTCAAATTGATTTTTCCAAACTCCGCTGCGGCTTCCCGTAATTGTGGCTATTCACCCCTCGCAACCGGGCGGAAAAAGGGCCATATCAGGTAAAAGCAGGGAGTTTACCCGTGATCAGATTCGACAATTCCTATGCCCGCCTGCCGGAAAGGTTCAGCGCCGCCGTCTTGCCAACGCCGGTGAAGGCGCCACGCCTCATCGCCTTCAATCGCGCGCTGGCAGACGAGCTTCTTCTCGACGTCTCAGGCCTCGACGACGACAGGCTGGCGGCGATCTTTTCCGGCAATGTGGTACCGCAAGGGGCCGAGCCGCTGGCGATGGCCTATGCCGGCCACCAGTTCGGCGGTTTCGTGCCGCAGCTCGGCGATGGTCGTGCCATTCTTCTCGGTGAAGTCATCGACAAACACGGCAAACGTCGGGATATCCAGCTGAAGGGCTCCGGCCCGACGCCGTTTTCGCGAAGGGGCGACGGGCGCGCGGCGCTCGGCCCGGTGCTACGCGAATATATCGTCTCCGAGGCAATGTTCGCGCTCGGCGTTCCCGCGACAAGGGCGCTCGCCGCCGTCCTGTCCGGTGACAGGGTGCAGCGCGAGGTGGGTCTGCCGGGCGGGGTTTTCACCCGTGTTGCGGCAAGCCATATCAGGGTCGGCACCTTCCAGTTCTTCGCCGCGCGCGAGGATGATGAGGGGATCAGAAATCTCGCGGATTATGTGATTGACCGCCACTATCCCGAAGTGAAAAACGCGGACAATCCCTATCTCGCCCTGTTGCAGGGCATCGCTCAGAGGCAGTGCGAACTCATCGCCCGCTGGATGATGGTTGGCTTCATCCACGGCGTGATGAATACCGACAATATGGCGATCTCCGGCGAGACGATAGACTTCGGTCCATGCGCCTTCCTTGACGAATACAATTCGAACAAGGTGTTCTCCTCCATCGACGCACAGGGGCGCTACGCCTTCAATAACCAGCCGGGCATCGCCCAATGGAACATTGCAAGGCTGGCGGAATGCCTGTTGCCGCTGCTTGACCCTCAAGTGGAGAAAGCAGCCGAACTCGCAAACGCCGTGCTCGCTGATTTCGCCGCCGCGTTTCCCAAGCGCTGGCTTGCCGGCATGCGCGAAAAGCTTGGGCTGACGGGCGAAGAGGAGGGCGATATCGAGCTGGTGCAGGCGCTTCTTTCGCTGATGCAGGCATCGGAAGCCGATTATACGCTGACCTTCCGGCGTCTTTCTCACGCGGTAGAGGGCGATGCCGAGCCGTTTCGCGGCATGTTCATCGATATCGCGGCGGCGGATGCATGGCTGGCGCGCTGGCAGGAGCGGGCCGGGCGGGAAGAAGTCTCTGCCTCCGAGAGGTCGCGGGCGATGCTCGCCGTCAACCCGGCCATAATTCCCCGCAACCATCGCATCGAGGAACTGATCGAGGCGGCGGTGGAAGACGGCGATTTCGAACCGTTCCACGCCATGCTGGCGGCGATTGCCACGCCATTTGAGGAACGGCCGGACAATTTCGTCTACATGCAGCCGCCGATGAGCGATGAGAAGGTGTTTCGGACCTTTTGCGGGACGTGATTTGGGAGAGGCATTCCGCCGCTCGTCGTCATGCTCGGGCCTGTCCCGAGCATCTGCGACCTATCTATTTCGTGAGACGTTAGATCCTCGGGACAAGCCCGAGGATGACAGTGTCGGGGCCGATTGCTCCCCTTAACTCACCCAACCCGGGCCAGCGGCTCATGCGCGCCGTAATATCTTCCAAACCGGTTTTCCAGGAATTTCGGCAGGGCCACTTCTTCCTGCCGGACAAACCCCTTCTGCGGCAGGGCGCCTTCCGCAAGCAGGTCGAGAACCGTGCAGATACCGGCTGCGGTGGTGATCTGGATTGCGCTCATCATCCGGCCGGAAACGGGGCCGGCATAGACCTTGTTGGCATAGGTTTCCTGCAGGAACCGGCCGTTGCGGGTGCCGCAGACGGTAACGAAGACAATGACCACGTCCTGCATGGTGCCGGGCAGGGCGTTTTCGAACAGGTCCTTCAGCACATCGCGGCGGTTGCGCAGGTTGAGGTCGTTCAAAAGCGCCTTCATGATTGCGACATGGCCGGGATAACGGATGGTGCGGTAATTCATCGTCCGCACCTTGCCTTCCAGCGTCGCACATAGCGTGCCGAGGCCGCCCGAGGTGTTGAAGGCCTCATATGTCACGCCGTCGAGCGAGAACTCTTCGCGCTCTTCCAGCGCCGGAACGGCGGTGAGGCGGCCTTCGACGATGGCTTCGCAGGGCTCGATATACTCGTTGATCAGCCCGTCCGTGCTCCAGGTAAGGTTGTAGTTGAGCGCATTGGACGGATATTGCGGCAGCGCGCCGACACGCATGCGCACGCTGTCCAGCTTGTCGAACCGGGCGGCAAGATCTGCGGCGACGATGGAGATGAAACCGGGGGCAAGGCCGCATTGTGGAATGAGCGCGGTCTCAGCCGTTTCCGCCAGTGCCTTGACCTTGCGGGTGGATTCGACGTCTTCAGTCAGATCGAGATAATGCGTGCCGACTGTAACCGCAGCTTCCGCAATGCCCGCCGTCAGGTGGAAGGGGGCAGCGGAAAGCACGGCAAACTTGCCTTTCAACAGCGCTTCCAGCGCCGGACGGTCGCCAATGTCGACGATTTCAGTGTCGACACGCTCATGCGCCGGCACATTCGTCAGCTGGTCTGCCGAGCGATCGGCAACCGTGATGCGATAATCGCCGGTGACAGCCAGCATCCAGGCGATGGCTGAACCGATATTGCCCGCGCCGATGACGACGATGTTTTTCATGTTTTTGTTCCCCGCAGTAAATTCATATGCCTCTGCGCACTGGATGCGCTTCATAGACAGAATGCCAGCTTTTTTGGACGATTCGCAGCTTCACTATGTGCGGATAGCGGGTTAATATTGGACAATTAGACGACAGGATTGGTCATTATGACGATTGCCGACAAGGACCGGGCGCTGCTCGCCCTGCTTTCCGAAAACGCCCGCATGCCGGTGGCGGAACTGGCCCGCAAACTTGGCCTTTCGCGCACCACCGTGCAGGCTCGAATCGAGCGGCTCGAGGCCGAAGGGGTGATCGCCGGTTATGGCCTGAGACTTTCGGAAAGCTATCTTTCCGGGCTGGTGCGCGCCCATGTGCTGATCACCATCGGGCCAAAGGCGCTGCCCGGCGTGACGGCGGCGCTCACCGCCATCAAGGAGGTGACAACGCTGCATTCGGTCAGCGGTACTTTCGACCTGATCGCCATTCTGGCAGCACCTTCCATTCTCGACCTTGACCGGTTGATCGACAGGATCGGCGCGCTGGACGGCGTGGAACGCACGCTATCGTCGATCATTCTTTCCACGCGGATTTCGCGGTAGGCGTTGGAGGGTTTGGCAGGCAAAAGGCGGACGAGTGCGCGCAATGCTCTCGTCTCCCTCATTCCTTTGACAAGCACAGGAATCAGGAAGGTGGGGGTCTGCCTTACCCTAACCCACCCCTCTCATCATAAGCCTTCTGGGCCGCCAGCACCGCGTCCATGTTGCCCTCCGCCCAGTGGGCCAGTGCCGCAACCGTGTCGGTCAGCGTGCGCCCGAGCGGCGTCAGGGAATATTCGACCGTGACCGGCACCGTCGGAAAGGCCTGCCGCGAAATCAGGCCGTCGCGCTCGAGCTTTTTCAGCGTCTGAGACAGAACCTTCTGCGAAATGCCCTTGATTTCCCGCCGCAGCAGGTTGAAGCGCACCGCGTCCACCCGCAGCTTGTCGAGGATCAGCAGCGCCCATTTGTCAGCGATCCTGTCCAGCACCATGCGTGTGGGGCAGCGATCCTCGTAAACGTCATAGACATGTTCCATGGGTCTCATCCCGCTCTGAAAAGCCCGGGTCGGTTTCCTTGAGGATACCAGATAACCGGAAAGTGCTCTCTTTTCCTGATTTCGAATACGCAGTACGTATGTTTTCGAAACATGGTTTCTACTAGATACTACGGAGATTTGAGATGACTGGCAAGATACTCGTAATCGGTTCCACCGGCACCATCGGCACGCCGCTGGTAAAGGCGCTTCTGGCCAAGGGCGAAAGCGTGAAAGCGGCCTCGCGCACCGGCAAGGCAGCCGAAGGCGCGGAAGGGGTGCGCTTCGATTATACCGACGCCTCGACCTACACGGATGCCTTCGATGGCGTTGATCGTCTGTTTCTGATCCTGGCTGGCGGGCGTCTGGATGCAATCGACGCGCTGACGCCGGTTGTCGAGGAAGCTGCCCGCCGCAAGGTGAAGATCGTGTTTCTCAGCGTCTTCGGCGTCGATGCCGACGATTCCATTCCGTATCGCCAGGTGGAACTGAAGATCATCGCTTCCGGCGCGCCTTACGTCATTCTGCGCCCCAACTGGTTTGCCGATAATTTCCACACCTACTGGAAGCCCGGCATCGAACACGGCCAAATCGCCGTTCCGGCAGGCGAAGGCAAGTCGAGCTTCATCGACGTGCGCGATATCGCCGAAAGTGCAGCGTCAGCGCTGACCTCGACGGCTTTCGATAATAAGGCGTTCAACCTGACCGGGCCGAAGGCTTTCAGTTACGGCGAGGCGGCCGCGATCATCTCGCAGGTCATCGGCAAGCCGGTCGGCTATAGCGCGGTTTCGGACGATGTTTTCATCGGCATTCTGACCGGCGCTGGCGTTCCGAAGGATTACGCCGCCTTCCTCGCGTCGATCTTCTATCCGGTGCGCGAAGGCTGGACGTCGGCGGTCACCGGTGATGTCGAGACTTTGACCGGCCACGCACCGCGCTCGCTGGAAACCTATGTGGCCGACCATGTGGCCGCGCTGAAGGACTGACGCTCAGAAACCACACGCCCGTCGCGTCACGCCGGATCGGTGGAGCCGCGGCGGGCCTTGAACAACATCTTGAGCCGCTGGATATCATCCGCATTCCAGCCCTGCGGTGCGGTTACCTCCATCCACGCATCGATATAGTGCTCAGGCGCGTAGACATGGCCGTAACCGATCGGCGCCGTGGTGGCGGCGGCAACATCAAGACCGAGCTGCAGCAGGGTCACGACGGGGAACCAGCGGAAGGATGTGGAGACGTCAGGGCCGTGATGAACCATCCATTGCGGTCGCCGGTAAAGCGATGCGGCCTCGAAGAAGGTGATCGGGTCGCTGGCATATTGCAGATAGACGATGCGCATCGGGCCCCACTTCGCATCAGGCATATGCGCAGTGGTATATTGGTTGGCGAAGCGGATGACCGAGGAATCGCGGAAACGCGGCAGCCATTCCGGCGTACCCGCCACGCGCCCATTGGTGGCCATGCGCCATGTGGGGCTGGAAAAGGGCGGACCGCTCCACAGCGCACCCTGGAACGGGTCCGAGAGCACGTCGTAAAGATCGGATGATTTCTGCGAGTTCAGCGAACCGAGGCTCAGCCCGTGCAGATAGAGTTTCGGGCGCGTCTCCTTCGGCAGGGTGGTCCAGTAACCGTAGACGGCCTGAAACAGCGCGCGCGCCGTTTCCACACCGTAATCTGGTTCGGTCAGAAGCGCGATCCAGCTGGAAAGATAGGAATATTGCACGGCAACGCTGGCGATATCGCCGTCATGCAGATATTCGACCGTATCAAGCGCTTCCGGATCGATCCAGCCGGTGCCGGTGGGAATGACGACCAGCAACACCTTGCGCTCGAACCCGCCAACCCGCTTCAGCTCTTCCAGCGCAAGTGCTGCCCTTTCCTCGGGCGTTGCCGCAGAATTCAGGCCTGCATAGACCCTGAGCGGTTCCCTGGCCGGGCGGTGGGTGAAGGCGGAAATCTCCTGTGCCTCCGGCCCGCCGGCCACGAATTCGCGGCCTCTGCGGCCAAGCGATTCCCATGTCATCAGGGAAGCGCTGCTGCCGGTTTTGAGCGCATCGGAAGGGCGCGGTACATCCGGCTCGATCAGCGCATCCACCTGTTTCAGCGAGGAATCGGCAAACTTCAGGCCGATATCGAAGATCAGACCGTTCAGCAGCATCCATGACAGCACGATGGCGGCGGCTATACCGAGCACATTGGCGAGCCGGCGCGGCAGGAAGTGACGGCTGCGCACCGAGAAGAATCGCCGGATGAGCTGGAAAAGCCGTCCAGCGCCGATGAGGAGGGCGGAGACCAGCACCGAAACGCCGCCGGTCTTGGTGGGGTGGGCGCTGGGCAACGGATCGAGCTCCATCAGGATACGGATGGAATTCTGCCAGTCTTTCGCCTGCCAAAGAAACGCGATCGCCGTTATCGCGCTGGCAAGGGCGATGAGAAAGCGGATGCTGCGCCGGTTATGGCGCGAGGGGTGGGGCAATTCCAGATAGGTCCATATGGCGGTGAGCGCCACGCCGATCAGATAACCGATGGCAAAGGAAAATCCGCACAGCACACCCTGCATCAGCCATGTGCGCGGCAGAAGAGACGGCGTGAGCGAAGCGCAGAACAGAATAGTGCCAAAGACGATGCCGGTTGCCGAAAGACCCGCAAACAACCGCCCAACCCATTGTTTCAACAACTTGACTTGCCCCTTTTTCCCGCCGTCTGGCACGAGTGTAGTATGCGGTGGGCGAGGGTGCAAACCCTGTTAGCAGGATAAAAATCACAATTATAGGAAAATAATCCTTTACAGCGTGACGGTGGTTTGATAGGTTTAGGTTACAGTCGGAGATTTGCGGCTGAGCGGCAAAGGTCGGTTTAGCCGATGCTTTTTCCGCGACACGTCATTTCTCTCGCAGGTCCACCTCATGGCAAATATCCGCAATTGCGATCTGGCGCTCCACGGCGTCTGGCAGGAAAGCTGCGCCTATGGCGGCGAGGGCAGGCTGGAGGCCGCACCCGAGATAAAATCGCGGGCCGACAAGCTGGCTGCCGAAGATGCGGCGCGCAATGGCAATCTGCGGCAATTGCTGAACGAGCTGACGGTGGAGATGCGCGAACAGTTCTGCATGTACCGCAACCTGCGGCAGACAAGCGAAGCGGCATTTTTATCAACGGTGGAGGATGCCTCGGGCAAACAGGCGCGCGCCGACGTGAAGGCCGCAACGGATCAGCTTTCGCTGATTGTGCGCACACTGGAACGGATCGATGCCCTGCAACGGGTGCTGGCAGAAGAGAGGCAGGCTCTTGCCGGCGAGGACGAAGCCGATACCGAAGATTACGAAATGGCGGTGGCGCATTTTCTCAAACGCATCGACGAACTGGCAGAACAGAAATGCCGCGCGAGGCTGGAGGCCGATCTGGCTCGTAGTGCATCTACAGAAGCTGACACATGACGGATGTTTCGAGCGAACCCCAACTGCAAAAGCAGGTCTTCACCCTTCTGCGCGACTGGCGTTTCATCGGTAACCTGCCGCAACAGCCGCCTGAGGGTGACTGGCGGACGTGGCTTCTGATCGGCGGGCGCGGATCCGGCAAGACGCGCGCCGGGGCCGAATGGGTGCACAGGATTGCGTCCGCCGGCAAGCAATCTGATTTGCGCATCGCGCTTGTTGCGGAAACGCTGGGGGATGCCCGTGAGGTGATGATTGACGGCATTTCCGGAATCTGCCGTATCGCCCGCCGTTGCCGCCCCGCCTTCGAGGTATCGCGCCGCCGGCTCATCTGGCCAAACGGGGCCATGGCGCAGGTGTTTTCCTCTGAAGACCCAGAAAGCCTGCGCGGCCCGCAATTTCACATGGCTTGGGCCGATGAACTTGGAAAATGGAAATATCCGCAGGAAACATGGGACATGCTGCAATTTGGCCTGCGTCTGGGTGAGGCCCCACGGCAATTGGTGACGACGACGCCACGGCCCATTCCGCTCCTGAAGGCGCTTCTCGCCGACCCTTCGAGCCGGGTGGCCAAAATGCCGACGGCGATGAATGCGCAAAATCTCTCACCCGGTTTCCTGAAAGCCATGCACGACCGTTACGGCGGCACGCGGCTGGGGCGTCAGGAGATCGGCGGCGAACTGATTGATGAGCGCGAAGGCGCGCTATGGAAACGTGCCGATCTGGAAGCAATTGTGGAAACCGACCATGAGCCGCTGGCGCGGATCGTGGTCGCGGTAGACCCGCCCGCCGGTATCGGTGAAAATTCCTGCTGCGGCATCGTGGCGGCCGGGCTTGGCATATCAGGCAAGTTGGTCGTGCTTGCGGATTGTTCGGTGGAAGGTGAAACACCGGCCGGCTGGGCGCGGGCCGTTGTCGCTGCCGTTCGCCGTCATGAGGCCGACCGGGTGGCGGCGGAAGTCAATCAGGGCGGCGAGATGGTGCGGGCAATGTTGCAGAGCATAGACGCCAATCTGCCGCTGACCCTGGTGCGGGCAAGCCGGGGCAAGTTCACCCGCGCCGAGCCGGTGGCGGCACTCTACGAACAGGGCAGGGTACGCCACGCCGCACGGTTTGAAAAACTAACCGACCAGATGGCGGATTTCGGACCCGACGGTCTTTCATCCGGACGCTCGCCCGACCGGCTGGATGCGCTGGTCTGGGCAATAACAGCGTTGACGACGACTGTTGCGAGTGAGCCGAGGGTGCGAGGGATGTGATCTCGGCGGTTATTGGCCCCATGAATGAGAGCCAATTGCCTATCTAGCCGACGCATATTGGTTCTTCTCCCCGGCGGGGAGAAGAAATCCGGGTCGCCGTTAACGCCCAAAATCGGACGTCTGGCAGATGCTACTTCTTCGGAGACTGCGCGGGTTTCGGCTGAGAACCGGTTTCGCGCATCTGGCGCCACTCGTTTTCGAGCCGGTCATAAACGGTCTGGGGGATTGTCGCTGTCATGGTGGCATTCCTCCTTGAATGGTCAACGCTGCGGAAGTGCGCGGTGAATGGAGTTAGCGCGCTAAGGTTCCGCAACTCAAGGAATTTTTTACCTCAAAACCCCGGTCAGCGGATTAAAATCGATTAGGATTTTTTCAAATCGATTTAGTTCTGACGGCCGTCATGTGGAAAAAACAAAGGGTGATATCGCCCCCGATTTTCAGGAGCCGGCTGTGGCCTATGACGAGGCGCGATTCTTCGCGTCGGTGCGAATTTCCATCTACGATGGTCGCCTGCGAGCTGCACAGCTTGACGGGACGAAGACGATCCTGGCCGGCTTCGGTAAGGCCCTGCCGGGCGGTGATCCCCGCTGGCTCGCCTACATGCTGGCCACTACTTTTCACGAGACGGCTGCGACCATGCAGCCGGTGCGCGAGACATTGGCGGCAAACGATGCCGAGGCGATCGCAAGGCTGGACCGGGCCTTTGCGGCAGGCAGGCTGCCCATGGTGCGCAAACCCTATTGGCGGCCAGACGCCGACGGCAAAAGCTGGCTCGGGCGCGGTTTCGTGCAACTGACGCATCGCCGCAATTACGAGGCCATGTCGCAGCTGACCGGTGTGGACCTTCTGGAGCGTCCCGAGCGCGCCATGGAACCGGATGTGGCAACCGCGATCCTGATCCACGGCATGGTAGCCGGCAGCTTTACCGGCCGGAAGCTTGCCGATGTCTTCGAGGGTAAGCGTGAGGATTGGGAGGGTGCGCGCGCCATCATCAATGGCCGCGACCGGGCGCGGCTTGTCGGGGACTACGGCCGGGCATTTCATCGCGCCCTTTTGGCGGCGCGGATTGAACCGGCGCGGGCCAGATGATAACCCGTTAGCAAGCGCCGCAAGGGCCATATTCGAATTTTGCATGACAGGTGACACCGTGATCCGCCATATCGTTTTTTTCACCGTTCCCGAGGAAAACCGCGACGCCGTGCGCAAGGGGCTCTCCGGCCTCACCGCCATACCGCATTCGCTGAAGCTGGAAATCGGCGAGAATGTGAAGAAGGACCAATGGGGCAATTCGGTCGATTTCATCGTCTATGGCGAGTTCGAAAACGAGGCGGCGCTCGCGGCCTACAAAGCCGACCCCGCTTATGATCTTTCGACGCGTACGGTGAAGCCGCTGCGCGAGACGCGGGTTGCCGCTGATTTCAACAGCGATACGGCAGTGAAAGCGCCAATCCGGTAAGTTTCGTCAAGACTCGGGCCCTCCACCCTCATTTCTGTGCTTGTCACAGGAATCCAGCCGACGCGCGTCTGCGCGGCGAAAGAGTGCTTTCAGTCCAAAGACTTGGGCTGGCTGAATCCCTGTGACGAGCACAGGGATGAGTGCCTGGCGGGAAACTGAGCCCGCATTAAAACAAGGACAATTCCATGCGATTTCCGTTTTCCCTGCCGTGGCGGCGCCCGGCGGATGGCAGAGCCGTGCCTGAACGCAAGACAGCGGCGGGCGGCTTCATGGCGGTTGCGGCGCAGGGTGGGCAGGCATTCTGGTCCGGCCGCTCCTATGCCGCGCTCGCCCGCGAGGGCTTCATGAAAAACCCGGTAGCGCACCGCGCCGCCCGCATGGTGGCAGAAGCCTCCGCATCAGTGAGCTGGCTGCTTTACGATGGCGATGAGGAGATCGGCGATCATCCGCTGCTCGCACTTCTAGGCAAGCCCAGCGCGCATATGGGCGGGCCGGACTTTTTCGAGACGCTGTATGGCCATCTGATGTTGGCTGGCAACGCCTATATCGAGCCGCTAGTGGTCGGCGAACGACTGCGCGAGCTGCATCTTCTGCGGCCGGACAGGGTGAGCATCATCGAAGGCGAGGATGGCTGGCCCGTGGGTTACGATTATCGTGCCGAGGGCCGCGCCATCAGGCGCATTGCTGCTGAACGAGACGGGCTGGGGCTGCTGCACCTGAAGCTTTTTCATCCACTGGACGATCGGGCCGGGTTCGCTCCCCTTGCTTCGGCGGGCGCGGCTCTCGATCTCCACAATGCCGCAAGCCAGTGGAACAAACGTCTGCTCGACAATTCCGCTCGCCCTTCCGGTGCACTGGTCTATCAGCCGAAAGAGGGTGGCAATCTCTCCACCGAGCAATATGAGCGGCTGAAGCGCGAGCTGGAGGAAGGTTATCAGGGCGCGATGAATGCAGGCAGGCCGCTTCTTCTGGAAGGCGGTCTCGACTGGAAGGCCATGGGGCTTTCGCCGCGCGATATGGATTTTCTGGAAGCACGCAACGGTGCCGCACGCGACATAGCGCTTGCACTCGGCGTACCGCCGATGCTGATCGGCATTCCCGGCGACAATACCTATGCCAATTACCAGGAGGCAAACCGCGCGTTTTATCGTCTCACCGTGCTGCCGCTCGTCAACCGCACGGCGGCACGGCTCTGCGGCTGGCTGTCGCCGATTTTCGGCTCCGGGCTGCGGCTGGAACCGGATCTCGACAGGATCGCCGGTCTTGCCGGTGAGCGGGACGCCCTGTGGACAAGGATCGGCGCAGCGTCGTTTCTGACCGACGAGGAAAAGCGGGAGGCGGTGGGGTATTAGCCACCGTGCTTGAGCCACCGGGCTGCGTCTTCGACCAATTTCTGAACCAGCGGAATCGTTTTGTGAGGTTCGCCGTTCAAGCGATTCTGAAGACTCGCGAAATGGCGTTTTGAAACTGCACACCCGACCTGCGGGCGACGCGACGCGTCTGTCCGATTTTTCACATCCTAAACCGGAATGATTACCCATGTCTGAATTCGCCAATGAAGGCGGCATCTGGGCCGCCCGCATCACCGGTGCCGTCGCAGGCGCGGGTGTGTCGCTCGTCTACCTCCTGCCGAAAAGCAAACGCGAGGCGGCGAGCCGTTTCGTGACCGGCGTCTCCTGCGGCATGATCTTCGGCGGCCCCGTGGGCCTGTGGATCGTGCAGCAACTCGAGATTGCCGGCGCGCTCTCAGGCCGGGAAATCATGGTGGCGGGCTCCGCCGCTGCCAGCATGGTGGCCTGGTGGGGGCTTGGCCTGCTGGTGCGCGTGGCCGACCGTTACAACGCCCGTCCGCGCGCTTAGCCTCCACGCGGCACCCCCTTTTCACATCGCAGGAGTTTCCCATGCACGTCTATCGCGGGCCGCGCCCCGCCACGCGCAAATTCGCCAATCTGGAACTGCGCGGCATAGCTGGCGACGGCACGTTTTCCGGTTATGCCAGCGTCTTCGGCGAGGTCGATCTCGGCCGCGACGTGATCGAGCACGGCGCTTTCCGCCGCTCCATCGAGGAACGCGGTGCGGGCGGTATCCGGATGCTCTACCAGCACGATCCGGCCGAGCCGATCGGCGCATGGCGCACCATCCGCGAGGATGAGCGCGGGCTTTACGTGGAAGGTGTTCTCGCCCCCGGCGTCGCCCGCTCGCGAGAGGTCCATTCGCTGATGAAGACAGGCGCGCTGGACGGGCTTTCGATCGGTTTTCGCACGGTACGTGCCAGCAAGGAGGGGCGCTCCGGCAAGGCGGCACGCTCTGGCGTCAGGCGCATTCTGGAGGCCGATCTCTGGGAAATCTCTGTGGTGACCTTTCCGATGCTGCCGTCCGCGCGGGTATCGGATGTCAAACACGCCCGCTTCTTCCGCGACCGCGAAACCGAGCTGGTGCGCACCATGCGCCGCGCGGCGCGTTCGCTTTTCGACACAGCCTTCAAACGCTGACTTCCTCCCAAACACTTCCGAAAACAAGGATGGCGACATGACAGACCAGATGACCAAACCGGCCGCAATGACGGTCGCGCCGCAGGTGAAGGCCGTGCCCGATACGATGACGGCGGCCTTCGACGAGTTCATGGAGGCCTTCGAGGCCTTCCGCGACACCAACGACCAGCGGCTTTCCGATATCGAACGCAAGATGGGGTCCGACGTCGTGACCCGCGACAAGCTCGACCGCATCGACAAGGCGCTCGATGACAACCGCAAGATCATGGATGATCTGGCGCTCAAGAAAGCGCGCCCGGCGCTCGGCCGCAAGCAGGCGCATTCCCTCGATACGGATGAGCACAAGGCCGCCTTCGAAGCCTATATCCGCCGGGGTGAGGAGGGCGCGCTGCGCGATCTGGAGGCCAAGGCCTTTGCCGGATCGACAGGCGCCGATGGCGGTTATCTGCTGCCCACCGAAACGGATGGCGAGATCGGCCGCCGCATGACGGCGATTTCACCGATCCGGTCGCTTGCGACCGTGCGGCAGGTTTCCACTGCCGTGCTGAAGAAGCCGTTTTCGCCAGGCGGATTTGCCACCGGCTGGGTTTCTGAAACTGCGGCTCGCCCCGAGACGACAACACCGAAGCTCTCCGAACTTTCCTTCCCGACTATGGAACTCTACGCCATGCCTGCCGCAACCCAGGGGTTGCTGGATGATGCGGCCGTGGATATCGAGGCCTGGATCGCCTCGGAAGTGGACATTGCCTTTGCAGAACAGGAGGCAGCGGCGTTCATCGCCGGCGACGGTACCAACAAACCGAAGGGTTTCCTCTCCTATACGGCCGTCGCCAATGACAGCTGGAGCTGGGGCAATATCGGTTATGTCGCCACCGGTGTTGCGGGTGGCTTCGCCTCCGCGGGGCCAATGGATGTGCTGCTGGATGCCGTCTATGGACTGAAGGCAGGCCACCGCCAGAACGGCAACTTCGTGATGAACCGCAAGACGCAAGGCGCGCTGCGCCGCTTCAAGGATACCAGCGGCGCCTATCTCTGGCATCCGCCCGCTGCCGCCGGGCAGCCCGCCTCGCTGATGGGCTTTCCCGTGATGGAGGCCGAAGACATGCCGAATGTCGCGGCAAACAGCTTCGCCATCGCTTTCGGTGATTTCCGCGCCGGTTACCTCGTGGTGGACCGCACCGGCGTGCGCATCCTGCGCGATCCCTATTCGGCAAAACCCTATGTGCTGTTCTACACCACCAAGCGCGTGGGCGGCGGCGTGCAGAACTTCGAGGCGATCAAGCTGGTGAAGTTCGGGGTGAATTGACCGCAATCTTCCCCGTCACCCCGGACCAAGTCGGGGGTGACGGCGTGCGGATGCTACATTTTCGCCAAACGCTTTCGGCCGGAATTCTTTCTGTCCCATATCCGGAGACCCCATGACCTATGCCCTCATTCATCCGCCGCAGGCGGAGCCGCTGACGCTTGCCGAGGTGAAGGCGCATTTGCGTCTCGACGGCGGCGACGAGGATGCGCTGCTGGCTGCGCTGATCCGTACCGCCCGCGAGCATCTGGAACGTACGACGGGACTTTGCCTGATACGCCAGACCTGGCGGCTCTATCTCTACCGGTGGCCGCCGAGTGGCATGATTCTGATTGGTAAGGGACCGGTGCAAACCATCGAAACGATTCTGGTTTTTGACGGTCAAGGGCGCGCGGCCGACATCACAGCCGCCGACAGATTGCTTGACGGCGAGGCGCGCCCGGCGCGGCTGTGGCTGCGCGACCCGCCAGCCCCCGGACGGGTGATGAACGGCATCGAGATCGACTTCATTGCCGGTTACGGTGAGGCGGGAACCGATGTGCCCGATACGCTGAAACGCGCCATGCTGATGCATGTGGCCCAGATGTTCGCCTTCCGCGGTGCCGTTGCTCTGGAAAATCAACCCGCAGCGGTTCCGGCCGGTTACGAGCGGCTGGTGTCGCCGTTCTGCCGTGTGGGGCTCTGAGCCATGAACCTCGTTTTTCTCGACCCCGGCAAGCTTACGGCGCGGTTGGAGCTGGAGGTGCGCAGTGAGGTACCGGACGGGCAGGGTGGGGCCGCGGAAAGCTGGAGTTTCCTGCGTTCGCTCTGGGCGGCTATCGAACCTGTTTCGAATGCCTCGCATGAGCGGGCCTCGGCTGAGGGCGTAACAATCACCCACCGCGTCTGGCTGGTCTGGCGCAGCGACATTGCCGCCGGAATGCGCTTTCGCAAGGGACGGCGCATTCTGGCGATCCGGGCCGTGATGGATCCGGACGAGACCCGCCGTTTCATCGTCTGCCGCTGTGAGGAGGAAAGCCCGTGAGTGCCGCAAATGTGCTTCTACAGGCGATTTTCGCAAAACTTTCCGGCGACGCTGCTCTGATGGCGCTCATCCCCGGCGGTATCGTCGACCGGCTTTTGCCGCGCGCCATCCTGCCCCTGATCGTTATCGGCGAACTTGAAAGCCGCGATTACTCGACGGCGACGGAAAAGGCCGAAGAACATTTTCTGTCGCTGGACATCTGGAGCGATGCCAATGGCCGCAGGTGCGCGGGTGAGATTGCCGGGCGGGTGAAAACCCTGCTCGACGATGCCACCTTTCCACTTGTCGGTATCTCGCTCGTCAATCTGCAGCTTCTCTCCAGCCGTTCGCGGCGGGATCCGAAGACACGGAACTTCCTCGCAGAAATGCGTTTCAGGGCGGTAACGGAATAGGGTCGGTTCAGGAATTCTGTTTGCGCACGGTGCGCCAGAGCACGATCAGCAGCAGAAACGAAATGCTGATCAGCACGGCGGCGATGGTGAGCATGGCCGCCACCCCGCCGCGATCCAACGCCAGCGTGAAAATGACGGGCGCCACGGCAATGGCAAGGTTCTGCGGCAGGGAGATACGCGCGGCCTGAAGGCCATATTGTTCCGGTGAAAATACCGCGAGCGGCAACACCGCGCGACTGACGGTGAGCACGCCCGCGCCAAAGCCGAAGAAAATGATGAAACCGATGAAAGCGGGCATGGCCGGGGCAAAAACGAGCAACAGCACGAAGGATGCGAGCAGCATACCTAAGCCGATCATGCAGGTGACGAAAGGATTGCCGTGTTTTCCAAGCAGAAAATCCAACCCGCGCGCCATGATCGCAAGCACGCTGCGCACGGCTGCCAGTTGCACGGCGAGCGATTGCGATGCGCCGGCATGGACCAGCAGCAGAGGCAGGAGCGGCGAAAAGCCAAAGGCTGTGAAGGCGCTAAGCGTCGTCATTGCCGCCAGAAGCAGAAAGGCGCGCCGCGTATCGACAGGCGATGTCGAGACCGCAGCGCCTTTCGACGTGCCTGGAGTATTGCTCGTCCTTCGTCCGGGAAGGACAAAAACATAGAGTGGCAGAAGCACGAATATCTGCAGACAGGCATATACCAAAAGGGTGCCGCGCCAGCCCAGGTACTGATCTGCGACGGTGGTGACGGGCAGGAAAACCGCTGCCGAAAGCCCGGTAAACACCATCAGAAGCGTCAGCGACCGGCCACTTTCCGCGCCGACACGTTCCACCACAGCCGTATGGGCCGCCGTCGTCAGGCCGCAGGTCGCGGCCAGACCCATCACGATCCAGCCGAGGACGTAGCTGATCACGCCGCCCGCAAAGGCGAGCACGATAAAACCCGCCGTGAAGAGCAACGAACCCGCCACAAGAACAGGGGCGGCACCACGGCGCACCAGCGTTCTTCCGAGAAGCGGGCCGCAGAGGGCGCTGATCGTCATCATGACGGTGAGACCGGCAAAAACGACCTCGTTTGCGATGGCCAGTTCCTGTCCAATGCGTGGCCCCAGTATGGCCAGCATGTCGAAACCGGTGCCCCAGCTGACGACCTGCCCAACCGCAAGCACGCCGATAAGGCGCGCGCGAGACGTGAAGGGGGTGGCATCAGACATGATGAAAATCGCGGGTGCGAGATGCGGGAATGCTTTTGGTAGCAGGCCAGTTGCGACCCGGCAACATCAAACGAGACGACATCAATCGAAACGAGAGGGAGACCACCATGGTGGCGCAGAAGGGCAAGGACCTGCTGCTGAAGTTCAACAACGCCGGCTCCTATGTAACCGTGGCGGGGCTCAGAACCAAGCGTCTGGCCTTCAACGCGCAGGCGGTTGATATTACCGACGGCGAAAGCGCCGGGCGCTGGCGCGAGCTTCTGGCCGGCGCCGGCGTGCAGCGGGCATCGCTGACGGCGTCGGGCATCTTCAAGGATCAGGCAAGCGATGCACTGGTGCGTGGCGCATTTTTCGCCGGCTCCATTCCGGGCTGGCAGATCGTCATTCCTGACTTTGGCACGATCACCGGGCCGTTCCAGATCGTCGCGCTCGAATATTCCGGTCGCCACGATGGCGAAGTGCAATTCGAGACTGCGCTGGAATCGGCCGGTTTCCTTAATTTCGGAGCACTGTGATGCCACAAGGGTTGCGTTACGGGCGGGCGAACCGCCATCGCGGCGAGATCGAGGCGCTGATCGATGGCGAAAGGCGCGTTCTTTGCCTGACGCTCGGCGCTCTCGCCGAACTCGAAACCGCCTTTCAGGCCGATGATCTCACCGCGCTCGCCGAACGTTTCGCAGCCGGACGTATGAAGGCGACCGATATGATACGGGTGATCGGCGCAGGTCTGCGCGGCGCGGGCAACGTGTTTTCCGATGAGGACGTGGCCGCAGCCACGGTGGAAGGCGGCGTTGCCGGCCACGCCGCCATCGTCGCCGATCTCCTGACAGCCACCTTTGCCGGTTCGAGGGGCACACCGCCGGACCCTTGAGTGCCGCAGCAGGTGAGGTGGGCGATCTGACGCCGCGTCCTTTTCCCTGGGAGGCGGTAATACACACCGGTTTCCACCTGCTGCGGCTTTCCTCCGAAACCTTCTGGCGGCTGACGCCAAAGGAGTTCTTTGCCATGACCGGCGGCATCCGCCCCGCTTTCCACACCCTCGACCGCCCGGCGATGGATGCGATGATGCGGCGGTTTCCGGATGGGTGAGTGTGGTTTGCTATTTTGGGGGACGTGCATCTTTCGTGAAAACGACCAGGCAATTCAAACATCTACGGCTCCGTTTTGAATCAGAAAGGCAAGCGTGATGGCAGGCGAAGTATCGATTGCGGACAGTCGCGAGGAAGCGGAAGCGCTCTCGGAGGTGATGGGTGATCTCGAACGGCGTTCCGAGCGGTTCGGGGCGGCGTTGACTTCTGCCATGCAGGCCGCGGTGACGGGCGGCAAGGGGTTGGATGAAGTGTTGCGCGGGCTTGGCGAACGGCTCTCTGGCATTGCGCTTTCCGCCGGGCTGAAGCCGCTTGAGAACATGATCGGCAATGCCGTGGGCGGGCTTTTAAATGGCGGCGGTTCGCTGTTTGCCTTTGCCGATGGCGGGGTGCCGGGACGCAGTATCACGCCTTTTGCCGATGGCGGTGTGGTCGCAAGCCCGGCCTTCTTCCCGATGGGCGGCGGGCTTGGCCTGATGGGCGAAGCGGGTGCCGAGGCGATCCTGCCGCTGAAGCGTGGTTCGGATGGGGCGCTCGGTGTTGCCGCACCGGCGGGTGGCGGCGGCGCGCAGATCGTTTTCAATGTGACGGCGACGGATGCGGCGAGCTTCAGAAAAAGTGAAGGCCAGATCGCCGCCATGCTGGCGCGCAGCGTCGGGCGTGGCCAGCGCGGCCTGTGACGGATTGGACCTCCTCCCCGCAAGACCTCTGTGTCGAGCGTGATCCTTCCATCTTTCCCAGACCACCAAAAAACGAATCCAGGAACAACGACATGGCGGCATTTCATGAAGTGCGGTTTCCGCTGAGGCTGGCACTTGGCGCAAGCGGCGGGCCGGTAAGGAGAACCGATATCGTCAACCTTTCCAATGGGCGGGAGAACCGCAACCAGCGTTGGAAGAATGCCAGACGCGCCTATGACGCAGGATCGGGCATTCGCTCCGTTGCCGATCTTTACGAGGTGCTGTCCTTTTTCGAGGCGCGGCGCGGTGAACTCCATGGCTTTCGGTTTCGCGACCCGGTGGATTTCAAATCATGTCCGCCGGGCCAGACACCTGCTGCAAGCGACCAGAAGATCGGCACCGGTGACGGCACGACGACGGCTTTTCAGCTGGTGAAGACCTATGCCGATGCGGGCGGTTCCTTCACCCGGCGGGTGGCGAAGCCGGTCGAGGCTTCGGTCATCATCTCAGTCGATGGAGTGAAAGCCGCTTTGTCGGATTTTTCGGTCGACCATGCGACCGGTACGGTGACGTTTCGCGCCGGTAAGGCGCCGCCTGCCGGTGCCGCAATCCGGGCCGGTTTCGAATTCGACGTGCCGGTGCGATTTGCAATCGACCGCGTCGACGTGAACCTTACCGCCTTCGAGGCGGGCCGCATTCCCTCCATTCCATTGATGGAAATCCTGCCATGAAGCCCATTCCTGCCGCTTTGGCCGAACATCTGGCGGACGAGGCCACGACCACCTGCCATTGCTGGAAAGTGACGCTGAAGGACGGCGAGGTCATCGGTTTTACCGACCATGACGGAACCCTTTCCTTCGCTGGTACCGCCTATCTGGCCGCAAGCGGCTTTGGTGCGAGTGACAGCGACAGCGAGGCCGGACTTGGCGCGAGTGCGGGCGAAGTGACGGGCGGCTTTTCCAGTGAGGCGATTTCCGAAAGCGATCTGGCCGCCGGACGTTTCGATGGTGCGCAGGTGGCGCTCTACCTCGTCAATTGGCAGGCGCCGGAACAGCATGTGCTGCTGAACATGCGCGAAATCGGCGAGGTGACACGCGCGGGCGGAGCGTTTCGTGCCGAGCTGCGCAGCATCGCCCATCGTCTTTCCCAGCCGCAGGGCAGGGTCTATGGGCGGCGCTGCGATGCCGCCCTTGGTGATCGGCGATGCGGCGTCGATCTCAAGCGATTTACCGGCACCGGCAGCGTTGCGGGCACGGACGCGGCGGGCAACCTGCTGGTGACAGGGCTGGACGCTTTCGCCGATGGTTTCTTCAGCCGTGGGAAATTGCGGTTTCTGAGCGGCCAACTTGTCGGCCAGGGTTTCGATCTCGACGGCCACGAGAAACGCGATGGCGGCACGCTTCTGTCCTTTTGGCTCGCTCCGGAGCAACCGCCGCAGCCGGGTGATGTTTTTTCCGTCATCGCCGGTTGCGACAAGAGTTTTGCGACCTGCAAGGCGAAATTCGCCAATTACCTGAACTTTCGTGGCTTTCCGCATCTGCCGGGGGCGGATTTCGCCTATTCCTACGCCAGCGGCGGCCAGACCCATGACGGCAAGGCGCTGTTTCCATGAGCAGTACCTCAGAAAAAGTGCTGGCGATCGCGCAAGGCTGGATCGGCACGCCCTACCGGCATCAGGCGTCGTTGCAAGGCGTTGGCTGCGATTGCCTCGGCCTTGTCAGGGGCATCTGGCGCTCGCTTTACGGCGAGGAACCGGAACTGCCGCCGCCCTACACACCAGATTGGGCCGAGCGGGGCGGCGAGGACCGGTTGCTGAAGGCCGCGAAACGTTATTTTTCGGCGGTGCCTGATATGGAAGAGGCCATGCCGGGCGACCTGCTGCTCTTCCGCTGGCGGGCCGATGCAGCGGCGAAACATCTCGGCATCCTCGCCGGGCCGCAGCATTTCATCCATGCCTATGAACAGGTGGCAGTGGTGCGCTCGGCGCTGGTGCCCGGCTGGAAGCGACGTATTGCCGGCGTCTTCCGATTTCCCGAACCCTGACATTTTTCGAGGCGACCATGGCGACCATTCTCTTTCAGGCGGCGGGTGCAGCACTCGGCGGCGTTTTCGGCCCCGTGGGTGCCATCATCGGTCGCGCGGCTGGCGCGCTGGCGGGTAATGCCGTCGACCGCGCGCTGCTTTCGAACGGGCGGACGGTGTCCGGCGCCCGGCTTTCCACAGCGCGTATTCCGGGTGCGGACGAAGGCGCGGCCATCAACCGGCTTTACGGCACGGCGAGGATCGGCGGTACGCTGATCTGGGCGACGCGCTTTGAGGAAAGCGTCGAGGTGACGCGTCGCGGCGGCAAGGGCAATCGCGGCCCGAAGGTCGAGACCTTTCGCTACTTCGCCAATCTCGCCGTCGGGCTGTGCGAGGGCGAGGCGGCCATGGTGCGGCGTGTCTGGGCCGATGGGCGGGAACTGGACCTGAGCGCCATCGAGATGCGCTTTTATCCCGGCAGCGAGACGCAATTACCGGATCCGCTGATCGAGGCAAAACAGGCCGCAGGCAATGCACCCGCCTTTCGCGGGTTGGCCTATGTGGTGTTCGAACGCCTGCCGCTTGACAGCTATGGCAACCGCATTCCGCTGATGCAGTTCGAGGTGGTGCGACCGGTCGGCCGGCTGGAAAAAGCCATCCGTGCCATCACCGTCATTCCCGGTGCGACGGAACACGGTTACGCCACGGCGCAGGTTTCGGAACGAACTGGCATGGGTGAAAGCCGCATCATGAACCGCAATTGCCTGACTGCCTTGACCGACTGGCAGGCCGCGATCGACGAATTGCAGGCGCTGTGCCCCAATCTGCAAAGCGTGGCGCTGGTGGTGAGCTGGTTCGGCACCGACATGCGCGCGGGCGAATGCCGCATTCTGCCGGGTGTGGAAGTGGCGGGTCGCGACAGGGAAAGTGCAGCATGGTCCGTCGCCGGTGTTTCGCGCGGGCAAGCGCATCTCGTCAGCCATCACGGCGGCGGCCCGGCCTATGGTGGCACGCCGGATGATAAAAGCGTTGTGCAGGCGATAGCCGACCTCAAGGCGCGTGGTCTGAAGGTTTGCCTTTACCCATTCGTGATGATGGATGTGCCAGCCGGCAACGGCTTGCCGGACCCCTACGGCAAAGGCGAGCAGGACGCCTATGGCTGGCGCGGACGCATCACCTGCTTTCCGGCACCTGGCCTGGCAGGTTCGCCCGACCGCAGTGCAGGCACGCGCACGGAGATTTCCACCTTCTGCAACCGCACTGAGGGGTATCGCCGCATGGTGCTGCATTATGCGGCGCTGGTGGCGCAGGCGGGTGGGGTGGATGCCTTCCTGATCGGCTCGGAGCTGCGCGGGCTGACAAGCCTGCGCGACCATAACGACGCCTTTCCTTTCGTGGAGGAACTGGTGCGGCTGGCGGCGGATGTGCGCGCCGTTGTCGGGTCGGCAACGAAACTGACCTATGGCGCGGACTGGAGCGAATATTCCGGCTATCAGCCGGCGGACGGTTCCGGCGACGTGTTCTTCAATCTAGATCCGCTGTGGGCAAGCCCTGATATCGATGCCATCGGCATCGACAACTATATGCCGCTTTCCGACTGGCGCGACGAGGATGCCGCAAACGGCAATCCTGATGGTATGAGCGGCCCGGACGATGCTAACGCCTTCCGTCGTGCCATTACGGCGGGCGAGGGTTTCGACTGGTATTACGCCAGCCATGCCGACCGCGCGGCGCGGCGGCGCACGCCCATCACTGATGGTCTCAAGGGCAAGCCGTGGGTATTCCGCTACAAGGACCTGCGAAGCTGGTGGCAGAATACCCATTTTGACCGGGTGCGCGGTGCGGAGAAGTTGACGCCAACCGCATGGGTGCCGGGGTCGAAACCGATCTGGTTCACCGAACTCGGCTGCCCGGCGGTGGACAAGAGTGCGACGCGCCCGAATGTCTTTCCCGATCCGAAATCGGCGGAAAACGCTTATCCCTATTTTTCCCGCAGAAGCCGCGCCGACAGCCAGCAGCGACGGTTTCTGGAGGCGCATCTCGACCATTGGAGGGGGAAGGGGGATGCGGCGATGGTGGATCATAACCGCGTCTATATGTGGACCTGGGATGCGCGGCCGTTCCCCGCCTTTCCGCAGAACGGCGCGGCCTGGAGCGATGGGGCCAACTGGCGTACCGGCCATTGGCTGAACGGCCGGCTTGGGACTGCCACACTTGCCGATACCATCGCCGCGATCCTGACGGACCATGGATTTTCCGGCTTCGACGTCTCCGCCGTCAGTGGCGATCTGACGGGATATGTGCAGGGCGACGTGACCTCGGCCCGCAACCTCCTGGAGCCGCTGATGACGGCGTTTCAGGTGGATGTCGCCGAGGACGGCGGAACCCTGCGCTTCCGCTCTCGCAATACGGCGGTTCTGCCCGTGCGTGACGCTGCCGTGCTGGCCGATCTGGACGACGAACCGCTGTGGTCGGAAAATCGCGGCCATGACAGCGATTTCGCCGCAGAGGCCGTGCTGACCTCGTTCAATCCGGCGCTGGACTACGAGCAGGCGAGCGTGCGTTCGCGCCGTATCGACAATGCCGGCAGCCGCGTCATGCGGCTCGACCTTAGCGCGGCACTCCCGGCGGAAAAGGCGGAAGCCGCGGCGGAGGCCCTGTTGCGTGACAACAGGCAGGCACGGCGCACACTGCGTTTTGCGTTGCCGCCCGCAGATATCGCTCTGGAACCCGGCGATTGCATTCGTCTCCCGCAGAATGTGTTTTCGGAGGCTCCGGCAGGGAGGTTTCTGATCAGCCGGATTGAGGACGGTACTGTACGGCAGGTGGAGGCGCGCGCCTTTTCCGCCGCATCCGCTGCTTTTTCGGGCGCTGTGGATGAGCGTCGTGTTGGCGGGGCAAACGGCGCGGAAGGTTTTGCCCCGGAGGTGCTGTTTCTCGACCTGCCGCGCCATGACGGCACAGCGTCTGAAAATTCGGCGCAGATTGCCGTTTTTGCACGGCCATGGCGGCCAATCGTCGTTTCGTCCTCCGCCGGCACGGAAGGCTACCGGCAGCGCGCCGTGCTTGACCGGCCCGCGATGATCGGCACGTTGGCCATGTCGCTGACATCAGGCCCCTCCGGCCGTTTCGACCGGCAAAACACCATCCTGATCGATCTGCCATCCGGCGAGCTTTCCTCGGCCACGGAGCTTTCGGTGCTGAACGGCGAGAACCGCATGGCGGTGAGGGCCGCAAACGGTGTTTGGGAGATCATCGCTTTCGCGCGCGCAGAGGAAATTGCGCCCGCGCGCTGGCGGCTTTCCGCTTTGTTGCGTGGGCTTGGCGGCACTGAAGATGCGTTGGCCATTGGCGCGCCGGTGGGCGCCCCTGTTGTGGTGCTGGACGCGGCGGTGCAGCCGCTCGGTCTTGCCGCGACCGAACGCGGACGGCGGCTGAACTGGATCGCCGAGGCGGCGGGAATGGCGGGCGCCCCCGCCGGTCCTTTTGTCTTCGAGGGTGGCTTGCGGGCTGAAACGCCGCTCGCGCCGGTGCATCTTGCGGCCGAGCGGCGCAGGGACGGCATTTTGCTGCGCTGGGTGCGCCGAGGCCGGATGGAGGCCGATGGCTGGGACGCGAGCGAGATACCGCTGGAAGAGCCGTTCGAGCGTTACCGCGTGGAGGTGCTGGATCGCGAGGCCGTTCGACGCACGGCAGAGGTCTCCGAACCCTTCTGGCTGTACCCCAAAGCGGGCGAACTCACAGATTTCCCGACCTTGCGGGATCACATTTCCGTGCGTGTCCGTCAGCTCGGCCGCGCGGTGCCTCTGGGAGTGGCGGCGCACGCCGTTCTCCCACTCTGACAACCACCTGAAAAACAACGCAAAGGACGAGATTATGGAGAGTACCAAGGCATGGTATCAATCGCGCACTATCTGGGGCGCCCTGGTTGCGGTTTTCGCACCGCTTTTCAGCGTCGCTGGTCTTGATCTTCCCGCCGGCCTGCACGGCGAGCTGGCGGAGGGACTGGTGACCGTTGCGGGCGGAATTGGCGGCCTCGTCGCACTTTACGGCCGCCTTTCGGCAACCCGTGCCATCCGCTGACGCCACTAGCGCCCATACCGTCCCCGCCGTGCGTCGTGGCGTCGGGGGCGGCATTCATTTGCCATTCAGACGCTTTGCGCTACATATTCGGTCACAATACGGTTCGAGACGCAGCCGATTTTTTTGGAAGATTTGTGCAATGGCATCACCTCTCATCATCGCGACGCTTGCAGCCGGGCTTTCCGGTTTCACGGCGCCCGAGGCTGATTTGCAGGGCCATTACATTCTGGCTGCAAGCGATTGCGGCGCGGCCGTTGCCCGCGTGGTGCGCGAAACCGGTGGCCAGCTTCTTTCGGTCTATCCCTCCGGTGACGGTCAGTCCTGTGTAGTTACCGTTCTCGTCCAGGGTAATGGCGAGCGCCCGCGCAAGGTAACGATGCGCGTGCCGATGTAGCCTTGCCCGCATCGCCGAAATATCGGAAAACAATCCGACACAGTTAGCATGACCGGCGACGCGCGCGCGGGCCGGGACGTAAGGAAAGGGCGGATAATGCGTATTCTCGTGGTTGAGGACGATGCCAATCTCAATCGTCAGCTGACCGACGCGCTGAAAGAAGCCGGTTATGTTGTCGATCAGGCATTTGACGGCGAGGAAGGCCATTATCTAGGCGATACCGAACCCTATGACGCGATCGTTCTCGATATCGGCCTGCCGCAGATGGACGGCATCACCGTCGTCGAGAAATGGCGCGCGGCGGGCAAGGCCATGCCGGTCCTCATTCTCACGGCCCGTGACCGCTGGAGCGACAAGGTGGCGGGCATCGATGCCGGTGCCGACGATTACGTGACCAAGCCCTTCCATGTCGAAGAAGTTCTTGCCCGCGTGCGTGCGCTCATCCGCCGCGCCGCTGGCCACGCTTCCTCAGAACTCGTCTGCGGACCGGTCAAGCTCGATACCAAATCCTCCAAGGCAACGGTCAACGGCGTGACGCTGAAGCTCACCTCGCATGAGTTCCGCCTGCTTTCCTATCTCATGCATCACATGGGCGAGGTCGTCTCGCGCACGGAGCTGGTCGAACATATGTACGATCAGGATTTCGACAGGGATTCCAACACGATCGAGGTGTTTGTCGGACGTTTGCGCAAGAAGCTCGGGGTTGATCTGATCGAGACCATCCGTGGCCTCGGTTACCGGATGCAAGCGCCGGCAGATGCGAAGTAGCTCTCTTACCGCCCGCGTTCTTCTTCTCGCCTCGGCCTGGTCGGCGCTGGCGCTGGTGGTCATTGCCGTCGTGATCTCGACGCTCTACCGGCAGGGCGTGGAGCGCAGCTTCACCGATCTTCTGCGGGCGCAGCTTTATAACGTCATTAATTCCGTGACGATTTCGAACGAGAATACGCTGGCCGGCAGCCCGCAGCTCGGCGATCTCCGGTTCTCGCAGCCCGATACCGGCTGGTACTGGGTGGTGGAGCCGCTCGGCAATTTCCAGACGGCACCGCTGGTCTCCTCTTCGCTCGGCGTCGCGTCCTTGCCGGTGCCGAGCATTATCGATGCTCCCTTCGATAACAGATACGAGCGTTTTTATGCCGTGACCGACGAGGCGGGCAACAAGGTGCGGGTGGCGGAAACGGAAGTCGTGCTGGATGGTGAAGGCCGTGCGGCGCGTTTCCGCGTTTCCGGCAACCTCAACGTCGTTGAAGACGATGTGCGCAATTTCTCCAACAGCCTTTATCTGGCGCTCGCCGTCTTCGGTGTCGGCAGTCTGGTCGTCAATGGTCTTGCGATTCTCTACAGTCTGCGGCCGCTCGATCAGGCCCGTCTGGCGCTCGGAAAGATCAGGGGCGGGGAGGCGGAAAGCCTCGAAGGCGAATTCCCGCGCGAAATCCAGCCATTGGCGAACGAAGTCAATGCGCTGATCGACAGCAACCGGCGCATCGTCGAGCGCGCCCGCATGCAGGTCGGCAATCTCGCACATTCGCTGAAAACGCCGATTGCCGTGCTTCTGAACGAGGCCCGCACGCTGGAGCCGCAGCATGGCGATCTGGTGCGCGCGCAGGCTGACGCCATGCAGGCGCAGGTGCAGTCTTATCTTTCGCGCGCCCGCATTGCCGCCCAGCGCGGCTCGATTCTTGCGCGCGTGGAAGCGGAGCCGGCGCTGGAACGGCTGGTGCGCGTCATGCGCCGCCTCAACCCCGACAAGCAGTTCGAGCTGAATTTCGAGCATCCGGGCGCGGTGCTGGGCATGGAACAGCAGGATCTGGAGGAGATCGTCGGCAATCTTCTCGAGAATGCCGCGCGTTTTGCACAGACCAAGGTCGTCGTCACGCTTGCGACCGGCACTCACCCGTCCTCCGACCCCGAAATGGGCCGGCGCTCATGGGTGGAGTTGATCGTGGAGGATGACGGGCCGGGGCTGGAGCCCGGGCAGATAAGCGAAGCGATGAAGCGCGGCAGGCGGCTGGACGAAAGCCGTCCGGGCACCGGCCTCGGATTGTCGATCGTTTCCGAAGTGGTGTCTGAGTACCATGGCCACTTTTCCCTCTCGCGCAGCGGGATAGGTGGCCTGAAAGCCGATCTGATTTTGCCTGGCCTCTCGAAAGAGCTTGCGTGAGGCAAGAAAAAAGGCAAGAAATTCAATGCCGATATATAACGCGCGGTGCGGTAAGGAAAAGAGGACAGGGTTTGGTTGACGTGTATGATGGCTGCCGCTCCGTGACGATGCGTTCGCTGGTGTCACGCCCGGCACTTCTCTCGATCCTGTGCGTATCGATGCTGAGCGCCTGCACCACCACGGGCACCCGCTCGGCCGGTGGCAGTCTGTTCGGCGGTTCGGCACAACCTTCAACGCCGTTCCTTGCCAACATGCAGGGCGGCATTGTCGGACGAAGCGGTCTGCAGCTCGAAAAGGGTGACCGCACCAAAGCGCTCGAGGCCGAATATCGCGCACTGGAAACCGCCCCGGTCGGTACGCCGGTGACATGGACCGGCGACGATGCCAGCGGCCAGGTGGTTGCCAATGCGCCCTATCAGGTGGGCAACCAGAATTGCCGGCAATATTCCCACACGCTGACTGTCGATGAAAAGGAAACCCGGGTTCGCGGTGCGGCCTGTCGCAATGCCGATGGCAGCTGGTCTCCTTTGACGTAAATCAAGGTCATGGACCTTTCCGAGTGACAGGAAGGGCTATAGCGATGCACCTGGATGCCGGGCGGTGCGGCGTGATGTCTCAAATTCGCGTCATCTCCGCGCTTCATGTTTCCATGTGCCGTGCATTCGAGTAATTGAGCCATATGTTCTGGATTGTCGTTGCGATATTGACGGCGGCTGTCGCCATCGTCCTGATGTACCCGCTGATGCGGAAGACCGAGGTGTCGCAGACGCGCCGCGACGGCGAGGTTGCAGTCTATCGCGACCAGCTTGCCGAACTGGACCGCGAGCGTGCCGCTGGCCTGATCGGCGAGACGGAGGCGGAATATGCCCGCGCCGAAATCGGCCGCCGGCTGCTTGCCGCAGCCGATACCCGTCAAGACGCTGAAAGCAGCGCCCGACCGCTGCGGCACAATCTCGCCGTAACCCTGATTACCGTTTTGCTGCCCGCACTTGGCCTCTGTCTTTACATCTGGAAGGGAAGTCCGGAAGTGCCGGACATGCCGCTCGAGGCACGTCTGGAGCAACCCGGTAACGACATGAACCTTCTGGTCGCCCGTGCCGAGCGGCACCTGGCCGAAAACCCCGACGACGGTGCAGGCTGGGATATCCTGGCGCCGATCTATTTCAAGACGATGCGGCTTGGCGATGCCGAGCTTGCCTATCGCAACGCGCTTCGTCTGCAAGGGCCGAGCACAGAACGGCTGACGGGACTTGGCGAAACACTGGTGGCGAGCAATGACGGCATCGTCATCGAGGCTGCGCGTGAGGCCTTTGCCGAAGCCGAGCGGCTGAGACCCGGCAATCCACGCGCCCGCTTTTATCTGGCGCTGTCGCTGGAGCAGGCGGGCAAGGCGCAGGAGGCGCGTGCGGCCTTTGCAGCACTGGCGGCGGATGCACCAGCCGGTGCGCCATGGTTGCCGCTGGTGCGGGAACATATCGCCAGAACCGGCGGCGAGGCAGCGCCCGGCCCGACCGCAGGCGACGTGGCGGCGGCGAAAGACATGACGCCCGCCGACCGGCAGGCGATGATCGAGGGCATGGTGGCGAGCCTCGACGCCAAGCTCAAGGAAAATCCCGGTGATTTCGAAGGCTGGATGCGCCTCGTGCGCGCCTATTCCGTCTTGAACAATGCAGCGAAGGCGGGCGAGGCACTGAGAGCCGGTTTGCAGGTTTTCCCGCCTGAGGGCGAAGAGGGTAAGCAGCTACTGGCGCTGGCGAAGGAATTGGGAGTTTCCGCCGGACCCGTTCGCATGGACGGGCAAGGGCGCGCGATGCCGCAGGGAGTGACGCAATGACCCGCAAACGGAAACGGCTCGCAATCATCGGGGGCGGCATGAGCTTCATCGTCGCGGCCGTGCTGCTCGTCATGTTCGCCTTCGGCCAGTCCATAGCCTATTTCTACATGCCGGCCGATCTGGAGAAGACGCCGGTCAATCCCGGCACCCGCATCCGCCTTGGTGGGCTGGTGGCGGAAGGCTCCGTCAAGCGCGGGGAGGGCCGCACGGTGAGCTTCACGGTGACTGACGGTGAAGCAAACGTGCCCGTCAGCTATACCGGCATTCTGCCCGATCTTTTCCGCGAGGGGCAGGGCGTGGTGACGGAAGGCGTTTTCGATGCCGCGACCCATGGCTTTGTTGCCGACAGCGTTCTGGCCAAGCATGACGAAAACTACATGCCGAAGGAAGTGGCCGACCGGCTGAAAGACAAGGGCCTGTGGCAGAACACCGGAGAGGGCGGGCAACCTTCCGGCGCAGCGCCTTCTCCTGCGGGAGCTTCAGCCGACAAGACCGGAGCGATAAAATGATCAATGAGATCGGCCACTACGTTCTGGTTCTGGCACTCGCCGTGGGGCTGATCGTCTCGACGCTGCCGGTGATCGGCGCGCGCCGCAACGACCGGGCGCTGATGGATATTGCCTCGCTCGGCTCCGTCGTGATGTTCCTGCTCGTGGCCTTGTCCTTTGCGGCGCTGACGCGGGCCTATGCGGTTTCGGATTTCTCCGTGCGGAACGTCTGGGAAAACTCCCACTCGCTGATGCCGATGCTCTACAAGTTGACCGGCGTCTGGGGCAACCATGAGGGCTCCATGCTGTTGTGGCTGCTGATCCTGGTGTTTTTCAGCGCGCTCGTTGCCGTCTTTGGTCGCAACCTGCCGGAAACGCTGAAAGCCAATGTGCTGTCCGTGCAGGCCTGGATTTCCGTCGCTTTCCTGCTGTTCATCCTGCTCACCTCCAATCCGTTCATGCGTCTGGAGCGGGTGCCGGCCGAAGGGCAGGACCTGAACCCTGTCCTTCAGGACTTCGGCCTCGCCATACATCCGCCGCTGCTTTATCTCGGTTATGTCGGCTTTTCCGTCTGTTTCTCCTTCGCCGTCGCTGCACTTCTGGAGGGCCGGATCGATGCGGCCTGGGCGCGCTGGGTAAGGCCGTGGACGCTCGCCGCATGGACCTTCCTGACGGCAGGTATCTCCATGGGATCTTACTGGGCCTATTACGAACTCGGCTGGGGCGGCTGGTGGTTCTGGGATCCGGTTGAAAACGCCTCCTTCATGCCATGGCTTGCGGGCACCGCACTGCTGCATTCGGCACTCGTCATGGAAAAGCGCGAAGCGCTGAAAATCTGGACCGTGCTTCTGGCGATCATGACCTTTTCGCTGTCGCTGCTCGGCACCTTCCTCGTGCGCTCCGGCGTCTTGACCTCCGTGCACGCCTTCGCCACCGATCCGAGCCGCGGCATCTTCATTCTCGGCATCCTTACCGTTTTCATCGGCGGAGCTTTCGCGCTGTTCGCATGGCGGGCGCCCTCGCTGAAGGTGGGTGGATTGTTCGCGCCGATCTCACGCGAAGGGGCGCTGGTCCTCAACAATCTGATCCTGACGGTCTCGACCGCAACAGTACTGATCGGCACGCTCTATCCGCTCATTCTCGAAACGCTGACAGGCGAAAAAATCTCGGTCGGCGCGCCGTTCTTCAACCTCACCTTTGGCCTCCTGATGATCCCGGTCCTGATCGTCACGCCCTTCGGGCCGATGCTCGCCTGGAAGCGCGGCGATCTTCTCGGCGCTTTCCAGCGGCTTTATGTGGCGGCCGCCATTGCAGCCCTTGCCGGGCTGACGCTCTGGTACGTGGAGAACGGCGGCCCGGTGCTCGCCGCACTTGGCATCGCAGCCGGTTTCTGGCTGGTCTTCGGGGCGCTTGCCGATCTCTGGTATCGGGCCAATTTCGGCAAACTGGCCTTCGGCATCGCTTTTCGACGCCTCAAGGGCCTGCCGCGTTCGGCCTTCGGCGCCGCTCTGGCCCATATGGGGCTTGGCATCACCGTGCTTGGCATCGTCACCGTCACCACCTTCGAGACCGAAACCGTTCTTGAAATGAAGCAGGGCATGGAGGCGAAGGCGGGCGGCTACAGTCTCACCTTCGATGGCATCCGCCATGCAGTCGGCCCTAATTTCACCGAGGATCGCGGCCATTTCACCATACGCAAGGCGGGTGTGGAAGTGGCCGACGTCTGGTCCTCCAAACGGCTCTACACGGCACGGCGAATGCCGACCACGGAAGCGGGCATTTTGACCTTCGGCCTCAGCCAGCTCTACGTCTCGCTCGGTGACCCGATGGCGGATGGCGGCATGGTCGTGCGCATCTGGTGGAAACCCTTCATCCTGTGCATTTGGGGCGGCACGCTGTTCATGATGGCCGGCGGTTTGATATCGCTCTCCGACAGACGGTTGAGGGTGGGCGCACCGAGCCGCAAGGCGAAGCCGGCAAAAACGGCCGCGATGCCGGAGGCGGCGGAATGAGGGAGGTTGTGGCGGGGCTCACGCTCCTTCTCGTTCTCATGTTTACGTCATGGCCGGCCTTCGCCTTCAACCCGGACGAGGTGCTGAAAGACCCCGCACTGGAACAGCGCGCGCGCAATCTCACGTCTCAACTGCGCTGCATGGTCTGTCAGAACCAGTCGATCGATGACAGCAATGCCGAACTGGCACGGGACCTGCGCGTCCTGGTGCGGGACAGGCTGGTGGCAGGCGATAGCGATCAGGCTGTAGTCGACTACGTCGTGTCTCGTTATGGCGAATTCGTGCTGCTGAAACCGCGTTTCAGCCTGCGCACCGCACTTTTGTGGGGCGCGCCCATCGTTCTGGCGCTTGCGGGAATATTCGCCATCCTCGTTTTTTCGCGTCGGCGCGCCACCCAGGAGCGGCCGGAAAAACTGAGCGCGGACGAAGAAGAGAGAATTCGTAATATCATTGAAAAATAACCGATTTTCATATCCGTCCTCGGTTCTTTTTCAACATTACGGTTTTTTCATTCGTCAGA
This sequence comes from Agrobacterium sp. SORGH_AS_0745, assembly GCF_030818995.1. Lineage (NCBI taxonomy): Bacteria > Pseudomonadati > Pseudomonadota > Alphaproteobacteria > Hyphomicrobiales > Rhizobiaceae > Agrobacterium > Agrobacterium sp. SORGH_AS_0745. The sequence goes on from NZ_JAUTBI010000003.1 coordinate 1,629,889, forward strand.
CACTTCGCTGTAAGGTGTCGCCTCCTATATCTTCATCATCCACCGCTTCTCCCCCGGTCAAACGGGTTCCAGTCTGAATGAAGAAAGAAGGTACACCATGTCTCACTCGCAAAACGGACGCTCCTCGTTGAAGACGGTTCTGAAGGCAACGACCGTTGGCGGTCTTGCCGCGCTGATGCTTTCCACAGGCATCGCCGCACCGATCGTTCATTCCTTTGCCGCTCCGGTCGAGGTGACTGCGCCGCAGGTTCCGAGCTTCGCCAATGTGGTCGAGGCGGTTTCGCCCGCCGTCGTCTCCGTTCGCGTCCAGTCGAACGTGCAGCCCGCTTCCGATGATTCCAGCAACTTTTCCTTCAATTTCGGCGGCCGTGGTCTCGACCAGCTGCCGGACGACCATCCCCTGAAGCGCTTCTTCAAGGAATTCGGCGGCCCCAACCAGGACCGTCCCGACCGTGGTCCGAACCGTCACCGTGACGGCAAGGGTCCGCTGCGCCCCGTCGCTCAAGGATCCGGCTTCTTCATCTCCGAAGACGGTTATGTCGTCACCAACAACCACGTTGTCGATGACGGCTCCGCCTACACGGTGGTGATGAATGACGGTACCGAACTCGAAGCCAAGCTCGTTGGCCGTGATCCGCGTACCGATCTGGCGCTGCTGAAGGTCGATGTGAACCGCAAGTTCACCTATGTGCAGTTTGCCGACGATAGCAAGATTCGCGTCGGTGACTGGGTCGTAGCCGTCGGTAACCCCTTCGGCCTCGGCGGCACGGTAACCTCGGGCATCGTTTCCGCCCGTGGCCGCGATATCGGCTCCGGCCCCTATGACGATTACCTGCAGATCGACGCCGCCGTGAACCGCGGCAACTCTGGTGGTCCCGCCTTCAATCTCAACGGTGAAGTCGTTGGCATCAACACCGCGATCTTCTCGCCCTCCGGCGGCAATGTCGGTATTGCTTTCGCCATCCCGTCGTCCGTTGCCAAGGACGTGATCGCCGACCTGCAAAAGGACGGCAAGGTCGAACGCGGCTGGCTCGGCGTGCAGATCCAGCCCGTCAGCAAGGACATTGCCGAGTCGCTTGGTCTTGCCGAAGCGAAGGGCGCGCTCGTCGTCTCGCCGCAGTCCGGTTCGCCGGGCGACAAGGCTGGCATCAAGCAGGGTGACATCATCACTGCCGTCAATGGCGACCCGGTCAAGGATGCCCGCGATCTGTCGCGCCGTATCGGCAGCATGACGCCAAACAGCAAGGTTGAAATCTCGCTCTGGCGCGGCGGCAAGTCGCAGTCGGTCACCGTGACGCTTGGCGATCTCGCAAGCGACGATGCCTCCAAAGCAACGCCGGGCCAGGAAAACGACAGTGGCAGCAAGCCTTCCAGCGCAAAGGTGCTGTCGAGCCTCGGCCTGACGGTTGCGCCCGCTGACGACGGCAACGGCCTTGCCATCACTGATGTCGATCCGGACAGCGACGCCGCTGCCCGTGGCCTGAAGACGGGTGAGAAGATCACCTCCGTCAACAACCAGCAGGTGGCTTCTGCCGCCGATATCGAGAAGGTTCTCGAGCAGGCGAAGAAGGACGGACGCTCCAAGGCGCTGTTCCAGATCCAGACGGACAGCGGCAGCCGCTTCATCGCACTGGATATCGACCAGGGTTGATAATCTGAGATGCGACGCCGGTTCTTCTTCGAGCCGGCGTCGCTCGGGACTGTGTCTCCCCCTTGAGGGCGGGACAGAGTATGTGGAACGCGCGTGCCGCTTGTTTCTTCTCCGCGAGGGAGGAGAAGGTCGTGGCAGCGGGATCAAGGGCAAGGCCAGCGATAGACCGCGCCCTTGCCCCCTCATCCGACCCTTCGGGCCACCTTCCCCCCGCCGGGGAGAAGACAAGGACCCACAAAGCCGGTCCAGTCAGCACCGAGGAGGAAATCTCATGGAAAACAAGGTTCAGGAAATGTCTGTCGCATCTGTTTCCGGTTGTGCGGAAAAGGGCGAGGGCGCTATTGTCCCGCACATGAAGATTCTTGTTATTGAAGACGATCTCGAGGCTGCGGCCTATATGACCAAGGCGTTCCGGGAAGTCGGTATCGTTGCCGATCACGCGAGCGATGGTGAAAGCGGCCTGTTCATGGGCTGCGAGAATTCCTATGACGTGATGGTGATCGACCGCATGCTGCCGCGCCGCGACGGACTTTCCGTCATCAGCGAGCTGCGCCGGCGCGGCATCGAGACGCCGGTTCTCATTCTTTCGGCGCTTGGGCAGGTGGACGACCGCGTGACCGGCCTGCGTGCCGGCGGCGATGATTATCTGCCCAAACCCTATGCCTTTTCCGAACTTCTCGCCCGCATCGAAGTGCTGGGCCGCCGCAAGGGCAAACCCGAACAGGATATGGTCTACCGTGTCGGCGATCTCGAACTTGACCGGCTTTCCCACGATGTCCGGCGCGGTGGCAAGGAAATCCTGTTGCAGCCGCGTGAGTTCCGCCTGTTGGAATATCTCATGAAGAATGCCGGCCAGGTGGTGACCCGCACCATGCTTCTGGAAAACGTCTGGGATTATCATTTTGACCCGCAGACCAATGTCATCGACGTGCATGTGTCCCGCCTTCGTTCGAAGATCGAAAAGGACTTCGAAAAGCCGCTGCTGAAGACCATTCGCGGCGCGGGTTACATGATGAAGGACGAGGGCTGATTGGCGAAAATGGTCCGCCTCAGAATATTGTTCCGGTCAACAGCGGTGCGCCTTTCTGCGCTCTATATCCTGCTGTTTGCGCTCTGCGCAGCCTTTCTGGTCTTTTATGTCACCGCCCTTTCCGAACGGCTGCTGAACCAGCAGACGCGTGACGCGGTGCTGCAGGAAGTGTCGGATGTGCAGCGCATCTACAATCGCGGCGGCATCAACCCGCTGTTGCGGATGATGGAGCGCCGTGCCCGCCAGCCGGGGGCGAGCCTTTACATCATCGCCGGCCCCAATGGCGAAATCCTTGCAGGCAACGTCGCTTCCGTGCAGCCCGGCGTGTTTGACAAGGAGGGCTGGACGGGTTTCCCCTTCCGTTACGAACGTTATTCCGAAAGCGGCGACAGCGTGCAGCATATGGCGACCGCCAATGTCTTCATGCTGGACAACGGCCTGCGCATCCTGATCGGCCGCGATCTCGGCGAGCCCACCAAATTCCGGGCGCTGGTGCGCAATGCGCTGATGGTGGCGCTTGCCATCATGAGCGCCGGTGCGCTGCTCATCTGGTTCGGCATCGGCCGCAATGCCTTGAAACGCATCGACCGCATGTCGGCAGCGACCAAGAAGATCATGGCCGGCGATCTTTCGCAGCGCCTGCCGCAGGGCCGCTCCGGCGACGAGTTCGATCGGCTGTCCGGCTCGCTCAACGCCATGCTCGGCCGTATCGAAAAGCTGAACGAGGGCTTGCGGCAGGTGTCCGACAACATCGCCCACGACCTCAAGACACCGCTGACGCGGCTGCGCAACAAGGCGGCCGCCGCCTTGGATGACGACGACGAGACGAAACGCCGCGCGGCACTCGAAGGCATCATCGCCGAATCCGACCAGTTGATCCGCACCTTCAATGCATTGTTGATGATTTCCCGCGTCGAGGCAGGCTCCATCGCCGCCGAAATGACCGATGTGGACATGTCGGCAATCGCCGCCGACAGCGCCGAACTTTACGAACCGGTGGCCGAGGACGCGGGACTTACGCTTGAGGCCGAGATCGAACCCGGTCTTTCGGTGCAGGGCAACCGTGAGTTGATCGGCCAGGCGCTTTCAAACCTCATCGACAACGCCATGAAATATGCCTGCGAATGCGAGAGCGACAAAAAACTCATCGTGCGTCTGGTGAGCGAACCGGACGCCATCGTGCTGTCCGTCTCCGATAACGGCCCCGGCATCCCCGCCGACAAGCGCGGCGAGGTGCTGAAACGTTTCGTGCGGCTGGACGAAAGTCGCTCCAAACCCGGCACGGGGCTAGGCCTGTCGCTGGTGGAGGCCGTGATGGAATTGCACGGCGGATCGCTCGCGCTGTCGGACACCGACACTACAAATTCCGTCTGCCCGGGCCTGACCGTCTCGATGATCTTTCCCGTTTCGACCCAGTAAGCCGCGCTGTCCAACGCCGCCGACACCAGCACCGGCTGGTCACCGCTATTTGTGCGGAAATTCGTTCACCTCCGAGAAATAATCGTCTTTCGAGATTGAATTGAAAGATGATCGGAAGAATATCTTATAAGGTTCTACAGCTGCACTTTATGAGGGGATCGCATCGCGATCGGCAAAAGGACTTATGATCGATGGCAAACATGGCCCCCTTGGTCGGCGACCACCATGGACCGATCATTCTGTTCGATGCCGAATGTGTGCTGTGTTCGGTGAATGCGCAATTCGTACTGCGGCATGACAAGGCCGGATATTTCCGGCTGGCCTCCATGCAGGGAGCCGTCGGCACGGAAATCTACCGGCGGCACGGAATGGACCCCAAAAATCCGGTCAGCCTGCTCGTTGTCGATGGCGACAGGGTGCGACAGGATAGCGACGGCGTTCTTGCTATCTATGAGGCGCTTGGCATGCCCTGGCGGCTGCTTGGCATGTTGCGCATAATTCCCGCATTTCTGCGCGATCCCGTCTATCGTTTTGTCGCCCGCAATCGCTACCGTTGGTTCGGAAAACGTGCGCAATGCTGGGTGGCGCCGCCGGAATACAGGGACAGGATTCTCTGAACTTAGCGACGATCCTCCGCCCAGGGCAGGCGACAATTTCAGGCGGCGGGACAGACACGTGACGGCGTTGCGGAGATGGTTACGCATCCCCGCAACGCCACGTCGCCATCGGGTCAGAACGTATAAGCCACGCCCACCATCGCAAACGGCTGAATATCCTTTTTCGAAAGGGGGCTTTCCTTGGCATCGCCCAGCAGGAAGCCAACACCGCCGGCGCCGGTGATCGACCAGTTCTCGGTCATAAGGTAAGTGAGGGAGGCGCTGGCGTCGATGCGCTTGAAGCCTGCCTTGGCGTCATAGCGGCGCAGGCCGGAACGGGCGGATTGGGCCGAGGTGACGCCGAAATAGGATTTCATGTGCTTGTCGTCCGCCCAGGTGGCGGAGAGGTCCGCGCCAAGGATGAACTGGTCGACTTTGTGCGAAACGCTGGCGCCGACGGTTGCGGTCAACCCTTCGCTGCCGCTGATGGTCTTGTCCACCTTCGCATAGACCTCGAAGGGATCGATGCCATAAGCGATAACACCGCCGACCACGCCGCCCGCCTTGATGTCACCCATTCCGCGAAGATTTTTCTTGTCGTCCTTTTCCTTGCGCCCGGCTTCCCAGCCGCCCTTCACGCCCAGTCTGAAGCCGTTGCTGTTCAGCAGGTTGACGGTGACGCCGCTGAAATCGATGCTCAGCGTATCTCCATACTCAACGGAAACCAGGGGAACCGCGCCTGCTTCCAGCTTGTCCGAGCCCTCATATTTGGGAGCGTAGGCAGCACCCACGCCAAGTGTGATTTTCCACTCACTGGAACTGCTGTAGCGGGCATTGTCGAAATTGCCCTGCGGTTCGGCGAACCTGTCCGATTTGCCGAGATCGGCAGCGAGGACGGGCGTGCAGATGCCCTGCGCCAGGGGCAGCGCGGTCAGGCACAACGCCATTGCACGCAGGTTCTTTTGCCATTTCACTGTAAAAATCTGTTTCATGATCATATCCGTTGCAGCATCAAGCGTTGCAAAACATGGGAGTCGGGTTTCGTTGAGCAGGACGCTACGTGGGCATAATTGCGGAGACATTACGCGAGATTGCCGGCCACGACTGAAATGGCGCTTCCGCAGGCCGGACCTCGGAAAAGATCGGCAAAAACGGTTTTCCTGATCGCAAAGCGCCACGCATTTGTTACAACGCGGAGTGTATGCGCCCGGAAGCTTCGACAATGCGTGGCGGCAGGACGATTTTGCGGGGAGCGATCCTTCCTGAGAATCAGGCACGGTCGAAGCGCAAGGATGGGTCGCTCGGGAGAGGGAGAGAGACAGTGACGAAACGGGAAACCGCTGAAAGGCGGCTGAGCGAGGTTCTGCCGGGAGTTATCCGCCCCTATACGCAGACGGAACTGAAATCCGTTCTCTCCACGCTGAAGGATATCGCCAAGGGCGAGCCAGCTGTGGCCGCGCTTCTTGCCGCCGAAAGCCCGCTGAAGGACTTCATCGCTGCGGCTTTCACGCTGTCGCCCTATCTGCGCGACATGGCTGCGGCGGATGAGGGGCTGCTGACGCTCGCGATTTCGAAGCCGCTGGAGCCACTACTGGCCGCTCTCGTCCGTGAAGCGCGCGATTGCTGGAAGCCGGGGCAAGAGGGCGGCGTGCCCGTCGAAAACGAGGTGATGTCGCGCTTGAGGATCGCCAAGCGTCGGCTTTCCTTTGTCGCCGCGCTTGCCGATCTGGCGCGCATCTTCACTGCCCGCGATACCACGCGCTGGCTGAGCGACATGGCGGATGCTTCGCTGTCGGCCGCCATCGACCACCTGCTGCTTGTCGGCCATGAGACCGGCAAGCTCAAACTTAAGAACGTTGCCGCGCCAAGCGAAGGTTCCGGCCTGATCGTGCTTGGCATGGGCAAGCTCGGCGCGCGTGAACTCAACTATTCCTCGGACATCGACGCAGTGGTGTTCTTTGAACCCTCTGCTGGCATTATCGATGATCCCTATGCTGCGACAGAGAATTTCGGCCGCATGATGCGCCGCCTCGTGCGTATCATGCAGGAACGCACGGCAGACGGTTACGTCTTCCGCACCGATTTGAGGCTCCGGCCAGACCCCGGCTCGACGCCGCTCGCCATTCCAGTGGAAGCGGCGCTGCTTTATTACGAGGGCAGGGGTCAGAACTGGGAACGCGCCGCCTATATCAAGGCGCGGCCGGTGGCCGGCGATCTGAAGGCCGGTGAAAATTTCCTGCGCGAACTGACACCTTTCATCTTCCGCAAATATCTCGATTACGCGGCGATTGCCGATATTCACTCCATCAAGCGGCAGATTCATGCGCATAAGGGCCATGGCGCGATTGCGGTTAAGGGCCATAACGTCAAGCTCGGACGCGGCGGCATCCGCGAGATCGAGTTCTTCGCGCAGACGCAGCAGCTGATTGCCGGCGGCCGTATGCTGGCGCTCAGGGTCCGCGCGACGCAGGAGGCGCTGGCGGCGCTCACCGAAGCGAAATGGATCGATGCCGAAACGCGCGATAGCCTGACTGAAGCCTACTGGTTCCTGCGCGAAGTGGAACACCGCATCCAGATGGTGCGCGATGAGCAGACCCACGTGCTGCCCGACACCGAAACCGAACTGAAGCGCATTGCCTTCATGCTCGGTTTTGAAGATACCAAGGCGTTTTCCGAGAAGCTGGAAAAGGTGCTGCGGCTGGTTGAGCGCCGTTATTCGGCGCTGTTCGAACAGGAGACGAAACTCTCCGGTGAGGCAGGCAATCTGGTCTTCACTGGCCAGAAGGACGATCCAGATACGCTGAAAACCCTCTCAGCACTTGGTTTTCAGCGGCCGGAGGATATTTCCCGCGTCATCCGCACCTGGCACAATGGCCGGTACCGGGCGACTCAATCCGTCGAGGCACGCGAGCGGCTGACGGAGCTGACGCCGGATCTGCTGCGCGCCTTTGGCGAAAGCAAGCGGGCGGATGAGGCGCTGCTGCGCTTTGATAATTTCCTCTCCGGGCTACCGGCGGGCATCCAGCTCTTCTCGCTGCTCGGCAACAATCAGGCGCTGCTGTCGCTGCTGGTGACGATCATGTCGTCGGCCCCGCGGCTTGCCGAAATCATCGCCGCCCGCCCGCATGTTTTTGACGGCATGCTGGACCCGGCGCTGATGAGCGACGTGCCGACGCGCGACTATCTTGCCCAGCGCATGGGCAATTTCCTCTCCAATGCCCGCCACTACGAGGATATTCTCGACCGGCTCCGTATTTTCGCCGCCGAGCAGCGCTTTCTCATCGGCGTGCGGCTGTTGACAGGCGCGATCCGTGGCGAGATCGCCGCCCGCGCCTTCACCCATCTTGCCGATCTGGTAATTGAAGCGGCCCTGAATGCCGTTCTCTCGGAGATGGAGACGGCACATGGGCCATATCCGGGCGGGCGCGTGGCCGTGATGGGCATGGGCAAGCTCGGCTCCTTCGAGCTGACCGCGGGTTCGGATGTCGACCTCATTCTCCTCTACGATTACGACGATGCCGCCCATGAATCGACCGGCGCAAAACCGCTCGATGTGGTGCGTTACTTCACTCGCGTCACCCAAAGGCTGATTGCCGCACTATCGGCACCCACAGCCGAGGGCGTGCTTTACGAGGTGGACATGCGGCTTCGCCCCTCCGGCAACAAGGGGCCGGTGGCGACGCGCATTTCCGCCTTTGAGAAATACCAGCGCGAGGAAGCCTGGACCTGGGAACATATGGCGCTTTCCCGCGCTCGCCTGATCTGTGGCGAAGCCTCGCTGATGGAAGATGCGCGCGGCATCATCGCCTCGATCCTTTCGCAAAAACGCGATGTGGCGAAGGTTTCTGCTGACGTGCTGGAGATGCGCAGCCTCATCGAGCAGGAGAAGCCGCCGGAGAACATCTGGGATTTCAAGCTCATCAATGGCGGCCTGATCGACCTCGAATTCATCGCCCAATATCTGGCGCTGGTCGGTCCCGCCAGGGGTCTCCAGCCGCACGAACCGGGTCGCAACACGGCAGAGGCATTGCAGGTGCTGGCCGCCCCGGTGATGGAGCAGCAATCCTTCGACGACTGCATGGCGGCGACGGCGCTTTACACCGAGATATCGCAGATCGTGCGGCTGTGCATCGACGGTGCTTTCAATCCGAAGGAAGCGCCTGCCGGTCTTATCGATCTGGTTTGCCGGGCCGGGGATTGCCCGGATATTTCCACGCTGGAGGGCGAGGTGAAGCGGCTGGCGAAGGTTGTCAGGAAGGCGTTTGTGGCAACGGTGAAGAATGGCGGGTGATAGTGGGTATCGCGCGTTCTGCCGTCACTTACTGCAACGCAGCGGGCATAGCCCAATATTCCTCAATGCACCGTGCCACAGCACCCTGCCGCATGCGGGATGATAATCGTCACCACCGTGCCTCTGCCTTCGCAGGAGCGGATTTTCATCGTGCCACCATGCAGCCTGACGAGCGAGCGCGAGATGGCGAGCCCGAGGCCTGAGCCGCCCTGGCTTTTGGCGTATTGGCTCTGCACCTGCTCGAAGGGCTGGCCAATCTTGTCGAGCGCCTCGGCGGGAATGCCGATGCCGGTATCGGCGATGGTGAGGATCATGGCGGCCTGATGCACATGGGTGCGCAGCGCTACGCGGCCGCCGTTGCCGGTGAACTTCACGGCATTGGACAGAAGGTTGAGCATGATCTGCTTCATGGCGCGGCGGTCGCCCTGCATCGTCAGCCCGGCGCAGACCTTCTGCTGCACGGTGATGTTCTTCTGTTCCGCCTGGATGGCGGTCAGCCGCAGGGTTTCCTCGATAAGCGGCGCGAGATCGATTGTCTCGCGGTTGATCCGCATATGGCCGGCTTCGATCTTGGACATATCGAGAATGTCGTTGATGACATTTAGGAGGTGCTTGCCGCTGTCGTGGATATCCCGGGCATATTCGGAATATTTCGGCGAACCAACCGGCCCGAACATCTCGTTTTGCAGGATGTCGGAAAAGCCGAGAATGGCGTTGAGCGGCGTGCGCAGTTCATGGCTCATATTGGCGAGGAATTCGGACTTTGCGAGGTTTGCCGCCTGGGCGCGCTCTTTTTCGGCGAGATAATTGGCGTTGGCGTCTGAAAGCTCCGTCTTCTGCCGCTCCAGCTTATGCTGCGAGGCGGAAAGATCGCCGATGGTGGCCATCAGCCGGCGTTCGGAGTCGCGCAGGCGCTCCTGATGGCGTTTCAGAAGCGTAATGTCGGTGCCGACGGAGACGAGGCCGCCGTCACGGGTGCGGCGTTCATTGATCTGTAGCCAGCGATCATCGGCAAGCTGCACTTCCGTCATGCGCGAAAGGCCGGACTGATCGGGGTCCGCAACGCGCCGCTCCACGACCGGGCGCGCCGCAGCCGCCTGCACGGCGCTCTTTTCGGTGCCCGCTACCAGAACGCTGTCCGGCAGGCCGTAAGCCTTCTGGTAATGGGTGTTGCACATGACGAGACGGTCGTTCTTGTCCCACAGCACGAAGGCTTCCGAGGTGGATTCGATGGCGTCTGCAAGGCGCTGGTCTGCCTCGGCATAACGTTGCGCAAGGCGGTGCTGCTCGGTCACGTCCATGGCGATGCCGATGACGCGCGGGCCGTTATTGGTGCGGATGACCTGGGCGCGGGCGCGCAGCCAGACATAGTGGCCTTTCGCGTGGCGCATGCGGAAGATCTGGTCGATCTGGCGCAGATCACCGCAGCCGACAGCACGGGCAAGCTCGTAGAGGTTTCCATCTTCGGAATGCATCATGCGCGCCGCATCGGAAAAGGACAGCGGTGCGGCCTTCGGCGGTCTGCCGAGGATTTCGTAGAGCGAGCCGGACCAGAACATGCGCCGCGTGGAAAGATCGAAGTCCCACAGGCCGCAGCGGCCGCGTGACAGCGCCGTCTCCACCCGCAGGTTCGATTCGGCGAAGATGTCGTCGGCATCGCGGGCGCGTTTGACCTGCATGTAATAGGCGTAGAGCACGACGAGAAGGATCGAGGAGATTCCGGCAAACAGCGTCACGTTCATTGCGATTTCGCTGCGCCAGAAAGAACGGATCGGCTCAAGCGAGCGCGCCGCGATGACCATGCCTCCATCGTCGCCGAAGGGGATCATCGTCGCATAATGCGGCTGGTTGTCGATATTCGTTTCGATGGTGCCGGGCGCGCCGGGAAAACGCTGAACAATGGCGATTTCGGGAAGCAAAGCCGGCAGGGAGGTGCCGATATAAAGCGTGGCGCCCTTGCCGGCGCCGGCGAAAATCCGGCCGTTGCTGCCCGACAGAAGCACCATGGTGCCATCAGCAAGGCTGCCCGAAGGCAGCGCTGCGGCAAGGCTCGCCTCTGCGCGGGTGCGCTCTTGCGAGGCAAAGACAATACCGTTGTTGATAAGGGCTGCTTTGGCCGTCAGCGCTGTCAGTGCGGTAGAGTGGCGGGCGGCCTCTTCCATGCGGCTATATTCGGCAACGATGCCCAGCATGCGTGACGCCGCGATGACGACGAGAAATGCAAGAATGAGAATGGGAATGAGGCGCTTCAGCAGGGTCTCGACCTGCGGCATCGGGCGGTCGGAGCCGTTCATCAAACCCATCAGGTCGCTGGAAAGCCTTTCGCCCCAGGCCGCAAGATCAGAAAATTTGGCATACGGCCGCTCATCGCCCGCAGTCGCCCGCCGCACGTTCGTCATTGTCCCGCCTTCAAGATATCCCCACTGATTCGAAGCGCCGCCGCTCGAATATGCATAGTGAATCAAATGCGATTCGCCGTGTCCAGAGGCAAAAGTTAAAAGAATTTTAACCCCTTGAACCGACTCCGTATTTTTTCGGGACAGCGCGTTACGGTCTGCACAGCGGCGCCAGGCATTGGAAAAACCGACACCCCGATAGTCGGTCTGGGACGTTCCGGTATGTTACGTCCGGTGGTTCTCAAGCCTTGTCGAAAGCCTCAAGAGCAGGTCCAAGTGCGCCGAGAACGCCGTTTCCGGCGGCGGGAAGCCCGGTCAGCACCGCGCTGATGATGTCGTCACGGCTTGCGCCATGCGCTTTGGCTTCCAGCACATGAAATGCCACGCCGCCTTCCAGCCGCAGTGCGGCGAGAATGCCGATATAGACCAGGCATTGCGTCTTGGCATCCAGCGTGGACGCCGCACCCAGCCCCTGAACGGCCTGAAGCCAGACAGCCTGATGGGCCGGGGCTTCGGTGATGAAACGCTGGAACGAATTGCTGGTGTTGGAAATATCCGTCATTTGAAGTCCCTTTCCGCTTGCGGCCGCGTTCCGGCCTGTCGCTGACGATTGTGTCGCGCAATGCGTTGCGCCGCCTTGACGGAAATCAAGACGGCGCACAGGCATTGTCCGGAGTAGGGGAGTTGGCGAATGTTCGCCGGGCATTATCCTTTCAGAATACGCCCGACGATATCGCTGACATCCGTCGAAAGACCTTTTGCTTCGGCGATCGTCGAAAGTGCTGCCTTGGCGTGTTCGGCGCGGCTTGCTTCCAGCGACCGCCAGGAGCGCATGGAGGTGAGAATGCGCGCGGCAAGCTGCGGGTTACGCTTGTCGATAGCTATGATCTGCTCGGCGAGGAACCGATAGGCGGCACCATCGGCGCGGTGGAAACCGGTCGGGTTGGAGAAGGCGAGCGTGCCCACCAGCGACCGCACCCGGTTGGGATTAGAGGCGATGAAGTGTTTCGACGTCATCAGCGCCTTGATACGTTCCAGCGCGCCGTCGCCGGGAATGGCGGCCTGTAGCGAGAACCATTTGTCGAGAACCAGCGCATTGTCGGCAAAGCGGGCTTCGAAGGCGGCAAGCGCCTCCTTTGTCTCCGTGCTGTCGGGGAAACGTTGGGTCAGTACACCAAGCGCATGCGCAAGATCGGTCATGTTGGTGGCGCTGGCATAGGCCTTTGCCGCCCTGTCAGGCGTTCCCTCAGCAAAAGCAAGGAAGCTCAACGCGCCGTTGCGAAGCGAACGCCGTCCGGCGCTGTCGGCATCGGGGCTGTAGGCTTCACCATTGCCGTCGCTGTCGGCGAGCCCGCGGAGCGTCTCGATACCGGCCGTGGCAATGGCCTTGATCGTCGCGTTACGTGCCTTGTGGATGGCGTCCGGGTCGGTATTGCCGCCCAGTTCGCGAGCGATGTCCGTTTCGCTCGGCAGCGCCAGCGCCTGTGCGCGGAAAGCGGGTTCAAGCGAAGCATCGCCGACGATTTCGATCAGCGTTGCGATGAGGTCGGCGTCCGAGCGTACTTCTTGGCCGTTCTGCACGGCCCTGGTAGCGGCAATCAGCGCCGGCAAAGCGAGATCGGTAAGCGCCTGGAAACGGGCAAACATATCCGTCTCGTGCCGGGCAACCTGCACCAGATCGGCAGCACTCTGTTCGAAATGCAGGTTGATCGGCGCCGAGAAGCTGCGGTTGAGCGACAGCACTGGGCGCGATGAAATGCCGGAGAAGGAGAATGTCTGGTTGCGTTCGGTCAGATGCAGCACGCCGTCGCGGTATTCTCCGCCCGTGACAGCCTGCGGCTCGGCGATCTGGCCATTGTCGAGAATCAGCGCCAGCGACAGCGGAATATGACGCGGTTGCTTCACCGGTTGGCCGGGCGTTGGTGCGACGGTCTGTTCCAGCGTCAGCCTGAAGGTCGCCTTGGCGGCATCGTAAGCGGAGGAAACGGAGACGAGCGGCGTGCCGGCCTCGGTGTACCACAGCGAAAACTGCGACAGGTCGCGGCCGCTGGCATCGGCAAAACTCTTGACGAAATCCTCAACAGTCGCCGCTTCGCCGTCATGACGTTCGAAATAAAGGTCCATGCCTTTCTTGAAGTCGTCTTCGCCAAGGATCGTGGCGATCATGCGGGTGACTTCGGCGCCCTTTTCATAAACGGTCGTCGTGTAGAAGTTGTTGATTTCGCGATAGGTATCGGGGCGTGGTGGATGGGCCAGCGGACCGGAATCCTCTGGAAACTGCTCCGATTTCAGGTGACGCACATCGGCGATGCGCTTGACCGGGCGCGAGCGCATGTCGGCGGAAAATTCCTGGTCGCGATAGACCGTCAGGCCTTCTTTCAGGCACAGCTGAAACCAGTCGCGGCAGGTAATGCGGTTGCCGGTCCAGTTGTGGAAATATTCATGCGCGATGATGCGTTCGATATTGGCGTAGTCCGCATCGGAGGCAGTTTCCGGGTCGGCCAGCACGAATTTGTCGTTGAAGACGTTGAGACCCTTGTTCTCCATCGCGCCCATGTTGAAATCGGACACGGCGACGATCATGAAGATATCGAGGTCGTATTCACGGCCGAAGCGTTCCTCATCCCACTTCATCGAGCGCTTCAGCGCATCCATGGCATAGGCCGCGCGCGGCTCCTTGCCATGCTCGACATAGATCTTCAGCGCCACTTCGCGGCCGGAAAGGGTGGTGAACGTGTCTTCCACCACGCCGAGATCGCCGGCGACAAGCGCAAAGAGATAGCTGGGTTTCGGGTGCGGATCGAACCAGGCTGCAAAGTGGCGGCCTTCATCGTAATTGCCGCCGCCGAGGAAGTTGCCGTTCGACAACAGCAGCGGATTGCCCTCCTTCGCGGCGATGATCGTCACCGTATAGGGTGCCAGAACATCGGGCCGGTCCGGGAAATAGGTGATGCGGCGGAAACCTTCCGCCTCGCACTGGGTGCAATAAACGCCGTTGGTGCGGTAAAGCCCCATCAGCTGCGTATTGACCTGCGGATTGATGTAATTGGTGACACAGATCTCGAAGGGCGTCCCCGCAGGCAGATCGCGGATCGTCAGGCTATCGGGCGTCGCGTCATATTGGCTTGCGGGAATGTCCACCTGATCGAGCAGCAGGCCCGAAAGCATCAACTCGTCGCCATCGAGAACGAGCGGCGCTGACACATCGACGCCCTCTCGGCGATGAAAGATCAGACGGGCTTCGACCTTGGTATTCTTGGGGTCGAGTTCGAAGGTGAGATCCACCCGCTCCAGAACGAAATCGGTGGGGCGGTAATCTGCCAGGTGAACGATCTGGCCCGTGTCTGTTCGCATGACTGTTCCTGAATAACTTTGTCGTTGTCCTCCGGGCATCATGTCGTCATAAGGCCCGGATGTAAAATAGGTAGAGTATTCGTCACAATCATGTGCGCATCGGGAGGACGTTCTGTCCTGCCATGGAAGGCTTTGCCGGCCCTGCAGACGATCCTGCCGCTGCCGGACCTGCGGACCATGCCAGCAAATGTTGAACGATTGCTGAAATTGTATTTTATTTTCTTCAAATTTTAGCGCGTGTCGCTTTTGGTCTGATTCTCACGTCGCCATCAGGGCTGAAGGCCTGAACAATGGGGGTGAGGAGGCCACAAGCCGGGGAAAGCAATCCTGCGCCTCACCAGATCAACGGAATTCATGGGTAAATAACATTTTTTGTTGTAAAGCGCTTCGGGAATGCTCTAGCCTTGGGCAAATCCAATTCCCCCGCGTCGTCCTCCCCCGCATGAACAATCTCCCGATGGCGTGTTTGCGCAGCCGATATGAGTAACTGCCGATGAACGCCGAACCGACAAATCCCTTTCGGGGGATAAGCCTGAAGCTGATTTCGGTTGGCTTTTTTCTGGTGATGCAGACTTGTATCAAGGCCTCCGGTCCCGATGTGCCGGCCGGTCAGATCACTTTCTTCCGCTCCGCTTTCGCCATCATCCCCATCGTCGTTTATCTTGCCTGGCTGCATGCGCTGACGAGCGCGCTGCACACCAACAATCTCATCGGCCATTTCAAGCGCGGGTTTCTCGGCATTCTCTCCATGGCCTGCGGGTTTTACGGGCTAACGCTGCTGCCGTTGCCGGAATTCATCGCCATCGGTTATGCCTCCCCGCTGCTGGCGCGTCGTGTTCGCCGCCTTCATCCTGCGCGAGAAAGTGCGCATCTACCGCTGGAGCGCGGTTTTCGTTGGCATGATGGGCGTGCTGGTTATCCTGTGGCCGAAGATGACCCTGTTGCGTGAAGGCGGTTTTGCCGCGGGCGAGGGGCTGGGCGCGATCGCCGTGCTCTGCGGGGCAACACTTGGCGGTCTCGCAATGATCCAGGTGCGGCAACTGGTGGAAACGGAAAAGACGCCGACCATCGTTCTCTATTTCTCGCTCACGGCCACCTTGCTGTCGCTCGTCAGCGTACCCTTCGGCTGGAGCGCTCTGGATACCAAGCAGGCCGTGCTGTTGATCACCAGCGGCATTTGTGGCGGCGTCGCACAGATCTTCCTGACGGAGAGCTATCGCCACGCGGAGGTCTCCACTATCGCGCCCTTCGAATACAGCTCCATCGTTTTCGGGATAGCGGTCTCCTATATCCTGTTCGGAGACATTCCAACGCTCACCATGCTGATCGGCACGGCAATCGTGATTTTCGCCGGCATCTTCATCATTTTCCGCGAGCACCAGCTGGGCCTGGCGAGACGCGCGGCACGCAAGGCCTCCACGCCGCAGGGGTGACGCACCAAATTTGACGGAGGTCGCAAACATGCGGCATCGTCGATGCCAGAGCCGTTGTCGTGTCGGCGCCTAGTCCCGCAAATGCAAAAGGCGCCTTCCCGAAGAAAGACGCCAGCGCGCAATCAAAGATATGGACCGGTTTTACACCGGCCTGAGTGCTTTCAGCGCTCGCGGAAATCCGCAAAGACAGCTGCAGGACGTGTGACGCGAACCTGCTGCATGGCAGCACGTGCGGTCATCTGTTCGTTAGCGGCAGCGCCGAAACGATGGTAACCCTGACTGGAGCGAGGGCCGAGGCCCGCCAGTCGGAGCGTTTCAAAGCCGGAATGTACCGGACGGAAGCGAGTGGTCATTGCCTTGGTTCCTTAAACCGAATTCCTCCCAAGACACAGGCTGGCTTATCGCAGTGCAGCATGGATTCGGCAAGCCGGGTCAGCGCGCCGCTGTTATGCGTAATACGCATGGCTTCTTTCATACTTCGTTTACTCTGAGTAAGAATCAGGCAATCAGCCTTCGGAGATTTTTGCCTGAAACGCCAATAAATCCTGCCATGCCAATGACTTGCTGGCAGGTGCGTTTAGAAGTTCCTGCGGATGCAGGCTCGCCAGCGCCGGTAAAACCAGGTGCCCGGCTGCGACATCACGCCACTGTCCGCGCAGCGTATGGATCGTTCCGGTGCCGCCGAAAAAGAAACGTGCGGTCAAGTTGCCAAGAAGCAACAGGTGTTTCGGCTCCGCAAGTGCGATCTGGCGCTCGATGAAGGGGCGGCAAATATCCATTTCGGCCTGAGTCGGCGGGCGGTTGCCCGGTGGACGCCAGGGCACGACATTGCCGAGCATGATGCGTGCGCGGTCAAGGCCGATAGCGGCCAGCATACGGTCGAGCAGCAGCCCGGTCTTGCCGGCAAAAAGCTGGCCCTCGCGGTCGTCATCCGCATCCGGCATCGGGCCGATGACCATGACGGCGCAAGCAGGGTCGCCTTCGGTGAATACCGTGTTGCGGGCGCTGTTCTTGAGGTTGCAGCCGCTGAAACCCTCAAGCGCGATTTTCAGTTCGGAAAGCGACCTTGCGCTTTCAGCCGCAAAACGGGCAGCCGCCACGGCCTGTTCGTCCGGCATGGCAACATTCTGCTGAAGTGCCGGAGCAGGCGGCGCGCCTCTCGTCGGCGCGCTGCGACCTGCCGTCTGCCGCTGCGGAGCATCGGCACGACGCTCCGTGCCGCTGTCCATCTGGTGTGCGGGCGCAGAGCTTTCCTGACGCGCTGCCGGTCGGGCAGGGCGGGAGGCGGCAAATTCGGCGAAACGGTCAACAGGTCCGTCTTCCAGCAACCAGTCCACGCCCGCATCCGCATGGAAATGCAGAAGCGCGGCGAGTTCGGCCGGGGAGAGGTCGTGAGCGGCGATCATGGGGTGAAATTATCCCATGTTCCCCGCCCGGGGAACCCGTAAATCACGCTGTCCAGCGCTGAATGTCACCGCTTTCGCCGATCATGGCCAAACCATGGGCAATCGAGAGCAACTCGCCGCCGGTTTCGATCCGGTCCGCGTCGAAACGACGGGTGAAAAGCTCGCGCACCGCCGGCACGAAGGAGGTGCCGCCGGTGAGGAACACCTTGTCGATTGCCTCAGGCGCGACTTGCGTCTTCTCCAGAACCTCGTCCAGCGCGCCCTCGATCTTGGCGAGGTCGTCGGCGATCCAGTTGTTGAAGTCGCTGCGCTTGACCATTTTGCGGCCGGCCTTGCCGAGCGGCGCGAAGTTGAATTCCGCTTCTTCGGCCGAGGACAGCGCCATCTTGGTGGCGGAAATCGACTGATAAAGCGGATAACCCTCGTCATGCTCCACGAGATCGATGAAGAGTTCGAGCTTGTCCGGCTCCAGCGCCGAGCGCACCAGCGATTTCAGATCGGTGAATTCCTTCGAGGTCTTGAAGATCGACAGCTGGTTCCAGCGACCGAAATTCACGTAGTAGCCGGAAGGCACGTCCAGCACCTTGTCGAAGCTCTTGAACTTGCTGCCCTTGCCGATTTCCGGCGAAACCAGATTGTCGATCATGCGGAAGTCGAAATGGTCACCGGCGACACCGACGCCGGAATGGCCGATGGGGGTGGCGGAAAGCTTGCCGGCATGGGTCTCGAAGCGGATCAGCGAATAGTCGGTGGTGCCGCCGCCGAAATCCGCCACCAGCACATTGGCGTCCTTCTTCAGGCTCTGGGCGAAATAATAGGCGGCCGCCACCGGCTCGTAGACATAGTGGATTTCCGGAAAACCGGCACGCGTCAGCGCTTCGTTGTAGCGGGAGAGCGCCAGCGTCTCATCCGGATTGCTGCCGGCGAAACGCACGGGGCGACCGGCGATGACGGTCGAGACGTCGCTTGGCCACTCTGCGCCCGCATAGGTTTTCAGCTTGCGCAGGAACACGTCCATCAAATCCTCGAAGCTCTGGCGCTTGGCGAAGATCAACGTACCCTGGAAGAGCGGCGAGGCCGCAAATGTCTTGATCGACTGAAGGAAGCGGCAATCGCCCGCATTGTCGATGAATTGCCTGATGGCTGCGTGGCCCGCTTCCACGTGCAGGGCAGCCGCACCAAGGCCCGAATCCTTCATGAAGGAGAGCGCGGTGCGCATGCTGTCATCCGTGCCAGCGCTGCTGGTAAACTGCATGGAGCGGCTTTCGCCGCCGCCGTCGGAAAGAGCCATGACCGTGTTGGTCGTGCCGAAATCGAGGCCCAGTGCCCGCTTTTGCGTCATCGCCATATCCTTGTCGCCGATAGAAATGCTCGCCCGGCCCAAAGGCGGCCCGGCGTGAGAATAAGGGACGCATTTGGCATCCCGATGTCAGAGGAGGGCGGTTGATTGCACAGGCCCGGCAGAATGGCAAGCGCCACTTCTCGGTTTATTAAAACATTAGAATAAAGTAATTTTTCGTTATAAATACAGTTTTGCGATGCAAATTAAATATTTTTTCGCAATCGCAAAGTATAAATAAAGGCTATATCCTCAGGGAGCTTTCTTAATTGTAGCTGTCGCGTTGTAACCCGGAAGTCCAGATGTCCCGCAAGCAGGCATGTTCCGCCCTCCAAGATGTGCCGCCCGGGCCGGAGGTCCTCATTCGCGGCGACGTGGAAATTTTCCATTCCCAGCTTATGAACCTCATGGCGTCATCGCAGCAGGGTTATGCCCTTTTCGATGGCAGCGATGAGTTGCGCTTTGCCAATGCGGCCTTCCGCGAGGCGCTGGGCATGGCTCCGGACGGTTTTCCGAACTGGATGGAGCTGATGCGCGGCGGGTATCGCAGCTCGACAGGAACGGCGGTCGAAACCACCGATTTCGAACTGTGGTTGCGCTCGGCGCGGACAAGGCGCGGCAAGTTGCCTTACCGCACCATCGAAACCAGCCTGAACGATGGACGCTGGATGCTGACGACGGAAACGACGCTGCCGGGCGGCTGGATGTTGTGTGTCGTGACCGATGTTTCCGAGCTTGGCATCCAGTTGCGCGATCTGCGGCAGGAGCGCGACAGGGCGCTGAAATCGGCGCTGAGCGACGAACTCACGGGCCTCGGCAACCGCCGCTATGCCATGGATATCCTCAACCAGATGCTTGGCCCCAACAAGGCGCAGGCGCTTGCGGTGATCATCATGGATATCGACCACTTCAAGGCGGTGAACGACCGTTTCGGGCATGCCTGCGGCGATCTCGTCCTTAAGGATTTCGCCACCCGGCTTTCCGCTGCGATCGGCCGGGACGATCTGGTGGGGCGGATCGGCGGTGAGGAGTTTCTGCTCGTTCTCAGCGGTTCGCGAATGCTGAGCGCGGAAAGCACCATGCAGAAGCTGCTGGCGACGTTGACAGAGGCATCGCCGCTGAGCGATGTGCCGGATTTCCGTTACAGCTGTTCGGCTGGCATTGCCTTTGCCGATCCCGGCGAGAGCGCGAGCGATGTGCTGCGCCGCGCCGACACGGCACTCTACGAAGCCAAGAATACCGGCAGAAACCGCTTCGTAGTCTACGGAGCGGCCTCTTGACCGCTCCGGCGTGTAACCGGCGTCAGTTCGATTTCGCTGCGCCGCCGTCCACCCGCAGCATTGTGCCGGTGATGTAGCTTGCCGGAACCGAGCAGAGGAAAGCCCCGGCGGCGGCGAATTCTTCCACCGTGCCAAGCCTGCCTGCCGGAATGCTCTTGACCGAAGCCTCGCGGATTTCCTCCATGCTTTTACCCAGGCGCTTGGCATTGGCGCCATCCAGCTCGTCGATGCGGTCGGTATGGATGCGGCCGGGCAGAAGAAGGTTGGAGGTGATGCCGAAACCGGCCACTTCGCTTGACAATGTCTTGCTCCAGCCCACCAGCGCCCCACGCAGCGTGTTGGAGAGCGCCAGATTGGGGATGGGTTCGAACACGCCGGAGGAGGCAACGGTCAGGATGCGGCCAAAGCCCTGTTCCTTCATCTGCGGCAGCAGCGCATTGGTGAGCGTGATGACGCGCAGCACCATCGACTGGAAGAAGCTCTCCAGCTTCTCGGTCGTGATCTCCTGCGCAAGACCCGGCGTTGGGCCACCGGTGTTGTTGACGAGAATGTCAATGCCGCCGAGCTTGTCGTTCACGGCCTGAACCATGGCCTCGACGAAATTGTCATCGCCAAGATCGCCCCGCACCCAGTCGGCCTTGCCCTTGCCGAGTGCATTGATCGTCTTGCAGTTCGCGTCCAGCTTTTCGCTGCTTCTGCCAACGAGAAGAACATTCACGCCTTCGTTCGCCAGCGCTGTGGCGATGCCCAGCCCAAGGCCGCGAGAGGAGGCGAGAACGAGGGCGCGTTTGCCGGAAATGCCGAGATCCATGGGTTTTGTCCTGTCTTGTTTGCAGCGGATCAAAGAATCGAAGCGTGACTACAGGCGAAAACCTTCCACAGTTTTCGCTATCCCGCTCCATCTGTGCTGTTTATAGGAAGGCGGCGCCCGCTTTTGAAGGTTAAATACGCGTCATGACCGAACAATCTCTGCTGAAATTCTCAATTGCCATCACGGTTCTTCTGGCCGCGTTCGGCATTGGTGCAGGCCTGTTTTCCGGCTCTTTCGCGGTGGTGTTCGATGGCGTTTATGCCCTGACGGATGCCTTTATGACGGTGCTGGCGCTACTGGTGGCGCGGCTGATCGCGGCTTCCGCCGCCCCACGGCCCGGTGGCCGGCTGGCAGAGCGTTTTACCATGGGCTTCTGGCATCTGGAGCCGATGGTCCTCGGCCTCAACGGCACGCTTTTGATGGGCGCTGCGATCTATGCCCTGATCAACGCCATCGACAGCCTGATGGACGGCGGCAGATCGATCGAGTTCGATTACGCCATCATCGTCACCTTCGTCAGCTTTGCCGTTTCGCTCATCATGGCATGGTTCGTCAAACGCCAGAACCGCAGACTGAAATCGGCCTTCGTGGCGCTGGACGCCAAAAGCTGGCTGATGAGCGCGCTCCTGAGCGCGGCCCTGTTCCTCGCCTTCGCCATCGGCTACGGGCTGACGGGAACGGCGCATCAGTGGATCGCGCCCTATATCGACCCCGCCGTTCTTGCGCTGGTCTGCCTCATCATCATTCCCATGCCGCTCGGCAATGTGAAGCAGGCGCTCGCCGACATCCTTCTGGTGACGCCTTTTGAATTCAAGCAGCATGTGGACAGGGTAGCGGCCGAAGCCGTCGAAAAATTCGGCTTCGCCTCGCACTATTCCTATGTCGCCCGCGTGGGTCGAGGCCGCCAGATCGAACTCTTCTTCATCGTCCCGAAAAACTGGCCACCCCGGCGTCTCGAAGAATGGGACGCGATCCGCGACGAGATCGGCGATGCACTCGGCGGCGAGGGGACGGATCGGTGGTTGACGATTGTGTTTACGACGGATGAGGAATGGGCGGTTTGAACGGGATGTTTGATTTTAGCTGCTTGCGGTACTCATCCTGATTCGCAAGTAGAGGACTCTCGTAATTTTAGACAAAAAGAAATAGGTGCCCGAAAATCGGCGTTCTGAGCATTTTCCCGGTGCTAGTCGTTTCCAGGTAACGGCCGCGGCCTTTAGAACAGGCGACGGCTGAACGAAATTGAGCGAAAGCTCAAAGATAGCACACGGGAGACACCAAAATGAGCAATCAGATTGAACGTGCAGAAAAGTTTCGAAGCTTGCACATTCCGGGCGATCCCATCGTCCTTTACAACATCTGGGATGCAGGAAGCGCGATGGCCGTTGCCCGCAGCGGTGCGAAGGCCATTGCAACCGGAAGCTGGTCCGTTGCTGCCGCGCAAGGCTATTCGGATGGTGAGGAGATGCCGCTCGATGACGCACTGGCGGTCGTCGCTCGAATAATGAAATGCATCGATCTGCCTCTCACTGTGGATTTTGAAGGCGGTTATTCGAGTGATGCTGCAACGGTCAGGCGCAACGTAGGTCGTCTACTCACCCTCGGCGTCATCGGATTGAACTTCGAGGATCAGGTGGTGCACGGGACGGGCCTCTATGATGTCGATTATCAGGTGGACCGGCTTCGAGCTATTCGCAGCGCTGCCGAAGACCACCGTGTCCCGGTCTTCATCAATGCGAGAACGGACGTGTTTCTCAAAGCAGATGAGGGCATCGATCATGCGGTCTTGCTGGATGAGGTGCTCGCTCGCGGGGCAGCCTATAAGGCGGCAGGAGCAGATGGTTTTTTCGTGCCCGGGCTAAAAGACAAAAAGCTGATCAAAGAAATATGCGACCGCGCGACTTTACCGGTCAATGTTATGATATCGGGCGACCTGAAAGATATCCGAGAGCTGGCAGACCTTGGTGTGGCCCGGATCAGTTTTGGCCCCACGCCATACATCAAGGTGGCTGGAGACTTGGAAAACAGCGCACGCGTTTTTGCCTGAAAGCAACTCTTGTACTGACCTGATCTCATCATTGCTGAGGTCAAAGTCGGAAGAGCGGCGTTAGCCCGGCTGAGTCGGCCTTGGCGGAAAAACACTTTGCAGCTCGAGTTTTCGGCCGGCCGGATGGCTGGGAGTGCGAGCTGCAATGAACGGCGGGAAGCGTCCTGACCGCCCTGGCGACTTGGGCTCGGTGCAATCCTTGGAATTGGCAATCCTTTGCCATCAAATAATGACAAACCTTGACGCCTACCCACGCAACTCCTATTCTCAATCTTACGTGCACGTAAAAGTAATAAAATGCTCATCAGGTTGTCTGACAATTGAGTGGCGTGCGACATGTTTTGCCGCTATGGAAGCTCGACAAAGGCGTCGTGCTTTGCGAAGACAGGCTAGGGCGAATGTGTTGTCGCAGACTGATTTTTCGGCCAGTGCAGGCAACACGGTGCGAATGCCGGAAGCGGATATAACAACAGCCGGATGGGACCGGCGAGGTGAGAGGACAAGATGACGGAAGCGATGGAACTGCCGGAACGCGAAGCGATGGAATTCGACGTTGTGATCGTCGGTGCGGGTCCTGCGGGCCTTGCCGCTGCGATCCGTCTGAAGCAGGTCGAGCCGGAGCTTTCGGTCGTCGTTCTGGAAAAGGGTGCTGAAGTCGGCGCGCATATTCTCTCAGGTGCCGTGGTTGATCCCATCGGCATCGACCGGCTTCTGCCCGGCTGGCGTGAGGAAGAGGGGCATCCCTTCAAGACCGAGGTCAAGGACGACCAGTTCATGTTCTTAGGCCCGGCCGGCTCCATCCGTCTGCCGAACTTCATGATGCCGCCGCTCATGAACAATCACGGCAATTATATCGTCTCGCTTGGGCTGGTCTGTCGCTGGCTGGCGGAAAAGGCGGAAGCGCTCGGCGTCGAGATCTATCCGGGCTTTGCCGCCACCGAAGTGCTTTATAATGAAGAAGGCGCAGTGATCGGTGTCGCCACCGGCGATATGGGTATCGAGAAGAACGGTGAAACCCGGCCCCGCCTTCACGCGCGGCATGGAGCTGCATGGCAAATATGTGCTGATCGGCGAGGGCGTGCGCGGTTCGCTCGCCAAGCAGCTGATTTCCAGGTTTGACCTTTCGAAAGATCGCGAACCGCAGAAATTCGGCATCGGCATCAAGGAACTCTGGCAGGTCAAGCCGGAACACCACAAACAGGGCCTCGTGCAGCACTCCTTCGGCTGGCCGCTCGGTTTCAAGACCGGCGGCGGCTCGTTCCTCTATCATCTGGAGGACAATCTCGTTGCCGTCGGCTTCGTGGTGCATCTCAATTACAAGAACCCCTATCTTTATCCTTTCGAGGAATTCCAGCGCTTCAAGACGCATCCGGCCATCCGTGACACTTTCGAGGGCGGCAAGCGCATTTCCTATGGCGCGCGCGCGATTACCGAGGGCGGTTACCAGTCGGTGCCGAAGCTGACTTTCCCCGGCGGCGCGCTGATCGGCTGTTCGGCCGGTTTCGTCAATGTGCCCGCGCATCAAGGGCAGCCACAATGCGGTGTTGTCGGGCATGCTGGCGGCGGAAAAAATCGCCGCGGCTATTTCCGCCGGTCGCGCCCATGATGAGGTGGCCGAGATCGAGGCGGAATGGCGCGACGGCGATATCGGCAAGGACCTGAAACGGGTGCGCAACGTCAAGCCGCTGTGGTCGAAGTTCGGCACGCTTATTGGCGTCGGTCTTGGCGGTCTCGACATGTGGACCAACCAGCTGTTCGGTTTCTCCGTTTTCGGCACGCTGAAACACGGCAAGACGGATGCGCAGAGCCTTGAGCCGGCCTCCAAACACAAGCCGATCGCCTATCCGAAACCGGACGGCGTTTTGACCTTCGACCGGCTGTCATCGGTGTTCCTGTCCTCCACCAACCATGAGGAAGACCAGCCGGTGCATCTTCAGGTGAAGGATATGGACTTGCAGAAGCGTTCCGAACACGACGTCTATGCCGGTCCTTCGACGCGTTATTGTCCTGCCGGCGTTTATGAGTGGGTGGAGAAGGACGGTGAGGAGGTCTATGTGATCAACGCGCAGAACTGCGTGCACTGTAAGACCTGCGATATCAAGGATCCGAACCAGAACATCAACTGGGTGCCGCCGCAGGGTGGCGAAGGGCCGGTTTACGCCAATATGTGATCGCGGTGCTAGTCTGCCGGCAACCTTCGTCTTGCCCGGGCTTGCCCCGGGCATCTGCAGCCGATTGATTTCACGATACGTGGTTGGATCCTCGCGACAAGCGAAAGGATGACGTCTCGTGCGCGAGGCATCGAAAGTCTCGTCCCCCTAGTATTTGTGGATTGCCCTTCGATTTCTTACATATAGGATGTTGGGGTGTTGTAGCTTTGCATGGTCCATGGATTGTGGGCCAGGAATGCGGTAACGCCTTGAATGTGCATATGTTGCGTTTGGGCCGTCGCCCGGCGGCAGGAGTGATGGAATGTCCGGCTTTCAGAGGCTGAATATCGTGCGGAATACAAGGATCGTCGCCGGTCTGGCGGCAGGTATGGTAGTTGCCGTTTCGCTCAGTGGCAGCCCGCTGATGGCCGCCAGCTGCCGCGCCGACGCCATGGCCGGCATCGACTGGCGCGAATGCAACAAGCGCCTCCTGATGCTGGGCGGCAGCAACCTCGATTCGGCGATGCTTTACGGCACGGATTTCACTTATACGGATTTGCGCGGCTCCTCGCTGAAGGGCGCCAATCTTGAAAAGGCGAAACTCATCCGGACGGCTCTTGGAGAGGCGAACCTGCAGGGCGCCAACCTGACGAAGGTGGAAGCCTACCGCAGCGACTTTTCCGCCGCCGACGCCACCAGCGCAAAATTCATCAATGCGGAAATGCAGCGGACCAATTTCAACAAGGCCAAACTGGACGGCGCGGATTTTACCAAGGCTGAACTCGGGCGTGCCGAGTTTGAAGATGCCAGCCTGTCCGGCTCGAAGTTTTCGCTGACCAATCTGTCGCGTGCCAGCTTCCAGGGCGCAAAGCTCGGCGGCGCGGTGGATTTTGCCAACGCCTTCCTGCTGTTGACCCGCATAGAGGGGGTCGATCTTTCCGCCGCCACCGGCCTTGAGCAGAAACAGATCGACATCGCCTGTGGCGACGCCAAGACAAAACTGCCGAGCGGCCTGACGACGCCTGCCGCATGGCCATGCCCGGAAGATCCGGAAGACGATTGACCGGGAAGGGCGCGCTTTATCAGGCGCGCACCTCCCACTTCGTGTGACGTGAAGATCAAAAGCCCGAAAGCACGATCTTGCCCTTGGCCGTGTTGCTTTCAATCAAGGCGTGGGCCTTGATGAGGTTTGCGGCGTTGATGGTGCCGAAAACCTCGGTCAACGTCGTCTTGATCTTGCCGGCATCAACCAGTTCCGCAACGTGATTGAGCAGCTTGTGCTGTTCGATCATGTCAGGCGTCTGGAAAACCGCGCGTGCAAACATCATTTCCCAATGGATTGAAACGCATTTGCGCTTGAACGCCATGGCGTCGAAACCGCCGGCCGGATCGTCGATCAGCGCAAAACGGCCCTGCGGCGCAATGGTCGCCACGCTGTCTGGGGCGTGAATGTCGCTATGGGTGGTCGAGAATACGAAGCCCGGTGCACCAAGGCCAAGCGCTTCCACCTGCGGGGCAATCGGCTTGCTGTGATCGACGACATGATGCGCGCCGAGGTCTTTGGCCCATTGCATCGTTTCCGGCCGCGAAGCCGTGGCAATGACGGTGAGATCGGTCAGTGCGCGCAGAAGCTGGATGGCAATCGAGCCGACGCCGCCGGCGCCACCGATCACCAGAACAGCATTTGCCGCACCCGGAACGGGCTCTGTCACCCGCAGCCGGTCGAACAGCGTCTCGTAGGCCGTGATCGCGGTCAGCGGCAGTGCCGCCGCTTCCTCGAAATTCAGCGACTTCGGTTTGGCGCCAACGATGCGCTCATCGACCAGATGGAATTCGCTGTTGGAGCCGGGGCGGTTGATGACACCAGCGTAAAACACCTCGTCGCCGGGCTTGAACAGCGATACCTTGTCGCCGACGGCTTTCACCACGCCCGCCGCATCGAAGCCCAGCACGCGGGCAGCACCGTTTTCCGGCGCCTGGTTGCGGCGAACCTTGGTGTCAACAGGATTGACCGAAACGGCCTTCACCTCCACCAGAATATCATGCCCCGTCGCCTCCGGCTGCGGCAGGTCGAGGTCGATAAGGGCATCCGTTGCGGTAATGGGCTGGCTCGTCTTGTAACCGATGGCGCGCATGAACAGTCTCCTTTGCTTGTTTGCGTGCCTCTTACTTGATACATATGAACATCGATCGCAAGAATGCACATTTTGTGATGATACATACAAAAAGGATACTGTGATGTCGCGACCGCGCGCCAAGCTTACCGGCAATTTTCCGGGCTGCCCGGTGGAGTCTGCCTTGAGTTTTCTCGACGGCAAATGGAAAGGCGTGATCCTCTATCACCTCATCAACGAGGGCACCCTGCGCTTCAACGAGTTGCGCCGCCACATCCCAAGCGTCACCCAGCGCATGCTCACCAAGCAGCTGCGGGAACTGGAAGAGGCGGGCCTGATTTCGCGCACCGTCTTCCCGGTTGTGCCGCCGCGCGTGGACTATGCGCTGACGCCACTTGGCGAAACCATGAAGCCGGTGATCTCGGCGCTGAAAAGCTGGGGCGACGCCCATGTTGTGTGCAAGAACGGCGCGAAATACACCCTTCATCCTGAGCCTGCGGAGAAAGCAGCCTGAAAAATAACGGGTAAAACCAAGCCCTCCCGCACTTCTTTTTCATGGTGCGATGCAACACGGATTTGCCCGGTTTGATGCATAATGCTGCGAATTCGATTCGCAGCAGGGACATCAAATCACATGAGCATCGGTTGGTTGGAGGCCGGATTTCTCGGCCTTTTGCAAGGACTTACGGAATTTCTTCCGGTTTCTTCAAGCGCGCATCTGAGGATAGCCGGGGAGTTTCTGCCCTCCGGTGCGGATCCGGGCGCCGCCTTCACGGCGATTACGCAGATCGGCACGGAAGCGGCGGTGCTGGTCTATTTCTGGTCCGATATCATGCGGATCGCCGCCGCCTGGCTCCGGCAGAACCTTCGCCTCGGACCCTATGACAAGTCCGATGCGCGGCTTGGCTGGCTGATCATCGTCGGCTCGGTGCCGATCGTGCTGCTCGGCCTGTTCTTTAAGGATGCCATCGAGCATTCGCTGCGCAATCTCTATATCACCGCCGTAATGCTGATTGTCTTCGGCATCATTCTCGGCGTCGCCGACAGGATCGGCAAGAAGCGCTACAAGCTGAACCAGCTGATATGGCGTGATGGCATCCTGTTCGGTTTCGCGCAGGCCATGGCGCTCATCCCCGGCGTCTCGCGCTCGGGCGGCACCATCAGCGCCGGCCTGCTGTTAGGCTACACGCGCGAGGCGGCCGCACGATATTCCTTCCTGCTCGCCGTTCCCGCCGTGTTCGGTTCCGGCTTCTACCAGCTGTTCAAAAGCATCGGCGAGGAGAACCCTGTAGGCTGGGGCCAGACGGGGCTTGCAACCCTGATCGCCTTCGTCGTCGGTTACGCCGTGATCGTTGTCTTCCTCAAGCTGGTCTCCACCAAGAGCTACATGCCCTTCGTCTGGTACCGGGTGGTCATCGGCGTCATTCTTTTGGGACTTCTCGGAACGGGCGTTATCAGCGCCGGCGGTTGAGGGGTGGTTGCCCTGTCGAAAACGCTGCAAATGAAAAGGCCCGCTCTTTCGAGCGGGCCTTTTGTGTTTCAGAGCAGCGTGCCGCTGAGGATAACCAGCGCCACCGAGAAGTAGATGACGAGGCCGCTGACATCCACCAGCGTGGCGACGAACGGTGCAGATGCGCTGGCTGGATCCAGCCGCAGACGCTGTAGCAGGAATGGCAGCATGGAGCCGGCAAGCGAGCCGAAGGTGACGATGCCGACGAGTGCGGCAAAGACGGTGGCGCCCACCAGCAGCCAGTGGTCGCCATAATCATAAAAGCCTGCCTGCTGCCAGATGGTCAGACGCAGGAAGCCGATGGCGCCGAGAATGCAGCCGAGCGTCAGGCCCGTCGGGATTTCCCGCAGCAGCACCCGCCACCAGTCCGAAAGCTTCAGTTCGCCGAGCGCCAGCGCCCGGATGATGAGCGAGGTGGCCTGCGAACCGGAGTTGCCGCCTGATGACATGATGAGCGGTATGAACAGCGTCAGCACGACGGCTTTTTCCAGCTCGCCTTCAAAATGCTGCATGGCGCTTGCCGTCAGCATTTCACCCAGGAACAGGGCAGCCAGCCAGCCTGCGCGCTTGCGGATCATGTCCGGAAAGCCCATTGCCATATAGGGCTTGCCGAGTGCTTCCATACCACCGAACTTGTGGGCGTCTTCCGTGGTGTCGGCGATCATGGTGTCGATCACGTCGTCGACCGTGACGATGCCGAGGATATGCGAATGATAGTCAACGACGGGAAGCGCCAGAAGGTCGTGCTTGCGGATGAGCCGGGCAACATCCTCCTGCGACATCAAGGGGCTGGCACAGACGATGCCTTCCTTCGATGCAACGGAGAGAATGGAGGCGCCGGCCTCGCCGGTCAGCAGGCGACGCAGCGTCACGACGGTGGACAGCGTTCCGTCCTGCGCCAGAACATAGATGGCATAGACCGTTTCACGCGACCGCTCGACGACGCGGATGTGCGAAAGGGTCTGTTCCACCGTCCAGTTATCCGGCACGCTGACGAATTCCGTGGTCATGATCGAGCCGGCGGTGCGCGGCGGATAACCCATCAGATGTTTGATGGAGAGCGCGGTCGTGCGGTCCAGCCGGGAAAACAGCTTTGCGCGCGGCTCTTCGTCCATTTCCGCCATGACGTCGGCAACGCGGTCGTCAGACATCAGGTTGACGAAGCGGGCGGCCTGGTCAAGCGGAATACCGGCAATGATGGCGGCTGCGTCATGCAGTTCCGGCCGGTCGAGAATGGCGACGGCCTTTGCCTGCGGCATGGCGAGCAGGGCGGCGACTGCCTCATGCGTATCGAGTGTGTTGAGATGCTCGACGCGTTCTGCAATGGTGGTGGAACCGGCATTTCCGCTGCGGAGAAGACGTGCGGCCTTGCTGGCTCTCTGGGAGAGGGTGTGGAAGTTCATGATTGCTCACCTTTCCGTCGATTCGCCGATTACGACGAACGCGGTGGTGAGCCGACAGGTGCCGGATCAGTTCCCGTTCGCCGCTTTCGGCAAAGGCAATCGACTACTACTGTCGCTAGACATCAAATGATGCTCCGTTAAAATCCGCGCTGTGCCGGGTCACGGCCTGCGCGTAACGCCGTGTTGCGCCCGAAACCAAAAAGAGTCAAGCGAGCCGATCGTGAAATTTCCGTAAGGTTTATTGCAGGTGCCGGAACGGGTGTTGCGGCCGCTGAAAAACCGGCTTTCAGCCGGCTTTTGCGCGCCGTTCGACGGTGACGGACACAAGGAAAACGCCAAGCCCGAGAAGCGAAAGAACAGCGCCCACATAACCGGTGGAGGCATATCCATAGCCCATGGCGATGACCATGCCGCCAAGCCATGCGCCGAGCGCGTTGGCGATGTTGAAGGCGGAGTGGTTGGAGGCAGCCGCAAGCGTCTGCGCATCCGCTGCCACATCCATCAGCCGCGTCTGCACGGCGGGGCAGGCGGCAAAACCGCAGCCGATCAGGAAGACGCAGAGACACATCATGAATGGGTCATGCGCCGTCATGCCGAACACGGCCATGACCACCACGTTAAAGGCGAGCATGCCGCCGATCGTGCCGTTGAGCGAGATATCGGCCAGCCGCGAGCCGACCACATTGCCGACATTCATGCCGATGCCGAAGAGGGCGAGGACCATGGAGACGGTGGAAACCGGCATCATCGCGACATCGGTGGTGGTCTTGGCGATATAGCTGAAAACCGAGAACATGCCGCCGAAACCGACCGATGCGATGGCGAGCGTCAGCCACACCTGCACGCGGCGGAAAGCCCCGAGTTCACGCCAAACGCTGGCACCTTCCTCTACCCTGTCGCGCGGCTGGAACAGCCACAGCAGGGCGACTGTCAACAGCCCGATGCCGCCCACCAGCATGAAGGCTGCGCGCCAGGAAAGCATCTGCCCGAAGAAAGTGGCAAGCGGCGTTCCAAGCAGCGTGGCGATGGTGAGGCCAAGCATGACGCGGCCAACGGCGCGGGCACGTTTGTGGATTGGCGCCATGGAGGCAGCCACCAGCGCTGCAACGCCGAAATAGGCGCCGTGCGGCAGGCCGGTGATGAAGCGCAGCACGGTGAAGCTCAGGAAATCGGGTGCGACGGCGCTCAAGATATTGCCGAGTGCGAAAAGTCCCATGAGGCCGAGAAGCAGGGTGCGCCGCGTCATGCGCGCAGCCAGCACCGCGATGATGGGAGCACCGATGACGACCCCCAGTGCATAGGCCGTGATGACGTAACCTGCCTGGGGCACTGTGACGCCATAGGTCGTTGCGACGTCAGGCAGCAGGCCCATGATGGCGAATTCGCCGGTGCCGATGCCGAAACCGCCGGCGGCAAGCGCCAGTTCGATGAGTGCGACGGCAAACGGCGTCAGTGCCACGGCAGGCCTTGCCGCAACAACGGTTTCACTCTCCGCCTCGAGGCGGGCTTCCGACAAATTCGAATGGCTCATTGCGACCTGAAAAGGGGGAGGACCCCACAGAAAAAAGGGCAAGACCGTATGGGAACGGCCTGCCCTGACTGGAGATGCGCGGTCATGAAAATGACCTTAAGTGATATCTAACATGAAATGATGCATTGCGGTAGAGCGATTCTCGGCAAAAGAGCATCTTCACGCGATGGTGTTTGGAACCCTATATAACCCCAAGCATTTACGCGCGGCTGCCTCACAGGATCAGGTTGGAAATATGAAGCTCATTGCAATTTTCAATCGTGACGGCGGCACCTTCCGCACCACGGATATGGACGCCTATTGCGACCACGCCCGCGAGGTCTTTTCCCGCGCCGGCCACACGATCGACTGCCGCGTGGTCTCCGGCAAGGAAGTTGTCGAGGAGATGGAACGCGCCGCCGATGAGCCTGATATCGAAGGCATCATTGCCGGCGGTGGTGATGGAACGATTTCGGCCGCTGCCGGTATCGCCTGGAAACACGGCATCGCGCTCGGTATCGTACCGGCCGGCACCATGAACCTGTTCGCCCGCTCGCTGAAGCTGCCGCTCGATATCCGCCAGGTCCTGGAGACACTGGCGAATGGCGAGATCGCCAATGTCGATATCGCCAGCGCCAACGGCCGTCTTTTCGTCCACCAGTTTTCCGCAGGCCTGCATTCGCGCATGGTGCGCTATCGCAACAATCTCGCCTTCGCCTCCCGCCTTGGCAAGATCAAGGCAAGCGTCCGCGCCGCCATCAGCGTCATTCTCAATCCGCCGGTCTTCGAGGTGGAATATACGGTCAATGGCAAGACGCAGCGCCGCAAGGTGTCAGCAATTTCCGTCTCCAACAATGAATTCGGGCAGAACTCACTTCTGGTCGCGGATAATGTCTCGGGCGGCCATCTCGGCTTCTATCTCACCGATCCCTTGCGCCCCTCGGGCGTCGCAAGGCTCGCTTTCGACATCCTGCGCGGCAAGCTGAAGGAAAACGCTGCTGTAACGGCCACGACCGTTACGGGTGTGGAACTTCATTTCCCCAAGAAGCGCCATGACGTGCGTTGCGTCATCGATGGCGAATTGCTGCCGATGGAGCGCGACGTGGCACTTGAAGTCCATGCCGGCGAATTGAAGGTGCTGGTGGGGCGAGGGGTCTTGGCGTAGCGCACCACCTCCATAACGCTGGAATCGAACCTGCTTAAAGGTAGCGGCGCATTTCTTCTCCCCGGCGGGGGAGAAGAAACAAGCGGCAAGGCCGACTCATCGTCTCGATCCCCCAAAAAACGCCAGTCTTGCCAAATCGAAGCCGCCCGGCCATGTTCGGTCGGGTGCGGCTCCGGAAGGCGCCGTCGTCTTTGCGGGAGTGCGATCTGTCATGAATGAAGTCTCCAAGCCGGTGTCCAACCTTGCCGCCATCGATGCCGCCCATCACCTGCACCCCTTTTCCGATATGGGTAAGCTGAACGCGAGCGGCACCCGCATCATCGAGCGCGCAGAAGGCGTCTTCATCTATGACAGCACCGGCAAGAAGTATCTCGACGCCTTTGCCGGACTATGGTGCGTCAATATCGGTTACGGGCGCCGCGAGATCGCCGATGTCGTGCAGCGCCAGATGAACGAACTGCCCTATTACAACGCCTTTTTCGGCACTACGACACCATCAGCCACACTCCTGGCTCAGAAGATCGCTTCCCGTGCCGGGCCGAAGATGAACCATGTGTTCTTCACCAATTCCGGTTCGGAAGCCACCGACACCTGGTTCCGCATGGCGCGTGTCTACTGGAAGGCGCTCGGCCATCCGACGAAGACCAAGGTGATCGCTCGCCGCAACGGCTATCACGGCTCTACGGTCGCCGGCGCTTCGCTCGGCGGCATGAAGTGGATGCACGAGCAGGGCAATCTGCCGATCGAGGGTATCGCCCATATCGGCCAACCCTATTGGTATGCGGAAGGCGGCGATCTCTCACCCGCGGAATTCGGCCTGAAGGTGGCCCGCGAACTGGAAGCGAAGATAGACGAGCTCGGTGAAGAGAATGTCGCGGCTTTCGTGGCGGAACCCATTCAGGGCGCCGGTGGGGTCATTGTGCCACCGGAAACCTACTGGCCGGAAATCGCCCGCATCTGCAAGGCGCGCAACATTCTGCTGGTGTCCGACGAGGTGATCTGCGGTTTCGGCCGCCTCGGTTCCTGGTTCGGCTACCAGCATTTCGGCGTGGAGCCGGATCTCGCGCCCGTCGCCAAGGGCCTGTCATCCGGTTATCTGCCGATTGGCGGCGTCCTCGTTTCCGACCGGGTGGCGGAGGTGATGTTGTCCGAGGTCGGTGATTTCAACCATGGCTTCACCTATTCCGGCCACCCCGTCTGCGCCGCCGCCGCTCTGGAAAATATTCGTATCATCGAGGATGAGGGGCTGGTGGAACGGGTGCGGGATGATATCGGCCCTTATTTTTCGCAAGGCTGGAAAAGCCTCACCGACCACGAGTTGGTGGGTGAGGCAGTGAATGTCGGCCTCATGGGTGGCCTGCAGCTTGCGGCCGACAAGGCGACCCGCAGGCGTTTTGCCAAGCCGGATGACATCGGCACCGCCGTGCGCAACCATTGCCTGGCAAACGGCCTCGTCATGCGTGCCACCGGCGACCGCATGCTGGCATCACCGGCGCTGACGATCAGCCGCTCGGAGGTGGACCAGATCATCGAGACTCTGCGCAAGGGGCTCGATCACCTGCGCGATACACCAGAGCATTTCCAATAGAAGCGCGTAGTTGTTTTACGTCCGGGAAATGCGACAAAAAACTCTAAGGGAGAAATGAAATGGCAGGACAGGAACATCACTATGCCGTTCAGGTGAAGTGGACCGGCAATCGCGGCAAGGGTACCTCGGGCTACCGTGACTATGAACGCGACTACACGATTTCCACGTCCGGAAAAGCGGATATCGCCGGCTCTTCAGATCCCGCCTTTCGCGGCGATGCCTCCCGCTGGAACCCGGAAGACCTGCTGGTTGCCTCGCTCTCAGCCTGCCACAAGCTATGGTACCTGCATTTCTGCTCCGTCAACGGCATCATCGTTGAAGACTATGTCGACAATGCCGAAGGCACGCTGGTGATGGAAAAGGACGGCGCCGGGCAATTCAGCGAGGTAGTGTTGAAACCGGTCATCACCATCTCGAAGGGTGATCTTGCGCGGGCTGATGAGCTGCACCACGATGCCCACGACAAATGCTTCATCGCCCGGTCGGTGAATTTTCCGGTGCGTGTGGAGGGGACGGTGAAGGTGGTTTGAAAGATCAGGCCAGTCGCAGACCGAGATGATCGGCCATAGGCTGAAAGTCTCGGTCGTTGTGCAGCAGTTCGTATCCGTTTTCGATGCAGTAAGTGCCGATGATGAGGTCGTTGTTTTTACGGATCGTATAACCGCGCCCCCGTAGGAAGCGGTAATTCGAGGCAGCCTTGATAGCGAGTTGGGGAGACATCATCGCGACGCAGGGAAATTCGCTTAACATTTGCTCCAGACGGCGAGCATGTTGGCCGTCGCGTGCACCCTGAAGAACCTCCAGGAGAACAATGTCTCCGACAAGGATGTTACTCTGCGTTATGGCGGTGCGAAGCTTTAAAGCGAGGGCGGGTGAATCTTTTCGAATGAGCGAAATCCATGCAGACGTATCTGCGACGATCATTTGGAATCCTCTATGTCCCAATCCGTTTCCGCATCCCAGTCCGTCCGCATCTCATCCAGATTGCCTTCCCAGCCCATGCCCTCTAATGCATCAAGCGCACGCATTTGACGGTGAATGCGCACGAGATCCCGCAATGCCTTTTCTACCGTCGCTTTTTTGGTGGAGAGACCGGTTATTTCCATCGCCTCGGCGATCAAGGCGTCATCAAGTTCAATGTTGGTGCGCATTGGGAAAACCTTGGTGTATCGATTTTCGAAACAATACACCAAGGACGTTTCTAGCGATATCTATTTTTACTGGAACGCCGTCTCGTAGAAGCTTCTGAGCTTGCGCGAATGCAGCGTTTCCGTTGGCATGGCGGCGAGTTTCTGCACGGCGCGGATGCCGATCTGCAGATGCTGGGCAACCTGCGTGCGGTAGAACTCCGTCGCCATTCCCGGCAGCTTCAATTCGCCGTGCAGCGGCTTGTCGGAGACGCAGAGGAGGGTGCCGTAGGGCACGCGGAACCGGAAGCCGTTGGCCGCGATGGTGGCCGATTCCATGTCGAGTGCGATGGCGCGCGATTGCGACAGGCGCTTGACCGGGCCCGCCTGGTCGCGAAGCTCCCAGTTGCGGTTGTCGATCGTGGCGACGGTGCCGGTACGCATGATGCGCTTCAGCTCGAAGCCCTCGTAACCGGTGACTTCCGCAACCGCACCTTCCAGCGCCAGCTGCACTTCCGCCAGAGCAGGAATCGGCACCCAGACCGGCAGGTCGTCGTCCAGAACGTGATCCTCACGCACGTAGGCGTGTGCCAGCACATAATCGCCAAGGCGCTGGCTGTTGCGCAGGCCGGCGCAATGGCCAACCATCAGCCAGGCATGCGGGCGCAGCACGGCGATATGGTCGGTGATCGTCTTGGCGTTGGAAGGGCCGACGCCGATATTGACCAGCGTAATGCCGGCATGGCCCTTTTTCTTCAGGTGATAGGCTGGCATCTGCGGCAGGCGGCCAAGCACCGCATCCGTGTCCGGCCTGTCGGAGCCAGCGGGGGTGATGATGTTGCCCGGCTCCACGAAGGCCGTGTAGCCTTCGCCACCATTCTTCATCAACTGCCGCGCCCATGCGGCGAATTCGTCGATATAGAACTGGTAGTTGGTGAACAGCACGAAGTTCTGGAAATGGCTGGCGCTCGTTGCCGTATAATGGCTGAGGCGGGCCAGCGAATAATCGATGCGCTGCGCGGTGAACGGCGCAAGCGGCGCGGGTTCGCCGGGCACCTGATCATATTCGCCATTGGCGATGAGATCGTCGGTGTTGTTGAGATCGGGCGTGTCGAAAAGATCGCGCAACGGCACGTCGGACAGCGAGGATGCCGCCGCCGCCTCGACATAAGCGCCTTCGCCAAAGGCGAAATGCAGCGGAATGGGCGTGGCCGATTCGGCAACCGTCACCGGAACGCCGTGGTTCTTGATCAGAAGCCCCAGCTGCTCTTTCAGGTAGTGGCGGAAAAGCTCCGGCCTGGTAATCGTCGTCGTGTAGACGCCGGGGGAGGTGACATGGCCATAGGAAAGGCGCGAATCGACATGACCGAAAGTGGATGTCTCGAGGCTGACCTGCGGATAACAGGCGCGGTAGCGGCCGGTAATCGGCGCACCCTTGGCAAGTTCGGTGAAGGAGTTGATGAGGAACGCCGTATTGCGTTCGTAAAGCGCGGTCAAAGCCTCAACAGCTTCTTTCGGGTCCGTGAACGTCTGCGGCGCGAAAGGCTCGGGGCTGATGAAGGAGAAGGGCGGAATCGTTCGTTTTGCTATTGTCATGGCCCATTATAGGAGGCCTATTTCGACAGGCAAGCGACAGAAATACGAAGAAACTGAAAAGAAACGGAAAAATGGCTGAGGCAAAGGGCAGGCGGTGAAATCTCAGCCGAGCGCGCCGCGTTGCAGGCTCATCAGCAGCACGAAACCGGCGCCCTTTGATGCCGGGCGGGGATCTGCCTTGTAAACTGCAAGTCCCGCCACCGGGCCTAGAAAGATCGATGCCATCAGCACCAGTCTCAGTGCGGAAAACAGGCCGTTGGAAAAGCTCGTCGTCATCGGCCGGTCCCTTACAGCACGACGGGGCAATTGGCGGCGGGTGCCGGGCTGTGCTGGCAGGCAAGCGCCGCACCCGCATTCACCCGCTGAAAGCTGCGGTTGGGATTAACGACGAGCGAGGCGAAGGACATGGCGAAGATCGCCATGAGAAACGCGAAGATTGCCAGCCGGCTGATCAACTTTGTCATGTCCATTCCCCTTTATTGGAGTTCATGGACAGAGTTTTGCCACACTCGGACTGAACGGACCCTGAGACCCCGGTTCATATGGTGTTCAGGGAGATTAACGGGATACTTCCAGTGTGAATTAGGGCGGAGGCTGACTTCAGCGGCCTCAAATCGCCTGCTTTTGCATCACGCCGGAGAGGCTACCGCACGGGCTGTAAGTTCGTTGACGAGGCCATCGAATGCTTCGGGATTGGCGATGTCGACGATCGGGACGTGATGGTGTCGCGCGGATGCCAGCATTTCGGTATTTTCGCGCAGGGACCGCTCAATGAAGGCGTCCATGATCCGGCGCTGGCCCGCCGTCGCATCTTTATATCCTGCATGCGCGCGCATTCTGTCGGAGAGAAAGTCGTTCTGTGCGTGAAGAAAGATCCCGGCTACCGTGCTGCCCAGCAGGGGCGCTATAAATTCCGGCCGCAAGGCCGCGCCCTCGAAGATGACGATATTGCCGGTGCCTGTCTTGCTGTCGATCAGCCCGCGCACAAGCGGCCAGATATTCTGGTGATGCACCTTCAGAAACCAATGGATCGTTTCTGCCGACAGCTGCCTGTAATATTCCTCCACAGGCGCGGGTATGCCCTGCCATGGCCTCCCGGGGTGGCGTGCCAGGCTGTCGGTTGAAATTGCCTCGCAGTGGAGCTTTTCGCTTAACAGGCCGGCTAGGGTGCTTTTGCCGACATGGGACGTACCCGAAATCAGGATTATGGAAAGGGTGGCAGGCATGCGTCGCTCTTAAGAGTGTTCGTTCGGGCCGCGACGATACATCAACGGATATATGCGTTACACACGACGTCCGTCTGCGACGACGGACAGGCTGTTACAAGCCTGTCCGCCGCATCTTATCTCACAACCGCGTCCAGGTCTGCGATTTGCACAGGATTTTCAGCACGCAGCCCTTCATGCTCAGCGAATTGCCGGAAACGGTGCCGGAGCCGCTATAGGTCTTGTCATTGGCGGGATCGGTAATATCGCCCGAATAGCTGTTTCCCTTGCCGGAAAGCTTGCCGATCTGTTTTCCCGCATGTTTGCCTGTCTTCAGCGTCACGCAGAAAGCTGCGCCGCAGGGGCCGATTACGGCTGTCTCGCCGCTCGCCGTCTTCCAGTTGCCTTCAATGGGCTCAGCAGCAAAAGCAAGGTTGCTGCCGATCAGCAGGCCTGCGGCAATCATCATTACACGCTTCATAAAAACTCCTCCGTCCATGTCGCGCTTTCTTTGCCCGTTTCGTCCTCCGCACGGGCATGCGGATAGTATTTGACGTTCACGTAAAAGGAAACAGAAAATTCCAGCTGCGAGACGGCATTTGCGTCGGTCAGGAGAGTGGGAGAGGGGCAATTCGAAAAACCGTTGTTTGGATCGTGGTGAATGAAGGGTTGAAATCCAATTCTAAAGTTTTCGTAAAATTCGCTCGAAAGTCCTTAATTTCCGCACCTCGTGATATTTAACAAAAACCCAATTTTACCAATCGTTTGCAGTTTGTTTGCGGCCCATTAATCATGCCTTTTAAGCGCCCGTTGAAAGCCTCATGACATATTGGGGTCATCAAAAGCGCAGGGAAAACCTGCCGGCCGGAAGAACAAAAAAGCCGCAAAAGACGGCAGTTCCAAAGGTTAGCCTCGACAAGAAGGCACTTGATGAAACAGGCGAGAAGACAGGGATTAAAACGATGGCACGCTTTGAAATTCGCGATATCGAAATGGCAGTTGCCGGTGGCGAAACCCGCGCCGACACCCTTTGCAATCTCGGCCTGGTCTATGCGACCGGCCGGGGATGCAAGGTGGATCTGGTCGCGGCCCACAAATGGCTCAACATCGCCGCGATCCGCGGATCGGAAAGAGCCGCTTCGCTGCGAGCAGATCTTGCCCGCAACATGACCAAGGCGGAACTGGCCGAAGCGCTGCGTGCCGCACGAGACTGGATGACGATGCACTGACGCACCTTATCCGCGACAGAATTTCCGGTCCGGTTCCCTCCAGTCCCGAAGACCGGTACAAACGAAAGTAAACCCGAAGGGGAATGCGGCGAGGGCTTTGAAAAGGAGCTTTTGCGCTGACACATCAAACCGCGACCGGCAGGAACAAGGCCGGCGCGGTTTTCTTATGTCTGGCGATGTCGGTTGATGGAAAACGATTCGCGAACAGTGGTTTGTCAGAGGATGTTGAATCGATGCACGCAATGGTCGATCGCACCATATACCGCCTGGCTCGCCACCCTCATCCCTTTGCCTGCCACGGGGATCCAGCCGGCACACGTCTGTGTGGCGAAAGACTCCTTTCAGCCCAAGGACTTGGGCTGGCTCGATTCCTCGTGACAAGAACAGGAATGAGGAGAAGGCAAGCGAAACCTCAACCCAGCGCCTTGATGACCTTCGGCAATGCCTGTTCAAAAAGATCAAGCTTGTCATCAGGTCCCACACTCACACGAATGCAGCGGTTGAGCGGCGCCACGCCCGGCATGCGGATGAACACGCCATGTTCCATCAAGCCGTCGACGATGGCGCGGGCGTAAGTGCCGTCGCGCTGGCAATCGATGGTGACGAAATTGGTTGCCGACGGCAGGGGCGAGAGGCCGTTATTGCGGGCAATCGCGGAAATGCGATCTCGAGCCACCGCAATTTTTCCAACGACGTCATGCAGATAGGCCTGATCCTTCAGCGCCGCCAATGCGCCGGCGACCGAAACGCGTGCCATGCCGAAATGATTGCGGATCTTGTCGAAGGCTTCGACATTGCCGAGCGTGCCGATGGCATACCCCACGCGGGCGCCGGCAAGCCCATAGGCTTTCGAGAAAGTCCGCATGCGCAGGATGTTCGGCTGGCCGACAAGGGCGTCGATGCTTGGCACGGCGCTGGCAGGTGCGGTCTCGCAATAGGCCTCGTCCAGAATGAGCAGGCAGGTTTCCGGCAGCGCACGGGCAAAGGCTACGACCTCGCTTGCCTCCCACCAGCTTCCCATCGGATTGTCGGGATTGGCGAAATAGACCA
Source organism: Agrobacterium sp. SORGH_AS_0745 (assembly GCF_030818995.1). Taxonomy (NCBI): domain Bacteria; kingdom Pseudomonadati; phylum Pseudomonadota; class Alphaproteobacteria; order Hyphomicrobiales; family Rhizobiaceae; genus Agrobacterium; species Agrobacterium sp. SORGH_AS_0745. The sequence continues at coordinate 1,670,589 of NZ_JAUTBI010000003.1, forward strand.
GCGGGGCATTTTCCCGGATGACGAGATCGAGAAGCCCGTCGAGGTTCTCGTGATCGTCGACATATGGCGTGGTCACGAGTTTTCCGCCAAAGCCGTTCACATGGTAGTTGAAGGTAGGATAACCGCCGAGCGAGGTGACCACCGGCGTGCCCGGCTCAACGATTAGCCTGACGATCTCACCCAGCAAACCATCGACACCGCCGCCAATGGCGATATTGCCACGCGAAACGCCGTGGTGGATGGCGAGTGCTTCCTTCAGTTCGAAATTTTCCGGATCGCTGTACATCCAGGTCTCGGCCGCCGCATCCCGCATGGCCATAAGCACGGATGGGGCAGGGCCGAACCCGCTTTCATTGGCGCCTATCCGCGCTTCCACCTTCAGGCCGCGGCCCCGCTCGATGGCTTCCGGGCCGACGAAGGGAACGGTTGAAGGAAGAGAGACGGCAAGCGGCGTAAGACGTGAGAAAGCGGACATTGGCTGAGATTTCCAGTACCTGTTTGAAAACCCGGCACACAATAGGTGCAAAAAAACCGGACGCAAGTCGCGCCCGGTTGCCGGATGGCTGTTTTGGAACAGTTTTTTCCACCGTCGCGCCGTGAGAGAAAAACTCCGCCGCGAATCGGTCGATGCGGCTCAGACGCTGGTCTCGAAACTCAGCCTGCGCACATGGTGCAGGAACTCCGCGTCGATCAACATGTTGAATCCGATGGTGACCTTTTCCTCTTCCCTGCGGATCAGGTTGCAGCCGATCTCATCGCGAATGCCGAGAATTTCCAGATAGAAGTTAGTGGGCATCTCCAGATGCGGGCTGACCTCGATCTCTGCGCCATAAAGCGAGATGCTGCGCACCAGGCAGCGCATGGTATCCTTGGCGCTGAGGTGATGCCCGATGAAGGTGATCTTTCCGGGCCGGTCGATCTGAAACTTCTCGTATTGCTCGTCCTGCGGGACGCTTTGACGGTGATCAATATGTAAAGCCATGACAACCTCCCGGATTGCCTTTTCCTGATGCCGATTTTAACGCGGCTTCCTTGCCAGTGCGTGAAGGAAATCCGCGCAATTGTCTGTTCTGCGTCTCGACATGGGCCAGACCGCTTGTCGGAAGCCAATGTTTCCCTTGAGGAAATGCATCCGGCTCCTTCCGGTTGCAAGGGTGTCGCAGTCTGGGGTGATAATGTGTCATGCTTGCACCGGGCTGGTGGCGCTGTACGGTTGACGCGGGCCGTACTTGGCGTTACGCCTGATCCCGCAATATGGCTTCGCAGGGTGCGGCAAATCTGCCCATTGGCGATTGTTCTGGGAGTGGAATGTGGCGGGAAGGCTGGTAATCGTCGGGGCGGGGCAGGCCGCTTTCGCGCTGGCGGCAAAGCTTAGGGCGCTGAAGGATGAGCGCCCCATCACCATCATCGGCTCGGAGGATGCCTATCCTTATCAACGGCCGCCACTGTCGAAAAAATACCTTTTAGGCGAGATGAGCTTCGACCGGCTGATGTTCCGCCCTGAGGAGTGGTACGCGGAAAACAATGTCGATATCCGGCTCTCCACCTTCGTGGAGGAGATCGACCGCGCTGCCAAATCCTTTCGCATGCAGGATGGCAGTACGCTTTCCTACGACAAGCTGGTACTGGCGACCGGTGCTGCACCACGCGAGCTGCCCGCCAGCATCGGCGGCGATCTCGAAGGGGTTCTGACCGTCCGCGACAAGCGCGATGCTGACCGGCTGTTTGAGGAAATGAAACCCGGCCGCAGGCTGCTGGTTATTGGCGGTGGTTATATCGGTCTGGAAGCGGCAGCCGTCGCCCGCAAGCTCGGTCTCGAGGTCACGCTGATCGAAATGGCCGACCGCATTCTCCAGCGCGTGGCGGCAAAGGAAACCGCCGATATCATGCGCGGCATCCATCAGGAGCACGGCGTCTCCATCCGCGAAAAGACCGGCCTCGTGCGGCTCGTCGGCATGGATGGCCGGGTGGCCGCTGCCGAGCTTTCCGATGGTTCGGTGCTTGACGTGGATTTCGTCATCGTCGGCATTGGCGTAACCCCGAACGATCGCCTTGCCCGCGAATCGGGCCTCGATGTCGGCAATGGCATCGTGGTGGATGAACACACCCGCAGCTCGGACAAGGATATCCACGCGGTGGGCGATTGCGCGTTGCTGCCGTGGCGGGGCCAGCTTGTGCGTCTCGAATCAGTCCAGAACGCGGTTGATCAGGCCGAGGCCGCCGCGCATGTACTGGCAGGCGCTGAAGTCGCCTATGATGCCAAACCCTGGTTCTGGTCTGATCAATACGAGGTAAAGCTGCAGATCGCCGGCTTCAACCTCGGTTATGACGAGACGGTGCTGCGGCCCGGCGCGCGCGAAGGCAGCTGGTCAGTCTGGTATTTCCGCGACGGGCGATTCGTGGCGGTTGATGCCGTCAACGATGCCAAGGCCTATGTTTCCGGCAAAAAACTGCTCGATACCGGCGCTGAGCCGGATCGCGCCATCCTGGCGGACCCGTCCGCCGATCTGAAATTACTGCTTTCCTGAGGACATCATGCCCGCTCCCGAAAATCGTTTCAAAACAGCCATCCACGCCGGCAGGCCGCAAATCGGCCTCTGGCTCGATATGGGTGAGGCCATCACGGCGGAAATTGCCGGAACAGCGGGTTTTGACTGGCTGGTCATCGATGGTGAGCACGGCCCGAACGATCTTCGCAGCATCATCGACCAATTGCGCGCTCTCGCTACATCGCCCGCCGAACCGGTGGTGCGTGTGCCCGTTGGCGAAAGCTGGATGATCAAGCAGCTGCTGGACGCAGGCGCCCGCACGCTTCTGGTGCCCATGGTCGATTCGGCGGCGCAGGCTGAAGCTTTGGTCAGTGCTATGCACTATCCGCCGCGCGGCATTCGCGGCATGGGGGCGGCGGTTGCCCGCGCCTCAGCCTTCAACACCATAACCGATTATGCCGACAGTGCGTCCGACAGCGTGTGCCTGCTGGTGCAGGCCGAAACGCGCGCCGCGATCAATGATCTCGACAATATTCTTGCGGTGGAAGGTGTGGACGGCATCTTCATCGGCCCGGCCGATCTTGCTGCGGATATGGGCTATCTCGGCAGGCTGGACGAGCCGGAAGTGCAGGCCGTAATCGAGGCAGCGATCGTCAAGATCGTGGCGGCCGGCAAAGCTGCGGGCATTCTTACCTTCAACGAGACCTTCAATCGCCGTTATCTGGAACTCGGCGCATCTTTCGTGGCTGTTGGCGCCGATGTCACGGAGTTTTCCAATACACTGCGTGCGCTCTCCAGCCGCTACAAGGGCGGCTCAGCGCCTGCGCCATCCAAATCCGGATATTGAGTCTTAGTCATCGTTGCTGGCGTTCAGCTTTTCCGGCGGAATGCCTTCTTCGCCGGAAGCGAGATAACCGTTATTGATGAGTGCCGCGCGGACGATGCGCTGGATAGCCTCATCCCTGTCAATGCCGTGATCTCTCGCGAAATCCGACAATGCTTCTTCAAGATCGCTGCTGAACACCATTTCCGCCCCCCGTTCGTCAATTCTCTCAAATAAATGCGAACAGGCAAGGCGGAACGTATCCCGCCTTGCCTGAATTCTAGCCTCTAGTGCGGCAATGAGCGCCAGCGATAAAGGCTGCTGTTCGAAGAACTCTGCTGAGTACCAGCGCCGACCGCATAACCGATCGCAAAGCCGAGTGCGCCGACGATCGTCAGCAGCGAGGTTGCAGTGCCGGGGTTTTCCTTGACTGCTTCCACAACGTTCTGGCCCTGGGCGCGCACATTGCTTGCCGCCTTGCGAACGCGGCCACGAGCCTCATCCAGAAATTCGGATGCATCTTCACCAACGCCTTCCGCACGAGCGGAAACGGACTTGGAGAGAGACGAAATCTGCGAACGCAACTCCGCAATCTGGTTTTCGATCGTATCTTCGACAACATTCAGTTTGGTCTGAGCCATTAGAACACCTCTTTTTGTTACCGAAGCCAGAACGTGCCGGAAGAGAAGAAGTTCCCCAATGGCCCGCAAAGTTTCGCTGGCGGGTGTTCGGCCAACAGGTTTTTCGGCTTCTTGGCGAAAAACCCTTGCATTCATTTTTTTAAAGCAATAATCAGGCCGCACCGGAGAGGTGGCCGAGTGGTCGAAGGCGCTCCCCTGCTAAGGGAGTATACGTCAAAAGCGTATCGTGGGTTCGAATCCCATCCTCTCCGCCATTTCGGCACGCAGCCTGAAATTATAAATCTCCCTAAACAGCTACTTATTCTCAGCAGGCACCCAAAGCATGCGTTTCCGCATGCCAGTTCGTTCTTCAGCACGTTTCGCGAAACGCCGGACCCCTGCGATAAACCGGATGATAGTGGAGAGAGCTAATGGGCCGACTCGATTCTGCCCCTCGTTTCTTGCAGGCAGTTATAAAGCACTCTGTACCCAAGTGACACACACACTTGTATCCCGCGCCGTTTTCGCGACTCGTCCCATAACGCTTGCGGACGCAATCGGCCAAACAATTGAAGTGCCGGAGCCTGCGAGCCGAATCGTTGATGGGGAATCGGTGGCGAACCGCTCGGGTTTCACTGTTGTTTCTCTGTGAGCGCCGGGGCGCCATACTAAGTGTGGGGCCGGAACGGGGCAAAAGTTTCCATCGCCCTTCCCCTGCGGGGCAAGGGATCTCCGAAAAGGCCTATAGTTTAGAAAGACCTTGTTAACCGCGCTAACTAACGGATTTTCAAGTCATTTCTTAACGCATGGTAAAGCCGCCTGTGGGCCGTGTGCCCACTGTGTGCTGTTTCCGCAACAAACCGAAATGAAGCATGTACGTAAATGCGCTTTATCGGATGTTGGCGATTGCAAGCGGCGAAACCTTTTGTATTTTCACGACCAGAAGCGAGGCGGTGGATCGTTTGGCTTCTAAGAACACGGGAATGGGGCAGGGAATGCTGTCCTTCGGCAAAAGTACCCAGACCCACTTAAAAACTTTGACTGGAGGTCAATCATGAACATCAAGAGCCTTCTCATCGGCTCCGCTGCGGCTCTCGCAGCAGTATCCGGCGCTCACGCTGCCGACGCTATCGTCGCTGCTGAGCCTGAGCCCCTGGAATACGTTCGCGTTTGCGACGCTTTCGGCACCGGCTTCTTCTACATCCCCGGCACAGAAACCTGCCTGAAGTTCGACGGTTACGTCCGTTTCCAGACCGACTTCGGCCGCAATCAGTCCGGTACGTCTGACTGGAACTCGTTCACCCGCGCCCAGTTCAACATCGACACCCGCACCGACACCGAATTCGGCGCTCTGCGTGGTTACATCGGTCTCCGCGGCCAGGCTAACAACGACTCCGCACGTGGCGTTGTTGTCGACCAGGCTTTCATCGAGCTCGGCGGCCTGAAGGTTGGTTACTTCTACTCGTACTGGGATGACGGTCTCTCTGGCGAAACCGATATCCTTTCGTCGAACCAGACCCGTCAGAACGCCATTCGTTACACCTACGACGCTGGCTCCTTCTACGTTGGCGTTGGTGTTGAAGAACTCGAAGCAGCTCGCGCTACTTCCAACCTGACCGGCTTCGGTAAGGGCGGTTCGTTCGAAGGCCCGAACAACGTTGGCGTAACCGGCATCATCGGCGCTAAGTTCGGTGGCGTAAACGCCAACCTGCTCGGCTCCTACGACACCGACCAGGAAAATGGTGCAATCCGTGCAATCATCACGGCTGACATCGGTCCGGGCACCTTCGGTCTCTCTGGCGTTTGGGCTTCTGGCGCAAACTACTACTACGAAGAGTCCGAGTGGGCAGTTGCTGCTGAATACGCAATCAAGGCAACTGACAAGCTGACCATCACCCCCGGCGCTCAGTACCTCGGTACGATCGACATCGGTGCTGACAACGACTTCACCGGCGACCGTGACGCATGGCGCGCTGGCCTGACTGTTGATTACAAGATCACACAGGGCCTCTCTGCTAAGGTTGCTGCTAACTACCAGGACGTAGACGGCCCGAACGGCGACAGCTGGACCGGTTTCGTTCGCCTTCAGCGTTCGTTCTAATCTGATCTGACATTGTCAGTGATGGAAAGCCCGGCTCTCGAGCCGGGCTTTTTCGTTTGATGCACATTGGCGAGGGGCAGGCAAAGCGTCGATTGGCCGGCGTTTCGATATCCCGGCGACTTTCCGTTACGGCTTAAGTCGGTTTGTATCGTTGCCGATTCGTCTGCCACTCAACTGTTTTGGGCCTGTCGAACTGGGAACTGATTCTCTCCTGCTGCGGATGGAAGCGTTGCTGCCGACAGCCCGATTTCCCGCCAATGGCACCGCGTTTCAGACGATTTCCCATGGCGCAGCGATGTCAGAATTCTGGCGGTGGGATGAGGAATGACTTATCTCGTTTATCGGCATTTCGCTTAAGTCGCTGAAAAGCATGAATTATTAACGTTTTGTTAGGAAGTGCTACCCGTCGGTTAGAATTGTAGCTATTTCGCAACAATGCAAAACTAAGGTCCCCTTACTGTCTTCCTTTTGTCATCATTGGGATTGCCTCCCCGGCCGGTTTTGGCTCTAATCATCTCCATAAGCGGCACGCATTTAGTTGTGTTTCCCCACCCGCTGCTTAGAAAATTAAGCGTTTGACTGGAGGTCAACCATGAACATCAAGAGCCTTTTGATCGGCTCCGCTGCGGCTCTCGCAGCAGTATCCGGCGCTCACGCTGCCGACGCTATCGTCGCTGCTGAGCCTGAGCCCCTGGAATACGTTCGCGTTTGCGACGCTTTCGGCACCGGCTTCTTCTACATCCCCGGCACCGAAACCTGCCTGAAGTTCGACGGTTACATCCGTTTCCAGACGGACTTCGGTCGTAACCAGTCCGGTACGTCTGACTGGAACTCGTTCACGCGCGCCCAGTTCAACATCGACACCCGCACCGACACCGAACTCGGCGCTCTGCGTGGTTACATCGGTCTTCGTGGCCAGGCTAACAACGACTCGAGCCGCGGCGTCAACGTCGACCAGGCTTTCATCGAGCTCGGCGGCCTGAAGGTCGGTTACATGTACACCTGGTGGGATGACGATCTCTCCGGCGAAACCGACATCCTGTCTTCGAACACCACCCGTGGCAACGCTCTGCGTTACACCTACGACGCTGGTTCGTTCTATGCTGGTATCAGCGTTGAAGAACTGGATGCCGGCCGTGACGTTTCGAACCTCACAGGCTTCGCCAAGGGCGGTTCGTTCGAAGGCCCGAACAACGTTGGCGTCAGCGGTATCGTTGGTGTTAAGTTCGGTGCTGTCACCGCCAACCTGCTCGGCTCCTACGACACGGACCAGGAAAACGGCGCAATCCGCGCTATCCTGTATGCTGACATCGGTCCCGGCACCTTCGGTCTCTCTGGCGTTTGGGCTTCTGGCGCAAACTACTACTACGAAGAGTCCGAGTGGGCAGTTGCTGCTGAATACGCAATCAAGGCAACTGACAAGCTGACCATCACCCCCGGCGCTCAGTACCTCGGTACGATCGATATCGCTCCTGATGGTGACTTCACCGGCGACAACGATGCATGGCGCGCTGGCCTGACGGTTGATTACAAGATCACCCAGGGTCTCGATGCCAAGATCGCTGCAAACTACCAGGACGTCGATGGTCCGACCGGCGACAGCTGGACCGGCTTCGTTCGCCTTCAGCGCACGTTCTAATCTGATCTGACATTGTCAGTGATGGAAAGCCCGGCTCTTGAGCCGGGCTTTTTCGTTTGAGTGCGGTAAATCCTGAAAACAAAAAAAGCACCGGGCCTGCCGGTGCTTTGATATTTTGACAGTAGTCAACTGATGAACCGGTCTTCTATCCCGCCCGGCCATGACGCAGGTCATCAACAATATCGGCCTGTTGCCCCAGCCTCGTCTTGTAGACCTGATAATTCTCCATCACCCGCTGCACGTAATTGCGGGTTTCGGGGAAGGGGATGCGCTCGATCCAGTCCACGACATCGTCGATAGGCTTGCCACGCGGGTCGCCATAGCGGGCGATCCATTCCGGCACACGTTTCGGGCCGGCATTATAGGCGATGAAGGTGAGGATGTAGGAGCCGCCGAAACTGTCGATCTGTTCGCCGAGATAATGTGCGCCGAGCGTGGCGTTATATCCGGCGTCGCTGGTCAGCATCGCCTGAGTGTAGGGCAGGCCGTGGCGTCCGGCCACGCCCTTGGCGGTTCCCGGCAGCAATTGCAGCAGACCGCGAGCATTCGCAGCGGAGACGGCGGCCGGGTTGAAGGCGCTTTCCTGCCGGGCGATGGCATAGGCAAGCGCCTTGCCGGAGCCGGCAATATTGGCACTGGCGGGAATGACACCGAGCGGATAGGCAAGGGCGGCCGCGTCGATGCCGCGGCTGAAGGCCCGTCTTGCCGATTTGCAGTGATACCTGATGGTTGCCGTTGCCCTCCGCCCTTGCTGCCAGAATGGCAAGCTCGCCCGGGCTGTCGAGCTGATCTGCCAATGACCTGTAGAGGCTGTCAGCCCGCCAGCCGTAGCCTGCGGCTTCCAGCCTGTCGATGGCCCGCACGGCTTCGCGGCCGGCAAATCGTTCACGGTCGGCAGCGCTCGGAGCAGGGTATGTGACGTTCAGCGTCTTTGCATCGATTCGTGCGGCGGCAAGCTGGCCGTAAAAGGTGCCGGAATGGGCAGCCGCCTTGGTGAAGAAATCGCGGGCATTGCCCGGCCCGCCTACTTCCGCCGCCCGCCCCAGCCAATAATAGGCCCGCGAGGCGGAAAGTGGCCGGTTCGAGGTCTGCAAAAGGGTGTTGAAGTGGCGTGAGGCCGTGGCGGGATCGCGCAGCGCCCGCAACGCATACCAGCCAGCATGGAATTCCGCATCGGCAACATCGACGGCTGATGTGGCCGAATGATTGGCAACGATGCGATAGGCTTCGGCAAAATCGCCGAGATCGGCGACGCCGCGCGCGATGATTCGCCGCTCGTTCCACCATTCGCCGGGATTGACGAGTTTTGCCGTGTCCTTCGGCGCCTGCTTCAAAAGTGCTGCGGCTTCCGGATATTTCTGCTGGTTGCGGAGATTTTCGATGCGCGCGAAGAGAAAAGCAGGGTCGCTGCGCAAGTTGGCGTCGACCTTGCCCAGCAGCGCCACGGCATTGCCAGAGCGCTGCAGCACGGCGGCCCAGGCATTGTAGAGCGATTGCGCCTTGCCGAGATCACCGAAACGTTTCGCCTGGCCGATTCGGCTGCGATACATCAGATAATCCATCCGCGCCTTGTGGTCGGCGGGCGTCAGATAAGTGGGGAACTCGGCAAGAACACGGTCTTCCATGTCCTTGTCCATGCCTTCGCTCACCCAGAGCTGGCGAATGAGGCGTTGTGCTTCCAAAGTCTTGCCGAAAGAGGTGAGGGCCTTGGCGAGCACAACGGTGCCCTCGGCTGTTTGCGGCCGGCCGCTGCCAAAAGCGGCGAGCACCTGGGGTGCCGGTGGATTTTCGCGGTAAAGCGCCTTTTCGGAATTGGCGCGCAGCGTCGCCGCACCCGGCCACCCCGCCAGTTCGCTCTGGGCTGAAGTGATTTCGGCGGAAGGCACGTCCTTCTGCCCGGAAATGGCAATCGCCCAGGTAAGAATATGCCGGTCGAGACTGCCTGTCTGCATGGCGTTGCGAAGGGCGATGGCGCGTGTCGTGTCGCGGCTGGAAAGCGCATCCAGTCCGGCTTTAAGCTGGCTCGCATCGTCAGGCCGGTTAAGGCGTGGTATGGCGCCGGTAATTTCGGGTGAGGCCGGCATGAAGGCGGGAACAGCAGGCGCATTCGGCTTCACATAGGGAAGCGGCACGGCAGCTTCCGGCACGGGGCCGGCCAGCGCGTTCCAAACGGTCGCGGCAAGACCTGCCGCCATCAATCCCCAAACTGTCTTTTTCATACCGCTCTTCATCACTGGACGGAAACAATCGACCTTCTTGTATTGTCGTTTCATTGCAGCGGGATTGCGAAATGCGCCAGTGCGTTGCACCTATGAGTTTCGCCTCAGATCCCCCTCTGGAATCTACGGAGACTGTGCTTAACGAAACCTTACTTTCCGCTCGGCACTCCAATCAACTTTTATTCACCGGTCTGCGAGCGGCGCAAAATTCCACCGCCTCGTTTTTTGCCTGCCGCGTGAGCTTCCGCGACTGTCACACTTCCGACAATTTCGGACAAAATAGGCTGCCTTTGCGCTTGTCGGCGCCAAGGGCTGGCACTAATGTGTGCCGGTTTTAACCATCGAATGCGGCCGAAGCATGAACCGGCTCGGCGCCAGGAGCTTTGTATGTTCAAGGGATCAATTCCCGCCCTCATTACCCCGTTTACGGACAATGGTGCCGTGGACGAACAGGCATTTGCCGCCCATGTGGAATGGCAGATTGCTGAAGGCAGCAACGGACTTGTGCCTGTGGGCACGACGGGGGAATCTCCAACCCTGTCCCATGACGAGCACAAACGTGTGGTCGAGCTGTGCATCGAGGTAGCGGCGAAACGGGTTCCGGTCATCGCGGGCGCTGGCTCCAACAATACCGATGAAGCGATCGAACTTGCCCTGCACGCGCAGGATGCCGGCGCGGATGCGCTGCTGGTGGTCACCCCCTATTACAACAAGCCGACGCAGAAGGGGCTTTTCGCCCATTTTTCCGCAGTTGCGGAAGCGGTGAAACTGCCGATCGTGATCTATAACATCCCGCCGCGCTCGGTGGTGGATATGTCGCCGGAAACCATGGGTGCGCTTGTGAAGGCGCACAAGAACATCGTCGGCGTCAAGGATGCGACGGGCAAGCTCGACCGCGTCTCCGAACAGCGGATTTCCTGCGGCAAAGATTTCATCCAGCTGTCCGGCGAAGATGGCACGGCACTCGGCTTCAACGCCCATGGCGGCGTCGGCTGCATTTCGGTCAGCGCCAATGTTGCGCCACGCCTCTGTTCCGAATTCCAGGCGGCCATGCTTGCAGGCGACTACGCCAAGGCGCTGGAGTATCAGGACCGCCTGATGCCGCTGCACCGGGCCATCTTCATGGAACCTGGTGTCTGCGGCACAAAATATGCGCTTTCGAAGACCCGTGGCGGTAACCGCAAGGTCCGTTCGCCCTTGATGAGCACGCTGGAACCGGCAACGGAAGCGGCAATCGACGCGGCACTGAAGCATGCCGGCCTGATGAACTGAGGGGGCACCTGAAACCCGAAAGGCGCGCAAGGGGACTGCTTCGCGACAGAAGCCGTTCCGCGCGCCTTTTCTTTTCGTAACGACGATACTAAATAGAAACTTGAAAACCGCTCGTGGTGGACAAGCCGCAGGCGCAATAAGAAAAACAAGGGATTGAAATATCATGGCCCCCAAAGGCAGCCAGCGCGTGGTGAACAAGATCGTTGCGGAAAACCGCAAGGCTCGTTTCAACTACGAAATCATCGACACCTATGAGGCGGGTTTGGTGCTGACCGGCACCGAGGTCAAGGCGCTGCGCGAAGGCAAGGCTAATATCGCCGAATCCTACGCATCGGACGAGGGCGATGAAATCTGGCTCATCAATTCCCACCTGCCGGAATATCTGCAGGCCAACCGCTTCAACCACGAGCCGCGCCGCCGTCGCAAGTTGCTGCTGAACAAGCGCGAGATCAACCGTCTGCGCGCCGGCATCAACCGTGAAGGCATGACGCTGGTGCCGCTGAAGGTCTATTTCAACGAAAAGGGCCGTGCGAAGCTGGAACTGGCACTGGCCAAGGGCAAGAAGCTGCACGACAAGCGCGAGACGGAGAAGGAACGCGACTGGAACCGGCAGAAGTCGCGGCTGCTGAAGGGCAACAACGCCTAGAGCTCATCCCTCATTCCTGCACTGGTCGCAGAATCAAGCCGCCGCGCGTCTGCGCGGCGAGGGAGTTCTTTTCAGCCCAAGGATTTGGGCTGGCTAGATTGCTGTGACAAGCACAGAAATGAGAGTGGGGATGCTTTCGCCTCTTGAATAGACAGCTCTCACGCCGCCCTATAAGTCCGCTCCACATAGGACGTGGACGCCGAAACGCTGAACCGGCTGACCAGTGCCGCCAGATTGGCGCTCACATCGCTCAGATTGTGCGTGGCCGCGTTGGTTTCTTCCACCATGGCCGCATTCTTCTGGGTCAGATTGTCCATGCTGTTGATGGCGGCGCTGATTTCCTGAATGCCGACGGACTGCTCCTGGGCCGCCTTGGTCAGTGAGGTGATATGTTCCTGAATATGATCCACCTTGTTGCCGATCGTATTCAGCGATTGCCCGGTTTTATTGACCAGCGATACGCCCTGCATCACATCCTCCGAGGATTTGGTGATGAGGGTCTTGATCTCCTTGGCGGCGTTGGCTGAACGCTGTGCCAGCTCGCGTACTTCCTGGGCGACGACGGCAAAACCCTTGCCAGCTTCACCGGCACGCGCGGCCTCCACACCGGCATTCAGCGCCAGAAGGTTGGTCTGGAACGAAATCTCGTCGATGACGGAAATGATCTGGGTGATCTTCTGCGACGATTCCTCGATGGCGCCCATCGCTTTTACCGCTTCCGTCACCACATCCCGTGACCGCGCCGCTTCGGCGGCCGAGCTTTCGACGATGGCCTTGGCTTCTTCGGAGCGCTGCGCCGAAAGTTTGGAAATGGTGGTGATTTCCTCCACGGCGGCGGCGGTTTCCTCAAGGGCTGCTGCCTGCTGCTCCGTTCTGCGGGCCATGTCGTCGGTCGCCGATGTCAGTTCGCGCGTATTGCCTGATATCTTGTTGGCTTCCTCGACGATCTGCGAGAATGCACCCGCGAGATTGCCGACCGCAGCGTTGAAATTGGCAATCAGACCCTCGAATTGCGGTGCAGTCTTTTCATTGATGCTGGAGGTGAGGTCGCCATTCGCCAGCTTGTTCAGGGCGTTGTTGAGCAGTTCGAGAACGTGCTCCTGCTCCTTCTTCATCTGCGCCTGTTGTTCCTCGACCTTCAGCCGCTCGGCGGCAAGCACGTCGAGGTATACGGAGATCGAATAGTCCATGTCGAGAAGGGCGGCCTTGATCGTTACCGTCAGGGCGTCGTTCAGCTTCTTGGCCTTCTTTTCCTGGAAAAGGCCCTTCAGTTCCGAATTGACGACGGCTTTGACGATGCCATCAAGCATCAGCGCGTAACCGCCAATATACCATCTCGGCTCCAGCCCCAGCCTTGCATGGGTACGGCCGATGGCCGTCACGGCATCGGTATAGTCCGAGTTGAAGGCGCCGGAGGCAATTCTTGCCCAGTGTTTCATCTGCATGCCTTTGGCATGCTGGACATGCGCGTCGCTTGCAAAGAACTTCGCCGTTTCCGGCACGGAGCGCGCCTTCGCATAAAAACGGTCGAGAGAGGCGTCGAGCGAGCCTGTAATGACGCCCTTCATGTCCGAAAGGTTTTGCCGTTGCTCCTGGCCAAGCCCCAGAAAATTAAGTCTTTCGTCGAGTTGTTGATTGGTTTTTACTTGGCCATGCATGTCTGAACATCCTGATTTGACACCGAAATCATGTCGTTGGTGCCGTTGGGTGATTTAGACACGTCTAAAATTAACCAAGATATAATTTTGACTGGCCGAATTTGATGTTTGTTAATTTTAAGAGGAATTTTCCGGCAGGAATACACGGTTGTGGCGCCAAACAAAAACGCGCCCGCCTTGCAGACGGACGCGTTGTCATTAGGTCGGCGGCTTAAAAACCGGGATCAGATCGTTTCGGGGCTTTCGACGTGCCGGGCAGGGCGCTCGTTCGGGTCACGCCCGATTTCGGCCTTCAAGGTCATGAGATCAATGAAGTGATCTGCCTGCCTGCGCAGATCGTCGGCGATCATTGCGGGCTGCGTTGCCATGGTGGACACCACGGAAACCTTGCGGCCCTTGCGCTGAAGCGCGTCCACCAGCTTGGTGAAATCGCCGTCACCGGAAAACAGAACCAGATGATCGACGGTCTCTGACTGTTCCATGGCATCGACAGCAAGTTCGATATCCATGTTGCCTTTGATCTTGCGGCGACCGAGCGCGTCGGTGAATTCCTTCGCCGGCTTCGTCACGACCTTGTAGCCGTTATAATCCAGCCAGTCGATCAGAGGGCGGATCGAGGAATATTCCTGATCCTCGATCAATGCGGTGTAATAGTAGGCGCGCAGCAGGTATCCGCGCTTCTGAAACGCCTTAAGAAGCTTGCGATAGTCGATATCGAACCCCAGGCTTTTAGATGCTGCATAAAGATTGGCTCCATCTATAAAGAGCGCAATTTTCTCCCGTGGATCGAACATTCCATCCCATTCCTTTTTTGGAAAGGCCATTATCTGGCTTTTATTTCCGGTCGCAAATGCGAAAAATCATGTCGTATCAACGAATTTTGCGTAGCGCCGTTGCGTTTTGAAGTAAGGTAACTTCACCCGTATTCCAAGACAATTCTTCTAGACATTTTGTTCATCAGACGCCAAACAAGGGCAATAAGGTGCCAAAAGACGCCAAAGACAGGAAAAACTTGAATTCCGCGGCCAATGGCTGTATCGGAAGCTGGAAGGCTTCGTCGCGAGGAATCCAAAGCGTTTTTCGCAAGGCACGAAGCGCAGATTCAATAGGTTAGAGCATCCCTTGTGCATCCTCAAGAAAGCACGGCGCTCTGATCCACGACATTACGACTCGCAAAGGACAGGCAATGGCCCGCGTCACAGTTGAAGATTGCATTGATAAAGTAGACAACCGTTTCGAGCTGGTCCTTCTCGCCAGCCACCGTGCGCGCCAGATTTCCCAGGGCTCGTCCATCACGGTTGACCGCGATAACGACAAGAACCCGGTCGTCGCTCTGCGCGAAATCGCCGACGAGATGCTCTCGCCCGACGACCTCAAGGAAGATCTCATCCATTCGCTGCAGAAGCATGTGGAAGTGGACGAGCCCGAGCCCGATCCGGTTACGCTGGCAGCCTCCGCTACTGCCGATGGCGAAGAGGACGACCAGCCGGAAACCGTTACTTTCGACCAGATGTCGGAAGAAGAACTGCTGGCCGGTATCGAAGGCCTTGTGCCGCCGGAAAAAAATGACGACTATTGATCTGACTTTATGACGCCATTGGCAGGCGGTGGTTACCGTCTGTCAATATTTGCCGTCATAATCTGATCCCTATTGATGCAGCATTGTGCGCCGACCCCAAGGTTGGCGCGCTTTCTTTTTGTGGAATATCGCATGATGCGGCAATACGAACTCGTTGAGCGGGTTCAAAAATATAAACCGGATGCGAATGAGGCCCTGCTGAACAAGGCCTATGTTTATGCAATGCAGAAACATGGCCAGCAAAAGCGGGCCAATGGCGACCCCTATATCTCGCATCCGCTGGAAGTTGCCGCCATCCTGACGGAAATGCATCTCGACGAATCGACCATCGCGGTGGCGCTGCTTCACGATACGATCGAGGATACCACCGCTACCCGCGCTGAAATCGACGAGCTGTTCGGCGAGGATATCGGCAGACTGGTGGAGGGGCTGACCAAGCTCAAGAAACTCGATCTCGTCACGCGCAAGGCCAAGCAGGCCGAAAACCTGCGCAAGCTGCTGCTTGCCATTTCCGACGACGTGCGCGTTCTTCTGGTGAAGCTGGCCGACCGCCTGCACAACATGCGCACCATGGAATATATGCCGGCGGACAAACGCAGCCGCATTTCCGAAGAAACCATGGAAATCTATGCGCCGCTGGCCGGCCGCATGGGCATGCAGGACATGCGCGACGAGCTGGAGGACCTGTCCTTCCGTTACCTCAATCCGGAAGCCTATGAGACGGTGACCAACCGCCTTCAGGAACTGGAAACGCGCAACGAAGGGCTCATCAAGAAGATCGAGGACGAATTGCGCGAGCTACTCGTGGCGAATGGCCTTCTCGGCGCCAGCGTCAAGGGGCGTCAGAAGAAGCCCTATTCGGTGTTCCGCAAGATGCAGTCGAAATCGCTCTCTTTCGAGCAGTTGTCCGACGTCTACGGCTTCCGCATTCTGGTGGACGATATTCCTTCCTGCTACCGGGCGCTCGGCATTGTCCACACCCGCTGGCGCGTGGTACCCGGCCGCTTCAAGGACTATATCTCCACGCCGAAGCAGAACGACTATCGTTCCATCCACACCACGATCGTTGGCCCTTCGCGCCAGCGTATCGAGTTGCAGCTGCGCACCAAGCGCATGCACGAAATCGCCGAATTCGGCATTGCCGCCCATGCGCTTTATAAGGACGGCGAAAACGGGGAGGGCGATCTGCTCTCGCCGGAGAGCAACGCCTATTCCTGGCTGCGCCACACCATCGAATCGCTGGCAGAAGGCGACAGCCCGGAAGAATTCCTCGAACACACCAAGCTGGAACTGTTCCAGGACCAGGTGTTCTGCTTCACGCCCAAGGGCAAGCTGATTGCGCTGCCGCGTGGCGCGACGCCCATCGATTTCGCCTATGCGGTGCACACCAATATCGGCGACACCACAGTTGGCGCCAAGATCAACGGCCGGATCATGCCGCTTGTGACCCGGCTCAACAATGGCGACGAGGTGGAGATCATCCGCTCCGGCGTGCAGGTTCCGCCCGCCGCATGGGAAGAGGTGGTGGTGACGGGTAAAGCCCGCTCGGCCATCCGCCGCGCCACGCGCATGGCCATTCGCAAGCAATATTCGGGTCTCGGTTACCGTATTCTGGAGCGCACTTTCGAACGTGCCGGCAAGGCCTTCTCGCGTGACGCGCTGAAACCTGTGCTGCATCGTCTGGCGCAGAAGGATGTGGAAGACGCTATCGCCGCCGTCGGGCGCGGCGAGGTCTCCTCGCTCGATGTGCTGCGTGCAGTCTATCCGGATTATCAGGACGAGCGCGTGACGGTGAAGATGACCGGCGACGACGGCTGGTTCAACATGCGCAGCGCTTCCGGTATGGTCTTCAAGATCCCCGGAAAGTCGCGCTCCGTTCTGGAAGACGATGGCGCAGCCGAAATGCTCGATGGACCGGACCCGCTGCCCATCCGTGGCCTTTCCGGCAATGTCGATGTGCATTTCGGTGCCGCCGGCGCCGTTCCGGGTGATCGCATCGTCGGCATCATGGAAAAAGGCAAGGGCATCACCATCTATCCCATTCAGGCGCCGGCGCTGCAGCGTTTCGACGATGAGCCGGAGCGCTGGATTGATGTCCGCTGGGATCTTGATGAGGCGAACAAGTCGCGCTTCATGGCGCGGGTGATGATCAACGCGCTGAACGAACCCGGCACGCTCGCCTCCGTGGCGCAATCGATCGCGACGCTGGATGTCAACATACGCGCCCTGAATATGGTCCGCATCGGCACGGATTTTTCCGAACTGGCGCTGGATGTCGAAGTCTGGGATTTGCGGCAACTCAACCAGCTGCTGTCGCAGCTGAAAGACCTCGATTGCGTATCCACTGTCAAACGTGCCTTCGATTGAGGCATTTTTGATCATTCGCACATTCCAAAAGGCCGATGTTATGCATTGGATGCATGGCAGCGGCCTTTTACTGTCTCTGGTCGCGCATGTGGTTTGCGACTATCTTCCTTTCAGAAATTGAAAACGGAAAACGCGGCGTGCCGGTGGTCCTACCCCGATGAGAAACGCCATTTCCAAACTGAAAGGACATGAAATCATGTTTACTCCGCTTCGCAAGATCGCCCGTGCAGTTCGTGGCAAGACGACCCAGGAACGCGAATTCGAATATCTCAGCGGCTCCGTGTCGAATGTCGACCTCGAGTTCCGCCAGCGCGAAATCGACCGCGGCCTGTTCCGCCGGTAATGCACTCAGCGCATGGCAGCCGTTCGCCATGCGTATGGGACTTGGAAGGTGGGTGGCCGTTATCGGTCAGCTCCTTCTCGTGTCTCGTAAGGCTGTGTGAACGCGCGTTACGAACGGGCGTGCACCGCTGTCCGGTCTAAATGATAGGACATGCTGCTTTTGAAACGAATTTGACGGCGAGAGGTGGTTGTTTCCTTGACGTCATCCTTGGCTGGTCCCAGGGATCTGATAACCTCGCATTCAATCAATCGTTTGCAAATCCTCGGGACAAGCCTGAGGATGACGTCAGAGTGTTCGGCAAGGTTCGTATACTCGGTGATGCCACGGGGTGTGGGCGGAATTCCAGCTAAAGGTCGGAATGACGGGGAAAATATGCCTGCAAAAGAAATCCCCGTGTCGTATACGATGCTCTTGGCTCAGCCGGGGCGATGAAATAGACTGCCCTCATGCCGTTTCGCCGCCGTGAACCCGTTGGTTTTTCAGAGAAGATTCGTGACCTCTTTTGGCCGCGCACGGGTTTTACCCGTTCGCTGCGCTATATGAAGCTGCGTCTCCTGCGGTTGTCTGCGTCTCCGCATTCGATTGCCGCCGGTGTCGCGCTCGGTATCGGCGTGGCGTGGACACCGTTTCTCGGCGTGCATATCATTATCGCCATGGCGCTCGGTTTCCTCATGCGCGTCAATCTCGTCGCGGCAGCACTCGGCACCACCTTCGCCAATCCCCTGACATTTCCGTTCATCTGGGCGTCCACCTGGGAACTCGGGCATTTCCTGCTCGGACGACAGAAGGAGGCGGGGGGTGCGCATGTGGATTTCGTTGCGCTGTTCAGCCACCTCGAATTCCGGCAGATATGGAGGCCGGTGCTGGAACCCATGACCGTAGGTGCGCTTCTGCCCGCGGCCGTGAGCGCGGTCATCGCCTATATCACCGTCTATAGCCTCATCAGCGGTTTCCAGCGCCGCAAGATGGAAAATCTCGCGCATCGCGCCGCCAATAAAAACGCGTCTCTGGAGATGTTGAAATGATCCTTGGATTGGGCAGCGACCTGATCGATATCCGCCGCGTCGAACATTCGCTCACCCGTTTCGGTGAACGTTTCACGCACCGCTGTTTCACCGATATCGAGCGCGCCAAGTCCGATGGCCGCAAGAACCGCGCGGCATCCTACGCCAAGCGTTTCGCCGCCAAAGAAGCCTGTTCAAAGGCGCTCGGAACCGGCCTTGCGAACGGCGTTTTCTGGAAGGACATGGGGGTCGTCAATCTGCCGGGCGGCAAGCCGACCATGGCGCTCACCAACGGTGCCGCAGAAAGGCTGGCGGCCATGCTGCCCGCCGGTCACCGCGCCAATATCCATCTGACCATCACGGACGATTACCCTTACGCTCAGGCATTTGTGATTATCGAGGCGCTTCCCGTGAGCGACTGAGACCGGCGGCTGCCGCATTGGCGGCCTATTTGCAGGCGTATGACAGAAGCGCTTCCCTTCCGGCTGGAAAGGTTCTAGAGAAGTCGCAGAAATATGAAAGCGTCGCTGGCTGCGTGAAAAATTGCTTCACCCCGCCGCAGTCGCGAGCAACAACGGCCCGGACGCCTCCGTCAAATCGCAGGAACCGGTAAACAATCAGGCAGGTCTTTAAGTGTCCGAAAAAGCTGAAAAGAAGCAGAACGCCCTCTGGGAAAACGTCAAGGTCATCATTCAGGCGCTGCTGCTGGCCATGGTCATCCGCACCGTGCTGTTTCAGCCCTTCACGATCCCTTCAGGTTCGATGATGCCGACGCTGCTGGTAGGCGACTATCTTTTCGTCAACAAGTTCTCCTACGGCTATTCGAAATATTCGCTGCCCTTTTCGCCGAACCTGTTTTCCGGCCGTATCCTCGAATTCAGCAAGCCCAAGCGTGGCGATGTCGTGGTCTTCCGCCTGCCGCCCAATCCTGAAGTCGATTACATCAAGCGTCTCGTCGGCTTGCCCGGTGACCGCATCCAGGTGACGAACGGCGTGCTGTTCATCAACGGCCAGCCGGTTCCGAAGCAGCCTGATGGCACCTTCACCTCCGATTACCGTGCCGATCCGGGCGCCAATGTACCGGTGTTCCGCGAAACGCTCGATAATGGCGTCACCTTCGACACGCTCGACCAGTCGCCCGATTCGCGCGGCGACAACACCCGCGAATTCCTGGTGCCGGAAGGCCATTATTTCATGATGGGCGATAATCGCGACAACTCGCTCGACAGCCGTTTCGATGTCGGTTTCGTGCCGGAAGAAAACCTGATCGGCCGCGCCAGCGTCATCTTCTTCTCGCTGGGCAATGACACGCCGTTCAGCCGCATTTGGGACTGGCCGTCCAACATGCGCTGGGACCGTCTCTTCAAGGTTGTGGGATGAGCAAGACCAAGCCGCTGTCGATTGCGGAGATTTCCCGTCTCGAAGCGTTGATCGGATATGAATTCAAGGAAAAGGCCCGGCTCGACCGGGCCTTGACCCATGCGAGTGCCCGTTCCGCTGCGGCGGGCAATTACGAGCGGCTGGAGTTTTTGGGCGACCGCGTTCTCGGCCTTTGTGTTGCCGAGCTGTTGTTCTCCACCTTCCGCAACGCCAGCGAAGGTGAGCTTTCTGTTCGCCTCAACCAGCTTGTCAGCGCCGAATCCTGCGCCGCTATCGGCGACGAAATGGGCCTGCATAATTTCATTCGCACCGGATCGGATGTGAAGAAGCTGACCGGCAAGGCGATGCTGAACGTGCGCGCCGATGTGGTCGAAAGCCTGATCGCCACTCTTTATCTGGATGGTGGTCTGGAGGCATCCCGCAAGTTCATTCTGAAATACTGGCAGGGCCGCGCAACGCGCGTGGATGCCGGACGGCGCGATGCCAAGACTGAATTGCAGGAATGGGCGCATGCCAGATTTGCGGTTACGCCCGCTTATCGGGTTGACGATCGCTCCGGACCGGATCACGATCCCAGCTTCACCGTGACGGTGGAAATTCCCGGCGTGAAGCCGGAAACCGGCGTCGAACGTTCCAAGCGCGCAGCCGAACAGGTGGCAGCAACCAGATTGCTGGAACGCGAAGGCGTCTGGCAGAAAAGCTCCACCTAGAACTGAGCGCCCGAAAGATAGTGGCGCTAAAATCGAGCGCATGGCGAGCCTTGTGGCCGCATGTTGAATACCTCAGACCTTGAATGGATATCATGACCGATCACGAAAACCCCGCCGTTGCCGGCGAAGACATCGCCCTTCCGACCCGCTCCGGCTTCGTGGCCCTCATCGGCCCGACCAATGCCGGCAAGTCGACGCTGGTCAACAGGCTGGTGGGTGCAAAAGTTTCGATCGTCAGCCACAAGGTACAGACGACGCGCGCCGTTATGCGCGGCATCGCCATTCACAAAAATGCGCAGATTGTTTTCATGGACACGCCCGGCATCTTCAAGCCGCGCCGCAGGCTCGACCGCGCCATGGTCACTTCCGCCTGGGGCGGAGCGAAGGATGCGGATCTCATCCTGCTGCTGATCGACAGCGAACGCGGCCTGAAGGGTGACGCGGAAGCGATTCTCGAGGGGCTGAAGGATGTTCCGCAGAAGAAAATCCTCTGCCTTAACAAGATCGACCAGGTGAAGCGCGAAGATCTGCTGAAGCTTGCTGCCGCCGCTAATGAGCACGTGACCTTCGACCGGACCTTCATGATTTCGGCCACCAACGGTTCGGGCTGCGAAGACCTGATGGATTATCTGGTCGATACCCTGCCGGAAGGTCCGTGGTATTATCCGGAAGACCAGATTTCCGATCTTCCGATGCGCCAGCTTGCCGCCGAAATCACCCGCGAAAAGCTGTTCCTGCGTCTGCATCAGGAGCTTCCGTACGCCTCGCATGTCGAGACGGAGAAGTGGGAAGAACGCAAGGACGGCTCCGTGCGCATCGAGCAGGTGATCTATGTCGAGCGCGACAGCCAGAAGAAGATCGCTCTCGGCAAGAACGGCGACGCGATCAAGGCGATCTCCACCGCCTCGCGCAAGGAACTGTCTGAAATCCTCGAACAGCCGGTCCACCTCTTCCTGTTCGTCAAGGTTCGCGAAAACTGGGGCGACGACCCCGAACGTTTCCGCGAAATGGGCCTGGAATTTCCGCGGGGATAAGGCACATCCGGTTCCTCCCACATTCCTGTGACAGGCACAGGAATGTGGATGTGCCGGCCGGAAACGGAACGGCACACAACGAACATTCTTAATATCTTCAACCTTTTATCGGGAACCGAATGCATTCGGGTGGGTTGTTCCAAAACGATTGGGCGCAACCTTTTTTTCGATGATGGATATTCATGTCGCCAAAAAAACCGAACGGAATTTCCACCACCCCGTGTCAGCACTGTCCCTTGCGCGACCTGCCGCATTTCAGGGACTTTTCCTCTTCCGAACTGGATTTCGTCTCCCGTTTCAAGACAGGAGAACTGGCGGTCGAAAGCGGTTCCGTCATTTTGATGGAAGGGTCGCACAGCGCCCATCTCTACACTGTCCTTCAAGGCTGGGCTTTCCGTTATAAAACACTGGAAGACGGCAGGCGGCAGATCCTCAATTATGTCATGCCAGGCGATCTCGTCGGCCTGCAGGGCACGGTCATGGGGGAAATGCAGCATTCGGTGGAGGCGCTGTCGCCGGTGACACTGTGTGTCTTCGAGCGCTCGCGACTCAACAACCTCTTCACCGATCATCCGACCCTTGCCTATGACCTGACGTGGATTGCAGCAAGCGAGGAGCGCATGCTCGACAACCACTTGCTCAGCATCGGCCGACGCACAGCAATCGAGCGTGCTGCCTACCTCATCGCGTTCCTTTACAGCAAGGCAAAGGCGGTTAATCTCGTGCAAGGCGAAACGCCGATCCCGGTGACCCAGCAGCACGTTGCCGATACGCTCGGCCTCTCCATCGTCCACACCAACAAGACCTTGAGAAAGCTTGTCGATCGCGGTCTGATTCGCTGGACGGACAAGGGCTGTCTTGTGCTGGACGATGCCGGACTGAGCCATGTTGCCGGTTGGCAAAACGATGAAAAGCGGCCAAGACCCTTCATCTGATCTTTTTTCGACATGTCTTTTTTAAATGACGTTGGGTCCGTAATTTGCGAACTCTGTCGACATGGCGCTTGAAAATCACATTGGCGACAGCGGCGCAAATCCGTCTGGTTCCCTTCACGTTGAAAGAAGAAGAAACATGGTGCCACAACGCTGCATCATCGTTGAAGATGAATATCTGGTGGCGCTTGACGTCGAGGCGGTTCTCCAGTCCATCGGCGTTGAAACCATCACGATTGCGACGACACTTGCGCAGGCACAGGACGCATTAGGGCGGGATGGCGCCGATTGCGTGCTTCTCGATGTCAGCCTTTCCGACGGCAAGAGTTACGATTTTGCCCGCCACCTGCGCGATCACGGAATTCCCTTCGGTTTCGTCAGCGGTTATGGCGACACGAGTGGTTTTCCCGAAGATCTCGTGCATGCGCCCTTGCTGGGCAAGCCTTTCGGTGAAAACGAAATCGCCGATTTCGTGACGACGCTCGTTGCTGCGGCGCGTGACACCGGAAAAGAATAACGTTTCGCCGTCAGATCGGTTATGATCGGGCTTGAATCGGAATTCGGACAGATTTCATGCAGTGGCAGGACGAGGCAATCATTCTCGGCGTAAAGCGTCATGGCGAGACCAGCGTCATCGCCGAGGTGATGACCCGTTTGCGCGGCCGCCATCTCGGGATGGTGCGCGGCGGGCGCTCCCGCAGCATGCAGCCGGTGCTGCAGGCGGGAAACCGAGTGGATGTGATCTGGCGGGCGCGGCTTGACGACCATCTCGGCGAATTCCGCATTGAGCCTTTGCAGTTGCGGGCGGCGCAACTGATGGAAACGGCAACCGCGGTGTATGGCGTGCAGGCCATGGGCGCGTTGCTGCGCCTTTTGCCGGAGCGTGACCCGCATCCGCATCTCTATCAGGCGCTCGACGTCATTCTCGACAATCTCCATGATCCGGTCGATGCTGGCGAATTGTTCGTTCGTTTCGAACTGGCGGTGTTGAACGATCTCGGTTTTGGTCTCGATCTAACGGAATGCGCGGCAACGGGCCTGCGCACCGATCTCATCTATGTATCGCCCAAAACGGGCAGGGCGGTCTGTAGTACGGCGGGGGCGCCCTATGCGGCGCGTATGCTTTCGCTTCCCGCTTTCCTGAGCGAAGGTCAGTCGAAGGCCGCCGATCGCGACAGCCTCGCGGCCGCCTTCCGTCTCACCGCCCATTTCCTCAACCGCCATGTTTATGATCCACGCGGCCTCAATGAAAACGCCGCCCGCGACGGTTTCGTGCAGGCGGCGTTGAAGGCACTGGAGCGCAAGGCGGTGCTGCCTGCGCTCGATAAGGCGGTATAGCCTCAGGCCATTGCTGGCCGAGGTGCGGGTCGTTCCTGAATAGGCCAATGCACGATGGCCGCAAAAATACCCATGCCGACGCCGAGCCACCAGACGAGATCGTAGGAGCCGAGCTTGTCGTAAAGGAAGCCGCCGAGCCAGACACCGAGGAACGAGCCGATCTGATGCGACAGGAATACGACGCCACCCAGCATGCCGAGATGGCGCGTGCCGAACATGATCGCCACCAGCGCATTGGTTGGCGGCACGGTGGAAAGCCACAGGATGCCCATCACGGCCGCGAAGATGATGACTGAAAGCGGTGACTGCGGCAGAAGCAGGAAGGCGGTGACGGCGATTGAGCGGGCGATATAGATATAGGCCAGCAGATAGGGTTTCGAATAACGCTGGGCGATGACGCCGGCGGCCAGCGATCCGATGATGTTAAAGAAGCCGATCAGCGCCATGGCGATGACCGCATAGCGGGGTTCGATGCCGATATCGCCGAGATAGGCCGGAAAATGCGCGGTGATGAAGGCCACCTGAAAACCGCAGACGAAAAAGCCGGTGGTCAAAAGCAGATAGCTCTTGTGGCCCAGCGCTTCTCTTAGCGCCTCGCCTGCCGTCTGCTTGAATTGCGTCTGTGACTGGCTGCCGGACGAGGAATTGCCACGCATCGGATAGGCCAGCAGTGGCACCAGCATCATCATCACGGCAAGCCAGACGAGACTGTCCGACCAGCCATAGGTGGAAATCAGGCCCTGGCTGATTGGCGCAAACAGGAACATGCCCGCCGATCCCGCCGCGGTGCCGATGCCGAAGGCAAGCGAGCGTTGCTGCGGCGTAACATGCCGCGCGAAGGCCGAAAGAATGACGCTGAACGAACCAGCTGCAATGCCAAGCCCGACAAGCACGCCACCACCGAAATGCAGCCAGAAGGGCGAAGTGCCGAAGGACATGCAGATGAGGCCAGCCGCATAGAGAAAGCCGGAAAGCACGAGCACACGGCCGGTGCCGAATTTATCGGCGATGGCGCCGAAGAATGGCTGGCCTAGACCCCAGAACAGGTTCTGCAACGCCATGGCAAGTCCGAAGGTGGAGCGGTCCCAGCCGGTATCGGCCAGCATGGGTAGCTGGAAAAAGCCCATCGCCGAGCGTGGCCCGAAGGTCATGACCGCGATCAGCGACCCGGCGACGATGATCGCCCAGGGCATGGTTTGGCGTGTGGCTTGCGACATGAAACTCTCCCGATGCAGCGCCTCGCCTCGTGGGACGCTGTGCCGCAAAATTCCCCTTTGATGAGAGGAATATTATCTTTTGCAAGGCTGCCCCACTAGCAACTTTTCTTGACGGCACTATTCGTGCGATTGATGAGACACTCAGGTGAAATGCCATCGGGCAAGGTGAGGCAACGATGAAGCAGAATATTTACGACGACCCGCAGTTTTTCGAGCGCTACAGCGCCATGCCACGCTCTCTGGAGGGACTGCGTCAGGCGGGCGAATGGCATGAGCTGCGCGCCATGTTGCCAGCGCTGAAAGACAAGACAGTTCTTGATCTCGGTTGCGGTTTTGGCTGGCATTGCCGCCATGCCGTAGAGCAGGGCGCGGCGCATGTCGTCGGGGTCGATCTGTCGGAAAATATGCTGCGCCGCGCCGCTGAGATAAACGGCGGCCCCGGCATCGAATATCGCCGCGCCGCGATCGAGGACATCGATTTTGCGCCGGAAAGCTTCGATCTGGTACTGAGCTCACTCGCTCTGCACTACGTCCGCGACCTCGATGCGGCATTCGCGAGAGTTTTCTCCGTGTTGAAATCCGGCGGCGACTTTGTCTTTTCCATCGAGCATCCCGTGTTCACGGCGCTGGACAAACAGGACTGGTTCTACGGCGAAGATGGCGAAATACTGCACTGGCCGCTCGATAACTATCAGAACGAGGGCGTGCGCCATTCCAACTGGATGGCGGATGATGTCGTCAAATATCACCGCACGGTGTCAAGCATTCTCAACGCCCTGCTGACTTCAGGCTTTGCGATCACGCGGCTCGCGGAACCGAGGCCCGATCCCGCCCTGCTGGCGGAGCGGCCGGAGATGAAACACGAAGACCGCCGTCCGATTTTCCTGATCGTCGGTGCGAAGAAGCCTTGATACGAGATCGTGAGATGCATCGCCCAGCAGCTTAACGCCTCTTGATCGCCCAGCCGTCCGGCCGTTCCTCGACTACCTTTGCCGCATCCCCAACAGCTAGCCTGCCTTCGCCGCGCGGTGTGACATTCCAGCCGAAGAGCGGGCCGGGCACGCGCCGGTCGCCGGACATGCGGATGCGGCCCATGGCCTTCATGGGGGAAGGTACATCGCGCGAGCCGGTGATCTGGTCCTGTGTCGTCATGATGCAGCGGGCGCAGGGCTTGACGAGGTCGAAACGGATGCCGCCGATCTCGATCGCCGCCCAGCGATCCTCCGCCCACGGCTCGTCCGTTTCCAGCACGATATTGGGCCGGAACCGCTCCATGCCAACGGCGTCCTCGCCATTTGCACGCATATTGTCGTTAAGGGCTGCAAGTGAAGCGGTGGTGGTGACGAGGATCTGGTAACCGTCCGCAAAGGTGACGGGCGTTTCGTTGCCGGTCCATTCACGGCTCGCGATGCGTTTTGCGATGTCATCGAAGAACACCAGCTTCACCTCGCGCCCAAGCCACTCAGACAATGTGTCGTTGGTTTCGCTATCGGCGATATTGGCGCTGACGATCGATTTCCACACGGCCACATCCATTCGCTGCCCGGAAGGCCTGGCGAAAATCTCGCCACCTGCTTCCCGCGAAAGCACCATGCCGCCATCCGCGTGCTGTGCCAGAACCGTGGCAATATCAGGCAATTCGCGCTGGGTGATGAAGTGGCCCGAAGGGTCGGTCAGCATGGCGCGCCGGTCGCCGGGCAGGCCTTCCGCCGAAACATCGCTTTTCGAGAGGACAATGCCGCGCGCGCTTTTCAGCGGGTAGATGTTGAGTTCGGTCACACGCATTCAGGTCTCCTCAGATTTCGTCGAGAAACAGGTCCAGCACCTGTTTCAGCCGCTCATGGCGGGCCTTTGCCAGTTCTCGCCCGGTTTCGGTGCGGAAACCATCCGCAAGCTTGAACAGCTTGGTTTCGAAATGGTCGATGGCGAAGGCGCGATCATCAAGCGGACGGTCCTTTGCCAGTGGATCGGCCGGGTCGTAGAGCGCCGAACCCATGCGCCCGGCAATATAAAAGCAACGCGCGGCACCCACCATGCCGATGGCGTCCAGCCGGTCGGCATCCTGTAGGATCTTTGCCTCCAGCGTCTGCGGCTCGATATTGGCGGAAAAACTATGTGTGGTGATGGCATGCGCGGCGGCGTCAATATCGGCCTGACGCCAGCCAAGCCCGGCCAGAATGCCGGAGGCTTTTTCCGCCGCAAGGCGTGAGGCCTGCGCGCGAAGCGGCGAGTTCTTCTCCACCGCCACGCAATCATGCAAAAGCACGCTGGCCGCAAGCACCGTGCCATCGCCGCCTTCGCCCGCATGGATGCGCATGGCGTTGCGGAAGACGCGGTGGATATGGGCAAGATCGTGCGAGCCGTCACCCGCATCGGCGGCATGCGGGATAAGGTCCTGCGCAAGCGCCGCATAGGGCGCAAAAGCCTCAGCCGGGATCATGTCTTCGGCTGCCGGGTGAGGATTTTCTGATAGAACAGACCGATGCCGATCAGCACGGCGCCAAGCCCGATGAAGGACAGCGCCCGCAGCACGCCCTCAAGATTGCTCATGTCGATCAGGAATGCCTTGGCGACGGAGATCAGCACGAAGGCAGCGGATGCCAGACGCAGGCTGCGGGCATTGAAGCGCGAACCGACGATGAGCAGCAATACGCCGATCAACAGCCAGACCACCGAGTAGCTGTAGGTCTCGCCCTGCAGGAAGCCTTTCCAGTTGGCAATGTTTTCACCCTGCCAGAAACGGCGGACCGAAAGCGTGGCCCAGGCAAAGCCAAGTGCGGCACCCGCCACGGCCAGCAGGCTGACATAGGCTGCAGGCCGCTTGCCGCGTGCGTAATAGGCAAGGCCGCCATAGGCAAGCGCCGGCAGCAGGTAACCGATCAGCAGCAGGTTGAGGAACGGGATGCGGCCGGTATTTTCGCCGGTGAAATAGGGGTTCAGCGTGAAGAAATGCATCACCAGCACGTTGATGACGGCGATAACGCCTGCAATCATCGAGCCGTAACGGAAGACGGGGCTGGGGCTCTTCAAATCGAGCGTCATCAGTACGCCTGAAAAACCGATGGTCAGCAGCGTATAGATCGACTGTTCGCCAAGCGTCGGCACGCTTTCGTCCAGTGTGCCGCCATTCATCGCATGGCGAATGAGGATTGCGACCGCCAGCAGGCCCATCAGGCTGGCGATGGCCTGCAGGAAGTTCTTTGCCCGGAAGCCCGGCCAGTCGCGCAGCATCCAGGCGGAGACGATAGCGAGCAGCGCCGGAATGCCGTAACCCGGCAGAAGCGCGTTGAAGACCGGCGTGAGCCCAAGATTTTGCGGCCCGACGATGGTCGGCTCCCAGGCGATGCGGCCGAGAACGGCGACGCTTGCAATCGCCATGACCCAGGGCAGCACATCCCAGTTGCGCTGGCGGGTTGCCAGCACATAACCGAAACCGATGACGGAAAGCAGTATGGTTGTCGTAAGCCCCTCAGTCAGCGTGTGCAGGCTTAGCGCGAATGCGGCAAAGGAGCCGAGCACGAGGATGTTGAGCGGCTTGCGATAGGCCTCGTTGTTTTGTCGGTGCAGCCATTCTGCAGCGGCGATCAGCAGGAAACCGAGGCCGAGGCCATAGGCTGCATGCAGCCAGTCACGACCGAGATTTCCATATTCGACGAAGCTCGCGGTTCCGAGCCAGACCGGGAAGAGAGCTGCAATCCCCGCCCAGAGCTGGGCGAAATCCGGATCGTCCGCGCCCTTGCGTTTGAGGAAGGAAAAACCGCAGAGCAAAAGAATGGCGCCAAGACCAAGCGCCATGGCGATTTCAGCCATGTAGCCGGTTCGAACCGGCGGCAGCGCAATCGAGGTATCGTTGATGATGCCGATAAAATCGAGCCCGGAGCGAGACATCACCGAGACCGCAGCCTGCGCGCCAAGTGCTGCGATGATGGCGGGCCAGACCGCGTTGCGGCGGGAAGCACCAAGGGCCGCCAGCCCTGCGATGAGCGCTGAGACAATCACGGCCGGATGAAGGTCGATGCCTGCGCCGATGACGAGAAAGCTGAATGCCGGCAGGATCACGGCCATTGAGACGGTGAGATTGATGGCAAGCGACGGGCGCAGCAAAAGCCGCATGGCGCGAACGGCGCGCCGCCCGGAAGTTACGGTTTCTCCCGTTTCGGCAGGTGCTGTGTCGAAATAGCGTCCGGGCCAGAGGAAGATCGTACCCGCCAGCATGACGAGCAGCGCAAGGACCGGAGGTGCGGCACTGATCGTGTCGGCGATGGCGATATAGCCGAGCGCCCAGAGGCCGAGACCGGCATTGGCAAGCGAGGGAGCCACGGTCCAGCGCTGCCTGCGCGCGGCAGCAGCTGTCGCGAGCCAGGAGATCGTCAGGAAGATGAACAGCGCCCAGACATCAGGCGTTTCAGTGGCGATCAGCGCAGGCGTCAGCATCGAACCCAAAAGGCCAAGACCGGCGAGCGCCTGCCCGTGCAGAAGTGAAAGGCCAATAGTGGCGAAGGCGACAAGCCCGAGCAGGATGAAAGCGGTGGTGGGGCTTATGTAGTCGTAAATGCCGTAGGCCGCATAAACCACGCCGAACAGCGTCAATGCGCCGGCGGCCGTCAGCACGCCCGGTATCATGGCGTTGGAATAGGTCGTAGCGATGCCCGGCACGGCCTTGCGGCGGATCGCCTCGCCGGCAAGCCCAAGACCGAGGCCGAAAATGGCGGCGAGCGAAAGCCGCACGGCCGGGCTCAGGAGCCCAGACTCGATCGAATATTTGATCAGGAAAATGCCGCCGAGCGCCAGCGCCAGCCCACCTGCCCACACTGCCCAGCGTGCGCCCAGCAGACTTTCGAAGCTTTCCTTCGTGGCTGACGCGGATGCGGCCTCAGTGGAAAGCGCACTTGTCTCTTCCGCGCTGGCAAGGTTCTCCGCCGGCGCCATGGCCGCGGCCATTTCGGTTTCGGACGGATATTCCGTTTCGACGAACTCTTCTTCCGGCAAAGCCCGGTTTTCTTCTTCCGCCCTGAAATCTGGGTTTTCCGCGGCTGCATCCGCCTCCGCCTGTGCGGCAAGAGGAGAGGCCGCCCCGGTGGCCATCAGCCCCTTCAGGCCGTTAACCTCACGCTCCAGCGACTTGATGCGGCTTGAATTGCGGATGCTTGCGACCAGCGTATAGATGAAGGCTGCGATGACGGCGAGGATGAGAAACGGGATTTCCAAACAGACTCTCCAATTACTAAGCTGTTTTTAAAGCCGTTTTGGCGAATTTATGCAAGGCTTGGTTGAGGGATGCGGGAGGTTGCCGTTTGTTTCTTCTCCCCGCCGGGGAGACGGTGGCCCGAAGGGTCGGATGAGGGGAAAACGTTGCCCAATCTCACGGCCTTTGCCCCTTATACCGCTGCCGTGGCTTTCTGGCCGGCGGGGGAGACTAAATCACGAGGCAACGCAGTATTGTCAGATGTCACGCCGCAAGCCAGTGCCGTGCCGCTTCGATATCGGCAAACCCAAGATCGTGACCGTCATCGATCATTTGCAGTTCTGCCCGCGCGCCGCCGGCCACAAGCCTGCCTTGCACATCTGCCGCTCTGTCGCGATATTTGTCGCGTTCTCCGGCTACGAGCAGGAAGTTGCGTCCGGTAAGATCACTTTCCGGCCATCTATCGAGAATCGGCAACGGGCGATAAAGCAGCGCATCCCCGGCAAGCTCCGGGTAGAGTGCCGCAAAGGCCGCATAGAAATTTGCGCCGTTGGAATGGCCGATGAAGCGCAGCTTCGAACGATCCAGACCATAGGACCGAATGGCGCCGTCAATGAAGGCGGCAAAGGCTTCCGCTTCCGAGACGATATCCTTCTGGTCGAAGCTGAAATCGGGCAGACGCCGGAACCAGCGGGCGATGTCTTCCTCCGTGCTGCGGCCACGCACGCCGAGAAGCGTGGCGCCCGGAGCAGCCCGGTGCGCCAGCGGCATCAGGCTGGTTTCACTGCCGCCGGAACCGTGCAGCAGGATGATGGGTGCTGCCATCCGGCTTTTCGGGCGTATAGAAGCGGTGCACGAAGGGCAGGTCGCGATAGACGATACGTTCTTCGCCCGGCATCGAAAATTGCGGCAGCGCAACGCGCACATCCGCTTCGTCCTTCATGAAGAGTGGCGGGATGAACAAATTTTCGCCGAGTGCCTCCAGCGGCTCGTCCACGGTCATGCCGGGAGCGTCGGTCGCCATTTCAATCAGCACGCCGCCCGGTTCGCGGACATAAAGCGAGTGGAAATACTTCCGGTCGTGGGCATTCGTGGTGCTGGAATTCAGCGATTTCAGCTCGGCCAGAACCGCGTTCAACTCGTCCAGATCCTTCGCGCGGAAAGCGATGTGGTCAACAGTGCCGGTGCCCGGGGCGCTGGACCAGAAGCCGGTCGCGTCGCGCACGTCGATGATGTCGCTGCTTTGCGATATGAGCCGGCGGATCGCGCCTGTCTGGCTTTCCTGCCGGTAGCCGAAATATCTTGTAAGGAACGCCACGGTTTCTTCCGGCACCTCGCTCAGCATCGTCGCGCCATAAATCCGGCGAATGGCGTCTTCTGCAGGGATGTCGTTTGTCACATGCGGCGTGGCATCGGCGAAGGCGTTCGTGCCGACCAGCTTGACGATCAGGCCGTCAGGGTCTTTCAACCGGATGACAGGGGTCCCGAATTCGTCGGATGGGCCCTCCGCGCGGATGCCGAATTTCAGCGCGCGCGTCAGCCAGAAACCAATGCTGGCAGGGTCGATCGCCAGTGAAACTTCCAGCGTCTGGCCATAACCCACGCGGCCCTGCCCACCGTCTTCCCAGACGAGGAAGGTCAAAAGCGAGCCGGGCGAGGCGTTTCCATCGCCGTAAAGCAGGTGAAGCTGCATGGCATCTTCAAAACCGGCAGTGCGTTTGACGAGCCTTAAGCCCAGAAAGCCGGCGTAAAAATCGACATTCGCCTGCACCTTCCGGGTGATCATCGTGATGTGGTGTATGCCCAGTGCAGAATTCATCTTGCCGTCCCCGCCGTTTTGCCTGCTGTTTGTGGCCCTATTTGTCCCACGCTGCGCCTGATCCGCAACCCCGGCAAGTGAGAACGCTGTGTTCGCTGCGTGAACGATATTGCTGTCGCTTCGTTGCATGCGGGATGGGCAAAAATCGGGCTTTTTGCCCGCCGGCTGACCAGGAATGCCTTTAAAATAAGCATACAGAATAACGGCTATTTTGTATGCAATTTTATCTTGCCTTGATGGCTGGAATTGGGTCTTATGCAACCAATCCAACCATAACCATCAGGGGGAACAGATGATATTAACGCGTAGGTTGTTGTCGAGAGCTCTGGCCATTGCTGCAGTCGGTGCCGCTGCCGGGCTGTCGCTGCCGGTAACGAGCGCCCATGCCGAAACGCCGGTGAAATTCACGCTCGACTGGAAATTCGAGGGACCTGCCGCAGGTTTCCTCCTGGCGCTGGACAAGGGATACTTCAAGGCCGAAGGCCTCGACGTGACGATCGACAGCGGCAACGGCTCGGTGGAGGCTATTCCGCGCGTGGCAACCGGCGCTTACCAGATGGGTTTCGGCGACATCAATTCGGTGATCAAGTTCCTCGATGAGGATCCGAGCCAGAAGGTCAAGGCCGTTTACATGGTCTATGAACGCCCGACATTTGCCGTCGTCGGCCGCAAGTCGCTTGGTGTGACTGGCGACCCGAAGTCGCTGGAAGGCAAGAAGCTCGGCGCGCCACCGCCGGATGGCGCTTTTGCGCAATGGCCAGCCTTCAAGCAGGTCGCGGGGCTGGACGACAGCAAAATCAAGATCGAATCGATCGGCTTTCCGGTGCGTGAGCCGATGCTCGCCAAGGGCGATGTCGACGGCGTCTTCGGTTTTGCATTTTCGGTGATCCTCAACCTGAAAAAACAGGGCATTGCCGATGACGATATCTCGACCATCCTGATGGCCGAGCATGGCTTGAATCTTTATGGCAATGCCGTGGTGGTAAACACTGATTTTGCTGAGAAAAACCCAGATGCCGTCAAGGGTTTCCTCAAGGCGCTGGCCAAGGGCTTCGCCGATTCCGTCAAGACCCCTGAAGAGGGTGTGGCGGCCGTGCTCAAGCGTAACGAGACGCTCGACAGCGCGATTGAGCTGGAACGCCTCAACATGGCCAACAGCATGAACATCAAGACGCCCTATGTGGTGGAAAATGGCATGGGCGGCGTCGATCCGGCCCGGCTTGCTGCCTCCCTCGAGACCCTGAAAGTTTCCATGGGTCTGAAAGGCAACGTCAAGGCAGAGCAGGTCTTCGACGCGGCTTACCTGCCGCCCAAGGAAGAGCGCATGCTTCCCTGATTGATGTCACGGCGACCGCCCGGATCGCTTGCCGGTCCGGGCGGTTTGCAATTTTTAAATAGCATGGGGGGCTGAAAAGGGGACTGCGATGTCACATCTCGTGGAAATAGACAATGTCGACATGCGTTACGGCGGGGCGGCCGGAACGCTGGCTGTATCCGGCCTCAACCTGACGGTCGACAAGGGGGAATTCGCTGCTGTCGTCGGCCCGTCGGGCTGCGGCAAGTCGACCCTGATGAAGCTGGTAACGGGGCTGCACATTCCGCAAAAGGGCAATGTCATCGTGGCCGGGCGGCAGGTCACGGAACCGGTTTCCATTGTCGGCATGGCGTTTCAGAACCCGACGATGCTGCCCTGGCGCACGACGCTCGAAAATATCCTGCTGCCGCTGGAGATCGTTGAGAAACACCGCCGGCGTCTGCGCGCGCATAAGGCCGAATATGTCGCCAAAGCCGAACGCCTGCTGGAAATCGTCGGCCTCAAAGGCTTCGGCTCGAAATTCCCCTGGCAGCTTTCCGGCGGCATGCAGCAGCGCGCCAATCTCTGCCGCGCATTGATCCACGAGCCGGACCTTCTCATGCTGGATGAGCCCTTCGGCGCGCTCGACGCCTTCACCCGCGAGGAACTGTGGTGTGTCATCCGCGATCTGCATACGGCGCAGCGGGTTACCATCATTCTGGTGACGCATGACCTGCGCGAAGCGACCTTTCTCGCCGACAAGATTTTCGTGATGAGTGCAAGGCCGGGCCGCGTGCTGGCGGAACACCGCGTGCCTTTTGCGCGACCGCGCCAGCTGGATATCATGTATGACAAGGGTTTCAACGACATGGTGCAGGAACTGCATGGCGAGATAGCGCAGGCGAGGGTGGCGGCATGAGTGCGTTTGTGGAAAGCAGCATGGCAACCGCGCCGTCGAAACCGCTGATCGCCCGGGTCAACTGGGTGAAGGCCGCCCCCTGGCTCTATACGCTGGCGCTGTTTGCAATGTGGGAGCTGCTGGTCTACGCGTTGAAAATGCCGCCAACCATTCTGCCGTCGCCCGTGCGTGTGGGGCAGGCCATCGTGCAATATTGGTCGCCGATCTGGAAGAACTCACTGCAGACGCTCTATACCACCACGCTCGGTTTTGCGATCGCCGTCGCGGCGGGTCTCGCCATCGGCCTCTTTATCGGCTGGTCGAAAACCATCTATGCCGGGCTTTATCCGCTGATGATCGGTTTTAACGCCATCCCCAAAGTGGCGCTGGTGCCGATCCTCGTCATCTGGTTCGGCATCGGCACTGTTCCTGCGGTTCTGACTGCGTTCCTGATTTCCTTCTTCCCTATCGTCGTCAACGTCGCGACCGGTTTGGCCACCATCGAGCCGGAAACGGAGGACGTGCTGCGCGCACTTGGCGCCAGGAAGATGGATATCATGCTGAAGGTCGGCATTCCGCGCTCCATGCCTTACTTCTTCGGCTCGCTGAAAATCGCCATCACGCTCGCCTTCGTCGGCTCGGTCGTATCGGAAACCGTCGCCTCCAATTATGGCCTCGGTAATATGATGAGTTCGGCGCAAAGCCAGTTCAACGTCCCACTGGTCTTTGCCGGTCTGTTGATGCTCGCCGTGGAAGGTATCGTCATGTATGCGATCATGGCCTGGCTCGAAAAGCGCATGACCGGCTGGGCGCATCGCTCGACCATGGGGCAGTGAGCGGGGAAAGGGCCGCATCAACTCGCATTGGTTGCCTTCTCCCCACTGGGGGGAAGGCGAAATCGTGACAATTCAAGGTTTAACCACAGGCTGCGGAAAACCAGGAAGAGTGCGGTCTTAATGCGCCGCCATTTCCTCGACGATCTCAGGGCCATCCATCTGGAACGGATAATAGGTTGGCCAATTGGTCACCTCGTCCAGAAGCGCCCTGCGGTCATTGCCCCAGTAGAGGTGGTAATGGCCGGCTTTTTTAGGCGCGATGGTGTGATCGCTGAACTGAATGAATTGCGGTGCATCCGCATCGCCGCCGGTCTTTTTGAAGATGTACCGCACGCCGCGATTACCCTTCTTGTAGGTCAGGATTTCCTGGCCGTCGCTGACATAAGTGCCTTGCGTTGGTTTGCCCTCCTTATAAAACGCCACGTTGTCGCCCTTGATGGTGATGCGATTGACATCCGTTTTGTAGCCAATTTCGTAATAGGCACGATATTCGGCTGCTGTCTTGTCGCCGTGGGCTGCCTTCTCCGCCATGATCCCATCGAGAGAACCGTTCAGCAGATAGGGATAGACTGACTGCCAGTCACCTTCCCAGTCTGAAAGCATGCGTGGCTTCACCTGCGCATCCTCGAAGTAACCCTTGTAGATCTGTTTCTCGGCTTCGGTCTGGCCATGGCTGTGGTCGTGGCTGTGACTATGCGCGGTGGACGTCTTGTCTTTTCCGGCCGCCAGTGCCGGGGCTGTCATCAGCAGCATGGAACCGATTGCAAGCGCGCCGGTGACGCGGGTGATGGTTTTTTGCATTCTTCTGGCCCTTATGTGGTTATAAATCGAAGGGTAAGTTATGTAATAACATTACGCATAGGTCGTATAAACACGTCCTTCGCCAGACGCAAGAGCGCCTGCCGCCACCCTTGCGGGAAAAATGGTGAAAGCCGGCTCAGGGCCGGCTTTCATATGGGAAAAAGTCGTATGGAGAAGGGAGCGGCTGGGACGCTCTCAATTCACGCGGTTTGTGCGGTTAATTCCGCCTTGCGCTCATCGAAAGCGAGCTTCATTGCCTTCGTCACGTCACGCGTGGTTGCGAAGTAATTGTCGCTGCGCGCCCAGTAGCGCAATTTCACCGTGGCGCTGTCGGCGCTGACCGAATCGACGAAGGTAACCGGGGCGGGGTCCAGCAGTACCCGGCTTTCCGAGCGCACCACACGCATCAGCATGTCCTGTGCCGCAGCCAGATCCTCGTCGCTCTTAACCGTCAGGCTCAATTCGTGGCGGCGTGAGGGAAAGCGGCTGTAATTGGTGATTGGCACGTTCCACAGGGTGGAATTTGGCGCAAGGCGGTAAAGCCCATCGCTGGTTTTAAGCTCGGTCGCAAATAGGCCGATTTCGATCACCGTGCCGCTCACGGCGCCAGTCTCGATATATTCGCCAACCCGGAAGGGACGCAGCACCAGAAGCATGATGCCGGCGGCGATGTTCTGCAATGTGCCCTGAAGCGCCAGGCCGATGGCGAGGCCGGCAGCGCCGAGTGCCGCAAGAATGGAGGCCGTCTGTACACCAAACTGGCCAAGCACCATGACCAGCACCAGAATAAGCACCACGTAACGGATGGCACCTGCGAAGAAACCGGCAAGCGTCGCATCGAAGCCGCGGATGCGGGACAGGCCCTGAAAAGCCCAGCGCTGCAGGAAAGTCGCGGCCAGCCAGCCGATGATCAGAAGCAGCAGCGCACCGATGATCGAAAAGGAATATTGCACCGCCAGCGTGCTCGCCTGCCGTACCGCTGCCTGCGATGCGACGATGATATCCGTTGCCTGTTGTTCCATGAATTATCCCGTGATTCTTATTGCTGTTCTACTTTGGTAACGACTGGATGCCGCAGGGGTTCCGCCAAAAACGGAGCCGTCAGTTGGAGAGAGGCAGCACGAAGGGTACGTTGCCGTCCGTATCCGCGCCCCTGCCGATCGTCTTGATTGCCGCCACCAGCCTGCCATCCCGCCCAAGCAACCGGTCCCCGATTGCGATGATGCGGGCATTGGGGGTGGCGTAAGGTGAGGCGGTGCGCAGGCTGAGCGCAAGCGCCATCTCGTCCTGATCCGGATAAAGGCTGAGTGCTGCAATGACGGCTGCGGCAGGAGAGCGCGACACGCCCATCCAGCAATGGATGAGAAGCGGTGCGGACTGGTCCCATTCGCGGGCGAAATCGATCAGCCGCAGCACATGCGCATCGTCTGGCGCGATGAGATCGCCGGTGCCCTTGAAGCTGATGTCGTTCATCGCAAGGGTCAGGTGCCTTTCGGCTGAGATCACCGCCGGGCGGTGAAAGGTCTGCTCCTTTGCGATCAGCGTCACCATTTCACGGGCTTTGTGCTTCACGGCCATTTCCGCGATCCGCGACAGCGGCGATACGACGATAGAAGTCATTTAACTCCTCCAGCCGCGTTGCCGGTTTTGACCACGCGCATCGCCTCGATCGCCTCGAAGCGTTCAACGAACCGCTTCTGCGCCTCGGTCGAGGGAAGCGGGATAATGTCGAACATATCGCGGGTGATGCCGCGCGGCAGGCCGAAGAATTTCTGTGCCTCGGCAATGGAAAAACCGGCAAGCTCCGTCGCCTCGAAAAAGGCGGCAACCGTATCGGCTTTCTTGATGCGGTCTTTCAGCTCGCGCGAGGCATGCGGCGGCAGGCCAAAGCGCAGATGCACGGCCGCTTCCAGCCTTTTCTCCACGGTTTTATAACCGCCGCCGACCACGGATTTGAACGGCGAGATCATGTCGCCGATGACATATTCCGGGGCGTCGTGCAAAAGCGCCATCTGCATATCGTCGGGCGTCGCATTCGCACATATGCGGCAGAAAATGTTTTCGACGATGAGGCTATGTTGGGCGACGGAGAAGGCGTGATCGCCGCGCGTCTGGCCGTTCCAGCGGGCGACGCGGGCAAGACCATGGGCGATATCGGCGATTTCTACGTCGAGCGGTGAGGGGTCGAGCAGGTCGAGCCGCCGTCCAGAAAGCATGCGCTGCCAGGCGCGCGGACTTTTAGCGGGCGCCACGCCTATTCCTCCGCCTGTACCGCAGGATCGACGACGGGGAAGGAGATGCCGCTCCAGGCCGGCAAGGCCACAGTCACGGGAACATTCTCGGCAATGAGCGGCGTGGCGGAGGCGAGCGCATCGGCAACGCGGTCTGTCCGCACGATGGCAAGTCCCGTGTTGCCGCAAACGGTTCCAAGCGCCCCGACCGGTTTTCCATTGACGGTGATTTCGGTTCCGGTTGCGGGAAGCGCGCTTTCAGCCGAAACGGTGACGACCCGCCGTCTTGCCGTGCCGCGATGTTTCATGCGCGAGACGACTTCCTGACCGACGAAGCAACCCTTTTTGAACGAGACGCCGTCATTCACATCCATCAGCACATCATGCGGAAAAGCATCCTGCAACGCGTAATCCCGGCCGGATTCGGCAATTCCGTGCTCAATGCGCAGGGCATCATATGCCGTTATGTCGCCAGAGGCTGAAGCACCCGGCACGCGGAACAGATTGATGCCGGCCTTGGCGAAACGGCCGTCCTTCGCGCCCGCCTCCGGCACGCTTTCGCTCCAGAAAACGCTGACGCCTTCTATCGGTTCGGCCTTGAGATCAACGGGCGCGCGCAGCTTGTACATGGTCAGGCGGCGCAGCAGCGCATCCTGTTCGGCAGCGCCCGATTCGATCAGATAATCCGGCCCATCGCGCGCGATCAGGAAATCGAACAGGATCTTGCCCTGCGGCGTCAGAAGTGCCGAGGCGCGCGCCTCGCCTTGCGGCAGGTTTTCAACATCGGCCGTGATCAGATTGTTCAGAAACTCTTCGGCACCCGTGCCGGAAACTCTAATCAGGCGGCGGTCGGCAAGAAAGGCGGAAGGCATGGCATCACCGTTCGGTTCATCGAAAGCACTTCCGGCCAGGGTCGCTGAGGGCTGCCCGAGGCAATCTGCAGAAATGCTCTCTTTTAGTTTTCGCGCAGTTCCATTTGCAGAACCGCGATGCGCTTCTGCTGAATTGCTCATGCCGCACAGTTAGGATTTTTGCAAAAGAACGGCAAGCACCGCCGCGCGATCAATCGCCGGCGGTGAAGAACTTCCACTTGCCATCGGGCGAAATGCCGATGCGGTAAAAGCTGTAATTACCGTATTCCTGCATATCAGCCAGATCGCCCGCCGTGATGATGCGCAGCAGCTCGACCTTTTCCGGCGCGGTCAGCGTATTGAGCGGCTTTCCGGAGAAATAGGGGAAAACATAGGCTTCATCCGGGGTGCCGGCGTCGACATGGGCATAACCCGTGGAAAGCAGATCGATGATGATCGCCAGCACTTCCAGACCGTCCGGATCGCCGGAATAGCTTTTCAGCGCTGCGATCGGGTCGTCGCTGTCATTGCCGTCGATACGGAACTGCTTGTCGCTGGCGGCGATGAAAGGCCGCAGTTTTTCGATATCGCCCGACGAGGCGGCGTCGATGATCTGCTGGCGAAGCTTGCGTACAGCTTCCGGCGCCTTTGAAATATCATGCTCGATAACGACCGACATTTCCGGCGTATTGCCCGGCTTGGCGGGTTGCTGGGTCGATTGACCGGCGGAACGGTCGACCAGAGGGTCGGGCAGGGGAATGCCGTCCGAATCACCTTCGATCTCGTCGGGCTCAGGAGCCTGGGGCCGTTGCGGCTGTTCGCCACTTTGGGCTTGCGGCTCGCCTTCGGTATTTTGTGCGGGTTTCAGCTCGGAAAGCGCAAAGGCGCGGCTGGGCAAGCCAATGGACCCGGCGGTCAAGGCAGCCAAGATGGACAGCATGGCG
Source organism: Agrobacterium sp. SORGH_AS_0745 (assembly GCF_030818995.1). Classification (NCBI taxonomy): domain Bacteria; kingdom Pseudomonadati; phylum Pseudomonadota; class Alphaproteobacteria; order Hyphomicrobiales; family Rhizobiaceae; genus Agrobacterium; species Agrobacterium sp. SORGH_AS_0745. The sequence goes on from NZ_JAUTBI010000003.1 coordinate 1,710,819, forward strand.
GAAGAGCGCAAAAGCCCCTTGCTCAGGCAAGACATGACAGACCCCGACTTTACTGTATCACGCGCTGCGGGGAAAATTCGCCTTCAAGCATGCGCTGGCGCAGCGATTCCAGCATTGCTTCAGCACCGGCTTCGCCGTGCATACGGATGGTTTCGCGCATGGCCAGAGCGATTGCGGCATCGGCGATGATCTCCGGCTCGATGCCGTCGGCCATGCCGTCAGCCCATGCCTCGTTCTGGTGTTCCAGAGCGACCTGCATCTTTTCATGCACGATCATGTCGTCGATTTCGTTACGGCTCGTCTGCATTTTTCATCCTCGACAGGGCGGGCAAGTCCTTACCACCCTGTTAACAACACTAGCAGCCTTTTATCAAAACGGCACGGGCTGCGGCGAAAAGAGGTTAACAATCCGCTAATTTCCGAACCTGGACGCAATTTCCTGGGCGAGTGTTGCCCCTTCGTTACGGTAGCCCTCTTCTGCCATGACGGCGGCGCGTGTGCAACTGCTGTGGATGGCCGCAAATGAACGATATCCACGGTTGAATGCAGCGGTCATGCGCTGGCGCCTTTCAGGTTCGTTGGCCGTATCGGCCGCCAGAAGATCGCTCATCGATTTGCGCCAGTCCTCCGGACCGGAGGAAGGGCACAGGGTTCTCAGATATTGCACCGCCCCCAATATCTCCGACAGCCGTGCCAGCCTGTCGTCATAGGGAGCGGGTTTGGGCGGTTGTGCTTCCGGCGGGCGAACCTCACTGGAAGCAGCCTTCGAAGGCTGCGCATGAGCGACGCCGTCTTGCCCGGCGGGTGCAAGAATGGTCAGGAAAAAAGACAGGAAAATGGTTGGCCGTATCAAAATTTTATTCTGCCCCACACATACTCGTGAACACCCGGCGGGCGGATTGGTCCTAAAGCCATCGCGGTCTTTCAGACCGCCCCGTCAGCTTTAGGTCTATATCATGTCGTTATCGCAAAACTGCTGCACAGTGTTGCGCGACATCCTCTAGATAATAGCGATTCTGGCTGGCTGGCAATCACGCAAGCAGCCGCTCGGCGCATTCGACGACGCTTTCCGGTGCCGGCAACCGGCGGATTTCCGACAATGTGAACCAGCCCGCATCCGCCGCGTCGTCGGCCGCCGTCACCGCCGGGTCCGCATCCGTTTCCACGGTAAAGACGGAGAGGAAATAGTGGCTCGTCAGCGCACCCTCGGGGTCGTGCGACGGCAGGTCATAGGTCGCAAACAGCTGCGGTTTACGCGCGACGATACCGGTTTCCTCCTGAAGTTCGCGCAGCGCCGTCTCGGCTGGCGTTTCACCCTCTTCGCCGCGCCCGCCCGGAAATGCGAACATGTCTTTCGACGGAGGATTTATACGGCGCACGAGCAGCAGCCGATCTCCATTGCGGACGATGGCGGAGGAGGCGGGGCGGGGCTTGATACGAAGGGTCATGAATGGTTTCGCTTGTTTCAGCCGTCTTGGGCCTGTCTATATTGGCCCGGGAATACCGATGGTATATTCGGGAATCGGATCGATTGTGCACGCAGAAGACGGTGGAATGAAGGTCTATCTTATTTATGCCCTGGCGGCTGTTGCGGAAATCGCCGGTTGCTTTTCCTTCTGGGCCTGGCTGAAGCTTGGCAAGACAGGCTGGATATTGCTGCCAGGCATGCTGGCGCTTGCCGCTTTCGCCTGGGCTTTGACGCTTGTGCCGACCGAGACCGCGGGCAGAGCCTATGCCGCCTATGGCGGGATTTACATTGCCGCATCGCTTCTCTGGCTCTGGGGCGTCGAGGGGCAAGTACCAGATAGATGGGATATCGCTGGCGGTGCCGTCTGCCTCGCGGGCACGGCTATCATTTTATTCGGTCCCCGGGGCTGAGGAGCAGACAATGTGCGGACGTTTCGTGCTCAAAGCGACACCGGAAGATATTGCCGATTATCTTGACCTGATCGGCCTTGAGGATTTTCCTGCCCGTTTCAACATCGCGCCCACACAGCCGATCCTGATCGTGCTGGAGGGTGAACGGCAGGAGCGCGGCAGTAACCTGCCCAACCGTCGGGCCATGCTGGTGCGTTGGGGTTTTCTGCCCGGCTGGGTCAAGGAGCCGAAGGATTTTCCCCTGCTCATCAATGCGCGTTCGGAAACTGCCATCGGCAAGGCATCTTTTCGCGCCGCCATGCGCCATCGCCGCGTGTTGGTGCCTGCCACCGGCTTTTACGAATGGCGGCGCCCGCCGAAGGAGGAGGGCGGCAAGCCGCAGCCCTATTTCATCCGCCCGAAGAACGGCGGCATCGTCGCCTTTGCCGGCCTCATGGAGACGTGGTCTTCCGCTGACGGGTCCGAGGTCGATACCGGCGCAATCCTAACCACCGCTGCTAACGCCGCGATTGGCCGCATTCACGACCGTATGCCGGTGGTAATCGCGCCGGAGGATTTCAGCCGCTGGCTGGATTGCAAGACGCAGGAGCCGCGCGAGGTGGCTGACCTGATGCGCCCGGTTCACGATGATTTTTTCGAGATGATCCCGGTATCGGACAAGGTCAACAAGGTCGCCAATGTCGGCGCTGACCTTATCGAGCCGGTGCCGGAAAGCGCGCCGCTCGCGAAAATGAGGCTACCTAAGGATGATGGCCAGATGTCATTGTTCTGATGTGCTTGCTGGCATTCGAGGCTGGTCATCGCGGATCGACCCGGTCACTCCACAGTTGACCATCCTGCGCCCGTCTTACCCGTTCCGCCCGATTTTCTGCAGGCCTTCCTGGATCATGATGTCGGAATAGACGCGGTTGCGGCCGTTCGCCTTGGCGAGGTAGAGCAGCTGGTCTGCGGCATTGAGCTGATTGTCGAAGGGTTCGCCCTTTTCGATTTCCACGACGCCGAGCGAAATCGTCAGCGCCAGGCTGCTGCCGCTCAGCTGGCGGCCGTTCTTTTCGACGGCGTCGCGCAGCTCCTCGCAGAATTGATAGGCGGCATGCGCATTGAGCCCACGCAGGAACACGGCGAATTCCTCGCCGCCAAGGCGCGCGGGAATGTGGCGCTGCTCATGGCACATGTCGTGCAGCAGTTCGGCAAGCTTCTTCAGCGCCCTGTCGCCGGCATCATGCCCCAGCGTGTCGTTGATCTTCTTGAAATGGTCGATGTCGAGAATGGCGACTGCGCCGTTCTCGTCATTGTCGTTGATGACGTCCATCAGTGCCCGCGTACGCTCGAAGAAGGAGCGGCGGTTCGGCAGACCGGTCAGATGATCCCGCTCTGCCAGTTCACGCAGCCGTTTCAGCTGTTTCAGCGTTTCGATATTGTTGTCGATGCGGCACTGCAATTCTTCCGGCACGAAGGGACGGTAGACGAAATCCGATGCCCCGGCCTTGAGGAAGCTTGCCGAAAGCAGCCGGTCCGTGGAGGACGAGATGCCGATGACCCGCAGGTCTTCCGAGGAACGGCTGTCGCGGATGCGGCGCGTCAGCTCGTAGCCGTCCATGTCAGGCATATGATAATCGGTGATGACGAGCTGAATCGATGGGTCCTGCGACAGGATTTCCAGCGCCTGCTTGCCCGAATGGGCTTCGCTGACCCTGAAATTCTGCCGTTCGAGGATTTCCACGAGGCCGGAACGCGCCGTCCGCACGTCATCTACCACCAGCACGGAAAACAGTCTGTTGGTCAAAATCCGGTCGACCGTTTTCACCACGGCATCAACGGTGCGATGGCCATCCTTGACGATGTAGTCGATTATTTTCTTTTCGGCGTAGCGCTTGCGCGCCTCCTCATCCACCGTGGCGGTGAAGACGATCGCCGGCACCTTGTGGTCGGCAAGAAGTGCGAGAATTTCACCCTTCGGCGCATCGGGCAGATTGAGACCGGTGAGTGCCAGCGTGAAATCATGGGCGCGCAGCAGAATATCGGCCTGCGCCATGCTGTCACAATGGATCACTTCGGCTGACGTTTCCTCCGAAAGCCGCGACTTCAGCAGCATGGAAAGAGCAACGGAATCTTCAATCAGAAGGATTTTATCCTGCATGCCGTATGAAGCCCCCCATGGCCCGTCTTCGTTGGTTTTCCCGCAACATCCGAATTGGTCCGATACCGCCTGTCAACGGCATCGAAAATCGGCCTTGTTCGCTGTAGCAGGAAGAATCGCTAAAGTAGAAATTTTTTTGATGCTCAGTAGTCGATGCGAGACTATCCGTACAGTCGTCCCGTGGAAGTCGAATACTTTACTTCGTTTTGGTTGCAGCTTCGTTACAGATCGGGAAGTTTTATAAAACAGGCCGGTTATGCGGTTCTCGATGGGGGCCGCACAAATGGAGACGGCGCTAATATTAGCGCCGCACATTTAACCGGATGTTTTTTCGGATTGACCGTTACCATCGCAAAGTCTGCGAGGCCGTGGATGCTGTGCTTTCAAGAAAAGCGAATTTTTTCAAGCGGTTTTGGCGGCAGGCTTGCGCTTCAGCATCAGGGCTGCGGCCGCAACGGCCTTCAGTCCGAGCGGTCGGTAGTGGCTGTTGAGGTCGGGCTTCGCCTGCGGCTGTGCCTTCGTCTCGTTCGTCATTTCTCTTTCTCCACAATTCACGTCAATCGCCGTTTCGATGCGTGTGAGCTACTTCTCTCGTGGGTAATCTTGACGGATTCGAGGCGAAAGAAAGCGAAGCCCGCTTTTCGGGCTGCGACATTTTGTGTCACATCAAACGACGGTTCGTCGGAGAAAAATAATACCTGCGGTTTCAAATACCGCGATCAAGGCCGTTGCCGCCATTGGCGTCGTCATGCGCGTCCTCCTCAATCGTCAGCGTGCCATAACGGCGGTGCCAGAGGCGGGCGCTGATGGGGATGAACACGAGATAGGCAGCAACCGTCAGAACCAGTACCTCCCAGGTGAAGCTCATCAGCATCGCGACGTAAAGCACGACGACGAGGATCATCGGCAGCACCAGATCGCGGCGAATGCGGCTGGTACCTGACTTCCCCGACCAGACCGGCAGGCGGCTGATGAGAAGATAACCGATCAACACGGTGTAGGCGGCGGCGATATAGGCGAAGGGCTTGCCTGGCTCGACACCAAGGAAGCCGAGATAAACAGGCAGGAGCACCAGCATGGCGCCCATCGGCGCCGGAACGCCCACGAAAAATTCGTTCTGCCACGGCGCCTTCACCGGGCGCTCGATCATGACATTGAAGCGCGCCAGACGAAGGCCTGCGGCAATCACGTAGATGAGGGCGGCGATCCAGCCTATCGAACGCGCCTGATCGAGCATATAGATATAGACGACGAGGGCAGGGGCGACACCGAAATTGACGATGTCTGCCAGACTATCCATCTGTTCGCCGAATTTGGATGTCGCCTTCATCATCCGGGCGATGCGCCCGTCGATGCCGTCGAGGAAGGCGGCAAGCAGCACCATGCCCACGGCCAGCTCGAACCGGCCTTCAATGGCAAGGCGCACGCCGCTCAGGCCCGCGCAGATGGCCAGAACGGTGATGAGGTTGGGTATTACGAGGCGAAAGGGAATTTCCCTCAGGCGCGGCCCACGGCCGCTGTCGTTGCGACCCTCATGTTTTCCGTTCTGTTGCGGCTCCGAGATCGGCGTTTCCATGGCGCATGCCCTTCCTGTTTTCGTCAGCCGCGACGGCTAAGGACCGGACCCTTGGCGGAGCCGAACTCGGCCAGAACCGTTTCGCCGGCAATTGCCGTCTGGCCCACCGAAACGCGCGGCTGAAAACCTTCGGGAAGGAAGATATCGAGGCGCGAACCGAAACGGATAAGACCGAAACGCTCGCCGGCATCAACTGGTTCATTCGGCTTGACCCAGCAGACGATACGGCGGGCGACCATGCCGGCAATCTGCACCACGCCAACCTTGCCATGCGCTGTCTCGATGACGAGGCCGTTGCGTTCATTGTCTTCGGAGGCCTTGTCCACTTCCGCATTGAGGAAGAGGCCGGGGCGGTAGGCGACATTGACGATACGGCCGCGCACGGGCGCGCGGTTCACATGGCAGTTGAACACGTTCATGAACACCGAAATGCGCACCATCGGCTCCTTGCCGAGTTCCAGCTCCAGCGGCGGAACGACGGTCTGGATGGCGGACACCTTGCCATCGGCAGGGCTGATGATCAGGTCGTCATCCTGCGGCGTCACGCGCTCGGGGTCGCGGAAGAAGTAGGCGCACCAGGCCGTCAGCACCAGACCGACCCAGAACAGCGGTTCGGATATCCAGCCGAGCACCAGCGATGCGACGAAGAAGGCGGCCACGAAGACGTAGCCTTCCTTGTGGATCGGTACGATGGTGTTGCGAATGGTGTCGAACAGATTCATAAGTTTCCTTGCTCCGGTTTCCGCCTGCCGTGTCTGTATATGGTCGTGATACGACATCATCCATACGGGCATGCGACAAAGTTCGCTTAGCTGGTTACAGCCAAACTCCCCGCCCGGCAATGGTCCGGTTGGTGTGCCGCCCCGTTGTCAGGGGTTTATGCCCGTCAATGCGCGGGTTCGCCGCGGTCCACAACGCCAAGATCGTCGGTTTCGCGAACATGGCGCAGCATTTCCTCTGCCCGGATGGCTTCGCGCTGGCGGCTCCACATCGAGGCATAAAGCCCGTTCTGTGCCATCAGCGAGGCGTGGGTTCCGCGCTCGGCGATCAAACCTTCCTTCAGCACGATGATTTCATCAGCGCCGATGACGGTGGAGAGGCGGTGGGCGATGACCAGCGTCGTGCGGTTTTTCGAAACGATATCAAGCGCGCTCTGGATTTCCTGTTCCGTATGGGTGTCCAGCGCAGAGGTCGCTTCATCGAGAATGAGGATCGGCGGCGCTTTCAGAATGGTTCGGGCAATCGCCACGCGCTGCTTTTCGCCGCCGGAAAGTTTCAAGCCGCGTTCGCCAACCATGGTGGCGTAACCCTCCGGCAGTTTGCCGATGAAAGCGCTGATCTGGGCCGCATCCGCCGCTGCCGTGACCTCCTCGGTCGTTGCCGAAGGGCGGCCGTAACGGATGTTGTAGGCGAGCGTATCGTTGAACAGCACGGTATCCTGCGGCACCATGCCGATCATCGAGCGCAGGCTCTTTTGCGTCACGTCGCGAATGTCCTGCCCGTCGATGGTGACGGCGCCTTCCTGAATATCGTAGAAACGATAAAGCAACCGCGAGATCGTCGATTTTCCGGCACCCGAAGGACCGACGATCGCCACCGTCTTGCCCGCAGGCACATCGAAGGAAATGCCCTTCAGGATCGGTCTTTCCGGATCGTAGGCGAAATGCACGTCGCGAAAGGAAATGGCACCCGGTCCGGCCACAAGCGGCTTCGCATCCGCCCTGTCGGTAACCTCAGCCTCGACTTCGAGAAGTTCGAACATCTGTTCGATGTCGGTCAATCCCTGGCGAATTTCACGATAGACGAAACCGATGAAGTTCAGCGGTACCGAAAGCTGCAGCAGAAGCGCGTTGATGAACACGAAATCGCCGATGGTCTGCTCGCCGCGCTGCACGGCCATCGCCGACATCACCATCATGACAGTGGAGCCGATGCCGAAGATCACGCCCTGGCCGAAGTTCAGCCAGCCGAGCGACGTCCATATCGAGATCGCCGATTTTTCGTAACGCTCCATGGCGACGTCAAAGCGCTTCGCCTCCATCTCCTCATTGCCGAAATATTTGACGGTTTCGAAGTTCAAAAGTGAATCGATCGCCTTGGTGTTGGCGTCGGTATCGCTGTCGTTCATGGCGCGGCGAATGGAGATGCGCCAGTTGCTGGCCCGCACGGTGAACCAGATATAGGCCCAGACGGTGACAACCGTGACCAGCACATAGGAAAAGCCGTAGGAGGTCCAGAAAATGATCGCCGTCAGCAGGAATTCGATGAAGGTCGGTGCGGTGTTGAGAATGGTGAAACGGACAATGGTTTCGATGCCCTTGGTCCCACGCTCGATAACCCGTGAAAGCCCGCCGGTCTTGCGCTCCAGATGGAAGCGCAGGGAAAGCCGGTGCATGTGCACGAAGGTTCTATAGGCGAGCTGGCGCACGGCATGCTGGCCGACGCTGGCAAACAGCGAATCGCGCAGCTGGTTGAGCCCGACCTGTATTAGCCGCGTCAGATTATAGGCGATGACAAGCGCGACAGCACCGAGCAGGAAGGCCGGAACCAGCCCGACCATGTCCAGCTTGCCGTTCAGCGCATCCGTTGCCCATTTGAAGAAATAGGGAACGAGGATCAGCACCAGCTTGGCGACAACGAGAAACGCCGTCGCCCAGATTACCCGCATTTTCAGGTCAAGGCGGCCTTCCGGCCACATGTAGGGCCAGAGGTTGATGAGGGTCTGCGTGGGATTGCTGGAATCCGCCGAAATGGTTTTTTTCTTGGTGGCCATCATTTGCTCCGGGCACTGCCGGAAGCCGACAGCAGGGCGGCGGCTCTGGAAAGCCGCCGTGCTTGTCACAGGTAGGGTTGTTGCGGGGTCACCGCAATGTCTTGAACGATCAGGAACCGCTCTTCAGACGCTTGCGATGAAGTTCTTCCGCATTCGGCAGTGCCTTCTCCGGCACACCGAAAATCTGGCCGGGCTCGATCAGGTCAGGATTTTTGATCTGATCCTCGTTGGCGAGGTAGATCGTGGTGTAACGCACGCCCTGTCCGTAAACGCGGCGGGAAATCTGCCACAGCGTATCGCCGCGGCGGATGATGACGCTGTTCTGGCTTTCGGCAAGCGGCGGCTGCTCGAAGGTCTGCGGACCGGCGGGCGCCTGCGGTGCAGGTGCGGGCGGCGCGATGATGTGGAGGTCGGCAAGGCGGCTTGCCAGCGTGGCGATGCCCTTGCCGATCCCGGCAACGTCGTTCGGCCATGCCTCTACCGATGTCAGCAGCTGACGTGCCTTGGCGGCGATATCGCCGGCAAAGGCGGTAAAGGACGGCTCGGTGCCTGCGGCAGTGCGGAACTCGGAGAGCGACTTGAGGCCGATCACCACGGCGGAGCGGCCGGCAATGGCCTGGTCGAGCGCCGGTGTGGCCTGATCCTTGTAGAGATTGGACAGAATGCCGAAGGCCTTGGCGACATCCGTGCGCAGCTTTTCGAAGGCAGCGCGGTCGCTTGCCGTGCTCTGGTTTTCAGAGGGCGCGGTCGTCGTGGCGGCGGATGGCGTTGCGGACGGTGCCTGCATGGCGACGGTTGCCTGGTCGGTCTGCGGGCGCTCGAATGGAACGCGCACGCGGACCTTCACCGTGCCGTCGGCATTCAGCTCTTCGACAGTGATGATATGGCTGCCGACGGAAAGATCGACATTGCCCTCGATGACGAAATGGCCGGAGGCCTCCGTGGTGCTTTTGCCGATTTCCTTGTCATCGACCAGCGCGCGCACGCTCGAAGCGGCAGGCGCGGAACCCGCAACGAAAATCTTCGAGCCTTCGAATTCGACGGCGGTTACCTGAACTGTCGAAGTCAACGGAGCGGCGGCAGCGGACGGGGCCGGGGTACCAGCGGCAGGCGCGGGCGTCGTGGTGGCGGCAGCTGTTGCCGACTGACCCGGTTGCGCGGCTTGCGGGGGCTGGAGTGCTGAAGGTGCCGCCTCCGGCATTGCTAGCACGCGGCTTGCTTCACCGGGCTTGGACACCATCGCCAAGAGTTCGCCCGCCTTGCCGTTGGGCACGGAAACGGTTGCGACTTCTTCGGATTGCGTTGCCTTGCCGCTGGCGTCGGTCGAGCGCAGCACCAGCTCATGGTCGCCCGGTGGCAGGGGATTGTCAAAAACGGCGGCGAAATCGCCCGATCCGTCGATGGTCGTCTGCGCGATCACCTTGCCGTTGCTGAGAATTTCAAGCTTGGAGCCGGGCTGTGCCTTGCCTGCGACAACAGCCGAACCATCGGGCTCGACGCGGAGCACGTCGAAGGTCGGTGCGCCCGATGTGGACTGCGCTGCATCGGCGGCAGGAGCGGCGGGTTGGGGCTGCTGTGCAGCGCCATCGTCGGTGCCGGTGAAGACACCCGCCAGACGGCGAACCTGTGCCGCCGCCGCCGCTGCACTATCCGGCAGACCGCGCAGGAAAGCGGTGGTGCGTTCGGCCGCAGTGCGCGCCGTGGTGATGAGGCGCGACGTCGTTTCATCCAGCGTCTCTGGAATTTCGATATTGGTCAGTTCCTTGAGCGATGCCTCGACCTTCTTGCGTGCTGCCGCAAAGTCGGCGTCGGACGGAACCTTGCTATCGGCGAAAAGCGTGGTCAGATCCTTGATCGACTGGGTTGCGGAAGCCGCGAGGCGCCCGACCTTGTCGGCGATATTGGCGGTCTCCTGAGCGGCGTCGGACAGGATGTCTCCCGCCTTGTCGCTGCCCATTTCAACGCTGTTCTTCACTGCGTTGCCCGCTTCGTTGATGGCATCGCCGATCGGTTTGCCGTCATTGGAAATTCTAGGCAGGACGAAAAAGATCATGAGCAGGGACGCGATGCCCAGCACGATCAGTGCCAGCAAACCGGCTTTATTGTTTTTCATCCTGGAATCTCCGGGTATTGTAAGCTTTTTACACGAGTTCAGATTGCTAGCGTCTTACCTTGCCCCAGACAAGCGGCGTGGCCGTAAAAGGCCATATTTGCAAGGGATTTCCCAAATTTTCTTGACGTGTCGCATCCGGCATAGTTCCTTCCCATCATGACGGACAAAAATACAGCGATTCGATCCATCTGCGTTTATTGCGGCTCCCAGCCCGGACGTGACCCGGCTCACATGGAAGCAGGCCGCGCGCTTGGGAAATCCATTGCCGAAAACGGCATTCGCCTGGTCTATGGCGGTGGCACCAAGGGCATCATGGGCGCGGTCGCCAGCGGCGTTCTTTCCAACGGCGGCGAAGTAACGGGTATCATACCGGAATTTCTGGTCGATATGGAGGCTACACGCCATTCTCTCGGACAATTGAACGAGCTTATCGTCACCAAGGACATGCATGAGCGCAAACATATGATGTTTGAGCGCTCGGATGCTTTCGTAACGCTGCCGGGGGGCGTCGGCACGCTGGAAGAGATCGTCGAAATCATGACCTGGGCGCAGCTCGGTCGTCACGCCAAGCCGATTGTCTTCGCCAATATCAACGGCTTCTGGAACCCGATGCTGGAACTTGTGCAGCATATGCGCGATCAGGGTTTCATCCATCGCGCCCATCTTCTGAACCCGCTGGTCATCGATGAGGTCAAGGACATCGTGCCCGCCATCATCGACCGGGCGCTTGCGCAGCAGAACCCGGAAGGCGACCCTTCGGTAATTTCCCGTCTCTAGGCATCGAATAAATGTTAACGGGCCGCCACGCGGTTCGTTACAATTTTAAGTGTATATTAATAGAGTTTTGACTGCGGCATCGCACCGCCCGCTGTTTTCATGGCTCCGCGCCCGATCCTGTGCCAGCGTCTACAAGGCGTAGGCTGAGCGCGGAATTTTATTTTCGCCGCCATGATAGCGGGGCTCATTGGGGAATGATTGCTTTTTTGGTGCGGCTGAAAAGCCGGACGCATTTTATTATTCAGAGAAGTCCGTTTCAGGGCAGGGATGCGATCCTCGGTTCCGCTGCCCGCCGCCGGGTGGACGCGAAAAAGCGGCTCGGAATATTGATCGCCATCTTTGCCGTTATCTATGGCGTCGTTGCAGCACGGCTTGTCCAATACGGCCTTGCCGAACCCATTGCGACCGCATGGATCAATACCGGCGCTACAGCGGTCGCCTCCCGTCCCGATATTCTCGACCGCAACGGCACGCTGCTCGCGACCGATCTCAACATGGTGTCGCTTTATGCGGATCCGCGCCGGGTCGTGGACGCGGATGAGGTTGTCGAGAAGCTCGCAACCGTCATCCCCAATCTCGACTGGCGCGAGACGCACCGCAGATTGCGCTCGGACACCGGCTTTCAATGGCTGCGGCGCCAGCTGACGCCGCGCCAGCAGGCCGATATTCTCAACCTCGGCATCCCCGGCATCGGTTTCCGGCCGGAGAAACGGCGCTTTTATCCGGGTGGCCCCGCAGCCTCGCATATCATCGGCCACGTCAATGTCGACAATCAGGGCCTTGCGGGGATGGAACGTTATCTCGACCAGCAGGGCCTGGCCGACTTGCGCGCGACCGGCCTTGCCAGCGGTGCACCGCTGGAGCCGGTGAGGTTGTCGATCGATCTGCGGGTGCAGAACATCGTGCGTGAGGTCGTACTGAAGGCGAAAACCGCCTATCAGGCGGAGGCTGCCGGTTCAGTGATACTGGATGTGGAGACGGGCGAGGTGCTGGCCATGGCATCGGTGCCGGATTACGACCCGAACGAGCCTTCCCGCACCCTTGCCGATGGCAGCATCGACAGGGAGTATGAAAAGGGCTGGTTCAACCGCATGAGCAATGCGACCTTCGAGATGGGATCCACCTTCAAGAGCTTCACACTTGCAATGGGACTGGATGCAGGTGCCATAACGCTCAACTCGGTGGTTGACGCGTCGCGGCCCATCCGCATGGGTGGCTTCACCATCAAGGATTTCAAGGGTCGGAACCGCCCGCTGTCGATCCCGGAAGTGTTTCAATATTCATCGAATATCGGCACGGCGGCTGTTGCCGACAAGGTCGGGGTCGAAGGCCACCAGCAGTTCCTGACGAAACTGGGACTTCTTTCCAGAATGGATACGGAAATGCCTGGCGTTGCCACGCCAACCCAGCCGAGAACATGGAAGAAGATCAATTCCGTCACTATTTCCTTCGGCCATGGCGTTGCCACTACGCCTTTGCAGACGGCGGTGGCAGCAGCTGCTCTCATCAATGGCGGCAGCCTTATTTCGCCGACCTTCCTGCCGCGTTCCCGAGAGGATGCGGCAGTGCTTTCTCGCACCGTCATCAACGGAAAGACGAGCGCCGATATGCGTTACCTTTTCAACTGGAACGGCATCAAAGGGTCGGGTAGGGGTGCGCAGGTGGAAGGATTTCACGTTGGCGGCAAGACCGGAACCGCCGACAAGGTCATCAATGGCCGTTATGCCAAGGATATCAATTTCAACGCCTTCGTTGCCGGTTTTCCGATGCACAAGCCGAAATATGTCGTGCTGACGATGATCGACGCGCCCAGGACCGGCGTGAACGGAGGACGCACGGCTGCCTCGACGGCCGCACCCATGACCCGCGAAATCATCACCCAGACGGCTGGACTTCTCGGCGTCAAGCCGCGCTTCGGTTATGACGCGACACCGCAATTGCTGGTCGATTATTAAAGACCCGCATTCCCGCTACAGATACGGGAATGTGGAGAGGTGGCATGACGCGGAAGGTTATCGCTTCAGCCGCATCAGGCTAGATGCGGTATAGATCGCCAGCGCCACCCAGATCATTGCAAAGGCCGCCATCCGCACCATGTCGAACGGTTCCTTGAAGATGAAGATGGCGATGAGGAAGATCATCGTCGGAGCGATATATTGCATGATGCCGATGGTCGACAGCCGCAGAAGCTTTGCACCATTGCCGTAAAGAATAAGCGGAACGGCGGTGACGATGCCGCTGGCCGCAAGCAGCCAGGTATCGGTCGCATTGCCGGCCATGAAATGCGCCTGTCCGCTAATGGCAAGCCAGGCCAGCACCAGCACGGCCGGAACGGAAAGAAGCATGACTTCAAGCAGGAAGCCCTGTGTGGCGCCGATTGGCAACGTCTTGCGGAAAAAGGCGTAAAAACCCCAGGACACGGTGAGCGCAATGGAAACCCATGGCAGGCTGCCCGCATGCCAGGTGAGGATCGCAACGGCCAGCCCCACGAGGCCGATGGCGGCGATCTGCGCCGGATAAAGCTTTTCCTTGAGCAGTACCGCGCCGAGGAAGATGCTGAACAGCGGATTGATAAAATAGCCGAGCGCGGCATCGAGTGCGCGGCCAGCGCCGATCGCCCAGATATAGATGCCCCAGTTGATGCTGATGAGCGCGGCCGTGAGGCTTGCCATGGCGAGCATTTTAGGGGTTTTCAGCGCAGTGCGGATTTCCGCCGTGCGACCGAGAGCGATGAGGACGGCGGCGCCGATCGGCACCGACCAGATGACGCGGTGCACGATGACCTCTATCGGCGAAATATGCGCAACCGCCTTCATGTAGATGGGAAGGAATCCCCACAGCAGATATGCGGAGAGCGCGAAAGCAAAACCGCGTGCGCTATCGCCGCCCTCTTGGGCCGGAAGCGTTTTATCGAGTGCCATGGGAGTACCGCCAATTATTAGGGATGGCCCTTCATAACGGATCGGCGTAGCGCGGGCCAATTCATTTCCGTGAAGCGTTCATGAGAAAAACTGCATGAATAAAAGGCGATTTGCTCTTGAAACAGGCGACTTTGCGACCAAACGGATGATCCACGCACAAAAATCTGCGTGAATCATTGTCTGATCAGGCCGCTTCAAGCATCTGAAAGGCCTGCCTATTCCCCCCCGAAACGATCAGTTGCGCGGATCAGCTGGTCAAGAATACCGGGTTCGCTCAGCGCATGCCCGGCTGCCTCGACAATATGGAAATCCGCCTTCGGCCAGGCCTTGGCAAGCTGCCAGGCATATTTCAGCGGGCAGGGCATATCGTAACGCCCGTGCACGATGACGCCCGGAATATCGCGAAGCTTGCCGGCATCGCGCAGCAATTGCCCTTCCTCCAGCCAGCCGCCATTGACGAAGAAGTGGTTCTCGATGCGTGCGAAGGCGATGGCGTATTTATCCTCGCCGAAATCCTCGACGCGCGCCGGATCGGTAACAAGGGCGATGGTTGCGCCTTCCCACTGGCTCCATGCTCGCGCGCATTCGAGTTTCTTGGCTTCGTCCGTACCGGTGAGATAGCGATTATAGGCCTGCATCATCTCGCCGCGCTCGGCTTCAGGAATTGGCGCTATGAAGTTTTCCCAGCGATCGGGATAAATTTCAGAAACGCCGAACTGGTAATACCAGTCCAGTTCCGGCCTGGTGACCGTGTAGATGCCGCGTAGCACTAGTTCGCTCACGCGTTCGGGATGAGTCTCGGCATAGGCAAGTGCCAGCGTCGAGCCCCAGGAGCCGCCGAAAACCAGCCATTTTTCAAAGCCGCACAGCGCACGGAGCCTTTCAATGTCGGCAACCAGATGCCAGGTGGTGTTGGCTTCCAGTTCCGCATGCGGCGTGGAGCGACCGCAGCCGCGCTGATCGAACAGGATGACGTCGTAAAGTGCCGGGTCGAAAACGCGGCGATGCGTGGGGTTTACCCCGCCGCCCGGACCGCCATGCAGGAAAACCGCCGGTTTCGCACCGCGTGTACCAACCCGCTCCCAATAGATCGTGTGCCCATCGCCGACATCGAGCATGCCGCTCTCGAAGGGTTCGATCTCGGGGTAAAAGCTGCGCAATTCTTCGGTCATGTCTTACTTTCCTTCGGGTGGCCATTCGGCCGTGTCGCGATCCGGGTGTTGCCGGTTGTTGACCGGTAGCCGGTTTTCATCCGGCGCAGCTTCCGGCTCGACCGGCAAGCCGTCAAGGTCACCGAACCAATGCATTTTGCTGTCGAGATTTGATTGCGCCTCGGGCTTTATCAGCTCCGGCTCGTCCAGCGAACCAAGCGTGATGTTGACGAAATCGGCATCCGGCATGTCATAGAAAAGTGGCGTGCCGCACCGTCCGCAAAAACCGCGCCGCACGTGATCGGACGACTGGAACCAAGAAGCCTCGCCACGGGTCATTTCAAACTTCGCGCGAGTACTTGCTGCAAGCGGCATGAAATAGTTGCCCGATGCCTTCTGGCACATGCGGCAATGACACAGATGCGGATAGCGTAACCCGCCATCGATCCGGTAACGCACGGCGCCACACTGGCATCCGCCGCTGAGGCTTTCTGAACCGTTCATGCGCGGTCGTCTTCCGGCGGCCAGACCTTGGTGTCGTGGTCCGGGTGTTGGAAGGAGGTGATATCAGCCTCATCGACGCTCTGCTCGATTGCAGGTTTTGAAAACAGCTGCTCGATCCAGGGCATGCGCTTGTGGATATTGACCTGCACCTGCGGTTCGATCCGCTCCGGATGATCGAAAGCGCCGATCGCGATCTCTACGCCGCCAGGATAATGATAGGTCAGCGGCGTGCCGCATTTGTTGCAGAAGCCGCGATGGATTTTCGCAGATGAACGGAAGAGGGAAGGCTGGCCGCGCGTCCATGTCAGATGCGCCTGATCGGCGGTGACGAGTGCACCGAAGAAATTGCCGAAATGCTTCTGGCACATGCGGCAATGGCAAATGGAGGGGCGACCGATCTTGCCCGCATGAAACCGCACGGCGCCGCACTGGCAGCCGCCGGAAAAGCCTGTTTCGCTCATCGTTTACTCTCCGGGGGCCAGCTCTCGGTGTCATGGTCGGGGTGCTGGTAGGAAACGAGGTGGGTCAGATAGTCGACCGAGGTCAGATCGTCTTCCGTTGGGACGGCGGGTAGCGTGTGGATGCTGTCGACGAAATCGATTTTGCGTTCCACGCCCCACTGAATGGTGGGCGGCAAGGCGGCGGGATCGTCGAAAGCACCGGCCGCAACCGCCATGCCATCCGGCGCCTCATAGGTCAGCGGCGTACCGCATTCGGGGCAGAAGCCGCGCTTGACGACGCTGGAGGACTGGAAGCGCTTGGGTTCGCCACGCGTCCATTCGAATTCGACCTCACGCACCGAAACCAGCGGCGCATAATAGGCCCCAAAAGCCTTCTGGCACATGCGGCAATGACAGATGGAACTGTCCTTGAGATCGCCGGTCGCGCGGAAGCGGATCGCGCCGCACTGGCATCCGCCGGTGTAGGTGGTCATGGTTGGCTCTCCTTCACCGTTCGGATAATGTGGAGACAGACATTGTCCATGTCTTTCAGGATATCCTCGTTCCAGAAGCGGAGGACTGTCCAGCCGTATTCCTGAAGCCGCGCAGTTCGTTCTTGATCGTATTGTAGCGCTGCCTCGGTTGTATGTTGGGAGCCATCGATCTCGATAATTAGGCGATGATCCGAACATGCGAAATCGACGATAAAACCGGCAATCGGCATTTGTCTGCGGAAACTTAACCCCTCGAGGCGATGCGCGCGAATGGCATTCCAGAGCTTCAGTTCGGCATCCGTCATTACTTTCCGCATCTGCTTCGCATATTTGCGATGCATCGGGTCTACGTCCGCGTGTGGCATCATTGGTTCGCCAGTTAGCTGCTTTACCTCAGATTGGTTGAGGTAACTCAAAACCGCAAGCGGATTGTGGTGACCGTCGGCCCCCCTCTGCCCTGCCGGGCATCTCCCCCACAGGTGGGGAGATCAATCGCGGTTATCGCTCGCCCCTCTTGAACGCTTAATACGGAGCGGAAGTGTGCTTCCGGCTGATCTCCCCCCTTGAGGGGGAGATGCCCGGCAGGGCAGAGGGGGGTAAGTCCCAAGCCGCAGCAGCAAATTACCGCTTCAACTCCCAGGTCGTCGTCCGTTCCCCGGTTTTCTTATCCTTGCCATCCTTCAACTGAATGCCCTTCTCGGAAAGCTCGTCGCGCAAACGATCCGCCTCTGCAAAGTTCTTCGCCTTCAGCATTTCAAGGCGCAGTTGCACCAGAGCATCGACGGCTGAAACGATGGCCTCGTCCACTTCCGCTTTCTTCGGCAATACGCCGAGCAGGGCGGCGCTGGCCGCAAAGGCGGGCAGGCGGGCAGGATCGGTGTTGGCGGCATGTGCCAGCGCGTGAAGCGCCTGCACGGCGGCAACCGTGTTCAGGTCGTCGGCAAGCGCATCAAGCACGGTTTCATCCGGTGCCGCGTCGGAGGCTTCGGCCGCCGGCCACTTGGCGAGAAGACGTTCGGCCTCTTCGAGACGCTTCACCGAAAAATCGATTGGCTCGCGGTAATGCGTCATCAGCATGGCAAGGCGAAGAACCTCGCCCGGCCATTGGCGGCCGCCGAATTTTTCGGTGTGCAGCAATTCATAGATGGTCACGAAGTTGCCCTCGGACTTCGACATCTTGCGGCCTTCCACCTGCACGAAGCCGTTATGCATCCACACATTGGCCATCACCTGCGTCCCATGGGCGCAGCGGGATTGCGCGATTTCGTTCTCGTGATGTGGGAAGATGAGATCGAGCCCGCCGCCGTGAATGTCGAACACTTCGCCGAGGTAGCGACCGGCCATGGCCGAGCATTCGATGTGCCAGCCCGGACGGCCGCGGCCCCAAGGGCTTTCCCAGCCGGGCTCATTATCAGAGGAAAGTTTCCACAGCACGAAATCGCCGGGGGTCTTCTTGTGGGCTTCCACCGCCACGCGTGCGCCCGCCTGCTGTTCGTCCAGCGGGCGTTTGGACAGCTGGCCGTAATCGGCCATCGAGCGGGTGTCGAACAGCACTTCGCCGCCCGCCGCATAGGCATGGCCGCGTGCGATCAGCTTCTCGATGATGTCGATCATCTCGGCGATGTAGTCGGTGGCGCGCGGTTCAACGGTCGGCTGCAGGCAGCCAAGTGCTGCCACATCCTCATGGAATTGGTCGGCGGTCTTTTTCGTCACCGCGTGGATGGCGTCATTCAGCGGCAGATGCGGATAGTCGCGCAGCGCCCTTGCGTTGATCTTGTCGTCGAGATCGGTGATGTTGCGGGCGTAGGTCACATGGCTTTCGCCATAGACGTGGCGCAGCAGCCGGTAAAGAACATCGAAAACGATGACCGGGCGCGCATTGCCGATATGGGCGAAATCGTAAACCGTTGGTCCGCAGACATACATGCGCACATTGTCGGCGTCGATCGGCGCAAATTCCGTCTTTTCGCGTGTCAGGGTGTTGTGGAGTTTCAGGCGCAAGGACATGCGGGCGTTCCCTAAAGGCAGTCAATTGTCCTGGCCGGACCGTTTGTCTGTTGGACCTTGCGGGGAGACGAAAACGATCTGGCCGGTGGTGAACCAGCAAAAATTATTCAGCAGCAGGTGCAGATCGTTGTTTTCATGCCTTGCCTTATGGCGTGCCGGTGTTTCGCGGTCAAGCGTTTCTCTGAGGCGCCAGAAGCACCTTAAGAGACCGCCTTGACCAAAAGCCTATTCCGGCTGGCGGTAATCCAGGAATTTGCCTTCACGCACCACGAAGAGCTTGCCGGTTTCGGTAAGCTCAGGCGAGGCGAGTTGAACAATGGCGGCGGCAACTTCAGAAGGGTGTGGCACGTCTGCGGGGTCTTCACCGGGCATGGCCTGGGCGCGCATGGCGGTGCGTGTCGCGCCGGGATTGATGCTGTTGATGCGCAGCGCTGTTTTATCGGTTTCCGCAGCCCAGGTCCGGGCAAGTGCCTCAACGGCGGCCTTGGAGGTGGAATAGACGCCCCAGAAGGGACGACAGCTATGGGCAGCACCGGAAGACAGGATCAACGCGCGCCCCGCATCCGATCGCAGGAGCAACGGTTCGACCGAGCGGATCAGCCGCCATGTAGCGGTGACATTGATGGTCATGACCTTTTCGAAGACTTTCGCCTCGATATGGCCGACCGGCGAGATGACGCCGAGAACACCGGCATTCGCGACCAGAATATCGAGCTTGCCCCAGCGCTCGAAGATATTGGCGCCCAGCGCATCGATGGCGTTCATGTCGGCGAGATCGAAGGGAACCAGCGTCGCGGTACCGCCGACGGCCTTGATGGCGTCGTCCAGATCCTCGAGGCCGCCGACCGTGCGGGCGCAGGCAATGACATGCGCACCGGCCTTGGCAAGTTCCAGCGCCGTGAAATAGCCGATACCGCGCGACGCGCCGGTGACGAGCGCGATCCTGCCCTTGAGATTGATGGTCATTTTGCCCCCTCCGAAATTCATTCCGCTTGTTTTATGAAGCCCCTGACGCCAACCGCAAGCGATCAAAACGCCGCAGCGGGCACGGTTTCAATCGCCCGCCACAAAAAAGCGGCCACCGGAAGCCGGTGGCCGCTTGTTATTTCAAGATTATCAGCCGTTGCTGGCCAGCACGGAAATCTTGCTGCCCATCGCCTCGCCGTTCTGGTCGAGAAGGCGGGTAGGGTAGTCGCCGGTGAAATAATGGTCCGTGAATTGCGGACGCGCATTGTTGCGGTTCTCGCCACCGACGGCGCGGTAAAGACCGTCGATCGACAGGAAGGCAAGCGAATCGGCGCCAATGAATTTCGCCATGGCGTCCACATCGGCATATTGGTTGGCGAGCAGCTTGTCGGCATCAGGCGTGTCGATGCCGTAGAAATCCGGATGGAAAATCATCGGGCTGGCAACGCGGATATGCACTTCTTTCGCGCCCGCTTCGCGGATCATCTGCACGATCTTCAATGAAGTCGTGCCGCGCACGATCGAATCATCCACCAACACCACGCGCTTGCCTTCAATCATCGCCCGGTTGGCGGAGTGCTTGAGCTTGACGCCAAAAGCGCGAATCTGCTGCGTCGGCTCGATGAAGGTACGGCCGACATAGTGGTTGCGGATGATTCCATATTCGAACGGAATACCGCTTTCCTGCGCAAAACCGAGCGCTGCCGGCGTGCCGCCATCGGGAACCGGAACGACAACGTCAGCTTCCAGCGGCGCTTCCTTGGCAAGGTTCATGCCCATGTTCTTGCGCGTCGTATAGACGTTGCGGCCGCCGACGACGGAATCGGGGCGGGCGAAATAAACATATTCGAACAGGCAGAGACGTTCCGGCTGCGGCTTCGAAGGCTTGCGCGCATCGATGGTGATCGAACCATCAGGCTGAATTTCGCAGATGATGACTTCGCCGTTTTCGACGTCACGCACGAATTTCGCGCCGATGATATCGAGAGCGCAGGTCTCCGAGCAGAAGATCGGCTTGCCGTCCAGCTCACCCATGACGAGCGGGCGGATGCCGATCGGGTCGCGGGCTGCGATCAGCTTGGTGCGGGTCATCGCCAGCATCGAATAGCCGCCTTCCATCTGGCGGATGGCGTCGATGAAACGGTCGGCAGTGGAGCTGTGACGCGAACGGGCGATGAGGTGCAGCACGACTTCGGTATCCGATGTCGACTGACAGATGGCGCCGGTGGCTATGATCTGTCGGCGAAGCGTCAGGCCATTGGTGAAATTGCCGTTATGGGCAATCGAAATGCCGCCTTCTTCCAGCTCGGCAAACAGTGGCTGCACGTTGCGCATCGCCACTTCGCCTGTCGTGGAGTAGCGGGTATGGCCAATCGCGATGGAGCCGGGCAGGCGGGCAAGGGTTGCAGGATCGGTATAATGATCGCCGACGAGGCCCATATGGCGTTCCTGATGGAAGCGCTTGCCATCGAAGGAGACGATGCCTGCTGCCTCCTGGCCGCGATGCTGAAGCGCATGCAGGCCCAGTGCAGTCAGGGCGGAGGCATCGGCGTGGCCGAGAATGCCGAACACGCCGCACTCTTCGTGCAGCGTGTCGCCGTCGATCTCTTCATTGAAAGTGGAATGCGAAAGCGGCTCAATCATCCGGCTTGCCCTTGCTCTCTACCGAGAAAAACGAAAGACCTTTCCGGTGAGCTTGTCTCCCGGTCGGCCAGTCTGTGTCGTGCTTGATATTTAGCACAAATAGCGCGCCTTGCATGCATTGCAAGGCGCGACACTGTGTCAATTATTCGTTGCCGGCGGATTTGTCGCCGGTACATCTTCCGCAGGCGTCTGCGCGGCTGCCGGTTCCTGCGGTTTTCCGAGGATACGGGCGCGGATCTGCGGCTCGATATCGTCGGGCAGAACCGCTTCCAGCTTGCCCACCAGCCCGTCGAGGAAAGGCTTGGACTTGGCCTGGGTTACCCATTGCGGCTGCGTCTTCACATCCACCAGCCAGTTCCAGAAGGCAACCGCGACGACCAGCAAGAGAATGCCGCGCGCTGCGCCGAACAGGAAACCCAGCGTGCGATCCAGCGCACCGATGCGGCTGTCGATGATGAAATCGGCAATGCGCGAGGTGATGAAGGAAATGACGACGAGGGAGATGAGGAAGACGACGCCTGCCGAACCGGCGATGGCGATCTTGTCGTCATCGGTATAGTTGCGTGCATAGGGCAGCAGGATCGGGAAAAGATAATAGGCGGCGGCGACCGAACCGGCCCAGCTCGCGATGGACAGAATCTCGCGGGAAAAACCGCGCACCATCGCGAGAATGGCGGAGAAAAGAACAACGGCGATGACGATGCCGTCGAAAATTGTAATGGGCATATACCAACTCCGGAGGTGCGACGCCCTGTCAGGCGCTGCCTTGCCAATTGTGCGATCCTCTTACACCACTGTTTCCCTTGGCGAAAGGATCAATCTTAGTCGTCCTCAACCTGTTTGAACCGGTTGCCGGAACCGGCGATGCGCGCCACGAGGTCCGGCAGGCTTTCTATTTCCGTCCAGCGCCCCTTGCCCGCTTTCGGCAATTCAGCCGAAGCAGACGGCAGAAGTGCGGCGGAGAAACCGAGTTTTTCAGCTTCTTTCAAACGCTGGCCCGTATGCGAGACGGGCCGTACCGCGCCCGACAGGCTGATCTCGCCGAAATAGACGCAATCGGCAGGCAGGGCAAGACCGGCAAGCGAGGAAACCAGCGCAGAAGCTATCGCCATATCCGCAGCCGGTTCGGAAATGCGGTATCCGCCGGCGACGTTCAGATAAACGTCGTGCTGACCGAGCTTCACGCCGCAATGGGCTTCAAGCACGGCAAGGATCATGGCGAGCCGCGAACTGTCCCAGCCGACCACGGCGCGGCGCGGCGTGCCGAGCGAGGTGGCCGCGACCAGCGCCTGCACCTCGACCAGAATGGGACGGGTGCCCTCCATGCCGGCAAAGACTGCGGCACCGGGAGATTTCTCATTGCGCTCGCCAAGGAACAGTTCGGACGGGTTTGAGACCTCGCGCAATCCGCGATCGGACATTTCAAACACGCCGATCTCGTCCGTCGGCCCGAAGCGGTTCTTGACGGTGCGCAGAATGCGGTAATGGTGGCCGCGGTCGCCTTCGAAATAAAGCACGGCGTCGACCATGTGCTCCACCACGCGGGGACCAGCGATCTGGCCTTCCTTGGTCACATGGCCCACCAGCACCATGGTCGCGCCCGTCTGCTTGGCGTAACGGATCATTGCCTGCACGCCGGTGCGCACCTGCGTTACCGTGCCGGGAGCGGAATCGGCCGTGTCGCTCCATAGCGTCTGGATGGAATCGATGATGACGAGATCGGGGCGCTTGCCCTCGGAAATCGTCGCCAGAATATCCTCGACATTCGTTTCTGCCGCCAGCAGCACGTCGGTTTCCGCCGCACCCAGCCGCTGGGCGCGCAGACGCACCTGCGCTACCGCTTCTTCGCCAGAAACATAGATGACGCGATGTCCGCGCCGTGAAAGGGCAGCTGCCGCCTGCATCAGCAGGGTCGATTTGCCGATGCCGGGATCGCCGCCGATCAACACCGCCGAACCGCGCACGAAACCGCCACCGGTTGCCCGGTCCAGTTCGCTGATGCCGGTCGGAATGCGCGGCGCCTCCTCGATCTCGCCCGAAAGCGCCGTAAGCGCGACCGCCCGGCCTTTTTTCGGCGTCTTGCCGGGGCCGGAACCGATGCCGCCCATCGGGTCTTCTTCGACGATGGTATTCCATTCGCCGCAGCCTTCGCATTTTCCCGCCCAGCGGGTATGAACCGTGCCGCAGTTCTGGCACACGAATTGGGTCTTGGCTTTGGCCATCTATGTCAGTTTTCTTCTTGTTTGAAATCTTTGGCGGAATTGTCCTGGTGGCCGTGCAGCAAGCGCAGAACGGTTAGATCGGCCTCGTCAACACGAAAGAAGATGACGCGCCCACGATAGGCAATACTGCGAAGCCCGGCCCATGGTCTTCGGCAAGATCGCGCCTTGCCCGCGTGGTCCAGATTGGGGTCCGGATTTTAATGACCGGTCCCCGTTTTTTGCTGCACGGAAACGCGTTTGATATCGCTCAGGAAGACGTCTTGTGAGGCATAGCGGTGAACCCGGCCTGCTTCAGCGTCGTCAATGCCCTGTATCAGCAATTTAAGCGCGACTCTTTTTCTTTCATCGCTGCTCAGTAATTGCAGGCTCGCATGAATAACGGCGTCCGCATCGCTATAGACACCCGCAGCCACCTGCTCTTCGATGAACTTTTCGTCCTGTTCGCTCAAATGGATTTCGGGCATTTCGATCTCCTTTTGTTCTCTTTTAGCACAGGTCGCTTCCGCTTTCCAAGAGCTAAAGACGTGGTTCAGTCGTCAGCCATTAGATATTGCCGCTCGTAGCGCAAACCAAGCCCCGTCAGCATTTCGTAACCGATGGTGCCGGCGGCGCGCGCCACCTCATCGAGCGGCACTTTCGGGCCGAAAAGCTCGATATAATCGCCGGTGCGGACAGCGTTTGCCGGTATGTCCGTGATATCGAAAATAGTGAGATCCATGGTTACACGACCGGCGACCGGCGCCTTGTGGCCGTTGACTACGCCGTAAGCACCGCCATGGCCCATTTCGCGCAATGGAATGCCGGAACCGGAAAGCGACCGCTGGTATCCGTCCGCGTAACCAACGGAAGCGATGGCAAGGCGGCTCGCCCGTTTCAGCAAATAGGTGCCGCCATAGCTGACTGTCTGGCCTTCGCCGGCCTCGCGAATCTGGATGATCCGCGCTTCGGCCCTTGCGACGGGCCGCATCGGGTTTGCCACATCGTTGATTGCCTCGCCGCCGTAAAGGGCAATGCCGGGGCGGGTGAGATCGAAATGATAATCCGGTCCCAGAAAGATCCCGGCAGAGGCGGAAAGGCTTGATTCGATTCCTTCGAAAGCGGCGCTAACCTTGCGGAATGATTCGAGCTGGACCTTATTCATGGGCGAAGACGGCGTGTCGGCGCAGGCGAGGTGGGAGAGCACCAGAACCGGATCGAAACTCGCAGGCCGGGTCACGTCGTCTGCCAGAAACAGCGCGTCGTCCAGCGGCAGGCCAAGCCGGTTGAAGCCGGTATCCACATGCAGCGCGCAGGGGTGTTCGCCGCGTTCGGCAACTGTCGCCATCCAGAAGGAGAGCTGTTCCTCCGAGGCCAGAACCGGCACGAGATCATTGTCGAAGACCTGACGCTCCTGGCCCTGCCAGATGCCTGACAGCACGAAGATGCGCGCTTCCGGTGCATAGGATCGCAAGGTCGCACCTTCGGACACCGTTGCCACGAAGAAGTCGCGTGCGCCGGCATGGTAGAGCGTCGCGCCGCAATCCTCGATACCGAGCCCGTAGGCATCTGCTTTCACGACAGCCGCCGTCCGCGCCTTGCCGGACCGCTTTTTCATGTCGCGCCAATTGTCGGCAAGCGCGCCGAGATCGACGGTCAGCCTCAGCGGCGCATGTTCGAAAGCGTCGGTTTCGTGTTCGGAAAATGTGTCTTCGAAGTCGTCTGTCATGCCATGCGTCCGGTTGATTTGGAACCGGTTCGGACCCTAGCACTTTTGTTCAAGACGGTAATGACCGATTGGTTTAAAGTCGTTCTATGCACAATGTTTCGCAGGAACAGGCCATAGACGTCATGCCGGTTGCAGCGGCGGAAACGACGCGTTTCTGGCGCGACCCGCGTTTTGGCGGCATGGAATGTCTGAGCGCGACGTTCCTGACACATGAATATTCGCCGCACGCGCATGATACCTTCTCGATCGGCGCGATCGAAAGCGGCTCGCAGATTTCCACCATTCAGGGCACCAGGGAACAGACCGGGCCGGGGCATCTCTATCTCATCAATCCGGACGAGATTCACGATGGTGCGCCGGGTGGCGGCGGTTATCGTTATCGGATGATCTATCCCGACGCAGCGCTGCTGCGTGATATTATCGAGGATGTGACGGGCAGAGCTTTCCACGGAATGCCGTCCTTTCCAAGGTTTCTGCCGCGTGATCCGCAGATGGCCGCTGCTTTTCAGATGGCGCATCGCAGGCTGGAGGCCAAGTCCGGCGCTCTTGAGGCAGACGAGGGGATGTTCTCGGTTCTGGCGGCACTGTTCGGCAGGCATGGCAGCGCCATTATCCTGGCCGTTGAAACCCGCGAGAAGACGGCGGTCCATACCGCCCGCGACTATCTCTCCGATAATTACGAGACCGATATCGGCCTTGAGGAATTGGCGTCCATCGCTGGTCTCAGCCGCGCGCATCTCATCCGGGCCTTCCGCAAGGAGTTCCACATCACCCCGCATGCCTATCTGACGGATGTGCGCATAAGGCGCGCGCGCCGTCTTCTGCGTTCCGGCGAAATGCCGGCCGAGGTGGCTGCGCTGTGCGGTTTTGCCGATCAGGCGCATTTTACGCGGCATTTCAAGGCGCGCACCGGTGTCACGCCGGGACAATTCCGGACAGCGTGATTTTGGTGGCCATTCCGAAGCGCAACGTCACTTTCATTCAAGACTGGAAAAACTTGCAGGCGTAATCGCATCTCTCTGAAAAGGAGAATGCAATGTCCGTACTGGAAAAACGTGCAGAGCTTGGCGCAGGCCTGAGAGCTGCGGCACCCCTGCTGGTCGCCATGGTGCCGATCGGCGCCGTGTTCGGTGCAGTCGCGGTCGGCAAGGGATTGTCGCCGCTGGAAGCCTCGCTGATGTCGATTCTCGTCTTTGCAGGTGGCTCGCAATTCGTCGCCCTGGATCTGTGGACCCATCCGGCAAGCTGGAGCGCGCTCGGTTTTGCCGCGCTGCTGGTCAATCTTCGCCATGTGCTGATGAGCGCTTCCATCGCTGGCAAGCTCGATGATTTTACCGGCTGGCGAAAATATGCGGCCATGCTGGTGCTGACGGACGAATCCTGGGCGCTATCGGAATTCAGGGCAGTTGCCGGCAGGCTGACGGCCGCATTTTTCACCGGCGCTGCGCTGCCAATCTACCTCGTCTGGAACATCGCCA
The DNA here is from genome assembly GCF_030818995.1 of Agrobacterium sp. SORGH_AS_0745. Taxonomy (NCBI): domain Bacteria; kingdom Pseudomonadati; phylum Pseudomonadota; class Alphaproteobacteria; order Hyphomicrobiales; family Rhizobiaceae; genus Agrobacterium; species Agrobacterium sp. SORGH_AS_0745. The sequence continues at coordinate 1,737,608 of NZ_JAUTBI010000003.1, forward strand.
CGCTCACGGGCGCGCTTTTAGGCTCGGTGATGGGCGACATGACGGTCATCGGTCTGGACTTCGCTTTTCCGGCCGTGTTCATCGTGCTGCTGATGGGGTTCTGGAAGGGCAGGGAAACGGGCCTGGTGCTGCTGGCAAGCGCTGCCGCCGCCTTTGTCACGCACGCGCTGGTCCCAGGCGCCTGGTACATAGCCGCCGGTGCGCTTGCGGGGCTTTCCGTCGCAGCCTTCGGCTGCGAGGACGAGGCGGAGCAGCCTGCATGACGCTTGATACGAACACCCTGCTGGCGATCCTCGCCATGATGGCGGCCACCGTTGCTACGCGTCTTGGGGGTCTGCTGCTGGTCAACCATTTCACCCTGACGCCGCGTCTGAAAAAAGCGCTCGGCGTGGTTCCGCCTGCCGTCTTGATGGCTGTGGTGACGCCAACGGCATTCTCAAGCGGAATGGCGGAAACAATCGCCTGCGCGGTGACGGCAGTCGCGGCGCTCCGCCTCAGCCTGCTCCCAGCCGCAACGCTCGGCGTCGTCACCGTGGCGCTTTTGCGCGGAATCGGATTGTGAGGCAATCCCGCCAAAGTTCTGAAAAGATTCTGCTTGCCCCGATCGCTAAAAGCCCGATCCCCCGCCAATCTCTTTTGTGCGTCATATTAAATATAAATCAACCTCCCTGAGACTGGGTTGAGAAGGGAGTGTCGAGCCGCTATCCAATGCGCGTAACATCTGTCAGGCAGCGCGGGCGGGAGAGAGTGATGACGGGCAATCGCGAAGTTGCATTCGGACCGCTTTCCCGCATCTATGCCGAAGATCTGAAGACGTCATGGCCGTCGATCATCTTTCTGCTGCTGACGATCCTGCTCGGGTCGCTTCTTACCACCGTCGGCCCTCTCGTGTTTTCCCGCCTGATCGACGATATGCCAGACGCACCGCTGCAATGGATGCTTGGATTTTCGCTTTATGCGGCCCTTACGGCACTGGCGACCGGCATTCAGCGCTCCACGCAATATATGTCGGTCATTCATTCGGAGCGGCTGGAATATGTTGCGACGACCCGCTTCTTCGAGCGTATCGTTCACAAACATCCCTCGTTCTTCAACGATCATAATCCCGCGGAAATTCAGTCTGCGCAGACACGCGGTGCTTCGGCCGCCTCGATGATCATGCAGATCGGCCTTATTTATTTCGTGCCCGGAATTGCCACGTTTCTGTTCAGCACCCTTTTATTGGGAGCGATCCTCAGTGTGGATCTGGTCGCCATCGTCATTCTCTATGGGGCGGCCTTCATCTCGCTTACGCTCGCCTCGAACCGTCTGACTTCGCCTTTTCTCGAAAAGGCCATCGAAGCCGGGCAGGAAAATGCCGGTTTTGTAGGAAACGCCATCGGCATGATCGAGCCTTTGCGGCATACGGGCAGCACGGCCTGGATGAAGCGCCGGTTTGCGGACAATGCGGGAGTGATCTACCGTAACTGGCGGGTTTATTCACTGCGCCGGATCGGTTTCGTCTTCACCATCTCGCTTGCACTCACGGCACAGATGATCATTGGCTTCTATCTCCTTTTGCCGCGTTATGAGGCGGGAGACTTGTCGATAGGCGATATCGTTCTGTTCAACACGCTGCTGCTGCAACTCAACATGCCTTTCGAACTGATCGGACAGTCGATCAGCGAGGCGATTCGGTCCTTCGCCCATTTCGCGCCCTATGCCCGCATGTGGAGTGCGCCGGAAGAGGAAGAGCCGCCGCATGTCAACCGCCTACGGCTATCGGGTAAAGAGATTGAATTCGATCATGTGGGTTTTCGTTATGAAAACGGTCGCGGCGTTGAAGGAGTTTCTTTCACGGCGGCGCCAGGACGCCTGACCTTCATCATCGGCGAAACCGGTTCCGGCAAATCCACACTTTTCCGGCTACTGCAGAAAACCATGGCGCCGCAATCCGGCCGCATCACCATCGACGGAATCGATCTGACTGCAATCGACCGGGAGGACTGGTTTGCCGCCGCTGGTATCGTTCCGCAGGAAGTGCAATTGCTAAACGATACACTGCGCAGCAATATCGTGCTCGGGCGGGTGCTAGACGAGGAAAGGCTGCGCCGCTCCGCAGAGCGCGCCGCCATACTCGACCGGATTCAGGCAATGCCGGAAGGGTTCGATACCGTCGTCGGCGAAAGGGGGCTGAAACTCTCCGGCGGCGAGCGCCAGCGGGTGGCGATTGCCCGCGCGCTTTATGGCGAACCATCCATTCTGCTCCTCGATGAGGCTAGCTCGGCGCTGGACGAGGAAACGGAGCGCGAAATCATGGATCAGCTAAGACGGGTCGACAGCGATATTACCATCATCGCCATCACCCATCGCCAGAGCAGCATCCGCGCCGGCGATCAGGTCATCGCGTTGCCGAGCGTAATAATCAATGAGTCGCATTCTGAAATTACAGCCCCAAACCCCTGAAAAGATTCAGCCTCATCCTGAAACAGATGGGGCGTAATTTATCAGCGATTGCTGGCGCGGTCGCGCGACAGCGCGGTCAATGCTCTTCGTACTGGCTGAAGCTCGGGTCGGCCAGATCCGCGAAGCGGGTGAATTCGGACTGGAAGGCGAGTTTCACCGTGCCGGTGGGTCCGTGACGCTGCTTGGCGATGATGACGTCCGCGGTGCCTTTCACCTTGTCGAACAGGGCCTCCCACTCGGCATATTTCGGATCGGAAATATCGCGCGGCTCCATGTTCTTGACGTAATACTCTTCACGGAACACGAACAGCACCACGTCGGCGTCCTGCTCGATCGAGCCCGATTCACGCAGGTCGGAAAGCTGCGGGCGCTTGTCTTCACGGCTTTCCACCGCACGGGAGAGCTGTGAAAGCGCGATGATGGGAACATTGAGTTCCTTGCCGAGCGCCTTAAGGCCCGTGGTGATCTGGGTGATTTCCTGCACGCGGTTCTCACCGCTTTTGCCGGCGCCGGTCATCAGCTGAATATAGTCGACCACCAGGACGTCAAGACCACGCTGGCGCTTCAGTCGACGTGCACGGGCGGAAAGCTGGGCGATGGAGATACCACCGGTCTGGTCGATGTAAAGCGGCACCTTCTGCATCATCTGGGAGCAGGCGACGAGCTTCTCGAAATCGGCCTCGGTAATGTCACCGCGGCGGATTTTCGAGGAAGACACTTCCGTCTGCTCTGAAATGATACGGGTTGCCAGCTGTTCGGACGACATTTCGAGCGAGTAGAAGCCGACGACGCCGCCGTTTTTCGCCTTGAACGAACCATCAGGCTGTACTTCCTGATCGTAGGTCGCGGCGATGTTATAGGCGATGTTGGTGGCAAGCGAGGTCTTGCCCATACCCGGACGACCGGCAAGTACGATAAGGTCGGAACGCTGCAGGCCGCCCATGCGGGCGTCGAGCGAGTGGATGCCGGTGGAAATGCCGGAAAGATTGCCGTCACGCTCGAAGGCGGCGCCCGCCATGTCGATCGCCAGCGCCACCGCATCGTTGAACGACTGGAAGCCGCCATCGTAGCGGCCGGTTTCCGCCAGTTCGAACAGGCGGCGCTCGGTGTCTTCGATCTGCGCCTGCGGCGGCATGTCCAGCGGCGCATCATAGGCGATGTTGACGACATCCTCGCCGATCTGGATCAGCGCGCGGCGCAGCGCCAGATCGTAAATCGCCCGGCCGTAATCTTCCGCATTGATGATCGAAACGGCTTCTGCCGCCAGACGCGCCAGATATTGCGCCACCGTCAGGTCGCCGACCTTATCGTCTGCGGGCAGGAAGGTCTTGATGGTTACCGGATTTGCGGTCTTGCCCATGCGGATGATGTCGCCCGCCACTTCGAAAATCTTGCGGTGCAGCGGTTCGTAAAGATGCACGGGCTTCAAGAAGTCCGACACGCGGTAATAGGCGTCGTTGTTAACGAGGATGGCGCCCAGCAGCGCCTGTTCGGCCTCGATATTGTTCGGCGCCTCGCGGTAATGCGGTTCCGCCGGTTGCGCGGGGGTGATCTTTCTCACAGCGTCGTTCATGGTTTGCACGATCTCCCTTTGCCTTGCCACTACACTTCGGGTTTGGCTTCCTTGGCCATGGCAGTCAATGATATTGTTGCAACACTCTATGGCAGCCTGACGTCCTGTCTGCGAAGCTGGATCACATCTTCAGTTGTCCCCAGCAATCCACAGGCGGGTGGGGACAAGGTGCGGGAAATTCCCGGCAACGTGATTCGCTGCCATGAGTTTATCGCATGGCAGACCCGACGTGAAAGAAACTTGAAAATCGGCAGGCTTCCAAATAAATAGGCAGAAAATAAGTAGTGTGCTAATTATAAGGCTTGCTGACATGTCCCGCGAAACCGACAAGGAACAGCTTCTGGACGAGGTGTCCGCCTTCACCCGCAAGCTGCGCGCATTTTTTGACGCGCGGGTAGGGGAAAGCGGCCTGACTCTGGCGCGTGCGCGTGCGCTTTTCGCGCTGTCGCGACGTGGGCCGCTGACCCAGACGGAGCTTGCCGAGGAAATGGAAATCGAAACGCCGACGCTGGTGCGCGTGCTTGACGGCATGGAGAAACAGAACCTCATCGAGCGCCGCTCCGACGAAACCGACCGCCGTGCCAAACGCATCCACATGACGGAGGAGGGCGAGAAAACCTCCGAAACGGTGCAGGCGGTGGCAAAATCGCTCCGTTCTGAAATCGCCGCCGATGTTTCCTCGCAGGATCTGGCGATGGCGCTGGATGTCATGCGCAGGCTTTCGGCCAATCTGCAAAATCTGGCAAGCGGGAGGGCGCAATCGTGAGTACCGTGGTGCCGCAAACGGCAGATGAGACCGCCTCTGAAAATGCCGACGTGACGGTAAAGCCGGCGGGCGCGCCGGAATCTGCTGCTGCGGCCGCCGCGCCGCAACCGGTGGAGCGGCCAGTGTGGCTGCGGCTGTGTTTCATCTTCGCGGGCCTGGCGTTCTTCATCACCCAAGGATTGGGCATGAACCTCGTCATGGCCAATCTATACCAGTTGCAGGGCGAATTTTCCGCCACGGTGGCCGAGGTCGCCTGGCTTTCCGCCGCCTATATGGCCCCCTATGCCACGTTTTCCATCGCGCTGTTCAAGGTGCGAACGCAATATGGCCTGCGGCCCTTTGCCGAACTTTCGATCATCGTCTTCGTCGTCGCCTCATGCCTCAACCTGTTCGTGACAGATTTGCATTCGGCGATCGTCATCCGCTTCCTCAGCGGCATGGCGGCGGCACCTCTTTCTTCGCTCGGCTTTCTCTACATTCTGGAGGCCTTTCCGCCGGCACGGAAATTCTCGCTGGGCTTCAGCATCGCGCTCACCGGAACCTTGCTGTCTGCACCGCTCGCGCGCATCGTCTCGCCTTCCTTGCTGCAAATCGGCGGCTGGAATGCCCTCTACACGATGGAAATGGGCTTCGCGCTGATCTCGCTCGCCTTGATCTACCTGTTGAAAGTCACGCCGCCGCCGCGGGCGAAAGTCATCGAGCGCACGGATATTCTGAGCTACCTTCTGTTTGCGGGTGGCCTTGGCTGTCTTGCGGTCATGCTCACGCTTGGCCGGTTTTACTGGTGGTTCGAAACATGGTGGCTGGGCGTGCTTCTGGCCACGTCGATCACGCTTCTCACGCTGATGGTCGTCATCGAGTTGCCGCGCAAGAACCCGCTGCTTGACCTGCGCTGGATTTTTTCGAAAACCAACCTGCATGTCATAGCGGTCCTTCTCATCTACCGTGCAGTTTCCTCCGAGCAATCCTCGACGGCGGTGAGTTTCTACCAGCAGCTTGGCCTTTTGAACGACCAGACGATCACGCTTTATGCTCTGGTGCTTTTGGCGACGGTTCTCGGCGGTGCGGCCTGTGCTTGGCTGATGCTGACGAAATATGTCGATACCGCTCATGTGATTGCGCTTACCCTGATTGCGGCCGGCGCTTTTCTGGACAGCCAGTCCAACAATCTGACGCGGCCAGCGCAGATGTATCTGAGCCAGATGATGATCGCCTTCGGTGCGGCCATGTTCCTGCCGCCCGTTATGGCAAAGGGGTTCGCTGCCGCACTTGCGCGCGGAGCGCCCTATCTGGTGAATTTCATCACCATCTTCCTGTTCACCCAGATCACCGGATCGATGTTGATGACCGGGCTGCTCGGCAGTTTCGTGACGCTGCGCGAAAAATTCCATTCCAATATTCTGGTGGAAAATATCCTGCTCACCAACCCATTGGTCGCCCAGCGCGTGTCGCAACTTTCCGGCGCCTACAGCCACGTCATCACCGATCCGGCGCTGCTGAAGGCCGAGGGGCTTTCCCTCCTTGGCCAGCAGGTTACCAAGGAAGCCTATGTGCTCGCCTATAACGATACGTTCCTGTTGATTTCCACCGTTGCGGCGCTGGCGCTCATGGCGCTTTTGCTCCACCTTGCATGGCTGCGCATCCGTCCCCGCTTTTTCCGGGACAATGTCGATGCCGCGCCGGCGCCACAGTCTTGAACCTCCAAGAGTGATAATATGCTGAAGAAGATTTTTACCCCCGTTTCCATTCTCGTTCTGCTCGGTGGCCTCGCCGGCGTCGCGCTGGTGCTCTATGCATGGCGCCTGCCGCCATTCCTTTCCACCGTCGAAATGACCGACAACGCCTTCGTGCGTGGTTACGTGACGACGATGAGCCCGCAGGTGAGCGGTTATGTCGTGGATGTGCCGGTGAAGGACTATCAGGAGGTCAAACAGGGCACGTTGCTGGCGAAGATAGACGACCGCATCTACCGCCAGAAGCAGGCGCAGGCGGGAGCCGCGCTGGATACGCAAAAGGCGGCATTGGACAATTCCCGCCAGCAGGAAAACGCCGCCAACGCCAATATCCGTTCCAGCGAGGCGGCTGTCGATAGCGCGCAGGCATCTCTGAAACAGGCGCAACTGGCATCAGACCGTCAGGACAACCTCATCAAAAGCGGTGCCGGCACCTCCAGCCTGCAGGAAGAGGCGCATGCTGCGCTTGAAAAGGCGAGGGCATCGCTCTCGCAGGCGAAAGCGGCACTTGAGGTCTCGCGGCAGGATTTGCAGACGATCATCGTTAACCGCAGTTCCCTGCAGGCCGCTGTCGCCAATGCCGAGGCTGCGGTCGAACTCGCCAGGATCGATCTCGACAATACCGAAATTCACGCGCCGGTGGACGGCAGGCTCGGCGAAATCGGCGTGCGCACCGGTCAGTATGTGACGGCCGGAACGCAGTTGATGGCGGTTGTGCCGCATGATGTCTGGGTCATCGCCAATTTCAAGGAAACCCAGCTCGCGGGCATGCAGGTCGGCCAGCCGGTGACGATCTCGGTGGATGCCCTGCATCGCCGCAAGCTCAACGGCCGCGTCGAGCGGTTCTCGCCCGCAACGGGATCGGAATTCGCTGTCATCAAGCCCGACAATGCCACCGGCAATTTCGTGAAGATCGCCCAGCGTCTCGGCGTGCGTATCGCAATCGACGCCGATCAGCCGCTGGCAGCGGATCTGTCGCCGGGCATGTCGGTGGTCGTGCATGTGGACAAGAGCGTGGCGCCTGAGGGGGCGGAGACGGCGGCGAGGTAGTCTGGCTATTGGAGTATGCCGAGAGGCGCCCCCTCTGTCCTCCCGGACATCTCCCCCACAAGGGTGGAGATCGAATTGTGGCTTGCGCTCGACAACCTCAACGTTGCGGCTATTAGCGATGTGGGATCGCCCTGCTGATCTCCCTCCTTGTGGGGGAGATGCCCGGCAGGGCAGAGGGGGGGGTAACCTCTCCGCACACTCCAGTCACAAAACCAAAAAAACCCCGGATGTCGCCATCCGGGGTTTTCCTTATGACCACAAGGCCAAATCTTATTCGTCGTCGTCGTTGCCGTCAGCTTCCGGATCGAAGAAGTCTTCCGGACGCAGGGCGTCTTCGTCAACGCCGTAGATGGCGTCGGCGGAGGTGAGGCTTTCGCCCTTGGACTGACGCTCGGCTTCTTCGGCAGAACGGGCAACGTTCAGCTCGACCTGAAGCTCGACTTCGGCGTGCAGGTGCAGGGTAACGTTGTGCAGGCCGATGGTCTTGATCGGCGTGTTCAGTTCAACCTGGTTGCGGCCGATGTTGAAGCCTTCGGCGCCGAGGATTTCAACGACGTCGCGAGCAGCAACAGAACCGTAAAGCTGACCGGTTTCGCCAGCCGAGCGAACGACGATGAAGGACTTGCCTTCGAGTGCTTCGGCAACCTTCTGGGCTTCCGACTTGCGCTCCAGGTTACGGGCTTCAAGCGTTGCGCGCTCGGTTTCGAAACGGGTCTTGTTGGCGGCGTTGGCGCGCAGCGCCTTGCCCTGCGGCAGCAGGAAGTTACGTGCGTAACCGTCGCGAACCTTTACGGTTTCGCCCATCTGGCCGAGCTTGTTGATGCGTTCGAGAAGAATAACGTCCATCTTCTTGATCCTTTCTATGTGTTGGTTTCGTTCGTATTGTCAGTTTTCCGCGTTGGGGTGAGGGAGATCGTGCTGCGCACGTCGCTCAATCCCAAAACGAGAATGATAAGCAGCGGGAAGACAAAGACCGCCGAGAGATAGGCGAGGATGAGAACCGGCAGACGCCAGTCCTTTCCACGCGCGCGTTTGTGCAGCGAGGCGTAACCCGCCATCAGGAAGCCCGCACCGAAGGTGCCGCAGACGACTGCGCCGACCATCGCGGCGACGCCCCCGAAGAACATGGCGACGATGCCACAGAGAAAAACGAAGATGGCGTTGCGGTGCATGCGCAGTGCGGAAGGAATGTCCTCGCGTGGGCGAAGACCCTTGCCGAAGGAACCGACCAGCCGGGCCGCGAAATAATAGGCAGCAAACAAAAGGATGACCCACAGGCCGCCTCTGAACGATCGGCAGCATCAGAACCAGCAGCGACTTCGTCTGCGCCAGTGCCTCGACATTGGGTTCGAACAGCGGTTCGCGGCTCTGCACGGAGGTCATCATCAGATCGACCATGCGCGCGACGAGATCGGGACCGTAACCGATCATCCAGCCGAGAATGACGACGGCAACCGAAACCAGAAGGCAGAGATGCAGGACGATGCCGGACAGCGGATACCAGGCAAGCAGGTCATCCGGGCCGCCGAGTTCCGAGGCCGGGCGCGCCAGATTGGCAAGATGCGAAAGCCAGCCCGCCGGGATCAGCGTGAAGATCGCAATGGTCAGCGAGAAAAGCGGCGATATGACGAGCGCGCCGATGATAGCCGTGGTGATGATCGCAACGACGGCTGCGCGATTGCCCCAGCCCATGCCGGCGATGAAGATGGGCATGGCGGAACCGGCGTAAAGCAGGAAGGAAAAGGACGACTGTGCCGTTGCGCCAAGCGTTAGAAACGCGGCGCATATGCCGGCGAGAACGCCGGTGATCAGCACTGTCTGGTTCAACTTTTGCACTTCGCTGTCCTGCTGGAAACTTGAGCAGTTAGAGGACCGGTCCAATCAGGATCGTCGTCCCCAACATGGGTTTTATGGTATCGATCCGCGCCCAACGCGGAAGGATTTGAACTCGCAACCTACTGATTAAAAGTCAGTTGCATCGTGGAAGACGAGGCCGCGCCAAAGCGCGGCCTCGTTTCAAATCATTACGCTACGACGTAAGGCAGCAGGCCGAGGAAACGGGCGCGCTTGATCGCCTGGGCGAGTTCGCGCTGCTTCTTCTGGGAAACGGCCGTGATGCGGGAAGGAACGATCTTGCCGCGCTCGGAAATGTAGCGCTGCAGGAGACGAACGTCCTTGTAGTCGATCTTCGGAGCGTTTGCGCCGGAGAAGGGGCACGTCTTGCGACGGCGGTGGAACGGGCGGCGTGCCTGGGAAGAGGATGTATCAGCCATTGGTCAATTCTCCTTATGCACGGTCTTCGCGCGGACGGCGCGGACGGTCTTCGCGGTCGCCGAAGCCACCTTCGCGCGGTGCGCGGGGACCACGATCTTCACGCGGGCCACGATCCGGACGGTCGCCATCGCGGCGCGGACGGTCGTCACGGTCGCGCTTCTGCATCATCGCGGACGGGCCTTCTTCGTGGGCTTCGACGGCGATGGTCATGTAGCGAAGAACGTCTTCGTTGATGCGCATCTGGCGCTCGATTTCGTGGATCGCAGGCGCCGGAGCGTCGATGTCCATGAGAGCGTAGTGAGCCTTGCGGTTCTTCTTGATGCGGTAGGTGAGGGACTTCAGACCCCAGTTCTCGACGCGTCCGACTTTACCGCCGAACGATTCGATAACGCCCTTGTACTGCTCGACAAGTGCGTCGACCTGCTGGGCAGAAATATCCTGCCGGGCAAGGAAGATGTGTTCGTAAAGAGCCATTTAAGCTTTGCCTTTCTTGCGTTTCGTCCTTCACCCGGCAACGGCGCTAAGCCTCAACGACTGCTCCTGGTTAGGCTGCGAAGCCTTAAAGCAAGAAAAGCGTTGTTCGAGACGGTCGAGAGCGGAGACACGGGAGGCCGGAAAAACCTTATGGTTCCTGCTGTTTCGTTACCGAAACCAGCCCTCCGTTCAGCCACCAGCCAATTGGACCGGGTGTTGTGAACAGCGCGCTTATATCCATTTTTGCCCGGAATGCAAGGACCGGAGGCGAAAAAGCGCGCTGCGCTGTCGTCAGATCGGCATCGGATACTGCCGATGGATCGCCGCGATGCCTTTCAGGACGTCGTCGGACAAGGCGACATCGGCTGCTGCGATATCCACCTTCAGCTGCTCCATGGTCGTTGCGCCGATGATGGCGGAGGCCATGAAGGGGCGTGTCAGGCAGAAGGCGATGGCGAGCTGTGCCGGATCGATGCCGTGTTGTGCGGCTAGCTCAAGATAGGCCTTGACCGGCGCTTCCTGATGCGGCTGCAGGCGACCGCCGAGGTCCTTGTTGATGGTGCCGCGCGAGCCCGCAGGGCGTGCGCCGTTCTGATACTTGCCGGTGAGCAGCCCCGCCGCCAGCGGCGAGTAGGCCAGCAGGCCGACATCTTCGTGATGGGCGACTTCCGCCATGTCGAGATCGAAGCTGCGATAAAGCAGGTTATATTCGTTCTGGATGGTTGCGACGCGCGGCAGGCCACGGGCCTCGGCAATATCGATATATTTCTGTGTACCCCAGGCGCTTTCGTTGGAAAGGCCGATAGCGCGGATCTTGCCGGCCTTTACCAGCTCGCCGAGCGTGTCGAGCTTTTCGGTTATCTCGGCAAGCGTGCGCTCCTTTTCCTGACCGGAAGCATCAAAGCTCCAGGCGCCGCGGAAGTGATAGGTGCCACGGTTCGGCCAGTGGATCTGATAGAGGTCGATGTAATCCGTTTTCAGGCGCGTGAGGCTGGTATCTACTGCCTCGCGGATGGCGCTCGCATCGATATCGCGCCCCGCCGCGAATATAGTCACGCCCGGAACCGGCGACCTTGGTGGCGAGCACGACCTGGTCACGCTTGCCGGTCTTTTCGAACCATGTGCCGATATAGTCTTCCGTCCGTCCCTGCGTTTCGGCGGAAACGGGGGTGGTGGGGTAAAGCTCGGCCGTATCGAAGAAATTGACGCCGTTCTCCAGCGCGTAATCCATCTGCGCATGCGCTTCGGCTTCAGTGTTTTGCGTGCCCCACGTCATTGTGCCAAGGCAAATTTCGGACACGGAAATGCCCGTGCGGCCCAATAGTCTCTGTTTCATGGAAATGTCCCGGTGCTTGGCCAGATATTTTGAAAGGTGGCATGAAAGTAATGGGGAATTGCCGCAGTGCAAGAAAAAATATGATGAAAAGAAAGGGGAAAATAGATCGGCAAAACCGCGTCGATGGGGTGCCGAAGGGCTTCAAGCCTTGACTCCGCAGGCCGGAATGTGAATGGAAGTCGAAAAGAATAAAGGCAAGGCCAGACAAGAAGGACCACATCCCATGGGTATTGCATTCACATTTCCCGGTCAGGGAAGCCAGGCCATCGGCATGGGCAAGGAACTCGCCGATACCTATCCGGAAGCACGGGCTGTGTTCCAGGAGGTCGATGACGCGCTCGGCCAGAAGCTTTCCGACATCATGTGGAATGGCCCGGAAGAAACGCTGACGCTGACGGCCAATGCCCAGCCGGCGCTCATGGCGGTGTCCATGGCGGTCATGCGGGTTCTGGAAGCGCGGGGTCTGAAGCTCTCCGACGCCGTTTCTTATGTCGCTGGCCATTCGCTCGGTGAATATTCCGCGCTCTGTGCTGCCGGCACCTTCTCGGTTGCCGATACCGCACGGCTTCTCCGCATCCGCGGCAATGCCATGCAGGCTGCCGTGCCGGTGGGCGAGGGCGCGATGGCAGCGATCATCGGGCTGGAGCACGATGCTGTTTCGGCAATCTGTGAAGAGGCTTCCATTCTCGGCGTCTGCCAGATTGCCAACGACAATGGCGGCGGCCAGCTGGTCATTTCCGGCGGTAAGGCGGCTGTCGAGAAGGCGGCTGCGATCGCTTCCGAAAAGGGCGCCAAGCGCGCCATCATGCTGCCGGTTTCCGCGCCCTTCCATTCCGCGCTGATGGCGCCGGCGGCGGAAGCCATGCGCGAGGCGCTGGCGGCTGTCGAAAAGAATAACCCGGTCGTGCCTGTTATCGCCAATGTGCGTGCCGCCCCCGTTTCCGACGCCAATGAGATCGCCGCTTTGCTGGTCGAGCAGGTGACGGGCCAAGTGCGCTGGCGCGAGACGGTGGAATGGTTCGCCGCCAACAATGTGACGCAGCTTTACGAGATCGGCTCGGGCAAGGTGCTGACGGGTCTTGCCCGTCGCATCGACAAGACGGTGAACGGCGTTGCCGTCAACGGCGCTGCCGATATCGACCAGCTTCTCGCCACTCTTATCGGCTGAGACGGGCTTCGCCCCGCATCGGCTTTTTGTTTTACGGTAATTCCCGATGCAATTCCGCTAAAAGGCTTTTTGCGGAATTGCTCTAAAGAAGGAACGGAACATGTTTGATCTGACAGGCCGCAAGGCTCTCGTAACCGGCGCGACCGGCGGCATTGGCGAGGAAATCGCCCGCCTTCTGCACAGCCAGGGCGCAACCGTCGGCCTGCACGGCACGCGCGTTGAAAAGCTCGAAGCCCTGGCGGCGGAACTTGGCGACCGCGTCAAGATTTTCCCGGCCAACCTTGCCGATCGTGCCGAGGTCAAGGCTCTGGGCGAAAAGGCCGAGGCCGAGCTGGAAGGCGTCGACATTCTTGTCAACAATGCCGGGATTACCAAGGACGGCCTGTTCGTGCGCATGAGCGACGAGGACTGGGACAACGTCATCGAGGTGAACCTGACCGCGATGTTCCGCCTGACGCGTGAACTGACGCATCCGATGATGCGCCGCCGTTTCGGCCGCATCATCAACATCACCTCCATCGTCGGCGTCACCGGCAATCCCGGTCAGGCGAACTACTGCGCCTCCAAGGCCGGCATGATCGGTTTTTCGAAGTCGCTGGCACAGGAAATCGCCACCCGCAACGTCACCGTCAACTGCGTGGCGCCCGGCTTCATCGAAAGCGCGATGACCGGCAAGCTGAACGACAAGCAGAAAGACGCCATCATGGGTGCCATTCCCATGAAGCGCATGGGAACGGGCGCCGAAGTCGCTTCGGCCGTACTTTATCTGGCTTCCAATGAAGCTGCTTACATGACCGGCCAGACCTTGCACGTCAATGGCGGCATGGCGATGATCTGACGCCACCTGAAAGGCGTCTTGAAACGATTGCGGCGCTGTTTCTGCACCTTGTTTGGTGTCGGGCGCCGCAAGACCCTCCATGCCGGTTTCCGGCGAAATTGCCTGTCATACGTTGTGCTTAGCGCGTTTTCAGGCTTTTCGACCGGTTGAAACCGTGTTAATCGGGCCAAGACTGTGAACAGTCGTCCCGGAGAGACAGGAAGCCGTTGCGATTTTGCGCGACGATGTCTAGCTTGGACCGGGTTGAACGGGTTTGCCAGCAGTGCCGGATTTGAACGGCGCATGAGGGCTTCTAACAGGGCAGGGTGCCGTAAGGCATTCCCTTCAAAATAAAGGTCGAGGAAACCGACATGAGCGATATCGCAGAACGCGTAAAGAAAATTGTAATTGATCATCTGGGCGTCGACGCCGACAAAGTTGTTGAAGGCGCAAGCTTCATTGACGATCTGGGCGCTGATTCGCTCGATACCGTTGAACTGGTCATGGCTTTCGAAGAAGAATTCGGCGTCGAGATCCCAGACGACGCAGCTGACTCGATCCTGACTGTTGGCGACGCTGTCAAGTTCATCGAGAAGGCCCAGGCCTGATCGACCTGTATTGGGGAGGTGTAACAACCTCCCGTCTTGGCCCGGCTTGTCCGGGCCAATATTTTATCGTGAAACAGAACGCGCCCGAAAGACGTGCGTCCTGACGAATGCATAAGTTTCCGAACCGGCTCCGGCCTGCGGAAGATTATGCGGACATTCAAAATGGTGCAGCGCCTGTTCCCGCCATTCCATGGTGTGTGGCGTTGCAAAAAGACCGATGATTTGGATAAGGGCGGAGCGTTGGCGATGAGGCGTGTCGTTATCACCGGTACCGGCATGGTATCTCCTCTTGGATGCGGAACGGAAATCACCTGGGAACGGCTGCTTGCCGGCCAGAACGGTGCCCGTCTCGTGACTGAGTTCGAAGTCGAAGACTTGCCCGCAAAGATTGCCTGTCGCATTCCCGTCGGCGATGGCTCCAACGGCACGTTCAATGCCGATGACTGGATGGAACTCAAAGAGCAGCGCAAGATCGATCCGTTCATCCTTTACGGTGTGGCCGCCGCCGACATGGCGCTTGCGGACGCCGGCTGGCATCCCGAAACGGACGAGGACCAGATCGCCACGGGCGTTCTGATCGGCTCCGGCATCGGCGGTCTGGAAGGTATTGTCGAGGCGGGTTATACGCTGCGCGACAAGGGGCCCCGCCGCATTTCTCCATTTTTCATTCCCGGCCGTCTGATCAACCTGGTTTCCGGCCACGTCTCAATCCGTCACAAGCTGCGCGGTCCGAACCACGCCGTAGTGACGGCTTGCTCGACCGGCGCGCATGCCATCGGCGATGCTGCCCGGATGATTGCGTTCGGCGATGCCGAGGTCATGGTCGCAGGTGGCGCCGAATCGCCGGTCTGCCGCATCGCGCTTGCCGGCTTTGCCGCCTGCAAGGCGCTTTCCACCCAGCATAACGACGATCCGCAGAAGGCATCGCGTCCCTATGACCGCGACCGTGACGGTTTCGTCATGGGCGAAGGTGCCGGTATCGTCGTTCTGGAAGAGCTGGAACATGCCAAGGCGCGCGGCGCAAAGATTTATGCCGAAGTCGTCGGTTACGGCCTTTCCGGTGATGCCTATCACATCACCGCACCGTCAGAAGATGGCGATGGCGCGTATCGCTGCATGGCGATGGCGCTGAAGCGCGCCGGCCTCACGCCTGACGATATCGACTACATCAACGCCCACGGCACGTCCACCATGGCCGATACGATCGAGCTTGGTGCGGTCGAGCGGCTGGTTGGTGACGCGGCGTCGAAGATTTCCATGTCTTCCACAAAGTCGGCCACCGGCCATCTTCTCGGAGCAGCTGGCGCTATCGAGGCGATTTTCGCCACGCTTGCGATCCGCGACAATATCGTTCCGCCGACGCTGAACCTCGACAATCCCGACGTGGAGACGAAGATCGATCTGGTGCCGCACAAGGCGCGCAAGAGGCAGGTCAACGTCGCCTTGTCGAACTCCTTCGGGTTTGGCGGCACCAACGCCTCCCTCGTACTGCGTCGCTACGAAGCGTAAATCACGACGAAAACCCGGTGCCGCAAACCGCCTAAAGCGGTGCGGCTCCCTCCCGCCGGGTGCCTGAGAGCGCTCTTCTTTGAAGAACGCATTGCGGCTTGCGAAAGCCATTTCGATTTTCGCGCCGATATTGTAGTCGTTTACGGAAGACGGTTTGCCGGTTTCGGAATGATTTCCTGCTGCGGGTGAATTTCCCGCCGCAGATGGCTTTCCTTGACCGGCTTTGCCGGAAACGACGATTCGTGAAGGAGGACAATGAGGTCTTCACGATGTCTCTATGTGGTGCAGGAAGGCATTCCGAACCTGTTTTTGCCGCATTACCTGCGCAAAAAGCGCTGACAACGCCGAACTGAAAAGGACCGACGGTGAGCGACACGAACCAGAACAGCCAGGGACCATACGGACGAGACGGCGCGGGTGAGGGCAATCGCGGCCCGATCATCCCGAAATCCCCGACCGAAGCGCTTCGGCCGGAAAAAGTGCCGGCTCCACCGAAGCGTTCCCGCAAGGCCCATGGCCAGCTGGTGATCTTCCTGAATTTTCTGATGACGCTTGCGGTTGCCGTCTGTGTGCTTGCTGTCGCAGCCTTCTATTACATGATCAATGCGTTCCAGGAGCCCGGTCCGCTTCAGACGAACACACATTTCACCGTGCGCAACGGCGCAGGCCTCATCGAGATCGCCAATAATCTCGAGCGCAATGACGTCGTATCCAATGCCCGTGTCTTCCGCCTGATGACGGGCAGCTACCTGCAAAAGGACCAGACGCTGAAGGCGGGCGAATACGAAATCAAGGCCGGCGCATCAATGAAGGATATCATGATGCTCTTGGAGTCGGGCAAATCGATCCTTTATTCCGTATCGTTGCCGGAAGGACTGACCGTCAAACAGATGTTCGCGCGGCTTGCCGCCGACGAGGTGCTGGACGGCGAATTGCCCGCCACCCTGCCGCCGGAAGGCAGCCTTCGCCCCGATACCTATCGCTTTACCCGTGGTACGAAGCGTGAGGAAATCATCAACCAGATGAGCGCGGCGCAGGAGAAGCTGATCGACATGATCTGGGAACGTCGTGACCCAGACCTGCCGATCAAGACGGTCGAGGAATTCGTGACGCTCGCCTCGATCGTGGAGAAGGAAACCGGCAAGGACGACGAGCGCGCCCATGTCGCTTCGGTGTTCTACAACCGGCTGAAGAAGGGCATGCGCCTGCAATCTGACCCGACGATCATCTACGGTCTCTTCGGCGGCGACGGCAAACCGTCCGACCGTCCGATCTACCAGTCGGACCTGCAAAAGCAGACGCCCTTCAATACCTATGTCATCAAGGGCCTGCCACCGTCTCCCATCGCCAATCCGGGCCGGGCCGCACTCGAGGCGGTTGCCAACCCGTGGCGCACCGATGACATCTACTTTGTTGCCGATGGCACCGGCGGCCATGTGTTTGCAAAGACGCTGGACGAACATAACGCCAATGTGCGCCGCTGGCGCAAGATCGAGGCCGAAAAAGCGGCTTCCGGCGCCAATCCCGATGTTGTCGTGGATGGTCAGCCCGGCGGCACCGAGGCGGAAAAACCGGCCAATAACTGATAGTTCTGACCGGGCCTTGTCATCGCAAGGCCCGGTTTTTTGCACGGCATGATGGGGGCTTTCTGAATATGACATTGCAATCGATGACCGGGTTCGCGCGCAGCGAAGGAACCTCCGGCCGTTACCGCTGGGCGTGGGAATTGCGCTCGGTGAACGGCAAGGGGCTCGATGTGCGCCTGCGCCTGCCAAACGGTCTGGAAGCGCTGGAAACGGGCCTGCGGGAAATCGCGGCACAGCATCTTTCCCGCGGCAATATTCAGGCGGGATTGACGCTGGCGATTGCGGAAAACCGGCTGGAAGCGGTGATCAACCGCGATGCTCTTGCCGCAGTTCTCGCTCTCAAGGAAGAACTGGGCGACGTCGTCGACGACAAGCCGCTGAGCTTCGATACGCTACTGTCGCTGCGCGGGCTCGTCGATTTTCGCGAGGCGGAAGATGACGCCGAGGCGCAGGCCGCGCGCAACGCCGACGTGCTTGCGGGCTTTGCCGCCGCCGTCGAGAAGCTGAAGGACATGCGCGAGCGGGAAGGGGCGTCCCTGTTTGCCATCCTGTCCGGGCAGATCGACAGGATCGAGCAACTCGTGAACCTCATCGAAAACGATCCTTCCCGCCAGCCGGAACAGATCGCTGCAAGGCTTGCCCAGCAGATTGCCCTTATTGGCGATGGCATGCACGGGCTCGATCGCGACCGTCTGCACGCCGAGGCCGCACTGATCGCTACCAAAGCGGATCTGCGCGAAGAGGTCGACCGGCTACACGCACATGTCCAGGCATCGCGCGAACTTTTGGCTCATGGCGGGCCAGTTGGCCGCAAGCTCGATTTTCTTGCACAGGAATTTAACCGCGAGTCGAATACAATCTGTTCCAAATCGAACGCCAGTGCGGTAACCGCAGCAGGCATAGAGCTGAAAGTGGTTATCGACCAGTTCCGCGAGCAGGTCCAAAATCTGGAGTAGACCCATGGTTCCGGTGAACAATTCCCCTGTTACGATTGCCCGCAGAGGGCTGATGCTGGTGATTTCATCGCCATCGGGCGCTGGTAAATCCACGATAGCGCGCAACCTGCTCGACAAGGACAAGAACATCAGCCTGTCCGTCAGCGTGACGACGCGCCCGCGCCGCCAGAGCGAGATTGAAGGCATCCACTACCACTTCATCTCCAAGCGCGACTTCGAACGGCTGCGTGACAGCGATGAGCTTCTGGAATGGGCCGAGGTTCACGGCAATTTTTACGGCACGCCGCGCGAGCCGGTGGAAGTGGCGATGGCGGCCGGACGCGACATGCTGTTCGACATCGACTGGCAGGGCGCCGAGCAGCTTCAGGACAAGATGAAGGCCGACGTCGTGTCGATCTTCATCCTGCCGCCAACCATGACCGAGCTGCAATCGCGCCTGCACCGCCGCGCCGAGGACACCGAAGCGGTGATCCAGACCCGGCTTCTCAATTCCCGCGCCGAGATCGAGCACTGGCGCGATTACGACTACGTCATCCTCAACGACGACCTGCAGGCGGCCTTCGAGGCCGTAGAAGCGATAGTCAAGGCCGAACGTGTGCGCCGCGACCGCCGCCACGGCATGTTCGATTTCGTGCGCGGACTGCTTGCGGAAGAACCGCAGCTCTGATTTGGCAGTTAAAGCGGCGTGTTATCTCTAATGCTGACGTAGCCATTGCCGGGACACGCGCTCGTCTGCCGCGTCTGTTGCCCAGCCGTGGCCTGTGTCGAGTGTCTCCAGTACCACATCCGCGCCCGCAATCGAAAATTGATCGGCCAAATGGGGCGCATCATCGCGATGCCGCCGCTCATCATGTGCACCTGCAAGCAGGAGCGCAGGATATCCGGTGAGCTTCGGAAAATGCTCGTTATTGCGTGGGGATAGTGGCCGAAGCAGAATGGCACCCCTCGACAGATGACGATCCTGGCAGATTGTTTCAGCCGCGATGATCGCACCGTTTGAATATCCCACGAGAAAGGGTCTTTGCCCCGTCTGCTGAAATACGAATTCGATAAACCGGCAAAGCCCGGCGGCTTGATGTTTCAGGTCGTCGATATCGAGTTGTCTATCGGGCTTTCTGCGAAAAAACGCAAAGCCATTTTCCCATGGCACAATGCCTCTCGGAGCATACAGAATGCCGTTGGGAAAAACGGTACGGCCAAACGAAGCGAGATCTTCCTCCGTTCTTCCCGAACCGTGTAGCAACACGACTGCGCAATCAGGCGATCCGACGGGCATGTGTAGCTTGTAGTGAAAACCGGCACTCTCCACGCGCTTGTCCTCTAATTCTGTCACCCGCGTTAGAAGTGCCGAAACGTCGCCTTCAATTACAGGCAGTTCGCCAGCGTCACAAATTCCTCGACCGACAGCGTTTCAGCCCGTCGTGTCGCGTCGATGCCTGCCTTTTCCAGCAGAACTTCACCGCCAAGGCTTTTCACGCTCTGGCGCAGCATCTTGCGGCGTTGGCCGAAGGCGGCTTCCGTTACCTTTTCGAGCTTCGCGACATCGCAGGGCAGCGGCTTTTCCTTTGGCAGCAGATGCACGACCGTCGAGGTAACCTTAGGCGGTGGGCTGAAGGCCTGCGGCGGGACGTCGAAGGCCATTTCCGAAACCGTGCGCCAGCCGGCGAGAACGCCAAGGCGGCCGTAATGGTTGTCGCCTTCTTCTGCCACGATGCGCTGGCCGACTTCCTTCTGGAACATCAGCGTCATGGAGAGCCAGAAAGGCGGCCATTCTTTCGGCAGCAGCCAGTTGACCAGCAATTGCGTGCCGACATTGTAAGGCAGGTTGGCAATGATCCGCACCGGTTCGCCAGCGGGAACCAAAGCCTCGAAATCGGTCTTCAGCGCATCACCCTCGATGACCTCAAGACGTCCGGGATAATGCGCTTCGATCTCCGCAAGTGCCGGCAGGCAGCGGCTGTCCCGCTCAATGGCGATAACCTTTTTGGCACCGAGCGATAGAATGGCGCGGGTGAGGCCGCCAGGCCCGGGGCCAACCTCAATGACCGTCACGCCGTCAAGCGGCCCAGCGGTTCGGGCGATCTTCTGGGTGAGATTGAGATCGAACAAGAAGTTCTGCCCGAGCGACTTCTTAGCGTCTAGCCCATGGCGCTGAATGACATCGCGTAGCGGCGGCAATCCGTCAATCGCGGCCATTATGCGCCGACCCGGCTGCGAAGAGAAATCTCCGCCGCCATCTTCAGCGCTGCGACAAGGCTCGTTTCGCTGGCAATGCCCTGGCCGGCGATGCCGAAGGCGGTGCCGTGGTCGGGCGAGGTCCGGATGAAGGGCAGGCCGAGCGTGACATTGACGGAATCGTCAAAGCCAAGCGCCTTGGCCGGGATAAGGGCCTGATCGTGATACATGCAGACGGCGACATCATAGCGCCTGCGGGCGGCATCGTGGAACATCGTATCGGCGGGCAGGGGGCCGAAAGCGTCGATCCCGTCTTTCCGCAACCGTATGGTCGCAGGGTGAACCACATCGCGGTCCTCCGTGCCCAATGCCCCGTCTTCACCCGCGTGCGGATTGAGACCGGCGACCGCCAGTCGTGGTGCCTCGATGCCGAATTTCTGCCGTAGATCAGCATCGATAATGCGGCAGGTCGTAACGATCAGCTCTTCCGTCAGCGCCGAAGGCACGTCTTTTACTGGGATATGGATCGTTACCGGCACGACGCGGACCTTGGGTCCGGCAATCATCATCACCGGCATCACCTGTTTGCCGGTCAGGCGTAAAGCCAGATCGGCGAGAAATTCCGTGTGACCGGGAAAACCGAAGCCTGCTTCGTAAAGCACGGATTTCGCAATCGGATTGGTGACGACGGCGGAAGCCTTGCCCTCGACCGTCAAGGCAACGGCGAGCTCGATCGCCTTGATCGTCGCATGAGCGGCTCCGACATGCGGCTGGCCGGCCTGAACCTCGAAACCGACGGGAAGAGGAAGAACGGGAAAAGCACGGTCGAACACGCCGACGGCATCCGCCGCTTCGCAGGTCTCGATATTGACCGGTATGCCAAGCAGCGCCGCACGGCTCGCCACCACATCGGGATCGCCGATGAAGATGAAGGGCGCCACGCCGTTCTCCCGGCGCTTGGCCCAGGCGGCAATGGCGATATCAGGGCCGATACCGGCTGGATCTCCCTGTGTCAGGGCAAGCGGCAGGGATGCATGTGTCACGGAAAGGCCGGCTCTCGTATCAGGTGTTGACGATCTGCGCCTTCTTGCGCAGCTCATCCATATATTTCTTCTCGTTCGGGTTTTCGCCACCCTTGGCCTTCATCAGGTCTTCGGACTTGAACACCATTTCCGCCGCGTAATCGTCGGAAACCTGACGCTGCTTGCAGATTGCCAGATATTCGACGCCCTTTTCGGTCACACGTGTTCCTGTGGTGCCGCCTTCCTTGGTCTTTTCCACGAGAGGCTTCCACTCTTCCGGCAGTTCGGGCGCCAGAATCCGTCCAAGATCCTTGATCGCCACGTCCCGCATGGTGGCCGCGAAAGTCATGGCCTGGTCGCAGCCCGGATAACGCTTGCGCGAGGCTTCAGCCTCGGCCTTGCGCTTGCCGGTGATGGCATTGCGCTTCGATTCCGGAATGACAAAGATCACCTGTTGCAGGAAATATTCCGTCGTTACCGGCTTGTCGCCGCGTTCCCTCAGGCGGGTGACGAGGTCCTGGTTAGACATCTTGCCACGCGCACCATAACGGGCGTTCACAAGGCGCGGCCAGCTCATCTGCACGGCGATGAAGGATTTGAAGTGGTCCGCACCGACACCGGCCTTGGAGAGGATCTGCGTCAGCTGTTGCGGGTTCATCTTGTTGTTTGCAGCAAAGCGCGCAAAAGCCGCATCGACTTCTTGGGTGCTGACGGACATTTTCACCCGGCCGATTTCTTCGCGCTTCAGCGCCTCATCAACTAGCTGCTCGCGCGCTTTTTCGGCGAGATTGCCAGATTGACGCTGCAACTTCAGAAAGGCGACGCGCTTGGCAATATCATCATTGGTAATGGGGGTCTTGTTGACGACGATCTTGACCGTGCTGTCGGCGAAGGCCTGGCTGGCAAAGGGCGCAACGGCCATGGGAACGGCGAATATCGCAAAGGCGAAAGCAGCGCCACGCAAAGCCGTCTTTCCGAAATTCATCATATCCTTCTCCCTTTCGTCGGGCGGGGGTCTGTTTCCCCGTCCCGCCAATCTGTTCTGTCTGCCAATGGGGAATATTCCTTACCCCGGCTTCTCAGATCTGCACCTGTGCATCCGCACCGCGAATTTGCCACGTATATATCATCGCGATCTGCAAGACGGCAATGTGTCGGTTTGTTGAAAGAAACCCGATGGTTCTATACCGGACGGACCCTGGCGCGTTGTTGCGGCAAAACCGTGACTTTTACTGGCTGGATGGCAAAAAGGCAGGCCACGATGCTGTATGGCCTGCCTTTAAACTCAGTAATTGTTCGGTTTCCAGCCGATATCCATATCGGCCCAGTCCTCGTTTGCGGAACCGATGCTGACATCGCCGAGCGTGCGGAATGCCAGACGGGCATTGATCGACCAGTCATTGGCGGCCTGCCGGCTGGAATTGATATTGCCCTCGTCGGAGTAGCTGACCGTCAAGATCGTGCATTCATCCTGATATGCGATGCCAATACGGCGCTCGGCGGCAAATTTTCCGTTCAGATCGTAGTTGATCGAGCCGAACAGCGACCAGTTGTCGTCCATGCGCAGCGTACCGGACGCCTGAACGATATCGCGGTCTTCATTGTATCCGTACTGCGGCTGCGCCTTGACCTGCGTATAGCTGAGCTTGCCGGTGAGGCGGCGGTCCGAATAGCTGACGCCTGTCTCGGAACGGTTGATCTCGAGATTGTCCTTGTCGAAGCGCAGGCTCGACGACAGCGAAAGACCGATCGGCGCATCGAAGGCTGCCATGGCGACGTAGTCCGACCGGTCGGATTCGAGACCGGAATTGGCACCAACATTGAGCAGATCGTAAGAGGCGAAGGAATTGTCGCCCGCCAGATGGAAAGACTGGCCGGCAATGGCGCGAATGCCGTAGCCATTGTCAAACGTGCCGTTGTAGCGCAGACCGATGTTTGCGCGCGTGCCGCCTTCGATCCGGTCGAAACCGGAGAACTTGTCACGTTCGAACAGGTTGGTCGCGTCGAACACGAAAGCCTGCGCATCTTCATTGGGAAAGCGGCCGGCATATTGTTCGTTCGGACGCACGAAAATCTGCGCAATCGGCTCGATCACATGGTTGCTGTTTAGCGCCGTGAACAGCCAGGGGTAACGCACTTCCAGACCGCCGGTTACCATGCCGCGCAACGCCGCATCGTCCTGCATCATGCCCTGATAGGCATAGGACGTGCCACCCGATGTAAAGCTTGCCGCCGACATATCCGTCCACAGCGCATCGCCACGGGCGGCCAGGATCGGCGTGATCTGCAGGCCGCTATCCATCGTGAAGGTGCGCTTCCATTCGGCTTCGGTGGAAAGACGCGTATAGTTTCCTTCAAGCCCGTTGAACCGCGAATAGCCTCCAAGCGCGTAGGCATCCTGTTTCTGGCGGGTGATGCTGGTCAGGTTGGTGGTCAGCGAAAGTTCGCCGCCATAGATCGGATCCGGTACGAAATAACGGTAGTCGACAACCGGATGAACGATGGCCTGCTTGCGTTCGTTGGATTCGTTGTTGTCCGTATCCTGAACGTTGAAATAATAGCCGCGGGCATCGAAGCTGTTCCGCTCGCCTGTGCCGGCCAAATAAATCTGATTGGTCTGGACGTCGTTCTTGTAACCCTTCAGCCCATAGGTGCGCGAAAAGTTGTTGTCGGTCTGCACCATGGCATCCCAACCGAACGCCCAGCGCGGATTGATGGAGAAGTTACCCTTGCTGGCAATCATGCCGCG
The DNA here is from genome assembly GCF_030818995.1 of Agrobacterium sp. SORGH_AS_0745. Lineage (NCBI taxonomy): Bacteria > Pseudomonadati > Pseudomonadota > Alphaproteobacteria > Hyphomicrobiales > Rhizobiaceae > Agrobacterium > Agrobacterium sp. SORGH_AS_0745. The sequence goes on from NZ_JAUTBI010000003.1 coordinate 1,761,849, forward strand.
ATTGTCGTTGAGGGCGTCACTGGTTCCGGCAGTAAATGTATCGGACTTCAGCTGGCTGATGCCGGCGACAGTCACGGTGTGCATGCCGGTTTCGAAACGCTGGCGCAGTTCCGCCTGCAGAAGCAGACCCTGCGTCGTGTAATAGGTCGGGGTAACGGTCACATCCGAGGTGTCGGACAGAACCTGGAAATAGGGCACGCCGATGCCGAAACCGAGGTTGTCGGTAATGCTCATCTGCGGAAACAGGAATCCGGACTTCCGCTTCACCGTATTGTCCGGAACCGTCAGGAACGGGACGTATGCGATCGAATGGCCGAAAAGCTGCAAGCGGGCTTTTTCCAGCCGGATCGTATGGGTCTTGCCGTCCTGAATGACACGTTCAGCCTTGACCTGCCACAGCGGCGCCTTTTCGGGCCGTTCGGCGCAGGGCAAACAGGCGGTATAGACGCCGTTATTGAGGACCATGCGGTCGCCTTCGAGCCGTTCGGCGCTTTCACCCGCGATGCGGGTATTGTCCGGGGTCTCGACGCGCAGCGCATTGACGAAGCCCTGACCGAAATCGTCAGTGACATCCATCTCGTCGGCATAGATCTTGTTGCCGCCGGGCTCGATCAGCTCGATGTTGCCGTGCGCAATCACGCGGCCCGTCTGCTGATTATATTCCACTTGCTGGGCCACCATACGGTAGCCCGAATAATGCATGCGAACCACACCCTTTGCGATGACACGCTGGGAATCGCGATTATAGGTCAGTTCATTTGCCGTAAGCAGGAGTTTCGAATCGTCTTGGCTTCCGGGCGCAAGCAAACCACCCTGGCCGAAAGCGACCGGGCTGGATGCCAAATATGCGCACACAGCGGCACCTGTCAGAAGGGCCGTCCAAAGCCGCCTGATATTCCCGCGGTCATATACCGCCACTAGCCGTCCTCCTGATGAAGCAGAATGGTTGCCCCCAAAGCCAACGCCACGATGACTGGAACCCAGACCGCGACGGTGGGAGGGACAACGCCACCACTCCCGAATGCCCTTACGAGCACGGTTACTACATAAAGCACGAAGCCGGAAACGATTCCACCCAGAATCACGGAGCGCGACTGGGCGAAGCGGCTGAAACTTTAATGAAACTGTCGCGGCGATCAAGGTCATCGCAACCAGAAGCAGGGGCGTCGATAGCAGGAAATGATACTGCGTCTCAAGCGCTTTCGACGACAGTCCAAAAGACTTTGCAACTTCGATCTTGTGAGAAAGATCAAAGAAAGCAACGGTTTCCGTCTGCGTCATACGTTCCTGAACGAATTCCCGTCTCAGATTGGTACTGATCCGCGTGCTCTCTTGCCGAACTGGCACATGTCCCGCACGGGTTTCCGCGACGCCGTTAAGAAGCCAGTAACCATCTTCCAACTTTGCCGACTTCGCGTCCTGCCGGGAGACAATGTTTCCGTCCTTGTCGAGGTGGATCAGAACCACATCGAGAAGCATCGTTCCGTTGTCTTCGAAGCTCTTGGCGCCGATAATGGTGTCCTGGCCGCCGCTCGACTGGCGCATCCATGGAATGATGTCCTGCTGGCGTCCGCCGCTGCCTTCGTTACGCCAGCCCGCTTCCATCGACAGCGAGCGGTTCTGGCCCCATGCAGCGATTGGGTTGAGGACGAGGACGGACAGGATGCCGAGAAACACCGCACCAAGGACAAAAGGAAGGATGAATTGCCAGGCGGAGACGCCCGCCGCACGCGTGACGACGAGCTCGTAACGCCGGTTGAGCGAGATCAGCGTCGTCATGCCGACGAAGAGCGCGATGAAGGGAATAGTCTGCTGCAGGATCAGCGGCAGGCGAAGCGCGGTGAGGCCAAGTGCTCCTGGAACAGAATAGCCTGGCACGCTGGACATGCGCCGCGCCGTTTCGCTGAAATCGGCAAGATAGATAATTGCCGATACGCCGAGCAGGAACCAGATGGCCGTGATCAGATACCGTTTGAGGAAATACCGGGCGAGGGTGCTGAAAATCATGCGTTACCGCTCCCCGAGCTTCGCGCCAGCCGGCTGGAGAAAAGACGGCGCAGACGGCTGGCCGTATCCGTGATGATCTTCGGCATTCTCGGCTTGCGACCCGTGATGAGAATAAAGGCGGCGGCGGCGCCGCTGAGGCCCGGCACGGCATAGACCAGCGGAATGAAGGCCGCGCTCTGCTTCACCTGGTTGGTGACGTAGAAACCGAGCCAGCGCAGCATGAAGGCCGTCACCAGCGCAGCGACCATCGGATGCATCCGCGCTTCACGATGCGAGCGTGCATCAGCGGCTATGACCAGCGATATCAGTGCGAAGGCGAAGGCGAACATCCAGTCCGACAGGCGCTTGTGCAACTCACTGCGGAAGCTTTCGGGAGACCGCTTGTAACTCGCGTTGTTCTCGTCTGGCGAGAGAAGGAAACCGAGGCTCGCATCGCCCGGAGAAAGCGACGGTTCGGAAGTCTGCTTTTCCGACATGGTCGAAAGGTCGAAGGCATAGGACAGGAACTTGACGATGGAGACCTTGCCATCAGGTGTTTTCTGCTGGACTTCGCCGTCGCGCATCGTCAGCGACGTGCCGCTTTCATCGATCATGCCTTCCTTGGCGTAATAGATAAGATCGAAATTCGGATCGCGGCGATCGGCGACGAACAGGCCCTTGAGGATACGGCCCTGACGTTGGGCGATCTGCACATAGAGGCCGTCCTGAACAGCGCGGAAGGTCTTTTCCTCGATCACCGACGAGAGGAGGTCGGCATAGGCAGCCGCCACCATCTGCCTGGCCGAATTTCGGGCAGGCGGCTCGATGAAGTTGGTGATGGTGAAGGAAAGCGCACTTAGAACGGCAGCCAGAATGATAACCGGGCGAAACATCACAGAGCGCGACGATCCGGCCGCATCGATGATGGCAAGCTCGGAATCGTTGTTCATCGCCGTGAATGTCTGGGTGATGCCAATGACGAGGGCGAAAGGCAACACGACGGGAATCAGCGTCGGCAGGATCATCGTCGCCAGCGCCATGAAGGAGCCCATCGACTGGCCGGTATCGGTGACGAGGTTGATTCTCTGGAGAACCTGGATGGTCCAGATGATGGCCAGCACCGGCAGCAGCGCGACCAGAAACATCTGCGTTGTCCGTCGCAGGATATAGTTCTCGAGAAGCTTCATACTGCCCTTGTCGACATTGTTTTTCTGCGCGATCGCTCGCCGGATTTCCGCCTATCTAATCGCATCGTTTGCAATTGGCTATTCCGGCACGCTCACAAAAATGTTTTGCACGATGATTTTTCCACCGCCTGTGTCTTTTTGTGGAACAAGCTGTCGGTTTCATGACGCGATCGGCCATTCCACAAAAATGCCTTTCCTTTAGCGAATGTCGGCCTTTAAAGAATGTGAGCCTTTAAAAATGCAGGGTTGCGCCGGGGGCCGAAAAGGCCATGATCGGGCGCACACGCAAGTTATCCACGAAGAGCAGGAAAACATGTCCGCCAAATTCGATATTTCTTTCGCCAATTCCGCCTCGCTTGAAAATACCCTTGCCGTTGTGCTGCAAGCCTCGGGTGAGGCGCAGGCAGCTGCCGGCGCATCGGAAGCCGATCCGGGTGGCGTGCTTGAACGGGCGGCAAAGATTTCGGGCTTTTCCGCAAAGTCCATGACCACACTCGACGTGATTGCGCCGCAGGGTTCGGGCGCCGACCGGCTTCTCGTCATTGGCCTCGGCAAGCCGGCGAAACTTGTCGCCCATGATTGGTTGCGTGCCGGCGGCACCGCTGCCGCCAATTTCAGGAAGGCGGACAAGGTTGCCGTCTATCTAGATGCCCCGGGCGTCGATGTCGGTGCGCAGGCGGCTGCGGATTTTGCGCTTGGCCTGCTGCTGCGTGCCTATAGCTTCGATGCCTATAAGACCAAGAAGAAATCCGATGATGAGAAGTCGCCGAAGAAAGTAGAAATCGTCATCGTGACGGCAGTCCATCAGGAGGCGGAAAAGGCCTTTGCCGTGTCGGAGGCCGTCGCGGGCGGCGTTGTCCTGGCGCGTGATCTCGTCAACCTGCCGCCGAATGTTCTCGGTCCTGTCGAGTTCGCTGAAAAGGCGGAAGAGTTAAAGAAGCTCGGTGTCGAGGTCGAAATTCTCGGCGAGAAGGAGCTGAAGAAGCTTGGCATGAACGCGCTTCTCGGTGTGGCGCAGGGTTCGGCGCGTCCGCCCCGGCTTGCGGTCATGCAGTGGAACGGCGGCTCCAAGAAGGACGAGCCTATCGCCTTCGTCGGCAAGGGCGTTGTGTTCGATACCGGCGGTATCTCGCTGAAGCCCGGCCTTAACATGGAAGACATGAAGGGCGACATGGGTGGCGCTGCCGCCGTGACCGGCCTCATGCACACGCTCGCGGCCCGCAAGGCGAAAGCCAATGTGATCGGCGTCATCGGTCTGGTGGAGAACATGCCTGATGGTAACGCCCAGCGTCCCGGCGATATCGTCACCTCCATGTCCGGCCAGACCATTGAGATCATAAACACCGACGCCGAAGGCCGGCTGGTTCTCGCCGATGCGCTCTGGTACGCCAAGGAGCGTTTCAACCCGAAATTCATGATCAACCTCGCCACCTTGACGGGAGCGATCACGGTTGCACTCGGCAATCTTCAGGCTGGCCTTTTCTCGAATGATGACGAGTTGGCTGCACGTCTTTCGCAGGCAGGCGATGTTACGGCGGAAAAGCTGTGGCGCATGCCGCTGGGCAAGGATTACGACAAGATTATTGATTCCAAATTCGCCGACATGAAGAACAGCTCTGGCCGTCTGGCGGGCTCTGTCACCGCCGCTCAGTTCCTCAAGCGTTTCGTGGGCGAAACACCCTGGGCGCATCTCGATATCGCCGGCACCGCCATGGGTTCGCCGTTGACCGAGATCAACCAGTCCTGGGGATCCGGCTACGGTGTGCGGTTGCTGAACGAACTCGTTCGCGCCCACTACGAAGATTGATGCGACCGGAGCTGCAAGTCCGCAGATGACTGAAATCCTGTTCTACCATCTGACGGAATCGAAGCTGGAGGATGCATTGCCGCCCTTGCTCGAAAAATCGCTGGAACGCGGCTGGAAGGTCGCGATCCAGACGGTGGACGAGGAGCGCCGCGATTTCCTCGACACGCATCTGTGGACCTTTCGTGACGACAGTTTTCTGCCGCACGCAACGGATAGCTCTGCCGCGCCGCAAAACCAGCCGATTCTTTTGACGGCGTCGAATGCGAACGGTAACGAGGCGAGTGTGCGGTTTCTCGTCGACGGTGCCGAACCGCCGGCGGTGGAGGGCTATGAGCGGATAGTGTTCATGTTCGACGGATATGATGCCTACCAGCTGGAAATGGCGCGGAACCACTGGAAAAGGCTGAAGACCGAAGGTCATGCGCTGACCTATTGGCAGCAATCGCCGGAAGGCCGCTGGCAGAAGAAAGCCTGATCACAGTTTCCCACACAAAAAGACTGGCAAAAATTCGCATGTGGCGCAGCCTGCCGGTTTTCGCATTATGAGCCGAATCAGACATAGCTGTCTGATCCGGCCGACAGGTGACGGACGGTGGCGGCTGCCACAGACCAAACAGCAGAAGGACATCATCATGGGACAGGCGATTTCACGGCCCGACGGGGAAATAGAGCGTCTGGTCGCGGTGCGGTCAATCATGTCCGTCAAGAATGCCGAGATGCCGGAACTGGAAGTGCTGTCTCGATTGGGGCAGGGCGTCTTTGACGTCCCGCGTGCGGCCGTCCATATCGTCGATGAGGACTGGCTCCATATTGCCGAACAGGCGGGAATGCAACTTTCGGAATGCCCGCGCGATCTGTCGATATGCAACCGAGTAATTGCCAGGCAGGATGTCGTGGTCATTTCCGATCTGACCCAGCATCCGGATTTCCGCTTCATGTCCTATGTGAAGGGCGGTCCCGGATTGCGTTCCTATGCTGGCGCGCCGATCGAGCTGGAACCGGGTCTTGTGGTCGGCGCCTTTTGCCTTGTCGATACGGTGCAGAGAAAATTCTCTCAAAGCGAAATTGACAATCTGAAGCACTTTGCGCTGCTGGCGGCCGCACTCCTGCGTTTACAGAAGGCCAATTTCACAATGAGTCTGGCGGAGCGTGAATTGCGGGATGCGGTGATGACTGATCCGTTGACCGGCTTTTACAATCGCAAGGCGCTGGAGGCGATTGTCGATGGCCAGCTTGGCGCGGCTCTGCGTGAGAACGAGGCCTTCGGCGTGCTCTATCTCGATCTGGACGGTTTCAAGGCGATCAATGACACGTTCGGCCACCCGGCGGGTGACAGGGTGCTGACCGCTGCCGCCGACCGCATTCGCAATTCGATCCGCAGCGAAGATACGGTGGTGCGCATGGGAGGCGACGAATTCGCCATTTTCATACCCCGTCCCAGCAGGTCTGAGGTGATGAACGGACTGGCAGACAGGCTTCTGGCAGCCTTCCGTGAACCCTTTGATGTTGACGGGCAGGCGGTCGGTGCGCGTCTCAGCATTGGCGGCGCCATCGCCCCTCAGGCCGGTGCTGACCGCGCCACGCTTTTGCGCAGCGTTGACGAGGCACTGTATCAGGCAAAAAAGTCAGGGCGCGACCGTTTCGTCAGCCGCGCCCTTTGATGCACCTGTCTTCCGGAAGGCTTCCAAAAGCCTTTCGGGCTCCTCAGTCGTAGAAGGAATCCACGAATTTGTGGCGGCCGAGCAGGAAGGCATCGGCCACATGAGTCAATGGCGCAAGATCGACATCAGAGCGTCCGGCCTTGATGATTTCCGCAAAACGCTCGTAGAGCGCCGGATATTCCCGCTCGGGTTCCGACACTGCCTGCTCGCCATTGATGGAGAGCTTCGCGCCGCCTTCCGAAAGCACCATCTGCCCGGCCGCCGTTTCGGCAACGATATCCCAGCTCTGCTTGCCGGTCTGGCGCCAGTCGAACTCGGCGCGCACGGGCATTTTCGTAACGTCGGAAAAATGCAGCTCGGCAGCGATGGGCGCGTCGCGGTTTTCCGGGAACTCAAGCGTTGCCTTGGTCAGGAACAGCGCGCGGGGCAGGATGTGGGTGATGATCGACAGCGCGTTGATGCCGGGATCGAACACACCGAGACCGCCCGCCTGCCAGATCCATGCCTGGTTGGGGTGCCAGTGGCGCACATCCTCTTTCCAGATGACATGCACGCTGTCGATTTTTGTCGAGGCGAGAAACGCCTTTGCAGCTTCAACGCCCGGCGCATAACGCGAGTGCCAGCTTGCAAATAGCGAAAGACCCTTCGAATCCGCAAGGCGAACGAGATCCTGAACTTCCGAAAGCGTTGCGCCCGGCGGCTTTTCGAGGAAAACGTGCTTGCCGGCATTCAGCGCCGCATATGCAGCCTCGTAACGGTACTGCGGCGGCATGCAGAGCGATACGGCCTCGATATCCTCGACGGCCTCCAGCATGGTCTCGATGGTGCCGTAAGAAGCGACGCCATCCACGGTACCGTGGCGGCTGGCCGTGCAGATCAATTCAAAATCCGGATTGCCTGCGATGGCGGGAAGGTGCTGGTCGCGAACGATTTTGCCGACGCCGACGATGGCAAGCTTGGTGGCTGACATGAAGTGGGACCCATTTGTATGATGCGTGGGATAAAGTGTGACTTTACGAGTTTTTTAACAGAAACGCTCAAAGGAGCAAGGCGATCGTCCTTGCAGGTCTCGTCTTTTTTCGGTGCGTAACGGCATGGCAAAAATCGGTATGCATATTTTATGTTGCCTAATATTTGAAATATGAAAATATTGTTTCAAATTTAAAAGTATTGATTTTTATAACTTAATGCTTTTAAAATTCGAACTCGAAGTTAAGTTCCGAAATATTAATGTATATTTTATATGTAAATCAATTTCATTATTAAATGTATTATATTAAGTATTTAAAATAAATATTTATATGGATTTTTTAATTATTTAAACGAAGGCAATTGTCAACTAAATACATACAGCGTAATTCTTGCGTCTTTATCTACGCTAAGTTCTTTGGTGTCGACGTAAAATTCGTTAGTTAGACTGTCTCGATGGTTTTTTCGTTCGGTTGTTGGTTGGCGCTTCGCTTCGTTGCTTGATTTTCCTGCTCGGCATTGTGCGACGCCGGCGGTGAGGAGGTACTCGAACTCGTGTCTTGTAAGTCGCTTGCTGTTGGCACCTGTCCGGCGATTTCGCCGGGGGCAGCCCGCGGTGGAGCGACAGGTCGTGTGGAGCGATTGGCTATATGTACTGATTTTCCTGCGTAAACGCGGAATTTGTGAAGGTCAAACGCCGGAACCACGGCAAAAGAATAGTAATGACCGGGGGACATGCAGAGATGATGGAATTGATCGCCGCCCAGGCGGCCGCGGCAGCCGCCGAGTTGCCGTTCCTGCTGCTCCAGGCTGCGGCCCTTGTCGGCATGGTGTCGGTGCTGATCCTTCTGCAGCGAAACATTGCTCTCGATGACGCTCGTTATAAAATCTTTTACGGCATCATCTTCGGGGTTACCGGTTTCTTGCTGACGCTACTGGTATCCGAGTTCATCAAGCTGCCTTCCAAGCCCTATATCCGCTCTGACCTGCTGTTCCTGGCTGGCGTGTTGGGGTCCTGGCAAGGCGGCTTGATAAGCCTGGCGCTCGTCTCCGCAGGGCGATTTTTGTTTGGTGGTCCGGCACTCTTTGGGGCCGCTTTTCTGGATATGAGCATTATCTCGGCTTTCGGGATGGCAATGTATGGCTGGATGCGCCGGCGCAGTCTCACTGAACTCGGCGTCCGCGAGGTCTTCGGCGTATTCGCGGTCAGGATTTTTGCGGCGTTGTTCGCTGTTTGCGTGACCTATAGTCTCAGCATGATAAATCAGGACGTTTTTCTCAGTAACGTCGGACGGCGCATCTTCGGCTCGTTGGTTGGGTTGCCGATGATCGCCTGTCTGTTTCTGTTGCTGCGCAGCGAGGCGCGGGCGCGTGAAGAGGCAAGGAAACGCGATGCTGCGGCGCGGACGGATTCGTTGACGGGCCTTCCCAACAGGCGCGCCCTCAAAGACCATATCGAAGTCGTGATGCGGCAGGAGCCGGCCGTTCCGCACGCTCTCCTTCTCATAGAAATCGTCAATATGGCCGATGTCGCCGCCTGCCAAGGCGAGGATTGGGGCGATCTTTTCTGGCCGAGGCTGGCACAGGAAATCTGCAACGATGACAACGGTCTGCTGTCGAGTTCCAATGCACCGCGCAGCTTCATGTTCGGCGATACCACGCTTGCAGTCGTCATGTCCGGGATTTCGCTCGAGAAGTCGGAAAGCACAAGGCTGATAATGCGTCTCCACGACGGGTTAAGTACATTTTCACGGTCTGCGGATCCAGAACCGGTGCCGCATCTGAAAATCGGTGCCGCTAATCTGGATAAGCTTTCCCGGCAGAACGTGGCTTCCTTCCTCCGGCAGCTTAGTCTTGCGCTGCGAGGAAGCGAAAATCCGGTGCAGATATTCCCCTTCTCCTTCGCCGATAAGGCCACGCGCGACGAGGGGGTGCGCCAGATGCTGGTCAACTGGATCAGATCCGGCAAGCCGCCGATATTTTATCAGCCGAAATTCGAAATGCACAATCGCCGCATGATTGGCGCGGAGGCTCTTTTACGGGCGGTGGATGCGTGCGGACAGCCGCTTTCGCCCTATTATGTGCTGGAGATTGCCGAGCGTCACCGGCTGCTGGTGGAGTTTGAATGGTCGACGATCGAAGCCGTCGTCCGCGACCTCATCGACCTGCGGGGTCTCGACCCGGACTTTCATCTGGCGGTGAACATTTCCGCATCGTCTTTTGCCACTGCGGGCTTCGGAGAGCGGGTTGTGGCCTTTTTGAACGAGATGGGGGTCCCGGCGCACCGTCTGTCGATCGAAGTGACGGAGATGAGCAGGATACCGGCCATCGACATGGTGCAGCAGAATTTCGACAGGCTGAGCGAAGCGGGCGTGCGGCTGGCGCTCGATGATTTTGGCACCGGTTATGCGGCACTCACCCTGCTTGCGCGGTTCCCCTTTGAGGAGGTCAAGATCGATCACTGGATGACGTCCCGGCTTGAACAGTCGCGGTTCCGGGAGGCCATCGCGCTCGCATTCGAAAGCGCCGAACGTTACGGCGCCACGCTGGTGACGGAAGGTATAGAAACGGAAGAGCAGAGCAGGCTGCTCATGCAGATGGGAATCCGTTTCGGTCAGGGCTATCTTTATTCGCCCGCCGTACCGCTCGAGCGGCTACAGCCTCGCAGGGAATGCGCTTAGATTTTCGCACCAGCATCATGACGCCTCACTGCGTCATCGCATCCTCATATTCGCTCGAAAGCATCAGCCACTGCTCCTCGGCGTCCGAAAGCTTGCTCGCGGCTTCGCCACGCTCTTTGACTTTCTGCGCGGCCTTGGCAGGTGCCTTTTCGTACAAAGCAGGGTCCGCCAGTTCCTTGTCGAGCGACTGAATCATTTTCTCAAGCTTCGCCGTCAAAGATTCGATTTCATTGATCTTTTTCTTCAGCGGCGCAAGCTGGGCGCGTTTTTCGGCGTTGGCCTTGCGCTGGTCGGCTTTCGATGTCTGGTCGGCGGCGGCTTCTGTCTTCTCTTCCTTCTTTTTTCCGGAAGAGACGACGAGGTCGCGATATTCCTCCATGTCACCTTCAAAGGTCTTCACCGTGCCGTCGGCCACCAGCCACAGGCGGTCGACAGTTGCCTCGATGAGATGCCGATCGTGCGAGATGAGGATGACTGCGCCGTTATAGTCGTTCAGCGCCTCGATAAGCGCCCGGCGACTGTCGATGTCGAGATGGTTGGTCGGTTCGTCGAGGATGAGCAGATTTGGCGCATGGAAGGCCGCAAGTCCCATCAGCAGCCGGGCCTTTTCACCGCCGGAAAGGTCTTTCGCCGCCGTCGCCATCTTCTCCGTCGCAAGTCCCATCTGCGCAACCCGCGCCCGCACCTGCGCTTCAGACGCCAGCGGCATCAGCTTGCGCACGTGTTCGACCGGTGTCTGGTCCGGCACGAGATCGTCCAGCTGATGCTGCGCAAAGAAGCCGATCTTCAGGCCCGGGGCGATGCGAAGATCGCCCGCTTGCGGCGCAAGCCGACCGGAGATGAATTTCGCAAAGGTCGATTTGCCGTTGCCGTTGGAACCGAGCAGCGCGATGCGGTCGTCATTATCGATGCGGAGATTGAGCTGCTTCAGAATGGATTTGCCCGGCTCGTAACCCACGGCACCGCCATTGATGGCGACGATGGGTGAGGCGGGCTGCTTTTCCGGCTCCGGGAACGTGATCGGCTGGACGTGATCCTCGATCACGGCGGCGACGGTGCCCATGCGCTCCAGCGCCTTGATACGGCTCTGCGCCTGGCGCGCCTTGGTGGCCTTGGCGCGAAAACGGTCGATGAAGCTTTGCAGATGTTTGCGCGCGGCCTCGTTTTTCACCTTCGCCTTCATCTGCAATTCGTCTGCTTCGGCTTTCTGGCGCTCGAACTGGTCATATCCGCCGCGATAGAAGGTCAGTTTCTTCTGGTCCAGATGCACGATGGAATTGACGGCATTGTTCAGCAGATCGCGGTCGTGGCTGATGATGATGACGGTATGCGGATAACGCCGGATATAGTCTTCCAGCCAGAGCGTGCCTTCAAGGTCGAGATAGTTGGTCGGCTCGTCGAGCAGCAGGAGGTCGGGTTCGGCAAACAGCACGGACGCGAGCGCCACGCGCATACGCCAGCCGCCGGAGAACGAAGAGGCGGGGCGAAGCTGCGCCTCGTGATCGAAGCCAAGACCGGCAAGAATGCTGGAGGCACGGGCTTCGGCCGAATGCGCGTCGATATCGACCAACCGCACCTGAATTTCCGCGATCCGGTGCGGGTCTGTTGCGGTTTCCGCCTCGGCCAGCAGCGCGCTGCGCTCCTTGTCGGCGGAAAGCACGATGGAAATCAGCGATTCTTCCGTTCCCGGCGCTTCCTGCGCAACCTGGCCGATGCGCGCGAGTTTCGGGATCGTTACCGAACCGCTTTCCGCTGAAAAGTCACCGGTGATGACCCGGAAAAGAGTGGATTTGCCGGCGCCGTTGCGGCCAACGAGGCCCACCTTCACGCCAGCCGGAAGCGTCACGCTGGCGTGGTCGAGAAGCAGGCGCCCGGCGATGCGGGCGGAGAGATCGGTAATCGTAATCATGGCGCCGTTTTGGCCGAACTGCGTGGCCAAGGCAAGAGCGCGCGCGCCACACCAGATCAGATATGCAGCTTCAACAGCCGAGCTGCGCCAGATAGCTGCTGCGGCTGCGTTGAGCCACGTCCCGGGAGTATCCTATGACGCAATTGCGCGTGCCGCAGCGTGCGGACAGCAGGGCGAGCTCGGCATGGCTGAAAAATTCGGCTGATGTCGCGGTGCAGTCCACTGCCGCAACGCCGATCGAGACGGTCAAATGCTCGCCGTCGCCCTCACTGGTGACGAAACGCAGCGCCTCGACGTTCTGCCGCAACCGCTCTGCAATTGCTTCAGCTGTATTTTGCGAGACGCCGGCGAACAGAAAAGCGAACTCGTTTCCGCCGATGCGGGCAACGAAATCGTCCTTCTTGATCGTCTTGCGGAAAAGCGCTGCCAGCCGGCGCAGCGCCTTGTTGCCGGCGGTGGGGCCGTATTTGCCGTTGATTTCGCGGAAATGGTCGATGTTGAGCAGCACAAGCGATGTGGCTGATGCCCCCTGAGCGCCCGAAAACAGGTCGGCGAGCTTCTCGAGGAAAGCCGCCCGGTTGGGAAGCGCCGTCAAGGCATCACGCAGGGAATTCCTCTGAAGATCGGTCCTGCTTTTCTCAACCTCGCGGATTTTCATCAGCCCCATGGAAACGAAATGCCGGAGACTCGTTTGTTCCTCGTGAATATCGCCCATCAATTGCGCAAGCCGCTCCGTTGCAGGCAGCTCGGAGTGATCTTGCCCGGAAAGACTGGCAATAAATGTTTCGGTGCGTTGCAGGCCGGCTTCCAGTCGCGCGGAAATCTGCTTCAGCGTCTCGAAGGCCGTCGCTGCCATCTGCTCGGCCTCGATCTTCGAAAAACCCGGCAGATTGTGTCTCTGGCCGACAATATCGATTTCATGCTGTTGCGGCGCGTTGCCAAGGGCGAGAATATCGCGTCCCATCGCCGGGTTATGCCCCGACAATATTTCGTAGATCAGTTCGTAGTTTCGCGGCAGCGGTGCAATATTCATCTTGTCGATGAACTGAGCAATTTTTGTAAAGACGAGACCGTTCCTTGCCTTCTCGCGTTTTTTATCGCCCGCCGTTGACGTCACTGACAGCCCCAATACCAATAAATTATGAATGCACCGGTGATAACCGATTGTTGAACGCGATTATTCTTACAAGCAACGGTTTAAAATAGGCTAAACCTGACGAGGTTTTCATTGCCGTGAGACCCCAATTCTCGTGGAGGGGACGGTTGAGCGCCGGATGCGTTTTTTGATCAGTAGTATGACAAATCCTGATTTGATTTCAGGCGGCGGTCGTTTTTATATCGCATCATCGATGTAGCAGAAGAGGGTGCAGCCTATGACGACCTCCAGAACCTTATATTCACTTTGCGGAAGCGATAGCGCACGGCCGTTTTCTCCCCATTGCTGGAAAACCGTGCTTTCGCTTGCGCATAAGGGGCTGGATTTCGAGGAGCGTCCCTTGCCCTTCACGGTCATCCCGACGGTGGAGGACGGTTTTTCGAGGACCGTGCCGATCCTTCGTGATGGCGACCAGCTGGTGAGCGACAGTTTCGAGATCGCCCTTTATCTGGATGAGGCCTATCCGGAGCGGCCGTCGCTGTTTAACGGGGAAGGCGGCAAGGCGATGGCGCGTTTCGTTGAAAGCTGGTCGCAGACGGTGCTGCACCCGGCCATCACCCGCATTGCCGTGCTCGATATCCACAATATGCTTGATGAGCCTGACCGCCTTTATTTCCGCGACAGCAGAACGAAGGCGCTCGGCCGGACGCTAGAGGATGTGGTGGCGAACCGTGAGGCGGAAATCGCGGCCTTCCCAGCGCTCCTGGCGCCGATCCGCCGCATGCTGGGCTTCCAGCCTTTCATCGGCGGCTCATCGCCGCTGTTTGCGGATTACATTGTTTTCGGTGCGCTGCAATGGGCAAGGATTACCACCGGAGCGGATCTGTTTTCCGAAAACGACCCCGTCCGTGACTGGTTCGAAGGCTGCCTAGACCTCCACGACGCCAGAGGCCGCAGTGTGACAGCGGCGTGAAATGTCTGCAGCCATCGTCGCAATGTGGTTGATCCCCCTTGTTTTCGGGCCTTTGGGCGGGTAAAGACCGCCCACTTTCTCTATAGGAAAAGGAAACGGACACATGGCGATTGAACGCACATTTTCGATGATCAAGCCGGACGCAACCAAGCGTAACCTGACTGGCGCGATCACCAAGGTATTTGAAGACAACGGTCTGCGCATCGTCGCCTCCAAGCGCGTCTGGATGAGCAAGCGCGAAGCCGAAGGCTTCTACGCCGTTCACAAAGAGCGTCCCTTCTTCGGCGAACTCGTTGAAGGCATGACCTCCGGCCCGACCATCGTTCAGGTTCTGGAAGGCGAAAACGCTATCCTCAAGAACCGCGAAATCATGGGCGCAACCAACCCGGCCCAGGCTGCTGAAGGCACCATCCGCAAGAGCTTCGCGCTTTCCATCGGCGAAAACTCCGTTCACGGTTCGGACGCTCCTGAAACCGCCGCACAGGAAATCGCCTACTGGTTCGCCGAAACCGAAATCGTTGGCTGATTCAAAATATCAACGGCTTGAATCGCCCTCTCAGGCGATGGCATGAAGCCGCTGAAAAGACTCGATGAAACGGAGCCGAAAGGCTCCGTTTTTTTTGTTTTATTGCCGATAGAAGTTTACGCCGAAGCCATCCCCACGGGCCTGAGTCCTGTGACGAGCCCATAGACGAGGGAAGGTTTTCACGACGCCGGACACCCCTCGACAGGACGCATATCCGTCGTGCCGTCCGCTTTGAACACGTCCGGATTGGGTGTGTAGAGCGGGCCGACCGTCAGCGGTTTGGCGGGAAGGAGCGACTGGTCGGTGTCCGAGCGGATGGTGGTCTCTATCGTCTGCAATACATCGCCTTCCGGCCCTTTGATGCGGATCGTGACCTTGTAGGGGCGGTCCTGCTTGACGCATTCGACCGGCGGACTTTGAACGGCGATCTTTTCATCTGCCGGGAAAATCTTCTCCCTGGTCGTCAGCTCGGTGCCGCCGCGGGGATTTTCGAAGGTCGCTTCCAACGTGCTGCCGTCGCGGATGGGGGCGATGCGCTGCAAGGTCACGAGATAGGTGGCAATCGCCACACGGTAGTTGAAGACGAACATGCGGCCGGAAACCTTCGCGACATCGCGCGGCTCGTCCCGCTGACAACCGGAAAGACCGAGCACCGTAGTGATCGCCAGCAACGGAATGGTTATTCCTTTCATGCCTGCGCTTCCTTCTTGCGGTGATAATGCCGGCTGGCTTTCTGCCGGTTGCCGCACACCGTCATGTCGCACCAGATGCGGCTTCTGTTCTTGCTGCGGTCGACGAAAAGCCAACCGCAATTGCCGCAAATCCGCAGCCGTTTCCGCGTCTCCGCCGCAAGCAGCGACAGAGCTGAATGGGCGGTCGCATTGGCAAGGCTCTCTCGCAGAGGAAACAACCTTAGTGCCGTGCCGCAAGCGAAGAGAAGCCCTGCCAGCCGGCCGTCGTCATCGTCGTCATTCGTCATCGAAGAGCGGAAATAATCGTCGATCGCCTCGCGAAGATCGAGAAATACCTGCCTCATGTCCGCTTCGGGCGCGATGAGTGCGGGAAACCTGTCGCGCTCCGCTCCGAGTCGAGTCGACGCCTCGGCAAAGGTGGCGATCTGCTCAGGCACAGCAAAACGGTCGACCGATTTTGCCGCGTCCGCGCGCAGGATGACGCTATTGGCGACATCGAGGGCCAATGCGCCGCCTGCGAAACGATGTTCTGTCCAGCGAAATGTCATGGCGACATTATAACTATCAAAATGGATTTTAACAGTTATAATGCGATGGGGAGGACGGATTGGCTTATTTCCTGCAACAATTGCTGAATGCCGTACCGGTAGCCTCGCTTTATGCGGTTCTGGCGTTCGGCTATGCCATCGCCTTTTCGGTCACGAAACGGGCCGATGTCACCTATGGCGCGATCTTCGCTTTCGCCGGTCAGACCTGTCTGCTGTTTGCCGATTTTGGCTGGAACCGGCTGTGGCTGATCTTGCCTGCAACACTCGCGCTTGGGGCAGGGGCCGGTCTTTTCGGCGGTCTGTGGGCGGCGGCTTTCATCGGCAGGGCGGTGATGCGGCCCCTGGCGAAAGCCTCCCCCAATGCGGTGACGGTCGCCTCCATTGGCGTGCTGATCGCGCTCACCGAAAGTGCCAGACTTGCCGCCGGCACGCGACAATTATGGCTGCCGCCGCTTTTGTCCGAACCGGTGCGATTCTGGGCCGATGGAAGCTTCGCCGTCACCCTGACGTCGATGCAGATGCTGAACACGGCTGTCTTCTGCCTGCTCGTTCTCACAGGCACTTTCTACCTCCAGCGTTCCGGCTTTGGCAGACGCTGGAAGGCGGTGTCGGACGATGCTTTCGCCGCGTCACTGTGCGGGGTAAATGCAGGCAGGGTGTTCCTGCTGTCCTACTGTGCAGCGGGTCTGCTTGCCGCCATCGCCGGCGTCCTCGCCACGTTTTATTACGGCACCATGGATTTCGGTGCCGGTCTGGTGTTCGGCCTGAAGGTCGTGCTGATTTCGGCAGCGGGCGGTTATGCAAGCCCGCTCGTCTGCGCGCTCGGGGCTGCTGCCGTCGGGTTCGCGGAAACGCTATGGGTCGGTTACGGCCCGGTTATCTGGCGTGATGCGGCGGTTCTGGCGCTTCTGGTTGGCTGGCTGATCGTCATGCGCAGCAGAGTGGAAGCGCCCTAGAGCATTTCCAGGAGGGGTGGCGTCCGGTTTTCGTCCGGAAGTGCGGGAAAACACAACGCGTTACCGCCATTTGTCCTTGGCCGTGTCGTCGGTCGTCTTTGCGGCAACCCAGTCGCCCTTCGTGCCATCCTTGCCGTGTTCCTTTTTCCAGAATGGGGCGGACGTCTTGAGGTAGTCCATCACGAAATTTGCGCCGTCAAAAGCGGCCTGCCGGTGCCGGGAAGCAGCAATGACGAGGACGATATTCTCGCCGGTGGCGATCTTGCCATGGCGATGAATGGCGGTGAGGCCGAGGAGATCGAAGCGTTCGATGGCGAGCTGCGCGATGCGGGTCATTTCCGCTTCGGCCATGCCGGGATAATGCTCGAGTTCCAGCGCCGCGAGCGTGCCGCCATCATCGCGACAAAGCCCGGTGAAGGCCACCACCGCGCCAATGCTCTTGTCGCCTTCCGTCAGCCTGCGGGTTTCTTCCGCAGCGTCGAAATCCTGTGCCTGCACGCGGACCGTCGGCTGCATCCGGTTATCCCCCCGTCATGGGTGGGAAAATGCCGATCTCGCGCGCACCGGCAACGCTTTCGTCATGTTCGACATGTTCCTGATTGACCGCAACGCGGATCACGTCTGGAAATTCGAAGGCGGCTTCGTAGTTTTCACCAAGGGTTGAGAGATAGGCGATCAGCTCACCGGCCGTGGTAACGGAGGAGGGGATATCCAGCTCCTCTTCCGCCGTGCCGATCTTTTCCCGAACCCAGGCGAAATAAACGATCCGCGCCATCATTCTTCGTCCACGATGTGCTTGAGACCCGCCTTGAAGTAGTCGTAGCCGGTGTACATGGTCAGCGCTGCTGCTAGCCAGAGAAGCGTAATTCCCATCTCGGTCGTGTAGGGCAGAACCTTGTCGCCCGCGGGACCGGCGAGAAGAAAGGCGATGGCCACCATCTGGATGGTGGTCTTCCACTTCGCGATGCGGGTGACGGGAACGCTGACCTTCAGCGCCGCCAGATATTCACGCAGGCCCGAGACCAGAATTTCGCGGCAGAGAATGGTGATGGCGGCCCACAGCGACCAGCCGGCAATGGTGCCGTCCGCTGCCATCAAGAGCAGCACTGAGGCGACCAGCAGCTTGTCGGCGATCGGGTCCAGCATGCGGCCGATATTGGAGGTCTGATTCCAGATACGCGCCAGATAACCATCCAGAAAATCGGTCAGCGAGGCGACGATGAACAGCCAAAGTGCCGTCCAGCGCGCAAAATCCGAGCTTTCCAGCTTTCCTTCGATGTAAAAACACAAAACGATGACGGGAACCGCCAGAATGCGGGCATAGGTGAGAAGGTTGGGAATGCTGTATGCGCGCGAAGCCATGGGAAACCTGTCAGTCTGGATAAGCTGCCTTGATGCCGCCCCTGACGCATAGGGTCAACACGTTATTATGTTTTTTTAGCAGTTCGTTGCGACAGTGCGCCTTCAATCGCCACTGCTCTCATGGAAGTGATTGTAGATTTGCCGCGCTACGGCTTCTGAAATGCCGGTAACATTCATCAGATCGTTGAGGCCTGCGCGTGAAACCGCCTTGGCGGTACCGAAATGCTGCAACAGCGAGCGCTTGCGTCCTGGGCCGATCCCCGAAATTTCATCCAGCGGATTGCGCACCATTTCCTTCTTGCGCCGCGCCCGGTGTGAGCCGATGGCAAAACGGTGGGCCTCGTCGCGCATGCGCTGGATGAAGTAAAGCACGGGATCGCGCGGCGGCAGGGAAAAATCGCTGCGGCCATCCGCAAAGAAGCGCTCGCGGCCCGCCTCGCGGTCCACACCCTTGGCGACGCCGATGGCAATCACGCTGTCGCGAATGTCGAGCTCATCGAGGATGGCACGCACCGCCGTCATCTGTCCCTGACCACCATCGATCAGGATAACGTCCGGCCAGGCGGGGAAGGGCATGTCCGCGGCTTCCTCGGGTGTGGGCGTCAGCGTCTGCGCGCGGTCAGGCTTGCCCTCTTCCTTCAACAGGCGCGAGAAGCGGCGGGTCATGACCTCACGCATCATGCCGAAGTCGTCACCGGGAGTGATGTCGGTCGATTTGATGTTGAACTTGCGATACTGGTTTTTCACGAAGCCTTCCGGCCCCGCCACCACCATGCCGCCCACGGCATTGGTGCCCATGATGTGCGAGTTGTCGTAAATCTCGATCCGGCGCGGCACGTAAGGAAGGTTGAAGGTTTCCGCGAACCCCTTCAACAACCGCGCCTGAGACGAGGTTTCCGCCAGCTTGCGGCCATGCGCCTCGCGGGCATTGGCAAGAACATGGTCGGTGATGTCCTTCTTCTCGCCGCGCTGCGGCACGCTGATCGTGACCTTGTGTCCGGCTTTTTCGCCGAGAGCAGCGGCCAGCAATTCCTGTTCCTCTACGGTTTCGGAAAGCAGGATCTGCTTCGGCACCGGTTTGTCGTCGTAAAATTGCGCCAGGAACGCATTGAGGATTTCCGAGCCGGGCAAGGACGGGTCGGCCTTCGGGAAATAAGCGCGGTTGCCCCAGTTCTGGCCGGTGCGGAAAAAGAACACCTGGATGCAGGATATGCCGCCCTCGTGATGGATGGCGAAAACATCCGCCTCCTCGATGCCGGCCGGATTGATGCCCTGATGGCTCTGGACGTGCGAGAGCGCTGCCAGCCGGTCGCGATAGACGGCGGCGCGCTCGAAGTCGAGATCCTCGGCCGCCTCGTTCATCTGCCGGGCAATCGCGGTCTTGACGCTCTGGCTCTTGCCGGACAGGAAATCCTTGGCTTCCTTGACGAGTTCCGCATACCCCTCATCGCTCACCTCATGTGTGCAGGGGCCGGAACAGCGTTTGATCTGGTAAAGAAGACAGGGACGCGTGCGGGTTTCGAAAACGCTGTCGGTGCAGGTGCGGATCAAGAACGCGCGTTGCAGTGAATTGATCGTGCGTCCAACGGCTCCGGCAGAGGCGAAGGGCCCGAAGTAGTCGCCCTTGCGCGCCCGCGCACCCCGGTGCTTGAAAATCGCCGGTGCACGATTGTCTGCTGTGATCAGGATATAGGGAAATGACTTGTCGTCGCGCAAAAGCACGTTAAAGCGCGGCCGCAAGCGTTTGATGAGGTTAGCTTCCAGGAGAAGCGCCTCGGTTTCCGTGCGGGTGGTGACGAATTCCATATGGGCGGTCAGCCGCACCATCTGCGCAATGCGGTTGGAATGCACGCGACCCTGGGCATAGTTGCCGACGCGCTTCTTCAGCGAGCGCGCCTTGCCGACGTAAAGAACGTCGTTCGCCTCGTTGAACATGCGGTAGACACCCGGCGAGTTCGGCAGGTGTTTGACGAATTCGCCGATCAGATCCATGCCCTTCAGGCCGGATTCGTTTTTCCAGCCGGCATTCCAGTCCATGCCGGCAACGTCGCGCGGTGCCTCGACCGCGTCTGTCGCGGCAAGGTTTGCATCGTCGTCTTCGTCATCGGTTTCATCGAAGAGAATACCGCCGTCAGGCAGCTTCTTTCCGTTCATTCAGGTATCTCCGCCACATCAGGGGTTTCCCAGCCAAGATGCTGGCCGCCATCGAGCGCGATCATTTGTCCGGTGATCGACGGCGTATCAAAAAGAAAGCGAATCGTCCGCCCGAACTCGTCGGGTTCCGGACCGCGCTTTAATATAAGGCCGTCGATCTGCGCCTGAAAGTCCTCCTGCGCCTGTCTTTCGCTTTTGAAGGAGGGACCCGGCCCGATGGCGTTGACGCGCACCCGCGGCGCAAAACTCTGCGCCATCGTCCGTGTGGCTGTCCAAAGGGCCGATTTCGAAAGCGTATAGGAGTAAAAACGCGGCGTAAGCGCAAGTACGCGCTGATCGATGATGTTGACGATCAGTCCGGATTTATCCTGAGGCAATTGCTGAACGAAGGCGGCCGCGATGAGGGAAGGCGCCCGCACATGCACGGAAAAATGCGCGTCGAAGATTGCCGGATCGGGCGTTTCTGCCGAATCGTCCAGAAAAATGGATGCATTGTTGACGACGACGCCTATCGGGCCGAGCGCCGAAGATGCCTGTTCGACAAGCGCCATTGTTGGCGATGATTGTGTCAGATCCGCCTGAACGGCAACGGCCTTGCCGCCTTTTTGCCTTATTTCGTTAGCGAATTCCTCGGCTTGCCCCATAGAGGCATTGGCGTGGACGGCAATCGCAAAGCCATGCGAGGCCAAATCCGTGGCGATCGCCCGCCCGAGCCGCCGGGCGGCACCCGTTATCAAGACTGTCTTCGGTATATTTTCTTTCACAGCGGACCTGCATTTGCTCATACACGCCCTATTTGCTGGATATAATCGCAAATCGCAAGCTGTCCGTGGGCCGTAAAAGAATTGTGTGGATTTTTATTGGTAATGTAATTTAAATTTAATTTGAATATAACTAAGTTTAAATTCGATATATTGGAAATTAAGTTTCCGGTAGGGTTAATAAAACCCTTGTGGCAATTAGGCAACGTCTAATTCTAGTCACGTGTCTGCCCCAAACAATTCACATTTTGGCTCTTTGATCTCCGCATTCTCCCATCAAATTCAATTTTCAGAGGGGCGATTAACCCGACGAATTTACCGCGTCTAAAAACAATGTTTTGAGTACGGCGCGGTCCTGAAAGGAGAATAACATGCGTATTTTCGTAGCAACCATTATGGCTTCGACCATTGCAGCCGCCGGTTTCTCGGCTGCTCACGCCGCTGACGCCGTAAACGACGTGCCGCAGGCACCGGTAGCCTACGACCAGCCCGCTCCGGTCAAGAACTGGACCGGCGCTTACCTCGGTGGTACCGCCAACTACGATTGGGGCCGTTTCAGCTCCAGCAACGACGGCCGTGACGCCAAGGGCGCCGGCGGCGGCATCTACGGCGGTTACAACATGCAGAACGGCCAGATCGTTTACGGTGCCGAAGCAGACGTTAACCTCGGCCGCGAGCGCGGTTCCGCTGGTACGGTTGGTGGTAACGCCGTCGAAGGCAAGCAGGGCGTCAACGGCTCGCTGCGTGCCCGCGTCGGTTACGACATGAACCCGTTCCTGCTGTACGGTACGGCTGGTCTCGCAGCCTCCGACAACAAGGTACGTGACGCGACCTCCAAGGACAGCGCAACCGCCCTCGGCTACACCGTTGGTGCCGGCGTTGAAGCCATGGTTACGGACAACATCACTGCCCGTCTGGAATATCGCTACAGCGACTACCAGAAGAAGGACTACAGCCTGGACTCCGGCGCGTTCTCGCGCGGCTTCGACGACCACTCCGTCAAGGCCGGTATCGGCGTCAAGTTCTGATCCTTCAAGGATCGGTAAAGAAAAGCCGGGGTTTACGCCCCGGCTTTTTTGTTTTTGCCATCAGTTACAGCATCCATGCCCGGCGATCAGGCCAGGCATGGCGCTCACATTGGCGTCAGGCGGCAGCCCTCATGTCCTTATAGGCTTGGAAACGCTTGCCGAATGTTTCCGGCCATTGCGCCAGCGCCTCGTGCCCTTCGGCCCATTCACCTGCAAAACGCAGATCGAGATAACCGATCAACGCCGCAAGGGCGAAATGTCCGCCATGCAGCTTCTTGCCGGTTTTCGGCAGGTTGGCGTTGAGATGATCCAGACCCTTCACCGCCTTTTTCCACTGCTTGTCGATCCATGGCTGGTGAACTCTGTCCTCCGGGCGGGAACGGCGCTCGTAAACGATGGCCAGCAGGCAATCCATGATGCCGTCGCAGAGCGCTTCCAGAATTTCCGCTTCGGTGCGCTTGCCGTTCTTTTTCGGGTAGAGCTTGCCGCCCGAAAGGCGGTCTAGATAGTGCATGATCGCGACGCTGTCATAGACCGAGCCGCCATCGTCCAGAAGCAGGACCGGAATTTTGCCGAGCGGATTGTTGTCAACCAGCGTCGCGGGCTCGGCATTGGTGTCGACGGCGACGTTGGTAATGTCGATGCCGAGATGGCGGGCGGCCATGCGCACCTTGGCGGAGTAGGGGGAAGTGACGGAATAAAGCAGTTCCATAGTCGGGTCCTGACATATGTTGATGTGTGGGTATTAGCGAATGGGGACGATTTCGGTAGCGCTGACGCGGCAGCCCTTGCGGTCAAGCTCAGGGCAATCGCGGAATGTCATGTCCTTGTTGAGGCAGATACGGACTTCCTCAAGGCGTTTTCCGTCACAGCTGATCGAGACGCCGCGTTTCGACATGCCGGGGTTGGCGTCGGTGAAGGCGGTTTCGATGGCGTCGGCGGAAAGGGTGGCGCCTTTAGCGCCCGAGGCAATCGTCTCCGGCAGCTTGACCGCCTCGAAGGCGGTTCGTGTTGCCGAAAAATAATCCTTCTGCGAAAGGCCGGAGCAGGCGCCGTGCTTGCGCCACTGGTGGCCGATCAGGCCCATGGAGGGCATGATGTCGAACATCATGCGGCCGATTGCGTCGGGCACACGGTCCGGCTCGCTGCTCGTGCAGAATTCGGGGTATCCGGTTTCGTTTTGCGGCCAGAGCCCGTGTACGACAAAACCGTACCGCCTGTCGCTGCCGCATTGCTGGCGATTGCCGGAACCTTCGGAGCTGGCGCAGAACGCCGGCGACCAGGAGAGCGAAAGCACATAAAAATCGAAGCCTGTTCCGGCGGGCACAGGGCTTTTGCCCGTGTCTCGTCGGGCAATTTCCGGCTGGGATATTTCGGGCCTGGAATTGCCGGCGGGCTGCGTTTGGGATTGGGTCTGCCGGTTGGTTGCAGAACCGGTCGGGGCCGGATTTTCCCGCGAAAACCAAAGGGCCGCAAGCGACAGAAGACCGAGGGCGATGAAACCGGCATAACGCTTCATTTCGTGCACGTTCTCCGGAAAATGGACGACCTCGTATCGCCCGCAGACGACAAAGCGGTCTTACATAAATTTGTGAACGAGGCAAACGGGCAAAAAGGTTGAAAGCTTCGCCGCATAACGAATAGAGTCGAACGAATCTTCTGCGGAGTGCGGAAATCGGGTTGGGGTGAAGCTGGGGGAAATAGGCGGGCATGACCGCATGACATTGAAGAAATACATCTGGCCCGTCATTGGTCTGGCAACGATCGGTTTTTCGGCCTGGCTGCTCTATCACGAGCTGCGCGGTCTTTCACTCGATGATCTATGGGAAAGCCTCACGGCCATTCGCGCGCGGGACTGGGTGTGCTCCGGCCTGTCGACGCTTGTCGCCTATGCCGCCCTTGCAGGTTACGACCGCATCGCTCTCCAGCATCTCGGCCGGAAGGTAAACTGGTTCTTCATCACGCTCACCTCCTTCACCACCTACGCGCTTTCCCACAATGTCGGGGCATCCGTGTTTTCCGGTGCCGTCGTCCGATACCGGGCCTATACGTCCAAAGGGTTGAGCGCTGCCGAAGTCGGCATTCTCGTCGGCCTTTGTTCTTTCACCTTCATCATCGGAACGATCATGCTCATCGGTCTGGTGCTGGTCTACGAACCGGACATTACCGAGCGCTTTACCGGCATCCTGCCCGTGGAAGCATCAACGACAACCGGCGTCCTGCTGCTCGCCATCGTCGCACTTTATGTGCTCGGCAGTCTTTTGAAGCTGCGGCCGCTGAAAATCGGTTCGTTTTTTCTGCCATATCCCGTGCCGAAACTGGTGGCGCAACAGCTTGTCATCGGTCCGATCGAACTGATCGGAGCCGCAGGCATCATCTATTTCGCGCTGCCGGAAGCCGGAAATCCCGGTTTCATGATCATTCTCGGGATTTTCCTGATTTCCTTTTCCGCGGCGCTCATCTCGCACGCGCCGGGCGGGCTTGGCGTGCTGGAGCTGGTGTTCGTCACCGGCCTGCCTGATATGAACCCGGCTGACGTGATTGCGGCGCTGCTGGTGTTCCGGCTGTTCTACCTCATCATCCCGTTCATCATGGCGCTGTTCGTGATCCTGTTCTTTGAGCGATCGCAGCTTGCACAGGCGCGGAAGGGGTGAGGTAAGCCCTCAATCCTCTTCCGGCTTTTCCTCGCCGCGTAGCCAGAAGGCGCGGTGCGAGGCGTATCTGTCCTGCGCCATCACCGTCTTCAGGAATGGCAGCAGCGTGTGCAGCTCGTCCTTCAGCGTGTAGGGCGGGTTGACGACGATGAGGCCTGAGCCGCTCAAGCCTTCCAGCCGGTCGCTTTTCACGGAAAGTTCCGCGCACAGCATCTTCGGAATGTCGAAGGATTGCAGCCGCTCGTGGAAATCCTTGATCGGTGCTCCTTTTTTGAGCGGATACCACAGGCAATAGGTGCCGGTGGAGAAACGCCGATATGCCTTGTTCAACCCATCCGCCAGCCGCTGATATTCATTTTCAAGCTCGAAAGGCGGATCGACGAGGATGAGGCCGCGTTTTTCCTTCGGCGGCAGATGCGCGCCAAGCGACAGCCAGCCATCGAGCTCCGTCACCCGAACTTGATAATCCCCCTCGAACAGACGCGCCAGCGCGCGTGCGTCGTCCGGGTGCAGTTCCATGGCCGAAAGCCTGTCCTGCGGGCGGAACAGCATGCGCGCGAGCTTCGGCGAGCCGGGGTAGAACTGCATGCCGCCTTCGGGGTTAAGCTCTCTCACGGTGGAAAGATAGGGTTCCAGCAATTCGGCGACAGGGGCCGGCAGATCGGCGTCCATCAGCTTGCCGATGCCGGTCTGCCATTCGCCTGTCTTCTGCGCCTCTTCCGACGACAGGTCGTAGAGGCCGATGCCGGCATGAGTATCCAGCACCCGAAACGCCTTGTCCTTGTTCTGCAGGTAACGGACGAGACGGGCGAGAACGGCGTGTTTGAGGACATCCGCGAAATTGCCGGCGTGGTAGATGTGGCGATAGTTCATGGGATGTGTCTCGCTTCCCGATGGGGATGATGAATATTCTTGATGGACGTCACTTCGGCCTTTTTGCCGCGTCGCTGATGCAATATAGAAAAGACATGAACCTTGCGACCCCGATTTCCGCTAAAAACGCCACCCCGAAAGCCGAAAGTGCCACGCGCATCGGCCACACGGTCTGTCCGCACGACTGTCCGAGCGCCTGCGCGCTGGAAGTGGACATCAATGCCGATGGCAGCATCGGCCGCGTGCGCGGCGCCAATGCCAATACATACACTGCCGGCGTCATCTGCGCCAAGGTGGCGCGTTACTCAGAGCGTATCTATCATCCCGGCCGTCTTTTGACCCCGAAGCGCCGCAAGGGCGCGAAGGGTGCCGGCGACTGGCAGGAGATATCCTGGGAAGCGGCACTGGACGAGGTTGCTGACGCCTTCGTCAAAGCCGAGGCAAAGCACGGCGCCGAAGCCATCTGGCCTTATTTCTATGCCGGAACCATGGGACAGGTTCAGCGCGATTCCATCGAGCGCCTGCGTCACGCCAAGAAATATTCCGGCTTTTTCGGATCGATCTGCACCAACATGGCCTGGACGGGTTATGTGATGGGTACAGGCGCGCTTCGCGGGCCAGATCCGCGCGAAATCGGCAAGGCCGATGTCGTTGTCATCTGGGGCACGAATGCTGTCGCCACGCAGGTCAACGTCATGACCCATGCGGTAAAAGCCCGCAAGGAACGTGGCGCGAAGATCGTCGTCGTCGATATCTATGACAATCCGACCATGAAACAGGCCGATATGCGCATCGTCCTGCGTCCCGGCACCGATGCGGCGCTCGCCTGCGCCATCATGCACATTGCCTTCCGCGATGGTTATGCCGACCGCGATTACATGGCGCGCTTCGCTGACGATCCGGCGGGACTTGAAGAGCATCTGAAATCGAAGACGCCGCAATGGGCGTCCGAAATCACCGGTCTTTCCGTGGAGGAAATCGAGGATTTCGCAAGGCTCGTGGGCACGACGAAAAAGACGTTCTTCCGGCTCGGTTATGGTTTCGCCCGCCAGCGCAACGGCGCGGTCGCCATGCATGCCGCCCTTTCGATCGCCACCGTTCTTGGCTCCTGGCAATATGAAGGCGGCGGCGCCTTCCACAATAACGGCGATATCTTCCGGCTCAACAAGGCGGAACTGATGGGCACAGCCTATGCCGACCCCAACGTGCGCCAGCTCGACCAGTCGCAGATCGGCCGCGTGCTGACGGGGGATGCGGAAGCGCTGCGACATGGTGGCCCGGTGACGGCGCTGCTCATCCAGAACACCAACCCCGTCAATGTCGCACCCGAGCAGCGGCTGGTGAAACAGGGTTTCCTGCGCGACGATCTTTTTGTTGCCGTGCATGAGCAATTCATGACGGAGACGGCCGAGTTGGCCGATATCGTGCTGCCGGCCACCATGTTCCTTGAACATGACGATATCTACCGCGCCGGTGGCCAGAACCACATTCTGCTTGGCCCCAAGCTGGTGGAGCCGCCGGAAACCGTGCGCACCAATCTCTTCGTCATCGAAGAACTGGCGAAACGTCTTGGTATCGACCATATGCCGGGCTTCGGTCTTTCAGCTCGCGACCATGTCGATCATATGCTGAAAGTCAGCGGCTGGGGCGATTTCGATACGTTGGCGGAAGAAAAATGGATCGATGCGCAGCCCTCTTTCGAGGTGGCGCATTATCTCGAGGGTTTTGGTTATGGTGACGGAAAATTCCGTTTCAGCCCCGAATGGGCGACAGGGCCGTCTCCAAACAAACCGCCGAAAAACATCGGCGTGATGGGGCCCGTTGCGCAATTTCCGAAATTCCCGGATCAGGTAGATGTCATCGAAACCGCCGACGGAGAGCATCCTTTCCGACTGGCGACATCGCCAGCGCGCAACTTCCTCAACTCCACCTTCGCGGAAACGAAAACCTCCGTGCAGAAGGAAGGCCGTCCGGAAGTGATGATCTGTTCCGAGGACGCCACCCGCAACGGTATAGCCGATGGCGACATCGTGCGTATCGGCAATGGCCGCGGCGAAGTGCGCCTCCATGCGAAAATCGTGGAGGGTGCGAGGCCCGGCGTTCTGGTTGCCGAAGGGTTGTGGCCCAACAAGGCGCATCTGGACGGCGAGGGTATCAATGTTCTGACGGGCGCCGATGCCGTCGCCCCCTATGGCGGCGCGGCTTTCCACGACAACAAGGTGTGGCTCCACCGCGACGACGAAGCCTGAAAGGCTTGATATTGCACCGCAACAGGGCCAAGCTGAACACTTCCGCGACAGGCAAGGGATATCCGGTGACACAGACGCAAGCGAAAAACGTTCCGGCCGACACTGATTCCGGTAGGGTCCGGCTGGTGGAAAAGGAAACGGTGTGGAAGGGCTTCGTGCATATGCAGAAGCTCATTTTCGATCAGCGCATGCCGGATGGCAAGACAATCCGCATCATCAGGGAAGTCCACGATCACGGCAGCGCCGCCGCCATCCTTCTATACGATGCCAAACGCGACAGCGTGGTGATGGTGCGCCAGTTCCGCCCTGCCGTCTTCGTGAACGGCGATCCAAGCTTCATGATCGAAGTGCCAGCGGGGCTCCTCGATGACGACAATGCGGCCGACGCCATTCGCCGCGAGGCGATGGAAGAATCTGGCTACGCGGTGGAAAAGGTCGAATACCTGTTCGACATGTATGCCAGCCCGGGAACGCTCACCGAAAAAGTCAGCCTCTTCGTCGCCCGCATCGATCTCGACGTGCAGGCTGGCAGCGGCGGTGGTCTGGAAACCGAAGGCGAGGATCTGGAGGTTCTGACCTACGGCCTCGACGAAGCCTTCGCGATGATCGCGTCCGGCGAAATCACCGATTCCAAGACGATTATTTTGTTGCAGTGGGCGATGTTGAACCGCGCGGCTCTACGCAAACCTTAAGCGAGCGCAACGTTTTCCAGCTTTGCCGCAGCCGCAAGCTTCCTGTCATGTGTTGCTAAAGGCACATTGTGCGAAATCGCAAGCGAGAGGTAGGCAGCATCATAGGCGGGAAGCGCATGTTTTGTGCCAGGCGGATGATAGAGACGTGATCGGCGATTGTGCCGTCCTCGTCAGACGGGAACCAAGCCGCGACTACCGAGGCGTCCACGACAAAGGCCATTACTTGCGGCCTTCTTCTTTCCACGCCTTGACCTCATCCAGAGTTGTCTTTTTTCGTTGCGACCGTTCTGTCCGCATCGCAGAGATGAGGTGTCGACGAGATTGAGGATCGATCGCTTTTACGAGGCATGCCACAGCTTCGTTCTGCGTGCGATAATAACATCTTCTCCCGCCTCAACCGGAAGCCTTCAACTCAGAATCTGCCCTTTACGCCGGCCCCAACGAAAAGCGACTGCATATCGCCGCCCGCCGTATCTTTATAAAACAGGCCGGTAGTTCCGCCAGTCGGTGTGAGGGTTTTGTCACCGCGACCGAAGCTCGTATATTCGTATGCGCCATCCAGGTAGAGGGAGGCATTCTCAGTCAGGGCATAGGCGATGCCCGCTTTCGCTCCGAACATGCCGCCAACATGGAATTTGTCGGTGAAGCGGATTGAACGCATCCAGTGATCGTCCGTGGCTTTCGCATAGATCATTGCGCCGCCTTCGAGGCCGGCATTCAGCGACCAGTTCCCGAATTTGCGCCCACCGGTCACATTGCCGTAAAATACGGGGATTTGCTGCCGGTAGGTGATAGCTTTTTCGCTATTGTTGAACTCACCGACATTATTGCGAAATCCTCTCCAACTGTAGATGTAGTCACCGCCATAGGCGGACCACTGCACGTCGGTATAGCGAAAGCCGATACCGGCACTGAGGTGCTGCAGCGGGTCTTCCAGCAGTGTTCTGTTGAGTTCGATGCTTCCGGTCAGGTAGTGGTCGAGGCGGGTATCGCCGTGCTGTGAGCGGTCGCTCCATCCAGTTTTCGATGTATCCCTGTAATAGGGAGGCAGCCAATCGTAGTCGGTCATGTAGCCATCGCCAGCAAAGCCGATTCGACCTTCCGTTTTTATGCGCCACTCGGGCGACAGCTCAAGTCCAAGCGATCCGCGTAACGCCATGGCATTTGTTGTTTTCCAGTCGAGTTGACTGTTTTTGTGGCTTCCGTTGTAAAAGGTCTCGGTGGCCTTGATGTTTAGAACACCGGCATCGAGCGAAGCGGTGATGCCGCTTTGCTCGGCGGCGAGCGGCAGGCTCGTGCCCACCAGTAAAACGGCCGAAAGCGGCAGGGAAAACCTCGAAAATAGCATAATCGCTCCTGAATGACCGGAGGGCTCCAAAATGCGGGGCCGTTGCGGGCATTAGAGGTAATTATCGTAAACGTTCGGTTTATTTTATAGGAAATACCACTTTAAGTATCTTTGTACTTTAGTGAAATATTTATCAGTAAACAGAAATCAGGCTGGGATACTCGGATTTACTTGCGTCGCCGCTGGAAATGGCTTTTCCACCTTCCATCCGCACCTTGCCTTCCGCAAGCTGCTTCAGGGCAAGTGGATAAAGCTGGTGTTCGACGGTGAGTATCCGCGCTGCCAGCGTCTCGGCCGTGTCGTCGGAAAGAACCGGCACCGCGCCCTGCGCGATCGTCGGGCCTTCGTCCATGCCTTCGGTTACAAAATGTACGGTGCAGCCGGAAATCTTCATGCCGCTGTCGATGGCGCGCTGGTGGGTGTGCAGGCCGGGGAAAAGCGGCAGCAGGGAAGGGTGGATATTGATGATGCGGCCTTCGTAGGGGGCGATGAAATCCCCTGAGATCAGCCGCATGTAACCGGCAAGACAGATAATATCAGGCGCAATCTCGCCAAGTGCGGCCAGAATGGCGCCCTCATGCTCGGCTTTGCTGGCATAGGTCTTGCGCTCGAAAACGAGCGTGGGAATAGCGAACGCCTGTGCCTTTTCCAGCCCGCCTGCCGACGCCTTGTCCGAAATTACACAGGCGATCTCGGCCGGAAAATCCGTCTCCTGACAGGCCTTGGCAAGCGACACCATGTTGGAGCCGCTGCCGGAAATGAAAACGACGACACGTGCGCGGCCAGATCGAGAGGCGGCGCTCATCATAGGCTAAGGGCGCCCTTGTAGATCGTGCCGTGCGCACCCTCTTCGCGGGCGACCATGCGGCCGAGCGGGAACACGGTCTCGCCTTCCGCCGTCAGAGCATCGGTGACCTTGGCGGCATTTTCAGCCGAAACGACCACGATCATGCCGACACCACAGTTGAACGTCCGCAGCATTTCTTTGGCTTCAACGCCACCCGGTTTTTGCAAGCCACGAGAACACAGCCGGAACCTCGATCGCGTCGAGATCGATCTCGGCGGCGAGATGCTTGGGCAGAACGCGCGGAATATTTTCCGGGAAGCCGCCGCCGGTAATATGTGCCAGCGCCTTCAGCGCGCCGGTCTCGCGAATTGCCTTCAAAAGCGGCTTTACATAGATGCGCGTCGGCGTCAGCAGCGCTTCGCCAAGCTTCTTGCCATCTGCGAAGGGTGCCGGGGCGTCCCAGTCAAGGCCGGAGACCGAAACGATCTTGCGCACCAGCGAAAAACCGTTGGAATGAACGCCGGAGGACGAAAGCCCGAGAATGACGTCGCCTTCGGAAATATCGCCGGCGGGCAGAAGCTGGCCACGTTCGGCAGCACCCACGGCAAAGCCCGCGAGATCATAGTCGCCATCGGAATACATACCGGGCATTTCAGCGGTTTCACCACCGATCAGCGCACAGCCGGATTCGCGGCAGCCGGCAGCAATGCCGGAAACGATGGCAGCGCCCTGATCCGGGTCGAGCTTGCCGGTCGCGAAATAGTCGAGGAAGAACAGTGGTTCTGCGCCCTGCACGACGAGATCGTTGACGCACATGGCTACGAGGTCGATGCCGACGGTGTCATGGAAATTCGCGTCGATGGCGATCTTCAACTTGGTGCCGACGCCGTCATTGGCGGCCACCAGAACCGGATCGTTAAAGCCTGCGGCCTTCAGATCGAACAGGCCGCCGAAGCCGCCGATTTCGCCATCCGCGCCGGGACGCCGCGTCGAGCGCACCGCCGGTTTGATCTTTTCGACCATCAGGTTGCCGGCGTCGATATCCACACCTGCGTCACTATAGGTAAGACCGTTCTTGCCCGACTGGCTCATCGCTCTCGTCTCCGCTGGTTCCTTTGGCGTCGCCATTCGCACGGGACGGGGCCCGATGCAAGGGTTTGAGTGGCAAAAGCTCCGGTTTTTAACGGCTTTGCGACGGTTTGACGTTTTGTGTGCCTCGGGCCTCTCGACAGCGATATGCGCAGCGCAGACTTGAAAACCCGTCGTCGTTGCACAGACCTGGTAACCGCCGTGTCTATCGCTACCGGACCACCGGCCTTGACCATGTGCATATGCGCATCCTATCTCCATCATGGGCAATGACGGCGCGGCGACAAGAGGATGAACGGATGCAACCCCATGTGAGCGGTACGAGCCTGCGCCGGCAGGTTTTTTTCTGGATAGGCGTGCTTGCCGTCTTTATCTTTTTCCTGATGGTCTTCAGCTCCATCCTCCTACCTTTCGTGGCGGGCATGGCACTTGCCTATTTTCTCGATCCGGTTGCCGACTGGCTGGAGCGCCGAGGCCTGAGCCGGTTGATGGCGACCGTCGTTATCCTCGTCACCTTCGTGCTGATTTTCGCGCTGTCGCTCATTATCATCATTCCGCTGATTGCCGCCCAGGCATCCGAATTCATCACGCGCATCCCGCAATATATCTCGTCCCTGCAGCAGTTGATCGCCGGTGCGGACGCCAATCTGCTGCCTGACTGGGTGAGCAACCAGATCAATGCAGTGAAGGAGAATTTTTCCAAGCTGCTGACCGAAGGCGCGGGCTTCATCGGCACCCTGCTGACGCAGATCTGGAATTCCGGCAAATCGCTGGTCGATGTCATGTCGCTGCTAGTCGTCACACCCGTCGTCGCCTTCTACCTGCTGCTCGACTGGGACCGGATGATCGACAAGGTCGATAGCTGGATACCGCGCGACTACGTGCATACCGTCCGCCAGATCGCCCGCGACATGGACAGGACGATTGCCGGCTTCGTGCGCGGGCAGGGGTCGCTCTGCCTCATCCTTGGTGTTTATTACGCTGTCGGCCTGTCCTTGGTGGGCCTGAATTTCGGCCTGCTGATCGGCCTTTTCTCCGGCCTTATCAGCTTCATTCCCTATATTGGTTCGATGGTCGGCCTCATCCTTGCCGTCGGCGTCGCCATTGTGCAGTTCTGGCCTGATTACATCTATGTATTTCTGACACTTGCCGTGTTCTTTTCCGGCCAGTTCATCGAAGGCAACATCCTGCAGCCGAAGCTCGTCGGCAGCAGCGTCGGCCTGCATCCGGTATGGTTGATGTTCGCATTGTTCGCCTTCGGTGCGCTTTTCGGTTTCGTCGGCCTTCTGGTCGCCGTGCCGGCGGCGGCAGCCGTTGGCGTGCTTGTCCGCTTTGCATTGTCGCGATATCTTGAAAGCGATCTTTACCATGGACACGCCGCCAACCTTCCCTGGGAAGAACAGGAAACGTCCTCCGGCAAGGTTGACTCTCAGGGCTAACGATGACTGACCAAATCAAAAACGACAACGCCCGGTCGAAGGCCGAGCAGCTGCCGCTCGCATTCT
This sequence comes from Agrobacterium sp. SORGH_AS_0745, assembly GCF_030818995.1. NCBI lineage: Bacteria > Pseudomonadati > Pseudomonadota > Alphaproteobacteria > Hyphomicrobiales > Rhizobiaceae > Agrobacterium > Agrobacterium sp. SORGH_AS_0745. The sequence goes on from NZ_JAUTBI010000003.1 coordinate 1,795,342, forward strand.
CACACCAGTCCGCTTCCGGAAGGGACGATCTTCTCGTGTCTGACTCGCTCAAGGCTGCCGTCAGCCTTGTGGATGAATGGCCGAACTGGCCTTCGCCCGTGGTGGTGCTGGCCGGGCCTCCGGGTTCGGGAAAATCGCATCTCGCCAATATCTGGAAAAATATCAGCAGCGCGCAGGATATCCACCCGCAAGCCGGTGTTGGCGCTGCGCGCCTTGCCGAAACCGGAGCGGTTCTGTTTGAGGATGCCGATCGCCGCGGTTTTGACGACACCGAACTTTTCCATGTCATCAACAGCGTGCGCCAGCACGGCACCACGCTTTTGATGACCAGCCGGCAATGGCCGGCCGCATGGCCGGTGACCTTGCCGGACCTGCGCTCACGCCTGAAAGCCGTGACTGTGGTGGAGACAGGCGAGCCCGACGAGGGTCTTCTGGCACAGGTTCTGGTGAAACTCTTCGCCGACCGGCAGCTTTATATGGATGACAAACTCATAGGCTACATCGTCAACAGAATGGAGCGTTCACTCGATACAGCGCAGACGATTGTGGACCGTATCGACAGGCTGGCGCTCTCGCGTGGAACAAGGATAACCCGTCCCTTGGCGGCGGAAGTCCTTAACGCGATGGGCGAAGGGACAAGGGGTAGCGGGCTGGAGGTCGATTGACTGTCACAGTTCCGTCGTCAAACTGTTATACGGGCAAGAGGGACGATCGCGGGATGCAGCAGGATCACGGGACGGAAAGTCAGGGGATGGTACAGGACATGGACGCTATTGTGCAGGACGACTTCAACAAGGTTCAGCCGATGACCGAGGGCGAGAACCTCTGGGACAGCCCCGCGCGCTTCATCAACCGCGAATTCTCCTGGCTCCAGTTCAATCGCCGTGTTCTGGAAGAAACGCTGAACACGGATCATCCGCTATTGGAGCGGCTGCGTTTCCTGTCCATCTCCGCCGCCAACCTCGATGAATTCTTCATGGTCCGCGTCGCCGGCCTCGAAGGCCAGGTGCGCCAGAAGATTACGGTCAAGACACCTGACGGCAAGACACCAGCCGAGCAGCTGGAAGACATTCTGAAGGAAATCGACAACCTGCAGATGGAGCAGCAGGCTTCGCTTGCGGTTCTGCAGCAATATCTCGCCAAGGAAGAAATCTTCATCGTGCGGCCTGCCGCACTTTCCGAAGCGGATCGTACCTGGCTGGGCACCGAGTTCGAGGAACGTATTTTCCCGGTGCTGACGCCGCTGTCCATCGACCCTGCGCACCCGTTCCCCTTCATTCCGAACCTCGGTTTCTCGATGGGCCTGCAACTCGACAGCGTCAACGGCCGCGAGCCGATGACAGCGTTGTTGCGTCTCCCGACGGCGCTCGACCGCTTCGTTCGTTTACCGGATGAGAAAAACGCCATCCGCTACATCACGCTAGAAGATGTGGTCGGCCTGTTCATTCACCGTCTTTATCCGGGCTATACCGTCCGGGGATTCGGCACGTTCCGCATCATCCGTGACAGCGATATCGAGGTGGAGGAAGAGGCGGAAGATCTGGTCCGCTTCTTCGAAAGCGCGCTGAAGCGCCGCCGCCGCGGTTCGGTTATCCGCATTGAGACCGACAGCGAAATGCCGCAGTCGCTCCGCCAGTTCGTGGTGCACGAGCTTGGCGTGCCTGATAATCGCGTTGCCGTTCTGCCCGGCTTGCTCGCGCTCAACACCATCTCGGAAATCGTGCGCGCACCGCGCGACGACCTGAAGTTCGAGCCTTACAACGCCCGTTTCCCCGAGCGCGTGCGTGAACATGCCGGCGATTGCCTTGCCGCCATCCGCGAAAAAGACATGGTGGTTCACCACCCCTATGAAAGCTTCGACGTGGTTGTGCAGTTCCTGTTGCAGGCTGCGCGCGACCCCGAAGTGCTCGCCATCAAGCAGACGCTTTACCGCACCTCCAACGACAGCCCGATCGTTCGCGCGCTGATCGACGCGGCGGAAGCCGGCAAATCCGTGACCGCGCTGGTCGAATTGAAGGCGCGTTTCGACGAGGAGGCGAACATCCGCTGGGCGCGCGATCTGGAGCGGGCCGGCGTGCAGGTGGTGTTCGGCTTCATCGAACTCAAGACGCATGCCAAGATGTCTATGGTGGTGCGCCGCGAGGACGGCAAGCTCAGAACCTATTGCCACCTCGGCACCGGCAACTACCACCCGATCACAGCCAAGATCTATACCGACCTGTCCTTCTTCACCTGCAACCCGAAGATCGCCCACGATATGGCGAATATCTTCAACTTCATCACGGGTTACGGCGAACCGGAAGAGGGCATGAAGCTCGCCATTTCGCCCTATACGCTGCGTGCGCGCATCGTGAAGCACATCAATGAAGAGATCGAGCACGCCAAGCGCGGTGCGCCGGCGGCGATCTGGATGAAGATGAACTCGCTGGTCGATCCCGAGATTATCGATACGCTTTACCGCGCCAGCGCGGCTGGCGTGGAGATCGATCTCGTCGTGCGCGGCATTTGCTGCCTGCGCCCACAGGTTGCGGGTCTGTCGGACAATATCCGCGTCAAGTCGATTGTCGGCCGCTTCCTCGAGCACAGCCGAATCTTCTGCTTCGGCAATGGTTTCGGCCTGCCGTCCGACAAGGCGCTGGTCTATATCGGCTCCGCCGACATGATGCCGCGCAACCTTGATCGCCGCGTTGAAACGCTGGTGCCGCTCACCAACCCTACCGTGCACGAGCAGGTTCTTTCACAGATTATGCTGGGCAATCTCATTGACAACCAGCAGAGCTACGAGATACTTGCGGACGGAACGTCGAGGCGCATCGAGGTGCGTAAAGGCGAAGAACCGTTCAACGCGCAGCACTATTTCATGACCAATCCCAGCCTTTCCGGACGTGGTGAAGCCCTGAAATCAAGTGCGCCCAAATTGATTGCCGGGTTGATTTCTTCCCGCAAGAAACAGGCTGAATGACTCGATCAGAAGCACAGGGGCGGCTGACCGGCCTTGCCCCCGTTTCCGTCATAGATATTGGTTCGAACTCCGTTCGTCTCGTCGTATATGAAGGTCTTTCCCGCGCGCCCGCCGTGCTGTTCAACGAAAAGGTCCTTTGCGGTCTCGGCAAGGGACTGGCCCTCACGGGCCGGATGCATGAGGAAGGCGTTAGCCGGGCTTTGATGGCACTGCGTCGCTTCCATGCGCTTTCCGAACAGGCGCAGGCGCAGCAACTCTACGTACTGGCAACAGCGGCAGCGCGTGAAGCGGAAAACGGCCCGGATTTCATCCGTGAAGCCGAAGCCATACTGGGTTGCGAGATCGAGGTCCTGTCCGGCGAAAAGGAAGCGCTTTATTCCGCCTATGGCGTGATTAGCGGTTTCCACGACCCGGATGGCATTGCAGGCGACCTGGGCGGCGGTTCGCTGGAACTCATCGACATCAAGGGCAAGAACTGCGGCGAGGGCATCACCCTGCCGCTCGGCGGCCTTCGGTTGTCGGAGCAATCGGATGGCTCGCTGGAGAAGGCGACGACCATTGCCCGCAAGCACGTCAAATCCTTCGCAAAGCTGCTGGCGGCCGGCGAGGGGCGTACCTTTTATGCCGTGGGCGGCACGTGGCGAAACATCGCCAAGCTGCACATGGAGATCACGGGTTATCCGCTGCACATGATGCAGGGATATGAATTGCCGCTGGCGGAAATGCTGAATTTTCTGGAAGAAGTCATCGTCTCCAGGGACAGCAAGGACCCGGCCTGGCAGGCGGTCTCCAAGAACCGCCGTTCGCTTCTGCCGTTCGGCGCCATCGCCATGCGTGAAGTTCTAAAGGCGATGAAGCCGGCAACGATCGCCTTCTCGGCGCAGGGCGTGCGCGAAGGTTATCTTTATTCGCTACTGACGGAAGCGGAGCGGGATACCGACCCGCTGCTGGTCACGGCCGACGAGCTTGCCATTCTGCGTGCCCGTTCGCCCGAACATGCGCGCGAACTGGCCGACTGGAGCGGCCGCACCTTTCCGGTCTTCGGCATCGATGAGACGGAAGAGGAAAGCCGTTACCGGCAGGCGGCCTGCCTTCTGGCCGATATCAGCTGGCGTGCACATCCGGACTATCGCGGTCTGCAGGCGCTCAACATCATCGCCCACTCCTCCTTCGTGGCGATCACCCATCCGGGCCGCGCCTATATTGCACTTGCCAATTATTACCGCTTCGAAGGGTTGAACGACAACGGCACCACACAGCCGCTCGCCGCCATGGCGGGTGACCGCCTGCTGGAACTCGGCAAGTTGCTCGGCGGCCTGCTGCGCGTCGTTTACCTCTTCTCAGCCTCCATGCCCGGTGTCGTCGATCACCTGAAATTCCGCAAATCCACCAATCCGGATCTGGATCTGGAATTCGTCGTGCCACACGCCTATTGCGATTTTGCCGGCGAGCGTCTGGACGGACGCCTGCAGCAACTGGCGAAACTGACGGGCAAGCGGTTGGCGTTTGTGTTCGAATAAACGGTCGCGCGCATGACGTAGCATAGAATGCTGGTCAACATGGGAGCTGGCTTAAGGGGATCAGTTGACCGAGACACGATTTAGACTGGCGTTGCCGCACGAAGCGCTGATCGTGAAAGAGATCAGTGCTGCGGCCTATATTCCAGCATATCTACAAATTGTGGGCGCTGCGCCCAAACCCGCTTTTGAAGATTACCTGCCGCGCATTTCTGCGGAACAAGTGTGGTTTAGCGTAACCGATGGCGAAACGTCTGGGTTGGTGGTTCTCGAAAGCCATCACCGCTATCTCATGATTTACAGCATAGCCGTTAGTCCCATCTTTCAGGGAAGAGGCATCGGGAAATCACTTCTCCGTTTCGCGGAGCTACACGCTTTGGAATGTGGGATTGGCGAATTGCGCCTTTACACGAATATGCGGATGACGAAGAACATAGCGCTTTACAGCGATTGCGGCTTTGAGGAGTGCGGGCGTCGCCCGCATCCGTCAAGAGAAGGTGAAATCCTCATCGATATGAAAAAGTCGGTTGCATGATTTTGCAACTCTGTCTCACCGTGGCGAGGCTGACGGCCGGCTGGCATTTCTCTTCGAATAACAAACAGACGTTTTCGCCGTTGGGGCACGAATTGTGTCAGGACCAACGCTCGCAAAAGGCTTCGATATCGCTCGACTGAAAGTCGGCAAGCCGTGCCATGATCGTCTCGAATGGCCAGTTCCACCAGGCGATAGAGGCCAGCTTCTCCGCGACGGTTCGCGAAAATCGCTCGCGAATGATCTTCGCGGGGACGCCTCCGACGATTGTATAGGGCGGCACGTCTTTGGTGACGACCGCGCCGGCCGCGAGCACTGCACCGTCTCCAACCTTTACACCTGGCAAGACAATGACCCCGTGACCGATCCAGACATCGTGACCGATGATGGCACGATCCGCCTTGCGCTGATCGAAGAAGGCGTCGTCGCGCACAGCATCCGCAGAGTAATATTCCGGGCAATAGCTGAAACGATGCATGGACGGTCGGTCCATCGGATGGTTCGGGGCGCCTATCCTGACCTCTGCGGCGATGGCGCAGAACTTTCCGATTGTCGCATCACCGACCATGCAGCGGTGTCCAAGATAGGAGTAGTTCCCGAGTTCGACATTGTGCAGGGAGGTATCCGCCAGAATTTCGCAGCATTCGCCGAGGCTTGAATCTCTTATGCTTGCCGTCGAATGGATAATGGTCTCTGCGAGCTTGGGGCGATTGAGTTGTGCGGTCGAGTCCATTCCAGTCTCCGGATTTTGGCCTGCTTAACCGGGGATGATGAAGGACATGTGACGTGGGAAAGGCCGAGGGAGCCGGTCGGGCCGGTCATTCCCTCTAAAAATGCAGATTGTGCGTGTTGCATCGCGTGGAGCGAAATCTTGCCTTCACGCAGAGTCTGTCAGTTGCCCGAAACATCCGCTGCGGCATTTTTCTTCTGCCAGTAGTGGTCGGATATGTTTTGAGCGTTCCGAATGATATGACCTGCGATTTCGGGGTCTCCGCCCTCGAATGTGTCCGGGTCGGCCCCGCATAACAGCAGGAAAAGCTGCTGGTGAGCGACGGCGGCGAAATAGTCATGTGGCGGGGGCTGTATTTCCGAGCCAACGGCCTGGAGTTCCTCGGCGGCCTGTTTGCTGGCGCGCTCAAGCGCTGCGTTAATGGTGGCCATCATCGCCGCTTCCGTCCGTTCCAATATATCCTGAACTTGCTGCTCAGCCGGTGTCAGAACCGGGCAACTCTCACTCATCGAACCTCTCTCCTATCGGTGCGCCATTTCGCTCACCGATACTATCGCATGGATTGTGTCGGCTTTGCGGGAAAGACTAGATCGCAGTGTTGAAACTACACTCAATAGCTGATCGCCATGCCGGATTCGGTGGGGCAAAACCACAATCGACTGGCGCGCATGGGCAAACGGGTCAGCAGTGCCCCAGCGCCTTCCGGATACAGGCGCTGAGATAGGCATATTGCAGGGGCGTGGCCCTTGCCATCGCTTCCGTGCGGGTGGCGGGCCTGTCCTCGTAACCGACCGGAATATCGAACTGGGTGAAGGTGAAATCCCAGCGGGTGTCGTTGACGATATTGTAGAAATGGTCGGCGCCGCTAACGACGGTTTTGGCGAGGTCGCCACCGAAAATATCCTGCACCACCAGAGCTGTAACGCCGCCTTGCCCCCTGGCTGGGTTTTCCCTCGACCACAGGCTGCTGGTTTCGAGCGACCAGCTTTTCCTCAGGGCGTAATACAGTCGTTCGGCATTGTCCTGCATGACGGGTCTTTCCTGTTTCGGAACCGGGTTCCGGGTCAGGTTGGGTCGGTACAGTAACGGAGCGCCTCGCTTCCTTTTTCAGGCCGCAGGAACGCTCCGTTCAGTTGAGATTGCGCCGATGCGCTGACGGTGCCGGAACGAATTCCGGCACTCCTTTCCTCACTTCGCGTCGAGAAGGTCCTTGACTTCCAGCAGGACGAACTCGTTGTCGTCAGCCTTGTCCAGCGCACGGCCGGCCGAGAAGGGCAGGTTGTTGTCGTTGCCGACGATGATATGGGTGGCGTCGACACGGTCGACATTCTCGATGGTCACGAACGGCATGTCGTAGAAACCGTTGCCGCCGCCCTGACGCTTCCTGTTATCAGGATCGGAGATCTTCAGCAGATCGATATAGCCGATCTTGCGCGCCGCCTTGCCAGCATTGGCGTCGTTGAATTCGATCTTGTAGATGCGCTTGACCTTGGAAGGTACGGCAAAGCAGTTTACGTCCGGCTTTTTCGGGTCGGCGCAGGCTTTGTCGGCGGTGCCGGCGCCATTGTCGCGCTCGATGACCAGCGCGGTGCTCTCGTCCAGCATGTTGAAATCGCCGATGGCTTCGCCACCTTGCGCCAGCGGGTAGAGCCAGGTGCGGCCTGTCCATTCCTTCTTGGCGGTATCGAGCTCGATGATGCGAAGGGCGGTTGAGCCGTCTTCGGTCTTTTCGACCTGACCTTCGGCGGTGTAGAGCGGGCCTTCGAGAAGGCCGTAAAGCTTCGAGCCGTCCTTGGAGAGCGCCATGCCTTCATAACCACCTGATCGTTTCAGGTTGAAGGCGGGCATTTTCTGCGTGGGGTTGCCGGGCAGTGCCAGGGTCGGATGATCCGGGGACTTCACCTCGATATCGCCGGCCTTGGTGGCGATGACGTCGGTCAGCTTGCCGTCGCGGGTGAATTTCAGGATGTAGGGACCGAACTCTTCGCCCACCCAGAAGCCGTCGGCAACGGGCTGAATGGATTCGACATCGAAGTCGGCGCCCGTCAGGTAACGTTTGGTCGAACCTTCCATGACGATGGGGAAGGGAGCTTTCTTGTCCGGGTCGGAAAGGAACACCGTCTCCAGCGCGTTGACCTTGCCGGCATCCCAGTCGAATTTGATGTGGTGGAGCATCAGCATGGCATCGCTGGAGTTGAGCTTCGAGCCGAAACCATTATCGGAAAGGCTCCAGAAGCTGCCGTCCTCCATGGCCTTGATGCCGGAAAAGCCCTGCATGGCCTGGCCGTTGAACGGCATGGAGAGGCCGGTCGGGCGAACGCCATCCTTGCCGGGCACGGTGCCGAGACCCTCGGCGCGCTTGCGGTCGGCCGTCGTGAACTTGGCGGATGTCTTGAGGTATTCCGGCGCATCGGCAGGTGCTGCGATGATGGTGTTGGCGGGCAGAATGGCGTGCGAGACCAGCTTTGCCGAAAACTCCTGCTCTGCATGGGATGCGGTTGCGAGCGCAAGAACGGCGAAAGGTGCGAAAAGAATATGCTTCATGGTGGAGACCCCTCAATGCCTGTTGAAGACAGGACTGAGGCGATAGGGGTGCCACATGACAGGCAGGTGATTGCAGTTTGAAGCTTTGATGAATTTTGATGGCGGGCGGCCTCGGAAAACGAAGCTACCCGTTTGTTTTCAGGGTTTTTTCAGGCGGCTGGGGCCTGATATTGGCTGAGCGTACACACGCCGAGCGTCTGGCCGCGTCCCTTGACAGCATGTTCGCCGAGATATTCGCTGCGCACACCTTTGGGTAGCACCAGCTGATGGGCGAGATCGGCAGAAATCAGCACGGGATGGCCGAGCATCTTGCTCAGTGATTCGAGCCGCGAAGTGGTGTTCACCGTGTCGCCAAAATAGGTGATCTTGTGGTGATCGACGCCGATTTCGGCTGTTATGACCGGCCCGCCATGAATCGCAAAGCGAAGGCGCGGCACTTCACCGAAACGGGCGAGCCACATGTCGCGCTTGTCCTCGATGGTCGCCTGGATATCGAAAACACAGCGCACGCAGGCTGCCCGCCTTATTGCCATGTGATAGGGCCAGGTGATGATGGCCGCGTCGCCGATGTAGTCGTCAATGACGCCGCCATGTCTTCTGACGGGGGCTGCGTAGGTCGCGAAGATTTCGCCCAGAAACTCCTGAGCCTTCAGGTCGCCATGGGTTTCGGCAAACGAAGTGGAGCCGACGAGGTCGATGAAGATGAAGACGCGGTCTTCGCTGACTGGACGGCGATAGCGCCCAAGGATGAGATCGATGAAGATGTCACGGCCCAGCAGTTCACGCACGCGCATGATGAAAACGATGATGCCGCAGACGATGAGGGTGAAGATCAGTGTCTGCACCTCGGCATGCACCGCCCGTTTCCAGGTGCCGGGAAATATGCCGCTAACCCACAGAATGGTACCGCCAAGCCCGAAGCCACAGAAGACGAGTACGGCATAGATGATGAGGCCGACGGCAATATAGGCCGGTGTCGGCAATGCGCTAACCTGCCGCGACAGACCGGGCAGCACGTAACCACGCTCGAAGGCGAGGATTGGCGCACAGGCGAACAGCGCATAGGTGGCGCCAATGAGCGCGCCGCCGCCATATTCCAGAAACGCGTAGGCCACCCCGCTGCCGGCCACGGCAACGAAGAGCACCACGTAATCCAGAATGGGCAGCAATTTTCTCATGTCGGTTCTTGATCTCGGGGAAGGGAAGCGTCGTGCCCCGTCAGGCGAAGCTTCTGTTCAAGTCATATGCGACATTAATGTGGAAAATGCGCTGCAAAAAGTGACCATTCGGTAAGGTCACATGAAGGATTGGAAAGGCTGTTGCCCCGTTGCCGCAAAAGGGCTGTGAACCCGGCTCTACTACTTAATAGGATGTTCTGTAATAGACCGTTTCAAGCGGGGATTGCGGACGGTCGTCCGGCGAGCGGTTCGACCATGTGACTGGGAAGGCGGCAAAACGCAGCCGGTTGCCGTCTATCCATGCCCGGTCGAACAGGGTTTCTCCCTTGCTGGCAAAGGTGATGGCCGCGCAGGTCCGACCATCGACATCGAAGGGAATATTCTCTTTCCAGCCAGTCAACCCGCAGCCGATACCCTTCGGGTCACCATTATAATGCTCGACAACCGCGGGGTCGTTGGGCGTCATGGCGATTGAGGTGACGGTATGGGCAAAGAGCATGCTGTCGTTGTCCTTCAGGCCACCATCCAGCGTGCCTTCGTAACGCACCTGCACCGTGGGCTGCTGGCAGCTGCTGCGGGCGTAAATCTGTGAGACAGCATGCATGCGGCCACCGCGTATGGTGATGCGAGTGACGATGCCGTGACGATCGTTCTTGCCGATCTTAAGGCAATCGGTCGTCCATTCGCCCTGAAGATCGACCTTGCCGTCATCGGCGCGCGCTGACGTGGATGAAAAAGTAGGGAAAATGCCTGCGGCCGCGATAGATGCGGCCAACAGCAGAGCACGGGCAGGTTTCATGGAAATACCCTCAAAGCGAGACCATCTGCAAAGAGATGGACCGCGATGCGGGCAAAATTTGGGTTGGCGCAGGTCCAGTAAAAGCAGAGACGCTTTTGCATCCGGACAATGCGCAAAACTGCGCGAGGCGCGGGCGATCAGGCCTCGCTCACCGCCACATCAACCGCCTCGACCTTCTTGCCGGCGAAACGCAATGCCACTTCGCCATTGATGAGCTTCAGCGCCACATCGCCAAACAGTTCGCGCCGCCAGCCGGTCAGCGCTGCCACGGTGGCAGCCTCGCCCTCGGAAGCGATCTTGTCCAGATCTTCGCTGTTGGCGATGACCTTTGCTGCGACGCCGTGCTTGTCTGCCGTCAGCTTCAGGAGAACTTTCAAAAGCTCCACAGCAGCGCCGGAGCCTTCCGGTGCGTGGCTGTGACGCGGCGCCTTCGGCATTTCCTCTTTCGGAAGTGCCAGCGCCGCATTCACGGTCTCGATGATGGCCGTGCCGGAGGAAGAGCGCTCCCAGCCCTTCGGGATGGTGCGAAGCCGCGACAGCGCCTCGGTGTCCTTCGGCTGCTGCTGTGCGATTTCGAAGATCGCATCGTCCTTCAGCACGCGTGAGCGCGGCACGTTGCGCGACCGCGCCTCACGTTCACGCCATGCGGCGACAAATTTGAGGATGGCGAGTTCCGTCGGCTTGCGCAGGCGCGATTTCAACCGCAGCCAGGCATCGTCGGGATGCATGTCATAGGTTTCGCGCGATTCCAGAATGTCCATCTCTTCGGTCAGCCAAAGCGAGCGGCCTTCACGCTCCAGCTGCGCCTTGAGCGCTAGATAGACATCACGCAGATGGGTGACGTCGGCCAGCGCATAATCCAGCTGCTTTTCCGTCAGCGGGCGGCGGCTCCAGTCCGTGAAGCGTGAGGATTTGTCGATCTGCACATTCTTGATCCTCTGGACCAGCTGGTCGTAAGAGATCGAATCGCCGAAACCGCACACCATGGCCGCGACCTGCGTATCGAAGATCGGGTGCGGAATAAGCCCGCCAAGATGATAGATGATTTCGATATCCTGACGCGCCGCATGGAAAACCTTCACGACATCGGGATTGGCCATGAGTTCGAACAGCGGCGTAAGGTCGAGACCCTTGGCGAGCGGGTCGACCAGTACCTCAAGGGTAGGGCTCGCCATCTGTACGAGACAAAGCTCGGGCCAGAAGGTCGTCTCACGCAGAAACTCGGTGTCGATGGTAATGAATTCCGATTTCGCCAGTTCCGTGCAGGCTTCGGCGAGGGCGGCAGTCGTTTCAATCATTGCAAATGGCCACTCGTGAAAATTATCCGTCTTACTTTCCCTTTGCCGGGCGCATGTCAATACAAAGCCCGCTTTTGAAGGCTCAAGGATCGTTTTTCTCAGGTGGTTTTGGCGTCGGCCCGTCGTTTTTGGGTGGTGCAGGGGCGGCCAGCTTCTGAAAATAGGCCGAGGTGCGCAAAAGCGGGCGGAACCGCCAGTTCCGCTCCTCAACGGGTACTCCCTCGCGCACCCTAAGCCGGTATATGGTGTAGGCGATGAAAACGATCTGGATCGCGGCCGTGTAGCTGAACAGCGCTTTGGGACCGAACTGATCGATCAGGACGGAGGCGAGCAGCGGCCCGACGGTTGCACCCACCGACCAGAAGAACAGCAGCCCGGCAGACACCATCGCATGTTCGCCCTCTTTGGCATGGTCGTTGCCATGGGCGGAACTCAGTGAATAGAGCGGCAGGGCAAAGGCGCCGAACACGAAGACGCCGATGATGTTGCTCCATTCGTCCGAGCCGGCGAACAGGGCGAGAAACAGACCGACAATCACGGAGCAGGCCGTGGTAGCGAGAATGATGATGCGGCGGTCGTAACGGTCGGAATAGACGCCGAGCGGATATTGCAAGACCACGCCGCCGATGATGCCCGCACTCATGAAGGTGGCGATGGCGGTGACGGAAAGGCCGATCTGTTCGGCATAGATTGGCCCGATGTTGCGAAAAGCCGCCATGCTGAGGCCGACAGCCACGCAGCCGACGACGGCAAGCGGTGAGATGCGCCACACCGCGAAAAGATTGAACGGGATCTGTTTCGGCGGCGCGGGGTTGGATTTGTCGGCAATCGAGATCGGCACCAGCGACAGCGTGAGCGCCATGGCGATCAGCGAAAACACCACGGGCCCGTCAATGCCGGCGACGGGAATGATATATTGGGCGAGCGTTACGGAACCGAGATCGACGAAACGATAGATGGACAGCGTGCGCGCACGGTTGGAATTCGTCACCTGCGCATTGATCCAGCTTTCGATCGCGGCGAAAAGGCAGGCGACAGCAATACCGATGACGAAGCGCATCAACATCCAGAACAAGGGATGAAGGACAAGCGGCATGGCGATCGAGGCGGCCGATGCGACCGCCGCCATGGTGGCGAAGGTGCGGATATGGCCAATCTTGCGCAGAAGGCGCGTCACCGAAATGCAGCCGAGCGCGAATCCGATACTGTAGGCGGCGCTGATGAGGCCGATGGTGCTGGCCGAAAACCCTTCGGACAGGCCCCGCAGCGCGATATAGGTTCCCTGCAGACCGTTGCCGCCAATCAGAATGCCGGCGGTGACGAGAAGCGGGATAAGAGGTCTGATCTGGCTCATTGCGGGCCGACTCGGTTTGGCGGGCTGAATAAGCACTATCTAAAGCGAAGGTGCGCGAAAGGACAGGCTGAACGCGACATTGTTGTGCTTTGCCTTGACAAATCGGGCTGGTCATGCGCTTTTCCGGCAAATTTCGACAGTGCCGCCGATCTGGCCCACGACACGCTCCAGGATATTAAAATGCATCGTTACCGCAGCCACACCTGTGCCGCTCTCCGCAAGTCCGACGTCGGCGAAACCGTTCGCCTTTCCGGTTGGGTTCATCGCGTGCGAGATCATGGCGGCGTTCTCTTTATCGACCTTCGCGACCACTACGGCATTACCCAGGTCGTGGCCGACCCCGATAGCCCGGCCTTCAAGGTTGCCGAGACGGTGCGCGGTGAATGGGTGATCCGCATTGACGGTCTCGTCAAGGCGCGGTCCGAAGACACCATCAACAAAGGCATGGCCACTGGCGAGATCGAGCTTTATGCGCAGGAGATCGAGGTTCTGGGCGTTGCCAAGGAACTGCCGCTGCCGGTCTTCGGTGAGCCTGAATATCCCGAAGATGTTCGCCTGAAGTATCGCTTTCTCGACCTGCGCCGCGAAACCCTGCACAAGAACATCGTCAAGCGCACGCAGATCATCTCCTCCATGCGCAAGGGAATGGGCGATCTGGGCTTTGCCGAATATACGACGCCGATCCTCACCGCATCCTCGCCGGAAGGCGCGCGCGACTTCCTCGTTCCCTCGCGCATCCACGAAGGCCAGTTCTTCGCGCTGCCGCAGGCCCCGCAGCAGTACAAGCAGCTTCTGATGGTGGCCGGTTTCGACCGCTACTTCCAGATCGCTCCATGCTTCCGCGATGAAGACCCGCGTGCAGACCGCCTGCCGGGCGAATTCTACCAGCTCGACGTCGAAATGAGCTTCGTGACCCAGGAAGACGTCTGGACCACGATGGAGCCGATGATGACGGCCGTTTTCGAACAGTTTGCCGAAGGCAAGCCGGTGACGAAAGAATGGCCGCGCATTCCCTATGACGAATCGATCCGTAAATACGGCTCCGACAAGCCGGACCTGCGCAACCCGATTGTCATGGAAGCCGTGACCGAACATTTCGATGGCTCGGGCTTCAAGGTTTTCGCCAACATGATCGCCTCCAACCCCAAGGTGCAGGTCTGGGCTATCCCGGCCAAGACCGGTGGGTCGCGTGCATTCTGCGATCGCATGAACGCCTGGGCGCAGAGCCAGGGCCAGCCGGGCCTCGGCTACATCTTCTGGAAGGAAGAAGAAGGCAAGGTCGCCGGCTCCGGTCCGCTTGCCAAGAACATCGGCGAGGAACGCACTGAGGCGCTGCGCCAGCAGCTCGGCCTTGAGGCGGGCGACGCCTGCTTCTTCGTCGCGGGCGATCCCGCCAAGTTCTACAAGTTTGCCGGCGAGGCGCGCACCCGTGCCGCCGACGAGCTGAACCTGATTGACCGCGACCGTTTCGAAATGTGCTGGATCGTCGATTTCCCCTTCTTCGAATACAACGACGAAGAAAAGAAGATCGATTTCGCCCACAACCCATTCTCCATGCCGCAGGGTGGCATGGAAGCGCTGGAAGGACAGGATCCGCTCTCCATCAAGGCTTTCCAGTATGACGCGGTCTGCAACGGCTTCGAAATCGCCTCCGGCTCTATCCGTAACCAGTCGCCCGAGCTGATGGTCAAGGCTTTTGAAAAGGTCGGCCTGTCGCAGAGCGACGTGGAAGAGCGCTTCGGCGGTCTCTACCGCGCCTTCCAGTACGGTGCGCCTCCGCATGGCGGTTGCGCCTTCGGTATCGACCGCGTGGTCATGCTTCTGGTTGGTGCGAAGAACCTGCGCGAAATCACGCTGTTCCCGATGAACCAGCAGGCACAGGACCTGCTGATGAACGCGCCGTCCCCGGCAACGCCGACCCAGCTTCGCGAGCTGGCGCTGCGCGTGGTTCCGTCCAAGAAGGACTGATCTCAACCGCCACGGGTTTTGAACAAAAGGGCTGGCGGCGACGCCGGCCCTTTCTGTTTCTGCAACGAACGTGGGAAAGTCACAATTTTACCGCGAGTTTAACGGAATTCCGAACGTAATCAGCCGGAATCCGATCCCAGTATAGTTTTGCGCTCATTTTGGGGACGCAAAGACTATCGGGGATTTTAAACTTGGGACAGCGCCGGCCGAACTTCGCTTGGGGTTGCGGCGCGATCATATTTATAAGGATTTCAGAATGGCACATGTATCGGAAAAAGACCTCGCCCCGGCCGGTGGGCAGATGCCGCCAGCCCCGCCTCGCAACGGCTTCGCCGTCAGCCTGCGCTCACCGGGCGCCAAGTTTCTGATGATCGGTTTCATATCGATGGTTCTGCTCGTACCGCTGCTTCTCGTCTGGGCGCTGACGGAAGAGCGCGCCTCGCGGGCCGAGGATGTTTCGGGCCGTATCGCCAGCGGCTGGGGTGGCGATCAGGTGGTGAACGGCCCTTATCTCGCCGTGCCTTTCGACGTGGAAAGACGCCGCGAGGTGAACGGCCAGAGCATCGTCGATCGCACGACCGAATGGGCGCTGGTCATGCCGGAAACGCTTGATGTCACGGCCGATCTGAAGACCGAGGAGAAGCGGCTGTCGATCTACAGCCTGCCGGTCTATAATGGCGACCTTGTCCTCAAAGGCCGGTTCGGTGCCGGCATCCTTCAGGATCTCGCCCGCTTCTCCGGCACGCCCCGCCTCGACAGCGCCATTCTCGTTCTCAGCATACAGGATATGGCCGGCATTCGCTCGAGCGCCGGTGTCAGGATCGATGGCGGTTCCGTATTGCCGTTCGATCCCGGCATGCGTGATATCTCTGTCATAGCGCCCCGCACGGGTGCGCAGGACATGTCCATCAGGTCCGATGCCGGCGTGCACAGATCGATCGAAAGAGGCCTTGTCGAGAAAGGCTTCGATTTCGATATAGCCTTCTCCCTGAATGGTTCCGGCAGCTTTGCCGTCGCGCCCGCCGGCCAGACCACCAGTTTGGCGGCCAAGGCCAACTGGCCGCATCCCGGCTTTGAAGGCCTATTCCTGCCAGAGGAAAAGACCGTCACAGCCTCGGATTTCACGGCCAACTGGACAATCCCCTATCTCGCAAGGGGCATAGACCGCGTGGTCGAGAGTTCGCGCCTGCCGCTGACCGACAGCCTGATGAGGATCAACCTCGTCGAGCCCGTGAAATTCTACCAGATCATCGCCCGGACACTCAAATATTCGATAGGCTTCATCTCTCTGGTGTTCCTGGCCGTCTTCATCGTCGAACTGAGGGGCGGCAGCAGCGTGCACTGGATCCAGTACGTGCTGACGGGGCTGGCGCTGATCGTTTTCTACGTGCTGCTGCTCGCACTTGCGGAACATACGGGCTTCACCATCGCCTATGCTGCGGCGTCGCTTCTGACAGCGCTCCTGATCTCCTCCTATCTCGGAAGCGCAACCCGTAGCCGCAAGAACGGGGTAGCCCTGTTTACGGTTCTGGCGGTGGCTTATGGGGTCATGTATCTAGTTCTGAATGAGGATGAATATGCGCTGCTGGCCGGCGCGTTGATATCTTTCATCGCCATTGCTGCCACCATGTTCGCAACCCGCAGGGTCGACTGGTCGGGAACCGGCCCAACCCAGCACAACACCAATATTGGTCGCAGCGAAGCCTCGTAAGGCGCATCGCCAGCATCGAAAGGCGCGGGCATGCAACTTGCTGCCCGCTTTTTTGCCGTCTATAGGTGGAGCATTCACCACGGACCCGGTGAAATTCCGGGTGGCTCTTCTGGCCGCCGATCCGCCAGACAACGCAAAGCACCGACATTCTTTTTCAATCTACCGGACATGTTTCCGGCCGGTGCGTCATACTTTGCGAAAAAATCAAATGAACAGATTTCAGACTTACAGACGTGAGTGGTTTTCCAATATTCGCGGCGATGTGCTTTCCGGCATCGTCGTCGCACTCGCGCTCATTCCCGAAGCAATCGGCTTTTCCGTCATCGCCGGCGTCGATCCGAAGGTGGGGTTGTTTGCTTCTTTCGCCATTGCCTGCGTCTGCGCCTTCACCGGTGGCCGTCCGGGCATGATTTCCGCGGCAACCGCCGCCACAGCCGTCCTGATGGTGACGCTGGTGAAGGAACACGGCCTGCAATATCTCTTTGCTGCGACCATCCTCATGGGTGTGCTGCAGATCGCTGCGGGCTTTGCAAGGCTCGGGCGGGTGATGCGCTTCGTCTCTCGCTCGGTCATGACCGGCTTCGTCAATGCACTGGCGATCCTGATCTTCATGGCGCAATTGCCCGAGCTGATAGGCGTGCCTATCGCAACATACGTCATGATCGCGGCTGGTCTTGCGATCATCTATCTCTTCCCGCTGGTCACTAAAATCATCCCGTCGCCGCTGGTCGCCATCGTCGTTTTGACCTGCGTGGCGGTGTTTTTCGGCATGGATATCCGCACCGTCGGCAATCTCGGTGAGCTGCCCTCGACACTGCCGGTCTTCGCCCTGCCACAGGTGCCGCTGACTTTCGAAACGCTGCAGATCATCTTTCCGTATTCCGCAGCGCTGGCTGCCGTCGGTCTCCTGGAATCCCTGCTGACGGCACAGATCGTTGACGAAATGACAGATACCGGCAGCAACAAGAGCCGGGAATGCATCGGGCAGGGGACAGGCAACATCGCCTCCGCGCTGATCGGCGGGATGGGCGGCTGCGCCATGATCGGCCAGTCGGTCATCAACGTCAGATCCGGCGGCAGGGGCAGGCTCTCCACTTTTGTGGCGGGCGCCTTCCTGCTGTTCCTCATTCTGGTGCTGGATGATCTTGTCCGCATCATTCCAATGGCCGCTCTTGTGGCTGTCATGATCATGGTTTCGATCGGCACCTTCTCGTGGCGTTCGATTCTCGATCTCAGCCGCAATCCACCGTCTTCCAGCATCGTCATGCTGGTAACGGTCGGGACCGTGCTGGCGACCCATGATCTCGCAAAAGGCGTGCTCGCCGGCGTGCTTCTCTCCGGCGTGTTTTTCGCGGGGAAGGTTTCAAAACTCTTCCACGTTCGTCCAGAGCTTGTCGCGGATGGACGGCATCGCATCTATCGCGTCGATGGGCAGATTTTCTTCGCCTCGACGGAAAGCTTCATTGCCGCCTTCGATTTTGCCGAAGACGTGGGAACGATCACCATCGACGTCACACAGGCGCATCTGTGGGACATTTCGGCTGTCGGTGCGCTGGACAAGGTCGTGCTGAAATTCCGCAAGACCGGCAAGACGGTCGAGGTGATCGGCGTCAACGAAGCTAGCGCCCATATGATCGACCGTTTCGCCCTGCACGACAAGCAGGATGGAGCGACAGCCCCACTCCACTGACCAGAAGTAAAAAGCCCCGGCGGAACCGGGGCTTTTTGTTGTGCTATTCGTTTGCCGTCACCGTGACGCCGAGCATTGTCGGCAGGGTGTTCGGTGCACCCATGGCGGCGCCCATGATCATCGGGAAGGGAACCGGCTTTTCCGGTTCGGCCGAGATGGAGAAGCTCTTCGGATTGTCGATATAGGCGTTGATCGCAGCCGACACCATGTTCTGCAATTCCGGAACGTTGAGCGAAGCCATCATGATGGGCGCCATGCCCTTGATTGTCTGGGAAAGCTGATCGCTGGTCATACCCTGCTGGCTTGCAGCGTAGTCGATGGCGCGCTTGGTGATGCCTGGCATCTTCGAAGCTGATTTCGGCATTAACGAAGGAAAGCTGCTGCATCAGGCCGAGCATGGCAAGGCCCGCTGCCTGTTCCGCCTGTTCCTTGTTCGGATTTGCAGCCTGCGCCTTCACCGTCTCCTGCATCGATTTGATGAAGGCGAGTGTGTAACCGGAGAAACCGAACGACATGTTGAGACGGCCGACCTTGTCGAGGTCGATGGCATATTCCTCGACGTCTACGGTGCCGGAGGCAACTTCCCAGCTTCCGCTCATGGTCATGTTGCCGGAAAGGGCCTGCAGATTGAGCTTTTCAATTGCGTCCTTCGTGGCCGGATCGTTGACTTCGCTGAGATCGGCTTTGAAGCCGGATGCGTCGAGATCGAAGCCGATCGAGGCCTTGTCGTCGCTGACGGACATCGTTGCGCTGCTTTCCTCGAGCGAGAAAGCCTGCTTGCCGTCGATGGAGACGGAAATCGGACCGCTATGCGCCTCGTCGTAGAACATCAGCGCATCAATCGTGCCCGTCGTCGCATCGGCAGGGATGGTGAGACCTGACATGTAGATGTCGTTGGCCTTGATCTCCACGTTTTCCTGCTTGTAATCGACATTGTCGAAACGCGCGTTCTTGATCTTGTAGCCGCCGTTGTTTTCCTCGACGCCTTCAAGGGTGACGTTGCCGACCGGAATTTTTTTGGCCGGATCGGCAGCCGCATTGAAGGTCACGCCGTTCAGCGTCACCGTGTCGCCGTTGACGGCGACGGATCCGGCGGCGATTTCACCGCCCTGCGCGGCGTAGGCGGCGTTGATCTTTTTCAGAACGTCGTTGCCATCCAGTGCGAATGCCGGTGCGGAAAGCGCGAGAAGCGCGGCACTTGCGAAAAGAATCTGCCGGGTGGATTTCAGTCTCATAGTGTTTCTTCCCTCAATGTGCGGATGTGCACCGTGTTCTAAATGTGAATGGTGACATTTATATTCGCGATTATTCAAAGGTCTACAGGATTTAGATCGATTCGTATGACGGCGGCATTGCGGCATTCGCAACGCAGTTAATAAAAATCCTCACAAAAGGCATCGTTTCGTCCACAGCCGAGCCCCCCGAATTCCTTGCCGGGAATCGGCATTTCCGCTAGTCAAGCACCATGGGAAAAAATCTTGTACCTCCGTCAGGCGGAGACGATAACATTCATCCGGTCGATTTGAAGGCGGCGCTTGAAGAGCGCTACCTCGCTTACGCCTTGTCCACGATCATGCATCGTGCGCTGCCGGATGTGCGCGATGGACTGAAGCCGGTTCACCGCCGCATCATCCACGCCATGAGCGAAATGGGCATCCGCCCCAACTCGGCTTTCAAGAAATGCGCCCGTATCGTCGGTGACGTTATCGGTAAGTTCCATCCGCATGGCGACCAGTCGGTCTACGATGCGCTGGTCCGTCTCGCGCAGGATTTCTCGCAGCGTTATCCGATCGTGGACGGGCAGGGCAATTTCGGCAATATCGATGGCGACGGCGCCGCCGCCTATCGTTATACCGAAGCACGCATGACCGATGTAGCAGCGCTGCTGCTCGAAGGCATCGGCGAGGACGCGGTTGACTTCCGCGCTACTTATAATGAGGAAGATGAGGAGCCGGTCGTCCTCCCGGGCGCGTTCCCCAATCTGCTTGCCAACGGCGCCTCCGGCATTGCCGTCGGCATGGCGACGTCCATCCCGCCGCACAACGCCCATGAACTGTGCGACGCAGCTCTGCATCTCATCAAGCATCCGGATGCGACGGTTGAAAAGCTGGTGGAATTCATTCCTGGCCCCGACCTGCCGACCGGCGGGGTGATCATCGAAAGCCGCGAGAATATTCTCGAAGCCTATAAGACCGGGCGCGGTGGTTTCCGCGTGCGCGCCAAATGGGAAACGGAAGACCTCGGACGTGGCGGCTATCAGATCGTCATCACCGAAATCCCGTTCCAGGTGCAGAAATCGCGGCTGATCGAAAAGATCGCCGAGCTGCTGCTCGCCCGAAAACTGCCGCTGCTTGAGGATGTCCGCGACGAATCGGCCGAAGACGTGCGTATCGTGCTGGTTCCGAAAAACCGCACCGTCGACGCGACGCTGCTGATGGAATCGCTGTTCCGTCTGTCCGACCTTGAAAGCCGCCTGCCGCTCAACATGAACGTACTGTCGCTTGGCAGGGTGCCGAAGGTCATGGCGCTGAACGAGGTGCTGAGCGAATGGCTGGCACACCGCAAGGACGTGCTGGTCCGCCGTTCCCGCCATCGTCTTGCGGCCATCGATCGCAGGCTCGAGATTTTGGGCGGCCTGCTGGTCGCCTATCTCAATCTCGATGAGGTGATCCGTATCATCCGCGAGGAGGACGAGCCGAAACAGGTGATGATGGCCAAGTGGTCGCTCACCGATAATCAGGCCGAAGCCATCCTCAACATGCGTCTGCGCAATCTGCGCAAGCTCGAGGAATTCGAAATCCGCAAGGAGTTCGACGAACTCAGCAGCGAGAAGGCTGAAATCGAGGGTCTACTCGCCTCCGATGAAAAGCAATGGCAGACCGTCGCCTGGGAAATCGGCGAGGTCAAAAAGAAATATGCCAAGGCAACCGAGATCGGCCGTCGCCGCACGCAGTTTGCGGATGCGCCGGATGCCGACATCGAGGCCATCCAGCAGGCGATGATCGAAAAGGAACCGGTCACCATCGTCATCTCGCAGAAGGGGTGGATCAGGGCGCTGAAGGGGCATATGTCCGATACGTCGGCTCTGACCTTCAAGGAGGGCGATGGCCCGAAGCTCGCCTTCCCGGCGCAGACGACCGACAAGTTGCTTCTGCTGACCACCGGCGGCAAGGCCTACACGCTCGGCGCCGACAAGCTGCCCGGCGGGCGTGGTCACGGCGAGCCGATCCGCATCATGGTCGATATGGAGAACGATCAGGACATCCTGACGGCCTTCGTTCACGATCCGTCGCGCAAGCTTCTGCTCGTCTCGACTGGCGGCAACGGCTTCATCGTGGCCGAAAGCGAAATGGTCGCAAACACCCGCAAGGGCAAGCAGATCATGAATGTCGCCATGCCTGACGAAGCCAAGCTCGCCGTACCTGTTACGGGCGACCATGTCGCCGTCGTTGGCGAAAACCGCAAGCTGCTTGCCTTCCCGCTATCGCAGGTGCCGGAAATGTCACGCGGCAAGGGCGTGCGCCTGCAACGCTACAAGGACGGCGGCGTCGTTGATGTTAAATGTTTCGCGCTCGCAGACGGCTTGAGCTGGTCCGACACGGCCGGGCGCCTCTTCACCAAGGTCGGTGAGGAATTGCGCGAATGGCTGGCAGACCGCGCCACCGTTGGCCGCACCGTACCGAAGGGCTTTCCGCGTAGCGGGAAATTTGGCGGGTAAATCCGTCCTCTATCGATAGAAACAGAAAAAGCGCCGCATATCGAAAGACGTGCGGCGCTTCCGTTTAATCGAGTGGGACGACGTGGTCGCGTAGAAAAAGATAAACGCCGTCCTCATCAATGTTGCCGGCAGCGACGTCGAGAACAAAAGCGATGACATCAGCTTGCTCGGCGTGGATTTCATGGCCGTTGATGAACAAGAAGGTGTAGGCCGCTAGAAACGCGGTTCGTTTGTTTCCATCTGAAAATGGGTGGTTGCGGGCTATCCCGTAAAGATAGGCGGATGCAAGCCTTAGAGCGTCTTCCTCACCGTAGGCGGCTTTGTGAAGGGGGCGTGCCAAAGCTGCCTCAAGTGCGTTCTCGTCTTTTAGACCTTGCAGGCCGCCATGTTCAACAAGTTGTTCCCGATGTATTATTTCAATGGAAGTTCGGGACAGCCACTTAATTTTTTTCATTTTGCGAGTTCTCTCAGCGCCACATGATATTTCTTCATGCCGCGCCGGGCAGCTTCAAGCTGCTCGCTCAAATCCGCTTGTTCAGGGACGAGTTCGATGTTCCCGGAGACTTCCCTTAGTTCAAGGGTATCACCCGTCTTGAGACCCATGCGATCCAGGACTTCTTTTGGGATGATAATGCCTTCGGAATTACCGATTTTCCGGATTGTGATGTTCATGACGCCAACTCCTGTTATAACTGAGTTATAACATTGTCATCACGGTGAGACAATGCCGGTGTTGGATTGGATCTACTCGGCTGTCTCTACCGCAGGCACATAAACCTCCCACCCACGAGGTGTCAGGTGCTCCTGCGGGTGGTAGCGCGTCTTGTAGCCCATCTTTTCCGAACCATCGACCCAGTAGCCGAGATAGACGTGCGGCAGGCCGAGCGCGCGTGTGCGGGTGATGTGATCCATGATCATGAAAGTGCCGAGCGAGCGCTTTTCTAGATCGGGGTTGAAGAAGGAATAGACCATCGACAGCCCGTCGCTCATCACATCGCTCAGCGCTACGGCGAGAAGTTCACCTCGTTTGCTGGAATCGATGCCGGAGCCGGGCTCTCGCACACGGTATTCGATGATGCGGGTGTTGACGTGCGTGTCTTCGATCATGATCGCATAGTCGAGCGCCGACATGTCGGACATGCCGCCTGACTGGTGCCGATGGTCGAGATAGCGGCGAAACAGTGAGAACTGTTCGGTGGATGGCTCAGCGGCATGAACGGTGGCGACGACATCCTTGTTGATGGAGAGAACGCGCCGCATCGATTTCGTCGGCTGGAACTGTTCGGCAAGGATGCGCACGGAAACGCAAGCTCGACAGGTTTCGCACGCCGGGCGATAGGCGATGTTCTGTGAACGCCTGAAGCCGCCCTGGGTCAGAAGGTCGTTCATTTCCGACGCACGCGGGCCGACCAGATGCGTGAAAACCTTCCGCTCCATCTGGTTCGGCAAGTAGGGGCAGGTGGCCGGTGCCGTAAGATAGAATTGGGGAGAGGGCGTCGCCTGCGTGTTCATCGAACCGTGATCGCCTCCTGCGTCTGTTGTGAAAGCGCGCCGCGATTTCACGGGGTGCGGCGACGCTTCAAGCGACATGCATAATGTCACAGAATGGCAAAATGACGGAAAACGTCAACTGCACCATGCGCTATTTGCCTGATATGGAAGCCAAGTTTTCGTGGCTTTCCCTTATATCAGTAGGTTCTGACCATGACGGTGCCGAGCAGGAAGTCGTGAACGAGGCGCGAGCGCTCCGTAAACAGGCCTGCAAGCAGGATAAGCGGCGTCAAAACCGAGTTGATGATCCAGAAAAGCGCAATGTGCACGGTAGCCAGAAGGAAATCGATTCGCCGTCCGTCCATGCGCGCCATCGCGATGCCCATCGCCCGCATGCCGGGTGAGGCCTGCGACGGGCCGCTGAGCGTTACGCCGAAATAAAGCACCGCCACGATCACGAACAAGGCCGGATAGAGGAAGAAGCCGAGACCCAGCGTAATCACGCCGAGAAAGAAGACGATCACGGCGGCTGGAATGCACAGCAGGAGAACGATCGCGTAATCGATCAGGAACGCGAAGACCCGTCGGCTCAGGACGCCGCTATAGGCGCGCCAGTCGTCCGGTGCGACATAGGTAGGGTTCTGGTCGAGGTTCATCGGTCGTTTTCTCCTGAGAAGACATGACAGCTCGAAACGCGCTTTTCGTCAGGCAGCATTCCGTGTCAGCAAACAATATGGGAAGAAAACGACCGAATACAATAAGCGTCGGCTGTCAGCCCTTCGCGAGTTTGCGCGCGGCTTCCACTGCGAAATAGCTCAGAATGCCATCGCAGCCCGCACGCTTGAAACAGAGAAGCGTTTCCATCATCACGCGCTCGCCGTCGATCCAGCCATGCATGGCCGCTGCCTTGATCTGGGTATATTCACCGGACACCTGATAGGCGAATGTGGGCAGCCCGAAATTCTCTTTCAGCCGCCAACAGATGTCGAGATAGGGCAAGCCGGGTTTGACCATCAGCATGTCAGCACCTTCTTCCACGTCGAGCGCTGCGTCGCGGATTGCCTCCATGCCGTTGGCGGGGCTGATGTAATAGCTGTTCTTGTCCCCCTTCAGCAGTCCGGCCGTCGAAATGGCCTCGCGATACGGACCGTAATAGCCGGAGGAGAATTTCGTGGCATAGGCCATGATGCCGACGTTCTGGTGCCCGGCCGCATCCAGGCCGCGGCGGATGGCGCCAATGCGGCCATCCATCATCTCGGACGGAGAAATAATGTCCGAACCGGCATCGGCCTGAAGGATTGCAGCACGAACGACCTGGTCCACGGTCTCGTCATTGACGATTTCATCGCCGCGCAGAATGCCGTCATGCCCATGGCTGGTGAAGGGATCGAGCGCAACATCGGTGATCATGCCGATATTCGGAACCGCTTTTTTGACCGCGATGGTCGCCTGATTAATGAGGTTGTTGGCCTCGAGCGCATTCGAGCCGGTCTCGTCGCGCAAGTCCATCTCGATATTCGGGAAGGTCGCAATCGCCGGAATGCCGAGATCGGCGGCTTCCTTCGCCGCTTCGACCAGCTTGTCGACGCTCATGCGGTTTACGCCGGGCATCGCCGGTATGGGATCGAGGATATTGCTGCCCGGTACGATGAAGACCGGCCAGATGAGATCATCGACGGTCAGGCGGCTTTCCTGAACCAGACGGCGAGTCCAGTCGGCCTTGCGATTGCGGCGCATGCGGCGATGGCCGGTGATCGCGTCGACCAGATGCGTTTTGTCCTGCATGTAAGAATGTCCTTCGTATCCCACCCAAGTCAGGAAAGCTGCATAACACGAAGCAAGCGCCGTGCGAATGCGACAATGTTTCCCCCTGGACTTCCCCGGTGGGCGAGGGTGCTTTGACAAGGCAAGCCGCCGAATTCAATAGGGGCTGGTCGCCCGCCCGTCGAAACCGTATCTTCCGGCCATGGAACCTGATTCTCAACCTCTGCCGAAACGTCCGCTGACGGAAATCCTCTTTCTGGTCTTCATGAGGCTGGTCGCGGTTACCTGTTTCTGGTTCGGCCTGCAATATTGGGCGATGCTGACGGGATATTCTCTCGGCGGGCATGGGCGGTTCGATATGCTTAACCTGCCATGGCGGGTGGCGGGTAGTGCGCTTGCGGTGATTTTCCCGGTCACGGCGCTCGGTCTCTGGCTCGGCGCCTCCTGGGGGGCAGTCATGTGGGTCTTGGGTGCCGGCACCCAGATCGCCATGTATAAGGTGTGGCCATATATCTTCGGCGCCAACACGCTTGTACCCGTCATGCACGGTCTCGTGGCAACCATTTATATACTATTCCTGGTCGCTTTTTGGCTCGATCAGCGCCAGAATGAAGAGCGCGCAAGAATTGATTTACCATAAGAATAAAGCAATTCAGCCTGGTTTTCGGTCGAATTTTATTGCTAAGTCTTTGATTTGTAATGCATGGTGATAAGCCAGTCCCGCTTCGCCACAAGTTTGACCCACTTGGGAAAATGCAGGTAAGCATTTGTTAATCGTAGCTTTTAAGTAGAATTTTATGCGCATTGATTAGGTTCTCACTCAAGGCGGGAGACAAACAAACACACCGCCAAACAAAACAGTGAGGCAGTCATGATCAATAGCAAAGCAAAGCCGCAGGCCGTTGTTGCCGACGCACATGAAGATACCATCCGTTCGCTCTACATGGAGTCGCTGCACCTGGTGGAACGTCTCCACCGCCGCCTCCTCGATGTCATCAAGGACGAGTTCGATCGTCAGGGTCGCGATGATGTCAACGCCGTTCAGGCGCTCCTGCTGTTCAACATCGGCAATTCCGAACTGACGGCCGGCGAGCTTCGTTCGCGTGGTTATTACCTCGGATCGAACGTCTCCTACAACGTCAAGAAGCTGGTAGACCTCGGTCTCATCAACCACCAGCGCTCGCGTGTCGACCGCCGCTCGGTCCGCATCAGCCTGACTGAAAAAGGCCAGGAAATCGCAGAAACGGTTGCTCACCTCTACGAGCGCCACGTCGGCTCGATCGAAAAGGTCGGCGGCATCGGCACCGGCGAATTCTCCGAAATGAACAAGCTGCTGCAGCGCCTCGATCGCTTCTGGAACGACTCGATCGCTTATCGTCTCTAATTCCGCGGCGGTTTCACTGTTAGAGCCGGGGGCATCGGTTTGCCTCCGGTTTGCGGATTCGTGTTGGAGGCGCCGTTCACCTGTGCGTGTCAAGCCCGTTCTCTCAGGTGCGTTTTCGCCCTGTTTTGCAGGCATACACAGCTTCGTGAGAAAAGGTCCGTGACACGAATTGGCCATATTGATATGGGACCCGCAAAGGTGAAGGAGCCGGCGGTTTCTCCTGCTGTCGTGGCAAGTCCCGACTGTTCTGCCAGACAATAGCGCCCAGACCATGGGTATTGAGCATTACCGGCCGGCAGACACGTTGTACGTGTTTGTTAATCATATTGATTTAGGCATTGTTGAGAATGCCGAAGAGAGTGGCTGGTAGGTAGAATGACAAAAAAATCCGTTTCCGAATCCGTATCGCGCCGTGCGCTTCTGCGCTCGGCTGTTTCCGTTGGTGTTGCCGCGCTTGCCGCGCCGGCCCTGGCGCAGAATGCGCTCAACGATCTCATGGGCTCGTCGCGCCGCGGCAACTGGGATGACCAGTTCGACGCGAATTCGTCGCGTTCCGCCGTTGGCGTCGTTTCCAACAACCCGGTTCTCGGACGGGAAGCGCCTGTCTACATGCAGCAGGCGATCATGCAATATCAGCAGATCGTGCAGAATGGCGGCTGGCCGGACGTGCCCGTCACCCAGCAGCGTCTCCAGATCGGCGTTTCCGATCCTTCCGTTCAGGCGCTTCGCCAGCGATTGATGGTCTCCGGCGACCTGCCGCGCGAAGCTGGCATTTCCAGCGCCTTCGACTCTTACGTCGATGGTGCGTTGAAGCGCTTCCAGGCCCGCCACGGCCTTCCCGCCGATGGTGTCAGCGGCGAATATACGACCAAGGCGCTCAATGTTTCGGCCCAGATCCGTCTGGCGCAGTTGCAGACCAACCTCGTGCGCATTCAGTCCATGTCCGGCGATCTCGGCCAGCGTCACCTGATGGTGAACATTCCGGCCGCTGCCATCGAGGCGGTTGAGAATGAGCGCGTCGTCCTGCGCAACACCGCCGTCGTCGGTCGCGCCAGCCGCCCGACGCACGTCATCAATTCCAAGATTTACGAAGTCATCCTCAACCCTTACTGGACAGCGCCGCGCTCGATCGTCGAAAAGGACATCGTGCCGCTGATGCAGAAGGACCCGACCTATCTGGAGCGGAACAACATCCGCCTCATCGACGGCAAGGGACAGGAAGTTTCGCCGACGGCGGTCGACTGGTTTGCGCCAAAGGCACCGAACCTGATGTTCCGCCAGGACCCCGGCAAGATCAACGCCATGTCCTCGACGAAGATCAACTTCCACAATCCGAACAACGAATATATGCACGACACGCCGCAGCAGGGTCTGTTCAACAAGCTGATGCGGTTCGAATCGTCCGGCTGCGTGCGCGTACAGAACGTGCGCGACCTCACAAGCTGGCTGCTGCGCGACACGCCCGGCTGGTCGCGTCAGGAAATGGAACGCGTCATCGCCACCCGCGTCAACACACCGATCAAGCTGGCGCAGGAAGTGCCTGTCTATTTCGTCTACATCACCGCATGGTCGGCGAAGGACGGCGTGGTGCAGTTCCGCGACGACATCTATGAAAAGGACGGCAACGCCGAACTGGCGCTCAACACCACCACCGGCATCGAACAGCCGGCTGGACCTGTCGACGACGACCTGTTGCCGCGCAACTGATCCGGCGCTGCCATCAGGTTTTTATATTTAAGTGAAAGGCCGCACCCCGTCGGGTGCGGCTTTTTTTCATTTTCGCTGCTGGTTTTGAAAAAACAGCTGCCGTTTTTTGTCGCAACGTCGCAGTTTGACGGGCAAATCTCGCTGCCCGTATTGCTCTTGTTCGGGCAGGGCGCTAAGACGCCATCGCATTACTGTTTCAGGAGCCTTCACCATGTCGAACACAGATGCTTTCTTCTCCCGTCCGCTTGCCGAAGTCGATCCGGATATTTTCGGCGCGATCGAGAAGGAACTGGGTCGCCAGCGCCACGAGATCGAACTGATCGCCTCGGAAAACATCGTTTCCCGCGCTGTGCTTGAAGCGCAGGGTTCGATCATGACCAACAAATATGCCGAAGGTTATCCGGGCAAGCGTTATTACGGCGGCTGCCAGTTCGTAGACATTGCTGAAGAGCTTGCCATCGAGCGCGCCAAGAAGCTGTTCGGCGTCAACTTCGCCAACGTCCAGCCAAATTCCGGTTCGCAGATGAACCAGGCCGTGTTCCTCGCGCTGCTCCAGCCGGGCGACACCTTCATGGGTCTCGACCTGAACTCCGGAGGCCATCTGACGCACGGTTCGCCGGTCAACATGTCCGGCAAGTGGTTCAACGTCGTGTCTTACGGCGTGCGCGAAGGCGACAACCTGCTCGACATGGACGAGGTGGAGCGCAAAGCCAAGGAAACCCGGCCGAAGCTTATCCTTGCTGGCGGCACCGCCTATTCCCGTATCTGGGACTGGAAGCGCTTCCGAGAGATCGCCGATGAAGTCGGCGCCTATCTGATGGTCGATATGGCCCACATCGCTGGTCTCGTTGCCGGTGGCCAGCATCCGTCGCCGTTCCCGCATTGCCACGTTGCCACCACGACGACGCACAAGTCGTTGCGCGGCCCGCGTGGCGGCATGATCCTCACCAATGACGAGGATCTGGCCAAGAAGTTCAACTCCGCCGTTTTCCCCGGCCTGCAGGGCGGTCCGCTGATGCACGTCATCGCCGCAAAGGCAGTTGCCTTCGGTGAAGCTTTGCAGCCGGAATTCAAGGATTACGCCGCACAGGTCGTCAAGAACGCCAAGGCGCTTGCCGAAACGCTGATCGAAGGTGGTCTTGATGTCGTCTCCGGCGGCACCGACAACCACCTGATGCTGGTTGACCTTCGCAAGAAGAACGCCACCGGCAAGCGTGCTGAAGCAGCTCTCGGTCGCGCCTACGTCACCTGCAACAAGAACGGCATTCCTTTCGATCCGGAAAAGCCCTTCGTCACCTCGGGTGTGCGTCTCGGCACGCCGGCTGGCACGACGCGCGGTTTCAAGGAAGCGGAATTCCGCGAAATCGGCAAGCTGATCGTCGAGGTTCTCGATGGTCTGAAGGTCGCCAATTCGGATGAGGGCAACGCTGCTGTTGAAGCTGCGGTGCGCGAAAAGGTCGTCGGCCTGACTGACCGTTTCCCGATGTATCCGTACATGTAAGGACGTAAAGAGATGCGCTGCCCATTCTGCGGTTCCGAAGACACACAGGTCAAGGACTCGCGTCCGGCGGAGGATAACACCTCCATCCGCCGGCGGCGCATCTGCCCCGATTGCGGCGGCCGCTTCACAACCTATGAGCGCGTGCAACTGCGCGAGCTGATGGTCATCAAGAAAAGCGGCCGCAAGCTGCCCTTCGACCGGGAAAAGCTGGTGCGATCCTTTGAGATCGCGCTACGCAAACGCCCGGTTGACCGGGACCGGATCGAGCGGGCCGTCTCGGGCATCGCTCGCCGTCTGGAAAGTTCCGGCGAGACGGAAATTCCCTCGGAAGAAATCGGCCTCCAGGTGCTTGAAGCGCTGAAGAGCCTCGATGACGTGGCCTTCGTACGCTACGCCTCGGTCTATCGCGATTTCAGTCATGCCGAGGATTTCGAGAACGTGATTGCCGAAATCAACGCCAAGATCGCCCGAGATACAGACGCCGGAGCATAGACGTGACGAGCCGCGCCGATGACGAAAAATTCATGGCCCGGGCAATCGAGGTTTCCCTGCGTCATCAGGGTCAAACCGAGACCAATCCCTCCGTCGGTTGCGTTCTCGTCAAGGACGGAAAAATCATCGCCGAAGCGGTGACCGCCATTGGCGGCCGCCCTCATGCCGAACGCCAGGCGCTGGAAATCGCCGGCGAAGCGGCGCGCGGCGCAACAGCCTATGTCACCCTCGAACCCTGCTCGCACTGGGGCAAGACGCCGCCCTGCGCCAATGCGCTGGTCGAATACGGCGTGGCCCGTGTCGTTGTAGCGGTTGACGACCCGGACGAGCGTGTTTCCGGTCGTGGTTACTCCATCCTGCGGGAGGCGGGCATTGTCGTGGAAACCGGCCTGCTGCGCGAACAAGGCAAGAGAGCGCTTGCAGGTTACCTCACACGCCAGGTGAAAAAACGCCCGCATGTGATTCTGAAGCTTGCGATTTCCGCTGATGGCATGATCGGCAGGAGAGGCGAGGGGCAGGTGGCGATCACCGGGCGCGAGGCTCGCCACGCCGTGCATGAACTCCGGGCGCGTTGTGATTGCATCCTTGTGGGGATCGGGACTGCGATTGCGGATGATCCGGAACTGACGGTTCGCATTGACGGTATCGAGGATCGCTCGCCGGTGCGCATCGTGCTGGATCGGCATTTTGAATTGCCGCTGACGTCGAACCTGGTGAAGACGGCGCGCGAAGTACCGGTGATCGTTGCGGTCGCGGCGTTACCCCCCTCTGCCCTGCCGGACATCTCCCCCTCAAGGGGGGAGATCGGCAAGGGGCTGGCCGCTCGCTCAAATTTTGACTCCACCTCTCATTCGTTAACCTTCGATGTCGGGCAAGGCAGCGCCCTATCGATCTCCCCTCGTGAGGGGGAGGTGCCCGGCAGGGCAGAGGGGGTTAGCCCCGACCACCGCCGCCAACAACTGACCGACGCAGGCGTCGAAATCCTTGAAGCACCAACCCTCGAGAACCTCCTTCACATTCTCGCTGAACGCGGCATGTCGGAACTTCTGGTCGAAGGCGGCGCTTTTGCCGCAAAATCGTTCCTTGAAGCCGATCTCGTGGACCGTATCATGCTGTTTGAAAGCCCGGTCGTGGTTGGTGAAGGCGGGATTGAAACGCCGCTCAGCCGTGCCGATATTCCGGGCGATTATGTTTTGGTCAGCGAAACCGCCTACGGGCCGGATCGCTGCTTCGATTATGAAAGGCCGCTTTGATGTTTACCGGAATTGTTACCGATGTTGGAACCGTGTCCGAGCTGGAAGCTCTGGCGGAAGGCATTCGTCTGCGGGTGGCGACCAATTACGATCCCAAGACCATCGATATGGGCGCATCGATCTCCCATGGCGGCGTCTGCCTGACGGTGACCAAACTGCCCGAAGACGGCAGCAACGAGCGCTGGTACGAGGTCGAAGCCTGGGAAGAGGCATTGCGCCTGACGACGATTGCGGGCTGGCAGAAGGGCACGCATGTCAATCTGGAGCGCGCCCTGAAGATTGGCGACGAGCTTGGCGGTCACATCGTTTCTGGCCATGTCGATGGCAAGGCGGAGATTCTGTCGGTCGAGCCGGAAGGTGAGGCGGTCCGTATCCGCCTGCGCGCGCCCGACCATCTGGCGAAATTCGTGGCGCCCAAGGGTTCCATTGCACTCGATGGCACTTCTCTGACCGTTAATGCGGTCGACGGAACGGATTTCGACGTGCTCCTGATCCGCCATACGCTCACCGTCACCACATGGGGTGAGCGCCAACCGGGTGATTTCGTCAATTTCGAAGTCGACACCATGGCGCGATATGCCGCAAGGCTTGCGGAGTTCCCCTCGGCGTAACACCGTTCGGCATCTATTGTGCTGAAATACACTCCCGGCCTTGAGCCGGTATCCAGCCAGCCCAAATCCTTGGGCTGAAAAGACTCTTGCCGCCGCGCAGACGCGCGTTGACTGGAGTACCTCTCAAGGCCAGAATGCCGGATAGACTTTACAGTCCTCCGCCATCGCGACAGATCAGTTGTTGTCCCGCACTCCGCTTTCGATTGACGCGCAAACACTATAAAGACGTCTTTAGGCCCAAACGGGGTAGGGGGATTACGACATGCCGTCTTTCGAACTGCTGACAGCCTTTTTCATCACCACCGCCCTGTTTGCCTATATTCCCGGCCCGGCCATGCTTTATGCGGCGGCGCAGACAATGGCGCGCGGCCGGTTTGCCGGGCTGATGGCGGTGCTTGGCATCCATGTCGGCTGCTATTTCCATATCGTCGCCTCTGCGGCGGGGCTTTCGGTGCTGTTCCAGGCGGTGCCGTGGCTTTATCTGGCCGTGAAGCTGTGTGGCGCGCTGTATCTCATCTGGCTCGGCTTCTCGATGCTGCGCAGCAAGCTTGAAGGTGAGGCCGTCAATCTGACCATCCAACCGAAATCGGCAAGGCGCGCCTTCATCGACAGCATCATCGTCGATGTGCTCAATCCGAAGACGGCGCTGTTCTTTCTGGCGTTTCTGCCGCAATTCGTTGATCCGGCGGCGGCCTTTCCGATCTGGCTGCAATTGCTGATCCTCGGTATTGCCGTCAATTTCATTTTTTCCTCCGCCGATCTGGTTGGCATGCTTCTGGCGGGCGCGATGGTCGGGCGGCTCAAGCGCTCCAGCAGGGTGCAGGTGCTTGCCCGTCGCACTGCGGGAACGGTGCTGATGGGGCTTGGCGTGCATCTGGCTTTCCAGAAAACCTGATTTTCGTAAGCCGCGCCGGATAAGGCCAAAACCTGCGCAATTGTCTTGCAAACGGGGCCTCTTGCGCGGTTGACACATGAAATTACTTGCCAAAAACGGCCAGCCGTGGTTTGACCGCCGCAAAAGCCGGTATGATCCGGCCCGAACCTTTTCAGGAAAATCCCATGTCCAAACCCCATCTTCTTATCGTGGAAGCACGCTTTTACGACGATATGGCAGACGCTCTTCTCGAAGGCGCGAAGTTCGCGCTGGATGAGGCTGGCGCAACCTATGACGTCATCACCGTTCCCGGCGCGCTCGAAATCCCCGCTGCCATTGCCATGGCGCTGGATGGCGGCGACAACGAAGGCACTGAATATGATGGTTTCGTAGCGCTCGGCATGGTCATTCGTGGCGAGACCTACCACTTCGACATCGTTTCCAACGAATCCTCCCGCGCCCTGATGGATCTCGCCGTCAGCGAATCGCTGGCCATCGGCAACGGCATCCTCACCGTCGAAAACGACGATCAGGCATGGGCACGTGTTCGCCGTTCTGACAAGGATAAGGGCGGTTTTGCGGCCCGCGCGGCGCTGACGATGATCGAGCTCAAGAAAAAACTGGGTGGCTGAACGCATGTCGGATGTTGAAAATGGCGGCGAACCGCGCCAGCCTTCGGTAAAGCCCGCCAACCAGCGTGGCGCTGCGCGCCTCGCGGCCGTGCAGGCACTTTATCAGATGGATGTCGGCGGCACCGGCGTGATGGAAGTCGTGGCGGAATACGAGGCACATCGTCTCGGTCAGGAAGTCGATGGCGATACCTATCTGAAGGCCGATCCTTCCTGGTTCCGGTCCATCGTGTCCGGCGTCGTCCGCGATCAGACGAAGATCGACCCACTGGTGCGCTCCGCACTTCTGGAAGACTGGCCGCTGTCGCGTCTTGATGCCACCGTTCGCGCTATCTTGCGTGCCGGCGCTTTCGAGATTCTGGAGCGCAAGGACGTTCCGGTTGCCGTCATCGTCACGGAATATGTCGAAATCGCCCGTGCTTTCTTCGAGCATGACGAGCCGAAGCTGGTGAACGCGGTTCTGGACCGCATTGCCAAGCAGGTACGCGGCGAGGCAAAACGCTAAAATACGTTAGGTGAGGAAGATATGAGCGCCGTTTCCGTCCCCGGACTTGAAGTTCAACTGGACGAGGCGAAGCGCAACGTCTTCCTCCTGACCGCCGCACAGGCGATCATGGGCTCGGCAGCACCTATGAGCTTCTCGGTTGGCGCGCTTGCCGGTTACCAGTTGCTCGGGGCTGACAAGTCGCTGGCAACGGCGCCGCTTACCGGTTTCAACATCGGCGTGGCGCTGGGCGCCATCTGCGTTGCCGCAGCATCGCGTTTTCTCGGCCGCAAGGCGGGCTTCATGGTCGGCGCGCTGATGTGCTCCATCGGCGGCGGCATTGCTGCCGTGGCACTCTTCCGCTCCGACTTCTGGCTATTTGCGATCGGCCTGCTGCTGATCGGCATTTCCGGCGGTTTCACGCAGAAAATCCGCTTCGCTGCTGCCGACGCATCCCCCTCTTTCTACAAGCCGAAAGCCATTTCCTGGATATTGGCGGGTGGCGTCGTCTCGGCGATCATCGGGCCGCAGCTTGCCATTTTCGGCAAGGATGTCTTCGCACCGGTCACCTTCGCCGGTGCTTTCATCGCGCTGGTGCCGCTCGGCATCATCGCGATTGCCATTCTGGCATTCCTGAAATTGCCGGACCCGAAGGCCGCCTCTATCCACGCGCAGGCGGCACGGCCTTTGTCGGAAATCGTGCGCACGCACCGGTTTGTTACCGGCATGGTCTGCGGCATCGGTTCCTATGCGTTGATGACCTTCATGATGACCGGCGCGCCGCTCGCCATGGTGGTCGGCTGCGGGTTTCCCACCGAACTTGCGACGCTCGGCATCCAGTGGCACGTTCTCGCCATGTTCGGCCCAAGTTTCTTCACCGGTATGTTGATTGCGCGATTCGGCGCGGAAAAAATCGTTGCAGCCGGTCTCGTCGTGCTGATGGCCTGCGCCGTCGTCGCCCATATGGGCATCGAATTGTGGAATTTCTGGGCGGCGCTCATTCTCCTCGGTCTCGGCTGGAACTTCGGCTTCATCGGCGCCACTGCCATCGTTACCTCGAGCTACCGCCCGCATGAGGCAGACAAGGTACAGGGCTTTCACGATATCGTGCTGTTTGGCACGGTAGCGCTGTCGTCCTTCTCTTCCGGCAAGGTGTTTACGGCCTGGGGCTGGTCGGTCATGAACCTCGTCATCTGGCCGGTTGCGGGCCTATGCCTCGTGCTGGTGGCGTCGCTGTTGCTGACCCCGCGCAGAAACGCCGCGTAAGATCGCCTTCGATCTCTACCCCTTTCATGTTTCAGGCAAATTTGTGGGCTTGACGCCACGCCTTTCGCCAACGCAATCTTGCCGCGCAGGTCATTTTTCCTTGGGAGGGGAAGAATGGCCACGACAGGACGGGCCGCGCATTTGATCGCCCCTGTCCTTGCACATGGTTCGCCACGCCGGGGAGGGAGTGAGACCCGGCCTTTTGGGAGGTAAGTGCGCATGACCGTAATACCCATAGTGATTTTATGTGGGTTCCTGTCCGTGGTTTACGCGGCATGGACGACCAGGACCGTTCTCGCTGCCGATCAGGGCAACGAGCGTATGCGTGAAATAGCAGGTTTTATCCGTGAAGGTGCGCAGGCTTATCTCACCCGTCAATATCTCACCATCGCCATCGTCGGATTGATCGTCGCCGTTCTCGCCTGGTATCTGCTGTCGGCTCTCGCGGCCATCGGGTTCATCATCGGCGCCGTGCTTTCGGGTGCTGCCGGTTTCATCGGCATGCATGTCTCCGTCCGTGCCAATCTGCGCACCGCACAAGCCGCATCCCACAGCCTTGCCGCCGGTCTCGACATCGCGTTCAAATCAGGCGCCATCACGGGCATGCTGGTGGCTGGCCTCGCGCTGCTTGGCGTATCCATCTATTATTTCATCCTCACCTCGGGTGCTCGGCCATGCGCCCGGATCGCGTGAGGTGATTGACGCGCTGGTGTCGCTCGGTTTCGGCGCTTCGCTTATCTCCATCTTCGCCCGTCTCGGCGGTGGCATCTTCACCAAGGGTGCAGATGTCGGCGGCGATCTTGTCGGCAAGGTTGAAGCAGGCATTCCCGAGGACGACCCC
This sequence comes from Agrobacterium sp. SORGH_AS_0745, assembly GCF_030818995.1. Taxonomy (NCBI): domain Bacteria; kingdom Pseudomonadati; phylum Pseudomonadota; class Alphaproteobacteria; order Hyphomicrobiales; family Rhizobiaceae; genus Agrobacterium; species Agrobacterium sp. SORGH_AS_0745. Next base: position 1,831,640 of record NZ_JAUTBI010000003.1, read on the forward strand.
CGCAACCCGGCAACCATCGCAGATAATGTCGGCGACAATGTCGGCGATTGCGCCGGCATGGCGGCCGACCTTTTCGAGACCTATGCCGTCTCGGTGGTGGCAACCATGGTGCTTGCGGCGATCTTCTTTGCCGGAACGCCGATACTGGAAAGCGCGATGGTCTATCCGTTGGCCATTTGCGGCGCCTGCATCCTGACCTCGATTGCCGGCACCTTCTTCGTCAAGCTCGGCACCAACAACTCCATCATGGGCGCTCTCTATAAAGGGCTGATTGCCACCGGCGTCTTCTCGATTGCGGGGCTTGCCGTGGCAACTTACGCGACCGTGGGCTGGGGTACCATCGGCACGGTTGCCGGAATGGAGATTACCGGCACAAACCTCTTCCTGTGCGGGCTGGTCGGCCTTGTGGTAACAGCGCTTATCGTCGTCATCACCGAATATTATACCGGCACCAACAAACGCCCGGTCAATTCCATCGCGCAGGCTTCGGTCACGGGCCACGGCACCAACGTCATCCAGGGTCTTGCAGTCTCGCTGGAATCGACGGCGCTGCCGGCGCTTGTCATCGTCGGCGGCATCATTGGCACCTACCAGCTCGGTGGCCTTTTCGGTACCGGCATCGCGGTCACCGCCATGCTTGGTCTGGCGGGCATGATCGTGGCGCTCGACGCCTTCGGTCCGGTGACTGACAATGCCGGCGGCATTGCCGAAATGGCCGGTCTCGACCCGGATGTGCGTAAGGCGACCGACGCGCTGGATGCCGTCGGCAACACCACCAAGGCGGTGACCAAGGGTTACGCCATCGGCTCTGCCGGTCTCGGCGCGCTGGTGCTGTTTGCCGCCTATTCCAACGACCTGTCCTATTTCGCTGCCAATGGCGATACCTATCCTTACTTCAAGGATATCGGCGAAATATCCTTCAGCCTTGCCAATCCTTACGTCGTTGCCGGTCTGCTGTTCGGCGGCCTCATTCCGTATCTCTTTGGCGGTATCGCCATGACGGCGGTGGGCAAGGCGGCAAGCTCGATCGTCGAGGAAGTTCGCCGCCAGTTCCGCGAAAAGCCTGGCATCATGGCAGGAACGGAAAAACCGGACTACGGCAGGGCGGTCGATCTTTTGACCAAGGCGGCGATCAAGGAGATGATCATTCCGTCGCTGTTGCCGGTTCTGGCGCCGCTCGTCGTTTATTTCGGCGTGCTGCTTATCTCAGGTTCCAAGGCCTCTGCCTTTGCCGCACTCGGTGCATCGTTGCTTGGCGTCATCATCAACGGCCTGTTCGTGGCGATTTCCATGACCTCCGGTGGTGGTGCGTGGGATAACGCCAAGAAAAGCTTCGAGGATGGCTTCATCGACAAGGACGGCGTGCGCCACGTCAAGGGTTCGGACGCCCACAAGGCGTCGGTTACGGGCGATACGGTGGGCGATCCCTACAAGGATACCGCCGGTCCGGCGGTCAACCCGGCTATCAAGATCACCAATATCGTGGCGCTACTGCTATTGGCGGTTCTCGCCCACTAAGGAGTTGCAGCATCGACAAAGAAAAAGGCCCGGGGAGCGATCTCCGGGCCTTTGAATTTTCGTTCCGTCTTCCGATCAGGGGGTGTTGCCGCTCTGGCCAAGAATGCTCTTGGCGATGTTGGCGCCCGAGGTGCCGCCGGACAGCAGCTGCTGCAGGAAGGTGAGATCCTTGCCGCCTGTCGGGGTGGTACGCGAAATCGTGTCGAAGACCTTGCCGTCCTGCAGCGCGTAATTGGCCTTACGCTCGATTACGCCGTCCTTGTTGAAATAGATCGCGAGAATGTTCTGTTCGACCAACGTCGGCTTCATGAAAGCGGCGCGGCGCACACGCTTCTGCGAGATGTAATAGAAAACCTCGTTGCCGAACGTCGCCGTGGTGGAGGGCGTGCCCATGGTCAGCAGAACCTGCTCGCGGCTGGAACCTTCCGGGATCAGCTGAAGCGACTGCTCGTCCATGACGTAGCCGTTGTGGAACACATCGGTGGTGCTGGTGCAGGCGGAAAGCAGGGTGGACGCGACGACGATTGCGATGGCGGTCTTGCCCAGAATTTTACCGTGACTTGCGGATTTCTGCTTGCTCAACTGCTTTTCCCCGACTGCGATCATGAATGGCACCTTCCGGCATTGCGTGGTGCACAGTGTCTGTGCACATGATTGTGTCAATCCGGGGACGGAAAATCCCGATCACCCCCCAAATTCAACGCTTTCACGGCCTTTGGAAACTCTTCCGGTCTCTTAGACTGTTTCAGCCGAAAGACGAACGTGACCGCGACAGCATTGCAATTCGTGGATGCTTCGGTAAACCAGCTTTGGCGATCATGCAACAAGTGCGATAGGCGGGTGAGCGAATTCACCAGCCCCGTTCGGAAAAAAACGATGATATTCGGGCTGTTCAGACAGAAAAACAACAACCGCGCCATAGTAGACCGGCAATATGCGATCCTGACGGCTGCGGCCCGCACGCCCGCTTTTTATCTTGATCTCGGCGTTCCAGACACGGTGATGGGCCGCTTCGAGATGCTGTCGATCATCATGATTCTCTATTTCCGCCGCACCAAATCCTCCGGTGTGAGCGGGCAGGAAATCGCGCAGGAGATCGTCGACGCCTTTTTTCAGGATATCGACCATTCCATCCGTGAGCTCGGCATTGGCGACCAGGGCGTGCCGAAGCGCATGAAGAAATTTGCCGGCATGTTCTACGGGCGGCTCGAATCCTATGCGGCGGCGCTGGATGCATCCGACCCCGTTGCCCTTGCCGCAGCGCTCCGGCGCAATATATACCCCCAGACAGATGAGAAAGCACCGGAACTGGACGAGCTTGCGGGCTGGATGATGGAGGCGTCTTCCAACCTTTCCGCAGGCTCCGAAGAAACGATAGCAACCGGAAGCCTGAAGCTGCCTTTGCCTGGACTATGAGGTTTACGATGAACGCGCGACACGCCGCAAATGACGATCTGCCTTTTTCCTACCCCGTAAAGGTAGGCCATATTTCCGCCAATCCGGTGAGGATTGGTCTTGAAGCCAATGCCGAGGAACTGAAGGCGCTGGCGAAATTCTGGGATGTGGTTTCCGTCGAATATCTGAAGGCGGAACTGCAGGTTACCCGCTGGAAGAGGGATGGCGTGAAGATCAAGGGCGAGGTGCATGCGGCCGTGACCCAGTCCTGCGTCGTGACGCTGGAGCCGGTTTCCAGCAAGATCGACGAGAGCGTCGAGCATATTTTCGTGCCGGAAGGATCGAAGCTGGCGCGGATGGTCACCAATGAGGAAGGGGAGATCGTACTCGATCCCAATGGCCCTGACATTCCCGACCAGTTCACCGGCGACAGCATTGATGTTGGCGCGACTGTTGCGGAATTCGCGGCCCTTGCGATCGATCCCTATCCGCGCAAATCGGATATCGAATTTACCGATACGACCGAAAATGAGCCTGAAGAAGAAAAGCGTCCGTCGCCTTTCGCCGTGCTGAAAGACTGGAAAAAAGACTGAATGCGCCGCCGGGCTGAAATAATTTTATTGTAACACAGGCCGGAACAGGTATTTTCGCGCAAAATCCGCTTGAGTGGCGGCAAAAAGGATAAGGGACGAGTGATCAGAATAGCGATTGACGTCATGGGTGGCGATTTCGGCCCTGATGTTGCCATACCCGGTGCCGCCAAGGCGCTTGAACGGCACAACGATGTGACTTTTCTGCTCTACGGGCAGAAAAGCAAGTGCGACCCCATTCTGGCACAATATCCCGCACTTCGGGAAAAGTCGGTCTTTCACGATTGTGAAATCTCGGTCGCCATGGACGAAAAGCCAAGTCAGGCGCTTCGTCGTGGCCGCTATGTCTCCAGCATGTGGCGCGCCATCGAGGCCGTGAAGCTCGGTGAAGCGGACGTCGTCGTATCCGCCGGCAATACCGGCGCGCTGATGGCCATGGCCAAATTCTGTTTGCGCACCATGGCGCGGGTGGAACGCCCGGCCATCGCCGGCATATGGCCGACGCTGAAAGGCGAAAGCATCGTACTCGATGTTGGCGCCACGATTGGCGCCGATTCCCAGCAATTGCTCGATTTTGCCCTGATGGGCGGCGCCATGGCGCGTGCGCTTTTCGATATCGACCGTCCGACCGTCGGTTTGCTGAATGTCGGTGTCGAGGAGGTGAAGGGTCAGGAAGAGGTCCGTGAAGCCGGACGGCTGATCCGCGAGGCCGATCTAGGCACCATCGATTACCGCGGGTTCGTCGAGGGTGACGACATTGGCAAGGGCACGGTGGATGTGGTGGTGACCGAAGGTTTCACCGGCAACATTGCGCTCAAAGCCGCCGAAGGCACGGCGCGCCAGATCACCACGCTTCTGCGTGAGGCGATCTCCCGCAGCTTCTTTGCCAAGATCGGTTATATTCTCGCGAAAAGCGCTTTCGATGTGCTGCGAGAAAAAATGGACCCGCGCAAGGTCAATGGCGGCGTGTTTCTCGGCCTGAACGGCATTGTCATCAAAAGCCATGGCGGCACAGACGCCATCGGTTTTGCCTCCGCGGTCGATGTCGGCTACGACATGGTCCATAACGGTCTTACGGCAAAAATTGAAAACGATCTGAAGATTTACCACGCAAGACGGCTTCCGCCCCCGGCGCCCGAAGCTCTCGTGGCTGACGAGGAATAAGGGAATGATCCGCTCTATCGTACGTGGTTTCGGGGCAGCGCTTCCGAAGCGTGTCATGACCAATAGTGAAATCGAAGGGGTCGTAGAGACGTCCGATGAATGGATCGTGCAGCGCACGGGCATTCGTCAGCGCTACATAGCGGGAGAAGGCGAGACCACCGCTTCGCTCGGCGAGGCTGCGGCGCGTGCGGCGCTCGACAATGCCGGCCTGACGCCCGATGATATCGACCTCATCATTCTGGCAACCTCGACACCGGACAATACATTTCCGGCAACGGCGGTAAACATCCAGAACCGTCTCGGCATGACCCACGGTTTCGCCTTCGACATGCAGGCCGTCTGCTCCGGCTTCGTCTATGCCGTGGCCACCGCCGATCTTTACATTCGCGGCGGCATGGCCAAGCGCGTGCTGGTGATCGGCGCCGAAACATTCTCGCGCATTCTCGACTGGAAGGACCGCACCACCTGCGTTCTGTTCGGTGATGGTGCAGGCGCACTCGTAATCGAGGCAGGGGAAGGCGAAGGTACTTCCAGCGATCGTGGCATCCTCACCTCGCAGCTGCGCTCCGACGGTTCGCACAAGGACAAGCTTTACGTCGATGGTGGACCTTCCACGACCGGCACGGTCGGCCATCTGCGCATGGAAGGCCGGGAAGTGTTCAAGCACGCTGTCGGCATGATCACCGACGTCATCGAACAGGCTTTCGAGGCGACAGGCACGACGGCTGATGATCTCGACTGGCTCGTCCCGCATCAGGCCAACAAGCGCATCATCGACGGATCGGCAAAAAAGCTCAATATCGATCCGGAAAAAGTCGTCATCACCGTCGATAAACACGGCAATACGTCGGCCGCATCCATTCCGCTGGCGCTTGCCGTTGCGGCCAGTGACGGACGCATCAAGAAAGGCGATCTGGTCATGCTGGAAGCCATGGGCGGCGGTTTCACCTGGGGCGCAGTGCTGCTGCGCTGGTAACGGCAAATTTTAGCGTTTACCGGGGCGTTGGCACAAAATCGGTTGTGATTTTTGCGGCAGTACCCCGTTCAAACGCGCTGAAGCGACCCCCGCGTGCGGCAAAACCGCGTCAGTCGCTCTAAGCCATTGCACTGATTGCCGAAAGCCTCAAATGAATCTGGAACAATCCCTTGACCGGTCGCCACAAGGGAAATAATCTCGGCGGCTCCTAGAGAAAAATTCAGACACGGTTTGTGGGGAAAAATGGCCGGGAAGACAGTGACACGCGCAGATCTTGCAGAATCTGTGTTTCGTAAAGTCGGGCTGTCCCGCACCGAATCCGCCGAACTGGTCGAAACGATCATCGACGAGATTTGTAATGCGATCACGCGTGGCGAGGTCGTCAAGCTCTCGTCCTTCGCGACATTTCAGATCAGGGAAAAGAACGAGCGTATCGGCCGCAACCCGAAAACGGGTGAGGAAGTTCCGATTTCGCCACGCCGCGTCATGACCTTCAAGGCGTCAAACGTGCTGAAACAGCGAATCCTGAAGGCGCATACGGCTCGCAAGACCAAGCAAAAGGGTCAGAAAGCCGGGGCGTAAGCCGGCTGTAACACGGGTTTTTTGCCGCATGGCAAGCCTTTATCCCCATTCTTCTTGTGAACATGCTTGAATTTCGACGTGCAAGCCGTTGAAATCTGGTCGACTCACATCATAATCAATTTTAGATAAATGGTATCTTGCCGCCACGGGCATCGGTGCGAGGATCGGGTTCGATTTTTCGCAAGACATGATGCACGGTATCGGCTGGTGAAAAGCGTTCTTGTTCAGTGTCCGGCTGGGTGCATGGCGCTCAAGGTCCGGATGGGAGTGGAAGTTTGGACAAAAGCCCCGACGCGTTTCGGACGATCAGTGAAGTGGCGGATGAGCTGAACCTGCCGCAGCACGTGCTGCGTTTCTGGGAAACGCGCTTTCCGCAGATCAAGCCGATGAAACGGGGTGGGGGCCGCCGTTATTACCGCCCTGATGATATCGATCTCCTCAAGGGCATTCGTCATCTTCTTTATGACCACGGCTACACCATCAAAGGTGTGCAGAAACTTCTGAAAACCAACGGAAACCGTTTCGTGGCGGCAATCGCGTCGGGCGATCTTGCTACCATGGAAGCCATCATGGCAGCGAGCGGCGAAAAGGAATTTGCCGAACCGCGCGTGCTGGATCCGGACGGAGACGAGGTCGTCGGCCGCCCGAAAGCCAAGCCGAGCGGCCGATTTTTCGGCTTCGGTGGCGGTAACAGCGATACCGAGATATCAGTCGGCAAATCTGGCATCGGCAAGGATGACCAAGCGCTGTTGCAGGAGGCGCTGTTCGATCTTCTCGAATGCAAGCGGCTGCTTGATCAGGTTCGCTGATCGTTTGTCCACAACTCTGTTCGAGCATTTTCAGGAAAAGCGAAGGCGCTCTGGAATGCCAACCTTTCAGAAACTCTCTTGACCGATAATGCGGCTCCGTAAAAAGGAGTCTGATCGTGAGCAATCGAAAACCGACAACGCGACGCCGTACGGCGAAGAAATCGGCCGGCGGCAGCGTTTGGCCCTGGGTGCTAATGCTGGGCGTCGTGGCCGGCGGCATTCAGGCTTACGAACATCGCGACAGTCTTATGCCGCAGCGGCATGTCGCGAAGGCAACATCCACGACGACAAATTCCCCCAAGATCGCCGTAGCCGCCAAACGCGAGACGGCCGCACCGGAGAAGGTGGCGGCCATCCGCCCCGCATCGCCGGTTTCACCGATCAATGGTCCGGTGCCGCCACGCTCGATTGCCATGCCGCCTGCGGCACAGCAGAGCCAGGTTGCCGCTATCCTGCCGGAAACACGCCCTTCGGTCGAAAAAGTCTCGCTGGGAGAAAAAAGCGGCGCCTTTGCCTTTTGTGGTCGCTCAGGTCTCACCAATTGCGTGGCCGATGGCAATACCTTCTGGATGAAGGGCGTGAAAATGCAACTCGCCGGCATCGAGGTCCCGCAGATCGACCGGGCGCGATGCATGGAAGAGCGTCAGCGCGGTTTCATTGCCAAGGTGCGGTTGCGGGATATGTTGAATGCCGGCGCATTCGATGTGGCGTCGTCGGCAACAGCCGGCGGGCAAGCCATGGAACGCAAACGGATTTCACGTTCGGGCGTATCCTTTGCCGATCAACTCGTGCGGGAAGGCCTGGCTCATCCGGTCTCGGCAAAAAATCAGTCCTGGTGTGGCTAAGGCCCGGTTGACCGAAACGGTGCGGCCTGTGTAGATGTGGCGCTGTCGGTGCTTGGGGTCAGGGTCTCGTTCGATCCTGTGCCTGAGGAATGACAAGGCAATTTTGTAGCGCCGGGGCCTGTTGGCACGCGGCGCGACAATGCGGACGTGGCGAAATCGGTAGACGCAGCAGACTTAAAATCTGCCGACCATTGGTCTTGCGGGTTCAAGTCCCGCCGTCCGCACCATTTCCATCTCCAATTAAAAGATTTCTCTGCCGTTTTCCTACGACATGCGGGCATTCGGGATGGATTCTGCGCCAGGATAGTCGATATCCGGGCAATCGATTGCATCATGACGGATGAGTCAGCCTAAAAAATGGGCTTGTTCACGCTCGCGGCATTTCTCCGTGAAAATCATCCAAAAGAGCCTATTGACCTTGCCACGATGGGAAGCCCTATCTTTTTTTTGTAAAGAGAAAAAGAGGTCATGCGCATGTCACAAATCCAGATACAGGCGAACCATTCGATAGCCATCGAGGGAATGACATGTGCCTCCTGCGTCGGTCGTGTCGAGAAGGCTATTGCCAAGGTGCCGGGGGTCGTCAAGGCTTCGGTCAATCTTGCGACGGAGCGCGCCGATATTGCTTTTTCAGGAGCGCCCAACGTTTCGGCCGTTGTCGATGCCGTGCGAAATGCAGGCTATAGCGTCGACGAGAAAACCATCGAACTCGATATCGAGGGCATGACTTGCGCGTCCTGTGTCGGCCGTGTCGAAAAGGCGCTGAAGGCCGTTTCCGGTGTCTCCGACGCGAGTGTCAATCTCGCAACGGAGCGCGCCACCGTCCGCGTCGCCGGCAATGCCGTCTCTGCCGCCAGGCTGGCCGAAGCAATCAGCCAAGCCGGTTACAAGGCAAACGAGATCGTCGCCGACAAGGCCAAGGGTGACGAGCCGGACCGGCGCGAAGCCGAATTGCGCGGTTTGAAAATCAGCCTGGCCACCGCTGTTGCCCTGACGCTGCCGGTCTTCATTCTGGAGATGGGCTCGCATCTTGTGCCCGCCATCCATGATTTCGTGATGGAAACCGTCGGCATGCGGGAAAGCTGGTATCTGCAATTCGCGCTGACCACGCTTGTCCTCTTCGGGCCGGGCCTGCGGTTCTTCAAAAAAGGCATCCCCGCACTTCTGCGGCTGGCGCCAGATATGAATTCGCTGGTGGTGCTGGGCACTGCCGCCGCCTGGGGGTTCTCGGTCGTCGCCACCTTCGTGCCCGAAATCCTGCCGAGAGGCACGGCCAATGTCTATTATGAGGCCGCAGCGGTGATCGTCACGCTTATCCTGCTCGGCCGTTTCCTCGAGGCGCGCGCCAAGGGCCGCACCAGCGAGGCGATAAAGCGGCTCGTCGGCCTGCAGGCCAAGTCGGCCCGTGTGATGCGCAATGGTGAAACCATCGATGTGCCGCTGCAGGATGTTGCGACCGGCGATGTCATCGTCGTCCGTCCCGGCGAGAAAGTGCCAGTCGATGGTCTGGTGCTTGATGGTTCTTCCTATGTCGACGAATCGATGATTACAGGCGAACCGGTGCCGGTGACCAAGACGGCTGGGTCCGAAGTCGTGGGCGGTACGGTCAACAGAAACGGCTCCTTCACGTTCCGCGCCACGAAGGTCGGTGCCGACACGCTGATCGCGCAGATCATCCGCATGGTCGAGGAAGCGCAGGCCGACAAACTGCCGATACAGGCGCTGGTGGACAAGGTGACCAACTGGTTCGTGCCAGCAGTCATGCTCGCTGCACTCGTCACCTTCATCGTCTGGTTCATTCTCGGACCGGACCCGGCCTTGACCTTTGCGCTGGTTAACGCCGTCGCTGTCCTCATCATCGCTTGCCCCTGCGCCATGGGCCTTGCCACCCCGACCTCGATCATGGTCGGAACCGGCCGTGCAGCCGAAATGGGCGTGCTGTTCCGGCGCGGCGATGCTCTCCAGACTTTGCGTGATGCCGATGTCATCGCCGTCGACAAGACCGGCACGCTGACGCTCGGCAAGCCGACACTGGTGCATTTCACCACGACAGAAGGCTTCGATCAGGATGAGGTGTTGCGCCTTGTCGCCTCGCTTGAGAGCCGTTCCGAGCATCCCATAGCCGAAGCGATCGTCGAGGCGGCAAAACATGGTGGCCTGACGCTTGCCGACGCGGCCGGCTTTGATGCGACCCCCGGTTTCGGCGTTGCGGCAACGGTTGACGGCCGCAAGGTCGAGGCGGGCGCCGACCGCTTCATGGTGAAGCTCGGTTACGACATTGCGAAGTTCGCCGACGATGCCGACCGGCTGGGCAGGGAAGGGCAGTCGCCGCTTTATGCCGCTGTCGATGGCCGGCTGGCCGCCATCATCGCTGTTGCCGATCCGATCAAGCCGACGACGCCGGAGGCGATCGCAGCGCTGCATGCTCTTGGTCTCAAGGTCACGATGATAACAGGCGATAACCGCCGCACGGCCGAAGCCATTGCCCGCCGTCTTGGTATCGACGAAGTGGTGGCGGAAGTACTGCCTGACGGCAAGGTCGAGGCCGTTAAAAGACTTGCGGCCGATGGCCGGCGGGTGGCCTTCGTCGGTGATGGCATCAACGATGCGCCGGCCCTTGCGGCGGCCGATGTCGGTCTCGCAATCGGCACGGGTACGGATGTCGCCATAGAAAGCGCCGATGTGGTGTTGATGTCTGGCGATTTGCGCGGTGTCGCGAATGCCATTGCGTTGTCCAAGGCGACGATCCGCAACATCCGCCAGAACCTGTTCTGGGCCTTTGCCTATAATGCCGCACTCGTTCCCGTGGCGGCCGGAATATTGTATCCTGCCAACGGTGTTCTGCTGTCGCCTGTCCTTGCTGCCGGAGCCATGGCGCTTTCCAGCGTGTTTGTCTTGACCAACGCGCTGCGTCTCAAAAGCTTCCGCCCGCCGCTGCTGGACAGATCGTCCGGCATGCAACTCGCAGCGGCAGAATAGGGGGCGGATGTGATGACGCCTGGAAACACAGTCTATTTGCCACGTATCGGACGTAGCATTGTGGCAGCGCAGGGCGAGACCGTCCTTCAGGCCGCCCTTGCCGCCGGAATTTCCTATCCGCACGGCTGTCGCATGGGCCGGTGCGGGGCGTGCAAATCGCACCTCGTCTCAGGCGAGATCGACCTTCTCAAGCATACGCCCTTTTCGTTGACAGAAGAGGAAAAGGCGGAAGGGCTGACACTCGCCTGCCGCGCCGTGCCGTTGAGCGACGTGACGATCGGCTGGCTCGACGGTGAGGATGAGTTTGCCGATATTCCGACCGGCCGCTTTGATGGCGTCATCGCGGAAGCGGTAGATGCGACGCATGATATCAAGCTCATCCGCATCAGGCTCGACGATCGCGAACTGTTTACCTTCAAGGCCGGCCAATATGTGCGCCTGCTTTATCCGGACTGTTCGCCGCGTGACTATTCCATTGCCAGCCGCATCGATGAGGACCTGATCGAATTCCATATCCGGCATGTCCCCGGCGGCGTCACGAGTGGCCATATTTTCGCGAACGCCAAGGCGGGTGACCCTGTCGTGCTGGTCGGTCCCTTCGGGTCTTCGTATCTGCGGGAAAAGCATTGCGGACCGATCCTCGGTATTGCCGGCGGTTCGGGGCTGGCGCCGGTGAAGGCGGTGGTAGAGGCAGCGCTTGCCACTGATCGGACCACGGGCCGGCAACGCCCGATCCATGTCTATTTCGGCGCCCGCGCCGAGCGTGACCTCTATATGGTCGACCGTTTCGAAGAACTTGCCGTAAGCCACGGCAATCTGAGCTTCGTTCCGGTTCTCTCGAATGAAGACCATGCGCAGATGCGGCGCGGTTATGTCGGTTCCGCCGTGGCGGACGACTTCGACGATCTCGATGGCTGGAAAGCCTATCTGGCCGGACCGCCGGCGATGATCGAGGCAACGGTGCCGCAGCTCTTGGCAAGGGGCATCCGCACCGCCGACATTCATGCAGACGTGTTTTTCACCCCGGAAAGATAGGAGCAGGATCGATGAACATTGGTACAGCCGCCACCGCATCCGGTGTTTCCGCAAAGATGATCCGCCACTACGAGACGATCGGGCTGATCAAATCCGCAAACCGCACGGAATCCGGTTATCGGGTCTACACGACCAACGATCTGGAGACGCTGCGTTTCATCCGCCGCGGCCGCGACCTCGGTTTCTCGATCGAAAAGATCAGGCAGCTCATGACCCTGTGGCGCGATCCCGGCGGTGCATCCTGCGACGTCAAGCGCATCGTCATGGAACATGTCGTAGATCTGGAGGCCAAGATGCATGCTCTTCGGGAGATGGCCGACACGCTGCGAAATATCGCGACCTATTGCCCTGACAATGGTGAACCGGATTGCCCGATCATTCAGGATCTTGCCCAATCTGAAGATCCCGATTTTACGCCGGTGGCGATCCTACCCAAGCGTTCCGGCATGCTGAAAGGCACGTCCGGTGTGGTGACGGATTTGCCGCGCCTCATGAAATAAACCGCATTTCCCCGGCGGGGACCGATCATCAATTGCAGTGCAATGGCCATTTGCGGCGAAGGAGAACAGGCAATGTGGATACAGATAATACAACGCTTCCTTATTCTGTGCCTTATGCTGATGATCGTCTCCGTCATCGCGTTTCTTTTGCCCTACATGGCCGGTGGCGATCCTGCCCGCACCATTCTGTTTTCGCGCATGCGCGATACGGCGCTCGATCCGCATGCGGTCGAGGCCCTTCGGTTAAGCCTCGGGCTCGACCGGCCGCTTTACGTCCAATATTTCGCATGGCTGTCGGGCGCGCTGCGCGGTGATCTGGGCTTTTCCTTCACCAGCAGCCAGCCCGTGGCGGGTGAGCTTTTGCGCTCTCTCGGCGTGTCCGTGACATTGGCACTGACGGCGCTGGCGATTGCGGTCGCCGTCGCCCTGCCGCTCGGCACGTTGGCGGCGATGCGTCCGGGTGGCCGGCTGGACAATTTCGCAACGCTGATGATCCAGACCTTCGTTGCCACGCCGGAATACTGGTTTGCGCCGATGTCGGCGCTCGTCTTTGCGCTTTATCTCGGCTGGTTGCCGTCCGCGGGCTGGGATAGCTGGCGCTCGCTGGTGCTTCCCGCTTTGACGTTGACGCTGCGCCCACTGGCCTATTTCACGCAGGTGACGCGCGCCGCCATGGCTGAGGTTCTGCGCGCGCCTTACATCACGGCGGCCCGCAGCCGCGGTCTCGGCATGCATGGCACGGTCATGCGCCACGGCATTCGCAACGGTTCGCTTCCGATCGTCACCTTCTTTGCCCTGTGGCTTGCGGGCCTGCTTGGCGGATCGGTGGTCGTGGAGGTGATATTCGCCATCCCCGGAATGGGCCGGCTTCTTTACGACGCCGTGGTCAATCGGGACATCCCCATGCTGCAGGGCGGTTTCATCTGCATCGTCGCCCTTTCCATCCTGATCAATACCCTGGCCGATGGCCTCTATGTCCTGATCAATCCAGCAATGCGAGGTCAACATGACCATTAGTCACTTCCCGAGCGCGCCGGTAGCCGCCATGCCAATGACCTTGCCCAAGCGCCCGTCGACACTTTTCCGGTTCACGGATTTCATCCGCCGGCGGCACTGGACGTTCTACGCGGGTTCGGCGATTTTTCTCGTCATCATCGTGCTGCTCGTCATCGCGCCGTGGATTTCGCCCTATAATCCCGCGCAGCAAAGCCTTCGCCTGCGGTTGAATGCGCCAAGCGCCGCCTACTGGCTGGGCACTGACCATCTCGGGCGTGATGTCTTGAGCCGGTTGCTTATCGGTGGACGCTTCACGGTCACGATTGCCGCCATCACCGTCATTCTGTCGGTCGCCATCGGAACATTCATCGGCATCATCAGCGGTCGCAGCCGCGGCGTTGTCGATGAAGTCCTGATGCGGGTGGTGGATCTGCTCATCGCCATCCCTGACGTGGTGATCGCCATTTTCCTCGTCGCCATCTTTGGCCCGGGATATGGAACATTGATCGCGTCGCTGACGATCGTCGGCTGGACACCTTTTGCGCGACTGGCACGCGGGCTGACGCTTTCGATCAATTCCAGAGAATATATGCGCGCCGCCGAGGTGCTTGGATGCACACGCCGCTTCATTATTTTCCGGCATGTCATTCCCAACACGATCTGGCCCATCGCAGCAGTTGCCTTCCTGCGCTTCGGCCACAAGCTGATCACGGTGGGCGGACTGTCGTTTCTCGGCCTCGGCGTGCAGCCGCCTGCCGCAGACTGGGCGCTGATGTTGGCCGATGCGCAGGCCTATGCGGAACGTATGCCCATTCTCGTGATCGCACCAGGTCTGGCGATTTTCCTGTCGGCGTTGAGCGTGACATGGATCGGCCACGGCCTGAACATGGATACCAGGAAACCGAACGGCCATTGACGCCTGCGGTTAGAGCAATGACCGGCGCCCGCGCCGATCAAACATACACAGGGCACGATAGCCCCAAGGAGAGTATTATCGTCTGAAGCCGCTTGAAAATACGCCCATGCCTCCGATGCAATAATAATAAGGGGAACTCTTATGAATATCGAAGGACACACGCATGCCAATACGGCCATCGCCCCGGAACGGACACCGCTTCTGGAAATCGAGGATCTGCACGTTTCGGTGCCGTCTGGAAATGGCCGCAAGTTTGTTATCTCCGGTCTGACGCTCTCCGTCGATGCCGGAGAGGTCGTTGCACTGGTCGGCGAATCCGGATCCGGCAAGAGCATGACGGCTCTGTCGCTGATGCGGCTGTTGCCGCACGGCGCGGAAATCAACTCCGGCCGCATTTCCTTTGCCGGGCGCGACATTCTCGCTCTCTCGCCCTCCGAGCTTGATGCGTTGCGCGGCGCCGATATCGGAATGCTTTTTCAGCAACCGCAGGCCATGCTCGATCCGACCAGCCGGGTGAGGACGCAGGTCGCCGAGCCACTGTGGGTCCACCGCAAGATGAGCCGGCATGCGGCACTGGGCCGGGTTGTCGGCATGCTCTCGGATGTTGGAATTCCCGATCCGTCGGCGCGGGCGCAATGCTTCGCACATGAACTCTCCGGCGGCATGGCGCAGCGCGTCATGATTGCTGCGGCACTCTCCGGCAATCCGCAACTGCTGATCGCCGATGAACCGACGACGGCACTCGATGTCACCGTCCAGGCACAAATATTGCGCCTGCTCGACGATGAGCGTCGGAAGCGGCGGCTCGCCACGCTGCTCATCACCCATGACCTCTCGGTCGTTGCCGCTTTCGCGGACCGGATTGCGGTGATGTATGCTGGTCGCATTGTCGAGGAAGGGCCGACGCAGGCAATCCTCAAGGCGCCGCAACATCCCTATACCAAGGCGCTCATCAGCTGCTCGCTTCTGACGACCGACAGCGAGGGGCAGCTGCTGACGATCCCCGGCTCCAGCTCGCAGGCCCATGACATGTCCTGCGGTTGCCGTTTCCATCCCCGCTGCGCGCTTGCACAGTCGGCCGGCATGGGCGGCCGTTGCATGGCAACGGAGCCGGATCTGAATGCCTTGCCGGAAGGCCGCAAGGCGCGGTGCTGGGCGGTCGACGACGACCATGCCGGCAGCCATGCCAGTCACACAGTCTGCTGAAGGAGGGTTGCGATGCTATCGACAGTGAAAACACCGAACCAGCCTCAGGCGGATGGCAAGATCAAGCCCTATGTGGTCGCAAACAACCTGTGCAAATATTATCCGATATCGGGTTTCGGCAATCGCGTGGTCAAATCCGTGGACGATGTTTCCCTCACGATCGGCGAGGGTGAGGTTCTTGGTCTCGTTGGCGAATCCGGCTGCGGCAAAAGCACTGTCGCCGGGCTGATAACGCGGTTGACCAACGCGACGAAAGGCGAGGTCAGCATCGGAGACCACGATATTCT
This sequence comes from Agrobacterium sp. SORGH_AS_0745, assembly GCF_030818995.1. NCBI lineage: Bacteria > Pseudomonadati > Pseudomonadota > Alphaproteobacteria > Hyphomicrobiales > Rhizobiaceae > Agrobacterium > Agrobacterium sp. SORGH_AS_0745. The sequence goes on from NZ_JAUTBI010000003.1 coordinate 1,847,438, forward strand.
GCATATGCAGGGCGAGACGCTGCGGCGCATGCGCCGTGTCGTGCAACTGGTGTTCCAGGATCCCTATTCCGCGCTCGACCCGCGCATGCGCATAGGGCAAAGCATGGAAGCGCCGCTTGCCCAGCACGGCATCGGCACGCGCGAAGAACGCATCGCGCGCGTGTTCAAGATGCTGGAGGAGGTCGGCCTCGATGCCTCCTATTATGACCGTTATCCGAGCCAGTGCTCCGGCGGGCAGTTGCAACGCGTGGTCATAGGACGCGCGCTTCTTCTCAATCCAAGCTTCCTTGTGTGCGACGAACCGACATCGGCGCTCGACGCCTCCATGCGCACGCAGATCCTGAACCTCCTGATGGACATGAAGCGTCGTCATGGTTTGACGGTGCTGATGATTTCCCATGACCTGCGCGTGGTGCGTTATCTCTGCGACCGTATCGCGGTGATGTATCTCGGGCGGATCGTTGAAATCGCCGACCGGGATGAGCTTTTCCGGGCGCCTAAGCATCCCTATACGAAGGCTCTTATTGCCTCGTCGATGCTTGATGAAACCGGATTATATGCGCCGGAAATGCTTCTGGATGGTGATCTGCCAAGCCCGCTCAATCCTCCAAGTGGCTGCAAGTTTCACACCCGCTGCAAATATGCGACGCAGATTTGCAGCGAACAGGAACCGGTTCTGGAAGACGTTGCCGGGGAGCATTTCGCTCGTTGCCATCACTGGCGCGAATGGGGCTGAGGAGCAGCGCAGTTACAGTCTTCTGGTTCTGTAAAAACAGATGAATTGTGCGTTTGTGAATTAATATCGGAATTAAATTCCGAGTATAAAAACATAAAATGAATGATATTCAAGCGGATGTTCGTGGAGCGTCCGAAGGATATTCTTATGTCTTTCGAGATCTATTTTGTGAAGATATTAAATCTCGTGAGACGACTGAATTTTGAGCGTTGTCATCAAAAATAAAAGGGGAATATTCAATGATAAAGCACGTACTTTTGGCGACAAGCGCCATTGTGGTCTCTTTTGGAACGCAAGCGGCAACGGCCGGAACGATCACCTATGACGATTATACCGGCGTCAAGACCGGCTGGCAGATGGCTTCCGACGATGCCTATCTCGGTTCGCGCGCAGGGTGTTTCGAAAGCATGGTCCGCGTCGGCTATGACACCGCACTGGAGCCGGGCTTGGCCGAATCCTGGACACAAACCTCACCGAAGGTTTGGGAGTTCAAGTTGCGCAAGGGCGTGAAGTTCCAGAACGGCGAGCCGCTTAATGCAAAAGCCGCGGTCAATGCGCTCACCAATCTTCTGAAAGCGCCCGTTCCGGCCCGGGCCTTTTCGCCTAAGCTGGTCGCTGCCGTCGAGGTTGGTGGCGACGATATCGTGAAGATCACGACCATCGAGCCATCGGTGCTGCTGCCGGCGCAAATGGCAAGCCCGGCGACTTCGATCCTCGCGCCATCCGCCTATAAGGACGGCAAGGTCGATCCGATCGGAACCTGCACCGGACCGTTCAAGATCACCAAGGTCGATGCCAGCCAATATATGGAACTGACGGCGAACCATGACTATTGGAACGGTATGCCGAAGCTCTCGGGCGGCCGTGTGAACTTTATTCCGGATGCCGATACCCGCGCCACCCAGATAAGAAGCGGTGAGGTGCAGATTTCGCGCGTGATTCCACCTTGGGCGGTAAAGACCATTGTAGCCACGAAGGGTGTCAAGGTTGCGCCAATTACCGTGCCCCGGATTACGGAAATGCTGCTCAATAATTCGAAGCCGCCGTTTAAGGACATCAAGGTTCGGCAGGCGATCCGGGCCGCCATCGACACCGCCGGTATTGCCGACAGCATCTATGAAGGCATGGTAAACCCCGCAACGATGCCCTTCGCACCGGGAGAGCCGTGGGCGCCGCAAAACGTCACGCCCGCTTATGACATAGAGAAGGCAAAGGCTCTGCTGAAAGAGGCGGGCATTGCCCCCGGCAGCCTGAAGCTGACACTTCTGGCCTATACTGAAAGAACCGAACTCAAGGATGTTGCCGCCGTTATTCAGGCCCAATTGCAGGAAATCGGCATCAAGGTCGATGTTCGCGTTGCTGATTACACTGCGATCGAGCCCGATCTCCTGTCCGGCAATTTCGACATGGTCCTTCTGTCACGCGGTTATGCCACCGATGTTGCAGAACCGATCGGGTTCCTCAACGCCGACTATACCTGCGGAGGCGGCTACAACATCTCGCATTATTGCAGTGAGGAGACGGACAAGCTGATCAAATCTGCCTATATGGCGGCTGAGCCGGCAAAACGTTACGCCATCTATGCCGAGGCGGCGAAGCGGATTTACGACGAAGCCGTCACCGTCTACCTCGTCCATGAGACCGCTTTCGATGCCTATTCGGACAAGGTCGAAAACTTCAAGCCGCATCCGATCAACTACTTTATCATGACCAAGGATCTGGCAGTGAAATAGGCCAATGTGACATTGCTGACGAGATATGGCCCGGCTCGAAAGAGCCGGGTTTTGCCTGTTGACAGGCCATCGCCCACACTCAACGTCATCCTCGTCCTGAGGATCTTTCCACCTATCGTAAAATCAATAGGTATCAGATGCCCGGACAGGCCCGAGCATGATGAAGGACAGGTTTTCAGACCTTGTCAGCCGTTGAAAATACGAATTTCAGGAACCGGGAAAACCTCCACTGTCATCCCCGGTCGAAAGGGAGAGTCACTTGCCGCGGGAGGTATGGAGAAGGACGAACGTTGGTATCGTCCAGCGGCTGTCACGCAAGCTCGGCGTGAAGCGGGGGCAGGCAGGTCGATCCGGCGGCAGGGATGAAGGCCGCCGCCGGCATCTCGTCAAATCAGGCGCGCGCTTCCGGCGTATAGCCTGCAGCGGTGATGATTTCAGCAATACGTGCCGCGTCGGAGACGCCGCCAACCACAACCGTGCGGCTTGCCGGATCAGCATGAACGGCGGCGCCGGGAACGGTCTTTTCGATAGCGCCCTTGATCACACCGGCGCAGTGACCGCAGGTCATGTCTTCAACGTGGAAAGAAAGGTCGGCATCAACAGGTGCGGCAGCGGTTTCGGGGTGATGCTGGTGGGCGGTGCACATAGGCGGTTCTCCTTGGGTTGGAACTTGTAACAGCAGGAGCCTGAACTATTCCAACGTGGGAAGGTCAAGCGCTTTATTAAGGCAGCCAAAATAAGCGCACCGGCATTTTAGTTGCGCCAGAAAATCGGCATCAGCAGCACGAGAACGGTGAGGATTTCCAGACGTCCAAGCAACATCAGGACAGACAGGAGATAGAGCGCCGGATCGCTGATCGTGGAGAAATTGCCGACAGGCCCGATGATCGGGCCGATGCCGGGGCCGACATTGGCAAGTGCGGTCGCAACGCCCGAGGTCGCAGTCAGGAAATCGTAACCCATCAGGCTCATGGCGAGGCTGCCGGCGATCCAGAGCGCGATGAAACAGCTGACGAAAAGGAAGATCGTCCGGATCGTGTCGGGATCGACCACCTGCTGGCCGTAACGGACCGAATAAACCGCGTTCGGATAGATCAGCTTTTTGAGGCCTGCCCGAACGACATTGAACATGATCAGAAAACGATAGGCCTTGATACCACCCGCCGTCGAGCCGGAGCAGCCGCCCATGAAGGTTGCGAAAAATGCAACGACGACAACGAACGGACCCCACAGCGTGTAGTCGTCGCTCGCAAAGCCACCGGTCGAGAGGATTGATGTCATGTTGAAGAAGGAGTGGCTGAGCGCAGTATCCAGCGGTACGCCGTTTCTAAGGTGGTGATAAACGCCGACTGCGATGGAAATCGCGCAGAGATAGCCAAGGAAGACCGCTATCTGCGGGTCGCGCAGCGTCTCCAACCTGCGGCGCACCGCAAGCAGGATCATCACCGAGAAGGGCAGGCTGCCGAAGATCAGGAAGATGGTGGCAATCCAAAGCAGCGCCGTGTTGTTGAAATAGGCAAACGAGGCGTCGTGGGTGGAAAAACCGCCGGTCGCAACCGTCGACATGGCATGGTTGAGGGCATCGAAATGCGACATGCCAGCAAAATCGAAAGCCACCGTGCAGGCGATGGTCATGATGATGTAGATCGCCACGAAAGCGCGGGTGAAGCTTGCCAGCCGCGCGAAGGGCCGGTCATTGCCGGTGTCGGATGATTCCATGCGGAAGAAGGTCATGCCGCCAACGCGCAAGAGCGGCAGGATGAAGAGGCCAAGCGCGACAATACCGATGCCGCCGAGCCAACAGAGCAACGACCGCCACAGAAGAATGCCCTGCGGCGCATTATCGAGGCCGGATATGGCGGTCGATCCCGTCGTCGTGATGGCCGAGACCGATTCGAAAAGGGCCTGACCGGGCGTCAGGTCAAGCTCGGACAGATAGAGCGGAACCGCTCCGACAATGGAAAATACAAGCCAGAGCACGTTGACGAGCAGGAAGCCGAAGCGTTTGTTGAAGGACGCGATCGGTGCGCGCGTGGCCAGCGCACAGGCAAGCGCAAAGCCGCCGCACATGAAGCCTGAAAGCGCAAACACCGTCCAGTCGTCATTGCCGTAATAAAGGTCCGTCAGCGCGGGCAGGAACATGGCCGTCGCGAGATAGAGCCCGAAGATGGACGCCACATATATGACCGAGCGCAGAAGATTGCTGTTCAAGAAATGAAACCCAGGGTTCGTGGCAGCGTGAAATGAGTCTTTGTCTCTGACGCCTTCCTATGGCATAGCGGGTGCCATTATGAATTTCAATGGATTGACAATCGTGGACAAGCAGCTTGTGGAGGCAGCGCGGCGGGAAGTGCGGGAGATATTCCCGGAAACGCCGTTGCAGTTGAATGAACATCTCAGCCGTCGGTATGGCGCGTCGATTTGGCTGAAGCGTGAGGATCTGTCTCCGGTTCGTTCCTACAAGATTAGAGGCGCATTCAACTTTCTCCGCAAGGCTGTTGCGAAGGCTGGCAAGGACAAGGTTTTCGTCTGTGCTTCGGCCGGCAACCATGCGCAGGGGTTTGCTTTCGCCTGCCGCCATTTCGGCGTTCACGGTGTTGTTTTCATGCCGGTGACCACGCCGCAGCAGAAGATCGACAAGACCCGTATCTTCGGTGGTGAATTCATCAGCATCCGTCTGGTGGGCGATATTTTCGACCAATGTTACGCCGCCGCGCGCAAATACGTCGAAGACAATGACGCCTACATGGTGCCGCCCTTCGACCATCAGGATATCATCGAAGGCCAGGCGACGGTTGCTGCCGAAATCATGGACCAGCTCCCCGAAGGCACCAAACCGGATATGGTTGTCATGCCGGTTGGCGGCGGCGGGCTTTCGGCAGGCCTTACCGGCTTTCTGGCGGGCACCGTTGAAAAGGGCAACTTCGTGTTCTGCGAGCCGGAAGGCGCGCCGAGCCTGAAAAGGAGCCTCGAGCGTGGCGAAGCGGTAACGCTCCCCAAGGTCGACAATTTCGTCGACGGCGCCGCTGTTGCCCGCATCGGCGATCTCAACTTCCAGGCGCTGAAGGATTTTCCGGCCGAGCAGGTTTTGCTCATCCCCGAAAACGCCATCTGCGTGACCATCATCGAGATGCTGAACCTCGAAGGCGTGGTGCTGGAGCCAGCGGGTGCGCTGTCCATTGCCGCGCTGGAGAAGCTCGGCCGCGAGAAACTGGAAGGCAAGACGGTTATCGTCGTCGTCTCCGGCGGCAATTTCGATTTCGAGCGGCTGCCTGACGTCAAGGAACGCGCCATGCGTTACACCGGCGTGAAGAAATACTTCATTCTGCGCCTGCCGCAGCGCCCCGGCGCGCTGCGCGATTTCCTCAATCTGCTTGGCCCGGACGACGATATCGCCCGTTTCGAGTATCTGAAGAAATCGGCCCGCAATTTCGGTTCGATCCTGATCGGCATCGAAACCAACGCGCAGGAAAACTTCGCAGGGCTTCTGGAGCGTTTCGAGGCTGCAGGCCTCGGCTATGAGGATATTACCGAAAACGAGATCCTGTCGAACCTGATCATCTGATCGGGATAAGAGCGACGGGAAGGGCGGAGCATATCCGCCCTTCGAAATGCGAGACAGATTAAGGGAGTGAAAGCCATGGCATCGTTTTTTTCCAAAATCCTTTCGGCCTTCGGCTCCGGCCAGTCCGCGGATGCGCCGCAGAAGGCAGCGCAGTCGGAACCGCATGTGCATGGAGACTATCTGATCTATGCGACGCCGCTGAAGGAAGGCGGCCAGTTCCGTTTGGCGGGCCGCATCGAGAAAAAGGACGGCGAGGAAACGCTCGTACATGAATTCGTGCGCGCCGATGTCTTCACCAGCATGGACGATGCGGTTGAGTTCACCATCCGTAAGGCAAAGCTGATCATCGACCAGAACGGTGCATCGCTTTTCCCAGGAAAATGATGGCGGTTTCTTCTGCTGGACATTAAGATTCCGTTGGTTGCTTCGGCCTATCGTCTTCAGAGGGCATGAAGTCGCGCCGATGAACCGGCGCGATGTGGATCGATAGGGCGTATGCCGATGCAATGGGCAAATCTGGCCCTCTTCGTGGCGGAAGCCATCGTCTATTTTTCGGTAATGACGGCATTCCTTCATTACCGGCATATTCTCGGCATCGGTGTTTTTCTCACCGCGCTGGGTGTCATGCATTTCCTGGAAACCTATCTGGCGGCGGTCTTTTACGTCGAGCTGCCATTTGGCGTGGTATCACCCGGCTCCTCGATCCTTTTTGCCGGCAAACTGATGATGATCCTCATGCTCTATATGCGCGAGGATGCGGCAGTCGTCCGCCAGCCGATCTACGGCCTGTTTCTCGGCAATATACTCACCATCATCATGGTGCAGATCATCCGCTTCCATCCGACGGTGGCAATTGTCCCCGGACAGTCGGTAGATACCGGATTTCTGGATGAGATGGGCGTGCTGATGGTCTGGGGAACCAGCCTGCTTTATATCGACGCCATCGCCATCATCCTGTTTTACGAAAAGCTGGGACGCTATTTGCAGCGCCTTATTGTCCTGCGCTTCGCAATCTGTGGCGTGGTGATTTTGAGCCTGGATCAGGCAGGCTTTTACGCGGCGTTGCGATATATGCTGAACGCGCCGGTCGATGTCTTTTACGATGGCTGGAAAGCGAAGATGGTGGCCGTTGCCATCTATGCTCTGCTCTTTGCCATTTATCTGAAGCTGACGGCGGCGAAAGGCCGCTTCCTGACGCGCCGCAGCGTTGCCGATGTCTTCAACGACCTCACATTCAGGGAGCGCTACGAGGAGCTTCTGTCCCGGTCTGGCCGCGACATGCTGACCGGTGTGTCTGACCGCGCCCGCATGGAACTCGATGCGCCGTCCGTCGTCGTGGAATGTCTGGAAAAGAAACGTCCCGTTAGCGTGCTGATCGTCGATATCGATCACTTCAAGACCGTCAACGACACCTTTGGGCACTTGCAGGGCGATGAGATGTTGCGGGAATTCGCCGCCGTTCTGAAACGCATCGTGCAACCGCACGGCCATCTCTACCGGTTCGGCGGCGAGGAGTTCGTGGCCCTGTTGCCGACGATGACCCATGAGGGGGCACTTGCCTTTTCAGCAGGTCTGCGGACGGCGATATTGAAGGATCTGCAACGGCCAGACGGTTCGCCACTGACTGTCAGCATCGGCGTCGCCACGGCTTTCGAGGACGGGCAGCTTTTCCGCGCGCTGCTATCGGAAGCCGATGCGCGGCTCTATGCGGCAAAAAATAACGGCCGCGATCAGGTGCACGGCCGTTACGGAATGTGGGTCGGCTGATACCGGCAATCGAGCCGGCATCACCACGTGTCAATTGGCGCCTCAGGCTGCCTGCGCCAGTTCGGCAACCTTTGCTTCGGCTGCCGCAATGGCCTTCTCAACGGCTTCCGGTCCAAATGCCAGACCTTCGACATAGATCACTTCAACATCCGTCATGCCCATGAAGCCAAGAACGGTCTTGAGGTAGGGAACGGCGTGGTTCATCGACACAGCCGGGCCTTCGGAATAAACGCCGGCGGCGGCCAGCACGATGTAGACCTTCTTGCCGGTGGCAAGACCAACCGGGCCGGTTTCGGTGTACTTGAAGGTCTGGCCAGCGCGGGCGACGTTGTCGATCCACGACTTCAGGCCGGAATAGATATTGAAGTTGATGAGGCCGGTGCCGATGACGACAGTGTCGGCGGCCATAAGCTCTGCAACCAGCTTGTCGGAAAAATCGGCTGCAACCGCTTCTTCAGCGGTGCGCTGGTCGGGAGCCTTGCGGATCGCAGCGGTCTTGACGGTGTCGAGATGCGGAATGGGGTCGGCAGCAAGATCGCGGTGGACAAGGGTATTGGAAGCCGACTTGGCCTTCAGCTTGTTTGCGAGTTCGCCGGAAAACTTGTTGGAAACCGACTCGTCGCCACGCGGGCTGGAGGTGATGAGCAGAATGTTGGACATGGTCTTTCCTTGCATAAGCGATGAATTGACGGGCGCCTTGGGAGGGCGGGAGAGCACGATGCCCTTCCTTTGCCCCCTATATGACCAATTGATGCCATCAAGAAAACTGTGATAATGTGGAAGCGACCTATCGATGAAATGGATGGAACATGGACGCGAACCCGACGCTCGACCAATTGCAGGTGTTTTTGACGGTTGCCGAAACCGGAAGTTTCTCTGCCGCGTCACGGGCGCTCAATCGCGCCCAGTCTGTTGTCAGCTACACCATCGCCAATCTCGAGGCGCAGCTTGAAGTCAGCCTGTTCGAGCGCAATGGCGTACGCCAGCCTCGATTGACGGACGAGGGTCGCGCCATGCTGGAAGACGCAAGGCGCATCGTGGCCGGTCTGCAGGAAATGCGTGCGCGTGCCAAGGGTTTGAAGCAGGGGCTGGAGGCCGAGCTTTCTGTCGCCATCAGCACCATGGTACCGGCGGAAGCCGTCGTTGCGGTGCTTCGCGATTTTCGCAAGGAATTCCCCACCGTTACCCTTAGCCTCAATGTGGGTGAGTTGGGCATGGTTATGGATATGGTGCTCTCCCGCAAGGCTGGGATTGGCATCGGCGGGGCGCTGTTGCGCCAGGATGACGAACTCGTCGTTGAAAAGGTCGGCCATTCCTTCATGCTGCCGGTCGTCGCCGCCGATCATCCACTGGCACAGATTGAGAGGCCGCTGGTTCTGGGCGATGTCCGCGAGGAGGTCCAGCTCGTCGTCACCGATGCGTCGGGGCTGACCAAGGGGCGCGATTTCAACGTGCTGTCCTACAAGACATGGCGGGTCAGCGACATCGCTACGAAATACCAGCTCATCAAGGGCGGTCTCGGCTGGGGCGGTCTGCCCGCATCGATCGTGCGCAACGACCTGACCAATGGCAGCCTGAAGGCACTTGATCTTGAAGCTTATGAGCAGGGCGAATATCCGATCTTTGCGCTGCGCCGGGTGGATTCACCCGCCGGTCCCGCTGGCCAGTGGCTTGCCACGGCCTTTCAGCAGCGTCTGTCGGCATGCCCGAACCAGAAGGATTTCAACAGGATAATTGCCGGAGGCAAACAGCGGACTATTTCTGTCGCCGCCGAGTGACATGGGTTGACTGAGTGACCAATTGACGAAGGTGAATGGCCTGCCTTATACAGGAAACACGGTCAGCAGTTCACCGAGGCATCGCCGTCCCGCAAGGGAAGCTAAACCTGCATTTTGAAAGATTGACAGCACTTATCCCGTGCCTAGTCGGAAGCCGGCGATCAGCGACACCTCTTCGGAATGGCACTCGAGGGTAAGTCATGCCACGTTCGATCTTTTCCATTGATATCGCCGACCTCTCCACCTTTGCCAAATCGCTACGCGAACAAATCGGCAGGCTGGACCGCCAGCCAAGCCATGTGGAGATGCTCAATCTCCTGAGCCGGGCTGCCGGGTTTCGCAACTTTCAGCATCTGCGCGCCGCGCGCACGCCACCCGTAGCAACTGGCTTGCCGCCACCGCAGACACGACCGGAGACAATGCCTGCCAATGAGGGCAGGGTGCTGAAGACCGCGCGGACTTTCGATGCTGCCGGTAAATTGGTGCAGTGGCCGGCCCGCCGCTCCCAGCAGGAACTGTGCCTCTGGTATCTGTGGGCAAGAATACCAGCCGGTCGCAGTTTCTCAGAGCGCGAATTCAGCAGCTTTCTCGATGGTCTGCACCTGTTTGGAGATGCCGCGATGCTGCGGCGTGACATGGCGGGTCTCCGGCTCATCCGTCGTAACCGCGATGGCAGTGACTATCAACGCATCGAGCAGAAGCCACCGCCGGAACTGCCACTGTTGTTGCGTATCGTCAGTGACCGCAATTGAGTAAATGCCCTCCCGGCCGATGAAACGCCGGGAGGGCTGCAAGCTCTAGAGAACGAGGCGGAACTTTGCGAAACCTTCGGCGCCGTCGCCGGCATCCTCGATTTTTGCGCCCTTGATGTCAGCCGCGTAATTGCGACCCTTCGGACCAGTCTCGAAGATGGCGGTCGTATTGGCAACTGGGGCGAAGGACCAGTTGGCATCCGCCGACGGGTTAATGGTGCCCTGATCGATGATATAGCGCACGATCACGTCACGGTTGGTGTCGGGCGCCACAAAGATCACCTTGTCGGCGGCGATATCGGGGAATTTTCCGCCGCCGCTTGCTCGGTAATTGTTGGTCGCCACCACAAATTTCTGCTCGGGGTCGATCGGCTTGCCGTCGAATTGCAGATTGACGATGCGGCTGCTGTCGGGATTGACGGCCTTGCCGTCCTTGTCGAACTTTGCCGGTTTGGAAATGTCGATCTGGTAGGTGACACCGTCGATGACGTCGAAATTATAGGACGGGAAATCCGCGTTTAGGAGCGGCGCATCCTTTGCGCCGGCCTCGACCGTGTTGAACATGCCGGCGGACATTTCCAGCCAGTTCTTCACCTGCGCACCGTTGATCAGCACCGCCTGCACCGTGTTGGGGTAGAGGTAGAGATCGGCGACGTTCTTGATGGCGATGTCACCGGCAGGGACATCGGTGTAATAATCCGCACCACCGCGACCGCCAGACTTGAATGGCGCTGCTGCCGAAAGCACGGGCAGATCCTTATATTGCCCTTCCTTCAGCATGTCCTTGATGTACCACGTCTGGGCATTGGAGACGATCTGCACGGACGGGTCGTCGGCCACCAGCGCGAAGTAGGAATAGAGTGGCGCCGACGTCTTGCCGACCGGGCGACGCACATAGGCGAGCGCCGCTTCGTGATCTGCCTTGGCGGCGGCTATGACCTCCGGTTTGTCCGTGACATCTGCAACGACCTTGCGATTGTCGTCGCGGTGGTAGATCGGCCGGGCCTCGGAGGTGAAATCGACGATCTTCCAGCTTTTGCCGTCTTTTTCGAGAAGAAGGTCAATGAGGCCCATATGCGAGCCCCAGAAACCGGCCATCACGGCCGGCTTGCCCATCAGCGTACCCTTGACCGCATCCGCACCCTCGATGCCGTCCCATGTCTTTGGACCGGGGAAGACCAGATGCTGGTGACCAGTGAAGATGGCGTCAATGCCTTCCACGCCCGCCAGATAAAGCGAGGCGTTTTCCATGCGATCGGTCTGGCCCTTGCCATCGATGCCGGAATGGGAAAGCGCGATGACGATATCGGCACCTTCTTCCTTCATGACCGGAACCCAGGCTTTAGCCGCCTCGACGATATCGCGCGTCTGGGCCTTGCCCTCCAGATTCTTGGAATCCCACATCATGATCTGCGGCGGCACGAAACCGATGATACCGACCTTGACCGGGCTGGTTACGCCTGCACCATCGCGGATCTGTTTCTCGAGGATGACGTAAGGCTTGAAGAACAGCTCATCCTGCTTGGGATCGGAAGCCAGCTGACCCTTGGTGAGGTTGGCGCAGACATAAGGGAAACCGGCGCCCGCCAGCGTATTGGACATATAGTCGAGGCCGTAATTGAATTCGTGGTTGCCAAGCGTGCCACAATCATAGCCAAGGACATTCATGGCGTTGATGACGGGATGCTTGTCGCCGGCCTTCATGCCGCGCTCATAGGCGATGTAATCGCCGAGCGGATTGCCCTGCAGGAAGTCGCCATTATCCACCAGCATCGAGTTTCCGGCCTCGGCACGGATGGCGCCGATGATCGAAGCGGTGCGCGCCAGACCCATCGTGTCGTTCGGTTTGTCGGCGTAATAATCATAGGGAAAGACGTGAACGTGGATGTCAGTCGTTTCCATGATGCGCAGATGCGCCTGGTTGGCTGCGGCGCGCGCGGCGAAGGGATGCAACAGCACCAGAGCCGAAGAGGCGGCGATGCCACCCAGAAGCGAACGGCGAGTGATGGGGTGGAGAGCGAGAAGCGACGACATGGGAACTCCTTCGTATGAAGCTTGCTCTGTCAGGAAAACGACAAGGTAGAAGCAATCCCCGAGGAGTCCATCATCAAAATGACAAGCCCGTGACGGACGGGCCAGTTTTCAACCGTTTGATAAATTTTTTGTCACAAGGTGGCCGCGCGCGCATGGTGCGCTTCGGGAATGCGCTTTGTCCGGCCTGCGCATTCCCCTTGTCGGAAACGTCTGCTTAGCGGGCGAGAGTCGGTTTTACTTCTTCGTGGAAGAAGCGGAAATAAGACGACAGCTGTGCCAGCGTGTTGGTGGAAAGTTTGAGTTGCAGGCCGAGCCGGTTCATGTGCTGCCATTGCACGACACCCTCGATGAAACCCAGATCTTCACTCTGCACCTTCACTCGGCTTCCCTTGGCGGCAGCGAAAGGTCCGTCCAGTTCGAGCGCCATGCCGGTGGCGGACAGGTCCACCACGCGGCCTCGGGTCGACTGGCTGAAATAGTGCACGGTCGCGTAGATCCGGGTCTTGCTACGGGTCGCAGTGCGGGTCGCCATATTGAGGTTGTTTGTCATTTCGCTACTCAAATCAATTGTTTCCGATGCTTTCATCATGACGTAGAAAGTTTGAGAGCCGTTTAGCCGTTTGCTTAAAATTGCAAGTAATCGCGCGATTATGCTTTGTCGATACGGCACTGATAGCAATTGTTGCGGGCGGAGCGCACATGCACATAAGCGACGTCTGCCCGCTCCAGAAGATGCGCTGCGCGTGAAAGGATTTCGTCCGTCGCCGTCACCGCTCCGGTGCCGTAGACGATGCGGTCGTCAGTGCCATAGCCGCGAACGATATAATCGGGGCTGTTAAGCATCGGGGGAAGGGCATCCGTCTGCGGATAGTGCTCACAGGCCTCAGCGTGAAGAAAGACTGGCCCCGTTTCCGCATAGGGCTGGAGCGAAGGGAAGGGCCGGTAGGCGAGGATCAGCATTGCTTCGCCTTCATTAATCTGGGAAAGGCAATGGCGGCACGGCATGCCGCCTGGAGAAACGGCCTTTTCCGGCGGGTTGCCATAGGCGTCGGCGGCTCCCGCCCGGAAAGCCTCAGCTTCCTTAGCCGGCATTGCTGTAAAGACGAGATCGGTCATGGCGAGGTCCTTCAGTTGGGATCGGCGTTGCTTCTTTGCAGCTATGATCCCGAAACAGACCTCTATCCACCCGATTCTTGACGGGTGATGCAACCAGCCCATTGCGTGACTCGTTAGCATCGGGAATCAGTGGCGCTCCTCGATCCCGGAAGGTCTGATTTTATGTTCCGTCGTTTTCTGGCCGCCGTTCCGCTGGCTTTCGTTTCTTTGACGGTTCCGATCGACACGCAGGCGCAGGTCGCCTCCGGTCTCGATGGCCTGTCCGACGATCAGCTTCAGCAGGCGGTCAATTTCGTCATCGGCAATGCGATCTTCTCGCTTTATCACGAGGGTGCACGCATGCTGATCTCGGATTTCGGCGCGCCGGAGACCGGCAGCGCGCAAGCACCTGCCGATCAGCTGGCGGGCACGCTCATCCTGCAGGCCAACGAGGAATGGCTTGATACCGCACTCGTCAACGCTACCGACAGCTGGTATCTGGCGCGCGAGACGGAGGCTTTGCCCGAGCACGAAGCACCGGTGTTTTCGGCGCTTGTTCCCGACAGGAGCCGCGATCGCAACATGGCCTGCCTGATGGTCGGCCGCGACAAGGACGGCTATGGCGATCTTGCCACCATGATGGGGCTTGCCAATGACGAATTTGCCAAATGTGGCGCCGCCTATCCGCGTATCGCATCGGCGTGGGAGGATTTTCTGACGCCCCACCGCGCGCAGACACCATCCAGATTTACTGTGAGCTACGTGCCGCCGCGCGATCCGGAGCTGGAACCTTACGCCATCATGGTCAAGGAATCGAAGGTTCTCGATCTTATCAGCCGCAGTTTCGGCGTTTACGGCTTGAAAGGCGAGGTCAAGTTGACGGCGAAGTCCTGCGGGCGTCCCGATGTCTACTGGTCGGCCGAAAAACGTGAGATCACCTATTGCTACGAGCTGGGTAAATTCCAGGCGGAGCTGATTGCCGATCATCTCCTCAACAGCGTTACCGAAGACAAAGGTTCCGCCGGCGGGCATACCCCGACGGCCGTCACTCTGGAAAGAGAAATCTGAGGCCAGTTACCGGATGCACGGCAACCTGTCCTCTTGAAACGGGAGGATATTGCCATGCCGAAGGTTGTCGTTCGAAATTTCGCCATTTCGATTGACGGATACGGTGCCGGGCCGGATCAAAGTCTTCAGAACCCGCTGGGTGTGAATGGCGAAATGCTGCATCAATGGGCGTTCAAGACCCGTACCTTTCACCGCATGTTCGGCAAGCGAGGCGGCTCGACCGGCACGGACGAGCAGTTTTCCGAGAAGAGTTTCGAAAATATCGGCGCCTGGATCTTGGGCCGCAACATGTTCGGCCCTATCCGCGGTGCCTGGCCGGATGAACACTGGAAGGGCTGGTGGGGGGAAGAGCCGCCTTATCACGTGCCGGTTTTCGTGCTGACGCACCATGCGCGCGCCTCCTTTGCGATGAAGGGCGGCACCGTGTTTCATTTTGTCAACACGGGCATCAAGGCCGCCCTCGACATGGCGTTGGAGGCGGCAAACGGCAGGGACGTCCGGATCGGCGGCGGCGTTTCGACCATTCGGCAATATATGGCCGGAAGCATGATCGACGAACTGCATCTGGCGCTGGCCCCGGTCTTTCTCGGCAAGGGCGAAAACCTCTTCCAGGGGCTGGATTTGCCTGCGCTTGGTTATCGCTGCACCGGGACCTCGGCGGGTGAGGGCGCGACCCATTTGATTATCGATAAAGCCTGAGTCGCAAACTACACAATGGTTTCATGTGCGGTTGCCTCCCACTCCCTCATTCCTGTGACAAGCAAAGGAATGAGGGAGGAGCAGTCCGATCTGCTCTATAGTCGGGGAATAGCGCGGGCCATCCCCGACGTGACGAACTCAGTTGCGCAGCGAGATTTCCAGAAGCTCTGTATCGGACAGCGGCTCTACCCAGGCCTCATAGGTACCAACAGGCGAAAATCCCATCATCTGGTAGAGTTGCAGCGCGCGCGGATGGTCAAGCGTGTTGGTGGTCACCGTCACGCGCTTCGGATTGTCCTGCCAGGCGGCGTAGAGCGCCTGCAACAGGAACCACTTGCCGACGCCAGCACCGATTGCCTCTTCGAGAAGCCCGAAATAGGAAAGCTCGGTTACCTCGTCGCTTGCCTTGTTCAGCTCGAAGAAACCGGCGGGTGCACCGTTCATATAAAGGACGGTGACGCTGTTCTTCGGGTCCTTGAGGACGGCGGACAGTTCCGCATCGCTCATGCGCATGCGTTTCTGCCAGTGCCAACGTTTTCCCACCCGCCAGTACATGTAACGGTAGAAGTGCAGGGGAATATCGGTGACCCGCATCAGTGCCGTCTGGATGTTGACGGGGATAGCAAGGCTGACCTTCGGCGGCGCCGTCATTTCAAGCTGCGTCACATGCGCCTTCAACGGTCCATGTGACACCACGGGAAGAGGTTCGGCAGGGCCGGTGACAACAGGCGTGTCTTCCAGTCCACCCCATTCCGACCACGAACCGTCATAGAGCGAATTATCCTGGTGGCCGAGCGATTCCAGCGCCAGCGTAATGACGGCGGCGGTAACGCCCGAGCCGCAGCTCGTCACCACAGGCTTGCCAAGATCGATACCGGCATCCGCCACCATCTTGCGGATGGCGGTGAGGTCCTTGAAGTGGCCGTTCTCGGAAAATGCGGTGGCGGGCAGGCTGCGAGCACCAGGCATATGGCCCGAACGCATGCCGGCACGCGGCTCGGCCTCGTCGCCGGTGAAACGTCCCGCGCCGCGGGCATCGGCAATCTGCTTTTCGCCACTGTCAACGATGCCGCGCATGGTCGATAGCGAGGTCACGCGCTTTTCGTTGAAATCGGGTGTGAAGGTGGCAGGCTCGATTTCCGGCGAGCCGTTTTCTAGCGGCCGGCCTTCGCGCTTCCAGCCGTCAAGACCGCCATCCAGCACGTAGGCCTTGCGCACGCCCATCACCCGCAGCATCCACCACACGCGCGGTGCGGAAAAGAAACCGGGGCCGTCATAGACCACGATGGTATCAGTGTCGCTGAGGCCAAGCTCTCCCGCCTGTTCAGCAAAGAACTCCGGCGAGGGCAGGGAATGCGGCAATCCGGTTGCATGATCGGCGATCTTGTCCTGATCGAAGAACACGGCACCGGGCAGGTGACCCGCCGCAAATTCTTCCGCACCGTTGCGTTTATGCGCCGGCAGATACCACGAGGCATCAACGAGACGAAACCCGGCCGTGCCGAGCTGCTTTTCTACCCAGTCCGCCGAAACGACGAAACGGCTCTTATCCGTGCTCACGATGTCTCTCCTGATTTCAGGCAGCAGCTTCAGGCGTGCCGAAACGAATGCGGAACCGCCTGTTCTCCTTGCCCTTCTTTTCTATCTTGGCAATGTGAATATCGCCCACTTCCTGCGTTTCGGAAACATGGGTGCCGCCGCAGGGCTGGCTGTCGATGGTGGAATTTTCGCCGATGCAGACAAGGCTGACCCGGCCAAGGCCGATTGGCGGGCGCACATTCTTGGATTTGACGATGCCCGGATTGGCCTGAAGTTCTTCGTCGGTAATCCATTGCAGGAAAACGGGATGGTTGGCTTTCACCAGTTCCATCAGCTTTGCCGTGACTTCATCCTTGTCGATGGTTTCCGACATGTCGAAATCGACGCGCGATTCGTCTTCGCCGACGGCAGCACCGGTGATCGGCCACTGGCAGACGACGGATAGCAGGTGGCAGGCCGTGTGCATGCGCATCAGCTTGTAACGGCGCGGCCAGTCTACATGCAGGGTCAGTTTTTCACCGACCTCGGGCGAAGGCTGACCTTCCAGCGGCACATGGATGATAACGCTCTTGTCGGCGCCATTTTTGGTAATGCCGAGTTCGATGCGCGAACCATCGGCCCGCTCGAGAAAGCCGCTGTCGCCCGGCTGGCCGCCGGACGTGGCGTAAAAGCAGGTCTGGTCGAGCTCGATGCCGCCATCCTCATGCACCGCCGTGACGATCGCTTCTGCGGTGGAAAGATAAAAATCGTCACGGAACAGGGCATTCACAGGCATTTCGGCATGTCCTCAAACGGTTTCGTACGGAACCGCAATCTCGCTTTTCGTTGCCAGCCACTGCGGAACCGGAAGCCCCTTGGAGCGCAGGAAATCCGGATTGAACAGCTTCGACTGATAACGATTACCGTAGTCGCAAAGTATCGTCACGATTGTATGCCCCGGACCAAGCTCGCGGGCAAGGCGGATTGCGCCGGCAATGTTGATGCCGGAGGAGCCACCGAGGCAAAGACCCTCTTTCGTGACCAGATCGAACAGCACCGGCAGGGCTTCCGCATCCGAAATACGATAGGAGAAATCCGGCGCGAAGCCTTCCAGATTGGCGGTGATGCGCCCCTGTCCGATGCCCTCGGTGATAGAGGAGCCTTCCGACTTCAGGACGCCATGCTTGTAAAATTCGTAGAGGGCGGCGCCCTCAGGGTCGGCAAGGCCGATCTTGATGTCGGGATTGAAATCGCGCAGGCCGTCAGCCACGCCCGCAAGCGTTCCGCCGGAACCGACGGAGCAAATGAAACCATCGACCTTGCCGTCCGTCTGGTCCCATATTTCCGGTGCCGTTGTCTCAATATGGGCCTGACGGTTGGCGATGTTGTCGAACTGGTTGGCCCAGATCGCGCCGTTTTCATCCGTCGCGGCCAGCTGTTTTGCCAGGCGGCCGGAAACCTTCACGTAATTGTTCGGGTTGGAATAGGGTGCCGCCGGAACCTCGACCAGCTTTGCGCCGAGAAGCTTCAGCGCATCCTTCTTTTCCTGGCTTTGCGTCTCGGGAATGACAATGACAGTCTTGTAGCCTAGCGCATTGGCCACCAGCGACAGGCCGATGCCGGTATTGCCTGCCGTGCCTTCCACGATGGTGCCGCCCGGCCGCAGCTGTCCGCGCCGTTCCGCATCGCGGATGATGTAAAGCGCGGCGCGATCTTTCACCGATTGGCCGGGATTGAGAAACTCCGCCTTGCCGAGGATTTCACACCCCGTCGCTTCAGAGGCAGCTTTCAGACGGATAAGCGGCGTGTTGCCGATAGCACTGAGCGCAGAGGGATGAATGGTCATGATTGAGCCTTCTTGTCTGAGCGGAAATTAGGTGCCGTTATGTCCCGTTACAACCGCCTCAAGGCAAGAAATTATCTTCCCGCCTTAGGCTTCGCCACGCAAAATTTTGCCGATACCCAATTTTATGCGTTGTTCTTCACTGCGGCATAGGCCGCAAGTGCTCTTTCCCGTGCCTTCCCATGGTCGACGATCGGCAGAGGATAGGTCTTGCCGAGCTCGATACCCGCCTTTTTAAGCACCTCTTTCGGTGCTTCAAACGGCTTGTGGATGTATTTTCGCTCAAGCTTTTCAAGCTCCGGCACGAAGCGGCGCACGTAGTCTCCCTCGGCATCGAATTTCTCCCCCTGCAATATGGGGTTGAAAATGCGGAAGAACGGCGAGGCGTCCGCGCCCGAACCCGCCACCCACTGCCAGTTGGCAGCGTTGGAGGCCGGATCGGCATCAACAAGCGTATCGCGAAACCACTTCTCTCCTTTGCGCCAGTCGATAAGTAGATGTTTGATGAGGAAGGATGCCACTATCATGCGCACCCGGTTGTGCATGGTGCCGTGTTTCCACAATTGCCGCATGCCGGCATCCACGATCGGATAACCCGTCATGCCACGCGTCCAGGCGTTGAAAGATGTGTCATCGTCCCGCCAGCCGAAGGCGTCGAAACTGTCGTTCCAGTTTTTCTCGTCCAGCTCGGGAAAGTGGAACAGCAGATGGTAGCAGAATTCCCGCCAGACGAGTTCCTTGCGGAAACGGCTGATATCGTTGGACGCGATATGGCGTGAGAGCCCCTTCGTCGCATGCCACACGGCGGCGGGCGATATTTCGCCGAGCGCCAGATGCGGCGCAAGAAGCGACGTGGCGTCCTTCGCCGGAAAGTCGCGGCCTTCCTCATAACCCTTCAAGGCACCATCGATGAAATCATCGAGTTTTTCCCGCGCGGCATTTTCACCGGGTGTCCATATCTCGCTGAAACCCCTGGCCCAGTCCGGTTTGACCGGCAGAAGCTTCCAATCATCGAGTTTCTCCGATTTTGGCCATGTCTCAGGTGCCTTCAGGCTCTGCGGTGCATCCGCCGGCGTATGTGGCTCCTCGCCGCCCTCCAGAGCCCGCCAGAAGGGCGTGTAGACCCGGTAGGGACCGCCGGATTTGGTCTGCACCCGGGATGGTTCATGCAGCAGGTGTCCGGCAAAGCTGCGAACTGTCAGTCCGTCGTCCCCAAGCGCCTCTTTTATTGCCTTGTCCGTTGCCATGCCGGTCGGCTCATAGCGACGGTTCCAGAGGACTGCATCCGCGCCGGTTTCGGCTATCAGCCGGCGCAGCGTCTCCTCTGCGTTGCCGCTTCTGAGCAGTAGACGGCTGCCGCATTTTTCCAGCGCCGCGGAAAGAGAGGCGAGCGAATGGTGAACCCACCATTCCTGCGCGCCGCCCAGCGGGCCGCTGGATGTCTCACGGATATAGAGCGGTATGACGGGGCCGCCATGCTCCACCGCTGCAAGAAGGGCGAGATTGTCCGCAAGGCGCAAGTCCTTGCGGAACCAGACGATAACAGGAGAGGATTTTGTTGGCATGAAGGGATCCGGTTCACTTCCGCTTGAACGAGTGTTGAAACGCTTTGTTCCTCAAATCGCGTAGAATGGAAAGCTGGAGGCACATGGTTTTTCGAGGGCTATTTTTTCGACCTTGAAACCGAAAGTGAAGGGAACCAACTGGAGGAGCCAGCGTTTTTCGCTGGTTAATAGAGCATGGAAGTACAATCAATGTTGCTGAAAGACGTTAAGTGGGAAAAGCCTGTTACCATATCCTTGGAAAACGGTGCTCCCCGGATTTTCAACGGCGTTTACGAGGCCTTCGATTTTCTCCAGCACGAATGGCCACAACGCGGTGACAAGGCGCATGAGCAGGCCCTGCGTCTGTGCCGCGCCTCGCTGATGGGGGACGTGGCGGGAGAGATTGCGCGCGCCGCCTTCGTTACCGCAAGCCGGCAGGCGCAATGCCTCCTGGAGGCCGGAAACAAGGTGGAAGATCAGGGTAAACTTGCATCCTGACAGCGTTGCCGGATTGAGATGTGAAAGGCCACCCGTAAAGCCGGGTGGCCTTGTTTTATCCGCCGACAGAAACGGGTTGTGTCGAACGCAGGATATGGCATCGTGCGCGTGCAAAGCGGATGAATACGGCAATGACCAACCACTACGGCTATATTGTTTTCCCGACAGCTCTCGGCCATTGCGGCCTCGCATGGGCAGAGCGCGGTATCGCCCGTCTGCAATTGCCCAGCGCAGATGCCGGTGAAACCGAGAAACTTATCCAGAAACGCCTGCCGTCATCTTCCATCGCGGTACCTGACACACGCGCCCGTGAGGCGATTGCGATGGTTACCCGCTATTTCGATGGTGAAGAGATTGATTTTACGCCCGTGGAACTCGATCTTGCCGGGCAGGAGCGGTTCTTTCTAGATGTCTATGAGGTGGCACGGCATATCGGCTGGGGCCGCACGACGACCTATGGCGGTATCGTAAAAACGCTGGGCCTCTCCATGGAAAAGGCCCGCGACGTCGGGCAGGCCATGGCGAAAAATCCCGTGCCGCTGATCATTCCCTGCCACCGTGTTCTGGCGGCTGGCGGCCGGCTGGGTGGCTTTTCCGCGCCGGGCGGAACGAACACCAAATTACGTATGCTGGATCTCGAAAATGCCGGCCGCAGCCGTGCTGACGATGCACAGGGCAGCCTGTTTTAAAGCAATGACAGATCAGTCCACATGAATAGCCGTCTGATTTCTGCCCTTTTCTCGTCAAATTGTCGCTAAATTGTCACAATACACGGACGCCCTCTAACATAAGGGCGAGACGTTTGAGAGTATCCGCGTTAATTCTATCCGCTGCCTTGGCTTTTACAGTCGTGGCACCCGCGTCGGCTGGCATGCTGAACCAAGCTGAAAAATACACCGGACTGCATGAATCCAAAAACAACAAGAGCCTGAAGAATATTCTTGGGGCAAATCCCCGCAGCACACCGTGGTGTGGCCTGTTCCTGCATGCCGTTGCCAGCAAGGCCGGGCGCGCATCGCCCAAATCCTACGGATTTGCAAAATCCTGGACGTCATTCGGTTATGCCGTACCCGTCGCCGCCGCCAAACCGGGCGATGTTGTCGTCATTCGCAACGGCCGCGGTTATCACGCCGGAATATTGAAGAGCATGAGCGGCAAGACAGCGCAAATTCTCGGCGGCAATCAGTCCGGCCGTGTGCAGGTGTCGAACTTCAACCGCAAGGCCATCGTTTCCGTGCGTCGCTGAAGACCGGACCAATTTTACGACGATCCTTATAAAGGCGGGCTGTGGCCCGCCTTATGCGTTTTAAGGCCCCTATGGCTGTTCCCTTGTGCCGGGTGCCGCATCGCGCTGGTCGTCATCCTCAAGGTCTGTGGCGACGATGAAGGCATCCTCGTGTTGCCGCGCTGCCTGCCGGCGTGCGCGCAGGCTTATGGATTCATCGGGGTAAATCTCACTTTCTTTCGATTTGAGTTCGCTGTCGGTTTCAAAACGCGGCAAATCTTCGTCTTTGATATCGAGAGGTTCGTTTTTCTTCTGTTTCGGATCGCTCATGGATGGTCCTCCTGCGGGTTCCTGCCGGACAAACGATCCTGCAGTGAGTAGGGTTCCCTTTTTTCAGGGAAATGCGCATGCGCAATCTCCGGACGCGGAACAATTTCCGGCCATTTCTGTTTTTCAATTGGCACAGTCAAAGCCGATGCGACGCAAAGAGGAGGACGTTATGAACCATGATCGCGAAGCAGCAATCCGCGAAAAAGCCCGCGCAATATGGGAGAGAGAAGGCAGGCCGGAGGGACATCACGAACGCCACTGGATGGAGGCGGAACGGGAGGTCTCGGCAAGCACGGAAACGGGAAAGACCAATGGTAAAAATGGCGCGAAGAAACCCGCTGCCGCCAAGTCCTTGGTCCAGAAGAAGGTGACTGCGGATAAGGCTTCGGCAAAAAATGCCAAATCACCAGCGGTAAAATCTCTTCAGAAAGAGCAAAAAGCGGAGACCAGCCGAAAAGACGACGACCTGACCGAAAGCCTGGAGGAAAGTTTCCCGGCAAGCGATCCGCCTGCACTCACCAACGCGTCTACTTCGACGAAGCGTGTGGCGAAGAAGACCTGAGGTCAATAGCGCCCAGCTAGGCGCCTATGCCAAGATCGATATAGAGCGAATGCTGCGGCATCTCGCTCATCATGCCATATTTTGGAAAAATGGCTCCCCGGGCCGGATTCGAACCGGCGACCTGTCGATTAACAGTCGAATGCTCTACCGCTGAGCTACCAGGGAACGTGCGCTGCTTGGCGCGGTGTGAGCGGGGTAATACAAATGCTTTTCCGATTTGCCAAGCGCTTTTTTCAAAAAAAACGCATTCATCTTGTTTTATCTCGCCGGAGTCCCGATTTTCCGGGCTTATCGACGGTGAAAAAATTATCCACAGGCCAGATGTTAAAGGGCAGTATGGAATGAAATTTGGAATGGACCACAGAACGGGTCGTCTCAATCTCGGAAAATGGAGCGTTGCCATGCCGCGTTCGCGCGTCGGCAGGATCGCCACCGGCTCGGCGCTGGTGGTGGGCGGAACGCTCGGGTTTTTGCCCATCCTCGGTTTCTGGATGGTCCCGCTTGGTCTTATCGTGCTTTCCCACGATTTGCCGGCGGTTCGCCGCAGGCGGCGGCGGCTGGCAGTGTGGTGGGCATCGCGACGCAATGGTCGCAACACCCGCAATAGAGGTGGACAATAAGGCTCAGCCGCCCATCGAGCTGCTGAGTCCCTGTCCGGCCCAGAAGGCGGCATAGGCGAGTGCTGCAAAATAAATCGCCGTCAGGATGAGAAACAGATACCCGCCGAGAACGGTCACGCCGTCCCTCTGGATCATACCCGCCGAAAAAAGCAGGATGGCGACGCCCGGCAGGGTGTTGGAGAAGGGAATGAAGCCGAGCGGCATCATCAGCAACACGCCAGCGGTCATCAGCGCAAGTCCGTTCACCCTATTGGCGACGATGCCCGCCGTCAGCGCCGGAAGGCGCGGGCGGATGAAGCGATCGAGCCTGGAGACGATGGCGACGCCTTTCTGGAGTGCCGGCACCAGCTTTGCCGTTTCCATCTGCCGGTCGAGAATCCTGGCCGGCAGCCATGGCAGACGGTTGAGGGTGATGGCCAGACTGACGAGAATGATCGCTGCGCCAAACACGGTGCTGACGCCTGGAATGGAGACCGGAATGAGGAAGGGCAGGGAAGCTATTGCACAGATGAGCAGCAGGCCCTGTTCGCCGATTGCCTCCATCAGCTCGCGCAATGTGATCGTCTGACCTTGCAGTTTCCCAATCAGCTTTTCGAGCGTGGTGCTGAGCTTTTCAGACGTATCAGTGAAGGCGAATTCGTTCGACATCAGGCTTCCCGGAAGTTGCTTTAACTCCGGGTTTGATAACATTCATCCGGCCGAATGCCTACCGCCGATGGAAAATCAGCGTCTTTTCGGACCGGTGCTGCCGCCCGCCTTTGTCAGTGGGAAACCCAGCTGCTGTAGGCGCCTGCGAGAAGAACAATCAGCAGGATGACCAGTATGACCGGATTGATCGACGTAATGAAGCTTACATAGTCCATGATAACTTCCTCCTCTTTCCGCCACACCTTATTCTACCGCAAAAAGGCCGGTTTATCTACCTGAGGATGAAATTTCGCATCGCAGCAACCATTCGCCGCTGCGGTCTGGAATTGTTTGTTTTTCTCATTTGCCGCAACGCAAAAAATAAATCTTCCAACATTTGCCATTCTCTTGCGTTGTCTCTAATCCTGATTTGGCGGCGGTCGATAGTCAGACCGTCCGCCGCTGACAAACCGCCACTGAGATGCCTTGGCTCCCGCCTTGCCTTCGGTCTAAAACGATCTTCCCCCGGGGACATGAAATGCTGAAAAACATCTATGCCTGGACGATGGCGCTTGCCGCGCGCAAAAGCGCCGTGTGGTGGTTGGCGATCGTGGCCTTCGTCGAAAGCTCCGTCTTCGTTGTGCCGGCGGATGTGCTTTTCCTGCCCATGGTGCTGGCAAAGCCAAAAAAGGCGATGTTTTATGCGCTCGTCGCAACGGTCGCTTCCGTTCTCGGTGGCATTGCCGGCTGGTTTCTCGGCCACTATGCTTTCGAGAGTATCGCGCGGCCAATTCTGGAATTTTACGGCAAGCTGGACAGCTTCGAGCAGCTCAAGAATTCGGTAAATTACGAGACCATCATTCTCCTGCTGGTGACATCGGGCTTTGCGCATCTGCCGCCGATCAAGGTTGTCACCATCCTCTCCGGTGCGGCCAATATCAGCCTCGGCCTCTTCATTCTCTCGGCTGTCGTCACACGCGGCGCGCGCTTTTTCATCCTCGCCGGGTTGCTGCAAAGATACGGTGAACCGGTGCGCCACTTCATCGAAAAACGCCTTGGTGTTATCGCCGCCGCAGTGGCCGCAGCGCTCATCGCCATCTATGCGGTCTACGTTTTCGTGCGCTGACGAAACGCAGTTTTTCTACTCTTACAATACTGTCGCATAACTTTCAGCCTACTGTCAGAATCCAGCTGTATCGGTTGTCTCGTCCAATGAGAGAACCGATTTATTATGCGAAGATTATGGAAGTGCTCCTTTGGGGGCATGGGTATTGCTGTGCTTGCCGCAGGCGGTTATCTCCTCGCCATCCAGCTTCTCGGCAACTTTCACGAGGTGGTGGCAGGGCAGCTTTACCGCTCCAACCAGCCAAGCAGTGAGCAGCTGGTCCGCTATACCAGGGACCATGGCATCAAGACGGTCATCAATCTGCGCGGGGAGAATGAATCCGAGGACTGGTACAAGGATGAGATCAAAACCTCGCGCGAGCTTGGGTTGACCCATATCGATTTTGGCATGTCAGCTCGCCACGAACTCGACATGACCAAGGTGAACCAGTTGGTCGCGATCATGCGTGATGCGCCGAAGCCCATCCTCATCCATTGCAAGTCCGGTGCGGACAGGACAGGCCTTGCGACCGCGCTTTATCTCGGCCGCGTCGCGTATCTCGGTGAAAAGGCGGCTGAGAGCCAGCTTTCCGTCCGCTACGGCCATATCGGCATCCCCTATCTGTCTGAGACCTATGCCATGGACCAGACCTGGGAAAATGTCGAACACATGTCGATCGCCGACGACTTCACAATTGCTTCAAACGAGTTTTGAAAACGGTCGGGCATAACGTCCGCAAAATTGCTGATCGATCTCCTGAAGCGGGATTTTGCGTTCTGTTCTGATCGCGCAACGGTCGGGACGGGGCCCAAACGCTTGGTTTCTTAACTGTTGAGTTATCAACGACGCAGCCTGTCTTTCATCAGGCGACCCGATTTCTCCCTCTCGAGGTTCGTCGGAAATCACATTTTTTGTCTATATATTAGTAACTTATGCGATCCAACAATTAAGTTGACTCCTTTAATCATCTTTTATAGAGCGACGTTGTTTCAACTTCTGGATCGCATCATGACCCCAAAATCATTTATGAGCGGCCTTGCCGCATCGCTCTTGTCTATTCTCTTTACCGCCCCTTATGTAATGGCTGAACAAAAGACCATCACAGATGTCATCGGACGCGAAGTGAAGGTTGACCTTCCAGCAAAGCGCGTTGTTCTCGGTTTCTACTTCGAGGACTACATGGCGGTCGGCGGCGAGAAAGCCTATGATTCCGTCGTCGGCATTTCTCGCGAAGCCTGGGAAGGCTGGGTACCCGCCAACTGGAAGATGCATCTCGCGCATCGCGCCTCGCTTGCCGACATTGCCGATGTCGGTGAAGTGGAAGCGCAGACTTTCTCGGTCGAAAAAGTGTTGAGCCTCAATCCCGATCTGGTGATTCTGGCAGACTGGCAATACAAAGCGCTTGGTCTCGATGCCGATCGTCTGGAAGAAGAGGGCATTCCCGTCGTCGTCGTCGACTACAACGCCCAGACGGTCGAGCGACACGTCGCCTCGACCCGGCTTTTTGGCGACCTGACCGGCCAGGAGAAGCGTGGCAACGAAATTGCCGACTTCTATGCCGGTTCGCTGAAAGAGGTCGCTGACCGGGTCGCCAAGTCCGGAAAACCGAAACCGAAGGTCTATGTCGAGTTCGGCAACAAGGGCCCGGCCGAATATTCTTTCACCTACGGCAAGAACATGTGGGGCGCCATGTCCACGGCGGCTGGCGGCGACAACATTGCCGCTCCCTTCGTCGAATGGTGGGGACCGATCAATCCAGAACAGGTTCTGGCGTCCAAGCCTGACGCCATCTTCATTTCCGGTCGCGAAAACAACAAGAACCCGGCAGCGCTGCCCATGGGACAGGCGGTGAAGGCGGCAGACGCAGGCGAGAAACTCAAGGCATTTGAGGCCCGTCAGGGCTGGAGCGAATTGCCCGCCATCAAGAACGGCCAGCTGTTCGGTGTCTACCAGGGTGCGTCGCGCACGCTCTCCGATTTCGCCATGGTTCAGTACATCGCAAAGCAGCTATATCCCGAGCAGTTCAAGGATGTCGATCCGATCGCCAACTATCTCGGCTATTACAAGAAGTACCTTCCGGTAACGCCTCAAGGCACTTTCGCCATCGCCGTCAAGGATTGATATCGCGCTTGCCTGTGGCGGCGCAGAAACGTGCTTTCTTCGCCGCCACAGTGGCGAAATCTCGCGAACGCCGCCTTTGCGGCGTCCGCTTTTCCAGACAGTCCTTTCAGGCAGGTTTTCATGACAATTGCTGCCCGCAACGCCGAGGCCATCGGTGCGCACCGGCTGCGCGAGCGCCGTCGCTGGCGTGTCGTCTCTATCTTCTTCGTATTGATGGCGGTGAGCCTCGTTCTAGATATCGCCACTGGTCCTTCGCTGCTGTCGCCCGCCGAAGTGGTGAAGTCGCTGACCGGCCTTGGCGAACGGGCCGCCATGACCGATTCTATCGTGCGCGGCCTTCGCCTGCCCATGGCGTTGATGGCGCTTGCCGTCGGTGCGGCACTCGGAGCAGGCGGCGCGCAAATGCAGACCCTGCTCAATAATCCCATGGCGAGCCCCTATACGCTCGGTATGGCCGCAGCGGCCGGTTTCGGTGCGGCGCTGGTGCTGGCGCTTGGCGGTCTCGGGCTGGATGCCATGATTGCCGTTCCGCTGGGCGCGTTCGTCTTTTCCATGCTCGCAGCACTTTTTCTCTTCACGCTGGCCTCCATGCGGCAGATGACGACCGAAACCATCATTCTCGGCGGCATCGCGCTTCTTTTCCTTTTTCAGTCGCTGCTGTCGCTCATCCAGTTCCTGTCCTCACCGGAGCTGTCCCAGCAGATCCTTTTCTGGCTGTTCGGCAGCCTGACCAAGGCGACCTGGCCGACGCTTGGCCTGACCGCTGCCGTGACCGCCCTCTGCTGCGCCCTGCTGATGGCGGATTGCTGGAAGCTGACCGCGCTCAGAATGGGGGAGATGCGGGCGGCAAGCCTCGGCATCAATGTCCGCTGGCTGCGCATGAAGGTTCTCGTCATCGTCGCCATCATGACCGCGACGGCCACCAGCTTCGTCGGCGTCATCGGTTTTATCGGGCTGGTCGCGCCGCATATCGCCCGCATGACCGTGGGCGAGGATCAGCGCTTCTTCCTGCCCATGTCGGTGCTGAGCGGCGCGCTGATGCTGTCGGCTGCCTCGATCCTCTCCAAATCGATCGTTCCCGGTGCGCTGTTCCCGGTTGGCATCGTCACGGCCATTGTCGGCGTGCCGTTTCTGATGTGGCTGATTTTCGCTCCGAAGAGGCGCGGCCGATGATGGTTCTCGATTCGATTTCCGCCGAGCGCGGCGGACAGACTGTTGTGAAAGGGCTGTCGGCGCGTCTGGAGGCGGGGCATATTCATGCCGTCATCGGCCCAAACGGAACGGGCAAGACGACCCTTCTGAGAGCGATCTTCGGCGATCTGCCACTTGCTGCCGGTTCGATCAGCCTCGGCGTCCGCCGTCTTCGGGCCGGGGAGCGGGCGGGGCGGTATATAAGGCAGTGGCGCGATGGCTTTGCCTACATGCCGCAGGACACCACGGCCGATATTGCGCTCAGCGTGCTGGAGGTGGTGGCACTCGGCCGGTTCGGGCGTCTGTCGTTGCATATTGACGACGAGACGCTCAACCTGGCCATGACACGCCTGCATCAGGCGGGCATAGCGCATCTGGCGGGCAGGGAGATCGCCTCCCTCAGCGGCGGGCAGCGGCAGATGGCGCTTTTCGCGCAGGTTCTGATGCGCGAGCCGCAGGCGATGCTGCTGGACGAGCCGGTCAGCGCGCTGGACCTCAAACATCAGGTGGCGCTTCTCGATCTGGTGCGGCATGAAACCCGCGCCAATGGCTGGGTAACGCTGGTCGTGCTGCATGATCTCAACCTCGCCTGCCAATATGCCGACAACCTGCTGGTGATTTCCGGTGGCGCATTGAAGGCGACCGGCGCGCCGGGAGATATCGTCACGCCGAAACTCATTTCCGAGACCTACGGGGTGACGGTGGAAGTTTTGCGGGACAGGCGCGGCAATCCCGTCATCCAGCCGGCTGGCGACCCGCTGCCCGAACATTTGAAAACCCTTGAAGGAATAATTGCATGAAACGATTTTTGATGACGTTTGCCGCGGCTTTGGCCGTAACCTTTTCTGTCGCGCCGTCCTTTGCTGCCGAACACAAGGTGCTGATGCTCAATTACGGCACGGACGGCAGCATGGTGTTTGAGCCTTCCTATGTAAAGGCAGAGCCCGGCGACACCATCACCTTCGTGCCGCAAAATTCCAGCCATTACGTGCAGTCCTATGCCGTTCCGGAAGGCGTAACGCCCTGGAAAGGCAAGCTCGATGAGGCCTTCACCGTTACCGTCGAGAAGGAAGGCGTCTATCTCTATTATTGCCCGCCGCATCTGATGATGGCGATGATCGGTGTGATCCAGGTCGGCAAGCCCGTCAATCTGGAAGCGGTCAGGCAAAAGGCGGAGAAGCTGCGCCCCAAACTGGTCATGAAGGGCGAAAGGCTGGACGCGGCTCTGGCACAGCTAACGCCGGCGCAATGACGCCATCTCCGTGCTCGACCGGATGGGACGCTCGATCCCTCAAATCTCGCTCGCCGGGTGTGTGAAGCAGCCCACACGAAAAAATTGGCTGCAATCACCATAACAAGGATAAACCAATGGCAAATAAACTAGTCGAAACGACATTGAACGACCTGCTCAACGGCGAATTGCGCGCCCACCACGCCTATCTTCAGGCAGCCGCCTGGGCGGCTGAGCGCAATCTCGATGGTTGCTACAAGTTTCTGCTTGGCCATGCTGCCGAAGAGCTGGAGCATATGCACCGCATCTTCAGCTTTCTGAACGATCTCGGAGCTCCAGTTATTTTCACCGAGCTGCCTGCCCCACAGGTCACTGCAAACGATATCAAGGGGTTGTTTGCAATTGTCGCGCAACACGAATCGCGTGTCACCGCCGCCATCAACGCGGCGGTTGATCTCGCTCGGTCTGAAAAAGACCATGCGACCACATCCTTCCTGCAATGGTTCGTGAACGAACAGCATGAGGAGGACAGCCTGTGCCGCACGATAATGGGCAAGATCGAGCTGATCGGTGACGGTCCCAATGCGCTTTATCTGATTGACCGCGAAATCGGCGAACTGGCTGAAAAGGCCTGAAGGCTGCGCAGCATTTACTGATATTCCACAAGCTGCATCAAACGCAGCTTGTGGCTGGTTCAGTCACTTCCCAAATCCGGCGTCCATCCACGCGTATAGCCTTTTCCCATGATGGCAACCGCAAGGGAAAGCTGTTCCTGCAAATGTTCGATTTCGCCCAGCAGCGTTTCAACAGCCGCCTTCGCATCGCCATCATGACACTGGATGACATATCCAGCTATGTCGTCAGGCCGTACAGGGGTGATTTTTTCCGCATCGGGCATATCGGTTGACCTCTCGTTTGTTCACTAAATGTTCTAATTTTAGCAGAGAGTCAACAAGGCAAATGTGTGCCGTCTCTGGACGGTCACAGGCTTTGCAATAAGAGTATATTTCTGGAATTATCGTTGAATGCACTCGCGCCCGCCATGGCCTCGCACCGCAGTGTCAAGCGTCAATGAACGGATGGATCTTCGCCGTCCAGGAAGCTGCGAATTCCATCTTTCTCACAGGTGGCCAGGAATTCTTCCCAGGCGTCCTTGTCTGTCGTGAAAGGTTCTTCCCAGGTGGTGACATCATCATGCTCGCTGATAACCTCGAGCGTCCAATCCTGCTGGGTGCCGGCCGGCCGGTAGATATCAACCAGAACCGTGATACCGTCGTCTTCAAATTCGCCTGAGAATTCCGAGTGTTCAATTTTTGTTTTTTTGACCATCACAGCACACCTCGTTCTCAGGCTTGGATAAACGCACACCCAGACCGCATCTTGTCAATTCGCGCATGGCGCCGGCGAGAATGTGGCTGAAAAAATTATAGCCAGCTCTGGGGGAACTGGCTATCTATCTGTTTTTAATGGTCGGAGCGGCGGGATTCGAACCCACGACCCCTTGACCCCCAGTCAAGTGCGCTACCGGGCTGCGCTACGCTCCGAACCTGAAAGCCGTTTATATATAAGCCTGTTAGGGCGCAAGCGGAAAATAGCCTTTTCTTGAAAAAAGGAACAAAGGCTGTGGACGGTGGGTAGGGGACTTTCTTCCCGAAGATGTTGCCCGTCAAACGCGTGACACATCATCCTTCCATCATGGCGGGAACCTGCCGTGTTCTTTGGCGTTCCAATCTAAGCGAAACTAAAATTCAGGGAGATGAAACATGTCCGAACTCGTCGTTGTCGGTTTTGACGGAACGGAAGAGGCCGACCGGGTCCTTCTGAAACTTGCTGGAATGAAAAAGGAATATCTGGTCGATCTGGAAGATGCCGTTGTCGTCGTTCGCGATGAAAACGGCAAGGTGCACCTGAAGCAGAGCGTCAATCTGACGGCGATCGGTGCAAGCTCCGGTTTTCTCTCCGGTGGTCTCTGGGGCGGCCTCGTTGGCCTGCTGTTCCTCAATCCGCTCGCGGGATTTGCGATTGGCGGCGCGATCGGTGCGGGAACGGGTGCGCTTGCGGGGTCGTTGACGGATTATGGCATCGACGACGATTTCATCAAATCTCTGGGTGAAACCATCCCGAATGGATCTTCGGCGTTGTTCGTGCTGATCCGCAAGGTGCAGCCGGAAAAGGTGATGGCGGAACTGGAGGGTCTTCGTGGGCGGGTCATCAAAACCTCGCTTTCGCCAGAGCAGGAAGCGCAACTGCAAAAGGCGCTTTCCGGCGGAACGGAACAAGCGGCAGCACCTGCCGTCTGAACGATGCAGAGAGAGACAATGCTGCGGCGCTCTTTGCGACCCTCACCTGAAACGTTGGCTTAAACCGTCAGCGTTCCGGTTTTCGACTGCGGCCAGGTCAGATAATAATACCGACTGCCGACATTGCCAAAAAATGCATTGTCGCCGGAAATACTGTCGACATAGGCGCCACCGGTGGTCTTTGCATAAGCGGAACCGTCGCGCTTGAGGTGGTCCTTCAGAAAATCGCTCCAGCCGGTCGTGGTGATCTCGGTTGCCGGTTTTGAGGTGGTTGTCTTGTCGGCCTCCACGTCCCAGGCTTTTATCTTTGCGCCTTCGGTCGGATCGGAGACTGTCAGCGTTCCAGCGGCCAGCGCTTCCAGCATTGCCTTGGCTTGCGTAGCTTTGCTCGGGTCCTTGGAGAGTTCTTCCAGCGTCGTCTTCAGGCTTGTCATGAAACTGGCCTGTGTAATGTCGCCGGATGGCGCCTGCGTGCTGGTGTCGTCGGTCTCCGCGTCATTGCCGGAGACTTGCGCATATTGCGCCAGAAGCTGTGTCAGCCGCGTATTGGTGGAGGAGGGCGAGGTGTCGATCCCGTAGGAGTCGAGGATCGCAGTTCGTGGTGAGGAGGTCGAAGCGGAATTGTCCTCCTGCTCCTTGATGGCCTTGAGTGCGAGTTTGGTGGAGTTGATGCGTGTGGACAGGTCGACGGAGGAGACCATTGCGCTCACTGTTTCCATGATCAGGCCGATACACGTCATGCATACCGAACCGGCTCGGCGAAGATTCTCGATCCCGCCTTTCGTCTCCTCTCATAAGAAGACCGGGTGTATCCCCAGCCGTCTCAAGCTTGGGATGCACCCGGTCTAATAGCCGAACTTTGCGCGACGCTTGCGGACATATAGTGCGTCTCTAATGAAACGAAGCGTTGGACGCACTCAATGCCTTGGTTTCAGTCATGAAACCGCTACGCATTTTTTACTGGAAGTGCTCAGTTTTCCTGCACGGAAACACCGTTCGGGCCGATATTCATCTCGATCCCCTTCGGTTTGCTTTCTTCGTGCCATACATAGGCTCCAAGCCCGACAAGAACCACCAGAAGTGCGCCAATGATGAAATAGAGATTGTTCGTCTGCGTCATAGGATGTCTCCCCGTTTGACAATCATGATCGCGGGCTAAACGCATGAAATAATGTAAGGTTCCGTAAGGGTAAGGACTTTATGTGGCACTTCTGCTTTGGCGCAGGCTTTCGCGCTTTTCCAGAGTCATGCATCCCCACAATATGCCGAGCAGCAGGAAGAAATGCCGCCAGTGGTCGGTGTCAATGACGTTGCCGATCATCACATGCCCGACAAAGGTTACCCAGGAAATGATGAGAAACGGCTGCCAGGGCCGCTGGCGCAGCAGCAGTTTGAAGCAGGCGGCAATGGTCCAGCAGATCAGCGTGAGATAGATGACGAAGCCGAACCAGCCATGCGTGGTCAGGCTCTTCAGCCAGATATTATGTTCCGCGGCGGGAAAGATGTCGTCGAACACCATGGGGCCGATGCCGAGCGGGTGTTCCATCGCCATCAGGAAACCGAGATAGTGGCGGGCAAAACGCCCGAGATGGCCACCATCATAGGATTGCACCGCCGAGGCGCGGCTGGAGAACAGGTCTGCGACCTGCTTGAATTGCAGGGCGATGATGACGGCTGCCACCATCAATGCCACGGCGACGAGAAACAGAACGAGGATTTTCAGCCGGAATGCCGCCGTACGCTCTTTCAGCAGCATGACGAAAACCAGAAGCACTGCGGAAAACAGGAAAAGGCCCCATGCGGCGCGTGAAAACGACAGGAACACGGCAAGAGACAGAATGAGCAGGCCAAGGATCCGCCATGGCGCATGCATCGCCTTGCCGGAGAGCAGGCCGTAAATCAGGTACAGCGACGGCGTCACCAGGAAGGGGCCGAAGACGTTCGGGTCCTGAAAGGCGCCCTTGGCGCGATCGTAAAGGGTAAAGACCTCGAAACCGGGAATGGCGTGAAAATATCCGATTATGCCGAGCAGGGAGGTAATCAGCGCTGCAGCGAGCCAGGCCCGGAAAATCAGCAGCAGCCGCTGGTGCTTGTCCTCGATGATGGCAGCATAAAAAACCGAGGTCAGCGCCAGAAAGGTCGATACGGCGAGATAAAGCGGCCCCTCGTCGAGATTGGCCATGGTGGTGAGCGAAAGATAACCGCCGACATTGAAGGCAAGCAGCAGGCACAAAAGCAGGACGACGGTGCGCGAAAGGCGCAAGCCCAGCAGGAACCAGATGGCCACTTGCCCCACCATCATCAGCTCATAGGGCGCCGGTTCGGAAATCACGAAGCCGGAAAGAAAGACGCCGAAGGCAATGAAGAACGCGCCGACCAGCCGCATGGCGGCAAGCGGTGCGTCAAAATCCGGTGCGTGCTGGTAACCGGTGTGGGTCAATAGGCATTTTCCGATTTGAGCAGCCGGATCGGCGTCAGGAACAGGATCTTGAGATCGAGAAGCAGCGACCAGTTCTCGATATAATAGAGATCGTATTCGGTGCGGAACTTGATCTTGTCGCCGTGGTCGATCTCACCACGCCAGCCATTGATCTGCGCCCAGCCGGTAACACCGGGCTTGACCTTGTGCCGGGCAAAATAATGCTCCACCACCTCGGTATATTTCAGGTCTCCCGTCTGGGCGTGCACGGCGTGCGGACGCGGCCCGACCAAAGAAAGATCGCCGTAAAGAACGTTGAAAAGCTGTGGCAGCTCGTCCATCGAGGATTTTCGCAGGAACCGCCCGACCGGCGTGACGCGCGGATCGTTTTTCGTGACGGCCTTTTTCGCCGTTGGGTCGCTGAGTTCCGTATACATGGAACGGAACTTCCAGACATTGATCGTTTCATTGTTGAAGCCATGACGCTTCTGCTTGAAGAACACCGGGCCTTTGGATGTCGTCTTGACGGCAATCGCCGCGCCCAGCATCACCGGCCACAACAGAACGATGCCGATAATGCTGAAGACGATGTCGAACACCCTTTTCCCCACCGAATCCCAGTCGCGTATCGGCTTGTCGAACACGTCGAGCATCGGCACTGCGCCGACATGGGAATAGGCGCGGGGGCGGAAACGCAATTTGTTGGCATGCGCCGCGATACGGATATCGACGGGTAGCACCCACAGCTTGCGCAGGAGCTGGAGGATACGCGCCTCGGCACTGAGCGGCAGGGCGATGATCAGCATGTCGAGCTTCGTCAGGCGGGCGAATTCCACCAGTTCCGCGAAGGTGCCGAGCTTGGGGTAGCCGGCAACCACATCGGGCGAACGCTCGCTTTTCCGGTCGTCGAAAATGCCGCAGATGCGGATATCATTGTCCGTTTGCTGTTCGAGCGAGCGGATGAGGTCCTTGGCGGCATCGCCGCCACCGACGATCACGGCGCGACGCTCCATCACGCCGTTGCGGCCCCAGTGGCGAATGGCGAAGCCGAGGATCAGCCGTCCGGTGAAAATGGCGATTGCGCCGGTGGCGTACCAGATGGCAAAAGTCTGCCAGGAATGCAGCGCTTCCGGCAAAAACAGGAGAAGGATGCCGGCGACGGTGACGAAGGACAGACAGACGGCGCCCTGAATGCGGGCAAACATTTTCAGCGGCGCGCGCAGCGTCGGCAACTGGTAACAGTCGCCGGCCTGCAAAAGAAACACGCAAACCGCCGCGCCCAGCACCCCAATGCCGAAAACCGCAAGAAAGGTTTCAAGCCCCTGCCGCGCAGCGATGCCGTTGACGATGGCCGCGATGATCGCAAGCATCGAAAATTCGAGAAGACGCAATTGGCCGATGACCATGTTTGGCGAATGGTTGCCGGCGCGAAGCTGGTTGGCGATCTGCCGTGCAAGTGGATTGAGAACAACGCTTTCCGATGCGGAAGGCTCACCCGCATCCCGCCCGGAGATTTGCTGGCGCAACGTCGCCAGATCGAATTCAAGTCTTCCCTTGTCAGCCTTGGTCATTGCTTTGGTCCGCACCCTCCAGCCCATCGGCCCGAAAATCGGAATCGATTTTCGAAGGGAACGATGCGCAACTTCAAAGTGGTAGAGCACAGTTTTCGCATCCGTGCGGATACGTGCGCTCTACGAGCAGGAAACTAGCCGAAACATGCTAAGAAACGTTTATGATGAGTTTCTACAGGACGGCGGAATATACAATTAAAAATCGTGTTTTTGAAATGTTTCTACAGCGAAAGCAGGTGACGATAGAGCTTCATCATGTCGTCGGCCATGACAGGCGTTGAAAATTTCGCCTTGAAGCTGTCGGGGCGGGGCATCACCCGTTTTCCCCAGTCCGGGCTCTCTGCATCCTTGACCATTATCTTTGCCAGCGCATCAGCGTCTCCAGCCGGAACGAGCGCCTCGCTGTCTTCTCCCAGAACCTCAGCTATGCCTCCAACATGCGAGGCGATGACGGTTTTGCCCGCAGCAAGCGCTTCCAGCACGATGTAAGGCATCGCCTCGGCGCGTGAGGGGACGACAACAGTCGTCGCTAGCGCGAACGCCTGTCTCGCTGGCATGGCGGCGTGCATGGAAATGCGCTGCGAAAGTCCGGCCTTGACGATCATATCAGCATATTTGTCCCTGTCCGGCCCATCGCCCACAATGACGCCGGACATGGGCTGGCCGATGCTGCGTTCCATCTTGGCGAATGCCTTGATGAAGATGTCGGGGCCCTTCAGGTCACGCAGCATGCCGATATAGAGAAAGCGCGCTGCCACTTCGCGGGCGGGCACGGTTTCAAACTCGCTTTCCTGCACGCCGTTATAGATCATCGCCGTGCGGGTGCGTGGTTTGCCGACCTTGTTTTCGTAGGTTTCCTGTTCGAAATTGCAAACGAAACACAGGGCGTCCGTGAAATGCTCCTGAAACCGCTCGATACGCAGGAACAGCTGCCCTTTAAGGCTTTTGCGATCGTAATGCAGGCTGCCGCCGTGCGGCGAATAGAGGCGGGCTACGCGATACTTGTTCACCCGCAACAGTGAGCCGATCAGCCGGGCCAGAGCGCCACCCTTGGCGCTGTGCCCATGCAAAATATCCGGCCGCAAACTTTTGATATGGTTGTAGGACTTAACGAGCGCCCACAGGTCACCGGGGCTGATCGAGCGCTTGATCGGCAGGCGGGTCAACCCCAGCTCCAGCATCGGGGCGATCTGCGCGAAAAGCCGTTCCTCATGCGCGCCGCCGGTCGAGCTGTCACAGACGATGCCGACCTTGTGGCCCTGCTTGACGTGTTCTTCGATCAGGTCGCGGACATGGCGGAACACGCCACCGACGGGAGAGCGGAAACAGTGAATGATGCGCAGGGGAGGACCGTCATCCGCCATGTCAGCCGCTCCGTTTTTCAGAAGAAGCGTTCACGCACATAGACCGTATCGCCCGCAAGAATTGGTGCGGTGATCCCGATCCTGCCGGTCATCACCTCGGTATTGATCTTGCGGGTGATATCGACATCGGCCTGATTGGCGCGTGGCGTGAAGCCGCCGGCGATGGCGATGGCGTTCTGCGCCGTCATGCCCGGCACGTAGGAATATTGGCCGGGACGGCCGACTTCGCCCATGATGAAGACGGGGCGATAACGATCGATCTCGATCGTCACATCGGGATCGCGCAGATAACCCTGACGCAACTTGGCGGCAATGGCGGCTTCGAGCTGCGGCAGCGTCTTGCCTCGGGCGGGAACCTGACCGACAAGCGGGAAGGCGACATAACCGGCCTGATCGACAGTATAGGTATTTGTCAGCCCGGTCTGTTCGAACACGTTGATGCGCAGCCTGTCACCGCTATCGACATGATAGGGCTGCAGGGCGCCCTCGTGAAACGCCTTGGGCGCAGGTTGATATGCCGCGCAACCGGAAAGGGCCGTTAGAACGGCAAGCGTCAGTGCGGTGACATGTCGTGATCCGGCGAGCGGCATCTCATCTGGCTCCGAGTCGAACTATGAGCATTCTTATCGTTCTGTTAGGGTTAATGGGCGGTAAACAGCCAGTCGTAAGGATGGTAATATCGGCTTTATTTCGTGGGCTTCGTCACAATTAACTGTTGTGTTACCGGAAAGACTTAAACTTCGCGAAAATTGGCCTCTATATTTGAGCGCCCGAGGTGTATCTCGGTTACGGAGCCCGTATGAACGGCGATCGCATTGATGACAGGGATGTGGATATCGATCTCGCGCGGCTCGTCGCTGCCATATGGCAGCGCAAGGGCAGGATAGCGGCGATCACGCTGCTTGCCGGGGGCGCCGCCTTCGTTGTCGCAAGCATGATGTCGCCCGCTTACAAGGGCGAGGCGCGCGTCCTCATCGAATCGCGCGCGGCCTCCTTCGGTGCGTCGCAGCAGTCGAATGCGCCCGCCGAACCCGTGCTCGATGAATTGACCATCTCCAGCCAGGTGCAGATCCTGCAATCGGTTGACCTCATCAAGCAGGTCGCGAAAGATATGAAGCTTTATGAGCGGCAGGAGCTTGACCCGGCGGCGCGTCCTTCTCTCGTCTCGAAGCTGCTGGTTGCTGTCGGCGTCAAGAAAGATCCGCAGCAGGTGCCGCCAGAGGAACGGATACTGAAGGCGTTCCAGGAGAGGTTGCAGGTCTACCAGGTCGAAAGCTCGCGCGTCATCACGGTCGAGTTCTCGTCCGAGGACCCCATGCTTGCGGCAGCAGTCCCCAACGCGATGATGAAGGCCTATATCGCGCTGCAAAGCGGCGCGAAACTGGACACAAGCACGGAGGCGGCACGCTGGCTGGAGCCGGAAATCGCCAGTCTGCGTGAGAAGGTTCGCGATGCGGACAGGAAGGTCGCGGATTACCGCGCCTCGTCCGATATTCTGTCGGCAGGGCAGGGCGAAACGCTCGCCACCCGACAACTCAGTGATATCTCGACCGAACTTGGCCGTATCCGCGGCGAGCGGGCGAATGCGGAGGCGCGGGCAGAAGGCGTGCGCAACGCGCTTTCGAGCGGCCGCCCACTCGATACTTTCCCCGACGTCGTCGCCTCGCCGATGATACAGAGACTGAAGGAAAGCGAGGCTGCCATGCGCAGCCAGATTTCCGATCTGTCTTCCTCGCTGCTGGAAGGCCATCCGCGTATCAAGGCGCTGCGCAGCCAAATTGACGGCATACAACGGCAGATTCAGGAAGAGACCCGCAAGGTGCTCGCAAGTCTCGAAAACGAGGCCAATGTGTCCCGCCTGCGGGAGCGGCAACTGGTTCAGCAGTTGAACGTGCTGAAAACGGAAAGTGTACGCGCCGGTGAGCAGCAGGTTGGCCTCAACGACCTGGAGCGCGAGGCCTCGGCTCAGCGCCAGCTTCTTGAAACCTATCTCGCCCGTTACCGCGAGGCGACGTCGCGCGCCGGTTCAGCCGAATCCACGCCCGCCGATGCCCGCGTGATTTCAACTGCAGTGGAGCCGCGCGAACCCTATTTCCCGAAGACCGGCGCCATCACCATCGTCGTCACGCTGGCGGCCTTCCTTCTCTCCTGCATCGTCGTCATGCTCGTGGAACTGTTCACCGGGCGGGCGTTGAAGCCGGTTGGCAAGACCCATGTCCCGCCGCTAACCGATCCACCACCGCCCGCGAGAGCGCGTGCTGACACGGATGAGACACCGGTTACGCCGGAGCAACCGCTTCCAGCACGTGAAGAGGATGCGCCGCCTGCGGTTCGTTCCATGCCTGCCGCTGCCCGCCAGTCCATTGTCGAACAGGAAGCGCAGATACCGGTCGCAGCCGTTGCTGCCAAATCGGCGCTGCCGGTTGCAGACGCCGCGGCTGCGAAAGTGGACGCTGCGGAAGAAGAGATCGACAACGCCGACAATTTCTCGATCGACTCCGTCGCATCTTTCCTCGCC
Organism: Agrobacterium sp. SORGH_AS_0745; assembly: GCF_030818995.1. Taxonomy (NCBI): domain Bacteria; kingdom Pseudomonadati; phylum Pseudomonadota; class Alphaproteobacteria; order Hyphomicrobiales; family Rhizobiaceae; genus Agrobacterium; species Agrobacterium sp. SORGH_AS_0745. The sequence goes on from NZ_JAUTBI010000003.1 coordinate 1,887,252, forward strand.
ACCCGTCTTGCGAAATCCGTCGCAGCGGTCGTGTCTCCAGCTGGCGACAGCGGTTCGACCACCACCGTCATGCTGGCGCGCGCCCTGTCCGAAATGGGCCGTTCGGTCGTTCTCGTCGATATGACGGCGTCGGCCTGTCCAACGCGCCTGATGGCGCCTGAGACCGGACTGCCGGGCGTCATGGACCTTTTGGCGGGTGCCGCCGCCTTTGGCGAAACCATTCACGGCGACCGGCTTTCCGATGCCCATATCGTGCCGCGCGGCAATGCGCAGCCGCGTGAGGCCATGCGCGCCATCGACCGGCTGACGATGATCCTCAGCGCGCTTTCCGACGCCTATGACACGGTTCTGGTGGAATGCGGCGCGGTGCAGATATCGAGCCTTGAGAAAATGCTGCGCAATCTGCCGGCGGAAATCGTCGTGTCCGTTCCCGGTAATGATAGCGAATTGCTGGAAAAGACCCTCGGAGAACTGGTTGCCCACGGCTACGAGCAGGCATTGCCGATGACCGGCATGCGCAAACCGGACCGTCTGAGCGCCGCCTGAGATGCTGCGGCCGATAACCGGTCAGTCGGCAGCGGGCGTTGCGTCCATGCTCGGCCGACCGGCGCGGAAACGCTGAATGAACGCATAGAGTGCCGGATTGGATTTGATCAGGCTCTTTGTCCGGGCAATGGCAACATAGGCAGAGGCCGCCGCCCGGCCCTTCAACGTCACCGGCAGGAAAATATCATGCTGCACGGTGAAAAGCGGACACCAGCTGCGCTTGTAGGGCTGGTCACCGACGCCGAAATCGAAGATCGCCGCATTTTCACTGCAAGCCCGTTCGATCATCAGCCAGAACAGCAGCTCACCGGGGCTGATTTCCGCGAAGGTCTCATCGATAGAACCGAACTGGCAGATGATGTGATCCTGCTTGCGGGAAAGGCCGGATATGGCAGCGATGAAACCTTCATTTTGACCATGCAGACGAATGGCGTGTATTTCCAGAAGACTGTCTGTGCCGATCTCCGGAAAATTTGCGAGGTCATAGAAAAAGTCTTTTACCGATTGATCGCGAAAAACATCCGGAATGCCCTGCGATGCGAACCGGGCTGCCTTCTGTCGGAAAAACGTCTGCAATAATTCGCACTTTTCCTGTGGCGAATGGGCGATCACATGGCTGTAACCACCCATTTCCTCGGCTCTCCGGCTCTGGATGCGGAATTTCTTCCGGCGCCTCTTGGCGTTGATCTGCTGAAGCGTGCTCTCAAAATTTGCCAGTAAGGGAATCTGGAAGGCCGGGTTCTGGTTTTCGACTGATGCCAGATGCGAGAGCGGGTTGGTCCTGCCGCGCCAGATCAGCGGTATGTTCTGCAAGGCCAGGATATCCGCCTGGCCACGCAGCAGCTTTCGCGCTTCGCGGGCAACGGCTGCCGCCGTTTTGTGGTTGGCTGCTTCGGCGAAGGACCGGTCGAAAAGCCCGGTATTGATATTGTTGAAACGGCCGCCGGGAAAACGTGCCTTGCGGATGCCGCCTTCCAGAACGATTTCGAGCGGCAGCAGGAACACGGTCTTTCCGCTTTGCCTGCCGCGAATGATGAGGAGGGGTCTGTCCTGCGTTTGCGCCCAGATGGAGCACCAGCCGTAACCCTGATGCAGCGAATTGAGCGGGTCGCTCTCCAGCTGTTCCCAGTCGGCGCGGATAGTGGAGGCATCGTCGACGAGATCGATAGCCAGGCGATCGGCGCCCCTCCGCTCGTTTTGCACGGCGGCTGGTCCTTCACCCTCGCTGACTATGACCGGCGCTTCAGCCGCCATCCACGCTCTCCGGTTGTTTCGGTGAGACTATATCGTTGAGCGGCAAACAAGAGGTTTATAAAATTGCGACCTCTGGATGTCCCGTAGAAGGCAGGTGCCTATTCCTGTTTTTTGGAGCCGGCCATCCATTTGATGACCAGCATGGCGGGCAGTATCCACAAAAGCCCACTCAGCACGAAGTAGGCAAGATGCACCCACCATGGAGATTGCGCCAGCGTCGCCGACGCGATGGCCGTCGCCGCTACGGCGTAGATGACGACGAGGCAGATGATGACGATGGTGCCGATGAGCGATCTGAGGCGAGGGTGCATGAAATCTTCCGTAACCGAGCATGTATCCCAAAAGTGTCATCGGTTTTGGGGAAAAGACATGCGTAAAACAAAAAATCTAGATCGTCTTGGTGATTCGAAGCAGAGACAGGACGATCTAGTGTCTGGCGCAACTATACCGCCGCGACCGGATGCCGCAAACCCTGAGGCCTTGTTTTGTGGTGCCGGTTGGGGCTAATCAACATGACTGTATGATGGAGACCTCAAAGATGCGTTCGAGCGGCATGACGATGGCAAATGGTTCTGCGGAAATGGTGGTGGAGGCTGCCCTGCAGAAACAGGAGAAGGATCGCCGCCTGCTGCGCATCTGGCTGCGCGTCGTTCTCTTCACGCTGTTCTGTCTCGTGCTTGTCGGCGGCGCCACGCGGCTGACCGAGTCTGGCCTGTCAATTACCGAATGGAAGCCCATCCACGGCGCCATTCCGCCGCTTTCAGTTGCCGAATGGGAAGAGGAATTCCAGCTCTACAAGCGTATTCCCCAATATCAGGAAATCAACCGGGGCATGTCGCTCGATGAGTTCAAGACGATCTTCTGGTGGGAGTGGGCGCATCGACTGCTTGCCCGCGCCATCGGTCTCATCTTCGCCCTGCCGCTCGCCTTCTTCTGGCTGACCGGCCGCATCGAAAGGCGCTTGCGCCTGCCGCTCATCGGCCTTCTGGGACTTGGCGGCTTTCAGGGCTTCGTCGGCTGGTGGATGGTGTCTTCCGGCCTCGTCAACCGTACGGATGTCTCGCAATATCGCCTGGCAACGCATCTGACGATCGCGTGCCTGATCTTTGCGGGCTGCATGTGGATATTGCGCGGCCTGTCGCACCATTCGGCCGATGCTGCCAATGAAACGACCGGCCGCCGTTTTGCCGCGCTGCTGACCTTCCTCTGTCTGTTCCAGATTTATCTCGGCGCGCTGGTGGCGGGGCTGAATGCCGGCCTGTCCTACAACACGTGGCCGCTGATGGACGGCTCCCTGGTGCCCGGCGATCTTTTCCTGCAACAGCCCTGGTGGATCAACTTGTTCGAAAACCCGAAGACGGTGCAGTTCGTCCACCGCCTCGGCGCCTATACGCTGTTTGCCGCCACGCTGTGGCATATGGTGTCCTTGGCTCGCGCCTTGCCCGGCACGCCGCATGCCCGCCGCGCCGTACTGTTCTTCGTGTTGATCTCCATTCAGGCGGCGCTCGGCATCACCACGCTTCTGATGCATGTGGATATTCATGTGGCGCTCGCCCATCAGGGCATGGCGCTGCTGGTGCTTGGTTTTGCAGTCGCCCATTGGCGAGGCTTCCTCGGCGAATACCCGGCACCTGTCGCGGTTGAGATCAGGGACTGAAAACCATTAAAATTGCTTCAGGACAGACTTGATGGTTGTCGCGACGGCCAGTTCGTCGTCGCGTTCGCGCGTGTTGCCATCTTCCTCGTGCCATGCCGCCGAAAGGCAGCCGTAGGCGAACGCATATTGCAGAAGCACCCGTTCGTCCCGTTTGAGCGCTTTCGCAAAAATCGACGCCATGGAGGCGATGCGTGCCTCGCTGCGTGTCAGATCGAAGCGGTCGAGTGGATTGGAGAACATGTTGGCGACGTCGAGTGCTGCATCGCCGATCAGGCCTGCCGGGTCGATGATGATCCAGCCACGCGCACTGCGCATGATGTTTTCGTGATGCAGATCGCCGTGCAGCGGTCGAATATTGCTTTGGTGCCCGATAAGCTCCTCGGCAAGCGAAGCGGCTTCGATGTAGGGGCTGTCGGTGCCTTCGCTGCGATCGTGCTCGGCTTTACGGAACAGACTTTCGAAATATTGCGGCAGCGTCAGCAGGCTTGCTGGTGGCGTCTGCGTTGAAGGCTGGTGATAGTGAAGGAGAACATCGGCGGCGATTGCGGTCGTGGCATCATCGTCGCCGTCGCGGAAAAGCACGTCGCGCAATGTCTCATTGCCGGCATGTTCCATGAGCAATATGTCGTCGGAGCGATCGAGCAGCTTCACGCAGCCGACACCCGCCCGCCATTCGATGAAATCCGCCCCGCGAAGGCTGTCCTTCAGAACCTTGTGTTTAAGTACCTTGGCGATGGCAAGGGAACCATTGCCAAGTCTGACTTCGTAAACCACCCCGGCCGGCGTATCGGCAATCTGTTTTGCGGCCTCGATATTCCACGAGGCCGGAAAAAAGGGGATAGCTCGGCTCACGCAAAAAGCCTCATGCCGAGAGCATCAGCTCCATGTTCTGGACAGCCGCACCCGATGCGCCCTTGCCGAGATTGTCGAGCAGCGCGACGAGATTGATGTGTTCGCCGCCCGGCGTGCCGAAGACGAACAGCTTCATCGTGTCCTTGCCCGCCAGTTCCTCGGCATCGATGCGGGACAGCCCCTTGCTTTCGGCAAGTGGAACGACGCTGACTATGTCCTGTCCGGCATAATGGGCGGTGAGCGCGGCATGCACGGTCTCGATGGTCGCGCCGTCCTTGAGGTCGGCGGCAAACAGCGGAACCTGCACGATCATGCCCTGCGGGAAGCGCCCGACGGAGGGTGCAAACAGCGGGGCGCGGTCCAACTGGCCGTGAATGGTCATTTCCGGCACGTGCTTGTGTGCAAGCGTCAGGCCATAGAGGAAGTTGTTGGCACTGATCGCATCGTCCCTGCTCTGATCTTCCATCTGCGCGATCATCTGCTTGCCGCCGCCGGTATATCCGGACACGGCGTTGACGCTGACGGGATAACCATCGGGCAGAATGCCGGCGGCGCGCAGCGGACGAAGAAGGCCGATCGCGCCGGTCGGGTAGCAGCCCGGATTGGCGACGAAGCGGGCGGAACGAACCTTTTCGCCCTGTTCCTTGTCCATTTCGGCAAAGCCGTAAGCCCAGTCCTTATGGATACGATAGGCGGTCGAGGTGTCGATGATGCGGACATTGTTGTTGCCTGCCACCATGGTGACAGCTTCTCTGGAAGCATCATCCGGCAGGCAGAGAATCGAAATGTCGGCGTTGTTGAGCATGTCCTCGCGGATAGCGGCGTTGCGGCGCTCGGCTTCGGGAATGGACAGCAACTCGATATCGCGGCGACCAGCAAGGCGCGTGCGGATCTGCAGACCCGTTGTGCCGTGTTCGCCATCGATGAAGATCTTCGCTGTCATGTCCTTGTCCTGACTTTTCAGAGGGTTGCGAGTGTAATCGGATTCAGTTTGCTAAGCGCCCGGGCGTCGGTTCAGCCGGCCTTCGCCAGCCGTTCGGCGCGCAAGCCAAGCATATACATCGCAACGGTCGCTCCGGCAATGGCAGTGATATCAGCATGGTCGTAAGCGGGCGCGACCTCCACCACATCGGAGCCGCGAATATCGAGCTGGCCGAGTCCGCGAAGGACGGACAATATCTTGGCGCTTGTCGGCCCACCGGCCACAGGCGTACCGGTTCCGGGCGCGAAGGCTGGATCGAGGCAATCGATATCGAAGGTCAGATAGGTGGGCATGCCTGCCGTGTGCTTGATGATCAGCGAGGCGATGTCGCTCGCCCGCATCTCCTCCACCTCGTAACCGTGGAGAATGCGGATGCCAAAATCCTCAGGCGCATGGGTGCGAATGCCGATCTGGATGGAACGATCGGCATCGATCAGACCATCGCGCACGGCGCGTGCCACGAAGGAACCATGGTCAATGCGTTTGCCGTCGTCGAACCAGGTGTCCTGATGCGCATCGAAATGCACCAGCGCCAGCGGGCCGTGCTTTGCCACATGCGCCTTCAGCAGCGGCCAGGTGATGAAATGGTCGCCGCCAAGCGTCAGCAGATAATCCGTCTTGGAGATGATCTTGCGCGCTTCCTTTTCGATTGTATCAGGCGTTTTCCAGTGATTGCCGTAGTCGAGCAGGCAGTCGCCATAATCGATGGTCGGCATATGGGCGAAAAGATCGCGGGCGAAGGGATATTGCGGGTCGTTGTCGAAAATCGCGGAGGCGCGGCGGATCGCCTGCGGCCCGAAGCGTGCACCCGGCCTGTTGGATGTCGCCGCATCGAAGGGGACACCCCAGACGGCCGTCGATACGCCCTTGAGGATCTTGGTATATTTGCGCCGCATGAAGGAGAGGACGCCCGCATGGGTCGGGTCGGTCGCAGCCGATGTCAGCGTTGCTGCGGTGAAGGCATGGTCGATGGTTTTTGATGGCATTGATCACCCCATTGCGGTTTGCGCTGAGGGTGCTGTCTTCTCGCCGAAAAAACAAGGAGGATGGTATTGAAAAAAGGCGGAGCCGAAGCCCCGCCTTTTCGAAGTTTTGAACGAACGGTTCCGGGAAGCGATTAGCGCTTGGAGAACTGGAACGAACGGCGGGCCTTGGCCTTACCGTACTTCTTACGTTCGACAACGCGGCTGTCGCGGGTCAGGAAGCCACCCTTCTTCAGAACGGCGCGCAGGCCCGGTTCGAAGTAGGTGAGGGCCTTGGACAGACCGTGACGAACGGCACCGGCCTGACCGGACAGACCACCACCGGCAACGGTAGCGATGATGTCGAACTGGCCCGTGCGTGCAACGGCAACGATCGGCTGCTGAAGGATCATCTGCAGAACCGGACGTGCGAAATACGTGGTGAAATCGCGGCCGTTGATGATGATCTTGCCAGAACCCGGCTTTACCCATACGCGGGCAACGGCGTTCTTGCGCTTGCCGGTCGCGTAGGAGCGGCCGAGAGTGTCAACCTTGCGGACGTGCACGGGAGCAGAAGCTTCCGATGCAGGGGCGAGGTCTTTCAGAGAGGAAAGATCGGCCATTATCAGGCGCTCCTTACGTTCTTCTTGTTGAGCACGGCTACGTCGAGAACGACGGGCTGCTGTGCTTCGTGCGGGTGGTTCGAGCCGGCGTAAACGCGCAGGTTCTTCATCTGACGACGGCCGAGCGGGCCGCGCGGGATCATGCGCTCGACGGCCTTTTCAACGACGCGCTCCGGGAAGCGACCTTCGATGATCTGGCGAGCCGTACGCTCCTTGATGCCACCCGGGTGACCGGTGTGCCAGTAGTACTTCTTGTCGGCGTACTTGTTGCCGGTGAAGGCAATCTTTTCCGCGTTGATGACGATGACGTTGTCGCCATCATCGACGTGGGGGGTGTAGGTGGCCTTGTGCTTGCCGCGCAGGCGGGTTGCAATGATGGTGGCGAGGCGACCAACAACGAGGCCTTCGGCGTCGATGATGACCCACTTCTTCTCCACCTCAGCAGGCTTCTGAACGAAAGTAGACATGGATTTCACTTTCTAACGTGGACCCGTCATCCTCTTTTAAAGTAAGAGCATACGGGCGTTTCTTGTTGCTTGGTTTGGTCACCCGAAGGCGACCGCAAATGACCATATTCCCTTTGGAATCCGATCTGGCGCGCTTATACGGTGTGCTGGATGAAGCGTCAATATGACGGATTTTGCTGACTGTAAAAATAAATCAATAAAAACAATGGTTTGTTTATGTGGTATTATTTTACCCCAGGGATTTGCCTGTTTCATCCCAGCCGCATGACCAGAACACCCGCTGCGATGATGCCGCCAGCGAGATAACGCCAGACGCTGGCGCGTTCTTTGAGGATGACGACGGAGATCACCAGCGCAAACAGAATTGAGGTTTCGCGCAGCGCCGCGACGACGGCGACGGGGGCCTTGGTCATGGCGTAGAGCGCCAGCCCGTAGGAGAGGATGGAGCCGCCGCCGCCGATCAGGCCGCGCCACCAGTTTCGCCGCACATGCTGCGTAACCGCGCTTACGCCGCGCTGGTAAAAGGCGAAACCAAAGAGGAGGACGGGCGGCAGAAGTGACATCCACAGCGTATAGGAAATCGCATTGCCGGAAAGCCTTGCGCCGACACCATCAACGAAGGTGTAGGAGGCAATCACGAAGGCGTTGATGAGCGCGACAATGATCGCCTTTCCGCCGCCGCGCCGCGCCTCGAAGGCAAGCGTCAGGATGCCGCCGGAAATGATGGCAATCCCGGCAAGCGCGAGCGGGCTTAAAATCTCGCTGAGAAAAAGGCTGCTCGTCGCTGCGACGATCAGCGGCGCCACGCCACGCATGACGGGATAGACGAGGCCGATATCGCCGATCGTATAGGCGGCGGCGACTAGGCGGAAATAGGCAAATTGCAGAACGGCCGAGGCGATGAGAAAGGGAATGGCCATCGGCGCGGGAAACGGCAGGACGGGCAGGAAGGGTAAAGAACAAGCTGCGGCGCCCGCCGCGATCAGCGAGGCGTCCAGCGACTTGTCGGACCCGGATTTTACCAGCGCATTCCATCCGGCATGCAATATCGCGCCCAGAAGCACCAGAATTAGAATGTCAAATGTCACGATAGAGACTCGCTCATGGGCTATTCCAGGCAACCTACAGCATCGGCTTGAAAACCGGAATCCATTTTCCGTGGTGGCTGTGGGAGACGCAAATCCTCCTGTCGTAAGCGGTTGCTTCTTTGCGGATTATGACGCGTGTCAAGTTTCGGGTTTGTGCGTGTTGCGGGATGGAGTGGGCAACTGTGCGAGAGGCGATATGCGGCCGTGCTCACGATTTCATCAGCAGGACATACGCGCCGATGCCGGATGCACAGCTTATGGTTTTGCTGTGGAACGTGTTTTTCGCAAAAATGCGACCGATTGCGGCGATTATTCCTGCTCAAAATTGCCCATATCCAGAAGATAAAACTGTATCAATCAAGCGAGCACATGCAGGCTCAAAATGAAAAGAAGTTTCAATTCATTACTGAATGGTTCGCTACAACGTTACAGTTTTACCTATAACTTGATTTACAGAATAACTTTCTGAAAATTAGATACGCCTAATGCATCGGTGAACGGAATGAAAACAAACAGGAGACGAAGGGCGCATAAGATGCACGCAAATGTTGTTTCAGCAAATATTCATCGAAATGTATGCTTTTGAAAAACTGGATAAAAATACTCAGCACAATGCCGCTTAAGGTGTTTTTGTGAAATCATTTTGCGCAAACTAGGTGTACTTTCGTGACACCACGAGTCCGGCTTGTTCAATATTTTCATTCGGGCGGGGGTTCAAGAGAAGGATGAGGGTTCCTAGATCTAGGAAAGCGGCCGCAAAAAAGCGGTGCGAAAAGCTCGTCCGCGGATTTATGTGGGAGAGGCAATTCTCGCTGGGCCATTGAGCGTCGAGCCGGCGCATGAGGTCCTTGAACCGCGCGATATGGCAGAGGGAAAAGTTGACATGCAGCATGATACCTATGAACCGGATTACCTCAGAAAAATTCTGACGGATGTCAGGACCATCGCCCTGCTTGGCGCCTCTCCCAATCCGGATCGGCCGAGCCACGGCGTCATGCGCTTTCTGCTGTCCAAGGGTTACCGCGTGTTTCCGGTCAATCCCGGTCAGGCGGGCAAGGAGATATTGGGGCAGAAGGTGTATGCGCGGCTTGCCGACATTCCCGAACCCGTTGATATGGTCGATGTGTTCCGGGCGCCGGAATATTTGTCGGCAATTGTCGAAGAGGCGATATTGCTGCCGCAGCGGCCATCGGTGATCTGGGGCCAGCTTTCGGTCAGAGACGACAATGCGGCGGCCAAGGCCGAGGCCTACGGCATGAACGTGGTGATGGACCGTTGCCCCGCAATTGAGTATCCGCGTCTCAATATTGTGCGATAGTTGGTACGGATTGGACTTATCATTTGGCGGCAAGGCATTATGATCCCTCCAAAATATCATTGGAGGAAACATCATGCCGAGCAGCAATCCCGGGTTCTCAACGTTGGCCGTGCACGCGGGCGCACAGCCCGATCCGACCACCGGTGCGCGCGCGACGCCGATCTACCAGACAACGGCCTATGCCTTCCGTGACGCCGATCACGCAGCCGCGCTGTTCGGATTAAAAGAGTTCGGCAATATCTACACGCGCATCATGAACCCCACCCAGGCGGTTCTGGAGGAGCGTGTCGCAGCGCTTGAAGGCGGCACGGCGGCACTTGCCGTTGCATCCGGTCACGCCGCGCAATTGCTGGTCTTCCACACATTGCTGCAACACGGCGACAATTTCGTCGCGGCACGCCAGCTTTATGGCGGCTCCATCAATCAGTTCGGCCACGCCTTCAAGGGTTTCGACTGGCAGGTGCGCTGGGCCGATGCGGCTGATCCGGCCAGTTTCGAACGGCAGATCGACGACCGCACACGCGCCATCTTCATCGAAAGCCTCGCCAACCCGGGCGGCACATTCGTGGATATCGCCGCGATTGCAGATGTCGCCCATCGTCACGGCCTGCCGCTCATCGTCGATAACACCATGGCAAGCCCCTATTTGTTGCGGCCGCTGGAACATGGCGCGGATATCGTATTGCATTCGTTGACGAAATTCCTCGGCGGCCATGGCAATTCCATGGGTGGCATCATCGTCGATGGCGGCACTTTCGACTGGTCGGCCACGGATAAATATCCGTCGCTGTCGCAGCCCCGCCCAGAATATTCCGGCGTCGTGCTGCACCAGACCTTCGGCAATTTCGCCTTCGCGATTGCCTGCCGCGTTCTTGGCTTACGCGATCTCGGCCCTGCGATCTCGCCCTTCAATGCCTTCCTCATCCTCACGGGCATAGAGACCCTGCCGCTGCGCGTTCAGCGCCACTCCGATAATGCGCTGGCCGTCGCCAAATGGCTGAAAGCGCACCCCAAGGTGGGCTGGGTGCATTATGCCGGGCTGGAGGACAGCGACAACTACGCAATCCAGCAGCATTATTCGCCAAAGGGCGCTGGTTCCGTCTTCACCTTCGGCATCAAGGGCGGTTATGCCGCCGGCAAGGCGCTGGTGGAAGGTCTGCAACTCTTCTCCCATCTCGCCAATATCGGCGATACACGCTCTCTCGTCATCCACCCGGCTTCCACGACACATGCGCAGCTGACACCGGAACAGCAGACGGCGGCGGGTGCCGGACCGGATGTGGTGCGCCTCTCGATCGGCATCGAGGATGTCAAGGACATCATCGCCGATCTCGAACAATCGCTTGCGAAGCTCTGAGAGACCGGGGTCGTCATGACGAATTTTCTCGCATTCGAAGATACACGAACCGCTACGGCCGGTGATGTCGAGGCGGAGGTGGAGCACAGTGCACCCGCACCGGAAAGGCTGATTTCCGGCGACCCCAAATTCACCACGTGGAATCTGGAGGAAGCGCCCGGTGGCATCTATGCCGGCATCTGGCAGTCGACACCCGGCAAATGGCGGGTGGTCTATGACGAATGGGAATATTTCAACATCCTCGAGGGTCACTCGATCCTGACGGAGGATGGCGGATCCCCGCGCGACCTGAAACCGGGCGACAGGCTGGTCCTGCGGCCGGGCTTCAAGGGAACCTGGGAGGTCGTCGAAACGACCCGCAAGGATTATGTCATCCGGTTGTAGGAGCCGGACGATTTCTATTGGTCCATCGCCGGGATAAAGGTTGTTCCCTGCGTGGCTGTCACCAGCTGAGATCGAGCCGTTCCAGACCATGGAAGTGATAGACGTCCTTGACCCTGGGTGGCTCGGCAATCTTCAGGCCCGGCAGTCGCTTGAAAAGCAGAGGCAAGGCCAGGTTCAGCTCCAGTCTTGCCAGCGGCGCGCCAATGCAGAAATGGATGCCGGCGCCGAAGGAGACGTTGGCGCCTTCGTTTCGGTCCGGCCTGAATGCCAGGGGATCGGAAAACTTGGCCGGATCGAGATTGGCTGCCGCCAGAATGAGGCTGACCTTGTCGCCGCGTTTGAATTCCACGCCATCGATCTCGACCGGCTCCAGAACCCAGCGCTGGAAAATATGGACGGGCGCGCAGATACGCAGCGTTTCTTCCACCGTGCGTTCCGTTGCCGTCTCGTCGTGGAAAAGTGTGTCAGGCGCAATGCCGCTTTCCAGAATGATGCGCACGGAATTGCCGATCTGGTGCACCGTCGCCTCGTGCCCGGCGTTCAACAGAACGATGGTGGTCGAGATCAGCTCGTCGTCGGTCAGATACTGGCCCTTGTGCTCCGTATGGATCATGTGGCTCAGCAGATCGTCTTTCGGCTCCGCCCGGCGCTCCGCGATCACACTGCGCACGTAGTCTGAAAACTCATGTGCTGCCCTGTCGGCCAGAAGCTCGTCCTCAGGCGTGCGCTTGAACATGTACATGCCGACATAGGCATGTGACCATTTTAGAAGCTGCGGCCCCATTTCCTCGGGAATGCCGATCATGCGCGCGATCATCGTGACCGGGATGATATCGGCATAGGAAGAGAGCAGTTCCGTCTCGCCGTTTCGTTCGAAGGCGTCGATCAGCCGGTTGGCGAGTTCCTCTATTTCCGGCTTCATCTTGTCGACATGCCGCGACACGAAAGCGCGGTTGATGAGGGTGCGCAGCCGTGTGTGTTCCGGCGGCTCCAGCTCCAGAAGCGAGTGCTGCTCTGCGGCGTCGAAATGCTTCACATGCTCGAGCGGCTCGGCCAGACCGATCTCCTCGCGGCTCGCAACATGCAGGATCTGCCGTCCGAACCGGCGGTCGCGCAGGAGGGCGCTGACATGGTCGTATTCGGTGAAAAACCACTGCCGCTGTTCTTCCCAATAGAAAGTGGGACATTGGGCATGCAGGGCGGCATAGACCGGGTTCGGATCGTTGTAGAAAGCCGGATTGCGGGCATCGAGTGAAACACGACGCGTGGCGGGATCGATTTTGAGAAAGGGAAATGTCGCTGTCATGTCCATGGTTTATTCCGCGTGCCGCACTTTGGGAAGGGCGTGAAAATGCCGTTCCATGTGTTTATCCGCATGTCACTGTGCGGTTACTTTGTCACCGGTTGGCGATGGCCGCTATCCGGTTCAGCGCCGCAACCTGCCGGTTGGCATTGTTGTCCATCGGGTTTTCGTCCCGGTCCGGAGAGGGGACGACAACATTGGCTGAATTGACGTGGATCACGGTGCGGTTGCGGCCGGCCTTCTTGGCCGCGTAAAGCGCGCGGTCGGCCTCCGTCATCATCACGCTCAGGTCCGCATCCTTGATCATGGCTTCGGATATGCCGACGCTGGTCGTGACCTCGATGTTTTCGCCGCGTGCGCTGATCTTCGAAAGGCGCAGGTTGCTGCGGATGGCTTCCGCAAGCGTCACGGTGCTGGAGGGGCTTTCCACTTCGGCGACGAGCGCGAATTCTTCGCCGCCCATCCTGACGAACAGGCCGCGCTCACCGATGACCCGCTGCGCCATATTGCAAAAATGCACAAGCACCGCGTCTCCCGACTGATGGCCGTATTTGTCGTTGATCTTCTTGAAATGGTCGATGTCAAATAGCGCCAGCGCCACGTAACGGCTGGAGCCGGGCGACCTTTTTTTGATGTGTTCGAACTCTTCAAGCAGCCCTCGCCGGTTGAGGACGCCGGTCAGGTGGTCGGTCATGGCCAGCCGGTGCAGGCGGGTTTCCGTGTCTTCCATGATGATCTTGGCGCTCATCATGACGATGATGGTAAAGCCGAGAATGCCTGAAAAGGCGAGCGCTGCCGTCAGCGGAATGGCGTTGGGGGCGGCGGCGTTGACGGGAATGACGATGGACGCCACGAGCGCCCCGCAAAACGCCTGCACGATGAAGGTGGCCGCCAGCACCTTGCGGCTGAATGACGCGCGTGCCTTGCTGGCCAGAAGAATGCCGGCCAGCATGAAATAACCGGTGGCGGCACAGATGTGATAGAGCAGGATGCGCGGGACCATGTTTTCGCGTACGGGGCCGATCAGCATGCCCGCCACCCATAACAGCGGCGGAATGGCGATCCAGCCGGCGGTCTTGCGCTGTTCGAAGGACAGGAGACCGGCGAGCCAGAAACTGAAGGCCGAAAGGGCAAGCGTATTGCCGACTTCGATCGACAGGAAGTTGGGAATATCGCCGCGCAGCGCCACCATCACCGTGCCGGCGCTCGTGGCGGCGAAACCGGCTGCGAAATAGATATTGTGCCGGCGGGCAGGGCGGTGCAGCCACAGGGTTCCCAGCAGCAGGGCAAGGGTCAGCGTTTCCGACGCCCAAAGCAGCATGCCCGTCTTTGCATCCAGCATTGCAAAATCCTATCTGCGCTATCATGCCGTAAAAGCGGTTCGCGGCACGATGTGCGCAATGCCCGCCGAATTGGTGGAGATGCCATTTCGCCTCAAAAGAGGCTCCCGCCCCCTGACGGGAAACCGGAAATTCGCGGTCGTAGTATCAGCCGCAAATACCTAACGAGTTCTTGCCAGTGAGAAGTTATATCTGGGCAACACACCGGTTTTTGCGTTTGCGGTTTGCTCCTGTTAAAAAATAATGCGGGCGACAGAGAATGGTTCGGCTGGCATCGGCTTCTCCATAGCCGTTACCCCGCGGGTGGAAAACGCCCGTAAACGCTGTTGAGCCGTTAAGGATATGCGGCTTCGTGTCTTGAAGTACCGGGCAGGGACACTCTATGTAGGGAGAACGAAGGTTAGAAGTGATTCCGGAGCGGTTTTCCGCGAAGGGCAGAGTTTGACAAAGGACGGACATGAAAAATCCAGTTGATACCGCCATGGCTCTGGTGCCGATGGTCGTAGAGCAGACCAATCGCGGCGAACGCTCCTATGACATATTTTCCCGTCTTCTCAAGGAACGCATCATTTTCCTCACCGGACCGGTGGAAGACCAGATGGCCTCGCTCGTCTGCGCGCAGCTGCTTTTCCTCGAGGCTGAAAACCCGAAGAAGGAAATCGCGCTCTACATCAATTCGCCGGGTGGCGTCGTGACCGCCGGCATGGCGATCTACGATACGATGCAGTTCATCCGCCCTGCCGTTTCGACGCTTTGCGTCGGCCAGGCCGCATCCATGGGCTCGCTGCTTCTGGCCGCTGGCGAAAAGGGAATGCGTTTCGCAACTCCGAACGCCCGCATCATGGTGCATCAGCCCTCCGGCGGCTTCCAGGGGCAGGCTTCGGATATCGAGCGTCACGCCCGCGACATCATCAAAATGAAGCGTCGCCTTAATGAAGTCTACGTGAAGCACACCGGCCGTACGCTGGAAGAGGTTGAAAAAACCCTTGATCGCGACCACTTCATGGATGCCGACGAGGCCAAGGACTGGGGTGTGATCGACAAGATCCTCACCTCGCGCCAGGAAATGGAAGGCGCCGCCGCGAATTAAGGCGCGACGCTTTTTGACGGTTGTTTAACCCCGCAAAGTAATTTCGGGGCTTTCAACCGCAACAGAAAGCGATATTAGTATATATAAAGGCTGTGTTGAATTTTTATGACGTGGCCTTTGGTTTGATGGGGAATTCGTTGCAGCCGGTTGTCAGCTCATGTATCTGATACCGGTTAGTACCCCGGGAAACGAGGCGGATACGGCGATGCACCCAAGGGCGGCCGTATCGGCGGGCGGTAAGTTGACCGCGATCCGTTTGGCGGACCTGCGGCGTGCTGGAAGGAAAGTGATATGAGCAAAGTCAGCGGCAGCAACGGCGGCGACTCTAAGAATACACTCTATTGTTCATTCTGCGGCAAGAGCCAGCACGAAGTCCGGAAACTCATTGCCGGACCGACGGTATTCATCTGCGATGAATGCGTCGAATTGTGCATGGACATCATCCGCGAGGAGAACAAGACGTCGATGGTGAAGTCGCGCGAGGGTGTTCCCACCCCGCAGGACATCATCAAGATCCTCGACGAATACGTCATCGGCCAGAAGCAGGCGAAAAAAATCCTGTCGGTGGCCGTTCACAACCATTACAAGCGCCTCGCGCACGCCTCCAAGAATGGCGATGTCGAGCTTGCGAAGTCGAACATCATGCTCGTCGGTCCGACGGGTTGCGGCAAGACCTATCTTGCCCAGACGCTCGCCCGCATCATCGACGTTCCCTTCACGATGGCAGACGCAACGACGCTGACCGAAGCCGGTTATGTCGGCGAGGACGTGGAAAACATCATCTTGAAGCTGTTGCAGGCTGCGGATTACAATGTCGAGCGCGCCCAGCGCGGCATCGTCTATATCGACGAAGTCGACAAGATCTCCCGCAAGTCGGACAACCCGTCGATCACGCGTGACGTGTCGGGCGAGGGCGTTCAGCAGGCGCTTCTGAAGATCATGGAAGGCACGGTCGCTTCCGTTCCGCCGCAGGGCGGCCGCAAGCATCCGCAGCAGGAATTCCTGCAGGTGGATACGACCAACATCCTGTTCATCTGCGGCGGCGCGTTTGCCGGCCTGGACAAGATCATCTCGGCCAGGGGCGAAAAGACCTCGATTGGCTTCGGTGCGACCGTCAAGGCGGAAGACGATCGCCGCGTTGGCGAGGTGCTTCGCGAACTGGAGCCGGAAGATCTGGTGAAATTCGGTCTTATTCCGGAATTCATCGGCCGTCTGCCGGTTCTGGCGACGCTCGAGGACCTTGACGAGGATGCGCTGATCCAGATCCTGTCCGAGCCGAAGAACGCGCTGGTCAAGCAGTACCAGCGTCTGTTCGAGATGGAAGATGTGGAACTGACCTTCCACGAGGACGCGTTGCGCGAGATTGCCCGCCGGGCGATTACCCGCAAGACGGGTGCCCGCGGTCTGCGCTCGATCATGGAAAAGATCCTTCTGGATACCATGTTCGAACTGCCGACGCTGGAAGGCGTGCGCGAAGTGGTGATCTCCAACGATGTCGTCAGCGGCATCGCTCGCCCGCTCTACATCTATGCGGATCGTCAGGAAGAAAAGGCCAATGTTTCGGCTTGATTGACCGATCCGACGCTTTGATGAATTCAAAAGGCCCGCACTCGTGCGGGCCTTTTCTGTTGTGGCAGGTGCGAAACTTGCCGCTAACTTGGAGTAACCCGATTTTGCGTTTGGAGCGGATTGCGCTTTGCTGATAAAGTCTTAAAACTGATTTGCAGCGCGATATGACGGAAATGTGAATTACCGTCGGCGACCCGGTTCCTGATCCTAAGGGATAACCGGAAATGTCGGGAGTAATAGCCGGCGCTGTATTTGTTTGAATTTTACGGCCGTGCCGTTGCGCGGGGTCGTCTCTTCCGGTGACTTGAAATCGGCGTTCCGAAACTCCACTTTCAGTCTCGAGAAATGAATATGCCGGACGCCCCAAGACGTCAGGCAAAGTGTCCTGAAAGGGACCATGAAAGGAAATGATATGACGAACATCACGTCTGCGGCATCCGGCGGTATCTATCCGGTACTTCCCCTGCGCGACATTGTCGTTTTCCCGCATATGATCGTTCCCCTGTTCGTCGGGCGGGAAAAATCCATTCGCGCTCTCGAAGAGGTCATGGGCTCGGACAAGCAGATCATGCTTGTTACCCAGATCAACGCCAGCGATGACGATCCGTCCCCGGAAGCCATCCACAAGGTCGGCACGGTCGCTAACGTTCTCCAGCTGCTGAAGCTGCCCGACGGCACCGTGAAGGTGCTTGTGGAAGGCAAGGGCCGCGCCCAGATCGAGGCCTATACCGACCGCGAGGATTTCTACGAAGCGTCTGCGACGCCGCTGCAGGAGCCTGCGGAAGACCCGGTTGAGATCGAGGCGCTGTCGCGTTCCGTTGTTTCGGAGTTCGAGAGCTATGTGAAGCTCAACAAGAAGATTTCGCCCGAGGTTGTCGGCGCTGCCGGCCAGATCGACGATTATTCGAAGCTGGCCGACACTGTTGCTTCGCACCTGTCGATCAAGATCACCGAAAAGCAGGAAATGCTGGAAACCGTCAGCGTGAAGCAGCGGCTTGAAAAAGCGCTCGGCTTCATGGAAGGCGAAATTTCCGTGCTTCAGGTCGAGAAGCGTATCCGCTCGCGCGTCAAGCGCCAGATGGAGAAGACGCAGCGCGAATATTATCTGAACGAACAGATGAAGGCGATCCAGAAGGAGCTCGGCGACGGCGAGGATGGCCGTGACGAGATGGCCGAACTGGAAGAGCGCATTGCCAAGACCAAGCTTTCCAAGGAGGCCAAGGATAAGGCCGAGGCGGAAATGAAGAAGCTTCGCCAGATGAGCCCGATGTCTGCGGAAGCGACTGTCGTGCGCAACTATCTGGACTGGCTGCTCAGCCTGCCCTGGGGCAAGAAGTCGAAGGTCAAGGTTGATCTCAACAGCGCCGAGGCGGTCCTCGATCAG
Source organism: Agrobacterium sp. SORGH_AS_0745 (assembly GCF_030818995.1). Classification (NCBI taxonomy): domain Bacteria; kingdom Pseudomonadati; phylum Pseudomonadota; class Alphaproteobacteria; order Hyphomicrobiales; family Rhizobiaceae; genus Agrobacterium; species Agrobacterium sp. SORGH_AS_0745. The sequence continues at coordinate 1,905,428 of NZ_JAUTBI010000003.1, forward strand.
GATCATTTCGGTCTGGACAAGGTCAAGGAACGCATCGTTGAATATCTGGCCGTGCAGGCTCGCGCTTCGAAGATCCGTGGCCCGATCCTGTGCCTTGTTGGTCCTCCCGGCGTCGGCAAGACTTCGCTCGCCAAGTCGATCGCCAAGGCGACCGGCCGCGAATATGTGCGTATGGCGCTGGGTGGTGTGCGTGATGAGGCGGAAATCCGCGGTCACCGCCGTACCTATATCGGCTCCATGCCGGGCAAGATCGTTCAGTCGATGAAGAAGGCCAAGAAGTCCAATCCGCTCTTCCTGCTCGACGAGATCGACAAGATGGGCATGGATTTCCGCGGCGATCCGTCTTCCGCACTGCTGGAGGTGCTCGATCCGGAACAGAACTCCACCTTCATGGACCACTATCTTGAGGTGGAATACGACCTGTCCGACGTGATGTTCGTGACCACGGCCAACACGCTGAACATTCCAGGTCCCCTGATGGACCGTATGGAAGTGATCCGCATCGCCGGTTACACGGAGGACGAAAAGCGCGAAATCGCCAAGCGTCACCTGCTGCCGAAGGCGATCAAGGAACATGCCCTGCGTCCGGAAGAGTTCTCGGTGAGCGACGACGCTCTGATGATCGTGATCCAGCAGTACACCCGCGAGGCGGGCGTGCGCAGCTTCGAGCGCGAGTTGATGAAGCTTGCGCGAAAGGCCGTGACCGAGATCATCAAGGGCAAGGTCAAGTCCGTGGAAGTCACCGCAGCCAATGTCCCGGATTATCTGGGCGTTCCGCGGTTCCGCCACGGCGAGGCCGAGCGTGAGGATCAGGTTGGTGTCGTCACCGGTCTGGCATGGACGGAAGTCGGCGGTGAGTTGCTCACCATCGAAGGCGTGATGATGCCGGGCAAGGGCCGCATGACGGTCACCGGCAACCTCAAGGAAGTGATGAAGGAATCCATTTCGGCAGCGGCATCCTATGTCCGCTCGCGCGCCGTGGACTTCGGCATCGAACCGCCGCGTTTCGACAAGAGCGACATCCACGTTCACGTTCCGGAAGGGGCTACCCCGAAGGATGGACCGTCTGCCGGTGTCGCCATGGCAACCGCCATCGTCTCCATCATGACCGGTATCCCGGTCTCCAAGGATGTGGCGATGACGGGCGAGATCACACTTCGTGGTCGCGTGCTGCCAATCGGCGGCCTGAAGGAAAAGCTGCTTGCGGCGCTTCGCGGCGGCATCAAGAAGGTGCTCATCCCGGAAGAAAACGCCAAGGACCTGGCGGATATTCCTGATAATGTGAAGAACGAGATGGAGATCATCCCGGTTTCTCGCATGGGTGAGGTCATCAAGCACGCGCTGCTTCGCATGCCCGAGCCAATCGAGTGGGACGGCAGCATCGAAACGCCTGTTATCGCAACTGTCGACGGTGTCGACGAGGGCGGACAGACGATCGCACATTGATTGCCAAGTGGTTGTGAAAGCCAGAATCGGTTTTCGCGACACCTGTGCGTAGATTCAATGTGTTAGATGCCGAAAGGCGCGATGCTTCTTTGATGCTTGCAGAACTGGTGCGAAATTGGCACGTTTAAGGGAAAGGCCGGCAGAAATGTCGGCCTTTTTTGTGAAAAACCCCGCAGACCCCTTGTTTTTCAGGCGATTCCAGCGCTTTTGAGTTGCTGCGCGCGGATACAGACGTATTCTGCGCCGGCTTAATTTGAGTCGTTTCAAACCATTGAAAGGGGTGGAAACATGAACAAGAACGAGCTCGTCTCTGCTGTTGCCGAAAAGGCTGGTCTCACGAAGGCAGATGCTGCTTCCGCTGTTGATGCCGTATTCGAAACCGTACAGAACGAACTGAAGAGCGGTGGCGACATCCGTCTCGCTGGCTTCGGCAGCTTCTCCGTAAGCCGTCGTGAAGCCTCCAAGGGTCGTAACCCTTCCACGGGTGCTGAAGTCGATATCCCGGCTCGCAACGTACCGAAGTTTTCCGCAGGCAAGGGCCTGAAGGACGCCGTCAACTCGTAAGGTTTCCGAAAGGCCGTGACGTCCGGCGGCGGGCGGGCGGCTTTTCAGGTTCACGAGGAAACATGTTTTGACGCCCTGACGCCATCATGCCGGCACGTAAACCGGGCGGCTTTTCGAAATGCTTTTTCGGATAGCCCTTTTTTCGAACCGGCAAGATGTACGTGAAAGTAGGAGAGCGCGCCTGTGTAGCCTCCATCCGGTCACACGGCGCTCTGATACGCGGAATGTGCGCACGAACAGGAAAGCCCGGCCTTCATGGTCGGGCTTTTTGATTCCTCCGACAGGAAATGTCATGCCGCTGTCATGTCTCTGACGCAGAAGCCATAGGGTGTTTTTTTGGATCCAAGGGGGATTTATAATGGCGTTCCGACTTTCTCAGATGGCTTTGACTGCTGCTCTGCTCGCGTCCGCGGCCTTTCCGGCTGCTGCCGAGCCGGTTTTCAACCGCATCGCATCTTTCCCGGTCGTAAAGAACCTGCCAGCGGACAAGGACGCGAAGGCCGTCACTTCAGCTGAAATCGTAACCGCCAGCGAAGACGGTAAGACGCTGATCTATTCGGACAGCCCGCTTGGCGGCATTGGTTTCGTTGACATCACCGATGCGAAGGCACCCAAGGCTGGCGGCGCGTTGCTGCTGGAAGGCGAACCGACCTCTGTTGCCGTTGCTGGCGCCAAGGTTCTGGCCGGTGTCAACACGTCCGAAAACCGAGCCAAGCCGTCCGGCAAGCTGGTGACGGTCGATATCGCCACCAAGAAGATCGAAGCGAGCTGCGATCTCGGCGGCCAGCCCGATTCTGTCGCAATTTCCCCGGACAAGACCTTCGCCGCCATCGCGATCGAAAACGAACGCGATGAAGAGGTGAACGAGGGCGCCCTGCCACAGATGCCGGCCGGTTATCTGGTGACGGTCGGTCTGAAAAACGGCGTTGCCGACTGCGCGACGCTGAAGAAGATCGACGTGACCGGCCTTGCCGAAATCTCCCCGGAAGATCCGGAGCCGGAATTCGTCTCGATCAATGCCAATGGCGAGATCGCGCTCACGCTGCAGGAAAACAACCACATCGTCATCATCGACGGCAAGACCGGTACGGTAAAGACGCATTTCTCCGCCGGCACGGTTGATCTGGAAGGCGTCGACACGAAGACGGACGGCCAGATCAAGTTCACCGACAAGCAGGAAGGCCGCAAGCGTGAGCCAGATGCCGTGAAGTGGCTGGACAATGACCGAATCGTCATCGCCAATGAGGGTGACTGGCAGGGCGGCGCGCGCGGCTTCACCATTTTCGACAAGACCGGCAAGCTTCTTTATGAAGCCGGTGCCACCCTTGAGCACGCTGCCGCCAGCATCGGCCACTATCCGGAAAAGCGCTCCAAGGCCAAGGGCATCGAGCCGGAAGGTCTGGAGGCGGCAACCTTCGATGGCCAGAAGTACTTCTTCGTTCTTGCCGAGCGCGCGTCTCTCGCTGCGGTCTACAAGGATACGGGCGGCACACCGGAACTGGTCCAGCTTCTGCCCTCGGGCATTTCGCCTGAAGGCGCCGTCGCCATTCCGTCGCGCAATCTCCTCGTCACTGCCAACGAAGCCGATCTCGTCGAAGATGGCGGCGCTCGCTCGCACGTCATGATCTATCAACGCGCAGAAGGCCAGATTGCCTACCCGCAGCTCGCTTCCGCCACCGTGGATGGCGCACCGATCGGCTGGGGCGCTCTCTCCGGTCTGGTGGGCGATGCTGAAAAGCCTGGCATCCTCTATGCCGTGTCCGACTCGGCCTATGGAAACCAGCCGTCGATCTACACCATCGACGCAACGAAGAAGCCCGCCACCATAACCAGCGCCCTGCGCATCAAGCGCGACGGTATCGCAGCCCAGAAACTCGACATCGAAGGCATCACGCTTGACGGTAAGGGCGGCTTCTGGCTGGCCTCGGAAGGTGACAGTGCCAAGCTAGTGCCCCACGCACTCTACAATGTCAGCGCCAAGGGCGAGATCAAGGCTGAGATCGCTCTGCCGAAGGAATTGCTGGCTGGCGAAACCCGCTTCGGTTTCGAAGGCGTGACCATGATCGGCAAGGGCGACGACGCGACGCTGTGGATGGCCGTACAGCGCGAATGGGGCACGGACGAGAAGGGTTTCGTCAAGCTCGTCTCCTACAATCCGAAGTCCAAGGAATGGGGCGCCGTGCGTTACCCGCTCGACAAGACCGAGGCAGGCTGGGTCGGCCTTTCTGAAATCACCGCACAGGGCGACTATGTCTATATCGTCGAGCGCGACAATCAGGTCGGTGACAAGGCAAAGATCAAGAAGCTTTACCGCGTCGCGATCGCTGACCTGAAGCCGGGCAAAATCGGTGGCGAACTGCCGCTGGTGGCCAAGCAGGAAGCACATGATTTCCTGCCGGACCTCAAGGCCCAGACGAATGGCTATACCGTTGACAAGCTGGAAGGCTTCACCTTCGACAAGGCAGGAACGGCCTATATCGTCACTGACAATGACGGCGTCGACGGATCTTCCGGCGAAACGCTGTTCTTTACCGTCGATCTAAAGGCGATCAACTGATCGGTCCGAATAGAATCGCAAATGAGAAAAGCCGGGCATAGCCCGGCTTTTTTGTGCGGCGGAAGAAACCCCGATCTGGGGAATGCCGATTCCCCACGATGAGTCGCGTACCAGCCGTTAAAACCGGCATGGTCGCGTCGCTATCGCATAATCGAGGGTGTTATCCGGAGGACTTCCATGAATGTGCAGTGGACCAGATCGCTAGAGATCACCGCCCCATGGAATTCTTGCTTTTGGGAGTGCTGTCTTTTTCCGAGTCCTGCTGGACCCAGCGGAAAAAAATATAAACAGGCAGCGCAATAAGCGCGAGTGTTACAAACGCGTCGACCGACATGGTTTCATCCATCATTTATACCGTTCATCATGAAACGGCTCGAAAACAATGCATGAAATCTCTTTAAAAAGTCTGAATCTGCTTATTTTTCGGTATGTTGCGGGCTGGCACACCTATTGGAGCCGGCCTGTATGAATGTGGAACAGGAGTGCCGATCTGGCATAGACTCACGCCGGAAAAGCCGCTTCACCAGCCCAAGGCCGCGGCCGTCTACAGAATCGGGGGCAGGGGCCGTGATTCCCAAAGCAGGAAGTTTACGGCGGAACGCACCGACATACGAAAGAGCTTCGGCTTGGTAATGCGCACAATTTGAAGAAGATGGAAAATGGTGGGCGATGAGAGACTCGAACTCCCGACATCCTCGGTGTAAACGAGGCGCTCTACCAACTGAGCTAATCGCCCTTCGCGTCTTGCAGATCGTGTCTGCCGCGTCGGTGGCCGTGATGTATTCGGATCGGAAAAAAACCGCAAGGGCTTTTGTGAAGTTTTTTTGTTTTTTTTCCGGACAGCTTTGCCCATTGGCAGAGGTGATCGGCAAAAAGCCGGGAACTGCGGGCTTTTCGATAAAAACAACGCCCGGCCGTTACCTTTGGCGGTATGCTGAAATCGCGTTACGGACGCCCCGGCTGTGGACAAGTTTTTTGTTTTTGTTGGGAAAAGCCTGGAAAACAAGGCATTCGCTGCAATGCCGGTCAAAGGCCTTTCAGTTTTTTCCGATCAAAATGAAGAAGCTTATTCTTTTGTCGTGAAACCTGCTTGACACCCCCGCACGAACGCCGTAGTTAGCCGCTCAACGAACAGCCGAGGCTGGTTCGTACGGCGAGACTTAGGTCTTGTCGGTCAGGATATGCGGGTGTAGCTCAGTTGGTTAGAGTGCCGGCCTGTCACGCCGGAGGTCGCGGGTTCGAGCCCCGTCACTCGCGCCATCCTGTTCCTCGGAAAAAACGCAGACGAATGTCTGTGGAGCGCGGGTGTAGCTCAGTCGGTTAGAGTGCCGGCCTGTCACGCCGGAGGTCGCGGGTTCGAGCCCCGTCACTCGCGCCATTTCTTTCACCGAAATGACACTCCCAAACGAAGCAAGCAGGCGTCGTCCTGCCATGTCGGCAATGGCGATTTCAGCGCCTGTTTCCGGCATTCGCGAGCGCGGTTTTTCCTGCTGTTTTTAGTCAAGTTTCGATATCGAGAGATCGTCACTTCGCTGCCATTTTGACGTAAAATTCGTGTGACTTTTTTGCGGTTGCGTCGTTCAATCGATTATTATTGTATTTGAGGAGCTTAGCCCGGAATTGTGGCCCAAATTTGCGTCAATTCCGGCAATATTGTTGCCAATCAATGCGGCAGGTGTCTTGAAATGGTGCCTAAACTCTTGCAGAGAGAGCGCGGCTGCGCTAACCACTTTGGCGTTGCAACATATTTGTGCGCCTTTAGACTTTCAGTCGCAAAGGCAGGTCCGGCACCCGGCCGGACAGGGAAGAGACCATGACTGAACTCCTCAGTTCCTATATTCCGATCGCAATCTTTATCGGTATCGCTCTTGTCATTGGCCTGGCGCTTCTCATCGCGCCTTTCGCTGTCGCTTACAAGGCGCCGGACCCGGAAAAGCTCTCCGCTTTCGAGTGCGGTTTCAATGCCTTCGACGACGCCCGCATGAAGTTCGATATCCGGTTTTATCTGGTGTCCATTCTCTTCATCATCTTCGACCTGGAAGTCGCCTTCCTGTTCCCCTGGGCTGTGTCCTTCGGTGATATGGGCTGGTTCGGTTTCTGGTCTATGATGGTGTTCCTCGCCGTTCTCACCATCGGCTTTATCTATGAGTGGAAGAAGGGAGCGCTGGAATGGGCATGAGCCAGAACAACAGCACGCTCGTTGCACCGCAGCCGAAGGGGATCATCGATCCCGCGACCGGCAAGCCTGTCGGCAGCAACGATGCCTACTTCACGGAAATCAACGACGAGCTGGCCGACAAGGGCTTTCTCGTCACCTCGACCGACGAGCTGATCACCTGGGCGCGTACCGGCTCCCTGATGTGGATGCAGTTCGGTCTTGCCTGCTGCGCCGTCGAGGGTCTGATGCAGGCTTCCGGCCCGCGTTACGACATGGAGCGCTTCGGTGTCGCCCCGCGCGCCTCGCCGCGCCAGTCGGACGTGATGATCGTCGCGGGAACGCTGACCAACAAGATGGCGCCTGCACTGCGCAAGGTCTATGACCAGATGCCTGAGCCGCGCTACGTCATCTCCATGGGCTCCTGCGCCAATGGCGGCGGCTATTACCATTATTCCTACGCCGTCGTGCGCGGCTGCGACCGAGTCGTCCCGGTGGATATCTACGTTCCGGGCTGTCCCCCCACGGCGGAGGCGCTGCTTTACGGCGTGCTTCTGCTGCAGAAGAAGATCCGGCGTACCGGTACGATCGAGCGCTAAGGGCAAAGGACGGATTAAGGAATGAGCGAAGCTCTAAACGATCTTGCTGCTTACGTTAAGGAAGCGCGTGGTTCCCTCGTGGTTTCGGCCGATATTGCCTATGGCGAGTTGACGCTGAACACGACGACGGAAAGCGTTATCGCGCTTTTGACGTTCCTGCGTGACGATGTGCAGTGCGGTTTCGTCAACATCATCGATATCTGCGGCGTCGACTGGCCGCAGCGCGAGAAGCGTTTCGACGTCGTTTATCACCTCTTGTCGCCGCGCCAGAATCTGCGCGTGCGCATCAAGCTGCAGGTGGCGGAAGACGAGGGCGTTCCCTCGGCAACCTCCGTTTACATGGGTGCAGACTGGTTCGAGCGCGAAGCCTGGGATATGTATGGCATTCCTTTCGAAGGCCATGCGGATCTTCGCCGAATCCTCACCGATTACGGTTTCGAAGGTCATCCGCTGCGCAAGGATTTTCCGGTTACCGGCTTTGTGGAAGTACGCTACGATGACGTTCTGAAGCGGGTTCTCTATGAACCGGTCGAACTGAAGCAGGAATTCCGCAATTTCGATTTCCTCTCTCCCTGGGAGGGGACTGACTATGTTCTCCCAGGTGATGAAAAGGCCAAGCAATGAGCGAAGCCCCCGCGACAGAGCACGGACAATGTCTTTGCGGCGCCGTTGGCTTCAATGCCAGCATCGGCGCCCGCGAATTCGGCGTTTGCCATTGCTCGATGTGCCGCCGCTGGTCCGGCGGAACATTTCTGGCTGTCGAATGCGCTGACGTCGCCATCGAGAACGAGGAACATTTCGGTGTTTATACCTCGTCGGAATGGGGCGAGCGCTGCTTCTGCAAAAATTGCGGCAGCACGCTGATGTGGCGCTCCAAGGATGGCAAGCATTTTGCCGTCTCGTTGCAGGCTTTCGACAACCCTTCCAGTTTCCATTTTGCGTCGCAGATTTTCACGGATGAGAAGCCTTCGAGCTATTCTTTCGCGCAAACCACGCAGAACATGACCGGCCCCGAATTCATCGCCATGATCACCTCGGCGGAGCACTAGAATGACTGAGCATAACGTCCGCAATTTCACGATCAACTTCGGTCCGGAACACCCTTCCGCGCACGGCGTGCTGCGTCTGGTTCTGGAACTGGACGGCGAAATCGTCGAGCGCGTCGATCCGCATATCGGTCTTCTGCATCGCGGTACCGAAAAGCTGATCGAGACCAAGACATACCTTCAGGCGGTGCCTTATTTCGACCGTCTCGACTACGTCGCGCCGATGAACCAGGAACACGCTTTCGCGCTCGCCGTCGAAAAGCTGCTGGGTCTCGAAATCCCGATGCGCGGCCAGTTGATCCGCGTGCTTTATTCGGAAATCGGCCGCATCCTGTCGCACATCATGAACGTGACGACTCAGGCCATGGACGTCGGCGCAATGACGCCGCCTGTCTGGGGCTTCGAGGAACGTGAAAAGCTGATGGTGTTCTACGAGCGCGCCTGTGGCGCCCGCATGCACTCGGCCTATGTCCGTCCGGGCGGCGTGCATCAGGATCTGCCGCCGGAACTGGTCGAAGATATCGGCAAATGGTGCGATCCCTTCATTACCGTTCTCGACAATATCGAAGGCCTGTTGACCGACAACCGCATCTACAAGCAGCGTAACGTCGATATCGGCGTCGTCTCGCTTGAAGATGCCTTTGCCTGGGGTTTCACGGGCGTCATGGTGCGCGGTTCGGGTGCTGCCTGGGATTTGCGTCGCGCGCAGCCCTACGAGTGCTATTCCGATCTGGAGTTCGATATCCCCGTCGGCAAGAACGGCGACTGCTATGACCGTTACCTGATCCGCATGCAGGAAATGCGCGAATCGGTGAAGATCATGAAGCAGTGCGTCGATCTTCTCTCCGGCAAGCACCGCATCGGCCCGGTCTCCTCGCTGGATGGCAAGGTGGTTCCGCCCAAGCGCGGCGAGATGAAGCGTTCGATGGAAGCTCTTATCCATCACTTCAAGCTCTATACCGAAGGCTATCACGTTCCCGCCGGCGAAGTTTACGCCGCCGTCGAAGCGCCGAAGGGCGAGTTCGGCGTCTACGTGGTCGCCGATGGTTCGAACAAGCCCTACCGCTGCAAGATCCGCGCGCCGGGTTATGCACATTTGCAGGCGATGGATTTCCTGTGCAAGGGCCATCAGCTTGCCGACGTTACAGCCGTGCTCGGCTCCCTCGACATCGTGTTCGGGGAGGTCGACCGCTGATGCGTCTGCCGCTGGCCATCTTGGCTTTTCTTGCTGCGATGTCGACCTCCGTTCTCGCCCAGACGGCGACGGAAGAGGGGGGCGTATCGCTATCAAGCAGCGGCGGTTCCACCATCAAGCAGCTTCTGTCTTCGGGATACGAGATCAAGGCCTCGGTTCCCAATGGCAGCAAGTTCATCGTGTTCATGCAGAAAGACAAGGCGGCTTATGCCTGCGAATTCGTCACGGTGGCGAGATCGCGTTGTGAGACGTTAAACTGAAAAGGCGTGAGGAAGTATGTCCGTTCGTCGACTAGCCGAAGATCAGTTCCAGCCCGTGGCATTTGCCTTTAACGCGGATAATACCGCATGGGCGGAAAAGACGATCCAGAAATATCCGGAGGGACGCCAGCAATCGGCGGTTATCCCGCTGCTTATGCGTGCGCAGGAGCAGGACGGCTGGGTTACCCGCGCCGCCATCGAAAAAATCGCCGACATGCTGGATATGGCCTATATCCGCGTCATGGAAGTGGCGACCTTCTACACCCAGTTCCAGCTGAAGCCGGTCGGCACACGCGCCCATGTTCAGGTTTGCGGCACCACGCCCTGCATGCTGCGCGGCTCCGAAGCGCTGATGGATGTCTGCCGCAAGAAGATCCACCACGATCCGCTGCACACCAACGAGAGCGGCACGCTGTCCTGGGAAGAAGTGGAATGTCAGGGCGCCTGCGTCAATGCGCCGATGGTCATCATCTTCAAGGATGCCTATGAGGATCTGACGCCCGAGCGCCTGGAAGAGATCATCGACACGTTCGAGGCAGGCAAGGGCGACACGGTCAAGACCGGCCCCCAGATCGACCGTCACCAGTCGGTGCCCGTTGGCGGCCTGACGACGCTGACGGAAGAGATCAAGCCAGATCGCTCCAATCTCGACAAGCCTGCGGAAGCTCCGGCGGAAGCAGCCCCCGTTCTTCCTTCGAATGCCGCCAAGCCGAAGACGGACGCACCGGAAACCGATCCGAAGCTGAAGACGCCTGCGAACGAGCCCAAGGCTGCTGCGGAAAACGCAAAGGCAGGGGAACAGCAATCGGCAGGCAAGGAAGCGACAGCATCCAGACCGTCGCTTGAGTCGGCCGACCGTCCCGCAGGCATTGAAAAGCCCGCTGCGCCCGATGACCTGAAACTCATTTCAGGCGTTGGCCCGAAGATCGAAGGCACGCTTAACGAGCTCGGCATCTTCACCTATGCGCAGATTGCCGGCTGGAAGAAGGCCGAGTGCGACTGGGTGGATGGTTATCTGAATTTCAAGGGCCGCATCGAACGCGATGAGTGGATCAAGCAGGCCGAGGCGCTCGCCAAGGGTGGCGAAGCCGAGTATATCAGGGTCTTCGGCAAGAAGCCGCGGTAAAGGGTGAAGCATGTTAAAAGATCAGGATCGCATCTTTACCAATCTCTACGGCCTCAAGGACAAGTCCCTGAAGGGCGTGATGGCGCGCGGCCATTGGGATGGCACCAAGCAGATCATCGAAAAGGGTCGTGACTGGATCATCAACGAGATGAAGGCTTCCGGCCTTCGCGGTCGCGGCGGCGCAGGCTTCCCGACGGGTCTCAAGTGGTCCTTCATGCCCAAGGAAAGCGACGGCCGTCCGCATTATCTCGTGGTCAACGCCGACGAATCCGAGCCCGGCACCTGCAAGGACCGCGAAATCCTGCGCAACGATCCGCATACGCTGATCGAAGGCTGCGTTATCGCCGGTTTCGCCATGGGTGCACACACCGCCTATATCTACGTGCGCGGCGAATATATGCGCGAACGTGAGGCGCTTCAGGCCGCCATCGACGAATGTTACGATGCGGGCCTGCTCGGCAAGAACAACAAGAACGGCTGGGATTTCGACATCTACGTCCATCACGGCGCAGGTGCCTATATCTGCGGCGAAGAGACGGCACTGCTTGAAAGCCTCGAGGGCAAGAAGGGCCAGCCGCGCCTGAAGCCGCCGTTCCCGGCCAATATGGGTCTTTACGGTTGCCCGACGACCGTCAACAACGTCGAATCCATCGCCGTTGCTCCGACCATTCTGCGCCGAGGTGCGGCATGGTTCTCGTCTATCGGCCGTCCGAACAATGTCGGCACCAAGCTGTTCATGGTCTCCGGCCATGTCGAGCGTCCATGCACCTTCGAAGATGCGCTGGGCCTGTCCTTCCGTGAGCTGATCGAACACCATTGCGGTGGCATTCGCGGCGGCTGGGACAATCTGCTTGGCGTCATTCCCGGCGGCGCATCCTGCCCCATCGTGCGCGGTGAGGACATGAAGGACGCCATCATGGACTTCGACGGCATGCGCGAAGTGAAGTCGTCCTTCGGCACCGGCGGCATGATCGTCATGGACAAGTCCACCGACGTCATCAAGGCGATCGCCCGCATCGCGGCCTTCTTCAAGCATGAAAGCTGCGGCCAGTGCACGCCGTGCCGTGAAGGCACCGGCTGGATGTGGCGCGTGCTGGAACGCATGGTGAAGGGCAACGCGCAGAAGCGCGAAATCGACATGCTGTTCGAAGTGACGAAGCAGATCGAAGGCCACACCATCTGTGCGCTCGGCGACGCCGCCGCATGGCCGGTACAGGCGCTGATCCGCAATTTCCGTCCGGAAATCGAAAAGCGCATCGACCAATATACCTACAGGGCCATGGATGATGGCGCTGTTCTGGAAGCTGCCGAATAAGCTTTCGCAGTTTGCATGCGGCGCGGGGATGATCCCGGCGCCGGAAAACCATGAAGCGCCTGACCGACGAGATGAAGTCTCGGGCGCGATTAAGGATTTGTTGCGGACCGTGTGAGAGACACGGGACGAACAGGCAACAGGACGTAAGTAGAACCATGGCAAAGCTCAAGGTTGACGGTAAAGAGATCGAGGTTCCGGATCATTTCACGCTGTTGCAGGCGTGCGAGGAGGCTGGTGCTGAAGTTCCGCGCTTTTGTTTTCATGAGCGCTTGTCGGTCGCGGGTAACTGCCGCATGTGTCTGATTGAGGTGAAGGGCGGACCGCCCAAGCCCGCCGCATCCTGCGCCATGGGCGTGCGCGACGTTCGCGGCGGCCCGAATGGCGAATTGCCTGAAGTTTTCACCAACACGCCGATGGTCAAGAAGGCCCGCGAAGGCGTGATGGAGTTCCTTCTCATCAACCACCCGCTCGATTGCCCGATCTGCGACCAGGGCGGCGAATGCGACCTGCAGGACCAGGCTATGGCCTTCGGTATTGCCGGTTCGCGTTACGCGGAAAACAAGCGTGCGGTTGAAGACAAATATATCGGTCCGCTCGTCAAGACGGTGATGAACCGCTGCATCCACTGCACGCGCTGCGTCCGTTTCACCACGGAAGTTGCCGGCATCGCCGAACTCGGCCTCATCGGCCGCGGCGAGGACGCTGAAATCACCACCTATCTCGAGCAGGCGATGACCTCCGAGCTTCAGGGCAACGTCGTCGATCTTTGCCCGGTCGGTGCGCTGACCTCCAAGCCTTTCGCTTTCACTGCCCGTCCGTGGGAACTGAACAAGACCGAAACCATCGACGTGATGGACGCTCTCGGTTCGGCAATCCGCGTCGATACCCGTGGCCGCGAAGTCATGCGCGTCATGCCGCGTGTCAACGAGGCAATCAACGAAGAGTGGATTTCCGACAAGAGCCGCTTCATCTGGGACGGCCTGAAGACGCAGCGTCTCGACCGCCCTTACGTCCGCAAGGATGGCCGCTTGCAGCCCGCAAGCTGGGGCGAAGCCTTCGGCGCTATCAAGCAGGCGGTTGCCGCGACCAGCGGCAGCAAGATCGGCGCGATTGCCGGTGACCTTGCTTCCGTCGAGGAAATGTTCGCGCTGAAGTCGCTTCTGGCGTCGCTCGGCTCGGCCAATGTCGATTGCCGTCAGGATGGCGCAGCGCTTGATCCGTCTTTGGGTCGCGCCAGCTACCTGTTCAATTCCACAATCGAAGGCATTGAGCACGCGGATGCGCTGCTGATCGTCGGCGCCAACCCGCGTTATGAAGCGGCCGTGCTCAATGCACGTATCCGCAAGCGCTGGCGTCGCGGTGGTTTCCCGATCGGCGTGATCGGCGAAGCCGGTGAGCTGCGCTACAACTACGAATATCTAGGCTCCGGCGCGGAAACGCTTTCCGATCTCGCCAATGGCTCTCACAGTTTTATTGAGAAGCTGAAGTCCGCCAAGAACCCGCTGATCATCATCGGCCAGGGCGCTCTGGCACGCGCCGATGGTGCAGCCGTTCTCGCGGCCGCTGCGAAGCTTGCCGTTTCGGTTGGCGCAATCAGCGAAGAGTGGAACGGCTTCTCGGTGCTTCACACTGCCGCTGCCCGCGTCGGTGGTCTCGACATCGGCTTCGTGCCGGGCGAGGGCGGTGTTGCTGCTGCCGAAATGGTAACGTCCATGGACGTTCTCTTCCTGCTCGGCGCCGATGAAATCGACCTGTCGAACAAGGGCGCCAAGTTCACCGTCTACATCGGTAGCCACGGCGACCATGGCGCGATGAACGCCGACGTCATCCTTCCGGGTGCAGCCTACACCGAAAAATCCGGTATCTGGGTCAACACCGAAGGCCGCGTTCAGGTGGGCAACCGCGCCGGTTTCGCACCGGGCGAAGCCCGTGAAGACTGGGCGATCCTACGTGCGCTTTCCGACGTGCTCGGCAAGAAGCTGCCGTTCGATTCGCTGTCGGCGCTGCGCGGCCAGCTTTATGTCGCGCATCCGCATCTGGCGGAAACCGATGAGATCGTTGCCGGCAACGGCGCGGATGTCGAGGCACTTGCCGCTCGCGCGGGCAGCCTCAATAAGTCTGCGTTTGCCTCGCCGGTAAAAGACTTTTATTTGACGAACCCGATTGCGCGTGCATCCGCCGTCATGGCCGAGTGTTCCGCATTGGCCCGCAACAATTTCCAGGCTGCGGCAGAGTAAGGGTAGGGGATTATGGAATCGTTTTTCTGGAGCTACGTCTGGCCCGCGCTGATCATGGTCGGCCAGTCCCTGCTGCTTCTCGTTTGCCTTCTGGTGGCCATCGCCTTCCTTCTGCTTGCCGACCGTAAGGTCTGGGCAGCCGTGCAGTTGCGCCGTGGTCCCAACGTCGTCGGCCCCTTTGGTCTGTTCCAGTCCTTCGCCGACCTTTTGAAATTCATCCTGAAGGAGCCCGTCATTCCCGCGGGCGCCAACAAGGCGGTCTTCCTTCTGGCGCCGCTGGTTGCCGTAACGCTGGCGCTCGCCACCTACGCGGTCATCCCCTTTGCCGATGGCTGGGTCGTTGCCAATATCAATGTCGGCATTCTCTACATTTTCGCGATTTCCTCGCTTGAAGTGTACGGCATCATCATGGGCGGCTGGGCTTCGAACTCGAAGTACCCGTTCCTCGGCGCGCTTCGTTCGGCGGCGCAGATGGTGTCCTACGAAGTGTCGATCGGCCTCGTCATCGTCACCGTGCTTCTGTGCGTCGGCTCGCTCAACCTCACGGATATCGTTCTGGCGCAGCGCACCGGCCTCGGCACGATGATCGGTCTGCCGGCCTCGTTCCTTGACTGGCACTGGCTGTCGCTGTTCCCGATGTTCATCGTTTTCTTCATATCGGGCCTTGCCGAAACCAACCGTCCTCCCTTCGACCTTCCGGAAGCGGAATCGGAACTGGTTGCCGGTCACATGGTCGAATATGGCTCGACGCCTTACATGATGTTCATGCTCGGCGAATATGCTGCGATCGTCCTGATCTGCTGCCTGACGACGATCCTGTTCCTTGGTGGCTGGCTGCCGATCGTGGATGTGTGGTTCCTGAACTGGATTCCGGGCATTGTCTGGTTCGCGCTCAAGGGCTGCATGGTTTTCTTCATGATCGCTCTGGTGAAGGCCTTCGTTCCGCGTTACCGCTATGACCAGCTCATGCGCCTTGGCTGGAAGGTATTCCTGCCGCTGTCGCTCGCCATGGTCGTTATTGTTGCATTCGTATTGAAGCTGACGGGGTGGGCTGGTTGATGTCCGTACTCCTCGCTCAGAAATCTGGAGTTTGAGATGGCCAGCCTTTCCCAAGCCGTCAATTCACTGTTCCTCAAGGAGTTCGTCGGTGCGATCTTCCTGACGATGCGCCACTTCTTCAAGCAGAAGGCCACGGTGAATTATCCTTTCGAAAAGGGCCCGGTGTCTCCGCGCTTCCGCGGCGAGCATGCGCTGCGCCGTTATCCGAACGGTGAAGAGCGCTGCATCGCCTGCAAGCTGTGTGAGGCGATCTGTCCCGCTCAGGCGATCACCATCGAAGCCGGTCCGCGCCGCAATGACGGCACCCGTCGCACGGTGCGTTACGACATCGACATGGTGAAGTGCATCTATTGCGGTTTCTGCCAGGAAGCCTGCCCGGTGGATGCCATCGTCGAAGGCCCGAACTTCGAATTCGCGACGGAAACCCGCGAGGAGCTCTATTTCGACAAGCAAAGGCTTCTCGACAATGGCGACCGCTGGGAGCGTGAAATCGCGCGCAACCTCGCACTGGATGCGCCTTACCGTTAAGGCGCAACCGTCTTTCCGGGGGAGACCCCGGAAAGCGAAGAAAGAGTAAAAGAGCCTGCACGGTTATCGCCGGCGGGGACGAAACGGGTAGAGCGCGCGATTGCGCGGTCTTTGCCCGGATGAGGACAAGAAGGCACCAACATGGGTCTGCACGCTGTATTCTTTTATATATTCGCTTTCGTCGCCGTGGCGTCTGCGTTCATGGTCATCGCATCGAAGAACCCTGTTCATTCGGTGCTGTTTCTGATTTTGACCTTCTTCAACGCAGCCGCGCTGTTCCTGCTGACGGGGGCCGAATTCCTCGCCATGATCCTGCTCGTCGTTTATGTCGGTGCGGTGGCGGTGCTCTTCCTCTTCGTCGTCATGATGCTGGATGTGGATTTTGCGGAGCTGCGCTCCGGCGTGCTGCAATATGCGCCGATCGGTGCGCTGATCGGTATCATTCTCGCGGCTGAACTGATCGTCGTGGTCGGCGGCAGCGTGCTTAACCCGCAGGCCGCCAAATCGATTACCATGCCGATCCCGTCACCGGCCGTGCGCACCAATACGGCCGCACTGGGCGACGTGCTCTATACCAATTACGTCTACTTCTTCCAGCTTGCCGGTCTCGTGCTGCTGGTGGCCATGATCGGCGCCATCGTGCTGACGCTGCGTCACCGCACCGACATCAAGCGGCAGAACATATCCACGCAGGTCGGACGTGACCCGAAGACCGCCGTCACCACGGTCAAGGTCAAGCCGGGCCAGGGCATCTGAAGGCGCGAACGGATCCAAGGAAACAGAATATGGAAATCGGTCTTTCCCACTACCTGACGGTCAGCGCGATCCTCTTCACGATCGGCATCTTCGGTATCTTCCTCAACCGGAAGAACGTCATCGTCATCCTCATGTCGATCGAGCTCATCCTGTTGGCGGTCAACATCAACATGGTGGCGTTCTCGGCTTTCCTGAACGACATCGTCGGCCAGGTCTTCGCACTGTTCATTCTGACCGTCGCAGCCGCCGAAGCGGCCATCGGTCTTGCAATACTCGTTGTCTTCTACCGCAACCGCGGATCGATCGCTGTCGAAGACGTCAATATGATGAAGGGCTGATAAGGCTATGATCTACAAGGCTATCGTCTTTCTTCCCCTGATCGGCTTCCTGATTGCCGGCCTGTTTGGCCGGTCGATCGGCGCCAAGGCTTCGGAATATGTCACCACCGGTCTGATGATCGTGGTCGCCGTCCTGTCGTGGATCGTTTTCTTCTCCGTCGCGCTTGCCCATGGCGAGCCGGGCGAGGTGATCAAGGTCACCGTGCTGCGCTGGATCCAGTCCGGCGGCATCGACGTCGAATGGGCGTTCCGCATCGACACGCTGACGGCCGTCATGTTCGTCGTCGTCAACACCGTCTCGACGCTGGTGCACCTCTATTCGATCGGATACATGCACCACGATCCGCATCGTCCGCGCTTCTTTGCCTATCTTTCGCTGTTCACCTTCGCCATGCTGATGCTGGTGACCTCCGACAACCTGCTGCAGATGTTCTTCGGCTGGGAAGGCGTTGGTCTGGCGTCGTACCTGCTGATCGGTTTCTGGTTCAAGAAGCCTTCGGCGTCTGCTGCAGCCATGAAGGCGTTCATCGTCAACCGTGTTGGCGACTTCGGCTTCATTCTCGGCATATCAGGCGTCTTCGTATTGTTCGGCTCGATCAATTTCGAAACCATCTTCGCTGCCGCCAGCACCTACCTGCCAGCTGAAGGTGCAGCTTCGACGGAAACCGTCATCAACCTGTTCGGCATGCAGCTGGACAAGGCCAATGCGATGACGGGCGTCTGCCTGCTGCTTTTCATGGGCGCCATGGGTAAGTCGGCGCAGTTCCTGCTGCACACCTGGCTGCCGGACGCGATGGAAGGCCCGACCCCTGTGTCCGCCCTCATTCACGCCGCAACCATGGTCACCGCCGGTGTCTTCCTGGTTGCCCGCATGTCGCCGCTGTTCGAATTGTCGCATGATGCGCTCACCGTCGTGACGCTGGTCGGCGCCATCACCGCCTTCTTCGCAGCGACCGTCGGTCTCGTGCAGAACGATATCAAGCGCGTGATTGCCTATTCGACCTGCTCGCAGCTCGGTTACATGTTCGTGGCACTTGGCGTTGGCGCTTATGGCGCGGCCGTGTTCCACCTCTTCACGCATGCCTTCTTCAAGGCACTGCTGTTCTTGTGCGCCGGTTCGGTTATCCATGCCGTCGATGGCGAGCAGGACATGCGTTACATGGGCGGCCTGCGCAAGCATATCCCCATCACCTTCTGGACGATGACCGTCGGCACGCTTGCGCTGACAGGTGTGGGCATTCCGGGCACGATGATCGGCTTTGCCGGCTTCTTCTCGAAGGACGTGATCATCGAATCCGCTTATGCGTCCCATTCGGTGCTGTCGGGTTTCGCCTTCACGCTGCTGGTCATCGCAGCGCTGTTCACCAGCTTCTATTCCTGGCGTCTGGCGTTCATGACTTTCTTCGGAAAGCCGCGCGCTTCGGCTGACGTGATGCACCATGTGCATGAATCGCCGATGGTCATGCTGATCCCGCTCTTCATCCTCACAGTCGGCGCGATCTTCGCCGGTGTTGTCTTCGAAGGTTACTTCTTCGGCCATGAATATGCCGAGTTCTGGAAGGGTGCTCTCTTCACGCTTCCGGAAAATGAAATCCTTGACGAGTTCCACCATGTTCCGCTGTGGGTCAAGTGGAGCCCGTTCTTCGCCATGGCACTTGGTTTCGTCACCGCATGGTACATGTATATCAAGTCGCCGGAGACGCCGAAGCGTCTGGCAGCGACCCATCGCGGCCTCTATCAGTTCCTCTTGAACAAGTGGTATTTCGACGAGCTTTACGACTTCCTGTTCGTGCGTTCCGCAAAGGCGCTCGGCCGCTTCCTGTGGAAGAAGGGCGACGTGGCCGTCATTGACCATTATGGACCGAACGGCATTGCAGCGCGTGTGGTTGACGTGACCAACCGCATGGTCCGCCTGCAATCCGGTTACCTTTATCACTATGCCTTTGCGATGCTGATCGGCATCGCGGCGCTTGTCACCTGGATGATGCTCGGGAGTGCGTTTTGATGACCGATTGGCCAATTCTTTCAACGGTCACCTTTCTGCCGCTCGTCGGCGTGGTGCTCTTGCTGCTGACCAATGAGAACGGCCCTTACGGTCGCCGCAACATTCTCAACGTCTCGCTGCTGACGACCGTTTTCACCTTCCTGGTGTCGCTGTTCGTCTGGATCGGCTTCGATAATTCGAACCCCGGTTTCCAGATGGTGGAAAAACACGCATGGTTCGGCAACATCGCCGCCTATCATCTGGGCGTCGACGGCATCTCCATGCTATTCGTCATCCTCACCACCTTCCTCATGCCTTTCTGCGTGCTGGCAAGCTGGCAGTCGGTTGAAAAGCGCATCAAGGAATACATGATCGCCTTCCTGCTTCTGGAAGTCGTCATGATCGGCGTCTTCGTGGCGCTGGATACCGTTCTTTTCTACGTCTTCTTCGAAGCAACGCTGATCCCGATGTTCATCATCATCGGTGTCTGGGGCGGCAAGGATCGCGTCTACGCGTCCTACAAGTTCTTCCTCTACACGCTGCTTGGCTCGGTTCTGACCATGCTCGCCATCATGGCGATGTACTGGCAGTCCGGCACAACAGACATGACCGAACTTCTGAAATACGGCTTCCCGGCCGGCATGCAGACGTGGCTATGGCTTGCCTGTTTCGCGGCATTCTCGGTCAAGATGCCGATGTGGCCGGTACACACCTGGCTGCCGGATGCGCACGTGCAGGCGCCGACCGCGGGTTCCGTCATTCTGGCAGGTGTCATGCTGAAGCTTGGCGGTTACGGTTTCATCCGTTTCTCGCTATCGATGTTCCCTTTGGCGTCGGACTATTTCGCTCCCTTCGTCTTCACGCTGTCGGTTCTCGCCATTATCTACACCTCGCTGGTGGCGATGATGCAGGACGACATCAAGAAGCTGATCGCCTATTCCTCCGTCGCCCACATGGGTTACGTGACCATGGGCATCTTCGCGGCCAATGTGCAGGGCGTGCAGGGCGCAATCTTCCAGATGCTGTCGCACGGCATCGTGTCGGGCGCGCTCTTCCTCTGCGTCGGCGTCGTTTACGATCGGCTGCATACCCGTGAGATCTCTGCCTATGGCGGTCTCGTGAACAACATGCCGAAATATGCCGTCGCCTTCATGATCTTCACCATGGCCAATGTCGGTCTGCCCGGCACCTCCGGCTTCGTTGGTGAATTCCTGACGCTGATCGGCGTATTCCGCGCCAACACGCTGGTCGCGCTGTTTGCGGCAACCGGCGTCATCCTCTCGGCCGCTTACGCGCTGTGGCTCTACCGCCGCGTGATTTTCGGTGCGCTTGAGAAGGAAAGCCTGAAATCGATGCTCGATCTGTCGACCCGCGAAAAGGTCATCCTTTATCCGCTGGTTGCGCTGACGATCTTCTTCGGCGTCTATCCGGCTCCGGTTTTCGATGCGACAGCCGCTTCGGTCGATCTTCTGGTAAACAACTATACGGCTGCATTGCAGGCGGCGCAAAATGTTGCGCTTTCTATGAATTGACGACAGGACCCGTTGGACATGACCGCTGAAATTCTTTTTGCCAGTCTGCACATCGCGACGCCCGAGCTGATCCTTGCGGTCGGCGCGCTGGCGCTGCTCATGATTGGCGTCTTCTCGGGCGACAAGTCGACAACGACGGTCACGGGCCTCTCCGTGGCCTTGCTGCTCGTCGTCGGTCTCTGGATCGTCTTTGCGCCCGCTTCGGGTGTGGCTTTCGGCGGCGTTTACGTCGCCGATGCCTTCGGCAACTTCATGAAGGTGCTGGCGCTGATCGGCTCGATCACCGCCATGATCCTTTCTGTCGGCCAGAGCCGTTTTGAGCCGGTCGGCCGGTTCGAATATCCGGTGCTTCTGGTTCTGGCGACGCTCGGCATCCTGCTGATGATTTCGGCCAACAACCTGATCTCGCTCTATATGGCGCTGGAGCTGCAGTCGCTTGCGCTCTACGTCGTCTGCGCCATCAACCGGGAAAGCCTTCGCTCCACCGAAGCGGGCCTGAAATACTTCGTTCTCGGTGCGCTCTCCTCGGGCATGCTGCTTTACGGCATGTCGCTGGTTTACGGCTTTACCGGCAATACCGGCTTTACCGAAATCGCCCAGGTTCTGACGGCGGAGACCCGTTCGCTCGGCCTCGTCTTCGGTCTGGTTTTTGTTCTTGCCGGTCTGGCATTCAAGATTTCCGCCGTGCCGTTCCACATGTGGACGCCGGATGTTTATGAGGGTGCGCCGACACCGGTCACGGCCTTCCTGTCTGCCGCTCCCAAGATCGGCGCCATGGCGATCTTCGTTCGCATCGTTGTTGACGCTTTCCAGCCGGTCTTTGCCGACTGGCAGCAGATCGTCGTCTTCATCTCCATCGCCTCCATGCTGCTCGGCTCGTTCGCGGCAATCGGCCAGAAGAACATCAAGCGCCTGATGGCCTATTCTTCCATCGGTCACATGGGTTACGCGCTGGTTGGTCTTGCGGCGGGCACCGAGGCGGGTATCTCGGGCGTCATTCTCTACATGACCATCTACATGGTCATGACGCTCGGCACCTTCGCCTGCATTCTCTCCATGCGTCGCAAGGAAATCGGCAATGTCGAAAATGTCGAGGATCTGGCCGGGCTTTCGTCCACCAACCCCTTCATGGCAGTTGTTCTTACGATCCTGATGTTCTCGCTTGCCGGCATTCCGCCGCTCGCCGGCTTCTTCGGCAAGTACTACGTCTTCCTTGCTGCCATTGAAGCCAAACTCTATCCGCTTGCCGTCATCGGTGTGATCGGCTCGGTTGTCGGTGCGTATTATTATATCCGCGTCGTCAAGGTCATGTGGTTCGATGAAGCCAAGGGCAGCTTCGAGCGTCCGGCTGGCGAACTGAAAATCGTTTATGCGCTCTCTGGACTGTTCGTCGTCGCCTTCATCGTCTTCGGTGGTGCGCTCGGCAATGCAGTCACGGTTGCGGCAAAGACGTTCTTTTGAGCAATACGCACAAGCATACGGGCCGGATGTCCATCGATGACTTCCGGCACGAGGCGATGGCGGAAACGCCATCGACCAACATAGAATGTTTCGCCCGGGCAAGGGCAGGCGATGGCGGCAATCTGTGGATCACCGCCATCCGCCAGACTGGCGGACGCGGTCGCCGCGGCCGGCCTTGGGTGTCTGAACCAGGCAATCTCTACGCTTCGCTTCTTCTCATCGATCCCGCGCCAATGGACCGCATCGGTTCATTGCCGCTTGCCTTTGCGCTCGCCGTCTACCGCGCCATTCGCGCTGTGCTGCCGACGGGTGGCGATCCGCTAGAGATAAAATGGCCGAATGACGTGCTGATCGGGCGCCGGAAGACCTGCGGCATTCTGATGGAAGCCGAACTTCTGCCGGATGGACGCCGCGCCATCGTCATCGGCATCGGCATCAATATCGCCCACAAGCCTGAAAATCCGCTTTATCCCGTCACCATGCTTTCCGAACACGGGGCGTCGTGCTCCCCCGACGAGCTGTTCGCGCATCTCTTCCGCGAGACAGCGGATGTGCTGCAAAGCTGGGATGAGGGCAGGGGCGTTTCCGGTGTCATGGCCGGATGGCGGGCGGCTGCCTGCGGTATCGGCGAACATATCACCGTCAATTTTCCGGATCGCTCGATCGGCGGGCGTTTCGTTGGAATTGATGATAATGGTTATCTGCTGCTGGATGAGGATGAGGGCACAAGGCGCTCCATCGCCGCCGGCGACGTGTTTTTTGGATGAGGTGGACGGCGTGTCTTCAAAGACCCGCGCCGAACCTCTTCCCACAGGTTGGAGCTTTCCTGCTGCTCATGAAAAGCAGGGTGACAGACCGGCTCCGCATCGGCCCGGTCGATCAGATGATGTTTCAGGTCCGATGCTGTTAAACGGGCGGCTGGGCGCGGCATATTGCCGTCGCCAGCGCGCTCTCGTGAATGGATAAGAAGAACAATGACTAAACAGGACGAACTGGTATTTCTGCCGCTTGGCGGCGTCGGTGAAATCGGCATGAATCTCGCGCTGTACGGCTACGGTCCGGAAAGCAAGCGCCAATGGATCATGGTGGATTGCGGCGTTACCTTTGCCGGTCTCGATCTGCCTGGTGTCGATCTGGTTCTGCCCGATATCAGCTATATCGCCGAGCAGAAGAAGAACCTCAAAGGCATCATCATCACCCACGCCCATGAGGATCACTACGGCGCGCTGAACGATCTGTGGCCGGGCCTCAACGTGCCCGTCTATGCCTCGGGTTTCACCGCCGGCATGCTGGAGGCAAAGCGCGCCTACGAGGGCAGCCGTGCCGAAATTCCAATCACCCCGTTCAAGGCGGGTGATCGCATCAATGTCGGCCCGTTCGAAATCGAGGCCGTCGGCGTCAACCATTCGATCCCCGAGCCGATGTCGCTGGTCATCCGCACGCCGCTTGGCAATGTCATCCACACGGGCGACTGGAAGATTGACGAGGCGCCGTCTCTCGGTCCGTTGACGGATGAGGCGCGTTTCCGCGCCATCGGCGAGGAGGGCGTGCTGGCGTTGATGTGCGACAGCACCAACTCGCTGCGTGACGGCGTATCGCCTTCGGAGCACGAAGTGTCTGAGGGGCTGCGCCAGATCATTGAAAATGCCGAGGGTCGCGTGGCCATCACCACCTTCTCCTCCAATGTCGGCCGTATCCGCTCCATCGCGCAGGCTGCGGAAGCTGCCGGACGCGAAGTGCTGCTGCTCGGCTCGTCGCTGAAGCGCGTCGTCAACGTTTCGCAGGATCTCGGCATCATGGAAGGTATCAAGCCGTTCCTGGCTGAAGACGAATACGGCTATATTCCGCGCAACAAGGTGGTCGTCATTCTCACCGGTTCGCAGGGCGAGCCGCGGGCAGCCCTTGCCAAGCTTTCGCGCGATGAGATGCGTAATGTAGCGCTGGCTGCCGGTGATACGGTAGTATTTTCCTCGCGCGCCATTCCGGGTAACGAAAAGGCGATCATCGAGATCAAGAACGGCCTGATAGAGCAGGGCATCCATATCGTTACCGACAATGAGGCTTTGGTGCATGTCTCCGGCCATCCCCGCCGTAACGAACTTCTGAGGATGTACGAATGGACCAAGCCGCAAATCCTGGTGCCGGTGCATGGCGAGGCGGCGCATCTGGTCGCGCAGAAGGAACTGGCTGAACAGGCCGGCATTTCTCAGGTGCCGAAGGTTCGTAACGGCAACATTCTGCGTCTGGCGCCAGGTCCTGCGGAAGTTATCAACGACGCACCGCACGGCCGCGTCTTCAAGGACGGCAACCTCATCGGTGACCTCGACGAGATGGGGATCAGCAACCGCCGCAAGCTTTCCTTCGCCGGCCATGTCTCCGTCAATGTGCTGCTGGACAGCCGCTACGACTTCCTCGGAGATCCCGATGTCGTACCTTTCGGCCTGCCGGAATTCGATGATGAGGGCGAGGACATGGAAGATACGCTCTATGACGCCGTACTCGGTGCCGTGGAAAGCATCCCCCGTGCCCGCCGCAAGGATCTTGCGCTGCTGCGCGAGTCAGTGCGCCGCGCCGTACGCGCCGCTGCCAATCAGGCATGGGGCAAGAAGCCGATCGTGACGGTTTTCGTCACCAAGGTCTGAACCGGAAAATCCCGGGTTTTCAAACCGTCACGCCCCGTCATGTCCGGACCATCTCGGACATGACGCAATCGCTGTCCGCGATCGTTCCTTCTCCTCTCTTGCAGCTTTTTACACATCTTGCAGGGAAGTGATTCCGGTTCGCGGATGAATGCGTTACAAGGGGCGCATCACGCAGGAGGACGTCATGCCGCTTCTTTCGGTCTTCGCCATTTATTTCATCGTCTGGTGGACGGTGCTTTTCGTTGTGCTGCCGATTGGCCTTCGCACTCAGGAGGAAGACGGCGATGTGGCGATCGGCACGGTTGCAAGCGCCCCGTCAAGGTTCAGGGGCGGGCGCATCGTGTTGTGGACAACGCTGATATCGGCTTTGATCTGCGGGCTCTGGTACGGCGGAACCTGGTGGTTCGGTGTCAGCATGGACGACCTTCCGAGAATTATCCCGGTTTTCGACTGAAGCACCTCACCCACGCCCTAGGATTAAGCGCGCCGCAGAATTTTGCAGCGTGGCGGGCTTCGTGATGCGATTTAAGGCAACATAAGCTGTGCTGCCGTTTTATGAATGGTCGCCACAAGATGCGCCAGTGCTGTCACATGGATGTCATATCAGTCGTGCACACACCATGAGCGTGTCTGGCGGGCAATTCGCTGTCACAATTTTACCGGAATAAGCATTCGGGGTTGTGAACTTCGCCGGAATCAAAAAAAAACAAGGCATTTCAGCCTTGTTTTTCAGGTTTCGCGTGATCTGTAACCGTTACCGGGGCAGCGACAAGCGCGCCTAAGATCGAATCCTCCCAAGACTGACCGCGAAAACGGCAAGAATTTAGACTTCCTGCCTCTTTTGTGAGCTAAAGTTAGCCCAATCACCCATGCTTGTCATCTCATTTTTTGCATATTTGTTACAGTCGGCAAAAAATTCCCTGTGGTGCAATTTGTCGCACCGGATCAAGAATAATATTCCGGCCAAAGCGTTTTGACGCGAATTAGCTATCGCGAAAATGCCACGAAATCGCCTAGGCAGGTCTTTGCATGGCGGGTTTTCTTCTTGGTCAGAAACAGCTATGTACGGCGCCAATATCCCTCTATTCGGGGCGATTCCCGCGCCTTTGCGTGTTGTTGCCCATACCAATGGAAGTCGTCATGCGTCTCAGCCGTTATTTCATGCCCATCCTGAAGGAAAACCCCAAGGAAGCGGAGATTGTCTCCCATCGCCTTATGCTGCGTGCGGGCATGATCCGGCAGCAATCGGCTGGCATCTATTCCTGGCTACCGCTCGGCAAGCGCGTTCTGGACAAGGTCAACAGGATCATCCGCGAGGAGCAGGATCGCTCGGGCGCGATCGAGCTTCTGATGCCGACGCTGCAGACGGCTGAGCTGTGGCAGGAGAGCGGCCGTTATGACGATTACGGCAAGGAAATGCTGCGCATCAAGGACCGTCAGGACCGCCAGATGCTGTATGGCCCCACTAACGAGGAGATGATCACTGACATCTTCCGGTCCTATGTGAAATCCTACAAGAACCTGCCGCTGAACCTCTATCATATTCAGCTGAAGTTCCGCGACGAGGTGCGCCCCCGTTTCGGCACCATGCGCTCGCGCGAGTTTTTGATGAAGGATGCCTATTCCTTCGATCTGACCAAGGAAGACGCGATCCACTCCTATAACAAGATGTTCGTGGCTTACCTGCGCACCTTTGAGCGCCTTGGCCTGCGCGCCATTCCCATGCGTGCCGATACCGGCCCTATCGGCGGCAATCACAGCCACGAATTCATCATTCTGGCCGATACCGGCGAATCCGAAGTCTTCTGCCACAAGAGCTTCCTCGACCGCGCCATCCCCGCCGACGATACCAACTTCGACGACGTCGCAGCCCTTCAAGGCGTTTTCGACGAATGGACGGCCGACTATGCTGCCACCTCGGAAATGCACGACGAATCTGCTTATGAGGCCATTCCCGATGGCGAGCGCCTTTCGGCGCGCGGCATCGAAGTCGGCCACATCTTCTATTTCGGCACCAAATATTCTGAGCCGATGGGCGCCAAGGTGCAGGGTGCTGATGGCAAGGAACACCCCGTTCACATGGGGTCCTACGGCATTGGCCCGACACGCCTTGTTCCCGCCATCATTGAAGCATCGCATGACGAAAACGGAATCATCTGGCCGGCTTCGGTCGCTCCTTTCGATGTCGTGATTA
The DNA here is from genome assembly GCF_030818995.1 of Agrobacterium sp. SORGH_AS_0745. Lineage (NCBI taxonomy): Bacteria > Pseudomonadati > Pseudomonadota > Alphaproteobacteria > Hyphomicrobiales > Rhizobiaceae > Agrobacterium > Agrobacterium sp. SORGH_AS_0745. Next base: position 1,932,422 of record NZ_JAUTBI010000003.1, read on the forward strand.
TCAACATGAAGGCAGGTGACGCAGCCTGTGATGCGGCGTGCGAAAAGCTGTATTACTCGCTCTCCAATGCCGGCAAGGATGTTCTTTATGACGATACGGACGACCGCGCGGGCCAGAAGTTCGCGACTGCTGACCTGATCGGCGTGCCGATGCAGATCATCGTCGGCCCACGTTCGGCAGCGAACGGTGAAGTCGAGGTGAAGGATCGCAAGACCGGCGACCGTGAAACCGTCACAATCGAAGCGGCAATGAACAGGGTGCTTGGCTAAGCGCGAAATGGTGAAAGTGACGAGCGGTTTTCGCCTGAAATCCGCTCCAGCTTTATGAGATCAAGATCAGGGGTCGGTTTTTTGTGAAAACCGGCCTTTCAAGTTCAGATCAGGGAGACGACATGGCAAAAGCCGAGGCTGACAAGGGTGCGGCTCCTTCCGCCCGGGAAAGGACCGCCCGGCCGTTTTCTGCTTTCGAGCGCATGGTGGCCTGGCGCTATCTGCGGTCGCGGCGCAAGGAAGCGTTCATTTCCGTCATCGCCGGCTTTTCCTTCGTCGGCATCATGCTGGGCGTCGCGACGCTTATCATCGTCATGGCTGTCATGAACGGTTTTCGAACGGAGCTGATTTCGCGCATTCTCGGCATCAACGGCCATATGATCGTCCAGCCGATCGATCAGCCCTTCAACAATTACGATGAGCTGGCGAAGAAGTTCTCCGCCATTCCGGGCGTGACGATGGCCCTGCCGCTGGTAGAGGGGCAGACATTGGCCTCCGGTCGCGGTGGCGCCGGCTCCGGTGCGCTCGTGCGCGGCGTTCGCCAGGACGATATCGACAAGATCAAGGAAGTCGCCACCAACGTCAAAACCGGCGATCTCGTCGGCTTCATGGCGGGCGACGGGGTTCTGGTTGGCTCAAGGCTTGCCGCACAGCTTGGCGTGACGGCGGGCGACGATATCACCCTCATTTCGCCTGAAGGCGATGTGACGCCGATGGGTGTCAACCCGCGCGTCAAATCCTACAAGATTTCGGGCGTCTTCGAGATCGGCATGTCGGAATATGATGCGTCGATGATCTATATGCCGCTGTCCGAAGCCCAGCTTTATTTCAATGCCGAAGGCCTGGTGCAATCCATCGAGCTTTACGTCAGTCGCCCCGACAATGTAGACGGCATCCGCCCGCTGGTGGAGCAGGCAGCTGAGCGGCAGATCTATATCACCGACTGGAGACAGCGCAACCAGACCTTCTTTTCCGCCCTGCAGGTGGAAAGAAACGTGATGTTCATGATACTGACGCTCATCGTTCTGGTAGCGGCGCTCAACATCATTTCCGGCCTCATCATGCTAGTGAAGGACAAGGGCAGCGATATCGCCATTCTGCGCACCATGGGCGCCAGTTCCGGCGCCGTCATGCGTATCTTCTTCATGACGGGAGCTGCCATCGGTACCGTCGGCACATTCGCCGGTGTGGCACTTGGCGTCATCGTCTGCCTCAATGTGGAATCCATCCGGCAGTTCTTCTCCTGGGTATCGGGCACGGTGCTGTTTGATCCGCAGCTCTATTTCCTCAGCCAGCTTCCGGCCGAAATGGATATCAGCGAGACCATTACCGTCGTCATCATGGCGCTGACGCTTTCTTTCCTGGCAACCATCTTTCCGGCATGGCGGGCTTCCAAGCTCGATCCGGTGCAGGCCCTGCGTTACGAATAAGGACCGCTTCACAATATGGCAAAAAAATCAGTGCTGCGGCTTACCGGCGTCGAGAGGACCTATGGTCAGGGCGAGACGTCGCTCTCCATTCTGCGCAAGGCCGATTTCGAGTTGAAGAGTGGTGAGATGGTGGCGCTTGTTGCCCCCTCGGGCACCGGAAAATCCACGCTGCTGCATCTCGCCGGGCTTCTCGAGCATCCGGATGCTGGCGAGGTCTTCATCAATGACGCGCCCTGCAATGGTCTGCCGGATGAAAAGCGCACGGCGATCCGCCGCAGCGACATCGGTTTTGTCTACCAGTTCCATCATCTGCTGCCGGAGTTCACGGCGGTGGAGAATGTGATGATGCCGCAGCTCATCGCCGGTTTGACGCAGGGCGAGGCCCGCAAGCGTGCGAGCGCGCTGCTCGATTACATGCGGGTCGGCCATCGCGGCGAACATCGCCCTGCTGAGCTTTCCGGCGGTGAACAGCAACGTGTGGCGATCGCGCGTGCCGTTGCCAACGCACCGCTCCTGCTTCTCGCCGACGAGCCGACCGGCAATCTCGATCCCGAGACCGCGCATTACGTGTTCGATGCGCTGGAAGCGCTGGTGCGCCAGTCCGGCCTTGCCGCACTGATCGCCACCCATAATCACGAGCTTGCCAACCGCATGGACCGCCGCGTGACGCTTGCAGACGGCAAGATCGTAGACTTCTGATCGTGATGCAGTAAGGCGACCATAGCGCCGCCTTTGCGATCTTTTCTGCGGCTGAGTCTGTCTACGTTCAGGTTTCCCGCGAAGCCACTCGTCCTTCCACAATTGAATTTTCACGAACCCGGAGGTGTTTTTGCCTCCGGGTTTTTTTGCTTTGGAGTCAGTGGCTTGCCATTCACGAAGGTGGAACCGCAGCCGATTCTGCCGCGTTAGCAAGGAGACTATCAATAAAAGCCTGTTGACAATCGAACAAAATGAGAACAAAGTTAGAACATAACGAGTAAGGAGAGACCAATGACTGATTTCATCCGTGACGTTGCCGCTTTCGCCTCCATCGCTGTGTTTGTCGCCAGCTTTTCGGTGATCCTCACTGCCCTGTGAAGGGCACACCGGCGCAGAAGCCTGTATAGACGCCGAAAGGCGGTGGACTTTGAAGGCCGAAAATCGGAAAATCGCCCCCTCGATTCAGAATGACAGGATGACGATATGGGCGAGACGGTTACGCGTGGAGAGACCTCTGGCGAAACGCTGAAAACACCCGGTTTCGTCCATCTGCGGGTTCACTCCGCTTACTCCCTGCTTGAGGGGGCTTTACCCCTCAAGAAAATCATGTCCAAGGCCGTTGCAGACGGCCAGCCGGCCATAGCCATTACCGACACCAACAATCTTTTCGTCGCGCTGGAGTTTTCCGAAAAGGCGCGTGATGAGGGCTTGCAGCCGATTATCGGCTGTCAGGTGTCGATCGACATGCAGGATGCGGTGGATGATCGCCGCAATCACAACAGCCACCTTGCCAAGCTTCCAGCCATCGTGCTGCTCGCGGCTGATGCCGGAGGGTACGAGCGGCTAGTGGACCTCATCAGCCGCGCCTATCTGGAGGGCGAAAGCGGTGGCCAGTCCGTGCATATTACCCGTGCATGGCTGGAGGAAGCCTCCAATGCCGGGCTGATCGTGCTGACGGGTGCCTCCGGTGGTCCGGTGGATATGGCTCTGAAGGAAGGGCATACGGCGCAGGCGAGAGAACGCCTGCTGGCGCTGAAATCACTCTTCGGTGACAAGCTTTATATCGAATTGCAGCGTCAGTCCGGTTTCGACCGCGTCCATGAGCGGCGTATGATTGGACTTGCTTATGAACATGATATTCCGCTGGTCGCCACCAACGAGGCGTTCTTCCCTTCGAGGGCCGATTATGAGGCGCATGACGCATTGATGGCGGTGGCGCATAACGCCATCGTTTCGGATGACAGCCGGTTCCGCCTGACGCCCGACCATTATATGAAAAGCCGTGAGGAGATGGCGGAGCTGTTTGCCGACCTTCCGGAGGCACTGGAAAACACCGTCGAAATCGCAATGCGTTGCTCGTATGTGCTGAAGAAGCGTGGGCCGATCCTGCCGCGCTTCACCGGTGCCAGCGACGATCCCGAAGCGGCGCAACGGGCAGAGGCCGAAGAGCTTCGCCGTCAGGCCGTCGAAGGTCTTGATCTTCGCCTTGCGGCCCTCGGCATGGCACCTGGCTACACAGAGCAGGAATATCGCGACAGGCTGGATTTCGAGCTTGGCGTCATCGAACGCATGGGTTTTCCCGGTTACTTCCTGATCGTTGCGGACTTCATCAAATGGGCCAAGCAGCAGGATATTCCGGTCGGCCCCGGCCGCGGTTCGGGTGCAGGCTCGCTCGTGGCCTATGCGCTGACCATCACCGATGTCGATCCTCTGCGCTTCTCGCTGCTGTTCGAACGCTTCCTCAATCCCGAACGCGTGTCGATGCCCGACTTCGATATCGACTTCTGCCAGGACCGCCGCGAAGAGGTGATCCGCTACGTGCAGCGCAAATATGGCCGCGAGCAGGTGGCGCAGATCATTACCTTCGGTTCGTTGCAGGCTCGCGCGGCATTGCGCGACGTCGGCCGCGTGCTGGAAATGCCCTATGGGCAGGTGGACAAGATCTGCAAGCTGGTCCCCAACAACCCCGCCAATCCGACGCCGCTGTCAAAAGCGATCGAGGAAGAGCCGCGTCTGCAGGAAGAGGCGGACAAGGAACCCGTCGTTGCCCGACTTCTGGATATCGCCCAGAAGATCGAGGGGCTTTACCGTCACGCCTCCACCCATGCTGCCGGCATCGTCATCGGTGACCGGCCGCTGTCGAAGCTGGTGCCGATGTATCGCGATCCGCGCTCCGACATGCCGGTTACCCAGTTCAATATGAAGTGGGTGGAAAGCGCCGGCCTCGTCAAATTCGACTTTCTCGGTCTGAAGACGCTGACGGTGCTGAAGGTTGCCGTCGATTTCGTTGCCAAACGCGGCATCAAGGTGGATCTCGCCGCAATTCCGCTGGACGACGCCAAAACCTACGAGATGTTGTCACGCGGCGAAACCATCGGCGTGTTCCAGGTGGAAAGTGCCGGCATGCGCAAGGCGCTTATCGGCATGCGCCCGGACTGCATCGAGGACATCATTGCGCTGGTGGCGCTTTATCGTCCGGGTCCGATGGAAAACATTCCGGTCTACAATGCCCGCAAGCATGGCGAGGAGGAGCTGGAGTCGATCCACCCCACCATCGACCACCTCCTGAAGGAAACGCAGGGCGTTATCGTCTATCAGGAACAGGTGATGCAGATCGCCCAGGTTCTGTCAGGTTATTCGCTCGGCGAAGCCGATCTTCTGCGCCGCGCCATGGGCAAGAAGATCAAGGAGGAGATGGACCAGCAGCGCGAGCGCTTCGTGGACGGCGCGATCAGAAACAGCGTGTCGAAGCCGCAGGCCAACACCATCTTCGACCTTCTGGCGAAATTCGCCAATTACGGCTTCAACAAGAGCCACGCCGCCGCTTACGCCATCGTGTCCTATCAGACCGCCTATATGAAGGCGCATTATCCGGTGGAGTTCCTTGCGGCCTCCATGACGCTGGATATGGCCAACACGGAAAAACTCAATGATTTCCGCCAGGATGCCAGCCGTCTCGGTATAGAGGTCGTGGCACCTTCGGTGCAGACGTCCTTCCGGCAGTTCGAGACGGGTGAGAACCGCATCTATTATTCGCTGGCCGCCATCAAGGGCGTGGGCGAGGGCGCGGTGGAACACATCGTTACCGTGCGCGACGGCAAGCCATTTGCGAGCCTGGAGGATTTCTGCCTGCGCATCGATCCGAAGCAGATCAACCGGCGTGTGCTCGAAAGCCTCATCAACGCTGGCGGTTTCGATTGTTTTGGCCGCGACCGCGCCGAGATGATCGGCGGGCTGGACCGCATTATCGGTTATTCGCAACGCGCGCAGGAAAGCCGCGTTACCGGCCAGTCGGACATGTTCGGCTCCGGCGGCGCAAGCGGTCCGGAAAAGCTCATCCTGCCTGCCTTCCAGCCGTGGCTCGCCTCGGAAAAACTGCTGCGCGAATATCAGGTGCTCGGTTTTTACCTGACCGCACATCCGCTCGATACCTACCGCCCTGTATTGGAAAAGTTGCGGGTGCAGAATTTCGCCGATTTTTCCGCCGCAGTGAAACAGGGTGCGACCGCCGGGCGTCTGGCCGGCACCGTCACCGGCAAGCAGGAGCGCAAGACCCGGACCGGCAACAAGATGGGTATCGTCACCTTCTCCGATGCCTCCGGCCAATATGAGGCGGTTTTGTTTTCCGAAGGGCTTGCCCAGTTTCGCGATCTGCTCGAGGTGGGCAAATCGCTTGTTATCACCGTACAGGCGGAAGAGCGCCCGGAAGGCATCGGTCTGCGCATCCAGACGGCGCAATCGCTCGAGGAAAAATCCGTCCAAATGCAGAAGGCGTTGCGGGTTTATGTGCGCGATTCAGGCCCGCTGAAAACCGTTGCCCGCCACCTCAATACCAAAGGTGACGGATCGGTTTATTTCATCGTCATCAAGGACGAGGGGAGCCGTGAGATTGAGGTGGAGCTGACGGAGAAATATCGTATTTCCCCTGAGATCGCCGCCGCACTTCGCTCTGCCCCCGGCGTTGTTGATGTGGAGCTGGTGTGAGGCCTCAAGCCCTCAAACCGGCCCTTCTTTTGTCACGGTAATGAAGTCCGTCCCCATCCCTGTCTCCATCTGGTGACTGAGGTCGGAAACGGTAATCGAACTGCCGGTTGAAAGCTCTTTCTCGATTCGGGAGCGAATTTCAGCCGGTATTTCAAGGCGGCCGAGTACGGCGCTTAGCTGGTCAAAGCCACCGGGCGCTTCGGTAACGGTGATGCCGAGCCGCTTGCGGGCTGCGGCCGGCAGATGGTTTTCCAGTGTTACGCCATTCCATTCGGCGGTTCCGGCTGCGCGGTTGACGGCAACGGCTTCGAAGAAATGCGTTCCGAGTGCCACCTCGGGATCCTTGATGTCGATCGCAGCCTCGAATAGCGGCTTGAAATCCTGTCGCACCATGATCTGGCCATTCGGTGGATGATCTTCGCCGGCGGATGCGTAAAGCGCAGCGACGAAATCGTCGGTCAGTAGCGGCCCGGTAGTTTTCAGCCCCTTCCAGCGCTTGAACGCGTTGACGGCGCTGATCGTCATTTCTCCGGTATAGCCGTCCGGTGCGCCGGCATCGAAGCCAAGGCGCGTCAGCACGGCCTGAATATCCATCACCTTTTCGCGCTCGCCGCGCCGGGTGATGAGGATGCGCAAGGGCGAGGGCTCCTTGCCTTTGGCCATCGGTTTGATGGCTTGCGTTTTTTCATTCACGGCCACCTCAACGGTGCCCAATGCGGCGTCGAAGGTCGCGGGGCGCAGTTCGACGTCGGATAAAAGCAGCTTGCCGTCATCGGCATCGTCCCGCGGCTCAAACAGGGCTGAATGTTGTACGGAGCGCAGAGAAACCGGCCGGTCGGTGATGATGACATGCACGCCGTAGCGGGTCTCGCCGAACAGCGACTGCGCGAATTTCGAAGGCAGGCGCACGCAGCCATGCGAGGCCGGGTAATTCGGCACCTTGCCTTCGTGCAACGCGATGCCCGACCATGTCAGCCGCTGCATGAAAGGCATGGGCGCGGCCGAGTAGATGTTCGATTCGTGGTATTTGCGTTTTTCCAGAATCGAAAAAATGCCGCTCGGCGTCTCATGCCCGGCCTTGCCGGTTGAGACCTTGGATGTAGCAACGATCTCGCCGTTCTCGTAAAGCGCCAGCGATTGATCGCTTTTCGAAACGACGATCTGCAGGGACTTGTTGTCGGCGGCAAGCGCCGGAAAGGCAAGAATGCTGGCCGACAGCATGCCGGTCAGAAGACGGAAGCGAAGGGACATGACGCAATACACCACATGCACAAAACTTCGTTTACTCAACCACGCGAAGTTTAATGAAGTTTAAGGATAGGGCGTCTGCCACATCACTAATTTGTGTAATATCTAAAATAGGGGCAGGGTGTTGCAGGCCGCAGGGTTTCACGGCGTTTGCACGCGGCATGGCCGCTATTTGCGTGTGCCGAAAGTGTAGCCGGTCTCGACGCTGCCCTTGCCGAACTTGTCGCGCAATTTGTCCATTGCCGCTTCCGCCGCCGCCCGCCGTTCCGCCTGCCTGTCGACGAGATCGGGAGGATCGGCAAGGTCCGCATCGCGCAGATCACTGACGCCTATGCCGATCAGGCGAAACTTGGTGCCGTCGGTTTCTTTCGCAAGCAGCGAAAGGCCGGTACGGAATATGCGGTCGGCAAGCTGGGTAGGGTCATCAAGCTTGCGGTTGCGGGTGCGGAGTTTGAAATCGGCCGTCTTCATTTTCAGCACAACCGTCTGACCGGAAATGCCGCTCTTCTTCAGGCGCCAGGCAACTTTTTCGGAAAGCGACCGCAGGATCGGTACGAGGTCCTCGTGGCGGGAAATATCGTTGAAGAAGGTGGTCTCGGAAGACACGCTTTTCACGGGGTCGTTATTGTGCACGTGCCGTTCATCGATGCCGCGCGAAAGCCGGAACAGCCGTTGTCCCATCACGCCATAGCGGCGCATCAGGTCGCCTTCCTCCATCTCCTGCAACTGCGCGATCATGCGGATGCCGTCCGCCTCCAACGTCGCCGCAAACGCCTTTCCAACGCCCCATATCGTCGTGACTGGCCGTGCTGCCAGAAAGGAAAGCGCTTCCGCTTCGCCGATCACCGAAAAGCCGCGCGGTTTTTTAAGGTCAGACGCGACCTTGGCCAGAAATTTGCAGTAGGACAGCCCGGCCGAGACGGTCACGCCCACTTCTTTTTCCACCCGTTTCACAAATTTCGCCAGAACCCGGGCAGGTGGATCGTGATGCAGCCTCTCCGTTCCGGAAAGATCGAGAAACGCCTCGTCTATGGAAAGCGGCTGCACGAGCGGCGTCAAATCCTGCATCATGGTTCGGATCTGACGGCCGACGCGGCTGTATTTTTCCATGTCGGGCTTGATGACCACGGCGTCCGGACAGGCTTCCAGCGCCTTGAACATCGGCATGGCGGAGCGCACGCCCTGGATGCGGGCAATGTAGCAGGCAGTGGAAACCACGCCGCGTTTTCCGCCGCCGATGATCAACGGCTTGTCGGCAAGCTCGGGATTGTCCCGTTTTTCAACGGAGGCGTAAAACGCGTCGCAATCGATATGGGCGATGCTGAGGTCGTAGAGTTCGTCATGGTAGACGAGGCGGGGACTGCCACAGGCGCGACAACGCCTCAGGTCCGCTGGCTGGCCGGCCAGACAGTCGCGGCAAAAACCGGGATCATAGAGATGCGACGTGGACATGGGCCGAAAACAAAACCAGAACGTCGCTAACCATACTCCGGCCGTGACGGTGGCTCAAGGGGTGGCCTGTCAATACTCACCCGAATCCAACCCCGGGCCGGAAAAATGGTGCCAGGCGGCGGCAACCGTTTCGGGGGATGTGTCGGTCGCCGCGCAGAAGGCCATGAGGTCTGGTTCGTGGCTCATCAGAAAATCGGTGAGCCCCGCCAGAAAGCCGGGATCGTGGGCGGCATGGCGCAGCATATTGGCCTGCAATCCGCTCAGCGCCAGAAAACGCCCGAGCATTTCCGGCTCGTTTGCCAGCCAGCCAAGTATGGCGGCTGCCGTTTCTTGCGGATCTTTTCCGGCATTGTCTTTGTTTTTTGTATCTCTCAGCATTTCTCTACCGAAGTTACCTATTTTGAAACCAAATCGTTCTAGCCTTGCGCAACAAATGGACGATGGAATCGGTTCTCTGGCACCCTATATGTCTGGGAGAAGGTTTCAAAGCGAAACGGGGACTGCCCACCATGCCCAAGCAGGTCATGATAGTCGAAGACAACGAGCTGAACATGAAGCTCTTTCGTGACCTGATCGAGGCGTCTGGCTATACGACGATCCAGACGCGCAACGGCATGGAAGCGCTGGATCTTGCCCGCAAGCACCGCCCCGACCTCATTCTCATGGATATTCAGCTGCCGGAGGTTTCCGGGCTGGAGGTGACGAAATGGCTGAAGGAGGATGATGAGCTGCACGTCATTCCGGTCATCGCGGTAACCGCCTTCGCCATGAAGGGGGATGAGGAGCGCATTCGTCAGGGCGGATGCGAGGCCTATGTGTCCAAGCCGATCTCCGTTCCGAAATTCATCGAAATCATCAAGACTTATCTAGGCGATGCGTAAGGCGGTTGGGGAACTGTTATGACGGCGAGAGTTCTGGTTGTTGACGACATACCCGCAAACGTGAAGCTTCTCGAAGCCCGGCTTGTCGCGGAATATTTCGACGTCGTAACCGCCGAGGATGGTTTCAAGGCGCTTGATATCTGCGACCAGGAACAGGTCGATATCATCCTGCTGGACATCATGATGCCTGGCATGGACGGTTTCGAGGTCTGCGAACGGCTGAAGGCCAATCCGAAAACGGCGCATATTCCTGTTGTCATGGTCACCGCACTCGATCAGCCCTCAGACCGCGTGCGCGGCCTGAAAGCCGGCGCGGATGATTTTCTTACCAAGCCCGTTAACGACCTTCAATTGATCGCCCGTGTCAAAAGCCTCGTGCGCCTCAAGGCCGTCAGTGACGAATTGCGGCTGCGGGCCGAGACCGCGCGCGAGATCGGTATCGAGGAGATGCTGCGCAGCGATGGCCTCATGCAGACGCCTGGCCGCGTTCTGGTGGCGGATGGCCGCGCCAGCTCGCAGGAACGCATCGTCAGGGCGCTGAAGCCGGTTGCCGAGGTCGATGCCGTCACGGAGCCTCAGGCGGCCCTGTTGAAGGCCGCGAGCAACCCCTTCGAGCTTGTCATCGTCAATTCCAATTTTGAGGATTACGATCCGCTGAGACTGTGTTCGCAGCTTCGTTCGCTGGAGCGTACCCGGTTCCTGCCGTTGCTTCTGGTAGCGGAACAGGGGGCGGACGACATGGTGGCACGGGCCCTCGATCTTGGCGTTAACGATTATATTCTCCGCCCGATCGATCCCAACGAACTTGTCGCCCGGTCTCTGACGCAGATCCGGCGCAAGCGCTATAACGAGCATCTGCGGCTCAATCTCCAGCACACGATGGAGCTTGCTATCGTCGATGGGCTGACTGGTCTTAACAATCGCCGTTATCTCGACAATCATCTGAAAATACTTTTCGACCGCGCCGCCGTGCGTGGCCGCCCGATTTCCATTTGCATGACCGATATCGACCGCTTCAAGCTGGTCAACGATACCTATGGCCACGATGTCGGCGATGAGGTTCTGCGCGAGTTTGCAGCCCGCATCCGCAGCACGGTGCGCGGCGCCGATCTTGCCTGCCGTTATGGCGGGGAGGAATTCGTGGTCGTGATGCCCGACACGCCGATGGAGCTTGCCACAAGCGTTGCCGAGCGCCTGCGGGCAATCATCGAGGACAAGCCGTTTCACGTTCGTTCCATCGACCGCGAGTTGAGTATCACGGCTTCGCTCGGCATCGCCACCAGCAGCGGAGCATTCGGCGCGCCGGACGAGCTTCTGAAGCAGGCCGACAGGGCGCTCTACGAGGCGAAACACACAGGACGCAACCGCGTCGTGGCGGCCGCCGCCTAAAGGCGCAGACACATGACGCTGACAATCCGTGCCGCCTTTTGAGACTTTCGACGTTTACCGTTATCGATAGCCGCCCAAAGACCTGACGGCAAACTGTGGCAAGCGCGAAGTCCCTGACCTTGCCAGTATTTTATCTTCTTACAATGAGGGGGTGAAGTCTAACAGGGTTAATAGAGTTCAAGTTGAAAAATACGTTGAATTCAATCGCTCACGGAACTATAGTGTGCCAGCGTTGTATATTTAACCATGTTTTCCAGGTGATGTATCTCTGGCTTAAGAATTTGTTGATTTTTATTTTACTTCTGCGCACACTCCCAATCGAGAATAACAGTTCTTCCGGCGGTTTTTCCGTCTAGTGATGAAGAAACGATGGCGGTTTACACCGCTGATGTTTCGGTCGTCAGGGGCTGGTATTGCGTAGTTTGAATGCCCCATGATGCTCAGGTCCGCCGCATCTCCTGGATCGTGGGGTCGGTCGGCTGACGATGTCCGAATCGGTTCCTCGTGCCGTGATCACATCGTTGGCCGACCGCCTTATCTCCGAAAATATTCTGTGCTTGTGCTGCCGCTTATAGCGCAGAACATCCGGCTGCGCGCGCAGGCAGCGCGCTGTCGCAGCGGTTGGCGCATTTGGCCGATGAGACGCTGATTAGGAGAGGCGCTGGTTAGGCGAGACGGTGATAAAGAGTTTTCCCGGCGTGCCGATAGCGCCGACTGGGTTCCAAACTCAAGAACCGCAACTAGGAAGGTTACGATTCGTTGGCCCGTGGCGGGCCTTGCGAGGGCGCTGGCGCAAAGAATGCCGTTGGCGGCATCCTTTCCATACAAACAAAAAACGCGCCCGTTGGGCGCGCTTTTGCCGGAGAACCCGATCAAGAATTACTTGATCTTGGTTTCCTTGAATTCAACGTGCTTGCGTACAACCGGGTCATACTTCGTCTTCGTCATCTTGTCCGTGAACGTACGGCTGTTCTTGGTGGTGACGTAGAAGGTACCGGTGTCGGCTGTCGACAGCAGCTTGATCTTGATTGTTGTAGCTTTCGCCATGGTCGTCCTGCCTTTAAACAAAAGAGAAGCCGCAGGCGCTTCTCACCTCGGCTAAATCTGGCGCGAAACTACGTATCGCGCCTGAAAAGTCAAGTCTGTTTTGCCCTGAAAACAAAACGGAAGGCATAAAGCACCACGTAAAGCCCGAAAAACACGGCAAGCGCCCAGGCGAAACCATCGGTACCCGCAACATCCATGGAAATGCCGACGGCCTGTGGTCCGGCTATTGTGCCCATGGCATAGCAGAAGATGAAGGCGGCGTTGGCGGCCACCAGATCGGCCCCTTTGAGACGCGATCCCAGATGGGTAAGGCCGACGGTATACATGCCGGATACGAGGCCGCCCCAGAACAGCAGCAGGGCCGCGACGAGAATCCATCTATCCACCAGCAAGGGCAGCGCCAGCGTGCCGCAAACGCCCGCAAAGGCCATCAGCGCCAACATTGTGCGCCGGTCCTTCATTCGGTCCGAAAGCAGGCCGATCGGTATCTGGAAGACCATGTTGCCGATGCCCATCACGGTCAGCAGAAGTGCCGCCTGCGATTCGTTGAAGCCTTCGCGGGTCGCATAGATGGGAAAGAGCGACAGACCGCCCGCTTGCACGGCGCCGAACACGAAGGCCGCCGCAGAAGCCATCGGCACCAGCCATATATAACGGGCGAAATGGTGGTTCGGCCTTTCGCTTAGCTCCGGGCTTTCGCCGCGCGCAAGGAAGATCGGGATCGCGGCAAGCAGTATGATTGCTGCCCCGACCAGAAACGGCAGGATGCCATCGCTGCCGACCACGGAAAACAATAACGGGCCAACCGCAAAGCCAACCGCAAGTCCGGTGGCGTAGATGCCGAGAACCATGCCGCGTTTTTTTGGCGGCGCGGTCATGTTGATCCAGTATTCGGAGAGGATGAACAGCGTGGTGGTTGCGCCATGGAAGACGATTCGCAGCGGAAACCACATCCAGAAGGCGTCGGCGAAATAGAAACAGAGCGCACTCAGGGCCGACACGACAACGGCAAATAGCATCGTTCGCGCCACGCCGAAATCATGGGCGATCTTGGTGGTCACCGGCGCTGCCATCATCGCCGCAACGCCGGCCATTGCCGAATTTACCCCGATCATGGTGGAGGAGATGCCGCGCTTCTCAAGGATGATCGACAGGAGCGGCAGGCCCAGGCCGATGGCGACACCGACCGCACTGATGGCGGAGATGGCGGCGATCAGTGAGGGCCAGTGAATGGCGTCCGCTTCGCATTTCATTTGTGACATGACGGCCTTTATACAAAGTCTCGAATGAATCGGCCGTGGCGCGTGACATAGAGCCGCGCGGGGCTTTCAAAGGGCAGTGACGGATCACCTATCATGAGTTTTGTGACATCTTCGAGAACCGTGCGTGTGATTTTCGGCATGTTCAGACTGGAAAGCGCTGTCATGTCAAGCCATTGCACATTGTGCAGCTCATCTGAATCCCTGATTAGCCGGGTATCCAGCCGCAACTCGTCAGCGTAACAGCAAAAGAATCGCGTGTCGTAACGCCTGATATTGCCGGGCGGGGTGATTGCGCGCGCCACATATCGAAAACGCGAAAGATCCGGACCATCAGCGTCCATGCCCATATCGACGCCGGTTTCCTCCACGAGCTCGCGCGCGGCGGCAAGCGCCAGCGCCCGTGCCCCGGCAGCGCTCAGGCGGCGCGCGGCAGACGTGGTGAGGCTGCGCAGCACGGCGGGGTGCAGATCGCCGGAGAAGGGCAGTGCGTGGTCGCGCGGATCGCGTTTGCCGCCGGGAAACACGTAAGCGCCGGGCATGAATATGTGCGCATTACTGCGCCGGCCCATCAGCACGCGAATAGCAGGGCCGGAACGATCAAACAGGATGATTGAGGCGGCATCGCGCGGCCGCAGTGGGCCGCTCGCCGCCTGGGTGTTCGAGGGAAGCTCGGACACGTGCAAATTCCCGCCCGCCGTCAGTGGGAGGAGCCGTCGATCTGCACTTTTGGCTGTTTTCCGTCGAAGCCGTGCATTCTAAGTGCCCATTGCAGGCCGATGACGCCACCCTTGATCGGTTGCAGCGTCAGAAGCGCGGCCAGAATGGTGATAGGCACCCAGATGGCGAAGTGTACCCACATGGGAACGGAAAGCACGAGATCGGTCATCATGAAGCCGCCAACGGCGATATGGCCGATGATGACGATGGAAATATAGGGCGGCAGGTCGTCGGAGCGGTGATGATGCATTTCCTCGCCGCAGGCCGCGCAATTGTCCACCGGCTTCAGGAAGGCCCGAAACAGGCGACCGCTGCCACAGGCCGGGCAGCGATTGGCCATGCCCCGCATGATCGAGCGGCCAAGCGGACGCTCCGCGCTTCCATCTCCGAAGGTAACCGTTTCCGAGCCCTGATTTGCACTCATCCTGAAGTCCTTCTCCCGTTTGTCTTAACCGCTTGACGCGGTCTTGTTACCGACGTCCTCTCGGCGGCCTTGTTCCCGGCTTGGCGGAAGGACGTGATGTCCGCCGGCCTGCCTTGTGGAACGACCGCGAGCCGACCGGCATCTTGCGCCCCGGGCTCAGCATTTCAAACCGCAGCGCACCAGCCAAGGGTACCGCTTCTGCAAGCCGCACCTGAACCGTATCGCCGAGTTGATAACCGAGACCCGTCTTTTCCCCCGTCAGAGCCTGATGAGCTTCGTCGTAGAGGAAATAGTCGGTTCCAAGTGTAGATATAGGAACAAACCCGTCGGCGCCAAACTGCGGCAGCGCGACAAATAGTCCCGCCTTGGTGACACCCGCGACGCGGCCATCGAACTCCTCACCGACGCGCTCGGAAAGATGGTGCGCGATCAGCCGGTTGATGGTGTCGCGCTCTGCGGCCATGGCGCGGCGCTCGAAGGTCGAGATTTCGGCGGCTATATCGTCCAGCGTCGCCTCTTCCTGCGGGGTGATGCCGCCTTCGCCGAGGCCTAGCGATCCGACCAGCGCCCGATGCACGATCAGGTCGGCATAACGGCGGATCGGTGAGGTGAAATGCGCGTACTTCATCAGGTTGAGGCCGAAATGGCCGATATTTTCCGGGCTGTAGATCGCCTGGCTCTGGCTGCGCAGCACCATCTCGTTGACCATGATCTGGTGCGGCGTGTCGAGTGCGCGCGCCAGAATGCCGTTGAAGGAATTGGCGCGCATCGCGACACCCTTGGCCATGGAAATGCCGATGGTGCCGAGGAATTCGCGCAGCACTTCCTGCTTGGTAAGTGTCGGGGCGTCATGCACGCGGTAGACCAGCCGCTGCTTTTTCTTTTCCAGGGTCTCTGCGGCGGCGACGTTCGCCTGGATCATCATTTCCTCGATCAGCTTGTGCGCATCGAGGCGTTCGGGAATGACGACCTTGTCTACTGTCCCGTCGGGCCTGAGCTGGATCTTGCGCTCCGGCATGTCGAGTTCCAGCGGCTGGCGGCGATCGCGGCCGCGCTTCATCACGGCATAGGCGTGCCACAGCGGCTTCAGGATTGGCTCCAGCAGCGTGCCGGTCTTGTCGTCCGGGCGGCCGTCGATTGCGGCCTGCGCCTGCTGGTAGGAGAGCTTGGCGGCACTCTTCATCATGATGCGATGGAAAGTGTGGCTCGCCTTGCGGCCTTCCTTCGAGAAGGTCATCCGCACAGCAAGGGCAGGGCGGTCGACGCCTTCCTTCAGCGAGCAGAGATCGTTGGAGATGCGTTCCGGCAGCATCGGCACGACACGATCAGGGAAATAGACGGAGTTACCGCGCTTCAGCGCCTCGCGGTCGAGCGGTGCGCCTGATCGCACATACCAGGACACGTCGGCGATAGCGACGGTGACGATCACTCCATCAGGATTGTCGGGCGAGGGGTCTAGTTCGGCATAGACCGCGTCGTCATGGTCCTTGGCGTCAGCCGGATCGATCGTGATCAGCGGCAGGTCGCGCCAGTCTTCACGGTGCGACATGGTCGCGGGTTTTGCGGCATCCGCCTCGGCCAGAACATTCGGCGGGAAGATGTGCGGAATACCGTGGGCATGGATCGCGATCATCGAGATCGCCTTCTCCGAGGCGACTGAGCCGACCACCGAAAGAACCTTTGCGCGTGTCAGGCCGTAACGACCGCTGTTGCGCGAGGTTTCCACCTCGATCAGGTCGCCGTCCTTGGCATCGCCCACACCCTCGGGGTCGATGACCATTTCCTCGCCGCGCCGGTCGATCGGCATCAGGCGTCCGCCGCCGCCTTCCGTTTCCTTGAACACGCCAAGCAGTGCGTTCTGACGACGGTCGATCAGCTTGACGACGCGGGCCGTGTAGGCCGGGCCGACGCTGTCCTTGGAAGGGAATATTTTTGCCAGAATGCGATCGCCGAGACCGGCGGCAGGGGCTTTCTTACTGCGGTCCTGCGAGGACTGGCGGATGAGCACGGCGGGGGCCGCGCCCTGATCTTCAGGCCATTCGGCAGGCCGGCCGATCAATTCGCCGTCCTTGTCGCGGGTGGTGATGTCGAGAACCGTCACCGGCGGCAGGCCACCCGGTCGCGTCAGCGTCTTGCGGCTCTTCTGCACCATGCCGTCGCTTTCAAGCTCCTTCAGCAGTGCCTTGAGCACAACGCGGTCGTCGCCCTTCAGCCCGAAAGCCTTGGCGATTTCGCGCTTGGAGGCCTGCTGCGGATGCTCGGCGATGAATTTCAGCAGCACTTCGCGGGAAGGCACCTCGCCATGGATGATGCCTTCACCTTCATTTGCCCGCTTGCCGCGCCCGGTACGTCCGAAGCCGTCGCTGGCGGAACCCTGTCTCTGACGCGGCGCCTTGCTCACGATTCTGCCTTCTTGGGTTTGGCTGCGGCCTTCGGCTTGGCAGCCGTCTTGCTTTTCGTTGCGGCCTTGGCTTTTGTCGCCTTCGGCTTTGCGGCTGTGTCGCCATCGGCCTTCTTGGCAGCAGGTTTCTTGGCCTTGGCGGGCTTGCCGCCGGTTCCTGTCTTGGCGATACGCTCGGCAATCAGCACCAGCGATTCGTCCAGCGTCACGGAGGTCGGATCCTGCCCCTTTGGAATGGTGGCGTTAACTTTGCCCCAGTTGACGTAAGCGCCGTAACGCCCGTCGCGGACGGTGATCGGGCCGCCATCTGGGTGATCACCCAGTTCCTTCAGCGCCGCAGGCGTGCCGTTGCGGCCGCGCCCCGGTCCCTTGCTCTGCTTCTCGGCAATGACGGTAACGGCACGGTTGAGGCCGATCGAGAACACGTCTTCGATGCTTTCGAGGTTCGCATAGGAACCATCATGCAACAGGAAGGGTCCGTAGCGGCCAAGCCCGGCGGAAATCATCTTGCCGGTTTCGGGATGCTTGCCGATATCGCGCGGCAGGTTGATGAGCGCCAGCGCCTTTTCGTGGTCGATGTCCTCAGGCTTCCAGCCCTTGGGCAGCGAGGAGCGCTTGGCTTCCTTGCCATCGCCGCGCTGGATGTACGGGCCGAAACGGCCAGACCGAAGCGTCAACTCCTCGCCGGTCATCGGATCGGCACCCAACGCTTTCGGCTCGTTGGATACGGAAGCTTCGGCTTCCGAGCCATCGGACGTGAGCTGGCGGGTAAAGTTGCACTCCGGATAATTGGAGCAACCGACGAAAGCGCCGTATTTGCCGAGCTTCAGCGAAAGGTTGCCGGTGCCGCAAACCTGACAGATGCGCGGATCGGAGCCGTCCTCACGCTTGGGGAAGACCAGCGGGGCCAGAACTTCATTGAGCGCATCCAGCACGTTGGTAACGCGCAATTCCTTGGTATCTTCGATCTGCGCGAAGAAATCCTTCCAGAAATCGCGCAGCACCTGCTTCCAGTCCAGTTCGCCCGCGGAAATGCGGTCGAGCTTTTCTTCCAGATCGGCGGTGAAGTCGTATTCGACATATTTGGCAAAGAAGCTTTCGAGGAAAGCCGTCACCAGCCGTCCGCGCGAATGGGGAATGAGCTTGCGCTTGTCGATGATGATATATTCGCGGTCGCTTAGCGTCTTCAGCGTCGCCGCATAGGTGGAAGGACGGCCGATGCCGAGTTCTTCCATCTTCTTGATGAGCGATGCTTCCGAATAACGCGGTGGCGGCTCGGTGAAGTGCTGGCTGGCGTTGATCTTCTGCTTGGCGAGGTTCTCGCGCGCATTGATCTGTGGCAGGCGGCCTTCATCGTCACCGTCGTCGCTCTGCTCGCCATCTTCTTTCTGGTCGGTATAGGCGGCAATGAAGCCGTCGAAGCGGATGACGGAACCGACGGCACGAAGCCCGGCCTTTTCACCGTCCTTGTCGGCAAGGATTTCCACCGTGGTACGTTCGATTTCGGCAGATGCCATCTGGCTCGCAATGCCGCGCTTCCAGATGAGGTCGTAAAGACGCAATTGGTCGGGATCGAGGTAACGCTTCACCTGATCCGGTGTGCGGTTAAAATCGGTCGGACGGATAGCTTCGTGCGCTTCTTGCGCGTTCTTTGCCTTGGTCGAGTAGAAGCGCGCCTTTTCCGGCACATAGCGGTCGCCAAACTGCTCGCCGATGGCGCGGCGTGCGGCATCGATCGCTTCCGGCGCCATCTGCACGCCGTCGGTACGCATATAGGTGATCAAACCAACGGTTTCGCCGCCGATGTCGATACCTTCATAAAGCTTCTGGGCCACCTGCATGGTCCGCGAGGCCGAAAAGCCCATGCGCGAGGAGGCAGCCTGCTGCAGCGTCGAGGTGGTGAAGGGCGGGCCGGGATTGCGCTTGACGGGTTTCGCCTCGACCGTATCGACAATATAGGTCGCGCCTTCCAGGAGCGCCTTCAGGCGGTTGGCGTCATCTCCTGTCTTGATCGAACGGCCTTGCAGCTTCTTGCCATCGGCGGAAACCAGCTTCGCCTCGAACTCGTCACCGCGCGGTGTCTTCAGCAGCGCGCTGATGTTCCAGTATTCCTCGGAGACGAAACGCTCGATCTCGGCTTCGCGGTCGCAGACGAGACGCAGCGAAACGGACTGCACGCGGCCGGCGGAACGGGCGCCCGGCAGCTTGCGCCACAAAACCGGCGACAGGTTGAAACCGACGAGATAATCCAGCGCACGGCGGGCAAGATAGGCATCGACCAGCGGCACGTCGATGTCGCGCGGGTTCGCCATCGCGTCCAGTACCGCCTTTTTGGTGATGGCGTTGAAGACCACGCGCTTCACCGGCTTGTCGCCGAGAACGCGCTTCTTCTTCAAGAGATCAAGCACATGCCAGGAAATCGCTTCACCCTCGCGATCCGGGTCGGTTGCGAGAAACAGGCCGTCGGAGGATTTCACCGCGTCGGCAATGTCCTTCATGCGCTTGGCGGATGCGCTATCGACCTCCCAGGACATTTCGAAGTCCTGGTCGGGCAGCACAGATCCATCCTTGGCAGGAAGGTCCCGGACGTGGCCAAAGGATGCAAGAACCTTGTAGCCCGGACCAAGATACTTGTTGATCGTCTTGGCTTTGGCAGGAGATTCTACGACGACGACATTCATATTGTTTTTTCTCTGGAACTGGTCCGTTAACATAGCCGGATCACGGCATAATGCCGCAATTCGCCTTCTTTATAATTCGACATGGACAGGTAATGCGCGCGGGTCAAGAGGCAAGCCCGATTTTATCGCTCCAAGGCAATTGCAACCTATGGATAATCTGTCGTTGTATTGCAATCTTTGGTAAATTTGTTATAGTGACCAACATGATTTGAATTGACGTAATGATCTTTGTTTCAGGTTGAAATTCCAGGATAGATATATGGTCCCGAACGCAACAAACAATAATGCCGATAATGAAGGGACCAGAGAGAACTTGGCTTACATTCGCCAGATGCTCGCGGAACTGAGGCTCGTCGCCAATCGCGAGGGCGCCGACATGCTGTGCTATCTGATTGAAATGGCCTATGTGGAAGTCGGCGATATCCAGAGCGGGCGGCGCAAGCTATCAATCCGCGAGGAGCGAAACCCGCCCCCCGGCGTGCCGGTTTAACCGCCCGGCAATATCGAGTTCCAGCAGCACCATGTGAACCGTGGCCGCGGAAAAACCCGTGTGGCGAATGATATCGTCCGTTTCGACGGGTGAGTGCCCGAGAGCGGCGGCAACGATGCTGCGCTCGTCATCTCCGGGCGGTGACATTTCCTCATCGGATCGTGGTTCCTCGACCTTGCGGTCATAAGGCAATTGCGGTTCCATCAGCGGTCGTAGCGCATCGAGAATATCGGCCGCCCCCGTGGTCAGCATCGCGCCTTCCTTGATCAGCCGGTTGGTGCCTTCGCAGCGCGCATCGAGTGGGGAGCCTGGCACGGCGAAAACCAGCCGGCCCGCTTCGCCGGCAAGCCGCGCCGTGATCAGCGAACCGGATCGTTCTGCCGCTTCCACTATGACGACGCCGAGCGAGACGCCTGATATCAGCCGGTTGCGGCGGGGAAAATCCCGCGCGCGTGGCTCCCAGCCGAAGGGCATTTCGCTGATCGTCGCGCCGCCCTGTTCGTAGATGTCCTGCAAGAGCCCAAAATTTTCCTGAGGGTAGGGACGGTCGAGACCGCCCGCCAGCATGGCCACCGTGCCGGTTGCAAGGCTTGCCCGGTGCGCTGCCGCATCGATGCCGCGCGCCAGCCCGGAAGCGATCGTATAGCCCGCACGACCGCAATCGCGCGCCAGCATCGCGGCGAATTTCGCGCCGTTGATGGAGGCGTTGCGTGATCCGACGATGCCGACGCAAGGTCTTGTTGCGGTGGATGCTGATCCCTTCATGGCGATCAGTGGCGGCGCGCCGTCGAGCTGTCGCAGGGCAGGCGGATAGTCTGGCTCACCGATGCCGACGAAGCGAGCGCCGAATCTTTCAGCCGTTTCGATTTCGCCTTCCGCTTCCGCCTGTGTGGCAATGCGCGGGCTGCGCAATGAACCGCCGCGCCTTGAAAGCTCGGGCAGGGCAGAGAGCGCTTTTTCAGCGCTGCCAAAATGATTGATGAGTTCGCGGAAGGTGACGGGGCCGATATTGTCGCTGCGGATCAGCCGAAGCCATGCGACCCGCTGCCGCGCGGAAAGCTCTATGCCCTGCCGTGTCGTTTCCTCATGCGGCATGACTTATCCCTAAAGCTGGCCTTAGCCCTTTTGCCCGATCCTGCTTTCCGTGCCGGCCAGAAGCCGTGCGATGTTTTCCCGGTGTTTCCACCAGGAAATCACGCTCAGCAACGTTACCAGAAGCGCCGTCTTTTCAGGCCCGACTATCCAGAGGGCGACCGGGATCACAAGCATGGCAACCAGCGCCGACAGCGAGGAATACCGGGTGATGAACGCGGTTGCGAGCCAGATCAGCGCAAAAGCCAGCATCATCAGGGGGGCAGCGCCTAAAAGCACGCCGATATAGGTCGCCACGCCCTTGCCGCCCTTGAAACCGAGCCACACCGGAAACAGATGGCCGAGAAAGGCAAAGAAACCGGCAACCAGAGACGCCTCGTAACCCCAGAGCGCATTGGCGACGAGCACTGCGGCGGTGCCCTTCAGCGCATCGAGCAGCAATGTCGCTGCGGCGAGCTTCTTGTTGCCGGTGCGCAGCACATTGGTGGCGCCAATATTGCCGGAACCAATCTTGCGCACATCGCCCAGCCCCGCCATGCGGGTGAGAAGCAGGCCGAAGGGTATCGAGCCGAATAGATAGCCAATCAGCGCCGCAAGCGCGAGAAGGGCAGGCGCCGTCTGCCAGTCAGTCAAAGCACTCATTCAACGTTCCCTCTCGTCGCGCGCCAGCGTGATCCCATGCCCGTGATCTTATGCCAAGGAATGAACCGCTTTGCCAGCCACATAAGTGGCGACAGCGCGGCCGCTGAAACGGGCATCCTCAAACGGCGTATTCTTGGATTTCGACACCAGTTGATCTCTTGCAACCAGCCAAGGCTCGTCCAGGTCGATCAGCGTGATATCAGCCTTCGCGCCGGCATTAAGCGTTCCCGCATCCAGTCCGAAGATTTTCGCCGGGCGGGTGGAAAGCGCATCGATCAGCCGCATCAGCGGAACCTCGCCGCTATGGTGAAGGCGAAGCGCCGCCGCCAGCATGGTTTCCAGCCCCACCGCACCGCTTGCCGCATCCGAAAAGGGCAGGCGCTTGGTGTCCACGTCCTGCGGGTCGTGCGAGGAAACGATGATGTCGATCGTGCCATCCTTCAGCGCCTCGACCATGGCCTTGCGGTCGTCTTCGGCGCGCAAGGGAGGTGAGAGCTTGAAGAAGGTACGGTATTCGCCGATATCGTTCTCGTTCAGCGTCAGATGGTTGATCGAGATGCCGCAGGTCGCCTTGACGCCCCGCTGCCGGGCAAGACGGATCGCTTCTGCCGATTCCGGCACGGAAATCTTGGCGGCGTGATAGATCGCTTGCGTCAGACCGGCAATGCGCAGGTCGCGCTCCAGCGGAATGATCTCGGCTTCCTTGGGGATTCCGGACAGACCGAGCCAGCTTGCGAAAAGCCCCTCGTTCATGTCGCCGCCGCCGATATATTTGTCGCGGGTCTCAAGTGCAATCACCGCACCCAATTCGCGCGCATAGGTCATGGCGCGGCGCAGCACCAGCGTGTCGGAAAGCGCCCTGCGGCCATTGGTGAAGGCAACCGCACCGGCTTCCTTCAGCATGCCGATCTCGGTCATTTCCTCGCCGTTGAGGCCCTTGGTCAGTGCTGCGGCGGGATGCACATTGACGAGCGCCTTGTCGCGTGCCGCCTTTTTCACATATTCGACCAGCGCAATGTCGTCGATAACGGGGTCGGTGTCCGGCATGACGATGATGCTGGTGACGCCGCCGGCCGCTGCCGCGCGCGATGCGGATTCGATGGTTTCACGGTGTTCGCCGCCCGGCTCACCGACAAAGACGCGGGCATCCACCAGACCGGGAACGGCCAGCAGCCCCTTGCAGTCGCGAACCGTCGCACCCTCGGGCGCACCCTGGTTGTGTGCCTGCCCGCCGGAGGCGAGGATCGTGCCGTCGGCACCGATGACGATGCTGCCCACCTCGTCCAGATTGCGGGAGGGATCAACGATGCGAAGGTTTTTGAGAACGGTCACGGCACTCATACGCGCTCACCCTGATTTTGCGAGACAAGCAGGGTTTCCATGACAGCCATGCGCACGGCAACCCCCATTTCCACCTGGCTTTCGATGACGCTCTGCGGACCATCAGCCACTTCGGATGAGATTTCCACGCCACGGTTCATCGGGCCGGGATGCATGACCAGCGCATCTTCTTTCGCTGCCTTCAACTTTTCGGCATCGAGACCGTAATAGTGGAAATATTCGCGCACCGAAGGCACGAAGGAGCCGGACATGCGCTCGCGCTGCAGGCGCAGCATCATCACAACATCGGCGTTCTTCAGGCCTTCCTTCATGTCATGGAAGACCTCGACGCTCATGTCGCGGATACCGGAGGGAAGAAGCGTCGCGGGAGCCACGACGCGCACGCGCGCGCCCATCTGGTTGAGCAGGATGATGTTGGAGCGGGCAACGCGCGAATGCAGTACGTCGCCGCAGATCGCCACCGTTATTCCCGAAAGATCACCCTTGGCGCGGCGAATGGTCAGCGCGTCGAGAAGGGCCTGCGTCGGGTGTTCATGCTGGCCGTCGCCGGCATTGACCACGGAGCAGGCAACCTTCTGCGCGAGAAGGGCTGCGGCACCGGCAGAGGAGTGACGCACGATCAGCACATCGGGGCGCATGGCGTTCAGCGTCATCGCCGTGTCGATCAGCGTTTCGCCCTTCTTCACCGAGGAATTGCTGACCGACATGTTCATCACATCGGCGCCAAGCCGTTTTCCGGCAAGTTCGAAGGAGGATTGTGTCCGGGTCGAAGCTTCGAAGAACAGGTTGATCTGCGTGAGGCCCCGAAGCGTCGAGGTTTTTTTCTCGCGCTGACGGCTGATTTTCACCGCTTCGTCGGCCTTGTCGAGAAGCAGGGTTATATCCTGATGGGAAAGCCCCTTTATGCCGAGGAGATGGCGGTGGGGAAAATAGACCATGGAAATTGTCCTCCGGGTCGCAATAGTCAACGGGTCTATAAAGACAGGTGGCTTTGCGGGCAAGCATGCGATAAGCCGGGTTTTGGCATATACACGCAATAAAGCACGAATCCCGATAGAAGGATGCGAATGACAGGCATGAACCGGACAGAAGAATCGCTCGCCGAACTAAACCAGCCTAGCCTATGGTCCGGTATCAATGCCTATCGTTCCGATCCGCTGATCGTCGACCTCACATCCGGCCTGTCACGCAATCTGAGGGACGAGTTCGACCAGCTCGGCCGTTACGTAACCTCGCACGAAGCGCAGGAACTGGCGCGCATGGCCAATCAGGGCGTGCCGCAGCTGCACACGCATGGCCCGCGCGGGGAACGTCTCGATCAGGTTGAGTTCCATCCCGCATGGCACGCACTGATGCGCCGTTCCATGTCATCGGGTCTTCATTCCAGCGTCTGGGAAAATGCAGCCGAAACGCGCGGCAATGAACACAAGGCGCGCGCCACCAAATTTTATCTGACCTCGCAGCTCGAGGCCGGGCATCTCTGCCCCTTGACCATGACCAGCGCCTCCGTTGCCGCCATCATGACCTCGTCGCGTGTGCAGAAGGAATGGGTGCCGAAGATACTGTCGCGGAAATATGATTCCTCGCAGAAGCCGGCCTTGCAGAAAACCGCCGTCACCGTCGGCATGGGCATGACGGAAAAACAGGGCGGCACGGATGTGCGCGCCAACCGCAGCACGGCGGAGCGGGTGGGCGAGGGCATCTATCGCCTGTCCGGCCACAAATGGTTCCTCTCCGCGCCGATGAGCGACGGTTTCGTCATGCTGGCGCAGATGGGCGACGGCATGGGCTGTTTCCTGGTGCCGCGTTATCTGGAAGACGGTTCTGCCAACGGCCTGCATTTCCAGCGCCTGAAGGACAAGCTCGGCAACCGCTCCAACGCCTCCGCCGAAGTCGAGTTTACCGATGCTTTCGGTTATCTTCTGGGTGAGCCGGGCAGCGGTGTGCGCACCATTCTCGACATGGTGACGCTGACGCGGCTCGACTGCGCGCTGGCATCATCAGGCATGATGCGCGCTTCGCTCGCAGAAGCCGTGCATTTCGCACGCGGCCGTTCCGTCTTCGGCAAGACGCTGGTCAGCCAGCCGATCATGACGCGCGTTCTCGCCGATATGGCGCTGGATGTCGCAGCCGCAACGGCACTCTCGTTCCGGCTGGCATCGGCATTCGATGCCGCCCGCAACAATGCCGCCGAGGCGGCCTATGCGCGGGTGATGACGCCGATTGTGAAATACTGGTGCTGCAAGATCGCGCCGGCGTTGATCTACGAGGCGATGGAGTGCCTTGGCGGCAACGGATATGTGGAAGAACGGCCGATTGCCCGCCACTACCGCGAAGCGCCGGTCAATGCCATCTGGGAAGGCTCCGGCAACGTCATGGCGCTGGATGTGCTGCGTGTTCTTCAGCGCGGCAAGGATCTGTTCGATCTCGTTTTCCAGACGCTGGAGCGCGACCTCGGACCCGCCGGAAAAAAGACCACGGATGTGCTGCGCGCCGCAATCGCGCTTGCCGAACGCGATGAGGGTGCTGCCCGCCTGCTGGTGGAGCAATTCGCACTTGCTGCCGCTGCCGCCGAGCTTTGCCGGCTCGGCGCCGGCAAGATCGCAGACGCCTTCCTCGAAACCCGTCTGGCGGGTGGTTGGCGACATACTTACGGCATGCTCGATTCTCGCTTTGATCCGAATTATATAATCGATTTATTGTATCCGCCCGCGTCCTGACCGATAAAGGGTGGAAGGCTGTTGTTGCTGTCCCTGTGGGAGGGGTATCGGATTTGAGAAAAGGCGTTGGCGTGGGGCGTATTTCTGTCTTTAAGTCGTTGGGCGCGTGCGCGCGCATGGAGATGGGGGTCGATAGCAGATGCTGACCTTCCGCTCCGCCCGTCCTGAAGATGAAGAGGCGCTCTACGCCATCAGTCTTGCCACCGGCGATGCCGGGCAGGATGCCACCCCGCTTTATCGCGATGGCCGCATGGTGGGGCATATTTATTCCGTGCCTTATCTGCATCTGTGGCCCGATGCCGTTTTTGTGGCGGAAGACGAAGAGGGTGTCTGCGGTTACATCGCCGGCGCGCTCGATACCGCCTTGCATGATGAGCGGCTGGAGCGTGAGTGGTGGCCGCATCTGCGCGCCCTTTATCCCGACCCCGTCGGCGACCAGCAAACATGGGACGCCGATCAGCGCCGTGCACATTTCATCCACCACCCGCGCCACACGCCAACCTGGCTGACCGATCCGTTTCCGGCCCATATCCACTTGAACCTTCTGCCACGCACACAGGGCAAGGGCGGCGGCACGCGGCTTTTGTCGCGCTGGCTCGATATGGCGAGACAAAACAACGTCTACGGCATCCACCTCGGCGCCAGCGAGCGCAACCAGGCGGGTATTCGCTTTTGGGAAACTCGCGGCTTCAAACGTCTCGAAACCCACGACACACCAGGCACCGTGTGGTTTGGAATGGCGCTGGAGTGATTATTTGCGGGGTACGGGTCCTCGATCTTAATTCATCCACAGGAACCTTCTCCCCAGCCGCTGCGCTGCATTGTCCTTGTCTTCATGCTTTGTTAACCCGTTGGGTCAGGCCTTTTAAAAGACGGGTAGGGAAGTATGCTGGCGACCGCAGAGGTGATTTCAGCCGACAAGCCGGAAAAGCGCATCAAGGATCGCGCTGCGACCGAAAAGGCGATTTTTGAGGCGGCCCGGTCGCTTCTGGCCGAAGAGGGCTTTCAGGGTTTTGGCATCAATGCCGTTGCGCGCCGCGCCGGATGCGACAAGCAGCTGATCTACCGTTATTTCGGCGGTCTGGAAGGGTTGATCGAGGCGATCGGCGAGGATCTCGGATCCTGGGTAAAGGACCGTATTCCTGAAGATACCGGTGGCATGTTCCTGTTGACCTATGGCGATCTCATGGAAAAGCTGGCGCTTTATTTCATGGATGCGCTGCGCAGCGATCCTCTCGTCTGCAAGATCATTGCCTGGGAAGTGTCGGATGGCTCGCCGCAGGTCAGGCAGCTTGCCGAAGCCCGTGCGAAATCGCTCGGCAAATGGCTGGAGCGCATGCGCGGATCGCTGGCAGCACCCAAGGGCGTAGATACCGCAGCCGTCAATGCCGTGTTGTTCGCCGCCATCCAGCATCTCGTGATTTCCGCCGCCACCAGCGGCCAGTTCGCCGGCGTGCCGTTGAAGTCGGACAAGGACTGGGACAAGATTGCAACCGCCGTCAAAAGACTGGTGCGCGGCGTTTACGGCTGAGCGCGGCGTAACGAGCCGGGCGAGACGGTCGCCTTAACAAAATCGGCCGTTATTTGACGAAAAATCAACCATGTTTTCAGCGGTCCGGCAACCTTGCGGCATCGCATGCCGTTGGCTTCGTGAGGGGTGTTTTCCACAGCCGGACCCGCCACCGTTAACCATACCGACAGCTTTCATTTGCTTAGCCATGGTTACCGGTCCAGTGTGAATTAACACAATGTTAACCATGCGCAATGACTGCGTATAAGGGAGCCGCAAGTGAGCCGCTGGACAGCTTTGGGCGTCATGATGACGTTTTTTGCTATGCTGCCGTTGGATATTGACGCGCCAGCGTTTAACCTTTGCCTGATGGCTCTGGTGCGCTGGGCGGTGCTTGCTGGCATTCCCGATACGATTTTCACGCGGGAGCAGACTGCATGAAGTGGTTTTTGATCCTCTGGGCCGGTCCCGTTGCATTGCTCGGCAGCTGGTACTGGCTATCCTATTACGACTTGAGCTTCGGCTTCTTCATGCTGACGCGCCAGACGCATGATCTGGTATTCCAGATTTACGGTAATATCCTCGGCCTGCCGCCGGAAAGCCTGCCGCCGCTGGTCGCGCGCGCCATAGCGGTCGACAGCCTGATCGTTTTTGCGATCCTTGCTTTCCGCAAGCGAAAACAGATTGCCAATTGGTGGCAGGGACGTCAGCCCGTTGCGCGGGCGAGTGCCGAAAGCCTGTCCAGCGCGCCCTGAAGAATGAAGCTTGCGGCTGCCGAATCGATGCGTTCGGCCCGTTTGGCGCGAGAGACATCCATTTCCAGAAGCACACGTTCGGCGGCGACCGTTGAAAGCCGTTCATCCCAGAAAATGAAGGGCAGGGCGGTTTTCTCCCCCATGGTACGAACGAAGGCGCGTGTTGCCTGAGCGCGTGGTCCGGCCGATCCATCCATGTTTATGGGCAGGCCGATGATGAAAGCGGATACCTTTTCCTTTTCGGCAAAGGCCAGCAGCACCTCGGCATCCCGAGTGAATTTGACCCGTTTGATGACGGGGCGCGGCGTGGCGAAGCGCCGCGACAGGTCCGACATGGCAAGTCCGATGGTTTTCGTCCCAAGGTCGAGGCCCGCAATCGCCTGCGCCGGCTGAAGCGTTTCCGCGAGCTCCTCGATGGTAAGTATCGCCATGTCGTACGCTGTCCTTTATCTTTTTCGGACGAATTCGGTGCGCAGCACCAGGCCCTTGACCGTCTCGTGCCTGCAATCGATTTCTTCCGGATTTCCGGTCAGGCGGATCGATTTGATGACAGTGCCCTGCTTGATGACCGTATTGGTGCCTTTGACCTTCAGATCCTTGATCAGCGTTACCTGGTCACCATCCGCAAGCACGTTGCCTGCCGCATCGCGCACTTCGTTCGCGCGCAAAGCTTCTGCGGCCAGCTCGGACGCAGGCCGCCATTCGCCGGTCGCCTCGTCATACACGTAATCGTCATTATCCGCGGCCATTGTCGCCTCTCTGAAATATCGGTAGTGCGGTTGTTCAAGCCGTCCTATGTCATAATATACGGGCAATACAAAGGAGAACTTCCCATGAAAATCACCTGGCTCGGCCATTCCGCCTTCCGCCTTGAAAACGGCAGCGCGAAGATCCTTATCGATCCGTTTTTCACCGGCAATCCCGGTTTTGCCGGACAGGATGCGAAAAGCGCGGCTGAAGGCATCACCCATATTCTCCTGACCCACGGCCACGGCGATCATGTGGGGGATACCGTCCAGCTTGCTCGCGAAACGGGCGCGACAGTGCTTGCCAATGCCGATCTCGCCGCCTGGCTTTCCACCAAGGGCGTGGCGAAGGTCGATATGGGTAATACCGGCGGCACGGTACATTTCGACGGTTTTTCCGTAACCTTCACCAATGCGCTGCATTCGTCCGCCCAGATCACGGAGGATGGCGTTTCTCATTCACTCGGCAACGCCAATGGACTGATGCTGCATTTCGAAGACGGTCCGGCCGTCTATCATATGGGCGATACGGATATTTTCTCCGACATGAAGCTCATCAACGAATTGCACCAGCCGGATATCGGTCTCGTGCCAATCGGCGACCGCTTCACGATGGGTGGTGCGGTGGCTGCACTCGCCTGCCAGCGCTTTTTCAAATTCGCCAACGTCATTCCCTGCCACTATGGTTCCTTCCCGATCGTTGACCAGACGCCGGAGAAGTTCGTGGCCGGCATGGAAGGCTCGGATGCGCGCGTCCACACGCCGAAGCCGGGCGAAATACTGTCCTTCTGACATTTTGCTGACGCATGTCGCTACAGCAAAACCGCTACACAGTTTTACGCGACATGCTTTCTACCGTTGCGAATGGCGGACATGGTGATTATAGCGGTTAGGAAAATTCTGACCGGAGTAGAACCATGTCCGTCGATCTCGCCACCGTAAAGCGCGTTGCGCGCCTTGCCCGTATCGCTGTTACTGAAGACGAAGCACAAAATATGCTTGGCCAGTTGAACGGCATACTCGGTTTCGTGGAGCAGCTTTCGGAAGTGAATGTTGACGGCGTCGAGCCGATGACCTCCGTTACCCCCGTGGATATGAAAAAGCGTGCCGACGTCGTGACCGACGGCAACAAGGCGGAAGACATCGTCGCCAATGCGCCTGCGACCGACCGGGACTTCTTCATGGTTCCGAAAGTGGTCGAATAGTCCGACCGCCGTTTGCCGCCCGATTTTTCCAAGATTTCGAAAGCCGTTGCCGACCATGACCGACCTGACGAGCCTGACCATTGCCGAAGCCCGCGAAAAGCTCAAGGCGAAAGAGTTTTCCGCCCTCGAGCTGACCGACGCCTATATTGCCGCCATCGACGCCGCCAACGGCGCGCTGAACGCCTATGTTGCCTTGACGCCTGAAAAGGCGCGCGACATGGCGAAAGCCTCCGATGGCCGCATCGCCGCAGGCGCGGCGGGCGAGCTGGAAGGCGTTCCGCTCGGCGTGAAGGACCTTTTCGCCACCCGTGACGTGCACACGCAGGCGTGTTCGCATGTTCTCGATGGCTTCAAGCCGAAATACGAATCGACCGTCACCCAGAACCTCTGGGACCAGGGCGCCGTCATGCTCGGCAAGCTCAACATGGACGAGTTCGCCATGGGCTCGTCCAACGAAAGCTCCTGGTACGGTCCGGCCATCAACCCCTGGCGCGCCAATGGCTCAGAGCAGAAGCTCGTGCCCGGTGGCTCCTCCGGCGGTTCGGCCGCAGCCGTTGCCGCGCATCTGTGCGCCGGCGCCACGGCAACCGACACCGGCGGCTCCATCCGCCAGCCAGCTGCCTTTACCGGCACCGTCGGCATCAAGCCTACTTATGGCCGTTGCTCGCGTTACGGCATCGTTGCTTATGCTTCCTCGCTCGATCAGGCCGGCCCGATCGCACGTGACGTGCGCGACGCCGCTATCCTGTTGAAGACGATGGCGAGCGTTGACGCAAAGGATACGACCTCCGTCGACCTGCCGGTGCCGGATTACGAAAAGGCCATCGGCCAGTCGCTCAAGGGCCTGAAGATCGGTATCCCCAGGGAATATCGCGTCGATGGCATGCCGGAAGAAATCGAAAAGCTCTGGGCAAAGGGCGTCGAATGGCTGCGCGATGCCGGTGCCGAAGTGGTCGATATCTCGCTACCGCACACCAAATACGCGCTTCCGGCCTATTACATCGTCGCGCCCGCGGAAGCTTCGTCCAACCTCGCTCGTTATGACGGCGTACGTTACGGCCTGCGCGTCGACGGCAAGGACATTGCCGACATGTACGAGAAGAGCCGTGCAGCCGGTTTCGGCAAGGAAGTGCAGCGCCGTATCATGGTCGGCACCTACGTGCTTTCAGCCGGTTATTACGACGCCTATTACCTGAAGGCGCAAAAGGTCCGCACGCTGATCAAGCGCGATTTCGAAAACGTCTTCCATGAGGGCGTCGACGCCATTCTGGCGCCGATTACACCGTCTTCCGCCTTCGCTGTCGGCGATGAGGAACTCGCTTCCGATCCCGTCAAGATGTACCTCCAGGACGTCTTCACCATTACGGTCAACATGGCCGGTCTTCCCGGCCTCTCGGTGCCTGCCGGCCTGGACGGCAGGGGCCTGCCGCTCGGCTTGCAGCTCATCGGCAAGCCGTTCGAAGAAGAGACGCTCTTCAAGACGGCGCATGCCATCGAGCAGGCTGCTGGCAAGTTCACGCCTGCCAAGTGGTGGTAAGCGGCTGAACAAAAGCTCTATAATTGTCACGGGCGGCATCAAGTGCCGCCCGTTTGTTTTTATCGATTGTCCAGCTCACCCCGTACGAGTTCCAAGCCACGCGTCGTGATGCGGTAAGGCTTGCCGCCCGAGGAGGCGATGGCTCTCTTCTGCTTCAGTTTGCGGAAGGTAAGGAGATCGAGGCCGCTGAAAATCCAGCCGTCGCGCGTATAGAGCGCGAGTTTTTCGATTTTGTGATGGTCGTCTCGAACGAGTTCGATGCTGCCGCCCTGGGCGAGCAGGTGAAGAATGCGCTGTTCGGCGCGGGAAATGTCCATTGTCGGAAATCCGGTCGGCGTCTTCTAGACGCATGAAAACAGGTCCGGGTGCCGTTAAGGCATCCAGGTCGGTTTCATAATGGCCCGGCGCGCAAGAAACTTGCGGGCAGGGCCGTTACCGGGACTCCGATTGAGCGAACATAAAAACTCCTTGTTTGCTCTTTTTGGTTAGCGGGGGAGACCTGCGCGGTCAAGTCCCACGGGCATCACCCGACCGGGCGGGCAGGGCGGTGTGGAAACCGCACTGGCCGAATCGCACCGCCGGTGCTTTACTTCGTTGGGCCATGGAGGGCGCGGCTTGATCGTCATTCGCAATGCGCAGGAGCAGGAAGCGGAGGTTCTGGCGGCCATCGGCCTCAGGGCATGGCGGCAGGCCACAACAGCGCTCGGCATTACCACGACGCTTTACGATAACGCCGCCAGTGCCTTTTCCAATTTCACCCGCTCGTCCTGGCGTGCCATCCGCGTGGCCGAGTTCGGCGGCGCGGTTGCCGGATGGGCGGCACGGGAACATTTCAACGAGGCGATTTCCGATTTCTGGATCGATCCGGATTTTCAGCGCAGAGGTATAGGCAGCCTCCTTCTTGCGGATATCGAACGGCAGATATTGCAACGTGATTTCGAAACCATCCGGCTTGAAACCCATGCGCAGAACGAACCGGCGGTCGCTTTTTTCCGTCATCACGGTTACAGCGTCCACTGGCTCTCCGTCTCCTATGCGCCGAAGCTTGATCGCGACGTGCAATCCGTCGGCCTGCAAAAGCAGCTGGTCGAGGTCGAGAGCGGCCTTTATGGGCCGGGGTTCTGAGAGAGCGTCTGCAAGCCGGTTACAAGCCGTATCGGCCAGTCCGGCATGATGGCGAGGGACGCGACAAGGCCCACCTGTAAAATTACGATGGATATCAGGATGCTGCGGAAGGGTTCCTTGCGGGTTTTGTGGCGCAGCAGTTGTTGAGCCGAGACTGCGCCCATGCTGCCGCCAATGAAAGCAAGCAATAACAGAGTACTTTCCCGAATGCGCCAGCCACCGTTTCTTGCCGCCTCCTTGTCCCACCAATAGACAAGAAAGACGAAAAGATTGAAGGCCATATAGGTCATGAAGCAGAGAGCGATCATGGTCATGACGTGAATAGAAACTGAGAACCGTAAAAAACGCGTATCCGGTTCCGGCGAAAATCCGGTGCCTGGCGCGACAGGGTGCAAGATGTCTTGCGCCCGCGCTCCATTTGTTCTACCCACCAAGGCCAAAGAACCCGTATATCGTGAGCTTCATATGACCCTTGTAGACGTGCGCACCCCCGACCCGAAACGCTTCATTCCCGGCGCCACCGGCGATTGGGAAATCGTGATCGGCCTGGAGGTGCATGCGCAGGTTCTCTCCAATTCCAAGCTGTTTTCCGGCGCTTCGACCACTTTCGGCAATGCGCCGAACTCCAACGTGTCGCTGGTGGACGCCGCCATGCCCGGCATGCTTCCCGTCATCAACGAGGAATGCGTCAAGCAGGCGGTGCGCACCGGTCTCGGCCTGAAGGCCAAGATCAACAACCGTTCGATCTTCGACCGCAAGAACTACTTCTATCCGGATTTGCCGCAGGGCTACCAGATTTCGCAGTTCAAGGACCCGATCGTCGGTGAGGGCATCATCACGATTTCGCTCGGTCCGGATCGTCAGGGCAATTTCGAGGATATCGAGATCGGCATCGAGCGCCTGCATCTGGAGCAGGACGCTGGCAAGTCCATGCACGACCAGCACCCGACCATGTCCTTCGTGGACCTGAACCGTTCTGGCGTGGCGCTGATGGAAATCGTCTCCAAGCCCGACATGCGCTCGTCGGATGAGGCAAAGGCCTATCTCACCAAGCTGCGGTCCATCGTGCGTTATCTCGGCACCTGCGACGGCAACATGGACGAAGGCTCGATGCGCGCCGACGTCAACGTCTCCGTGCGCCGTCCCGGCGAAGGTTTCGGCACGCGCTGCGAGATCAAGAACGTCAACTCCATCCGCTTCGTCGGCCAGGCCATCGAATATGAGGCGCGCCGCCAGATCGCCATTCTCGAAGACGGCGGTGTCATCGATCAGGAAACTCGCCTGTTCGATCCCGGCAAGGGTGAGACGCGTTCCATGCGCTCCAAGGAAGACGCGCATGACTATCGCTATTTCCCTGATCCGGACCTGCTGCCGCTTGAATTCGACGATGCTTTCGTCGAGGCGCTGAAGGTCGATCTGCCGGAACTGCCTGATGACAAGAAGGCCCGTTTCGTCGCCGATCTTGGCCTGTCGGTCTACGACGCCTCGATCCTCGTTTCGGAAAAGGCGATCGCCGATTATTACGAGGCGGTTGCTGCCGGCCGCGATCCGAAGGCCGCCGCCAACTGGGTCATCAATGATCTTCTCGGTGCGCTGAACAAATCAGGCAAGGACATAGAGACGACGCCGGTTTCTCCCGAACAGCTGGGCGGCATTATCGATCTCATCAAGTCCGAGACCATTTCCGGCAAGATCGCCAAGGATGTGTTCGAAATCGTCTGGAACGAGGGTGGCAACCCGGCCGAAATCGTCGAGACGCGCGGCATGAAGCAGGTGACGGATACCGGCGCCATCGAAAAGGCTGTGGACGAGATCATCGCCGCCAACCCCGATCAGGTCGAGAAGGTGAAAGCGAAGCCAGCGCTTGCCGGCTGGTTCGTCGGCCAGGTCATGAAGGCGACGGGCGGCAAGGCCAACCCGCAGGCCGTGCAGGCGCTGGTGAAGGCCAAGCTCGGCATCGAGGACGAGTAAGCGGACGCTGCTTCCCGTGCCTGTACAAAGGCATTGAAGTAGCAAGTTCTCATCCGTCATTCTCGGCATAAGCCCGAGGATGACGTCGAGCACTGGGACTGACATTGATTTATGCCGGGATCACGCCCGGCATTTCTGTTTCGAGACGGAGCAAACATCATGTTTTTCATACGCACGGCAAGCCAGCGCGATATCGAGCCGGTCCGGGCGCTTCTGGCTACCACCTGGCATGCGACCTACGACGCGATCTACGGCGCGGACAAGGTGAAGGAGCTGATTGCCGCATGGCATTCGCCACAGGCCATGAAGGACCGCATCGAGAAAAAGGGCGGCGAATTTCTGGTGGCCGATAATGGCCGGCAGATCGGCGGTATGGCTTATGCTTCCATGTCTGCGAAGATGAGCAAGACGGCCCTGTTGCACCAGCTTTATGTCGGGCCCGAATTCCAGCGTCAGGGGGTCGGCCGCGATCTCTTCGCCGAGCTTGAAACCTGCTTTCCGGATGCGGAAATCATGCGTCTGGAAGTGGAGCCCAAAAATACTGTCGCAATAGCCTTTTATGAAGGCGTCGGATTTACCGAGGTTGACCGAATCGAGCGCATGGCGGGTATCGATGGTTTTCCCGGTATCGTCATGGAAAAGAGCCTGAAACGATGAATGCGACATTAGATACGCTGATAATCCGCGCGGCACGGCAAGAGGATGTTTCCGCACTCGCGGCCATCTATGCCGCTGACGAAATCGGAGGCCACGGCGATACGGCCGACGAATCGGCGCTGCCGGACTATCTCGCGGCCTTCCGCGATATCGAGGCGTCCCCCACCGAGACGCTTTACGTGGCGGAACTGGACGGCGAGATCGTCGGCACTTTCCAGACGGCCATCCTGACCAAGCTTATCGGGCGCGGCGCCAAATCCATGGTGATTGAAGCGGTGCAGACGCGGCCCGACATGCGCGGCCGTGGCATCGGCGCAGTCATGATCAACTATTGCCTTGATGAAGCGCGCGCCAAGGGCATGAAAGCCGTGCAGCTCACCTCCAACGTGGCGAGGCTCGATGCCCATCGCTTTTACGAGCGGCTGGGTTTCGAGAAGCGGCATTTCGGTTTCAGGATGAAGCTGAAATAGCGCGGATATATCGGGAAATACTGGACAATCGCCGTGAGGGGCGGCATAAGCTTGTCTTGTGCCGTGCACGGAAAATCGCTGCGGCGCATTCAAGCCCGAGGAACGCATAATGAAGACTCTCCTGACGCAAATCTTCACCTGGTGGAACGGCCAGACGATCGGAACGCGGTTTCACACCTGGCGTTTCGGCAAGAAGGTCGGACAGGACGAGTTGGGCAACACCTATTACGAAGGCGGCACCACCTCCTGGGGCATGCCGCGCCGTTGGGTGATCTATAACGGTTATGCCGAAGCTTCGGCCATTCCGCCCGGCTGGCATGGCTGGATGCACTACCGCACCGACGTGCCGCCGAGCCAGGAAACATATGTTCCGCGGGAATGGCAGAAGGCGCATCAGGCCAACCTTACCGGCACATCCAAGGCCTATCGCCCACAGGGATCGCTGGCGGTCGCAGGCGAGCGTCCACGCGTAACCGGCGACTACGACGCCTGGACCCCCGGCAACTGAGCAGGGAAAAATGAGCATTGCGATGCGCGGTGTTGTGCAAAACGCCGCGCTTGGCACCCGACCTCACCGGTTTTTGCCACATTCCGCCCTTACGCGTTGATCCGGTCGTCGTCCCGACACAGGCAATTTTTTGGAGACATATCGTATGAGGATATTCACGCGGGATCGTTCTTTGCGTGCGCTGACAGTCTCGCTGTTTGCAGCGGTCTCTGCTGTCATCCTCGTATCGCCCGTCTCCGCCGCCCGTCTTGAAAACCGCGTGGCAGTGTTTTCCGGCATCGACAAGATCACCGGCCGCATTACGTCTTTCGATGTCTATATCGACGAAACGGTTCAGTTCGGCGCGCTCCAGGTGACGCCTAAGGTCTGTTACTCGCGCGACCAGACGGAAGCCCAGAAGATCGATGCTTTCATCGAGGTGGATGAAATCACTCTCGACCGCAAGATAAAGCGGATTTTCACTGGCTGGATGTTCGCCGACAGCCCCGGCCTCAATGCTGTCGAGCACCCGATCTACGACGTATGGCTGACGGGCTGCAAGCAGGACTCTGAAGTTCCCGCTCCCTCAACGGCAAGCAAATAACGTTACGTTATGATTTTTAGAATTGCAGGTCTGGCTGGTTGACGGCCTGATCGAGCATTTTCGCGTATTGCTGCTTCGGCACATCGATCGCGCCGAATGTCTTCAGATGCTCGGTGGTGAATTGAGTGTCGAGCAACACGAAACCGCTTGCTCTCAGCCGCTCCACCAGATGCACGAGGCAAATTTTCGAGGCGTTGGTGCGGCGGGAAAACATGCTCTCGCCGAAGAATGCGGCCCCAAGCGATACACCGTAAAGTCCGCCGACAAGTTCCTTGCCATCCCACGCCTCGACACTATGGGCATGGCCGATCTGGTGCAGTTCGGTGTAGAGTTTGCGAATTGTGGCGTTGATCCAAGTGCTCGGCCTGTCCGGCGCTTCAGCCGCACATCCTGCCATCACCGCTTCGAAAGCGGTATTGAAGCGTATCTCGAACGGCTTCTTGCGCATCGCCTTGGCGAGGCTTTTGGAAATGTGGAAATCGTTGAGCGGAATGATTCCGCGTATTTCCGGCTCGACCCAGAAAAGCTCGGGATCATCAGCCGAATCGGCCATCGGAAACAGGCCGGCGGAATAGGCGCGCAGCAATATATCGACGGTTATGCCGTTATTTTTGCTGCGCCGCCCAACCATATCTCTTAGTGAGACGCATCACCGGCCAGGTATTTTTCCAGCCAGTGAATGTCGTAATTGCCGCTGAGGATATCTTCGTTCTGAAGAAGATCCTGGAAAAGCGGGAGCGTGGTCTTGATGCCGTCGACGACGAACTCGTCCAGTGCCCGGCGCAGACGGCGGATGCATTCGTCACGGTCGCGACCGTGAACGATAAGCTTGCCGATCATGCTGTCGTAATAAGGCGGGATCTTGTAGCCCTGATAGGCACCCGAATCGACGCGCACGCCAAGGCCGCCCGGCGTATGGAAATAGGTCAACGTGCCGGGGGAGGGAACGAATGTGCGCGGGTCCTCGGCATTGATACGGCATTCGATGGCATGGCCATGGAATTCGATATCCGCCTGCGTGACCGACAGGCCCTGTCCCGAAGCAACCCTGATCTGTTCCTGCACGAGGTCCATGCCGGTGATCGCTTCCGTCACCGGGTGTTCCACCTGAAGACGCGTGTTCATTTCAATGAAATAGAACTCGCCGTTTTCGTAAAGGAACTCGATGGTGCCGGCACCGCGATATTTCAGCTTGCGCATGGCGCTTGCACAAATTTCGCCGATCTTCATGCGCTGTTCAACGGTGAGGGCCGGGGAGTTCGCCTCTTCCAGCACCTTCTGGTGACGGCGCTGCAGCGAGCAATCGCGTTCGCCAAGGTGAATGGCGTTGCCTTCACCGTCGCCGAAAACCTGCACTTCGATATGACGCGGCTTGCCGAGGTATTTTTCCATATAAACGGCGTCGTTGCCGAAGGCAGCTGCCGCTTCGGAGCGGGCCGTCGAGACCGCCTCGTCGAGATCCGCTTCCGTCTTCGCCACCTTCATGCCGCGACCGCCGCCGCCTGCCGTCGCCTTGATCAGGACCGGGAAGCCGATCGTCCGGGCGATTTCGAGCGCATTCTCGGGCTTCACTTCGCCGTCGGAGCCGGGAACCACGGGAATACCGAGTTCCTGCGCCGTCTGCTTGGCGGTGATCTTGTCGCCCATAAGGCGGATATGCTCTGCGGTCGGTCCGATGAAGGTAATGCCGTGCGCGTCGAGGATATCGGCGAACTTGGCGTTTTCCGACAGGAAGCCGTAACCGGGGTGAACGGCGTCCGCACCGGTGATTTCGCAGGCCGCAACGATCTGGTGGATGTTGAGGTAGCTGTCACGCGAAGGCGGCGGGCCGATGCACACACTTTCGTCGGCAAGGCGCACATGCATGGCGTCCGCGTCTGCGGTGGAATGCACGGCGACTGTCGGAATGCCAAGCTCCTTGGCAGCGCGCAGGACGCGCAGCGCAATCTCGCCGCGGTTGGCTATGAGGATCTTCGAAACCATGCTGAACCGCCTTTATTCGATGACCACGAGAGCTTCACCATACTCCACGGGCTGTGAGTCGTTGACGACGATTTCCACGACCTTGCCGGACTTCGGAGCCGGGATCTGGTTCATGGTCTTCATGGCTTCGACGATGAGGATGGTCTGGCCTTCCTTGACGGTCGCGCCCACTTCGACGAACGGACGTGCGCCCGGAGCAGGCGACAGGTAAACCGTGCCGACCATTGGCGAGGTAACGGTATTGGCCGGGTTGCGGGCAGGTGCTGCGGCGACCGCAGGTGCTGCCGGAGCGGCAACTGCCGCCGCTGCAGGGGCTGGTGCCGGTGCTGCGTAACCGGTGGGCGCTGCGGCATATACCGTGGTGGGCGGAGCGGCGCGGGAAACGCGGATGCGCAGGTCTTCCTGCTCCACTTCGATTTCCGAAAGGTCGGTATCGTTGAGGATATTCGCGAGCTCGCGGATCAGTTCCTTGTCGATACCCTGTTTCTTTTCAGACATGACAAACCCTATTCTTTGTTTCTTTTTATGCCGTGATGTTCTTCAGCGCGTGAAGCGCCATGATGTAGCCATATGGTCCGAAACCGCAGACCATGCCCTTCGCGGCGGGCGATACCATCGATTTGTGACGGAACTCTTCCCGCGCGTGGATGTTGGAAATATGCACTTCCACGACGGGCGTGGAAATCGCACGAATGGCGTCATGCAGCGCGATCGAGGTGTGGCTGTAGGCGCCGGGATTGATGACGACACCTGCCGCTCTCTCTCCCGCCTCATGCAACCAGTCCACGAGCACGCCTTCGTGGTTGGACTGGCGGAATTCCACAGCGAACCCGAGATCTGCACCAGCAGCAAGACAATCATTCTCGATGTCTTTCAGCGTCTTGCCACCATAGATACCCGGTTCCCTTTTTCCCAGCATGTTGAGATTGGGGCCGTTGATGACGATGATGATGTTGCCCATTCGTGTTTCCATAAGAAAATCAGCGACACCTATAGACTGCGCAGCCTTCAAGGAAAAGCCCCCGAAAGCCGTAAACAGCCGGCAGGCCCGGCATCCACAGGGAATGCAGCGGCTTTTTGCGGAATCAGGAGCAGGTGGCTTTTCCGCAGCTGCGCATATTGGCGATTTTTTCCTTCAACGGGTCCGCACCAACAGCGCCGAAAACGGCCTCGTTGCCGACGATATAGGACGGTGTTCCTGTTATGCCGAGGCTGTTGGCGAGCTTGTAGGTTTCCTGCACCTGCGCGTCGTTGGGGTTTTCTGCCATCGATTTGCGGATGTCGGCTTCCTTGAGACCGAGCGACGTCGCGACTTCCATGGCGCTGTCTTCATTCGCCCGTCCGCGGCCGCCAAGCAAGGCGCGCTGGAATTCGGGATATTTGGCAGGCGCAAGCAGCTTGACGGCGTTGGAGACCCGATGCGCGGCGACCGATTCCGGCCCGAGGATCGGGAATTCCTTGAGCACGACGCGTACTTTCTTGTCCGTCTTCAGAATATTGTCCATGTCGCCCATGGCGCGTTTGCAATAACCGCAATTGTAATCGAAGAACTCGACCAGCGTGACGTCGCCGTCCGGATTGCCGAGCGCCAGATCGTATTTCGATTCGAAGATGGTCTTCTGGTTGTCGGCCACGGCTTCCGCCGCCTTGGCGTTGCGGGTCGCATATTGCTTGCGTTCAAGCGCGTCCTGAACTTCAAGCATGATCTCGGGGTTCTCGATCAGATATTGCTTGATGAACTCGCCCATTTCCTTCTTCTGCTTGTCATCGAGGGCATGGGCGGGCAGAGAAGCGAAAGCCGTGGAAAGGGCCGTTACGCTGGCGAGAAGGGTTGAACGGAGAAGATGCGCCATATCGGTCCTCATACTGTGCGGCCAATGCCTCATGAATGTTATGATGCAATTACCTTACTTTAAGCCAAATGCCATACGCCAAAAATAGTTGTCCGCATTATGGTCGCACGATTGTGAAGCGTGTGATTCTGGGGCAAGTCTCTGAAATACGGTTCAGGAAAGAGCATGCCCTTGATAACGATGTCGAAGCGGAGCGCAGTCGAACCCTTTCACGCCATGGATATTCTGGCGGAGGCGAACCGGCGACGGCAGGCGGGACGCCCCGTCATTTCCATGGCGGTTGGCCAGCCTTCCCATCCCGCACCGAAAGCCTCTCTGGCGGCCGCGCAGGAGGCGCTGAAGCATGGGCGGATCGGCTATACCGATGCGCTGGGCCTGCGTGAATTGCGCGAAGCGATTGCTGGCCACTACCGGCTGCGCCACCAGGTTATCGTCGATCCGGCGCGCATTGCCGTCACCACCGGGTCTTCTGCCGCTTTCAACCTCGCCTTCCTCAGCCTTTTCGATGCCGGTGATCATGTCGCGATCGCAAGGCCCGGTTATCCCGCTTATCGCAATATCTTGAAAGCGCTTGGCCTCAATGTCGTGGAAGTGCCGGTAACGGCGGAAACCGGCTATACGCTGACGCCTGCCAGCCTCGAGCGGGCGGAAACCAGGGCGGGCTGCAAGTTGAAGGGCGTGCTCCTGGCAAGCCCGGCCAACCCAACCGGCACGGTCACCGGCCGCGAAGCGCTGAAACGGCTGGCAAACTATTGTGAAAGCCGGGATATCGCCTTCATTTCCGACGAGATCTACCACGGCCTTACTTTCGTCGGCGAGGAAACGAGCGCGCTCGAACTCACCGACAATGCCGTCGTCATCAATTCCTTCTCGAAATATTATTGCATGACCGGATGGCGCATCGGCTGGATGGTCCTGCCGGAAAATCTCGTCCGTCCGGTCGAATGTCTTGCTCAGAGCCTGTATATTTCACCGCCGGAACTATCCCAGCTGGCGGCAACCGCAGCCTTTTCGGCGGCGGAAGAACTGGACGTCTACAGGGAAAGCTACCGCACCAACCGCGATTTCCTGATGACGCGCCTTCCGGAAATCGGCCTGCCGCTGGCGTCTCCCATGGATGGCGCATTTTACGCCTATGTCGATACCAGCCGCTTTTCCAATGACAGCATGGATTTCGCCAAACGCATGTTGGCGGAAATCGACGTGGCGGCGACGCCCGGCATGGATTTCGATCCAGAGGAGGGCCACAGGGCGCTGCGCATTTCCTATGCGGGTTCGGTGTCGGATATTGCCGAGGCCGTTGGGCGCATTGCTGGTTGGCTGAAATAAGCCCTCGGTTCTTCTCCCCTTTGGCGGGGATCAGGCGGGCGAGCAACCGAAGGTGCTGGCAAAGGCCTTTTCACCCTTTGTGGTGAAGGTCAGCACGCGCCCGTTTCCTTGCCGCAGCCAGTCGCGCTGCTGCATGGCTTTCAGAAGCGATGCGCCGAGCCCGCCCCCGAGGTGGTGACGACGTTCGCTCCAGTCCAGGCAATGCAGGCAAACCGGGCGCCTTGCCTTTTCCAGCGGCGAAAGATCAATGCCGAAGCTCGAGAAGAAATCCCGCCCGCTATCCGTAAGTGCGGGATCGTCGCCTGACGTGACGAGACCTTTTGCGGTGATGGTGGAAAGCAGTGCCACGCCACTTTCTCCGGCCAGATGATCGTAACAGATGCGCGCCTCGCGAAGCGCGGTGTCCTTTGGTCCGGTACGCACGCGCACGGCCCCGGTGCGCTGCGCAAGTCCCATCAGCGCTTCAAGAACCTGCGCCACATCCGCGTCGGAAAGCCGGAAATAGCGATGCCGCCCCTGTTTTTCCGCTTTGAGCAATTGGGCGTCGGAGAGTTTTGACAGATGCCCGCTAGCAGTCTGCAGTGTCACGCCGGCGGCTTCGGCAAGCTCGCTTGCTGTCAGCGCGCGTCCGTCCATCAGCGCCGTCAATATGTTGGCGCGGGCGGGGTCGCCGATCAGGGCGGCGACATTTGCGATCAAGGGTCCGTCTTTCATAGTTCGATGATAGCCGAAGCATTGATGTGAGGCAATGGCGTAGACAGGCAAGGCAGAACACGAGGAGACCGACGATGCTGACCTGTTTCATCCGTTACGAGATCGACCCCTTCAAGGTCGATTCTTTCGATCAATATGCCCGCAACTGGGGTGAGGCGATACCGCGCTGCGGCGCCGATCTGATCGGCTATTACGCGCCGAAAGAGGGATCGAGCACTATTGCCTACGGCGTCTATAACATCGAAAACCTTGCCGCGTACGAAGCCTACCGGGCGCGACTTGCCGCCGACCCGGCAGGGCGGGAAAATTATGAATTTGCCCGGCGCGAGCAATTCATCCGCCGTGAGGACAGGCTGTTCCTGAGGCTGGCATCTGCGCCGCACGGCGGAGGCGGACGATGATCGCCGTCATCTTCGAGGTCTGGCCGGCTGAGGGCGAAAAACAGCATTATCTCGATATTGCCGCCAGCCTGCGCGCCGAGCTCGAAACCATCGACGGCTTCCTGTCCGTCGAACGCTTTCAGAGCATCAGCAATCCCGACAAGATGCTTTCGCTGTCATTCTTCAGGGATGAGGAGGCGGTGAAGGCATGGCGCAACACCGCGCCGCATCGAGCAGCACAGTCGCTGGGACGGTCCGGCGTCTTTTGCAATTACCGCCTGCGTATCGCCACCGTGATGCGGGACTATGGTTTGAAGGAGAGGGAGGAGGCCCCGATCGACAGCAGACAGGCCCATGCGGCGGATGATCAAGTGCGGCGTTGACGGGCCTTCAGATCAGTTTTTCTTCAAGCCGGTCCAAGGCTTTCTGGTTCGAACTCGCTGCCAAAACCCGCTATAGATGGAGCGGGTTATGGATGGAGAAGGGCTGCCACGCGGCGGTCCGCCCGATTGGACATGGAGAAAAGAACGATGTCGGCAGAAAAAGTGGCGATTGTGACGGCAGGCGGCAGCGGCATGGGGGCGGCTGTGGCGAAACGTCTAAGCGCTGATGGTTACAAGCTCGCGATCCTGTCGTCCTCCGGCAAGGGAGAGGCGCTGGCGAAGGAACTGGGCGGCATCGGCGTCACCGGCTCCAACCAGTCCAACGACGATCTCAATCGACTGGTGGAACTGACGCTCGAAAAATTCGGCCGTATCGACGTTCTCGTGAACAGTGCAGGCCATGGCCCGCGCGCCTCCATCCTCGATATCACCGATGAGCAATGGCACACGGGTCTGGATGTCTACCTGATGAACGTCATCCGCCCAACACGGATCGTGGCTCCATTCATGGTGAAACAGAAA
Organism: Agrobacterium sp. SORGH_AS_0745; assembly: GCF_030818995.1. Classification (NCBI taxonomy): domain Bacteria; kingdom Pseudomonadati; phylum Pseudomonadota; class Alphaproteobacteria; order Hyphomicrobiales; family Rhizobiaceae; genus Agrobacterium; species Agrobacterium sp. SORGH_AS_0745. The sequence goes on from NZ_JAUTBI010000003.1 coordinate 1,976,822, forward strand.
ACCGGGTCGATCATCAACATTTCGACTGCCTGGGCTTTCGAGCCGAGCAGCATGTTCCCGACTTCTGCAGTGTTCCGCGCCGGCCTTGCTTCCTACACCAAGATTTTTTCCGATACCTATGCGGTCGACAATGTGCGCATGAACAATGTTCTGCCCGGTTGGATCGATAGCCTGCCAGCCACGGAAGAGCGCCGCCAGGGTGTGCCGATGCAGCGTTACGGAACGAGCGAGGAGATAGCCGCAACCGTTGCCTTCCTCGCCTCGGAAGGTGCGGGTTACATCACCGGCCAGAACATCCGCGTCGATGGTGGTCTGACACGGTCTGTTTGACGATTGGCATATCGGGCTTCCGTCACCCGGACTTAGTGCTTTGCCAACGCGGTCAAGTCCTTGATCGGGAGAGATTTCTTTCACGTCGCAGACGCGCCGTGGCTAGATGCCGGATCGATTACGGCATGAGATAAACCTAACATCCGCCAACAAAGCAAAACGCCCGCAACATGGTTGCGGGCGTTTTTCGTTTCAGTGTCTTCTATCAAAAGAAGCCTTTGCGCTGCCACCAGCCGCCCTTGCGCGGCTTCGGCTCGTCGCCATCAGGGTTGGCGGGCGTGCCCGACGAGGTCACGACCGGCTCCGAATTCGAGACATTGCTGCCCCGGTTCGCGCGAACCTTTTCTTCCGTCGCGGGTGCTACTGCTTCCGAACCCAGATCGGCCGAGGCTTCACCCACTTCGTCGAGGGCGACATCGACGACGGTTTCCACAACGACTGCGGGCTCGACGATCACCGGCTCGACCGTTTCAACGGTTTTGGCTGCGACTTCAGCCTGCGGTGCCGCTTCAGCCGACGGTACGTCTTCGGTCTTGGCCTTCGCCTTGCGGGTGCGGCGCGGTTTCTTCGGGGCTTCCGCTTCCACGACGTCGGCAACCACACCTTCCACCACTTCGGCAGCGGTAGGCTCTTCGGTTACGGATGCTGCGGCGGAAACCTCTTCGCTTTCGCCTTCCGTTTCGCCTTCTTCGCCGGACTCAGTGCCTGCGGCATCGAGAGCCTCGTCTTCAGCACGGTTGCGACGGCCGCCACGCTTGCCACGACGGCGACGCTTGCGCTTGCCCTCTTCATCAGAGCTTGCAGCTTCGTTCACACCGTTTTCATCAGCGTCGTCTGCGGCTTCATCGGTTTCGACGCCATCTTCGTCGTCCGCATCATCAGCGCCGGTGTCATCGCCAGCCTGCGCATCAACTGCACCGTTCTGGTCGTTCTGTCCGCCCTTGCCACGACGGCGACGACGACGCTTGCGCTTGCGCTTGCCGTCTTCACCATTGTCGCCCTGCTGCTGTTGCTGGCGCGGCTCGCTGGCCTGCGCCTTGACGATTTCTTCCTCTTCTTCGTCCTCTTCCACCTCAACAACGAAATCGTCTTCCTCTTCCACGAAGCTCGGGAGCATCTGGATAAGGCTTTCGATCTTCACCGGATTTTCAACCGCTTCACCACGATCGATGGCGAAATGCTGCGCGCCGACGCCGGCATCGGCCGCAATGATGATCGCCACACCGAAGCGGCCTTCATAATCGACAATCGTGCCGCGCTTGTGGTTGAGCAGATAGAGAGCCGTTTCCGGCGTGCAGCGCACGGTGATGTTGTGGGTCGTGTTGCGCAGCAGATATTCCTCAACGCCGCGCAGCACGTGCAGCGCGATGGAGGATTCCGAGCGAACGTGACCCGTGCCGCCGCAATGCTGGCAGACCTGCGTGGTCGATTCCAGCACCGAAGCGCGGATGCGCTGGCGCGACATTTCCAGAAGACCAAAATGCGAGATACGGCCGACCTGGATGCGCGCCCGGTCGTTTTTCAGGCAGTCCTTGAGCTTCTTCTCGACGGAGCGGTTGTTGCGCTTTTCTTCCATGTCGATGAAGTCGATGACAACAAGACCGGCAAGGTCGCGAAGACGCAGCTGGCGAGCCACTTCTTCCGCCGCTTCCAGATTGGTCGTCAGCGCCGTTTCTTCGATGGAATGCTCGCGGGTCGAACGACCGGAGTTCACGTCGATGGCAACCAGAGCTTCCGTCTGGTTGATGATGAGGTAACCGCCCGATTTCAGCGTAACCTGCGGCTGCAGCATGCGGTCGAGCTGGGCTTCGATGCCCGAGCGCGAGAAGATCGGGTGGATGTCGCGGTAAGGCTGAACCACCTTGGCATGGCTCGGCATCAGCATCTTCATGAAGTCTTTTGCTTCACGGTAGCCTTCTTCGCCCGAAACGATGATCTCGCTGATATCCTTGTTGTAGAGATCGCGGATCGAACGCTTGATGAGGGAGCCTTCCTCGTAAACGAGGCAGGGGGCCGTGGAGTTCAGCGTCAGCGTGCGGACGTTTTCCCACAGGCGCATCAGATATTCGAAGTCGCGCTTGATCTCGACGCGGGTGCGGTTGGCGCCTGCGGTACGCAGAATGACGCCCATGCCCTGCGGAACTTCCAGATCGCGCGCGATTTCCTTCAGGCGCTTGCGGTCGGTCGGCTGGGTGATCTTGCGGGAAATGCCACCGCCGCGTGCTGTATTCGGCATCAGCACGGAATAACGGCCGGCAAGCGACAGATAGGTGGTGAGTGCGGCACCCTTGTTGCCGCGTTCTTCCTTGGCAACCTGCACGAGAAGAATCTGGCGGCGCTTGATGACTTCCTGAATGCGATACTGCTTGCGCGGCTTGCGGGCAACGCGATCGGGAACCTCTTCCATGGCGTCTTCGGCGCCGACGGATTCGATCACTTCCTTTTCGTGATGATCGTCATCATCGTCGTCGTCATCATCGTCATTGCCACGGCGAAGACCCTCGACTTCCTCGGAAATCGTATCTGTATCGACCATGGCAGCCATTTCGCCGCCCGTGCTGCCGTCTTCTTCGGAAGAGGCCTCAACAGTGGTGTCGGAAACGGCGTCTTCTTCCGCTACCTTCTTCTTGGCGCGGGGGCGGCGGGTACGCTTCTTCGGTGCTTCTTCCGCAACGGCCTCGACGGCCACAGCAGTCACGTCTTCGGATACCTCTTCGGCAGCGGCAGCGGCAACGGTTTCTTCCACGACCACGGCGTCAGTCGTCTCGCTGACGGCAACGATGCCGACATCCGGCTGGTCCGCCTGCGACAGATCGACAGCCGGTGCGCCGGGCTCGGGGGCGTCAGCCGATTCAAAGTCGTCGCTGCGGCGATGATCCTCGGCTTCCGCCTTGAGGAGCGCCTGACGGTCGGCGAGCGGGATCTGGTAATAGTCAGGGTGGATTTCCGCAAAAGCGAGAAACCCGTGGCGATTTCCACCGTAATCGACGAATGCCGCCTGAAGGGAGGGCTCAACCCTCGTGACCTTGGCAAGGTAGATATTGCCGCGGATCTGTTTCTTGTGCTCCGATTCGAAGTCGAATTCCTCGATCCGGTTCCCACGGACAACGACTACGCGTGTCTCCTCTTCGTGGGAGGCGTCGATAAGCATTTTGTCTGCCATGTAAGCTGTGCTCCTCGGCGCAGCCTTGTTTTATACGAGAACAGGCCCGCCACACGGACGAGCCTTTCATATGAGTGCAAGGATGTGCCGGAAATGAAGTCTCCAGCCGGGCCTCTGTAAACTGGCAGCATCCGGACCGACGGCGAGGCGCTTGGCCTGCTCCTGGTATCCGGTTCATATGAAAACTGCTGCGACATCATTGGCCAGGCGGAACGACAATAATATATAGACCCCTTGGGGTCCGATGAATTTGCTCTCCTCAGAGCAGCGGTGGCATTGCCACCGGGTAGGTCTCCGGCCACGGCCGGAATTGATCCAGTTTCAGGATAAATGTAACGACGGCAGATGATTGCCCGTTTTGCAGCGCCAGCGTCTTTTTCGATTGGCAGCCGGCGGGCATCTATCCCGTCAACACTTTTAACCCTCATCCTTGTTGTATGTTTTCTCTGTCATAATAGCAATAGGCTGGCTAAATATGCCATATTGTTGGTGGAATTTCCGGGTTAACAATTGGTTCACCAACGCCTGCGATTGTGGGGCGCAAACGCACAAACACGTGTCCGGCGTGGCCGAAATTACGACGTTCCCGGCACTTTGCCGCACCATTTATGAAAAATGACTGAAATACGGAATTTCTTGAAGACCATGAATTTCACGCGCAGCGCAGCGATATTCGATGGGGCAGGGCCGCTTGGCGCGCGAATCGCGCGGCTTGCGGGTGCCCTTGTCTTGCCGGTTGTCTTTTCGGTCGCCGCATTCGTCTCCTGCGTTCCACAGGCCTTCGCCGTGGAGCCGCTCATCGCCAATCAGGCACGCATCATCGGCGACGAGGCGCGCACGCGCATCGTTCTCGATTTTGCCGAGGAGCCGGAATTCGACATTCACTATCTCGATTCGCCCGCCCGCATCGTCGTGGACTTTCCGGCGGTGAATTTTGCGTTCCCCGCATCGGCTCTGGCGCCAACCGGCCTTTTCGCGGACATTCGCTTCGGTAGCATGGGGCAAGACAGCGCCCGCATCGTGCTGACGGCAAAAAAACCGGTCCAGGTGGCGGTTGCTGAAACCAAGAAGGGCGAGGACGGCACATCGTTCCGTTTCGTCCTGGATGCGGAGATCACCACCAAGGCCAAATTCGCCGAACTGGTGAAAGAGCAGCAATGGCGCGCGCCGGCGCCGGTCTCGACGGCGGCGATCACGCCTGACGACAAGACATCGCGGCAAACGGATTTCGTCATCGCTGTTGATGCCGGTCATGGCGGCATCGATGCCGGCGCTTCCGGTGGCGTAACCGGCACGGAGGAAAAGGTCATCACGCTGACCTTTGCCAAGGAACTTGTGGAGCGGATGAACCGGGAGCCCGGCATCAAGGCGTTCCTGACGCGTGATTCCGACACATTTCTCGCTCTGTCGGAACGGGTGACGATCGCCCGGCAGAACAATGCAAACCTGTTTATTTCATTGCACGCCGATACACTGAAGCAGAAGGGCATCCGGGGCGCGACCGTCTATACATTGTCAGACCGCGCCTCAGACCGCAGGGCGCAGGAGCTGGCCGAGCGCGAAAACAAGTCCGACCAGATTGCCGGTGTAGCGGCCTCCAGCGAGCCGCCTGAGGTGGCCGATATCCTTCTCGATTTCACCCGCGCGCGAAACGCAGGCCTTTTCGGTGACGCTGGCAGAAAATATCGTGTCGTCCTTCGAGGGACAGGTCGGCCTCATCAACAATCCGCATCGTTATGCCGGTTTCATGGTGCTGCGCGCCCATGACGTGCCATCGGTGTTGCTGGAACTCGGCTTTCTCTCCAATCCGGAAGATGAAAAACTGCTTCTTGATGCGGAATGGCGCAAGAAGGTCGCCGATACGCTTGCAACTGCGGTCGGACGATACCGCACCAAGGCCATGGCGAACGGCGGCTAAAGGGCCGGGCGGGCGAGCGGCGCCCCCGTTGTCGCCGTGCCCCTTGCTGCCGAAAAGCTGTTCAATTCTTGGGCCTTGCGGACGATTACGTTGGCGAAGCCCTATTTTACTCACATTCGCCGCGTTATTGCGGAAGCGGATTCTGTGGTGATCCGCCATTGCGGCTGGAACCGCAATTGCGGCAGTCGGCCCGGTAACATATCAGCGAATGCTGTCGTTCCGGCTTGTCATCGAAGGTATGGTGTGCAAAACGGCACGCGATATGCAAGGATGCGCCCGTATCATCGGGCGTTGATGGTTACGATTCGAATTATCGGTAGCTTGGTATGATCAGACTGATTGGATATTTTTTCGGCTTGGCCAGCGTGCTCTTCCTGTGCGCCGCCGCCGCCGGTGCAATTTATTTGCACGGCGTGACGAAGGACCTGCCGGATTACGCAGTTCTGAGCACTTATGAGCCGCCGGTGACGACCCGCGTGCACGCCGGCAACGGCGCGCTCATGGCGGAATACGCCCATGAAAAGCGCCTGTTCCTGCCGATCCAGGCTATCCCGGACCGTGTGAAGGCAGCTTTCCTTTCGGCGGAAGACAAGAATTTCTACAACCATCCGGGTGTGGACATCTGGGGTCTCGGCCGTGCCGTTCTCGTCAACCTCCAGAATATCGGCTCCGGCCGTCGTCCGGTCGGCGCGTCCACAATCACCCAGCAGGTGGCAAAGAACTTCCTGCTCACCAACGACCAGACCTTCGACCGCAAGCTCAAGGAAGCGCTTCTGTCCTTCCGCATCGAGCAGACCTATTCCAAGGACAAGATCCTCGAGCTTTATCTCAACGAGATCTTTTTCGGCCTGAATTCCTACGGTATCGCCGGTGCGGCACTCACCTATTTCAACAAATCGGTCACCGAACTGACGATTGCGGAAACCGCCTATCTTGCATCGCTGCCGAAGGGCCCGGCCAACTACCATCCGATCCGCCGCGAGAAGGCGGCGCTGGAGCGCCGCAACTGGGTGATCGACCGCATGGCCGAGAACGGCTACATCACGGTCGGCGATGCCGAGGATGCAAAGAAGCAGCCGCTTGGCGTCAATCTGCGCCGTGGCGGCGCGCATATCTTCGCGTCTGACTATTTCGCCGAGGAAGTCCGCCGCCAGATCGTCGAGAAATACGGCGAGCAGGCGCTTCTTGAAGGCGGTCTTTCGGTTCGCACCTCTTTCGATCCGCAGATCCAGATGGAGGCGCGCAAGGCGCTTCAGGACGGTCTGGTGCAATATGACGAGCGTCGCGGTTTCCGTGGACCCGTCGAAAAGATCGAGACAACTGGTGACTGGACTGCAGCGCTCGCCAAGGTAAAGGGCCTTCGCGACGTTCCCGAATGGAAGATCGCGGTTGTCCTCGCCGTTGCTGCAGATGGCATCGATATTGGCGTGCAGGTCGATCCTGATGCCGAGGATGGCGACAAGCGCACACGCGGCCATATCTCCGCTGAAAACATGCGTTGGGCCTATCGCGATGCCACAGGCAAAAAGCCGACGGCTAAGTCGCCGGTTGGCGTTCTGGCTGTTGGTGACGTCGTTTACGCACAGCCGCTGTCCGGTTCCGGCAACGAATATCGTCTGCGCCAGCCCCCGAAGGTGCAGGGCGGCATGATGGTGATGGATCCGCACACTGGCCGCGTTCTGGCCATGGTCGGCGGCTTCTCCTATGCGCAATCGGAATTCAACCGCGCCACGCAGGCGATGCGCCAGCCCGGCTCCTCCTTCAAGCCGTTCATCTATGCGGCTGCACTCGACAACGGCTATACCCCGGCCTCGGTCATTCTAGACGCGCCAATCGAGGTTGTTTCGGGCGGCCAGGTCTGGAAGCCGCAGAATTACGGCGGGGGTTCCGCCGGTCCTTCGACCCTCCGTCTCGGCATCGAAAAATCCCGTAACCTCATGACAGTGCGTCTGGCGCAGGACATGGGCATGAATCTGGTCGCTGAATATGCCGAACGCTTCGGCATCTACGACAAGATGCCGCCGCTTCTGGCAATGTCGCTCGGTTCGGGCGAAACAACCATCATGCGCATGGTCTCGGCCTATTCTGTGATCGCCAATGGCGGCAAACAGATCAAGCCGACGCTGATCGACCGCATCCAGGACCGTTACGGCAAGACGATCTTCCGGCATGAGGAGCGTGCCTGCGAGGGCTGCAACGCCACCAGCTGGCAAAATCAGGACGAGCCGGTCATCGTTGATAACCGCGAGCAGGTTCTCGACCCGATGACCGCTTACCAGACGACCTCCATGCTTGAAGGTGTCGTGCAGCGCGGCACGGCGGCGGGCAAGATCAAGGTCGATCTGCCGGTTGCTGGCAAGACGGGCACCACCAACGATGAAAAGGACGCCTGGTTCGTCGGTTACACGCCGGACATGGTTGCCGGTCTTTATATCGGCTTCGATTCGCCCGCACCGCTTGGGCGCGGCGGCACCGGTGGTTCGCTGTCGGCACCGATCTTCGGCGAGTTCATCGCCGATGCGGCCAAGCACCTGGAACCGAGCAAGTTCATCGTGCCTGAAGGCATGAAGTTCATCGCCGTCAACCGCAAGACCGGCATGGCCGCTTCGGAAGGCGAACCTGATACGATCATGGAAGCCTTCAAGCCGGGCACCGGCCCGGCCGATACCTTCTCGGTGATCGGCGCGGAAGGCATGTCGCAGGAGGATATTCTGAAGACCTCGCCACAGGCCCAGCAGGCCATCACCGGCGGTGGCGGCGGTCTTTATTGATACCAGTCTTATGTTTGGCGGGGGGCGCGGGTCTTTACATCCGCGCCCCCCGCATTTATTTGAGCTACCAGTTTAAATGAAGGCGAAGAACCAGCGAAATGCGCAATGAAATTGTGAACGTAGTCGACGAAATCAAGCAGGCCATAAGCCTGCTGAGGAGGCATCTTTGACTGGGACCAGGCGATAAGACGACTGGACTGGTTGAATAACAAGGCAGAGGACCCGACCCTCTGGAACGATGCCACCGAAGCGCAGAAATTGATGCGCGAGCGCCAGCAGCTGGATGACAGCATCAATGGCGTGAAGGCGCTTGAGCAGCAGCTCAAGGACAATGTCGAGCTGATCGAACTCGGCGAGATGGAAGGCGACGACGAGATCGTCAAGGACGCCGAAGATGCGCTGAAGGCGCTGAGGAGCGAGGCGAACCGCCGTCAGGTGGAAGCCATGCTTTCCGGTGAAGCTGATAGCAACGATACCTATCTCGAAGTTCATTCCGGCGCCGGCGGTACGGAAAGCCAGGACTGGGCCAACATGCTGCTGCGCATGTATACCCGCTGGGCTGACCGCGAAGGCTTCAAGGTTGAAGTGCTGGAAGTTCATGACGGCGAAGAGGCCGGCATCAAGTCCGCGACGATCCTCGTCAAGGGCCACAATGCCTTCGGCTGGCTGAAGACGGAATCGGGCGTACACCGCCTCGTCCGCATCTCGCCCTATGACAGCAATGCGCGTCGCCACACATCGTTCTCCTCCGTCTGGGTTTACCCAGTGGTCGATGATTCGATCCAGATCGACATCAATGAGAGCGATTGCCGCATCGATACCTATCGTTCGTCCGGTGCAGGCGGCCAGCACGTCAACACCACCGATTCGGCCGTGCGTATTACCCACATACCGACCGGTATTGCCGTGGCCTGCCAGCAGGAGCGTTCCCAGCACAAGAACCGCGCCAAGGCGTGGGACATGCTGCGCGCCCGTCTCTACGAGGTGGAACTGCAAAAGCGGGAAGATGCGGCAAACGCTCAGGCCGCATCCAAGACGGATATCGGCTGGGGCCACCAGATCCGTTCCTACGTTCTGCAACCCTACCAGTTGATCAAGGACCTGCGCACCGGCGTGGAAAGCACCGCACCCGGCAACGTGCTGGATGGCGATCTGAACCAGTTCATGGAAGCGGCCCTCGCGCACCGCATCAGCGGCGGCGCAGACGTGGAAGTGGCTGATATCGACTGACGCGTCGCAGCGTCGCTTGAAAAAATCACCCCTCGCAAACCCATTGCGAGGGGTTTTTCGTTGGAGGAGATGGATGAAACAGGCGCTTTACATCGTCGACGTTCAGCCGAGCTTCAATCCGCCGGCTGCACTTGTGGCGGAAATATCCGCGCTGGCGGCCACCATGCCAAGCGTTGCCAGCGTCGAGCGCCATGATGAAAGCGTCACGCCTTTCGAGCGGCAACTCGGCTGGAAGCCGGGCAGGGACGACTGCTCGCTGGTTGCGGCGGACTGGATTTTCATAAAGCACGGCTACGCTCCGCCAAGGGCGGCTATCGACCACCTCCTGTCTCTAAAGCTCGACAGGGTGCTGGTCTGCGGCATTCAGGCCGATACCTGCGTGCTGGCTGCGGGTTTTGCCCTGTTCGATGCGGGGCTTCATCCCACGCTTCTGCCATGGCTGACGGTGGGCTCCAGCCTCGATCGCAGCGGCGAACTCGGCGCCAGACTATGGAAACATCATTTCGGTGCGGTTCTGGCCGGGCCGCATGAGCTTAACGCGTAGAGAGTTTCCAGTAAAACTGCGTATAATCCAGGAGGTAGAGAACCTCCAACGATTCCGTTCAAACCGACGTTCTCTCGCCCTCAGTTCGAGGCCTTTTCGATCTTCATCTCGCCGAGTTCGTCGATCAGGATCGTCCAGCTTTCCGCTTCCCTGATCTGCGGATCGATTTTCAGATAGACGGTCACAAACAGGCCGGGCGAGGCCGATGCACCGTTTGAGCTTTCGGGGCGAATATCCGTGACGTAGGACTTCATCTGGCTGAACTCTTCCAGCTCGATGTTTTCGAGAAGGTTCGGTCCGTTTGCGCTAGTGGCGATGCGCTGCAGATAGACTTTAGCGGTGCCATCGCCCTGGCGGATTGCAACCACCTTGTAATAACCGCGTGTGGGCGTCGCTGGCGGCGGCCGCAACTGGCCGTCAGGACCTTTCACCGGCTCAAGATTATGCTCTTCCCACATGCCGCTGCTGACAACGAAGATCGCCGATACCGGCAAGTTGTCGATGGCCTCCGTTTGCGCCCGCATGGGAAGCGCTGTGGCGGCGAAAATGAGGGCGGCAAGAAGAGGTTTTTTCAGGGGCATGGCCATCATCAGTGGTTGGCGTCAATTGTTGAATTGTTCGGCGAGTACGCGGTCTGACCATGAACGGTCTGGGTCCGAGAGAATTCTGGCCGTCCTGTCCTGCGATTGCGCAATCCGCACATGCCGTACGGATTTCACCTCCGTATGGTCGGCGACCGCGTTCACCGGACGCTTGTCGCGCTCCAGAACGTGAATATCGACCGTCACCTTGTTGGGCAAAAGTGCGCCGCGCCAACGCCTTGGCCGGAAGGCGCTGACGGGTGTGAGCGCCAGAAGCGGAGATTCCAACGGCAGGATCGGTCCATGGGCTGAGAAGTTATAAGCTGTCGATCCTGCCGGTGTCGCAACCATCATGCCGTCGCAAATCAACTCTTCAAGCCGCGTCTTGCCGTCCACCTCTACACGTAGCTTTGCGGCCTGATGCGATTGCCGGAACAGGCTGACCTCGTTCATGGCAAGTGCCGTAAATTCATCGCCGTCGGAATCCGTCGTCGTCATGCGCAGCGGATGAAAATCATTGCCGGTCGCCACCGCAATACGCTCGACCAGGCCGTCTACCCGGTAGTCGTTCATCAGAAAGCCGACCGATCCCCGGTTCATGCCATAGACCCGCTTGCCGGAATTCATCGTTTCGTTGAGAATTTGCAGCATGAAGCCATCGCCGCCGAGCGCCACGATCACTTCCGCCTCGTCGAAGGGCGTGTTGCCGTAAGCGCCTTTCAGCTCCTCCAGCGCCCTCTGCGCCTCCTCGGTTGCGGAGGCGACGAAGGATAGTGAACAGTTAGAATGCGACATTCGCTTCCCTCGGCAAAGACGCATACCGGAATCGATATGCGGACGATGCTGTAACCTGTTGAAGCAGCTCACAATCTCCAAACGTCGATAAAACGGTCGATCGCAAGCCACAAGACGCATCCTTGGTACATGAAGACGGCAGCAGGCGACAAGGCCTTTCCGGCGGACAGGCGTTCGCAGCAGGCGGGTTTGCCCGCGTGCGGTCCACAGCTTCTTGGTTTCCGGCCTTCGACAAGGGTTGCGATGCGGCGCGACGTGAGGCAACTTGCGCGAAACAAGCGGAACGGCGAGTGGCAGGAGACGGGCGTGGTGCTGAATTACAATATCTACGATGTCTTTACCGAGACCAAAATGGCGGGAAATCCGCTGGCAGTCATGTATGACGCGGATGGCCTCGACCAAGTGACGATGCAGGCAATAGCCAGAGAAATGAACCTCTCCGAGACCGTTTTCGTCAACCGCTCGGGCAACCCGGCCCACGCGGCTTCGCTGCGTATCTTCACGCCTTCGGGCGAGTTGCCTTTCGCGGGCCACCCGACTGTTGGCGCAGCGATCGCGATTGCCGAGCGCAATCGCAATGAAGGTGACGACGATATCGATATGGTCTGTGTGCTGGAGGAAAAGGTGGGTCCGGTCCGCTGTGCGGTGAAAATGCGCGCCGGTTCGGTCAGCTTCGCCGAATTCGACCTGCCGCGCAAATCGTCCCGCGTCACCCTGCCGCTCGATCATGCCGCACTTGCCGATGCGCTGGGCGTGAGCGAAGGCCATCTCGGCTTTGAGAACCACGTACCGTCGATCTGGACGGCCGGTGTGCCGTTCCTGCTCGTGCCGCTGCACAATATTGCCGCTATCAGCGAAATGGATTTCGACGCCAATCTCTGGCTGCGCACCGCACCGCTGGTGGAGGGGCGCCTGACGGCGGCCTATATCTACTGTCGCGGCGGCGTCAATCACGCGGCAAAGTTCCATGCCCGCATGTTTTCCCCGGAAATGGGAATTTCGGAAGATCCCGCCACCGGTTCCGCCGCCGCCGCCCTTTCTGGCGCAATCCATCATTTCGACGGCCTGACAGACGGTCACTATCCGCTCTTGATAGAGCAGGGCGTGGAGATGGAACGTCCTTCCCACATCCATCTGCGCATGGACATCAAGGACAACGAAATCGCCCGCGCCCGCATCGGTGGCCACGCGGTCCGTGTAGCATCGGGTACGTTCGAGATCTGATTTCAACGTGAGCGACTGAACTACAGTCGATAAGCTACCTGCCGACCAAACGAAAAACCCCGGCCATGACCGGGGTTTTATTGTTTCTGGTCTTAACCAGAGATCAGTTGAACCGACCTGCCGCATGGGCAAGCATCGTGTAGACCTTGCCGGTATCGGAGGTGAGGTAGGACTGGGTGACTGTCCGGTCACGGTCCGTGCGGGCGACATCAGCGAGCAGCTTTTCGAAATCGGTGATGTAGCGGTCCACGGCGGTGCGGAATTCGGCCTCCCGCTCGTATTTGCGCTTGATCTCGTCAAACGTCGTCTGGCCCTTCAGCGTATAGAGGCGACGGGTGAAGACATCACGTTCGCCGCGCTGGTACCGGCGCCACAGTTCCACCGAGGCATCGTGGTCGATCGCGCGGGCGATGTCGACGGACAGCGAGTTCAGCGATTCCACCATGTGACGCGGATTGCGGGTATCGGCAGCACGGGTCGGCTGCTGATCGCCGCTTGCGCGGGGTGCGGAAGCGGCGGCTGATTCCTGCGAGGCACCGCGCAGAAGATCGCTGATCCAGCCGCCGCCTTCTTCGCGGCGTGCGGCAGGCGCCGCAGCCGCCTGGGACGGGGCAGGCGCCTGACGGTTTTCGACCTGGCGGTTCTCAAGCGGCAGGGTGCCACGCAAGGCGGGTGCGGCTGCCGGCTGCGGCTGAGCCGGGCGTGGTGGCTGTGCAGGCGTGGCTGCTGCCGGCTGCGGACGCGCTTCGACACGGCGTTCAGCGGCAGGCTGGGTCGCTGCAATGGCGCGGGCGACGGGTTCGGAAACTTCCATCTGCTGGGTCGAGCGACCGACAAGCTGGGAAATATCCTGCAGGGCCTTGATCTGCTCGGAAACGGCGCGGCGCATCGCTGCGGCGCTTTCCTTGGCCTCTTCCGGCAGGTCGAACGCGCCGCGCTTCAGTTCGGCACGGGTCGCATCCAGCTCGCGGCGGATATCGTGGCTGGAGCGGCGGATTTCGTCCGTCGCGCCGGCAAAACGGCTGACAGCTTCCTCAACTGCCTGACGCAGCGTTTCCTTGAGGTTGGCGGCGGCGGCATTCGATTTTTCCGAGGCACTGCCGAGCAGGTTGTCGACTTCCGAAAGCGAGGATTCGACACCGCCACGCAGGCGGTTGACCAGCTCGTCGGAATATTTCTGCGCGTCGGAAAGCGTGCTCTCGATCGAACGGCTGGCATCCTGACCAGCGGCGAGCAGGGCGCCCCGCATGGTCTGTGCTGCCGAGCGGGCGCGCTGTTCCGTCTCGTCGAGCGAACGGCCGATATCGGAGAAGGATGCCTGCAGATTGTCACGCAGGTTGCCGGCGACGTTCTGCGAACGCTCCTCGGCCTCGTTGAGCGTGGTTTCCACCACGCTGACGACGCCGCGCATGGCGGTTTCGATTTCCTCGGAACGCTTGACTAGTCCGACAGACAGGCTGCGAAGTGCATCCTGACGCTCTTCCAGCGTACCGACAAGGCTCGACTGCGCGGCATTGAGCAGTTCGGACGCCTGGCTCAGAACCTTCGAATGTTCCTCGAAACGTCCGACGATGCCGGCAACCTGCGCCAGTGTCTGGCCGGAAATATTCGACAGACGATCGATCTTTCCTTCCAGCAGACGGCTGGAGCTGGACACCATGTCGGCGGCCTGCGAGGCGGATTCGGAGAAGCGGGTGGCCGATGCGTTCAACGCTTCGTCGGCCGTGCCGAATTCCTGCGCGGCGCGCTCAACCGCAGAGTTGAAGTTGTTTGCCGACTTTTCGACGATTTCGGCCATGCTGTTATGGGTCTGCGACAGCATATCCGTGCTCTGGCGCGTGGCGGCGACAAGCTTGTTTGCCACATCGCTTCCCGTGCGGGTGTATTTGTCGATACCTTCTTCGACGGCGTCGGCCATGGCCGTATGCGTCTGCGACAGCATGTCCGTGCTCTGGCGGGTTGCCGCGACAAGCTTGCTTGCTGCCTCGCTTCCGGCATTGGCATAATCGCTGATCGCCTGTTCCACCATGCCGACCATGCCGCTATTGCTCTGCGACAGAAGTTCGGCGCTCTGCTGGGCGGCGGAGACGATCTTTTCGGCGGCTTCGCGACCGATGGTGGCGTATTCGTCGACGACAGGCTTTGCCTTCTCTTCGATCAGGCGCGACAGTTCAGCAGAACGGCTGGCCAGCATCGAGTTGAGTTCACGGGTGCGGTTGTCCAGCGCCGAGCGGATGGATTCGCCGCGCGCATCGAGAGCGGATTCGACACCGGTCAGGGTCTCGGAAATGACGCCCACCTGCGAGCGCACGACCGCTTCGGCCTCGGCAACCTTGTTGACGATGATGTTGCCCGCCTCGGAAAAGGTCTGGGCGACGGCTGCCGCCTGGCCGGACAGGCGTGTCTGTGCATCCGAGATGCGGTTGACGATCTCGCCGGAGCGTTCTTCGATCGCCTTGGTGAAGGCGTCGTTCTGGGCCTGTACCTGTTCGGCGAATTCCGAGCCGGTTTTCGCAAGCAGGGCGGTGGAACGAACTGCTTCCTCGTCGATGCTCTGGGTGGCGGAAATGACCGCTCCACGCAGGCCGACCGCAAGCTCACTCGCCTTGCCTTCGATGGTGCGGTTGACGTTTTCGAGGCCGATCGTCAGCGCGCGGTCCATGGTGCCGAGGCGTTCATCGATGCGGGCCGAACCGGCATCGAAGGTTTCCGCCAGACGGCTGGTGCGGCTTTCGAACGTGTCGGCAACCCGTATCGTCTGCTCGTCCAGAATGCCGGTGATACGTTGAGCAGCATCGTCGCTGGTGCGGGCGAAGGCGGCTGTCTTGTCTTCCAGCGCGTCGGCAAAGCGACGTCCGGCATCCTCGATCGACGTGTTGACGTTGCCGAGATCGCTCGACACACGCTCCTGCAGCGCTCCGAGCGAAGTCTCGATGCGGGTGCCGGTCTCGTCGAGCCTGCCCGTGACGCTTCCGATCGAGGTTTCGATCCGCGATGAGAGAGCATCGGTCGCACCGCCGATTTCGCGGGCGGCCTCACCGATCTTGACGGCAATATCGCCGGCACTGTTGCGAAGACGCTGTTCCAGCGTGGCTGCACTGCCGTCTATGGCCTTCTGCAACGTCTCCTGCTGGGTTTCGAGCGAGAGTTCGAGCATGCTGGCGCTGGATGCAACGGTGGTGCCGATCATCATCGCCTGCTCGGAGAGCATGTCGCCCATCTGGGTCGTGGCTGAGCTCAACGTCGCGGCGATATCCGCCTGGCGCTGCTCGAGCGCGGTACGGATGTCCTCATGCGATTGCGACAGGTTGTTTTCGAGGCGGGAGACGCCTTCTTCCACCGTCTGCGCAAAACGGCTGCTGCCGTCTTCCACGACGCTTTCGATGCGGCTGGCCGCGCCGGAGACGCTCTGCTCGATCAGGCCGCTATTGCGCTCAAGCGAGCCGGCAATGCGTTCGGCCTGCGAACCGAGCATGGTCTCCAGCCGCTCGTGGCCGCTGGCGAGTGCGTTTTCAAGCGTGAAAGCCGTCGATTCCAGTCGCTGGCCGACGCCTGCGGCCGCGAGCGACAGTGAGGCGGTTCTGGCATCCATCGCCTCGGAGATACGCTCCTCAACGCCGGAAATCGTCATGTCGAGCGCCATGGTGCGGCTGTCGAGCGCGTCCGCGATGCGTTCTTCCGCACTGGAGACAATGCCGGAAAGGGCGGCAGTGCGGCTGTCCAGAGCATCAGCAATACGATCTTCGACCCCGGAAACCGCCGAGTGAAGCGCAGCAGTGCGTCCGTCGAGGATGTCGGCGATCTTTTCCTCGACACCGGAGAAGCTCAGGTCGAGCGCCATGGTGCGGCTGTCGAGCACGTCAGTGATCCGCTCTTCCGCGCCGGATACGACATTTTTGAGCGAAGCCGTGCGGCTGTCGAGTGCGCTGGCAATGCGGGTCTCGGCACCGGCCACCAATTCGCCAAGAACGGCGGTGCGGGTATCGAGCGCTTCGGTAATTTTTTCCTCGGCGCCGGAAAACGCCATGTCAAATGCCATGGTGCGGCTGTCGAGTGCATCCGCAATGCGTTCTTCAACGCCGGAGACGACGGCGTTAAGCGCTGCCGTGCGGCCATCGAGCGTTTCCGTGATACGGGTCTCGGCACCGGCCACCAATTCGCCAAGGACGGCGGTGCGGGTATCGAGCGCTTCGGTAATTTTTTCCTCGGCGCCGGAAAACGCCATGTCAAATGCCATGGTGCGGCTGTCGAGTGCATCTGCAATGCGTTCTTCAACGCCGGAGACGACGGCGTTAAGCGCCGCCGTGCGGCCATCAAGCGTTTCTGCGATACGGGTCTCTGCACCGGCCACCAATTCGCCAAGGACGGCGGTGCGGGTATCGAGTGCTTCGGTAATTTTTTCCTCGGCACCGGAAAACGCCATGTCGAGTGCCATGGTGCGGCTGTCGAGTGCATCCGCGATGCGTTCTTCAGCCCCCGAAACGACGGCGTTGAGTGCTGCGGTGCGACCATCAAGCGTTTCCGCGATACGGCTCTCGGCACCGGCAACCACGTCGCCGAAGGTGGACGTGCGGCTGTCGAGTGCGCCCGCAATCCTCTCTTCGGCACTTGCCACAATGCCGGACAGAGCGGAGGTGCGGTTGTCGAGCGTTTCCGACAGCCTCTCCTCGACATTGGCGAAGGTCATGTCGAGCGACAGCGTGCGGCTGTCCATCGTGTCGGCGATGCGTTCCTCGACGCCGGAAATGGCGCTGGAAAGAGCGGCCGTGCGGCCATCCAGCGTCTCGGCAATACGGTTTTCCGCACCGGATACGACGTCGTGCAGGGCAGCCGTGCGGCTTTCCAGCGTATCGGAAATGCGGTCCTCGATGCCGGAAACGGCGCCGGTGATGGCGGCGGCGCGGGTTTCTAGCGTTTCCGAAAGACGGCGCTCGACATCGGCAACGACGCTGTTGATTGCGGCTGCACGCTCCTCAAGCATCGCGGCTAGACGTTCCGCCGTGCCGGAGACCGAGCCGGTAATGGCCAGCGAACGGCTGGCAAGCGCCTCGTCGAAACGGTCCTGGCTTGCCGAAAGCGCGCCAAACAGGGCATTGCTGCGCTCCGCCAGCACGCCGTCGATCTTCTGGTGCGAATTGGCGAAGGCATCGGTGATTTCAGCGGTACGCTGGCCGATTGCGTCGCTGAACGCGCGGGTACGGGTCTCAAGCGCGCTTTCGAGCATTTCCTGGCCGGTGCCCAGTGCGGTTGCAAGTGCAAGCGACTGATCGGTCATGGTGTTGCCGATGCGCTCAAGTCCGCTGGTCAGCATGGTGTCGAGGGCTTCGGAGCCGCCGGCAACGGTTTCGTTGATCCGGGCGAGGCTCTCCATCAGCTTGCTGTCGAGGCTGCCGGCGCGCTGGTCGAAGGCACTGGCGAAATCCGCCACATGTTCGTCGAAGGCGGAGTTGACCTGGCCGACCGTCGCCTGCAGGCGTTCTTCATAGAGGCCGGAGCGAAGATCGAGATCCATGATCGCGTCATCAGCCGTGCTTTGCAGGCTCTGGCGGAAGGACAGGCCTTTTTCTTCAAGCGTCGTGGACAGCTTGTCGAGCACGTTATCCAGCGAGCCGCCGATGATCTGCTGGCCGCGATCGATATTGCGGTTGAGTTCGAGCGTGCGGGTGGAAAGGGTCTCGTTGAGCTGGCGGGTGCGTTCCTCGAGTGCGCTGTTGAGGCTTTCCGCGCCGCTGTCCAGCGTCGAGGCGTGGATCGCGAAGCGTTCCAGCAGCACTTCGCCGCGCTCGTCCAGCGTCGAGGTGAGGTTGTGCAGACGCATGTCGAATTCGCTCGACAGCGTTGCGCCCGAGGAATTCAGTGCCTGAAGCAGGTTTTCGGTCTTGGCGGCAATCAGGCTGCCCATCGCCTCGGTCGAGGCGCGCGATTTTTCGAGCAGCGCGGCCGAGCGTGTGTCGATCATCGAGGCGAAGGCCTCACCTGTCGTGGAAAGCCGCATCGAAAGCTCTTCGCCGACGATGGAAAGCTCTTCCTTGATCTGTTCCTGCGCGCCGACGATGGAGGAGCGGATGCGCTCCGCATGGTTGACGATGGCGTCACGCTCGGCGCTCAGTTCCTGCACGAGGCTGCGCACGCGCAGTTCATTGTCTGCATAGCTGCGCTCAAGCGCGTTGACTTCAGAATGGACGAGCGTTTCGAGTTCCGTCGCGCGGGCAATGGTGCGCTCGATGCCATCGTTCATGGCCGAGACTTCTCGGCGAACCGCCTGGCCGACGGACATGATCCGGTCGGAGGCGACAGTTTCGGGTTCGGCAAGACGAAGGGCGACTTCTGCCATCGACCGGGCAGCGTTGCGCAGATCGCGGGCACGCGCCATCATGATCGCGAAGGCGAAGAACAGCATGATCGGAACGACGATGCCGACGACGATCGCCATCAGCCCAGGTATTGCGGCGAGATCGGCAACCGAGCCGATGTTCCAGAGTGCACTGCCGTAGATAAGATGCGCGATACCGAGGCCGCCGAGCGCCCAGATCACCGACATGATCGTCGCGTTTCTGAGCGCGCCGCCGATGGAGCCGCCTTCGAGCGATTTCAGGATCATGGCCGGGCTGCGCTTGGAGCCGTCGTTGGCAGCTTCCAGATTGGGGGATCTGGGCGCCTGTTCGGTAGGCGCGCGCGCGGCCTCGGGAGCAGGGGTCTGTCTGCTTGCTTCCTTCAATCTGGCCTCCGGCTGCTTTGGCGCTGTCGTCTTCCGCGATTCCGGCTTGTCTTCGAAAGCACCAAGCTGCAGGGCGTCTTCCAACGCCTGAAATGCAGTCTCGTCGACAGAGTCGCTGATCTTGTTATTCGCCATGCGGTTACGCCTCGTTACACATACGCCCGGCTTCATGCCGTTTGACCATCTGCGACCCGCAAATGGACTGCCGCCATCATGCCAGCGGAACATTATCCCGTTAAAGAGAACAATTCCGCCATTACCAATCCCGAATTGCTGGTGGTCCAGCTTTCGGGCGAAATTACATCACTGTGCCGGAATAACAAAGCTTGAGCATAAGCCTCGTCGGAACGGCAGTACCGTAGTGACACATTTAGGTGTTCGAAACAATTAATGCGGGTTTGCCGCAGCAGCGAAGTGTCGGCTTTTTAACAGTTTTTAAACCCGAGTTTCACGCTGAACGCCTTGTTTCGCATAAGTTTAACATAAATTAACCATAGCAGAAGATTTTCGCCCGCGTCACGCCGTAATTTAAGCTGATAGCACCGGCTTCAATGCGTAAATACGACACAGATGTGACACGAAACAGGAAACGGCGAGACAAAGGAATTTCAGATATGGCAGCCGTCAGTATTGCTTTCGAAGCTCCGGATAATTTTGGTGGTGCGCCGGCCGCCGCGACAAGACCAATCGATTTCGAACATCTCGCCCGCCAGACGATGGGCGACAAGGAACTTGAAATCGAGGTGCTGCAACTCTTCAGCCGTAACGCCCGTGCTGCCCTGCATGAAATGGCCGGCGCTGACGACAAGACCGTCAAGGCAACTGCCCATCGTCTGAAGGGGGCCGCGCAGGCGGTTGGTGCCTCCACCGTTTCCACGGCGGCGGCGGCAGTGGAGGACAAGGGCAACGATAGCGCGGCCGTAGCCAGACTTGCGGCAGCGATTGTCGAAGCGGAAAATTTCATCCTCAAGCTCTGCCGTTAAGGCGAACCCAGTCTGTTTTACAGGGCCGGTTGCACTTGGCGCCTGCGAGAAGCGGGTTGCCAAGGCCAACCGGCCTTTCTATGTGTTTGTTTAGAACAGTTCTTAGACACCATTTTGGATCTCCGGCATGACAAAACTGACCATTGTTGCCTTTGACGGCACGCCCCATGAACTCGACGTAAGCAACGGTTCCACCGTCATGGAGAATGCCGTGCGCAACTCCATACCCGGCATCGATGCGGAATGCGGCGGCGCCTGTGCCTGTGCGACCTGTCATGTCTATGTGGATGACGCATGGGCGGAACGCGTCGGCGGACCCGAGCCGATGGAAGAGGACATGCTGGACTTCGCCTTCGAAGTACGCCCGACCTCGCGTCTTTCCTGTCAGATCAAGATGAAGGACGAGCTTGACGGCCTTGTCGTTCACGTTCCCGAACGTCAGGGCTGACGGCAAGCCGAATTATACGCCACAGAAAAAGCCCCGCTCACCTGTTAGCGGGGAGCGGGGCGAGGCGGGTACGCAGCATGCAAGCGAGGGAGGAAACACCTGCGAGCCTCAAGTGCGCACCGGGAGAACCGGAGGTGGTTTCGAACGCCGGACCCCTGCGGATCACCACCGTTAAAAACCATGTGAACAAGCTACAATGAGTCTTGTCGACCGCACCATGACGAGAAGTCACGGGTGATATCGAACATGACGTAACGTCATGTTAGCGTTGCGTTTCGCGTCCAGGGGAGTATGGGCGGAAAGGCGCTTCAGCGCCGGTTCTGGCCCTGTTCGATCCGGTTCTTCAAAAGCCGGGTCATGCGCGCGTCGAAGTTTTTGGATTCCACGATATCGAACCGCAACTGATCCTTGTCGTGCTCGTCCATGACGGTCTTGAGTGATCTTGCCGACCATTGCCTGTAGCGTTTCACAGTCTTTTTGCGGACGAAGCGCCGTCAGTTGCCTTTCGAGCGAGCGGGCATGGGTGCGGGCGATTTCCGCGTGCCGTTCCTCGTGGCGCTTGATATCTGCAAGCAACGTATCCCAGATGAAGGCCAGTTCCGCCGTGGTGCGGCGGCGGTTTTTCCATTGCGGCAGGAGAATACGGGTGTTCAGCAACACCTTGGTGCTTCCAACGCTGCACATGCCGTTTTTCTCGACATAGGTGAGTTCGCCGCCGAATTTGATCTCGGTGGCTCCGGGATGGCGTGCGCCGGTGTTGCGCGTCAGCGGGCCATGCTTGGAAAGCTGCTTGTCGAGGTCAGCGGCGGTTTTACCGCTGATCGAAAAATAGGAATAGGTCTTGCTGACGATGGTTTCGGAAAAGGCCGATCCGGGCATGGAAAGGGCTAATGCGCCAGCGAAAACGGCGCAAAGAGCACGTGAAGATATGGTCATAACCCGGCCTTCCGGTTGAACTTGAAAAACGTTTGCTGCATAGGCGGAGCGGAACTTATAAGAATTGGCATAACACTCCGTTATTCCCGAAAGGCGCGTGTTACGTGATAACAGCCGGCAGCAATGTGTGGCAAGCGGCCCATGGTCGCTCCCTGAAACTTGATGGACGTGGCCGTATTATGGCCATCGTCAATGCGACGCCCGATTCCTTTTCGGATGGCGGCCGTTATCTTGCCGTTGATGCGGCTTTTTCCCATGCTCTGACATGTGTTGAGGAGGGGGCGGATATCATTGATATCGGCGGCGAATCCACCCGCCCGGGCGCGGCCGAGGTGACCGAGGGCGAGGAACAGGATCGCGTGCTGCCGGTTATCGAACGGCTCCGTCGCGAGACGGATGTTCTAATTTCCGTCGACACCTACCGCGCATCCACGGCAAGGCTGGCGATCGAGGCGGGCGCCCATATCGTCAACGATGTTTTCGGCCTGCAGAAGGACGGGAACATGGCGGGTGTGGTTGCTGCCGCGCGCGCGGGCATCTGCATCATGCATACCGGGCGCGACAGGCAGAAGCGCACCGATGTTATCGAGGATCAGTTCGAATTCCTCAATCGTTCGCTTGAGATGGCGGAAGCTGCGGGAATTGCCCGCGACGCCATCGTGCTCGATCCCGGTTTCGGTTTTGCCAAGGACGAGCGTGAAAATGTCGAGCTGATGGCGCGCTTTGGCGAACTTGCCGCGTTTGACCTGCCTGTTCTGGCCGGGACGTCGCGCAAGCGGTTCATCGGGTCGCTGACGGGCAGGGATGCGGCCCACGAACGCGATATCGGAACAGCAGCGACGACAGTGATCCTCAGGCTGGCGGGTGCCGCGATTTTTCGCGTGCACAATGTCGCCGTAACACGCGATGCGCTGGCAATTGCCGACGCGGTTCTTGCCAAAGCGTCGGCAAGGCCCGATGCATAGATCAATAGATGCCGGAGAGTGCCGCATGCCTTAAAAGAGGCCGGCTATTCCGGTATAACCCCGCCATGGAGGCGATGCGATGAGCCGCTACACCATTATTCTGAAAAACTGTTCCTTTTTCGCCCGTCATGGCCTTCTCGAGCAGGAGGAGGTGCTGGGCCAGCGCTTTTTCGTCGATGCCGAGATGGAGGTTGAAGCGGGTAATGCGCTCGAAACCGACGATATCGAAAATACCGTCGATTATGGCGTCGCCTTCGCCGTTATCGAAAAGATCGTCGTCGGCCAGCGCCGTTACCTGATAGAGGCTCTCGCGAACGATATCGCCAAGGCCCTGCGCGCGCGTTATCCGCAGATTGTCTGGCTGCGTATCACGGTTCGCAAGCCCTCTGCGCCGGTTCCCGGCATTCTCGACTATGCGCAGGTGAGTGTTGAACACCGTGCCTGACAGGATGACAGTTGCCGCACTAGGCCTTGGCGGGAATATCGGTGACCCTGCGGCTGCAATGGCCAGAGCCTTGCGCGAACTGGATGCACACGGCGATTGCCGGGTGCTGTCTGTCTCCGGGCTTTATCGCACGCCGCCCTGGGGTAAGACGGACCAGGCGGATTTTTTCAATTGCTGTGCGCTGGTCGAAACCTCGCTTTCAGCACCCGCGCTGCTGCAATTGTGCCTCGATATCGAAAAGGGCATGAAACGTGTCAGAACGGAGCGCTGGGGGCCGCGCACCATCGATATCGACGTGCTGACCTATGGTAATGATGTTGTCGTTACGCAAAGCATTGAAGTGCCGCATCCGCGCATGACGGAGCGTGCCTTCGTGCTGATGCCGCTAGCCGATATCGCACCCGATCTCGAAGTCCGGGGCAAGCCCGTGCGGGAATGGCTGCGGCAGGCGGATAAAACCGGCATCATCAGCGCAAACGAAAAACGGGAGTGGTGGACACTCCCGCTTGGCGATGGTTGAAAAGGTCGCGGGTTTTACGGCTTGATCGAACCGACGGCGATCTGGTCGATGTCGCGCGCGAGTGTGACGCCGATAACCGGGATCATCTGGTCGGCGACCTTGACGGAAATGGTGATGTTCATCGAATTGTCGTTCGAGACGCGGGCGACCATGGCACCGTTGAGCTTGGCGCGATTGATGCCCACAACGACCTTGTCACCGCTGACCTGCCCGGAAATGATGTCCAGTCCCTTGCCTTCGGCGCCGTCGAGGAACTTGCCCTCGTAAGAGCCGCCCTTTTGGCTGATGACCGCGGACATGGGCTGGCTGAAGACGCCGACGCGGCAGGTGCCGGCGAGCTTGATGCCCGTTTGCTTGTCGTCGAGCGGCTCGCCCGTCAGGTCGCAGGTGAACTTGGTACCCTTGTACTTGCCAGCGACGATTTCGCCCGGACCTTTCCAGCTTCCGGCAACGGAACGGAAAAACACGTCGTCGCGATCGCGCGATGCGGCATGGACGTCAGACAGGCCGAAGCTGCCGCTGACGGACAATATGGCGGCAAGTCCGCCCACAAGCGAAAAGAAGCGCGAATACATGATACTTTCCCCGGCGAAGAAGCCTGTTCGATAAGCGGCAATCTACCGGCGGAATGGTTAATGCTTGGTTTATTTCGGCTTTATTTACAGCTTCGTCCGTAACCTTTTGAGCCGTACAAGTCCGGCTGATCAGGCTTTTTGACCGGTTTTTCCGCCACCAAGATCGGGCGTGAGGTCAGACATGAAATCACCTATGCCGGGTCGCTTTACCGCCTTGAAGGGTAGCGGGCGGCACAGATCCATCGCCGCAATGCCGATTCGCGCCGTCATCAGCCCGTTGATGACACCTTCACCCAGGCGTGCGGAGAGTTTTGAGGCAAGCCCGTGACCGAGAACCTGTTGGGCAAGCCCATCACCGACGGCGATAGAACCTGTGACCGCGAGATGGGCGACGACGTCACGCAAAAGCCTGAGCATGCCGAGCGTGCCCGGCCGGCCGCCGTAAAGTTCCGCCATGGCGCGCACCAGCCTTGTCACCTCGAAAAGCACATAAGCGAGATCGACCACGGCGCGTGGGCTGACGGCGGTAACGACGGAGACGCGTTTGGAGGAGTTGAGGATCAGCGCGCGGGCCTGCCGGTCGAGCGGCACCAGCAATTCGCGTTCGGCAAGCTCGATCAGATGCGGCCCGTCGATCACGTCGTTTTCGGTGTCCTTGAGTGCGGCGCGCCCCTTGGCCGTTTCCGCGCGGTGGGAGAGAACTGCATTGAGGCGGGTAACGATGGCGCGGGCGGGTTTCGGGCTCTTGTCGAGGCTGGCCGTCTCCGCATCGGCTTTCAGCGATTGAACGGCGTTGAGCCGCATGATGCCGAACACTTCTCGTCCGACCAGAACGAGGACGGCAAAAAGCGCAACAAGGAGCGCAATGCTCGCCGTGTAACCCAGCCAGTCGGAGCGGGAAAAGAGATTGCGGATAAGCTGATCCGCCCAGAGCCCGAAGGCCAGCGAGAACAGCACGCCGAGTGCACCAAGCGCGAGCTTGCCGAAGGAGAAGCGGCTTTTCTTTGGCACGGCCACCGGCAATGCGGCGGCATCCGTCTCTTCAGGTGCTAAAAATGGATCATCCTCATCGGGCGTGAGGGAAATCTCGGTGTCGAAGCTGCGCGGTGCGCGTTTTTGCGCGACGGTTGGCCGTGCCGTTTCTTCGGTTTCGAGCGTGAAAGCCGCCGGGCGGCGTGCCTGCGGATCGTTTGGTGTGGGAGCCTTCATGCGAGCTTGTCTCCAAACAGGAACTGCATGGCACGGTCGAGCCTTATGTGGGGAACGGAAAGCCGGATGCCGCCGCTGCCCGGTTCATCGATATTGGGGGGGCGGAAACGCACGACATTGACGTCCGGCAACGTCGCCTTGTCGCCATCCCTGTCGATGCTGCGGAAAAGCGGCTCCGGGTCTTCGGGCAGGTCGCCGGGAAAGATCGCCGTTTTACGGTTGCCGTCAAATATCTCGCCGTTGATGGTTTCACCCGCCATCGGCGTGCCGACGATGACCGGAAGCTCGTGACCGTCCTGTCTCACGCTTGCTTCCCGCGTAGCGCGCACGGAAGCCAGCGCCATGACCTCGATGCCGGCACCATTCATGCCGATGGTGGTGATGGCGCGGTCCACCAGACGGCGGGTTAGCCGTTCCAGCCGGTCGTGGCTTTCATGATGCAGGTGGTCGGCCTTGGTAGCGGCAATCAAAACCTTGTCGATGCGCCGGCCCAGCAGCGATGACAAAAGACTGTTGGTGCCAGGGCGGAAACAGGCGAGAACATCGCCCAGCGCCCGTTCCAGATCCTGCACCGCCTCGGGGCCGCGATTGACCGCCTGAAGAGTGTCGATCAGCACGATCTGCCGGTCGAGGCGGGCGAAATGTTCGCGGAAGAAGGGTTTCACAACGATTGCCTTGTAGGCGTCGTAGCGCCGCTCCATCATGGCGCGCAGCGACCCCTTTGGTGCCTTGTCGTCTGTCAGGCCCGGCAGGGGCGCAAAGGTCAGCGCCGGTGATCCTTCCAGATCCCCCGGCATCAGCAGACGGCCCGGCGGCAAGGTGGAGAGCGACCGCTCGTCGGATTTGCAGGCCTTCAGATAGGCGGCGAAGCTTTCCGCGAGGCGTCGCGCCGTCATCTCGTCGGCGGGCGCATTGATGTCGAGCGAGGAGGCTATTGCCAACCATTCCTGCGCGAGTTCGGCGCGGATGCCATTTTGCGCCAGCGCGACGGTGCTGTCGCTGAAGCTCTTGTAGTCCTGCGAAAGCAGCGGCAGGTCGAGCAGCCATTCGCCGGGATAATCGACGATATCGATGGAGAGCTTGCCCGCGGAAAACCAACGGCCCCAACCGCTGGCGCTCTGGTAGTCGAGCGTGATCCGCAGTTCAGAGATTGCCCGTGTCGAGTCCGGCCAGAGCCTGTCGCGTACCAGAGCTTGAATATGGTCCTCATACTGAAACCGGGGAATGGCATCGTCCGGTTGCGGCTCCAGACGCACATTCGAGACGCGCCCGGAACGCATGGCCTCAAACAGCGGCAGACGACCGCCATTCAGAAGATTGTGGACGAGCGAGGAGATGAAAACCGTCTTGCCCGCCCGCGAAAGACCAGTGACGCCAAGCCGCAATGTCGGATTTGTAAGGGTGCTCGCACGGTCGGCCAGATTGTCGAATGCAATGAGCGCACTGTCTGTCAGGGACGTAAGAGAAGGCGGCAATGGCAGTTTCCCAGCTATTTTTCACGGTCACAGCTGCAATATAGGAAGGGGCGGTTGCCCAAAAAAGAAGCGCGCCAATGGATTTTCAACGGGTCCGGCTTCGGCAACGCATTGGTCGCACGCTGCTGCTGCTATTTTCCGGGCGACAGAAAATCGACCAGTCGCCAGCGATTTTTACCATTCCCGGCACTGTCGTCGTGATCGAGAACCGCAAGACCCGATGTCGGAAAACCGGAGGGCAGGGCGGCATGCAGCAGGTCCTCGCCTATCATCGCCTCCAGCGTCGCCTCCATTGTGGGGTTGTGCCCGACCAGCATCACGGACTGTGCGTCCGTTTGCGCGGCGATGAGAGAAAGATAGGTTTCGCTGCGCGCATTGTACATTTCGTCGATATAGACGATGTCGATGCCCTCGTTGAAGGCCCGCTGCCAGGCCTGCGTGGTCTGCCGGCAGCGCGTGGCCGTGGAGGACAAGAGCACGTCCGGGCGGTAGCGCCGGTCGGCGGCAAGGTCGGCGATGATCTCCGCCTCGGCAAAACCGGCCTCGTTCAATCCCCGGTCGAAATCGCGTTCTCCCGGTGCCGCCCAGGCGGCCTTGGCGTGGCGCAAAAGATACACTCGGCTCGGAGAAGATGCTGTCAAGGGCGGGGACCGACGTTCGAATGGGAGGCAATGGAGGAATGCTACAGGATAGGGTTGCATGACCGCAAGTCCTCTTTCCTGTTGGTAAGTCGCGTTTAAGTGATTTAAGAAGAGATCGCTTGAATACGAATAAAGGATAAAAATTAGTCATTTAGATGATTTTTGTGTCAGTTTTAAAAATGCCTGAAAACTGATCTGTAGACTTGAATCAGCCTATATCATTGGAGTATACACCGCCGCATTGAGATGTTCTTCGAGGAGAATCGCGTTGAGTGAGAAGATCGATCTTAGCAAATATGTGCTCTCGGAAGACGACGAGTTCATGAATGCAAACCAGCGTGCCTACTTCCGCGCGAAGCTGGTGGCCTGGAGAAACGACATCCTGAGAGAAGCGCGCGAGACCCTCGGACATCTCGCCGAAGAAAGCGCCAACCATCCCGACCTAGCCGATCGGGCATCTTCGGAAACTGACCGGGCGATCGAACTTCGCGCCCGTGACCGCCAGCGTAAGTTGATCTCCAAGATCGACTCTGCCCTTCAGCGGATTGATGACGGCACTTACGGTTACTGTGAAGAAACGGGTGAGCCTATTGGCCTCAAGCGCCTCGACGCACGACCGATAGCGACCCTGTCCATCGAGGCGCAGGAACGTCACGAGCGTCGTGAAAAAGTCTATCGCGACGAATAAGGCGCAGCGTTGTTCCGGGCGCTTCGGCGAGCCGGCCAATGAACAGAACCAAAATGACAAAGGGCACGGATTTGTTTCCGCGCCCTTTTTTTGTTTTGAATGTCTGTCTGCCGACAGATGTGAACCTGTCAGCGGTCGCGGGTAACGGAAAGTTCGCCGAAAATACGCGCCATTTCCTTCTGCATGTCGCCATCCGGCGTTGCACCGGTAACAGGCGGCGAGACGGGTTCGGTTTTTGGCTTTTCCGCAGCAGCGGCGACTGCCTGTTCGCTATCCACATCTTTGCTCTTGGCGATCTCCGCCTCAAGAAAGCTTTCGAAATCGCTGGCAAGGTCATCGGAGAATTTCGGCTCGGCGTTAGCGGAGACGACGGGCGGATTTTCAGGCTTTGGCGCAAAGGGCGCAGGCGCATCTTGCCCCGGTTTCAGGCCGGGTAGAACGCGCTCGCGCGCGGCATCCAGAAAATCTGCGGCATTCGTTTGGTCGACGACCGGTTCGCGCGCGGCAAAAACCGGCGGGGCAACGACCGTCGGCCGTTCTTCAGGAACCGTTGCCTGGACAGGCGGTGCGGGCGGCGCCGAGGGTAGAGGAGCCGGCACGAAGGGATCAGGGCGGCGCTGTTCCGGTCGCTCGGCGGGCATGTCGAGTGATGCGGCGGCGAGAGGCAGAACAGCGGCGGCCGGTGCCGCAATGACCGATGCCGGTGGTGGCGCAGGACGAGTAGTATCCCTTTCCGGGGCGGCTGGTCTTACCGGTGCAACGGGCTCGCGTGCAGTCATGGGCGTGGATACCGGTTGCGGCGGCGTAGACGGACGTGGTGGCAGCGATGCGGCCGGTGCAGGGGTGGGTGCTGGACGAGCAGCCGGGGCGGGCGGTTCCGGCCGCTGCGGCTGCTTTACGGGTTCTTCCGGCAAGGAGGCTGGAGATGCCGCTGCGATTGGCTGCTGTGGCAAAGCTGGGCGGCTTTCGCGAGGGATCGGCGGTTCAGCCCTTTTTGGTTCGCTGTCCTGACGCGGCAGCGCCTTGAGTTCCGCTTCCTGCGGTTCGCGCACTTCCCTGACGATTGGGATCGCGCCGATACCACTCTCGATGACGATATCGGTTGGACCGCCGATCATGACAAGATGCTCGACATTGTCGCGGCGCACCAGCACCAGACGGCGCCGGGCGTCCACCGCCGTCGCATCGAGAACCTGCAAGCGCGGCTGCCGGTTGCGACCGCCACGGATGAACGGGGCCGCCCCGCCGCGCCTGCGCAGTATCCAGAGAACAATTGCCAGAACAAGCAGGGCGAGACCGACACCGACGACGGCGACGATGAGATTGTTTCCATAGGTGCCGATAAAATCTTCCATCATGGAGATCATCCCTTCAGATTTTTTCGTGCAATTAATATTGCCGTGGTTCTTATAATGTGAACGCCAAGCAGGAAAAGACGATTTTTTTAAGCGTGATACAAGGTTTATTCATTTCGTCCCCAGGATCACTTCATAGGATCGTCTCATCAGCCGGCCGGGCGCCACCCAAGCGTCATATCTTTCCCTTCAATGCCGGGGAGCAATGAAGGTTGCAATTCTCTCTTCGAAGGAGCGATTGTAAATGCTTGCGAAATTGCTCGTTGACGGGTTTCCGGTAAGAGTTTTTATTTTTGTTGTTTTATTTGGATTGCCGGGATTTGTTTTTCCCGCTCAGGCCGCGACGGCGGATGACAAGGCGTCCGAAAATCCTGCGAACATGATTGAGTTCGTAAGAGACAATCCATCCTGTATCGATTTCACGGATGGATGCTCGGTTTGCACGCTAGCGGATGGCAATATCGTATGCTCCGCGCCGCGCATTCAATGCCAGGTTAAAGCGCTGACCTGCAGCCGCAAAATAGGCTTCTGAGGCATTTGCGCCTCTTTAGGGCCGTTTCTCTGTGCGATTTTAAGCCTTTGTGGTGCAGCGGAGCTTTTTGACGGTCAAGCGAGTTGCTACAAGAAATTCTACTGCCCGATTCCGTCGAGGAAATAGGGCTGACCGAATGACGACCTGCAGGACTGCGAGGCCAAGATGACACGGGTGCGCGAGACAAGCGACAACGACCTTCCGCTGGTGGACAGGCGTGCCCGTTCCGGCACGGTTCTGCGGATTCTGCTGCTGGCGCTGGTGCTCATCGCTGCCGCTGCTGCTTTCGTCTATTTCAAGGATTCGCTGGAAAACGAAATCGTGCTCGGCATTCTCGGCGTGCTAGCGATGATGGGTATCTTTTTTCTGGTGTCGTCGATCATCGGTTTCATCGAGGTCATGCCGCAGTCGCAATCGGACGGGCTGGCCCGCCGTTTCCTGTCGGCACACCCGGACGGCACACTGATTACCGATGCCAAGGGGCATATGGTCTACGCCAACGCCACCTATTGCCGGATGAGCGGCACCACGAAGGCGAGCGATATCCAGAGCCTGGAGACGCTGCTCTCGCGCAGCCGGGAATCGACCGAGGCGCTCTATCGCCTCATCAATGTTTTGCGGGAGGGGCGTGACGGTTACGAGGAGTTCCGTCTGCTCAAGCCGCTCGGGGAGGGCACTTCCGGCGGGCCGCACTGGTACCGACTGAAAGGTCGGGTGCTGAAGGATGCGGGCGGCGAGGCGCTGCACGTCTTCCAGATTGCCGATATCACGCCTGAGCGGGAAGATCAGGAACGCTTCTTCCGCGAATTGCAGAACGCCATCGATTATCTCGACCACGCGCCGGCCGGTTTCTTTTCCGCAGGTCGCAAGGGTGAGATTGTTTATCTGAACGCCACCCTGTCCGAATGGCTCGGCATCGATCTTGCGCAATTTTCGCCCGGTTCAATGACTGTGTCGGACATCGTCGCCGGCGAGGGTATGGCGCTGATCGAATCCGTCCATCCCCAGGGTTCAGCCAAGCGCACCGAGATTCTCGATCTCGACATGCGCCGGGTCAACGGCCAGAGCATGCCGGCCCGCCTCGTGCATCAGGTTACCTCGAAGGACGGCGCGCCCGGCGAAAGCCGGACGATTGTTCTGATGCGTCCGAAAGGGCAGGAGGATACGGAATCCTCGTCCGCCATGCGCTTCACGCGTTTCTTCAACAACACGCCGATGGCGATTGCCTCGCTCGACGGCGAAGGCCGCATTCTTCGTATCAACGCGCCATTCCTCAAGCTATTCTCCGGCGTCGTCGGGCGTGACGATATTGATCGCGGTGTTGCCCTCGAAGCCATCATCCACGACAATGAGAAACCCAGGCTTGAGCAGGCGCTGGCCGAGGCGAAGGACCGGCAGGGCGATATCGCCCCGTTCGATTCCCGCCATCCGAGCGACGAGGGCCGCCATTTCCGTTTCTACGTCAATGCCGTCATCGATCAGGACGACGAGGCGCCCGAAGAGGTGGCAATCGTTTATGCGATCGAGGTGACGGAGCAGAAGGCGCTCGAAACCCAGATGGCGCAGACGCAGAAGATGAACGCCGTCGGCACGCTGGCAGGCGGCATTGCCCACGATTTCAACAATGTGCTAACTGCGATCCTGTTGTCATCAGACCATCTGCTGTTGCAGGCCCGGCCCGCAGACCCGAGCTTCGCCGACCTGATGGAGATCAAGCGCAACGCCAACCGCGCGGCGGTGCTGGTGCGACAGCTTCTCGCTTTCTCGCGCAAACAGACGATGCGCCCGGCGATCCTCAACCTGACCGACGTTATCGGCGACCTGCGCATGCTGGTAGACCGGTTGATTTCCGGCACCAATGTCAAGTTGGAAGTGGATTACGGCCGCGATCTCTGGCCGGTGAAGACCGACCTGTCGCAATTTGAGCAGGTGCTGATCAATCTTTGCGTCAACGCGCGCGATGCCATGCCCGATGGCGGCAAGATCACCATCCGCACGCGCAATGTGGATGCGGATGAAGCCGCAGCGCTCGGTCGGCCGGAAGTCCCGGCGGAAGACATGGTCATGGTGGAAGTCGCCGATAACGGAACCGGCATTCCGCCGGAGATCATGGACAAAATCTTCGAGCCGTTCTTCACCACCAAGGATGTCGGCAAGGGCACCGGTCTCGGCCTGTCGATGGTCTATGGCATCGTGAAGCAGTCCGGCGGTTACATCTATCCCGAATCGGAAGTGGGCAAAGGCACTGCGTTCCGCATCTATTTGCCGCGTCACGTGGTGGAAGTGGTGCACGTTCCGGGCCAGCAGCCCGGTGAAGCGGCACTCGCCCCTGTGGCTCTGCCCGAACCGGTGAAGGAAGAGCCGCTGGATCTGACCGGCAACTCCGCCGTCGTCCTTCTGGTGGAGGACGAGGAGGCAGTGCGGCGCGGCGGCAAGCGCATGCTGGAAACCCGTGGTTACACCGTTCATGAGGCGGGTTCGGGTGTCGAGGCGCTGGAGGTGATGGAAGAGCTGGAAGGCAAGGTCGATATCGTCGTGTCGGACGTCGTTATGCCCGAGATGGACGGTCCTTCACTCCTGAGGGAATTGCGCAAATCCTATCCCGACCTGAAATTCATCTTCGTTTCTGGTTATGCCGAGGACGCGTTTGCGAAAAACCTTCCGGCGGATGCCAAGTTCGGCTTCCTGCCAAAACCTTTCTCGCTGAAACAGCTGGCGATCGCCGTTCGCGAAATGCTCGACAACAAGGAATGACGGCGGATGGCGCGGGCGTGAGATTGGGTCCGCTGTTGCTCGCGATTCCCTTGCAGGCGCTTGGCGTCAAGGCTGAAACCACGTCAGGAAAGCCGGATAGCACCGCGCTTTCCCGCAGTGCTATCGCAAGCCCCCTGTTTTTCCCAAGGTTTGCCTCTTCGCAAACGCAATAGTGATTGCACCGTTTCACAGGGGGCTTAAAATCCGATCTTAACGACCTAGATATGTAGAGGCGAAGTTCTCCCTCCTGGTGATGACTGCCGGTTTGAGAACGGTTTGGAGAATGATGAAAGATGATCGCTGAGCCGATCTACATGCAGGGCGAGGGCGACGGGGAAGACGGCGGTACGAACCGCGGAACGTCCGTTATAACCCGCGTCAAGCCAAAGACGAAAAGACCGAATTTGTACCGTGTTCTTTTACTGAATGACGATTACACTCCAATGGAGTTCGTCATTCATATTCTGGAGCGTTTTTTCCAGAAGGATCGCGAAGCGGCGACCCGCATCATGCTGCACGTGCACCAGCACGGCGTAGGAGAATGTGGGGTGTTTACATATGAGGTCGCAGAGACGAAAGTAAGCCAGGTCATGGATTTCGCCCGACAGCACCAGCATCCGCTGCAATGCGTCATGGAAAAGAAATGAGGATCGCAACGTGCCAACTTTTTCCCCAAGTCTCGAGAAGGCGCTGCACCAGGCACTGACCTTTGCAAATGAGCGTCACCACGAATATGCGACGCTGGAACATCTCCTTCTGGCGCTGATCGACGACGCGGATGCCGCTGCCGTGATGGGCGCCTGTAATGTCGATCTCGATGCGCTGCGCAAGACTGTCAGCGATTACGTCGACAACGAACTGACCAACCTCGTGACCGGTTATGACGAGGATTCCAAGCCCACATCTGGCTTCCAGCGGGTTATCCAGCGGGCTGTCATTCATGTTCAGTCGTCCGGCCGCGAGGAAGTGACCGGAGCGAACGTGCTTGTGGCCATTTTCGCCGAGCGCGAAAGCCATGCTGCCTATTTCCTGCAGGAGCAGGAAATGACCCGTTACGATGCGGTCAATTATATCTCCCACGGCATCGGCAAGCGTCCGGGCACGTCGCAGACCCGCGCTCCGCGTGGCGCAGACGAGCCGGAGGCCGACCCCAAGGCTGCACGCAGCAATCCCGAGGAAGAAGGCTCATCCGCCAAGAAACAGCAGGATGCGCTGAAGGCCTATTGCGTCAACCTCAATGAAAAGGCGAAAAACGGCAAGATCGACCCGTTGATCGGCCGTCATGAGGAAGTCAACCGCACCATCCAGATCCTCTGCCGCCGCTCCAAGAACAACCCGCTGTATGTGGGCGATCCGGGCGTGGGCAAGACGGCGATCGCCGAAGGTTTGGCCAAGCGTATTGTTGAGGGCAAGGTGCCTGAAGCGCTGGCCAATGACACGATCTTCTCGCTCGACATGGGCACTCTTCTGGCCGGAACCCGCTATCGTGGTGATTTCGAGGAACGCCTGAAGCAGGTCGTCAAGGAGCTCGAGGAATATCCCGGCGCAGTCCTGTTCATCGACGAAATCCACACGGTCATCGGTGCGGGTGCGACGTCCGGCGGCGCAATGGATGCATCGAATCTGTTGAAGCCCGCTCTGTCGTCAGGCGCGATCCGCTGCATCGGTTCGACCACCTACAAGGAATATCGCCAGTTCTTCGAAAAGGACCGTGCGCTGGTACGTCGATTCCAGAAGATCGACGTTAACGAGCCATCGATCGATGATGCTATCGCGATCATGAAGGGCCTGAAGCCCTACTTCGAGGATTATCATCACCTCAGATATTCCAACGAAGCGATCAAGGCTGCTGTCGAATTGTCGGCCCGCTACATTTCCGACCGCAAGCTGCCGGACAAGGCGATCGACGTAATCGACGAGACCGGTGCGGCGCAGATGTTGCTGCCGGCGTCCAAGCGTCGCAAGCTGATCACGGAACGGGAAATCGAAGCAACCATCGCGACGATGGCCCGCATTCCGCCGAAGACCGTTTCCAAGGATGACGAGATGGTTCTCGCCAACCTCGAAAAGGAACTGCGCTCGGTCGTTTATGGTCAGGACATCGCCATCGAGGCGCTGGCCACCGCCATCAAGCTGGCACGCGCCGGTTTGCGCGAACCGAACAAGCCGATCGGCTCATATGTCTTCTCCGGCCCGACCGGCGTGGGCAAGACCGAAGTGGCCAAGCAGCTCGCCGCCTCGCTTGGTGTCGAGATGCTGCGGTTCGACATGTCGGAATATATGGAGCGCCATACTGTCTCGCGTCTGCTCGGTGCGCCTCCCGGTTATGTCGGCTTCGACCAGGGCGGTCTCTTGACCGATGGCGTCGATCAGCATCCGCATTCCGTGGTGTTGCTGGACGAAATCGAGAAGGCCCATCCGGACATCTACAACATCCTGTTGCAGGTAATGGACCATGGCTCGCTGACCGACCATAACGGCAAGAAGATCGACTTCCGCAACGTCATCCTCATCATGACGACCAATGCGGGTGCTTCCGAAATGGCAAAATCGGCCATCGGTTTCGGTTCTTCGCGACGCACGGGTGAGGATGAAGAGGCGATCAACCGCCTGTTCACACCGGAATTCCGCAACCGTCTGGATGCGATCATTCCGTTCTCGCCGCTGCCGACTGCCGTTATCCACAAGGTGGTACAGAAGTTCGTCATGCAGCTCGAGACCCAGCTCTCCGAGCGGAATGTCACCTTCGATCTGCACGAAGACGCGATCTCCTGGCTGGCGGAAAAGGGTTACGACGAGAAGATGGGCGCTCGCCCGCTGTCGCGCGTGATCCAGGAACACATCAAGAAGCCGCTCGCCAACGAAATCCTCTTTGGCAAGCTCAAGAAGGGCGGTGTCGTCAGCGTCACCGTCGGCAAGAAGGACGATGGTTCCGACGGCCTCAAGCTCGAGGTTCTGCCGGAAACAGCGCCGGTAAAGCCGAAGCCGGAAGCAGAGCTCAATGCTGCCAAGTCTCCGGGCAAGGCGTCTAAGGCCAAGGCGAAGCCCGCCTCGAAGGCAGCGATTGCCAATGAGGAAGCGGATGTTCTGGTTGCCGAGGCGAGCAAGCCCGACGAGGAGAGCAAGCCGCGCCGCAAGGCGAATACGGTGCCGAAGGTGCCGAAGAAGAAATGATAACGGTCTTCCGACCGACAAACGGTGCCGGGCGAAAGCCCGGCATTTTCATGCCTGAAGCGCGTCGCATTTTACCGGATTCGTGAAACGCGCTTTATTTTTCTCATCATTCCGAAACCGCTGCGCACTTTCGGACGACATGCATTAGTGGACCAGCAATGCAATCAGCAGACAGCGATACCATCCCCCTGCGCGGCTGGTTTTTCAGGGGAATGCGGGGCATATTCTCGCTGCCCTCGCTCATTCTCATGACATCCTTCGTCGGTTTCAGCGCCTTCGCGCTGGAATCGGGCGTTCAACGTGGGGAAGCGGTGTTTATGACGCTGGTTATCTGGGCTTTGCCGGCCAAGATGATCCTGATCGGCTCGATGGTCGGCGGCGCCAATCTTGCCGCGTGTTTTCTGGCGGTGACGCTGTCATCGGTGCGAATGATGCCCATGGTTGCCTCCATCGTTCCAGAGATGCGTGGCGCAAAAACGCCGACATGGATTTTGTTGTTCCTCTCCCACTTCGTGGCGATCACCGCTTGGGTCTTCGCCACGCAAAACCTTTCCAAGATACCGCGCGAAGCACGGGCTGCGTGGTTTGCCGGTTTCGGCATTACCCTTACCGTCGTCAACGCTATCATTGTCGGCCTTTGTTACGGCGTCGTCGCGGCTTTTCCACCGCTTGTCGCAGGCGTGCTGTTTTTTCTGACGCCTGTCTATTTCATAGCGTCGATCTGGGCGACCGCCCGCCATTCCGTCGTCAAGGTCGCCTTCATCATCGGTGTGATCGCGGGGCCGGTCTTTGCGGTAATCGCGCCGGAATTCGACATTCTCTATGCCGGGATCGGTGGCGGGACGGTGGCTTATCTGATCGACCGTTTCGTCTTTCGTCGAAAGATCATTCCCGTCTCACCGGAGAGCGAACCATGATGACCGAACAGTGGTGGGCGCCCTACCTCTTCATCGCCATTGCCGGCTGGCTGGCGACCGATCTCTGGCGCTGGCTCGGCGTGCTCGCCGGCAACCGGCTGAAGGAGGATTCCGAGGCGCTATACTGGGTGAGGGCAGTCGCCACCGCGCTCGTGATGGCCGTCACCGCCAAGCTGATCGTCTTTCCAACCGGAACGCTTGAAGCTTCACCGCTATGGCTACGCATCGGCGCGGCAGCACTCGGTTTCACAGCGTTCCTGGTCGCCGGCCAACGCGTCATTGTCGGCGTAGCCGTGCCTATCGCACTTTTGGCAGCCGGGTTGTTTGTGCTTGGCTTTTAGTACTCGTCTTATCCGAATATTAATGCCAAGGACCTAGATTTCCGCTGAAGGGGTCTGGGGTAAATTCTATGAAGTTATTTATAGCAGAACGTTTTGTACTGAATGTAATTTTTATATTATTTATTGTCGATGTTGCATTGATTATGACGAAGGGCATTGAGGTTGACTATACCGGATATTCTATGTGCCTGGTGGCGGGTACCGGGGTTTTTCTTCTTGGCCAGTTCTACCGGATAAGCGAGCGTGATCTTCGCATAGCGGCTGCACTTGTTTCCGCTGGGCTGTTCATCCTTTTTTCGCTGGCGGGCTCTGTGTTTAACTACATGTTCCTGCCGGTTCAGTTTCCGGCGATCGATCCCCTGTTGTTGAGCGTGGATGCCGCGCTCGGCTATAACTGGCGGGATGTTGTCATCTGGGCTGCTACCCAACCGTGGATCGGCAAAACCTTGTTTTTTGTCTATGCGACGTCGCTGCCGCAACTGCTGTTGATCGTCATCATGCTGGGTTTTACCGGCAAGGATCGGATGCTGCACCATTTTCTGGTAACGGGGGTGCTTGGCGCTCTCGCCAGCATCGTCTTTTGGATATTTTTTCCAACCTACGGCGCTAAAGCCTATCTGGATCTGCCGCAATGGGTCACCGAGACAATTCCAATGGCGGTCGATCCTGCCTATGGACAGGAACTGATGCGATTGGGGCAGGAAGGCGTAAGCTATCTCACCCCTAAAAACGTGTTGGGATTGATCGGTTTCCCGTCGTTTCACATCTTCATGGCGGCGATGTCCGTCTGGTTCGTTCCGCGTCACTGGCTGGTGATGGCGGTGATTTTGCCGCTAAATCTTTTGATGCTGCCTGCCGTTCTCGTTCAGGGCGGACATCATCTCTCGGATATTTTTGGCGGCCTCTTCGCTTTTGTTATCGTTTGCGCAGCCTCGAGCCGTCTGCTCAACTGGCTGTCGGCAAAGGAACGGGCCGGCAAGGCGGCAGCAGTTCCTGCCCAAGTCTTCGCGGCGGAATAATCGCCCCGGTTTTCGTACTCGCGCGCCTCCGCAACAAGCCGGTCCGACAGAAGCCGGGGCGATGTGGTCATCTCGTGGAGGCATCGCTACTGTGGCTGCACATCGGAGCGGCGACATTCGGTTTCATCGCATTCCTGGCGACCGGCAATCGCTTTATCGCCGGCGTGGCCGCGCCGATCTGGCTCCCGGCCGGTGGGTTGTTTATAATACTTTCATTATATGAATATTAAGCTAAATACCCTACTGTGCCGTCGATTGGAACCGGGGCGGCTATTCCATGCGACTATTTGCGGCAGAGCGTTTTGTACTTGGCTTTATCACCATCTTATTCGTTATCGATACGGTACTGATCGCTGTCAAAGGCATCGCGGTTGACTACGCCGGATATTTATTATGCGGATCGATGGGCGCCGGCGTTTTTATTCTCGGTCAGTTCTATCGCAAAAGCGGGCGTGATCTTCGCATAGCTGCCGCGCTAATCGCAGGCGGACTGTTCATTCTTTTTACGCTTGTCGCGTCCGTCTTTAACTACATGTTCCTGCCTGTCGCGTTCCCAGCAATCGATCATGTGCTTTTCCGTGTGGATGCAGCCTTCGGTTATAGTTGGATGGGCATCGTCACTTGGGCGGCGACACATCCGTGGATCGGAACGATCCTGTTTTTCGTTTATGCGACGTCGTTGCCGCAGCTTCTGGTGATCGTTATTACGCTTGGTTTTACAGGCAAGGAGCGGATGTTGCACCACTTCCTTGTGACGGGAGTGCTGGGCGCTTTTGCAAGTATAATCTTCTGGATATTTTTCCCGTCATTTGGACCATCCGCCTATGTGCAACTGCCGCAATGGGTTTCTCAGACCATCCCCTTGGCTGTTGATAATGCGTACGGGCAGGAGTTGAACCGCCTGATAACGGAAGGGGTTGTTCACCTTTCGCCCAAAAACGTGCTGGGGCTAATCGGTTTCCCTTCGTTTCATATCTTAATGGCGGCGATGTCCGTCTGGTTCGTTCCACGTCACTGGTTGGTGATGGCGGTGATCTTGCCGATCAATATCTTGATGTTGCCCGCTGTTCTCGTTCAAGGCGGTCATCATCTGTCTGATATTTTCGGCGGTCTCGTCGCGTTTGCAATCGTCTGTGCAGCTTCATCCTGGCTGCTCAAGTGGCTTTCGGTAAGGGAAAGAAACGGAGAGAAGGCTCGCGCTTCGACTCAAGTCGTCGCGGCGGAGTAATCGCCCCGGTTTCCGCTCTCGCGCGCCTCATCGACAAGCCAGTCCGACAGGAGTCGGGCCGATGCGGTCATCTCTTCTGCTTCAATCAACCAGTAATATTTGTCCGCATCGGCCGCCCGATCGAAAAGCACGGTCAATTGACCGTCGGCGATTTCGTCGCGAAGAAGCGCTGTCGGGCAAAGGCCGATGCCGTGTCCCGCCTTGAGAGCGGTCACGAGCAGATTGAAGTCGGCAAAGATTGGGCCAGTGCCCTGGAACAGGGATAGGCCAGCAGTCGCCAGCCAGTCCCGCCATGCCGTCTCGGTGGCGTCATGCAGCAATTCAGCCCGCCGCAGGCTTGAGACATCGTCGA
The DNA here is from genome assembly GCF_030818995.1 of Agrobacterium sp. SORGH_AS_0745. NCBI lineage: Bacteria > Pseudomonadati > Pseudomonadota > Alphaproteobacteria > Hyphomicrobiales > Rhizobiaceae > Agrobacterium > Agrobacterium sp. SORGH_AS_0745. The sequence goes on from NZ_JAUTBI010000003.1 coordinate 2,016,653, forward strand.
ACGGACCGGACTTCGTGGCGTAAGCGGGTGCGCATGTCGGGCGCGTCTCGGCACTGAAAAGCGCCACGGCTTTGTGCGCACGGCGTGGGCCGTGGGTGATGCTGAGATCGGGCTGCGTGGTCTCATTCCTGCCGGAATAGCTGATTGACACCTGTATGTCTGGATAGAGCGCGCGGAAACGGGGCAGGCGGGGTGTAAGAAAATGCGCAACTACTGAAGGCAGGCTCGCCAGACGAACGGTGATGCGGTTTCGGCCCCGGCTGATCCGTTCCGCACCGGAAGCGATCTGCCCCAAGCCGGCCGAAACCGTCATGCCGAATTCCTGACCCGCCGGCGTCAGTCTCACGCCTCTCGCATGGCGCTCGAAAAGCGGCGCGCCGAGCCATGTTTCCAGATTGCGCACATGCTGGCTTACGGCCGTCGCCGTCATGCCGAGTTCCTGCGCGGCCAGGGAAAAACTTGTCCTTCTGGCCGCAGCTTCAAACGCGCGGAGGGTGGCGAGCGGTGGCAGTTTCATGATGCTGCGAGGCTAAGTCAGACTTGGTCTGAGCGCAAGAAAAACCCGTCTTGTCATCACGCCATTCATGCCGCAATTTCGCGTCACATTTTCATCCATCCGAGGATTTCATGACCCCCGTGTCCGCCGCCGAACCCATTGATGCCGCCGCGCGCCGCGCCGTCCGTCCCGTCGTCGTTTATCCGAACGGCACACTTCAGACACCGGACCTGGCGCGTCTTGAACAGGCTAAAAAAGCCATGGTGAAGATAGACGAAGTCATCGTGCCACCGCGCGAGGGCGGCACTTTCAATGTTCCGAAGGGACACTTTTTCCGCATCGTCAGCACCGAAGGCCCACAGGTTGGGGATTTGAACCTCTGGAATGCCCATGATCTGACGGAGCGCTTTTTCAGCGGCAAAACCCGCGCCCTGCATGCGACCCATGTTTCTGTAGGCAACCGCCTGTGGAGCAATCTGCCGTCCCTGCGGCCGATGGCGACCATCACCCATGATACTTTGTCATGGTATGGCTGGGATGAAGATGGCGGTGGCGTGCATGATGTGATCGGTACCCGGTGCGATCCCTATACCAACAAACTGTTGAGCGGCGGCGACTATCACCATTGCTGCCATTCGAACCTCACCAATGCGCTCGCCGCGGCCAAAGGCCTGTCATTCGGCGAGGCGGAACCGCATGTACACGATGTTCTGAACGTCTTCATGTGCACGGGTTTCACCCGCGATACGCATCAGTATTTCATGAAGGCAAGCCCGGTGCGGCCGGGCGACTATCTGGAACTCTTCGCGGAAATTGATCTCATCGGCGCGCTCTCCGCTTGCCCCGGCGGCGATTGTGGTGCCAGCCATTCGAGCGACGCGGTTCCGTGCTATCCCCTGAAGGTGGAGATATTCCGGCCGGATATGGCGGTGCTTGAAGGCTGGCCCTGGCCGGAGAGGAATGCCTACCGTCCCGTGGAATGATGATAAGCACCACGGTCGTCATGCCAGACTAGATCCGGCAACCAGCCAAGGCGCGTCTGCGCCGAGAGGAGTATTGCGCGATCAAGGACTGGATCGCGCCGCACCCCGGATAAGCTCCGGGGTGACGGTGTGCGGATGACGCCATTCTGCCAAACGCGTGGGCGTCTTGGCAAACATCACGAGGCAAGTGCCGCCTTTATCTTTTCCGCATGGGCCTTCAGCACTTCGCCATCGGCCATAGCGCCGGAATGCGGCTTCAGCGGTTCGCCTTCCTTGCGCGGAATGACGTGGAAATGCAGGTGGAACACGGTCTGGCCGGCTGCCGGTTCGTTGAACTGGGCGATAAAGACGCCATCAGCGTCGAAGGCTTCCTTTGCTGCGACTGCCAGTTTCTGCACCACGGCAATGGTCTTTGCCAGCACTTGCGGGTCGGCATCGAGCAGATTGCGCGAGCCGGTTTTCGGAACGACCAGAAGATGGCCGGGTGCCTGCGGCATCACATCCATGAAAGCCAGCGTATGCTCGTCTTCATAGAGCTTGTGGCTCGGAATTTCGCCGCGTAGGATTTTCGCGAAGATATTGTTGTCATCATAGGCGCTGGCGGTCATCGGTGGTCTCTCCTCGTAACGGACTAAAGCATGTCGCCTAAAAGCGTGTAGCGGTTTTGCGGATAACGACATGCGACGAAACAAAGGCATAAAGCGTAGGCAGCGAATCTGAAAGATCGCGACAGCTTTATGCATCCGGCTCGTGTTCCTGTCGCTCACCCTTGCGGAAGGGCGTGTGGTCTTCCAGATAGTCGCCAATATGTTCGACCTCTTCACGCTCGCGCTGAAGATAATCGGCAATCGCGCGGCGCAGACCCGGATGGACGATGAAATGCGCTGAATGGGTGGTGACCGGCACGTAACCGCGCGCCAGCTTGTGCTCACCCTGCGCACCCGCCTCCACCCGCTTCAAACCCTTCGACAGCGCGAAATCGATCGCCTGATGGTAACAGACCTCGAAATGCAGGAAGGGATGATCCTCGATACAGCCCCAGTGTCGGCCGTAAAGCGCATCCGAGCCAATGAAATTGATTGCACCGGCGATATAGCGTCCCTCGCGTCTGGCCATGACCAGCAGAACGTCATCAGGCATGCGCTCGCCGATCAGCGAATAGAATTCCCGCGTCAGATAGGGCCGTCCCCATTTGCGGCTGCCGGTATCCATGTAGAAGGCGAAGAACTGGTCCCAGATCTCCTCTGTCAGGTCGCTTCCGGTCAACCAGTCGATCTCGATGCCGTTTTCCAGCGCTGCCCGACGTTCCTTTTTCAGCCCCTTGCGCTTGCGCGATGAAAGGGCATCAAGAAAATCGTTGTGGTCGCGATAGCCGTCATTGATGAAGTGGAACTGCTGATCGGTCCTGTGCAGGAAGTCCCGGGGCAGAAGCGCGGATAGGTCGGCGTCTTCCAGAAACGTGACATGCGCGGAAGAAACGCCGATCTTTTCCGTCACCTGGACAAGGCCGGACGCAAGAAGCGGTTTGAAGCGCGTCTCGTCTTCGGTTTCGGATACCAGCAGCCGCGGCCCGCTCGCCGGCGTAAACGGCACCGAACATTGCAGCTTCGGATAATAATGGCCGCCGGCTCGCTCAAAGGCATCCGCCCAGCCATGGTCGAAGACATATTCGCCCTTGCTGTGGTTCTTCAGATAGGCCGGAACGGCTCCGACAAGTTCGCCCGACCCGTTTTCGAGAAGCAGATGGTGCCCAAGCCATCCGGTCTTGGCAGTGGCCGATCCGGAATCTTCCATCGAGGATAGAAATGCGTGGGAAATGAAAGGATTGTATGGTTTTCCTGACACATTGCGTGATGTTCCGGAAAGCCGTTTCCAGCTGTCCGGATCGATATCCCTCAGGGATTGCGCAACGCGTATGGAATAGTCTTCTGTCATGCCGTGGCGGAGGGGTTCTCTCTCGGGTCGAAACCTTCGAATGTCATCTGGTCCGCATATTTATAGGTAGTCTCGCGCGCATTTTCATCCCTGACAGTCCAGGTAATCACGGGAAGCCCAAGTTTTCTTTGCGCCTCGATGAAACTGTTGGGCAAATGACCCCAATGATAGGAGATGAAATCAACACCGATCTGCATCGCCTCGTCGTGTTTGAAGAAGTCTTCCGGCTTGGCGCCTTCGGCGGTAAGGCCGAGCGGCCAGGGCGAGCCTGCAGCCTTCAGGTCTCTGAGGAGGTGATGGTCGAAGCTCATCAGCGCCACCTGGCCCTTGTAGCCATCGAGATCTTCCAGCACCGCTTCGGCAAACCCGTCATCGACGCCTTCGCCCTGACGTCCTTTCAGTTCGATCACCAGCGGCACCTTGCCGGCGCATAACGTCAGAAGTTGTTTCAGCGTCGGTATGCGGTCCTTGGTCTGACCGACCGAAAGCAGAGACAATTCACTGGCGGTATGTTCTCGCACGTCGCCCTTGATACCCGTCAGCCGGGCCATGTCGTCGTCGTGAAAAATCACAGGCACGCTATCGGCGGCCAGCTGCACGTCGCATTCGATGGCAAAACCAGCGTCGATGGCGCGCGAAAATGCGGATAGCGTGTTTTCCCATACCGCCTTGTTCAGGTCATGATAACCGCGATGGGCGACGGGCTGGGCGGTAAGCCAGGAAAGTTTAAGGGTCATACGTCGATTTCCACGATCGCGTCGATCTCGACGGCGGCATTGAAGGGCAGGCAGGCCATGCCGACGGCGGCGCGGGCATGCTTGCCGGCATCACCCAGAACATTGGCGAGCAGATTGGAGGCGCCGTTAATGACGAGATGCTGTTCAACGAACTCCGGAACCGAGGCAACGAAGCCGTTCAGCTTGAGGATACGACGGATTTTCGAGAGGTCGCCGTTCAAGGCAGCCTTGACCTGTGCGAGAATGTTGACGGCGCATAATTCGGCGGCGCGCTGGGCGGTTGCAACATCAACATCGCGGCCAACGAGGCCCGTCACCGCAATCTTGCCTGATTCCATCGGCAGTTGACCCGATACATAAAGAAGATTGCCGCTGATGGTGAACGGAACGTAGTTTGCGGCAGGTGCTGCCGCTACGGGAAGAGTAAAGCCCAGTTCCTTGAGGCGGCCTTCGATGACATCAGACATTTTCGTCTCCGGTTTTGTTGTAAATCCTTCAAGAATCCGGCATTCAGAAGATGTTGATCCAAAAGCCGGGCGGTTGCTTGTACAATATGAGCAGCGAGTCCAACAGGAGATATTGAATGTTTGTCAGGACGCTTGGTTTCGTTGCCGCCACAGGGCTCATGACCGGCCTGTCGAACGGTGCCAATGCCTTGCCCGTCACGGTTCCGGACCTCATCGCCCATCGCGCCGTCTACGATCTCGAACTCAAGGACGCGACGGATCGTTCCGGTATCGAGGGCATGACGGGCCGCATGGTCTATGAATTCACCGGCTCTGCCTGTCAGGGTTACAAGACGGATTTCCGTTTCGTGACACAGATCAACACCGGCGACGCGGTCCGCATGACCGACCAGCAGACGACGACCTTCGAGGACCTGGCGGCCAGGAAGTTCACCTTCGAGACCAAGTCCTACACCGACGACAAGCTGGACAAGGAAGTGCAGGGCGCTGCGATCGACAACAAAGAGGGTGTGAAGGTTGATCTGACCCGCCCGGACCCCCGTCAGATCGATCTCGTCGCCAGCGAATTTCCGACCGAGCACATGTTTCAGGTCATTGAAAACGCCAAGCAGGGAAAGCGCATCTTCGAATCCCGTATTTTCGACGGCTCGGATGACGGCGATGAAAGCCTGATCACTTCCACGCTGGTCGGCAAGGCGCAGATGCCGAAGGACGGCGATGCCGAGGCTGGCAAGGCGGGCGAATTCGGCAAAGCCGCGTTCTGGCCGGTGACGATCGCTTATTACAACGACAAGACCGGCTCCGACGCCCTGCCGATCTACCGCATGTCGTTCAAGCTTTACGATAACGGAATCACCCGCGATCTGACGATGGATTACGGCGATTTCGTTCTGACCGGCAAGCTCGCGAAGCTTGATATCCTCAAGCCGGAAACCTGCGAAAACAAGCCGGTTCGCTAAAAGACGGACCGTTTGCGTGGTTTTTTCGCAGAAATGCTTGCTTTTTATCTGAGGCGACTGTATGCGCCTCACCATTCCACACGCGAAGCTTGGGATGTTCCGGGAGAAATCCGGTCCGTTCCGCCCGGTGGTGTCGATGAAAATCGGCGCTGTTCGCTTCGCGGGGGTTAAACCGGAAAAGGAGTAACTAGGCATGGCATTGCCCGATTTTTCTATGCGTCAGCTTCTGGAAGCTGGTGTTCACTTTGGTCACCAGACGCATCGCTGGAACCCGAAGATGAAGCCGTACATCTTCGGCGACCGTAACAACATCCACATCATCGACCTGGCTCAGACCGTTCCGATGCTGTCGCGCGCCCTTCAGGTCGTGTCCGACACCGTTGCTCGTGGCGGCCGCGTTCTATTCGTCGGCACCAAGCGTCAGGCGTCTGAAATCATCGCCGACAGCGCAAAGCGTTCGGCCCAGTATTACGTCAACTCCCGCTGGCTCGGCGGCATGATGACCAACTGGAAGACGATCTCCAACTCGATCCAGCGTCTGCGCAAGGTTGACGAGATTCTGAACTCGGAAGGCACCGGCTATTCCAAGAAAGAGCGTCTGACCCTCGAGCGCGAACGCGAAAAGCTTGAAAAGGCTCTCGGCGGTATCCGCGATATGGGCGGCGTTCCGGACCTGATGTTCATCATCGACACCAACAAAGAAAAGATCGCGATCGAAGAAGCCAAGCGTCTTGGCATTCCGGTCGTTGCGATCATCGACTCCAACTGCGATCCGGATCACATCGACTACCCGATCCCGGGTAACGACGACGCATCGCGCGCCATCTCGCTCTATTGCGACCTGATCGCCCGCGCCGCCATCGACGGCATCCTGCGTCAGCAGGGTTCGTCCGGCCGCGACATCGGCGCTTCGGAAGAAGCTCCGATCGAGCCCGCGCTCGAAGACGAGGCTGGCGCCTGATATAGGCCCTGTCTGGCGGCGATTTCGTGTCGCCGTCTCCTCGACCAGGATATGACAAGGCCGTCAAAGACCTTAAATGGGTTGACGGCCTTGTTCGTTTCAAACCGCTCCGTCGGGGCTTCGGTGAAGTCTCTGGCGTTTTGATGCGGATGAAATCCGGTGGCAGCCTTCATAACGCTGTCACACTTGAGCGGCACCCATCGTTTCGATGTATGGAGACGCCGCAGCACTTGGGAATGCGCATGCCCCTTTCCTGAAATCGTCCCGGTTTCAAAGGGTGTGCGGCCGGGTACACTCATCACCCAGAACTTCGGCACGGCGAATTCAGCCGGCTGACCGATCGAACCGATAAGAGGCAAACAATGACCGAAATCACAGCCGCAATGGTGAAGGAACTGCGCGAGAAATCCGGCGCAGGCATGATGGACTGCAAGAAGGCTCTTGCTGAAACCAATGGCGACATGGAAGCGGCGATCGACTGGCTGCGCGCCAAGGGCATCGCAAAGGCCGACAAGAAGTCTGGCCGTACGGCTGCCGAAGGTCTGATCGGCGTCGCCACCATGGGTCACAAGGCTGTTGTTGTCGAACTCAACTCCGAAACCGACTTCGTTGCCCGCAACGACGCGTTCCAGGATCTCATTCGCGGCATTGCCCAGGTAGCGCTCTCCACCGACGGCACCGTTGAAGCCGTCAGCGCCGCCACCTATCCGGCAACCGGCAAGTCCGTTTCCGACAGCATCAAGGACGCGATCGCCACCATCGGCGAGAACATGACGCTGCGCCGTTCGGCAGCACTCGAAGTCGAGCACGGCGTTGTCGCGACCTACATCCACAATGCTGCCGGCGAAGGCATCGGCAAGCTTGGCGTTCTCGTTGCCCTGAAGTCGGTCGGCGACAAGGCCGTTCTGAGCTCCATCGGCCGCCAGGTCGCCATGCACATCGCTGCAACCAACCCGCTCGCCATCCGCGCCGAGGAAGTTGACGCAGCCGTGGCCGAGCGCGAACGCAACGTCTTCATCGAGCAGGCCCGCGAATCCGGCAAGCCGGAAGCCATCATCGAAAAGATGGTTGATGGCCGTATGCGCAAGTTCTTCGAAGAAGTCGCTCTTCTGTCGCAGGCTTTCGTCATCAACCCCGACATCACTGTCGGCGCTGCCGTCAAGGAAGCTGAAAAGGAAGCCGGTGCTGCCATCGAAGTGACGGGCATGGTTCGCCTGCTGCTCGGCGAAGGCGTCGAAAAGGAAGAAAGCGATTTCGCAGCAGAAGTCGCCGCAGTCGCCAAGGGCTGATTATATTTACCCAATCTTGGGAAAACGGGAGGGCATCGCGTGACAACGCGGTGCCCTTCGTGTATCCGCGTTTCGGTTACATTTCCGAGGAGTCATGATGTCTTCCAAGCCGATCTACAAACGTGTTCTTCTCAAGGCTTCCGGTGAAGCCCTTATGGGCGATCAGGGTTTCGGTATCGATGTGGCGGTTGCAGACCGTATCGCCTCCGATATTGCCGAGGCGAGGGCGATGGGCGTTGAAGTCGGCGTTGTCGTCGGCGGTGGCAATATTTTCCGCGGCGTTGCCGTGGCGTCCAAGGGCGGTGATCGCGTTACCGGCGACCATATGGGCATGCTGGCCACCGTCATCAACGCGCTGGCGCTCGCAACCTCCCTGCGCAAGCTCAGCATTGACACCGTCGTTCTGTCCGCAATTGCGATGCCGGAAATCTGTGAGAGCTTCTCGCAGCGTGCAGCGCTCCACCATCTGGCGCAGGGCCGCGTGGTGATTTTTGCCGGCGGCACGGGCAACCCCTTCTTCACAACCGATTCCGCTGCAGCGCTGCGCGCCGCGGAAATGGGCGCGGAAGCAATCTTCAAGGGCACCCAGGTGGACGGCATCTATTCCGCCGATCCGAAAAAGGACCCGACAGCCACCCGTTTCGACGAGCTGACCCACAGCGAAGTGCTAGGCAAGGGACTGGCGGTCATGGATATTGCAGCTGTCGCGCTTGCCCGCGAGAATCACATCCCGATCATTGTTTTCTCGATCCACGAGAAGGGCGGTTTCGCGCAGATATTGACCGGCGGCGGCCGCAAGACCATCGTGCACGACAAATAATCAAAAAACGATGTCGCCCCTGTGGCGTATTCCGGCCGCCACGGCCGATAGAGATGGAGTATCAAGATGAGTGGTATTGACCTCAACGATATCAAGCGCCGCATGGATGGTGCCATCAATGCATTCAAAAGCGATATTGCATCGCTGCGCACCGGCCGCGCTTCGGCCAACATTCTCGATCCGGTGACCATCGAGGCCTATGGCTCGCGCGTTCCGCTAAACCAGGTCGCAAACATCACGGTTCCGGAGCCGCGCATGCTCGGCGTCAACATCTGGGACAAGTCGATGGTGAACGCCGTCGACCGTGCCATCCGCGAATCCAATCTCGGCCTCAACCCGATCGTTGATGGTCAGAACCTGCGTATCCCGCTGCCAGAACTCAACGAGGAGCGCCGCAAATCACTCGTCAAGGTAGCTCATGACTACGCCGAGAAGTCCAAGGTGGCGATTCGTCACGTGCGTCGCGATGGCATGGATGGTCTGAAAAAAGCCGAAAAAGACGGTGATATCGGTCAGGACGAAAGCCGTGGACAGTCGGAAAAAGTGCAGAAAATCACCGACGACACGATTTCGGAAATTGAGCGCTTGCTTGGCGAGAAGGAAAAGGAAATCATGCAGGTCTAGTATCGCTTGCGATAGACCTGTATTTTATTCGTTTTAATTCCACGCTGCCTGTTACTGGATCGATATGCCGACGACGACACGTTCCTCAATACCCGAGCACGTCGCCATCATCATGGATGGAAATGGGCGATGGGCAAAACAGCGCGGTCTTCCGCGGGTGATGGGGCATCGCCGCGGGGTCGAGGCTGTGCGCGAAACGGTGCGTGCGGCCGGCGACTGCGGTGTCCGCTATCTCACACTTTTCGCGTTCTCGTCGGAAAACTGGCGCAGGCCCGAATCCGAGGTCAGCGACCTGATGGGGCTCTTGAAGGCTTTCATTAGGCGCGACCTTGCGGAACTGCACCGCGAAAACGTGCGTGTGCGCATCATCGGCGATAGGCAGGGGCTGAAAAACGATATCCGCAGTCTTCTCGAAGAAGCGGAACATATGACGGCTGATAACACCAGGCTGACGCTGGTGATTGCCTTCAATTACGGCAGCCGCGACGAGATTGCCCGCGCGACAATGGCGATTGCCCGCGATGTCGCCGAAGGCCGGCTGGATGCAGAATCGATCACGCCGGAGATTATTTCGGCAAGACTTGATACATCAGGCATACCGGATCCTGATCTGATCATCCGCACCAGCGGCGAGGAACGGCTGTCGAACTTCCTGCTCTGGCAGGCCGCCTATTCCGAGTTCCTGTTCGTTCCCGAATATTGGCCCGACTTCGACCGGCAGCGGTTTTTTTCCGCAATCGAGCAATATGCAACGCGTGATCGCCGTTTTGGCGCTCTGGCCGAGCAGGTTGCCGTGGCAGGCGCCTGATGAGCCGTGAACTCAGACTGCGGATCATATCCGCAATCGTCATGGCGGCGGTCATTTTGGCTGCGACCTGGTATGGCGGCATTCTGTTCCGCATCGTGGCCGGTCTGCTGGCGATCCTCATCTATTATGAATGGGCGACAATCACCCGCATGTCGGAAACCAATTCCACCGGCAATGCCTGGGGCTGGTTTGCGGTTGCCGTCATCGCCGGCAACACGATTTTCGGCGAACCTTCGCTCGACCTGCCTCTGCTCTCTGGCTTCACGCTGACGGCGGCACTTTTTCCCGTGTTGCGTGGCAGAAACTGGTGGCTGGTGGGCGGCATCGTTTATGCGGGTCTGAGCGGCATATCGCTGGCCGCCATTCGCGGCGATGAGCTGACCGGTTTCGTCGCCATCCTGTTCATTTTCGCGGTCGTCTGGTCAACGGATATTCTCGCTTATTTCGTCGGGCGCGCCATCGGCGGGCCAAAGCTTGCGCCGTCGATTTCACCGGGCAAGACTTGGTCAGGCGCTATCGGCGGAGCGGTGGCCGCATTGATCGGCGGCGGCGCGGTGTCTCTTGCCTATCACGGCAGGATTAGCCTGCTGCTGCTTGGGCTCGCTCTCATTCTTTCGGTGTTCAGCCAGATAGGCGATCTCTTCGAATCCTTCGTGAAACGGCGTTTTCAGGTCAAGGATTCGAGCCATCTTATTCCCGGCCATGGCGGCTTCATGGACCGGGTTGACGGTCTTGTTTTCGCCTGCTTTACGGTATTCCTCATTGCTTTCGTGCATGCGGCGGCAACCGGCGACGTGCCCGGATCGGGCGGCGGCCTGTTGCCGGGCTTTTAAGCGGCACGCAAGGTCATGAAATAAAGGGCAGATTGTCATGAACACAGTAATGGCGGCGACCGGTTTTCTGACCGGCTATATCGTGCCCTTCGTCCTCGTACTTTCCCTGCTCGTTTTCGTCCATGAAATGGGCCACTACCTTGTCGGCCGCTGGAGCGGCATTCGCTCCACCGCCTTTTCCATCGGTTTTGGCCCGGAGCTGATCGGCTTTACCGACAGGCACGGCACGCGCTGGAAGATTTCCGCCATACCGCTCGGCGGCTATGTAAAATTCTTCGGCGACGAGGATGCGTCCAGCAAGCCGGATAGTTCCGGCCTGTCGCACATGTCGCTTGAGGAGAGGGCGCAGACGCTTTCCGGCGCTAAGCTGTGGAAAAGGGCGGCGACGGTTGCCGCCGGACCTATTGCCAATTTCATTCTCGCCATTCTCATCTTCGCGGTCCTGTTCGGTGTCTATGGCCGTATGATCGCCGATCCGGTCGTGGCGGAAGTGCGTGAAAACAGCGCGGCTGCGGCCGCCGGCGTGCACCCCGGTGACCGCCTCGTTGCGATCGACGGTGAAAAGGTCAAGACGTTCGAGGACGTACGCCGTTATGTCGGCATCCGTCCGGGCACGCCGATCACCGTGACCGTCGAAAGGGCAGGTGAGGAGCTGAAGCTGCCGATGGTTCCGACCCGCACCGAAACCACGGACCAGTTCGGCAACAAGCTGGAAATGGGCATCATCGGCATTGTCACCGACCAGAATAGCGGCAATTTCCGCCACATCGAGTATTCGCCGTCTGAGGCGCTGCTTGAGGGCGTGCGTGAAACGGGCCACGTCATCACCGGTACTTTCAACTACATCGGTAACCTCGTGACCGGGCGCATGAACGCCGATCAACTGGGCGGTCCAGTCCGCGTAGCACAGGCTTCCGGTCAGATGGCGACGCTCGGTATTTCGGCCGTCATCCAGCTTGCAGCGGTTCTTTCCGTATCGATCGGCCTTTTGAACCTGATGCCTGTGCCGGTTCTGGACGGCGGACATCTGGTGTTTTATGCAATCGAGGCCATCCGCGGCAGACCGCTTGGTGCCGGTGCGCAGGAGGTTGCGTTCCGTATCGGCATGGCAATGATTTTGGGGCTTATGGTTTTTGCAACATGGAATGATATCAGCAGCTTGATTGGCTGAGGATAGTGTTTTAACGGTTTTGTTAGTCGATTGTTTACCCTGTTTTTATCCCGAAGTGGCGAATGCGCCACTCTGGATCACGAAGTAAACAGAATTTAACGTTCTGACTTGCTTGTAGGGGAAAAGCAGGTAAAACGACGCACATGGCCGGAGTCGGGTTCCGCCCGCTGAGGGACAACGTAAAAAGGTAAGAATTGAAATGAAGGCTGGTTCAAGATTTTTGAACGCGGTGTCGGCGGTTGCGCTGTCTGCTGGTGTTTCTTCGGTTGCGGGCCTCGGCGTGCTTGCCTCTGCTGGTGTTGCGAATGCAGCCGTCATCAGCAAGATTGATGTTCGTGGCGCTGAGAGATCCGGTGCGGACTCCGTACGCTCCAACATCACCATTGCGCCGGGTAAGAACTTTTCCAATTCGGACATCGATGAATCGGTGAAGCGTCTTTACGCCACCGGTTACTTCTCGAATGTCTCCATGCGCGTTTCCGGCAGCACGCTGGTTGTAACGGTCAACGAAAACCAGCTCGTCAATCAGGTGGTTTTCAACGGTAACCGCAAGATCAAGGACGACAAGCTCGCTGGCGTCGTGCAGACCCAGCCGCTCGGCCCGTTCAATCAGGCAATCGTTACTGCCGATATCGCGCGCATCAAGGAAGCCTATTCCGCGATCGGCCGCAGCGACGTCGAAATCACCACCCAGACCGTTTCCGTTGGTCAGGGCCGTGTGAACATCGCTTTCGTCATTAACGAAGGCGAGCGCACGAAGATCGGCCGCATCGATTTTGTCGGCAACAATTCCTATAGCGACGGTCGTCTGGCCGCCGTCATCAATACCAAGAAGTCCAACATGCTGTCGTTCCTGACACGCAAGGACGTCTATAACGAGGACAAGCTGCGCGCCGACGAAGAGGCGCTGCGCCAGTTCTACTACAACCGTGGTTATGCCGACTTCCGGGTCGTGTCGTCCGACGCGGTGCTTGATGAATCCAAGAACGAATACACCATCTCCATCACGGTCGACGAAGGCAAGAAGTACGACTTCGGCAACGTCGCAGTCGAATCGACTGTTCCGGGTATTGACGGCTCCGAGCTTCAGGGTCTCGTGGAAACCCGCCAGGGCGCTAGCTACAGCGCCAAGGAAGTCCAGCAGAGCATGGAAGCGATTTCCAAGCGCGTTGCCGGTGAGGGGTATCCTTTCGCCCGTGTAACGCCGCGCGGCGACCGCGATATGTCTGGTAACACCATCGGTGTGACCTATATCGTCGATCAGGGCGAGCGCGCCTATGTCGAGCGTATCGAAATCCGTGGCAACACGCGTACGCGTGACTACGTCATTCGTCGCGAGTTCGATATTTCCGAAGGCGATGCTTTCAACCAGACTGTCATCACGGCTGCCAAGCGCCGTCTTGAAGCGCTCGGTTATTTCTCGAAGGTCAATGTCTCGACTGCCGGCGGCAGCGCGCCTGATCGCGTCGTCATCGTTGTCGACGTGGAAGATCAGTCGACAGGTTCGTTCGGTATCGGTGCGGGTTACTCGCAGAACGACGGTGTGCTGCTTGAAGCATCGATCGAAGAGAAGAACTTCCTCGGTCGTGGCCAGTACATTCGTCTCGCCGCCGGTGCGGGTGAAGACGATGCACGCAGCTACACGCTGTCCTTCACCGAGCCGTATTTCCTTGGTTACCGTCTGGCCGCAGGTTTCGACCTGTTCAAGAGCCAGAGCCGCAGCGAAGATTATTACGATTACGACGAGCAGGGCTTCGCACTGCGCGTGACGGCGCCGATCACCGAGAACCTCTCGACGACGTTCAAGTACACCTACAAGCAGCTCAACTACGACGGTGAGGGCGATTGGGAAACCGGCAGCAATCTTGCCGAGCCCTATAAGGCTCTGATCCGTGGCGGTGACTGGACACAGTCCATCATCTCCAACACGCTGAACTACAATACGCTCGACGACCGCAACATGCCGCGCGAAGGCTGGCAGGCTGCCTTGACGAACGAATTTGCAGGCCTCGGCGGCGATTCCGAATATTACAAGATCTACGCCAAGGCGCGCTTCTACTACACGCTTTCGGATGAGTACGACGTTATCGGCTCGCTCACCGGTCAGGCGGGTCACGTCGTTCCGACGGGCGACAATCTGCTGGTGTTCGATCAGTTCAAGTTCGGTGGTCGTCAGGTTCGCGGCTTCAAGAATGATGGTATTGGCCCGCGTATCGGTTCCGACTCCATCGGCGGTACGACCTACTTCGCGGCTTCTGCTGAAGTCACGGCTCCGATGCCTGGTGTTCCGGAAGATTTCGGCCTCCGTCTCGCCGGTTTCGTCGATGCCGGTACGCTGTACGGCAACAAGGTTGCCAACAGCGCAGGCGTGAAGGATGACAACTCCATCCGAGCATCCGCCGGTATCGGCGTGATGTGGGCATCGCCCTTCGGCCCGATCCGCGTCGACTATGCGGTTCCGATCGCCAAGGAAGACTACGACGAGGAACAGCGTTTCCGGTTTGGCATGTCCAACACTTTCTGATATCGGCAGTCCAGAACTGCAACTTTGAACGTTCTGGAGTGTCCGGCTAATGGAATACAACGCGTTTTTTCCGCCCCACGAGGGACTGCGATTGAAAGACATCGCAGACCGTTTTGGGGCGGAACTGTCTGATGAGGCGGCGGGAGAAAGGATCATCAGGTCCGTTTCGCCGGTCTACCGGGCAAAACCCGACCAGCTCTGCTATATTCTTTCTCGCAAGAACCGCGATGAGTTGCCGACCTGTGAGGCTGGCGCCGTCATTTGTGACGCCGCACTTGCGGATATGCTGCCGTCTCACATTCCGGCGCTGATATCGAAAAACCCGCACACGCTTTTTGCGCAGGTAGGTGCCTTGTTGCATCCCGCCGCGATGCGTCCCGGTACGACTGTGGTGATGGAAGCTGAAGTTTCCCATACCGCGCATGTCGATCCGTCTGCAAAGCTGGAAGCTGGCGTGATTGTTGAGCCGCTTGCCGTGATTGGCGCTGGTGCCCATATCGGCGCCGGTACCCGGATCGGGCCTGGTGTCATCATCGGCGCGGATGTTCAGGTGGGGCGTGATTGCACGATTGCCGGCGGCGCGAGCATTCTTGCCGCTCTCATCGGCAACAATGTGATTATTCACAACGGAGCGCGCATAGGTCAGGACGGGTTCGGTTATGCGCCCGGTCCGCGCGGCATGCTGAAGATCGTGCAGATCGGCCGGGTTATCATTCAGGATAATGTTGAGATCGGCGCTAATACGACGATCGACCGTGGCACGATGGACGACACGGTCATCGGCGAAGGTACCAAGATCGACAATCAGGTTCAGATCGGCCACAACGTCCGCATCGGCCGCCATTGCGGCATCGTCAGCAAGGTCGGCATTGCGGGCAGCACCCGCATCGGCGATGGTGTGATGATCGGCGGCGCGGCGGGTATCAACGGCCATATCACTATTGGTGACGGCGTGCAGATTGCGGCGATGAGCGGTGTTGTCGCCGACGTTCCGGCCGGCGCCCGTTATGGTGGGACGCCAGCGCGTCCGATGAAGTATTTCCTGCGCGACATGGCCGATATTCTGGCGCGCGCTGAAGGGCGTGATAAAAAAACAGGAGAAAAAAACGATGACTGAAGAAACCAAGACGACGCTCGGCGCGGCTGACATTCTGGAAGTCATGAAGCTTTTGCCGCATCGTTACCCGTTCTTGCTCATCGACAAGATCATCGAGATCGATGGTAATAATTCGGCGATTGGCATCAAGAACGTGACGGTCAACGAACCGCATTTCACCGGTCATTTCCCGGATCGCCCGATCATGCCGGGTGTTTTGATCGTCGAGGCCATGGCCCAGACGGCAGGTGCGATCTGCGCCCGCAGCCAGGGTGAGGGCGGTTATCTCGTCTATTTCATGACAATCGACAATGCGCGCTTCCGCAGACCCGTCGTTCCCGGCGATCGTCTGGAAATTCACGTGGTCAAGCAGCGCCAGCGGGGCAATGTCTTCAAATTTCATTGCGAGGCCAAGGTCGAAGGCGCGCTGGTGGCTGAAGCTGACGTCGGTGCGATGATGATCCCCGAGGACCAGCAATGAGCACTATCGCGGCTTCGGCAAAAATTCACCCGACCGCCGTTGTCGAAGACGGCGCGGTTATCGGTGAAAATGTCGTCATCGGTGCTCTGAGCTATGTCGGCGCGAAAGTCACTCTGCATGACGAGGTCACGCTGCACAATCATGCCGTCGTCTCCGGTCTCACCGTCATTGGCCGTGGTTCGGTCATCCATCCAATGGCCGTTATTGGCGGTACACCGCAGGCAATTCGCCACGATGGCTCGGAAACGACGCTTGAGATCGGTGCCCGCTGCATCATGCGCGAAGGCGTAACGATGAATGCGGGCAGCTCCGATGGCAGCGGCAAGACGATTGTCGGCGATGACAACCTGTTCCTCGCCAATTCGCATGTGGCGCATGATTGTCGCCTCGGCAGCCATATCATTCTGTCGAACAATGTGATGCTGGCGGGACATGTCACCATTGAGGACCGCGCCATCCTGGGCGGCGGCTGTGCCGTGCACCAGTTCACCCGAATCGGTCGTCAGGCCTTCATCGGCGGGTTGTCGGCGGTCAATTATGACGTCATTCCCTATGGCATGCTGAACGGTAATCCCGGCATTCTCGGCGGGCTGAATGTCGTTGGTATGACGCGTTCCGGTATAGACCGCGCGGATATTCACAAGGTCAGGCGCGTCTTCAAGCAGATCTTCGAAGGCGAAGGCGCTATCCGCAGCAATGCGGCTGCGATTGACCGCGCAGAATATCTCGATTGCCCCCAGGTCATCGAAATCCTCGATTTCATCGGTGCGGACAGCGACCGCGCGCTTTCCTCGCCAAACCGGGGCAAGTGAGTCGTGACAGGCGGCGGGCGTCTCGCCATCGTGGCCGGCAGCGGCCAGCTGCCGCTGCATGTCGCGGCGGCTGCGCGCGAGATGGGGGAGAACCCCTTCATTGTACAGCTGCGCGATGATTCCCAGTTTGACTGGAGCGGTTTCGACAATGCGGTGATTAGCGTCGGCGATGTCGCCGGGCTTGGTCGTCTGCTGCGCGAAAACCAGGTCGACCGCGTCGTGCTTTCCGGCGCCGTGGCGCGGCGCCCTGAATGGCGGGAAATCCGCCCCACGATCGGCATATTGCTGAAACTGCCATCCATCGTCCGCACCCTGCTGTCGAGCGGCGATGACGCCGTTTTGCAGATGGTCATCAAGGTCATCGGCACGCTTGGGGCAAAAGTCATTGGCGCCCACGAGATCGCACCCGGTCTGCTTGCTACGACCGGCCCTTTCGGTGCGCATAAACCTGCTGAAGACGATCTGCGCGACATACGCAAGGCCGCGCAGGCCGCACTGGCACTCGGCACGCTTGATGTCGGGCAGGGTGCAGTCGCCGTTGGCGGCCGTATCGTTGCACTGGAGGGCGTCGAGGGCACAGACGCGATGCTGGCGCGTGTCGCGGCATTACGCGCTGAGGGCCGCATCTCGACCCGTCGCAAGGGTGTTCTGGTGAAGCTCTGCAAGCCGCAACAGGATATCCGCGCTGACCTGCCGACTATCGGCGTGGAAACGGTGGAGAACGCGCATAAGGCCGGGCTGGCGGGGATCGCCGTTGAAGCCGGGCGCGCGCTGGTACTTGATCGCGATGAGATGTTGAAGGCGGCAGATCAGGCCGGCATATTCGTCTGCGGTATCGATACGTCACTCGGTGAAGACATGATGGGCGGAGACATGGTGGGATGGCGGCAACGTTGAAGGTGGCGGTTATAGCTGGCGAGGTATCGGGCGATCTTCTGGGTGCCGATCTCATCCGGTCCCTGAAAGGCCATTACTCGGGTTCTGTCGAGTTAATGGGCGTCGGCGGTGAGGCTCTGGAGGCGCAGGGGCTGGTTTCGCTGTTCGATTATTCCGAACTCTCCATCATGGGCTTCACGCAGGTTCTGAAGAAGCTGCCGAAGCTGATTTCGCGGATCAACCAGACCGCGCAGGCAATCATTGTCGCCAAGCCGGATATTCTGCTGATCATCGACAGCCCGGATTTCACCCATCGTGTTGCGAAAAAAGTACGCAAACAATTGCCGCATCTGCCGGTCGTCAATTATGTCTGCCCCAGCGTATGGGCGTGGAAGGAATATCGCGCCACTGCGATGTTGTCCTATGTCGATCACGTTCTGGCCCTGCTTCCATTCGAGCCGGAGGCGATGCGGCGTCTCGGCGGCCCGCCGACAACCTTTGTCGGCCATCGCCTCAGCGTCGATCAAGACGTGCTCTCCGTGCGGCAGAGGCGGGCTGAGCGGCCCCTGCCTGCCAACGGCGAACCGAAAACCATTCTGCTCCTGCCGGGGTCACGTTCCACCGAAACGACCCGGTTGATGGAGCCGTTTCAGGAAGCGGCAAAAGCATATGTCGAGCGCAACGGCCCGACGAAGTTTCTGCTGCCGACAGTGCCGCGCCAGGAAAACCGCATCCGCGAACTGGCGGCAACATGGCCTCAGGATATCAGGCCTGAAATCGGCATCGATCCCGCCTTCAAGTGGAATGCATTTGCGCGCGCCGATGCGGCGATTGCCGCGTCCGGCACCGTTATTCTCGAGCTCGCGCTCGTCGGCGTACCAACCATATCGGTCTACAAGACCGACTGGATTTTCACGATGCTGAGCAAGCGGGTGAAAACCTGGACAGGTGCGCTTCCGAACCTGATTGCCGACTATGTCGTGGTGCCGGAATATTTCAACGAGGTGGTACGGGCAGGGTCGATGTTGCGCTGGGCCGAACGGCTCTCATCCGACACCACCGAACGGCGGGCGATGCTGGAAGGCTATGCTCTTGTGCAGGAGCGTTTGCACACCGAAGTGCCTCCTGGCGAAACCGGCGCCCTTATCCTTCTCGATGTGCTGAACAGCCGCAAGCAGCAAGGCTGAACCGGCAGCGATCCTGTCTGCTTCCTGGGGTTGGCAGGGCAGGTTTCGCTATTCTTATCGATGATCATATCCAACAAAAAAGCCGGCGGATAAAACCCGCCGGCTTTTTTATGTTGGTTGGTTTCCCGGCTTAACGCTTGGAAACCGGAACGTAGTCACGCTTGCCGGCGCCCGTGTAGAGCTGACGCGGACGGCCGATGCGCTGCTGCGGATCCTCGATCATTTCGTTCCACTGCGCGATCCAGCCGACGGTGCGGGCCAGTGCGAACAGCACGGTAAACATGGTCGTGGGGAAGCCAAGCGCCTTCAGCGTGATACCCGAATAGAAGTCGACGTTCGGGTATAGCTTCTTCTCGACGAAGTAAGGATCGGAAAGAGCGATCTTTTCGAGTTCGAGCGCGACCTGCATGATCGGATCGTCGGAGTTGCCGGTGGCTTCCAGCACTTCGTACATCGTCTTCTGCATGATCTTGGCGCGCGGGTCGTAGTTTTTGTACACGCGGTGGCCAAAGCCCATCAGGCGGAACGGATCGTTCTTGTCCTTGGCGCGGGCAATATATTCCGGAATGCGGTCAACCGTGCCGATTTCGTTGAGCATGTTGAGCGCCGCTTCGTTGGCGCCGCCATGTGCCGGACCCCAGAGGCAGGCGATGCCCGCTGCAATACAGGCGAACGGGTTTGCACCCGACGAACCGGCAAGACGCACCGTGGAGGTGGAAGCGTTCTGTTCGTGATCCGCATGCAGGATGAAGATGCGGTCCATGGCGCGGGCCAGAACCGGATCGACCTTGTACTCTTCGCAAGGCACGGCAAAGCACATGTGCAGGAAGTTGGAAGCGTAATCGAGGTCGTTCTTCGGGTAAACGAAGGGCTGGCCGATATGGTACTTGTAGGCCATGGCGGCGATCGTCGGCATTTTCGCGATCATCCGCAGCGAAGCGACCATGCGCTGGTGCGGATCCGTAATGTCGGTCGAGTCGTGATAGAAGGCCGAGAGAGCGCCGACCGTGCCGCACATGACAGCCATCGGATGTGCGTCGCGACGGTAGCCGGTGAAGAAGCGGCTCATCTGCTCGTGCACCATGGTGTGGCGCGTTACGCGGGTGTCGAAGTCCTTCTTCTGCGCAGCCGTCGGCAATTCGCCGTAAAGCAGCAGATAGCAGGTTTCCAGGAAGTCGCCCTGTTCGGCAAGCTGCTCGATCGGGAAGCCGCGGTGCAGGAGAACGCCTTCGTCACCATCGATATAGGTGATCTTGGATTCGCAGGAGGCTGTCGAGGTGAAGCCGGGGTCGTAGGTGAAGGAGCCCGTGTGCTTGTACAGCGTGGCGATATCGACGACGCTTGGTCCAATCGTGCCTTCCCTGACCGGGAGTTCGACCTGTTTTTCGCCAAGTGTCACTGTAGCGCTTTTTTCCGTCATACTGATCCTCCGAAAACATGCGGGTGGGGGCGTTGAGATACGCCCCGCGGTTAAGCGTCTACCGATTAGCTATATGATCCTTGCGCGGATGCCAAGCTATCCAAAGGTCAAATTGTGCATTGCGGCAAACGCAATCGCGTTGCTTCAGGCTTTCCCGGCAGCAGCAATTCAATCTCGGTCAACGCATCGTTAAAGTAAAGGATTGCAATCCCCAGCGCTGGTCTGCAAACCTGTTTTTGGTGCGGCAAGGGGCGGTGGGGATTGCTCGGTCAAGGGGAAAAACAGCATTTCGAATATGCTAAAACGATGCAGGGAGACTTGCCCGGCACGCGGGAAATTCTGTTTCCTCTCCGCCGAAGCAGTGATGCGGCAACATATGACACTCCCGCCATTATTCCCGAGATTAACCGCAACACTACCTTGGCCGAAAAAATCGCCACGTGCCTGGCCGAGGAGCGCGCATTCGGCCACGATTTTCTTTTCATTCCCGTTTCCATCGGCTGCGGCGCGGTACTCTGGTTTTCTCTAGATGCCACGCCTTCCCCGGTCATTTTGATTGCCACATTTCTTTTTGTCGCCGTTCTGGCGCTCTTTGTGAGATACAAGGCTGGCATTGCGGCGGCGGTTTGCGGCCCTTTCGCTTTTCTATTGCTCGGCATGCTCCTGGCCGATTTCGAAACCCGACGGGCAAGGACCGTGGTGCTGGATACCCCCGTGACCACCACCATCACCGGCACCGTGGCGCGCCGGGAGGTCGATGCACGCGGCTACTGGCGATATGTCGTCGATCTGACCGCAACAGCGGACCCGACATTGTCGCGTCCGCCGCAGAGGATATCGGTGCTTTCGCGTGGCGGAGGCGAGCCGATCGCACTCGGCGCAACCCTTCGCGGCAAGGTCCGCCTCTCGCCGCCATCCGGCCCGGCCTTACCGGGACTGAACGACTTCGCCTTCACGTCCTATTTCAGAGGCATAGGCGCGACCGGTTTCTTTTATAAATCACCGGATGCGCTTGTATCACCCGTTGGTGACGCAAGGCCTGACAAGGGTTGGTTGGAATGGGCCGATATGCGGCTTTACGGCCTTCGCAGCGCAATTGCCGAACGCATCCGCACCACCATCGGCGGTGATGCCGGAGCCTTCGCCGCCTCTATCATCACCGATGAGAGACAGGCTATATCGGCGGAGACGATGGAGGCGTTGCGGCTCTCCGGCCTTGCCCATATCGTTGCCATATCCGGGCTCAACATGGCATTGGCATCCGGCATATTCTTTGTTGGCCTGAGACTGGCTTTCAGCCTGTTTCCCGCCTTTGCGCAGCGCTGGCCGGTCAAGAAGATCGCGGCTTTCGCGGCACTGCTGATGACGCTTGCCTATTATCTGATTTCCGGTTTTGCCGTTTCCGCCGAGCGTGCCTGGCTGATGATGTCTGTGATGCTGATCGCGGTCCTTTTCGATCAGCCATCACTCAGCCTCAGAAACGTTGCCATTTCCGCCCTGATCATTCTGGCTTTCTCGCCCTCGGAAATCATGGGTCCGAGTTTTCAGATGTCATTTGCGGCCACCATAGCGCTTGTTTCGGCCTATGCCTTCTGGAGCCGTTGGCGTACGGATCGCGAGCGGCTGTTCATCGGGCGCAAGCCCGCATGGCTGAAGGTGGCGGAAATGATGGGCGCGGTCATTGGCGGCGTTATCACGACGTCGCTGATCGGGGGCCTTTCGACGGCGATCTATTCAGCCGAACATTTTCACCGTGTCACCACCTATGGACTGTTCGCCAATCTGGCTGCAATGCCGCTCATGTCGCTGATCGTCATGCCATTCGCTCTTATCGCCATGCTGCTGATGCCCTTCGGGCTCGATGCGCCGTTCCTGAAGATCATGGGTTATGGCATGGCACTCGTCATCGAGGTTGCAAACGAGGTGGCCTCCTGGGGCGGCAGCGCAGCGACTGGGCGTCCGCACGGCTGGTTTATCGGTTTGGCTTCGGTGGGTTTCCTGCTGCTGACATTGCTGCGCAGCCGGCTTGCGCTTCTTGGCATCCCGTTTCTGCTCTTCGCCTTCGGTGTGTCGGCAGTTACGGCCTATCGTGATCTGCCGGATCTATTGATTCACGAGGACGGCGACTTGGTGGCACTCCTGGAGGACGGCAAGGTCTCAACCACAAAAGCCCGTCCGCAGGGCTTCGTTTACGGCCAGTGGCAAAGGGCGCTGCTGCTGCCGGAAAAAACCGTGCCGCCAGATTTTATAAATGGTGAAAGCATGGCAAATACTGCTGGTTCTGACTCGAGATCGAAACTGTCGCCGGAAGACATGGCTGTGGTGGTACGCGAGATGACGGCGGCGCTCAAAGACGCTAAAGCTGGCGTCTTCACCTGCAGGAAAGACATATGGTGCGTAGCGAGCGCCGCGAGCGGAGAGTGGATCGTCGTTCTGGAAGATGGCCGCTTCGCGGGAAAAGCCTGCGATATTGCCGATATCGTCGTTGTTTCCCGCAGAACCTCTTTTTCGCAGTGCCGCTCGGGTGCACTCCTGCTCAGCCGTGACATCTTGCGGCGTCTCGGTTCTGTGGAAATAGATTTTGCTGACAAGAGGGAGGAGGGTGTGGTGAGCGGGCTGCGCGCCGCAATCGCCGGAACGGACAGGCCCTGGAGCCAGCACCGTTATTACGACTGGAAAAGCGGACGTTTCGACCGTGATCTGCCGCAGCCCATCATCCGGCTGCTGGCGGCGTCGCAATGACTGCCGCCAGCATGGATCATCGGGCCTTGGCGCGCAAATCTTCAGTCAATTCGCCGATCCCGCCAACTTCCTCTTCATGACCAGCGTCGCGCCAGCTCTCCTTCAAACCGGCCTCGTACCATTCTTGCATGGCAGGCAGGGCGAGCAGCCGGTCGCAATAGGCTTTCGCTGCTGGCGAAAGATCCGCGCTGCCATAGGTCTGGAAACGGAATGCAACCGGGCAGAAGAAAGCATCGACCGCCGTGAACTTTTGACCGGCAAGATATGGCCCGCCGAATTTTGTGAGACCCTCGCTCCACAACGCATCGATCCGCTTTATATCGGCCTTAAGCCCGGCATCGCCGCCCCTGGGTTTGACCCGAATGCCCACCGACATGGGATAGAGATTGCGCAGCGAGGAAAAGCCGGCATGCATCTCACTTGCGGCCGAACGCGACCAGGCCCTCGCATGCTTGTCGCTAGCCCAGACGCTCTGGTGTCTTTCAGCAAGATATTCGACGATCGAAAGCGTTTCCCAAACCGTCATACCCTCGTCGACTAGGCAGGGCACCTTGCCCGTCGGCGAAAAGGAGGAGAAGGAGACGCCTTCGCCGAACGGAATGAGCTTTTCATCAAAGGCGATACCGAGCGTGCGCATCAATACCCACGGCCGCAGCGACCATGAAGAATAGTTCTTGTTGGCTATATAAAGATCGTACATGGCGTATCTCCCGGATATGACGCGTATTTCTACACCTGCCAAGAGTTCACGGAATATCGAAAATTATCCATGGCTCCCATAAACGCCGTTGATGAATGGTGATGTGGGGTCGCTGAGAGCGCGACTTGCGATAAGTCATCCTTTGGTGACCACTAAAACTGACTGCGCAACACGACAGAACAACGTCGCTAAAAAACAGCGGATGGGATCGCTTCGACAATTATAGCGAACAGCCCATTCGCCACCACGCCTGTAGCGAAACCGAAGCATCTTTATGGAGTAGGAACTCAGTTTAGAAAGGGCAACGCGCATAGGCTGAATGGCGCATATCCTCGTGCACCCGCAAAAGCACGCCACGTTTGGAAACAGCCAAACCCGATATAGGCGCCATCTTCACGATGACGCCTATTGTAAAGTGAATACGTTCGGTTCGATAAGATCAATGGTAGCGGCGGATCAGCCCCACCAGCTTGCCCTGAATTTTCACCCGGTCGGGCCCGAAGATACGGGTCTCATAGGCTGGGTTTGCCGCCTCGAGCGCAATGGAGGCTCCCTTGCGGCGGAAGCGCTTCAGCGTGGCTTCCTCGTCATCCACCAGAGCCACAACGATGTCCCCGGGATTGGCGGTGTTGCCGTTGCGGATGATGACTGTGTCGCCGTCGAAAATGCCGGCCTCGATCATCGAATCACCCTTGACCTCAAGAGCGTAATGTTCGCCCGTGCCAAGCATGTCTACTGGCACGGCCACATCATGGGTGTTGTTCTGGATGGCGGAAATCGGCACGCCCGCAGCGATGCGGCCCATGACCGGCACGGTGACAGCCCCGCCCAGATCATTGGCCGGCGTCTTGGGGGCAGGGGCCGGTTCCGGCGTCTTGGGCTTGCCAAGGCTGCCTTCGATAACGCTCGGCGAAAAGCCGCGCTGCGGCCTTGCACCCGGCGTATAAGCCTCGGGCAGCTTGATGACTTCCAGCGCCCGGGCTCTATTCGGTAGCCGACGAATGAACCCGCGCTCTTCGAGAGCGGTTATCAGGCGGTGGATGCCGGATTTCGAAGCAAGATCGAGTGCGTCCTTCATTTCATCGAAGGAGGGCGGCACGCCGGACTCTTTCATTCGTTCATGAATGAAGAGAAGCAATTCCTGCTGTTTGCGCGTGAGCATGAGGAAAACACCCTTTAGAATCGTAGTGGAAGTCGCGAAACAAATACAGAACGAACACTATATGTTCCATATGTGTTCTGCAATCCCCTAAAATTTCGTGAAGGTGCCATCTGTTGCTGTGATGATTTGCCTCATAGCACGCAATTGTGCTTTTGTGCGGTCAAAACCGTCCCGGCATGCTCCGGGCGGAAGGCCAGCAGGATACATTTTCATGACGAAACCCTATAGCGTTGACCATCTCGTTTTGCCCGTGGAAGTCATAGGCGTCGCCGTGAAGCGCCTCGTCAGTCTTGGCTTTACGGTTGCGCCGGAGGCTCTGCATCCTTTCGGCACCCAAAATGCCTGCGTATTTTTCGCCGATGGCACCTATCTGGAGCCGCTCGCAATTGCTGATCCGGCTAAATATAACGCGTCAATAGAGAGGGGTGATGTGTTCACCGGCAGGGATGTGGCCTTCCGGCAACGGGACGGGCAGGAGGGTTTTTCGGCTCTTGTCGCCAGGACTAAAGACGCCTTGGTTGACCATGAGCGGTTTCGGGCAGCCGGCCTTTCGGCGGGCGATGTTTTCGAGTTTTCGCGGCCTGTTCGGATGCCGGATGGCTCGCAAGGCGAGGCGGCGTTCCGGCTGGCTTTTGCGGCAAGCGGGGCGGCCGCGGATTTCTTTTTGTTCAGTTGTCAACGGCTTCAAGCCCTTCCGGGCGATCGCACCATGCTGGAGCGCCACGCCAATGGTGTCACCGGCCTGAGTGAAATCGTCCTGTTTTCCGGCGGCAATATGAAGGTGGCGGGCCTGATCGAGACAGTGTTTGGCTGTGAAGGCAAATGGTCTCCGGGCGGTGATATGGTTTTCGCGACCGGCAATGCCAACATCAGATTGCCCGGAAAACCGCCTTTCGGCGGGCAGGCCCTGAATGCTCAGGATGGCAACGAAGGCGGATTGCGCGGCGCGGGCATCGTCTTTTCGTCACACGATCTTGCCGTGACAGAGGCGGTGCTTGCTGCTAATGGCGTGTCCTGCGCAAAAGCGGACGGCCGTCTGGTGGTGCCCGCAGCACCTGGTCAGGGTGTTGCCTTCGCCTTCGAGGAAAAATGATGAGCGTTACGAACAATCTTAAAGTCACCGCCGGCGATGGCGCCAGCAAGGTTTCATTCTCGAATGCCGAGCGGTTTTCGCTGATTGCCGGTCCGTGCCAGATGGAAAGCCGCGAACATGCCTTCATGATCGCTGGCGTCCTGAAGGAGCTTTGCGACAAACTGGGAATAGGGCTTGTCTACAAGTCCTCTTTCGACAAGGCGAACCGCACTTCGCTTTCCGGAAAACGCGGCATCGGTTTGGATAACGCGATGCAGGTTTTTGCCGATCTCAAGAAGGAATTCGGTTTTCCTGTTCTGACCGACATCCACACGGAAGAGCAATGCGCCATCGTTTCCGAGGTAGTGGACGTGCTGCAGATCCCGGCGTTCCTCAGCCGCCAGACCGATCTTCTCGTTGCTGCCGCCAAGACCGGCCGCGTCATCAACGTCAAGAAAGGCCAGTTTCTGGCGCCCTGGGACATGAAGAACGTGCTTGCCAAGCTCAATGAGAGCGGCAATCCGAATGTGATGTTGTGCGAGCGCGGCGCGTCCTTCGGTTACAACACGCTGGTTTCCGACATGCGCTCTTTGCCGATCATGGCAGCGCTCGGCGCACCTGTCGTGTTCGATGCCACCCATTCGGTGCAGCAACCGGGCGGGCAGGGCGGCTCCACAGGTGGCCAGCGCGAATTCGTCGAGACGTTGGCGCGTGCGGCCGTTGCGGTTGGCGTGGCTGGTCTCTTCATCGAGACCCATGAGGATCCGGACAATGCGCCGTCAGACGGCCCGAACATGGTCCACCTGAAGGACATGCCGAAACTGCTCGAAAAGCTTCTGGCTTTCGACGCGATTACGAAAGCCTGATCGGCTGACCGTGACGGCGGGCACTTTTGTGCCAATCGATTTTAATGGCGGGCGGGCCGTTTCCGCTGCCCACCGTCATTGTAATTTCTTCGCCATCGTCTAAGACAGGCGACGGAAAATATCTGTTCCATTCCCAAGGGAGAGACCATGACTGCCATTACCGATATCATCGCGCGCGAAATTCTCGACAGCCGCGGCAATCCGACCGTTGAAGTCGACGTTTATCTCGAAGACGGCTCCATGGGCCGTGCCGCCGTTCCCTCCGGCGCCTCCACCGGCGCGCATGAGGCGGTTGAGCTGCGCGATGGCGGCAAGCGTTATCTCGGCAAGGGCGTGGAAAAGGCGGTCGAAGCCGTCAATACAGAAATCTTCGACGCGATTGGCGGTTTCGACGCTGAAAACCAGATCCAGATCGACCAGATGATGATCGCGCTCGACGGCACGCCGAACAAGTCGCGCATCGGCGCCAACGCCATCCTCGGCGTGTCGCTCGCCGTTGCGAAGGCTGCCGCTGAAGCCTCCGGCCTGCCGCTTTACCGTTATGTCGGCGGCCCGAACGCGCATCTGCTGCCGGTTCCGATGATGAACATCATCAACGGCGGCGCGCATGCCGATAACCCCATCGACTTCCAGGAATTCATGATCCTGCCGGTCGGCGCAGAAAATATTCGCGAAGCCGTGCGCATGGGCTCCGAAGTCTTCCATACGCTGAAAAAAGAACTGTCCGCACAGGGCCACAACACCAATGTAGGCGATGAGGGCGGTTTTGCACCGGGTCTCGAAAGCGCGCCGGCAGCACTCGATTTCATCATGAAGTCGATCGAAAAGGCTGGCTACCGTCCGGGCGACGACATGTTCATCGGTCTCGACTGTGCGGCGACCGAATTCTTCAAGAACGGCAATTACGTTTATGAAGGCGAAGGCAAGACCCGTTCGCCGATCGAGCAGGCCGAATACCTGGCCGAACTCGTGGCGAAATATCCGATCATCTCCGTCGAAGACGGCATGGCTGAAGACGACTGGGATGGCTGGAAGGCGCTGACCGATCTCATTGGCAACAAGTGCCAGCTGGTGGGCGACGATCTTTTCGTCACCAACTCCGCCCGCCTTCGCGACGGTATCAAGATGGGTGTCGCCAACTCCATCCTCGTCAAGGTCAACCAGATCGGTTCGCTTTCCGAGACGCTGGACGCAGTCGAAACGGCGCACAAGGCAGGTTACACCGCCGTCATGTCGCACCGTTCGGGCGAAACGGAAGATTCCACCATCGCCGATCTCGCGGTCGCAACCAACTGCGGTCAGATCAAGACCGGCTCGCTTGCCCGTTCCGACCGGCTCGCAAAGTACAACCAGCTTATCCGCATTGAAGAAATGCTGGGCCCACAGGCTGCTTACGCCGGCCGTTCGATCCTGCGCGGATAATTCGCGTTCGGGTTTCGCGATATGGCCCGCCGCCTGGCGGGCCAGTCTCAGGGATGGGCGGTTTATCCGCACTGCTCACTCCCGAGTTGATCCGGGGTTCAGTCAGCCCAGGTCCCTGGGTTGAAAGGACTCTTTTCACGGCGAAGACGCGCTGTGGCTTGATGCGGGATCACGCTCGGCATAACGAACTCTCTCTGATATCGTCGTCATTATTAGCCCGCCTCTGGCGGGCTTTTTTGCGCCTATCAGCCGCGCGGAATTTTAAGGTCAACGGATAGTTAAACAATCCGCATTAGTCTCGAGACTCACATTATGCGTTTTAAGGCTTCTCTCCGGCATGTGGACCAGACATCATAAAAAGAGACGATTCGGCCGTTTAATCGTTCCGGCCATTACGATCGCTTTTCTTTCCTATTTCGGGTATCATTCCATCCACGGCGACTTCGGCCTTCAGGCGACGGAGCGGCTGGAGCGGCAGCGTATTGCCAGAACGGCAGAGCTTGCCAAGCTGACGCAGGCGCGCGTTGCGCTGGAGCGGCAGGTCGAATTATTGAGCGACGGTTCTCTCGAACGTGACATGATTGACGAGATTTCCCGTTATCAGTTGAATATGTCCCGTACGGACGAAATTGTCATCATGAATACCTACTTCTAATTAACCGAAATCAAGTTAATTAATGATTTGTGATTTATTCACAGCACTTTAGCGTGAATATGTGCCATGCGTTTAAAGCATTGCTGCATGGCATTTTCTTGCATATGGTACGCGCCAATCTATCCATTCAAACGGCAACTCAGGGAGGGATGAATGGCGCCGCGAAAAACCGCGTCCGTATCCGGCCGAAAGACAACGGCAAAGGCTGCAGGCGAATTCACCGGTAAGAACAGCCCGGACTTTTCGAAGGAAGAAGAGCTTCACGCCTATCGTGAGATGCTTCTCATCCGTCGCTTCGAGGAAAAAGCCGGCCAGCTTTACGGCATGGGCTTCATCGGTGGTTTCTGTCACCTCTACATCGGTCAGGAAGCCGTTGTTGTCGGCATGCAGATGTCTCAGAAGGAAGGCGATCAGGTCATCACCGCTTACCGTGACCACGGCCATATGTTGGCTCTGGGCATGAGCGCGCGTGGCGTCATGGCCGAATTGACCGGTCGCAAGGGCGGCCTGTCGAAAGGCAAGGGCGGCTCGATGCACATGTTCTCCAAGGAGAAACATTTCTACGGCGGCCACGGCATCGTCGGTGCGCAGGTTTCGCTCGGAACCGGTCTTGCCTTCGCCAATAAATATCGCGGCAACGACAATGTCTCCGTGACCTATTTCGGTGACGGCGCCGCCAACCAGGGTCAGGTCTACGAGAGCTTCAACATGGCCGCTCTCTGGAAACTGCCGATCATCTATATCGTTGAAAACAACCGTTACGCCATGGGCACCTCGACCGCCCGCGCCACCGCACAGTCGAACTATTCGCTGCGCGGCCAGTCCTTCGGCATTCCCGGCATCCAGGTGGATGGCATGGATGTGCGCGCCGTAAAGGCCGCCGCCGATCAGGCGCTGGAACATTGCCGCTCTGGCAAGGGTCCGATCATTCTTGAAATGCTGACCTACCGTTACCGTGGTCACTCCATGTCCGACCCGGCGAAATACCGTTCGAAAGACGAAGTGCAGAAGATGCGCTCCGAACATGACCCGATTGAGCAGGTCAAGGCACGGCTTCTGGAGCAGGGCTGGGCAAGCGAAGACGAGTTGAAGGCCATCGACAAGGATGTCCGTGATATTGTCGCCGATAGCGCAGACTTCGCCCAGAACGACCCAGAGCCGGATGTATCCGAGCTCTACACCGACATTCTGCTCTGATCGGGAAAGGGGAAACCCATGCCAGTAGAAATTCTTATGCCCGCCCTTTCCCCGACCATGGAGGAAGGCACGCTTTCCAAATGGCTTAAAAAGGAAGGCGACAAGGTCACATCCGGCGACGTGATTGCCGAGATCGAGACCGACAAGGCGACCATGGAAGTGGAAGCTGTGGATGAAGGTGTTATCGGCAAGCTGCTGATCGACGCCGGCACCGAAGGCGTCAAGGTCAACACGCCGATCGCCGTTCTCATCCAGGAAGGCGAAAGCGCTGCCGACATCTCTTCTTCCGCCAAGAAGGAAGAGCCGAAGGCTGAAGCTGCAAATTCCGATTCGGATGCCGCAGGCGGCAAGACCCGCGAAGCATCCGAGGAGCCGAGCGCAGCCAAGGAAGCCGCAAAGGTTCCGGCAGCACCTAAGATCGAAGTCGCTGCCGATCCGGATATTCCTGAAGGCACGGAAATGGTGATGACGACGGTGCGTGAAGCGCTTCGCGACGCCATGGCCGAAGAAATGCGCGCCGACGAAAAAGTCTTCGTCATGGGTGAGGAAGTCGCCGAATATCAGGGCGCTTACAAGATTACCCAAGGCCTGTTGCAGGAATTCGGCGAGCGCCGCGTTATCGACACCCCGATCACCGAGCACGGTTTCGCCGGTATCGGCGTCGGTGCGGCAATGACGGGCCTGCGGCCCATCGTCGAATTCATGACCTTCAACTTCGCCATGCAGGCGATCGACCAGATCGTCAACTCGGCTGCGAAGACGCTTTACATGTCGGGCGGCCAGATGGGTGCGCCGATGGTGTTCCGTGGCCCCTCGGGTGCTGCTGCCCGCGTTGGCGCTCAGCATTCGCAATGTTACGCCGCATGGTACAGCCATATTCCGGGCCTCAAGGTCGTCATGCCCTACACGGCAGCGGACGCCAAGGGTCTCCTGAAGGCAGCCATCCGTGACCCGAATCCGGTCATCTTCCTTGAGAACGAAATTCTCTACGGCCAGAGCTTCGAAGTGCCGAAGCTCGACGATTTCGTGCTGCCGATCGGCAAGGCGCGCATTCACCGCAAGGGCAAGGATGCGACGATCGTTTCCTTCGGCATCGGCATGACCTACGCAATCAAGGCTGTTGCGGAACTCGAAAAGCTCGGCATCGACGTCGAACTGATCGACCTTCGCACCATCCGTCCGATGGATCTGCCCACCGTCATCGAATCGGTCAAGAAGACCGGTCGTCTGGTCACCGTCGAGGAAGGCTTCCCGCAGTCATCGGTTGGTGACTTCATCGCCAACCAGGTCATGCGTGCCGCTTTCGATTATCTCGATGCGCCGATCCTGACGATTGCCGGCAAAGACGTTCCGATGCCTTACGCGGCAAACCTCGAAAAGCTGGCTTTGCCGAACGTCGATGAAGTCGTTCAGGCTGTCAAAACCGTCTGCTACAAGTAAGGGGAGGCGTTTCGATGCCGATAAACATCACCATGCCTGCCCTTTCTCCCACCATGGAAGAGGGCAATCTGGCCAAGTGGCTGGTCAAGGAAGGCGACAAGGTCGCACCCGGTGACGTGATCGCCGAGATCGAGACCGACAAGGCAACCATGGAAGTGGAAGCCGTCGATGAGGGCACGGTCGCCAAGCTCGTGGTTCCCGCAGGCACGGAAGCGGTCAAGGTCAACGCCCTGATCGCTATCCTCGCCGCCGATGGCGAGGATGTGGCTGAGGCAGCAAAGGGTGGCAATGCTGCTCCTGCCGCGTCCCAGGCCAAAGCCGAGGCTCCGAATCAGGAAGCTGCAAAGGCCGAAGCGCCAAAGGAAGAAGCTGTCCCGGCCAAGGCTGAAAAGCCAGCTGCCGACCAGGCCTCCGCACCTTCCACCCCGGCCCCGGTTGCAAAATCCGGCGAGCGCATCTTCGCTTCGCCGCTTGCGCGCCGTCTCGCAAAGGAAGCCGGTCTCGACCTCACGGCTGTGTCCGGTTCAGGCCCGCATGGCCGCATCGTCAAGACAGACGTGGAAAAGGCCGCCGCTTCCGGTGGTGCGAAGGCAGCTCCTGCCGCCGCAGCATCCGCAGCCGCACCGGCTGCCGCACTTGCCAAGGGCCCGTCCGAAGAAGCTGTTCTCAAGCTGTTCGAACCCGGTTCTTACGAACTGGTGCCGCATGACGGTATGCGCAAGGTCATCGCCAAGCGTCTGGTCGAATCCAAGCAGACCGTTCCGCATTTCTACGTTTCGGTGGATTGCGAACTGGATACGCTTCTGGCGCTGCGCGCCCAGCTCAACGCCGCCGCTCCCGAAAAGGACGGCAAGCCCGCCTACAAGCTTTCGGTCAACGACATGGTCATCAAGGCGCTGGCTCTCGCGCTGCGCGATGTGCCTGATGCCAACGTCTCCTGGACGGAAAGCAACATGGTCAAGCACAAGCATTCGGATGTCGGCGTTGCCGTTTCCATTCCGGGTGGCTTGATCACGCCGATCATCCGCAAGGCGGAAGAGAAGTCGCTCTCCACCATCTCCAACGAGATGAAGGACTACGGCAAGCGCGCCAAGGAGCGCAAGCTGAAGCCCGAGGAGTATCAGGGCGGCACGACGGCCGTGTCCAACATGGGCATGATGGGCGTCAAGAGCTTCTCCGCCGTCATCAACCCGCCGCACGCCACCATTCTGGCAGTCGGCGCGGGCGAACAGCGTGCTGTCGTGAAGAACGGCGAGATCAAGATCGCCAATGTCATGACGGTTACGCTCTCTACCGACCACCGTTGCGTCGATGGCGCGCTCGGAGCCGAGCTGATCGGTGCCTTCAAGCGCTATATCGAAAACCCGATGGGCATGCTGGTTTGATCGGAGAGTGAGATGGTGAAGTCGGTCCTCTGCTTTGGCGATTCCCTGACATGGGGATCAGATGCGGAAACGGGTGGCCGGCACAGCCATGACGATCTTTGGCCGAGCGTCTTGCAAAAGGCGCTCGGGCCTGATGTGAAGGTGATCCACGAAGGGCTGGGTGGACGAACCACCGCCTATGATGATCATACCGCTGATTGCGATCGCAACGGCGCAAGGCTCTTGCCGACGCTTCTGCACAGCCACGCGCCGCTTGATCTGGTCATCATCATGCTCGGCACCAACGACTTGAAACCGTCGATTCATGGCTCGGCCATCGTCGCGATGAAGGGTGTGGAGCGGCTGGTCAAACTGGTGCGCAACCATGTCTGGCAGGTGCCGGACTGGGAAGCGCCGGATGTTCTGATCGTCGCGCCGCCGCAACTGTGCGAAACGGCCAACCCCGTGATGGGCGCTATCTTTCGCGATGCGATCGATGAATCGGCGATGCTCGCGCCGGTCTACCGGGATTTGGCCGACGATCTCGATTGCGGATTTTTCGATGCGGGGTCAGTTGCCCGCACGACGCCCGTAGACGGCGTTCATCTCGATGCTGAAAACACGCGGGCCATCGGGCGCGGGCTGGAGCCCGTCGTTCGCATGATGCTCGGACTTTGACAACAATTCTCGTTTCGGAACGGCATGCCGTGACCCGATAGGACAAGGCAGGATACCTATGGCTCAATCTTATGACGTCATCATCATCGGTTCGGGACCGGGCGGTTATATTGCCGCGATTCGCGCAGCCCAGCTCGGCATGAAGGTTGCCGTGGTCGAGCGCGAGCACCTCGCAGGCATCTGCTCCAACTGGGGCTGCATTCCCACCAAGGCGCTGCTGCGCACCGCCGATGTCTTGCATACGGCTCAGCACGCCAAGGATTACGGCCTGACGCTCGAAGGCTCGATCAAGCCTGATGTCAAGGCGATCGTTGATCGTTCGCGCGGCATCGCGCACCGCATGAACAACGGCGTCGGCTTCCTGTTCAAGAAGAACAAGGTCGATATCATCTGGGGCGAGGCCAAGATCACCAAGCCCGGTGAAATCGTGGTTTCCAAGACCCAGAAGAAGCCCGTCGAACCGATGGGCCCGGTTCCGAAGAACACGCTCGGCGAGGGCACCTATACCGCCAAGCACATCATCGTCGCCACAGGCGCCCGCCCGCGCGCGCTTCCAGGCATCGAACCGGATGGCAAGCTGATCTGGACCTATTTCGAGGCAATGAAGCCGGAAGAACTGCCGAAGTCGCTGCTCGTCATGGGTTCCGGCGCCATCGGCATCGAATTCGCCAGCTTCTACCGCACCATGGGTGTCGACGTTACCGTCGTTGAAATCATGAGCCAGGTGATGCCGGTCGAAGATGCGGAGATCTCTGCCTTCGCCAAGAAGCAGCTGGAGAAGCAGGGCATCAAGTTCCATCTGGAAACCAAGGTTGCCAAGGTCGAGAAGGCTGCTAATTCGGTTACTGCGACGCTCGAGAAGAAGGACGGTTCTTCCGAGAAGATCACCGCTGACCGGATGATTTCGGCTGTCGGCGTCGTCGCCAACATCGAAGGCATCGGCCTTGAGGCCGTCGGCGTGAAGACCGATCGCGGCTTCATCGTCATCGACGGTTACGGCAAGACCAACGTGCCTGGCGTCTACGCCATCGGCGATGTCGCCGGCCCGCCGCTGCTCGCCCACAAGGCCGAGCATGAGGCCGTGATCTGCGTTGAAAAGATCGCCGGTCTGCCGAATGTTCACCCGATGGACAAGCTCAAGATCCCCGGCTGCACCTATTGCAACCCGCAGGTCGCCTCTGTTGGTCTCACCGAAGCCAAGGCGAAGGAACTGGGCCGCGATATTCGCGTCGGCCGCTTCTCCTTTGCGGCCAACGGCAAGGCCGTGGCGCTCGGTGAAGATCAGGGCATGGTCAAGACCATCTTCGACAAGAAGACAGGCGAATTGATCGGCGCGCACATGGTTGGTGCGGAAGTCACCGAACTCATTCAGGGCTTCGTGGTCGCCATGAACCTCGAGACCACCGAAGAGGAACTGATGCACACGATCTTCCCGCATCCGACCATTTCCGAGTCGATGAAGGAAAGCGTGCTCGACGCCTACGGACGTGTGCTGAACGCATGAGTGCCCCGTGATGCCCGGCATTGTCTAACCGTGCCGGGTGTCCCATATGTCTCAACGCTGGTTCTATAAGGGAGCGCGGGAATGGAAAATATCGGCTGGATTGCGGCAATCATCATCGGCGGTCTTGCCGGCTGGCTCGCCGGCAAACTCATGGATATGCGTTTCGGCATCTTCATGAATATAGTTCTCGGCATCGTCGGTTCGGTGGTTGCCGTTGCGGTGCTGAGAACCTTCGACGTTTTCGTACAGGACAGCAGGCTCGGTTATTTCGTAACGTCCTTCATCGGCGCCAGCCTGTTGTTGTTCATGGCTAAGCTGGTACGGCGCTGACTAGGCTTCGTGCCCGGAAGGGGCTTACGCTTTTTCTGGAATTGTTCTAAAGCATCGCGTCAATAAATGTGATGATCGCGGCAAGCGATAGAAACAGGTTTCTTATGGTCACTATTCTCGACAGGACTTCGTCCGAAGAAAAGCGTATCCGCCACCCGGAAAAGGCCCATCGGCCTGATACCGAGGTCATGCGCAAGCCGGAATGGATCCGCGTCAAGGCGCCGACATCCAAGGGCTACCACGAGACGCGCGAACTGGTGCGCAGTCACAAGCTTGTGACGGTGTGCGAGGAAGCCGGCTGTCCAAATATCGGCGAATGCTGGGACAAGAAACACGCGACCTTCATGATCATGGGTGAGATC
The DNA here is from genome assembly GCF_030818995.1 of Agrobacterium sp. SORGH_AS_0745. Lineage (NCBI taxonomy): Bacteria > Pseudomonadati > Pseudomonadota > Alphaproteobacteria > Hyphomicrobiales > Rhizobiaceae > Agrobacterium > Agrobacterium sp. SORGH_AS_0745. Next base: position 2,052,626 of record NZ_JAUTBI010000003.1, read on the forward strand.
TGCACCCGTGCCTGCGCCTTCTGCAACGTCGCGACCGGCAAGCCCAATGCGCTTGACATGGACGAGCCGGAAAACGTCGCCAAGGCCGTCAAGCAGATGGGACTCAGCCACGTCGTCATTACCTCGGTTGACCGCGACGATCTTGCCGATGGCGGCGCGGAGCACTTCGAAAAGGTGATCTGGGCGATCCGCGCTGCGTCTCCCAACACCACCATCGAAATTCTGACCCCGGACTTCCTGAAGAAGCCCGGCGCGCTGGAGCGTGTCGTCGCGGCGAAGCCCGATGTCTTCAACCACAATATGGAAACCGTTCCCGGCAATTACCTCACGGTTCGCCCCGGTGCGCGTTATTTCCATTCCGTGCGCCTGTTGCAGCGCGTCAAGGAACTGGACCCCACCATGTTCACCAAATCAGGCATCATGGTCGGCCTTGGCGAAGAGCGCAACGAAGTGCTGCAGCTGATGGACGATCTGCGCAGTGCTGACGTGGACTTCCTTACGATTGGCCAGTATCTGCAGCCGACACGCAAGCACCACAAGGTCGAGGCTTACGTCACGCCGGAGGAATTCAAATCCTATGAGACGGTCGCCTATACCAAGGGCTTCCTGATGGTCTCCTCCAGCCCGCTGACGCGTTCTTCCCACCACGCGGGCGACGATTTTGCACGCCTGCGCGCAGCCCGCGAGAAGAAGCTTCTGGCCGCTGCGGAGTAAGTGGGCGGGGCGGGCAATTTCTCTCACACGTCATCCTTGGGCTTGTCCCGAGGATGACGTTGCGGCTTTCACCTGAAGTCAGGCCACAACCTTCTCCGGCCGATGCGCGCGCATGCACAGGATGACGCTCAGCACGACTGAGCAAATCGCCAGGACTTCGACGATTGTTGGTCCACGACCTTCCCAGAGGAAACCATAGAGCAAGGCAAAGAGCGTCTCGAACAGGATCATCTGCCCAACCATGGTGAGCGGCAGCAGGCGGCTCATGCGGTTCCAGAGAGCATTTCCGAGAATGGATGCGGTGAAACCCAGACCGGCGGCGATGGCCGCAAAATGCAGCCAGTCCTTGGAGCTATGGCTTTCCCCGCCGAAAGCGAAGGCCGGTATGGCGAGCGCCAGCGCCAGCCCGCCGGTCACCACACCCGTCATCATGTTCCAGTCGTCGGCGCTGACATCATGAAGGCGTGACAGCCAGCGGGCATTGCCAACCGCAAAGGCCGTCCATGAGGCGAGCGCGCCAAGCGCACAGGCCAGCCCGATGAGGCGGGATACATCCAGCCCCGCATCGCTTTCCGTCAGCGACTGCCAGGATATGCCGATAATGCCGATTGCGCCAAAGGCGAGCGACGGCCACAGACGCTTGAGCGATACCGCGCCATGATCGCGCGTGCCGATGATGGTGACGGCAACCGGCAGGAAGCCGATGATGATGGACGTGAAGGCAACGCCGCTCAGTTTCACCGCCGTTGATATGAAGACATAATAGGCGATGTTGCCGATCATGCTCAGCCAGCCGAGCGCGATCCATTCGCGCGCACCGAAATGGGCAGATACCCGTTTCAGGCGCGGTCCGATGATGATGAGCGAAATCAGCCCGTATGTCAGGTAACGGGCCGTCGACAGTTGCAGGGCGGAAAAATCCGGTACGAGTTTCGGGGCGAGAAAGATCGCACCCCAGAGAGCGCCCGCCATCATGCCGTAGATAACACCGAGGCTTGTCTTGTTCATGTCATGTCACATCCGCATTCACGATTGCCCGCGATGTGCCACAGCCACGTACGGCTGTCTTGACAAAAACTCCTGAGAGAAGAGGTGCTGTGCTTTCAGTGAATTCCGAAGGCCCGGCGATAAGCGGCAGGCGTTTTGCCCATCGCGTTGCGCATGGCGCGCGTCAGTGCCGTCTGGTCGGAGAAGCCGGCCCGCAAGGCAATTTCCGCAATCGGCAATGTGGAGTGGCGCAGCAATGCGCAGACCTTGTCCATGCGCAGCTCTGCAAGCCAGCGGTGAGGAGGGAGGCTGAACTCTTCCAGAAACAGCGCATGCAGGCGGCTATCGCTGATCGCGGCGCAGGATGCGAGCGTCTCGATGGTCCAGGGGAAAAATGGCTCCGCTCTGACGATCTTGCCCAGCGCATGCAGGCGGTGGCGGATATCGGTCTTTTCAGTCGCAAGGCTGTCGATCAGGAGCGGTGCCCAGAGGTTGGCAATATCCGCACGCGGCCCATCCGATCCGATGACGCCGCGCATGTAAGCGATCAGCTGCCGTGTATCCCGTGCGATATCGAGAAACGGCTTGTGGACAAATCTCTCCAGCACCTGTTCGGGAACAGCAGTTTCGTCGATATCGACCACCAGCGACCGGTTGATCGTCGTCGCTTCCTGCGTGTGCGATGTGTTGGGATGAATGAAGACCGCGCGCCCGGTGGACAATTCGTCCTGTAGCCCTGCTACATCGATCCGCAGACATCCCGAGACCGGAAGAACGATCTGCACGAAGCCGTGCCGTTCCTTCGGTCTTTCCTGCGTATAGGTCCTGATATCGGCGGATGCGGCGATCATGAGATTGTCATTTCCATCGTGAAAAGAAACGGCCGCCTCGAAAAGCGGCCGGTTTCAGTCCTGATTATGACATCGTCTTGAAGATTGGGCCAGCCGGCTTTATCGAGCCGGCGTCTAACATTCTTCCTTGGCGGTCGATTCGCCGCGTTTGCGCTTGCGCAAAACCGGCTTGTTCTCTCTCGCCTCGCATTTCGCAACGTCGATGAGATAGGCAAGCATCGGCATTTCGTTCATCGATGCAAGTTGCTTGGCGGATTCGAGAAGGTTGATGATGTTGGAAAAATCGTCCATCGGCTCACTCAGTGGCTCAAAGCGGGTTATGTGGGTGTGAACCCAGGGATGAATAAGCGCGGTGAAAATGGGAGGTTCCAGCGCCGTTGCATCCCATGGGTGTAATATTAGTCGCAAATAAATAGCAATCCCTGCGAGGGGGTTGCAATAGTTAAATTTCCGTAACATCGGACGCCGCGGCCATGCCGCCGCAGAATAATAGCCGCGCTATTTAAAAATGGCATGGTGGCGAAGACGAGGTTTATTCGATGCCGAACTATCTTGAAAAGGTGGAGGACGCGGCCGCGATTATCGCATCTGCGCAGCGTATTTCGGTCGTTGGTTGCTCCGGAGGCGGAAAATCGACGCTTTCCCGGAAGCTCGTAAGACGCTTTGGATTTGAATACATTTCCATGGATCGCGCTATTTTCTGGTTGCCAGGCTGGCAGGCACGCCCGCGCCAAGAACAGCGGCAAAGGATTGCCGCCATCGTCACCAAAGACCGGTGGCTGATGGACGGCAGCAATCCATCGTCTTTCGACATGCGTCTGCCGAGATCCGACATCGTCCTTTGGGTGCGCATGCCGCGCTGGCTTTGCCTTTGGGGCGCCATCACCCGGATTGCCAAGGGGTATGGCAAGGCGCGTCCTGAAATGGCTGAAGGGTGCCCCGAAAGACTGGATCTCGATTTCCTGCGCTATATCTGGAATTTCGAACGCCGGCACGCCCCGATCTTCGAGCAGAATTTCGCGCTTTATGGTCCCAACGTGCCGGTATTCCAGCTTAAAAGCCGAAAACAGCTTCGCCGCCTTCTTGATCTTCTTGTTATCGAGGATTAACTCCCGCTCATGCCACAGTTCGAAACGCATCGCCTTGTAAAACACTCGCCCGACCGCATGTACGACCTCGTCGCCGATGTGGAGAAGTATCCGCAGTTTCTGCCGCTTTGCGAAGCGCTGGTCATCCGCTCGCGCAAGGAGCGGGACGGCAAGACCCTGCTGGTGGCAGATATGACGGTGGGCTACAAGGCCATTCGCGAGACCTTCACCACGCAGGTGCTGCTGAACCCGGCAGAGCGCGCCATCGACGTGAAATATATCGACGGCCCGTTCAAATATCTCGACAATCGCTGGCGTTTTGAAGCCTCCGCAGAGGGCGGCTCGGCCATTCATTTTTTCATCGAGTATGAATTCAAGAACCGGCTGCTCGGTGCGGTCATGGGATCGATGTTCGACAGGGCCTTCCGCATGTTCGCCGAAGCCTTCGAGACCCGCGCCGATAAAATCTACGCGGACCCAGCCTGATTGAGGGTAATCAGCATCTCGAGCGCCGTTCTGATGGTTGCAAGACGGATTTCCGTGCGCCCGATCTCTCCGTAGTGCATTTCATGGTGCAGGATTTTACCGCTGCGCGCCCTGGCGGCCAGATGCACCAGCCCCACCGGTTTTTCAGCCGAACCTCCGCCCGGACCGGCAATGCCGGTCACGGCTACGGCAAAATCCGCCCGGGAACGAAATAGCGCGCCATGCGCCATTTGCAGCGCGGTCTGTCGGGATACGGCGCCGAAATTCGCCAGCGTCTCAGTTCCAACCCCAAGCATGTCCATCTTGGCCTGGTTCGTGTAGGTGACGAAGCCGCGATCGACGACGGCAGAAGAGCCGGCGATTTCCGTCAGCGAACCAGCAATCAGGCCGCCCGTACAGCTTTCCGCCGTCGAGACCATGAAGCCGCCGGCGGTAAAGTCAGAAATGATCCGCCGAGCCAGTTCTTCTATATCCGCAGGAAACAGGCTCATAGCGGTCTGCCCTTGTAGACCACAGTGGCAGTGGCAATCGCAGCAATACCTTCGCGGCGGCCGACGAAGCCGATCGTCTCGTTGGTGGTAGCCTTGACCGAGCAGCGCTCCAGCGCGATGCCGAGAATGTCGGAAAGCGCCTCACGCATGGCCTGCCGATGCGGTCCGATGCGCGGCGCTTCGGCAATCAGCGAGACATCGGCATTCATGATCGTGCCGCCATTGCCGCGGACTACCTTGGCCGCGTGTTCGAGGAAGATGCGCGAAGCGGCACCCTTCCATTGCGGATCGGAAGGCGGGAAGTGATCGCCTATGTCGCCAGCGCCGCAGGTGGCGAGCAGGGCATCCGTCAGCGCATGCAGCGCCACATCGGCATCCGAATGGCCTTTGAGTTTCTGGTCGTGTTCGATGAAGACGCCGCACAGCGTCACACCGTCTCCTGCTTCCAGCTGGTGCACGTCGTAACCATTGCCGGTGCGCACGTCAGGCAGTCCGTAGGAGAGCTTTTCATCGGCCATGGCGATATCCCGCTTGAGAGTGAGTTTCACATTGTCGACCGAGCCTTCGGTCAGCGTCACAGGCAGACTTGCCCATTCGGCGATCGAGGCGTCATCGGTAAAGTCGGTTTTTCCAGATGTGGCAGCAGCGCGATGCGCGGCGAGGATTTCGCCATAGCCGAAGCTTTGCGGTGTCTGCGCCGCATAAAGACCCTGCCTTGAAACCGTTTCCGCGACAGAATCGCCTGCGCCACGCTTCAGCGTATCAGTGACGGGCAGGGCAGGCAGAACGCCGACAGCGCCCGCCTTGTGCAGCGCCACGATGCGTTCCAGCATGTCAACGGCGATGAAAGGCCGCACGGCATCGTGGATCATCACATGTGTGAGGTCTAGCGCGGCCAGCGCTTCCAGACCAGCGAGCACCGATTGCTGCCGGGTTGCGCCGCCCGTGACGGTGACGATCCGCTCCCCGGCATTAAGCCGTTCAAGGATTGGTGACAGGAGTGCCGCATCGTCGGCATGGATAACGACCACGATAGGATATGTGTCTGCCCAGGCAAGAAAGGTCGACAATGTATGCTCGATCACGGCCCTGCCACCGATCGGGCGATATTGTTTCGGCCCTTCCTCGGGGGAGCCGGCTCTTTCTCCGCGTCCTGCGGCGACAACGACGATGCCGAGTTTCATAGTACTTTCCTGCATTGGTCTTATGCTTTGTGCGCAACCCTTAATGGTTGACAGTCCTGCTCTAGCGTTTCAAAACCCGAATGGCCAGCCCGATAAGCCGCCCACCCGCACCCACATGCCGCAGGATCGGTCATCCCGTTTGTTCAAACCTGCACAAATTGCCGCCGCCAGCAAAACAGGCAGGCAGGCCACGCGCAAATAAAAGGTGCAACCCTGTAAAAGTGCTTGGCAACTGCGCAAACACTGTCTAAAAATAATGCATATAACTCTTCTGCACGAAAGATCATCACTTGCCCCTTCCGGAGTTGTCAGTCCCGTTCAGCATCGGCTCAGTCGCGATCCGTAATCGCGCAGTGCTGGCGCCTATGTCGGGCGTGACAGATTTGCCTTTCCGTCAGCTCGCCTGGCGTTACGGCGCGGGCCTTGTGGTGACTGAAATGGTCGCAAGCCGGGAACTTGTCGCCAATCGTGGGGAATCCTGGGCGCGGCTTAAAAATGCCGGGATGGTTCCGCATATGGTGCAGCTCGCCGGACGCGAAGCGCATTTCATGGCGGAAGCGGCAAAAATTGCGGCTGACAATGGCGCTGGCATCATCGACATCAATATGGGGTGTCCGGCCAAGAAGGTTACGGGCGGTTACTCCGGTTCGGCCTTGATGCGGGATCCTGATCATGCGCTGTCGTTGATCGAGGCGACCGTCGGCGCGGTCGATGTGCCCGTGACGCTGAAGATGCGGCTCGGCTGGGATGAAAACACCATCAATGCACCCGAAATTGCTCGCCGCGCTCAAGCCGCCGGTGTCCAGCTGATCACCATTCACGGCCGCACCCGCATGCAGTTTTACGAAGGACGGGCGAACTGGGATGCCATTCGCGCCGTGCGCGAGGTGATTTCCGTGCCGCTGATCGCCAATGGCGATGTCGAGACCGCCGAAGATGCGCGTGAAATCCTCAGCCGTTCCGGCGCGGATGCCGTTATGGTCGGTCGCGGTGCACAGGGTCAACCCTGGCTGCCGGCGGTACTGGCCGGACATGCAGCGCCGCAACGCGCCGATATTGCCGATATCGCCGTCGAACATTACGACATGATGCTCGAATTTTATGGAAGGGAAGCCGGTCTTCGGCATGCCCGCAAACATCTGGGCTGGTATCTCGACCGTTTCGCGACGGAGATCGCCACCACCGACAAGGCTAGAATCATGACATCGCGTGATACGGGGGAAGTGGCTGATCTGCTGCGCTCCGCCCTTTGCGACAATGCGGGCGAAGAAGCCGCAAGGAAGGCCGCATGAGTGCTGATAAACACAGCCCGGCAGATGCGAACCCGCTCGCCATGGCGGTTCTGAACGCGGTGCAGAATCCCGTTATTCTGGTGGATGCCGAAGGTTTCATCGCTTTTGCCAATTGGGAAGCAGAAGCTTTTTTCGGGGCCAGCGCCTCCCATCTCGCTCGCTACCGCGTCTCCACCTTCATTCCCTTCGGCAGTCCGCTGCTTGCGCTGATCGATCAGGTGCGGGAACGCCGCGCGCCGGTAAATGAATATCGGGTCGATCTGAGCTCCCCCCGGCTTGGACAGGACAAGCTCGTCGATCTCTATGTCGCGCCTGTTGTCAGCGAGCCAGGGTCTGTTGTCGTCGTCTTCCAGGAACGGTCGATGGCTGACAAGATCGACCGGCAATTGACCCATCGGGCTGCTGCACGATCTGTCACCGGCCTTGCCTCGATGCTGGCGCATGAGATCAAGAACCCGCTTTCGGGCATTCGTGGTGCCGCGCAGCTTCTCGAGACATCGGTTGCCGATGAGGACCGTGCGCTGACGCGGCTGATCTGCGACGAGACCGATCGTATCGTCTCGCTGGTTGACCGCATGGAAGTGTTTTCCGACGAGCGTCCGGTGGACCGCGTGCCGGTCAACATCCATTCGGTGCTCGACCATGTGAAGGCCATAGCCAAGGCTGGCTTTGCCCGCAACATCAAGATTTCCGAGAATTATGATCCATCGCTGCCGGCGGTTTATGCCAATCGCGACCAGCTGGTGCAGGTCTTTCTCAATCTGGTGAAAAACGCGGCGGAAGCCGTCGGGAATCAGTCGGAGGGCGAGATCGTGCTGACGACGGCATATCGTCCCGGCATGCGCATGTCCGTGGCCGGCAGCCGCGAACGCATCTCGCTGCCGCTTGAGTTTTGCGTGCATGACAATGGGCCGGGAGTGCCGGCCGATCTCCTGCCGCATCTCTTCGACCCCTTCATTACCACCAAGACGAATGGTTCGGGCCTGGGTCTGGCGCTTGTCGCCAAACTGATCGGCGCCCATGGCGGCATTGTCGAATGCGACAGCCAGAACCATCGCACGACTTTCCGCGTATTGATGCCCGTCTCGCCTGAAGTGGCGCTGGACGACCGCATCTTGCCGAACTCGACAGGAAATGACAGATGACAGCTACTATCCTCGTCGCCGATGATGATGCCGCGATCCGCACCGTGCTTAATCAGGCGCTCAGCCGTGCCGGTTACGATGTGCGCATCACGTCCAATGCCGCAACGCTCTGGCGCTGGGTTTCTGCCGGCGAGGGCGATCTGGTCGTTACCGATGTCGTGATGCCCGATGAAAACGCCTTCGATCTGCTTCCGCGCATCAAGAAGGCCCGCCCGGACCTGCCGGTTCTTGTGATGAGTGCCCAAAACACTTTCATGACCGCGATCAAGGCCTCAGAAAAGGGCGCTTACGATTACCTGCCCAAGCCCTTCGACCTGACGGAGCTGATTGCCATCATCGGCCGCGCCCTGTCGGAGCCGAAGCGCAAGCCCGCCAAACTGGACGACGATATGCAGGACGGCATGCCGCTCGTCGGCCGCTCGGCCGCCATGCAGGAAATCTACCGGGTTCTCGCCCGCCTGATGCAGACCGACCTGACGCTGATGATTACCGGCGAATCCGGCACCGGCAAGGAACTGGTGGCGCGCGCGCTGCATGATTACGGCAAGCGCCGCAACGGCCCCTTCGTCGCCATCAACATGGCGGCAATCCCGCGTGATCTGATCGAATCCGAACTGTTCGGCCATGAGAAGGGCGCCTTCACCGGCGCGCAGAACCGCTCGACCGGCCGTTTCGAACAGGCCGAGGGCGGCACGCTGTTTCTCGACGAAATCGGCGATATGCCAATGGACGCCCAGACGCGGCTGCTGCGCGTATTGCAGCAGGGCGAATATACGACGGTGGGCGGACGCACGCCGATCAGGACCGATGTTCGCATCGTCGCCGCCACCAACAAGGACCTGAAGCAGTCGATCAACCAGGGCCTTTTCCGCGAAGACCTCTATTACCGCCTGAACGTCGTGCCGCTGCGGCTACCGCCGCTGCGCGACCGCGCTGAGGATATTCCCGATCTTGTGCGCCATTTCATCCAGACGGGTGAAAAGGAGGGGCTGGAAGGAAAGCGATTCGAGACCGAGGCGCTGGAAGTCATGAAAGCCTATGCCTGGCCCGGCAACGTGCGCGAACTCGAAAACCTGATCCGTCGCCTGATGGCGCTTTATCCGCAGGAAGTCATCACCCGCGAGATCATCGAGCAGGAATTGCAGTCGGATGTTCCAGACAGCCCGCTCGACAAGATGGCGGTCCGCACCGGCTCGTTGACCATTTCGCAGGCGGTCGAGGAAAACATGCGGGATTATTTCGCAAGTTTCGGCGAAGGCCTGCCGCCGCCGGGTCTCTACGACCGTGTTCTGCGCGAACTGGAATATCCGCTCATTCTCGCCGCCCTGACGGCGACGCGCGGTAACCAGATCAAGGCTGCCGATCTTCTTGGCCTCAACCGCAATACGCTGCGCAAGAAGATTCGCGAGCTTGGCGTTTCCGTGTATCGCAGCTCCCGCCCCAGCTGAGAATGTTGACAAGGCCACGGTTGTCGTTGCATTTTCGCCACATTGTGTTGCTTGGAAAACACTAGGATGGAGAGAGATTCGCCGGCACGAGGCGGATTTGCCCATTTTCATGAATGTGGTGCTGGCTAGCCAGCGATTGGGAGAAATGCATGCGGAAACCCGCCGCCGAAAAAGCCGTTGCCGAAGACGCAGCGGGAATGGTGGTAGCCGATCGCAGGATGTCTTTCGCTCTGCCGGGGCTGGTGCTTGCCGGTGTCGCCCTTGTTTGCGCCATACTGACACTTTTCGTGCTTCTGGGCGTAACACCGATTGCGCCGACATCGAATGTCGTCATCGCCTCGGTCGTCATCAATTCGGTCTTTGTGATCGGACTGATCTTTCTCATCGGTCGGGAAATCAACCGCCTGCTGAAAGCGCGGAAAAAGGGCAGGGCGGCGGCACGCTTGCATGTGCGCATCGTCGTGCTGTTTTCCATCGTTGCGATTACACCGGCCGTTCTCGTCGCCATCTTCGCCAGTCTGACGCTGAATGTCGGTCTCGACCGCTGGTTTGCGCTACGTACCCAGTCGATCGTCGATTCCTCCAGCAATATCGCCCAGGCCTATATGATGGAGAATGCCGGTTATCTTCAGGGACAGACCCTGTCGATGGCTACCGACCTCGACCGCAATCGCGCGCTCTTTTATCTCGACCGCACCGGCTTCGTCGATCTCATGACCCGTCAGGCCAAGGGCCGTGGTCTTCTCGGCGCATTCCTGGTGCAGGAAGACGGCGACGCCGTCGCGCAAGCCGATATCAAGACGGAAAAGCCGCTTCCGGCCATTCCGCACGATGCGCTTGAAAAGGCCGCCGCTGGTCAGCCAACCCTTATTCCGCCTGGTATCACCAATCTCGTCGGCGCCATCATCAAGCTCGAGGGCATCAGCGGTACGTTTCTTTACACCGTGCGTGCCGTCGATCCCAAGGTAATGGGCGCGATGCGGCTGATGGAAGAGAACCGCGCCGAATACAAGGCGATGGAGGCCGGCCGTGCGCCGTTGCAGATTGCGTTTGCAATCCTCTATCTCGGTTTCGCGCTGATCGTACTTCTGGCGGCGATCTGGACCGCGATTGCGGTAGCCGACCGTATCGTGCGTCCTATCCGTCTCCTCATCAGCGCCGCAGACAGTGTCGCCACCGGAAACATGCATGTGCTGGTTCCCGTTCGCGCCATCGATGGCGACGTTGGCCGCCTGTCGCGCACCTTCAACAAGATGGTCTCGGAACTGCGTAGCCAACAGGAACAGATCATTGAAGCGAAAGACGACATCGATGATCGCCGCCGCTTCATCGAGGCCGTATTGTCGGGCGTTACCGCGGCCGTTATCGGCATTGATGAAAACCGCAGGATCACCATCGTCAATCCTTCGGCTGAAGAATTCGTAGCGCTTTCCTCCGACCAGCTGATCGGCGCGCAACTATCTGATATCGCGCCTGAAATCGAAGAGGTCGTGACCGAGGCCAACACTTGGTCGCGCGGCAATTTCCGCAAGCAGATCAACATCATGCGGCGCGGCACCGAACGGACGCTCAATGTGCAGGTGACCCGTGAGGATGCACGCGACAGCCGCGACAGCTACGTCATCACGCTCGACGATATCACCGATCTCGTCATTGCCCAGCGCTCGACCGCCTGGTCCGACGTCGCGCGGCGTATTGCGCATGAGATCAAGAATCCTCTGACACCTATCCAGCTTTCCGCTGAGCGCATCAAACGCCGCTTCGGCAAGCAGATCGACGAGAACGATCGCGCCATCTTTGACCAGTGTACGGACACCATCGTCCGGCAGGTTGGTGACATCGGCCGGATGGTGGATGAATTCTCGGCCTTTGCGCGCATGCCGAAGCCCACGAAGGAAAAGTCGGACCTGCGTTCGATCTTGAAGGACGCGGCATTCCTGCGCGAAATAAGCGCCGCAGACACGAAATTCTCGACGGAATTTGGCGATGTCCCGCTGGAGGGCATGTTCGATGCCCGCATGCTGGGACAGGCGTTCGGCAATCTCATCAAGAATGCAACTGAAGCGATCGAGGCAGTGGAAGGCGAAAAGCGGCCAGGTAAAATCCTGGTGCGCGCATCCTTCGACGAGGCCAATTCGCGGTTCGTGGCTGACATCATCGACAATGGCAGAGGCCTGCCCGTCGAGAACCGTCACCGCATTCTCGAACCCTATATGACGATGCGGGACAAGGGCACGGGCCTCGGCCTCGCCATCGTCAAGAAAATCATCGAAGAGCATGGCGGGTATCTGGAACTCCACGATGCCCCGCCGGAGTTCGACCATGGCCACGGTGCCATGATCAGAGTGCTGCTGCCCTATATCGAGGCGGTCGGCGGCAAAAATAACAAGGAAGCAGCATATGGCGTCTGATATTCTGGTCGTGGATGACGAGGCGGACATTCGCGAAATCGTAGCGGGTATTCTTTCCGATGAAGGCCACGAGACGCGCATGGCGTTCGACAGCGACAGCGCGCTGGCCGCCATTTCCGAACGCGTTCCGCGTCTCATCTTTCTCGACATCTGGATGCAGGGGTCGAAGCTCGACGGTCTGGCCCTGCTGGACGAGATCAAGAGCCGCCATCCCGATATCCCTGTTGTGATGATTTCCGGTCACGGCAACATCGAAACCGCCGTCAACGCCATCAAGCGCGGCGCGTTCGATTTCATTGAGAAGCCGTTCAAGGCAGACCGCCTGATCCTGATTGCCGAACGCGCGCTGGAGAACTCCAAGCTGAAGCGGGAGGTGCAGGAACTCAAGAAGCGCACTGGCGATGCGGTTGAACTCGTCGGCGCGTCGCTTGCGGTTTCCCAACTTCGCCAGACCATTGACCGCGTGGCGCCCACCAACAGCCGCATCATGATTCTCGGCCCCTCCGGTTCCGGAAAGGAGCTGGTGGCGCGCATGGTGCACAAGAAATCCTCGCGTGCTACAGGACCTTTCGTTGCGCTGAACGCTGCGACCATCACGCCGGACCGCATGGAAATCGCCTTGTTCGGCACGGAAGGCCTGCCCGGGCAGCCGCGCAAGGTGGGCGCTCTGGAAGAGGCCCATCGCGGTGTTCTCTATCTCGATGAAGTCGGCGAGATGCCGCGCGAAACGCAGAACAAGATCCTGCGCGTGCTGGTCGATCAGCAGTTCGAGCGTGTCGGTGGCGGCAAGCGGGTAAAGGTGGATGTGCGCATCATCTCCTCGACCGCCCATCACCTCGAAAGCCTGATCGCCGAAGGCCAGTTCCGCGAAGATCTCTACCATCGCCTCGCCGTGGTGCCGGTGAAGGTGCCGGCGCTGTCCGAGCGGCGTGAGGATATTCCTTTCCTCGTAGACATGTTCATGCGGCAGATTTCCGAACAGGCCGGCATCCGCCCGCGCAAGATCGGCGATGACGCCATGGCCGTTCTCCAGACGCATGACTGGCCGGGTAACATTCGCCAGCTCCGCAACAATATCGAGCGGCTGATGATTCTGGCACGCCCCGAAGGCGGTGAGGCACCAATCTCGGCAGACATGTTGCCGGCGGATATTGGCGACATGCTGCCGAAGATTTCGGCGCAAGGCGATCAGCACATCATGACACTGCCGTTGCGCGAAGCACGTGAAATGTTCGAGCGGGACTATCTGGTCGCCCAGATCAACCGCTTCGGCGGCAATATTTCAAGAACGGCGGAATTTGTCGGCATGGAAAGATCGGCACTGCATCGCAAACTGAAATCTCTCGGCGTATAAGACACGAAGGCCCAAGTCGTCGTAATCGATTATTCCGTCAGAGAGACAGCATGAAAGTCATCATTTGCGGCGCAGGGCAGGTGGGTTACGGCATTGCCGAACAACTGTCGCGCGAGGATAATGAGGTATCGGTCATCGATACCTCCGCGACCCTCATTACCGCCATTACCGAGACGCTGGATGTGCGCGGTTATGTCGGCCATGGCGCCCATCCCGACATGCTGGCAAAGGCGGGTGCGGACCAGGCCGACATGATCATCGCCGTGACCCTGCATGACGAGATCAATATCGTCGCCTGCGAGGTTGCGCATGCGCTGTTCAGCGTTCCGACCAAGATCGCCCGCATCCGCGACCAAAGCTATCTGAAACCAGAATATGCCGATCTGTTCAGCCGCGAAAACATGTCGATCGACGTGACGATTTCGCCTGAAGTCGAAGTCGGCAAGATGGTACTCAGGCGCATCGCCTTTCCGGGTGCCACCGATGTCGTGCGTTTCGCCGACGACACGGTCTTCATGCTGGCAATCGAGTGCATGGAGGACTGCCCGGTCATCAACACGCCGCTGCAGCAGCTTTCCAACCTCTTTCCGGACCTTATCGCAACAGTGGTAGGCGTCTACCGGAACGGCATCCTCAAGGTCGCGCACTCCTCCGAGCAGCTGCGCGTCGGCGACCTCGCTTATGTCATCTGTCAGCGACAGCACGCACGCCGCACCCTTGGCCTCTTCGGCCATGAGGAGCAGGAGGCGCAGCGCATCGTCATTGCGGGCGCCGGCAATATTGGCCACTTCGTCGCGCTGAAGATCGAGGAGTTGCAGCCTAAGACGCGGGTAAAGATCATCGAGGCGGATCGCGACAGGGCTATTGCCGCATCGGAACAGCTCAGCAACACCATTGTCATGCATGGTTCGGCGCTGGACCAGAAGATTTTGCTGCAGGCCGATATTCAGGATGCGGATTTGATCGTGACGCTCACCAACAGCGATCAGACCAATATACTGGCGGCGGTGATGGCCAAGCAGCTTGGCTGCAAATCCAACCTTGCATTGTTGAACAGCTCGTCCTTTCACGAGGTTGCGGATTCACTCGGTCTCGACGCCTATATCAATCCCAGGGCCGTTACCATTTCGCGCGTTCTCCAGCATGTGCGCAAGGGCCGTATCCGGTCGGTTTATGCCGTTCAGCGCGGCTCGGCGGAGGTAATCGAGGCAGAGGCGCTGGAGACTTCGCCGCTGGTCGGCCAGTCCTTTCGTGACATCGATATGCCTGATGGCGTGCGCATCGGCGCGATCTATCGCGACGGTGTGGTGATCCGCCCGGACGGCAGCACGAAGATCAAGGCGAAGGACCGCGTCGTGCTGTTTGCATCTGCCGATGCGGTGCGCGACGTGGAACAGCTTTTCCGGGTTTCGATACAATATTTCTGACTGTTTCGAATCGAAAAAGCAGGTCAATACTCGTACTCATTCGGCTGTTTTCGCCGTTGCGGAACAGGACACGATTTGATACCAGAGTTGCAGGTCGGCCAAGCGGGGGACTAGACTCGGCCGGCTTATTATTGATTGATTATTTTCCGGTATCCCTGCCGGCAAAAAAGAAAGAAGCGGCGCCATGGCGGAACGTTCTCAAAACCTTCAGGATCTTTTCCTCAATACCGTTCGTAAGCAAAAGATTTCGCTCACGATTTTCCTGATCAACGGCGTCAAGCTGACGGGCGTTGTCACTTCCTTCGATAATTTCTGCGTGCTTCTGCGCCGTGACGGTCACTCGCAGCTTGTTTACAAGCATGCGATCTCCACCATCATGCCCGGCCAGCCGATGCAGATGTTCGAGAGCGAAGAAGGCGCAGCCTGATCAGGCTCCCTCAACGCTATCTTCGATATAAGCTGACCTGAACCGGGAACATTTCCGGTTCAATCAGGTTAATCCAGATAGTCGTCCGCACGGATGCGGTCGGCTGCAAATTCATTTCTTGATAAGGCTGAACCCATTACGACGCGCGACACCTCGAACGAATCGATCATCCCCGAACAGGAAAAGCACCGCGACGACATGCGTGCGGTGGTCATCGTGCCTGTCCTCAAGCAGCAGCGCGAAAGCCGTGATGCGGTGGCGGGTTCGGTTTCTCCTGTACGGTCTGTTGAGGCCAAGCTTGAGGAAGCAAAGGGGCTGGCGCTCGCCATTGATCTTGAGGTGACGCAAGGTCTTGTCGTGCCGGTCAACCAGCCGCGTCCGGCGACTTTGTTTGGAACCGGCAAGATCGAGGAAATCGGCCATCTTCTGGATGAAACCAATTCCGGTCTGGTGATCGTCGATCATCCTTTGACCCCGGTGCAGCAGCGCAATCTTGAAAAGCAGTGGAATGCCAAGGTCATCGACAGGACGGGCCTGATCCTCGAAATCTTCGGCCGCCGTGCCTCCACCAAGGAAGGCACGTTGCAGGTCGATCTTGCGCATCTGAACTATCAGAAGGGCCGCCTCGTCAGAAGCTGGACCCACCTTGAACGCCAGCGCGGTGGCGCGGGCTTCATGGGCGGTCCGGGTGAAACGCAGATCGAGGCCGACCGTCGGCTGCTGCAGGATCGCATCGTCAAGCTCGAGCGCGAGCTGGAGCAGGTGGTGCGCACCCGCCAGCTTCACCGCGCCAAGCGCCGCAAGGTGCCGCACCCGATCGTGGCGCTGGTCGGTTATACCAATGCCGGCAAGTCCACCCTGTTCAATCGTATTACCGGCGCTGGCGTTCTGGCGGAAGACATGCTGTTCGCGACGCTCGATCCAACCTTGCGCCGCATGAAGCTGCCGCATGGCCGCACTGTTATCCTGTCCGATACCGTCGGTTTCATCTCCGATCTGCCGACGCATCTCGTCGCCGCTTTCCGCGCAACGCTGGAAGAGGTGCTGGAAGCCGATCTTATTTTGCACGTGCGCGACATGTCCGATCCGGATAATGCCGCCCAGTCGGCCGATGTGCTGCGCATTCTTGGCGATCTCGGCATCGACGAAAAGGAAGCCGAAAAGCGCATCATCGAGGTCTGGAACAAGGTCGATCGTCTCGAACCCGAAGCGCATGACGCCATCATTGAACGTGCCGAGGGCCGCTCCGATATCCGTGCCGTTTCGGCGGTCACGGGCGAGGGCGTCGATGCCCTGATGGACGAGATTTCCGGCCGTCTGTCAGGTGTCCTGACGGAAACGACTGTAGTCCTCTCCGTCGAGCAATTGCCGCTGATCTCATGGGTCTACAGCAACTCCATCGTGGATAGCCGCGAAGACAATGAGGACGGTTCGGTTTCCCTTGATGTGCGCCTCTCGGAAGCGCAGGCCACCGAGCTGGAACGGAAGTTTGGAAAGGCAACCATCCGCGAGCGGGAAGACTGGGAGCAGTAAGCGCTCCGAGAACGATTGCGGTATATTCCCTTATACTCAACGTCATCCTTGGGCTTGTCCCAAGGATCTAGACACACAGATACAATCAGGACGTCGCAGATGCTCAGGACTGGCCCGAGCATGACGCAGGAGAGGTTCTAGGTTTTCGTCACCACTGTCGAAAGCACCGGGCACTCTGAATTTTTCGGCATATCCGGGTGATCAGGACGACACCATATCCAGCGAGCGTTCTATGCGTTTTGCCGCCTGCCACAGGTCTTCCATTCTCTCAAGGCTCGCTTCCTGAAGCGTTTCGCCATTTTCGGTGAGCGACGTCTCGATGTGATTGAAACGTCTGCGGAATTTCGTATTGGTGCCGCGCAGCGCGTCTTCCGGATCGGCTTTGACGTGACGGCCGATATTGACCAGCGCGAAGATGAGATCGCCAAGTTCATCAGAGACCTTCTCCGGCTTCCCCTCCGCCAGCGCTTCACGCAGTTCGGCGATTTCCTCCTCGATCTTGTCGAGAATGGGGGCTGGATCCGACCAATCGAAACCGACACGCGCAGCCTGTTCCTGCAACTTCAGAGCCTCGGTCAGAGCCGGCTGGCTACGCTGCACACTGCCTAAAAAGCCGGCCTTGAAATCCTCGGTGATACCGCGGCGGGCGCGGCGTTCCGCACGCTCGCGCTTTTCCTCGGCCTTGATCTGGTCCCATTGCAGCTTGACGCTGTCAGGCGTATTGGCGGCGGAAACGGCAAAGACGTGCGGATGGCGGCGGATCATTTTGGACGTCACGGCCTCAACCACGTCGCCAAAGGCGAATTCGCCTCGTTCCTCGGCGATGCGGGCATGGAAAACCACCTGCAGCAACAGGTCGCCCAGTTCTTCGCAAAGATCGTCCATATCCTTGCGCTCGATGGCGTCGGCAACCTCGTAAGCCTCTTCGATGGTGTAAGGCTTGATCGTCTCGAAGGTCTGGACTACATCCCAGGGGCAGCCGGTTTCCGGCTGGCGCAGGGCTTCCATGATCTCGATCAGGCGGGAAATATCCTTCGAGGCTTCCATAGTCTTTCAAACCTTCGTTCTTTATTTTCATACATATCCAGGCGGAAAACCGTCTAGAAATGCTCTAGTTCAGCGGAATATCGTTGCCACTCTTCGATGACTGATAGCTGGTGGAAAGCTCGTCATAGACAGCCTTGATGCGGGCCGTCTGCGCCTTCAACTCGGTCTTTAGCGGATCGTCTTCGCTCTCCACCAGATCGGTAATGAAGAAAGAGTTCCAGAAGGCGTTGCTGCGGCGATACCCGCCCGGCTCCAGCCCGAAAACTTCCTTGAGGATTTTCAGGTCGTGCGGGATGGCGAAAGCGTCGCGCGAATCCTCGTGGCTGAAAAAGGAGTAGAAATTGTCGAAGCCGGCCCAGGTGATGGCGGACATGCACATGGTGCAGGGTTCATGAGTGGAAAGGAAAATCAATTCCTTGGTGTTCGGTTTCTCACCCAGCTCGTAAAACCGCTTCAGCGCGTGCACTTCGCCATGCCAGAGCGGGTTTTCCAACTCGTTATTCGTCTCCGCGATCACCAGCGACAGGTCGGATTTACGCAGGATCGCCGCACCGAAAACCTTGTTGCCGAGGCTGACGCCGCGCGCCGTCAGGGGCAGGATATCGTGTTCGATAACATCGAGAAGACGGGCGGCAATTGTCGAGCTGGTCAAGGGTCTGATCCTTCGTGCCGCCTTAGGGCGAAGCGGTTTTTGCATGGAGATATCGACGAAAATAGTCCCTTCTTGTTCGGCGCGAGGGCCTGGTTTGTCAAGGGATTCTCATGGGATTTAGAGGCGTTCGACAGGGTTGATAAAGGTGCGCCGGTTAGTTTTCCTCAAAAACAGGGGTGTTCGAGAAATAAAAATCCAGGTGTCGGAAAGGCTTGAATTTCTGTTTCTTCAATCTTGCGCCGCAATGCGGGATAAATGCCCGATGCACAACGAACATGATTTTTCCGCTTCTGGCGATCGCCTTTCGACCTTCCCCGCGTTCTTCCGGGTTGAGGGACGGCAGGTCGCTGTTTTCGGCAATGGCGACGAGGCCTTTGCGAAGGTAAGGCTGCTTGCCAATACCAATGCACACATCATTGCTTATGCCGACCAGCCGGAAGCGGATTTTGCGCGCTATATCAGCGAAAACGGCATCGATCATCGGGCCCTGGGTTTCGCAAGCCAGTTGATTGAAGGCGCAACGCTGGTTTTTGCCGCCACTGGGGACGAGGCACTGGACCGTGAGATCGTTTTGGCTGCGCGCGCCAAGAAAATCCCCGCCAATGCGGTGGATCAGCCGGAGTTCTGCGATTTCTTCACGCCCGCACTCGTTGCCCGCGCACCCGTCGCCATCGCCATTGGCACCGAAGGCGCCGGCCCGGTTCTTGCCCAGATGATCCGTGCACGCATCGACCAGATGCTGTCTCCGTCGCTGGGCAAGCTTGCGCGCCTCGCCGTGCAATATCGTGACGCCGCCGAGCAGAATGTTCCCAAGGGCGCGTTGCGGCGCAATTTCTGGCGTCGGTTCTTTTCCGGTGCTGTCGCAGATGCCGTCGCTCTCGGCGATACATCATCCGCCCGCCATGCCGCTGACCGTTTGCTGCAATCGCCCGAGCGCAGCGAAGGCCGCGTCTGGCTTGTCGGCGCTGGTCCCGGTGCGGAAGATTTGCTGACGCTGCGCGCGCAGCGCGTGCTGATGGAAGCGGATGTGATCGTCTACGATGCGCTAGTGCCGCAGGCAATCGTTGACATGGGGCGCCGCGACGCCGAGCGGCTGTCCGTCGGCAAACGCAAGGGCTGCCACAGCAAGTCGCAGGATGAGATCAACCGCCTGCTGGTGCGTCTTGGTAAAGACGGCAAGCGCGTCGTGCGCCTCAAATCCGGTGATCCGCTGGTCTATGGCCGGGCGGGAGAGGAAATGGCGGCGCTGCGCGATGCCGGTATCGGTTACGAGATCGTTCCGGGCATTACCTCCGCCTTCGCCGCTGCTGCGGATTTCGAATTGCCCTTGACGCTGCGCGGTGTCGCTTCGTCGCTGATTTTCACCACCGGCCACGATCTGACTGGCGATGTCCTGCCGGACTGGGCGCGGCTTGCCGTCTCCGGCGCTACCATTGCTGTCTATATGGGCCGCAGCGTTGCCGCGTCGGTCGCGACGAGGCTGATAGAGGCAGGTCTCGGCGTGGAAACGACCGTAGCCGTTATCGAAAATGCCAGCCGCGCGGATCGCCGCCTGCTGCATGGCACTTTGAACGATCTGCCCGACCTCGAACATCGCGACGAACTGACCGGTCCGGTCATGGTCATCATCGGCGATGCGGTGGCGGGCGCCAAATTTGACAGGTCCGAGGCGCTCGCGCTTGTTGCGCGGCCAGCGAACCTTAAAAGGGAGTATGCAAATGGCTGACAAGGTTTTGACCGCCAACCGCCTGGGCGATGGGATCGCTGTATGGCTCGATGCCAATGGCGAATGGACGGAGAACCTGCAGGACGCAATCGTCGCCCGCCACGCAGAGGCCGTCGCTTCGTTCGAGGAAATCGGCAAGCGGGATTTTTCCGCCAACAAGGTCGTTGACGTGAATGTCATCGACGTGGTGGAGGAGAATGGCAAGCTTTGGCCGACGCGGCTTCGTGAGCGCATTCGCGCCGCTGGCCCGACCATGCACTATGCCAACGGCTTCAAGCCGGCCGATGCAGCATTCATCGCAGTCTGAGGAAGAATATGTACCGTTACGACGAGTTCGATCACGCATTTGTTGAAGGCCGCGTGGCACAGTTTCGCGATCAGGTCGAGCGCCGGTTGTCCGGCGAGCTTGCCGAGGACGCGTTCAAGCCGCTGCGCCTTATGAACGGTGTCTATCTCCAGCTCCATGCCTATATGCTGCGCGTCGCCATTCCCTACGGCACGCTGAATTCGCAGCAGATGCGGATGCTGGCTCATATCGCCCGCAAATATGACCGGGGTTACGGCCACTTCACCACCCGCCAGAACATTCAGTACAACTGGCCGCGCCTGTCCGACACGCCCGATATCCTCTCCGAACTGGCAAGCGTGGAAATGCATGCGCTGCAGACCTCGGGAAACTGCATTCGCAATGTGACCGCCGACCATTTCGCGGGCGCCGCCGCAGACGAGGTCGCCGATCCGCGTCCTTATGCGGAAATCCTGCGTCAATGGTCTTCCGTGCATCCGGAGTTCTCGTTCCTGCCGCGCAAGTTCAAGATCGCTGTAACGGGCGCCGAGCGCGACCGCGCCGCGATTCAGGTTCACGATATCGGCCTGCATCTGAAAAAGAACGACAAGGGCGAGATCGGTTTTGCCGTCTATGTCGGCGGCGGGCAGGGGCGTACGCCGATGATCGCCAAGAAGATCCGCGACTTCCTGCCGGAAGAAGACCTGCTGTCCTATACCACGGCCGTCATGCGCGTTTACAACCTGCACGGCCGCCGCGACAACAAATACAAGGCGCGTATCAAGATCCTCGTGCATGAAACCGGCGCAGAAGAACTGGCCCGCCAGGTCGAGGTTGAATTCGCGGAGCTGAAAAACACGGAATTGAAGCTTCCGGATGCCGACATTGCGGCCATCACCGCCTATTTCGCACCGCCAGCACTGAAGGACCGCCCTGAAGGCTGGGAGAGCCTGGCGCGCTGGAAGCGGGCGGATGAGGGTTTTGCCCGTTTTGTCGAGCAGAACGTCCAGCCGCATAAGCATCCGGACTACGGCATGGTGACGATTTCCCTGAAGCCGATTGGCGGCATTCCCGGCGATGCGACCGACGAGCAGATGGAACTCGTCGCCGATATCGCCGCCGAATACGCGTTTGACGAAATCCGCATCAGCCACGAGCAGAACATCATCCTGCCGCATGTGGCGCTGGCCGATCTCGAGCCGGTCTATCGCGCACTTGTAGGAGCCGGACTGGCGACTGCCAATGCCGGGTTGATCACCGATATCATTGCCTGTCCCGGGCTGGACTATTGCGCGCTTGCCAATGCGCGCTCCATTCCGGTGGCGCAGGAAATCTCTACCCGTTTTGGCGCGCCGGAACGTCAGGCGGAAATCGGCGAGCTTAAGATCAAGATTTCCGGCTGCATCAATGCCTGCGGCCACCACCATGTCGGCCATATCGGCCTTCTGGGTGTTGAGAAGAAGGGTGCGGAACTCTACCAGATCACGCTTGGCGGATCGGGTGATGAAAACACCTCGATTGGTGAGATCATTGGCCGTGGTTTCGAGCCGGAAAAAGTCACCGACGCGGTGGAAACTATCGTCGACACCTATCTGGGCTTGCGTCTTTCGAAGGAAGAAACCTTCCTCGAAGCCTATCGCCGCGTCGGACCGCAGCCGTTCAAGGATGCGCTCTACGGTTCCGCCGCTGAAGCCGCCTGAGGAGATTGCCATGACGAAAATCTGGAACCGCGACGGCTTCGTGGAAAACGATCCCTGGGTGATCGAAACGGAAGAGGTGAAGGCAACTGCCGAGCAGAAACCGGTGCTGTCGCTCGCTGATTTCCTTGTCCGTGCGGCTGAAAGCAATGATGTCGGCCTCGGCGTTCTGATTGCGCCTTCCGACGATGTCACCCGGCTCGAGCCCTATCTCGACCGCATCGACCTTGTCGCCGTCAGCTTCCCGGCCTTCAATGACGGGCGGGGTTTCAGCCATGCCTCGTTGCTGCGCAGCCGTCTTGATTTTGCCGGTGAGGTGAGGGCGGTTGGCGATGTTTTGATCGACCAGGTGCCGCTGATGCTGCGCACCGGCTTTACCAGCTTTGCGGTGACGAACGAGACGGCGATCCGCCGCCTGTCCGAAAATCGCCTGCCGGAAATCCCGGTCTATTACCAGCCGACGGCCCTTCCGGCCAACGGTGGAGAGGCCTATAGCTGGCGCCGCCGTGCGGCCCAATGACGCGCTGTGCGGAAATATGAGTTTTAGATGCATATTTTCTGCGCGCATGGCAGTATTGATATTCTCATGCCTTCAAACCGCGGCAAAAATGGTATAATTGCCCGGTCGAAGAATGTCGCTTATCGAATGAATGGACGGAACCTGAAATGAACGCGCCAGCCAAGACGGAAGATTTCGCGATCAAGATACCTGATGGTGTTTACGCCGAGACAGTTTTGTCGGTGGAGCACTATACGGATCACCTGTTCCGTTTCCGCATGACGCGTCCGGCCGGCTTCCGCTTCCGCTCCGGCGAATTCGCCATGATCGGCCTGATGGTCGGCGAAAAGCCGATCTACCGCGCTTATTCCATCGCCAGCCCTGCCTGGGACGAGGAACTCGAATTCTTCTCGATCAAGGTTCCGGATGGCCCGTTGACCTCGCATCTTCAGGCGATCAAGCCCGGTGATACCGTGCTTATGCGCAAGAAGCCGACAGGAACTCTGGTTCTGGATGCCCTGACACCAGGCAGACGGCTCTATATGTTCTCGACCGGCACCGGCATTGCACCTTTCGCAAGCCTGATCCGCGATCCAGAGACCTATGAAAAGTTCGAAGAGGTCATCCTCACCCATACCTGCCGCGATGTGGCCGAACTGAAATACGGTTTCGATCTGGTCGAGGAAATCAGGAACCATGAATTCCTGAACGAGATCGTCGGCGACAAGCTCAAGCACTATGCGACTGTCACGCGCGAGGATTATCCCTTCAAGGGCCGCATCACCTCGCTGATTGAGAACGGCAAGCTGTTTGCGGATCTGGGTGTTCCCGCACTCGATCCCGCTATCGATCGCGGCATGATCTGCGGTTCTTCGGCCATGCTGAAGGACACGAAGGAGCTTCTTGAAAAGGCCGGCCTTAACGAAGGTGCGAACAACAAGCCTGCCGAGTTCGTCATCGAGCGTGCTTTCGTCGGATAACCGACACTTGCGCAAGTTGGATGAAGGAGGCCGTGAGGCCTCCTTTTTTATTTGTACGGTTTACTGAGGCAGTACTTCGTCGGTCTGCTTCGGGGCGATCTCGTTTCGGTAGATGAAGAAGAGAGCGATGGCGATTGCCGATATGCCGCCGCCGACCAAGTGCGAAAGGGCGTAACCGCCTTTGGTTACCAGCCAGCCGGCAACGACGTTGCTGAGGGACGCACCAATGCCTTGCACCATCATGACGCTTGCAAGGCCGACATTGAACCGGCCGGTTCCCTTGAGAATGCGTTCGGCGGCCACAGGCGTCACGATGCCCAGAAGGCCGGCACCGATACCGTCAAGCAGCTGCACCGGAAAGATTACCCAGAAATCGGTGAAGGCGGAAGCCAGCAGACCGCGGATCGGAAGGGCGGCAAGCGCGATCAGGAATACCGTCGCAAGACCGAAGCGACGGATCAGCCACGGCGCCAGGGCCGCAACGAAGATCATGGCAAATTGCGCGACGCCAGTAATGATCGCTGTTGTGCGAAATGGTGTCTGCAGTTCGATGGCGAAATTCTGCGCGATAAGCCGCCCCATCGGCGCGTTGCCGAAGTGGAATATAAGAAGAATGATCGCGAGGAATATCAGACCGCGTTCGTGAAGCAGCACGTTGATGCCTGAAGGCCCCGGTTCGCCCTTGTCTTCGCCAAGGCCTCGCGCCACCTTGTGGTCGATCCTGTCGGGGTCGATGGCGGCGGCGGCAACAAGTGCGCCGGCAGCCGTCAAAAGCATCAGCCCGATGACGCCATGCAAGCCGAAGAAGGAAACAGCAACGTAAGTGGCGAAGAGCGATGCGAAATTGCCGCCATGGTTCCAGAATTCGTTTCGCGATATCTGACGGGAGAACAGGCGTTCACCGACCAGACCAAGCGTCAGTCCGGCCAGAGCCGGTCCAACGACGGCGCCGACAACCGCAGTCATGATCTGGCCGGTCCAGACGATCCACGCATCGGGAAAGATCAGCGTAATCAGCGCGCCGACGGTGACGAGAACGACGGGGATGGCAATCAACGTTCTTTTCCACGTCGTGCCGTCCACCAACGCGCCGCAGAGCGGTGTGGCAAGCAGACCGACAAGGCCACCGACCGTGGCAATCATCCCCAGCGAAAGCGATGACCAGCCCTGTGTCGCCAAAAATGCGTCCAGGAACGGCCCTAGCCCGTCGCGGGCATCGGCCAGAAAGAAATTAAGCGCCGCAAGGGCAAAAAGCGTGCGGTCTGACATACCACCGCTGCGAGGCAGACCGCCGGAGGGGAGGCTGCCGCGCGGTGCCAAAACGCCGATCGTCGTCATGAAATATGCTCCGAAAAATATGCGGTAGGTGATCAGAAATTGATCGACGCTGGCGAGAAACATCTATGCCTGCATTTGGTTGCATCGGCACGATAGAAACATGAGCCTCTCGAATTTTTTGACAGTTGCTAAATAAACCGGAGGAACGTTTGACGGTGCAAGCGAGTTAGTCTTCGTGAAAAATTGGATACGCGCCATGAAAACGACGGCTATCACGAGTTTATTTTTTGCAGGGCTGCTCGGTGTGCAGCCGGCATTAGCGGACGAACGCGAATTCCTCTCGTCGCTGAAAGGCACATGGGCGGGTAAGGGAACCGTGATCACCCGCATTGGCACGCCGCCAATCAACGTCAATTGTACGCTGAATTCCAAAGCGGGGACCTCGTCGCTCAATATGTCCGGCACATGCCGTGGCCTTCTAGTGGTCAGGCGCGCAATTGCAGCCGACCTGTCGGAGAAAGGTGGACGTTACAGCGGCGCTTACACCGGACCCTCCGGCCGACCGTCTGCCCTTTCCGGTACGCGGCAGGGAAATGCAATCAATCTGACGGTTCGCTGGAACCGCGACATCAACGGCGACCGCGTCGCAGCCATGACAATCGAAAAAGTCGGGCAAAACGGCCTGCGGCTTCGCACCACCGACAAGGACGGCAGGACCGGCAAGACGGTGGTGACGAGCGATATCCGGCTCGTGCGCTGACCAAACTGTGAGATGAAGACAACGACCGATAAGGCGGCTTAAGCCTCTAGCTGAATTCGAGCAGCAAGGGGCAATGATCCGAGACTTCTGGCTGTCTCACCACATCGAAATGATCGACCTGCACAACTGGGTTGACCAGCATGTAATCTGCAAAACGGTTTTGTTTGGCATAATGCGAGGTGCGCGTGTCTGTGAAACCACGTGTCGTGACGAGTTCGATGAGATCCAGTTCCTTCAATACCGTGAAGGTGTCGCTCTCAGGCAGAACATTAAAATCGCCGCACACGATGATCCGGTCACCATCCTCCGCGATGTCTTTGACGAGTTTCACGAGGCGTTTTGCCTGCATCAGACGGGCGGGAATATCGTGTTTACCGTTGGGGTCACGCAGCCCATGCATATGGGCGATGACGGCTGGCTGGCCGGTCGTGAAGTCGAAAACCCTGACAGCATGGCCCGTGCGCGAACGCGGGTGATCTCCGTATCCATTCGCAGAAAAGCAGCCGTGCACAAAACCTTGAGCCTGCGCAACAATCGCGATGGATTTACGCACGAAAGTCGCCAGCCCCCATTGAGAGGGATATCGTGTCTCCCCGTGCCAGAGGTCCCCCTGTGACGCCGGGCAAAAGATTGCCAGATGATCGGGTAGGGCTTCTTCGACATCGCGAAGAAAGTTCGCCCTTTGCGGCAGATCCCTACCGTCATCGCGATAGCTCAGCCAGTCCTCTTCGGCTGCCGGTGTATGCACCACTTCCTGCAAACATAGAATGTCGGGATCGGACGCGGAGATATAGGGAACAAGCTCGTCATGGAGCTTTCCGCCCCAACCATTCAGGCAAATCAAACGCATTCAAACTCCATCACCGCTTAAATTGCAGCATCCGGTTTAGCATGGAACGGGTTACGATCAATCGCATGTGACGTGGTCGCCCGGTCTTGGGGCTTGTGTCCGGAACGAAAAAGGCCCGGATCGCTCCGGGCCTTCATAAGTTCGTTCGTACCGATGCCTTTATTCGGCGGCCTCGGCATAAGCCTCCATCGGCGGGCAGGTGCAGATGAGGTTGCGGTCGCCATAGACATTGTCAATGCGGTTTACCGGCGACCAGTATTTGTCGATGCGGAAGGCGCCGGGCGGGAAGCAACCCTGTTCGCGGCTGTAGGGACGATCCCACTCGCCGACGAGATCTTCCACCGTGTGCGGCGCGTTCTTCAGCGGATTGTTGGTCTTGTCCGCACGGCCTTCCTCGATGTCGCGGGCTTCCTCGCGGATCGCCAGCATGGCATCGCAGAAACGGTCGATTTCCGCTTTGGTCTCGGATTCCGTTGGCTCGATCATCAGCGTGCCGGCAACCGGCCAGCTCATGGTCGGCGCATGGAAACCGCAGTCGACGAGGCGCTTTGCAACGTCGTCCACCGTCACGCCGCAACTGTCTGCCAGCGGGCGGGTGTCGATGATGCACTCATGCGCCACACGTCCCGTTTCGGACTTGTAGAGCACGTCGTAAGCGCCCTTCAGCCGTTCGGCGATGTAGTTGGCGTTGAGGATCGCAACCTTGGTCGCCTGCGTCAGCCCTTCGCCGCCCATCATCAGGCAGTAGCTCCAGGAAATCGGCAGGATCGACGGCGAGCCGAAGGGGGCAGCCGAAACCGCACCTTCACGACCGTCCGTCGTCGGATGGCCGGGAAGATAGGGAGCAAGATGCGCCTTGACGCCGATCGGCCCCATGCCCGGACCGCCGCCGCCATGCGGGATGCAGAAGGTCTTGTGCAGGTTGAGGTGGCTGACGTCGGAACCGATATCGCCGGGACGGGCAAGACCGACCATGGCGTTCATGTTGGCGCCGTCGAGATAGACCTGACCACCGTGTTTATGGGTGATCTCGCAAATCTCGCGAACCGTCTCCTCAAACACGCCATGGGTGGACGGATAGGTGATCATGCAGCACGAGAGGTTTTCCGCATACTGCTCTGCTTTTGCTCGAAAATCGTCGATATCGATGTCGCCATTTTCCCGCACTTTCACCGGCACCACTTTCATGCCAACCATCTGCGCGGACGCTGGATTGGTGCCATGCGCCGAGGTTGGAATGAGGCAAACGTCGCGATGTGCGCCGCCATTGGCGATGTGGTAGTTGCGGATGGTCAGGAGCCCCGCATATTCACCCTGCGCGCCGGAATTCGGCTGCATGGAGAAGGCGTCGTAACCGGTGACCGAGCACAGCTTTTCCGAGAGGTCATCGATCATTTCCTTGTAGCCGAGCGCCTGATTGGCCGGCACGAAGGGATGGATGTCGGAAAATTCCGGCCACGTTATGGGCAGCATTTCCGCAGTTGCGTTCAGTTTCATGGTGCAGGAACCGAGCGGGATCATCGAGCGGTCGAGCGCGAGATCACGGTCCGAAAGACGGCGGATGTAACGGGTCATCTCGCTTTCGGCACGGTTCATGTGGAAGATCGGATGCGTCATGTACTGGCTGGTGCGCAGCAGTTCCTTCGGCAGGCGATATTCCAACTCGAAATCCGAGATCGAGAAATTGCCGCCGAATGCGCGCCAGACCGCCTCAAGCGTCGCGGGACGCGTGCGCTCGTCAAGGCTCATGCCGATCTTGGTCGCGCCGACCTTGCGCAGGTTCACACCTTCCGCAACGGCCGAGCGCAGGATGACGCCCTGCATATGGCCGACTTCGACGGTGATGGTGTCGAAGAAGGTTTCCGGCTCGATGACGTAGCCAAGCTTCTCCAAGCCCTTGGCCATCAAAACGGCTTTCTGGTGGGTCTGCTGGGCAATCGCCTTGATGCCCTGCGGGCCATGGAAGACGCCATACATCGACGCCATGACTGCAAGCAGCACCTGCGCGGTGCAGATGTTGGAGGTAGCCTTCTCGCGGCGGATATGCTGCTCGCGGGTCTGCAGCGACAGACGATAGGCGCGATTGCCGCGCGCATCGACTGAGACGCCGACCAGACGGCCAGGCATGGAGCGCTTATGTGCATCCTTGACGGACATGTAAGCCGCATGCGGACCACCATAGCCGACCGGAACGCCGAAACGCTGCGAGGTGCCGATGGCGATATCCGCACCCATTTCACCGGGTGACTTCAACAGCGTCAGCGCCAGAAGATCGGCGGCAACGGCAGCGATGGCACCCGTCTGGTGCAGGCGGGAAATCAGGCCCGAGAAATCGCTGACATGACCGTGGGTGCCCGGATACTGGAAGATCGCGCCGAACACGTCGACAGGATCGAGATCGGTAAAGGGATTACCAACGATCACCTTCCAGCCGAGTGGCGCCGCACGTGTCTCGATCAGCGCGATGGTCTGCGGATGGCAATTGGCATCGACGAAGAAGGCGGTTGCCTTGGACTTCGCGACGCGCTGGCACATCGCCATGGCTTCGGCAGCGGCGGTCGCTTCATCAAGCAGCGATGCATTGGCGACATCGAGGCCGGTCAGATCGCAGACCATGGTCTGGTAGTTCAGCAGCGCCTCAAGACGGCCCTGGCTGATTTCTGGCTGGTAAGGCGTATAGGCGGTGTACCAGGCCGGGTTTTCCAGAATGTTGCGCTGGATCACGGGCGGGGTGATTGTACCGTAATAGCCCTGGCCGATCAGCGAGGTCAGCACCTGGTTCTTGTTGGCCGTTTCGCGCAGGCGGTCGAGCGCCTCGCGTTCGGTCAGCGCTGCACCCCAGGTCAGCGGCACCTTCTGGCGGATGGAGGAGGGAACGGTGGCGTCGATCAGGGCATCGAGGCTCTTGTAGCCGATGACCTTCAGCATCTCCGCCATTTCCGACGGCGACGGCCCGATGTGACGCCGGTTGGCGAAATCATAGGGCTGATAGTCGGTGAAATGGAATTCCGTGGGCGTCGTCATTACGCGATCAGCTCCTTGTAGGCTGCCTCGTCGAGCAGCGTATCGGCATCCGCGGCGTTGGAGAGCTTCAGCTTGAAGAACCAGCCGGCACCCTGCGGATCGGAATTGACCAGCGAGGGATCGTCGACGATGGCCTGGTTGATTTCCACCACTTCGCCATCCAGCGGACAATAGACATCGGAAGCCGCCTTGACGGATTCAACGGTCGCCGCGTCGCCATTCTTGGAGAAGGTGGCGCCCACTTCCGGCAATTCGACGAAGACGAGGTCGCCAAGCTGTTCAGCGGCGTGGCTGGTAATGCCAACGGTGGCGATATCGCCTTCGAACTTCAGCCATTCGTGTTCTGCGGTAAATTTCAGCATCGTATTCTCTCCGGAGATGGGATGAAGATTATCGTTTGTAGGTAGGCTTGATGAAGGGCAGGGCAGCGACGGTGACGGGCAGATATTTGCCGCGCACTTCCGCAAAGATCGCCGTGCCGGGAGCAGTATGGGCCGCAGGGACGTAACCCATGGCAACGGGACCTTCGACCGACGGACCGAAGCCGCCGGAAGTCACTTCGCCGATTTCCGTCTTGCCTTCGGCATCCGCGAAAAGCTTGGAATGACCGCGCACCGGTGCCTTGCCCTCTGGCTTCAGGCCGACGCGACGACGCGATGTGCCGTCCTTGAGTTCACCGAGAATACGCTCTGCCCCAGGGAAACCGCCTTCGCGATCACCACCGGCGCGGCGCGCCTTCTGGATCGCCCATTCAAGCGAGGCTTCGATGGGGGAGGTCGTTGTATCGATATCGTTGCCGTAGAGACAAAGGCCAGCTTCAAGACGCAGGCTATCGCGCGCTCCAAGCCCGATCGGCTCGCAATCAGGGTGCTCAAGCAGGGCCTTGGCGATCTCTTCCGCCTTTTCGGCAGGCACGGAGATTTCAAAACCATCCTCGCCGGAATAACCGGAACGGGAAACGATGCAGGGAACGTCGTGCAGCGGAACTTCCAGCACGTCCATGAACTTCATTTCGGAAACACCGGCCCAAAGCTCGGCCAGAACCGCTTCCGCGCGTGGCCCCTGAAGCGCAATCAGCGCTCGATCATCGAGAAGGGTAATGTCGCAAGTGTCAGAAAGATGCGCCTTCATATGGGCGACATCAGCGTCCTTGCACGCCGCGTTGACGACGACGAAAAGGTGATCGCCACGATTCGTGATCATCAGATCATCGAGGATGCAGCCGTTTTCATCGGTGAAGAAACCGTAACGCTGGCGGCCTTCCTTTAGGCCGAGAATGTCAACCGGCACCAGTTTTTCAAGCGCGATTGCAGCGTCGGCATTGTTGCCCGACTTCGCCTTCACGATAACCTGGCCCATGTGGGACACGTCGAAGAGGCCAGCAGAGGTACGGGTCTGAAGATGTTCCTTCAGCACGCCCGCCGGATATTGTACCGGCATGTCGTAACCGGCGAAAGGCACCATGCGGGCGCCAAGGGAAACATGCAGGGAATGGAGCGGCGTGATTTTAAGCTCGGCGGTATCGTCCAAGGACGCCTCCAGGGTTGCGCGAAAGATCGCGCGGGCTCAGGTCATGACGCGAAAAACGCGCCGGGTTCAAGAGCCCCCTCTGTCCTTGTCGCCTGAGATTGTTATCCCTTCGGCGAGCCGTCCTTATGAAAGGTGGCTTCTCTCCAGAGTTCCGTCGTCACCGGTGGTCCTTTTGCCTGAGAGTTTCCGGGGCGGTTGCTCCTTCGGCACCGCAATGAAGCGGTTTCTCCCAACGATGATGCGAGGCTCATTATCTTCGAAGCCCGGTCATTGGCAAGGACGAAATGACGCATCTGAACAGATTTTTGCTCCATCTGCGCCATCGCTGGCTAGATACACGGCGAGTTCCATGCACGAAGCGTGCCGTCAGTCTGATTTTTTCTCCGGCAGACCCTTGCGCTTTGTCGACGCCAGTTCATCAAGTTCCTTTTCTGTCATGGACTTCTCCATGCTTTTTGAAGCACCTTGTAAACTGGATTTCTTGACTTCACCGCGTTTGGCGGCCAGCGCCGCACCTGCGGCTTTCTGCTGGGCTTTCGATTTGGCTGGCATGTCGGTACTCCTTCCGAAACGATCCGTATTGGAAAGGAAATGCCGCCCTGTATCGATTGTTCCTTTGAGCGATTGGGCCTGCGGCAAATTTCCCCTTTGAAATCGGAAGGAAAGAGGGGTATCGCCAGAAGATGGACGCAAATCGAAAACGACCGCTGACAAGGGTGGAGAAAATGCTTCGCATTTTCTGCGCGCTTTTGATGTTGTCGCTTGGTTTTGCCCACAAGCCCGCGCTCGCCGCGGCACCTGCCGTTCTTCTGGATGAGAGTTACCGGCTGCCGGACGGCACCTTTGCCGAAATCTGCCTTGGCCACAGCGGCGGGGTAAATGCCTCGCACCCCAATGACGGCCCCGCCCATTCAAGCGATGCGATCCTGTTTTGCGAGGCCTGCCTGCTGGCCTCGTCCATTCTCTTGCCGGTGCCCGATGCGGCCGGCTGGCTGAGGACGGAATTCGCCTGGCTCGACAATCGCCTGACCGCGGAATGGGGCTTTCACTCGGTCCAGACGATCCGCAAACCGTCCGCACGCGGCCCGCCATCCCTGTCCGCCTGACCTCTTCGTTTCACAGGATCATCGCCGCCGGGTGGCGGCACGGAGCAGCTGCCCGGGCCAATGGCGCCGCAGTCGCAAGGACAAACAAATGAAAACCACCAAGATCATCACCTGCACCCTGTTCGTCGCCTCCGTCTCGACGGCGCAGGCCTTCGCCCATACGACCTTCGTTGACGGTTCGGCCGAACAGGAAAGCACCATCGTTGCCGCACTTCAGGTGCCGCATGGCTGCGATGGCGGACTTGCCACCACAGAAGTGCAGATCAAGCTGCCGGAAGGCTTCATCACTGCCAAGCCGCAGCCCAAGGCCGGTTGGGACCTTGAGGTCATCAAGGGCGACTATCAGAAAGCCTACAAGAACCACGGAAAGGACATCAAAAGCGGCGCGGTCGAAATCCGCTGGAAGGGCGGCAATCTGCCGGATGAATTCTATGACACCTTTGCCGTTCAGGGAAAAATCTCCGGCATAGAGGCCGGGCAGGACCTTCCCTTCAAGGTGACGCAGCTTTGCGGCGACAAAGGCAAGGTTTCCTGGGACGAGGTGGCGGCCGCAGGCGTCGATCCGCATTCGTTGAAAAGCCCGGCGCCGACCATCCGCGTTACCGCAAAAGCCCATGCCGGCGGGCATGACCATTCCGCTATGGCCATGGATATGGATATGGACGTGGTGAAGGCTGGCAGTCTCGAGCTTTCGGCTGGCGCGACAAAGGCCATGCTGCCCGGTCAGCCCGTGGGCGGCGGTTATGTGACGATCAAGAATACCGGTTCCAGCGACGACAAGCTGATCGGCGTCGAATCCTCCGCCGCCGGCCGTGCGGAAATTCACGAAATGGCCATGGTCAACGACGTCATGAAAATGCGCAAGCTGGATAACGGCATCGTCATTCCCGCCGGCGAGACAGTGGAGCTGAAGCCCGGCGGCCTGCACATGATGTTCTTCAACGTGAAGAAGCCGTTCGCCGAAGGCGACAAGGTACCGGTGACGCTGATCTTTGAAAAGGCTGGCAAGGTCGAGATTGTGCTTTCCGCAGGCTCGGCCAAGGGTGGTGACGACAAGAACGCTCACCAGCACAACTGACGCAAAAAAGAGGCTGCCGGAACGCAATACTCATCCGGCAGCCTCAGCTTGTTCGACCAATATTATTTTGTAACAGTCAGCTTGGCCTGCATGCCCGCTTCGTAGTGACCTTTTATGTTGCATAAGAGGAGATATGTGCCGGGCGTAAGCTTTGCCTTGAGCTGACCATCGCCGCCGGGCTTCAGGTCGGCCACTTCGCCAAGACTTTTAAGCTGTTTTTCATCGACACGGTGTTTCGCGGTATTGAGCGGTATTTTTTCGTCTGCAGACTTCAGCTTGACGAGCACCATTTCGTGCTGCTCGCTCATGGCATCGTTATGCACATGAAACACTGCTTCACCGGCTTTGACCGTCGTCTGGTCCATAACGAGTGTCATTGGTCCGCCACCTTCACCGCCTTCGGTGACCTTGATGGTCGTGGCCGCGAAAGCCGGCGCCGAAACAAGGAGCGCGATCGTGGTGGCTGTGACGTGACGGGCAATAGAAATCATGATCTTCCTCCAGTTGGTACCGAAGGACTAAAATTTGAATCTGACAACAACCTGAACGGGCGAAATGCGCACTAAAAAAACTTATAAATAGATTTAATAAGTATGGATATCAAATTGATATTATAAGTTTTTATTGGATTGATTTTCCTCGTAGGCCTGCACGGCCTGATCGAGTGTTGTCTGGGGGGCGTTGCGATGGCTGGCGCTTGTCAGGAAATAGAGGGTCAAGGCCGGCGGCTTGATGGCGGTGAGCAAGGCTCTCAACTGGAAATCGTCTCCCTGTTCGGCCTTGCGCGCCAATTCGTGAATGGCTTCCTCAACCTCGCTTCTGCGCGATACACGCTGCGACGGCTTCACGGCCTCCAGTGCGTAGGCCGCAGTGTTTGCAGAAACGGAAAGAACCTGTGTCATCCAACCTCCGGCCATCCTTCGCCGACCCGTAAAACCGCAGATTAGCAGCTGCGTCTTGTTGGAAGCCTAAATCGCGGACGTGCAATTTAATCGAGTTTTAATCGAAAAAAGGTCGGGACGAGGGGGTTTCACCACCCGTGGCTATGTTCTAGAAAACGTCTTCAACAGACCCGTCGGGTATTTCTCCGGAGACATTCCCCAAATGCTGAATATCGCTCTTGTCGCAGCAGGCGGCGCAATCGGTTCGGTTTTCCGCTATCTCGTCGGTCTGTTGAGTGTGCGCCTTGTGGGTATGACTTTCCCTTGGGGAACGCTGGCGGTGAATGTGGTCGGATCCTTTCTCATCGGTTTCCTGGTTGAGCTTGTTGCAAGGCGGCTGAACGCGTCCATGGAGATGCGCCTGTTTCTGGTCACCGGCGTTCTCGGTGGCTTCACCACCTTTTCGTCCTTCTCGCTGGATGCGGTAGCGCTTTTCGAACGCGGCGCGCTCGGCCTTTCGGCGGTTTACATCACGGCAAGCCTGGTGGTTTCCATCGCGGCGGTTTTCGCCGGGCTGGCCTTGGGCCGCAGTTTGTTCTAAAGGCTTGCTCCAAACGGTGCGCCGGATAACAGGGCGCGCGATCAAGACAGAGAGACTGGAAATTTCATGGCAGGTATCGAGCATATCAAGGTCGAGGCCGACGAGGCCGGTATGCGCCTCGATCGCTGGTTCAAGATTCACTATCCGGGTCTGGGGTTCGGGCAGCTGCAAAAGCTGCTGCGCTCCGGACAGGTGCGTGTTGACGGCGGCCGGGTGAAGACGGACGCACGGGTGCAGCCGGGACAGATGGTGCGTGTGCCGCCTGTTGATTCCGACCTCAAGGTCAAAAGCGGACCGATCGGATCAAGGGACCTCAAACATTCGGCAGACGGTGAACTTCTGGCGCGCATGCTGCTGCATGAGGACGACAAGGTTCTGGTGTTCAACAAGCCGGCCGGCATTGCCGTGCAGGGCGGCTCGGGCGTCAACCGTCACATCGACGGGCTTCTGGAAGCATGGACCAGCCCGAAGGGCGAAAAGCCGCGTCTGGTGCACCGTCTGGACCGTGACACGTCGGGCGTGCTGGTGGTGGCCCGCACCCGAGGTGCTGCACAAAAGCTGACGGCCGCTTTCCGCGAGCGCGATACCAAGAAGACCTATTGGGCGCTGGTTCGCGGCGTGCCGCGCAAGCATCAGGACAAGATTTCCACCTGGCTGGTCAAGGAGCAGACCCCCGACGGCGACCGCATGCGCATTGCCAAGCACGGCGAAGAGGGGGCAGATCACGCCATTTCCTATTACCGTGTCATCGATACCGCCGCGCAGAACCTCGCCTGGCTGGAAATGGAGCCCTATACCGGCCGTACCCACCAGCTGCGCGTTCACGCACTGCATATGGGGCACCCGATTATCGGCGATCCGAAATATTACATCGATGATCCGAACTGGGATTTTCCGGGCGGTGTACAAAAGCGTCTGCACCTGCATGCACGCCATATCGACATTCCGCACCCGAATGGCGGCCGGCTTCGCGTCAGCGCGCCTTTGCCACCGCATATGGTACAGACTTGGAACCTGCTCGGCCTCGACGTGGCCGATGGCGACAGGGAAGGCTGATATCAGATGAAACTCGTTCTTTTCGATTGTGACGGCACGCTGGTCGACAGCGCCGGCCTTATCCATGCCGTCATGGTGGATACCTTCGCCGATTTCGGAAAGCCACGGCCTGATGTTGCACAGACCAAGGCAATTATCGGCCTGACGCTCGACATCGCCATCGCCCGCATGCTCGGTAAGGCGCATGTGGATGACGAGGCGCGCGCGATGACTGAGCGCTATCGGGAAATCTATCACCCGATCCGCGCCCGACCTGGCATGATCGAGCCGCTGTTCGACGGTATCGCGCCCTTGATCGACACGCTCGCCAGACGGGATGAGGTGCTGATCGGCGCGGTCACCGGCAAGGGCCGTCGCGGGTTGACCCATATTCTCGAAACGCATGGTTTTGCCGAGCATTTCATCGTGTCGCGCACGGCGGATGATTGCCCTTCCAAGCCGCATCCGGCCATGGTGATGGAATGTTGCCATGAAACCGGCATGGTTCCGGCCGACACTGTCGTCATCGGCGATGCTATCTATGACATGCAGATGGCGAAGGCCGCCGGCGCAAAGGCCATCGGCGTTGCCTGGGGCTACGCCTCGGTCGATGATCTCTGGAAGGCCGGCGCAGACGCCGTCGTCAGCCATCCGAGCGAAATTCCGGCCCATGTTCCCGCCGATATTCTTGAATGATCCTTTCTATTCGACTGATGAGGACGTGCCATGCGTGATCTCCTGAACGACCTTTCGGAAGGCCTCAGCCACCCCGATCCGATCCTTCGCGCCCAAATCCAGATGCAGCGGCCCCTGCCGAAACGTTTCTATAAGGACGTTACCGTTGCTGACGTGGAAGACGGCGGCTTCACCATCCATCTCGATGGCAAACCTTTGCGAACGCCCGCCAAGAAGCCGCTTGTCTTGCCCTCGAAGGCGCTTGCGGATCTGCTTCGCGATGAATGGGATGCGCAGAAAGAAGTGGTGAACCCGGTCGTCATGCCGGTCTCGCGGCATGTGAACACCGCCATCGACGGTATCGCCAGCGACACCCAGGCGGTTTTCGAGGACATACTGCGCTTTTCCTCTTCCGATCTCCTGTGCTACCGCGCAGGTCAACCGGAAGCGCTTGTGGCGCGGCAGGCGGACCATTGGGATCCGGTGATCGACTGGGCGGCCAATGTTCTCGGCGCACGCTTCATTCTCGTCGAAGGCGTCATGCATCGCGATCAGCCTCGGGAAGCCGTTGCAGCCTTTGCCGTGACGCTCAAAAAATACGATACGCCGATCGCGCTTGCCGCCCTGCACACCATGACGTCGCTGACCGGCTCCGCCATTCTGGCGCTGGCACTGGCGGAAGGGCAGCTGACGCTGGAGGAAACCTGGGCGCTGGCCCATCTTGACGAGGACTGGACCGCCGAACATTGGGGCGAGGACGAGGAGGCGCTGGAGCGCCGCGCCACTAGGCTCATCGACATGCGTGCAGCACTCAACGTTCTGGAGGCGTTGAAGAGCGCGCCTTAACGCTTTTCTAACCCTGATGACCGAATATGCGGTTACCTCACGTTAGGGGAGCCGCAGATCATGAACACTCGATTGAAACGCCTTGGCATTGTTGTGCTGGCGTGTTTCACGCTCATGTCTTTCAGGCTGGAACCGGAGGCGACCAATGCCGACCGGCTGCTTTATGATGTGCGCGGCGCCTTTGTAGCGGCACGGCCGGATGTAGCGCCAGCATTGATGCAATCCATTCATGCGCAACTACAGAATGCCATCAAAACGACGGCACGCGGCGAAATCAGACCGCGCGTTGTGTTGACCATTCGCCTCGCATCCGTCACCCGCGGCCCCTTCCTGTTTGGAGAACGGGCATCGGCCCGTGTCATCGTTCGTGCGGCCGCCGTGGCGACGGGCGAGGTTATCGCCGAGGCCAAATTCACAGCCACCGTCGTCAGCTTCGACAATCAGTCAATCGAGCAGGATCTCGCTTACGGCGTCGCGGAGCGCGTGATCCGCGAGTTCCGGCTGAGCCGACCCGGACCGACAACGCTCGCGACGGCGTTGTTTCCGTGAACAAGTATGGTTTCCAGATAGAGTTTAAACTGGTTTCACAAGAAGGCCGGTGGCCATGGACTGGAAAGCCTCGACAGCCTTCGGCAGCACCCTCACGGGATCGTCACTGGCGGCGATCCATAGCGCAGCATTAAGTGCAGCGCCGCTTAGAAGCCGGGCAGCAGCTTCCGCATCGACTGACTTGATGACCCCTTGTTCGATGAGGCTCTGAACCGTTCGCTTGGTCGCATGCAGACAACTGCTCTGGCTAGGCCACTGCGACGGATCACCCAACACCGCAGGCCCGTCGAGCAGAACGATGCGTTGTACTTCCGGATCAAGCGCCATTTCGATATAGGCGGCGCCCTCGGCGAGCAAACCTTGCCAATCGTCCTCGGCCAATGCCCCGATCTCTTGAGCGCGAGACGCCATTTCAGAATCGATCTGATCGACCACCGCCGCCAGCAGCCCACGCTTATCTCCGAAATTGTGATAAAGCGCCCCACGCGTCAGACCAACCTCAGCAGTCAACTCGTCCATTGATGCGGAAGAGTATCCCTTTTCGGCGAAAATCTTTCGTGCAGCCGCGATCAGTTTTACGCGATTTTCCTCCATCGTTTCCGCGCGTCTTTTCGCCATACTCTCCTCAATTTCACATACGTGACGTATACGGGTTGACATACGGAACGTATGCCACCAAATTCAAATACGCACCGTATATCAAATAAGGCGTTGTGTGAAGCGCTCGAAGCGTAACGTTCCGCCCAGAGAGTGCACTTGATTACAAAGAAGAGAGATTTAAAAATGGCGAAGCGCGAAGCAATCTTTCCCGCAAACAGACATGCTCTTTACGAGGAGCACGGCTATTCGGCGGCTATCCGATCCGGGGACCTTCTGTTCGTTTCCGGGCAGGTGGGCAGCCTTTCCGATGGAACGCCAGAACCCGATTTTGAACGTCAGGTACAATTGGCTTTCGAAAATCTCAAAGCCACGCTGCATGCAGCGGGCTGTACATTTGATGATATTGTCGACGTGACGACATTCCATACGGACCCCGAAAAACAGTTCGGAACCATCATGGCCGTCAAGCAGCAGATTTTCAGCACGAAGCCTTACCCGAACTGGACTGCAATAGGCGTGAACTGGCTGGCGGGCTTCGATTTCGAGATCAAGGTCATCGCCCGCATTCCTTTGGATGCATAAATCTCCGAAAGCCATAGCGAAGACGGCGTACTGAAAACGCCGTCACGTCGCTGTTCAAGATGTCGGACGAATCCAAACCGCGCAGGTTAAGCTTCCCCTTTCGCAGCCTTAGCCAAGTCGCTCGGCATGCCATTTCAGATGGTCATCCATGAAGCTGGAGATGAAATAATAGGAGTGGTCGTAACGCTCGTGCATGCGCAGCGTCAGGCCGATATCGGTTCCTTTGATCGCCTCTTCGAACAGCCA
Source organism: Agrobacterium sp. SORGH_AS_0745 (assembly GCF_030818995.1). Lineage (NCBI taxonomy): Bacteria > Pseudomonadati > Pseudomonadota > Alphaproteobacteria > Hyphomicrobiales > Rhizobiaceae > Agrobacterium > Agrobacterium sp. SORGH_AS_0745. The sequence goes on from NZ_JAUTBI010000003.1 coordinate 2,091,992, forward strand.
GGGACGCAGGCCTTTTTCGAGGAAACTGTCGGCCTTGCCCTGGTCGATCAGGAATTCCGGAAAACGGGCGCCGTCTTCGACCAGCGAGCAGGCATCGTATTGCCGCCATGCGGCACGATCCGTTCCGAGATACTTTTCCAGCGCCGGTTCGGACCAGTCGGCAGAGGAGGGGGCGACGATTGGGGCGAAGGCGGAGCAGCTCTTGAAGCGGTCTGGGTTCTTAAGCGCAATCGTCATGGCGCCATGGCCGCCCATCGAATGGCCGAAAATGCCCTGACGGCTCATATCCGCGCGGAAATGCTGGCCAATGAAGGCTGGCAGCTCTTCCGTCACGTAGCTGTACATATGGTAGTGCTCCGACCAAGGCTCCTGCGTGGCGTCGAGATAAAAGCCCGCGCCCTTGCCCATCTGCCAGTTGGTCACTTCATCAGGCACATCGTTGCCACGCGGGCTGGTATCCGGGCAAACGATGATTAGCCCGAGTTCGGACGCCATGCGGCGATATTCGCCTTTTTCCATGACATTGGCGTGGGTGCAAGTGAGGCCGGAAAGATACCACAGAACCGGGCACGGCTCGCTGATCGCCTTCGGCGGCACATAGACTGCAAAGGTCATCTCGCATTTCAGGGTTTCGGATGGGTGCGAAAATACGCCCTGCATGCCGCCAAAGGCCGTATTTTGCGAGATGATATTCATGAAGCCATTCCTTTATGAAGAGTTTTTTTCGGTTCAGCCCGCAAGCGCGACCGCAGCATTGACCGCCGCTGCTACCAGAACCGTGTTGAAGAAGAAGGAGACGATGGAGTGCAACAGCGTGACCTTGCGCATCGGTGTCGTGGTTACAGCAACATCCGAGGTCTGCGCCGTCATACCGATGACAACAGCGAAATAGAGGAAGTCGTAACCGCAGGGTTCCTTCGTTGCCGGGAAATCCATGCCGCCGCGATGCTTGCGCTTGCCATCAACGGTTTCCGGACGCCAGTAAAGATGGGCATAGTGCAAGGCGGTCATGGTGTGGATTGTCAGCCACCCGAAAATCACGGAGCCGAAGGCGAGCAGCAGCGTCCAGACGGTTTCGCCGGAATGGTTGAGTGCCTGAAAAAGTGAAACGACGGCGACGGTGGCAGCGATCAGCGTAATGGCGATGATGGCCATTGCCGGCAGGTCATCACTATCGGCATGCGCTTTCAGGTGCTGGGCCGTTAATTTCGGAAGCCGAAAGGCCACCAGCCCGAGATAGGTCAGGAAAAACAGAATGGCTGCAATTTCGATGGCGAGCGGCCGTGCGAATGCCAGCGCCAAGCCAAGGCCGAAGGCGCCAACAAAAAGAGCGACGAAGAAAGGCTTATGGCGGCTGTAGGTGTTGCTCTGCGGATTGGCCGGGGTCATGGGCTGCGCCTTCCTGTTTACGCGGTCATTTTTTGACACGGCGGCAGAAACGGTCAAGCGTCTCCAGAAAAGCAGACCGGTCGCGCGGCGAGAAAGCCGCGTTATATCCCTTGCTCTCACCGGTTTCGCGCAGGTGTGCGCCAAGGTCGCGCATCGCAGTTGCCATACCGATGTTGGTTTGGTCGAAAACGCGGCCGGTCGGTCCCGTCACCAGCGCGCCCCTGGCAACGCAACGCCCGGCGAGCGGCACATCGGCGGTAATGACGATATCGTTTTCGCCCGCACGCTCCGCAATCCAGTCATCCGCCGCATCGAAACCGGCCGATACGATCACGTTTTTCACCATCGGATCGCGCGACGGGCGCAAACCGGAATTGGCAACGAATGTCACCTCCAGCCCATGCCGTTCCGCCACCTTGAGAATCTCGGGTTTCACGGGGCAGGCGTCGGCATCGACATAGATTTGCGGGGTCTGCGACATGGGCACTCTTCGAGGATCATTTATGCATCGCTTTTAAGGGCAAACGCTGCGATTACCAAGCCCACCATCTGTGAAAATATGGCGACAGGCAGGGTAAGGAATACGCTTGCGACCTTCACACAAGTCCAGTATGTTCACTTTATGTTCCTGATGTGAGGTATTCCCGATGCTGGAAGAATTCATCGTGCAGGCCAAGTCCGCCACTTATGTGGGCGGCGGCAACAAATCCTCGACGCCCATCCGCATCGGCTCACACGACCTCGGCTTTCGAAGTGGCGACTGGAACTACATCGATAGCTATTTCGGCGGAACCGACTTCATCGGTCAGGAGGTCGTCTGGCATCAGGGAATTCCACTTTGGGCCATGAATTATTACGGCCGCATCATCCGCCCTGAGCTAATCGACGGCACGGTGGCGGGCAGGGTGATCCAGCGATCGCTTTCCACGCTATACAGGGAAGGGCGCTTCCTCGGCGGCTTCACCCACGAGGTCGAAGACATGATCTATGTCGATACCAATGAGGGCGAATTCCGGTCTTTTACCGGCGTGGAGCGCATATATCGGGACAGCGTTGAGGTGTACCGGCTCGACTACCACGGCGGCGTGATAAAGCCGTAGCTGCGCCGCGAGTAAGATCAAACAGGGACGATGGAGATCCATCGCCCCTTTTATCGATTTCAAATCAGCCCGGCTGCTTCGTCTTGCGCAGGTATGGAAGAACTGTGTCATAGGAGCCGAAACGGGCAATCGCATCCTCGTTGGAGACGGCGGCGGTGATAATGACGTCTTCGCCCTGTTTCCAGTTTGCCGGTGTCGCCACCTGATGTTTAGAAGTCAGCTGGATGGAATCGATCGCGCGAAGAATTTCGTCGAAGTTGCGCCCGGTGGTCATCGGGTAGGTGAGGACCAGCTTGATCTTCTTGTCGGGACCGACAACGAAGACGGAGCGCACGGTGGCGTTGTCGGCCGGCGTGCGGCCTTCGGAACTGTCGCCCGCGCCCGCCGGCAGCATGTCATAGAGCTTCGCGACTTTCAGGTCCTTGTCGCCGATCAGCGGATAATCGACATTAAAGCCGGTCGCGGTGCGGATGTCGTTTTTCCATTTCTCATGGCTTTCGACCGGATCGACCGAAATGCCGATGATCTTGACGCCGCGCTTTTCGAATTCCGGCTGCAGGCCGCCCATCGCGCCGAGTTCCGTGGTGCAGACCGGCGTGAAATTCTTCGGATGCGAAAACAGGACCGCCCAGCCGTCGCCGATCCATTCGTGAAAGCTCACCGGACCGTGTGTGGTCTCGGCGGTGAAATCGGGTGCGATGTCGTTTATACGCAGGCTCATCTGATGGTTTCTCCCTAATGATTTAAATTGAAATCCTGAAGGTTTTGGCAATCCGCGTCCGGCGCAGGAGCTTAGAGTTTTTGCGTGAAATGGCCAGCCCTTTCCACGGCAAACGGCACGCTAATGACCTGTCATGGAAACGTACAAGGATTGTTTTCGTTCTGGCAAACGCCTATTCTGACGCGCTGCCTTTTCCGGCCGGCGCAAAAAGCTGATGCTCGACCACAATGAGCCAATAGTCTCCAAACAGACGCGATGGGGAACAGCAATGACGATCACGATTACCGCTTTTGAACGCTCGCCCGATGGCGGCAAGGGTCTGGCCCGCGACATGCGCGTGCGCTGGGCGCTGGAGGAAGCTGGACTGTCTTACGATGTTCGCCTTCTCTCCTTCAAGGCGATGCGGGAACCTGCGCATCTGGCACTTCAGCCGTTTGGACAAATCCCGACCTATGAGGAGGGCGACCTTGTACTGTTCGAATCCGGCGCGATCATTTTCCACATCGCGCAGCGCAATGCCGGCCTGTTGCCGCGGGATGTGAATGCGCGGGCACGGGCGATAACCTGGATGTTCGCCGCGCTCAACACGGTGGAGCCGCCAATCGTTGACCGCTCGATTGCCCGATTTCTGGAGGGCGACAAGAGCTGGTACGAAGAGCGCTTGGCGATGATCGATAAAAATATCAGCAAGCGGCTCGGCGAACTCTCCCGCTGCCTCGGTGACGACGACTGGCTCGACGGTGCGTTCAGCGCTGGAGATCTGTTGATGATATCGGTGCTGCAAAGGATAAAAAGCTCAGGCATCCTCGACGAATATCCAAACCTTTCAGCCTATGTGGCTCGCGGTGAGGCGCGTCCGGCCTATCAACGCGCCTTTGCCGACCAGCTTGCCGTCTTCAAGGCCGCTTCGACCGCTTGAACGTCGGTAAATAGCGAGGGCCTTAAGGTAAGAACAAACTACACGGTCTGTACAGGATTGCCCGCCCTCAAAGGCTCGCGCAGCCGTTTCGGTGATTGTTGTGCCTCTGTCGGCGCCGGTTCTACTTCTTGATTGAAATTAAAATCTGCGATAGTGCTAATATTGAGGTACGTACCTCAAATTTAGAAGCAGCTCAAATGCGGACAGAGAAGAACAATCGATATGTCAGCAATATCCAGGCGTTTTCGTCTGGTGAAGCTGATGGGAACAACGGGGCAACGTCACAAGGGTGAGGATGATGACGGCGTTTGAACTTGATCCGGAATTTGCAATAACAGATGAGCCATCGCTTCGAGGATTGTTCGAGGCGACCCACGCGCTGGCGATATTGAAGTGTCAGGACACCATTGGCGAGCATGCGCGGGAATTTATCAGACGCTCTCCGTTCCTGTGCATAGGAACGCAGAATCTGGCGGGAAGTGCTGACGTAAGCCCTCGTGGCGACCCTGCGGGGTTCGTCAAGATTCTTGATGAACGCACACTCGCGATACCGGATCGGCCGGGTAACAATCGTCTGGATACGTTGACCAATATCATTGCCAATCCAAGCGTCGGGCTATTGTTTGTCATACCGGGATTTGACGACACGTTGCGTGTGAACGGGCAGGCAAAGCTCGCAACCGACCCGGAACTTCTGAGATGCATGAGTATCAATGATCGTGCGCCCAAACTCGCGATTGTCGTCAGGGTGAGTGAGGTTTTCATGCATTGCGCCAAGGCGTTTCGGCGGTCTCATTTGTGGAGCCCGGATCATTTTCAGGATCGCTCCGAGATGCCGTCGCTCATCAAAATCATCCTTGACGAAACGACGGGGGCGCCCAGCAACAAGGATGAGATGCGGAAATTGGATGACGATCTGGAAAAGGACTACCAGAGAACACTTTATTAGCTATTTTCGAGGGGAGGCGGTGCGGCTCCTGTTGTCTGCAGCAGCCCTGAAAGGGATCATGCGCCGAAGCGTTGGATCTTTGCGGACGAAATGGTGCCACAGCGCTGCTGCCACATGAAGAACGACGATAACTGCGGCAAGATAGGCCAGAGTGGCGTGAACCTCAGTCCAGAAAGCCTCGGCTTGGTCGGAGATCGCCATGGGTAGTCCTGGCATGACGACAAGATCGAAGACATAACTGGGGATCTGCAGAGGAGACGTCGACGCGACGGCCCAACCGGCAAGGGGAACGGCAAGAGTAAGGAACAGCAGTGCGGCGTGAGCCGCCCGTGCGGCCAACCTCGAAGCCATCCCTTCACCATCCAGAGCCCGCGGTTTCCTGCTGAAAACCGACCAGATGAAGCGGGGGGCGGCGAGGGCCAGAACCAGAAACCCAATCGACTTGTGATACTGAAAAAGATTGAACTGAAGCACCGGATCGATGTCGCGGCTCATAAAATATCCCAGCGCAAGCTGCGCGAGGAATAGGAGCGCGATTGTCCAATGGAAAACGATCGCCACCAAACCAAAGGAGGCGGACGTGTTTCGCCATCTCCTTACGCCTCTCGTCGCTCTATCGGAATGACCCTTGAGATATTGCATCGGCTAACTCAGCTGTTGATAGGTGTCTTTGGCAATAGCGTCCATGCGGTCGGACGGCAGGCTGCCGACCAGGGCGCAGCGGATTGTTTCGTCATCCCAGGACACTGTTTCCAGCGCGTCGACATTGGAGCGCCGCATGGCGGTATCGCTCGTTTCAGCCGCAGCCACGATGTAAAGAGTGATACGTTGCCCACTTTTGTCTTCATACATCAGTTGAGCTGCGGCGCCTTCGGAACTGGGCAGCACCCGGCCGCCGACAAGGGACAAGCCATGGCGGGTGAGGTCCGGCACGTTAAGTTTACGGTCGAGCCGTTTTGACAACCATTTCGGCAGACTGGAACCGTTCTCGGCATCAGCCCGAACTTCGACCGGGTGCAGAACCTCGCTTGCAAACAACTTATGCGCCTGCGTCGCATCCGCCACGATGGAATGGGCAGGTGCATCGACCTCCGACACAAGTCCGCGCCCGAACCAGCCACCTGTCAGTCCAACTGCCAGAACGAGAACGGATGCCGCTGCCAGATTGCGCCAATTTGCACGCTCCGATCGCAAGCGCCGCTCCATCCGATAAACATCGAGGCGCTCGGGTAAAACATCGATATCAGCAGGGCGATAGAGAGCCGTAAGTGTCGCATTCTGCCGCTGCCATATCTCGACCTTGCGCGCATCGGCCGGATTGGAGGCGAGGTGGGAGCGAACGGCATCACGTCGCTGGTCTTCGAGCTGCCCGTCGACATAGGATATCAGATCGGCTTCGGTTATCTGCGGCTCGTTGCCAGTCATTTTATCACCTTGAGATTTGGCTGGTCTTCCTGGGTCATACGGGCCAAGGCTGTTCGGGCGCGCCCCAGACGGGACATCAAAGTGCCCAACGGAATTTCCAGAACCTTTGCCGCTTCCGCATAACTCAGACCTTCGACGACGACGAGGAGGAGGGCCTCACGGTGCTCGCCTGACAGTTTTTCGATGGCACGGGCCATTTCGGCAAGCGCGATCCGGCCCGTCTGCGGCGCCGGCACAAACATCTGTTCGGCAACATCATCAATCGGGATTTGCGAGGGCCGGCGGTTTCTGCCGCGCAGATTGTTGCGGTAAACGTTGACCAGCACCCGGTACAACCATGGACGTAACGGCGCCTGCGGCCGCCACAGCGCCTTTTTGCGGATGGCTCTTTCCAGACAGTCCTGAACGAGATCGTCAGCCGTGTCACGGTCGTGCGTGAGCGCATTCGCATAACGTCGAAGCGCCGGTATGCAACTTGTGATCTCGTCAAGAAAATCAGGCATGGGTGCTATTCCTTGGCAACGTGCCAGACGCCACCAATACCATCACCCGTGACATCGCCGGGCTTCTTGTCCATCTGCCAATGATACAGCGGCTTTCCATCATGCGACCACTGCATCGTGCCATCCCTGCGGGCGAGTGGTCTGTAGTCGCCATCCGCCTTGTCGGTTTTGGCAGCCGCAAGTGGCGGCCATTTCTTCGCGCAGCCGTCATAGCAGGCTGACGAGCCATCGCCATCATTGTCGAACGTATAAAGGGTCATGCCCTTGGCGTCAGTCAGGATCGTGCCCTTTGCCGTCGCCATTTCAACCACCGCGCCACCGGCATATGGTTCGGCAAGCGCGGCAGTGGAGGCGAGCGCGAGAGCGCCTGCCAGAATGAAATGATGTTCACGCATGAGATCGTCCTTTGAGAGGTAACGGTGCGGACACCATGTCCGATACAACACAGAACACCGACCAGCGACAATTAATCCCGTCCCGCCGATTTTTTTGACGTTCCGTCGTTTTTATCTGACGCCCTTCAAATCTATGTCGAAGGCAACCGTGTTCGAATAGAGTGGCACGCCAACACCCATGCCATAGGGCAGGCGAGGGATATTTCCGGTGACATGGAAGGTGACGGAACCCTTTTGCTGCTCAACGAATGTTGCGTGAAACGTCTCGGTTCTGGAGACGCCTCGGGCCGTGAGCACGCCTTCAACGACCGCGCTGCGCGGCCCGTCCTGCGTAACGCGGTTGGAGCGAAACACGATCTGCGGATAGGCGGTGATGTTGAAAACTGCGCTGGACCGCAGGAAGTTTTCCACCCGCTCCTGGCCTGTCTTCACGCTGGAAGGGTTCAAACTGATTTCCACATAGGACTTGGACGGTTGGTCCGGATCGATATCGAAGCGGCCGGATATATCGGGAATAGTGCCGTTGATGCCCGGACCGGCAACCTGTGCAATCGAAAATCCGATGTGCGAGGCGGGATCGATACGGTAACGTCCGGCGGCCGACGAAAACGGGCTTGCAGATACGGCCGTGCAGGCCAATGTGGCAATAACGAGTGTGATGGAATAGAGGTGCTTCACGGCGCAGGCTCCTTCATGAGTACGTGGTCGTACCCGTGAGAACACCGCTGGCTACTATTTAATCCCTATCAGTTCCGACAGATCATCAAAATCTTTGCCGCATCAGCCAATGCATGGGCATTTCGTCAGCAATGTCTTTCATGGGTTCAAAGCCCACTCAAGGCTAGGTGCTTTCTCTAAATCCTTTGCTCGTTATTGTGCTCGAGCGAGGTACAGAGTGTCTAGGCGGCGCTGATGAAGGTGAGGCGCTCGGGACCATAGAAAGCTTCATCAGCTTACCACATACGATGTGGCGGCAAGGTTGAAATGTCGCGAATCGTGCAAAGTTAAAATGTCATCTGTCGCTCTGCCAGCCAGTTAGAAATGCGACACTGGCTCAAACAATCAGCCCCCGACCGGACCGGCTGGGCCGGGTTGCAAGGGTAGGGAGGGGGCGGGTGATGGAACACACCCTTCGGCTTTAGCTTTCTCACTCCAAAGCACTTTTCGTCGCGTCATGGTCAGCCGTTGACAGCGCCATAAGCTACAATCAGATTCACCTTGGCTTCGCCAGATGAGAGGGAAGGGCATGATAGATGGGCTTGAGAACTGGAGAGAGATCGACCATCGCGAACGCGCGCTCCTAATGCATCTGCTGCGAGGTGACTTTCAAGGGAAAGCGGAAATCCTGGAGCAGATGAGCTCCGTGGAAGTGATGCGCATCAGCCCTACCGGGAGCCTAAAGCTTCGCAGTCAAGGGCCGTTGGCGATCGTGAAGGACAACGACGCCCCTTCGCCTAGACCAAACGACCATATACCCATCGAGAGCTTTTACGACGATGAAGCTCCAAACCAGAAAAGTATCGTTCGCATCGCCAGACTTGTGCGATTGGCGCTGCACGTAACCAACGGCAGAATCTCCGAGCTTGAAGTTTACAAGGAAGATGGAAGCCCAATCCAGACAGATCCATATGAAGTCGATCTGTCGAAAGTCCATTTTTACTGAAAAGCCAGTTGTTTACACGGCAGAAGTGGGTGCGGCCTTCACCCAGCCGCATCCATTTGAGCAAGAGCCTTTTGCCGTCTCGCAATGACGTCCGGATCATTCATGAAATCCGTGCGCGGACCGGGTTTGCGGCCTCTCGGCTTGTAGCCGATCTTCTCACTGTTGGTCTTTGGCGCAGCTGCGTGGTCTCGATCTTGCTGCTCTTTGATGTAGGCCAGTACTTCGCCGAGACGCTTGTTCTCGACCACCGCCGCATGGGTCACGCGCTGATCCTTGTCGAAGATCTTGTAAGGCAACGAGTGACCTTTCCATCGAATATCCAGTCGACCATCAACGTAAGCGAATGTCTCGACATACTTTCCAACCAGGCCGCGCGTGACGTCGTTCTCCTCAAGCATGATGCGTTTGCGCTCATAGGAGAATGAAAGCTGTGCGCCGACGTGTCTTTGCTCGCGTTTGCAAAGCACGTCATTCAGCCTGCTTGGCGCCAGATTGACAGGCCGATGGAGGTTGTCGGGGCGGGTAGGGGTCACCGCAAAGCGGTCATTGTATCGCTCGATGAAGGCTGGCAGAAACGCATTGCCGGTCTCCATGTCACTGATATTGGCAAGCCTCAATTCCTTGACCAGCCGATCCTGCAATGTCCTGTTCATACGCTCGACGCGTCCCTTGGCCTGGCTGGAATTGGCGCAAAGGATATCGATGTGCAGCTCCGATAGCGCGCGACCAAACTGCGTCATGCCTTGCCCACCCTTGGCGTCTTTCCGGGCGACACGAAAAACGGAATGTTTGTCGGAGTAAAAGGCGATAGGTGCGCCATGCTCTTCAAGGTAAAGCGAAAGCGCCTCGAAATAGGTAAAAGCGCTCTCCGATCGAACAAACCGCAGCTGCATCAGCTTTCCGGTCGCATCGTCGACGAAGACCAGCAGAGAGCACGCAGGGCCACGGTCCTCAAACCAGCGGTGCTCGGAGCCGTCGATCTGCACCAGTTCACCATAAGCCTCGCGCCGCAACCGCGGCTGATGAAACGCCCGCCGCTGTTTTCTCGAAAGCCATATGCCAGCATCCTGCATCCACTTACGCAGCGTCTCACGCGAGACTGTGACGCCATGCTCTTCCTTAAGCTTCTCGGCCGCCAGCGTTGGCCCGAAATCAAGGTAGCGTTCGCGCACCAGAATCAAAACGTAATCGCGGACGCCGGTGGCGATTTTATTGTTCGACGGGCGACCAATTGCCTTGTGTCTGATCGAGGCAGCGCCGGTAGCCTCAATACGACCAATCAGTCTCTGAACATGCCGGGCGCTGATTGCCAGCACATGCGCCGCTGCGACGATGGTCATGCGGCCATCAACGACTTTCGACAAAACCTCGATCCGCTGCAAATCGCGCTCGCTCATCGTGATCAATCCCATCCGCAATCTCCCCGGTATCATTCAGGTCCGGGGAGTGTGACATTCCAACTTTGCAGAAACACGACACTTTAACTTTGCGGCTACATACGGTAATCGCATAAGATAGATTATGGAACGTTTTCTGGTTTAAATGTCTTGCGTTTTCAGTCCAAATGACCCTTTAGGCAACCTTCAGAACTCGTTTTGAACCTTATCTGGTTGTTGCGTTATCGCACTGAGTCGAAGCGTAACGCATCCTTTCGCTCTAAACAAAACACCACTCAATTTCCGCCTCACATTATTGCCTCAAGGGATACTGATGGAGGTCGCTCTTGCTGCGAGTATGCCTTGTCAGTCGATAAGCAGGCTATGATCTTCAACCATATCTACATTGTACGGTTGATCAGTATTGAGCTTGCTGACGTCAATCGGCGCGGCGCACGTCGCCGTTTCCTTCAACAGCCAAAATGGCAACAGCAAAACCCATATCTATGACCCAGAACGCCAAGGCGGTCCGCTATTAGAAGAGCCGGTAAGGCGGCGTGACGACGCAACCATCTCTGAGAAGACGGCGTCACCCTCGCCCGTTTCTCGACCTTCCACCAGGTGACGTCAGACCCGGGCCCTTCGCGGCAAGATACACGATTGTGAACCCTAAGGCGTTTTCCAGGTCTTCAACAGCATTTCCACGAATTTCTCCGCGGCGGGAGATAAGGCGCTGCTTCTTCTTTGCACGATACCGATGGTTCGGGAGACCACGGGATTAACGATCGGCCGCGTAACGAGGAAAGGATGGTCATCCTGTGGGGTAGCCAGTCGCGGCAACACGGAAATCCCCAACCCAGCCTCCACCAGGCCAAGCGACGTGTTGAGATGGGTCACCTCGTAGAACCAGTTCAGCTTTAGATTGTGCCGCGCGAGTGCGCCATCCAGAAGCGTTCTATTGCCGCTGGAGCGATCGACGACAACCAGCGGGTAAGGCTCCAGTTGATTCCATTGGATCGTTTCGAAAGCCGCCAGAGGATGGTCTTTCCGCATCGCCAGCACAAACGGGTCATCGATGAGAGGTTCGAATGCCAGGTCTGGATCAGAATTACCCATGAGGTTTATCCCGAACTCCACCTCGCCTCGCGCAACCGCCTGCAGCCCCTCGTTTGCCGTAAGGTCTCTGATACGCAGCCTAATATGCGGATATTGCTTGCTAAATGTTTTGATCACGGTGGGTAGAAAATAAAACGCTGCGGTTGGAACGCAGGCCATCGTGATGAGGCCGCGCCGATGTGCACCATCTTTCATCGCAAAAAGCGATCCATCGAACTCCTCCAGCATGCGCCGGACAAGCGGCATTACCTCCTGACCCATCGCTGTCGGGGCAACGTGGCGTGTGGTCCTTTCTAGGAGTGGCGCGCCAATGGCCTGTTCCAGTTTCTGGATGCGCCGGGTAAGCGCCGGTTGCGAAATATGCAACGCGTCGGCAGCCCTATGAAAACTTTCAAGCTCAACTACTGCTTGAAATGCTCTTAAATCCAGAATTTCGCAATTGATGCTCATATCGCAATAATACCTCCGAACATTGCATTTAACAGATTAGATTCTTTTGCTCATATTGCAACAACAAGGCGGATTGATCCACCAAATGCAAGATTGAGGCGATAAATGAACGACCTGCTTAAGATACCCTGTGTGCTGATGCGCGGCGGAACATCTCGTGGACCGTTCTTCCTGGCGTCTGACCTTCCGCGTAATCGAGCGGAACGGGATGCGGCACTTTTGTCCATCATGGGTTCCGGTCATCCGCTGCAGATAGACGGGATTGGAGGCGGCAATCCGGTCACCTCGAAAGTGGCGATCATAGGTCCTTCCACCGTCGAAGGCGCAGACATCGACTATCTCTTCGCCCAGGTTCGTACCGACAGGCAGTATGTCGACTATTCGCCCAATTGCGGAAATATGCTGGCCGCTGTCGGTCCCTTTGCGATCGAAGCTGGACTTGTCGAGGCTCGGGGAAGCGATACCGTGGTTCGCATCCACAACGTGAACACCGGAAAATTGATCGAGGCAAAGGTGCCGACGCGTGGTCGCGAAGTAATTTATCTCGGAGACGCATCCATCGACGGCGTTCCGGGTCTGGCTGCACCGATCGCCCTGACTTTCGTGGATGCGGCGGGTGCGAAAACCGGAAAACTGTTGCCCACCGGAAACCCTGTCGACACGGTTGAGGGAATAGATGTGACGGCGATAGACTGCGCAATTCCGATGGTCCTCATGCGTGCGGGAGACCTCGGCGTCACGGGATATGAAGATCCGCAGACCCTGACTTCCAATAGCGATCTCATCGAACGATTGACCCGCATACGCATTCAGGCAGGCAAATTGATGGGGATGGGGGATGTAACGGATATGGTCATACCAAAACCCGTGATCGTAGCGCCGGCCCGCAAGGGAGGCACTCTGTCTGTCCGGTACTTCATGCCCAATGAGTGCCACCCTGCCCTGGCAACGACCGGCGCCGTTGGCATAGCAACCGCAGCGATCACGGAAGGCTCCGTGGCATTTGAACAAGCGGGAAATCGATCTGTTCCGACCCAGATCTGCATCGAGCATCCCGCCGGTCGGCTGGACGTGCAACTTGAGATGCGGAACGGAGCAATAACAGCCGGGCTTGTGAGAACGGCCCGCAGACTTTTCGAAGGCTTTGCCTTCGCCAAGCCAAACGCTGCGATTGAAGACGCAGCCTAGACAAAGCCATACTGGCTCAAAACATAGCAAAACTGGGAGGAGACCCTCATGCGTAAATACTTGCTTGCAACAGCGGCGCTCTGTGCGCTGGCAGCGTCGGCAAATGCAGAATCCGTCAGAATGAGTGTTGGTTCGTACAACCTCAACAACCTGCCTTTTCCGGTGGCGGCCAGCCTCGGCTTCTACAAGGACGAGGGCCTTGAGGTGACGACCGAGAACTTTGCCCAAGGCGGTTCGAAAGTCCTGCAGGCGCTCGTCGCAGGGTCCACGGATGTAGCCGTCGGTTTCTACGATCACACGATTCAGATGCAGTCCCAGAACAAGCACGTGGTTGGCTTCGTTCAGCTTGCCCGCAATTCCGGGCTGGTTCTCGCAGGAAAGAACGATACAGATTTCGATCCGGCAAAACCTGAAACCATCAAGGGCAAAAAGGTCGGGATCACCTCGCCCGGGTCTTCGTCCGATTTCTTCATTCGTTATTACATGAAGCAGCACAATCTGAGCGACAACGACATCGCTATCATCGGCGTTGGCTCCGGCGCTGCTGCTGTTGCCGCTCTGCAGCAGGGCAAGATTGACCTGTTGGTCAATTACGATCCGGCTGCGACGATCGTGGTTGAGCGTGGTCTTGGCAAGATTTTGATCGATGCCCGTAGCGATCAGGGCGCCAAGGACGTCTACGGCGGGATCTACCCCACCTCCGTCTTGTATGCGACGCAGGAATACATCGATGCACATCCCGAGGTGATCCAGAAGGTTACCAATGCCACGGTAAAGGCGCTGCATTGGATGAAGGAGCATTCGGCCGAGGAAATCGTTGCAAAGCTTCCCGATGATTTCGTGTCCGGCGACAAGCAGACCTACATCAAGGCCGTCGAAGCCGCCAAGGCGATCTTCTCCGAAGATGGAACCTTCAACCAGGCCGATCTGGAAACCCCGTTGGCGGTTTTGAAAAGCTTCAACGACGCAGTCGCGAAGGCCACGATCGATCTCAACACGACCTACACCAACAAGTTCGTCGAGGCTGCGGCTTCGAAGGGCGTAAACTGAGGGTCTTCAATGTCTTTGCCAATTAGAAAGTTAGAACCCGTGGCGGAACTCAATCTTCAGCCAATGGTGGCAATCGAGAACGTAACAATGGCCTTTGGCGCGTTCGTTGCGGTCCAGGATGTGAACCTGAAAGTTGGAGATGGTGAGTTTCTGTCGATTGTCGGCCCAACCGGATGCGGCAAGTCCACCATTCTCAATGCCATCGCGGGTTTGCTGAAACCGGCGCAGGGAAAGGTCTCCATCGATGGTTCTCCCGTGCAGGGCGTGCAGAACAACATCGGATATCTCTTCCAGCAGGATGCGCTGCTTCCCTGGAAAACGGCCTATCAGAATGTCGAGCTTGGCCTGCTGTTCCGCGGCGTATCCGAACATGAGCGCCGTACCAAAGTTCTGGCCTGGCTGGAAAAAGTTGGCCTGAAGGGGTTTGAAGAGCGCTTTCCGCATCAACTTTCAGGCGGACAGCGCAAACGTGTCCAGATGGCGCAGGCGCTTATCACCGAGCCGAAGGTCATCCTGATGGACGAGCCCTTCTCCGCACTCGACATTCACACGCGCCACCTCATGCAGAATGAACTCCTGAGATTGTGGCAAGAGGATCGCCGTGCAGTGGTCATGATCACGCACGATCTCGAAGAGGCGATTGCACTCGGCGACCGGGTTGTCGTCCTTGCTGCCGGCCCCAAGAGCCGAGTTATCGAGAGCTTCCCGGTTGATCTGGAACGGGCCCCGCAACGTGGCCGAAATCAAGCTCGATCCGAAATTCATGACCCTATATCGCGATATATGGGCGTCTTTACGCGGCGAAGTGGAGAAAAGCTATGCAAGCCGTTAATGTTCGCATCATCCAGATCGTGCTTCTGGTCGTGCTCCTGGGTGGGTGGCAACTCGGGGTAAGCTCCGGGGCGATCGACCGCTTCTTCTTCCCGGCACCCATCGACATCGTAAAGCAGGTCATCACCTGGGTTGCCGATGCCGGCTTTTACAAACATGTCGGTATCACCTTGAGTGAAACGGTTCTCGGTTACCTCATCGGTACAGGTCTCGGCGTCGGCGCCGGTGTCTGGCTGGGCCTCAGTCCCTTTGTGGCCCGTGTGTTGGACCCGTTCATCAAGGCCGTGAATGCCATCCCGCGTGTGGTCCTCGCGCCAATTTTCGTCCTTTGGCTGGGGCTTGGCCTCTGGTCAAAGGTCGCTCTTGCGGTCACCCTCGTCTTCTTCGTGACGTTCTTCAACGCCATGCAAGGTGTTCGCGAAGTAAACCCCGTCGTGCTTTCCAACACGCGCATTCTCGGTGCAAAGCGCTCTGATCTCTTGCGTCATGTTTATTTTCCGGCGGCAGCCAGCTGGATTCTGTCGTCGCTGCGCACATCCGTCGGATTTGCGGTGGTTGGCGCGATCATCGGCGAATATCTCGGGTCTTCCGCAGGCCTCGGTTACCTGATCGCCCGTTCGGAAGGTAACTTCGACGCGGTCGGCGTTTTCGCCGGTATCATCATTCTCGCCATTTTTGTTCTCGTCATCGATCTCATTCTCGATGTCGCCGAGAGAAAGCTGATCACCTGGAGGCCGAACGCGGGCGAAGAACGGCCTGCTTGAGGTTTCGACCCAGTCTCATATCAAGCGGGGCGGCCAGTTGGTCGCCCCGTTTTTGTTCTACTGACGTCATCAGGCCGATTTCTCGACTATCGGACGCCGGCAGACCTGTCACGGACAATATGCAAAAAGATGGTGGATCCCCTACCCTGTAAAACAGGAATAATTCACTTTGTCGTTGGAACCAAATTCCCATTCAAACATTTTAGGGGACCGTTACCTTCAGGACCTTGCATGAAAGATAATGATCTCCTCCGGCAGGATGCTCAAGACGCTGGAGAGCGTCTAGTATCTGGCCACGCTTCTGAAGATCCGTTTGCGGCAGCCTTCAAGGCCACCCGCATGCCCATGATCATCACAAATCCACTCCTCAACGACAATCCAATCATCTTCTGCAATGCCGCTTTCAGCAGATTGACGGGCTATTCCGCCGAAGAGCTGGTTGGTCAAAATTGTCGTCTGCTCCAAGGTCCAGACACGGATCCTGGCTCAGTTACGAAACTGCGTGAGGCAATCGCAGCCGAGCAGGATTTGGCGATCGACATCCTTAATTATCGCAAGGACGGATCAGAGTTTTGGAATGCTCTCTTCGTAAGTCCTGTTCGCGATGCTGCTGGAACCGTCATCTATTTTTTCGCCTCGCAACTCGACTTCACCGATATCAAGAGCAAGGAAGCCGAACTCGCTCGCGCCCGCCACATCGCGGAGGGAGAGGTGGCGCTGCGAACGGCGGATTTGACTGAGGCATTGCGGGCAAAAACAACCCTCGTCCACGAAGTTGATCATCGCGTAAAAAACAACCTCCTGACAATCGCCTCAATCGTGAAGCTTCAGGCGCGGATGACTGATAACGATGTTGTGGAGCGGACATTGATGTCTGTGCTGAACAGGGTCGAAGCACTCAGCACCGTTCAGCGCAAGCTTCTGAACGATGAAGATGTAGGGCATTTCGATGTCGCGGATTTTGCCAATACATTGATGCTCGACAAGATCGGCGCCTTGAAGCGAACCGACATCATCCTCACCACCGATCTTCACGAGGTTGTGGTTCCGGCGACCAAGGCCTCCCCCCTTGCCTTGATCATCAACGAACTCATCGGCGACGCCATTCGCAGAGGATTGAAGGACCGTGGCGGGCAATTGCACCTGGAGGTCAAGCGCCTAAACGGCCACTTCCTTGTCAGGGTTGCCGATACCGTCACGCCGGGCGAAGTGGACAAGGAAGAAGCAGCCTTTAGCAAAAAGATGCTGGAAGCGTGCGTAAAACAATTGCGTGCTACGATAGTTCGGACGGTTGAAGGTTGCCTCTCGGATGTTCGTGTCACGCTTTCTGTAAAAGACTGAAAGGATCTCCTGTGAAAATCTTGATCGTAGAGGACGAAGCTCTGCTGGCGATGGAACTTGAAAGCGAAGTGGAAGATGCCGGACACGAGATTGTGGGGATCGCTGCCGACAGCAAGGAAGCTATCGAGCTTGCCAACAAGGCACTGCCGCAATTCGCATTTGTAGACATTCAATTGCTGGATGGTCCAACGGGCATAGAAGTCGGCCGATATCTTTCCTCGAGCTCCATCCCCTATGTTTTCGTTTCGGGTAACCTGAAGAGAATACCTGAGGACTTTGCGGGCGCACTTGGAGCGATCGAGAAACCCTACACGATGAACGGTTTGCAAAATGCCTTGCAGTTCATTGAAGGCATCGTTATTGGCGCAGAGCGCTCCGCTACACCTCCTCCCAGCCTTGTTGTTTCGCCCAAACTGCTTGCCGCCTTGTCGGCTTGACCAACGCCGCCCCTGTGCGGATAAGGATTGACCTTGAATTCACCGTCGGAACGCATTGACGCAGTTCGAAACTCTGGGCTGCTTGATGTCCAGAGCCCACCCGAATTCCAGGATATTATCGAGGTCGTCAAAACCGGCCTGAAATGCCCAGTGGCTTTGATCTCCATTCTGGACGAGCACCGGCAGGTTTTCATCGCTCATGTCGGGTTGCCACCCAAATGGGCTGA
The DNA here is from genome assembly GCF_030818995.1 of Agrobacterium sp. SORGH_AS_0745. Taxonomy (NCBI): domain Bacteria; kingdom Pseudomonadati; phylum Pseudomonadota; class Alphaproteobacteria; order Hyphomicrobiales; family Rhizobiaceae; genus Agrobacterium; species Agrobacterium sp. SORGH_AS_0745. Next base: position 2,109,836 of record NZ_JAUTBI010000003.1, read on the forward strand.
AGCAGCGGAAACGCCACTCACGCATTCATTCTGTCAGCATGTGGTTCGTGACAGACAGCCTTTGATCATCGGGGATGCGACGGTTCATGATCTCGTTAGAAATAATCTGGCCATAACCGATCTGGGTGTGATCTCCTACATGGGAGTGCCTGTAACCCTCCCTGATGGCATGGTGATCGGCGCGCTCGCAGCAATCGATGGAGAACCACGCACATGGACGGAAAGCGAGCTGCAGTTACTGAACCAGATCGGAAGGGTCGCCTCGAACCAGATTGCGACCTTCCTTTCCGAGCGACGCTGGGGTGCGCTTTTCCAGCAATTGGAGGAAGGCATCGTCGTAGGATCGGTGATCCGTGACGTCGAAGGAACGATTGTCGATTGGCGGTACGAGACGGTCAATCCCGCATGGAGCACTCTTCTTGGATTACCAGGCGATGATGTGCCTGGTCGAACCATGCGCGAACTCTTTCCAGAATTCGAGAATGAGTGGGTTTCCGATGTGGTGGAGGCCGTCGAGACCCAACAAAGCAAGCGTTTCACCCGCAAGATCGGATCGATGGACCGGTGGTTTGACGGCTACGTTCAAGCCACTGGTGAAGACACGTTCGTCATCATGTTCGTTGAAGTTACTGATCGGATGCAAGCCCAGGAGGCTTTGCGTGACAGCGAAACGAAGCTTCGCCTGATCGTCGAAGGCGCCAAAGACTATATCATCATGACGATCGATGAAGACCAGCGCATTACAAGCTGGTTTGGTGGAGCGCAAGAGACATTTGGCTGGTCGGAAGCCGAGATGCTCGGACGGCCGTTTGAGTCGATTTTTACTGAGGAGGACCGGGCAGCCGGCGTTCCTGCGGCTGAAGTGAGCAGAGCCACGTCCGAAGGGGTTGCACCCGACCGCCGATGGCACCTCGCTGCCGATGGCTCCAGCATCTTTCTGGACGGCACGATCCGGCCGATGTCCAACCATTCGTCGCCCAAGGTCCCGGGATATATCAAGGTCGCACGCAACGCCACCGCTCAAAAACTGTCGGAGGACAGGCAGCTTGCATTCCTGGAACTCGGCGAAAAGATCCGCGAGCTGGATACTGTTGCGGAAGTGGCATTTGCCGCCGCCGAGATTTTGGCACGGAGTCTGAGAGGCGCGACGCGGGCGGGCTACGGCATCGTTGACCCTATCGCCGAGACGGTGCAGATGCTTCCCGACTGGTGTGCGGAGGGAATGTTCACTGTCGCGGGGCTCCATCATTTCAGGAATTACGGATCCTACATCCAGGATTTGAAGCGCGGCGAGACGGTCATCATACCCGATGTGGCGACAGATCCGAGAACCTCCGCTTCAGCCCAGCTTCTACACTCATTAGGCATCTCCGTCCTCGTGAATGTGCCAATCATCGAAAGAGGTGCATTCGCGGGGGTCATGTTCGTACACTACGACAAGCCGCATGAATTCTCGTCCGAGGAGCGTGATTTTGTGCGTGCGATAGCGGACCGCACGCGTGAGGCGATCTCCAGGATTCGGGCCGAGCAGGAACAGCAGGTTCTCAATCACGAGATCAGCCACCGGCTCAAAAACACGATGGCCATGGTTCAGGCGATTGCGACACAGACGCTTCGCCCCGTCACCGACAGAGCCCCTGTCGAAGCCTTCACGAGCAGATTGCGCGCGCTTTCCAATGCGCATGAGGTTCTCCTGAACCAGGACTGGTCGTCGGCGCGCATGGTGGCAGTGATCGATTCCGTGCTTCGCCAACTTTCTCTTCCCGAGCGATACCGCATATCGGGCACCGACATGGAAATCGGGCCTAGAACTGCACTGTCGCTGGCTCTCCTGATGCACGAGCTTGGCACAAACGCTTTGAAATATGGAGCCTGGTCTTCTGATGCCGGAACCGTCGTTATTTCATGGACGATAGAAGATGCAGGCGGCGAGAACGCGCTTGTTCTGGAATGGAAGGAGCAGGACGGCCCGCCGGTGACCGCTCCATCGGGTAAAGGTTTCGGATCGAAGCTCATCCAGCTTGGTCTGATGGGTACAGGCGGTGTCGAGGTAAATTTTGATCCTGACGGCCTGCGGGTAACGATGCAGGGACTGGTTTCCCATTTGAGACAGTCATGATGACCGTGACCTCGAATGCTGCCGGTGTGGCAACCATACTCGTCGTTGAGGATGAGCCGCTGCTACGCCTTGCCGCCGTGGATCTGGTTGAAACCGCAGGATACACAGCGCTTGCTGCGGCAGATGCTACGGAGGCGGTCAATATCCTTGAGGCACGCGCAGACATACGAATTGTCTTCACTGATATCGATATGCCACGCGGCGTCGACGGCCTGCAACTGGCAGCCATTATTCGTGACAGGTGGCCCCCAATCAAAGTTATCCTGGTTTCCGGCCATCTCGAAGATCCCGGTCATATGATCGCGGCTGATACGGCTTTCTTTACGAAACCCTACTGCGAAGAGCAGATCGTGGAGACGATAAGACAGATGCTGCGGTAGCCGAGAATTTTTGCGGCTACCGGCATTCACCGCTCCGCTTGAAATTTGGAGATGGTGACAGAGTCGGATAAGGCTTGGCAGTCGATCTGCCGACTGATTGCCGCTGGTCCCTGAGGTTGGAATTGACGGATAAATTACCTGCTGAACTTGATGGTTTGCATCGCAACACCTTTGAATATTTCTGGTCCGGGAGCCACCCGGAGAGTGGCCTACCGCGGGATCGTATGCGATCCGATGGTCTTTCGATCCATGAAATCGCGTCGGTCTCCGGTATTGGGTTTTGTTTTCTTTCGCTCATCGTTGGTGTCCGCCGTTCTTGGATAACCGAACAGGAAGCCATCGCCCGGGCGAGCCGGATGTTGAGATCGCTGGCAAGTGTGAAGCGTTTTCATGGCGCCTTCCCTCACTTTATCGACGCGTCCAGCGGAAGAACGATACCCTTCGCGAAATTCGACGACGGCGGAGATCTCGTTGAAACCGCTCTTCTGGTTCAGGCGCTGATCTGCGTCAGGCAGTTTTTTGGCGCGCAGACATCCTCCGAAATCGATTTACGCCGGTCCATAAATGAAATCGTCGAGACGGTGGAGTGGGGCTGGTTTACCAGGGGAAAGCCCGGGCCGCTGTTCTGGCATTGGAGCCGTCGGTATGCCTGGGCGAAAAACTTGCCGATTGTGGGCTGGAACGAGGCCCTTGTCTGTTATGTGCTCGCGGCAGGATCAACGACGCATGCAATCAGCGCCGAGTCTTATCATTCCGGATGGGCAAGCGATGGCGAAATCCGGAACGGATCGATGTATCTCGGTGTTCGGCTGCCGCTTGGCCAGCCGTATGGAGGACCGCTTTTCCTGTCGCACTATTCCTTCTGCACACTCGATCCGCGCGGTCTCGGCGATGTTTATTGTCACGACTATCTGGAGCAGGTTCACGCGCATTGCATGATCAATTACCGCTACTGCCGCACGCGCTACCCAAGTGAGGCCGGGTGGGGTCTGTCTGCGTGTGATGGGCCAAAGGGCTATGTCGTAAATTCTCCGACCGACGATGACGGCATCATTGCGACAACGGCAGCCCTCTCTAGCATGCCCTTCTTTTCTCATCGCTCACGCGAGGCGGCGTTGCGGTTTCTGCAATGGAACAATGGTGCACTCATCGGCCGCTTTGGCCTCATGGATTCATTCCAGCCCTCAACCGGCTGGGTGTCCGGAACGCATCTTGCGATCAATCAAGGGCCTGTTGTTGCGATGATGGAAAACTATCGCAGCGGCCTGATCTGGGATTTATTCATGAACGCACCGGAGGTGAAAAACGGCTTGGCCAAACTGGGCTTCCATCAGGACAGGTCTTTCGAAAAGTCGGGCCTGCAGGAAGGACGGACCGACCCCTGAGAACCGGTATTTGAGTACCGCAAATGCATCCTTGAAGACAACGCCGGAAGGCCTTGGCAATTCCTTGGCAAGGCCTTCGGCGCGCAGGATATGCTGGGGTAAAGTCGTGGTCATCGTCTCAAAACTGCGGGAGTTTTGATGTTCGATGAACGGCGTGCTGTCATTCGGCTGGTTTCGAAGACGCGCTTTCGATATAGGCGATAAGATTATCCAGTTCTTCCGGTTTGCTGATGCCCGCCAAGGCCATCTTGTTTCCGGGGATTTTCTTCTTGGGAGCGCTGAGAAAGTCTCGCAGTTCCTCCGGTGTCCACACCATCCCTTCCCCGCCTGCTTTTTTCATCGCATTCGAGTAATTATAGTCCGGATCGCCGCCCGCAGTGCGGCCGATGATCCCGTTAAGCTGCGGGCCTACCTTGTTTTTCGCGCCCTCGCCGATGGCGTGACAGGCGGAACAGCGCTTGAAGGCCGCCTCCCCCTTGGCAACATCGCCCTCTGAAAAAGCGGGAATGGCGCTTGCTGCCAGCATTGCCGCCGCGATGATCATTCTCTTGCGCATCGTGTCATCCTTGTTCTGCCGTGTGAACGCGCCCGCCTGCGAATGCAGGCGGGCGGCTTGTTCTCAATTCAGGTCGTGCCCCAGGCGGGCGTACCCTTCTTGTAGGGAACGCAGGTCTCAAAGCCTCCGGGGATTTCGTCGTAAACGAGAACCTCGGTGGCGCCGATCTTCGAGGTGAAGAAACCGAGCAGCGTCAGCTGCTTGACGAGTGTGAAGGGATGCGGTGCGGTCGGTGTCTGTTCCGCCCGTGCCTGTTTGTCCAGCGCAGAAATCAGCGTCTGCCGCTCCTGCGACGTCAGCTCCAGAAACGCCTTCTTGTATTCCGTCCGGCTGCGGTTTTCGATGTCAGCCATAGCGGAGAGGAAGAGTTTCCGCTGTTCGCCCGTGTAACAATCGGCCGCATAGACTGCCATGAATGCGCCAACGGCGGCGTCCTTCGCACCCGGGGTGGATGTGCGAGGGATGATCGTTTCAGCCACCTCGTCCAGAAGCCGGATTTCCTCCGGGCTGAACACGTGGACGTCGCCGGCAGGCTTGGCCGCGTTTTCCGCCGCAGTGACCACGTCAGCGCCGATCAGCGGAAGACCGGAGGCAATGGCTATCAGTTTCAGCAGTTCACGTCTGTTCATCACAGATTCCCCTTCTTGCGTTCGGAAACGGCAAATTCCGCGGCACGCGCCGTCAGCGCCATGTAGGTGAGCGACGGGTTGACGCAGGAGGCCGAAGTCATGCAGGCGCCGTCAGTGACAAAGACGTTCGGCGCATCCCAGACCTGGTTGTTGCCATTGAGCACGGAAGTTTTGGGGTCGCGTCCCATGCGGGCCGTACCCATTTCATGGATACCCATGCCCGGCGCATAGCTACCCCTCGACGGTTTGACGTTCTTGATGCCGACCGCTTCGAACATCTCGACTGCGTCATTGACCATGTCTTCGCGCATATCGAGTTCGTTCTGCTTCATCTCGACATTCATCGACAGGACCGGCAGGCCCCATTTGTCCTTCTTGTCGTGGTCCAGCTTCACGCGGTTCTCGTGATAAGGCAGCATTTCACCGAAGGCAGTCATGCCGATAGTCCAGGCGCCCGGCTGGGTCAGCGCTTCCTTGTAGTCGGCTCCGATGTTGAGTTCGGCGATTTCCCGCTCCCAGCGCGAACGGCTGGCGGATCCCTGATAACCGAAACCGCGCAAATAGTTCCGCTTGTCGTCGCCGGTGTTGCGGAAACGGGGAATATAGAATCCCGCCGGGCGGCGGCCCTTGAAATAAAACTCTTCGAAACCTTCCACCTCGCCGGTGGCGCCCATGCGGAAATGGTGGTCCATCACATTGTGGCCGAGTTCGCCCGAGCTGCTGCCGAGCCCTCCCTCCCACACGTCGGTGGCCGAGTTCATCAGAACCCAGGTCGAGTTGAGCGTCGAAGCGTTGAGGAAGATCACATCGGCGGTGTATTCATAGGTCAGGTTCGTTTCGGCATCGATGATCTCGACACCGCGAGCTTTCTTCTTGTCCTTGTCGTAAAGGATTTCCTTGACGATGGAGAAAGGCCGGAGCGTAAGATTTCCGGTGGCGACTGCCGCCGGCAGGGTCGATGACTGCGTGCTGAAATAGCCGCCGAAAGGACAGCCCAACCGGCACTTGTTGCGGAACTGGCAGCGCGTGCGCTCCTGATCGGGAAGTTCCTGGGTGATGTTGGCGCAGCGCGAATTGATGAGGTGGCGTGTGCCTTTAAAGGCGGTTTTCAACCGGCGTGCCACATCCTCTTCAACGCAATTCAGCGGAATAGGCGGCAGGAATTCACCATCAGGAAGAATGTCCAGCCCCTCGCGGCTGCCGGAAATGCCGGCGAAACGCTCGACATAATCATACCAGGGAGCAATGTCTTGATAACGGATCGGCCAGTCAACGGCGATCCCTTCTTTGGCATTGGCCTCGAAATCGGTCTGCGACCAGCGGTAGGTCTGGCGTCCCCACAGCAGCGAACGGCCGCCGACGTGATAACCACGGAACCAGTCGAAACGCTTTTCTTCGACATAGGGCGTTTCCTGCTCGTCGGCCCACATGCCGAGCGTGGCCTCTTCCAGCAGATAGTCGCGGCTGAGAACCGGATACTTCGCCTTCATCTCCTGCGTGGCGCGGTTGCGATGGGGATAGTCCCAGGCTTCCTTGTCGGCATTCTGATAGTCGGTAATGTGCTCGATGTTTCTGCCGCGCTCCAGCAGCAGAACCTTCAGGCCTTTTTCCGTGAGTTCCTTTGCAGCCCAGCCTCCACTTATGCCTGAACCGACAACAATCGCATCATAATGATTGTCCGCCATGATAACTCCTCCGATTGGTACTTGGGTAAAAAGTCGACGAGACAATGCGCTCCCCGTCGCAACGCGGCGGAAACTTCATCATGCGTCTGTCGAACCTTATGCGCCCCGGCGAAACCGGCCGCCGAGGTGCGGTTCTGGTTTTACTGGCAGTGTTTACTGAATCGTCGGCAAGTGCTCGCTCAGGAACGCGTTGCCCTTGGTCACGACCGCTTCGGCATCGAGCGGAAGGTCGTGTTCAAGGATGAACCATTGTGCGCCGGCATTTTTGGCCGCCGGCAGGATCGTCTTCCAGTCGAGAACGCCGGTGCCAATCGTTGCAAAGCCGCGCTCGTTTTCGGCCGTGCCGGCCGGTGCATTGTCCTTGGCGTGGATTGCGAAAACCCGACCGTTCAGAGTGCCGAGGAACTCAGCCGGATCATTGCCGCTGCGCGCCACCCAGGCGACGTCGAGTTCGCTCTGCAGTTTCGGACCTGCGGCATCGAGCAGCAGTTCAAGCGCCGTCTTGCCGTCGAACTTGACCATTTCAAAATCATGGTTGTGATAGGCCATGGAGAGGCCAGCCGCGGAAAGCTTGTCGGCATATCCGCCAAGTTCCTTGCCGAAGGCTGTCCAGCCTGCGGCGTCCTTAGGGCGGTCTTCGGGCTTGAGGAACGGCACGGTCACGACCGGATTGCCGACAGCCTTCTGCTCGGTGATGACCTCGTCGAGGTTGCCGCGAAGCTTGTCGATCGGCACATGCGAGGAAATGACCTTGATCTTGTGCTTTTCCAGAAGCGCGTTCAGCTCGCTGGAGGTGACCTTCTGCATATCCACCGTTTCCACGGCGGAAACGCCCGCGCGGTTGAGGATGGCAAGCTGCTCCTCAAGCGTTCCGGCGTTGCGCAGTGTGTACATCTGCGCGGCAATCGGCAGCGTCTTGCTGTCATCGGCAAAAACCGGATTTGCGATACCGGCCGCCAGTCCGACGACGAATGCCATCTTCGCGAATTTTGACTTTAACGTTTTCAAACGCGTAACTCCCTTTCCGTTTGATCAATATGACGACACGCCTGTCCATGCTCTTCCGAACAATCAGTAGGATAATGCTGGGCACAACCTCCGATGCCCTGCGTCGTCAGTCCCCGATATCCAGTGATCTAGATGTCGATCTCTACCCAGGACGAGGTCAGGCTGGACCGCACGGCCGCATCGATGAATGCGAGACCCGCAAGGCCGTCCTCTATGCCGGGATAAATCACATCCCCGGCGGCTGCTCTTCCCTCCCTTTTTGCGATGATTGCGTCTGCGGCTTCACGGTAGATCGTCGCAAAACCCTCGAGATATCCCTCCGGATGCCCTGATGGCACACGGCTGACACGGTTCGCGGCAGCGCCTGCACCCGCGCCATTGCGCGTAATCAGCCGCTTGGGCTCGCCGTAAGGTGTGAACCACAGCTCGTCCGGCACGCGGTGGTGCCATTCAAGGCCGCCCTTATCGCCATAGACCCTGAGCGACAGGGCGTTTTCATTGCCGACAGCGATCTGGCTTGCCCAGAGCATGCCCTTCGCGCCGCTTTCGTAACGCAGCAGAATATTGGCGCTGTCATCCAGCTGCCTGCCCGGAACGAAGGAAGTGAGATCTGCGTAGAGGCTCGCGGGAATTTCACCGGTCACGAAGGCGGCGGCGTTGAAAGCGTGGGTGCCTATGTCGCCGATTGCCCCGCCCGCGCCCGAGCGGCTCGGATCGGTGCGCCATTCCGCTCCCTTTGCGCCGGTCTTTTCGACCGCTTCGGTCAGCCAGTCCTGGGCATATTCTGCCTGGACATGGCGCAGCTTGCCGATGGCACCGTTGGCCACCATCTCCCGCATCTGCCGCAACATGGCATAGCCGGTGTAATTATGCGTGAGGATGAACAGCCTGTCGGATGCCCTCACGATATTCGCCAGCTCCTTGGCCTCCTCCAGCGTCGCGGTGACGGGCTTGTCGCAGATGACATGGATGCCAGATTCGAGAAAGACCTTGGACGGGGCGAAATGCAGGTGGTTGGGGGTGACGATGGCGACCGCCTCGATACCGTCTTCACGACCGGCCTCGGCCGACGCCATCTCCTCAAAAGAAGCGTAGGACCGCTCGGGCGCAATGCCGAGCAGGGTTGCCGAAGCGCTGGCGCGTGCCGGGTCGGAGGAAAGCGCACCGGCGACCAATTCGTAACGGTCGTCGAGCCGCGCGGCGATACGATGCACCGCGCCGATAAAGGCACCCTGACCGCCACCCACCATGCCGAGACGAATGCGGCGGCTATTAAATCTTGCTGTTGCGGAGGACATGTCTATCCCTTTCAAAGCCCGAGAAGGCGACGGTTGGCGGCATCATCGACGCCGCTTTTGGCGAAATCGTCGAAAGCCCGCTCAGTCACGCGGATGATGTGATTTTCAATGAAACCGGCACCTTCACGCGCCCCGTCCTCCGGGTGTTTCAGCGCGCATTCCCATTCCAGCACGGCCCATCCTTCGAAGTCGTATTGGGTGAGCTTGGAAAACACCGCGCCGAAATCGACTTGCCCGTCGCCGAGGGAGCGAAAGCGCCCCGGCCGGTCGACCCAGCCTTGATAACCGCCATAGACGCCGGACCGGCCAGTCGGATTGAACTCGGCATCCTTGACGTGAAAGGCCCGGATGCGCTCGTGATAGATATCGATGAAATCAAGATAATCCATCGCCTGAAGCACGAAGTGCGAGGGATCATAAAGGATGTTGGCGCGGGAATGATTGCCGGTCGCCTCCAGAAAACGCTCGAAGGTAATGCCGTCATGCAGGTCTTCGCCGGGATGCAGCTCGTAGCAGAGATCGACGCCATTCTCCTCGAATGTATCGAGAATCGGCGTCCAGCGCTTGCCGAGTTCAGCAAAGGCCATTTCGACAAGACCTGCGGGGCGCTGCGGCCAGGGATAAACGAAAGGCCACGCCAGCGCGCCGGAAAAACTCGCATGGCTCTTGAGGCCCAGATGCTGCGAGGCTTTCCCCGCGCACTTCAGCTGGTTGACCGCCCATTCCTGACGCGCCTGCGGTTTGCCGCGCAGTTCGGCGGGCGCAAAACCGTCGAACATCTCGTCATAGGCAGGATGAACAGCGACGAGCTGGCCCTGAATATGGGTTGAAAGCTCGGTGATTTCGACGCCTGTCTCGGCCAGACGTCCCTTGATATCATCGCAATAAGCCTTGGAAGCGGCGGCTTTCTCAAGATCGAAGAGCTTGGGATCGGTCGGCACCTGAATGCCCTTGTAACCAAGGGAAGCCGCCCATTGGCCGAGATTGTCGAGCGTGTCGAAGGGTGCCTTGTCCCCGACAAATTGCGCGAGGAAAATCGCCGGGCCTTTGATCGTCTTCATGTCCTTACACTCCTTGCATTCACTGTCTGGCCGCTACCGGTGCGGCGAACGGCAGGGCGCGACCGAGCCGCGCACCACCAGTTCCGTATCCAGCACGATGGTTTCGGCCGTGCGTTTGCCATTAAGCCGGTCGACCATCAGCGCCATGGCTTTGCGGCCCATTTCCTGCCGGGGCTGGCGCACTGTCGTTAGCGGTGGTTCGAAGGCATTGGCGAAAATTATATCGTCGAAGCCAATGACCGAGACATCGGTCGGCACGGACAGCCCGCGCCCGCGCAGCTCGCTGATCGCGCCAATCGCCATCTGGTCGCTCGAGGCGAAGATGGCGGTGAAGGAAATGCCGTTTTCGAGAAGTCCGGCAATCGCCTGTCTACCGGCTTCGATGCTGTAATCGCCTGTCACGACGAGTTCATCCGCGTAACCGATACCCGCTTCCTCAAGCGCGTCGCGGTAGCCCTCGAAACGCTCCTGTGCCAGACTTTCCGGAAAAGGTCCGGCGAGATGTGCGATCTTCGTGTGCCCTGCTTCGATCAGATGATGCACGGCGTTTTTGGACGCGGCGCGGTTATCGACCTTGACGGTGGGCAGCGCAATGCCTGGCACGGTTTCCGAAGCGATGACGATCGGCGGCAGCGCGTCACCCTGACCGAGAAGCTCTGAAGGAAACTGGCCGGTCATCAGGATGAGGCCGTCAGCATGTTTCTGCCTGACCATGTCGATATGTGTCGCAACGCGGTTTTCGTCGTTACGGGCGTCGCCCATGAGCACCTTGAAGCCCGCCTCCCCCGCCGCTTCCTCCACGCCCTTGTAGATCTCGAGATAAAACGGGTTGCCGATATCGCGAACGAGAAGAATGACAGTGTTGTTGGATTGACGCCTGAAGCTTGCGGCCTGGGCGTTGGGAACAAAGTTCGCCTGCCTGACGGCATCGAAAACCTTCTTCCTCGTTTCCGGGCGGACTTTGTCGGGTTGTTGCAGCGCCCGTGACACGGTCGCGATCGAAACGCCCGCGAGAGCTGCAACTTCCCTGATATTCGAACCTTGGTCTTTGCTCATCTGTCACACACGCAGCTGCTTTTGGCGGCCATAAAGCAGCATCAGCGCAAGTAACGTGACACCGAATATGATCTGCCGGGCCCATACATCGAGGTTGAGCGTTATCAGTACGCTTTGCAGAATGGTGAGCGCAACTGCCCCAGCCATGGTTCCGATATATCCGCCCGCACCACCGGCAAGCGAAGTGCCGCCGATGACAACAGCGATGATCGATGGAAGGACATATTGGTCGCCGACAGAAATGAAGGAGGTGCCGGTATAACCGATCACGCAGACCCCGGTCAGACCGGCAAACAGGCCGGACAGGCCGTAAAGCAGCGTGCGGATCAAAGACACGGGCAATCCGACCAACGTCGCCGCCCGCTCGTTGGAGCCGATGGCGTAAATGGAGAAGCCGAAGGCCGTGCGGCGCAGCACGAACAGCATGATCGCGGCAATGCCAAGCCAGACGAAGAGGACGCCGGGAATACCGAAAACGAGAGGCCGGTTGATGAAACCCGCCAGGAGGGGCGCCGCCGCACCTGATGGAACGCCCTGCGAATAGACCACAAGCCCGCCCTGGATCACCGCTGTCATGCCGAGTGTCATGACCAGCGGGGGAATGCGCACGAAGGTGATGCCGAGGCCATTGATGAGGCCGATCAGGAAGGGAATGCCACCTGCGACCAGTATGGCGAGCGGTATTCCGACATTCTGTCCGTTCATCATGTTGCCGGCAAGGACCGCGCCGAGCGAGATCATCGCGCCGACGGACAGATCGATGCCTTCGCGTCCGCCGAGGATCACAAGATTTTGGCCCGCCGCGACGATGCCGAGAATGGCGGCGATCGTCAGCAGCCGCACGATCTGCGACCCCTGTGCGAAGCCGGGCGACAACAGTTCGCCGACCAGCAGCAGGAAGACTGACGCGCCAATCGCAATGGTCAGCGGATCGGTGATGATGGATTTGATTTTCAAACCGGAATTTGTCATCTCAACGCCTCGTCACCAGAACGCCGCCGGCAAGTGCCGTCAGCACGATCAACCCCTGCACCAATGTCTGGTACTCGAAGGGCAAGCCCGCAAAGAAAATCACATTGCCAATCATGCCCAGCACCAGCGCGCCGGCGATCGATCCTGTCGAGCTGCCGAACCCGCCGGACAGTGCTGTGCCGCCAAGAACGACCGCCGAAATGGAGGAGAGCGCCAGGCTTGCACCGAGCAAGGGGTCGCCGGAGGCGGTCTCGCCCGTCAGGCACAGCGCTGCGAGCGCTGAAAACAGACCGGAAATCATGTAGGCGCCAATGCGAATGCCGGAGAGGCGCAGGCCCGTCTGGAAAGCGCCCGTGCGATTGCCGCCCACGGCCAACAAATGCACGTGAAACGGAATGCGCGACACAACGAGCGTAAAGGCAATACCAGCCAACAGCATCCACAGCACGAAAGGCAAACCGATGAAACTACCGGAATAGGTCTGCCAATAGGCTTCCGGCACGGGAAGACCGGCCTGCGGCAGAACCCAGATCGCCAGACCGGCGAAGATGATGCCCGTCGCGAAGGTGGTGACGATTGGCTGGAAACGCAGGCCGGATATGAACAGGCCGTTGACCAGCCCACAGATCAGTCCAACCGCAACACCTGCTCCCATACCTGCAACGACGGCACCTGCCGTTCCGCCAAGTGCAGCGATGACGCTGACGGTAACGACATTGGCGAGCGCTACGATGCTTCCGACCGACAGGTCGATATCCCCAGCCAGAATGACATAGGTCTGACCGATGGCGACCAGGATCAGGGGAAGAAATGTCGTCAGGTTCGACTGCAATACGGCCGGCTGCACGAAAGACGGCTGCAGAAACGTGTTGACGCCGATGAGAACGGCCAGAACCACAAGAGTTATGATCCAGGGTTGCTTGCGCACAAAACCGAGGGAATTCATGCGGCGTCTCCATAGGCGGCGCGGGTCATGTTGACGGATGTCATGTCGGCTCCGGTCAGCTCCGCAGAAATGCGTCCGCCGTTGAACACGAGAATGCGGTCGGCATATTCGAGGACTTCCGCATCTTCCGAGGAATAGAGAAGAATGGTCGCGCCCGCGTCAGCCTGCTGGCGCATCAGCGCGAAGAGATCGGCCTTGGCACCAAGATCGATACCCTTGGTCGGATCATCGAGCAGCAGCAGTTTCGGCGCGGTGGCAAGCCAGCGGGAAATGAAGATTTTCTGCTGGTTGCCGCCTGAGAGCGTGCCGATAGGCATATCCATGCCGGCAAACTTCGTCTTCATGTCGTCCGCGACCTTCTGCACTCGCGGCTTCAGCGTCGCGGGCCGGACCAGTCTCATCTTTTCGCGCACCATCAGAGCTGCAACAAGATTTTCGAAGATCGACCGGCCCTGAAGCGAGGCATCACGCCCGCGGTCGCCCGACACATAGGCAAAACCGTTATGGACCGCCTGCGAAGGCTTGCCGATGGCGACATCACGGCCCTCGAACTGGATTTGCCCGGCGGCAAAGGGGCTTGCGCCGAACAGGCCCTTCAGCAAGGCCGACTGGCCCTGCCCCTGCAATCCCGCCAAACCGACGATTTCACCCGGATAGGCTTCAAGACTGACACCGCGAACACCCTCGCCCGCAACGTTCGTCACCTTCAGGCTGGGCGCTGCACCTGCGCGTCCCTGCTGGCGGGCAGGCGCGGCGCGGACATCGCCGACCATGTCATGCACCACGGCCTCGCGGGTGGTAGCGGCGGTGTCGAGTTCCGAAATGGTCGCACCGTTACGCATGACGGTGATGCGGTCGCAGACAGCAAAAACCTCATCGAGCCGGTGGGAAATCATGATGGTGGAGATACCGTCCGCCTTCTTGGCTCTGAGTATCTCAAAAAAACGCTCGGACTGGCGGCCATCAAGTGCCGCCGTTGCCTCATCCATGATCATGAGGCTGGCATTCTGGGCGAAAACTTTCAGGATTTCGACGAGCTGGCGCTGATCGGGCGGCAGATTGCCGACTATCGTATCCGGCTCCAGACCGGTGCCGGCAACACCGTCAAACAGCGCGATCAGCCTGCGCGCCTCGGCTTTCAGGGCCTTGCTGTCGACAAAAACGCCGCGCTTCGGTTCGCGACCGAGAAAAATATTGTCAGCGACGGAAAGCTGCGGAATGAGGCTTAGCTCCTGATAAAACAGCGCAATGCCGGCATTTTCGGCGTCACGCGGGCTTTTGAAGCGCATGTTTTCGCCGTTGAACCGGATGGTGCCGCTGGTCGGCGCGACCGCACCTGCAACGATCTTGCAGAGCGTGCTCTTGCCGCAACCATTTGCGCCCAGCAGCGCGTGAATTTCACCGCGACCAACGGTCAGCCTGCCGTCGGAAAGCGCACGCACGGCGCCAAAATTCTTCTGTATGCCGGCCGCTTCCAGAGCGTTCGCCATCGCATGTCCCCGAATTTTACTTGTCATTGTGCTTCGTCACTGGCGGACGCGCGCGATACGCGGTCCACATTCGAATTTCAGGTTTCGGGCTGGCGTTTGCGGCCAGCCCGAGACTGATCTTACTTGAAGAACTCGCCAGCCTGTTCCGGCGTCACGGTTGCCGTGACAGACCAATAGCCCGGCTTACCTTCGGCGGACTTGATGTTGTCCGCGAGGTTGTCGTTGCTGACGAAGGGGATCGGAATATAGATGGCGTTGCCGTAGGTACCGCCGAAAATGCCGTCCTTGAATTCCTTGCCCTGCAGCTTCAGAACCGCAACGTTGAGCGCGCTGGCCATGACACCCGGAGGATTGACGGAGGCGCCGGAGTTGAACTTTTCCTTCTCCCAGCGCGTCATGAAGTCCTTGCGGATTTCACCTGTCGCGGCGATGTCCTTGGTCTTGCCGGCGGCTTCGATTGCGCGCCATGCGCCATCGGCCATGCCGTCCTGCACCCACACACCGCTGATATCGGGATAGGTGGCGAGAAGGTTCTGCATCGCCTGCTGGCCCTGCGCCTGATCCCAGCTCGCATTGGCTTCGTTCAGCACCTTGATATCAGGATATTTCTTGAACACTTCGCGGTAACCGGCGACGCGGGCTTCGTTGGCGGGATTGCCGGCGATACCGTTGATCGCGACGACGCTTCCCTTGCCCTTCAGCGAATCCGCAAGCCACTGTGCGGACTGTGCCGCCCAGGCCTTCTGGTCGATGCCGACATAGATCGCGTCCTTAGAAGACACTTCCGCGTCGGTTGCGATGACGAGAATGTTGCGTGCCTTCGCCTGAGCGAAGATCGGATCAAAGGCCGTCGGGCTGCCGGGATTGATGAGGATCGCATCAACGCCCTGGTTCATAAAATTGCGGATATGGCCGATCTGCCCCTGCACATCGACATTACCGCTCTGAACGACGACTTCGACCTTCACGCCCTTTTCGCCCCACGCCTTTGCGGCAGCCTGGGCTTCCTCGATCATCTGCGTGCGCCACTCGCTGCCGACAAAAGAATTGGAAAGACCGATCTTGAAGCTCTGTTCCTGAGCATGCACGGACGTGCCCGCCGCCAGCACCATAGCGGCAGCAGCCATCAAATGTTTAAACATGAAATTTGCTCCTCCAAGCACGGTTTTTAACCGATGAAACCGTTTACATGATGGAATGTAACCGGTTTCATAAATGAGTCAACCCAGCTGGGATTTTTTATGCACCCGTTGCCACAGCGAATTGACGACCCTTGGCGGAGAGATTGGGTGGCAATTTATGGAGGAACAGCGGCATCATATTGGCGTGGATTGCAGGGCTGATAACGCCCCAATTTTGTTCGTGTGCGGACAGCTTGAAGCTCCGCTACTTTAACAAGAACAAGCTGCTGGCGTGCGTCTATAGACCGGGTGGCGTCAGACTAATTGCCCCCATCCACCATCTTGGTACGGGCCAAAGTATCCGCGAGATCGTTCCCGGCTATACCGGAATGTCCCTTGCACCACGCTATCTCGACGTTCGGATTACAAAGGAGCAAACGATCCACATTCTGCCACAGACCGCCATCTGGTATCTGTCGTTTGCGTTTTCGCGAATCTGGATTGATGCGTTTCCACCCGTTGCTCCGCCAGATTTCGCGCCAGCGATGGCAACCTTCCATCACGTGAGCGGAGTCTGTCCAGAGCTTGGCTGGCCGGCCTGAAGCCTGTGCATCGAGCCATAAAAGTGCATTCATGACCGCCATGACTTCAAACGAATTGTTCGTAAGTCCGATTTCCGTTCCTCGCGCAGCATGGATCTGCCGCTCGGTTTCAAACACGATGAATGCCCAGCTTCCCGATAATGCAACAGGGTTGTATGAACCATCCGCGTAGATGACGAGTGGAGCAGTCATGGATCTCGTTTCCTTGCGTCAGAGGCGCTTGGAAAGAATGACAGCGCTTTCGGGTGTTTGTAGATAGCTTGTACAATCATCTTATTCGAGTCAGATTCACGTCCAGGGATGAAACATGATCTTCAAACGCATCGTCGCAGGAATAGTCGATCTCATCTTGCTCATCAGTGTGGCGTTTGCACCGACATTCATCGCCGCAGAATGGCTACCGCAGTATATGGACGCTCCAGCGGGGCAACCGCCGACACCTCTGATGGGTGCAACGCTTTTATGGCTGGCATCCGTGTTGTTTTGCTATTTCCCGGCCTTCGAAAGCAGCGCCTTCATGGCAACTCCCGGAAAACTGCTAATGCGATTAAAGGTCGTCCGGCGCACCGGCGAAAGACTGACCTTTACGCAAGCGCTCTATCGCATGGTCTTCGGCCCGCTCGCAATATGGTTTCTGCCCTGGTACCGCGACCATTTCTCGGGTGGTGCAATTGTAAAAGACCGCTGAGTTCTTGGTTGTGTGATTTCACACTCGGCCATCACCTTTCCCGTTTCCCATTACCAGTCCCGTTTCAAGGACGGCGGCAGGTCAGGATGAAACGACGGTAGACGAAAGTTCGCAGCCTGTTGCGCAGGTTGGTGTTTTTCCGCTGCGCTCTCGCAATAGGGGCATGTGAGTGCAGTTCGATGCCGGTAAAGCCGGCGGCGATCAGGAGCGGCGTCAGCATCTGCGGGCGCAACCCCTGCCCGAACGGAAGCGCCTTCATGATTGCGGCATGATGGCTGCTTTGGGCACCATCGTAATTCTTGTCGGCCCCCACCGAAAGATCGATGAGCCGGATCAAAAGGCTGGCGAGACGCCCTGCCGGTTTTGGCGTTGCCCAGTCACCATCGAAAAACAAGAGCCGACCGCCCGGACGAAGCAGCCTGAACCACTCGCGGAAGGTCTCCTCAGGCTGCGTCAGTGTCCAGACCAGATGCCTGCAAATGATCGCATCATAGGACGCATCCGGCTCCATGGTGTTTTCGGCATCCGCCATCACGAAACGTAGCCTTGGTTTTCCCGCATGTTTGGCGCGCGCTACGGATAACATCGCTTCTGAAAAGTCGAGTGCCGTGACCTCATGGCCGAGATCATGAATAAGCTGCGTCACCTCGCCGGTGCCACAGGCCAGTTCAAGGATATGTTTCGGCTCAGGTCCCACCAGGTCGCGGATCGGCTTCTGCCATGCATTGGCCTCGGCGCCAGCTGCTATCTTGTGTCCAAAGGCCAGATCGAAAGTCTCTGATCTTTTCGACCAATAATCGCGGATTTCCTCCTTGAGGTCGAAGTTGCCGCCATCCATGGTCTATTCCTTTGAGTACTCAAATCGCATCCGCTGCGGCGAATGACAGCTTGCTTCACAATGTGATGTCAAGTTAGCCCATGCGACATCACTGGAAAATCACAAGTCTGTTTCCCAAGATATAAAGCGCGATAAAACTATTTATTTCAACATATAACTGCAGTTTCCTGATGTGATTTATAACTCTCCTGATGCCTCCCGGCGCCTTTGCTCGAGCTCTTCGCTATACCGCCTCAGCGTATGGCTTTCCGTCAGCAGGCCAACGGGTCGGTTTTCAATCTTGTCGTTGACGACAACCAGCGCTTCGCTTTCCGTAGCATCGAAGGCTGCCGCCGCCTGACGTGCATTCATCGCCGGCAGCAGCACGTCGTTCTTGTAATTGAGGTAGGTCTCGAGGCTGATCTTGGAGGGATCGCGATCCATCGGATCGGCGTAGATTTCCGGCACGAGGACCATGCCGGCATAACGCCCGTCGTCATGTGTCATGATAACCCGCTGCGTCGAGCCTAGCGGAAACTTCTCCTTGAACGCGGGAAGACCCATGCTGACATTGGCCTTGCGAATATCGGCGCGCATCATCTTGCCCACCGTCAGGTCGCGGATCCAGCCGATATCGTGGGCGCTGCGAATGCTTTCGCCCCGCAGATGAAAACGCCAGGTGGCGAAGGAGTAACCGAAGGTGGTGCGTACCACGAGCGATGTCGTGATGACGGCCGCCAGCACCAAAGCCGTGATCTGGAAGTCTCCGGTCAGTTCCAGCGCCAGAAACGTCATCGTCAGAGGACCGCCGATGATGGCGGCGGCAAAAGCACTCATGCCGACCACGGCGTAGACCACGGGTGCTGTCGAGCCATAGCCGATATAGGGTGCGCAGAGTGCGAAAATCTTGCCGACCAGCGAGCCCATGAACAGCGAGGCAAAAAACAGACCGCCGCGGAAATTCGAGCCGATGGAAATCGCGCTCGCCGCAGCCTTCAGCAGGAAAAGCCCGGCCAGCCCGTATATCGTCAGATCGGCATCGATGTTGAGATGGAGCGCACCGTGGCCGCTCGACAGGACCTGCGGTGAAATCAGCGCAAGTGCGCCCACCGCCACGCCACCGATTGTTGGACGCAGCCATCCGGGAATGGCGCTTTTGCGGGCCGTTTCCTCGATAAGGGAGACCGTCTGCATCAGCACGATGCCGATAAACGCACATACCATGCCGAGAAAGATGGCCGGTACATAATCCGGCGGCGTCACACGGCTGGCATCATAGATATCGATGGACAGGCCATGTCCGCCGATAAGCCCTGCCACGATGCTGGCCACCAGCGCCGAGACAATGAGCGGCGCGAGTGTCACGACGGTATAGGTGCCGATGATGAGTTCTATGGCATAGAATGCCCCGGTCAGAGGCGCGTTGAAGGCAGCGGCAATGGCACCAGCAGCACCACAGCCGACGAGGATGCGCATGTCTCCTCGTCTCAGCTTCAGCTTGATGCCGATCTTGGAGGCCACACCGCTGGCGATCTGCGTATAGCCTGCCTCAAGCCCGACAGATGCGCCGAAACCGTTTGAGACGATGTTCTGCACGCAGACGATGATGCTGTCCGTCAGCGAAAGACGTCCGCCATGCAGCGCATTCGCCTCGATAGGGTCGACCATCGGCTTTTTGCGGGTTTTCGAAAGAATGAAGAGGATCAGGCCGAGTACGATGCCGCCAATGACCGGCCCGGCAAGCACGATCCAGCCGGAAAGTTCACTGCTGCTCAGCCGCTCGACACCGAAGACCAGCACATGAAGGGCCGTACTCAATCCGCCTATCAGCGCCACCAGAAGGCCGGCCGCAATACCGATGAGGACGGCGAGAGCCACCAGCCCCAGCTCGCCGCGCCGGAACATCGCCCGCAGGCGACTGGAGCGCAGATTGTCGAAGAAGCTCGCCATACTGGGTGCACGGAAAGGCCGGGTCGACATGCTGTTCCTTTTCAGGCGGTATTAGGGCGCTTCAATCTCGAGTTCGACTTCGAAACGCATCTGGTCGTAAGCCGGTTCAACATGATCAGGCGTTTCGCGCATCACCGTGTCATAATCGAGCGGAATGTGCATATGGGTCAAGATCGCCCTTTTGGGTGCAAATCTATCGATCCAGCCGAGAGCCTGTTCGAGCGAGAGATGGCTGGGGTGATAACGGTGCTGCAGCGCATCGATGACGAGGACGTCGAGACCGGCAAGCTTGGGCACGCTTTCGACCGGAAAATCGCTGACATCGGTGCAATAGGCGACATTGCCAATCCGGAAGCCGAGCGAGTGCACGTCACCATGCTGCTGCATGTGCACGTTGAAAGGTATTGACCCGCCTGCCCCGTCGATGATCAGGGTCGCGTCGATATCGGCGATGATCCGCGGCTCGACGATCGGCGGATAATTGCTGCCCGGAGGCGTTTCCAGGCAATAGGCAAAACCATCCCAGATGCGCGCCATGGTGACTGGATCGGCATAGATGGGAATGCGGCTCTGCTGAATGGCGAAATAGATGCGCAGATCGTCAATACCGTGCAAATGGTCGGCGTGGGCATGAGTGTATAGAACCGCATCAACGGCCTCCACTTTGGCGGCAATCATCTGCTCGCGAAAATCAGGCCCAGTGTCGATGACGACGGTGGTCTTACCGCCATCGGGTCCGATCTGCTCCACCATGAAGGCCGCACGAGTACGCCGATTTCTGGGGTTTTCAGGATCGCAGGCGCCCCAGTCGCCGTTGATGCGAGGTACGCCGGGAGACGACGCACATCCGAGAACCGTAAAGCGGCGACGGTAGATTGCCACGCCTACACCCTTGTCATCTTCGAAAAGCAGCGGAAAGCATTCTCGGTGGTGATTTCGGCCATGCGCTCGAACGAGATGCCATGTACCTCGGCCAGCACTTCCGCCGTGTTCACCACATAAGAAGGCTCATTGCGCTTGCCGCGCCAACGCTTGGGCGCGAGATAAGGCGCATCCGTTTCCACCAGCACACGGTTGAGCGGCACGGTGGCGGCAATATCGCGGATATCCTGCGATTTCGGGAACGTCAGAATGCCGGAAAAGGATACGTAACCGCCAAGTTCGACGCCGGTTTTGGCGAGATCGGGACCTGCGGAAAAGCAGTGCAGAATAAAGGGAAAAGCACCCTTGTCGCTTTCTTCACGCAGAATCGCAGCCATGTCCTCATCAGCGCTGCGGCTGTGGATGACGAGCGGAAGCTTGGTTCTCCGCGCCGCCTCGATGTGGCGAACGAGGCCGGTCTTCTGGTCTTCCGGCTTTTGCGTGTCGTAGAAATAATCCAGCCCCGCCTCGCCGATCGCCACGATCTTGTCGTGACTCTCGGCAAGCCGCACAAGCTCGTCGGCCGAAATGTCGAGTTCTTCGTCGGCATTGTTCGGATGCGTGCCGACCGAGCAGAAAACCGACGGGTATTTTTCCGCAATCTTCAGAAGCTCGGGCAGACGGCGCACCCGGGTCGAGATCGTCACCATCTGGGCAACGCCGGAAGCATGGGCGCGGGCGATGATATCGTCGCGCTCAGCCTCGAAATCGGGAAAATCCAGATGGCAATGCGTATCGATCAGCATGGTCGTCGCCTTCACGCTTCCGGTGCGACGTAACGCGGGAAGACCGGCTTCGGTGCCTCAAGCGGCGTTCCCGGAACCAGACGTCCGGCTTCGCCGAGTGCGGCAAAATCCCGTTTGTCGGCAGGGGCAGCAACGAGATCGAGCAGCTTCTCGCAGGATCCCGGCATGAAGGGCTGCAACAGAATGCCGATCTGGCGGACCACTTCCGCCGTCACGTAAAGAACGGTGCCCATGCGTTCTGGGTCGGTCTTCTTCAGAGCCCACGGCTCCTGCGACGCGAAATAGCGGTCGGTTTCCGAAACGACGGCGATGATGGCCGCAAGCGCGCGATGGATGAGCTGCTTGCCCATCTCCTCACGGCAGAGTGCCAGAAGCCCGTCGGCGGAGGCGAGCATCGCCTTGTCTTCATCGGTCAACGGCCCGGGCGTCGGGATCTGTCCGTCACAATTCTTGACGATCATCGACAGCGAGCGGCTGGCCAGATTGCCGATGCCATTGGCAAGATCTGCGTTGATGCGGGTGGCGATGCCCTCTTCGCTATAGCTGCCGTCCTGGCCGAAGGAGACTTCGCGCATGAAGAAATAGCGGACCTGATCGAGACCGAAATGATTGACCAGATTGACCGGATCGACGACGTTGCCGAGCGACTTGGACATCTTCTCGCCCTTGTTGAGCAGGAAGCCGTGCGCATAAACCCGCTTGGGCAGCGGCAGCTTGGCGCTCATCAGGAAGGCCGGCCAATAGACCGCGTGGAAGCGAATGATGTCCTTGCCGATGATATGCACGTCGGCCGGCCAATATTTTGCGCGCGGACCGTTCTTGTCTTCGATGTAACCCGTAGCGGTAATGTAGTTGGTCAACGCATCGACCCAGACATACATGACGTGCTTCGGATCATCAGGAACCTTGATGCCCCAGTCGAATGTCGTGCGGGAAATCGACAGGTCCTTGAGGCCGGATTTGACGAAGGAGATGATCTCGTTGCGACGCTCAGCGGGACCGATGAAATCCGGGTTCTCCTCGTAGAGCTTCAGCAGCTTGTCCTGATATTCCGAGAGCTTGAAGAAATAGCTCTCCTCCTCGACCCATTCGACGGGCGTGCCCTGCGGCCCATAGCGAACGCCGTCGGCGCGCACTTCCGTCTCGTCCTCGCCGTAATAGGCCTCGTCGCGCACTGAATACCAGCCGGCATAACTGTCCTTGTAGATGTCGCCGCTGTCGGCCATCAGGTTCCAGATATTGCGCGAGGTCTCGTGGTGACGTTCTTCCGTGGTGCGGATGAAATCGTCGTTCGAGGCGTTGAGCAGCTTGCCCATCTCGCGGAACTGGTCGGAATTGCGCTGCGCCAGCTCTTCCGGCGAAATGCCTTCCGCCCGCGCTGTCTGCTGCATCTTCTGGCCGTGTTCGTCGGTGCCGGTCAGGAAGAAAACATCCATTCCGTCCAGGCGCTGAAAGCGTGCCATGGCATCCGTCGCAATCAGTTCGTAGGCATGGCCGATATGCGGCTTGCCGTTAGGATAGGAGATTGCGGTGGTGATGTAGAAGGGTGTCTTGTCTGTCATGACGGTCTATCGACTTTACAGGCTGTTTTTTGGATAGACCGCTCTTAAACGATTGTTCGCAACAGCGAAAGCAAAAGCGTACGTTCCGTACGATCTCTTGGGTCTCACACGCCGCGAACATCTTCCAGAATGGAAAGCACCATCTGCTTCTTGTCGAGATTATAGGCCTGCGCCACGGTAATGCGTTCCGAAAGCGTCGACGAAAGGCGCGCATGTTTCTCTGCCGCCGCGATATCACCGGCCATCGCCGCCGCTCTCGCACGCGCCATCAACTCCTCCGTCACGTGCTCCATGAAGAAGCCGAGAACAATATCGCCGTCCTTCTGTGCCAGAACTTCGGCAAGCTTGTGCATCTGCTTGCGTGCACCGGGCCCTTCGGCCGTCATGACGGAGGCGAGCGCCTCCACAATGTCGGAGCCGCCGTAATTCATCAGTTTTAACGCCTGCGCGACGCTGCCCTTGGAGGCGGAAAGCAGCGAATCCCGCTTTTCGCCAGCCGGGCTGATACCGAGATGATCGAGCGACTGCACCATATCCGCATCCGAAAGCGGCAGCAGCCGGAGCGGCATGCAGCGCGAGCGGATGGTCGGCAGCAATTTGCCCGGCGCATGCGACAAAACGAGGAACATCGCCCGCTTTGGCGGCTCTTCGAGTATTTTCAGAATGGCGTTTGCGGCATTGCGGTTTAGATCGTCAGCCGGATCGATGATGACGATACGCCAATTGCCGGTGCCCGAGGTCTGCGAGAAGAAGTGCCCTGCCCGCCGCACCTCATCCACCGTGATGGCGGATTTCACGCGGCCGGTCTTTTCATCCGCCGGGCGGGTCAGATGCAGCAGATTATGCGACGCACCGGAGGTGATCTGCCGGCTGACAAGCGATTCCGTATCGGGATCGGCCAGGAAATCCGGTGCTGTGGCTGGATCGGGATGGGTAAGTACGTGGTTGGCGAAACGGAAAGCGAGTGTAGCCTTACCAATGCCTTCAGGGCCTTCGATCAGGATCGCATGGTGGCCCTTGCCGGAGCGATAGGACTGCGCAAGAAACGCCTCCGCTTCGCCATGGCCGAAAAGCTTCGTGTTCTGCTGCGGCGCAATTGCGCCGTCGAGAACGCCCTGAACCTCACTCATGCGCCGTGCCCGCCGCAGTCTCCAGCCGCTCGAGCAAAGGCTCAACAAATGACATGACGTCTTCCGTCACTTTTTCTTCCGGCTGATCGGCATTGACGATCCGACAACGACGCGGCTCGGCAAGCGCAATATCCAGATAGGCTTCACGCCGCTTCTCGTGGGTCTCGATTTCCTCTTTTTCGAAACGGTCCGGTGCGGCACCCTCATCCGCACGCTTTCTGGCCCGGGCAAGGCCCTTTTCGGCGGCGATATCGAAGATCAACGTCAGTTCCGGTACGACGCCATCAATAGCAACGCGTTGCAGCGTCTCGATGAAATCCGGCTCCAGATTGCCGGTCGTACCCTGATAGACACGTGAGGAATCAAGAAACCGGTCACAAAGCACGATTGCGCCACGTTCCAGTGCAGGGCGAATGACCTCCTCGACATGGTCGTTGCGCGCTGCCGCAAACAGGATTGCCTCCATGCGCACGCCGAAGGATTCGGCAGCACCCGACAGCAGAACATGGCGAACAGCCTCTGCCCCCGGTGAACCGCCCGGCTCACGGGTTACGACAACATCGAAACCACGGTCGCGAAGCGCCTCGGCAAGCGTGCGAATCTGCGTCGACTTGCCAGCGCCTTCGCCGCCCTCGAAGCTGATGAACAATCCGGTCTTTTCGGCCAATGTCACGTCCTGTGAGGAATTCTCAGAAATATCGAAATGCCTGTTTACAGCATCGAACCGAAAAGTGTGAAGCGCTTTTCAGAAAATCCGGTGTCTGAACAAAAGCATAGGGAAAGTTGCGGCTTGCGCGATAGGCATCAGAGCCAGAACAGCAGCAATTCCTTGAGCGCCCCGGCTGCATTCTGGGTCAACGTGCCCTTGCCGACTGCTGTTCTCGTATAAAGCGGCACTTCCCGCAACAGCCTTTCGCCCGAAAAAACCTTGAGTGTTCCGACATTCGCACCAGTGTCGAGCGGTGCATTGAGCGGCCAGCGATAGACGATCCGCCCGGAAATACGCTCGGGATTATTGACCGGTACCAGCACGCTGACATCTTCCCGGGGCGACAGGTCTATATGCGAGACATCGCCACCGTAGACGCTGACTGAACCGACGGCTTCGTCCTTTGCAAAAAGATGGCGTTTTTCGAAGGCCGTCAGCCCCCAGTCAACCACCCGGCGTGCTTCGTCCTGCCGCGTCTTGTCGTCAGCGATGCCGCCAAGCGCCAGATAGACCCGGCGCCCTTCCCGCTCTGCCGAAACGACTGCTGCGAAACCGCTGCCTTCCGCAAAACCAAGCCCGAGACCGTCTATGCCGTTACCCAGCAGTGAGTTCTTGTTACGCTGGAAAATCCGGTTCCATTCGAAATCCGGCTTGGTGAAAAGCCCATAGCGATCGGGATAGGTATCGCGCAGATGCTGGGCGAGAAGCACCATATCCTTCGCGGTCGTCTGGTTGCCCGGATCGGGAAGACCCGTCGAATTGGCAAAGACACTGCGGTTCATGCCGAGTTCGCCGGCTCTCACCGTCATGCGCTTGGCGAAAGCGGAGTCGGACCCTGCCATGCCTTCGGCGACAATGATGCAGCCATCATTGGCGTTCTGCACGATAATTCCCGTCAGAAGATCGTTGACGCTGACGGAAGATTTCAGCGCTGCGAACATGGTCGAGGTCCGCGACGGCGCGCCACCCGTGCGCCAGGCATATTCAGAAACCGGATAAGCTGTCTCGGGCGTTACCTGCCCTTTGGCCAGCGCATCCAGCATCACCTCCACAGTCATCAGCTTGGCAAGCGAAGCGGGCGGAAAGGATTGATTTTCATTCTGGGAAAGCAGCACCGTGCCGGTTTCGGCATCGATCATATAGGCCTGTTCGGCCTTGGCGATGAAAGGTGCTGTTTGCGTTTGCGCTTGCGCCGGACCGTTACCGAAAAACGCAAATGCGAGCGCTGCCGCGACCGGGAGAAAAGAACGATGAATGGCCTTGTGCATGAAACCGCCCAGCTTTCCCTGCCGCAACCCGCCGCTCGCGACGAAAACGCAAGTCAGCCATAAACTCTTCAACCCGTCAGCGCGTCTTCGCCTGCTGACGCTTCACATGGGCAAGTATGGAATCCTCGTTGAGCGCTCCGCGATCGACGAGCACGCTGTCGAACGCACGTGAGGTTCTCGAAACCGCAGAGGATTCCTCGGAATAAGCCGCTGCATATTTGGACGACGGCGTTGGCACGCGCAGATAGTTGCCGCCAGGTGCTGCCGGCTCACGCGTAAAATTGCCTTCCGGGCGTTCCGCCAGGAACGGACCGATTTCCGGCAGGATTGCAAATTGTTCGAAAGCCGGTGCGGGGCCGTTGACCAGCGGCATGGCCTGGAGCGCTGCATTCTTTTTGGTACCAACCAGCGCCGTCTGCGTCGAAGCACCGTAATTCGGGTTTGATGTCGGGGCCGGCACGAAATTCGGCGAAGCCGAAGCCACCATGACACCAGTCGCGATCTGCCCTTCCGGCGCAACACCCGGAGAACGAGAGCCCTTCGGAACATAGGACGCCATCAGATAAGGCATGTCGTGCCCATCAAGCGGCGCTCGGCCTGCATATTGCACCCGCACATTCGCCGTTCCAGTGCCCTTCATGTCGAGAAGATCTGCGGTCTTGCTGGAAACGTCGATCAGGCGACCTTCATGGAAGGGGCCGCGATCGTTGACGCGCACCAGAACCGATGCACCGTTTTCCATATTGGTAATGCGCGCATAGCTCGGCAGGGGAAATGTCGGATGCGCAGCGGAAAGATGTTCCTTGTCATAGACCTCGCCATTTGCCGTCAGGCGGCCGTGGAAGGCGGAACCATACCAGGAGGCAAGACCGGTCTTGTTGTAACCCGGCTCTTCCTTCGGAAAATAACGTCGGCCCTTGACGGTATAGGCATTGCCGAGAAGCTCACGCCCGCCGCCCTTGGGAATGTTCTGGCCGTCGGCCACGCGCGGGCTGGCTTTGACGCCATATTCCGATTCGGAGAAATATTCCTTGCTGCGCTTCTGCTTCGGTTTGGTCTCAGAGGTGGTGGAACACGAGGCTGTCGCGGCGCAAAGCACGGAAATTGCAAGCCACTTCACGCCCGATCTGGCGTTGATGCCGAGTTTCTTGACCGTAGATTTCAAATCGTCTGCCCCACGCTGCTTGCAGGCTCGAAGAACCGCACCCTCATTTGCCTCGATGCATGCCCCTGCCATCGAAGCACCTAACAGTCGCTTAATCTTGTGCATAACGTGGCAAAAATGCGAACGACTTCTGCAAATTCGATAAAATTGTAACGAACGTGGTTAACGATTTATGTCTTTTCCGCAGCGCGGGAAGCCTGATGCGCCTGTAAACGCGCCGTCTTGAGATGTCTCCTGCTCAAGGAACAAACGAAGCCCGACCGCGTTTCCTCCTCGCAAACACACGAGCTTCCGCCGGTTTTCGGCTGAGTGAGGGAACATGATCAAGTCAATAAAAACCGCCGGCCTGGCACTCGGCATCGCGTTGGTGTCCATTGCCGCGCCTATTCACGCAAGTGCGCAGGACATGGAGCTGCGGATCGGCCCAGACGGCGTTCGCCCGGTTATACGTGATCGCGACCGCGACATGGACCGACGAGGACCTCCGCGCATGCGTGGCTGCGGCGAACGCGAAGCCCGCGCCGCCGCCCGCGAGGCAGGCCTGCGCGACCCCGAAATCGTGCGCGTCACACCTGGTCGCGTAGTCGTCCAGGGCTTCACCCGCCGAGGACCGGAGCGCATCACATTCGCGAACGAACGCGGCTGTCCAGAACTCTAATACATTAATCAACGAAACCCGCCGACAGGCGGGTTTCTTCATTTCCGTGATACAAGAAATTTCCAAGCTAAAGTACACCGCATCGCTAACGCTGCCGGTCCTGTTGATTTCAAACTGTCTGTTTGGAATTTTATGGCAGATGGGGTGGGATTCGAACCCACGGTACGCTCTCACGCACGCCGGTTTTCAAGACCGGTTCCTTAAACCACTCGGACACCCATCCATCGGTGGTGAGGCTTTATAGCGTTTTGAAAAAGGCCGTCAATCCCGATGGCGCACGCGAGCACAGCCTCTTCGCATCCGTCAGCACCTCATTGTCCTTGTGTTGTTGCAGGCGGCAGCAGAGACCCCTCGCCCGAAGGAAGTGCCGGACTTTGCTGAGGTGAGTGGAATAGCGCCAGACTCAGCACGATCGCCACAAGCACCAATAAAAGCGCCACGAAGAAGATTCCGGATTTATCCATGCGTCTGCTCATGTCCCGTTATGTTAGGCGCGAATATGTGCAATTCGAGGCAATCGAAGAATAAAACGACCTCCTGTCAAGTTGCCTGACAGATTTGTCCAGTTGATATTCCTAAATTCTTCCTACTTGAGCAAATTTTATGCGTCGGCGTACTGTTTGGGACGGAAGTGGCCTATCGCGTCAGTAATATTGTCATTTATATAGCCGCATCGCTCCCGGGCATTGCCCAACTTTCCCCGAGCGATCAACCTGCCCCGCCCGTTTGCGGGGCTTTTTTCTTTTATACTACCGAAAAACTGCGACCGGCGGATAAAGGCTGGGGGTGCGTTACCTGCTTTATGGTTTAGACACCGATGCTCGGTCCGCCATCGCCGTGCCGAAAACCGCCCCGGAAAATATCCTCGAGAAGGTTCAGCAGCGCCGGCGGTAACGTGTCGGACAGCTCTAGTATGATCTCGTTGGCGCGATTGTAGGAATAGATGGCGCAAAGTGTCAGCACCAGCAGCACGATCCACGGCCAGATTGGCTTGCGCTTAGGCGGCGCCCCATTGGGTTGTTGCGGTACAGTCATCCCGGCACCTTCCGTTCAGGCCTTGACGCGCGGTTCGCCTCCCGGCGCATAGGCGGTTTTTTGCAGGAAACGGAATATGTTGCCGCACTGACCGCAGCGGATCATGAATTCCGTTGGATCGACCGAGGCACGCTCGGTGCGGAAGCCACGCGGCATTTCATCAACGCGAAAATCGAGGTTACGGCGGTCTTTCTCATCCGATTCCGACACCTCGGCAAAACCCTGATGACCGCATTTGGAACATTCGAGTTTCCGGGAATATCTGTCGCGCGCTGCCATATGCCGTCCTTTGCTTGCACCCTATCAGGTAGCAGCGGCAAAACAGCATTTCAATGGCGATCGCCGCAGGTTAAAGCTTTGCCCGTCTGTTTTCAGCGTGGAAAACGCGTCCAGTGGCAAGAACAAGTCGGAAGCTCATGCACAACGAAGCCCCCCTGCTTTCATCCTCCCTGATACGGCGAGCAATCATCATTGCCGTCATTATTATATGCTTTGTTGCTGCCCTTAATATCGGCGTTAAGTGGTACGGCGAGCGGATCCTTCAGGCGGGCCATACAACAGCAACCGATGCGGTGGAGATCACAATCGGCAATGACCGGCTGAAACTTGCGAAAAACACGCTGCGTGTACCTTCCGACCGCCATGATGGAGAGCGTGAGCGGGCCGATCTTTACCTCACCTGGCCGGATCTCAAGGGATATGAAGACTCCAATCGCGCTGTTTTCGATGATCCGGCGCAGGCAGCAGGGCTTATTTTCATCCAGCTATCGCAAAGCACGATGTCTGAGGACATGTCCGGCCGTTTCGGGCCGATCTATGCCCGGTTGACGGAAGGAGAGCCTGTGCCGCTGAAACACGGCCTCACACTGCACCGCCTGCGTGCCGACGCAGGTTACGGCAAGGAAGTCATATTGACCGGGCAGCGAGAGGGCGAAAGCGACTATGTCGTGCGCTGCCTTCTGCCGCAAACCCAGCAGGAGTCGGCGGGCAGCGACTGCCAGAGGGACATCCACGCCGGCCAGGACCTCAGCCTGTTCTACCGATTCTCCGCAACCTTGCTGCCGCAATGGAAAGAACTCGACGCAGGCGTGAAACGCTACATCGAGCAGCGCCTCGTAAAAGACTGAAATCCGTGAAAAGGCGTGAGACAGATTGCGCCCGAAAAGTCGCATTTTATGGAGCGTGGATACCTTTCATAAACCACTTGGTAACGCCATCCCGATAAAGTTTCTTCCCGGAGCACTCGGGCGGGGCGCGTCCGAGCGGAACAGAAATATGCGATTGAAGAGTTCAGCAGTGTTGAAAAGTCTATTTGGGGCAGATTCGCGCAAAGCGGGTGCGACGTCTTTGGTAAGGTTCGTTGCGTTGACCCTTGCTGCGGCGTTCATAGCCGCGACATCCGTTGGCACCGCACAGGCGGACCCGAAATATGCGGGCATCGTCATTGATGCCAAGACCGGCAAGGTTCTCTATGGCGAAGATCCGGATGGCCTGCGCTATCCTGCCTCGCTGACGAAGATGATGACGCTTTATCTTACGTTCGAGGCGCTCAATTCCGGGCGCATTTCGCTCGATTCCAAGGTGCCGGTTTCGGCCAACGCCGCCAAGGAGCCTCCTTCCAAGCTCGGCGTGCGCGCCGGTGGCAGCATCACGGTCGAGCAGGCAATTCTTGCGCTCGTCACCCGTTCCGCCAACGACATGGCCACCGCACTCGGTGAATATATCGGCGGCTCCGAAGACCGTTTTGCCAGAATGATGACCGCCAAGGCCCGTGCGCTCGGCATGACGCGCACGACCTATCGTAACGCCAACGGCTTGCCAAACACGGCGCAGATGACGACGGCGCGTGACCAGGCCCGCCTTGGCATCGCCCTTCGCCAGCATTTCCCGCAATATTACGGCTACTTCTCCACGCGCACCTTCAATTTCGGCAAGCAGGTCATCGGCAACCACAATCGTCTCGTGGGAACCGTGCGCGGCGTAGATGGCATCAAGACCGGTTATACCCGTGCTGCCGGAAGCAATCTTGCAACATCGGCACAGCTAGACGGTCGCTCCATCGTCGCCGTCGTTCTTGGCGGCCGCTCGAGCGCTGCCCGTGACGCCACCATGCGCAAGCTTGTTGCGACCTACCTGCCGCAGGCCTCCCGCAGCGGCAACAGCAACCTGATTGCGCAGACGAGATCGGCACCTGTCGAAGAGCCAGTCGCTGTGGCTGTTGCTGCTCCACCTGTGGCAGTCGCGGCTCCGTCCGCAGCTGTCGCTGCGACAGATTCCGGCCTGCCCCATGCCGGCCCCGTACCGCAGACCCGTTACGAGGACGCGCCGGTTACTGCCTTTGCAGGCTCCTCGTCCAATGCGGCCGTAAAGGCCATGGAAGCCGCCACCTGGCAGAAGGGCAAGGATCCTATTTCTCAGGTGGCCGTCGCGCCTGACCGCAAGTTGATTACCAACTCGACCAAGGTGGACAATATCGTCACCGCGTCCACACCGGCATCTGTGCCCTCCACCCCTTCCGTTTCGGCAAAGGCTGAAGCTCCGCAGGGCGGCTGGGTGATCCAGATTGGCGCATCGCCGGATGAAAACTCGGCACGTGGCCTGTTGCAGAATGCGCAGGAAAAAGGCGGCGCCGCCCTTCGGTCCGCAAAACCCTTCACGGTGGCCTTCAGCAGAGAAGGCTCCCAGGTATACCGCGCCCGCTTCGGCGGCTTCGACGGCCAAGCCGCCGCGGTAAATGCATGCAATGCATTGAAAAAGAAAGGCGTCAGCTGCTGGGCGTCACTCCAGTAATCGACGTTCGCGCAGGCGGTGGCTTATTTGTTGAAACATCGCCTGTCTCCTCGAATTGTGTAATGTGTAGCGAGGCTTTCCAAGATGGCAGTTAACGAGAACTATTCGGACATTGCGTCTGGCAACGGGCAAGGCAGTCTGTCGGTTCTGCATCCCATTCACGAGGCGGCAATGCGCATTGCCGATCTCGGTCTTAACCGCTCCAAGGCAAAGACGCGTGATCTCGTCAGCCTGCTTCTGTCGCACGGCGCCCGCGCCTGGCGTGCCAATCAGCCGGAAGCAAATATCCACCTTCATGTCGGCCGCCGCTCCGGGCGTGCACCGGTCCATATCCGGATCCGCTGACAAACCGAACATAATCGGACGAGACAAAGAAAAACCCCGCGGAGCCTGTGCACCGCGGGGTTTTTGTTGATTGACAATGAAGAAACGAGGCGACTTACGCCTCGCTCTCCGGTGCCTCTGGCGTATCCGGCAGAGTGTCTGCCACATCTTCGCCATTACCGTTTTCCGCCTCTTCGTCGCCTTCAGGCTCGTTGATACGTTCCACGGAAACCACCTTCTCATCCTTGGCGGTGGAGAAGATCGTCACGCCCTTGGTGGCGCGGCTTGCGATACGGATGCCGTTTACCGGCACACGGATCAGCTGGCCGCCATCGGAAACCAGCATGATCTGGTCGCCTTCGTCCACCGGGAAGGCCGCAACGAGTTCGCCGATTTCCGTCGTCTTCGAGGTATCGGTGGCGCGGATGCCCTTGCCGCCACGACCCGATGTGCGGAAGTCGTAAGACGAAGAACGCTTGCCGTAGCCTTTTTCAGAGACGGTCAGCACGAATTCTTCGCGTGCCTTCAGTTCCTGATAACGCTCTTCGCTGAGTTCGCCTTCTTCCGCGACTTCCTCGCCAACCAGTGCGATATCTTCCTCATCGACCCCGGCGGCACGCCGCTCGGTGGCCGAACGCTTGAGGTAGGCCGCACGCTCCCACGGTTCAGCTTCCACATGGCCCACAATGGTCATGGAGATAATGCGGTCGCCATCCGCCATGTTGATACCGCGCACGCCAACCGAGTTGCGGCCGGCGAAGACGCGGACATCGTCGACGGGGAAGCGGATGCACTGGCCGAGTGCCGTCGTCAGCAATACGTCATCCTGGTCGGTACAGGTTTCGACGGAGAGGATTTCATCGCCCTCCTCCTCCAGCTTCATGGCGATCTTGCCGTTGCGGTTGACCTGCACGAAATCGCCGAGCTTGTTGCGGCGAACCGTACCGCGCGTCGTCGAGAACATCACATCGAGCGTTTCCCAGGTCGTTTCGTCCTCGGGCAACGGCATGATGGTGGTGATGCGCTCGCCTGGTTCCAGCGGCAGCATGTTGATGAGGGCCTTGCCCTTCGACTGCGGCGTACCGATCGGAAGGCGCCAGACCTTTTCCTTGTACACGATGCCGCGCGAGGAGAAGAACAGCACCGGCGTATGAGTATTGGCGACAAAGAGACGGTTGACGAAATCTTCGTCGCGCGTCGCCATGCCGGAACGGCCCTTGCCGCCGCGACGCTGTGCCCGGTAGGTGGTCAGCGGCACGCGCTTGATGTAGCCGAGATGTGAAACGGTGACGACCATATCTTCGCGGGAGATGAGGTCTTCATCATCCATGTCAGGACCGCCTTCGACGATCTCGGACCGGCGTGGCGTGCCGAACTCGTCGCGGATGGCAATAAGCTCATCCTTGACGATCTGCATGATGCGCAGCCGTGAAGACAGGATTTCGAGATATTCGCTGATTTCCGCACCGATCTTGTTCAGCTCGTCGCCGATTTCGTCGCGGCCAAGCGCCGTCAGGCGGGCAAGGCGCAATTCGAGAATGGCGCGTGCCTGCTCTTCGGAGAGATTGTAGGTGCCGTCTTCATTGATGCGGTGGCGCGGATCGTCGATGAGACGGATCAGGCTTTCCACATCCTGCGCCGGCCAGCGCCGCGTCATCAGCTCCTCACGGGCCGAAGCCGGATCGGGAGCATGACGAATGACGCGGATGACTTCGTCGATATTGGCAACCGAGATCGCCAGACCGACCA
The DNA here is from genome assembly GCF_030818995.1 of Agrobacterium sp. SORGH_AS_0745. NCBI lineage: Bacteria > Pseudomonadati > Pseudomonadota > Alphaproteobacteria > Hyphomicrobiales > Rhizobiaceae > Agrobacterium > Agrobacterium sp. SORGH_AS_0745. Next base: position 2,143,656 of record NZ_JAUTBI010000003.1, read on the forward strand.
ACACATGCGCGCGGTCGCGCGCCTTGCGCAGCAGATACTTCGTGCGGCGGCTGACGACATCCTCACGGAAGGACACGAAGGCGCGCAGCATGTCCAGCAGCGTCATCTGTTCCGGCTTGCCGCCGTTCAGCGCCACCATGTTGCAGCCGAAGGAGGTCTGCAACGGCGTGTAGCGATAGATCTGGTTCAGGATGACTTCGGCATTGGCGTCGCGCTTCAGCTCGACGACGACGCGATAACCCTGGCGGTCGGACTCGTCGCGCAGATCGGAAATACCCTCGATGCGCTTTTCCTTGACCAGTTCGGCCATCTTCTCGATCATCGTCGCCTTGTTCACCTGATAGGGAACCTCGGTGATGATGATCTGCTCGCGGTCGCCGCGCATCGGCTCGATGGTCGCACGGCCGCGCATGATGACCGATCCGCGACCCGTCTCATAAGCAGAGCGAATGCCGGAACGGCCCATGATGAGCGCGCCGGTCGGGAAGTCCGGGCCGGGAATGATCTGCATCAGTTCAAGCAGCTCAATCGCCGGATTGTCGATGAGGGCGATACAGCCGTCGATGACTTCGGAAAGATTGTGCGGCGGAATATTCGTCGCCATGCCGACGGCGATGCCGCCCGCCCCGTTGACCAGAAGGTTCGGGAATTTCGCGGGAATGACGACCGGCTCATGCAAGGTGCCGTCATAGTTGTCGCGGAAATCCACCGTTTCCTTGTCGAGATCGTCGAGAAGCGAATGCGCTGCCTTTTCGAGACGGCACTCGGTGTAACGTTCGGCCGCCGGCGGATCGCCGTCGATGGAGCCGAAGTTGCCCTGTCCGTCGATCAGCGGCAGGCGCAGAGACCAGTCCTGCGCCATGCGCGCCAGCGCATCGTAAATCGCCGCATTGCCGTGCGGATGGAATTTACCCATCACGTCACCGGTGACGCGGGCGCATTTAACGTATTTCTTGTTCCAGTCGATGCCGAGTTCGGACATGCCGTAAAGAATACGGCGATGAACCGGCTTCAGACCGTCACGGACATCGGGAAGCGCGCGGGAAACGATAACGCTCATGGCGTAATCGAGATAGGACCGCTGCATTTCCTCAATGATGGAAATCGGTTCAATGCCTGGCGGAAGTTTTCCGCCGCCGGGGGGGCTCTGGTCAGTCAAAACGGATCACATTCTCTGTTAAGAATCGGATGGATTTTTATAGCGGAAACAGCCACGTTAAGCCAATTTCCCGGCGAGTTTTGAACAGTCTTTTGCGTCATTTGCAAGACATACCCCGCTTTTCGCCATTTAGGTTGGCAAAAGCGACGCCGCTCCCTTTCAAAGCGAGTACGACTTGCGTAGGCTCCGGCCTAAAAACAGAACAGGTGGGGAAAGAATGGCCAGCAGCGAAACGCTCATCAACGCGCTTACAACACTTCTGGTCACGCTCGATCCGCCCGGTCTCGCGCCCGTATTTCTCGCACTCACGGTTGGAATGACGCGCGACCAGCGCGCCCAGGTGGCCCTGCGCGGTTCGATCATCGCCTTCGGCATTCTCGCCATCTTCGCCCTGTTCGGTCTCACCATCCTCAACCTTCTCGGCATTTCGCTGGGTGCCTTTCGCATCGCCGGTGGCCTGCTGCTGTTCTGGATTTCCTTCGAGATGATTTTCGAGAAACGCCAGGAGCGCAAGGAAAAGACCTCGGAGATCGCCATCACCAAGGACCATCTGCATAATCTGGCGGTCTTTCCGCTCGCCTTGCCGTTGATCGCCGGGCCTGGCGCCATTTCCGCGACCGTGCTCCTGGCGGGAACGATGAAGACGACGCTCGAAATGGTCGTGCTTATTCTCATCCTCGCCTTCGCCATGGCCCTCGTCTACGCCACCCTGATCGTCTCGGAACGCATGGACCGTTTTCTCGGCAATACCGGCCGCGCGATCCTGACAAGGCTGCTCGGCGTCCTTCTTGCCGCGCTTTCCGTGCAGTTCGTAGTGGACGGCATAAAATCGGCCTTCGCATTCTGACGACCATCGGTTCACAACAAAATGCCGCAACCGGCCGGATTTGCGAAAAATCCGCCCTTTGAATACGGCTCCTGCCTCGGGTAAAAGACGCGCATCTTTTTTCCGCATCAGAAAGCTCTCTCCATGCGATCCACGCTGCGCCGCCTCATCCCGGATGCCGCTCCCGTCAGTAACCGGGAAAGGCTGCGCGCTGCGGCGGGCGCCTTCGTCGGCATTTCGCTGACGGGACTTCTGGGCAGCCTTGCTTTCCGCCTAGACCCTACCCTGCCAGCCATGATCGCGCCGATGGGCGCCTCGGCGGTGCTTTTATTCGCCGTGCCATCCAGCCCCCTTGCGCAGCCCTGGTCGATCCTCTGCGGCAACATCGTGTCGGCTTTCGTGGGCGTGACGGTGGCTTTACTCGTTCCGGATATTTTTCTTGCCAGCGCGCTTGCCATAAGCCTTGCCATTGCTGCCATGATGGCGCTGCGCTGCCTGCACCCGCCAAGCGGCGCGGTGGCGCTGACGGCCGTTCTCGGCGGTCCCGCCGTGCATAGTCTCGGCTATGGATTTATTCTCTGGCCGGTCGCCGGAAACTCGCTCATCCTTCTCATCCTCGCGCTCGTTTATAACAATGCCACCGGCCGCGCCTATCCGCACGGCCTGAGGTTGGGAAAGGCCAGCCACGGCACGGCAGACCCGACGCCGATACAGAAAATCGGCTTTTCCTCAGCCGATCTGGACGAGGTGCTGAAGGAATATGACGAGGTTCTCGATATTGATCGCGATGTGCTGGAGATGATTTTGCGCAAGACAGGAATTGCGCTCTTGGCGCCGCCGCGCCCTCCACCTCGATTGCGCCAGCGTCATGTCGCGCGATGTGGTCGGCGTCGCCCCGGATGATAGCCTGCGCCACGCCCATTCACTGATGCGCAACCGCCATTTCAAGGCTCTGCCCGTGACCAACGACAGGGCCGAAATCCTTGGCATCGTCACTCAGACGGATTTTCTTGAAAAGGCTAGCTGGAGAAACGGCCGCCCTTCCATCGGTTTCCTGCAGCGCCTGCGCCTTATTCTCTCAGGCACAAGCGCACCCAACGATACCGTCAAGGATATCATGACATCGCCTGTTAGAACCGTGCAGCCGGAAACGGCGATCGAGGAAGCAATCATCCGCTTTGCGGAGGAAGGGCTGCATTACCTGCCGGTGATCGACGCCAACGGCAAGATGGTGGGTATTCTTTCGCAGTCCGATGTCATGGTTGCAATGCTGGCGGACAAAGCCGCGGCATAGGTCGTCGCGACCTTGAAGCGGGCAACCGGTTTCGACCGGCCCCCGCCCCGTCAATCACGGTCCCGATCAGAACGGGATATCGTCGTCCATGTCACTTGAGAAGCCGCCGGAAGGCTGGCTGCCGCCACGCGACGCACCGCCGCGAGCCGCCGGCTGCTGGTCGTAACCGCCGCCGTAGTTACCGCCGCCGCTGCCATAATCTCCACCGCCGATGTCGCCACCGCTGCGGCTGCCGCCGCCACCTTCGCCGCGACCGTCGAGCATCGTCAGCGTGGAGTTGAAGCCCTGCAGTACCACTTCGGTGGAGTAACGGTCGTTACCGGTCTGGTCCTGCCACTTGCGCGTCTGCAGCTGGCCTTCAATATAGAGCTTGGCGCCCTTTTTCACATATTGTTCGACAACCTTGCACAGCCCTTCGTTGAAAACGACGACCGTGTGCCATTCTGTCTTTTCCTTGCGCTCGCCGCTGTTGCGGTCCCGCCACGTCTCTGAGGTGGCGATACGCAGATTGGCGATCGGACGGCCGTCCTGCGTCCGGCGAATTTCGGGATCGGCGCCAACGTTCCCAATCAGAATTACCTTGTTTACGCTACCAGCCATCTCGTCATCCTGTCCGCCAGCCATCGTCACCGGCAATTGCATTTCAAAAAATCCCGCACACAATAACCATCGCCGCCCGCAAAGGGCACCGCAACGGGGAACAATCCACAGCGAATAATCCTGACTTTTTCAGATAGTATATTCGCACTTGCAATTTGTTCCTTTTTTGTTCTATTAAATCACGAAATTCGAGTCAAGTGAGCCGAAAAGCCATCGATCGATAGGGAATAAACCTCGACACGTCCGGTTGCGTCACTACATAAGGACGCGCCGCCATCAGGCCTGTTAATTTTGTCCGAGCTTTATCATGAGTGAACTGAAGACGATTTCCATCCGTGGTGCCCGTGAGCATAATCTCAAGGGTATCGATCTGGATCTACCGCGCAATAAGCTGATCGTCATGACCGGGCTCTCCGGCTCGGGCAAGTCGTCGCTCGCCTTCGACACAATCTATGCCGAGGGCCAGCGCCGTTATGTCGAGAGTCTCTCGGCCTATGCGCGCCAGTTCCTCGAAATGATGCAGAAGCCGGATGTAGACCGCATCGAGGGTCTTTCTCCAGCGATTTCCATCGAGCAGAAAACCACCTCGAAGAACCCGCGCTCCACGGTCGGCACGGTCACGGAAATCTACGACTATATGCGCCTGCTGTTTGCGCGTGTCGGCGTGCCATACTCGCCGGCGACGGGCCTGCCGATCGAGAGCCAGACGGTCAGCCAGATGGTCGACCGTATCCTTGCCTTCGAGGAAGGCACGCGCCTTTATATTCTCGCGCCGATCGTGCGCGGCCGCAAAGGCGAATATAAAAAGGAACTCGCCGAGCTGATGAAGAAGGGCTTCCAGCGCGTCAAGGTGGATGGCCAGTTCTACGAGATCGCTGACGTTCCCGTCCTCGACAAGAAGTACAAACACGATATCGATGTGGTGGTGGACCGCGCCGTCGTGCGCCCGGATATGGCAGCACGCCTTGCCGACAGTCTCGAGACCTGCCTCAAGCTTGCCGACGGGTTGGCAGTGGCCGAATTTGCCGACAAGCCCTTGCCGCCGGAAGAAACCTCGGCTGGCGGCTCCGCAAACAAATCGCTCAATGAGACTCACGAGCGTATGCTGTTTTCGGAAAAATTCGCCTGCCCGGTCTCCGGCTTCACCATCCCGGAAATCGAGCCCCGGCTTTTCTCCTTCAACAATCCCTTCGGCGCCTGCCCCACCTGTGACGGTCTCGGCTCGCAGCAGAAGGTGGACGAAAACCTGATCGTGCCCGAACCTGCACGCACCCTGCGGGATGGCGCGATCGCCCCCTGGGCCAAGTCGTCTTCCCCCTATTACAACCAGACGCTGGAGGCGCTGGGCAAGGCCTTCGGTTTCAAGCTGTCGAGCAAATGGACGGACCTTTCGAAAGAGGCGCAGCACGCCATTCTCAAGGGCACTGACGACAAGATCGAGTTCAACTATCAGGACGGCGCGCGCTCCTACAAGACGGTGAAGAATTTCGAAGGCATCGTTCCCAATCTGGAGCGTCGCTGGAAAGAAACCGACAGCGCCTGGGCGCGCGAGGAAATCGAGCGTTATATGTCGGCGGCCCCCTGCCCGGCCTGCGCCGGCTATCGCCTGAAGCCGGAAGCGCTCGCCGTCAAGATCAACAGAATGCACATCGGCGAAGTCACCCAGATGTCGATCCGTATGGCACGCGACTGGTTCGAGACGCTGCCGGAAAATCTGAACGCCAAACAGAACGAGATCGCGGTTCGCATTCTCAAGGAAATCCGCGAACGTCTGCGATTCCTCAACGATGTCGGGCTGGATTATCTCAGCCTGTCACGCAATTCCGGCACGCTTTCCGGCGGAGAAAGCCAGCGCATCCGGCTTGCTTCGCAGATCGGCTCCGGCCTCACCGGCGTTCTCTATGTTCTGGATGAGCCGTCCATCGGCCTGCATCAGCGTGATAATGCCCGTCTGCTTGATACGCTGAAACATCTGCGTGATATCGGCAATACAGTGATCGTGGTCGAACACGACGAGGATGCCATTCTGACGGCGGATTATGTCGTTGATATCGGCCCGGCCGCCGGCATTCACGGCGGTCAGGTCATCGCCGAAGGCACGCCGCAGGAGGTGATGGCCAATCCGAAATCGCTGACCGGCAAATATCTATCCGGCGAACTCGGCGTCGCCGTGCCGGCAGAACGCCGCAAGCCGAAAAAGGGCCGCGAAATCAAGGTTTTTGGCGCACGCGGCAACAACCTGAAGAATGTGACTGCGGCCGTTCCCCTTGGCGTTTTCACCGCCGTTACCGGCGTGTCGGGTGGTGGCAAATCCACCTTCCTGATCGAGACGCTCTATAAGTCGGCAGCACGCCGGGTGATGGGCGCGCGCGAAATTCCGGCCGAGCATGACCGCATCGATGGTTTCGAATTCATCGACAAGGTGATCGATATCGACCAGTCGCCAATCGGCCGCACACCACGATCAAACCCCGCCACCTACACCGGCGCATTCACGCCGATCCGTGACTGGTTCGCCGGTCTGCCAGAGGCGAAGGCCCGCGGTTATGCACCTGGCCGTTTCTCCTTCAACGTCAAGGGCGGCCGCTGCGAAGCCTGCCAGGGCGACGGCGTCATCAAGATCGAGATGCACTTCCTGCCGGATGTTTATGTCACCTGCGACGTCTGCCACGGCAAGCGTTATAATCGCGAGACGCTGGATGTGACCTTCAAGGGCAAGTCCATTGCTGACGTGCTGGATATGACGGTGGAAGAAGGTGTGGAATTCTTCGCCGCCGTTCCGGCCGTGCGTGACAAGCTGCAAGCGCTGTTCGATGTCGGCCTCGGTTACATCAAGGTCGGCCAGCAGGCCAATACGCTCTCCGGCGGCGAGGCGCAGCGCGTCAAGCTCGCCAAGGAACTGTCGAAACGCTCCACCGGCCGCACGCTCTACATTCTCGATGAGCCGACGACGGGTCTCCATTTCCACGACGTCAACAAGCTTCTGGAAATGCTGCAGGCGCTGGTGGATCAGGGCAATTCCGTCGTGGTAATCGAGCACAATCTCGAAGTCATCAAGACGGCCGACTGGATCATCGATATTGGCCCCGAAGGCGGCACGGGCGGCGGCGAAGTGGTGGCAACCGGCACGCCGGAAGACATCGTCAAGAACGAGCGCTCCTATACCGGTCATTTCCTGAAGGAACTTCTAGAACGCCGGCCAGCCGGAAAACGCGAGGCTGCGGAGTAATCCGCACCTTTCGCAGCAAGGGTACGTAAGGCCGATAGCCCGAGGAGGAACAGTATATGTCGACATCAGGCACGATCCGCACCGGTATCGGCGGCTGGACTTTCGAGCCGTGGGAAGGCACGTTTTATCCGGAAAAACTGCCGAAGAAACGCCAGCTGGAACATGCCAGCCGGCAATTGACGGCGATCGAGGTGAACGGCACCTATTATAGCAGCCAGAAACCCGAGACCTTCGCCAAATGGGCGGCGGACGTGCCTGAGGATTTCGTTTTCTCCCTGAAGGCAAGCCGCTTCGTCACCAACCGCAAGGTCCTGGCCGAGGCGGGTGAATCCATGACGAAGTTCCTGACGCAGGGACTGACGGAGCTAGGCCACCATCTCGGTCCGATCCTGTGGCAATTCGCGCCGACTAAAAAATTCGACGCCGAGGATTTCGGCGCGTTTCTGGCATTGCTGCCCGAAAAACAGGACGGCATCAGCCTTCGCCACGTGGTCGAAGTGCGAAACCCGACATTTCAGGTGCCGGAATTCATCGATCTTCTCGCCAAACACAAAGTCGCGGTCGTCTGCGCCGACCATCACGATTATCCGATGCTGCCTGACGTAACTGCCGATTTCGTCTATTGCCGCCTGCAAAAGGGAGAAGATGATATCGAGACCTGTTATCCGAAGGCCGAGATTGACCATTGGGCAAAACGGGTCAAGACCTATGCGGCGGGCGGTGTTCCGGATGACCTGCCGCTGATCGCTCCCGATAGAAAAGTCGAGAAGACCCCTCGCGATGTCTTCGCTTTCTTCATCACTGGCGGCAAGGTCAATGCACCAAACGGCGCACAGGTATTGCAGAAATTGGTCTGACTGGCTCAGCCAGCCATTTCTTTCGCCGGGTTGAAATCGACTGCCGCGAACGCCGCCTCGATCACCTCGGTTCCAGCGCCCGGCCGTGTGGCGTCGCTGGAAAGGATCTGCCGGAAACGGCGCGCGCCAGGCATGCCCTGAAACAGGCCGACCATGTGGCGGGTAACGTGGTTGAGACGCCCGCCGGCGGCGATGTAGTCGGTGGCGTAGGCCATCATCGCATCACGCAGCCCCATCCAGTCAGCTTGCCGGGCCTCTTCGCCATAAATGCGATGGTCGACATCAGCAAGGATGGACGTATTGTGATAGGCCGCACGGCCAAGCATCACGCCGTCCATATGCTGCAGATGGAGGCTTGCCTGATCGAGATCGGAGATACCGCCGTTGATACCGATGAAGATGTCAGGATTTTCCCGCTTCATGCGATAGACGAGATCGTAATCGAGCGGCGGCACTTCACGGTTTTCCTTCGGCGAAAGACCTTGCAACCAAGCCTTGCGCGCATGGATCCAGACCGCATCCGCGCCCGCCGCCACAACCCGCGAAAGAAAATCCGGCAGCACGGCTTCCGGCTCCTGATCGTCCACGCCAATGCGGCATTTGACCGTGACCGGCACCTTCGCAACGGCCTTCATCGCCGTCACGCATTGCGCGACAATCTCGGGCTCGCGCATCAGACATGCGCCGAAAGTGCCGGATTGCACCCGGTCCGAAGGACAGCCGACATTAAGGTTGATCTCGTCATAGCCATAATCGCTGGCGATCCGCACCGCCTCCGAGAGCTTTACCGGATCCGACCCACCGAGTTGCAGTGCAACCGGATGTTCCTGAGTATGATAGTTGAGCAACCTGTCGCGCTGGCCATGGATGATGGCGTCGGCAACGATCATTTCGGTATAAAGCAGCGCACGCTTCGACAATTGCCGGTGCAGAAATCTGCACCTCGTGTCCGTCCAATCGATCATCGGGGCCACGGCAAAGATTTTTTCGCCGTTTGCAAGCGCTTGTCTGTACATGAATTACCTCTTTGCGGCGGCTTCTACAGCAAAGGACCGCAAAAAGCCAGTTTTGCGGCTGCGGTCATTTTGAACTGGAAATCACCCAGGAATCGCGGGACAAGACTTGCAGTTCTAAAAAAGACGACAGGAAATCCCATGGCCGCCACCGTCATTCCAGTTCCAGAACCCGTTCTTCTGCCCGTAGAGGGCACAAACGAGATGTTCCCCGTGCGGCGGGTCTATTGTGTCGGCCGCAATTATGCCGATCACGCCATCGAGATGGGCCACGATCCTTCAAGGGAACCGCCGTTTTATTTCCAGAAAAATCCGGACAACCTTCTGCCTGCGGGTCAGGATTTCCCTTACCCTTCGCTGTCGTCGAACGTGCATTACGAAGTCGAATGCGTCGTGGTGTTGAAAAGCGGCGGTGCGGATATTCTGGCAAGCGATGCGCTGGGCCACGTCTGGGGTTACGCGGTTGGCATCGATATGACACGCCGCGACCTTCAGGATGGTTTGAAGAAGATGGGACGCTCGTGGGAGGGCGCAAAAGCGTTCGAATATTCCGCGCCGGTCTCCGCCATCGTTCCCGCAGACAAGATCGGCCATTCGTCGACCGGTGCGATCTGGCTCAATGTCAATGGTGAGCGCAAGCAGACAGGCGATCTGGCGCAGATGATCTGGAAAGTGCCGGAAGTGATTGCCGAGCTTTCCAAGCTGTTCACGCTTGCCGCTGGCGATGTCATCATGACCGGCACGCCCGCGGGCGTCGGCCCTATCGTGCGCGGCGATCGGATCGAGTGTGGTGTAGACGGTGTCGGCACTCTGTCCGTTACGGTCGCCTGATCGCTATCGGCGCATAATCCAAAGGGAGAGAACCGCCATGCCGCTTTATCGCCTCGCAGATCGGGTGCCGCAGCCCCCCGCCACGGATCGCTACTGGGTCGCACCCGATGCGAATGTCATTGGCTCGGTGATACTTGCCGAGGATGTCGGCATCTGGTTCGGCGCGACGCTGCGCGGCGATAATGATCCAATCAGCATCGGTCGCGGCACCAATATTCAGGACGGCGTGATGGTGCACAGCGATCTCGGTTTTGCCGCCACGATCGGCGAAATGTGCACTATCGGCCACCACGCCATCATCCACGGCTGCACCATCGGCGACAATTCGCTCGTCGGCATGGGCGCAACGATCCTCAACGGCGCAAAGATCGGCCGCAACTGCCTGGTCGGCGCCAATGCGCTGGTGACGGAGGGCAAGGAGTTTCCCGACAATTCCCTGATCGTCGGATCGCCGGCGCGTGCCGTCCGAACGCTGGATGACGAGGCCGTCGCCAGCATCCGCCGCTCGGCGGAAAATTACATCGAAAACTGGAAGCGCTTTTCGAAGGATCTGGAAGTCATCGAAGAATGACGGATGGCGGGCAAGAACGCCCGCTGTCGCCAAACGGTGTTACCCCGCGCAGGCGGCACACAGACCACGAATTTCGATAGTGGTCTTTTCCGCCTTGAACTTGCTGTCCTTGACCCAGCGCTCGAGGCGATGGTCAATCTCGTGATCGTGGAACTCATTCACCTGGCCGCAGGATTCGCAAATGGCAAAGGCGACGGTGCCATGATGATGCGAGCAGCATTCGGCTTGCGTATGGGTGCACGCAACAAAGGCGTTGAGACTTTCAAGCCGGTGCACGAGACCATATTCCACCAGCTTTTCCAACGCCCGGTAGACCTGCAGCGGCGCGCGAAAACCATCGTCGCGCAGCTTGTCGAGGATCACATAGGCGCTGAGAGGCGCATGCGCATTCGACAAGGCATTCATGACCAGCGACTGGTTTTTGGTAAGGTTCTGCGCATTCATGACTTGCCTCCTTCATCTGCGGAGCGGGAAAAACCCGGTGCCGGCAACAGGCTTATAACGAACAGGATCACGGCGGCAACCACGATGGACGGTCCTGATGGCGTGTCGTAACTCAGCGATCCGAACAGGCCGCCAACGACGGCAACCGCTCCAATCACAGACGCGACCACAGCCATCACCTCAGGCGTGGAAGAAAAACGTCTGGCTGTCGCCGCCGGTATGATGAGCAGCGATGTGATCAACATGATGCCGACCACCTTCATGGCGATGGCGATCACCAGCGCCATCAACAGCGTGAAGATGAGCTTGGCGCGTTCCGGGTTCAACCCCTCGGCCTCGGCCAACTCGGTATTGACTGTGGAGGCCAGCAGAGATCGCCACAGGAACACCATGGAAACCAGCACCACCAGCCCGCCGCCCCAGATCAGCGCGATATCGCTGCGGGTAACGGCCAGAATATCCCCGAACAGGAAGGAGACGAGATCGATGCGCACCCAGCTCATGAAGGCAACGATGACGAGGCCGATCGCCAGCGCCGAATGAGAGAGTATGCCGAGGAGCGCATCGGCGGAAAGCGCCTGCCGCCGTTGCAGAAAAATCAGCAGGATCGAAACCGCCGAGGCTACAAGAAAGACGCTGACGATGAGGTTGATCTGCAACAGCAGCGACAGCGCAACGCCAAGCAGTGCCGAATGGGCCATCGTATCGCCGAAATAGGCCATGCGCCGCCACACAACGAAGCAGCCAAGGGGACCGGCGGTGAGCGCAACACCGATGCCGGCGATCATGGCGCGAACGAAGAAATCGTCAAACATGCCGCTCTCCCTGCTGGTGGCTTGAAGTGGCATGTCCGTCATGCTCGTGGCCGCAGCCGCAGTCCCCGTGGTCATGATTATGGTCGTGATGCTGCTCATGCGCATGATGATGGCCATCATCGGGGTGGCAATGTTCGGTCACCGAACCATCCGCGTGCTGCACCCGGCCATCGGGCAGATGGGTGTGGTCGTGATGGTGGCTGTAAACAGCAAGCGCCTTGGCGGCCGACCCACCAAAAAGCCGCATATACTCCGGGCTCTGGCTCACCGCCTGCGGCGTTCCCCGGCAGCAGACATGGCCGTTCAGGCATATTACGGTATCGGTTTCCGCCATTACCACATGCAAGTCATGCGAGATTAACAGAATTCCGCAATTGTTTGAATTCCTGATATTTTTTATCAAATCATAAAGCGCGATCTCCCCGGAGAAATCAACGCCCTGCACGGGCTCGTCGAGAACCAGCAGATCGGGCTTGCGCGCAATGGCGCGGGCAAGAAGCGCCCGCTGGAACTCTCCGCCAGAAAGATGCTGCACCTCCGCGTTTGCCAGATGCGCGATACCCGTGGCGTTCAGCGCCGCGTCGATTTCGCGCGCGGGAAGCGGCCCGGTCAGCGTCATCAACCGGCGCACAGAAAGCGGCATGGTCCAGTCGACCGAAAGCTTCTGCGGCACATACCCGACCCTCAGACCGGCAATGCGCGATACCGCGCCTTCGCTCGGCTTCAAGACACCGATCGCCATTTTCGCGCTGGTTGATTTGCCCGAACCGTTCGGCCCGATCAACGTGACGATCTCACCCTTGCTGACGGAAAACTCCACGCCGCGCACGAGCCAGCGACCGTTGCGCTGCACGCCGGCATTGGAAAGTGACACCAGTATCTCTTTGCCCGCATGGGCGGAATGAAGCATGGGATTGTCCGATCGGCGATGTTGCTTACCGCTATCGCATACGTTATAGAGTTACGCAATAAATGTAATAACATAACTATACTTCTTCAAGTGGAGTGCATTTCATGAGATCGTTCGTGATCCCGCTCATGGCATCGGTAGCAATAGCGGCGGCCGCCTCCGGCGCCACCGCCGCCCCAAATGTCGTGGTCTCGATCAAGCCTGTCCATTCCCTCGTCGCGGCAATCATGCGTGGCGTGGGCGAACCGCAACTCATTGTCGACGGCGCCGCCTCACCGCATACCTATAATCTGCGGCCTTCCAATGCCCGCACGCTGGAAAAGGCCGATCTGGTCTTCTGGGTCGGGCCTGGACTGGAGGCATTTCTGCAGAAGCCGCTGGAGGCGTTGACCAGCAAGGCAACAGTGGTCGAACTGGAAGACGCCAAGGGGCTGGAAAAGCTTCCCTTCCGCGAAGGCGGCCCTTTCGAGGCGCATGACGATGGCGAAGAGGCCCATGGAGAACATGCCGGCCATTCGGACAGCGAAGACGCTCATGATCATGATCATGCGCACGATGACGGCGACCATGAACACGGCGCGTACGACACTCATCTGTGGCTCGATCCGGCCAACGCCAAGGCCATGGCCCAGACGATAGAAACCGCGCTGATTGCCGCCGATGCCGGCAATGCGGAAACCTATCAGGCCAATACGAAGAAACTGATCGACGATCTCGATGCGCTCGACAGCGAAATTGCCGAAACGGTCAAGCCTGTGAAGGACAAGCCCTTCATCGTCTTCCACGATGCCTATCAATATTTCGAGCATCGCTACGGCGTAAAAACGGCGGGATCGATCACCGTCAGCCCCGAAACCCTGCCCGGTGCCGATCGCGTCAGGGAGATGCAGGAAAAGGTTCGCCAACTTGGCGCGACCTGCGTTTTTGCCGAACCGCAATTCGAGCCGAAACTGATCTCCGTCATAACCGAAGGCACGGCGGCAAAGTCTGCGACGCTCGATCCCGAAGCGGCCACGCTTGAACCGGGTCCTGATCTCTACTTCAAGATGATGCGCGGCATCGCCGGCTCGCTGAAGGATTGCCTGTCCTGATCCGCACAGGCGTTCCTTCTATCAAGGCTTCGGCGCCATTGAGGACCAGACCGGGCGGCTGATGCTTTGCAGCGTTTCTGGCGGCGCACCGTTGATGCGTGCCAGCAGAGCCTTGGCAAGCTCCCTGCCCGCAAGTTTTATGTCCTCGTTGACTGTGTGGATTTGCGGCTGGATCCAGTTCAGGAATTCGGCGGACTGTTTCGACACGATATCGATATCCTTGCCGATCCTGACACCGGCTGCCTCAAACCCCGCCACAAGCGCAATCGTGCTGCTGCCGCTGATGGAGACAATGCCGTCAGGGCCATCGTCTGATTGCATCAGGCGCTTGCCGAAATCGCGGATCTTGTCGAGCGGCGTCTCGATGGTGATGGCATCCAACGGGAATTCGGAAACGCCGAAATCCCTGATACCGCGGGTGAACCCCTTGCGGGCGTGGTCGTGGAACGCAAACCGCGATGGCGGCACGATGATGGCGATCCTCTTTCGCCCACATTGCGCCAGCCGCTCCACGGCCTCATAGGCATAAGCCTCGTTATCGAAATCGTGATAGGCGTGCTCAATGCCCATGTCGGACCGCCCATGGGTAACGAAGGGCATTTTGCGCTCCGTCATGAAACGGACGCGCGGATCGTTCGGCTCGATTTTGGAGATAATGACCCCGTCCGCCGAACCGGTTTCGAGAATGTAGCGGATCGGCACCATGGAATCCTTGGCGTGGGTGTGAGGGGTAACGACGAGGTGATATTGCGTCGTCGCAAGAACCTCGGTGATGCCGAATACCATCTGGCTGGTGAAGCCCATCAATTCCTCGTCGACGCTCAGCACCAGCGCGATCACATTGGTCTTGCCGGTGCGAAGGCGCACACCAGCTCGGTTCGGCTGGTAACCGATCTGCTGGGCAATCAGCCGCACGCGCTCCTTGGTTTCCGCGCCGATGTCAGGCGCATCCTTCAGCGCGCGTGACACGGTGGTGATGCCAAGACCCGTCATGTAGGCGATGGTCTTCAAGGTCGGGCGCTCGCCCGTTGTCGCCTTCGCTTCGTCCCTGCCGGAATTACCAGTATCGTTCATGTCATTTCGCCACGCTTTGCAGAACAATAATCATAGATAGCTTTTTGTTTCTTGCAAAGGCAAACGTCGCCGGTCGCCGTCACACCCGATCCGGTCTTCGGGCCTTTGGCTATAACGATGTAGGTCGTGAAAAATATCGAACAGACTTATCCCGGATTACCGACCTTACGCGCTCTCGAAAATTCTGCTCGAGAGAGAAACAATGCCAATAAACTAGATTAATTAGTATCAATAATTAATTGATATTTATAAATAAAAGTCAATAGATATCAAGGCATCCGTACCCGTGGTTTTCCAATAGTACCAACGGGCATTTTTCGCGCATGAAGTTTCACTCCGAAGACATGACGGAACGATTGTTTTACGGTAACGTTGCCGGAGGGAGGAGATTGCCGAGCTGAGCGAGCTGGATAACGGCTGGCTGGCGGGCATGCATCTTCCCCAGATTCCGACACAAGCCTGCGTCATAATGGCCAGCTTATCCTATTTGAATTCGTCCATGCAGGGTCCCATCATGATTTCTTCCTCCACGCCCGAAACCGTCATCGATCTGGCCGGGCTCTGGCGCCTGACCTCGCTGGAAGGAGACCATACGACCGACCTTACCGTGCCGGGAGACGTTCACAGCGCACTCAAAAACGCGGGCATCATTCCAGACCCCTATCACGGTGCCAATGAAAATGCGGTGCAATGGGTCGCGCATCGGGACTGGATCATAGAGCGGACCTTCATCCTCGATGACGCCGATGCCAGCTGGTATCTCGATATAGATTATCTCGACACCGTCGCGATCGTCTTCGTCAACGATGTCCCGGTCTTGAGTTCGGACAATTGCTTCCGACGTTACCGTCCCGATGTGTCTCGCGCCGTGCGGCCCGGTGAAAACACCATTCGTATCCATTTCCACTCCAACATCGCAGCCGGGGCGGAACGGCAGGCGCGACAACCTTTTTACATTCCCTATCATGAGGGCAACTCGCCGATTGCCAACGGCAACATGTTGCGCAAGCCACAGTGCCATTTCGGCTGGGACTGGAATATCGCGATTGCTCCGCTCGGCCTTTACGGCAAAATCCTGCTGAAGCGCCTCGATACGGCACGGGTCGAACACGTCGTCACCTCACAACATCATGTCGACGGCGGCGTCGAGCTGCATGTGGCAATCACGCTGTTTGCCGAAGGTCAGGCGAGCCTTCCGCTCTATCTTTCCCTCAACGATGAAAGGCTGCGGCTTGATTGCGGCGTGGGTGCGGGTGAGACGGTGGTGCGCCACGTCTTCTTCGTGGAAGACCCCGCGCTCTGGTGGCCGGCGGGCAGCGGCGAACAGACGCTCTACACGTTGGCGGTGGAGTTACCGGATGAAACCGTCACCCGCAGGATCGGCTTCAGGACCATTGAACTTCTGACGGACAAGGATGAGGCCGGTAGCCGATTTGCCTTCCGCATCAACGGCCGGGAAATCTTCTGCCGTGGCGCGAACTGGATTCCATCCGATGCGCTTTATTCGCTGACCAGCCGCGAAAAAACCGAAGACCTTCTGTGTTCGGCCGTCGAGGCCAATATGAACATGATCCGCGTCTGGGGCGGCGGGTTTTACGAGGAAGACTGGTTCTACGATCTCTGTGACCGTCTCGGTCTTCTGGTCTGGCAGGATTTCATGTTCGCCTGCAACCTTTACCCCTGCAGCGAAGACTTTCTCGACAATGTCGAACACGAGGTCGACTATCAGGTAAAACGCCTGTCCTCCCATCCGTCCATCGCGCTCTGGTGCGGCGACAACGAATTGGTGGGTGCCCTCACCTGGTTCGAGGAGCCCCGCAACAACCGCGACCGTTATCTCGTGGCTTACGACCGCCTCAACCGCACTATCGAAAAGGCGCTGAAAAAAGCCGCCCCCGAAGCACTCTGGTGGCCCTCCAGCCCGGCTTCAGGCTACCTCGATTATGGTGATGCCTGGCATGCGGATGGTTCCGGCGACATGCATTACTGGTCCGTCTGGCACGAAAACAAATCGTTCGACAATTACCGCTCGGTCAAACCGCGCTTCTGCTCCGAATTCGGTTTTCAGTCCTACACTTCCATGCCTGTCATCCGCACCTATGCGGAAGAGAAAGACATGAACATCGCCTCCCCGGTGATCGAACTGCACCAGAAGAATGTCGGCGGCAATGAGCGCATCGCTGGCACCATGTTCCGCTATTTCCGCTTTCCGAAGGATTTCGAAAATTTCGTGTATCTGAGCCAAGTGCAGCAGGCGCTGGCCATCCGAACCGCGGTCGACTACTGGCGCTCGCTGAAACCCCATTGCATGGGAACGCTCTATTGGCAGCTCAACGATACTTGGCCGGTTGCCTCATGGTCGAGCCTGGATTACGGCGGCGGCTGGAAGGCGCTGCATTATGCTGCCCGCCGTTTCTTCCAACCGGTCTCGGTTTCCGCCATTCCCTCGGAAGACGGGCGCCGGTTAAGTTTCTCCATGGTCAACGACACGGCGGAAGATGTCGAGATCGACATGAATATTGTCGCCCTCACCATGGAGGGTAACCGCGTGCCGCTGAAATCTGCCAACGGCACGTGCGGTACGGACAAGGCGGCGACGCTGACCGAAATCGACATGGACAGCCTGCCTGATGGTTCCATTCTTGCCTGGAACTTCATAGCATCCAACGGCATGACAGGCGAAGGCCATCATGTGCGCGACACCTACAAGTCTCTGGAGCTACAGCCCGCTGGACTGACGTTCTCCACCGGCACATTGAAAAACGGCCAGCTCGAAATCGATGTCACCGCAGCGGGTCTTGCCCTCTTCGTCATGCTGGAGGCCGATCAGCCCGGGCGTTATTCCGACAATCTGTTCGATCTCGCAGCGGGCGAAACACGCCGGATCATCTTCACCCCGAAGGCGGGCAGCGGGCAGCCGCAGTTCCGTATCTTCGATCTTTATACCTGCCAATCCTCGCATTGAAACCACGCGGCGAAAGGCTTAACCATCCTTAGCGGAACGGCAGGCAACGTTGCGCCTGCCCTCATCTTTCAAAGGTTTGCCGGCTTCTCCGGCAACCATTCATCAGCAAGTGGAGGAAGACCCATGGTTTGGCAACCGGCCGAAAACCGATATACATCCATGAAATACAATCATTGCGGAAAGACTGGCCTGAAGCTGCCGGCGATCTCGCTCGGGCTGTGGCACAATTTCGGCAACGACACACCGCACCAGACCAAACAGGCCATTTGCCGCCGCGCCTTTGACCTCGGCATTACCCATTTCGATCTGGCCAATAATTACGGCCCACCACCCGGCAGCGCCGAAACTGCCTTCGGCGAAATCCTGAAGACGGATTTTAGAGGCTACCGCGATGAAATGATCATCTCGTCCAAGGCGGGCTACAACATGTGGCCCGGTCCCTACGGTGAGTGGGGCAGCCGCAAATATCTGATATCGTCCTGCGACCAGAGCCTGAAGCGCATGGGGCTGGACTACGTTGATATCTTCTACTCCCACCGTTTCGATCCCAACACGCCGCTTGAGGAAACCTGCGGCGCGCTGGACCAGATCGTGCGCTCGGGCAAGGCGCTCTATGTCGGCATCTCGTCCTACAACTCGAAACGCACCCGTGAGGCCGCCGCGATCCTGAAAGATCTCGGCACGCCCTGCATCATCCACCAGCCGAGCTACTCCATGATCAATCGCTGGATCGAGGAAGACGGTCTGGTCGATACGCTGGAAGATCTTGGCATTGGCTCCATCGTCTTTTCGCCGCTGGCGCAGGGCATGCTGACGACGAAATATCTGGGTGGCGTGCCTGATGGCAGCCGTGCATCGCAGAGCAAGTCACTCAACCCCGCCTTCCTCAACGAGCGCAATGTCGAAAACATCCGCGCGCTCAATCGCATTGCCGAGCGGCGTGGCCAGACGCTCGCGCAGATGGCAATCGCCTGGGTGCTGCGCGGTGGTCGCATCACGTCGGCGCTCATCGGTGCGAGCCGTGTCGAACAGGTCGAGGATTGCGTCAAGGCGCTCGACAATGCCGATTTCTCCACAGAGGAGCTTGCGGAAATCGACGGTTACGCGAAGGACGCGGATATCAACCTCTGGGCAAAATCCGCTGAACGCGTTTAATACTTGAAACAGGGTGCCCGGTTTCCACCGGGCAGCCTGATCGACGCAAAAGCTGGACTGAAATCTCCAACAGAAAGATTAACGTCCCCGTCTAACCATTAACAACCATTACATAAATGTAATTTTAAATTCAGTTTCCGTTCATTCGTTTATTCGTAAGTTCTCCTTATCGAAACACGAGAGGAAACATTCATGAAAAAGTTCGTCACCATTCTTCTGGCCGCAACTGTTCTTGCTGCTCCAATGGCCCAGGCACAAAGCCGCCACGACGATCGTCATCGCGGTGTAACCGTCGAGCGTCACACGACCACCAAAAAGGTCATCGTCAAGAAGCACCGTTGGGATCGCGGTCAGCGCCTCTCGCCAGCAGAGCGTCGTCATTTCGTCGACCGCCGCGACTATCGCCGTTACCGCCTGGCAGAGCCGCGTCGCGACCAGCGCTGGGTACGCGTCGACAACCAGTTCCTGCTCATCAACGCCGTCACCGGCCTGATCGTTGGCCTTTCTGCGGCACGCTAAGTAAATCGACGGATGAAACGAAAAAGGCCCGCTTGCGCGGGCCTTTTGTTGTTTATCGTTATAGCCGATCAGAAAATGTCGGCGCCGCTGCCCCATGGGCCATGCGACTTGTCGACACCGTCGGTGCGTTCGAAGCCATGCGCCCCGAAGAAATCGCGCTGCGCCTGAATAAGGTTCGCGCTGCCGCGGGCGCGACGATAGGCGTCGAAATAACCAAGCGCGGAAGCGAGTGCCGAAACCGGCAGACCGGAGAGAACCGCGTAGGAAACGACACGGCGCAGGGCGGCGTCGGTGTCCTTGACGATGCCGGAGAAGGCAGGCGTCACGATGAGGTTGGCCACATGCGGATCCTTGGTGAAGGCCGAGGTGATCTCATCGAGGAATTCCGAGCGGATGATGCAGCCGGCGCGCCAGATGCGGGCGATCGTCGGCATCGGCAGGTTCCAGTTGAACTCCTTCGATGCGGCCGACATGACGGCAAAGCCCTGTGCGTAAGCACCGACCTTGGCGGCCAGAAGCGCGCTTTCCAGATCGGCGATAAAGGCCTTTTTGTCAGCGGGTGCAGCTGCAACGGTCGGCAGGCCGAAGATCTTCTCGGCAGCTTCGCGCTCGTCCTTCTGCGACGACAGGATACGGGCAGCCACGGCGGCCTCAATGGCAGTTGCGGCGACGCCCATGTTCTGCGCCTCGATAACCGACCACTTGCCTGTACCCTTCTGGCCGGCCTTGTCGAGGATCAGATCGACCATCGGCTTGCTGGTGATCGGATCGGCAGCGCGCAGAACCTTCTCGGTGATTTCGATCAGGTAGGAGTTGAGACGGCCCTTGTTCCATTCACCGAATACATCGGCGATTTCAGACGCACTCATCTTCAGGCCGTCACGCAGGATGCCGTAGATTTCGGCGATCATCTGCATGTCGGCATATTCGATGCCGTTATGGATCGTCTTGACGAAATGACCGGCACCGTCGTTGCCGAGCCATGCCACGCACGGATCGTCATTATACTTGGCGGAAATGGAGGTCAGAACCTTCTCGACGCGCTTCCAGCTATCTTCGGTACCGCCGACCATGATCGACGGTCCGTGACGCGCACCTTCTTCACCGCCGGAAACGCCCATGCCGATAAAGGTCAGGCCGCTATCCTTCAGATTGTCGAAACGGCGGATCGTATCGCGGAAATTCGCATTGCCGGCGTCGATCATGATGTCGCCGTTCGAGAGATGCGGCTTCAGGATTTCCATCTGCTGGTCAACTGGATCGCCGGCCTTGATCATGATGATGATCGGGCGCGGAGGACGAATGGCGGCGACGAATTCCTCGATGGTTTCGCAAGGGATCAACTGCCCCTGCAAGTCCCCAGCCTCGGCGTAGAATTTTTTCGTCGCTTCAGGGGTTCGGTTGAATACGGCAATCTTGTTGCCCTTTTCCGCGATGTTCAACGCCAGGTTCGAGCCCATGACGCCGAGACCGATCAAACCGATTTCTGCCTGTTCCACGGATGTGCCTCCATCTTGCTTTTAGGTGGTCGTGTTGTGGCACTGTAATGAACAAACGGCAAGGCTAGGGGCGACTGAAACGATTAAATTTTGATGACGCAAATCAGCTTTGCATATTTGCGACAGGTCGGGGGAAGGTCGTAACCAATGCGCCTCCCCTAGGAAGGTCGTGGCCGGTCGTCGCCATCGTCCAGCGCTCGCCAGGCAGCGCCGTCCATATCCTCATATTGCCCTGATCGCACCGACCAGAGGAAGGCGAAAAGCCCGAGCGCTCCGAGAAACAAGGCGACGGGGATGAGATAGATCAACATGTTCATGCCGGTTGCGCCCCCTCGCCCGCAAATCCGGTCGGCACGCTCTGTTGCGCAGAAACGGCTTCAGCCGTTCCGGCAAGACGCAGCGCATTTGCAACAACGATGAGCGACGATGTCGACATGGCGATGGCCGCGATCATCGGCGTCGCATAACCGGCAATCGCAATCGGCACGGCAATGACATTGTAGCCGATGGCAAGCGCGAAGTTCTGCCGGATAAGCTGTCCGGCCCGCCGCGATGTCTCGATGGCGACAGGAACGGCATCCAGATTCTCGTGCATGAACACGAAGTCGGCGGCTTGCCGGCCGATATCGGCGGCGGTTGCCGGTGCCATGGAAACATGTGCTGCAGCCAGCGCCGGCGCATCATTGATGCCGTCGCCCACCATCAGAACCTTGCGTCCCTCGCCTGCCAGCGCCGCACAGCGCCCCGCCTTGTCTTTCGGCGACAGGTCGGCGTTCCATTTCGCAATGCCCAGACGCTGCGCCATGGCCTTCACGGCCGGCACCCGGTCCCCGGACACGATTTCCAGCACCAGTCCTCGCGCAGAAAGGCTGCGCAGTGCCTGTACGGCGCCAGGACGCGGATTGTCCTCGAAACCGAAACTCGCCAGATACCCGCCGTCAAGCGAAAGCACCACTTCCGATCGCGCGTCGCCGTTTTCCAGTTGCGATTCATCCGGGCAGGCAAAACGGCGGTTGCCAAGCCGGTAGGTTCCCGCCGGCGTGAGAGCCTCAACACCGGAGCCGGGAATTTCACGCACCGCGTCGTAGACCGGTAAAATTCCGCCATAGGCTGCATGCAGGGCTTTGGACAGCGGATGGCGTGAATGGGCGGCAAGGCCAGCCGCGATCGCCATCGTGGCGGGGTTCACATCGCCGGTTTCCACCAGTCGCGGCTTCCCGACCGTCAGGGTGCCTGTCTTGTCGAACAGAACGGTGTCGATTTCGGCCAGTCGCTCCATCGCCGAGCCTTCCTTGACCATGATGCCATGCCGAAAGAGCCGGCCTGCCGCCACCACCTGCACCACCGGAACAGCAAGGCCAAGCGCACAGGGGCAGGTGATGATGAGAACCGCAATCGCGATCAGCATCGCCTGCTTCCAGTCACCGCCCAAAACGCCCCAACCGAGAAAGGTCATGAGAGCAAGAAGATGTACGACGGGCGAATAATAGCTCGCGGCACGGTCGGCAATCCGCCGATAGCGCGCCCGCCCCCCTTCCGCCGCCTCCATCAGCCCGATCACTTCCGACAGAAACGAATCCTTTGCCGATGCGGTCACCCGCGCGGCGAGCGAACCGGTGAGATTGAGCGTGCCTGCCTGAAGCAGATCACCCGCCTCCACCCGACGCGGCGCGCTTTCGCCGTTGACAATGGACATGTCGAGATCGCTGCTTCCGCTGGTGACGATCGCATCCACCGCCACGCGGTCACCGGCAGCAATCGCAATCGTCATACCGGGTAGCACATCGCCAAGCGGGCGATATTCCCGCGTTCCGTCCTCACCGATAACGGTTGCGCCGCGTGGTGAAAGCCGGGCCAGGCCCGCAATGGCCGAGCGCGCCCTGTCACGCATGATATGGTCAAGCGTGCGGCCGATCAGCAGGAAGAACAGCAGCGACACGGTCGCGTCAAACCACGCGTGTTCGCCATGATGAATCGTCTCCCACAGCGAGATTGCGTAGGATAGCGTGATGGCGAGCGCGATCGGCACATCCATATTGGTGCGCCCGTGCTTCAGCGCATTCCAGGCCGACTGATAGAAGAACCGGCCGCCATAGATCAGCGCCGGCGCGGCAATCATCGCCGAAATCCAGTGGAACATGTCACGCGTCGCGGCATCGGCCCCGGACCAGACGGACACGGATAGAAGCATGATATTGGCGGAAGCAAAGCCGCAGAGCGCCACCGCCCTGATCAGTTGCGAGCGCAACACGTCCGAAGCATCCTGTCCGCTCGCGAAAAGATGCGTCCGGTATCCGGTTGCAAGGATTGCGCGGGCAAGTTCGGCGGGATCTGTCCTGATGCCATCGACATACTCTTTCCAGACAATCGCCACCCGTTTTGAGGACAGGTTCACGCGCGCCTGCTCCACCTGGCGGAGACGGCGCAGCGCCGTTTCGATGGTGGTGATGCAGGTGCCGCAATAAACGCCGGGCACGCTGAGATCTGTCTGGCGCAGCCCCTGCCCCAGATCGCGGCTTGCCAGCATCAGCTCCTCTGATGATGGTGGGTTGACCGGTTCTCCGAGTTGAAGCGACCCTTCCGTTCCCGGTGCACAGCAGCTCATTGACGCCCCCTGATCACCGCGATCCGCGTGCCTTCATGCACGATGATCCTGCCGTCTTTTACGGCAGTGACCTCGACGATCCATTGGCCGGGCAGCATGTCATGCGGGCCGGTGAAGACCCCGGTAGACACCGGGGTCAGCTCCATGTCGAAATTCTGGTGCTCGCCGACCGGCCGGCGAAAACGCGCCGTTACCGTATCCGTATCCACAGGGCCGGTATCTGGATGAAAAACTTCGTAGCGCACGGTCTTATCATCCACCACGAGCCTGCCCTTGATGCCGGTCGCGGCCCTTGCCTTGGCGGCCTCGGCCTTGGCGTTGAACTGCTGGCTGGCAACATAGGTATTGGGCACCACCAGCCCGCTCCAGCTGGTGACAGCGTTCCAGGCCATCACCATGTTGACTGTGATGACGATGCCGAAAAACATCACCATAACACCCAGCATATGCCAGCCGGTGAAAATGAAACCGGACGTCTGGCGATTGGTCGTTGTCATTTTTTCACTCCCGGAGCGTTGAAGACGGCGTCGTAACGGGCCGTCTCATGGCCGCCCGTATCGCTGACGATGAATTCGAAATTTTCAGCAGCCCGCGCGACGTGACTGCCCGGCAGGGTGACGAACACCTTCAGCGTTGTCGCCTCGTCAGGTTCCACCATCACCTCGAAGCTGCGAGAGGCTGCATCCGGCACGCCGTTTATCTTCATCACCGCACTTGGAATGCCCTCTATCGTCAGGCTCATTAGGCGCGGTTGCGGCACCATGTTGAGGATGCGAACGGTATAGCCGTTACGGATGGACCCGTTCGATTCGAGCACATATTGCGGATTGCGGTCGTGCAGCACATTCAGAGCCAGCCGCTCGCGCGTCACCAGAGCCAACAGCAAGCCGATGCCGACTGCACCCCATATTGCCGTGTAAAGAAGCGTGCGCGGGCGAAAGACGATGCGCCAGTCGAAATGGCGAATGCTGTTTTTGAACCCGCCGTCCTCGTTGCGCACATTCGCAGGCCGGATTGCGTGCTGGCCGTTGCCGGTCGCAAGCGCCATGTTGGACTGGTATTCGGACAGCGTCGCATAGGCGATCAGCCCGCGTGGCTTACCAATCTTGTCCATCACCCCATCGCAGGCATCGATACAGAGCGCGCAGGTGATACATTCCAGCTGCTGCCCGTCCCTGATGTCGATGCCCATGGGACAGACTGCGACACAAGCATTGCAATCGACGCAATCGCCGACGCTCTCCCCTGTGGCCGCAGCCTTTTTGGCGTGCCTCGTGCGAGGTTCACCGCGCCAGTCATTATAGGTCACGACCAGCGAGTTCTCATCCAGCATCGCCGCCTGAATGCGCGGCCAAGGACACATATAGGTACAGACCTGCTCCCGCATCAGCCCGCCGAAAACATAGGTCGTGGCGGTGAGTATCGCGACGGTCGTATAGGCGATCATCGGTGCCTGCCCCGTCATGAACTCTCTCGCCAGCGTCGGTGCATCGGCAAAATAGAAGATCCATGCGCCGCCGGTCAAAACGCCGATCACCAGCCAGATTGCATGTTTCATCACCCGCTTGCGCAGCTTGCCGAACGTGAAAGGTGCTGCATCGAGCTTCATGCGGGCATTCCTGTCGCCCTCTATCGCCCGCTCGACGACCAGAAACAGGTCCACCCAGACGGTCTGCGGACAGGTATAACCACACCACGCGCGTCCCACGGCGGAGGTGATGAGAAACAACCCCAGACCCGCCATGACCAGCAATCCCGCGACGAAAAAGAACTCCTGCGGCCAGATTTCGATGAAGAAGAAATAAAAGCGCCGGTTGGCAATATCGATCAGCACCGCCTGGTCGGGCGCATAGGGACCGCGATCCCAGCGCAGAAACGGCGTCAAATAATAAATGCCGAGCGTGACCAGCATAACTAGCCACTTGAACCGCCGGAACCGGCCCTCCGCGCGCTTCGGGAAAATTTTCTTGCGCGCTTCATAAAGGGGTTTACGCGTTTTTGCGGAATTGACGGCCTCCGCCTCCAGCCTTTCGACGGGCTGTTGCAGGCGGTCCTGTCCGACGGGATAGATGTTCATGATTGCAGTCCGTTTTTATCTCCTTGCTTTCTCCCATCTCACCGGCGAAACATCCTTGACTTACATCAAGCGCGGACAAAGTGGCGCAGCCTGCGGCCTGCATTAAACAGGGAGGATGAGATGCCAGTCATGCAGTCAAAAATCATTCATCTGTCGATGGAAAAACCATGGAGCCATGTCTTTGATTTCGCCTCCAACCCGCAAAACATGCCGCACTGGGCCGCCGGTCTAGCAGGCGGTCTTAAACCAGACGGCGAGGACTGGATCGCCGATGGCGGCCCGCTGGGTGAGGTCCGCGTCAATTTCGCGCCCTTAAACGAATTCGGCGTGATAGACCACGTCGTGACATTGCCGGATGGCATGAAGGTGTATAACGCGCTGCGGGTAACACCGAATGGCAGCGGTGCCGAAGTCAGCTTTACCCTGCTTCGCCTGCCGGACATGACTGATGAGGATTTCGAACGGGATGCGGAGATGGTCCGGGTCGATCTGGAAACACTGAAGTCGCTGCTCGAAACGGATTGAAGGATAAAACGATGACCACGAATACGAATGACCGGCGCATCGACTATGTCGAATTCAACGTCGCCGATATCGAGCGCAGCAAGGAATTTTACGGCGGCGCTTTCGGCTGGTCCTTTAAGGATTACGGCCCGCAATATTGCGAGTTTTCCGACGGCCGGCTGACCGGCGGTTTCACCACCACGGCACCCGTGTCAGCCAAGGGTGGACCGCTTGTCATTCTTTACGCCGCCGATATCGAGAATGCGCACCGGCGTGTCGAGGCAGCCGGTGGCCAGATCAGCGTCGCCATATTCGCCTTTCCCGGCGGACGCCGTTTTCATTTCACCGATCCGGATGGATACGAACTGGCCGTCTGGTCTGATCGATAAGAAAAAGGGCCGCATCGAGCGGCCCTTTCCATTTGTTGGCTGTGACGTTCACTCGCCACCGCCCAGCGAGTGCACGAAGATCGCAAGCTGCTTGACCGTGGTATCACCAAGCCGTTCACCCCAGGCGGGCATGACCCCGTGTTTTGGCGACCGTATCTGCGCAACGATCCCCTGCTCGCCACTGGCCTTCAGCCAGATCGCGTCGGCCAGGTTGGGCGCGCCGAACTCGCGGTTGCCCTTGGCGTTCTCACCGTGGCACGAGGCGCAATTGTCGGCGAAAATCTGTTTACCGGGTTCTACGAGTGCCGGGTTGGAAGGCGTTCCTGTCAGGCTGACGACATAGGCGGCGACCTCGCGGATTTCCTCGGACTTGAGGATATCGCCGAAGGCCGGCATTTCCGACAGGCGCGTATCGGGATCGTCGGCAAAACGAATGCCGTGCTTTACCGTCGTATAGATATCCTCGACGCTGCCTCCCCACATCCAGTCATCGTCGTTGAGGTTGGGGTATCCCTGCCCGCCTTCCGCACCCGAACCGTGACACTGGATGCAATTGACCTTGAAGGCGGCGGCACCGCCGGAAAGGGCAAATTGCCTTAGCGTCGGATCGGCCTCAATCTCGGCGAGCGAGGAACTGGCGATTCTGTCGGAATAGACGCTCTGCGCCTGTTTGGCGTCCGCCATATCGGCGGCGATCTCGGAACGGCTGCTCCAGCCGAGCAACCCTTGCGTTGCGCCATTGATCAGCGGCCATGCCGGATAGGCGATGGTATAGCCGATGGCCCAGAGGATCGTGAAGTAGAAGGTCCAGACCCACCAGCGCGGCATCGGATTGTTAAGCTCGCGAATACCGTCCCATTCATGGCCGGTGGTTTCGACGCCGCTGATGTCATCAATGTGTTTTTCGGACATATCCTAGTCCTCCTTAAGCGGAATGCTGGCGGCGTCGTCCGCAGCTTTTTTCGATCCGGGACGAAGGGTGAAAACGACGACGCCGGCGAAGAACAGGGTCATGGCAAGCAGGCCCCAGCTATCGGCGAAGTGGCGCATGGCCGTGTAGGTTTCCATCGTGTCGCCTCCTCACCGATATCCGGCGGCATCGTCATAGGTCGAGAAATCGACCAGCGTGCCGAGCATCTGCAGATAGGCAACCAGCGCATCCATTTCGGTAAGCTTGGCTGGATCGCCATCGAAATCGCCGACTTTCGCCTTCGGATAGCGCGCCAGAAGCTCGGTCGTATCGGCGTTCGGATCGGCCTGCGCGTGAAGATCAGCCGCTGATTTCTCGATCATCTCGTCGCTATAGGGCACGCCAACGGCGCGGTTAGCCTTCAGCTCCATCGAGATATCCGTAATCTTCAACGGCGTGGTTTTAAGGAACGCGTAGGACGGCATGATCGATTCCGGCACGACGGAGCGCGGATCGGCCAGATGCTGCACGTGCCATTCATTCGAATAGCGGTCGCCCACGCGTGCGAGGTCCGGCCCCGTGCGCTTGGAACCCCACTGGAACGGGTGGTCGTACATGGATTCCGCCGCCAGGCTGTAATGCCCGTAACGCTCCACCTCGTCGCGGAACGGCCGGATCATCTGGCTGTGGCAGACATAACATCCCTCGCGGATGTAGATGTTGCGCCCGGCCAGTTCCAGCGGCGAGTAGGGCCGCATGCCCTCCACCTTCTCGATAGTGTTTTCGAGATAGAAAAGCGGCGCGATTTCCACGATACCGCCGATTGAGACGACGAGCAGCGAGCCGACCAAAAGCAGAGTGGCGTTGCGTTCGATGACGCCGTGTTTGTCGAGTATGGACATCGGCCTCTCCTTATTCAGCGGGCTGCAGCGAAGGTGCGGCGTCATTGCGGACGCCCTCCTCGCGTTGATGACCGAGGATGGTCATCGTGACGTTGTAGGCCATGATCAGCGCGCCACTGAGGAACATCAGGCCACCCAGCGCACGCATCACGTAATAGGGGAACAGCGCTGCGACCGATTCCGCGAAGGAATAGACGAGGAAGCCCTGCGTATCGTATTCGCGCCACATCAAGGCTTGCTGGATGCCGGCCACCCACATCACGGCGGCGTAGATGACAATGCCGATCGTGGCGAGCCAGAAGTGCCAGTTGACCAGTTGCAGGCTGTAGAGACGATCCCTGCCCCACAGTTTCGGCGTCAGATAATAGATGGCACCGAAGGTGATCATGCCGTTCCAGCCGAGAGCGCCGGAATGCACGTGGCCGATGGTCCAGTCGGTATAGTGACTGAGCGAGTTGACGGCCTTGATCGACATCATCGGACCCTCGAAGGTCGCCATGCCGTAGAAGGCCACCGCCATTACCATCATACGCACGATGGGATCGGTGCGGATCTTGTCCCAGGCGCCCGAAAGCGTCATCAGGCCGTTGATCATGCCGCCCCACGAGGGCATCCACAGCATGATCGAGAACACCATACCGAGCGTCTGCGCCCAGTCCGGCAACGCCGTATAGTGCAGATGGTGCGGACCGGCCCAGATATACATGAAGATCAAAGCCCAGAAGTGGATGATCGACAGGCGGTAGGAATAGACCGGGCGGTTCACCTGCTTGGGAATGAAATAATACATCATGCCGAGGAAGCCGGCGGTAAGGAAAAAGCCGACGGCGTTATGGCCGTACCACCATTGCGTCAGCGCATCCTGCACGCCCGAGAAAGCGGAGTAGCTCTTGACGCCGAGGAACGACACCGGAATGGCGAGGTTGTTGACGATATGCAGCATGGCGATCGTCACGATGAAGCTCAGATAGAACCAGTTTGCCACATAGATATGCGGCTCCTTGCGCGTCAGGATCGTGCCGAGAAATGCGAGGAGATAGGCGACCCAGACGATCGTCAGCCAGATATCGACATACCATTCCGGCTCGGCATATTCACGGCCCTGCGTGATACCAAGCAGATAGCCAGTGGCAGCCATGACGATGAAGAGGTTGTAGCCCCAGAAGACGAACCAGCCGAGATTGCCGCCGAACAGGCGTGCGCGACAGGTTCTCTGCACCACGTAAAATGACGTGGCAATCAGCGCATTTCCCCCGAAAGCGAAGATCACCGCGGAGGTGTGCAGCGGCCGCATCCGGCCGAAATTGAAATAGGGCGCGATGTTGAGATCGGGAAAGGCAAGCTGAAGCGCCACCACGACCCCGACCAGAAACCCGACCACGCCCCAGAACACGGTAGCGACGACGCCGTATTTCACGACCTCATCGAAATATTCGGATTTCAGCCGGGCGCGCGCGGCCTGATCGACAGGCGCGAAAGAAACACGGCGCAGCAGAAGCACCGTGCTGACCAGAAGCGTAAAGAACAGCACCCACATATGGGCGGCGAAAAGACTGTCGTGAGCGAAAGCAGCCCCGAGCAGCGCGAGAAAAGCCCCAAGGGCCACGATCGCGGTTTCTAACGTGTAATTCATTGTTGGTTTCCCCCAACGTGCAAGCAGACCGACGAAAGGCTTGGCGCGCGCTTTACGAAGCGGAAACGGGCCTTTGCGTCGGTTGGAGCATTGCCACCGGCGTGGGGAAGCCACCTTGATCCAGATCAAGAAAGAGAAGCTGTCGCAGCACCGGCAAAACCGAGCCGGGATTTGGCGATAAAAAGTACATAGAAACTGAAAGAACGGACGCCGACGCGCGACACCGGCTTTATAGGGCTTGCGTCAGCCCTTCATTTTCAGCGGCAGCCCGGCTGCGACGAAATAGACTTCATCGACGATGGCCGCGACGCGCTGGTGTAACCTTCCGGCGTGATCGCGAAATTCGCGCGCCATGCGGTTTTCCGGCACGATGCCAAGGCCGACCTCGTTAGAGACGAGAATCAGTTTCGCCTTGGTGGACGCGATTGCCGCTGCCAGCGTGGCGAACGCCGTCTCGATATCGGCGTTCTCCATCATCAGATTGGTGAGCCACAATGTCAGGCAGTCGATCAGGATAACATTGTCCGGCGCATCCAGCCGCGCGAGCACGGCAGCGATATCAACGGGCGCCTCGTGTGTCGTCCACTCCTCGCCGCGTCGGGCCTGATGATGGTCGATGCGATCGCGCATCTCGTCATCCCATGCCCGGCCGGTGGCCAGATAATGCAGGCGCCCGTCGGCTTTGCCCGCAAGGTCCTCGGCAAAACGGGACTTGCCGGAGCGCGCGCCGCCTAGAATGAAAACGGAGCGGTTTTTATCTGTCATGAAGAACCTGGAAGAAAAGAATAAGACGGACCGGCATCATTGCGGTGTCGCAAGCCAGAGACAGCCGTACATGAAGGGAACGATTCGTAGAAAAAGGCGTCCCCCGGTTACTCATGCCGGACTGCCGATGATACCGGGTCGGAGACGACAAAACCTGTCCGCACGATGCGGGACATATGACAGCCTTGGCAACTCCGGATGCCGGAAACACCGGTCCTGACAAAAAGCTAGGTGCGAACGGTCATTCTGTCAATCGGCGAGCGGTGTCTACGAAAAATCAAGCGGAACCGGTACGCAAAACCTTAACCCGGAACCGGCAGACCTTTCCGTCCGCGACGGGATTGATAAAGCCACTTGGTTACCGGAACGTTAGCAGAAAACGAAATTACGAAGCTGCAACGCGGCGGGAGAATGTTCGCCCATGGAGGCCGCTGCCATTGCCTTGCCATGGCCTTCAAATCAATATGGCCGCGAAGATTCGCAAACAGCAAGGTGACCTGCCCGTGATGACCGTCATGGACTATATCTCGATCGTCGTTTTTATCGTGTTATGGGCCACCTATACCCACCTCACGACGGGAACGACGCTGTTTTCGCGAACCAGCCTCAATCAGGCGATGGCGGAGCGCCGGCGCGACTGGATTTACAATTCTCTCAAACGCGACTTGAAGATGATCGACACGCAGATCATGGCGGGTTTGCAGAATGGTACCGCTTTTTTCGCGTCTACCTCGATCTTTGCCATCGGCGGCTGCTTTGCTCTTCTGGGGGCGACAGATCGGGTCGAAACCGTGTTTCGCGACCTGCCCTTCGTGCAGTATGCCGGGCGCACGGCCTTCGAACTGAAGGTCATGGGGCTAACCTGCCTTTTCGGCTACTCGTTTTTCAAGTTCGGCTGGTCCTACCGCCTGTTCAATTATTGCACGATCCTGTTCGGTGCCATACCCATGGTCCATGATGTCAACGCGGATCGCGACGCTGCCGAGCGTGCCGCTGAAAACGTCATAAAGATGAACATCATCGCTGCTAAGAACTTCAATGATGGGCTGCGGACGATCTTCCTGTCGATCGGTTATCTCGGCTGGTTCATCAGCCCCTATGTCTTCATCGCAAGCACGGTCATCATCATAGTGGCGCTGTTGCGCCGCCAGTTCTTCTCCGAGGCACGCCGCGCCATCATGGACAGGCCCGGGCCTTGAAATAGCCTTACTTCACGGGCCAAGCCCTTGAGTAGACAACGGCTTCAGACAGCTGAAACAGCGGGAATTATGGAAACAGAAACAGCTGCAATCGACACCCGCCGCAAAGGCCGCATGGGCGGTCTCGATACACTGCGCGGCCTGGCGCTCATCGCCATGGCGTCTTACCACTTCACATGGAATCTGGAGTATTTCGGCTATCTGGAGCCGGGTACGGCAACCACCGGCCTGTGGAAGCTTTATGCGCGCGCCATTGCCAGCTCGTTCCTGTTCCTCGCCGGTTTCAGCCTGTTTCTCGCCCATGGCAAAGCCATAAACTGGCCGTCCTTCGGCAAGCGTTTTGCAATGGTGGCGGGCTCGGCGCTGCTCATCACCATCGCTACCTATGTCGCCTTTCCGGATAGCTTCATCTTTTTCGGAATCCTGCACAACATAGCCGCTGCAAGCCTTGTCGGGCTGCTGTTCCTGCGGCCCCCCCCGCTGGTGACGCTGCTTTTCGCGGCTCTTGCCTTTGCGCTGCCGCAATACGTCCAGTCGGATTTTTTCAACAGCAAATGGCTGGCATGGGTCGGTTTCTCCACCATGCCGCCGCGCTCGAACGATTATGTGCCGCTCTTGCCGTGGCTCGCGCCCTTTCTTGCCGGACTTGCGGTTTCGCAATTCGTCACACCGCGCAGCTGGCTGGACCGTTTTCGCAACCCAAGCTCCCCCCGCAATCTGATAGCAACAGCGGGCCGTCACAGCCTTGCCTTTTACCTCATTCATCAGCCGGCGCTGATTGGCCTCGTCTACGCGGTATCACTTGTGTCACCGCCTCCTCCTGTCGACCAGGTGGAGCTTTACAAATCGAGCTGTGAAAAAAGCTGCGTCCAGCAGGCTAACGGGCAGGAATTGTGCCAACGTTTCTGCGGCTGCACGCTTGAAAAGCTGCAAGCGGAAAGCCTGTTTGACATCATGATGGAAGGCAAGCTCAGTGCGGAGCAGCAGACGAAGGTCAGCGACGTGGCGCAACAGTGCACGGTTGAGGCGCAGTAAAGAACGACACACGCCCAATCTACGCTCGGCGTCATTCTCGGGCTTGACCCGAGTATCTATCCACGTCGCGTAAAATCAAAAGCATGACGGAGTGAGAGGTTTTCCTCTCCGCGGGAAATCCAGGGCCATCACGTCAAGCGCGACGGCGGGAAACCTGCATCAGGTCCCTACGCCGATTTCGGCAAGGCGCGTGAGGCAGGCCTCTTCGACATTGTCGAGTTCAGCCAGCGTCTCTTCGATGTCCTTGCGCTTTTGCCTGAGATCGGCGCGCTTCTCATCAACCTTCTTCATCAGAAGCACAAGCTGGCCTGATTCGCCCGGCGGCTCCTTGTAGACGTGAATGATCTCGCGAATTTCTGCGATCGTGAAACCGATACGGCGGCCGCGCAGGATTTCCTGAATGAGACGCCGATCCGCAGACCTGAAAAGCCTCGTACGCCCGCGTCGCTCAGGGTGAATGAGGCCCTCATCCTCGTAAAATCGCAAGGTGCGGGTGGAAACACCGAATTCGCGCGTCAGTTCGGTTATGCTATAATACTTGTCCAAGGGCCTATCCGATTCATAACCGGACAATTATTATTTGACCTTCACGTAAAAGTCAATTTTTCCTGCCGCTTTCGCCTGTTCTGGCCTATCCCGAAATACCGTACCACCAGGTCGCGATGCCCAGAAACGAAAAAAAGCCGACAATGTCCGTTACCGCCGTCACGAAGACAGCAGAGGAAACGGCGGGGTCTGCCCCGAACCTGTCGAGAACCAGCGGAATGAGAATGCCTGCCAGCGCCGCCGCCAGCATGTTGAGACACATGGCGGCAGCAATGATTCCACCGATATGGACATCCTGGAACCACACGCCTGCAACGATGCCGATGGCACAGCCGAACAACAACCCGTTCAGGATGCCAACGCCCGCTTCACGCCTGATAATGCGGGCAGCGTTGTGAATATCTAGGCTTTTGGTAGCCAGCGCCCGCACGGACACGGTCATGGTCTGCGATCCGGCATTGCCGCCCATCCCGGCAACCGTCGGCATCAAAATCGCCAGCGCAATGATCTGCTGGATCGTCGCATCGAAAAGGCTGATGACGGAGGCAGACAGAAAGGCGGTAAGGAGGTTGACCGCAAGCCATGGCACACGCGAGCGCGAGGTGCTGGTGATGCTGTCAGACAGTTCTTCGTCGCCCACACCGCCAAGGCGCAGCAGATCCTCTTCGGCTTCTTCCTGAATGACGTCGACTACGTCATCGATGGTGAGCACGCCAACCAGACGGCCGTTATTGTCCACCACGGCTGCGGATAGAAGGTCGTATTGTTCGAAAAGCTGCGCCGCTTCTTCCTGGTCCATTTCGGCCGGAATGGAGTGGTTGGTCTCGTGCATGATCGTTTCGATCTTCACCTGACGCTTGGCGCGCAGCACCTTGTCGAGATCGAGAGCGCCGACAAGCTTGAACGTGGGGTCGATGACGAAGATCTGCGTGAAGGAATCCGGTAACTCCTCCTCCTCACGCAGATAATCAATGGTCTGTCCCACGGTCCAGAACGGCGGCACGGCAACGAATTCCGTCTGCATGCGACGGCCGGCAGAGCTTTCCGGATAATCCAGCGCCCGCATCAGCCGCACCCGTTCGGTGAACGGGAGTTGCGAGAGGATGTCCTCGCGGTCCTCGTCGTCGAGATCCTCGAGAATGTAGACGGCGTCGTCCGAATCCAGTTCGCCGATACCGGCAGCGATCTGCTCATTCGACATCTGGTCGACGATATCGAGACGGATGCCTTCATCCACCTCGGTCAGCGCCGTCATGTCAAAATCGGAACCCAGCAACCGCACGAGCGCGTGGCGCTGCTCCGGCATGATCGACTCCAGCACGTCGCCGAGTTCAGACTCATGCAGCCGCGCCACATTCTTGCGCAGGAAAAGCAGATCGCGGTCGGCAATCGCCGCCCCCACCATCGCCAGAAAGTCGGATCGGACAGAGCCGTCCTCGGCGTAGATATCGGAGGGTGCCTCTGTCGGTTTCAACTCTTCGGGCGCGAGAAGATCGTCGTCACGGTCTGTCATCTGGCGTCCCCTTCTTTAAATGCCGCAGTGCACGAATTTGCAGGCAGAATGGCGTTAAAAAGTATATTGTCAACAACCGGATAGGTGAAAAACAACGGGCTTCGGAACTGCGACGAAAATGGCATGGAGCGCCCTTTCGCAAGACCATGATCGAAGAGCGCAGCACTCCATGATGATGCAGCGGCAGACACTGCACCTCAATCCGCACAACGTCCGGAAAGCCCTTGCCGTTCCGTCGGAACCGATAAGATAGAGATTGACATATGTCGTCCATAGACGATTCTGAAAGAGCTTTTTTATATATGATTGGCCGTTGCCAAACGGTAAGTATCCTTGGGCGGCCAGGAAAATTTCAGGAAAATCACGACAATGAGCAAGACAGATTTCATCGGCAAGGCTTCCGCCGCCGCAGGTGGCTGGGGCGCGCTTAAAAGCGTTGGCAAACGGCTGATGGAATCCGGCGCGCCGATTTCCGGCGCACGCACGCTGCTGAAGGCAAACCAGCCGGATGGATTCGATTGCCCGGGCTGCGCATGGGGCGATCCGGAGCATGGCTCTTCCTTCGAATTCTGCGAAAACGGCGTCAAGGCGGTCGCTTGGGAAGCGACGGAAGCCCGGGTGCCGCCGGATTTTTTCGCCACCCGCACCGTCTCCGAACTGCGCGGCTGGTCTGACTACGATCTGGAAAAGCAGGGCCGCCTCACCCACCCGATGCGTTACGACCGGGCGAGCGACAAATATCTGCCGGTCTCCTGGGACGACGCCTTTGCCGAAATCGGCGGCGTTCTCAATAGCCTCGACAGCCCGGACCGGGCGGAATTCTACACATCCGGCCGCGCCTCCAACGAGGCAGCCTTCATCTATCAATTAATGGTTCGGCTTTACGGCACGAACAATTTTCCCGACTGCTCCAACATGTGCCACGAGGCAAGCGGTGTCGGCCTGAAAGCCTCGATCGGCGTCGGCAAGGGCACAGTGCTCCTGGAAGACTTCGAGCAGGCAGACGCGATCTTCGTAATTGGCCAAAATCCCGGCACGAACCACCCGCGCATGCTGGGCGACCTGCGCCGGGCAGCGCTTCGAGGCGCGAAAATCGTCGTCCTAAATCCGATCAAGGAAAAGGGGCTGGAGCGCTTCGCCGATCCGCAGGACAAGATCGAGATGATCACCGGCGGCAACACCAAGATCGCCACCAACTATTACCAGCCCCGGCAAGGCGGCGACATGGCGGTGGTGCGCGGCATGAGCAAGGCGATCTTTGCAGCCGACGACGCCGCAAGGACTGCCGAAGAATCTGCCATCATCGATTACGACTTCATCGCCGAACATGCGGTCGAGTTCGAGGCTTATCGTGATGCCGTCGAGGCGACCAGCTGGGAAAGCATTCTCGACCAGTCCGGCCTCACCCGCGCAGAAATCGAAGAAGCCGCCCGCATCTACATGAATGCCGGCTCCGTCATCGCCACCTGGGCCATGGGCGTCACCCAGCATCGCCACTCCGTCATCATGGTTCGCGAAATCACCAACTTCATGTTGCTGCGCGGCAATATCGGCCGCCCCGGTGCCGGTCTTTGCCCGGTACGCGGCCATTCCAACGTTCAGGGTGACCGCACCGTCGGTATCGATGAAAAAGCGCCGCCGGCGCTGCTAGACGC
Source organism: Agrobacterium sp. SORGH_AS_0745 (assembly GCF_030818995.1). NCBI lineage: Bacteria > Pseudomonadati > Pseudomonadota > Alphaproteobacteria > Hyphomicrobiales > Rhizobiaceae > Agrobacterium > Agrobacterium sp. SORGH_AS_0745. The sequence continues at coordinate 2,180,241 of NZ_JAUTBI010000003.1, forward strand.
ACTGGAAAAAGAACTCGGCGTCGCCATGCCGCGCAAACCCGGCCACAACACCGTGGAGGCCGTAGCCGCCATGCTGGATGGCAAGGCGCAAACCTTCATCGCGCTCGGCGGCAACTTCATGCGGGCAACGCCCGACAGTCCGCTGATCGTCAAGGCTTTTGAAAATCAGAAACTGACGGTCAACATCGCCACCAAGCTCAACCATTCGCATCTGGTGCCGGGCGAAATCTCCTTCGTGCTGCCCTGCCTTGGCCGAACGGAAATCGACCGTAATTCTGCGGGCAAGCCGCAGATCGTCACGGTCGAGGATTCCATGAGCATGGTGCATGGTTCCGGCGGCATCAATCCGCCAGCCTCGGAAGAACTACGCTCCGAAGTCGCCATCGTTGCCGGCATTGCGCAAGCGACCCTTGGCAATGCGCAGGTCGACTGGAAAGCGCTTGCCGAGGATTACGATCTCATCCGAGACATGATCGAGCGGGTCATCCCGGGTTTCGACAATTTCAACGAACGCGTCCGCGTGCCGCGCGGTTTTCGCCTGCGCAACACGGCCTCCGAACGGGAATGGAACACACCGGCAAAAAAGGCCGTCTTTTATAGCGGCCCGCTTCCCGAACAGACCGAGCATCAGCAGGCGCTCACGGGCGACAATCTTTTCGTGCTGCAGACATTCCGCAGCCACGACCAATACAACACCACGATTTACGGCATGGACGACCGTTATCGCGGCGTTTATGGCGAACGCCAGGTCATCTTCATGAATCCTGCGGATATGGAAGCGCTGGGCGCCCACTCCCGCCAGCGCGTCGATGTCATCGGCGAATATGGCGATGGCGTGGAGCGGATCGCCCAAAATTTCCGGTTGGTCCCCTACAATATTCCGCGCGGCAGTGTCGGCGGATATTATCCCGAACTGAACGTGCTGGTGCCGCTGTCAAGCTATGGCGAAGGCAGCTTCACGCCAACGTCGAAATCGGTACTCGTCTCCTTCCGCCTGCTTGCCGATTCCGCCTCTTGAACAGGATGGCTTGATGGGTGAGGAACAATCTGCAGCGGCTTTTATGGCAGCGGTGGAGCAGATCGTGCAAGGATCGTCGCAGGCGCTTTCGGCCACGGGCGCGGCGATCCTTCTGGCCATCAATATGGATATCGCCACCGACAGCCGCAGCATCGCCAATCGGCTGGGACTTGCGCATGCCCTCGTCCTGCGCGAAATCTCCGCCCTGTCACCGCGCTTTGTGCGGGTGGCGAAACGCGACGCCCGCACCCAGCGCAGTTGGCTGGAGGTCACAGCGGAGGGACAGGCGCTCGCCGCGCTATCCTCTCAAAACTGAAACGAACGGAGCATTCCTTGGCAATCAGGCCGATCCTGTCCTACCCCCATGCCGGCCTTTCAGAGATTTGCGCGCCGGTCACTGTTTTTGACGACCACCTGCAAAATCTGGTCACGGACCTGATCGACACCATGCGCGCCGCCCCCGGCGTCGGCATCACAGCGGCTCACATCGGTGTAAAACAGCGCGTCTTCGTGCTTGAGCTGACACCGGGAACCGTGCTGACATACATCAATCCCGAAATCGTCAGTCACTCCGGGCAGACCATGCGGCATGTGGAAGGCAGCGTCTCAATGCCGGGCTTCACCGAAGAGGTGGAACGTCCGTCTGAGGTCGAGGTGAGGTTTCAGGACGTAGCGGGCGTGGAACATCGAGAGAGCGCCAAGGGATTTCACGCCATCTGCATCCAGCACGAGATCGACCAGCTGGATGGTGTGTTCTGGCTGAAGCGCCTGTCGAAGCTGAAACGCGACCGGCTTGTGAAGAAATGGGAAAAATCCCGAAAGCCGTGACGATCAGCTAGCGATCGAAACAGCAAAGTCCGCGTCGCCCTTCAAAGTGTTGCTGACGGTGCAGATATCTTCGGCCGCATGGGCAATTGCGGCGCGCGTCGCCTCGTCGAAACTCCCGGCAATCTCCATCCTGATATCGAAACGGATGATGCGATAGGGCTCCTGCGCCGATTTCTCACCGGAAACGTCAACGAGCACGCTCTCGAAGCCGTCCAGTAACCCCATTCGGCTCGCCGCAATCCGGGCGCTGAGCGCCAGGCATGCCGCAAGCGACGAATAAAGGAGGTCGATCGGATTGAAGCCCGGTTCAGAGACACCCGTCACAATTTCCAGGGCGCCGCCGGTCACTGTCGAAATCAGTGGGCGACCAAGCCGCCCGACCTTGGCGGTGGCGCCAACCGGCCTTAACTTCACCTTTCCACCATCTATCATTCTAATATTCCTAATTTAATCGCGTGCAACCAATCGCATGGAACCAAAACCTGTCTGGCGCTTTTTACTCACACAACGGTGAACGACCGTTGAACCTTTATTATACAGGGAGCTGGGACCTATGGTTACATCTACGCTCGTCAGCATTCTGATCACCTTCCTGGTGATCGTGCTCGTCTTGTGGCTCATCGCACGACTGCCCGTCGGCGGCGGCGCGAAACAGATCGCGCAAGTCATCGTCATCATCATCGGCATTATTTCGCTGCTGAAATATCTCGCCGTCTTCTGATATCCCGGTAGCGTGCGAACAGAAAAAGGCGGCGAAAGCCGCCTCTTTTTTGCGCCATTTTTCATGACACTCGATAGCTATTGGCGCGGCTCGAACTGGTAGGTTTTTTTCAGAGTGATATCGCGAACGCTGCCGAGACCAAGAAACGGCGTATTTTCAGCATCGAAAATCGCCCTGCCCTTCGCCACGATCCAGCGGATGGAACCATCTGGCAGATGCACCTTGTAACGCTGGTCGAAAAACACGCCGGTAGTAATGCTTTCGAAAATTGCCCGCGCCACCTGATCGCGCATTTCCATATCTATTCTTTCGAGAATATCCTCAATCGACACACCTCGCGATGCCACCGCTTCGGAAAAGCCATGACACTCCGCGGTGACGGTGTCCATGATCAACCTATTGTCGGAAATGCTCCACATATAATAGCCGAGCGCATTGTCTGAATCCGCCTTGTCCCCCTGCACGAAAACCTCCAGACCTTTTTTTCTGACAAACGCTAACATCAGACCTCTAATATTCCACCCCTTGTTTTGAGGGGGTATTTAACCGGCTACTACAACGTGTATCGATATCCACCGAAATTTAATGGCGCCTGATCCGGATGCCGGTTTCGAAAGCACGATAATTTCAAAAAAAGCGTCGCAAAGCCAACCGCTTGCACCTACATGACTGCAAGATGAAATGTCGAAGGATGCTCATATGCTGCGAACCGCTCTTACTTTTGGGTTGCTGTCGGCAACTGTCTTTCTAGCTGGATGCCAGACGTGGCAAAGCCCTTATCGCGGAAACGAATGGCGGATGGACCAGGTCATGGATGGCGACCCCTACCGGGTCGGTGACGGCAATCGCGCGGGGAGACGCTAAGCCGCAAACATCTCATCCGAATGGCGGCAAGATCGATAATCTGACGCCCTGAAATTTTACAGCCCGGGCTGCCGAGACGAAACAAGTCGAAGTCGCCCGAGGCGTATTTAATCGACGTAACTGCTTCTTTTTTTTTGGGAGGAGCAAAGCCAAACGATTGGCAGAAAAAGAAAAAACCCGCCGAAGCGGGTTTCTTTGGTGCGGTCGAGAAGACTCGAACTTCCACGGGTTGCCCCACAGCGACCTCAACGCTGCGCGTCTACCAATTCCGCCACGACCGCATCGTGGTAGGCGTCGACTTGCGCCGACGGGGGTGCATGTAGCAAAAGGATTTTGGGTGCACAAGAGCGTCGTGACAGTTTTTTGAAATTAAAAATCGGCCCGACCCACCCTATATGCAGGAAGCCCGGAAATGCTGGGGTTGCAGCCTTCTCATCATTTTGCGAGAAGGCTGTGGAAAGGACTTTTTCATGCTCACACGCACGGATATCGAGACAAATATGCTGCCCGTTCCCGGCTCGCCGCCTGTTCGCTGGCGAATCTCGGAAGGTCTCGTGCCTTACGAACTGGCTATAGAAGAGATGGAACGCGAAGTTGCCGCCATAGCCAATGGCGAGGCCGACGAACTCGTGTGGCTTCTGGAGCACCCGCCACTCTACACGGCAGGCACCAGTGCCGATGTTGCCGACCTGATCGAGCCGGAGCGTTTTCCGGTCTTCGCCACCGGTCGCGGTGGCGAATATACCTATCACGGGCCGGGACAGCGCGTCGTTTACGTCATGCTCGACCTGAAACGCCGGCGCCAGGATGTCCGCGCCTATGTCGCCGCGCTGGAGAATGTCATCATCCGCACGCTCGACAAGATGAATGTCCGTGGCGAACGGCGCGAAGACCGGGTTGGCGTCTGGGTCAGGCGTCCGGAAAAACCCCTGCTTCCCGATGGTAGCATGGCCGAGGACAAGATCGCCGCGCTCGGCATCCGGTTGCGCAAATGGGTGAGCTTTCACGGGCTGTCGATCAATGTCGATCCCGACCTCGCGCATTTTTCCGGCATCGTTCCCTGCGGCATCAGCGCCTATGGCGTCACCAGCCTTGTCGATCTTGGATTGCCGGTTATGATCGGCGATGTCGATGTTCTGCTGCGAGAGGCCTTTGAGGAGGTCTTTGGCCCGGCAGTGCCCGAAGCCGGCTCCGGCGGCTGAAACCCGCCGCAACTTTTTTGTCGCCTGCAAGTGCATGCAATATCGATCACCACAAGAGGAGGAACGACCATGTTCACAACGTCAGCCTATGCCTGCGATGACGGTTCTTCGCCGATGAAGCTCGCGACCATCAAGCGTCGCGATCCCGGCCCGCGCGATGTCGAAATCGAAATCGAGTTCTGTGGCGTCTGCCACTCCGATATCCATACGGCCCGCAGCGAATGGCCGGGTTCTCTCTACCCCTGCGTCCCCGGCCACGAAATCATCGGCCGCGTCGGTCGGGTGGGCGCGCAGGTCACGAAATTCAAGGCGGGTGACCGCGTCGGCGTCGGCTGTATCGTCGACAGCTGCCGTGAATGCGCAAGCTGCGCCGAAGGGCTGGAGCAATATTGCGAAAACGGCATGACCGGCACCTATAACTCGCCTGACAAGGCCATGGGCGGCGGCGCACATACGCTTGGTGGTTATTCTGCCCATGTGGTCGTCGATGATCGCTATGTGCTGCGGATCCCCGAAGGGCTCGATCCAGCAGCCGCAGCACCCCTGCTCTGCGCCGGCATAACCACCTATTCGCCGCTGCGGCACTGGAATGCAGGTCCCGGCAAGCGCATCGGCGTCGTCGGTCTCGGTGGCCTCGGCCATATGGCAGTCAAGATCGCCAATGCCATGGGCGCCACGGTCGTGATGATCACCACCTCCCCCGGCAAGGCAGAAGACGCGAAAAAGCTCGGTGCCCATGAGGTGATCGTTTCACGCGATGCCGACCAGATGAAGAAAGCGGCTTCCAGCCTCGATCTTATCATCGACGCGGTTGCCGCCGACCACGACATCAACGCCTATCTTGCGTTGCTGAAGCGGGATGGCGCACTGGTGCAGGTCGGAGCGCCTGAGAAGCCGCTATCGGTGCACGCATTCAGCCTCATCCCCGGCCGCAAGACCTTCGCCGGCTCGATGATTGGCGGCATTCCTGAAACCCAGGAAATGCTGGATTTCTGCGCCGAAAAAGGCATCGCCGCCGAAATCGAGATGATCAATATCGATCAGATCAATGAGGCTTATGAACGCATGATAAAAAGCGATGTGCGTTATCGCTTCGTCATTGATATGAAGAGCCTGCCACGCCAGAAGGCCGCCTGACCTCGTCGAGGGGGAGCGCCCTCTGGCGCTCCCGTTTCCTCGTCAGACCTTTTGGTTGAAAGCGCAGCCCTACCCATGACCAGCCAGACCGGTTTGAACGATGTCGCCAAGGGCATGATGATCATGGCGGGCTGCATGTTCGTGCTGCCCGTCATGGATGCCATCGCCAAATACATGGCGGTGAGCGGCGGAATGTCACCGGCGCAGGTCACCTTCTACCGCTTCTTTTTCCAGCTTCTGTGCACCCTGCCCCTGCTGCTGCTGGTCTCACCCAAAGCGCTGTTCAGCGCCAGACGACCGTGGATGAACTGCCTGCGCGGCGTGCTGCATGCCAGTGCCAGCCTGATGTTCTTCGCCGCCGTCAAATACATGCCACTCGCCGATGTCTTTGCCATCTATTTCGTCGAGCCATTTATGCTGACGATGATGTCGGCCCTCTTCCTCGGCGACAGGGTCGGCTGGAAACGCTGGACAGCGATTGCGGTGGGTTTCGGCGGCGCTCTGATCGTCATTCAGCCGAGTTTTGAGATCTTCGGCTGGACATCGCTCCTGCCGGTCGCCTGCGCATTTCTCTACACGCTCTACCTGTTCCTTAACCGCGCTATCGGCGATGCCGACAGTCCGCTTGTCATGCAGACCATGTCCGGCATTGCCGGCACGGTGTTCATGGCGGCAGCCCTTCTGGTCGGCGACGCCTACGGTGACAAGGATTTCGCGATCTCGCTTCCGCAATCCGGCTTCACCCTCACCCTACTCATCGTGTTAGGGTCGATATCCGGCTATATGCATCTCCTGATCGTCAGGGCCTTCAGGCTGGCGCCGCTGTCGCTTCTGGCACCATTCCAGTATTTCGAAATCATCTCGGCGACGGTTCTCGGTTATGCGCTGTTTTCGGATTTTCCGACGCCATCGAAATGGCTCGGCATCCTCATCATCGTCGCATCCGGCCTTTTCATCATCTGGCGCGAGCGTGTGCAGACGCACAAGAACCCGCCGCTCGACGGACAATGACGCCCAGAACGCTTTCAGGCGCCCGAGGGCTGCGGTCCTTCGTCGTGATGGTCCTGCGCCTCCACAAGGCTACCGAGCAGCCACAGCGAAACCTCGGCGGCCTCTCCGGCGGATTTGAAGCGGTATGAGCCGCTATATTTTGGCGTATCGAAAAACGTAACGACGAAACCGTCACCGCTTTCCAGACTTTCGACCCTTATCCGCTCGGGATCGATCATCAGGCACACATAATGGGATCCCATATTGCGCATGAAGCCGGCCTTGTTGTCGTGCAGCCGCACGAAGGCTGCGCCGCCATCCACCGTCATATGCAGGCTTCTGATCGCCTCGGTGGGAAACGCGCGGGCAAAATCCATGATCGCCTGCCCCACATCGTGGTTATTGTCCTCATCCGTTGCCCGTGTCATGCGCCAGGCATAAACAGCGAAGACCGCAAGCAGCACGAAAACGATTATCCAGACCGCCATATTCATGCGGGAAGGCTCCCTCAGCACCGAAACATCGCGATTCGCGAATCGAAACGATGCGAACCCGGCTCAAGCTCTTAAACACCGAGGCTTGCGTGAAGTGTGGCTCTTCGGCCTCGACGCGAAAATTGCTCCGATCTGTCTGCGCGATGTGCAGGTCGAGCGATCAGAAACGCTTGAGGAAAGACGCCTTTGCCAGCAGCCATTGCCGGCGAAGCTGCGACAGTTGCACTTCGCCTTCAAACACGCCCACTCCCGCCTTTCTGGCAGCAGCGATGACCGGGCCGGACAAGGCAACGGGAAGATAGGCCGCAAAGACATTCCGGGACATCTTGGCGCGTCTCGCCTTCTCGATGTGATCAAGCGCGTGCGTTGCAAAAATCTCGATGGCGATGCCGATGCGTTGTTTGTCGTCGCCTTCCAGAAACGTCTCGCGATCAAGCCCGGCAGCCGCGAGCATATCCGCGGGGATATAGACCTGCCCACGACGACGGTGCAGCGGCATCAGCATTAGAATGCCGGCCATGGCCTGCGCAACCCCCGCATGTCCCGCAGCTTCCGCGCTTGCTGGAGTGTCTTCCGGCGAAAGCACAAGGCTCGCCAGCTGGATCAGTGCCGAGGCGGTCTCCCCCGCATAGCCTTCGAGCGCGTTACGATCCACGAACAGATCGTCATAAAGATCGAAGATGCGCGCCTCGATCATATTGGCAAGAACCGGTCGCGGCAGGCGATATTGCTCGATCGCCAACAAAAGAGCGGCAGCAACGGGGTGAGACTGGCTGTCCCCATGCGCATTGCCATCAAGGAGATCGCGCCACCATTGCATACGAACTTCGCCAGGCAGCGCCTCGCGCACGGAATCGCGGATTCGGGCAATTTCGGCATTGAAGGCATAAAGCGCGGCAAGCGCTGCGCGCTTGTCGGCCGGAGACAGAAGGCACGCGAGATAGCGGTCGCGATCGGTGTCGCGCAGCGTCGCGAGGCAGACGTCTAGATTCTCTGTGGGTGCCATGTTTCCCCGCGCGAAACGTCCTGTCAGCCTTCGACGGCAATCAGCGCCGCAGCCACGGCGCGCGATTCCGAAAGCATGATATTATAGGTGCGCACGGCAGCACCCGTGCTCATCGGATCGACCGAAATGCCCGCTTGCCTGAAGGCTTCGCGCAATTCCTTCGGCAAGACCCGCATGCCATCACCCGTGCCGATCAAAAGCACCTCGATATCCTGCGCATCAGCCAGAACCTTGTCGAAATGCTCAAGCGTCAATTCTTTCGCATCAACCGGGCTCCAGCCGTGAATGCCGGAAGGCAACAACAGGAGAGAGCCGCGGTGCGACATGTCGGCGAAACGGAAACCGCCATTGCCATAGGCATCGATGGGCGCCCGGCCGGGAAAATGGGCCGGGCGTATTTCAATCCCGCCGGCCATCAGACGGCAGGCTTGCCGCCGATGGCATTGCCGGACTTCTCATCCTTCTCGTCTTCCGCATCCTTGCTGTCGGGACGCAGCTTGAAGGCGATCAGCACCGGAGCCGCGATATAGACCGAGGAGAACACGCCGATGCCGACGCCGAACAACATTGCGAAGGTGAAGGAACGAATGACCTCGCCACCGAACAGATACAGTGCCAGCAGTGCCAGAAGCACGGTCAGACCGGTAAGGATCGTGCGCGAAAGGGTCTGGTTCAGCGATACGTCGATGATCATCGAAAGTGGCATCTTCTTGTATCGCCGGAGGTTTTCACGGACACGGTCGTAGATGACCACCGTATCGTTCAGCGAATAACCGATGATCGTCAGGATCGCCGCGATACTGGTCAGGTTGAACTCTATACCCAGGAAGACGAACAGGCCGATGGTGAAGACCACGTCGTGCACCATCGAGATGACCGCACCCAGTGCAAACTGCCACTCGAAGCGAACCCAGATGTAGATCATGATCGCCGCCATGGCGAGCACAACGCCGATCGTGGAGGTCACGGTCAGGTCACCGGACACAGCCGGACCAACGACTTCCACGCGACGGAAATCATACTTGTCCTGCAACTCGCCGCGCACCAGGGTGATTGCCGACTGCTCGGCGTTTTCGCCGCCGTCCTGCGCCTGAATGCGGATGAGAACGTCCTGCGGCGTGCCGAAATTCTGTGCCTGGATTTCACCGAGGTTCAGCTGGTTCAGACGCTCGCGAATATCTGCGAGATCGGCCTCACCCTGCTTGGCGCGCACTTCGATAACCGAGCCGCCCTGGAAATCGATGCCGAGGTTCAGGCCCTTGGCCACGAAGCCGCCGACGCAGGCGAGCATGATCACACCGGTGATCATGAAAACCACACGGCGATAACGCATGAACGGAATGTCGCGACCGTCGAACATGGCGGTGCGTACACCCTTCGGCAGATGTTTCGGACGGCTGCGGCGAACCCAGTAGCCAAACATCCAGGCCGTCAGCGTATAGGCCGTGAAGACGGTGGTGATGATACCGACTGCAAGCGTCACGGCAAAGCCCTTGACCGGACCCGTGCCCATGTAGAACAGCACGCTTGCAACGATCAGCGTCGTCAGGTTGGCGTCGATAATGGTCGCAAAGGCGCGTGTGAAACCGTTATCCAGTGACTGGATCAGCGGTTTTCCGCTCTTCACCTCTTCGCGTATTCGCTCGTAGATCAGAACGTTGGAATCCACCGCCATACCGATCGTCAAGACGATACCCGCAATACCGGGCAAGGTGAGCGTAGATCCGATCACACTGAGGACGGCGATCAGCATGACCACGTTGACGATGAGGGCGATGTTCGCAAGCAGGCCGAAGAAGCCATAAAAGACGAACATGAAGATGAGGACGCCGACGGCGCCGATGGCGCTTGCCGTGAGGCCGGCGGTGATGGAGTCGTTACCAAGGCTCGGACCGACGGTGCGTTCCTCAACCACGGTCAGCGTGGCCGGAAGTGCGCCCGCACGCAACAGGACTGCAAGGTCGTTGGCGCCTTGAACCGAGAAACTGCCGGAAATCTGTCCCGAACCGCCGATGATCGGCTCACGGATGACAGGTGCAGAAATGACCTGATTGTCGAGCACGATGGCGAAAGGCTTGCCGACATTCTGCTGCGTCGCCTGCGCAAAGCGCTGCGCACCGCGGCTGTCGAAACGGAAGGTGACGACGGGTTCGTTGGTCTGCTGGTTGAAGCTTGCCTGCGCATCGACGAGGTTGTCGCCGGAAACGAGCGCGCGGCGTTCCACCAGATAGGGAACCGGCGGATCGTCCTGCGAATAAAGAACCTCTGAGGTCGCGGGCGGACGGCCATTCATCGCTTCCTGCACCGGCATGGTGGTATCGACCATGCGGAAGGACAGCTTTGCCGTCTGGTTGAGAAGCGATTTCAGGCGCTGCGGATCCTGGAGGCCCGGGACCTGTACGATGATGCGGTCGGAACCCTGACGCTGGATGAGAGGTTCGGTGGTGCCGACTTCGTCAACGCGGCGGCGCACGACTTCGATGGACTGCGACACGGCCGAGGACAGGCGATAATCCACGCCTTCATCGGTCAGGTTGAGCCGCAGCAGATTGTCGCCGCCGTCGTTCATCGTCACTTCTGTGATGGAACCGCCGACCAGCGTTCCGGCGGACACCGGCTGCGTCAGGTCGCGAAGCGCGGTTTTCGCCGCTTCATATTGAGCGGGATCGCTGATCCGAACCTGGATCTGCTGGCCGTTGCCCGTAAGCCCCGAATAGCGGATGTTGGCGTCGCGAAGCTGCGTGCGCACGTCACCCACGATCGTTTCAAGCCGTTCCTTGACGATGTCGGAACGCTCGATCTTGAGCATGATGTGCGAGCCGCCCTGAAGGTCGAGACCGAGCGTTACCTTGTTGTCCTTGTACCAGGCAGGCATGCCCTCCAGCTGTTTGTCCGAAAACAGGTTGGGAGATGCGATGAAGACGCTTGCCAGCACAAGCAACCAGATAAAGACTGTTTTCCAACGGGAAAAATGAAGCATTTCGATCTCGGTCAGGGTTGGGGTTGCGCGATGCGCAACCCGTCAAATTCGGAAGCGGACGTTCAATTATCCGGCAGGATCAGGAAGCGGCTTCCGTCTTGACCACTTCGCCCTTCACGCGCACTTCGGCAATGTAAGCACGAGCGGCACGGATTTTCACGCCTTCGGCGATTTCGACTTCGAGTTCATTGTCGTCGATGACCTTGGTCACCTTGCCAACGATGCCGCCACCAAGAACGACCTGATCGCCACGGCGAATATTGGTCAACGTTTCCTGACGCTTCTTCATCTGCGCGCGCTGCGGGCGAATGAGGAAAAAGTACCAGACCACCATAAGCGGTGCAAACAGGAAAAGCATCTCAAGGCCGGAACCGAATGCAGACGCGCCGCCCGCCGTGTCCTGGGCAAAAGCTTGACTAATGAACATATAAAACTCCTCAACGATTACAGCACGACCTCGTATGCCGCCCCAGCTTTCAAGCCGCCGGAATATAGTGGGGAACGCCGGGAATGCAACAGATGCAGAAGCCACGCCGTACCGATTCCGGACCTCTTAACCTTTATGGGCCTGAAACGCCATGCTAGGCCGGGTTGAAAACATCGTTATGAACATCGGATAAGCGGAAGAAACACCATGATTCGAGAAGAGACGGCCACCCTGCTTCTTGCCGAACTGCGCCGGCTTAACGTCGCCATGGAACGGTTGGCAGGCCCGGCACCTGCCGTGAACGACTGGAATGCGGCGGATTGCTTTGTCTGGACGCCGGTCAATTCCTTTCTGCAGCCGGTCTCGCGTCCGAACCGCATTGCGCTGAAACTCATTCGCGGCGTCGATCATGTGCGCGATATCCTGCACGAGAACACGCTGCGTTTTGCCGATGGTTTTCCCGCCAACAACGTGCTGCTCTGGGGCGCACGCGGCATGGGCAAATCCTCGCTGGTCAAGGCCGTTCACGAAGATGTGCGCGCCGCAAGCGGCGTTCCGTTGAAGCTGGTCGAGGTGCATCGCGAAGATATCCACACCCTGCCCGCCTTGCTGGATATATTGAAAGCTTCCGGCGAACGCGTCATCGTCTTCTGCGACGACCTCTCCTTCGATCACGACGACACGGCCTACAAGTCGCTGAAGGCAGCACTCGATGGCGGAATAGAGGGGCGTCCGGACAATGTGCTGTTCTATGCCACGTCCAACCGCCGTCATCTTCTGCCGCGCCACATGATGGAGAACGAGCAATCGACCGCCATCAACCCTTCGGAAGCTGTTGAGGAAAAGGTCTCGCTCTCGGACCGCTTCGGCCTGTGGCTCGGCTTCCACAAATGCGGCCAGGAAGACTATCTGACAATGATTGACAGCTATGCCGAACATTTCGATCTCGGCCTTGATCGCGAAACCCTGCATCACGAGGCGCTGGAATGGGCGACCACGCGCGGCGGCCGCTCCGGTCGCGTCGCCTGGCAATATATTCAGGATGCCGCCGGGAGCCTGAGAAAATCGATCGACAGATAACGCCACCGTGACATCTGGCGGGAGCCGGTGTCGTTGCGGCTATAGGCGTTGTCGTATTCCCGACCGCCACATCGCCCGCCAAATGATTTGCTGCACATATCCGGCGTAATGCCGGGTATCTGCGGCGGGCGGTGATCAAGAGGCAGGCGACGTTTGTCCAAACGCGCCGATTGTTCTTCTTTCCATCCCTTCGCCGATTGAGATTCCACGCGAGCCGCATACGGGTCCGCGCATGAGTTTTGACGATATCATGTCCGCGGAGGAGCGGGCCGATATTGGTGTTCAACCCAAGGAGGAGATGGATATGAGCAAAAACAGAGGCGTCGTCTATTTGCGCCCCGGCCAGGTCGAGGTCCGCGACATCGATGATCCGAAGCTGGAGGCGCCGGATGGCCGCCGTATCGAGCACGGTGTCATTCTCAAGGTTATTTCCACGAATATCTGCGGTTCGGATCAGCATATGGTGCGCGGCCGCACCTCGGCGATGCCCGGCCTCGTCCTTGGCCATGAGATCACCGGCGAAGTCATTGAAAAAGGCGTCGACGTCGAGATGCTTGATATCGGCGATATCGTCTCGGTGCCGTTCAACGTCGCCTGCGGTCGCTGCCGCTGCTGCAAGTCGCAGGATACCGGTGTGTGCCTGACGGTGAACCCCGCCCGTGCCGGCGGCGCCTACGGTTATGTTGACATGGGCGGCTGGATCGGCGGACAGGCCAGATACGTCACCATTCCCTATGCCGACTTCAACCTTCTGAAATTTCCCGACCGCGACAGGGCGATGTCCAAGATCCGCGACCTTACCATGCTCTCGGACATCCTGCCGACCGGCTTTCATGGCGCGGTCAAGGCCGGCGTCGGTGTCGGCTCCACGGTCTATGTCGCGGGCGCCGGTCCGGTCGGTCTGGCGGCTGCCGCGTCTGCCCGTATTCTCGGTGCCGCCGTCGTCATGATCGGTGATTTCAACAAGGATCGCCTCGCGCACGCCGCCAAGGTCGGCTTCGAGCCCGTCGATCTTTCCAAGGGTGACCGGCTGGGCGACATGATTGCCGAGATCGTCGGCACCAACGAGGTCGATAGCGCCATCGATGCCGTCGGTTTCGAAGCGCGTGGCCATTCGGGCGGCGAACAGCCGGCCATCGTTCTTAACCAGATGATGGAAATCACCCGTGCCGCCGGCTCGATCGGCATTCCCGGCCTTTACGTCACCGAAGACCCAGGTGCGGTCGATGCCGCAGCAAAACAGGGCAGCCTGTCGCTTCGCTTCGGTCTCGGTTGGGCCAAGGCACAATCTTTCCATACCGGCCAGACGCCGGTGCTGAAATACAATCGCCAGCTCATGCAGTCGATCCTGCACGACCGCCTGCCCATTGCCGACATCGTCAATGCCAAGATCATCGCACTCGACGACGCCGTACAGGGATATGAAAGCTTCGACCAGGGTGCCGCAACCAAGTTCGTGCTCGATCCGCACGGCGATCTGCTGAAGTCGGCCTGATATCGGCGGCTTAAGACCCCCGAGATGGGAAACGCCCGCGACAGATATTGTCGCGGGCGTTTTTGCCCGCATCCACATTATCACCATCAGGTGAAATCATGGATCAACTTCAAGCATCGCCTCCAGCTCGGAGGTGGCCAATGGTGAGAGATAGGGTCGAAACAGGCTGGACACCTGCCGAAGTCCCCAGTCCAGTTGCTGCGGCCCGAATTCGGTGACCCCTTCCTGAAGGTTGAGATAAGCCGCCCAATAGGTCGAGACGATCCAGAGATTTGTAAGCAGCGCCGCCCGCTCGGTTTCTGGAATCTCTGCAAGCCCTGCCCTCTCCATCCGGCTGACGATATCATCAACGGCAAGTCGCATTGCCGCGCTTATGCCGCGAACCGGCTCCACCAGCGCAGGCGCGGAGGAAAGAAGGCCCACAAAATCACGAAACAGAAAGCGGTAGTTCCACACCAGCGAAAACCAGAGCCGCAGAACGCCAGCATATGTCGATGCGGCAACTTCGTCCTCTTCGTCAATCTTTGCGACAACCGCCAGCGCGTCGGTCTCGAACAGGGCAAACAGCGCCAGCACCAATGCCTCCTTGGTGCGGAAATGATAATAAAGATTACCCTCGTTGATATTCACTGCCCTTGCGATCTCGGCTGTGGTTACGTGATCAGGCCCCCTCTCGTTAAATAGTTGGAGTGCGGCAGCGATTATTCTCTGTCGTGTGGGGGAAGGACGCCCCGTCGATCGTCCGGCCTCGCTTTTCTTCATTGATGTCGGACCCCGCTATTGAAACCTAAGGTGCACACCTTAAATGAATAAAATAAGGTACACACCTTAACAAATAAATTTGAGTGTTCAACGCGAATAAAGGACCTGTCCATGCCCGGAACCGACCTTCGCACCCCGCTCCCGGATACATCCGCTGCGGCACCCGTATCGAAATTCGCCACAGCACGTTTGGCCCTCTCACTCATCCGCAATCCGCTGAACGCATTGCCACCGGAGATTTTCAACGAACCGGCGGTGTTTATCCGTGTCGGCGGTACGATGCGCGTCCATCTTGCCGATCCTGCACTTATTCATGAGGCCCTCGTCAAGAACGCCCATCTGCTCGGCAAGGGTGAGGACGTGCGCCGCGCGCTTGGCCCCGCTCTCGGACAGGGCCTTCTGACCGCCGATGGCGATCACTGGAAATGGCAACGGCAATCCGTTGCCGCCGCCTTCCGGCACGAAAAACTGCTGGAACTGCTGCCTGTCATGATCGAGGCGGCGGAGCGAACCGGCAGGCGCTGGCGCGCATCTCCTTTCGGTGACATCGATATCGGCCATGAAATGATGCGGACCACCTTCGACATCATCGTTGAGACCATGATGTCCGGCGGCCACGGGATCGATATCGGGCGCGTGGAGCAAAGCATTACCGACTATCTGAAACCGACAGGCTGGACCTTCGCGCTCGCCATGCTGGGCGCACCGGAATGGCTCCCTCACCCCGGTCGGCGCAAGGCCCGGGCCGCTGTCGGTTATCTGCGCTCCAGCCTGTCGACGGTGATTGCGGACCGGCGGCAGAACCCTGTCGAGAGAAACGATCTGGTGTCCATGCTACTTCAGGCGAAGGACCCCGAGACGGGACGCATGATGAGCGACAAGGAAATCATCGACAATCTGCTCACCTTCATCACCGCCGGTCACGAAACGACCGCGCTCGGTCTGGCATGGACGTTCAATCTGCTGTCGCAACACAGCGACGTGGAGCGGAAAGTCGTCGAGGAAATCGCAGCCGTCACGGGTGGAAATCCCGTCGCCGCAGAGCACATCGCCCAACTGACCTATACCAGACAGGTATTTTCCGAGGCGATGCGGCTTTACCCACCTGCCCCGGTGGTTACCCGCACGGCGTTGCAGGATTTCAAGCTCGGCGACCATGATATTCCTGCCGGAACCGTTCTTTATGTGCCGATCTACGCTGTCCACCGGCACACGGCGCTGTGGGACGAACCGGAACGTTTCGACCCTTCCCGCTTCGAGCCGGAAAAGACCAAGGCGCGTCACCGTTACGCCTACATGCCCTTCGGTGCAGGTCCGCGTGTCTGCATCGGCAATGCATTTGCGATGATGGAGGCCGTGTCGATCCTGGCGGTGCTGTTGCAGAACGTCCATCTCGAAAACAGATCGGCAAGTCCGGCAGAGCCACTGATGAGGGTGACGTTGCGGCCGCAAAGCCGCTTGATGATGCGTATCACCGACCGCAAAAACAAATCGCCCGCGGCGTGAACCACCGCGGGCGACTATTAATCCGGGAAAACACCCGTCACCGGGCAGTGACGATCAAAGATCGACGTCGAGGATTGCCATGGAGAAGTTGTACGAGCGGTCGCCGTCCTCGTCATCGATGTAGACAACGCCAAGGAACTCTTCGCCAAGATACACTTCGGCGGAATCGTCCTTACGGGGACGCGCCTTCACAACCATCTTTTCATTGAAGGTGCGCTTGAAATAGGCGTCGAGTTTTTTGATTTCGTCGGCTTTCACCACTATTCTCCTGTGCGGTTCGGGTTGCGCCGCTTTTGGCATGGGACAAAGGCGAAAGTAAAGTGAAAGCGGCACATCGCCAATGTCTTTCACAGGCCATGTCTTTCACGCGGAGCCTTCCACACGGACGATTGAGAGAATATCGGACCCGTCAGATATCGGCTCCGATGACCTGATCCATCAGGCGCGAGGGTTCGGAACACCCTGCCTCTCCCACCACCCGCGCCGGCACACCGGCAACGGTGGTCTTGGGCGGGACCGGCTTCAGCACCACAGAACCGGCGGCGATGCGCGAGCAACTGCCGATCTCGATATTACCGAGGATTTTCGCGCCCGCTCCAATCATCACGCCATTGGCGATTTTCGGATGACGGTCCGCCCCCTCCTTGCCGGTGCCGCCAAGCGTCACGCCATGCAGGATGGAAACGTTGTCGCCGATAACCGCCGTCTCGCCGACCACAAGCCCGGTGGCATGATCGAGGAAGATACCCTTGCCGATGCGTGCTGCCGGATTGATATCCGTCTGGAAAATGCTGGACGAGCGGCTTTGCAGATAAAGCGCCAGATCCCTGCGGCCCTTTTGCAGCAGCCAATGGGCAAGGCGATGCGTCTGGATGGCCTGAAACCCCTTGAAATAAAGGAGCGGCTCCATGAAGCGCGTGCAGGCCGGATCGCGATCGTAAACCGCCTGGATATCGACGCGCAGCACGCTGCCCCATTCGGGCCAGTCATCCAGCATGTCCTGAAAGGTCTGGCGCAGAAGAACGGCCTGCATATCGGGATGATCGAGGAGTTCACAGATGCGATAAATCACGCATTCTTCCAGAGACCGGTGATTGAGGATTGTCGAATAAAGGAAAGCCGAAAGCAGCGGGTCCTGCGCCACGGCGCTTCGTGCCTCATGCAGCAGGCTGCCCCAGATCGGATCGACGATCGCCAGCTGTTCCGGCTGACGGGCCTCGGTACGTGCGACCATGAATGGTCTCCTCGTTTGCAGTAGTCGTTCTTTATACAGAAAAAGACGTGCATAAGAAATGGGATTCGAATGACGACTTTAAAGGCGGCAAGGCTTCAGTTTTTCTTCATGCAGCATGAAAAACCGTTTCTTGCCGCCACCCATCAAAGGCTGCGGTAAAATTCCAGAACCGCCGCCTTGAACACCCGGTCGCCAACGGCCAGCATGTGGTCACGGCCGGGAATGTCGATAGCGCGCGCATGCGGCATGATCGCCGCAAGTTCGGCACCCGATCCGGCGATATCGTCATTGGTTCCGACCGCGATCAGCGTCGGTGCATCGATCTTTGCGGCCTGTTCCCGACTGACGAGGACACGCGACGTCTCGATACAGGCGGCGAGTGCCAGCCGGTCGCTTTTCGTCTGGTCGGCAAAGGCGCGGAACATACGGCCGCGCTCATGCGTGACGACATCGAGCGAGGGGGCCAGCAGCGCTTCGGCGATCGGATCCCAGTCGCCCACACCTTCCACCATGCCGATGCCAAGTCCGCCGAAAACCAGTGAGCGGACACGCTCCGGATGTGCCATCGCCAGAAAGGCCGAAATGCGTGCGCCCATGGAATAGCCCATCACATGAGCCTCCGCGATGCCGAGATGATTAAGCAGCGCCACCGCATCGCCGGCCATGACGGGCGGATAATAGGCTTGCGGATCATGCGGCTTGTCGCTTGCGCCATGGCCGCGATTGTCGATGGCAATCACCCGGTAACCGGCGTCACCAAGCGTTTTCAGCCAGCCTGGATGCACCCAGTTGACGTTGGCGCTGGAGGCAAAGCCGTGAATCAACAGAACCGGATCGCCCGCCGGATCACCTTCATCGAAATAGGCAAAGCGAAGGCCGTCATGGGAAAAATCGGAAAATTGCGGCATGTTGAGATTCATCAAGGACATCCTTTTTGCCGGACCATATGGCAGGAAATCGCAATTTTGAACATGTTTTCCTGACGATTTTTATGGAGATGCAATGCGTTTGAGGCTACATATCCGCAGCAATAAGCCCATGCTCGATGACGACCTGCGGCTTAACCACGATATTGCATTTGGAGACGAACATGGCCGGGCATTCCATTCCCCACTTCCAGAACGATGGCGGACACAGCGTGATCGAGATCGGCGTAAAGGAATTCATGTGCACCGGCGCTTCGGTGCCTTTCGATCATCCCCACATCTTCATCGACATGGGCGACGACAACGAGAAGGTCTGTTCCTATTGCTCCACCCTTTACCGCTACAATCCGTCGCTGAAGGCCGAGCAGACCAATCCTCCAGGCTGCGTCTTCCATGTGAAGGCCGCCTGACCTTCCACCTTTCCTGATCGGGGCGCGACATGCCCATCAAATCCGTAGCCATCGTCGGTGCCGGCATCGCCGGTCTCACCGCAGCGCTTTCTTTTGCCCGCCAGGGCATCAGCTCTGACATCGTTGAACAGGCCGGCGAACTGACGGAAGTCGGTGCGGGCCTGCAAGTATCGCCCAATGCCGCCCGCATCCTTGCCGAACTCGGCGTGATGGCTGAGATAGAGGCGCGCTGGACCGAGCCGGTCAGTGTCGATCTGGCCGATGGCAAATCGCTTGCCACGTTGCTGTCTTTGCCCGTGGGTGCGACGGCCCGCACACGCTGGGGCGCACCTTACGGCGTGCTGCATCGCTCGACGTTGCAAAACGCGCTTCTCAATGCGGTAACGCGCAATCCGCTCTGCCGCCTGCATCTTGGCAAACGTATCGAAAACGCGACGACAGACGTCATCGCTGCAACCACGTTCCGCGATCACGACCTGATCGTCGGCGCAGACGGTGTCTGGTCCGCGGCCCGTT
This sequence comes from Agrobacterium sp. SORGH_AS_0745, assembly GCF_030818995.1. Taxonomy (NCBI): domain Bacteria; kingdom Pseudomonadati; phylum Pseudomonadota; class Alphaproteobacteria; order Hyphomicrobiales; family Rhizobiaceae; genus Agrobacterium; species Agrobacterium sp. SORGH_AS_0745. The sequence goes on from NZ_JAUTBI010000003.1 coordinate 2,199,837, forward strand.
TCGCTGTCCCCTCCGCCCCCACTGCCACTTTCTCCGGCAATATTGCCTGGCGCTTCACGGTCGCGGCAAAAGATGTGCCGTCAGCTATCAACAAAAGCGCCGTCACCGCCTATCTCGGTTCGGGTGGCCATGTCGTCGCCTACCCGCTGAAGGAAGTCGGCGGCTTCAACATTGTGGCCATCGCACTCGGCGCCGATCCCGGCGCAACATGGCGGGCGGAATCGAGCGGCCAACAGAAAGCCATGCTGCTCGCGCAGTTTCGCGGCTGGAGCCCGGATATCGTTCGGCTGCTGGCATCGTCGGAAAATCCGACCTTCTGGCCACTTTATCAGGCCGGTCCCGGACGCTGGCACAATGGTCGCGATACGGTGCTGATCGGCGACGCTGCCCACGCGATGATGCCCTTTGCGGCACAGGGGGCGGCGATGGCCATCGAGGATGCTTTTGAACTGGCGGGCACATTGACCGGAGCATCCCTGCCCGTACCACAGGCCCTTGCCGCCTTCGAAGCCCTGCGTCTGCCGCGCATAGAAAAGGCCCGCAAGCGGGCCTCTCTCAATCGTTTCGCCTATCACGCCACAGGCCCGGTTCGGCTTGCCCGGGACTTCGTCTTTTCGACACGTCCGAGGGAAGCCTTCCTGAAGGACTTCGACTGGCTATACGGCTACCGCGCCAAAGGCTGAGGTCAAACCCCGGCTGCCGCCGCAAACCCGGCCTCGAGATCCTTCTTGAGGTCGGCGATATCTTCAAGCCCTATCTGCAGACGGATGACCGGACCTTCCGACGGGCCTTTGGCAATCGTCCTGTCGACAAGCGACACCGACACGGCAAGCGATTCGTATCCACCCCAGGAATAGCCGAGCCCGAAGAAGGTCAGCGCATTCAGGAATGCCGCCGCAGTCTGCTTGTATTTGCCCTCTTCGGCCTTCAGCACGAAGGAAAATACGCCGCTCGCGCCCTTGAAATCGCGCTTCCAGAGTTCATGCCCGGCAAAGCTCGGCAGGGCCGGATGCAGAACGCTCACGACGTCGTCGCGGCTTTCCAGCCAGGTGGCGATGTCGAGGGCGCTTTTCTGGTGGTGCGCAAGTCGAATGCCCATGGAGCGCATGCCGCGCAGTATCTGATAGGCGTCATCAGGCGTCACGCAGATGCCAAGATTGGTGTTCGCCTGATAAAGCGTCTTCCAGTGCTTTTCATTGGCGGAAACAAAGCCCATCAGGACATCGGAATGACCTGACGGATATTTGGTGGCGGCATGGATGGAAACATCGACACCGAAATCGAGCGGCTTGAAATAAAGCGGTGTCGCCCAGGTATTGTCCATCGTCACGACGCAATCGTGCCTATGGGCAATCTCGGTGATCAGCCGAACGTCCTGAATCTCGAAGGTATTGGAACCCGGCGCTTCAAGATGCACCAGCTTGGTATTCGGGCGGATCAGCGCTTCGATACCCGTCCCGATCGCCGGGTCGTAATACTCCACCTCCACACCAAGCTTCTTCAGCATCGTGTTGCAAAAGCGGCGTGTGGGAAAATAAACCGAATCGACGATCAGCGCATGATCGCCGGCGCCAAGATAGGCGAGGAACGGCACGGTGATCGCCGCAAGGCCCGATGGCACGAGAATGGTTCCGAAAGAACCCTCCAGCTCATTGACGAGATTGCATAGCGCATCGGTCGTCGGCGTGCCGTGGGTGCCATAGGTGTATTTCTGGTTTTCGGTCGAAAGCGTCTCGGCATCGGGGAAAAGCACGGTAGAACCGCGCACGATGGGCGGATTGACGAAACCGAAACAGTCGGCGGGATCGTTGCCGCCATGGGTCAGGCGCGTATTCATACCTGCGGTGGAAAGCAGGTCATTGGTCTTGGTCATTTCAGATCAGCTTTCGAAGGGATATTGACGCGAGCGACAATGCGGAGAGCCGGAGGCAAGGTCAAGTCCCGCAGAACATTCGTAGATGAGAGGATTGATCCACCCGTCAACAGCATACAAGAAGTATACAAAATTCGTGCAAGTGTATTTTTCCGCAAAAATATGCTTATATTTTCACCCTTTGCACACTTCCCGACCAAAATTTGGAAAATTCCGTTTTATAGGCACAATTATTGTCAGCATGTCTTGACCCCGCTGCCAATTACGATTGTGATAGAAAAAGCGGATCGAAAAGATCTGCTGAAGGGGGGAGCTGGGGCAAAAACAATATGCCGGTCCTCTTCCGATTGACGATAACAAACAAAGGTTGGGAAAAATGAAAAAGGCAATTCTGTCGGCCGTTATCGGCGCAGCAGTTTTGGGAGGAGCCTCGGTCGCTTCGGCTGCGACGCTTCAGGACGTGAAGTCGAAAGGTTTCGTCACCTGCGGCGTGAGCGCTGGCATTCCGGGATTTTCCAATCCCGATGACAAGGGCGAATGGTCCGGCATCGACGTGGACTATTGCCGCGGTATTGCCACTGCGGTTTTCGGCGATCCTACAAAGGCTAAATTTGTCGCTCTTTCGAGCAAGGACCGTTTTCCGGCTCTCCAGTCTGGCGAGGTCGACGTTCTGACCCGTAACACCACCTGGACGATCAGCCGCGACACATCGCTCGGCTTCAACTTCCGTACCGTCAACTATTATGACGGCCAGGGCTTCATCGCCAAGAAAGGCCTCAACGTGAAGTCCGCGCTTGAGCTTTCCGGCGCCGCCGTCTGCGTTCAGACCGGCACGACCACCGAGCTCAACCTTGCCGACTACTTCAAGACCAACAACCTGCAGTACAACCCGGTTGTTTTCGAAAAGGAATCCGATGCGACTTCGGCTTATGATTCCGGCCGTTGCGACGTTTACACCACCGACCAGTCCGGTCTGTACGCTATCCGTCTCAAGCTGAAGAACCCCGACGACAACATCGTTCTGCCTGAAGTGATCTCCAAGGAGCCGCTTGGACCGGCCGTTCGCCAGGGCGACGACCAGTGGTTCGACATCGTGACGTGGGTTCACTACGCAATGGTCAACGCCGAAGAGCTGGGCATCACGTCGAAAAACGTCGACGAGCAGAAGAACAGCGCCAACCCTGATATCAAGCGTCTGCTTGGCACTGAAGAAGGCACCAAGATCGGTACCGATCTCGGCGTGACGAACGACTGGGCCTACAACATCGTCAAGAAGGTCGGCAACTACGGCGAAGTCTTCGACCGTAACGTTGGCGCCGGCTCGCCGCTGAAGATCGAGCGTGGCCAGAACGCGCTTTGGACCAAGGGCGGCCTGCAATACGCACCGCCGGTTCGTTGATCGGCACTATCGTTGGCTAAGGACTGAAGGGAGGCTGGGCAATGCCCGGCCTCCACTTGAAATTATAGAATAAGCTCGCAAAGAGCATATAAAAGGGAAAGGTGCCTATGGCAGGCAACGCGGTCAGTTCGCAACGATCGCGCGCGCAAAGCGCGTCGTCACTCATTTACGATCCACGCATACGCGGAATTTTTTATCAGGTTCTGACAGTCGTCATCCTGACCGCCTTCGTCTGGATCATCGTGACGAATACGATCACAAATCTTCAACGGTCAAACATTTCGTCCGGCTTCGGCTTCCTCAATGGAAGAGCCGGCTTCGATATCGGCCAGTCGCTGATCGCTTACACCAGCGATGCGACCTATGGCCGGGCATTGCTCGTTGGTATTCTCAACACAATTCAGGTCGCATTTTTCGGCATCATCGCCGCGTCGATCATCGGTTTCATCGTCGGTATCGCCCGGCTGTCCAACAACTGGCTAATCTCGAAGCTGGCGCAGGCCTATGTGGAAATCTTCCGCAACATCCCGCCCCTGCTCGTCATCTTCTTCTGGTACAAGGGCGTCATCTCCGTTCTGCCGCAGGCCCGCGATTCGCTGCAGCTTCCACTTGGAACCTACCTCAACAATCGCGGCTTCTTCTTTCCAAAGCCTCTCTGGGGCGAAGGGACGTGGCTGATACCGCTCGCTTTCGTGGTCGCCATCGTCATCAGCGTCTTCATTTATCGCTGGGCGAAGGCCAGGCAGGAAAGAACCGGCGAGCAGTTCCGCACCGGCATCACCGCAACACTTCTCATCATCGGCCTTCCGGCTGCGACATTCCTCGCGCTCGGCTCACCCCTGACATTCGATTACCCGATTGCCGGGCGGTTCAACCTTGCGGGCGGTTCGGTCGTCGCACCTGAATTCATGTCGCTGTTTCTGGCGCTCTCCTTCTACACCGCTTCCTTTATCGCCGAGATCGTTCGCGGCGGCATCAAGGCCGTGGCAAAAGGGCAGACCGAGGCAGCGGAGGCATTGGGTCTTCGCGCCAGCACGACGACACGTCTGATCGTCGTTCCTCAGGCGATGCGCATCATCATCCCGCCGCTGACAAGCCAGTATCTCAACCTGACCAAGAACTCATCGCTCGCGGTCGCGGTCGGTTTCGCCGACATCGTCTCCGTTGGCGGCACGATCCTGAACCAGACGGGACAGGCGGTCGAAGTTGTCGCTATCTGGCTCGTTCTCTATCTCTCGCTGTCCATTCTCACGGCCGTGGTCATGAACTGGTTGAACGCGAAAATGGCCCTGGTGGAGAGATAATAGATGACGATCAGCAATCACGCGTTCGTGCGCCACACCATTGAAGAAGCCAAACCCGCGCCTTCAAGCGCGGTTGGCATCAGCCATTGGCTGCGCACTAAACTTTTCGCCACGCCGAAGGACACCGTCCTTACGGTTCTTGCCATCGCGTTCCTCGCCTATCTTCTGCCACCAATCTTCAAGTGGCTGTTCGTAGACGCGGTATGGACCGGTACGGATCGCATCGCCTGCCTCACCGCCTCCCAGGGCGGTGCGCTGGCCGATGGCCAGTCCGGCGCATGCTGGGCCTTCGTTTCGGCGAAGTTCGGCCAGATCATGTTCGGCCGTTACCCGATCGATGAACGCTGGCGTCCTATCCTTGTGATGGTCATGTTCACCATCCTCCTGGTGCCAATGCTCATTCCGAAAGCGCCGTTCAAGCGGCTCAATGCGCTGGCGCTTTTCATCATCCTGCCAGTCATTGCGTTTTTCCTCCTCATCGGCGGCGTCTTCGGCCTGCCGGTGGTGGAAACGCAGCTCTGGGGCGGCCTGATGGTCACCCTGATCCTGTCTTTCTTCGGAATTGCAGTGTCCCTGCCCTTCGGTATTCTTCTGGCGCTTGGCCGCCGGTCGAACCTGCCGGTAATCAAAATGCTGTGCGTGCTTTTCATCGAAGTTATCAGAGGTATTCCTCTGATCACCGTCCTGTTCTTCGCCAGCATCATGCTGCCGCTGTTCCTTCCCGACGGCTGGACCTTCGACAAGTTCCTGCGCGCTCTGGTCGGCGTGTCGCTCTTCTCGTCCGCCTATATGGCGGAGGTGATCCGTGGCGGCTTGCAGGCCATCCCGAAGGGGCAATATGAAGGGGCAGACTCGCTCGGCCTGAACTATTGGCAGAAAACCCGGCTGATCGTGCTGCCGCAGGCGCTGAAGCTCGTCATTCCGGGCATCGTCAACACGTTCATCGGTCTTTTCAAGGACACGTCGCTGGTCTCGATCATCGGCATGTTCGACCTGCTTGGCATTGTCACACTCAACCAATCGGATGCGAACTGGGCGACACCTGTCACCGCAATGACGGGCTATATTTTCGCCGGGTTCATATTCTGGATATTCTGCTTCGGCATGTCGCGTTATTCGCTGTTCATGGAACGGCACCTCGACACCGGGCATAAACGATAAGGGACGCTCAAAATGGCAGAAACCCAAACAAAAAAACTGGCCGTTTCGACAACGGACGTGGCAATCGAACTCGTCGGCATGAACAAGTGGTATGGCGACTTCCACGTCCTGCGCGACATCAACCTGAAGGTGATGAAGGGCGAGCGTATCGTCATCGCCGGCCCTTCGGGATCGGGCAAATCGACCATGATCCGCTGCATCAACCGGCTGGAAGAACATCAGTCGGGCACGATCAACGTCGACGGTATCGAACTCACCAACGATCTGAAGAAGATCGATGAGGTGCGTCGTGAAGTCGGCATGGTGTTCCAGCACTTCAACCTCTTCCCGCATCTGACGATTCTCGAGAACTGCACGCTGGCGCCAATCTGGGTTCGCAAGATGCCCAAGAAGGAAGCCGAAGAAGTGGCGATGCACTATCTGAAGCGCGTCAAGATCCCCGAACAGGCGCATAAATACCCTGGCCAGCTCTCCGGCGGTCAGCAGCAGCGCGTGGCGATCGCCCGCTCGCTGTGCATGAAGCCGAAGATCATGCTGTTCGACGAGCCGACCTCGGCGCTTGACCCGGAAATGGTCAAGGAAGTGCTTGATACCATGGTCAGCCTTGCCGAAGACGGCATGACGATGCTGTGCGTGACCCACGAAATGGGCTTTGCCCGCCAGGTCGCAAACCGCGTCATCTTCATGGACCAGGGCCAGATCGTCGAACAGAATTCGCCCGCCGAATTCTTCGACAATCCCCAGCACGAGCGCACAAGGCTGTTCCTCAGCCAGATCCTGCACTGAGACACTGCAATCAGCTAGCATCACGAAACGGGGCCATTTCGGCCCCGTTTTCATTTGACGACAGCCTCTCCACGCTCGACCTCATCCATGGGCTTGTCCTAAATATCTAAGTCAACAAAATCGAGCGGTTGCGGATCTCGGGAAAAACCCAAGGGTGACGCCGGAATGTTTGGCAAGGTTCGCCATTCATTTTGATGGCTTCTTTCGCACCAGAAGCCCCGCTGAGTGAATCACCGGCCCCTGCAAATCGTCGTCTCACATCGTTCTTCATCCGCGAGAAGCACTGAAACTGCCAAGCCGACCTCGGTTTAACCATTTGTTACGAAACGGAAATCCTTGTTTTCCAAGGGTTCTGACAGCCAATGTCATTTTTTTGTCAAATCATGCATTTTTCCGCTTGCGGACCACGGGGAGCCTGACTATAAGGGCGCCACACCACAAGCGCACGCGCCCTTCGTCTATCGGTTAGGACGTCAGATTTTCATTCTGAAAAGAGGGGTTCGACTCCCCTAGGGCGTGCCACTTGCCTTCGTGTTTCCCCCTTCGAAAATATAAAGCAGCTTCGCAGATAGCGAATTCGTCACGCCTGATCGATGCGCCGGAACCGATTCCCGGGCGATACGTTAGAGTGGTGTCCCCCCCGATGGAAGGCGAGCCGGATGAATCGCCAGCGGGCAAATCGACCGGCTTGCCTTTCCCCTTCCAGCCAAATCACATCGTCGGTTATTTCTGGCGGGCAGCAGGTGTCAGCTAAGGGTTGGAAAACCACGCCCCGAGGCCTTCCACGAGTCATGAAGGCATTGCCGGCGCGCAGTGATAGCGGCGAAATTTCAAGGCCTTGGCCAGTCCCGGCGCAGTTTTCCACAGCCGGTCCGGCCTCCATAAAAAAACTCGTCACGAAGCGGAAAAAATCAATTTTTCCGCTTGCGGAGCAACGGGAGCCTGACTATAAGGGCGCCACACCACAAGCGCACGCGCCCTTCGTCTATCGGTTAGGACGTCAGATTTTCATTCTGAAAAGAGGGGTTCGACTCCCCTAGGGCGTGCCACTTGCTTTTCCTTGAAAATCAGTATTATGCGTTCAAATCTTCACGTGATGTGTGAGATATAGGATGCATGCCGTTTCCGGCCTTCCTTCAGCTTTTCCCGTAAAATCAAGTCTCGATCTGTGCCGACTGTCAGGGCGCGAAAGCCGCGTCCAGAACACGCAGCTGCACACGCCTCTGGCCCTGCCAGAGATCGGCACCCACTGTGCCTGCCACGTGGATGGACCTGCCACGCGCATTCAGCAGCATCTGCCCCAGAGGGGCCTCTGCGGCGCGGAATGCGATGCCATCCAGCCGTGAACCATCCATGGCCTCCAGCGTGATCTTGACGTGTGAGGTGCCGACCAGACGCACATCGCGCAGCCGGTGGGCAGGCACGGCAAAAATGGGCTGAGAATGGCCGGAGCCATAAGGACCTGCCTGTTCCAGCTGATCGACAAGCTGCAGGGTCGCGCCAGACGCGCCGATTGCGCCGTCGATCTTCAGCACGCTGCTTTCCACCAGCTCGCTCACCGTCTTTGCGGCGGCTTCCTCGAAGAAGGTCCGGAGTTTGCCGAGATTGGCGCGTTCCACCGTCAGGCCCGCGGCCATGGCGTGACCGCCACCCTTGACCAACAGGCCGGCATCCACAGCGGCGCGGACCATTCTGCCCATATCGAAACCATTGATCGAGCGGCCGGAGCCTGTGCCCTTGCCAGAGGGATCGAAAGCGATGGCAAAGGCCGGGCGGCGGAAACGGTCCTTGAGGCGTGAGGCGAGCAGTCCGACGATGCCAGGATGCCAGTTTTCCCGTGCGGTAACGATGACGCCAGCGCCAGACCCGTCGCCATACTCATAAAGCGCTTCCGCTTCGGCTTCCGCCAGCATCACGGCTTCCATCGCCTGTCGCTCGCGGTTCAGCTCATCCAGCTTTTCGGCAATCACGTCCGCCTGTGACGAGTCGTCGAGTGTAAGCAGACGGCTACCCAGTGCGGCATCGCCAATACGGCCACCGGCATTGATGCGTGGCCCGATCAGGAAACCGAAATGATACGGTGTCACCGGCCCACCCAACCCCGCCTTTCTGAACAGCGCCGCCAGCCCGGCATTGTTCATATGGCGCGCGGCAATCAACCCCTTCACGACATAGGCGCGGTTCAGCCCCTTCAAGGGCACCACGTCGCATACGGTTGCGAGTGCGACTATATCCAGCAGCGCCAGCAGATCGATCGTGAACGCCTGTCTGTTGCGCCTGTCCTTCAATAGCCTGAGGGTGGCGACCAGAACCAGGAACACCACGCCTGCGGCGCAGAGATGCCCCTGCCCCGAAAGATCGTCTTCGCGGTTGGGATTGACCAGCGCCACCGCCGGCGGCAGTTCCGAACCGACCTGGTGGTGATCGATCACCACCACATCTGTTCCCGCATCCTTTGCGGCATTCAGAGATTCATGGCTGGTGGAGCCGCAATCGACCGTCAAGATCAGGGTCGCGCCATTGGCGGCAAGCTGCTGCATCGCCGCCGGGTTCGGCCCATAACCCTCGAAAATACGATCTGGAATATAGATTTCCGGCGTCAGCCCGAAATGCGCGAGAAAACGATACATCAGCGCGGAAGACGCGGCGCCATCAACGTCATAATCGCCGAAGATCGCCACCTTCTCACCGGTCTCGATGGCGCGGACCAGCCTTTCGGCAGCCTTTTCGCAATCTGTCAGCATATGCGGGTCGGGCATCAATGAGCGAATGGTCGGATCGAGGAAAGCGAGAGCCTCATCCACACCCACCCCTCGCCCGGCCAGCACCCGGGCAATCAGTTCGGGAATGGCGTGGATCTGGGACATGGCCAGCGCACGGTTCTGTGCGGCCTGATCCAGCCGCGAAACCCAACGTTGCTCTGTCGCCGACCGCTCCACGCTTAGAAATGCGCGGGCCACCGTATCGGCCGGCTCCATCATTGCCATCCTGTCAATCGTCCTGTCATGCGAATGCGTATCCGCGCCTTGTCATGACAACGGGCTAAATGGCGATGGCGCCTTTTTCAAGCAAAAACGCCCGTATGAGGTTTCACACCGAGAAAATCGAGAAAAACGGGCTGACGATCGACACCGCGCCGACCAGCAGCAACAGGGAAAACACCGCAAGTGAACACCAGTTGCGCTCATATTCGGCAATATCGAATTCCATGCCTCGAATATTGTCGTTGGCATTGTGAGGTCGCGCCCGATGATGGGCGGCCAGAACGCTTTCGCGCTTACTGTCCTTGAAAAGGATAATCGATGTCACAGCCACGCCTCCCTCGCTTGGTAACATGATTAACCATAGAGCCGAATCGCGTTGTTTTCCAGCGGTTCTGAGGCGATACCCTCAAATTTTACGGCGGTTTTATCCTGTGGCCGCCAAAACGGATATCGGGAGAAAAAAGACCGCACCTCCATGTGGTGGCGCGGCCCTCAAATTCAGAAAAATTGTAAAGCGTCTCAGGTCCGCTCAATGCGGATGACCTGCGGTTCGCTGACCAGATATTTCTCGTTCTTGATCGCCTTGACGGCCTTGCGGATCGCATCTTCCATCGTCGCGTGGGTCACGAGGATAATCGTCTGCGGCGCGCCTTCCACATGCACGCGCTGGCGCTGCACGATGGATTCCAGCGAGATGTTGTTATCCGCCATGCGGGTAGCGATGGAGGCGAAGACGCCCGCCTGGTCCTTCACCGTCAGCCGGATGAAATAGCCGCCTTCATGGCTCTTCATCTTGGCGCGACGATAATCGGTCAGCGACTTCGCCGGACGGCCGAGCACCGGAACCTGCTGGGCACCGGGACGGCTCTTGGCGATATCGGCGATGTCACCGAGCACGGCAGAGGCCGTGGCATTGCCGCCCGCCCCTGGGCCAACCATCAGAAGTTCGCCAAGAATATCGGACTCGATCGCCACCGCATTGGTAACGCCATCAACCTGCGCGATAACGGAATCGAGCGGCACCATGGTCGGATGCACCCGCTGCTCGATACCGGATTCGGTCACCTGCGCCACGCCGAGAAGCTTGATGCGATAACCGAGCTCGGCGGCCGCCTGAATGTCCTCGCTGGAGATGTTGGTGATGCCTTCGAGATAGATGTCGTCGGCCGAAATCTTGTTGCCGAAGGCAAGCGTCGTCAGAATGGCGAGCTTGTGGGCGGTGTCGTTACCCTCGATATCGAAGGCCGGATCGGCTTCGGCATAACCCAGCCGCTGCGCTTCTTTCAAACAGACCTCGAACGACAGCCCTTCCTTCTCCATCTTGGTCAGGATGTAGTTGCAGGTGCCGTTCATGATACCGTAGATGCGCGACACATTGTTGCCGGTGAGGGATTCACGCAGCGCCTTGATGACGGGAATACCGCCGGCCACAGCCGCTTCGAAATTGAGAAGCGCACCCTTGTCTTCGGCAATCGTGGCCAGCTCGACGCCGTGCTTGGCGAGCAGCGCCTTGTTGGCTGTCACCACATGGAGACCGCGCGAAAGTGCTGCGCGCACAGCTTTTTCCGCCTGGCCGGAAGCACCGCCGACCAGTTCCACCAACACGTCGATATCGGCTTCATTCGCAAGCTGCTCCGGCGTATCGAACCAGGTAATACCCTTGAGATCGATGCCGCGGTCACGCGAACGGTCGCGCGCGCTCACTGCAATAATCTCAATCGCGCGTCCGCAGGTAATCGCAAGTTCGTTGCTTCTCTGCTGGAGGATGCGCACGAGCGAAGCGCCGACAGTGCCGAGCCCCGCTATGCCGATTCTCAATGAATCTGCCATGGGTATGTTCCTGATTTGCTGGTGATGGTGACGGCCGTGGCCCGGCCGCCTTCGGTTGCCCTTATCTGTGGGCATTGAGCGAAACGACATTGTGCATCGTTTCGTCAGCACTCGACAGGAAACGCTTCAGATTGCGCGCTGCCTGACGAATTCGATGCTCGTTTTCAACGAGCGCGAGGCGGACGTAATCATCCCCCATTTCGCCGAAGCCGATGCCGGGAGCAACGGCAATGTCTGCCTTCTCGACCAGAAGCTTGGAAAACTCCAGGCTGCCGAGATGGCGGAACTTTTCCGGGATCTTCGCCCAGGCGAACATCGTCGCCGCCGGCGGTGGAACTTCGAAGCCCGCCTTGCCGAAAGTATCGACCATGACGTCGCGACGGCGGCGATACACGCTGCGTACCTCCGCGATGTCGGAGCCGTCGCCGTTCAGCGCGTGCGTCGCCGCAACCTGGATCGGCGTGAAGGCACCGTAATCGAGATAGGACTTCACGCGGGTCAGCGCCGCGATCAGCCGCTCGTTGCCAACGGCAAAGCCCATGCGCCAGCCCGGCATGGAGAAGGTCTTCGACATGGAGGTGAATTCCACCGCAACGTCGATTGCACCGGGAACTTCGAGAACCGAAGGCGGCGGATTGTTGTCGTCGAAATAGATTTCCGAATAGGCAAGGTCGGAAAGCACGATGATTTCGTGCTTCTTCGCAAATGCGATCACGTCCTTGTAGAAATCGAGCGAGGCAACATGCGCCGTCGGGTTCGACGGATAGTTGACGATCAGCGCCAGCGGCTTCGGAATGGAGTGGCGCACCGCCCGCTCCAGAGGCCCGAAGAAGCTCTCGTCCGGCTCCACATTCATGGAACGGATAACGCCGCCCGCCATCAGGAAGCCGAAAGCGTGGATCGGATAGGTGGGGTTCGGACACAGGATCACGTCACCAGGCGCGGTGATGGCCTGCGCCATATTGGCGAAACCTTCCTTGGAACCAAGGGTCGCGACGACCTGCGTATCGGGGTTCAGCTTCACGCCGAACCGGCGGGCATAATAACCAGCCTGCGCGCGGCGAAGGCCGGGAATGCCCTTGGACGAGGAATAGCGATGGGTGCGAGGGTCCTGAACGACTTCGCACAGCTTGTCGACGATCGCCTTGGGGGTCGGAAGGTCGGGATTGCCCATGCCGAGATCGATGATATCGGCCCCGGCCGCTCGCGCGCTCGCTTTCAAACGGTTGACCTGTTCGAAGACGTATTGCGGCAGACGCCGGACCTTGTGAAACTCTTCCATCACTTTCCTCATGGAAATGGACCGGTTCTGCCGGCCCATAACGAAGTTCGTTCTTGTTGTTAAACGCCGCCGACACGAACCGATCCGGCGGGCGCTATTCATTGTACCGCAAAGCACAAGAAAACCTACAGCGGTTTTCTCGGTCCACGCGGCATCGCGATCATCCGCCTTGTGGCTCCGGCGCGGCCTTTTCAGACCACAGGCAAGGCGAATTGCGCAATGTAATCAGGAAACCTGCATAACGCCAGATTCTTGGAAATTGCAAGGCAGACCATGCTCAAGAAAGGCCATTCCGGCCGTTCAGTCGCGCTCGCCCTTCACAATTGCCGCGCGGATGACGGAAAGCACCTGCTCCGGCTTGATATCGGTGCAGATGAGCTGGCTCGGATGCCCGTCCCAGTCGCCCGGCGGAAAGGCGCGGCCATCCGGCTTCTGAATGGTCTGGCCATCGGCAAGCCCGCCGCAGACGACGCGTATAGGGCCGCTGCGGGTCTCGAACAGTTCGGGCGCGACAAGGTAAACGCAGGCGCAGCTGTCATGCACCACCATACCGTCGCCGGTGCGGGTCTTGTAGAAATCGATGTAGAATTGCGACAAATCGGAAAGCAGCTGCACCGGCTTGCCGCCCGCCTCTGCCATCTCGGCCATGAAGGCGCTCGTCATCACCGTTTTCGTCGTCACGTCCAGGCCGACGACAACCACGCGCCAGGGCGCGGTAAAGACGAGATCGGCCGCTTCCGGATCGCCGTGAATATTGGCCTCAGCCGCCGGCGACACATTGCCGTTGATATCGAAGGCGCCGCCCATGACGATCACCTGCTTCACCAATGCCGCAAAATCCGGCTCTTCGCGCAGCGCCAAGGCCAGATTGGTCATGCGACCAACAGCGATCAGCGTCACCTCGCCGGGATTGGCCTTGACCGTCTCGATAATAAAGCGATGCGCGGGACGCGGATCGAGCGGCAGATCGATGGTCTCTGGAATATCGATATCGCCGAGACCGTTTTCGCCATGGATGAAAGTCGGCCAGTGGCCTTCCTTGCGGGCCGGATCGAAGGTCACGCCCGCACCTTTCGCGACCGGCGCCGTCATCTGCCATTCCCGTTTCAGGAAGAGCGCATTGCGAGTGGTGATATCGATGGGCGCGTTGCCGAAGACGGTGGTGACGCCGATCAGATCGATATCGGGGTGACGGTGCAGGAAAAGAAGCGCCATGGCATCATCTACACCGGGGTCCGTATCGAATATCACTTTATGCATAATGCCCTCATCCTGATGTCTCGTCATCGCCGCGTCTGGCGGTGCGCCACGGAAACATAACCATAAGCGGCAACACCGCAATCCCCCTGCCCGTCCTGGATCGGAGAGAAAAATATTGCGTGGCGATCTTTTCGGTGAAAGAAGAGGCCCTCTCCCTTAAGCCCGCCTGGACATGCCAAGTGCAAGACATCGCCCTCAACGTTTTCCTCGTTCTTTTCTGCGTCGCCATCTTTGCCGGATTTATCGATTCCATCGCCGGCGGCGGTGGTCTCATCACTATCCCGGCCATGCTGATAATGGGAATTCCGCCGCTCGATACGCTCGGCACCAACAAGCTGCAATCGCAGTTCGGCTCGGCGTCGGCCACCATTGCCTATGCCCGCCGCGGCCATGTCAATCTGAGGGAACAATTGCCGATGGCGATCATGGCGATGATCGGCGGCGGGCTCGGTGCTTTCACCGCCGCCTTCGTGCCGTCAGACCTCCTGCGCACCATCATGCCCTTTCTGCTGATCGCGATTGCCCTCTATTTCGCCTTCAAGCCGCAGCTCAGCGATATCGACAGCCATCGCCGCATCACGCCTTTCGTGTTCGGCCTCACCGCCGCACCGCTCGTGGGTTTCTATGATGGCGTTTTCGGCCCCGGCGCGGGTTCCTTCTACATGCTTGCCTTCGTGGGCCTTGCCGGCTTCGGCATGCTGAAGGCAACCGCCCATACCAAGCTTCTGAACCTGGGTTCGAATTTCGGCGGCTTTGTTGTTTTTGCGGCTGGAGGCGCGGTTCTCTGGAAGCTTGGCATCGCCATGGGCATCGGCCAGTTCGTCGGCGCGCAGATCGGATCGCGTTTCGCGATGAAAAACGGCGCGAAGATCATCCGCCCGCTTTTGGTTCTTTCCTGTCTGGCAATGGCGACGAAGCTTCTTGCGGATGCATCATCCGCATGGTCAATCGCCACGATCTGGGAAACCATCTTCCCGAAATGACAGGAAAAGGACACGGCTCGACGCTTGCGTTCGGACCGTGAATTTATGCCGTGGCGCGACGGCGCCTACGATCGGCGATTTCGCGGATGACCACCATTGCGCCAACCAGCTTGTAGTTGGAGGAATAGCAGGGCGACATTTCCAGCGATTTTACGATCGTATGGCCGTCATGATCTTCGGCATAGGTGTATTTCGACGTACCGCCCTTGAAGCAATTGTCGAGCCTCTCCCGCAGATCGTTCTGAAAACGGTGCACTCCGACAAGCTCGGCGATATGACATCCCAAAGGCCCTTCCGGCGTATTGCGCGGAAACGCATCGATGCCATTGGAGAATGACACTCGATAACCGGGAGAAACGACGACCACCGGCTCGTCAAGATCGTTCAGCATATCCTCATCGAGAATGAGATGGCGGTGGTGCCACTCCAGGATGTCCTCGTCCTCGTCGCCGATCACCTTTGCCTTGAGCGGCATGCCGACATAGCGGTCGACCAGCGTTCTCAAAAGATCGGAATTGCGCTGCACGCAGCCGAGATCTTCCGCCTCGTGATTGAGGAGGTCGATGGCGAAACGGAATTGCTCACGAATGTCCTCGGAACTGCCGGTCTTACGCCCGATGACCCGATCAAGCAGCAGCTCCAGTTCACGCTCCAGCACTGCGATCTTGTCGGCCTCGTTCTTACCAACCGCTGATTGCAGTTCCGTATAACGCAGCCAGAACAGCTCAATCAAATCTTTCAACCCAACTCTCCCTGAACGGGCAGACAGCCCGCTCCCAATCCGAATGGATAGACACTTATCCCCTCATTGTAGCGTCTGTGCATTAAAAAATGACGTAACGACACGCAGGACCGCCGCAGGGATTAATCTCTAAAATATCATAGCTACTGCTATTTTTTCAATTTCGATAATCCATGAACGAAAAATAAGGTTCCACTAATAAGTAAAAATACTTAAAAACGCAATTTTACGGCCGAATTCTGTAAAAAATCACTAGAAATTCGGCCGCGCTGCAAATAATCAGATCTGGTGTTTAACGTCCCAACGGTCGTGATACCACAGCCATTGTTCTGGATATTCGCGGACCCAGCTTTCCACCTTGTCATTCAAAAGCTGCGCCGTCGCCTGAATATCGACATTTCCTTTTTCATCGCGCGGAATTTCAACCCTCGGCTCTATTTCCAGCCGGTAGCGGTTATCAGGCAGACGCACGCAGCGGGCGGGATAGACATCGCAATTGAACTGCCGCACCAGCTTGGCAAGAAGCGGGTTGGTGCGCACCTCATGGCCGAAGAACTTCGTCGTCAAGCCTTTGCCGAACTTCTGGTCGACGAGCACGCCGACACCGCCGCCCCTTTCCAGCTGCCGCGCAAGCGCGAAGGAAGAGCCGGCATGCGACGGCACGAGATTGCCCATGCGTTCCTTGCGGAACTTGAACACCTTGTCGGCCACGAAAGGATTATTCGGCGGCCGGAACAGCACCGTCACATCCAGACCGAAGGCAGAACTGGCCACCGGCAACAATTCGAAATTGCCGCTATGGGCAGTAAATACGATGAAGGGCCGCGGGTTATCGCGAAGCTCGATAAAGGTCGAAATACCCTCGACCCGGATACGGCCCGGCTCGCTATTTTCCGGATCGAAATCGAACAGCCTGTCGAGAAAGACATATTCCGCCGCAAGCCGCCCCATGCTGCCCCAGCTGTCCATTGCGATGGTAAGCCGCTCCTCTTCGGATTTCTCCGGAAAGGCGCGCGCCAGATTGTAGAGCATCAGCTTGTGGCGGCCGGTTTTCGGCCCCACGAAACGCGCCAGCCTGTCGGCAGCGCGAATTCCCGCGTCAGCTGGAAATATCTTCAGCAGATTGAGAAGGCCGAAGGCAAACGTCGCAATCAGCCATTGCCGGAAATGGTCCAGCTTCAGGACGATCCGCGTAATGAACAGTTTCAAGGCGTCAATCCATCCGCAGAACGATTTTGCCGAATACCTGGCGCGTTTCCATGCGCTCTAGCGCCCGGTCGATATCCTCGAAGGTGACTTCTGTGTCGATAACAGGATGAACGATGCCGCGCGCCATCTTCTGCATGGCGTTGGCCATGTTTTCCATGCGGCAACCGAAGGAGCCGAGCAGCTTCAGCTGCTGCTGGAACAGCATCATCAGGTTGATATCGGTCGATACGCCTGACGTGGAGCCGCAGGTGACGAGACGGCCGCCACGCTTCAGCGAGAACATCGATCCCGCCCAGGTGTCTTTGCCGACATGCTCGAACACCACGTCTACACCCTTCTTTTTCGTCAGCTTGCGCACGACGCCTTCGAAACGGTCGGTCCGGTAGTTGATGACGTGATCGGCACCCAGAGCCTTCGCCCGTTCGATCTTGTCGTCGGAGCCGACCGTGGTGATGACGGTGCAGCCCATCTTCTTTGCAAGCTGGATCGCCGCCGTGCCGATGCCGGAACCGCCGGCATGCACGAGGATCGTTTCGCCCGATTCCAGCTTGGCATTGTCAAACAGCATGTGTTCGACCGTGCCGAAGGTCACAGGCGCCAGAGCCGCGCCGATGGCATCGACGCCATGCGGCGCCGGAACGAGCTGGCGGGCGGGAATATTGATCTTTTCCTGCGCAAAGCCGTCAAGATGGAAACCGTGTACACCCTGAACATGTTCACAAAGATTGTCACGGCCTTCACGGCACGGCTTGCAGATCCCGCAGGTGCGCGCGCCGTAGATCGCGACGAGCTGGCCAGGCAGCACATTCGAAACGCCCGGGCCAATGGCCTCCACCACGCCGGAAGCCTCAGCACCGATGGTCAGCGGCATCTTGCGCTTGGCAAAAGCCATGCCGCGCCAGCCCCAGACGTCGATGTGGTTCAGCGCCACGGCCTTGACGCGCAGCGTCACCTCGCCCGGACCTGGTGCATCGGGTTCAGGCAGGTCCACTTTTTCGAGCTTCCGGTCGTCCACAAGTTGAAGAGCGCGCATGTTTTTAGTCCTTCGCCCGGAGGCGTCTATCTCAAGAGTAATTCCAGCAAAACTCTGTAACGGTTTTGCGGTCGGAATGTGTAGTCACACCAGCGAGAGCGTTCCCGGGCTTCGTTCAGGCCGGAAACGCCCCTGTCTTCTGGCGGAACCGGTTAAGCCGGTTCACGCGTCATGACAAGGCTGGCATTCTGCCCGCCGAACCCAAAGGAGTTGGAAAGCACGGCATTGACTGTCGCGTCCCGCTTCACATTCGGCACCACATCGAGCGAAATGGTCGGATCAGGGTTGTTGTAGTTGATCGTCGGCGGCAGGGTGCCGGTCAGCATGGTCTGTAACGAGAACACCGCCTCCACAGCACCGGCCGCCGTCAGCGTATGGCCGATCATCGACTTGTTGGATGACAGCGGAATGTCTTTCAGGCCTTCGCCGAAGACGGCAAGCATCGAGCCATATTCCATCTTGTCGTTTTCCGGCGTCGAGGTGCCGTGGGCGTTGATGTAGCCGATATCGCTTTCAGCAACGCCCGCATCCGCAAGTGCGGCGCGGATCGTCGCGATCGCCGGGCCGCCATCTGGCGAGGAACGCGTGCGGTGGAAGCTATCCGCCTTTTCACCGGCGCCCTTGATGATGCCGAGAACCTTCGCGCCGCGCGCAATCGCCGATTCCAGCGATTCCAGCACCAGCGTTGCCGCACCTTCGGCGATCACGAAACCGTCGCGGTCCTTGCTGAACGGCTTGGATGCCTTTTCCGGCGGCTCATTCTGGGTCGACAGCGCCGAAAGAAGCGAAAAGCGGATCAGCGCTTCGGCGCTGACCGAACCGTCTGTAGCAACCGTCAGCGCGCGCTCGGTGCGGCCCTGGCGGATAGCCTCGACACCAAGCTGGATTGCGGTCGCGCCGGATGCACAGGCCGTCGAGAGCGTGACCGGCAGGCCGCGTGTACCAAAGCGGTCCGAAAGACGCTCCGAAATCGCGCCGAAAAGAGCCGCTTCCTGAAACGCCGGGTCCGGACGTTGACGGAAAGCCGTCAGGAACCGTTCATAGGCATCACCCGGCTGGGCGGCCGGCGGAGACCGGTCGGCAAGCTCGAAACGGGCGCTCCATTCCGGCTCGATCGGTGGTGCAGCCAGAAACAGCGGGCCATCGAAATCGCCCGAGATGCCGGCCTGCGCCAAAGCCTCAATGGTTGTCTCGCGTGCAAAGGCATAAGAGCGCTCGACGGAATTCGGAACCGGGATGTCGATGAAATCGACGGTGCCGCTGATCCTTGTGGAAAGCCCCTCCGTCGGGAAACGGGTGATCTTGTGGATGCCCGACTTGCCCGCAGTCAGAGCCGCCCAGTTATCGGCAAGACCCTGCCCGAGCGATGTGATGATGCCCATACCGGTGACTGCAACGATCGGGCGACCGAGATGATCCTTGAAGTTGGAAGTCATGGTCTTTTCTCCTCACACGTCACGGGACAGAACGGCAACACCTTCGCCGCGAACATGGCCGACGGTGGTGACGACCGCTTCGCTGGCCGCCTCGCCCATAGGCTTTTCCGCGGCGCCATCGAAAGTAGGAACCTTCGCGCCGCTTTCAAGCGTCAGGGCAGCAAGCGCCAGCCCAAGCGGGAACTGTGCTTCAAGTCCATGGCCGGTGATACCGCCGAAACCGCGAATGACGGCCTGCGGCAAAGCTTTTTCGAGAATATTCTTTTCACGCTGCGTCACGGCGTCGTAACCGCTCGCACCGGAAAACACGACGGTCGCAGCACTGTCCTTTGCAGGGGCAAGCAGCCGTTCCATGCGCTTTTCCATCTTGCCGTCATCACGGCTACCGCGATCGCCCTCGATGGCGTCGATACGGGCATAGATGCGTGCGCCGCGTTCACTGGCGTGCTTGCGCGATTCCAGCACCAGGAAGGCTCCCAGCGAACCGGAAATCATGCCGCCGCCGTCCTGGCCGCCACGCGACCAAAGCGGCTGCCAATCGCCCTGCGCATGCGCGCCGATCGCTTCAAACAGCAGGATCATGTCCGGGCGCTCGGCCGAGAAGGCGCCGCCCACCAGGGCGTGGCTGGATTCGCCGGAACGGATACGGTGAAACGCAGTCTCGACTGCGGAAATGCCGGCTGCTTCCTCGCCCATGAAGGTACGGGAGGACCCTGTGACCTTGTGAACGATGGAAATGTTACCGGCCATCAGATTGGAAAGCTGGGCGAGAAACAGGGTCGGACGCAATTCCGTCGTTAGCTTCTCGTTGAGCAGCACTTCGCGGTCGTTGCGCTTCAGCGCCTCATCGACAATCAGCGTATCGACATTGATGTCGCGCTCGCCACCGCCCGCAGCCACGATCATGTCCATGGTAGCGCAGGCTTCCGCGTTTTCCTTCAGCCCTGCATCATCAAGCGCGAGGCCGGCGGCAAAAACGCCGAGACGCTGCCAGTTTTCCATCTGGCGCTGGTCGCCGCGCTTGGCAATCTGCGTGGACCAGTCGATCTCCGGCATGGGATGAACCGGATAGGGTTTGAACTTTTCGGTCTCGATCACCGTTGCCGGCGCCGCAGTTCCCGAAAGAAGCGCAAGATGCGCCTGGCTGCCGACGCCGTGACAGGTCACGATGCCGACCCCGGTTATCACCACATCATTGTCAGATTTCATCGTCTGTCATCCTTTGCAGCCTGACCCATTGAAGCGGTCACGGCTATCCAACAGCGGTCGAAAACGACCACTCCATGCGTTGCGGAATAAAGCGCGCGATGCGGATTGGCAATGGTGAAGGCCCGATCCGCCAGCACAAGCCCACGATTTTCGTGAATCAAAACCGGGTCTAGGGGAAAAATGCCGTCTCCCGGCATCAGCGGAAGCGCTTATTTTTGCGCATCCGCGGCAATCGCCGCCATCAGGCCGACTTCCTCGGCCCGCTTCCTGACGATAGGCGCGAGCGGAATTTCGCTGAAAGGCATTGTCCTGAGCTTCAGCTGTGCATCGCAGACCTTCTTGCCTTCGCAAGTGATCTTCGCTTTGGTGACTGCAAAACCCGAACCGTCATGTTCCAGCACCGCCTCGATATCGAGAACCGCGCCCGGCTCCACGAAGGTGCGCATCTTGGCGCCGTCAACCGACATCAGGAAGGGCATGGCGGAAAAATCGCTGAACGCCAGAACCATCATGCCGGAAGCCTGCGCCATGGTCTCGATCAGAAGCACGCCCGGAACTAGCGGCATGCCGGGGAAATGTCCCTCGAAAACCGGGCTTTTGTCGGGAACGACAGACCGCGCCTTCAATGTGCGCGTCGCCATATCCACGGCTTCGACCTTGTCGATCATCTGAAAATATTCAAGCAGCATCCGTCCGGCCCGTTTCTGGTCGGTTACGACCCGTCCCTGAAGGTCAGGTCCAGAAAAAGAAATGCCCGCTCGAAGCGGGCATTATCGCCTCAGCCCTTGGCTGCGCGCAATTCGTCGATCTTGGCACAGAGGTTCTTCAGCACGAAATATTCTTCGGTGGTAACCTTGCCTTCGTTGACTTCCTGCGTCCACTGCTCGAGCGGAATCTTGATACCGAATTCCTTGTCGATGGCGAAAACGATATCCAGAAAGTCGAGGCTGTCGATGCCCAGATCGTCGATCGTGTGGCTTTCCGGCGTAATGGTTTCGCGGTCGATTTCGCTGGTTTCGGCGATAATGTCGGCAACCTTGTCGAATGTAGCTGTCACGCCCATAATCCTTATTGTCGTTCGTATTAAATATCCTGTCTGACGCACCACATAGGCAAGTCGCACAAAAAAGCCAATGGTTTCGTGACGTAACTTTGAAATTTGCCTTAAAACTGTTGCCTAAACAGCAACCGAATGACGGCCGCGTCCGCTGCCGAGATAGGCGTCGAAGGTTGCCGCAATATGACGGACAAAGGGTTTTCCCGCCTCCGTCACGGCAAAAACATCGCCATCCATCCGCACCACACCGTCCCTGTCACCGCCAGCGAAAAGTTGCGCCTCCATGCTGACGGAATGGCTGGCCTTGCCGAAACGCCGCTTCAAATCGCCCAGATCGAGCGAAAAATCGCACATCAGCCGCTCGATGACATAGGAGCGCAGGTGATCGTCCTCGGACAATTCTATTCCCTTTAGTACCGCGAAACCACCCTCGCCCACCATCCGCTGATATTCCCCCGTCGCCACCATGTTCTGCACGTAGCCCTGGGGCATCCGGCCGATTGCGGATGCACCAAGCCCGATCAGGGCATCGGCCGTGTCAGTGGTGTAGCCCTGAAAATTCCGCCGCAGCTCCCCCGTCTCGACCGCCCGGCTCAGAGTGTCGGCGGGCTTGGCAAAATGATCGATCCCGACTGCCCGGTAACCCGCCTTGCCGAGCATCTCCGCCGCCATAGTCATCTGGCGGTAGCGCTCGGCAATATCTGGCAATGCCTGCTCAGGGATCAGCGACTGGTGTTTTTTCATCCACGGAACATGCGCATAACCGAACAGCGCGATCCGGTCGGGGTCGAGTGAGATGATCTGGTCAACCGTCTGTTGCAATGTCTCGCAGGTCTGGAACGGCAGGCCATAGAGAATGTCGCAATTGACCGAGTGAACGCCCCTTGCCCGCACGGCATCTACCACCGATTCCGTCTGCTCGAAGGTCTGAATCCGGTTGATGGTTTTTTGCACTTTGTCATCAAAGTCCTGCACACCGAGGCTCGCGCGCGTCATGCCAATGACGGCAAGCGCGTCATAGCGACTTTCGTCAAGATCGTTCGGGTCCATTTCCACGCTGATTTCGGGCGCCAGACCAAAGGTGAAATGGCGTCTTAGACAGTCCATCAGGCCCACCATGTCTTCAGGCCTCAGCATAGTGGGAGAACCGCCGCCAAAATGCACCGCGCTGACCACTGCATCGGGGGAAACAAGCGAGCCGACGGCTTCTATCTCCCGCCTAAGTGCCTCAAGATAAACGGCAATCGGCTCGTATTTCAGCGTGTGCTTGGTGTGGCAGGCACAGAACCAGCACAGCCGGTCGCAATAGGGAATATGCAGGTAAAGCGATATCCGGTTCCGGTGGCCAAGCTCACCGAGCCAGCGGCGATAGGTGCCATTATCGATTCCCTCGTGAAAGTGCGGCGCGGTAGGATAGCTTGTGTAACGCGGCACGGCGCCCGAATATTTGCGAAGAAGTTCGGTTTTCATCCCCGGATTTGCCTTTTATCAAGAAAATGTCGATTTCCTCCCCTTCAGTAACGGCTGCGACAGTTTGCAACTTTGACTTCAATCAAATTGCACCTTAAGTTCTTGCTAAAGTAGACGCGGGGGCGACGACTACGCGGCGCAAGCCTTCGAAAAGACCGGATTTTACACCTGCGGTCGCATTCGTCCCTTAAAGCCAGCATCGGAAAAGGCTGATGGACACGCTACAGAAGACCATCCACAATTCGGAATATCCCGTCGTATGCCGCTCCTGCGAGGCGCGTCACGGTGGTCTTTGCAGCACGTTGACGCCGCAGCAGCTCTGCGACCTCAACCGTCATTCCAGCCGTAAGAAGCTGGAAGCGGGCAACGAGCTGCTTGCCCAGGGGGAGCTCGTCAGCTCCTACGGCAACATTCTCAACGGCGTGGTGAAGCTCTCGAAGATGATGTCGGATGGCCGCCAGCAGATCGTCGGCCTGCAATTTGCACCGGATTTTCTCGGCCGCCCGTTCATGGCGGAAAGCAAGATGACAGCGGAAGCCGCAACCGATGTGGAAATCTGCCTGTTCCCGCGCCGCATCGTCGACCGCATGGTTTCCGAAGTGCCGGATATGGAACGTAAGCTTCACAGCCAGTCTCTGAAGGAACTGGATGAGGCGCGCGACTGGATGCTGACACTTGGCCGAAAATCGGCACAGGAAAAGGTTGCCAGCTTCCTTTATATGATCGCCACGCATATCGATCCGGAAAAGGACGATAAATCAACGTTCGACCTGCCGTTATCGCGCGCAGACATAGCTGACTTCCTTGGTCTCACCATCGAAACAGTTAGCCGGCAAATGACTAAGCTGCGCAAGGAAGGCACGATCAGCATCGAGAACAACCGTCATATTACAGTGCCGGACCTCGATATGCTCAGCGAAGCCGCCGGAAACGACTGACCGGCGTTTTTCAACTTTCATCGTCCCTGAGGCGCTGACATTCCGATGTTGATGTACGGCGCCCGCGCCTGCGCGGGTGCGAGCGCAAAACCGGCAAGAACCAGCAAAGCAGCGATGCATCTCATGATATTTCACCCTGTCTACCGCTTTTTCAGCGGCCTGTTTGTTATGACCGCATCATAAGCGGCAAAGCGCATCCATCCGCTTAACATCTTCAGTAAGCATATGGTTCAAAGGCAGGGTAAATAAGGGGTTATGAGAGCTGCTTGGTAATAGAATGAAGCACAAGGATTGCCGTTATCCTCGGCCTTGTGCCGAGCGAATCTCGAGATCCACAGGTTGTCGATTCTCGGTAAAGGCCCCGGAACGACGAACGGAAGAACCTTACTGCGTAACAGGCGTCGCAACCGGCTTCTGGTTTTCGCCAAGCGCCCGCAATTCCGCGACTCGGCGTTTGTATTCAGCTTCCGAAATCTGGCCGTTGCGGCGTGCAGCACCGAGGCGCGACAGGTTCGATTCCATTTTGGACGCCTCGTCATCCCCCATCTGGCTGCCGGCAGCCGTAATCGGTGCTGAAAAGCTTGGATAGGTGCCGGTATCGCGTCTCTGGCTCACCACATTGTCGCTGACGGGACGCGGGCCGACGATTTGGGCTTGCGGGTGGGGCATATGGGCCGGTGCGACGATCGGTGCCGGGGTCTTGCAGGCGGCAAGTACTGTAACGAGCATGGCGCCGGAAAGCGAAAGAAGGGCGATCCTTCCAGCATTTTCCGCAAATCTTCCCCATGTACCCATGTGCTTGCCCATCGTCATGTTCCGCCTGTAAGGATATCGCCGATATCGAATTCGACTGCGGTTCGGCTCTTCGTGGCCTCCCCTTGCTGGTGGAACTTGTATTCGTTTTCATGCAGAATGTGCAAACACAAATTTGGTGGAGGACAGCGCATGGCAGGTGTTGACGGCGGGGCAGAGAAAAAGGGTGGCAAAACGCCCGGTTTCGACGCCACATCCGCCGAGGCTTACCTGATCCGCGACCCGGAAGCCTTTGCGGTCAACATCGCCCGCGCGCTGGAAAACCTCGGCAAAGCCGCGTCCGAATGGCTGGCGCCCCGCGAACGCGGTGAAATTCCGCAGACCAGCGCCGATCCGATGACCGACATCGTCAAGACGCTCTCCGATGTCGCCGAATACTGGATGGCAGAACCGAAGCGTTCACTCGAAGCGCAGACCCACCTGCTTTCCAGCTATTTCGATCTGTGGACAAAATCCGTGGCGCAGTTTTCGGAAGATGCCGATTCCCGCTCGGAAAAGGCCACGGAGACCGGCCCGGCAGAGCGAAAGAACAGGCGTTTTGCCGACGCGGACTGGCAGGCCAATCCGTTTTTCGATTTTCTCCTCAAAGCCTATCAGACCACCGTCGGTTTTGCCGACCGGATGGTTATGGAAGCCGAAGGGCTGGACGAGCACACCCGCACCAAGGCGTTGTTTTACATGCGCCAGGTGACGGAAGCCCTCTCGCCGGCCAACTTCGTCTTCACCAATCCGCAGGTCTTCCGCGAGACGGTCGCGTCCAGCGGGGCCAATCTCGTCAAGGGCATGGCACAGCTTGCCGAAGATGTCGCGGCCGGCCACGGCCATCTGAAACTGCGCCAGACCGATTACAGCAAATTCGTCATCGGCCAGAACATCGCCATCACACCAGGCAAGGTGGTTGCCAAAAGCCCGCTCTGCGAGATCATCCATTACGCGCCGACGACGAAAAAGGCCCTCAAACGGCCGCTGCTCATCGTGCCGCCATGGATCAACAAATTTTATATCCTCGATCTCAACCCACAGAAATCCTTCGTTAAATGGTGTCTCGATCAGGGTCACAGCGTGTTCATGGTCTCGTGGATCAACCCGGACGCCAGGCTGGCCGACAAGGGCTGGGAGGACTATATCCGCGAAGGTATCGATTTCGCCCTCGACACGATCGAGGAGCAAACCGACGAAAAGGACATCAATGCCATCGGCTATTGCGTCGGCGGCACGCTTTTGTCTTCGGCCCTGGCATTGCATGCGCAGGAAGGCAATGAGCGCATTCGCAGCGCCACACTTCTCGCCGCCCAGACGGATTTCATCCATGCGGGCGACCTCAAGGTCTTCATCGACGAAGGCCAGCTCGCCGCGCTCGACAGGCACATGCAGGCCGTCGGTTATCTCGATGGCTCGATCATGGCCACAGTCTTTAACATGCTGCGCGCCTCCGATCTCATCTGGCCCTATATGGTCGATAATTATCTGCGCGGCACGGAACCCCTGCCCTTCGATCTCCTCTACTGGAATTCAGATTCTACCCGGGTGACCGCTGCCTGCCATTCCTTCTATCTGCGCAATTGTTATCTCGACAACAATCTCGCCCGCGGGCTGATGCGCGTGGCGGACAAGCGGATCAACCTCGGCGACATAAAAATCCCCGTCTATGATCTAGCCACCCGCGACGACCATATCGCGCCAGCGAAATCGGTCTTCACGGGGGCGGCACTGTTCGGCGGCCCCGTGGAATTCGTGCTCGGCGCTTCCGGCCACATAGCCGGTGTGGTCAATCCGCCGCAATCCGAAAAATACCAATATTGGACAGGCGCATCACCATCCGGAGACTTCGATGCCTGGCAGGCCGCAGCCCACGGCCCACAAGGGATCATGGTGGGTGCACTGGCAAAACTGGATCGAAAGCCAGAATGGCGAGAAGGTAAAGGCAAGGGCGCCGGGAGACGGCAAGCGACCAGTGCTCGGTGATGCACCCGGAACCTACGTCCTGTCCTGACCAGCCCCCACCTCTCACCTTTCAGGCCACATGCTCTTCACGCCCCCACTCGTTCCCGCCACGCTGATCGCCCGCTACAAGCGTTTCCTCTTCGACGCCGTTCTGGAGGACGGCACGGCGATTACAGGCTCCTGCCCCAATACCGGCTCCATGCGCGGATTGACCACGCCCGGCTCGCGTATCTGGATGTCCGAGCATGACAGCCCAACCCGCAAGTACCGGCATATGCTGGAAATGGTCGAGGCCGATGGCACCGTGGTCGGCATCAATACCGGCATGCCGAACCGGCTGGCGGAAGAAGCGATTCTCAATGGCCGTATCCCGCAGCTTGCCGGCTATTCGACGATCCGGCGCGAGCAGAAATACGGCCGCAATTCCCGCATCGATTTCCTGCTTTCCGAAATTGGGCGGCCGGATGCCTATGTGGAAGTAAAGAACGTTCATTTCATGCGCGAAAAAGGTCTGGCCGAATTCCCTGATACCGCCACCAAACGCGGCGCCAAACATCTGGAGGAGCTGGGCGACGCAGCGGAGGCCGGTCACCGCGCGGTGATGCTCTATCTCATTCAGCGCAACGATTGCGACCGGATGCGCATCTGCGATGATCTGGATCCGGTCTATGCGCTGGCGTTTCAGCGGGCCATGTCGCGCGGCGTGGAGGCCTATGCGGTGAAATGCGACGTTTCCCCGGCACAAATTTCAGTCACGGGAACGGTTAAGATGGACGAATGGCGTCCGGCTGTTTTATGAACAGGGACGTAAAGAGACAGAAAGCACTATGATGGTCACCTATATCGACGCAGCCTCCGCCCCCCTCAAGAATACCGGCGTCATCCGCCTTTATACCCCTGAGGATTTCGACGGGATGCGCAAGGCGTGCCAGCTGACGGCGCGTTGCCTCGACGAACTGGCGGCAATCGTCAAGCCGGGTGTGACGACTGATGCCATCGACCGTTTCGTCTTCGAGTTCGGCGCCGACCATGGCGCTTTGCCGGCAACACTGAATTACCGCGGTTATACGAAATCCGTCTGCACCTCTATCAACCATGTGGTCTGCCACGGCATTCCGGACGCAAAGCCGCTGCGTGAAGGCGAAATCGTCAATATCGACGTGACCTATATTCTGGACGGCTGGCACGGCGATTCGAGCCGCATGTATCCGGTTGGCACGATCAAGCGCGCGGCTGAACGTCTGATGGAAGTGACCTATGAATGCCTGATGCTCGGAATCGCGGCAGTGAAACCGGGTGTGCGCACCGGCGCGATCGGCGCGGCTATTCAGGCCTATGCCGAGGCGGAACGTTGCTCGGTGGTGCGTGATTTCTGCGGCCACGGCGTTGGACGTCTGTTCCACGACACCCCCAATATCCTGCACTACGGCCGCCCGGACGAAGGCCCGGAGATTCGCGAGGGCATGATCTTCACCATCGAGCCGATGATCAACCTCGGCAAGCCGCATGTGAAGGTGCTCTCCGATGGCTGGACGGCAGTAACGCGCGACCGCTCCCTTTCCGCGCAATACGAACATGCGGTCGGCGTAACCGCGACCGGTTGCGAAATCTTCACACTGTCGCCGGGCGGCTTTGACCGTCCGGGCCTGCCGCCACTCGCATAAGGCCAGACCGCCATGGCAAAACGCCCTGCCCCGCCTTCCGCCGATCTTCCATCGACCTCCGGCTTTCAGGCGGGAAACGGCGATCTGTTCGACGGAACGGATGAGCGCGGCTTCTTTGCCGAACCGCGAAGTGCGGTGAAGAAGACCTCGGAACACCCCGCAGCCGTTGCGGAGCCGGAAGCGGAGATCGCACACTATCACGGCCATAGGGACAGGCTGCGGGCGCGTTATCGCGACGGCGGCGATACCGCCCTTGCCGATTACGAACTGCTGGAGCTTCTGCTTTTCCGGCTGATCCCGAGGCGTGATACCAAACCCATCGCCAAAGCGTTGATCGCCCGCTTTGGTACTCTTGGCGGGGTGCTTGGCGCGCCGCTGCCGCTGTTGCAGGAGGTGAAGGGCGTGGGTGAGGCCGTGGCGCTCGATCTGAAGCTCGTCGCCTCCGTTTCCCAGCGCATGCTGAAGGGCGAACTCCGCAACAAGCAGATTCTCGGCTCCTGGTCTTCGGTCATCGACTATTGCCATGCCGCCATGGCCCATGAAACCCGTGAGCAATTCCGCATCCTGTTCCTCGACAAGCGCAACGTCCTGATCGCCGACGAGGTGCAGGGTCAGGGAACCGTGGACCACACGCCGGTTTACCCGCGCGAAGTGGTGCGCCGCGCCCTCGAACTTTCCTCTACAGCTCTGATTTTAATACATAATCATCCGAGTGGAGACCCTACCCCCTCGCGTGCCGATATCGAGATGACCAAAACCATCATCGATACGGCAAAGCCGCTGGGGATAGCGGTGCACGACCACATCATCATCGGCAAAGACGGCCACGCCAGCTTCAAAGGGCTTCGGCTGATCTGAAATCCATGGGTATTAACGCGAAGGGCTTTCCCGGCTTGCAACCCATAAGAGCGACATCAATACAAAATTAACACCTATAAATTAGCATTTCCGAAAATAAGAATAAAGGCATCTGACTTTGGTGCCTGAAGAAACGGGGGTGCTTTATGCGTAATGGAGTGCATTTCCTTCGTGATCGATCCGGCTCGTCCGCTGTCGAGTTCGCCATCGTCGCGCCGATTTTCTTTCTCGTCCTGCTGACCATGATTGCCTACGGTATCTACCTGATGGCCGCCTATTCTGTGCAGCAGATCGCCGCCGACGCGGCAAGGACGGCTGTTGCCGGACTGAATACGACCGAGCGCCAGCAGTTGGCCCGTGATTTCGTCACCAAAAGTGACCTCAGCTACGCCTTCATGGACAAGACGCGTTTCACGGTCAATGTCGCCACCGATCCCGCCAATGCCAACCAGTTCACGGTCAAGGTGGAATATGACGCCCGTGATCTGCCGATCTGGAGCCTCTACAGCTACACCCTGCCCGAGCCGGTCATCCGGCGTTTTTCCACAATCCGGATCGGAGGAGCATGACATGCAAAATATCTCTTCTTTGCTTCCCCGTTTCCTGAAGGATCGCACAGGCAACATCGCCATCTCGGCCGGGCTTACCGCACCGCTTTTCATCGGCATATTGGCGCTTGGCGTCGATTATGGCTATCTGACCCTGCAGAAGCGGCAATTGCAGCAGACCGCCGATCTTGCGGCCATATCAGCGGCGGCCAATGCCGCTGATCCCGAAAAGGCGGTCCAGCAATATTTCGCCCTCAACGGCATGAATCTCGGGGTCAAGACACCGAATGGCCTCTTGACCGTGGACGGTCTTCAACCTTTCGACCCCTTGAACGAATTTGCCAAGAGCAACGGTTATGCCGAAGTCGTCAAAGGTCACTATGAGCCGGACGCGACCCTGCCTATCGGCCAGCGTTTCGTCGAAAATGCACTTCCCACCAATGCGATGAAAGTGAATATCGTCGAAAAGGGCCAGATATTCTTTGCCTCCGCCTTCACCACGCCGCCCAAGATTTCCGCGGCCGGAACGGCCTCATCCCAAAAGATCGCGGCATTTTCGGTGGGCTCGCGACTGGCGAGCCTCGATGAAGGCGTTTTGAACAGCCTGCTCGGCGGCCTGCTCGGCACCACGGTCTCGCTCAAGGTTATGGATTACCAGGCGCTTGTGGCTGCTGATGTCAACGCGCTGCATGTCGTCGAAGCGCTGGCTGTCGATCTCAACCTGACAGCCGGCACCTACAAGGATGTCCTGAAGACGGAAATCACCTACGGCAAATTCCTGGACGCGCTGACGAAGACCACCGGCCTGCAGCCGGCTGTGGCCAACATTCTGAAGACGCTGGCAAAAACCGCTAACAAGAGCAACATCAAGCTCAAGCTTGAAGAAATCCTCAATCTCGGCCCGTTCTCGGACAAGCTGATCGGTAGCGGCGAAAACCTCAAGGTCACCGCAGGCGTCTTCGATCTTCTCAACGCCGCCGCCGTGGCAGGCAATGGCGGCAACCAGCTGGCGCTCAACCTCAACGCCAATCTCCTCGGTCTCGCCTCGGTCAAGACGACGCTCGCCATCGGTGAGCCACCCGTCGAAACGCCGTCGCTTGCCGTCGGCGGCCAGGGCACCGTGGTGCGCACCGCACAAACCCGGCTGGCGGTCAGTGTCGTGGTTGACGGGCTTCAGGCGATTGCCGGTCTGAAGGTCAATATTCCGCTCTATGTGGAAGTCGCCCATGCCGAAGCGCGGCTCGCCGACATTCGCTGCACGGGCGGCGGACAGGGTACGGTCGATGTCGAAGTCGTTCCCGGCGTCGCAGAAATCGCGCTTGGCAATGTCGATACCACGGCCTTTGCCAATTTCGGCAAGGATCCGCGCGTCACCAAGACGGCGATCGTGGATTCGGCCCTGCTCGCCATCAATGGCAGCGCCCTCATCAATGCCACGAACATGACGAAGACCAAGCTGACCTTTACCCAGTCGGATATCACCCAGGCCAAGATCAAGAGTGTTTCCACGAAGGATACCGTTACCACTCTTGTCAGTTCACTGCTGAAGAACCTCAATCTGGATATCAGGCTTCTCTTCCTTAATATCGATCTGGGAGGTCTGGCGGGCATCCAGTCAGCGCTTGCCAACACGCTCGCGGCAGTCACGGCGCCCGTGGATCAGCTGCTCTACAACGTGCTGCTGGTACTCGGCGTCAAGATCGGCGAAGCCGATGTGCGCGTCACCGACGTTCGCTGCCAGCAGCCGGCACTCGTCCAGTAATCAGGCCGACAACCATAAAAAAAGCCGCCGGCAGTATCCGGCGGCTTTTTTGTTTGATCTGCCTCTGTCAGGCAGTAGCAATTGCCAGACGCTTCTCGTCCCGGCCGCTCTTCATGCGCTCGGACAGAAGGAAAGCCAGCTCCAGTGCCTGATCGGCGTTGAGACGCGGATCGCAATGGGTGTGGTAACGATCCGACAGCGAATCCGCCGTCACGGCGCGGGCGCCGCCGGTGCACTCGGTCACGTCCTTGCCGGTCATCTCGATGTGGATGCCGCCCGGATGTGTGCCTTCGGCGCGGTGGATCTGGAAGAAGCTTTCGACTTCCGACAGGATGCGCTCGAACGGACGCGTCTTGTAGTGGTTGAGCGTGATGGTGTTGCCATGCATCGGATCGCACGACCAGACGACCTTGCGGCCCTCTTTCTCCACGGCACGGATGAGCTTCGGCAGGCTGTCCGCCACCTTGTCGTGGCCGAAACGGCAGATCAGCGTCAGACGGCCGGCCTCGTTTGCCGGGTTCAGCGCGTCGATCAGCTCGATCAGATTATCAGGCGTCAGCGACGGTCCGCACTTCAGGCCAATCGGGTTCTTGATGCCGCGGAAATATTCCACATGCGCATGGTCGAGCTGACGCGTGCGGTCGCCGATCCAGATCATGTGGCCCGACGTGGCATACCAGTCACCGGAGGTCGAATCGACGCGGGTCAGCGCCTCTTCGTAACCGAGCAGCAGAGCCTCGTGGCTGG
This sequence comes from Agrobacterium sp. SORGH_AS_0745, assembly GCF_030818995.1. Taxonomy (NCBI): domain Bacteria; kingdom Pseudomonadati; phylum Pseudomonadota; class Alphaproteobacteria; order Hyphomicrobiales; family Rhizobiaceae; genus Agrobacterium; species Agrobacterium sp. SORGH_AS_0745. The sequence continues at coordinate 2,232,129 of NZ_JAUTBI010000003.1, forward strand.
TGAAGAAATCGGTTTCGCGCAGGCTAGGATTGTTTTCTGCGCTGATGCCGATTGCCTGCATGAAGTTCATGGTCTCGGAAATCCGGTCAGCCAGCTTGCGGTAACGATCCGCCTGCGGGCTGTCCTTGATGAAGCCGAGCATCCACTGGTGAACGTTTTCAAGGTTGGCGTAGCCGCCCATTGCGAAAGCGCGCAGCAGGTTAAGCGTCGCCGCCGACTGGCGGTACGCGTCGAGCTGACGCTCGGGGTTCGGCACGCGCGAGGTCTCATTGAACTCGATGCCGTTGATGATGTCGCCGCGGTAGGACGGCAGCGTCACGCCATCGAGCACTTCCACGTTCGAAGAGCGGGGCTTGGCGAACTGACCGGCAATACGACCGACCTTTACCACCGGCAGCTGCGCACCATAGGTCAGGACGACAGCCATCTGCAGGAAAGCGCGGAAGAAGTCGCGGATATTATCCGCGCCATGCTCGAGGAAGCTTTCGGCGCAATCGCCACCCTGCAACAGAAAGGCGTTGCCGTCTGCCACATTGGCAAGCTGCTTTTTCAGGCGGCGGGCTTCACCGGCAAAAACGAGCGGCGGATAGGTCGCAAGCGTGGCTTCCGTCGCCGCAAGCGCTGCCGCGTCAGGATATTCGGGAACCTGCTGGATCGGTTTCTGCCGCCAACTGCCGGGTGTCCAATTCTGTGCCATGTCCTTACCCTTTTCTCGCCCGCGCATTTGTGCACGACCGCCTCGAAAAATTGAGCGGCTTATAGCTCCAAGCACAGGCTTTGCATAGCCGATGTCAGGGCCATCGGGCCCATTCCGCCCGTTTTGGGCGTTTAACGTGCATAAAAGTCAATTCAAACGATTTAATAAACCCGCCACCACCCGGAAAACAACGGTTTTCAAGTGGTGGCGAGCAAGGCGGAGACGTGATCAGGTCGCGCAAGCGACGGCGTTACACGCGCTCGCCGTTCACCACGCGGTAGCTTGGCGAATACATCGTCACCAGTTCCTCGGCCGCTGTCGGATGAACCGCCATGGTGCGATCGAAATCGTCCTTGGTGCATCCGGCCTTCAGCGTGATGCCGAGGAGCTGCGCCATTTCGCCCGCCTCGTGGCCGAGAATATGCGCGCCGACGACCCTACGGTCGGCGGCATTGACGATCAGCTTCATGATCGTCTTTTCCTGACGCCCGGACAGCGTTGCCTTCATCGGACGGAACTGCGCGCGATAGACTTCCAGCTCCGGGTATTTCTTGCCCGCTTCCTCTTCAGAAAGTCCAACCGTGCCGATTTCCGGCTGCGAGAACACCGCAGTGGCAATAAGCTCGTGGTCCCCCGGCTTGGTCGGGTTGTTCTTGTACTCGGTTTCGATGAAGCACATGGCCTCGTGGATCGCCACCGGCGTCAGCTGTACCCGGTCGGTGACGTCGCCCAGTGCGAAGATACTGGGAACGTTCGTGCGCGAATACTCATCGACGATGATCGCGCCGCGCGCATCCACCTTCACACCGGCATTTTCAAGGCCTAGACCATGCGTATTCGGATCGCGACCGAGCGCCAGCATCACCAGGCCGACATGCAGCGAGTTGCCCTGCTTCGTGCGTGCCACAAAGCCGCCCGCACCGTCCTTGCTCACTTCCTGAATGACGTCTTCAAGAATGATGCGAATGCCCTTGGCTTCCATCGCTTCATGAAGGCCCTTGCGCATATCGTGATCGAAGCGCGAAAGGATTTCCTTGCCGCGATAGATCAGCGTCGTTTCGACACCGAGTCCGTGGAAGATATTGGCGAATTCCACGGCGATGTAACCACCGCCAGCGATCAGGATCGATTTCGGCAGTTCTTCCAGGTCGAAAGCCTCGTTGGAGGAGATCGTCAGCTCGTGGCCGGGCAGCGCCTTGTGTTCGTTCGGCGTACCGCCAACGGCAATCACGATACGCTCGGCCGTGAAGGTCTCACCAGTCTTCGTCAGCTTCACGGTATGCGCATCGACAAGCTCTGCACGGCTGTCGAAAATATCGGCCTTGGCGTTATCCAGACCCTTGCGGTACAGCCCTTCGAGACGGGTGATTTCCCTGTCTTTCGCTTCGATCAGTTTTTTCCAGTCGAAACGACGCTCGCCAACGCTCCAGCCGAAACCTTCGGCATCCTCGAAATGCTCAGGAAATTGCGAGGCATAAACGAACAGCTTCTTCGGCACGCAACCACGGATGACGCAGGTTCCGCCGTAACGGTATTCCTCGGCAATTCCCACACGCTTGCCGAGTGAGGCGGCAACGCGGGCGCTGCGCACCCCGCCCGAGCCGCCACCGATAACGAAAAGATCGTAGTCATAAGCTGTCATAGTCAAAACCCCTGATCAAAACCACGTGCCATCGGCCTCAAGGCGGGCTGTGGCGTATTCATGGCACATATAGGTGCTGCGACGCACAAATGAAAAGCCCGACCTTGCGGCCGGGCTTTGAATATTTCTGAACGTGAGCTTTGGGACCCGACGCTTTATCTATTTCACTCAGGGCTTGTGAGCCGGTGCGCCACCGGTGTTGCCCTGATCGGCCGGAAGCGGCTTCAGATCAGCGCCGGCCACCTTCTGCAATTCGGTCATGCTGGAGGTGTTCAGATCGCGGTTGATGCCCGCGGCCCAGATGTCGGCAGCCTTCATCAGTTCGCGCGTGGCGATAGGGCCGTCCTTCAGAAGCTTCTTGCCGGCTTCGCTGCTGTAGAAGGTGGAGATGGCGTTCAGCTCTTCGACGGAGAAGGCGCGCGCGTAGGTGAGTGCTGCCTCGCGTTCCAGATCGGCGCGGCGCGGCGCAAGCTCAAGTGCCTTGGCGTCGACAGTCGCGGTGATCACGTCCTGCACATTCGGCGATGCCTGAATGAGTTCGGCCTTCAGACGTTCCGCCAGACCCGGCAGGATATCGTCGAAACGGTCAGTAACGCCAAGAGAGGCGATCGCCTGCCGTGCGGCAGCGATATGCGCTTCCGAAATTTCCTGAGCGCGTGCGGCAGTACCGAACACGATGCCGGAAATGAGGATCGAAGCAGCGGCAGCTTTGCCCAGTCCCGCTAGTTTGATCATGAAAATCTCGCTCCTGTTATACTGCCTGCATCACGCGGGCGCCTTCAGGACCCGCAATGATGGCAAGCGATGCCAAATTTATGAAAAGTCCGTGCTCGACAACACCGGGGATAGTGTTCAGCTCGCGTGCAAGCGCTTCTGCATCAGGAATACGGCCAAAAGATGCGTCGAGAATGAGGTGTCCACCATCCGTCATGAAGGCGCCGTCGCCCGACGAACGCATCGTCAGGTTGCCCGAGAGGCCGGACCGCGCCGCCAGTTTCTCGATGGCTATCTGTGTCGCCACCTGACCGAACGGATTGATTTCGATGGGAAGCGGAAAAGCGCCAAGCGTCTCCACAACCTTGCTCTGGTCGGCGATGACGATCATGCGGGCGGATGCCGCCGCCACGATCTTTTCGCGCAGAAGCGCACCGCCACCACCCTTGACGAGTCGCAGGCCGTGATCCACTTCGTCCGCGCCATCGATGGTAAGGTCCAGTTCCGGCAATTCATCGAGGGATTTCAGCGGCACACCAAGCTCCACGCAAAGGCGCGCGGTACGCTCGGATGTCGGCACGCCTTCGACCTTCAGGCCTGCAGCAACCTTTTCCGCCAGAAGCCTGACGAATTCCTCAGCTGTAGAGCCCGTGCCGATACCAAGTCGCATCCCGTCTTGCACATGGGACAATGCGGCCTCGGCGGCCTTGATCTTCATCTGGCGGGCATCCATGTGCCTGAAACTCCGGTAGCTTTGTCGTCGCCGTGCTGTTTACACGGGTCGAAAGCCAAACGAAAGCATTTTTGCAGGCAACGAACAGAACGTTGTGGTGCGGTTGCAAAGACAAAGCCGTTTGCCTAGGCTTGGCCACAATGAACGCATCGATATCATCGCCAAAAGCATTCTCTCAAGAGGCCAGTTCCCGTGACATCCCGCCCGCTCTCCCCGCTCGCCATCTTCGACCTCGATGGTACGCTCGTCGACACCGCCGCCGATCTCGTTTCCAGCCTCAACCACACCATCGCCGCAGCCGGTCTTGCCCCCGTTACCTATGACGACCTGACGCATCTCGTCGGCCAGGGCGCGCGCGTGATGATCAAGCGGGCCTTCGCGCTGCGTCAGGTAGAATTGCCGGAAGCCGAACTGGAGCCGCTGTACGAGCGTTTCATTGACCATTATCGCGAGGAAATGCCCGGCGACAGCCGCCCCTACCCCGGCATCGTCAGCGTACTGGATGCGCTTTCGTCAGCTGGCATCACGCTCGCGGTCTGCACCAACAAGACCGAAATCCTTGCGATTCCACTGCTCGAAAAACTGGATCTCACCAGATATTTCGCCGCCATCACCTGTGGCGACACCTTCCCCTTCCGCAAGCCTGATGCGCGCCATATTCTCGGCACCATCGAAAAGGCTGGCGGCGACCCGCAGCGCTCGGTCATGGTGGGTGACAGCATCAACGACATTCTCGCCGCCAAAAATGCGGCCGTCCCATCAATCGGCGTCACCTTCGGTTATTCGGATGTGCCGATGGCCGAACTCGAACCAGATGTCGTGATAGATGATTTTGCAACGCTAACGCCAGATCTAGTGGGAAGGCTGCTGACAGAACGCAACGCCGCTGCATAAATCGGAACACTCTCAGGCTCGCCATGGTCGATCGCAATTTCCTTTTCCCTCGCACCGCCGTCGGCATTGTCGCCGTCGGCGATTCTGGCGAGGCCCTGCTTTTGAGGGCAATGCTGGAAAGCCTAGGCGCATCGGTAAGGCTTTATCTCCCCGGCACGCCGGAAGACATTCTGGTCTGCCTGAAACAGCCCGATAACCCGCCGCCCTACCTCATCATCAGCGGTCATGGCGATGAAAACGGCCTAGTCGTCGGCGAGTGCGACCCGGAGATAACCCGAACAGAACTGAAAGACGGCAGCATGCACGCCGACATTCTTTCTGGTAACATCGACCTGCGGGACACAGTGGTGTTCAGCACCGCCTGCTGCACGGGTTCGCAGGGTTTCGCCAAAGTATTCATCGAAGGTCGAGCACACGCCTACATAGCCTCACACGGCTATCCCGATGGTGCGGCAACGCCGCTTTTCGTTCATCTATTCTTTTACCAACTCCTCATCCGCAAATCATCGCTGGAAGATGCGCTGTTGAGCGCAAACATGCTCGACGGCGATGGCGAACTGGCATTCACGCTTTTTACGGCATCGTCGCTACGATAGTAACTGGCAGTCGCAGAAACAAAAAAAGCGCCGTTTCCGGCGCTTTCTTTTTCTCAATGAGATTTCTATCAAATCGACGCGGCCCGCGCCTTCGTCGTTACCGCAAACGCCTTCTGGACGTAGCTGTCACGGTCGTAGACGTCGTCGAAGAACTGCACCTTGCCGGCCTTGTCCGGCCAGGCGGTAAAATAGGCCACGTAGACCGGTATCTTCACCGGCACCTGCACGGCGCGGTTCTTGCCCGCTGCAATCTGCTCGTTGACCTTGTCGACGCTGGTGCCAAGAACAGCGGCCGCCATGCGGCGCGGGTCGACCAGACGGATACAGCCGTGGCTCAGCGCCCGCATATCGCGGTTGAAGAAGCTCTTGGCAGGCGTATCATGCATGTAAATGGCATGCGCATTCGGGAACAGGATTTTCAGGTCGCCCAGCGCATTGTCGCTGCTTGGCGGCTGACGCACCGAAATGGCGTTGGTGGAGCCGAACCAGTTGACGCTGGTGGAAGAAACCGCACGGCCACCCACCTGTACCTCATAACCCAGACGGTCGAGATAGGACGGATCGCGGCGCAGCTTCGGCAGCATCTCGTTGACGATGATCGACTGCGGAACGCCCCAATAGGGGTTGAATTCGACGGTCTGGATTTCGTCCTGGAAGAAGTAGGTCTGGTTGGCCTTGGAGCCGACTACCACCTTCATGCCGAACTGTTCCTGTCCGTCATTGTGGTAATAGGCCATGAAGGCGGGCTGGTTGATCAAGACGTAGCGCTGGCCGAGATCGGCCGGCAGCCAGCGGATCTGCTCCATCGCCACCTGCACCTTGGCAATCCGGGCGTCGTTGCTTTCGCCGACCATGGCACGCACGGTCGCGCGGCCGATGACGCCGTCGGCCTTCAGGCCGTTTTCGCTCTGGAATGCCTTCACCAGATCAACGAGATCAGGCGTATAACCCGGCGTCTGCTGGTAGCCGGAAATGATCGCCGCATGTTCCGCCTTGAAGGCAGGCGAAGCGCGATGTTCGATTGCCTTGACGACGCTCGCCATGTCGCCGCTGCTGTTGCCGGGTTTCAGCACCAGATCGGCGGGAACCTTGACCGTGTTGGCCGCATCACCCTCGCTGCGCAACCGGGCCAGTTCGGCCTTCAGCGCCAGATATTCGGCGTTCGAAGGTTCACGGCTGCGCAGATAGGCTGCGATATCGGGGCTGAGGCCTGCAAGCTTCAGCACGGGCGCAAGGTTCACCGTCTTGCGCTTGAAATCGTGGTAACCGGACAGCCGGTTCGGATCGACACGGCCACGCGTCGTATCCTGCACATAGGCCAGAACCTTGGCGGAAAGCGCAAGCTCGAACTGCATCTGCGCGCGCTGATAGGCGTCGGAGGTCGATGCGGAAGCCACTTCCACCGGCGTGCCGGATGCGTTCGCGCCTGCGCTGATGCTGGCGGTTACGTCCTTTGCGGGTACTGAAATGCTGTAATCGGCCGGATCGAGGCCGCTTTCGCCAACAGTCTCCAAAAACGCCATGACGGCGTTCGCGCGGGCAGTCAGCTCGCCTTCCGAAACCCAGAGCGCCTTGCCGCCGGCACCGTAATAGGCTTCCAGAGCCTTGCCAATTTCGGGGGTGGCGCTGAACTTCACATTGGCAAGACCATCGCCGAAATTGGCGGTGTTCACAGCGCGTGCGGTATCGGCCTTGTAATCGTAATAACGTGGACCGGAAACACGCGGCAGAGGCTCGGGATCGGATGCATCGGCGCTCGGTCCGACCGTCGGCGGCGAGGTGACGATACCGGCTGGCGGCATTTCACCGCGATCGCGCGCAACCTTGCCAGGCCCGCCACGCAAAAGGTCCATCAGCGTTACCGCGCCGGCGCTGCCGGGAAGAGCGGTGGAAACGGAAAGACCGAGAGCCAGCACCAGCGCTGCCGATGTTTTTCCAGATGTGACTTGCAATTTGATCCTCGTAGCACCCAGCGCCGCCAACGAAGACGGAGCATCCAGTTTCATGCTTGTCTAGCCGATAGACGGCCCGTTGAAAAGAAAACGCCGAAGTCCAGAACGCACCCGAAATGAACCTCATATTACGGCCAAAACCGTAAAAACGTAATTTCCAGAATTGGCGAGAATGGTTAAATTTCTATTTATTTCATTCACTTTGCGGTGGTTGGCCAAGCCGTTCCAAGCCGATGAAACCCCGGTTTTCCGGGCTTTTATCGACGTAGTAAAAATGACACGCCAAGGTCTTTTTCTTAACCGGGCAGGATGAGCGCCAAAATCGCCCTGTCCCAAGGGAAATATCTGCCAGGCATGCCTCGCAACGCTTTCATTGCCAGCGCGATGATTCTATATATCGGCGCGCGCAAGGCGGGCGAAGTGCCGTTTTGGCGGAGGAAAACGAGTAAAAAGGCAAGATTGATGACAGCCACACGGACGGAAACCGATACATTTGGACCCATTGAAGTTCAGGCCGATCGCTATTGGGGCGCGCAGGCGCAGCGCTCGCTCGGCAACTTCAAGATCGGCTGGGAAAAGCAGCCCGCCTCTGTCGTTCGCGCCGCTCGGCATCGTCAAGCAGGCCGCCGCCCGTGCGAACATGGCGCTTGCAGGCCTCGACCCCAAGGTAGGCGACGCCATCATCGCAGCTGCACAGGAAGTCATCGACGGCAAGCTGACCGAGCATTTCCCGCTGGTCGTCTGGCAGACCGGCTCCGGCACGCAATCCAACATGAATGCCAATGAGGTGATTTCCAACCGCGCAATCGAGATGCTCGGCGGCGAAATGGGCACCAAGAAGCCGGTTCACCCCAACGACCACGTCAATATGAGCCAGTCCTCGAACGACACCTATCCGACGGCGATGCACATCGCCTGCGTGGAAGAAATCGTTCACCACCTGCTGCCGGCCCTCAAGCACCTGCACACGGCGCTGGAAGCCAAGGTCAAGCAGTTCGAAAAGATCATCAAGATCGGCCGCACCCACACGCAGGATGCCACGCCGCTGACGCTCGGCCAGGAGTTTTCCGGTTATGCCGCGCAGGTCGCCTCGGCGATTGCCAATATCGAACTCACCCTGCCTGCACTTTCCAAGCTTGCCCAGGGCGGCACGGCGGTCGGCACGGGCCTGAACGCCCCCGTCGGTTTCGCTGAAAAGGTTGCCGAAGAGATTTCCAAGATCACCGGCCTGCCGTTCGTGACGGCGCCGAACAAGTTCGAAGCGCTTGCCTCGCACGATTCCATGGTGTTCTCGCATGGCGCGATCAATGCCGCAGCAGCAGCCCTGTTCAAGATCGCCAACGACATCCGCTTCCTCGGCTCCGGCCCGCGCGCCGGTCTTGGCGAATTGTCGCTGCCGGAAAACGAACCCGGCTCATCGATCATGCCGGGCAAGGTCAACCCGACGCAGTCGGAAGCGCTGACGCAGGTTTGCGCCCACATCTTCGGCAACAATGCAGCGCTCTCCTTCGCAGGCTCGCAGGGGCACTTCGAACTGAACGTCTATAATCCGATGATGGCCTACAATTTCCTGCAGTCGGTCCAGCTTCTGGGCGATGCCGCCGTCTCCTTCACCGACAACTGCGTCGTCGGCATCGAAGCCCGCGAAGACAACATCAGGAAGGGCGTCGAGAACTCGCTGATGCTCGTCACGGCTCTCAACAGCAAGCTCGGCTACGACATCTGCGCCAAGATCGCCAAGACCGCGCACAAGAACGGCACGACACTGCGCGACGAGGCCGTCGGCGGCGGATACCTCACGAACGAGGAATTCGACCAGTATGTGCGCCCGGAAAACATGATCGGCCCGAAGTAAGCCGGTCGGGATTATCGCTGACATAGAGAACGGGCCTTCGGGCCCGTTTTTTGTTTGTTCGATTGACGGATGAGCGATGAGACCGTGGTGTAGGGCCAAAGCATCGGGATGTCCCGGTACTGACCACTCTTGGTGTTTTTAAATCGCCCCCGTAAGCTGTTCTTCCGCAGAGAATGCCGAAACCAGATGCGCGATTGAGGATGACATCATGATCTGCCGCCGCAGCCTGCTTCTTGGTGGTGCCTTCCTCGCCACGGCCATGAAAGTCCCAAGTCTGTTTGCGCAAGGCAATAGGCAATCGATTTCACTTTGGCCCGGCCCGCCTCCGGGTGGCGGTGGTCCGAACGGCGTCCCGGATATAAGCAAAAAAGGCGCTGTCACCAACATTGCCGTACCGAGCCTGGAGGTGTTCGCTCCCGCAAAGCCAAATGGTTCCGCAATGATCATTGCAGGTGGCGGTGGATATAAACGCATCGAGGAAGGCAAGGAGTCCTATCCCGCTGCACGCTGGCTCGCGGACAGAGGCATTTATGCTTTTGTCCTCACCTACCGTCTGCCGATTGAAGGATGGGCTGCTGGACCGCTGGCACCGATTCAGGATGCGCAGCGCGCATTTCGTCTGGTGCGTGCACGCGCTTCGGACCGGCAGATCGATCCGCACAGGATCGGCGCACTTGGTTTTTCTGCGGGCGGGCACTTGATGGGGTTGGCCGCCGCCCGCTCGGCTTTTGCGTCTTACGAAGCAGTCGATGACATCGACAGGCAATCAGCCCGGCCGGATGTTGCGGCCCTGATCTATCCGGTCATCACGCTTGCAGCGCCCTATGACCATACATCGACCCGGAGGTCACTTATCGGCAGGCACCCGACAGACGAGGCAACACGAGAGTGGTCAGTGGAAAGCCATGTGAGCAAAGATTGCCCTCCGGTCTTCCTCACGCAGGCGGATGACGACCGGATTTCCAATCCCGCCAATAGCCGTATCATGCAGCAGGCGTGCGAGAAGGCGGATGTGGATGTCGAATTTCACCCAATCATTTCTGGCGGCCACGGCTTCGGCATGGGCAAGCCCGGAACCACCACGCAAGAATGGCCTGGATGGTATGAGGCATGGCTGAGGAAGCACAACCTTCTGGCCTGATGCATTCTGTGCGCAGCCCAATAAAAAAGGGCCGCAAAAGCGGCCCTCTCCGTATCATTCAAACCATCAAACCAGCCGGCTCTGCTCCACCGCCGCTTCAACGAAGCTGGCAAACAGCGGATGCGGGTCGAGCGGGCGGCTCTTGAGTTCCGGGTGGTATTGCACACCGATGAACCAGGGATGGTCAGGATATTCCACCGTTTCCGGCAGCACACCATCAGGAGACATGCCCGAGAAGACGAGGCCGCATTCTTCCAGCCGGTCCTTATAGTCCACATTCACCTCGTAACGGTGGCGGTGGCGCTCGGAAATATCCGTGGAACCGTAGATTTCGGCGATCTTGGTGTCTTTCTTCAGCGCTGCCTTGTAAGCGCCGAGACGCATGGTGCCGCCGAGATCGCCCTTGGTGGAGCGCTTCTCCAGCTCGTTGCCCTTTACCCACTCGGTCATCAGGCCAACGACGGGCTCAGCCGTCGGACCGAATTCGGTGGAGGAGGCATTCTCGATGCCGGCCAGATGACGCGCCGCTTCCACGACTGCCATCTGCATGCCAAAGCAGATCCCGAAATAGGGCACGTTGCGCTCACGGGCGAACTGCGCCGCCATGATCTTGCCTTCCGAACCGCGCTCGCCGAAACCGCCCGGCACCAGAATGCCGTTGACCTTTTCGAGATAGGGCGTCGGATCTTCCTTTTCGAAGACTTCCGACTCGATCCACTCCAGCTTGACCTTGACGCGGTTGGCAAAACCACCGTGATGCAGCGCCTCGATCAGCGACTTGTAGGCGTCCTTGAGGCCGGTATATTTGCCGACGATCGCAATCGTTACCTCGCCTTCCGGCGTGCGGATACGGTTGCAGACCTCTTCCCACTGTTCCAGACGCGGCTTCGGCGCCGGTTCGATACCGAAAGCGGCCAGCACTTCCGAATCGAGACCTTCATTGTGGTAGGCGATCGGAACGTCATAGATGTTGGCAACATCCAGCGCCTGAATGACGGCGGAAGGACGCACGTTGCAGAACAGCGAAAGCTTGCGGCGTTCCGCTTCCGGGATTTCCCGGTCGGCGCGCACCAGCAGAATGTCGGGATGAATGCCAAGCGCCTGCAGCTCCTTCACGGAATGCTGGGTCGGCTTGGTCTTCAATTCGCCGGCTGCCGGAATGTAAGGCATCAGCGTCAGGTGAACATAGATTGCGGTGCCGCGCGGCAGATCGTTGCCGAGCTGGCGGATCGCCTCCATGAACGGCATCGCCTCGATATCACCCACGGTGCCGCCGATTTCGCAGATGACGAAGTCGTACTCGTCATTACCTTCGGTCACGAAATCCTTGATCTCGTTGGTGACATGCGGAATGACCTGAACGGTCGCGCCGAGATAGTCGCCGCGGCGTTCCTTGTCGATGATGTTCTTGTAGATGCGGCCAGTGGTGATGTTGTCGGTCTTGGTCGCCGAACGCCCCGTAAAGCGTTCATAGTGGCCAAGGTCGAGGTCCGTCTCGGCACCGTCGTCCGTCACAAACACTTCGCCGTGCTGTGTCGGGCTCATCGTGCCGGGATCGACGTTCAAATAGGGGTCAAGTTTGCGAAGCCGCACCCGATAACCACGGGATTGCAGCAATGCTCCGAGTGCCGCAGCTGCGATGCCCTTACCGAGAGAGGAGACCACGCCGCCTGTGATGAATACATATCGCGCCATGGGATTCACCGGATACCTTTTTACCTCTGATTCCGCCAGCCCAAATTTCATGCTGTTGCAAATTCGCTGTTGACGAATTGGCAATGGGATGTGGCGAAATGCGAACAAAAGAAAACCGGCAGGCTTTTGGCCTGCCGGAGCGTTAAATCATAACCGGGCTTATTGACCGGTCGGAACTGCGTTCGGATCGGCGGGCTTGGCCGGCGCCGGAGCGGCTTCACCAGCAGTGGCCGGTGCAGGCGTGGTCTGCGCAGGTGCTGCAGCGCCGCTGTTGGTCGGAACGCCATTCTCAGCCGGAGCCGGCGTTGCCGGCGTCTGTGCCGGACCGAGCGTGTCGAGAATGCCGTTGCCCTGACCCTGCGTGGCCGGAATACGGTTCAGAATATCCGTCGGGCGCGATTCGTACCGGGTCAGAAGACCAAGTCCGAGCGACGTCACGAAGAACAGCGCGGCAAGGATGCCCGTCGTGCGGGTCAGCGCATTGGCCGTTCCGCGCGCGGACATGAAGCCCGAACCGCCGCCGATGCCGAGGCCGCCGCCTTCGGAACGCTGGATCAGAACCACGCCGACAAGCGCCAGCACGATCATGAGGTGAATAACAATCAAAACGGTCTGCATGACAATCCATTCCATGCCCCGCGCGGAGCACTACAAAGAAGGTTTCGCGGCTCTTTACATGAGGCGAAGGCTTATTCCAAGCCCCTTTCCCGCCACTGTGGCAGGAAAGAGTGTCTCAAGCCGTCAGTTGCTCGTATGCCGCATAGATGGAAAGGAAGTCGGAGGCTTTCAAGCTCGCGCCGCCGATCAGTGCGCCGTCGACATTCTCGACACCCATCAGTTCCAGCGCATTGGCAGGCTTCACCGAGCCGCCGTAGAGAATCCGCATGGTCTTGCCTTCATCACCAAAGCGCTTGACCAGCTCGTCGCGCATGAAGGCGTGGGCCTCGCGCACGTCCTGCGTGGTCGGCGTCAGACCCGTGCCGATGGCCCAGACCGGCTCATAAGCGATGACGGTGTTTTCGGCGGTTGCCTCGTCCGGAAGCGATCCGGCGAGCTGGCGCTTGAGGATATCGAGCGTCTGGCCCGCCTTGCGCTCATCCGCCGTCTCGCCAATGCAGACGATGGCGATAAGATCGGCCTGATGGGCGGCAACGGCCTTGGCACGGACCAGATGATCCGTCTCGGCATGGTCGGTGCGACGCTCGGAGTGGCCGACGATGACATGGGTGCCGAAGCAATCGGCAATCATCTCGGCGGAAATGTCACCCGTATGCGCGCCGGAAACATTCTGGTGGCAATCCTGTCCGCCAATCATCAGCGGGCTGTCGTCGCAGAGCGCGGTTGCCACATAAAGAAGCGTCGATGGCGGGCAGATCAGCGCATCCACCTTTTCGGAAAGCGCGCCCTTGACGCCCTCTGCCATGGCCTTGATCTGATCGAGCGACGAACGGGTGCCGTTCATCTTCCAGTTTCCGGCTACAAGCGGTCGAACATTCGGCGTCATGCGTATCCCATTCCCTTTGTCTCGGAGAGCCGCTTGCGCGAACACCCCTTACCTCAGCCGCCAGGCGGCCCCTAATCGCGACAGAAACCCTGCCGGAAATCCCGGAATATTTCCTTAAACGCAGCTGATGACAATTGGTACAAAAAAGCAGTCATAAGCTTCAAAACGTCGGTCAATTTGCCGAAATTCGCGCCTGTCGAACCAAAACTGGACCTCATCGGCTCAAAATCCAGTTCAGAACCGCCCGCCAGTCGGTCATGCGCACCGGCGTTCCATGCGTGCCTGTCTCAAAAAGCGTAAAGCGCGCCGGCTCTCCCGCCTTCAGCAAGGTGCGGAAGATGGTCGCCTGGCTGTCGGCGGAATAGACCTTGTCGGCGCTGCCATGGGTGAACCACACCGGCTTTTTGGCTTTCGCAAAGGCGCTCTTCGGAAAATCGGGATCGACCGCGCCGCCAAGGATCGCCATGCCCTTGAGATTGCCGACCGTCGCCTTGTCGCGGCTGATGCCGTAGCAGATGAAGCTGCCCATGGAGGCGCAGGCCAACACCACCGGCTTGCCGCCGGATTTGCTAGCCGCATAGGCGATCAGCGCGGAAACGTCGGCAACGCCATTGGCATCGAAGGATCGTACGCTCGGCACATAATAGGTGCCGCCATTGGCGATAGCCAGATTTTTCAGCCGGTTGAAATTGCCACCGAACGTATAGTCGTTCATGCCAAGCCGCCGGTCGCCGCCGCGCCCGTGAATGAAGATCACGGTGAAGGCCTGCCCGGATGATGGCCCGACGCGGCCCACCTCAAGCGCCCTGCCCTCAACCGCCACGGATTCCATCGCCTGCGCTGTCTTGGGCGCCATATCCACATATTGCCGCTTCACCCGGCGTTCCGGTACCTCGTCGCGGCCGTTGATATCGCGCATCTCCTGATAATCGATCACCTCAGATGCGCCGCCATCGGCCGTGGAAAGCACTGTCTGGCTGGAAAACAGCTCGTCCTTGAACGGCCGCAGCGGCCCGTCCGCCGCCCCGGCACCGCCCGGCATCGCCGCAACAGTCAGGCAGAAAAGAGTACAAAACGTGAAATGAGCTGTGGACATGACTTGGTTAACCGTTCATTCGTGGCTGCGAGACTTGCCATTGCCAGGGCGGCAGCGCAATCCTCCTGTTGCGAAACCCTGACATAGTCGTGGCATAGGGTGCGCCGCGTTAGGCCACACGCCCTGCACGTTTGGCGCTATACTCGCCCCTATTGGCATACTGATTCGCTTGGCGAAATTCTGACGACACGCTTTTTTGAACCTTGGACATGATGGACGATAGCAACGATCTCTTCTCCGGTCTTCCGGTGGCACCAAACAGCGAAACGGAAAAGAACGAGGACACGGCAAAACCCGTGAAGGCCCCGGTGTCCGCAGCCGCGAACGTGAACGTGCAGCCGAAACCAGCAGCCGTTGCGGCCGTCACGACGCCCCCACCCCCAGCGCCCGTGTCCCCCTCCGGTGACGACTACGGTGCCTCGTCGATCCGCGTGCTCGAAGGGCTGGAACCGGTGCGCATGCGACCCGGTATGTATATTGGCGGCACCGACGAGAAGGCGCTGCACCACCTCTTTGCCGAAGTCATCGACAACTCCATGGACGAGGCCGTCGCAGGCCACGCCAATTTCATCGAGGTCCATCTCGATACCGAGGGTTTCCTGACCGTCACCGATAACGGACGCGGCATTCCCGTGGAAAACCATCCGCAGGTTCCGGGCAAGTCGACGCTCGAAGTCATCATGACCAAGCTGCATGCCGGCGGCAAGTTCGATGGCAAGGCCTATGAAACCTCCGGCGGCCTGCACGGCGTCGGCGTTTCCGTGGTCAATGCGCTGTCCGATCTTCTGGAAGTGGAAGTCGCCCGTAACCGCAAGCTTTACCGCCAGCGCTTTTCGCGCGGCGCGCCCATCGGCGGTCTCGAAGAACTGGGTGACGTGCACAACCGTCGTGGCACCCGCGTGCGTTTCCATCCGGACCCGCAGATCTTCGGCGATCACGCAAAATTCGAACCGGCCCGTATTTTCCGCATGGCCCGCTCCAAGGCTTATCTCTTCGGCGGCGTCGAGATCCGCTGGAGCTGCGATCCCGGCATGGTGCCCGCCGGTGGCGAAATCCCCGAAAAGGCCGTGTTCCATTTCCCCGGTGGTCTGAAGGACTATCTGGCCGCCACGCTCGGCAAGGAATTCACTGTCACCCGCGAGATTTTCTCCGGCCGCACCGAAAAGACCGGTGGCCACGGCGCGCTGGAATGGGCTGTGACCTGGTATGGCGGCGACACGCAGATCCATTCCTATTGCAACACCATCCCGACGCCTGAAGGCGGTACGCATGAGGCCGGTTTCCGCATCGCACTCACCAAGGGCCTGAAGAACTATGCGGAGCTGACCCAGAACAAGCGAGCCAGGGAAATCACCACCGATGACGTGATGATCTCGGCAGCGGGCATGCTCTCCGTCTTCATCCGCGAGCCGGAATTCGTCGGCCAGACCAAGGACAAGCTCGCGACCGTCGAGGCCCAGCGCATCGTCGAAAACGCGCTACGCGACCCCTTCGACCATTATCTCACCGGCAATCCGGGCGAAGCGGCGAAGCTGCTGGACTGGGTGATCGAGCGCGCCGAAGAACGCCTGCGCCGCCGCAAGGAAAAGGAAGTCAACCGCAAGACCGCGGTGCGCAAGCTGCGCCTGCCCGGTAAGCTGGCGGACTGCTCGCAGAACACGGCTGAGAATGCCGAGCTTTTCATCGTCGAGGGTGACTCGGCTGGCGGCTCGGCCAAGCAGGCGCGCAACCGCGCCAATCAGGCCATCCTGCCGCTGCGCGGCAAGATCCTCAACGTCGGCAGCGCCAGCCGTGAAAAACTCTCCGCCAACCAGCAGATCGCCGATCTCATCCAGGCGCTGGGCTGCGGCACGCGCACCAAGTACCGCGAAGAGGATCTGCGTTACGAACGCATCATCATCATGACGGATGCCGACGTCGATGGTGCTCACATCGCCTCGCTGCTCATCACCTTCTTCTATCAGGAAATGCCGGAACTCATTCGTGGCAACCACCTCTATCTCGCAGTGCCGCCGCTCTACGTCATCCGTCAGGGTGCCAAGAGCGCCTATGCCCGTGACGACGCCCACCGCGCCGAATTGATGGAAACTGTCTTCAAGGGCAAGAAGGTCGAAATCGGCCGCTTCAAAGGCCTTGGCGAAATGATGGCGGCACAGTTGAAGGAAACCACCATGGATCCCGAAAAGCGCACCCTGCTGCGCGTCGAGATCGACGATGTGGATTTCGAAGGTACCCGCGAGGCGGTCGACAATCTGATGGGCACCAAGGCGGATGCCCGCTTCCGCTTCATTCAGGAACGCGCTGCCTTCGCGGATAATCTGGATATCTGATCAACCGTCCCGGCCAGCCATGCGCCAACCGGGACGATTTGAGTCATGCCGCCGCCACATCTTCGCGAACGTCCAGAACGCGGTCGATCAAACCCCACTCCAGTGCCTCTTCCACCGTCATGAAACGGTCGCGATCCATTGCCGCTTCAAACTCGTCATAGCTGCGTTTGCAATGCTCGGCATAAAGCCGCGTCATTCGGTGCTTTGTCTGCCTGATTTCTTCAGCATGGATGAGCATATCCGACGCCTGCCCCTGAAACCCGCCGGACGGCTGGTGAATGAGGATGCTGGCGTTGGGCAATGCCGCCCGCGCGC
Source organism: Agrobacterium sp. SORGH_AS_0745 (assembly GCF_030818995.1). Classification (NCBI taxonomy): domain Bacteria; kingdom Pseudomonadati; phylum Pseudomonadota; class Alphaproteobacteria; order Hyphomicrobiales; family Rhizobiaceae; genus Agrobacterium; species Agrobacterium sp. SORGH_AS_0745. The sequence goes on from NZ_JAUTBI010000003.1 coordinate 2,249,293, forward strand.
CCGGTTCGCCCGCCATAAGCAGGAACGAGCCCATCGAACGGGCGGTCCCCATGCATAGAGTATGAACCGGCGCGCGGATGTAGCGCATGGTGTCATACATTGCGAGACCGCTGGTCACGACGCCGCCTGGAGAATTGATGTAGAGATGGATCGGCTTCTTCGGGTTTTCCGCCTCCAGAAACAGCAGTTGCGCGCAGACAAGTGCGGAAACAGCGTCGTTGACCTCACCGTTGAGAAAGATGATCCTTTCCCGCAACAGCCGGGAATAGATGTCGAAGGACCTTTCTCCCCTAGCGGATTGTTCAACTACCATAGGGACGAGTTGCATCGCTTCGCGCATCGGCGAACTCCTGTCGTTTGAAAATGTAAGGAAATGTGGTGGATCAGGCGGCGAGCTTGATGGGCGAACGGTTGTGGTTTGCGGCGGCCTTTGTCATCCGACCGGAACCGGTGATGGGCAACTCATGAATGACCCGCAGGCTGGTGCCGCCGCTCGCGTTGGGTGCAATACTGAAGGTGACGGTGTTTTCCAAAAATGGCGGAACGTCATCCCGTATCCTGTAGCAGACCTCCTTCCCCGGGGTGATCCTGATCGCCTCGGGTTCAGCCAAAGCCTCCTTCGGCAACCAGTGTTCACGGAAGGCCGGAATGCTGATCGCACGCCAGACTTTTTGCGGCGGCTCATCGAGATCATATTCCAGCTCGACAACGGGTTTGGGTGCTGCGGGCAGTTCCCTGTTCATTGATCCATATCCTTCAGCAAGAGCTTCAGTGCTTCTACGCGCTGCGGCCAGTAGGCGCGGTATTTGCCAAGCCATGTCGCAATCCGTGTCAGCCCATCCGGATCGACCTCGTAATTGACGAAACGACCCTGCCGCCGTTCGACGACCAGCCCCGCCCCCCGCAGCACAGCAAGATGCTGCGACATGGCCGGCTGGCTGATATCGAAACCCTCACGCAAGGCGGAAGCGTTCTGGGCACCATCCGCGAGCTTTTCGAAAATAGCGCGGCGTGTCGGATCGGCCAGCGCCCGGAAAATATCATTCTCTGTCATGACAACAGATAAGCATACACTTATGTGATTCACAAGTCCCGCCTCCTGCATTCGCTTCGCAAGGCAGGCTTTTCGCTCCCGCACCCTCTTCTGCCGTGAACGCTTTATGTGCTCGCGCGTTTTCACCCGGCCTGATAATCTTCAGGCCGGGAGTGATCAAAACAAGTGACTGCATTTACGGTCTTTATCGCCATGGTGCTGCTGGTCGTCGGACCAGCCCTGTTTGTTGTCATCAGCAAGCAGCGGGAAAAGGCCATTCCCAAACGCCCCTCAACTGCCCTGCCCGTTGCCGAGGATGCGACCGGGCTCGACCGCCACTGGCAGTCGATAAGGAACGGCTGGAACGAGAAAAACGCGCTCTGCCTGCTGCATTCCAATCTGGATGCCTTTGCAGTGCGCATGGCGGCGGCGCGGGCGGCCGGACGCAGCCTTGATCTGATGTATTACATGTGGAACGCCGATCTGACCGGTCGGCTGATGATGCGCGAGGTCATTGCCGCGGCAGATCGCGGCGTGCGCGTGAGGCTGCTTCTGGACGATCTCGGCGTCTCGATGTCCGACCGCATCTTCCACGCCATCGACAGCCATCCCAATATCGAGTTGCGGCTCTTCAACCCAACCAGGGCGCGGGAAAACATCCTGTATCGAAGCCTGGAACTGGTCCTCCGGTTCCGAAGCGTCAACCGGCGCATGCACAACAAGGCGTGGATTGCCGACGGACGCGCCGCGATCGTTGGCGGCCGTAATATTGGCGACGCCTATTTCGATGCCGCCGAACGGGCCAATTTCCACGATTTCGACATTCTCGGTTTCGGCAGGATCGTTGCGGATGCCACCGAAATCTTCGACGACTACTGGAACAGCGCCGTTTCCGTTCCCGTGCGCTCGCTTCTGGCGCGCAGGCCGAGCAAGCTTGCCAGGTTAAGGCGCGAGCTTGCTGCGCTGCCGAAAAGCGAGGCTGCCAAACCCTATCTCGAGCGCGTAGAAAACCAATATGGCAGCGGTCATTTCCTGATGTCGGACCGCCTGCACTGGGTCGATGAAGCCGACGTGCTTGCCGACCCGCCGGAAAAAGCAGCGGGAAAACGCCGCAACGGCCACAACTTCCTGATGGAGAGCCTGCTGCCGCTGATGCAGGAGGCAAATGACAGCCTGCACATCACCTCCCCTTATTTCATTCCCGGCAAACAGGGCTTGGACATTTTTGCAAACCTTGCCGAGCGCGGCGTCTCGGTTGCCATCCTCACCAACTCGCTGGCTGCAACAGATGTTGCCGCCGTTCACGCCGGTTACGCACGGTATCGAAAGCCGCTTCTGCTGGGCGGGGTGCGACTGCATGAACTGCGTGCACAGGCGGACCAGCCAAGCTTTACGCTTCGCGGTTCAGGACAGGCGAGCCTCCACACCAAGGCTTTCTCCCGCGACGGCAAGACCGGCTATATTGGCTCGCTCAATTTCGATCCACGCTCCGCGTCTCTTAACACGGAAATGGGCGTCGTTTTCACCTCAGCCCCGCTGGTTGCGCGCATGGACGAGATATTCAGCGAAGAGATCCGCCGCTCAATGAGCTTCGAGCTGGATATAGACAACGGCAATCGCATCGTCTGGATGACCGAAGAACACGGCCAGCCGAAGACATACAGGCGTGAACCGGACGCTGCCATCAGCCGCCGGATCGTCGCGGGCATCATGCGTTTCCTGCCACTCGAGTCTCAGCTTTGACTTATCGCGGCTTTGATAACGAAAAGTCCGGTCAGGCCGCCGGTCTCACGCCAGCCTTGGCCAGCTGTATCTGCACCAGCGTGTCGAGGTTCTGGTTGACGCGGCAATAAAATTCCTCGTCGATGAAGGGCCGCAGCATGAAATCGTTGCCACCCGCCTTCAGGAACCGCGCCGACAAAAGCCGGTTGGTGGAAGAGGAAACGCCGATGATGCGCAACTCGTGCGAACCGCGTACGGTGCGGATGCGCCGTGTCAGTTCGAAACCGTCAATATCGGGCATATTGTAGTCGGTCACCACCAGCCCGATATCGGGATTGGCCTTCAGGATTTCGAGCGCCTTCGCACCGCTATCGGCAAGGCTGACGCGGAAATTATAACGCTTGAGGCGGCTGGAAAGCAGCGCCCGCGCCGTTGGGCTGTCATCCACGATCAGCACATGGTGGCGGTGGTTGGTGAGGAACCGACAGATGGATTCCGTCAGCATGTCCACGGCAAAGATATTGTCTTTCAGAATGTAGTCGACCACATTCTTGGCGATCAGCGTCTCGCGGGTCGCCTCATGAAACGTGCTGGTGAAAACGATGGTAGGGATCGAAAGATCGATCAGATATTCCAGCGCCTCGCCATTTTCCGCCCCCGGAAGATTGATGTTGGAAATCGCAAGCGTCACGGGTTCGGCCGAGTGTTCGTAGCACGCCTGCAACTCCTCGAAGTTACGGCACACCTCCACGGAAACGCCCAGCAATTCCTTCAGCCGCATGCTCACCATCTGGGTGAACACATTGGTATCTTCCGCAAGCAAAATGCGGCAATTGGTAAATGGCACACCCGAATATTGCATGCCCGTAATGCCCAGAAAATTCATTTTGTCCCAGTCCCCCGTCGTCTTTCACGGGAAATTAGCAGGCGTATTTTTCAGAATGATTAATAACACTTTTGCCCAAAAACAGTCGGCATACATGCTTACCCAAAAGAAAACACGGCCCCCGAGGGAGGGCCGTGTTTCGAATGCTTCCAGGAAAATCCCTCAGGCGCGCAGCAGCGCGTTTTCCGTATCGAAGGGGCTTTCTTCCACCACCTCGGCATCATAAAGCGTGCCGAGAATGCGGATTTTCAGCTTCGTGCCAATCGTGGCATATTCGGGTTTCAGCATGGCAAGCGCAATCGACTTGCCGATACGCCAGCCAAAGCCGCCGCTCGTCACACGGCCAGCAAGTGCGCCATCTGCATCGAAGATAGCTTCAGAACCACGGGCATCGACATCCGTATTGCCCGAAACGGTTAGCGTCGAGAATACCGATTTCAAGCCGGCTTCCTTGTATGCCACCAGCGCGTCGCGGCCGATGAAGTTTTTCTCCGGACGCAGGAAACGGTCGAGACCGGATTCATAGGCGTTATATTCGACCGAAAGCTCGCGGCCCATGTTGCGATACGACTTTTCAAGCGACATCGACACCATCGCACGAATACCGAATGGCTTGATGCCAAATTCGGCGCCCGCTTCCATCAGCCGGTCGAAGATGTAGTTCTGCATTTCGATAGGATGGTGCAATTCCCAGCCCAGTTCACCGACGAAGTTGACGCGCAGCGCATGCGCCGTCGCCACACCCACGGAGATCTGCTTCGCCGTCAGCCACGGGAAATCCTTGTTCTCGAGGCTGGTACGGGTCAGCTTCTTCAGGAGATCGCGCGACTTCGGACCGGCAAGCACCAGCACGCCGTATTTCTGGGTGATGGGCTGCAGCACGACGGAACCGTCGGTGGGCGCAAGCCGCTGGAGCACGTCATGATCGTGCGCCTCAAGACCACCGGCGGACACCAGATAGAACCGACCCGGCGCCCATTCATAGACGGTGAACTCCACCTTCACGCCGCCATTTGGAGTCAGAAGATGCGTCAGCGCAATACGGCCGCGCTTCTTCGGCACGATATTGGCGAGAATGCTGTCCAGCCAGGCGCGCGCGCCGGGACCTGAGACTTCCATCTTGGCGAAGGCCGACATGTCAAGCACGCCGACATTCTGGGTGACGTTCTTCACCTCGTTGCCGACATGTTCGAAATAGTTCGAGCGGCGGAACGACCACTTCTCAACGATACGGCCATCATCCAGTGGCGGCGCATAGTTGTGGCTGGTGATGACATCCGCACCGACGCCGAGGTCCTCTTCGCGCAGCGCATAACCTTCCGGAGCATACCAGTTGGCACGTTCCCAGCCGTAAACGGAACCGAACACACCGCCGAGCTTCTTCAGACGGTCGTAAACCGGCGTCGTCTTCAGCGGACGGGCAGCGGAACGTTCTTCATCAGGGTAATGCATGGTGAAGACGTTGGCATAGGCTTCCTCATTCTTGGCAATGAGGTAACCTTCCGTTGCGTGAGGGCCGAAACGGCGCGGATCGACACCCATCAGATCGAGTGTAGGCTCACCATCGACGATCCATTCGGCAAGCTGCCAGCCAGCACCACCGGCAGCGGTGATGCCGAACGAGTGGCCTTCATTCAGCCAGAAATTCTTCAGGCCCGGTGCCGGACCGACGATCGGGTTGCCATCAGGCGTATAGGCGATAGCGCCGTTATAGACCTTCTTGATACCGACTTCACCGAAAGCCGGAACGCGCACCATCGCCGTTTCGATATGCGGCATAAGGCGGTCGAGTTCCTCCTGGAACAGCTCATATTCGCTATCGTCAGAGGGACCGTCGACATAACAGACCGGAGCGCCGACTTCGTAAGGGCCGAGGATCAGACCGCCGGCCTCCTCGCGCATGTACCAGGCCGAATCCGATTCACGCAGAACGCCCATTTCCGGCAGACCCTGACGGCGGCGCTCCAGAATGGCCGGATGCGGCTCGGTGACGATATATTGGTGCTCAACCGGGATGACCGGAATATTGATGCCGACCATCTCGCCGGTCTTGCGGGCAAAGGAGCCGGTGCAGGAGATGATATGTTCGGCGACGATCTCGCCCTTATCCGTCGTCACCTTCCAGTGACCGTCTTCCAGCTGCTCGATGGCGGTGACGGTGGTGTTGCGATAGATGGTGGCGCCACGGTCGCGCGCGCCCTTCGCCAGCGCCTGCGTCAGGTCGGCGGGCTGGATATAACCATCATCGGGGTGCTGGATGGCGCCCAGCAGGCCGTCCGTCTCGCAAAGCGGCCAGATTTCCTTCACCTGCTCCGGCGTCAGCATGTTGACCCGCACACCGATGGTCTCGGCAATGCCGGCATAATACATATATTCGTCCCAGCGATCCTTGGTGCGGGCGAGACGAATGTTCGAGACCTTGGAGAAACCGACATTCATGCCGGTCTCTTCCTGAAGCTCCTCGTAGAACTTCACCGAATACTTGTGGATCTGGCCGACCGAGTAGCTCATGTTGAACAGCGGCAAAAGACCGGCTGCGTGCCAGGTGGAACCGGAGGTCAGTTCCTTGCGCTCGATAAGGACGCTGTCGCTCCAGCCCTTCTTGGCAAGATGATAAAGCGTCGAAACGCCGACGACGCCGCCACCGATCACCACCGCCCGTGCATGTGTCTTCATTTACAGAACCCCTAAAAAGCGCCGGCATTGCCTGTCGTGCTGCCAAATCGATGGGATGGAATATGAAGCGCCCGGCGGCCGTTCAGCCGCCTGATTGCGACATGGCCATAGGGTGCTGCGACAGGGGAGAAAATGCCGTCGCTGGAGGCGGGTTTCAAACCACCGTCGCCTTTTGAAGACGACGGTGGCGCACATATCCTGCGCATTTGCCAGAAACGGAAAAAACATACAGAAGAGAAAAATAGCCAGTCTCATTTCGCAACCTCCTGCGAAGATGCACAAATCTTGGCGCGGTCTTTTACGTCCTTGCCAGCGGCAGTTTTTGCCGCCGCGTCCAGCCATGCGGGCGTGCTGTACCGATGGAAACGCTGTTGAAGCCTATGACGAGCGACCTCGCAAACTGGCTATCGGAAAAAAGGCCGGAACTGTTCGTGCTGCGAATGGTGTTGTCATTGCCGGCCATGTTTTCGGCCGCCGGTTGCTGGCCCTGCGGGCCTGTGGTCGCGGCAACGTCCGCACCATCCACAGTCTTCTGGACGTCGCGTTTGTTTCCCCCGGGCGTCTCATCCGCCACTATGCAAATAGTGCGCGAGGATAACTCCCCGCGCCCGTCAACGCCCGTATCGGCTGCGTCGCCGCAGCCGCGGTAGCCGCAGATTAACTGTCCTTGCCGGCCGCCTTCAACGTCGCCTTCGGCTCCACCACGGTTTTGTCACCCGCCTTGCCCGCGTCCTTTTCCGGTGCAGTTGCCGCGGCAGGCGCCGCCGCGCCCGTATGCGCCGCCACCGCCTTGTCACCCTCTTCCGAAAGCAGCGCCGCCAGCATTTGCGGATTTGCATCGCCTTCCACGTGGATGTTGAGGTTACGCTGCGGGAACGGGATGGCGATCCCCTCTTCGCGGAAGCGTTTCAGGATCGCGATCCTCAGCGCGTTTTTCACGCCAAGCCCGTTCGAAAGATCGGCGAGGTGGAAACGCAATTCGAAATCCAGCGAGAAGTCGCCGAAACGGAGGAATTCCACGTGCGGTTCGGGGTTGCGCAGTACGGGCGGCTGGGTGCGCACCAGTTCCAGCAGAATATCCATCACCTGCTGCGGATCGGATTCATAGGCAACGGAGACCGGAATTTCCGCACGCATAATACGGTTGCGGTGTGTCCAGTTGCCGACCGAGGAATTGATGAATTCCGAGTTCGGTACGATGATCGACTGGCCGCGGAAGGTTTCAATCTCGGTCGCGCGCACCGAAAGCCGTTTGACGGTGCCTTCAGTCGTGCCTGTCACCACCCAGTCACCCACCTTGAAGGGACGCTCGACCAGCAGGATGAGGCCGGAGACGAAGTTCGAGACGATGTTCTGAAGGCCGAAACCGATACCGACCGAAAGGGCAGACGCCACCAGCGCCAGGCTGGAGAGGTTAAGACCGGCGGAAGAGACGCCGAAAATGGCCGCAACCGCGATGCCGAGATAACCGATGCCGGTCTTGACAGAGTTGCGCACGCCAGCATCCACCTGCCCGCGCGCCATGACGTTGTTGTCCAGCCACTTCTGGAACCAGCGTGTGATGATGTAGCCGATGGCAAAGACAAGGACGCCGCCGAACAGGCCGATCAGCGAGATGGAGGCATTGCCGACGGTGATGCCGGTCAGCAGACGATAGGCCCAGCTTTCGATATCGCCCGGCTGGAACCCCCAGGAAAACAGGATGAGCGGCACGCCGAAGGCGAGTGCGATGACATAGATTCCGAGCCCCGCCGCAAGACCGGCCTGATCCAGCGCAACCGGGCCGAGACCGTAGCGCCGCCCGAGATAACGACCGGCCAGGGATTCGGAAAAGGCGCCCTGTCGCGAAATCGCCTTGCCGGAAAGAATGCCGATATACATCGTTGCGAGCACCGCACCGGTGGCGACGATCTGCGTGGCAAGGAACCTCGCCAGCCCCACATAACCCGTCAGGCAGGCACCGATGAGAACAAGCCCGCCGACCCTGAGCAGAATGACCAGCCAGCGCGGCAGGCGTTGATTGCCGGTCTCGTAGTCCTGCCCCTCACCGATCACCGGGCGCAGGAACGACACGGTGAGCAGGATGATACCAATGATGATGGAGGCAATGAAGCTCTTGGCAACGGTGACGATCAGCGGCGAATAGAGCGTCTCGCTGATCGTGCCGAACAGATAATCGAGACCGTTGACGAGCGCCATCAAAAGCACGGCCGAGGACAGCGTGTGCGCTCCGCGATTGGAAACCTGCAACAGGCGCCATTCCGGCTGCGTCGGCGCAAAGATAGCGTAGCTCAGCCGCGACACGAAATAGACGAAGCCCGTAACTGCCATGGCCCCGAACAGGATCGGCGCGATATCGGAACGAAGCACGTTGAAATTATCGAGGAAAAACGCCGAGGTTACCAGAAACAGGAAAAGCGACAGCGACTGCACCATGGTTGACCAGAAGGCTACGGAAAGCCGCCGCAGATAGGAAGGCTCGCCGGTAAAGGCCCGCCTTTCCATGCGGCTGCCGAAAAAGCGATAACCGCCCACCAGAAACAGCAGCGCCGCCATGATCGACAGCATCACCGCCCCGAACATCGGCAGGCGTTTGTAGTTCCAGACGAAACCCGCCCAGCTGCTGAAGGCGTTGTTGAGATTGGTCAGCTCGCTCACGAAGGCGGAAGAGGCGTCGCCCAGCGTCTGGGAAGAGACTTCGGTGCGCTTGAACAGGGTCGCGGCAAAAAGCGCCCGCCGAACCGCCGTAATGTTGTTGGAAATCTGCGCGGCGTTGGTGGCAGTGCTCTCCACCTCGCCGGCAATGGCATTTACCTCGGCACGCTCCGCCGTCAGCCGGGAGCGCTCCTCCGTCACCATGCTCGCTTCGGGTGGCTGTCCTTCCGCCGGAGCAGCGCCAAGCGCGTCGAGACGCGTCTTGATCTGGTCCAGGCGGGTCCGCAACTTGGTGTTGGCGGCGGCAGCATCGGCTGCAATGGTATCGGCGCGTCCCTTCAGGTCCACCAGTTGCACGTCATCGCTGCCGCCCGCCTCAACCTGTTTGGCGATTGCCGAAATATCGGCCTTCCATTTTTCCAGATCCGTGCGTGCCTGCTCGACGATGGAAGCCTGGATAGCGACTGGTGCGGCCGCTGGCGAATCCTGTGCCGACGCCAAGGTTGCGGACGACAGAAAGCTGCCAAGGAGGGTGAATACCGCGATCATTATTGCAGCCAGGGCGGCCTTTCGCCGCCGGCCGGATAAAGGCCCGCCAAACATCCGCCTACCGTCAATCATTCCGCCAAACATCAACCGCACATCCATGCCTTTCATATCTTCACCCAGCATCAGGCTATTTATCGCCTGCCGCGCGGAAAACCACCCGCAAAAAGCGAGGTTTTCGGGAGTTTACCTTGCTTTTCACCCGGAGAATCATCACCTTCAATAGTGCAGCAATCATGGGAGGAAATCATGGAATCTGCTGGTATTGGCTGGATCGCAGCTATCATCATCGGTGGTGTCGCCGGGTGGCTCGCCGAACAATTCATGAAAAGCAATATGGGTGTTTTCATGAACATCCTACTTGGAATCGTCGGCGCCATCGTCGCCAACGCCATTCTCTCGGTATTCGGAATCGTTTTGACCGGATGGATCGGTTATCTCATCGCCGGCTTCATCGGCGCCTGCATCCTCATCGTTATCGGAAGAGCCTTCCGGCGAGGATAGCAAAAGACAAAAATCCGTAAAATCCCGGATTTCCAGCCTTTTCCAGCGCGACTGAAATTTTTTCGTCACAAAAATCGAAGAAATTTCATTTCCGCGCTGGACAAGCCGAAACTTCCCCTTTATAGCCCCCCTCACACCGCCACACGGTGTCGGTCGGGTGATTAGCTCAGTTGGTAGAGCAGCTGACTCTTAATCAGCGGGTCGTAGGTTCGAGCCCTACATCACCCACCAAATTCTTCAAAAATGACAAGACGTTGCGGTGCTAAGTTAAAGCATCGCCTTCGGCGCCGGGCACTGAAAAAATAGTTCGCATTCGGCGCCCCTGAACATGCGGCCGCGACAGCGGACCTAGCTCCCAAGAAAACCTACAACTTCGTTTCGGGTATGATTTTTGTCCCGATAAAACGTGGCCCCAAGGGCCGCCCGGCAATACGTCTTGCGAATTCCTCGGTGAAAGGAACAGGCGCTGCCCGCTTCACCGCGTCGATGGCGGAATCGATAAAGGCTTGCCGTATTGGACTGTCTTCCTGCGGGCGCGCGGCTGTGACCACCACCTTGCCCCTTATCTGCCCATCCTTATGCAGAATGAACTGAAGCGTCACGACAAGCCCCTCCGTGTCTTCCGGCGGCACCCAGCATGCGTAATATCGCATCGAACATTTCTTTGAGGTTGCTGACCGGAGCAGGATCGTTGCAGACCCGCGACTGGCCCAAAGCCTGCGTCAGAAAACCCGCGTACAGGGTGGCCAGTGCCACGATACCCGGCAGCTTGAGGCCGCAGAAGAATAAAAACGAGCGCTTGATCAAATCCATTATCCTCTGTCGGAAAGCGATCAGCCTGGCCCATCCACCAATTAACGCCATTTTTGAAAAAATATTTTTGTCAGTAAAAACTCTTCGCTGATTCAGCAATCGATATATACAAAATAATAAAATCCACGATACACACAGAAAAATCATAAATACATCAAAATAAACCTCAAAATAAATGACAAAACAATTGAAAATAAAAAAACAGTTTCGGAATATAAAAATAATATATTGGTTTCATAAAAATAAAATTACAAATAAAGGAAAAAATTGGAAATATTTATTTATATATATTTGTAATATTTAAAATAGACTGGATATCTCGAAAAATTACCCATAACGAACCCTTCGCAATTTAACCAAAACCCGCAGTTTGCATTGCAAGCCACTGGTTTGGTTGTATGCATTGCCCAGCCAGAACGATGGCGCAAAAGGGGGATATCATGACATCAAAATGGGTAACGGCGGTGTTTTTCGCGGCTACGTTGACGGTTGCGGGTGCGGGTGCGGCGCAGGCGGACGACCTCGTCTTTTCGCTGAAGAACGGAACGAACTCCGTTCTCAATGCCTTCTACACCTCGCCGGTCGGCGTCGATGACTGGGAAGACGACGTTTTCGGAAAGAAGGCGCTTGGTCCGGGCGAAACGATGGAGATCACCATCGCCGATGGCCGCCGCGTGTGCAAATACGACATGCGTTTCGAATTCCAGGGCGATGAGCTGGAAGACCTCGAGGATACGCAGAACCTGTGCGAACTCGGCGAATATACCATCACCGAGTAAGAATCCGTCAATAACGGCCCTGCCCGATCATGGCGGGGCCTGCACCAACAAGCGGCCTTCAAAAAAAATCAGCCGCTCCGGCAACGCCGGTTTTGCAACACAGCTACTGAAACGACGAAATATCAGCGCGGCAATGCCACCCGCTCCGCAAAGCGGTCTTAATCATGCCTATGATTGGCGTGATGAGATTGATGGTCAACATATTGCTTTTCGCCCTCGGCGCAGTCGGAAGCGGCGTATGTGCGTTTCTATTGTCGGGTACGCTTGCCGATTCCGGATTTCTCGGTTCCTGTTTCGAGGGAAGTTGTGCCTATGCGGCGCTTTTCATGGTGCTGCCCGTCACATGGTTCGTGCTTTTTGCGCTTTATGTCATGGCATTGCTGGTCTGGAGACGAAAACCTTTCCGGAACGGAAGGCTCTGAAATAGGTAAGACAGCGCCGTCGCTACCGGACGTTCGTTGACAGCCATCGAGACTTGCCGTTAACGTCCCGCCTGCTGGGGGATTCGCTGCCATTGATATACGGGCCTGCCCGATATCATAGGCCTCTGAATGTGCATGTTTCCGATTTGCGCGTCGCTTAACGACGTGCATGGCGGAAAACAGGGAGACCAAACGATGCGGGCCGCAATTAATTCTCCATCGCTTTCTATCGATACCATGGACTATCAGGCCGAGTGCCAGTTCGCGCTGGAGCCCTCCATTCAAGGGCTGATCGAAAAAGCGGAAGACGCTGGCTGGAACCGTCAGCAGGCCGCGCTTGCCATCGTCGCGCTCGCCAGTGAACATCTGAGTGACCTGCTTCCAGGCCTCACCGTACCCGATCAACGCCCCCTGTCCTGACAGCCTCCCGCCCGCCGGAGCTGATCAGCACCCGGCATGATTGCCAAAGCATCCCGAAAATTGATTGAGCAGGCCGGAGTATCCCCCGTCGCGCCCGCAAGGGCGTTCGATGCTCCGTCGCAAGCGCTTGGGGAGAAAACGCTCCACGCGAAGCCCTGCCCCCTCAACGCAGCCCGTAGTGTCCCCGTCACAGACCATCTCCAGGGCATTTCAGCTGCCCTTTAACTATCGCTGCCACAGTGTTGACATAAGCGACCGATAATGAGAACATAAAGTGAACATTATGGAGGTCAGCGATGAACGCAGCAGACGCAACCATAGAAAATGCCCTGTCCGTGGTCGCCCGCTCCCGCGATATGCGCGAGCGCGCGCTCGAGAGACGACGGGAATTGCAGCGGCGAACGGAAGTAATCATCGCCCGGCCGCTCTACGTGCTGAAAAAGAATGAAGGCCCGAAGCAATTGTCGCTAAAACTCGACAGCTAGATCGCAAAAAGCAAATCCCGTGCGGATTACCTCACACACGGGATTTTCAGAATGAAACGATCATTGTCTTGTCTTATTGCATGCGTTGCATTGCGGCTTCGGGTTCGCCAGTCGTCGCAACCGTTGCCGCCGGAAGGCGATCGGTCTTTTTCAGTATGACGATGGGCTTGTCCACCGGATCCGTCGGCGGAACGATGCTTGCAGTTTTGAATTCACGGTCGACAGCAGGAACGGAAGCGTTGATCTTTTCATGACCTGCGCACTCCGCCAACGCTGCACTGGCGGAAAAACCAAGTACAGCGGCGATAATGAGAACTGATTTCATGTCATTCTCCCTTCGCTTTCGTGGCGATCTCCCAATCTAAGGGGAGACGGTCCGGATTGAAAATCACACTTTAGAGACATCTAAAGCTCTCTGTCATTGCGGCAGTCGTCATCGGTCGGCCATGGGGCAATGGGTCAGGCGTGCCGCTTTATTTTTTCCGCAAATCCAGCGGATTTTGGCAAAGCGGCCTGCGGAATATCATCGCCACATAACTTCCCTTCAGGGAAATGAGGCTAGGCTTGTAAGTCGTGGCCTGTGCCGCGTTGGCGGCCTTTATCGTTCGTCCATCTGGAGAATTATGCTGCATGGCACGCCTCCTTCCATGAGCGATAACGAAAAAACACCGGTCTTGTTCCGCAGCGGCGAAACGGCGGACAATTGAAAAGATAAGGTGCCGCCGCGTGCTTCGTCTCCACGCCGGTGAGATGGTGGCACCAATAGTCGGATGGAGGCGAAGTCTCGCCGCATAACTCCGGCCTCGCCGCCTCATCCCGCTCCCGCTGAGAAGAGCGCTCCCAAACCCAACCATGACCCAAGGCTTGAAATTTTGCCCGAAACCGCTATATGGCTTTGCGAGAGGACGACCTCGGCCATTATGGCGACAGCATGCGGGACGGCCCGGTCACATACCGGAGAATAAATTGCGTTCCCTGCCTGATCGTATCCGCCACGCTCTCAGCTTCGAAATCATCGGCCTTCTGCTGGTCGTGCCGCTGGGTGCATTCGTATTTCACATGCCCATGGAAGATATCGGCATTGTCGGTCTGGTCAGCGCCACGCTCGCCACCGCCTGGAACTATCTTTACAATCTCGGCTTCGACCATGCCATGCAGCGCCTGAAAGGCACGACGCTGAAGACGCCCGCTATCCGCGTCGCCCATGCCCTGCTGTTCGAACTGGGTCTGCTGATCGTGCTGATGCCCTTCATCGCCTGGTATCTCAGCATCAGCCTTGCCCAGGCGCTGGTGATGGATATCTCGTTTGCGCTGTTCTACGTTGTCTATGCCTTCGTCTTCAACTGGGGCTACGACCGGCTTTTCCCGCTGCCGGAATGGCAGTCGCAGGACGCCGTCTGATCGACGGCGGCACCGGCGTGTGCGTCAGCGTAGCGAAGCCGTGAAAAAGCGGATGACTTCGCTGTTCAGCCGACGATGAAACTCCGCCCGGTCAAACCCCGGAATATCGCCGCATATCTCGGCCAGGGCTTTTTCCATCTCGGCGGGGCAAGGTGTTATGAACGAAAAATGCCCTGCCCCTTTCACCGTCTGATAGTCCGGTTTTGCCGGCAGGTCGTCGCGCAGCCCTAAAATATCCTCCGGCGCCACACCGTCGCCGCCGCGCTCTGAACTCCAGAGCTGAACGGGGATTTTGATATCTCGCAGATCGGCCCGCCCTGGAAAGGCGTTGAGGGGGTCTGCAACAACCACAGCCTTCACTCGCGCATCGTAGACCCGGTCCTCAGGCGAAGCAGACCTTTCCAGCATCTGAGCACACACTGCCGCCTGCCCATCAGGGCACGGCAATCCGGTATTTGGAAAATCCGGAACGCCGCCGGCAAGTACCAGCGCCGTATAACCGCCGCGCGAAAATCCGAACACCCCGATCCTTCCGGCATCGATAAAACGGGCATCTTTCCAGTTCGCCAGCATATGGTCGAGCAGACGGACGATATCGGCCGGTCGTTCGGTCAGCGCGGAAAGATCGCCTGCCCGCTTCATGTCGATGGCGTTATCGCCGGGATGATTGATCGCCGCGACGATGAAGCCGGCATCCGCCAGCGCCGCCGCGGTATCCCGATGGCTGAAATACGTACCGCCGAAACCGTGGGAGATGATGACGAGCGGATATTGCCCATCGACAACAGGGCAATCACGCACCGCTTGCAGAGCGAAGGGGCCGATGCGGGTCTCCACCGGAGTCGCCGCGCAGGGCGACCACACCGCCGCCCTCATGGAAGGCTTGCCGCCTGCCGAGGGAATCTCGATCAACCGAAGACCGGCTGCCAGAACGGTGCCTGTTCCGCACATGGCGAAAACAAGGGAAAGGCAAAGCAACACCAGAAATCGCATGACGGACCCGCGGATCGGAAACATTGAATGCAAGGCCGTCACCAACAGGCCTCACCCGCAACATAGAGCAATCTCTTGTAGCGGAAATGACCGTCGTCAGGACTTAGAGCGACTTCAGCGTCCAGGCCACGATTTCGCGGGTGGCGGCGGCGAAAGCCTGATCCAGCGCTTTGACGAAATTGGCATTTCCGGAACCGCTGACGCGTGCGCTGGCGCGGAATACTTCCTGCGCCTTTACCGTGCCGTTGCGATCGTTCAAGAGCTTCACCGAAATCTCGATATCGGCGGTGTTTTTTGCCGTATCGATTTCGAAGATGCGAATATCGCTGACCACCTGGTAATCGATCGCCAGCCCCTGCCCCGGCCGGCCGACGCCACCGAGCTTGCCGGTATCCTCGAATGCTTGCACCAGCTTGGATTGCACCATGCGCGGCAGGCGGTCGCTCCATTGCGAATTGCCGAGATATTGCACTTCCGAGCCGGAAAGGCGCACCACGATGTTTTCGCTATCAAGCGCTTTCAGCGCCGTCGGATCGGCGATCAGCAATTGCCGGCCTTTGAGCGACGGCCCCTGCGTCACAGTCGCCGAAGAGACGGAAAGGTCGAACGTATCGTTCGATGGGGTTCCCGCACAGCCCGCCATCGCAACCGCAAGCAGCGGAGCCAGAAGCAGGGCACGGCGCTTATGGCCGTTCATCAATCGTGTCATTGGCCCATACCCCTTTTAGCGCCTTGTTCTGCCGTCATATTGTTTCACGGTTTCGCCGCCGAAAATCAACCGCTGCGGATCGCGGTCGATATTGGTGATCGCATTGTTGAGATTGTCGACCGTCTGCCGCGTGCTGCCGATAAGCGCCTGGAAATCCTTCAGGCCCGAACTGGAGAAGCGCGTTAGATTGTCTGCAATCGGCCCGATTCGGGCATTGAGATTGTCGGCTACGGCCTTGAACGAGGTCAAAGTCTCGCGCGCCTTTGCAAACAGCGAATTGGCATCGTCGGTTCCAAGCATCCCGTCCACCTTGGCAAGAATGCCATCGACACGGCTTGAGGCAAGGTTCAGCTTGCGGCCCATGTCGGTGAAATCGGAGACCGCCTGGTCGATATCGGCCCGGCGCGCGCCGACATCGTCGGCAATTCGCTTGAAGTTCGCCACGGCATCACGCGCATCGGCAGTCGCTGCGGAAACATCACCCACCACGGTGCTGACCTTTGCGGGATCGACCGACGCCAAAAGCTCATCCGCGCGCTTCACCACCGTCTGCACTTCCGTGCTCGCCGCCTCGAAGTTGCGCGCCGTGCTCTGCACCGTTTCCATGATGCCCTGAATATCGCTCGAAGCGGAAGCGACGTCCTTCGTCACCTTGTCGACATTAGACAGGATGGAATCGATCTTGCCGGCATCCACCGCCTTCACCAGATCTTCGACAGCAGTCAGCGTGCCGTCCAGGCGCACCGAGACCGATTGAACGGTGGTGGAAAGCGAACTGAGGCTGGCGATGAAACTCTTGATACCATCGGAATTTGCGGCCAGCGCATCGGAGAATTTCTCGGCGTTACGCACCGTCTGCGTCAGCGGCCCGCGGGCATCCTGCACGAAGCCCTGCAATTCGCCGATGGCGCCATCGGCGCGTTTCAGGATCTTGTCGGCGGTGGCAAGAAGGTTGGTGACGCTGGAAAGATCGGCCGTCAGCTCGGCGGGAACGCCGCTTTCGACGGATTTCTGCAGAATGCGCTCACCATCCTTGTTGCCGCCGGAGAGCTCGATATAGGCAGCGCCCGTCAGGCCCTGAATTTCAAGCACGGCGCGGGTGGACGGGAAAACCGGCGCGTCCGCCTGCACTTCGGTAAAGGCGATGGAATAGGCCGGATCGTCACGGTCGATCGCAAGACCGCGCACCGTGCCGACAGGAATGCCGTTGAAGCGTACCGGAGAGCCGACGGAAAGGCCGTTTGCCGATCCGGGAATACGCACCACGAGCTGGGCCGTCGGTCCACCCCGGCCGAATTCCGCCATCCAGTAAACGAAGCCGAATGCGGCGGCGATCACGATCAGCGTGAAAATTCCGACTATGGTGTAGTTCGCCTTGGTTTCCATGCTTCTTGTTACTCCACCGGATTTTCGTGTCTGTCGTCCGGAAGAACGACAGAGCGCGCCCGTTTGCCACGGAAATAGGACTGCACCCAGGGGTCGTCACAGGCGAACATGTCCTGCAAGGTCCCTTCCACCAGCACCTTCTTCTGCCCGAGCACCGCAATGCGGTCGCAGACGGAGAACAGGCTGTCGAGGTCGTGCGTCACCATATACACGGTCAAACCGAGCGAATCGCGCAAGCGCGCGATCAGCATATCAAATTCCGCCGCCCCGATGGGATCGAGGCCGGATGTCGGCTCATCGAGGAAGACAAGGTCGGGATCGAGCGACAGCGCGCGCGCAAGCGCGGCACGCTTGATCATGCCGCCGGAAAGCTCCGACGGGTATTTGTCGCCCGCATCGGGCTTCAGGCCCACCATCTCGATCTTGAGATAGGCAAGCTCGTCCATCAGCTTTTTCGGCAGGTCCAGATATTCCCGCATGGGCAGCTGGATGTTTTCCTTCACCGTCAGGCCGGAAAACAGCGCCCCCTGCTGGAACAGCACGCCGAGCCGCTGGTCGAGCATCATGCGGTCGTCTTCGCTGGCCTTGTCGTAATCGGTGCCGAGAATGCGGATTGCACCCGCCTGGCGTGGCAGAAGCCTCAAGATCGCACGCATCAGGACGGATTTACCCGCGCCGGATGGGCCGATGAAGCCAAGGATTTCACCGCGATAGACATCCAGATCGAGATTCTCAAGCACGTTCCTGCCGTTGAAACCGACAGTCACACCCTCGACGGAAAGAACCGTCTCACGGCCGTCCTTTGCAGTTTTTGTCTCTTGCGGCTTCTGGTCCAAAGTTTCCAACGCGCCCTCCTTAAAAATCGATGGCTGCGTAGAAGATGGCAAAAAGGCCATCCACCAGAATGACGACGAAGATCGATTTGACCACCGACGACGTGACGTGTTTGCCGAGCGATTCCGCCGAACCGCCGACCTTCATACCCTCAACCGCCGCGACGATGCCGATGATCAGCGCCATGAACGGCGCCTTGATCATGCCGGCGGCGATTGTCGATTCCTCGACCGCGCCGTGCAGACGCGACAGAAACACTTCGAAGGTGATGCCGGAATAGAGAAGCGTGACGATGGCGGCGCCGAAAAGTGCGGCGAAATTGGCAAGGATGGTCAGAAGCGGCAGTGCGATTGTCAGCGCCACGAGACGCGGAAACACCAGCACGCCAACGGGGTTGAGACCGATCACCTTCAGCGCGTCGATTTCTTCGCGCATCTTCATCGAGCCGATTTCCGCCGTGATCGCACTGCCGGAGCGACCGGCGATCATGATTGCGGTCAGAAGCACGCCGATTTCACGCAATTGCAGAATGCCGACGAGATCGACGACGAAAACTTCCGCGCCGAAATACCGCAGCTGGAAGGCGCCCTGCTGGGCGATGATGGCGCCGATCAAAAACGACATCAGCATGATGATCGGCACGGCGCGCACGCCCATATGGTCGATCTGGTTGACAATGGCCGCCGGCGAGACGCCACGGCCGCGCCCGAGCTTCATCTGCGCGCCGCGCACGGCAGAACCCAGAATATACATGCCCGCGAGGAAATCCGCACCATTCTGGACGACAGCCTGGCCGATCGGCGAGAAGAAGCGTTCGGCAAGTCCCACCTTGGCGGCAGGCTCGCCCTCCATCGCCGCTTTATCCGGCAATTGGCCGATCAGATCCTCGATTCGCTCGTTTCCGGTAAGCGTGACGGTAACGCCCTTCGCTTCCATATCTTCGCGCAATCGCCGGATGACCCAGGCGCCGGTCGTGTCGATTGCCTCCACCGAGGAAAGATCGATCTCCACCGGACCGGCAGGGCCGCTTTTCTCGATGTTTTCGAGGCTTGCAAAAATGCCGGAAAGATTGCTGTTGCGCCAGGAACCGCTCAAGGCATACCGCTGGCCGCCGCCGGAGACGGCGCCGTCTTCGGTGATTGCGGCCGGGTTCGCCTGTTGCCGTATATCCTGTTCTTGCATAATGCTCCGAGCGAGTGCAGCCGTCACGAGATTCTTAAAGGTTTCATAACGGTTTGGCCTTCGGCAAGCCACAGTGACAGCCGACAATTCGCGATAAATTTGGCGTCATGTGTCTTTTAACGCCTGTCAGGAAGTGAAAAAACATGCCCCGTTACCTTCAAGCCACAACAGAACGTTTCGCCGTTGCTGGCAGCTTCACTATTTCACGCGGCACTCGCACACATGCGGATGTCGTAACGTGCACCATCCGCGATGGTTCCTTTACCGGCAGAGGTGAATGTGTGCCCTACCCGCGTTATGGCGAAAGCATCGAAGGCGTTATCGCCGATATCGAAGCGATGGCTGAGCAGATTGCCGGCGGCCTGACACGGCATGAATTGCAGCAGGTGATGAAACTCGGCGCCGCCCGCAATGCAGTGGATTGCGCACTATGGGACCTCGAAGCCAAGACGAGTGGCAAAAGTGCTGCCAAACATAGTCTCGGACACGCGGCAAAACCGCTCGTTACCGCCTACACTATCTCGCTTGCCGATCCCGAGACCATGGCGGCGAAAACGGCGGAAAACGCTGGCCGCCCGCTGCTGAAGATCAAGACAGGAACGGCGGATGACGAGGCGCGCCTGCGGGCCGTGCGCACCGCAGCACCTGACGCGCGCATCATCATCGACGCCAATGAGGGCTGGAACGACGATAATATCGAATATTATCTGAAACTCGCAGCGGAACTGAACATCGCGCTCATCGAACAGCCGCTTCCCGCCGGCAAGGACGCCATCCTGGCCCGCATCGACCACCCGGTCCCCATCTGCGCCGATGAAAGCGTGCATTCCACCAAGGACCTCGCCGACCTGCGCGACCGTTACGATGCGATCAACATCAAGCTGGACAAGACTGGCGGTCTCACGGAAGCACTTGTCATGAAGGCAGAGGCGGAGCGGCTAGGCTTCATCATCATGGTCGGCTGCATGCTCGGCACCTCGCTCGGCATGGCCCCCGCCGTTCTGGCCGCCCAGGGAGCCGCCTTCTCCGATCTCGACGGCCCGCTGATTCTCAGGCAGGACCGACAGCCGGGCCTCGTTTACGAGGGTTCGCTGGTTTATCCGCCGCAGCCGGAGTTGTGGGGATAAGAGCCGTCGTTCGGGTTTCGTGTGAAAGCACTCCGCCGCACATCGCAATAGTCTTTGCAGTATCACGTAAACTGTATGACCAGCCTTGCCTCACACTCGACGTCATCCTCGGGCTTGTCCCGAGGATCTATCCACGTCGCGCGAAATCAATCGGTTGCAGATCCTTGGGACAAGCCCAAGGATGACGACAGAGAGCTGAACCATCCCGCGCTTAGGGATCGGCCTGCCTGTTGAACAAACCCCAATCAGGCCGCGTGCTTGCCAATCAGACCTGGAATATCCACCGGCTCCATCTCGTCCGATGTCTGCGAAGGGACATCGGATGTCTGCATCCAGGTGATCAGCTCGAAAGTGCCATCGGCATTTTCGGCAATCGCCGTGCAGCTTTCCACCCAGTCGCCGGTGTTGATGTAGCGGATGCCGTCCATGTCTTCCATCACGGCGTGGTGGATATGGCCACAGATCACACCATCCACATTGTTGCGGCGCGCCTCGTCGGCCACTACGCGCTGGAACTCGCCGATGAAGTTGACGGCGTGTTTGACCTGCAATTTCGCCCAGGCCGAGAACGACCAGTAAGGCAGGCCGATGCGGCGGCGCACCGCAGCAAGGACGATGTTGATCGCAATCGCCGCGTCATAGGCCCAGTCACCGAGATAGGCGAGCAGGCGGGCATTGCGCACCACCACATCGAACTCGTCGCCATGGATGATGAGATATTTCTTGCCGTCTGCCGCCTCGTGGATCATGCGCTCGGCCACTTCGATACCGCCGAAATGCATGCCCGGAAACTCGCGCAGAAATTCATCGTGGTTGCCGGGAATATAAACGATGCGTGTTCCCTTGCGGGCCTTGCGCAACAACTTCTGCACCACGTCGTTGCAGCCCTGCGGCCAGTACCAGCTGCGGCGCAGGCGCCAGCCGTCGATGATGTCACCGACCAGGATGATCGTATCGGCCTCGTGATGTTTCAGGAAGTCGAGCAAAAAATCCGTCTTGGCCGCCTTGGAACCGAGATGGACATCCGAAATGAAAAGCGTTCTGAACTGTCTGGTTTCAATTTGACCGGCCACGGATTTAATCCCCTTGTTCGGTTGCGTCCCTGCGGCTTTCTTCCCTCTCAGAACCAGACTCGTGTTGCAGCAACATGACAATGGCCGGTTTTTGTATGGAATATGACCGTTGGCATCACGAAAACGCGAATAAGCCATGCCCGCATTTGCATAAGGGGGCGGCAAATAACGGCTGTACCACGGGAAAGTTTGTTGTATTCAGAGGGCCGGAATTGAACCAGACATGACGGTGGAAGACATGACCTCTCACGATAAGAACAACACGCCCGCCAACACGGCAAAGGCCGACATCGAGGAACAGGCGCTCTTTTTCCACCGCTACCCGCGCCCCGGCAAGCTGGAAATCCAGGCCACCAAGCCCCTTGGCAACCAGCGCGATCTGGCGCTTGCCTACTCGCCGGGTGTCGCCGCCCCCTGCCTCGCCATCCATGAAAATCCGGAAATGGCGGCGGAATATACCGCCCGCGCCAATCTCGTTGCAGTGATTTCCAACGGTACGGCAGTGCTTGGCCTTGGCAATATCGGCCCGCTTGCGTCCAAGCCTGTTATGGAGGGCAAGGCCGTCCTCTTCAAGAAATTCGCCGGCATCGACGTTTTCGATATCGAGATCGATGCGCCCGGCATCAACGACATGGTCTCCACCATCGCAGCGCTGGAACCCACCTTCGGCGGCATCAACCTTGAAGACATCAAGGCGCCCGAATGTTTCGAGGTGGAGCGCCAGCTGCGCGAGAAGATGAACATCCCCGTCTTCCACGACGACCAGCACGGCACGGCGATCATCGTCGCCGCCGCCGTCACCAACGCGCTGGAACTGGCCGGAAAATCGCTTTCGAGCGTCAAGATTGTTGCCTCCGGCGCCGGTGCGGCGGCCCTCGCCTGCCTCAACCTGCTTGTCGCCATGGGCGCAAAGAAAGAAAACATCTGGGTCCACGATATCGAGGGCCTCGTTTATGACGGCCGCAACTCGCTGATGGACGAGTGGAAGGAAGTCTACGCGCAGAAGACCGACAAGCGGGTTCTGGCCGACTCGATCGACGGCGCGGATGTCTTCCTCGGTCTTTCGGCGGCAGGCGTGCTGAAGCCGGAACTTCTGGAGCGCATGGCGGAAAATCCGCTGATCCTGGCACTTGCCAACCCCAATCCGGAAATCATGCCGGAAGTGGCCCGTGCTGCCCGCCCGGATGCGATGATCTGCACCGGCCGTTCGGATTTCCCGAACCAGGTCAACAACGTGCTCTGCTTCCCCTATATCTTCCGCGGCGCGCTGGATTGCGGCGCAACCACGATCAACGAGGAAATGAAGATGGCCGCCGTGCAGGCCATCGCCGAGCTTGCCCGCGAGGAAGTCTCGGAAGTCGCCGCCAAGGCCTATAGCGGCGAAACGCCGATCTTCGGCCCGAACTACCTCATTCCCTCGCCTTTCGATCCGCGTCTCATCCTGCGCATCGCGCCGGCCGTTGCCCGTGCTGCCGCCGCAAGCGGCGTCGCCGCCCGGCCAATCAGCGATTTCGAAGCCTATCTCGACCAGCTCAACCGCTTCGTCTGGCGTTCCGGCTTCATCATGAAACCGGTCTTCAACGCCGCCAAGGTTGCCGAAAAGAAGCGCATCATCTTTGCTGAAGGCGAAGACGAGCGCGTGCTGCGCGCCGCACAGGTGCTTCTGGAAGAAGGGACCGGCATCCCGATCCTCATCGGCCGCCCGCAGATCATCGAAACGCGCCTGAAGCGCTTCGGCCTGCGCATCCGTCCGAATACCGATTTTGCGGTGGTCAATCCGGAAGACGATCCGCGTTACCGCGATTACGTCGATGATTATTTCGCCCTGGTCGGCCGCGCTGGCATCAACCCGGAGGCGGCCCGCACCATCGTGCGCACCAACTCCACGGTCATCGGCGCGCTGTCGGTGAAGCGTGGTGAGGCGGATGCGCTGATCTGCGGTCTGGAAGGCCGTTACGACCGGCACCTGCGCGACGTGAACCAGATCATCGGCAAGCAGGAAAGCGTTCGCTCTTTCGCAGGCCTCAGCCTGCTCATCACCCAGCAGGGCGCGCTGTTCCTCACCGACACCTTCGTCAACAACGATCCGACCTCCGAAGAAGTGGCTGAAATGGCCATTCTCGCGGCAAAGGAAATCCGCCGCTTCGGAATCACGCCGAAGATCGCGCTCGCCAGCCACTCCAATTTCGGGTCGCGCGATTCGGAAAGCGCCCGCAAGATGCGCCGCGCCCTGAAGATCGTGCAGGCAGCGGCACCCGAACTGGAAGTGGACGGCGAAATGCAGGGCGGCTCAGCACTTTCGGAAGCGCTGCGCAAGCGCGCCATGCCCAACAGCGTGCTGACCGGCGAAGCAAACCTGCTGGTCTTCCCGAACCTCGATGCCGCAAACATCACGCTCGGCGTCACCCGCACGCTGACGGAGGGCCTGCATGTCGGCCCCATCCTGCTTGGCACGGCTCTTCCCGCCCATATCCTGTCGCCCAGCGTCACCTCGCGCGGCGTTGTCAACATGGCGGCCTTTGCCGTCGTGCAGGCATCGCACCCTTCGGTGTGATGAAGGCGTATTAACGCAGTTTTGAACATGCTGTTGCCGCATTGCGGCAACAGCTTATGTTATCTTCCTGAAACACGGATTTCCCGAAGCATAACACCCTCGCCACCGGCCGGGGACATCGAACGGATCGCACCATTGACCCGGCGCCGCAGCATTATCGGCCTCCTGCTTCCCCTTGTTTTCATCGCCCCGGCCGCTGCTTTCGCGGATCAGGTCTGCGATACGCTTTATGCGCAGCTGCGCGAACCGCCGCGTGTCATCGGCAACACCGCCGAGGTACGGCGTTACGCCAATGCGCTCACCCGCCAGAACATCGAGATCCGCAGGATCAGGAACGATCTGCGCCGTTACGGCTGTTCATCCGCAAGCGTCACCGTTTATGGCAGCCCGAATGCCGAACTCTGCGCGGAGATCAGCGACGCGATGGCGGATGCGCAGAGCGAACGCGATGCCATCATCCGTGACCGCGACTATGCCATGGCGGCCCAGGGCAGCGATGATGGCGACATCAGACGCCAGCGCATTCTCGCCGCACTCGACGCCAATGGCTGCAGCGCCATTCCGGAAACGGAAGCGCGCCAGCCGACGGCACCCGATGTGACACGTTACCCCGACGCCTTCGGCGAACAGGGCAACCCGCCGGGACAGGCAGGGCTTTCGACCTACCCCAATGCCGCTGCGGAGGGCGGGCTCAGGACGCTGTGCGTGCGCACCTGCGACGGCTCGTTTTTCCCCATCGCTTCCAATGCCTCGCCGCTCGATTTCCGTGCGCAGGCCGAACAATGCCAGAAAATGTGTCCGGGTACGCAGACGGAGCTTTATTTCCACTCCATGACGGAGCAGGAAACGGCTGACATGGTCTCGGCTGAAACAGGAAAGCCCTATAAGGACCTGCCGACCGCCTTTGCTTATCGAAATGCCTCAACGAAAGCCCCAGGCTGCGCCTGCAACATGGCCGCCTATCACGAGGAGATGAAGCAGCAGGAGGCTGCGCGGCCGGAAGCTGAGAAACCCTATTCCAGCATCACGACCATTCCACCACCGCAAGGTGACACCCCCAAAAAACCCACCGAACTGCAGCAGGCCGCAAAGCCGCCGGAACAACCGGTTCCGGAACGCGACTATGACCCGAACAACAGCAGGGTCCGCGTCATCGGCCCTAAATTCCTGCCCGACCAGACAGGCCGGATCGACCTGAAGAACCCGGCGCTGAAGGGCATTCAGCCGCAGCAATAGCTCCCATCAAGCACGCGGTATGGAGTTGGCAACGCTCTATCTCACTCACAAGGCGGTCGCGTGTTCTCTTTACCGCCCGCCCCAGCGATTGCGAAACACCAGCTCCTCCAGCGGCACGCGCTGGCGCCAACCCTTCACCGCCAGTTCCGGCTCGGTATAAAGTGTATCGACGCGGCCGAGGCATAGCCAGGCGACGATCTCGATGTGGTCCGGGATTTCCAGAATGGTCCGAATGTCGCTATCGTGGAAAATGCTGACCCAGCCGACGCCGATGCCTTCGGCGCGCGCTGCAAGCCAGAGGTTCTGGATGGCGCAGACGGTGGAATAGACATCGGTGCGCGGATTGTGGGTACGGCCCAGCACCACCTTGCCGCCACGCGTCGGATCGCAGGTGACGCAGATGCTGAGCGGCGCCTTGCGGATGCCCTCAAGCTTGAGGCTGCGGTAAAGCGCCTGCTGCTCCCCCTCGAACATCGCCGTCGCCTCGCCATTGGCGCGGCTGAAGGCAACCCAGGCTGCCTGCCTGACCGCACCGTCAGTGACGAGCGTGAAATTCCACGGCTGCATGAAACCGACCGAGGGCGCGGAATGCGCCGCCTTCAGCAAGCGCTCGACCACATCTTCCGGCAATGGATCCGGAAGGAACTGGTCGCGCACATCACGGCGGGTTTCGATGGCACGGTAGATCGCCTCTCGCTCCCCCTCGGAAAACGGGTAGGCGGGCGAAAGCGCGTGATCGAATGCATTTGCGTCGAGCGAACTGGTCGCGAGTGGATCGGTCGGCATCGTCTATCCCCAACAATGCTGGCGCGCCGCCACGAAAACCGGCTCCGGTTTTCGCCTGCACGACGCGCTGCTGCAACAACCTGCCGCCGTCCACGCGGTCTGGTCTATCCTGTCAGGCCGGTCTTCTGACTCGGCTTCATCCGCCCACTTTCGCCTTCCCGAATGGATTCAGTGGCATCAAGAAAAAGGGCATCCGCCTCACAGCGCTGGGCACGTTCCGGTCTTGCACCGGATTCCCGATTCTCCCGCCCTAAAGGGCAGGCACCTGACGAAGAAGCTTATGAGCAACAAAGATTGCAAATACAAGTATCTTGCGCAGCGATGCGGCAATGTGACCGTGGCCACCTCACCGGCGTATTGCGGCCTTCAGCCGCCGCGCAGACGCGCGCCAGCTGAAGCACCCCTACCGCATCACCCAACGGGAAAATACCGCACATAAGCGAACTCATCCCCGTCCGGTGACCAGTTGGGGGAATTCATCGTTCCCTGCCCGCCGAAAAGGTCAAACAGCGTTTCGGCATTGCCGCCATCCATATCCATCAGCCGCACGCGCACGTTGAGGTCGCGCGGATGGTCGAAGACATCGGCGTCGTAGGAGACGAAGACGACCTTGTCACCGCTGGGGGACGGATGCGGGAACCAGTCGCCATAGGCGCTGTCGGTGATACGCTCGACGGCCGAGCCATCCACCCGCACGCGCCAGATCTGCATCTGGCCGGTGCGGCTGGAGTTGAAATAGATCCATTCTCCATCCGGCGAATAATCCGGCCCGTCATTGCGGCCCTCACCATGGGTAAGGCGTGTCTCAACACCGCTGTCTATGTCCATGGAATAAATATCGAAAACCTGATCGCGAATGCCGCAATAGGCGAAACCTTTCCCGTCCGGCGACCAGCCGTGCCAGTAGGACGGAAGGTTCTTAGTCATCAGACGCGGCGTTCCGCCCGTCGAAGGCAGCAGATAGATGGCACTCTTGCCGAACTCCACCTTGTCGGAAATGGCATAAAGCGAACCGTCAGGCGAAATGCCGTGGTCATTGTTGCAGATTGTCGCAAAGCCGGTATCGACCTTTTCCGGCGAAGGGTCGCCGGCAAGTGACAGGCGATAAAGCAGACCGTCGCAGTTCAGAAGCAGGTATTTCCCGTCCGGCGACCAGTTCGGAGCCTCGAACAGCTCCGGCGTCTGCCAGACCACCCGCATCTGCCGAGTGCGGATGTTGAAGATTTCGATGGAACTGCGCATGCTGCCTCCCGGGCCTGTCGATCGTCTGGCGTGGAGCGTTGAATGGCACAAACATTCCGTTTGCATCCGCCACCGCCGTGATTATGATCCTATTGCCGCAGGCACCGCCCTGCAAATTCAAATAGGAAAAAACAGCAGCGTTCCGGCACCGCCCGCTCCCCTGCCCGTTTCTCCCAGATCCGAGGTTCCGCGATGAACACCATCGCCGTTCACGGCATCCGCTTCGGTCGGATCGCCGCAATGCTTCCTGTCAAGAATATCGAGAAGGCCCATGACTTTTATGTCCGTGTGCTGGGCTTCGAAAAGACCTTCGAAAACGGCAACCCTGTCGGTTTCATGATCCTGAAACAAGGTAATGCCGAGTTGCACCTGACATTGCAGTCGACGCACAAACCGGCCCCCTTCAATGTGGCGCATATGCTGGTCAGCGACGCCGGCGCGCTGCACGCGCTTTGCAAAAGCCACGGGCTTCGCATCATCAAAAGTCTGCAGGACAAGGATTATGGCCTGCGGGCCTTCGTTTTCGAAGACCCGGATGGTAACCGCATCGATGTGGGGCAGGTTATTTAACGAGATAGGGAGACGGCGCGGCGTGTCCGCGCCGTTGGAGGAAAAGGATGCTTCTTCGCCATCGATATATGGCGAAGCCGCAGCATCCGCACTCCGTCACCCCGAACTAGATTCGGGGTCCAGCAAGCTCCCCCATGCCCTCCTTCGACTACCTGTCCCTGAAACGGTTGGTAATCGGATAACGGCGATCGCGGCCGAAGTTCTTCTTGGTGATCTTCACCCCGGGCGCGGATTGGCGGCGTTTGTATTCGGCGAGATAGAGCAGATGCTCGATCCGGTGCACCGTCGCGATATCATGGCCACGCGCGAGGATTTCCTCGACCGACATTTCCTTTTCCACCAGGCACTCCAGAATATCGTCCAGCACCGGATAGGGCGGCAGCGAATCCTGGTCTGTCTGGTTGGGTCGCAATTCGGCGGATGGCGCCTTGGAGATGATATTGGCGGGGATCACTTCGCCGGATGGCCCGAGCGCGCCCGGCGGCACATGGGAATTGCGCCAGCTGGAGATGGCGTAGACCTGCATCTTGTAGAGGTCCTTGATGGGATTGAAACCGCCATTCATGTCGCCATAAAGCGTCGCATACCCCACCGACATTTCCGACTTGTTGCCTGTTGTCACCACCATCGAGCCGAACTTGTTGGAAACGGCCATGAGAATGGTGCCGCGTGTACGGCTCTGCAGGTTTTCTTCGGTAATGCCTTCTTCCGTGCCTTCGAACATTTCCGAAAGCGCCGAAAGGAACCCATCCACCGGTTCGGCAATGGGCACGATATCGTAACGGCAGCCGAGCGCCCTGGCGCAATCGGCTGCGTCCTTCAGCGAATCCTCGGAGGTGTAACGATAGGGCAGCATGATGCAGCGCACCCGCTCTTCGCCCAGCGCATCAACAGCAAGCGCAGCGCAGATCGCCGAATCGATACCGCCGGAAAGGCCGAGAACCACGCTCTTGAAGCCGTTCTTGTTGACGTAATCGCGAAAGCCCAGCATGCAGGCGCGGTAATCCGCCTCCTCGCCTTCAGGGATTTTCGAGAAAGGACCGCTCTCACAGCGCCAGCCTTCTGCGGTGCGTTTCCAATCGGTAACGGCAAGGGTCGCCTCGAACTGGCTCATCTGGAAGGCAAGGGTCTTGTCGGCATTGAAACCGAAGCTCGCGCCGTCGAAAACCAGCTCGTCCTGCCCGCCAAGCTGATTGGCGAAGACCAGCGGCAAGCCGCTTTCGATTACCTGCTTCAGCGCCACCTGATGGCGCACATCCAGCTTGCCGCGATAATAGGGCGAACCATTCGGCACCAGCAGGATTTCCGCCCCGCTTTCGGCAAGCGTTTCGCACACACCCATATCGTTCCAGATTTCCTCGCAGATCGGAATGCCGATCCTGACACCGCGGAAATTATAGGGACCGGAGATCGAACCTTCGGCGAAAACACGTTTTTCATCGAACTCGCCGTAATTCGGCAGGTCAATCTTGTCACGCAGCGCGATGATCCTGCCGCCATCCAGAAGCGCAACCGAATTGTGCCGGCCCGTTTCACCCTGACGCGGAAAACCGATGACGACGCCCGGCCCGCCATCGGCGGTTTCCGCCGCCAGTTCTTCCACGGCCTTCAGGCACGCTTTCAGAAAAGCCGGCTTCAATACCAGGTCTTCCGGCGGATAGCCGGATATGAACAGCTCGGTCAGAAGCAGGAGATCGGCACCCTGCGTCGCCGCATCGGCCCGTGCTTCACGCGCCATGGCGAGATTGCCCGCCACGTCGCCAACAGTCGGATTGAACTGCCCGACGGCAATTCGAAGATGGTTTTTGATGTCGTGTCTGTCGCTCATGGCTTTTCAATACCGCGCCCGTGCCCGCTCCGCAACGCGGCAATTGCATGCCGCACCACCTTGATAGGATGAAGCCGCAACCGGCATTCACGCTAAGGTTATCACCGCACCGGCCACACTCCGCAAAGTTCATGTCGCGTTCATCGCGCTTATGTGACAGTTACATGACAGTTTTGCGACGCCCCGATTCACCTCCCCGAATTGCGCGGTGTCGCCTCGTAATACCGGAGTATGAGTTTGAGAAATTCGGCGCCAAAAACAACGGCTTCCGAAAAGGCTGATTTTGTCTTTTCGCCTGCATGGACGCGGAGCCTTTCCAAGCTTTCGGGTAAGGCCTACACGCTTGCCAATCTGACATTTTCGTCGGTCGTGCTTGTCGTCGCGCTGGAATGGATCGCCCGCGGTTCGCTAGTTGATGTCGGCACCTTCCTCACCTCATCCGCCCGCCCCGGCATGACGACCATCGCCGCCGTGCTGCTGCTGCTCGTAGCGCTGGATTCCATCCTCGGCCGCCGTTACCTGTCGCTCATCGCCGTTGCGCCGCTTTGCGCGCTGACAGGGCTTATTTCCGCGCAGAAACAGACCTATCTCTCCGATCCGCTTTATCCCTCCGACCTGCTGTTCGGCCGGCAGATCCTCGAGCTTCTGCCCACCATGCTGAAAGCCCAGCCGGTGACGGCCGTGCTGG
The DNA here is from genome assembly GCF_030818995.1 of Agrobacterium sp. SORGH_AS_0745. Classification (NCBI taxonomy): domain Bacteria; kingdom Pseudomonadati; phylum Pseudomonadota; class Alphaproteobacteria; order Hyphomicrobiales; family Rhizobiaceae; genus Agrobacterium; species Agrobacterium sp. SORGH_AS_0745. The sequence continues at coordinate 2,279,843 of NZ_JAUTBI010000003.1, forward strand.
TCGGCCTTGGCCTTTGCGCCACGGTTGCGGCCCTTTCCACCCTGTGGCTGCTGGCGCGGCGTTATTCGCCGGGCTTGAGCTGGCGCGAACGCGCCGCAGGTCTTGTGCTGGCGCTGCCGCTTCTGGCCGGCCTCGCCTCGCTCATGGACTATTCGCATTATTCGTGGGTGCGCGATCGTCTCAACATCATCCCCATGATGTGGGATCAACAGGAGAATTACCGCCATAACGGTTTCCTGATGGCCTTTGCCTTCAATATTCCCATGGCCAACGTCTCGGCGCCGCAGGGTTACGGCGAAAACAGCATCGCAGACCTGACCTCGGAACCCGCCGCCTTTGCCGCCAACACGGGCGATTACCCTGATGTCATCATGTTGATGAGCGAATCGCTGTGGGATCCGACACGGCTTGAAAACGTGAAGCTCTCTGCCGATCCGATGCCCAACATCCGCGCCAAGCAATCCGGCAACGTGTTCTCGCCGGAATTCGGCGGCATGACGGCGAATGTGGAATTCGAGGCGCTGACCGGCTTTTCCAACGCCTTCCTGCCCTATGGCAGCATTCCTTATCAGCAATATATCCGCCGCCCGGTGCCCTCGCTTGCCAGCTTCTTCCGTGGCGAAGGATATTCGGCCATCGCCATGCATCCGTTTCAGGAATGGTTCTGGAACCGCAAGGAAGTCTACAGGAATTTCGGCTTCGAGGAGTTCCGCTCGGAAGAGACATTGCCGCCCATGGAAAAGCGCGGCAACTTCGCCTCCGACGACGCGCTGATGGACCAGATCATGGTGGCCGCGGACGATGCGCGCAACCCGCTCTTCCTCTTCGCCGTCACCCTGCAGGGACACGGACCTTACGAGGCGGGCCGTTATGCCGGCGACACCATCGGCGTAGAGGGCGATCTTTCCGCTTCCGCATCGCAGGCGCTTGGTACCTATGCGCAGGGCGTGGCGGAGGCCGACGACGCCCTTCTGAAGCTGATGCGCTGGGCAAAAAAGCGCGAGCGCGAAACCATCATCGTGCTCTTCGGCGATCACCTGCCGCCGCTTGGCCAGACATTCGTGGAAAGCGGCTACATGCCGGGCATGGTGGCCAGCCGCCGCGCGCCGCTGGAAGTCATGAAAAAGGAACACGAGACGCCGCTCGTCGTCTGGTCCTCGAAGACGGGGGTGCGCAAGAATATCGGCACCATCAGCCCGGCGCTGTTGCCCTATCACGTACTGAAAACAGCCGGTTTCTCAGACCCCTTCTATACGGGGACTTTGGGTGAAGTGCAGGATGCGTTTTCCGTCGTCGACCGGCATATGCTGGTGGCAACGGATGGCAAGGCGCTGCCCGACTGGTCGATTTCACCCAATTCCATTCCGGACGTGGTGCGCAATTATCGCCTGCTGCAATTCGACATGATGTTCGGCGAGCAATATGGCCGAGAGCGCTTCTTCCCCGGCTTCAACTGGGTAAATGACGCTACACCCTCCGTCTGATGGGGCTGGATGTCTAAACGGCATGGCAGCGGAAATCGTTTGAATTCCATTGCCATGCGGGTTTATCTCGACAGGGCCGTAACGAACCATCAGCACCACGAGAAGCACCGTGTCAGACATCTCCGACTATATCGTTTCGCACTTCAAGCGCTCCTCCCGGGAAATCGGCGAGGTCGAGCGTCGTATTCTGGAGCTGTCGCACCAGAAAAAGCTGGTCTCGACCGACACCAATGCGGAATTTTCCGCCGGGGCAAACCTGGGCGACAGGCTGGCCGACAGCATTGCAAGGGTTGGCGGCTCCTGGGGATTTATCCTCAGCTTCTGCTTTTTCCTGGTGTTCTGGGCAATCATCAACACCATCGTGCTGACGACGCGGGCCTTCGACCCCTACCCCTTCATCTTCCTCAATCTTCTGCTCTCCATGCTCGCGGCCATTCAGGCGCCGATCATCATGATGTCGCAGAACCGGCAGGCCGCTCGTGACCGTTTCGAGGCCGCCAAGGATTATGAGGTGAACCTGAAAGCCGAGCTTGAGGTGCTGTCTCTGCACGAAAAGATCGACGTGAAGGTACTGGCCGAACTGGCAGCACTCAGGCAGGACCTCGCTGCCCTTCACCGCCATGTGACCCGGAAAGAAGACTGACGAAAAAGAACCGGCGCGCGAAAATCCATCCCCGCTTTTCCCCGCCCCGCCTTACCCTGTTATCTTGAATGCAGTCCTGCCGGGTAGACGCCAGACGTGGCGTAAACCGAAGGACGGTCCTGGTGGTGGGAACGGTGGCACGTTCATGGTGACAGGACCATTTCGCAAAAGGCCGTGCACTGCCTCTTGCGAAATACGGCTTTCTGGAATGCCCGGTTGCGCAAGCATCCGTACAATCCAACCCCAATCAGCGCGTGACCGGGCACAACCCGTCTGAAACTACGAAAACCCGACGGCGAAGGCCGTGCCGGGCGCAAAGGCGCATCTTTGCGTCGCAAAACGACAAGCGGGCAAAACGGTTACGAATCCGTCAGATTATTGCGCTACAGATTGACGCAGGCGTTTGTTGCATTGCACTCTTGTGTGCAAGGCTGACAAGGGAATCACTTCCCCTGGTCAAAATGGCATCACGACCATTTCGCGGCAGCGCCATCCCGGATGCGACATCCGGTCATTGCAATACATTCTGTTCCGGGGTTTTCATGTACCAGTTCGATCTGATTGTTATCGGCAGCGGTCCGGCGGGAAGACGCGCCGCCATCCAGGCCGCCAAGCTCGAAAAGAGGGTTCTGGTCATCGAGAAGGGCAGCCGCGTCGGCGGCGTTTCGGTGCACACAGGTACCATCCCTTCCAAAACATTGCGCGAAACCGCGCTCAATCTCACCGGCTGGCGCGAACGCGGTTTTTATGGCCGCTCCTACCGCGTCAAGCAGGAAATCGACGCGGACGATCTGCGCCGCCGCCTGCTGATCACGCTCGACCACGAGGTCGAGGTGCTGGAACACCAGTTCGCCCGCAACCGCGTGCAGCACATTCGCGGCACGGCAAGCTTCGTCGATGCCAACACGGTGAAGGTGGTGAAGAACGACGGTGAAGTCATGAACGTCACCGGCGCTTCCATTCTGCTCGCCATCGGCACGCGGCCCTACCGGCCACCGCATATTCCCTTCGACGGCGCGGCAGTGCTCGATTCGGACGAGATACTCGAGATCAAGGAACTGCCGCGCTCCATGGTCGTTGTTGGCGCGGGCGTCATCGGCATCGAATATGCCACGATCTTCAGTGCGCTCGACACGCAGGTAACGGTGGTGGAACCGCGCGAAACCATGCTGGAATTCATCGACAAGGAAATCGTCGAGGACTTCACCTATCAGTTGCGCGACCGTAACATGAAGCTGATCTTCGGCCAGAAAGCGGAAAAGGTGGAGCGCGACGACAGCGGCAAATGCCTCGTTTCGCTCAGCAACGGCCGCGTCCTTAAAGCCGAGACGGTGTTGTTCGCCGCCGGACGCGTCGGCGCAACCGATACGCTCAACCTTTCCGCCTGTGGGCTGGAAGCCGACAGCCGCGGCCGCCTGAAGGTCAATCCCGAGACCTTCCAGACAACAGTGCCGAACATTTACGCCGCCGGCGATATCATCGGTTTCCCGAGCCTCGCCTCCACCTCGATGGAACAGGGCCGTATCGCCGCCCGCCACGCGGTCGGTGCACCGGCCGGTGAACCGCCGCAGTTCTTCCCTTACGGCATCTATGCCGTTCCAGAAATCTCCACCTGCGGCCTGACGGAAGAAGAAGTCACTGAACGCCACATTCCCTATGAATGCGGCATCGCCCATTTCCGCGAAACCTCACGCGGCCATATCATGGGTCTCGACAGCGGGTTGCTGAAGATGATCTTCTCGCTGAAAACCCGCCGTCTGCTCGGCGTCCACATCGTCGGCGAAGGTGCCACCGAACTGGTGCATATCGGCCAGGCGGTGCTGAACCTGAAGGGTACGGTGGAATATTTTGTCGAGAACACCTTCAACTACCCCACGCTTGCCGAGGCCTACAAGATTGCCGGTCTCGACGCGTGGAACCGCATGGGTGAGCTGAAGAAGGATTGAGGTTGGCTGTTGCGGGGTGGAGATCGTTTGCAATGTGCGCAAACCTCTCCTCCGTCATGCTCGGGCCTGTCCCGAGCCTCTGCAACGTCGCGACTTTATGCGACGTGATTAGACCATGGGACTAGCCCAAGGATGACGCCGAATGCGACGCAAGAACGTCTATCACCTTCTGCTCATCCATACGATAACCGGTGACGCCCCTCACCACCGAATACTATACCGCGCACTCACACCCGGCCGAAAATGATCCGCATATCCCTGATCGAGCGTTCCGCGCACTGTCAGGTGATCGCCGATCTTCTGCTCCACGGCGACGCCGCTGCTGAACTCGTTGAAGCTGTTGCGGCTTGCCCCCGTCAGCACGAAGGCCGTGCCGGTTTCCGAGCGGGAAAGGCGCAGCGACTGCGATACGTCCAGCCCGTTCCATTGCTGCGCCGTGCCGTCATAACGCACCGTGAAATTGCGGTTGGCCTCGATATCCAGTTCCGGCGTAACGATGCGTTTCTGTCGCGACGTCATGGAAACGCTGCTCGACCCCGTCAACGCGTTGAAGAGGACACCGACATCACGGGCAAGCGACACGCCGGGCAACTGTTCCGCCAGCAGCGTGACATTGCCCCACAACCTTACTGGCGTATCCACCACCTGCCCCGTCCTGGAGGCATTCATGCCCATTTCCAGCCCCGCCCGGATCGGCGTCTCGACCGGCAGCTTCGCACCGATACGCGCCGTATAGGAACGATCGGAATTCTTGACCGGCTTCCAGATCAACTCCGGCTCATCGGCACGGGCGTTGGTGCCAATCGCGGCGAACAGAGAAAACAACAGGGCGAAGCCCGTTCGTGGCGACATATCTTGTCCCCTGGCAAATTAAGGGCGCACCGGGTGAACCCGGCAGGCACGGTAAAAGCTTAAGGCCAAAGGTTTTGGCAGCGATGACAGCCGCGCGTTGGCGGCCATGTTTCCTTGACGGCTGCACCGGCAGCCAAGGCAAATCATGCTGCGCAGGGTGCCAGATGAACGGGAGATGAACAAGAGCAGATGCAGCAAAAAATCATGCTGCACTGCATTGTGATCAAAACGAAGGTAACGGGAAGCGCAGCGTGTTAATTTCCTGCCTTCGGAACAACGCAACGAGCCAGAATATCATCCACCACCACCCCCAAAGACCTCGATGAATCAATGGCAGATGCACCGACTGGAAGGTCTTCTTTCGTTGCGTGGAGTTGCAGGACAAACTGTCTTTCGGCCAGATTGCCACCGAACTCATCCTCGGGCCTGGCAGCCAGCCGTCTTAGTAAGGTCGCTGCATCGATATCCAGAATGAAGACCTCATCGAACAGATCTATAAAGCGTCGAAAATTTCTCGATCCGCCACAGAAGAAGGTGACGGCGTGCTCTTGATCAGCCACAAGCTGCCGAACTTTTTCGACATTCCAGATATGATGTCGGTGACGGAAGGCGATTTTTATGTCGTCGTCCTGAAACAGCGCGACATCCATGGGTTCGCCCGTTTCGGGGTCGCCTTTGTAAGCCAGTTCACGGTCGCCGTGAATCACATGAAGGCCGCGTTGCTGAAGTTCCGTTGCAACCGAGGTTTTACCAGCCCCGGAGACATCCTCAATCAAATAATTTCTTCTGCCCATCGCCGCGACTGCCCAACGCCCTGTCATGCCTTCTGAAGATAATAGTCGAGAAAGACTTGAAGATGTCGGAGTGTCGAATTCTCCGGTTCATGTAATGCGAAATTGCGGTCGCTTGACGACTCAACGTTTTCCCACTGATAGTGACAAAAAGGCGAAGCCTGCGCCTAACCTCCCAGACCTTCCCCAGCATGGTCTTGAACGGAGGCAAAGGGACTGTCGTTGTCTCAGGCTACTGTCTTGGTCCGATCGTTTCGGGCGGGTTGCTGGGGAATCGCGTCCGGGACGTGAAAGGCCTGATCATGACGCAAAATAATAATTTCAAACGCCGCGTAAGAGCTCGTGCAGCGAAAACCGGCGAGTCCTATACGGCGGCGCTCAAGCATATCCGCCGAACTCCCGACATGCCAGTTAGCCCTTCTTTACGAATGGCTGTCGCGCAAACGTCGCTGGTCGACGACCCTCGTATGGTTTCGGCACTGAAAGCAGCCGGGCAAGAAATACGTCGCCTCATGTGCGATGCCCATAAGGCCGGCGCCCGTCTCATCCATTTCCCGGAAGGGGCAACGTGCTGGCCCAATAAACGCATCATGTCCGAAACTGGGCCGAGAGAAATCGGGCCTTCCGACTGGACGCGCTTTGAATGGGAAACTCTGCGCAGAGAACTGGAAGCGAGCAGAAAACTGGCGCGAAGGCTGAAGCTTTGGACGATTCTTGGGTCCGTCCATCAGCTTACTCCGCCACATCGACCGTATAACAGCCTGTACGTCATCTCCGATCGCGGGAAGCTTATAACTCGCTACGATGAGCGCCTGCTGTCGAACACCAAAATCTCGTTCATGTACTCGCCGGGAACTGTACCGGTGACGTTTGAAATCGATGGCTTCCGTTTTGGTTGCGCGCTCGGCATGGAGGCGCACTACCCAGAAATATTCATGGAATACGAGAAGCTGAACGTCGATTGCGTGCTGTTTTCCACCGCAGGTGATGGCCCGTCCAATGCCCCGGCATTTGCAGCCGAAATATTGGGGCATGCGGTGAGCAACACCTATTGGGCCAGCTATTCCACCCTGGCGGCTCAGAGTACAGCCGCTCCCTCGGGAATCGCCGCACCGGATGGCCGTTGGGTGGCGCAATGCCCGATGAACGGTTTACCGGCTATCGCAATAGCAGACATTGCTATCGATCGTGAAAATCCCGCACGACCATGGCGGCGAAAAGCCCGCAGCGATCTATATGCGCCTCATCAGGTGAATAATGATCCCAGAAGCGATAGGCGGGAGCAGTTTTAACAGGCGAGATCGGTCAGCGGCGCGGTTTGGGCCCGCTGACCACCGCGCAAGGCGGATGGACCGCATCGCCCAGATGAAACAAAAAAGGCCGTAGCTTTCGCCACGGCCCTTCCATTCATTCAGCTTTCGCCAGCCAAGATTATTCGGCGTCGGCCTCAGTGGCCTTCTTCTTGGCCGGAGCCTTCTTCTTCGGAGCGGCTTCTTCGCCTTCAGCGGCGTCGTCAGCCTTGGCAGCAGCCTTTTTCTTGGCAGGCGCCTTCTTCTTGGTTTCCGTTGTTTCTTCGCCGTCGTCAGCCAGAAGCTCTTCCTTGGAAACGGTCTTGTCCGTTACCGAGATTTCCGTGAGCAGCTTGTCGATGACCTTTTCTTCGAAGATCGGAGCGCGCAGCGAAGCGGAAGCGCCGGGGGTGTTGCGGAAGAAATCGAGGATTTCCTTCTGCTGGCCGGGGAACTGCTGCAGCTGCTGGAACAGCGCGCGCTGCATTTCTTCTTCGGTCACTTCGACGCCGGCCTTTTCGCCGATTTCGGAGAGAACGAGACCGAGACGAACGCGGCGTTCAGCGAGCTTGCGATATTCTTCGCGGGCTTCTTCTTCCGTGGTGTCTTCGTCAGCGAAGGTCTTGCCGGACTGGGCAAGATCGGTGTTGATCTGGCGCCAGATGTTGTCGAATTCGGCATCGACGAGGCCAGCAGGCGTGTCGAACTTGTACATTTCGTCGAGCTGGTCGAGAATCTGACGCTTGACCTTCTGGCGGGTTACGTTGCCGTACTGGCTTTCGATCTGGCCGCGAACGATTTCCTTCAGCTTTTCAGCCGATTCGAGACCGAGCTTTTCCGCCAGTTCGTCGTTGATTTCAACAGCAGCGGCAGCAGCAACTTCCTTGACGGTGATGTCGAAGTTGGCTTCCTTGCCTGCGAGGTTCGCAGCCGGGTAGTCAGCCGGGAAAGTCACGGTGATGGTCTTTTCGTCGCCGGCCTTGACGCCAACGAGCTGGTCTTCGAAGCCGGGGATGAAGCGGCCAGAACCGAGAACCAGTTCAGCGTCTTCAGCAGCGCCGCCATCGAAGGCTTCGCCATCAACCTTGCCGAGATAGTTCATGGTGACGCGGTCGCCTTCGGCGGCCTTGCCCTTCTTGGCTTCAAAGGTACGGGCGCTCTCAGCGATCTTGAGGATCTGCTCGTTGATTTCGTCTTCGGAGACTTCAACAACTTCGCGGGTAACCTTGATGCCGTCATTGGCCTTCAGTTCGATGGCCGGAATGATTTCGTAGGCAACGGTGAATTCGAAATCGGTTTCAGCCGAAAGGATCTTTTCGGCTTCCTGCTCGTCTTCGGTCATGGAGATGGCCGGCTGCGTTGCAGACTTCTCACCGCGGCTGGAAAGGATTTCGGAAGGCTTTTCACGAACCAGCTCGTTGACGAGGTCGGCCATGATGGACTTGCCATACATCTTCTTCAGATGGCCCATCGGCACCTTGCCGGGACGGAAACCGTTGATGCGAACCTTGTCCTTGGCGTCAACCAGGCGCTCGTCCAGACGGGCCTTCATGTCGGCAACCGGGATAACGACCTTGAGTTCGCGCTTCAGGCCTTCAGCCAGCGTTTCGATAACCTGCATTTTCTCAAACCTTCACATCATGGCGGCGGTGCTCAGACAGCCGTTGGTTTACTTTCGAGCACTGCGCCGGAAACGTCGTTCCCCGGCCGTGGCTTCCATTATTTCTTCACACAAGCGCCTGCCGGACAAAATTGAGCTCGCGCCGGAGACAAGGGCGCGAAGGGGATGATGAACCCCAAAGCTCCCTGCATCACTAAGGATGCACTCTGGCACAAGCGTGGCACAGCCATGCTTTACTTGTGGTGCGGGTAGAGAGACTCGAACTCCCACGCCGAAGCGTTGGTACCTAAAACCAATGCGTCTACCAATTCCGCCATACCCGCACGTTGGGCGGCGGTATGTCACAATGTTCTGGAAGGGTCAAGCACGCCTTATCGCCGCGTCCCGTTTCGCCCGGACTTTTCTTGGGTCCCCGCCCCAGCCGCAAAAGCCGGCCGGTACGTTCTTGTCGTTTCGTGCCCGCACGAAAGGGAACGGCGCGCACGCAGACGATGACACGAGGGGCCGCAAAGCTGCGCACGCCGTCTCACTCTTTCCCGTCCGGCTTCACATGTTCCGACAGGAAAAACGCGCAACATTTATGCGGCTACAGGACATTATATATAGGACACGCCGCCCGTCATTTTACGAGAATGCGCGCCTCCAGCCGAATCCCTTATACGGACGACCTTTACATCCCCATCCTTGCCTCTGCCCTGCCCGACCCCTCGTATTCAGCCGAACCGCACGGCTTGGCAGCGACAGATGCCGCCAAGTTCACTAAAAGCACACAAATTGGTCACAAATTATGCAGTAGCCGCCGCAATTGGGGTCATTTACCGGCTTGCTTTGCGTTACATGCATAGGTGGCATCTTGCTTTGTCTGTTTTTGTTTTTATTAAACCGATTATATTCATGGTCATACAGAGATCGAGTTCAGCCCCGAGCCTAATCCTCCCAAGACGGGCCGGAAATGCTGGACAGCACGAAGAGGAAGATGACAATGAACATTACACGCTCGCTCACCAACTGGCGCAAGTATCGTCAGACCGTAACCGAACTCGGCCGCATGACCGACCGCGAACTGAGTGACCTCGGCATTGGCCGTCAGGACATCCGTCGCGTCGCACGCACCGCCGTCGGCATCTAATACGCTCCGCCGCTTGAAGCGGCGGATGCGAGACGACCCTCCCAAAAGGCCAGAGGCTCCCGCCTCCGGCCTTTTTTTCGTTCTGGCACCTTCTCGGAATCGAGCCGCGCCGCCCCACCGGCATGTGCGCGTGACAAACAGATGAAAAATGCATCGATTAGGCGGCTGCATCCGGCATGTCTGGAGAGCCCGAACGCCCTTCAAGCACCGCTGAGGGGAGCAAAAAGCCGGTCTAACACCGCCAATGGCCGCAAACCCCTTCAAAACCGCCCGAAAGACAGGCATTTCCGCTCATATTTTGCTCATGCGGTAGTCAAAGCCGCAAATTTAGCCGACATAGTGCACAAATGCATGGCAGTCGCCTAAATTCTGCACTGCACAACATGGCTCAATGTCTATATATAAAACCTCAACAGCCGAGAGCACAGAAACACTGAGCCGGCCGACGAAATCAAAGAAAGATTGAGGAAACGATCATGAACCCTATCCGCATCGCAAAGAACTGGATCTCCTACCGTCGCACGATCAACGAACTTGGCAGCCTGTCCAACCAGGCCCTGAGCGACATCGGCCTGACACGTTACGACATCCGTAACGTAGCTTCCCGTTCGTTCCGCTAAGGCGTAAAAGATCGTCCCGCTGCCCGACCTCCAGGGCGCGACGATTGAGCGACAGGTAAAAGAAAGCGGCGCCTCTGGCGCCGTTTTTGATTCTGGCGGTATTCGCCGGAGATTTTTGGCTTATAAGCATAGAGACCACATTCCCTCCGCCCCAATCGTCCCACCCGCAAAAACATTTGGCTGTCGCAGCCATGCATGGTAGTGCATCGCCCTGAAAAACGCGTCCTTCGGGACCCGCGCGGAACAATCACTCGAAAGACAGCCGCCGGAGGGGAGCTTTTGCCCCCACGCGGCCTATGGGCGCCAGCATGCAAGACAAGACCTATTCTCCCATTCACGTCGTGGGCGGCGGACTGGCCGGTTCGGAAGCCGCCTGGCAGATCGCTGAAAGCGGCGTTCCAGTCATCCTGCACGAAATGCGCGGCGTGCGCGGCACGGAAGCGCACAAGGGCGATACGCTGGCGGAACTGGTCTGTTCCAACTCCTTCCGCTCCGACGATGCGACCGCCAATGCAGTGGGCGTCATCCATGCGGAAATGCGGCTTGCCGGCTCGTTGATCATGGCCTGCGCCGACAGGCATCAGGTACCTGCCGGCGGCGCGCTTGCCGTCGATCGCGACGGATTTTCTCAGGCCGTCACGGACCGGCTCAAAAGTCACCCACTGGTGACGATCCTGCGCGAAGAGGTTTCCGGCCTGCCGCCGAAGGAATGGGGCAGCAGCATCATCGCCACCGGCCCGCTCACCTCGCCGGATCTGGCGGCGGCGGTTCAGGCCGAGACGGGTGAGGATGCCCTGGCATTCTTTGACGCCATTGCCCCCATCGTGCACCGCGACAGCATCAACATGGATATCTGCTGGTACCAGTCGCGTTACGACAAGGTTGGCCCCGGCGGCACGGGCAAGGACTACATCAACTGCCCGATGAACGAGGAGCAGTACAACGCCTTCATCGACGCGCTGATCGCCGGCGACACGGTGGGTTTCAAGGAATGGGAAGGCACACCCTATTTCGACGGCTGCCTGCCAATCGAGATCATGGCTGAACGCGGCCGCCAGACGCTGCGCCACGGGCCTATGAAACCGATGGGCCTGACCAACGCCCACAACCCCACCGTCAAGGCCTATGCCGTGGTCCAGCTTCGCCAGGACAATGCGCTCGGCACGCTTTACAACATGGTGGGTTTCCAGACCAAACTGAAATACGGCGCGCAGGCGGATGTATTTCGCATGATCCCGGGTCTCGAAAATGCGGAATTCGCCCGTTTGGGCGGCCTGCACCGCAATACCTATATCGATTCCCCCGTCCTGCTCGATCCATCGCTGAAGCTGAAATCCCGGCCTGACATGCGTTTTGCAGGCCAGATCACCGGCTGCGAAGGGTATGTGGAAAGCGCCTCCGTCGGACTTCTGGCCGGCCGTTTCGCTGCCGCCGAACGGAAAGGCGAGACCCCGAGCCTGCCGCCCGCAACGACAGCCCTCGGCTCACTTCTCAACCACATCACCGGCGGGCATCTTTCCTCGAATGATGAGCCGGGCAAACGTTCCTTCCAGCCGATGAACATCAATTTCGGCCTCTTCCCAGAACTGGAGCCAGGCTCCATCGTCAAGCCGGAAGGCGTGAAACGTTTTCGCGGCAAGGACAAGACAATCATGAAACGCCAGCTCGTTGCAGCGCGGGCGTTGAGGGATTGTGCGACGTGGTTGAACGGGGGCGAGGTCACCCTAGAAACCGTCACCGATCATTATCGCTGAAAGGCCACGGCATTGGCTAGGGTGAAGACCCTGACCAATGCCGTCAGCGAACATTCCAGAAAAGCCAGTCCGACTTTCCCTTCTGATATTTGTAGTGTCGGGAGAAATACGGGTTTACCGCCGTCACGTATTCGAACTCGATATCCGTATTGCCCAGCAAAGAAATGAGCGGGCGGTATTTGTAACGCCCCGAAATTACGATTACCGCTTCTTCGGTCTTGAAGTTTCCTTGCGTCAATATCTTGTCCCACTTCACGTTTTCGGCGTTGCCAAAAAAATTGTATGGGGCGAACTCGGTCACGGCGACCCCACCCACAAGCTTGGCGCTTCTGAGCGTCAGATCAAGCTTTTCAGATTCGAGCGGGCGCCCGGCAGCCATGACAAAGGATTTGACGCCCGTCCTGACGCGCTCCTCAAATTCCGGGAATCGGGCCGACCAACGGGCCGTATTGTCCACAACTGTTACGAAACGGTCATAGCTCATCCAGCCCCGCCCGATTTCGATCACCATCGCCAGTACTAGAATGAGCAAAGGCATCAATAGCGCTAATTCCACCGCGGCAACGCCAGAGCGCGAACTTATCAGCGAGATGGATAGATATTTCAATCTCTTACCAATCATTCCGTCACCCGAACTGCGGTGATCGCCAGAGAGAGATTTTGCAATTGCGGCTTGCTCCCGGAACTGGGAACGAGCAGATGGGTGGTGGGAAGAATGAATTTCCAGTCATACCCTAGCGCCAGAAGATATTGCCCGGCGCCCTTGCTTGGCGCCTCGAATTTGTTCTCGACCGGAAATGTCACCGGTGTAGTAGCAAGGTTGGCATCAGCAATGGCAATGAGCGATATTTTCAGATCATCTTCAGTTGTCGCGAGCAGGAAATTCGAGGCAATAACCTTCCTGAACTCCGCCGCGGTGACGGACGTTCGGCCAGCCGCCGCCTTGCGCAGATATTCAGTCCCGGCAGTGGCCGCCGTCGACATATTGAGGCTGAAGAAAAGCACGAGACTAACTTCGATGATACCGAAGATCAGCAGGAGATAGACCGGCAAAAGCAAACCGAACTCTACGGCGGTAGCCGCACGGATATCCGTGGCAAGCGACCGGATGAGACTGGGGAAGTCACGATGCGATATCTTAAAACGAGTCAAGATAAGTGACCTCGAATGCCGTTATGATGCCACCCAGACTGTCGCTCGTTCCAGCGGCGGCGATCGACAGCTTGTACAGCGAATAAGTATCGACAGTGACCTCGTAGCTTCGGCGCTCCCATCGAATTTCATTCGCCTTCTGGCTCATCCGGATAATTTTTTTCTCTACACCCATTTGGGGCCGCAACACCTGCAGCGAAATATCGATGTCGTTCGAGCCTTCGTAACTTTGGTTTCGCCCGTTGTACCAGACCGAGATTTCGTATTTGCCGGGATGCATTTCCACATATTTGAAGATCGAGCTGTTGGCGTCGCGTCTTTTTTGCCCTTCCCAGTGACTGTCAAGTTCGACAGCGTAGCGGGTTGGCGGTATTCGCTCATTTTGGCCGTTGCGCATCGAGGGCGTGTTGTTCTTCTCTTCTGTAGTACACTGCTGCTCCTGCTCGGAATTCAAGGCGTCCTTGCCATCCGTTTGCGCCTTGCTGCCGTTTTTCGAATCGTTGTTTTCTTTGGGAAGAGTAGCCTGTGACTTTGGGGTGCATGTCATCCCGGCGCTTGTCTCTTTCTCCTTTTCCTGATCCCCGTAGCCCTGCCAGCCATAGTTCTTCCGGCAATCCGCATTGCTCCAATCCTGAAGTTCGATGCCCGGCCCCGTACCGCCATCCCATCCCAGTTCGGCATAGGTATAAACACCCCAGCAACCGTTGGGTGTTTTGGCGGTTCTGCCGTTTTTCAGCATACGTTCCGTGCCGTTCAGCGTCTTTTCGAAGGTGTTGTTGACGACGACCTCACCGTCATGTGGATAAGGCGGTATACCGCCACAACGATACGACAGCTGATAGTCCAGTTTTTCCGCCCCGAACATGCCACTGAACACGGTTTTGTAGCTGAACTTTGCGTCTATATCCGTCGTCAGCCAGTCGATTTTAACATCGCGACTGACCACATTCTGTTTGGTGGAACGGATCAGTGCGTCGAACGTGTCGAGCACGTTTTTACGGCGCACCTCATCCAGGGGTACGTTCGTGCGCGTCGGTTTTGTCGAACGCTCACAGGCCTGTGCAACCACCCGCTTCGACTGGCTATAATAGGCCAACGCCCGGCCGCCTTCGAAAAGAAACCCGAAAAAAAGCAGGAAAACCGGCAACAGCAACGCCGTCATAATGGCGAAACTGGCCCTTCGGTCGTGCAAAAACGCCCCGAAAATCTCCGCCAGACCGTCCAGTTTTGTCTTAAAATTCAACATTTGAAAATGCCGCTTCATGAAATTGGCTATCACCCGCCTTAAAATAAATCGCCCAGTTTCCCTCCACGCATCCGGACAGACACAACGCCACAGCCGGAGGGAATATTGGGGCAGCAGCAAACAAACTCAGCAAAGGCTGATGCACCGCGATCATGGCGGCACGCGGCAAATGAGCCGAACCACTTGCAAGCAAGAGATGCAAAAACTAATAACAGCCGCCGAAATACAGCGCCGACTGCGGGTTATGCTCCATTCGAAATTCTATAGTGTGGTATAAACACCAAATTTGTAAATTAATAGTCACCTTTATTCCGAAAAATATATGTAAAAACATACACTTAAATCACGTATTCATAATTTAGAATAGCTGAAGTAAACCATATAAAGACAACGCGAAACATTGCCCTGATGGCAGTTCCGCGACGATGCGAAAATTCCTCACAGGTGTGAGGGGCATTGCCGTCTTTTGAATACGGCAAGACGGATTTGTACCTTGCCCCTGCCGCCAAGCTCGGGCAAAACAGCCCTATCCAATCACGAGACCATGCCAGGAGATAGAATATGGACGTTCGCGCCGCAGTTGCCATTCAGGCAGGAAAACCGCTTGAGGTCATGACCGTTCAACTCGAAGGTCCCCGCGCTGGCGAAGTGCTGGTCGAGGTCAAGGCGACAGGTATCTGCCACACCGATGATTTCACCCTCTCCGGTGCCGATCCCGAAGGTCTGTTTCCGGCCATCCTCGGCCATGAGGGTGCAGGCATCGTCGTTGATGTCGGTCCCGGCGTCACCTCGGTCAAGAAGGGCGATCATGTCATCCCGCTCTACACGCCGGAATGCCGCGAGTGCTATTCCTGCACATCGCGCAAGACCAATCTCTGCACCTCCATCCGCGCCACCCAGGGCCAGGGTGTGATGCCTGACGGCACCTCGCGCTTCTCGATCGGCAAGGACAAGATCCACCACTACATGGGCTGCTCGACTTTCTCGAACTTCACCGTCCTGCCTGAGATCGCTCTTGCCAAGATCAATCCTGACGCTCCCTTCGACAAGGTCTGCTATATCGGCTGTGGCGTGACGACAGGTATCGGCGCCGTCATCAACACCGCCAAGGTGGAGATCGGCTCGACGGCAATCGTCTTCGGTCTCGGCGGCATTGGCCTCAACGTTCTGCAAGGCCTGCGTCTTGCTGGCGCTGACATGATCATCGGTGTCGATATCAACAATGACCGCAAGGCCTGGGGCGAGAAGTTCGGCATGACCCACTTCGTCAACCCGAAGGAAGTGGGCGACGACATCGTGCCCTATCTCGTCAACATGACGAAGCGTAATGGCGACCTGATCGGCGGTGCGGATTATACGTTCGACTGCACGGGCAATACCAAGGTCATGCGCCAGGCGCTGGAATCTTCGCATCGTGGCTGGGGCAAGTCTGTCATCATCGGCGTTGCCGGTGCGGGCCAGGAAATCTCCACGCGTCCGTTCCAGCTGGTCACCGGCCGCAACTGGATGGGCACGGCCTTCGGCGGCGCGCGCGGCCGCACAGACGTGCCGAAGATCGTCGACTGGTACATGGAAGGCAAGATCCAGATCGATCCGATGATCACCCACACGATGCCGCTCGAAGACATCAACAAGGGTTTTGACCTGATGCACAAGGGCGAGAGCATCCGCGGCGTCGTGGTCTATTGATCGGCTGACAAAAAATGGCAGGCGCGCACCGCGCGTCTGCCATATGAATTGACCGACCTTTCCGCTTACAGCCGTGCCGATTAACGGGACGGTAAATCTATCGTCGTATGCCGATATTGCGCGGTGGAGTTGAAAAATCCCTCCCTGCCCGAAACGACGCCAGATAGCGGGAGCGACCTCTGAAAACCGTACCGATCGACAACGGAAACCGCGTCGCTGCCGTTGCACTTCTGGCGAAAGGTTTTCCGGAAAAGAGCGAGGCTTTCTGGGCGCTCGGCGTGTCCCTTATAAGCGACCATCATCAGCGGCAGGATCTCGGCCCCATCGGGCAATTGCTGATGAAGGGCGACGATGCCGTTGGCGTTCTTCTGACGATCCGAAGCCGCCTGGCCGAGACCGGCAGGACAGTCGTCAACCTGTCCAGCTGGTATGTCGAACCTTCCAGCCGCTGGTTTGCACCGCGTATGCTGCAAATGGCGACATCCTCTGAAGAAGACATCTTCACCGATCTCACCCCGTCTCCAGAAGCCTGCAAGCTGAACGAGAGACTGGGGTTCACAACGATAACGAATTGCACGCTTTTTTATCCCCTGCCTTTAAAGGCATTCGGCCCGGCCAGGGCGCGGCTGCGCCCGCTTGCCGAAGTGCCGCAGGGCACGCTGTCTGCCGCCACGCGCGACATGCTGGAAGATCATGCGCGTTTCGGCTGCATCGTGGCAGTCATGGAGGCGGATGGAAGCCATTATCCGCTGGTGTTTTTAAAAACCATAACCAAAAGGCTGCCCTCCGCCCGCCTCATCTATTGCGAGGACAGGCAAGTCGCCCAGATGCACATTTCGGCAATTGCCCGCCATCTTCTTGGCAAAGGCCGGCTTGCATTGACCATGGCAGCTTCCGATGAGAAGCGAGACGCCGGCGGATTTGCCATACTCAAATCCTCGCCAATACAAGTAAAGGGAGCATGGAACCCACGGTTTATTAACGAAACATATTCAGAATTGGTGTTATTGCCACCCTGGGTATTGGGACGCTCTTAAAAGACGCGCGCTTAAACCTTGCCTGAAAAGAAGAAAATGCGCTTCGGCCGAGACTAGTCCCGACTGCGCGAACGAGCGGAGAATAAGCATGCTTTCAGCGAAACCCAGGGAAGTCGATGTCTCCGAGACCATCTATTCCTACCTCTCGCAGCGTTTCCCGGCTCATGCCCCGTTTTCCGCAGATACGCAATTGCTCGAAGGCGGCGTGATCGATTCGCTCGGTTTTCTCGAACTGATGATCTTTCTCGGCGAAGGTTTCGGCATCGTTCTCAATGATGAACATTTCACCCCGGAAAATCTCAGCACGCCGGCCGATCTGATTGCCTTCGTCACGCAGGAACGGCGCAGATGACAACCCACATCCTGCTGCACCACCTGCTCACCGCGCGGGCGGAAAGCGGCGATGAGGCGCTTGTCTACAAAGAAAAATCACTGAGCTATCGCGAATTTTCCGAAGCGGCCGCACGTTGTGCGGCGGCATTGCAGGAGGCCGGAACGGAGCGCGGCGACCGTGTCGTCATCTTCCTGCCGCGCGGCATCGAGGAATGCTGGTCGATCTTCGGCGTGAGCATGGCTTCCTGCGTCTTCGTGCCGGTCAACGCGCTTTTGAAGGCGCAGCAAATCCGCCATATCGTCGCGGATTGCGGCGCAAAAATCGTTATCAGCAGTGCTACGATGATGGATGAGCTGAACGCGGCTGTGGAAGACCTGCCCGAGGTCACTGTACTGCTGGCGGAACAAATCGACCGCCGCCCGCCCGTGCCTGCCAAAGTCTCCCCATCAATTGGCGAGGACCTTGCAGCAATCCTCTACACATCCGGCTCCACCGGCTCGCCCAAGGGCGTGATGCTGTCGCACCGTAATCTTCTGGCCGGAGCGCGCATCGTGCGCACCTATCTGGAGATCACCGGAAAAGACCGCCTTCTCTCCATTTTGCCCTTCAATTTCGATTACGGCCTGAACCAGTTGCTGACGGCGGTTGAACAGGGTGCGACCACTGTTATCTCCACCTTCAGGCTCGGCGACGACATTGTCAGGGACTTGCGCGACCATGCCATTACCGGGCTTGCCGGCGTACCAACCGTTTGGGCTATCCTGACGAGGGCCGCGCCGTTGCTGGCGAAAACGCCGTTGCCGCAGTTGCGTTACATCACCAACTCCGGCGGACGCGTGCCGCAGGAAACCGTGAGGGCGCTGCGCGAAAAGCTGCCGGACACCAAAATCTATCTGATGTATGGCCTAACCGAAGCCTTCCGATCCACCTTCCTGCCGCCTGATGAAATCGACCGCCGCCCGACTTCCATCGGCAAGGCAATCCCGGAATGTGAAATCTTCATCGTCACCGCCGAGGGACAGAGGGCAAAACCGGGTGAGCCCGGCATTCTCGTCCATCGTGGCCCGACCGTGTCGCTGGGTTACTGGAACCGGCCGGAAGATACCGCCAAGGTGCTGCGCCCTCACCCTTTCATTCCGGCTGCACGCGGCGGCGAGACCGTGTGTTATTCCGGCGATCTGGCGGTTGAAGACGAGGACGGCTTTTTCAGTTTCGTTGCCCGCAACGATGCGATGATCAAATCCTCAGGCTATCGCATCAGCCCGACCGAGGTGGAGGAAAGCCTGATGTCGACTGGCCTTTTCCAGCAGGTCGCCGTCATCGGCCTGCCGGACCCCTTTGCAGGCGAGAAAGTGCATGCCGTGGCAACCGCCGCCAACGAAAATATCGATGTTTCGGCAGCTCTCAAAAAAGCCGCCGAAATGCTTGCCCCCTTCATGATTCCGCGCGCCATCGAACTGGTCGACCAGCTTCCGGTCACGGCCAATGGCAAGGTGGATTACCGCGCGCTGGTGCGCGAACGGACGGATAATGGCGCCCACGGATAAACCCCAAAGCCACGGCCCTGCCCTTGCCGCCGCGCAATTCGCAGTCGACGAAAACGATCTTGTCATCGGTGGCCGTGCCGTGCGCGATATCGTCGCTGAGACCGGAACGCCGTGCTTCCTCTATGACGCGAGCGCCATGCGCCGCGCCTATCGCGATCTCGCAACCGCGCTCAGTGGTTTTGCCGATATCTTTTATTCGGTGAAAGCCAATCCCGTGCCCGCCATCATCTCGCTTTTCCGAGAAGAAGGCACTGGCGCGGAAATCGCCTCCGTCGGTGAATATCGCGCCGCCATCAAGGCGGGCATACCGCCGGAAAAGATCATCTTCGCCGGCCCCGGCAAGCGTCAGGCCGAATTGCTTGAGGTGATCGAGGGCGGTATCGGCGAAATCCATATCGAGAGCGCCGAGGAAATTGCCCGTATCGAAGCCATCGGCAAACCGGTCAAGGCTTCGATCCGCATCAATCCGGTGCCGGATGCGCAGGCAGGCGCCATGCGCATGGGTGGCAAGGCCACCGCCTTCGGTTTCGACGAGGAAGAACTCGAAAACGTCCTGCCGCTGTTCAGGGACATCAGGCATATCAATCTCGTCGGTGTCCATATTTACGGCGGCACGCAAATCCTCGATGCCGACATGCTTGTCTCCCAATGGAGACACTCCATTTTGCTTGCCGCACGCATGGCCGAAATGCTCGGCAGGCCACTTGAAACCATCGATCTCGGCGGCGGCCTCGGCATCCCCTATTTCGCCGGGGAAACGCCGCTCGATCTTGCAGCGGTCAGTGCCGCCATTCCCGATCTCAAGGCCTTGATGCATGCGCATCCGCTGATTGCGAATGCTCACATCATCGTCGAACCCGGCCGCTTCCTCGCCGGTCCCGGCGGCATCTATGTGGCGGAAGTCAATTCGGTAAAGACCTCGCGCGGCACCACCTTCGTGGTAACGGATGGTGGCATGCATCACCATCTGGCAGCCTCCGGCAATCTCGGCCAGATCGTCAAGCGCAACTACCCCATCGTCGCACCGGCCATGATGCAGGCAGACAATGAGGAAACGGCAACCATCGTCGGCCCGCTCTGCACACCACTCGACACGCTGGCCCGCAATGCGGCCCTGCCGAAGCTGAAGGCTGGTGATCTCCTGGCAATCCTGCAATCGGGCGCCTATGGCGTCACCGCCAGCCCTTCGGGCTTCCTAAGCCATCCGGTGGCGAAGGAAGTGCTGGTGGAGAATGGTGCGTTTAAGGTGATAGGGCGCTGAGGACGTTTGGCAGCGAAAACCGTAGCCGGTTTTCTTACGGACGCATATCCGCCTGCTGACATTGGAGCTTCCTCCAACCTCCCTCATTCCTGTGCTTGTCACAGGAAAGGAGATCACCCCCGTAACAGCCTGTCCCCAACCGCAAACTTGGATTTCAGCAGACACTCATCATATTCCGCCTCGGCATCCGAATCGAAAACGATGCCGCCGCCGACATTGAAGATCGTGCGGCCGCCATCGAACAGGGTCAGCGTGCGGATCGCCACCGAAAAGCGCATTTCACCAGCTGGAGACATGAAGCCGATCGCGCCGCAATAGGCGTCGCGCGGCGTCTGTTCCAGTTCGCGCAGGATCTTCATCGCCCACATTTTCGGCGCGCCGGTCACCGAACCGCAGGGAAAAAGCGCCGCGAAAATATCCTCCACCGTCACATCAGGCAAAAGCTTCGCGCGCACATGGCTGACCATCTGGTGCACGGTGGGATAGGTCTCGATATCGAACAGTCGCGGCACATGGAGGCTGCCGACTTCGGTGATGCGGGAAATATCGTTGCGCAGGAGATCGACGATCATGCGGTTTTCGGCAAGCGTCTTTTCATCCTCAAGCATCGCCGCGATGATCGCCCGGTCCTCTTGCGCATTCGCACCGCGCGGCGTCGTTCCCTTCATCGGATGGGTTTCGATGAAACCTTCCCCGTCAACTGAGAAAAACAGTTCCGGTGAGCGCGACAGGATCACCGGTCCACCGAGATCGACCAGCGCGCCATATTTAACCGGCTGGCGCTCAACCAATGACCAGAAAGCCGTGAGCGGATCGCCGCTCCAGCGAGCATGAACGGGCATCGTCAGATTACCCTGATAACAGTCGCCGCGACGCAGATGCCCGTGCAGCCGCTCGAAGCGCTGGCAATAGTCTTCAAGGCTCCATGCGGGCGCGGGATCGGCCAGGAACGCATCGGCATCCGGCAGACTTTCGGGCCGCGCAAATCGCCCCTCATCCGGTTGTGGGCCGGAAAAGACGCCGAAGCGAAGGAACGGCACGTTGCGAGGCTCGGCAGCAAAGTCCGCAAGTTTCGGCTCGAACAGGAAACCCGCCTCGTAGGACATATAGCCGGCAAGGTATTTCCCGGCGCGGCGCAGCTGCTCCATGCGTTTCAGCGCCGCGAAAAACGCCTCTGGCTCATCCGCGACGATGATCTCCTCCGGCTCGGTGAAGGCTGTCACCGTGCCGGTCGTGTCATCCCGGAAAAGAACGTAAGGCGCATGTGCCAAGGAAAGCGTCCGAACAGGAGAAAGGGTCGGGAAAAATCAGATCGGGTCTATGTCGCCCCGCGCCCACATCTCTATGGTTTCCGCATAAAAATCGGCGAAACGGCCTTCCTCGATCGACTTGCGGATACCCTGCATCAGCTCCTGATAATAGGCAAGATTGTGCCAGGAGAGCAGCATACCGCCCAGCGCCTCGTTGGAGCGCGTAAGATGATGCAGATAGGCGCGGGAGTAATCACGCGAGGCCGGGCAGTTTGACTGCTCATCGAGCGGCCGCATATCCTCCGCATGGCGGGCATTGCGGATATTGACCCTGCCGCGACGGGTGAAGGCAAGCCCGTGACGACCGGAACGGGTCGGCATCACGCAGTCGAACATGTCGATGCCGCGCGCCACCGATTTCAGAATATCGTCAGGCGTACCGACGCCCATCAGGTAACGCGGCTTTTCGGTGGGCAGCACCGGCAGCGTGATGTCGAGCATGCCCAACATCACATCCTGCGGCTCACCGACGGCAAGGCCGCCGACAGCGTAACCCTTGAGATCAAGCTGCTTCAGCCCTTCGGCGGAGCGAATGCGCAGATCCGGCTGGTCGCCGCCCTGCACAATGCCGAACATGGCCTTGCCGGGCTGTTCACCGAAGGCGACGCGGCAACGCTCCGCCCAGCGCAGCGACATTTCCATGGCGCGCTCGATTTCCTTGCGCTCGGCCGGCAGCGCGATGCATTCATCGAGCTGCATCTGGATGTCCGAATCAAGCATGCCCTGAATTTCGATAGAGCGTTCCGGCGACATATGGTGCAGCGAACCGTCCACATGGCTCTTGAAGGTCACACCCTTCTCGTCCAGCTTGCGCAGGCCGGAAAGCGACATGACTTGAAAACCGCCGCTGTCGGTGAGGATCGGATGCGGCCAGCGGATAAGCTCATGCAACCCGCCAAGCCTTGCCACGCGCTCCGGGCCGGGCCGCAGCATCAGGTGATAGGTATTGCCGAGAATGATATCGGCCCCGAGCTCGCGCACCTGGTCGAGATACATGGCCTTTACAGTACCGACAGTGCCAACAGGCATGAAGGCAGGTGTGCGGATGACGCCGCGCGGCATGGCGACTTCGCCAAGGCGGGCGCCGCCGCTCGTGGCTTTCAGGGTAAAGGTGAATTTGTCGTGCATCAGTTCTTCCGGAACAACAGGCTGGAATCGCCATAGGAATAAAAACGGTATCCGGTTTCGATGGCATGCGCATAAGCGGCACGCATCGTCTCGAGACCGCAAAAAGCCGAAACGAGCATGAACAGCGTCGATTTCGGCAGGTGGAAATTGGTCATCAGAATATCGACCGCGCGGAAACGGTATCCGGGCGTGATGAAGATGCCCGTCGCGCCCGACCATGGCTGAATGACGCCATTCTCATCAGTGGCGCTTTCGATAAGCCGCAGCGAAGTGGTGCCGACAGAAACGATCCGCCCGCCGCGCGCCTTGACGGCATTGAGCTTTGCCGCAGTCTCCTGCGAAACATGGCCGATCTCGAAATGCATCTTGTGATCGTCGGTATCGTCGGCCTTAACTGGAAGGAAGGTCCCTGCCCCAACGTGAAGTGTCACGAAATGTCGCTCGATGCCGGCTTCGTCCAGCGCCGCAAACAGATCGGGCGTGAAATGCAGGCCGGCAGTGGGTGCGGCAACGGCGCCCTTCTCGCGGGCATAAATTGTCTGGTAATCGGTCTGGTCCTGCGCATCTTCCGGGCGCTTCGCGGCAATATAGGGCGGCAAAGGAATATGGCCGACGGAGGCGATCGCCTCGTCCAGAACAGGTCCGGAAACGTCGAACAGCAGCGTGATCTCGCCCTCCTCACCCTTTTCCTCGACGGTGGCCTCCAGATGGGCAAGGCCGCAGGCATTGTCGCGCTCATAACCGAAACGGATGCGGTCACCCTGCTTGATGCGCTTGCCCGGCCGCGCGAAAGCCTTCCAGCGCGACTGGTCGGCGCGCATGTGCAGCGTGGCTGAAACTGCCGTTTCAGGCGCACCTTCGCGCAGCCGCACGCCTTCAAGCTGGGCTGGAATGACGCGGGTGTCGTTGAATACCAACGCGTCGCCGGGCTTCAGGAAGGAAGTCAGGTCGGATACGATGCGGTCTTCCATGTGGTTCGCATTCGGATCGACCACGAGAAGACGCGCACTATCGCGCGGGTTCGCCGGGCGAAGGGCGATATTCTCCTCGGGGAGATCGAAATCGAACAGGTCTACGCGCATTGCAAGGGCTCTCGAAATATCAAAACCCGCCCTGCATGGCATGGGGCGGGTGGTGGGTGACGACAAGGCTTCCGACTACACTCGACCTCATCCTCGGCTTGTCCCGAGGATGAGGTCTGAGAGGTTGGCGCCATCATCAATGTGAAACGCCCCGCAGTTTCCTGCGGAGCGGGTAAACACTTTATACGCTATTATCAGGCCGCCGAAGCAAGCTTCATCGAAACGATCGAATCGGGGTCCTTCACAGGCTCGCCGCGCTTGACTTTGTCGATGGCTTCCATGCCTTCGATGACCTGGCCCCATACGGTGTACTGCTTGTTCAGCCAAGGCGAATCGGTGAAGCAGATGAAGAACTGCGAGTTGGCGGAGTTCGGGCTCTGCGAACGGGCCATCGAGCAGGTGCCGCGTACGTGGGAAATAGCCGAGAATTCAGCCTTGAGGTCAGGCTTCTCGGAGCCGCCCATGCCGGCGCGGGCCGGGTTGAAGCTCTCCGAACCCTTCTTGCCGAACTTCACATCGCCCGTCTGGGCCATGAAGTCTTCGATGACGCGGTGGAACACGACGCCGTCGTAAGCGCCTTCCGATACCAGTTCCTTGATACGGGCAACGTGGCCCGGAGCAACTTCCGGAAGCAGCTGGATCACGACCTTGCCGGTCGTCGTTTCCATGATGATGGTGTTTTCCGGATCCTTGATCTCGGCCATGATTATTCTCCTCTGTTCGGGCTCTATTGCCCTACCTTACTTCTTGCCGACGGTGACCTTGATCATCCGGTCGGGGTTGGAAACTTCGCCGTTGCCGCCGGCGCCGCGCTTGATCTTGTCTACGGCTTCCATGCCGGACACGACCTTGCCGACCACGGTGTACTGGCCGTTCAGGAACGGACCGTCGGCAAACATGATGAAGAACTGCGAATTGGCGGAATTCGGATCGCTGGAACGGGCCATGCCGACAACGCCGCGCGTGAATGGTGTCTTGGAGAACTCAGCCGGAATGTCGGTCAGGTCAGAGCCGCCGGTGCCGGCACGCTGGGCGTTGAAGCCCTTCTCCATGTTGCCGTACTGCACATCGCCGGTCTGCGCCATGAAACCGTCAATGACGCGGTGGAAGGCCACGTTGTCATAGGCGCCCTTTTTCGCCAGCGCTTCAATCTGCGCCACGTGCTTGGGCGCGACTTCCGGCATCAGTTCGATGACGACGGGGCCGTCCTTCAGCTGGACGGTCAGGAATTCGGCAGCCGAAGCGAAGGTGCTGGCGGCAAGCGCGCCCGCAAACAGGGCGCCGGCAAAGGCAAATCGAACGAGTTTCATTGGATTGGCTCCGGAATGTGAGGCTGAAGTCAGCGCTTCAGCTTGGCGTTGAGGGCTTCAAGCACGGCTTTGGGAACGAAGGCATCCACATTGCCGCCCATGGCGGCGATCTGCCGGACCAATGTGGCTGTAATGGGTCGCGACGACGTACCCGCCGGTAGGAACACGGTCTGTATATCAGGTGCCATCTGGCGGTTCATGCCGGCCATCTGCATTTCATAATCGAGATCGGTGCCGTCACGCAGGCCGCGCAGAAGAAGGCGCGCGCCATGTTGACGGGCTGCATCGACGACCAGATTGTCGAAGGAAACGACCTCAACGCGCGCCGCCTCACCAGGCAGGTTTTCAGAAAGCGCCCGGCTTATCAGCGTCGCCCGCTCCTCGAAGCTGAACAGCGGTGCTTTTCCGGGATGGATGCCGACGGCGACGATGACTTTGGACGCCACGTTCAGCGCCTGGATAAGCACATCCAGATGTCCGTTGGTCATCGGATCGAAGGATCCTGGATAAAAGGCAATCGTCATATCGCTCTCAAGTGGTGGGCGTTATGTGCCGCCTTTTGTCATGGAGATGGGCGCGGCGCAAGACTTTTACAACCCGGACGCCCTCCCGGTGCGGTCTGAACAACGGATGAATGCGCCGTTCAGTGCGGTTTCAGGGCTCATTTATATAAATACACGGCATCGGGAAACCGAAATGCCCCTAACCTCGTTAAGCCCCCGGAGAAATGAAAATGCTGGCCTTTATGATCGTCTTTTCGGTCATCGCATCATTCGCAGCCGAGTATCTTTTCCTCGAATGAGGCCAGGCGCCGGTTTCCTGAACGCCAGATGAACAAGCCATTCAAGGAAGTTTCACAGGCGCGATGCTAATCGATTTTTAAGGTTGACGCGGAACATGATTGGACGTGGCGCGTTAATATCAAACCAAAGGAACAGACAGATGTTTGTAAGAGAAAAACAGTCTACTTCGGCGAAAATCAGCGTCATCAGCACCGCCTGGACAGTACTGGTCATCGCAATGGTAGCAACAACGTTTAGCCTTTATGATCAGAAGCCTGCCGCCCAGGGACCGGACTATCCACAGATGACCGCCCGCTACCAGTCCATGACCTATTACTGATGAGGAACTAGGATTTCCTCGCTACCAACGGAGATGATATCATGTTCACATTCCTGACTCTGCTTCTTGCCCTGATCAGCATCATGTTCGTGACATCAATGATCTCCGCCGTCGCCGAGATGCGACGTGAAGACGAGGAATTCAAGGCCTCGGTAAGACGCAACCGCGCGTTCTGACCGCAACCATCAGACTTAGCCGTCTTTCAGAATATGATTCTCCGCAACCGCCTGGACGCTCCGGGCGGTTTTATTTTGCCGCCTTAAGGGCCAGTATGGCGAAGATGAAGGCGTAAAAACCTAGCCCCAATCACATAAGCGTTTTCAAAACCCCGTTTTTCCAAGGCAAATTCCCTTCAATTTCCCATTGGATTGATTTAAGGAACGCCGATACGTTGCGGGCCGGACGGCTGGCGACCGCAATGACGTTCCTGTGAGGTTTGCATAACGATGCTCGATTCCCTGAGAAATGCTTCTCGAACCATGGCAGCCAAGCTGCTGCTTCTCCTGCTTGTTGTTTCGTTTGGCGTCTGGGGCGTCTCCGCATCACTCGTCACCTCCAATTCGCATGCGGTCATGACCGTCGGCGACCAGACGGTCAGCCCGCAGGAATTCCGCCTCGCCTATCAGCGTCAGGTTTCCGATCTCAGCCGCCAGTTCGGCGCGAGACTGACGACCGAACAGGCCAAGGCCTTCGGCATCGACCGTCAGGTGTTCAGCCAGCTTGCGGCGGGTGCCTCGCTTGACGAACTGGCGTCGAAGATGAATCTCGGCCTTTCGGAAGACCGGCTCGCCAATCTCATCGCCGAAGACCCGGCCTTCAAATCGGTTAATGGTCAGTTCGATCGCACCCTTTTCACCGAACGGCTGCGCAACTCCGGCCTGCGCGAAGACGACTATATCAAGGAACGCAGCAAGGTCGCGGTCAGAAGCCAGATCGTTGAAGCCGTTTCCGATGGTTTCAAGGCACCGCAGGTACTGGTGGACGCACTCAAGCAATACCGCAACGAACAGCGCTCGGTCGATTACGTCATCCTGTCCAACGCCGTCATTGCGCCGGTCAAGGCGCCGGGCGACGACGTGCTTGCACCCTGGTTTGAAACCAACAAGGCGAAATATCGCGCGCCCGAGTTCCGCAAGTTCACCTATGTGAAGCTGGAACCATCGGACATTGCCGATCAGGCTTCGGTGACGGATGCGCAGATCGCCGACTATTACAACAGCCACAAGGACAGCTTCCGCACCGCCGGTCGCCGCACCGTCGAGCAGCTGACCTTCCCGGAAAAGGAAATGGCAGAAGCCGCCGCGGAGCAGATCCGCCTCGGCAACACCACCTATGATCAAGTGGTGAAGGATCAGGGCAAGACCGCCTCCGACGTGACGCTTGGCGAATTCACCAAGGACACGATCCCCGACCAGTCGATTGCCGATGCTGCTTTCGCCGTCCAGAAGGATGGCGGCGTGTCTCCGGTCGTGGCAGGGTCCTTCGGCCCGGTCATCCTGCGCATCACCGGCATCAAGCCGGAAACCACCCGCACGCTGGAAGAAGCGAAAGAGGACATCCGCAAGGACCTCGCCACCGCTGCTGCAGCCGAAGAAGTCACCAATGTGCATGACCGTTACGAAGACCTGCGTGCCGGCGGCTCCTCGCTTGCCGATGCGGCAAAGCAGCTGAACCTCAAGCCCGTCACCATCGACGCCATCGATGCCGCCGGTCTTGATGAAAAGGGCGACGCCATTCAGGACCTGCCCTCGCCGCAGCTTGCCCAGGAAGTCTTCAAGACCGAACCCGGCACCGAAGCCCTGCCGATCAATCTCGGCCGCGAAGGCTACATCTGGTTCGACGTCGATCAGATCATCCCCGCCCGCGACCGCACGCTTGCCGAAGTGCGCGACGATGTCGTGGCCGACTGGACGGCAGAGCAGCAGCGCACGGCGCTTGCCACCAAGGCTGACGAGCTGAAGGCACGCGTTGAAAAGGGCGAGACACTGGCAGCGGTGGCTGGCGAACTCGGCCTTGCCGTCGAGCAGAAATCCGGCCTGCGCCGCACCAGCGAGGACGCGATTTTCGGTCGCCAGACGATTACGGCGGTATTCTCCGGCGCTGAAGGCATGACAGGCACCGCGGCAGACGCCGATGGTTCCAGCCGCATCCTCTTCAAGGTCACGGCAGTCGACACAAACGCGCCTGCCGATGCGCTTGCCAATGACGATCAGCAGTTCGCAGCCATTGCCCGCGCGGCAGGCGACGACATGCTCGACCAGATGGTCAACCGCCTGCAGAACGACTACGGTGTGACCATCAATCAGGCCCTCGCCGATCAGGCGATGGTCGGCTTCTAACCGGGGGGCGGAAACGATGGCCGAACTGAAACCGCTGATCGCAAAGGTCGCAAACGGGGAAAGCCTGAACCGTGAGGAATCGCGGGCCGCTTTCGACATTCTGATGTCGGGCGAAGCAACCCCGTCGCAGATCGGCGGTTTCCTGATGGCACTGCGCGTGCGCGGCGAGACGGTGGACGAGATTGTCGGCGCCGTCTCCTCCATGCGCGCGCGCATGCTGCCGGTTTCGGCCCCCGAAAACGCGATCGACATCGTCGGAACCGGCGGTGACGGCATCGGCACCTACAATATCTCGACGCTCGCCTCGATCATCGTTGCCGGCACGGGCCTTCCCGTTGCCAAGCACGGTAACCGGGCGCTAAGCTCCAAATCCGGCACGGCGGATGCGCTGTCCGCACTCGGCGTGAAGCTGGATATCGGCCCTGACCTTATCGCCCGCTGCATCAGTGAGGCAGGACTCGGCTTCATGTTCGCGCAGCTGCACCATTCCGCCATGCGCCATGTCGGTCCAAGCCGCGTCGAACTTGGCACGCGCACCATCTTCAACCTGCTCGGCCCGCTTTCCAACCCGGCGGGCGCGAAGCGCCAATTGCTCGGCGTCTTTTCGCCGCGCTGGCTGGTGCCGCTTGCCGAAGTGCTGCGCGATCTCGGCTCGGAAAGCATCTGGGTCGTACATGGCGACGGCATGGATGAAGTCACGACGACAGGCGTCACCCATGTGGCGGCGCTTGAAAACGGCAAGATCCGCACCTTCGACCTGACGCCGAAGGATTTCGGTGTTGAACCCGCTTCCATGGCAGACCTCAAGGGTGGCGACGGCATTGCCAATGCAGCGGCACTTCGCGAGGTTCTGTCCGGCAAGCGCAACGCCTATCGCGACGTATCGCTGTGCAACGCCGCGGCAGCCCTCGTCATTGCCGGCAAGGCCGAAACGCTTGGCGAGGCGATGACGACCGTGAGCCAAGCGCTCGACAGCGGCGCGGCGGCAGCAGCGCTCGACCGCCTGGTCGCCGTCTCCAATGAAACAGTCTCCGGGCAGGCCGACCACTAAAAGGAATGAGAGCGAAACCATGAGCGACATTCTGAAAAATATCGAGATCTACAAGCGCGAGGAAATTGCCGCCGCCAAGGCCAGGGTTTCACTTGCCGATCTCAAGGCGATGGCCGCAGGCCAGACTGCGCCGCGCGGTTTTTACAAAGCGCTGCGGACAAAGCAGGCTGAGGGCAAATTCGGTCTGATTGCCGAAATCAAGAAGGCCAGCCCCTCCAAGGGGCTGATCCGCCCGGATTTCGATCCGCCGGCACTGGCCGCCGCCTATGAGGCTGGTGGCGCCGCCTGTCTTTCCGTGCTGACGGACACGCCGAGCTTTCAGGGTGCGCCGGAATTTCTGACGGCTGCCCGCAATGCCTGCACGCTGCCTGCGCTGCGCAAGGATTTCATGTTCGATACCTATCAGGTGCATGAGGCCCGCGCCTGGGGCGCGGACTGCATCCTGCTCATCATGGCGTCTCTTTCCGACGATGAGGCGAAACGCCTTGAAGACGAGGCTTTTTCACTCGGCATGGACGTACTGGTCGAGGTGCATGATGCGGAAGAAACCGAACGGGCGCTGAAGCTCGCCTCGCCGCTTCTCGGCATCAATAACCGCAATCTGCGCACTTTCGAGGTCAGCCTCGAAACCAGCGAGAAACTGGCTGGCCTCGTGCCCGCCGATAAGCTGCTTGTCGGCGAAAGCGGCATCTTCACCTATGAGGATTGCCAGCGCCTCGAAAAGAGCGGCATCAGCACCTTCCTCGTCGGCGAAAGCCTGATGCGCAAGGACGATGTGACGGCAGCTACCAAAACCCTGCTAACCGGCCAATCCGGCGTTCTGGCGGCGGAATGATGCGCCGATGAGCGAGGCGACAAAGCTCACCCATATCGATGCGAGCGGCGAGGCCCATATGGTCGATGTCGGCGACAAAGCCGAGACCGTCCGTGTCGCCGTTGCCGAAGGCTTCGTGAAGATGAAGCCAGAAACGCTGGCGCTCATCCGCGATGGTAATGCCAAGAAGGGTGACGTCATCGGCACAGCCCGGCTCGCGGGCATCATGGCAGCCAAGCAGACGGCAAACCTCATTCCGCTCTGCCACCCGCTGATGCTGACCAAGGTTGCGGTGGACATTACCGAAGACGCTGCCCTGCCCGGCCTGCGGGTGGAGGCCATGGTGAAGCTCTCCGGCAAGACCGGCGTGGAGATGGAGGCGCTGACCGCCGTGTCCATCGCCTGCCTGACCATTTACGACATGGCCAAAGCCGCCGACAAGGCGATGGAGATCGTCAATATCCGCCTTCTCGAAAAGAGCGGCGGCAAGTCGGGCGATTTCCGGCGACAGGAGACCTGAATGAAGCCACTGCTGCCCGTGGATGAGGCCGTATCGCGCCTTCTGGAGGCGGCGGTTCCTGTGGTTGACAGCGAAACACTTCCGCTCGCCGAATGCGATGGCCGCGTCCTTGCGGCTGACCTTGCGGCGCGTCTGACCCAGCCGCCTTTCGATGCCTCGGCCATGGACGGCTATGCGCTGCGCAGTGCCGATGCGCCACAAATCGGGTCAGTCCTCACCGTCATAGGCCAGGCTGCCGCAGGCCACGCTTTCGCGGGCACGGTGGGTAAAGGCGAGGCCGTGCGTATCTTTACCGGCGCACCGGTGCCAGCGGGTGCGGATGCCATTCTCATTCAGGAAGATGCCGAGCTTTTCGGCGAGGGCAAAATCCGCACCGCTTTCGACATCACCGCCGGGCGCCACATTCGCCCGCGCGGACAGGATTTTGCCGAGGGCGACACCGTTTTGAAGTCCGGGCGCGAACTCGGCTTCACCGATCTCACCGTTGCGGCGGCGATGAATCACGCAACGCTTGCCGTCTATCGCAAGCCACTGGTCGCCATCCTTGCCACCGGCGACGAATTGCTACCGCCCGGAAGCACGCCCCTTCCCGCCCAGATCATCGCCTCGAACACCTTCGGTGTCGCCGCACTTGCGCGGGCAGCCGGTGCCGAGGTTCTCGATCTCGGCATTATACCCGACAACGACACGCTGATCCGCGCCGCCATCGGCAAGGCTGTCGCGGCAAAGGCCGATGTGCTCGTGACGCTCGGCGGCGCCTCTGTCGGCGACCATGATCTCGTTCAGGCGGCGCTTAAGGCCGAAGGCATGCAGCTCGATTTCTGGCGCATTGCCATGCGTCCTGGAAAACCGCTGATGGTGGGTGCCATCGATGCCATGCAGGTTTTGGGCCTGCCAGGAAATCCAGTCGCGAGCCTCGTCTGCGGCCTGCTGTTCCTCGAGCCATTGCTCCACAGAATCGCCCGTCGCATTCCGCCGCAACGCGTCACCACGGCCCGAACCGCCACACCGCTGAAGGCGAACGATCACCGGCAGGATTATCTTCGCGCCCGTTTCAGCGCCGATGACAACGGCGCTCTGGTGGCGCAAGCCTATGCCAAACAGGATTCATCCATGATGAACATACTGGCACATTCAGACGGCCTGATCGTGCGCCCGCCAAATGCGCCGGCAGTTGATGCCGGTGCGGAATGCTCGGTGATACGGCTTAGAGCCTGACGGGACATATTCCGGCGGCGCACAAAACAACGCATTGTTTCAAAATCTTGCGCAATTTCCACCGCAAGTAGTCACAGAAATGAGACGGGCTGCAGCCACTCCTGTTGAGACGACGTAATAAAAACTGTAACGTTGCTGTATCCGGACATGCGCGAAGAAGTTCGTTGCTTATAAGCGGCATCTTGCCAGATGAAAAACTCCGTGCCTCAACCATCTCCCGATTATCACCCTGCGTTGTTGTGCCGAAATAAATCACCCTAAAATCACTATCGGGATTGACAGAATAAATACGAAGCTGGCACCAAGACAAGCAGTAGAAATCAAAAAACTCCGGAACTTCCTCGAAATGAGAATTACTTATAATTATCAGCTAAATAAGATAAAAATTGCCGAAGATCAAATTTCAGGGAACAAAAATTAGTTTCCCATAAATTAAGCTTTTCAAAACGGCCTACATAATAATAATCATAGTCGATAAGCAGACTCACTGGAGTTTCTTGATGAACACGGCATCCACGCCCAAATCCACGGGGCCCGACATCGCCGGGCAGATTGCCTACGCCATGCGGAGCATGGGTGTGTCGCCGATCCCGCGCAACTACAGCCTTTTTTACGAAGCCTATATCGGCTCGAACCCGGCGCTGACGAGGGATCTGGCGGCACTGGGAAACCGGGTGACGCAGGAGGATCTGGACGAACTGTCCACGCGGTACGGGGAAGGCAATCCCATCGCCTCGATCGACGACGCGCACGAGAAGCTGCGGCGTGAACTGGAGGCGCTTCTCGGAACGCTGAGGCGCGAACAGTCCTCCATCGAGAACTACAACAGAATTCTCGGCGAGACCCGTCAGCGCATTGACGACAAGACCGTATCGAGCACCAATATCCTGAAAAATGCGGTTGCGCTGCTGGCCGAGGCCACCGGCTCGAAAATCATCGATGGCGAAAAGGCGTTCAACGACGTCAACCGCCATGCCGAGGAAATGCAACAGGTGCGTCTGGAGCTGGATGAATATAAGCGCATCGCCAATACCGATTCGCTGACGCGCCTTTCCAACCGTCGCGCTTTCGATGACAGGCTGGCCTCCGTCTACAACAGCTCCATCGGCCTGCAATATACGACGCTCATCCTGCTCGACATCGACTATTTCAAGCGGATCAACGATACGTTCGGCCACCCGGTCGGCGACAAGATACTGGCCACCGTCGCCTCCGTCATCCGCGCCAATGTCCGCAAGGACGGCTTCGTCGCCAGAAGCGGCGGCGAGGAATTCGCCATCATTCTTGATGGCAACACGCCGGAAGAAGTCATGGTGATCTGTGAGCGCATCCGCCTGTCGCTGGAAAGCACACCGTTCCGCAATTCACGATCGGGCGCCGACTACGGTACGGTGACGATCTCGATCGGCTTCGCCTCCGCCTCGCAGGCAAACAATCCGGGCGAACTTTACGGACATGCCGATATGGCACTTTACCACGCCAAGGAAACCGGCAGGAACCGTTCCGTCATTTACGAGGACGGCATGCAGAAGAACTATATCGGCAAGAACTGGCTGATTTATCGGACGTGAGAAGGATAGCGCCGGTTAGGGAGCATATTAAATGCAGTGCTCCCTCCGCCCCCACGCGCTGTTACGTGCGCACTGTTGCTGCGGCAAAACACATGTCACCACATGGTCTTCGCCGCCCGAACCACCCATTCGCGGTCATAAGTCTCCTGATCGAACTCCGCCTTGGCGGCTTTGAGCAGGCTGCCGGGTGTGGGCAGTGACGCGGGTTCCACGAAGTTGTCGGGGTTCCACAGTTCCGAACGCATCAAGGCCCTCGCGCACTGGAAATAGACCTCGTCGATTTCGACCACAATGACGGTGCGCGGGTGTTTTCCGTCCATTTCGAAGCTTTGCAGCAGATCGGGTGCGACCGAAACGACAGCGCGGCCGTTGATGCGCATCGTTGTATTCGAGCCCGGGATCAGGAACATCAGCGCCACGCGTGGATCGCGGACGATGTTCAAAAGCGAATCGACGCGGTTGTTGCCGCGCCAGTCGGGCAAAAGCACCGTCCTGTCGTCGGCCACCCTTACCACACCGCCCTTGTCGCCGCGCGGCGAACAGTCCATGCCTTCCGGCCCGACAGTCGCCAGCGCCAGAAATGGCGAAGCCTCGATCATCTGCCGGTATTCGGCGGTCAGCGTGGCTGTCACCTTCGCGATAGATGCCTCGCTTGTGCCATCGTAAATGGCCTTCAATTCCTCAACCGTGCGAATGACCGTCATTGTCCGCTCCAACTCCTGCAATCAATCTGCCCCCCCATAAATCAGGGCGCGTTATTCCTCTGCCGCTTCCGCTTTTTCCCGCTCCGCCCGTTCGCGCGCGGTGCGTGCAGCAACGAGGTCCGCCGGCTGGGCATTGCCGCGGATCAGCGACCGGCCCGCATAAATGCCGCCGACGACTTCCATCGCGAAACGTTCCTCGTCGCGGTCGCGGAATTCCTCCACCAAGCGGGCAGCATCTTCCCGCTCCTCGCCCATGGCGCCAAGCACTTCCTCGCTGAAATTCATCGCCGATTCCAGCGTCTCGCGGATCTGGTAATCCACGCCGGCCTTCACAAGATCGATTGCGTGGCCACGGTCATAGGCACGGGCAAGAACGGGAACCAGCGGAAACTCGTGCTTGACGATCTCCGCGATCCGCACAGCGGCTTCCTTGTCATCGACGCAGATCAGCACCGCACGCGCGGTGCTTGCCCCGGCGGCATGCAGGATTTCCGCGCGTGAGCCGTCGCCATAATAGACCTTGAAACCGAATTCCGCAGCATCGCGCACAAAGTCGGCATCCTTGTCGATCAGCGACAGCGTGTAGCCACGCGCGAGAAGCGGCTGGCTGACAATCTGGCCGAAACGCCCGAAACCGATCAGCAGAATGCTGCCCTCGACATTTTCCGGCACATCGAGATCATCGGTCTTGGGAACGGCCGCCGGCACCAGCCGGTCGTGCAGAATGACCATCAGCGGCGTCAGCACCATCGAGATGATGATGGTCGCCGTCAGGATGGCGTTGGCTTCGCGGTCGAGGATGCCGGCGCTGACAGCGGCGGAATAGAGCACGAAGGCGAATTCGCCACCCTGCGCCATCAACACAGCCCGCTCCAGGCTTTCGCGCCTGGTGGTGCCGAGCGCCCGCGCCACGCCGTAGATCAGGAATGCCTTGAGCAGCATGTAACCTGCGACGCTGACGACCACGAGCTGCCAGTTCGATGCAATGACGGCAAGATCGATCGCCATGCCGACGCCAAGAAAGAACAGGCCGAGCAGAATGCCGCGAAACGGCTCGATATCCGCTTCCAGCTGATGGCGGAACGACGATTCGGACAGGAGCACACCAGCCAGAAACGCGCCCATCGCCATGGAAAGACCACTGACCTGCATCAACAGCGCCGAACCGAGCACCACGAGCAGAGCGGCGGCCGTCATTACCTCGCGCGCACCGGACGCCGCCAGCAGGCGGAAGAACGGGTTGAGAAGATAACGCCCGGCCAGAATGAGCGCGCCGACGGCGGCGAGCGCGATGCCGACGGAAATCCAGCGCTCCGACTGTGTGACGTGCTCGCCACCAGCACCGAGGAAGGCAACGAGCGCCAGAAGCGGCACGATGGCGAGATCCTCAAACAGCAGGATGGCGATGATGCGCTGGCCCTTTAGGCTGGACATGCTGTTGCGTTCCTGCAGCATCTGCATGACGATTGCCGTGGAAGTCAGCACGAAGCCGGTACCGGCGACAAATGACATGATGAGCGGAAAGCCGAGACTGACGCCAACCATCGTCAGACCCGCCATACAGACCAGCACCTGCAGCGCGCCAAGCCCGAAAATATCCTGCCGCATGGACCACAGCCGTGACGGCTGCATTTCAAGGCCGATGATGAACAGGAACATCACCACGCCGAGTTCGGCGATATGAAGGATCGCCTGCGAATCGGAGAAGAAACCGAAGCCATATGGCCCGATCACCAGACCGGCGGCCAGATAACCCAGCACCGAACCGAGGCCGATGCGCTTGAAAATCGGCGCGGCCACCACGCCCGCCGCCAAAAGCACGACCACCTGGGCCAGATCATTCCCGTTCGCTTCGACCGCCACACATCACCCCGTTTAAATTGATAGAACGAGGGTGTTCCCTCCCTCACTTCCTAGCGCATCAGTATGAAAATCGAAAATGATTTTACAGATGGACGATGCGCAGATTCAACGGGTTATTTGTCCATAAGGCATGCGGGCTTGAGATGCCGCTGCCCTTCTCCCCTCATTCCCGTGCTTGTCACAGGAATGAGGGGTGGGGAGTGTCCGCAGGCCTTGCGCCCGCCTACCGGGATAGCGGTTCCCTGCTCAAGCCCTTTTCGGCGAGCTGTCGCTCATAATCGGCAAACGATGCGTCGCCGGTCTCTCCCAGTTCCTTCAGATATCTCCAGGTGAAGATGCCGCTGTCATGGCCGTCGTCGAAGACGATGCGCACGGCATAATTGCCCGTCGCCATCATGGAGCGGATCGTCACGTTGCGCTTGCCGGGAACAGTGACCTTCTGGCCCGGCCCGTGGCCCTGCACTTCCGCGGAGGGTGAAAGCACGCGCAGCATCTCGGCACCGAGCCGATAGACGCTTCCATCATCGAAGGAAACGGTCAGTTGCCGCCGGTCTTTCGACACAAGCAGTTCAGTCGGCCAGGCATCACTCATTTTTCACTTCCGCAAGCTCGTCTTATGCGTCAGAATTACGGACTTGCCTCGCGATAGGCAAGTCACTACATCACCTGTAAAGCACATGCCCGGCAATCTTGTGCCCGG
The DNA here is from genome assembly GCF_030818995.1 of Agrobacterium sp. SORGH_AS_0745. NCBI lineage: Bacteria > Pseudomonadati > Pseudomonadota > Alphaproteobacteria > Hyphomicrobiales > Rhizobiaceae > Agrobacterium > Agrobacterium sp. SORGH_AS_0745. The sequence goes on from NZ_JAUTBI010000003.1 coordinate 2,316,970, forward strand.
CGCATCGCGCAGTGAGGACGGAGACGTGAACAGTTTCCCCGGATCGCTCGAAAGAGCGCAGTCCCTGACGGAAAACAATGCACCGATGGTGGACCCTTTCGGCCGGTCCATAACCTATCTGCGCGTTTCCGTGACAGACCGCTGCGATTTCCGCTGTACCTACTGCATGTCCGAACACATGACCTTCCTGCCGAAGAAGGACCTTCTGACGCTGGAGGAACTCGACCGGCTCTGTTCCGTCTTCATTCAACGGGGCGTGCGCAAGCTGAGGCTGACCGGCGGCGAGCCGCTGGTGCGCAAGAACATCATGATGCTGGTGAGGAACCTCGGCCGCCATATTGGCACCGGCGCGCTGGATGAGCTGACGCTGACCACCAACGGTTCGCAGCTTGCGAAATTCGCCGCTGAACTCGCCGATTGCGGCGTGCGGCGCATCAACGTCTCGCTCGATACGCTGGACCCGCAGAAATTCCGCGAGATCACCCGCTGGGGCGATATCGACCGTGTGATGGAAGGGCTGGATGCCGCGCAGGCCGCCGGCATCAAGATCAAGCTCAATGCCGTCGCGCTGAAGGACTTCAACGAGACTGAAATTCCCGAGCTGATGCGTTTCGCCCATGGTCGCGGTATGGACCTGACTGTTATCGAGACCATGCCGATGGGCGAGATCGAGGAAGATCGCACCGATCGCTACCTACCGCTTTCCAGGCTGCGCGCCGATCTGGAACAAAGCTTCACGCTTGTTGACAACGACTACCAGACCGGCGGCCCTGCCCGCTACGTGACGGTGAAGGAAACCGGCGGCAGGCTCGGTTTCATCACACCCATGACCCATAATTTCTGCGAAAGCTGCAACCGCGTCCGCCTCACCTGCACCGGCACGCTCTATATGTGTCTCGGGCAGGACGATGCCGCCGACCTTCGCACGGCGCTGCGCGCTTCCGACAGCGACGCCTATCTCTCGGGCGCCATAGACGAGGCCATTTTGCGCAAGCCGAAAGGGCATGATTTCATCATTGACCGCACCCACAAGCGCCCCGCTGTCGCCCGCCATATGAGTGTGACCGGCGGCTGAACCTGTTTCTCGTCCACCCACCCATTTAAGCGGTTGAAATGCCGGCTTGGCCGTGTCAGGTCTCTTGGCATGGAGGAATGCGCGGTCCCGCCCGGCGGGCGACCCCTGAGAGGAATTTGGGGTTAGGCTGTGCATGGTCTGGGACAGTATGAAATGGCATTGACGGACAATACGCGCGGCGCCCTTCTGATGGCGCTCGCCATGGCAAGCTTTACGGCCAACGACGCCCTGACGAAATCCGTCACCCCCTACATCAATACCGGCCAGATCATGTTCGTGCGCGGCATCATGACGGTGGTGCTGATCTATATTGCCGCCCGGCACTTCGGCGCGCTCCGGCCGCTGAAAACCCTGATGCGCCCCATCATCATCCTGCGCTGTCTCTGCGAAGTGACAGCCGCCGTTCTCTATCTGACGGCGCTCGGACTCATAGAATTTTCCAACGCCTCGGCCATATTGCAGTCCCTGCCGCTGATCGTCACGCTGGGTGCCGCACTGTTCCTGCGCGAGCCCGTCGGCTGGCGGCGCTGGGCGGCGATCATCGTCGGCTTCATTGGCGTGCTCGTCATCATCCGGCCCGGCCCGGAAGGCTTCACCTCAGGCGCGCTGCTGGTCGTCGCCTCGCTTGCGGTCACCGCCGCGCGTGATCTTCTGACCCGCAAGATGTATGCGGATGTCCCCTCGCTTGCCGTCACCTTCGTTACCGCCTCCGTCAACATGGCGGTGGGTGGCCTGCTGATCCAGCCCTTCGGCGGCTGGCAGCCCATGAACTTCATGATCCTGTCGCATCTGGCCGGTTCTGCCGTTCTGGTGCTGGTCGGTTACCAGGCAATCATTCTGGCAATGCGAACCGGCGAAATCTCCTTCGTCGCGCCGTTCCGTTACACCAGCCTGCTCTGGGGTTTCATGATCGGCGTGTTCTTCTTCAACGAAAAGATCGACAGCTTCACGATCGTCGGCGCCATGATCGTCATCGGCTCGGGCCTCTACACCTTCTACCGTGAAAGCCTGCGCAAGCGCTCGCAGATGGCCAAGCGCTCTGCCGCCACGCCCACTGCCGCGACCACCGTGCGGCCAGCTTCCGTAACGAAAGCTGCCTTTAAGGAAAAAGCGGGAGAATGACATGAAAAACGCCCGCTTTCTGGATCGCACCACCCCGCCCCACATCATCACGCTCGTCGTTATCGCCGGCGTCGCGGCGCTTTGCATGAACCTGTTCCTGCCCTCGCTTGCAGCGATGGCGCTCCATTTCGAGACCGATTACGCCGTGATGCAATTTGCCGTGTCCGGCTATCTCGCCGCCACCGCCTGCCTGCAACTCCTCATCGGCCCGCTATCCGATCTTTTCGGACGCCGGCCCGTCATGCTTGCCAGCATCGCGATGATGATCGTCGCCACGCTCGTCTGCATGCTGGCGCCAGATATCACCGTCTTCATGTTCGGGCGTGTGGCGCAGGCGGCCGTCGTTTCCGGCTTCGTGCTGGCGCGCGCCATCGTGCGCGACATGGTGCCGATGGAACAAGCCGCTTCGATGATCGGCTATGTGACCATGGGCATGTCAGTGGTGCCGATGGTCGGCCCCACGGTTGGCGGTCTGCTCAACGATATCTCCGGCTGGCAGTCCAGCTTTGCGCTTCTTGCCCTGCTCGGGGTCGGCATTCTGGTGCTCGCCTGGTTTGATCTCGGCGAAACCAATCACAACAGATCGGCAAGCTTCTCGCAGCAGTTCCACGCCTGGCCGGAACTTCTGCGCTCGCCACTCTTCTGGGGATATGCGCTGACCTCGACCTTCTCGTCGGGCATGTTCTTTTCGTTTCTCGGCGGCGCCCCCTTCGTCGGCAGCGTGCTTTATGGCCTTGCCCCGGCCATGCTCGGCCTGCAATTCTTCTTCATGGCCAGCGGCTACATGCTGGGCAACTTCGTCTCCGGCCGTTATGCGAGCCAGATCGGCATCACCCGCATGATGCTGTCGGGCAATGTCGTCGCCATCGCCGGCATTGTCGCAGCCATAGCGCTGATCTCTACCGGGGCGGAAAGCCCCTATGCGTTTTTCGTGCCGCTTGCGCTCATTGGTGTCGGAAACGGTGTGACCCTGCCAAGTGCCAATGCAGGCATGGTCAGCGTCCAACCACATCTGGCAGGCTCCGCCTCCGGTCTTGGCGGCGCCATGACCATCGGCGGCGGTGCGGCACTTTCCGTGCTTGCCTCGTCTGTTCTGTCCAAAGAGGACGGAACCTGGCCGCTTCTTCTCGTGATGCTGGCGACCGGCCTTGTCGCCCTCCTCACCACCTATATTGTAAGGCTGCAGGAAAAGCGGCAATGACGGCGCGATTTGAAATACCCGGTCTTGTGCTTGCCGGCGGCCTGTCGCGACGGATGGGCACCAACAAGGCGACCGTGATGCTGGGCGACGAACCGCTGCTTTCCCATGTCGTGCGCCGCATCGCGCCACAGGTGTCAGATGTCACCATCAATGCCGCGAATGGCTGGGCCGAAAGCTTTGGCCTGCCGTTGCTGCCTGACACCGTGAACGGCCATGCCGGGCCGCTCGCTGGCGTTCTCGCCGGCATGCGGCATTTCCAGAACCATCACGCCCGGAAAAGCCACTTCCTGACAGTGCCCGCCGACAGCCCGTTCTTTCCCGAAGATCTCGTCGACCGCCTCTGCGAACACATGGCCGAAGACGCAATCGTCATCGCCGCCTCCAGCGGCCAGTTGCACCCGGTTTTCGCACTATGGCCCGTGGCGCTCTCGGACGATCTGGAGGAATGGCTGAAGAACGATGCAAACCGGCGCATCCGCGCCTATCTTGCACGACACGTCACGATCGGTATCGCCTTCCCGCCGCTTGAAACGGCCAAGGGCAGCCTCGATCCGTTCTTCAACATCAACACGCCGGATGAACTGGCGCTCGCTCGAAGCTATCTGGAGAGCATGGAACCATGATGAGCCAAAAGGTCTTCGGTATTGCCGGCTGGAAAAACTCGGGCAAGACCGGCCTTGCGGTCCGCATCGTCACCGAGCTGACGGCGCGCGGCTATCGGATCTCGACCATCAAGCATGCCCATCATGATTTCGATATCGACAAGGTCGGCGCCGATAGCTGGCGTCACCGTCAGGCGGGCGCGCACGAGGTCACCATCGTCTCCGGCACCCGCTTTGCCATCATGCATGAATTGCGCGGCGAAGCCGAACCGTCCTTCGAGGAAATCCTCGCCCGCCTCGCCCCTTGCGATCTCGTACTGATCGAGGGTTACAAATACGAGCCGGTGCCGAAGATCGAGGCGCGACGGCTGGAAGCTGCCAAGACCGAACCGCTTGCCGGAAGCGATCCGCACATCATCGCAATTGCCGCCGATCACGCGGTGACCGACACCACTCTTCCCGTCTTCGACCTCGACGATACCGCCACGATTGCGGACTTCATCGAGAAGACGGTTGGGTTGGTGAGGGCGTAACTGCCGTTTCGGCAAACTCTTCTCCTCCGTCATCCTCGGGCTTGACCCGAGGGCCCGCAAACCGACCGCACCATGGATCCTCAGGTCAAGCCCGAGGATGACGTCGAATGTGTGAGGACGTTTGGCCTACCCCCAAAAATGAAAAAGCCGGGCGTTCGGCCCGGCTTCATCATTCCTTGAGACGCAATACCTATTCAAGGAAACCGGAGGGGTTCACCGGCGTCGCATCCTTGCGAACTTCGAAGTGAACCTGAGGACGTTTGGCGCTGCCAGTCATGCCTGACGTGGCAATGGTCTGGCCGCGCTGAACCTTCTGGCCGCGCTGCACGTCGAGATTGGCGGCGTTGCCGTAAACGGTGACCTTACCGTCGTCATGACGGACGAGAACCGTATTGCCGAGCTGCTTAAGGCCATTGCCCGCATAGATGACCACACCGTTTTCGGCGGCCTTGATCGGCGTGCCTTCCGGAACGGAGATGTTGATGCCATCGTTGCGGCTGCCTTCGACGTTGTCGCCGAAATTGTTGATGACGGCGCCACGAACCGGCCAGCGATATTTGCCGATGCCCGTGGATTCCGGAGCGAGCGAGGCCATATCGGACTTCTTCTCGATATCGCCGACGCTTGCCGTTGCGGCAGGAGCGGGCGGTACGGTCGCAGCTGCGGCAGGAGCCTTGTAGGGTTCCGGCTTGGCGGATGCGGTTTCCACTGCCTTGGCCGCTTCCTTTGCGGGTACGGAGGCTGTCTTAATGGCGTCGGTCGAAGCACCCGGCATGGCGAGTGTCTGGCCGACACGGATGCTTTCGGTGGAAATGCCGTTCGCGGCCTTGAGGGCTGCAACCGAAACGCCGTTTTCACGGGCGATCTTTGCCAGGCTGTCGCCCGGCTGAACCTTGTAACCACCGGCTGGCGGCATAGGCTTGCCACCGGGAGGTGTGAGCTTGCCGTTTTCAGCCGAAACCTTGTCGCGGGCAACACTCTGCGAGGGAAGCACGGCTACCTTCTGGTCTGGACCACGCAGCGGGTTCGGCTCGTCGCCGTTGCGGTTGAGCGCAATGTCACCAGCCGCAGCCTTGGCGGCATTGCGGACCTGACCGAATTTCGGAATAAGGATCGACTGGCCAGCCTGCGCGGACGCCGCGGTTTTCAGACCGTTGACCCGCAGCAGTTCCTTTTCGGGAACGCCGTAGCGGTTGGAGATAGTCGCGATGCTTTCACCCGGACGCAGCGTTACCGAAGAGGCGCCATCCGTATGCCAGCCGTTCTTGTCGGAACGGACGGTTGCGGTGGTGAGATTGTCGGCGACGGGAGCGGCAGCCTGCTGTGCAGGTGCTGCGAGAGACGGAGCGGCTGGTCGTTGTGCGGACGGGAAAGGCTGGGCCATGGCTTCGTTGCGGGTCGACGGGTCGCGGCTTGCCACCGCCGGCGGAGCCGACAGCTCGGAGCGCTGCACCGGAGAGGCCGAAGCCGAACGGGCCGTCGAAGGCTGAACGCCACCGCCGTAACCGCCGGAAGACGGATAGGAGTTGGCCGCCATGTTCTGATTGGCGTAGCCGCCCTGGGGTGCCGCAGAGGCATAACCACCGTTCATGTCGCCTTGCGGGACCGGGGCCTGCCCATAAGCACCGCCGCCCTGGCGGGCTGGAATTGACGCTGTCGTCATCCGATCCGGTCCACTGGAAAAGAGGCCGCTGAACCGCGTTGCATCCGAGCTACAGCCCGTTGCGACGCTTGCCAGCAATGCCGCTGCGAACATTTTTGCGACTGATTTTCCGATTTTAGACGAATGTCTCATACGCATAACTCGATCTACACTGACGCCAACCCGCCGCATCGAGGTCGATCCGGCACAAATTTCACTTCTTGCAAGGCCCATTTCCCGATCCCGGGAAAACCATGCGTCGATGTTTATGATTAAAGCGCGTTAGTGTTACCACGCCGTTAAAACGTTAAGCCGCTCGGCGCTTTTTTGACACTTCGATAACCATGACGAAAACGGCATGCGTCATGTCTGAACAATATTATTATGGAAAATCAGTTGGTTGCGATGATTTAGAACATTCTAAGACGAAAATTAATCGCCTTCGATATTTTCATTTTGTCACAAATGCCGGGCAATATGGCTGCCAAGCGGCAGATAGGGCGTCTCGAACAGCTCTTCCTTCTCGAAGCGGCTGCCGGTCTTGGAGAAGCGCGTCATCACGCAGCGCCCGTCTTCCAGAATGATCGGCGCGATCATCATGCCGCCGGAGACGATCTGCTCGGCGAAAAAGCGGGGCATGGTGGTAAAGGCGGCGGTGGCGACGATTCGGTCGAAGGTGCCCTCGCCGACCAGACCGTTGCTGCCATCCGCCTGGCGGATGACGACATTGCGGATGGAAAGATCGTCCAGACAGTTCTGCGCCTGCTGCACCAGTGTCTTGTATCGCTCCAGCGAAAAGACCCGCTCCACCCGGCGCGCGATGATCGCCGTCATGAAACCGCTGCCGGTACCGATTTCCAGCACGCGCTGGCCCGGCTTCAATTGCAGGCGGGCCAGGATTTTCACCGCCATGTCAGCGCCTTCCATGAAGGCGCCGCAGTCGATCGGGATTGTACGGCTGGAATAGGCATCAGCGGCGAATTGCGGTGGCACGAATCTGGAGCGCGGCGTCTGTTCGACCGCCGTCAAAAGGTCGAGATCGGAAATCCCCTCGCCCCGCAAGCGGAGAACGAGAGCGGCAAAACCTTCCTTTTCAACCATTGCGGATTTCAATCGGCGACTCCGAATCCAAGTGCTTGCGCAACCCGATCCTTGACCGTGTAATCCGTAAGGTCAAGCTTTAGCGGCGTGACCGAAATCTTGCCGTGCTTCAAAGCGTGGATATCCGTGCCCTCGAGGAAGGTGCCGAGGCGTTCGCCAAAGCGCAGCCAGTAGTAAGGAAGACCACGGCCATCCTGGCGTTCTTCTACCGTCAGGCCGAAATCGAGCTTGCCCTGCCCGGTAACGGAGACACCCTGCACATCATCAGGTGCGCAATTGGGGAAATTGAGATTGAGGAAGGTGCCATCAGGCAATTCCACATTCATCAGCTTGCGCAGCAGATCCGGCGCATGGGTCTCAGTCACCTCCCACGGCACGACGCGGCCTTCGGAATGGCTGAAAGCCTGGCTGAGTGCGAAGGAGCGTACCCCTTGCAGCGTACCTTCAATGGCACCGGCAATCGTGCCGGAATAGGTGACATCGTCAGCCATATTGGCGCCGGCATTGACACCTGAGAGTACGAGATCGGGCTTTTCCGGCAGAACTTCACGGATGCCCATGATGACGCAATCGGTCGGCGTACCGCGCAGCGCGAAATGCTTGTCGGAAACCTTGCGCAGCCGCAGCGGCTCGGAGAGAGTAAGGGAGTGAGCAAGACCGCTCTGGTCGGTCTCGGGCGCCACGATCCAGACGTCATCGGACAGCGTGCGGGCGATACGTTCCAGCACCGCCAGCCCTTCGGCATGGATACCGTCGTCATTGGTCAGCAAAATCCGCATGTTTCTCTCTCCGCTTTTCATATCTTCCGGGACGGAGCATCCTCCCCACCGGCAGTGAGGTGTGCAGTTCTCTCAACGTCATCCTCGGGCATGTCCCGAGGATCTAATCACGTCTAAATCAATCGACAGGTTGCAGATCCTCGGGACAGGCCCGACGATGACGTCGGCGTAATTGGAAGATTCTCCTTCCAATAGCACGACACTGCTCTCCCTCAGGCCGCCTTCTCGATCCGTGTCAGACCGCCCATATAGGGCAGCAGCACGTCTGGAATTGTGACGGAACCGTCGTCGTTGAGATAATTTTCGAGAACCGCGATCAGGCAGCGGCCGACGGCGGTGCCGGAGCCGTTCAGCGTGTGCACGAACTTCGTCGCCTTGTCGTCCTTGCCGCGATAACGCGCATTCATGCGCCGCGCCTGGAAATCGCCGCAGACGGAGCAGGACGAAATTTCGCGGTAGGTGTTCTGGCCCGGCAACCAAACTTCCAGATCGTAGGTCTTGCGCGCGCTGAAACCCATATCGCCGGTGCACAGCGTCATGGTGCGGAAATGCAGGCCAAGACGCTTCAGCACTTCTTCGGCGCAGGCCGTCATGCGCTCATGCTCGGCAACAGCACTTTCCGCGTCGGTGATGGAGACGAGTTCGCATTTCCAGAACTGGTGCTGGCGCAGCATGCCGCGTGTGTCGCGGCCGGCAGAGCCCGCTTCCGAACGGAAGGACGGCGTAAGTGCCGTGAAGCGTAGCGGCAGCTTTTCCTGCTCGAGAATTTCGCCGGAGACAAGGTTGGTCAGCGTCACTTCCGCCGTCGGGATCAACCAGCGGCCATCAGTGGTCTTGAACAAATCCTCGGAAAACTTCGGCAATTGGCCGGTGCCGAACATCGCCTCATCACGCACCATCAGCGGCGAAGAGACTTCCGTGTAGCCATGTTCCGAGGTGTGCAGGTCGATCATGAACTGGCCGAGCGCCCGTTCCAGACGCGCCAGCTGGCTGGTCAGCACGGTGAAGCGCGAGCCGGAAAGCTTGGCAGCCCGCTCGAAATCCATGTAGCCGAGCGCTTCGCCAATCTCGAAGTGCTCCTTTGCTTCATGGTTCCAGCCGGGCTTCTGGCCGACCACGCGGGTCACCACATTGTCGTGTTCGTCCTTGCCGTCAGGAACATCGTCGAAAGGCATGTTGGGCAGGCGCGACAGGGCGTCGTTAAGCTCGGCGGTGACCTGGCGGTCCTCCTCCTCGGCGCGCGGCATGTTTTCCTTGATGTCGGCGACTTCCGCTTTCAGCTTTTCCGCCAGCTCCATGTTCTTCTGCGCCATGGCGGCGCCGATGTCCTTGGAAGCGGCATTGCGACGCGACTGCATGTCCTGCAGGGACTGGATGACGGAACGGCGCTTTTCGTCGAGAGCGATCAGGCTGCTTGCGGCAGGCTCTGCGCCGCGCCGTGCAAGTGCTGCATCAAAGGCTTCGGGGTTTTCGCGTATCCATTTAATGTCGTGCATCGTCGTTCCAGACTATTGTTGGTCGCTCGCGTTTTATCAGCAAAACGCCGGGCGAAAGGCCCGGCGCGAGGAGATTTGATGAGCAGGAAGACCGTGGCGAAGCGTCAGGTCTCTTCCAGCTCCGTGCTTTTGGATTCCGCAGCACGTTTCCTCTCCACGAGTCGAGCCATGTAGATGGAAATCTCGTAGAGAATGATCGCAGGTAGCGCAAGACCGATCTGGGACATGGGGTCTGGCGGCGTCAGCACGGCCGCAACCACGAAGGCCATGACAATGGCGAACTTGCGCTTTTCCCGCAGCCAGTCGCTGGTCAGAATCCCGACCCGCGCCAGAAGCGTGGTGACGACAGGCAGCTGGAATACCAGGCCGAAGGACAAAACCAGCGTCATGATGAGGCTGAGATATTCCGACACCTTCGGCATCAGGGAAATCGCCACCTCGCCATCTACTGGCAATTGCTGCATGGCGAGGAAGAACCACATGACCATGGGCGTGAAGAAGAAATAGACGAGCGCCGCGCCGATAAGGAAAAGGATCGGCGATGCGATCAGGAACGGCAGGAAGGCCGCGCGCTCGTTCTTGTAGAGGCCCGGCGCCACGAATTTATAGAGCTGCGAGGCAATCACCGGAAAGGAGATCACCATGGCACCGAACATGGCAACCTTGATCTGCGTGAAGAAGAATTCCTGCGGCGCCGTATAGATCAGCGATGATTTCGCCACATCCAGCCCCGCCCAGATGACCGCCCACTTATAGGGAATGACCAGCAGGTTGAAGAGATGCTTGGCAACGGCGAAACAGGCGATGAAGGCGACGAAGAACGCGCCGAGCGACCAGATCAGCCGCGTGCGCAACTCCATGAGATGTTCGATAAGCGGCTGCGGCTTGTCCTCGATGTCCCCGCTCATGCTTCATCCTTTTTGGGCTTTGCAGCCTTGGTTCTTGCCGGTTTGGCCGGCTTGGCATCCGCAACGGCAACCGCCTTCTCCGCTGCCGCTTTCCTGACAGCAACCTTTTTGGCGACAGCCTTCACGGTCGGCTTCAAGACAGCAGCTTCTTCAACAGGCGCTGCGGCAGGCTTGCTGCGGGTGGTGCGCTTCGGCTTGGCGGCAACCGCTTCGGCTTCAACGGTCGCAACAGATTTCGCACGCGCACGCTTCGGCTTTTCCTCCGCAGCAGCAACCGCAGTAACCGGCGAAGATGCAGAAGGCGTGGGAACGACCGCAGGCGCCACATCCGGAAGCTTCATCTCGGGCTCCGGCACACTGACAAGCGGAGCCACCGGCTCACTTGTTGCAGGTGCTGCTGTCGACGACATCGCATCGGGAGCGGCTGTCGCCTTCTGGAGATCGGACTTGATTTCGTTGCCGAGCTGGCGAAGCGGGTTCATAGCATCGCGCAGGGAATTGGTCGGGTTGAGATTGCGCACATCGGAGATTGTCTGCCGCACATCGTCCATGTCTGCCTCTTTCAAGGCCTCGTCGAACTGCGTGCGGAAATCCCCCGCCATCTTGCGAAGGCCGGCCATCGTCTTACCGAAGGCGCGGATCATGGGCGGCAAGTCCTTGGGACCGACGACCACGATCAAAACGACCGCGATCACCAGAAGCTCGCTCCAACCGATATCAAACATCAAAACGCTCCCGAGACCCTAGCGCCAGTCTCAAAACAAGCAGGTTCAAGCCGCTTACTTGATCTCGTCAGCCTTGTGGTCAACAGTCTTCGCGTTGACATCGGCCGGCGGCGGAGTCTGATCTTCGTCAGCCATGCCCTTCTTGAAGCTCTTGATGCCCTTGGCGACATCGCCCATCAGTTCCGGGATCTTTCCGCGTCCGAAGAGAACGAGAACGATCACCAGCACGATCAGCCAATGCCACACACTAAAAGAACCCATAACTGAAACTCCTGAATTTCGCTTTCAGACGATGTAAGACGTTTGAAAGGCTTTTTCAAACAACAAATCGTTGCTTCAACAGGCTGTGGGCATAAAGTTTTCGTGCCTTGTCATCCGCATGAAGACGATATCAATCGTCGCCATCGCCGCCACCAGGTGCAAGCAGGCCCAACTCTTCCAGATCGAGCTGCGTGATCGGGTCTTCGTCTTCGCGCAATTCGTCGCTCATCATCGGCAAAGGCACGCCGAAATTGGAAGGAATACGGCCCGAAAGCAGGCCCGCACCCTTCAGTTCCTCAAGGCCCGGCAAGTCCCGCAATTCCTCAAGGCCGAAATGGTCGAGAAACTCCACCGTGGTGCCGATCGTCACCGGCCTGCCCGGCGTGCGCCTGCGGCCCCTGAAACGCACCCAACCCGCTTCCATCAGCACATCGAGGGTACCGCGTGAGGTTTGCACGCCACGGATTTCCTCGATTTCGGCGCGTGTCACCGGCTGATGATACGCTACAATCGCCAGAACCTCCAGCGCCGCACGCGAAAGCTTCTTAGGTTCCTTTTCCTCAGAATGGACGACGAAGGAGAGATCGCCGGCCGTGCGGAACGCCCATTGCCCCCCAACCTGCACCAGATTGACGCCCCGCTCGCCATAAGCCGCCTTCAGCCCGTGGAGTATGGCAACGACATCCATGCCGCGCGGCAGGCGCTCGGCAATGAAGGCAACTGAAACCGGTTCGGCCGAGGCAAAGACCAGCGCCTCGGCAATGCGCTCGGCTTCCTTCAGCTGACGCTCGGAAAATACCGCGGGCTCGGCCCCAACCACATCCGCCGCCCCATCTGCCACGATGGCGGCTTCGCCGGTCTCGTCGTCATGCGTCATTATCAGTCCTTTCCGCATTCGGCGCGCGGTCATCTCGCTCGCTCCTGCGCACATAGATGGGCTGGAACGCGCCCTCCTGCCGGATTTGCAGCGATCCCTCGCGCACGAGCTCCAGCGAGGCGGCGAAAGCGCTGGCGATTGCCGTCACGCGCATCGCGGGGTCAGGCACATATTGCAGCAGATATTGGTCGAGCACCGTCCACTCGCCGACATCCCCGAGCAGACTGTTCAGGAGTTCCCGGGCTTCCACAAGCGACCAGACCTGCCGCTTTTCAATCGTGACCTGGGTGATGGCCTGCCTTTGCCGCAGATTGGCATACGCACTCAGGAGATCGTATAGGTTCGCCTCGTAAGCCGAGCGGTTGATATGCGGAATATGCTCCGGCGCGCCACGGGCGAAGATATCGCGGCCAAGCTGGGCGCGGTTGACGAGGCGTTCAGCCGCCTCCCGCATCGCCTCCAGACGTTTCAGCCGGAAGGCCAGCGTCGCGGCCATTTCTTCGCCGGAGGGGCCGTCATCCTTCGCCTGCTGCGGAATGAGAAGCTTGGACTTGAGGAAGGCAAGCCAGGCCGCCATCACCAGATAGTCGGCCGCAAGCTCGATGCGCACGCGGCGGGCTGTTTCCACGAATTGCAGATATTGCTCGGCAAGCGCCAGCACCGAAATGCGCGACAGATCGACCTTCTGCGTGCGGGCAAGGTGTAGCAACAGATCGAGCGGGCCTTCGAAACCCGCGACATCGATCACCAGCCCGGCCTCGCCCGTCAGCCGCTCCGGCGTCACATCCTGCCAGAGCTTGTCCATAGGCGTTGAAGTGCGAGACTTGTCTGCTGCCATTGTTCCATCCGCCGGGCGTCCGGCCTGTCGTCCCGAGTACCGGGCCGCCGCCCGATTGTCAGGAAACGGCCCACATGGCGTTGAATTCGGCTCTCAGTTCAGCTTCGTCGGAGGCATCAGCGGCGGGAAAACCCGCTTCCACGGCCCGCACCCGCTCCAGCGAACGGCCGGAAAGAACGGGAACCTCCTTAACGACCTCAAGCATTTCACCCATCACGCCGTTGCAATGCAAGACTATATCGCAGCCACCCGCAACAATATTCGCGGCACGCTGGCCAAGCGTGCCCTTCAGCGCATTCATGGAACTGTCGTCGGACATCAACAGACCGTCAAAGCCGATTCGCCCACGAATGATTTCCTCGATCACCTTTGGCGAGGTCGTTGCCGGACGCTCCCGATCGACGGCGTTGAACACCAGATGCGCGCTCATCGCCATCAATTCACGGTTCAGCGCGCGGAATGGCACAAAATCATGGGCGTCCAGCTCGTCCAGCGGCACATCGACAACAGGCAATTCATGGTGCGAATCCACCATGCCGCGACCGTGGCCCGGCATGTGTTTCATGACAGGCAACATACCGCCCGCCTTGAGACCGTCAGCCGCCGCCTGCCCCATCTCCGCCACCATGGTCGGGCTGTAGCCATAGGCCCGGTTGCCAATGACGTTGCTGGCGCCTTCCACCGGCACGTCGAGCACCGGCAGGCAATCGATATTGATGCCGAATTTCATGAGATCGAAGGCATGCAGACGCGACATCAACCACGCCGCGCGCAGGCCTTCCTCCCGGTCACGCTCGTATATCTCGCCAAGAATGCGGGCATTCGGATAGGCTTGCAAAAGCGGCGGCTTGATGCGCTGAACGCGCCCGCCTTCCTGATCGATCAGAACCGGGGCATCCGGCCGCGCGACGGCATCGCGCATTGAGGCGACGAGATCGGTAATCTGTTGCGCATCACCGATATTGCGCCCGAACAGGATGAAACCCCAGGGCCGCTCATTGCGGTAAAGGGCAATCTCGTCAGCGGAAAGCGTAAGCCCGCCGCATCCGAGGATCATAGCTTTGCAATCGGTCATGATGTCACGCTCACAGAATGGGGAAATGGCCTTATACCGCAAGGCGTCGGGGATAAGTCGACAACCCCTCCGCCGTCATGCTCGGGCCTTTCCCGAGCATCTGCAACCTAACGGTTGGCGAAACGTTGGCAGATCCTCGGCACGGGGCCGAGGATGACGTCGAATGTGAGGAAAGCCTTTCCCCACTGCGAGGGCTGCCTTAGACGGCAGCCCCAATCTTCACTCAACCGGATCAGCCGCGATCAGCGCGCCACCAGGCAGCTGCCGCCAGCTGCGCGGAACTTTTCGCACAGCGCCACGGCTTCGTTCTTGTCGCCTGCCGGGATGCGGACGCGGTAGAACGTGCCCTTGCCGGCGATCTCAGCGGCCTTGATGTCGACGCCCCGACCAGAAATGACCGAACCGAACTTGGCCGACATGTTCTGGTAGGACTTCTGGGCCTCCGCTTGGCTCGGCAGGGACGCGATCTGGATGTAATAACCACCCGAAGACGGCGCGCTCGTTGCTGCGGGCATGGCGGCGGCTGTCTGCTGCTGTGCAGCCTGCGGCTGGGCCGGAGCAGTTGCAGCAGGACGGACGTTGCCCTGATTGGTCACCGTTGCCACCACATTGGAAGGCTGTGCAGACGGACGCGCCGAAGGAACGGGCGCAGCCGACTGCGAGGCCGGTGTGGAGGAAGCGGCTGGCGTATTGGCCTGCGGGTGTTCAGGCGCAACCGGAACACGCGAAGCGGCGATGACGGCGGGAGCGCCCTCACCCGGCTTGGCTGCCTGCGGTGCAGCAAGCTCCGCGACCTTGTCGGCTTTCGGTGGCTGGGCAGCAGGCGCATCGACTTCCTGGGCAACCAGCGTACCATCAGGCTTGACGATCATGGTGCGGACCTTGCGCGGCGAAACGCCCGTCGCACCGGCACCTTCGTTCTGGCTGGCCTTTTCTTCCGGCGAAAGCAGCCGCGGATCTTCAGTCTCGCCAACCGGCGTGCCGGTGGCTTCCATGTCCGCGTCGTTTTCACCTTCCAGCGGCAGCTGTTCGGGTATCAGCGTACGCTGGACCACATCGACTGGCTTTTCGTTGCTGGAGATCAGCGCCGGTTGCTTCGGATCGGCAGCGCTACCACCGGCCACGCGGTCGTAAACCGCCTTGTCCTGATTGGGCACGACGCGGCCACCCGGATTTTCCGGCACCACCTTCATCGGGTCGTTATCGGCGGAAATGATGACCGGCGCGCCATTGGAGCCCGCACCGGACGAACCGCCCGACATCAGCGCGTAAACACCACCACCGACAAGCACCAGACCGATTGCTGCGGCAACCGGCATGATCCAGCGGCGACCGCCGCGTTCTTCTTCTTCGCGATAGGCCGGCTGATGGTCGACATAGGTATTCTCGGCATCGCGCGGCGCATTGCCACGCGAGGCAGCAGCCTCCTGCATGGAGCGGCGGAAATCTTCTTCCAGCGCCCGCTCAAATTCGTCGACCTCCTCCGGACCCTGTGCCTGAGGACGCGCCTGCGGGGCAGCAGCCCGGTTTTCCGCATGTTTGTGACGGTCGAGACCACCGGCAACCGCCGGGGCAAACAGCGTTGCGAGCTCGGTGTCGATATCGAGGTCTTCTTCGTGACGACGGGCGACAGGCTTGGGTTCGAAAACGCCGACCGGCAATTCCGGCACGTCCATCTCGGTAATATTTTCCGGATGTTCTTCCGTCTCACCGATCTGCGAGGGATCGAAAGGCAGGCTTTCCAGCGTTTGTGGCGCAACCGGCTGCGGTGCGGCTGCAACCGGACGCGGCTGAACCGGAGGGGCGGCTACCGGAATTGCAGCAACCGGGGCCGGGCGCGGCTGAGGTGCTGGCTGTTCCCGCACCGGCTGCGGCGCGGCGGCAACCGCTACCGGAGCGACCGGCTGCTGGCGAACGGGCTGCGGCACAGGCGCAGGTGCGACTTCCGCTGCAGCGATTTCGGACAGGTCGAGGTCAAGATCGAGATCATCAAGCGCAAGCTCGAAATCATCGTCGTTGAAACCTGCGAAATCCCCAAAGTCCGGCTCCTGAACGGGCGGCGCTGCTACGACCGGGGCTGCTTTTACAGGGGCTGCGGCAACCGGCGCCGTGGCAACCAAAGGCGGCTCCACTCTTGCAGCCGGAACGATAGGCGCAGCCTGTGCGATGGGGGCATCCTGAACGACAGGCTCTTCGCCGCGTCCGGGAATGGAATATTTCGCAACGCCGTAGATCAGCTCGTCCATCGGCGAAAGATTTGTTTCAACCGGCTTTTCTGCAACCGAAGGCGCAAAGGTCGGTGCGGTTTCTTCCGCCTGAACGAAGACGGGCTCAGGCGCCGGAACTGGTTCGGCCTGTGGCTCGATCCGGGCTGCAGGCAGCGCTCCGGCCCTCGGCTCGATCCGCTTGGGATCACCTGCCGCAACATCGCGGCGCGCGCCGAAATTGGCAAGCGGCAGACGCAGGCTGGAAAATTCCAGCGAAGAACGGCCACCATGCGAAGGCGGACGCACGGAAATCGGTGCAGGCGCTTCGGCGACGGCGATCTCTACCTCATCGGCAAGATCGAAAGCCTGCGGCTCAGGCGCATGGCTCTGATCGGAATGCGCAATATTGCTCGAAACATCGGCCGGAAGCTCAGGCATAGCGTGCCAGGTGCTTTGAGCCGGCTCGACAGCCTGCGGCTCTTCCCATGCAGCCTGCTGGTAAACCACCGGCTCGGCAGGGCGCGATTGGCGCGAATGCACATCGAACACCTCGGCAACCGCACCGGCATCATCACGGAAATCCGCGCGGATGTCCTGCGTCGACGTCTCGACGTAATTGTGAATGTAGGCCTGATCGGCCTCGGGAAGTGGCTCCTGGCTCACTTCGGATGCGGGGCTTGCCTCGAACACGGGTTCGTCCGCTGGCGCAAGCTCAGGCTCACGCCGGGCGAAAACCGATTCGACGCGCTGCATGAAGTCGCTGGGGTGGATGCCCGCACGCACATCGTTTGCCGGGTCAAGAACGACCGGATCGGCATGCGGCGCATCGTAAACCTCGAACTCTCGAAGCAACTCGTCTTCGAGATTGAATTCGGGTTCGCGGCGGGTTGCCGCAGAGCCGGCGCGTGGCGCAGCTTCGGAACCCGCATGCGAAGGACGCTCATCGAAACCGACGATACGCGCCAGTTCTGCCAGAGGATCGTTGTCAGCGAACCCTTCAGACCGGGCGTCCCGGTTATACGCGACATTTTTTTCGACCATTACGTGTTCCACCATCTACGCATTGCAGCTCTTGCCAGCGTATTGTGAGCAAATAATGGTGATATGTTATCGCATCTCGTCAGGCGCGTCCGCTCCTAAAAGCGTAAGACCAGACTTCAAAACATTCGCGACAGCATTCACCAGCCCGAGTCTGGCAATGCTCAATTCTCGGTTTTTATCGTTAATAAAACGTAATTCCTGATGGTCTTTACCTTTGTTCCAGTGTCCATGGAAGGAACTGGCGAGATCGTAGAGGTAAAAAGCAAGCCTGTGCGGCTCGTGCGCAAGGGCTGCGGATTCGATCAGGCGCGGGTACTCAGCAAGCTTTGCAACCAGCTGCAACTCGTTGATATCGCTAATCAAAGCAACGGAAGACGACATGTCGTCCTGCGAGAGCGAAAGACCCGGAAACGCTTCCTGCGCCTGACGGAAGATGGACATGCAACGGGCGTGCGCATATTGCACGTAAAAGACCGGATTATCCTTCGATTGTTCGGTCACTTTCGCAAAAATCGAAGTCCAGCGGCTCGGAATTCTTCCGATAGAGCATCATGAATCGCACGGGATCGCGACCTACTTCGTCCACCACATCGCGCAGCGTGACGAAATCGCCTGAGCGTTTCGACATCTTCACCGGCTCGCCATCGCGATACAGCTTCACGAGCTGGCACAGAAGAACCGTCAGCTTCGACTTGCCTTCCGAGACGGCGCGCGCAACCGCTTCAAGCCGCTTCACATAGCCGCCGTGGTCGGCGCCGAGCACATAGATCATCTCGGAAAAACCGCGATCGAACTTGTTCTTGAAATAGGCGACGTCGGCGGCAAAATAGGTGTAGGAACCGTCCGACTTCATCAGCGCGCGGTCCATGTCGTCACCCACCTCGGTGGACCGGAACAGCGTCTGCTCGCGGTCTTCCCAGTCTTCCGGCAACTCGCCCTTCGGCGGCGGCAAGGTGCCCTTGTAGACGTGGCCCTTGAAGGTGAGATCGTTGATGGCCGAGAGAATGGGTCCGCCATTGCCCTCATGCAGCGTGCGCTCCGAGAAGAACACGTCGTGCTTGACGTTCAGCGTCTCCAGATCCTCACGGATCATCACCATCATTGCGGCGATCGCCTTGTCCTTGACGATAGGCAGCCACTTTTCCTCGGGCATGGCGCGCAGCTTGATGCCATATTCATCCGCCAGCGCCTGGCCGACTGGAACGAGATAGTCACCGGGGTAGAAGCCCGACGGAATGGCGCCGATATCTTCGCCAAGCGCCTCGCGGTAACGCAGGAAGACCGAACGCGCGAGCACGTCGATCTGCGAGCCGGCGTCGTTGATGTAATATTCCTTGGTCACGCCATAACCGGCGAAGGCGAGCAGGTTCGCCAGCGTGTCACCCACGACAGCACCACGGCAATGGCCGACATGCATAGGACCGGTGGGGTTGGCGGAGACATATTCGACGTTGATCTTCTGGCCCGCGCCGATCTTCGAGCGGCCGAAATCGATGCCCTGCCCGATCATGTCGGCAAGAAGACGCTGCCAGTAACCGACAGAGACCTTGAGATTGATGAAGCCGGGACCGGCGACGTTGACGCTATCGACATCGCCATCGGCCTGAAGTGCTGGCACGATGAGTTCGGCCAGCGCCCGCGGATTGGTGCCGAGCGGCTTCGCCAAAACCATAGCGGCATTGGTTGCGACATCGCCATGGCTGAGATCGCGCGGGGATTCGACCGTAATTCGACTGAAATCGACCTTTTCGCGGTTCTCTTTCACGAGATCGAGAGTCTCGAGCGCGTTTTTGATCCTGGTATCGAAATCGGCAAAAATGTTCATCGTTCCAACCTGCGCGAAGGGCTTCTGTTCATGTCCGGCCATCATAACCGGGTTGGCTTCGCGATCGCCCGCTGCCCTATCGCAAATCGGGGGTGTGGTCAAACAGCCGCTGGTGGGCGCGCAGTGCATAACTGTCGGTCATACCGGCCAGATAATCCCCCACATGGCGGGCTTTTGCGGCCTTGCTCATACCGGAAATGCTGTCCACCCAGTAGTGACTCTGCATCTCTGCCGGCACTTCCATATAACGGTGGAAAAGGTCGGTAACGATCCGCGTAGCGCCGGCGCGGATGCGCATGATTTCCGGATGCCGGTAGATATGGGCAAACAGCAGTTTCTTGATCTGCCTGTCGGTTTCAGCCATTTCCGGCGAGAAAGTCGCGACGGTAAAATCAGCGGCGCGGATATCGGCCGCACTCTTCGGTTTCAGCCGGGAAAGATTCTGCTGCGCGACCCCGATTACATCCTCGACCATATGGGTGATCTGGCGGCGCATGATTTCATTGGCGAAGCGTTCCTTGTCGAGCACGGGATATTTCGCACGTACCTCAGCCATCAGCTTGCTGAGGAAAGGCACCTCTTCCAGCATCTCGAAGCTCAGATAACCGGCACGCAGGCCGTCATCGATATCATGGGTATTATAGGCGATGTCGTCGGCAATAGCCGCCATCTGTGCCTCAAGGCTGGCATAGCTGCCGATTTCCAGATCCTGCAGCTCGCAATATTCGAGGATGGGCAGCGGAACCGGGCCCTTCACGCCCTCGCCCTCGGCATTGACCAGCGGGCCATTGTGCTTCACCAGCCCCTCCAGCGTCTCCCATGTCAGGTTGATGCCGTCATATTCGGCGTAGCGGCGCTCTAGCTTGGTGACGATGCGCAGCGACTGCGCGTTGTGATCGAAGCCGCCATAGGGCAACAACACCGCATCCAGCGCATCCTCTCCGGTATGGCCGAACGGCGTGTGGCCGAAATCATGCACCAGAGCCACGCCCTCGGCCAGATCCTCGTCCAGCTTCAGAGCACGTGCGAGTGCGCGGGCAATCTGCGCAACCTCAATCGTGTGGGTGAGCCGGGTGCGGTAATGGTCGCCGTCAGGGCTGATGAAAACCTGCGTCTTGTGTTTAAGCCGGCGAAAGGCCGTGGTGTGGACGATGCGGTCCCGGTCGCGCTGGAACTCCGAGCGCGTCAGGCTCCCCTCCTCGGCAAAAAGACGCCCGCGCGTGGTCCATGGATCAGAGGCGAAAACCGCCCTCTCGCCACTTCCGAAACCCAATGCGCGCTGGTCTATAATCATTCATCCACCTGTACTGTTCTCTGGCCGGGACTTCATTTGACCCGAAGTCCATGGCCTTTGACCATTGACCTTTTCATCCACCCTTCATACCTATCGCAAAGGTCAGCGCAAAGCATCATCGCGGCAAAGGCCGTTGCGGACATCGCTATAGACCGTTTATTTGACTGGTTTATAATGGTGGCGACAAATCTATTGCTCTCCGGTTCTTGACCCCGGCACGAGGAACGACATGGAAAACAGCGACATTACACTTTCGGAAGCCGCAGCGAAGCGAATCGCCCAGATCGTCGCAGCGGATGCGGGCAAGCAGGCTCTGCGCGTTTCGGTGGAAGGCGGCGGCTGCTCGGGCTTCTCCTACAAGTTCGATCTGGCGGAAGACCCCGCCGATGACGACATCGTGATTGCGCGCGGAGACGCCAAGGTGCTGATCGACAGCCTGTCGGTTGTCTATATGGCCGGCTCTGAAATCGACTTCGTCGACAATCTGCTCGGCCAGTCCTTCCAGATCAAGAACCCGAACGCGGTCGCAAGTTGCGGCTGCGGCACCAGCTTTTCTATTTGATGGTGATATCAAGCGCCAAGCTTGAGATCATTCACGCCTTTCTCTCCGCCCTCGTTCCTGCGCTCGTCACAGGAATGAGGGTTTGGGGAGCTGCGGTGCATCCATAGCTGTTGATCTACCCTGCCCCGGCTTCTATCCACCACATCCTCACCAGCCGTTTCCAAAAACGGTGGCAATCGCTTTTGCATCGGGTAAAAGTAACCTCACAAAAGGGAAACTCCGATGAAGATTGCCACCTGGAACATCAACGGCGTCAAGGCGCGTATCGAAAACCTCTGCCAGTGGTTGAAGGATTCATCGCCCGACATCGTTTGCCTTCAGGAAATCAAGTCGGTTGACGAAGGCTTTCCCCGCCTTGAGCTGGAAGCGCTCGGCTATCACGTCGAGACCCATGGCCAGAAGGGCTTCAACGGCGTCGCCCTTCTGTCGAAGATGAAGCCCGACGAGATCAATCGCGGCCTGCCGGGCGACGATGCCGATGAACAGGCGCGCTTCATCGAGGGCGTGTTCTCCGTTGATGGCGGTGCGATCCGGGTCTGCTCGCTCTACCTGCCGAACGGCAATCCGCCTGACGATCCGGTCAAATATCCCTACAAGCTCGCATGGATGGAGCGGCTACGCCGCTTTGCCGAAGATCGCCTTGCGCTTGAGGAGCCGCTTATTCTGGCGGGTGACTACAACGTCATCCCCGAACCCTTCGATTGCCACGATCCGCGGGTCTGGGCTGGCGATGCGCTGTTCCTGCCCAAGACGCGCTCGGCATTCCGCAGGCTGGAAAATCGCGGCTTTACCGATGCCGCACGCGCTACGACGGATGAACCCGGACTTTATTCCTTCTGGGATTATCAGGCTGGCGCATGGCCGAAGAATAACGGCATCCGCATCGACCACCTCATGCTGTCGGCGGAAGCGGCCGACAGGCTGGAATCGGTGAGCATCGAAAAACATGTGCGGGCCTGGGAAAAACCGTCCGACCACGTACCGGTCTGCGGTTATTTCAATTTTACGCCGATCAATTGAACGGCGCTCGCCGGGCGAGTTAGAGAATTTCCGGTAAAAGTACGCCGAAACAAAGAGTTAGAGCACGTCAAACGATTCCGTTTAAACAGGACGTGCTCTAAGTCGCCTCAGCCACAATAGACATAATTGTCAGTTCGGATCGTCGATCTGCATGTTCTGCGCCAGCGCGATGGCCGCGCGGCGATCGTTTTCACCCGCGAGCGAAAAAGCCTGTTCCTGAAGGGTCTGGATCCAGGTGCAATCCACCGCCGTGCACTTGTCGAGCGCGGCCGTCATGAAGGCGAGTCCCTGCGTCGTCTGGCCTTCCTGGAAAAGCAGATTACCGAAAATCGACATGGCGCCGGCATGGCCGTGCTTGCGTGCCTGATTGAGCCACTTCTTGGCCTGCTGCACATCCGCCCGGCCGCCCTCACCCGCAAGGATCATTTCCGCCAGACGGAACTGGGCCTCAGCCACGCCAAAGGTGGAAGCCACCTGAAAATAGAGCTGGCGGGCCTGCGACAGGTCCATCTTTACCGGAGTGCCGGGAATGCCGTGGCGGTAATAATCGGCAAGAGAAAGCAGCGCGTTGACGAAGAAGCCGGTATCCTCGGAGCCCGGCTCGACGCCCTGGCTGGCAATTTCGCTGTAGATCTTGAAAGCTTCGAAGTCGTTCTTGGCAACGCCATCGCCGAAGGCATACATATTGGCAAGCGCCCAGCGCGAGCCGGTATGGCCCTTTTCGGCCGCATAGCGATAGGCCTCGACGGCTTCGTCCTTGTTACCGTTCTTGTAGGCCTTGAAGCCGAACTTGAACAGGTCGAAGGGCCCGGATTCCTTGGTAACGCCTGCATTGATGTCAAAAGCCAGCACCGGCATTGCGAGCGACGCAAGCAAAAGGCTCATGATGAGCGGCTTTAGAACATGTGCTTCACATTTCAGCATTTAGGCGAACTTCTCTCACTCTTCCCGGCATATAGCCAATACTTGCGGAATACTGCAAAGCTGAACCCCGCCGGGTCGCGATTTTTCGAACACACTGCGTCTTTCCGGCAGCACTTTCCAGCGCACTGCCGGTGGTCATATGCGGTAATTGCTCCAAATTTTCAGTGAGACAGATATAGGCATAATTTCCGGCAATATAACGGCGTTTGACCGCCTGCCGGTCAGCGCCAAACAAGAAACCCGGATCAAATTCCCGTATTACTTGCTTAAACCCTGAATCCAAACCCGTTTTCACTCTTCGCAACTCCGCAGGCCCACATCAAACGCCTGCATGTTCTTCCATCCCCGCGTCCATAAACAGAAGCCAAGCACCTTGTTTGTGGCGGGGGAAATGGACAGATATGCCCACATTCCAACGCGGCACCACGCTTGCAGAAAAGTGTTGCCAAATCGTCACAAAACTTTCGGGCTAGAAATTTTTATCGAGCAGGAATCATAGTCGGGAATGAAAAAAGGTCCGGTTGGTAAACCGGACCTTTCTTTTCGTTCAGGTGTGGCGAATGGTGTCAGAATTTGACCTTGACGCCCGTAGAGATCGCAGCCACGAGATCGTTGCCGAAGTCGTAGCCCGCCTCGTTGCCGCAGGTGAAGCCCGCACCGCAAGGTCCACCGTTGATGGATGAGCTACCGGAGGTCAGGAGGCCGAGAGCACCGGCAACCTTGAACTCGATATTCTTGTTCGGCGAGTAGACGATCTGCGTGCCCAGCGTCCAGGTGTCGGTCTGGGTGCCGATAACAGTCGATGTACCGCGATCCCAGGTCAGGCTCACAGCACCGCTCCACTGCTCGTTGAACTTGTGACCAACGCCGCCGGAAATCGTCCAGCCATCACGATAAAACAGGTCTAGAGTGTTCAGCGTGTCAGCGCCGCTCGGAACGCAGGGGGACGTCCCTACCGCGCAGAAAGGAATGACCTGAATCTGGCTCCAGTCAGTCCACTTCACTGAACCGAAAGCCAGCCAGTCCGGAGCTATGCCGGATTGCACCTTGAGTTCGATGCTGTCTGGCATCGAAACGGAGCCATAGATCGGCACCAGCTTGCCGCCGTATTTCGCCAGCGTCGGAGAGATGGACGGCGGCGTCTGCGGAACTCCTCTGACGTCGGCGAAACCGGTCAGGTCATGATCGACGGCGCTGTTATAAACAAGGCTCGCCCGGAAGGCGACCTCGGGGATTTCGTAGGCAACGCCGGCGCGCCAACCCCAACCGTCCCCTTCCATCTCAAGTTTGCCGACGCCGCTGAAGCTGGACCAGGCCGGATTGAGGCCAAGAACAGCTGGGCCAAGAACCTGACGGTATTTATAACCGCTGATCTCCTGGTAAAAGCCGCCGCCAATAATCGAGAAGTCGCCCTTGCCAAGATCAAACTTCACACGGCAGGTGGTGGCGTAATTGTGCGACTTTACCTTGGTTTCGATATTGTAGCTCGATCCCTGCCAGATGCCCGGATTGAGGTGCGCGCCCCAAGGCTGCGAATAATCGAACATGCAGTCGCCGAAATCGCCTATTGCCGCCTTGGCGCCGATGCGGGTCGACCAGAAGTTTTCAGAGTCATCTGCGCTCCTTGACCAAGTCGCAGGCAGCGGACCGCTCTTCAGCGGATTGTCACGCGCATTCTCAACCTTGCGCTGTGGCGCAACGAATGTAGCGGAACTGTCGAGAACATAGTCGGACGGGTCGAACAGCAGGTCGATATTGTAGCCACCGCGCTCGAGGCCGCCCGCCAGTGAAGGCGTGACCGCCGCGATGCTGGCTACGAAACATACTGCGCCGCGAAAAAATGCAGTTTTTGCCATCTCTCTCCCCAATCAAGGCAATGTGATCATTGAGAGAGTGAAATGCTTTGCGGCAAATGACAATCTGCCGTGGCGCGGCGCGGTTGCCACCGGATGGCCATTTTTTTACGTAAGTTTTTGATGTTTGGCATCTTACATAATCATTTTAGGCTATTATTCTAATCCAATTGGAAAAAACGACACAAAACGAAACAAACTCCCAATCCGCACCGGAAATGTCGCCAAATAACCACAGTTGGACGTTTCCGAAGAAAATCGCTTATCAGGCCGTTTTTATTGATCTTTTTCGTCTTCCCGCGCGGTTTTGTGCGCCTCGCGGCAGAAATAATCGCGCTGTCACGCAGTGCATGATTCGCCATTGCAACGCAGCAATGAATTGAGCCGGCCCTGACAGAACGCAAAACGCCCCGTTTTCACGGGGCGTTTTGATTTTACACGCAACAGGAACCTTATCCTGCTTCGCTGACCCGCTGCAGGGCGGTTCGAAGACTTGTCAGCTGAACTTCCAGCTCCGCCTTGCGGTCGCGCTCGGCGGCCACAACCTCCGGATCGGCATTGGCCACGAATTTTTCGTTCGACAGCTTCTTGTCTATGCGTTCCATTTCCGCATCCACCTTGCCGATCGCCTTTTCGAGACGGGCCTTTTCGGCCGCGAGATCGACGAGGTTGCCGAGCGGCAGGCAGACGGTGGCCTCACCGATGATGATCTGCGCGGAACCTTTTGGCGCCACATCGGCACCACGGATTTCATCGGCACGCGCCAGGCGCCGGATGGCGGCTGCATGGCGGTCCAGCCGCGCTTCTGTCGAGGTATTGGCACCCACCACCACCAGCGATGCGGTGGCGCCCGGCGGCACGTTCATCTCGGCACGCGTCGAGCGGATGCCCGAAACCAGATCGATCAGCCAGTTGATTTCCGCAGCCGCCGCATCGTCGCGGAATTCCGGAGTCGGCCAGTCGGTAAGGCAGAGAAGATCAGCCCGCTCCTCGCCCTCGCCCGCCGTATGCGCCCACAGCTCTTCCGTCATGAAAGGCATGAAGGGATGCAGGAGCTTGTAGATCTCATCCAGAACATAGGCCGCGCAGGCCTGCGATTCCGCCTTTGCCGCCTCATCCTCGCCACCGAACACGGGCTTGAGCAGTTCCAGGTACCAGTCGCAGAACTGGTTCCAGACGAAACGGTAGAGGATGCCGGATGCATCGTTGAACCGGAAGTTCTCAAGAGCCGCCGTCACATCGCGCGCGGTGTTGGCAAGCTCGGTCAGGATCCACCGGTTGATCGTCAGCGATGCGGTTTCGGCCAGGAAATGCGGATCGCGCTTTACGCCGTTCATTTCGGCAAAACGCGTGGCGTTCCAGAGCTTCGTGCCGAAGTTGCGATAACCGGCGATACGTGCCGGATCGAGTTTCACATCACGACCCTGCGCCGCCATGATGGCGAGCGTGAAGCGCAGCGCATCCGCACCGTATTCGTCGATCAGTTCCAGGGGATCGATGACGTTGCCCTTGGACTTGGACATCTTCTGGCCGTTCTTGTCGCGAACCAGCGCGTGGATGTAGACGGTGCTGAACGGCTCGACCGGATTGCCGGCATCGTCCTTCATGAAATGCAGACCCATCTGCATCATGCGGACGACCCAGAACGGGATGATGTCGAAACCGGTGACAAGCACGTTGGTCGGATAATAGCGCGCCAGTTCCGGCGTCTTTTCCGGCCAGCCGAGCGTCGAGAACGGCCACAGCGCCGATGAGAACCAAGTATCGAGAACGTCTTCGTCACGGGTCAGGATCTCACCCGGCTTGAAGTTTTCAAGCTTCTCCTCGACCCAGGCCTTCCACGGACCTTCATGGGCAATATAATGCTGGATAGCGGCCTGAAGCGCCTCTTCCTCGGTCTTTTCAACGAAGACCTGCCCGTCAGGGCCGTACCATGCCGGAATCTGGTGTCCCCACCACAATTGCCGCGAGATACACCAGGGCTGGATGTTCTCCATCCACTGAAAATAGGTGTTTTCCCAGTTCTTAGGCACGAAATTGGTGCGGCCTTCGCGAACCGAGGCAATGGCCGGCTGAGCCAGCGTCTTGTTGTCCACCCACCACTGGTCGGTGAGGCGCGGCTCGATCGGCACGCCGCCACGGTCGCCATGCGGCACGACGTGCTTGTGCGGCTCGATCTTGTCGAGCAGGCCGGCTTCCTCGAAGATTTCGACGATGACCTTGCGGGCGAAGAAACGATCCTGTCCTTCCAGGCGGTCCCATGCGCCGTGCAGCGCCGCCGGATGATTGAGGCCCTCGAGGAAATCCTCGTTTTCCTTGATGGAGATCGTCCCATCGATATTCATGACGTTGATGGCGCGCAGACCGCAACGCTTGCCGACCTCGAAATCGTTGAAGTCGTGCGCAGGCGTGATCTTCACGGCGCCAGTTCCGGCCGTCGGATCGGCATAGTCATCGGCAACGATCGGGATCTTGCGGCCAACGATCGGCAGGATGACATGCTTGCCAATGATGCCCTTGTAACGCTCGTCTTCCGGGTTCACCGCAACACCGGTATCGCCGAGCATGGTCTCTGGCCGCGTGGTAGCAACAACGATGTAATCGCGCGTTTCGAACTCGGTGGGCTTGCCCTCCTCGTCAAATGCGATCGGGTGCTGATAGCTCACACCCTTTTCCAGCGGATAACGGAAGTGCCAAAGGTTGCCCTTCACTTCCAGCTGTTCGACTTCCATGTCGGAAATCGCGGTCTGCAGCTTCGGGTCCCAGTTGACGAGGCGCTTGTCCTTGTAGATCAGGTTCTGCTTGTAAAGGGTGACGAACACCTCGAGAACGGCCTCGGACAGACCCTCATCCATGGTGAAGCGCTCACGCGACCAGTCGCACGACGCACCGAGGCGCTTCAGCTGGTTGAAGATCAAACCGCCGGATTCGGCTTTCCATTCCCAGACCTTGTCCACGAAGGCCTCACGGCCCATTTCGCGGCGGCCCGGAAGCTGCTGTTCCATCAGCTTGCGCTCGACGACCATCTGCGTGGCGATGCCCGCATGGTCCATGCCCGGCTGCCACAACACGTCCTTGCCGCGCATGCGCTCGAAGCGGACCAATATGTCCTGAAGCGTGTTGTTGAGCGCATGGCCCATATGCAGGGAGCCGGTGACATTCGGCGGCGGGATGACGATTGTGAAGGTTTCCGCGCCCGGTTTGGCGTTGGCGCCGGCACGAAAAGCGTTCGCCTCGTCCCAGGCTTTGGCGATTTTCGGTTCGACGGATGCGGAATCGTAGGTCTTTTCGAGCATTTCCTGACCTGAATTTTAGAGTTCTTGTGTGGATTTTTTTAAATAAGGATGGATGGTCGAGAGTCAACAGAAACCGACCCGTCAGCGACTATGACCCCATAGCGCCTTCATCTTCAACAAAAAAGCCGCCCCGGTGCCGGAGCGGCCTCTGTTTCATTATCTTGCGCATGTTACAAGATGCGGACGAACAGAGCCTAGCGGCGCGAGCCGCGCGCCACACGTTCGATTTCCTCACGCACGAGACGCTCCACCAGGGTCGGCAGATTGTCTTCCAGCCAGTCCTGCAGCATCGGACGCAGCATTTCGGCGGCCATATCCTCGATCGAGCGTCGTTCGACGCCATCGAAAATTTCCGCAAGTTCGCTGAAGGAACGGGCGATCTGCGCACCGGCAGCCTCGGAAATGAGGTTGAGCGACAAACCGCCCTCTTCCTTGGGTTCGGCCAGATCGAATGACGGCATCTGGACAGCAGGTTCCTGCACCGAAATCTCGAAATGATCCTGGGCTACAGGCGTGTCGATGGCACCTCGCAGCGTCAGCTGGTCGAAGCGGTTCTCGAAAGCTGCGCTCTCGACAGCGGCAGCAGCAGCACGATCCTCGGCGGCAAAAGCTGCCGGCTGTTCACTGGTGCTCGCGGCAGCGGCCGCCAGCAGCGGCCGCACATCCGTCGGGCGCTGCGGCGCAGGGCGTTCAACCTGTTGCGCAGCCGAAGGCTGCGGTACGCTGGAGGAATGAGCGGCCGGGGCCGCCTGCGCGGGCTCACGCTGCGCCTGGGCAGCAAATGCCTGCGGCCCCATGGCAGCGTTGCGGTCGGCGGCAGCGCGAACGCGCGCGGCGACATCGGCAAGCGACATGCTTTTCTCGGCCGAGATTTCCTGCTGTTCTGGTGTCTGCTTTTCGGAGGCCGCGGAAAAATCCTGCACCGGCCTTGCGCCAAATGCCTGGTTTGCGGCGGGGGGAACGCGCGCCGGCGGGCTGATGGCCTCCGTCACGAAGGACGCTTCGCCTGCGCCATCGTCTTCGTCGTCATAGACAGGCGGCAACTGCCCGGAAAACGCACCGGTAGGCCCGGTCTCGTTGCTTTCGATGATCCGGCGTATGGACGCCAAAATCTCTTCCATGGACGGTTCACGCGCTACGCTTGGCTGAGCCATATCAATCCCCGGTTTCCACTCTCTAGACCGCCTTGCGTCCATACGGACGCCCAAAGGACGCTCCAAAATTTTAAATCTGCACACCGTTCCTGTCGAAAATCGCTTCCGGTTTTCGGGCCGATGGCCTGAAAAGGGGTAGAAATACGCACACCCCGAATCACCCTTAGTCTAGGGCAGCATAGTCAGGAACTAAATCACTGATTCGACAAGTTTCGCCGTGATGCACAGCTTTGTGAGAATGGTTTTTTTGGGCAATTGGGTGGGCGAAGCGGGTCTGCCGGTGCGGCACCCGCAAAAATAAACGCCGGGGCGGAAAGTCCGCCCCGGCGTCCAAAACAATGATCGCTTTTAAAGATCAGAAAACGAATTCGGCCGCCTTGGCAAAACCGGGCAAAGGCTTGATCGACGCGTTGAAAGAGGTTGCAGCCGAGGTGCTGTTGCCATCGCGACGGTAAACGGTTGCCTTGGCAGCGTTACCGTATCCGACAACGACGACCAGACGTCCGCCATCGCGCAGCTGGTCGGTCAGTGCCGCCGGCACTTCCTCGACAGAGCCGTTGATGAAGATCAGGTCATAGGGTGCTTCGCCCGCATAACCCTTTTCGAGATCGCCGGTGACAACAGCAACATTGTCATATCCGAGCGAGGCCAGCGTCTCAGTCGCCTCTGCCGCCAGCGTTTCGTCGCATTCGAGCGAAACCACCGAACCGGCGAGCTGGGACAGGATGGCCGCGGTATAACCGGCGCCGCCACCGACTTCCAGCACCACGTCTTCCTTGGTCACCGCCGCAAGCTGCAAAAGCTTCGCCAGCGGCGAGGCCTTCATGACGTAACGGGCCGGGCGACCATCCCGGGCGGGACAGATCTGCAGATCCTCGTCCACATAGGCAATCTGCCGCACACCCGCCGGCACGAAAGCTTCGCGCGGCACGCTCAAAAACGCCTTCAGCACAGAATGCGACGTCACGTCGGTCGTGCGCAACTGGCTGTCGACCATATTGGCGCGTGCGGTTTCGAAATCCATCATATCGTTATCGCCTCAATTTCGCGGATGCCGGTCGGGAAGCCTCGGCCCCAAAAAGCTCAAAACGGCGCGGGTCTCCCCTCGCCTTTAAACAATCTCATAATTGCCCAAGCCTGCGCTTTCAAGCGCGGTGAGCCCTAAGTGCTGGAAAAAGCGAAATGGCCGGGATTTTTTAGAACGGCAAGGGCAGCCGATGACCGCAATGTTAGCCAAAGGTTCAAAAAAACAGGTTTTATTCGGTGAAATTTTTGGAGGCCTCGCCCGGAATTGAACCGGGGTACAAGGATTTGCAGTCCTCTGCGTCACCACTCCGCCACGAGGCCTCACACGCTCATGAATTCGAGCGATGGCGGGCATTTAGAACGAATCCATTATGCGCGCAAGAGGGTTCGTTCCGAATGTGCTGTTTTTTCCGATCCGATGGACAAAGGGCAATAGTCCACGTCCTAAGCCCTTCGGATTCCGTCATTTTTTGTATCTCACTCATATTCCAGAAGAAACAATGCCCGCAACCGGCGCTTTTGCGCGGGTGCGGGCAGTCGCTGCATCTTCAATGCGGATCGATCAGATGCGACCCAGCAGAACAAGAACGAGGACGATGACCAGAACCAGTCCGAGGCCACCCGAGGGACCATAACCGTAATTGTGGTAACCCCAGCTTGGCAAAGCACCGATCAGGAAAAGAATGATGAGGATAACGAGAATGGTGCCGATCATGTTTAGCCCTCCATGAATAATAGGTATGCGCTGTATTTAATGATCAAACACGCAAAAAGTTCCGTTTACTTCATCCGCTTATGGCGTGGGCCGAGAATGCATCTCCAGCCGATTCAACGGGTTAAACGGCATTTGCGGACAACGCGGCGGGTCGTGCGCGCATGGCGGCAGCAATTAGCTACGCACCACGCCCAGGCCCCGGGGTGATCGACCAAGGTAGCGATTTATTCGAGGTAATTTCTCGGTCTATGTATATCGCATGCCGTTCGTCATACTAAATCAAGTCACCCGTTCCCTGAAACTGGCGGGGGACTGGGAGACCTGGTATCACTGGCAGTGCGCCAGGTCTCACCTGTTTCCTTCTTCTCCGGCGATCTTCCCGCCGCACGCAAACCGTTCCCCAAACAGGCACACGGACATTTTACCTGCGGCGCTGCACGCCACGCTTGCCTTGCCTCTTTCTCTCCGGTTAGACCCCGGATCGGGAGGGAGAAATGAGAATCATATGTCCGGTTTTGCGAACCTCATCCCGCTTTTCATCTTCGGCCTGCTCGTCTACGCTTTCTTCCGCTGGGTCGCGCGCGACACTCAAAATCCGAGACGCAAGTAGCAGGTGCGAATAGCTCTGCCCTTTATCACTCGCGGGGAACCGTTGCGCCTCCATATCGTTTTCGCAGACGCACTTCGGAGGACAGGATGAAAACGCTCGTATCATTGGCCGCAATCGCGCTTACGCTTGCGGGCTGCACGACCACAGGCCCGGCCGCTTATGTCGAACCGATCCCCGGCAGCATCACCTATAAGGGCCAGCCGCGCACCAAGCTGACGAAATCGCCGATCGGCAGTACCTTCAGCCACGAGTTCCGCATCGACGGCAGCACGAGGGCGGTGGAAACCTATCGCATTGCGCCCGATCGCTCGCTCGAACTCATAGACCGCCGCATCATTCGCGATTGGCTGTTCGGACGCGACGACTGACCGCACCGCAAGCCAACCGAAACCAATTGCGCATTCTGCCCGCTTGGTTTAGAGCCGGGCACGATAACCAACACGGATGAGCGATGAACACGCGCTGGCAAAAACCCGTCCTGATCGCGTTCGAAACGCCGGGCGACTATACGAGCATCGAGACCACGCAGGCGGCGTCCTGGGCCATGATCGAGGATTGGCCGATAGAGGATGGCGATGCGTTGGACGCGGCGTTGCTGGTCTGCGCCGCCGTCGATGCCGGCAGGAAAAAGCCGGAGGATGCGCGCAAGGCCTTCATCGCTGCCGCAATCGAGGCTGGTCTCGACATCAAGGCCTGACGGCATCAAGACCCATGGTCGAGAATTAAAATGGCGTCCTGAGGCGAAACAAGTCAGGACAACAGGTTTAAAGGGTTAAATCAGATGGAAGCTTCTGGAAACATGAAAAAAGCCCTGTTCATATTTCTCCTCTCCTGCCTCGCCATCGGCCTTCTCGGCCACCTCGTGGTCGCCTTCGTCGTTACCGGCTGAAGCACCGATGTCCACTCCGTATTGTGGCGGAGCGGCAGGGCATTAAAATTTCCTAAATTTCATTCTGCTGTTATGGAACCGCGATAAATCTTTTCCGTTCTCTCTTCGATCAACAAGGAGGATTGAAATGCGTGACGGATTGAATGGTTTTCTCGAAATTTCCATGCTCGGCGTCGTGATTGCAAGCTGCCTTTTCATGGTCAACCTGCCGATCTGACCCGCCTTAAAAATCATTCCCTGCGGTACCGGCGACGTTAGATGCCGGGGTAAGAAAATGCGGCCTTTCGGGCCGCATTTCTTTTTCCAGCAATGCAGGCTCAAGCGGAAAGCTTGGCGGCCAGCTGTGGCGACATGTGCGCCCTGATAGCGTGCTGCTTCCAGTTCGATAGCAGAAGGCTGACGCGAGCCGTCGCCATCGGTGATGGTGGAGGCGCCATAAGGCGAGCCGCCCTTGATTTCATCGACGCCCATCTGGCCCTGGAAAGCATAGGGCAGACCGACAACGGCCATGCCGTGGTGCAGGAAGGTGGGGAGGAAACCAAGGATGGTCGATTCCTGACCGCCGTGCTGCGTGGCCGACGACGTGAAGGCCGAGCCGACCTTGCCGACAAGCTTGCCGCCAAACCACAGACCGCCGGTCTGGTCCCAGAAATTGCGCATCTGTGAGGCAACCGTGCCGAAGCGGGTGCCGGCGCCGACGATGATGGCATCGTATTCTGCCAGTTCGTCAACAGTCGCGATGGGAGCAGCCTGATCGAGCTTGAAGTGCGAGGATTTGGCGACTTCCTCAGGAACCAGTTCCGGAACGCGCTTGACGACAACTTCCGCGCCGGCAGACTTCACGCCTTCGGCAACGGCATATGCCATCGTCTCGATATGGCCGTAAGATGAATAATAAAGCACAAGAACTTTTGTCATTTTCTTTGTATCCTTAGGGTTAATCGTCTCAGGCGTACCAGCCAGAAGCCTTTTTAAGAACGCGATGATCATTAGTGGTGACCAGTTACAAGCATGTGATGCAAAGGTAGCCCAGAGGCCGGTCCCACACCAGCGGTGCATCCGCATACGCACTGTTCGCAATCAGTGAACGAAACGCCGGAACGTCAACCTTTCACAGATAGACATTTTTTCAAAACCGCTTTGCATTCACCGGGCGGCGGACTAACGTCGGACAAAACAGCTGACGAGTACCCCCATGTCCAATCCCTCACCCACCCCATCCGTCGTGACCGCCGCCATGCTCGCCATCGGCGACGAATTGCTGTCGGGACGCACCAAGGACAAGAATATCGGGCACCTCGCGGATGTGCTCACCATGTCCGGAATAGACCTGAAGGAAGTGCGCATCGTCGCCGACGAGGAGCACGCAATCGTCGAGGCGCTGAATGCGCTGCGCGCCCGCTATGATTATGTCTTCACCTCCGGCGGCATCGGCCCGACCCATGACGACATCACCGCTGATGCGGTATCCGTGGCTTTCGGCCTGCCCTGCGAGCACGATGCCGAGGCTTTGCGGATATTGGGTGACATGTACCGTGTGCGCGAGATGGAATTCACCGAAGCGCGCAAGCGCATGGCCCGCATGCCAAGGGGGGCAAGCCACATCGCCAATCCCGTCTCGGTCGCCCCCGGCTTCGTCATCGGCAACGTCCACGTCATGGCCGGCGTTCCGCAGGTGTTTCAGGCCATGCTGGACAATGTCATGCCAACGCTGCGCACCGGCGCGAAAGTTATGTCGCAGTCGGTGCGCTCTCCCTATGGCGAAGGTGACATCGGCACGCCGCTGACCGCAATCCAGAAAGCGCACCCGGAAACCAGCATCGGCTCCTACCCGAAATATGACGGACAACGCTTTTCGACGGAGATCGTCGTGCGCGCCCGTGATGCCACCGTCCTGAAAGCGGCGGCGGATGCAGTGGCGACGATGATCGAAACCATTGGTCAGGAAAAAACACTGTCGGCCAGCAAGGGCGATGCAACCGCCTGAGACGAAGCGGATTGACCAAAATCAAGGTGGCACCCGGCAAAGGCAGCCACTCTCCCAAAAACGACGCGTCACCGAGGAGCTAAAAAATGGGTTACAAAACGATACTGGCAGTGATCGACAATGTGGAGAACACGCAAAAGCTCGGCGATTTCGTGGTAAGTCTTGCCAACCAGTTTTCCTCGCATGTGATTGGCCTGCACATGGAAACGCTGGCCGCCGTTCCGCTCGTCGCGCCGATGGAAATTCCCGACCCCGCTACCGTTCAGGTGCTTCAGGACGTGGCGCACAAGGAAACCACGGATGTTGGAAACCTCTTCGAACACACGCTGTCTGCCAATGGCATCTCGCATGAGTGGCGAAGCTTTGTAACCTCGGTGGGTTACGCCTCGTCATCGGCAATCGATAGCGCGCGCTGCGCCGATCTCATCGTCGCCCGCCAGAGCAACTCCTCCGCACTCTCCGACAGCCGCTCGGATATAGACGGCTTTCTCCATGAAAGCGGCCGCCCTGTTCTTCTCGTTCCGCATGTGCTGACGGTTGCCAAACCGGTCAAGCGTGTACTGATCGCCTGGAACGGCTCCCGCGAGGCAACACGCGCCACCTTCGATGCCCTGCCCTTCCTGATTGCAGCCGAGAGCGTCGAGATCTTCTCCGTCGATCAGGCCGAGAGCGAAACGCAATCGTCTGGACTTGCCGGAACCGAACTGGCCGCAACACTCGCCCGCCACGGCGTCAACGTCACGGTAACCTCGCAGGAAAAAATCGCCGGCATCTCGCCGCAGGCGGCCATCGAAAACCGGCTGTCAGACCACAGCATCGACCTTCTGGTCATGGGCGCCTACGGCCATTCCCGCTGGGTGGGAACTGCTGTTCGGCGGCGTGACGCGCACGCTGCTCGATTCCATGACGGCGATGACGCTTTTGTCGCGTTAAACACCGGTAGCCGTGGATGAAGCCGCAAGAGCCTGCGCGCAATGCTTGCCTTTTTGCAGGTCTTGCGGCTATTAGCCAAAGCCATCGACAATTTTGACCAGATGGTAGACGACATGTCCCTTCCCGATAAAGCCTTTCCCGTAACCTGGGATCAGTTTCACCGCGACGCCCGCGCGCTTGCGTGGCGTCTTGCCGGCCTTGGCCGGGAGTTCCGGGCGATCGTCTGTATCACCCGCGGCGGTCTCGTGCCGGCAGCGATCATTTCCCGCGAGCTGAACATCCGCCTGATCGATACGGTCTGCATCGCCACCCGCCACGATTACGTCAACCAGGGCGACACGGTTCTCCTGAAGGGCGTGGCGCCGGAACTGATGTCCGACGGCGGCGAAGGCGTGCTCGTCGTTGACGATCTGACCGACACCGGCAAGACCGCACTGGAAGTGCGCGAAATGTTGCCGAAGGCGCATTTTGCCTGCGTTTACGCCAAGCCGAAGGGCGTGCCGACCATTGACACCTTTGTCACCGAGGTCAGCCAGGACACCTGGATTTATTTTCCCTGGGACATGGGCTTCACCTATCAGGAACCGATCGCCAAGGGATCGCGCGGCTGATCGCCTGTCGCAACCCAAAACCATGCCTGAAAAGCCGTCCCTTCGGGGCGGTTTTTTTGTGTGGAAATGCTTTTTTGTTAACGGCAAAAAAACACGGAAAAACCGCAGTGTCGCCTTTATGCCGCACCCCGGAAATGCGGGGTTTTCGCTTTCCGCTGCGGAAACCAGCCTCGCGCAAGCTTCAAAGTCTCACGCCAAGTCACTGATTTTTTTGAACGCTTTTGCTATCCCCGTTTTCCACAGGCACTGCACACAATATCTTGTGGTTAAAAAACGGTTTCAATCTATGGCTTGACGAATCTATGACGCAGGAGGAAAGTGACAGTTATGTTGCGGCGGCAACGGACCGGAAAGTAACGAGGCCGGTTCCTTTCAATCTCAGTTCGCAAGTCCAGAAGGGGCGTCCCGACCATCAGGGGGCGGTTCGCCGGTGGATTTTGCGTGCCTTGCGGATACCGCCAAAAACATGACGCGGGGACTGGCGGTAGGAAGCTGTTGATACTATATTTAGTACTCACATGACTCTTGCAGCCGAATAAGCCACGAGATACAGGGATCACATCCAAGGATGAACATCCCTTACAGATCGGCAACAACCGGCTGCGCGCATAGTTCGCACGGCTGGAACGAATTTTTGCGCCCTTTGCCGGGCGCCCAATGGACGAGGACACGAAACCATGCGCATCGAACGCCGCTTCACGAAGCCCGGCCAATCGTCTTATGCGGAAATCGAATTCCGCAAGGCCGTCAGTGAAATCAAGAACCCGGACGGTTCCATCGTGTTCCGTCTGGCGGATATCGACGTTCCCGCGCAGTTCAGCCAGGTCGCGACCGACGTTCTGGCGCAGAAATATTTCCGCAAGGCCGGCGTGCCGAAGGTGCTTAAGAAGGTTGAGGAAAACGATGTTCCTTCCTTCCTGTGGCGTTCGGTTGCCGATGAGAAGGCCATGAAGGACCTCCCCGAGGGTGAGCGTTATGGCTCCGAAACCGATGCGCGTCAGGTTTTCGACCGCCTGGCCGGCACCTGGACCTACTGGGGCTGGAAGGGCAAATATTTCTCCACCGAGGAAGACGCACTCGCCTTCCGCGACGAGCTTGCCTATATGCTGGCGACCCAGCGTGTAGCCCCCAACAGCCCGCAGTGGTTCAACACCGGCCTGCACTGGGCCTATGGCATCGACGGCCCGGGCCAGGGCCACTTCTACGTCGACCCCTTCACCGGCAAGCTGACCAAGTCCAAGTCCTCTTACGAACATCCGCAGCCGCATGCCTGCTTCATCCAGTCTGTCGAAGACGATCTGGTCAACGAAGGCGGCATCATGGACCTGTGGGTGCGTGAAGCGCGCCTGTTCAAATACGGTTCCGGCACCGGCTCCAACTTCTCCTACCTGCGCGGCGAAGGCGAAAAGCTTTCCGGCGGCGGCAAGTCCTCCGGCCTGATGAGCTTCCTCAAGATCGGCGACCGGGCAGCCGGCGCAATCAAGTCTGGCGGCACCACGCGCCGTGCGGCCAAGATGGTCGTCGTTGATGCCGACCATCCCGATATTGAAGCCTATATCGACTGGAAGGTGAACGAGGAGCAGAAGGTTGCCGCTCTCGTCACCGGTTCCAAGATCGTTGCCAAGCACCTCAAGGCAATCATGAAGGCCTGCGTCAATTGCGAGGCAGATAACGGCGATTGCTTCGACCCGGCCAAGAACCCTGCCCTGAAGCGCGAAATCCGCGCTGCCAAGAAGGACATGGTGCCGGAAAACTACGTCAAGCGCGTCATCCAGTTCGCGCAGCAGGGTTACAAGGACATCCAGTTCAAAACCTACGACACGGATTGGGATTCCGAAGCCTACCTCACGGTTTCAGGCCAGAATTCCAACAACTCCGTATCGCTGAAGGATGACTTCCTGCGCGCTGTTGAAAACGACGGTGACTGGAACCTGACCGCCCGCAAGGACGGCAAGGTCATGAAGACGCTGAAGGCCCGCGACCTCTGGGAAAAGATCTCCCACGCCGCCTGGGCATCGGCCGACCCCGGCCTGCACTTCAACACCACCATGAACGACTGGCACACCTCGCCGGCCGAAGGCCCGATCCGCGCTTCCAACCCGTGCTCGGAATATATGTTCCTCGACGACACGGCCTGCAACCTTGCTTCGCTGAACCTGCTTCAGTTCAAGGATCAGGCAACGAAGCGCATCGACATCGCCGATTACGAACATGCGGTTCGCCTGTGGACCGTCGTTCTCGAAGTCTCGGTCATGATGGCGCAGTTCCCCTCGCGCCAGATTGCCGAACGCTCCTACGAATACCGCACGCTCGGCCTCGGCTACGCCAATATCGGCGGCCTGCTGATGTCCTCGGGCATTCCCTATGACAGCGACGAAGGCCGCGCTATCGCCGGTGCGCTGACCGCCATCATGACCGGCGTTTCCTATGCCACCTCGGCTGAAATGGCTGGCGAGCTTGGCCCCTTCCCGGGCTTTGCGCCGAACCGCGACAACATGCTACGCGTCATCCGCAACCACCGCCGCGCCGCCCATGGCCTTTCCTACGGTTATGAAGGCCTGTCGGTGAACCCGGTTGCCCTCATCCATTCCGATTGCACGGATCAGGACCTTGTCGCCCACGCCACGGCCGCCTGGGACAAGGCGCTGGAGCTTGGCGAAAAGCACGGCTACCGCAACGCCCAGACCACCGTTATCGCGCCGACAGGTACGATCGGCCTCGTGATGGATTGCGACACGACCGGCATCGAGCCGGACTTCGCGTTGGTGAAATTCAAGAAGCTTGCCGGCGGCGGCTACTTCAAGATCATCAACCGCGCCGTTCCGGAATCCCTGCGTTCGCTCGGTTATTCGGAAAGCCAGATCGCCGAAATCGAAGCCTATGCCGTTGGCCACGGCAATCTCAACCAGGCACCTGCCATCAATCCCTCGTCGCTGAAGGCCAAGGGCTTCACCGATGAGAAGATCGAAGCCGTCAACGGCGCGCTGAAAAGCGCCTTCGACATCAAGTTCGTCTTCAACCAGTGGACGCTGGGCGCCGATTTCCTCAAGGGCACGCTCAAGGTTTCCGATGAGCAGTTGTCCGACATGAGCTTCAACCTGCTGGAGCACCTCGGCTTCAGCAAAAAGGACATCGAAGCGGCCAATGTGCACGTCTGCGGTGCGATGACACTGGAAGGCGCACCGTTCCTCAAGAACGAGCACTTGGCCGTATTCGATTGCGCCAACCCCTGCGGCAAGATCGGCAAGCGTTATCTATCGGTCGAATCGCATATCCGCATGATGGCGGCAGCACAGCCGTTCATTTCGGGTGCGATCTCCAAGACGATCAACATGCCGAATGATGCAACCGTGGAAGATTGCGGCGCGGCCTACATGCTGTCCTGGAAGCTGGCGCTCAAGGCCAACGCCCTTTACCGCGATGGCTCCAAGCTTTCCCAGCCGCTCAACGCTTCGCTGGTGGAAGATGAGGACGACGAAGACTTCGTTGAAGAACTGATCCAGCAGCCGCTCGCCCAGCAGGCCGTGACGATCACCGAAAAGATCGTCGAGCGCGTCATCGAGCGGGTATCGCGCGAGCGTGAAAAGCTGCCGAACCGCCGTCAGGGTTACACCCAGAAGGCAACGGTCGGCGGTCACAAGGTCTATCTGCGCACCGGCGAATTCGGTGACGGCCGCATCGGCGAAATCTTCATCGACATGCACAAGGAAGGCGCTGCCTTCCGTGCGATGATGAACAACTTCGCCATCGCCATTTCGCTTGGCCTGCAATATGGCGTGCCGCTGGAAGAATATGTGGAGGCCTTCACCTTCACCAAGTTCGAGCCGGCCGGCATGGTGCAGGGCAACGACGCGATCAAGAACGCCACGTCGATCCTCGACTACGTGTTCCGCGAACTCGCCGTATCCTATCTCGGCCGCCACGACCTCGCTCATGTCGATACGTCGGATTTCTCAAATACCGCACTCGGCAAGGGTATCCAGGAAGGCAAGACCAATCTGCTCTCCACCGGCTGGACGCGCGGTTACAAGCCGACGCTGGTTTCCAACAACGAAGGCGAACGTGCTGCTTCCGAACCCAAGGGCTCGGCAACGGCAGCGCCCGCCCGCGCCTCGGCCAACGTCACTTCCTTTGCAGGCTCAGCAGCCCGCAAGCTGGAACCGACAGTCGCGATCTCCACCTCGGAAATCGTCTCCTTCAAGCGCGATTATGAAGAACGCGCCAAGGAACTGGCGGAAGAGATTGCCGAAGAGGTAATCGACGACGTGGTTCAGGAAGCCAAGCAGACCGCCACCGCCCTCTTCTCCGACAAGGCCGCCGCCGACGCGGCATCGGCCAAGGCGGAAGCCAAGAAGAAGGAAAACGAACGCCGCATGCGCTCGATCGCGCAAGGCTATACCGGCAACATGTGCTCGGAATGCCAGAACTTCACGATGGTGCGGAATGGCACTTGCGAGAAGTGCGATACTTGCGGTGCGACGAGCGGTTGCTCGTAAGATATCTCTTCTGTTAGTTTGATACGAAGAACCAACTAAGGACTGGCCAACGAAATATTGGCCAGTCCGAAACCTAAAATCGGTCAGCCAGCAGTTTAACGTCTTTCGATCACTGATAAGTGCTCGTAAAATTGGACTTAAAATGACGAAAACTGCACAGGCCCGTGAAGCATATAATTTGTATCAGCAGAAAAATCTCGCGAGACTCATTTTTCATGCAATAAAGCTATTTTTATATACTGCTGTGCCGGCCACCGTAATTGCGTATTTAACAGATCATATTAGCGGTTTGTTTTACATATTAGCCCCGTTCTTCATTTATTTATCATTCCCTTTCTGGTTTGGACTTTACGTATCTAGTGCGTTGCTGGCGCAGATGGCCGGAGAAAGCCTCGGGAAAAAGACCTTGCTTGGCGACAATCCTACGTTTCCCGACGTCACGTTTCATCTCACAGGCTTTAGAGTTAAGGATGAAAGCAATGAAAGTTGAGTTCAGAGCCAATAATCGGGTAAAATCGACCGAGCCAGATAGGCCCGTTTTCACGCCATGACCGACGAATAAGCGGAAGCCAATGCGCTCGCCGATCCCGACAATCGGCCGCTTTCCGCCGAACAGTTCGCTGCTGCCAAGAAAATGCCGCGCATCAAGATCATTCGCCGGGCACTGAAGTTGACGCAGGAAGAGTTTTTTTGCCCGCTATCACATTCCGCTCGAAACTTTGCGCGATTGGGAACAGAGCCGCAGCGAGCCGAATCAACCGGCCCGCGCCTATCTGAATGTCATGGCCGTCGATCCCGAAGGTACGCCGGCTGCGCTCCGTAGAGGCGCGGCCTGACGCGCCTTACCCCACAAAATCAAACAGCAGCTTCACATTCAGCGCCGCAATTACCACTGCGATGAGCCATGCAAACGCCGAGAGCCATCGCGGGGCGCACAGTTCACCCATCTTGGCGCGGTCGGCGGTGAACATGACCAGCGGGAAGACGGCGAAGGAAAGTTGTAGGCTCAGTACCACCTGCGTCAGTATCAGCAGTTGAGACGTGCCGCTTTCGCCGAAGGCGATGGTGACGCCGGCGGCGGGGATGATGGCGATGCCTCGGGTGATGAGGCGGCGCAGCCACGGGGCAAGCCGCATCTTGAGGAAACCTTCCATCACGATCTGGCCCGCAAGCGTTGCCGTAACAGTGGAGTTGATGCCACAGCACAAAAGCGCCACCCCGAACAGCGTCGGCGCAATCGCAAGGCCGAGCAGCGGCGCGAGCAGACTATGCGCTTCACCCAGTTCGGCAACGTTCGTCTGACCCGTTTTGTTGAAGGTCGCCGCTGCGAGGATGAGGATCGCGGCATTGATGACGAGAGCAAACGTCAGGGCGATGGTTGAATCGAGTGTCGCGAATTTGAGCGCCTCGCGTTTTTCGGCCAGCGTCTCGCCGATGGCGCGCGTCTGCACGATCCCTGAATGCAGATAGAGATTATGCGGCATAACCGTCGCGCCCAGAATGCCAAGCGCCAGATAGAGCATCTCGGGGTTGGTGACGATCTCCGTCGTCGGCGCAAAACCACGAATCACCTGGCTCCAGTCGGGATCGGCCAGCGCCAGCTGAATGGCGAAACACACCGCGATGACGCCGAGAAGCGTGATGACAAGCGCTTCCACCCAGCGGAAGCCAAGCCTTTGCAGATAAAGGATCAGGAACACGTCAAGCGCCGTGATGAGGACGCCAAGTTCGAGCGGAATGCCGAAAATCAGGTTGAGGCCGATAGCCGTCCCGATGACCTCGGCGATATCAGTCGCGATGATTGCGATTTCGGCCAGCAGCCAGAGGACCATCGCCACCGGTTTCGGATAGGCATCGCGACAGGCCTGCGCCAGATCGCGCCCGGAAGCAATCGCCAGACGGGCACAGAGCGCCTGTAGAACGACGGCCATGATGTTCGATATCAACGCCACCGTCAGCAGCGTGTAGCCAAACTTGGAACCGCCGGCGAGCGACGTTGCCCAGTTGCCGGGGTCCATGTAACCGACCGCGACGAGATATCCGGGTCCGAAGAACGCCATCGCCCGGCGAAACGTACCGGCATTCGGGCTTATCTT
Source organism: Agrobacterium sp. SORGH_AS_0745 (assembly GCF_030818995.1). NCBI lineage: Bacteria > Pseudomonadati > Pseudomonadota > Alphaproteobacteria > Hyphomicrobiales > Rhizobiaceae > Agrobacterium > Agrobacterium sp. SORGH_AS_0745. The sequence continues at coordinate 2,359,744 of NZ_JAUTBI010000003.1, forward strand.
GATCGAGCTGTGAACGTCGGACAGCGAGAGATCGTCGCCATTCCGCCGCCATCCAAAGACAGGCTTGTCCATCTTGCGAACTTTCAAATGGAAATTGAATTAATGCAATTGCAAATCATTCGCATAAAAGGGTGTGAACTGGCAAGCGGAGTTTCGAAGCTGTGTGCCGGCGCGAGAGGTCGCAGTAACATTCGGCCTGAACGCAACCATCGGCGCAGCGCGTCATGGATTTAGTGAAATGAGCCCCCTCCTCCGTCATTCCAGCCTTAAGCCGGAAGCCAGCAAGCCAAAGTCTCTGGGCTGAAAAGACTCTTCTACGCAGCGTAGTAGCCAGTAAACAACGGGGACCCATGGCCAGTCCTACCGCAAAACCTCACGGCGTTGTCATCGCCTCTGCCCCGCCATTGCGGAACAGCCGCGTGCATGCCCGCGTTTGTCTGTCACGAAGCAAAGATAGTCCGGGGAAGTTCATGCGAGACGGCAATAAATTCAGCGTGGCGAACCAGCCTAACCGGTGGCCGAAATATATCATGGCACAGCGAAGGCCGCGCGACTGGCTGATGACCATCAGCGGCGTGGTGCTGCTGGTCATTGTCGCCGCCGCTGTCGCCATGGGTTATCTCGTCACCAGCCATCCCGGCAAGCCCGAGCCGAATACCGGCATCATCGAGGAAAACGCAGCGGAGAACGCCTGATATGCGGCGCAAGATGCGCCGCTTAACTCAGACCCTGAAGATGCCCGCTGAACTGCGCCTCATGCAGGCGGCTGTAATGGCCCTTGGCGGCCAGAAGCTCGGCATGGGCGCCGGTTTCGGCAATACCCGTCTGGTCTACTACCACGATGCGTGACGCATCGCGGATCGTTGCCAGCCGGTGGGCGATGACGAGCGTTGTGCGGCCCTTGGCAAGCTCCGTCAGCGATTGCTGGATGGCCCGCTCGGTTTCGGTATCCAGCGCTGAGGTCGCCTCGTCGAGAATAAGGATAGGCGGGTTCTTGAGGAACATGCGGGCAATGGCAAGACGCTGTTTCTGACCACCGGAAAGTTTCACGCCACGCTCACCGATGACGGTGTCGAGCCCCATCGGCATCGCTTCGATGACGCCATCGAGCCGGGCACGCCGCGCCGCATCCATGATTTCGACATCGGAAGCGCCGAGCCGGCCATATTCGATATTCTCGCGGATCGTGCCGCCAAACAGGAACACATCCTGCTGCACGATTCCTATCTGGTTGCGCAGCGAGGCAAGCTTCATCTTGCGGATATCGATGCCGTCAATGGTGATCGAACCGCTGGTGACATCATAAAAGCGCGGCAGCAGCGAGCAAAGCGTCGTTTTGCCCGCCCCCGAAGGCCCGACGAAGGCCACCGTCTCGCCCGCATTGATCTTCAGGTCGATATTGTCGAGAACCTGCTTGCCCTCGGCATAACCGAAACCAACATGGCGATATTCAATGGCGCCGGAAAGCGCCGGTGCCTCGATCGCATCCGGTGCGTCGATGATATCCGGCGCCGTGTCCAGAAGCTCGGTAAAGCGGCGGAAACCGGCAATGCCCTTCGGATAGGTCTCGATGACCGAGTTGATCTTTTCCACCGGGCGGAAAAACACGCCGACCAGAAGCAGGAAGCCAACGAAGCCGCCTTCCGTCAGGCCGCCATGCAGCACGAACCAGGCGCCGCAGATCATCACGATCATCTGCGTCAGCCGCATGCTCATGTAGCTGAGCGAAGTGCTGGCCGCCATGATCTTGTAGGCATCCAGCTTCGTGCGGCGGTATTTCTGGTTGTCCTTCTCAAACAGCGCGCGCTCGTGGTCCTCATTGGCAAAGGCCTGCACCACCCGCATGCCACCGACATTTTCCTCGATACGGGCGTTGAAATCGCCTACCCGACCATAGAGCGCGCGAAAGTTCTGCGTCATTCGGCCACCGTAACGGCTCGTCACCCAGGCGGTGACAGGCACGACGGCGGCGGTGACGAGCGCCAGCGGCACATTGACCGACAGCATCAGCAGGAAAGCGCCGATGAAGGTCATGATGGCGATGAACAGATCCTCGGGGCCGTGATGGGCCACCTCACCGATCTCTTCCAGATCCTTCGTCAGCCGGCCAACCAGATGACCGGTCTTCTGGTTGTCGAAATAGCGGAAGGAGAGCTTCTGCAGGTGGTCGAAAGCAAGCCGCCGCATGTCGGTCTCGATATTGATGCCGAGCATATGTCCCCAATAGGTGACGGTCGCCATCAACCCAGTATTCAGCACATAGATGACGAGCAACCCGACGGAGGCGGCGAGGATGATGCCCCATTCGCCACCCGGCAGCAGCACGTCCACGAAGGCTTTCACCGCCATCGGAAAACCGAGCTCAAGCACGCCCGACAGAACCGCGCAGGAAAAATCGAGAATGAACAGACCGCGATAGGGACGGTAATAGGCGAAGAAACGGCGCAGCATGGCGTGACCTGAAGAGCGGGCGCGGCAAGCGGAGGCCGCAATAAAAACGGAGTTCAATTGTCATATTTCAATGCGCGCGCCAAGACCGATGTTCTATTTTTACCAAAATCGTTCAATAGGCTGAGCGATAAACACACAACGGTAATGTGATACGGCTATATTGCACTTATATGTATTGGTGTGACAGAGTGAATGCACCCTTCGGGGAGAATGCGAGAAAGAGCCTGCCGTGAGTAATATTGACAGCCGTAAGCCCAGTGGCGAACCGAGATGGCTTGGTCCTGCAAGCCCGACGCGGATCGCCCTGATCCCGCCAATATCGGCTGCGCGCTGGCTGCTGGTTCTCGTCGCCCTTGCGGGCATCTACTTCTTCCACGGCTTTCTCGTTCCGGTTCTGGCCGCCCTTGTCATCGGCTTCGCCAGCTGGCCGGTCTACACGCGGCTTCTGCGGCAGGTGGGCGGCAACACCACGCTCGGCGCCTCCATCGCCATCATCCTCATCCTCACCTTCCTCGTGGTGCCGATTTTCATCGCCGCTTCCTATACGGCCAGCGAAATCCGCGAATGGTTCGGCTGGGCGGTGCATGTCAACAAGGTGGGCGCACCCGTGCCAGACTGGATCGCGGCGCTGCCCGGCGTAGGCTCCTGGCTCGGCGAGCAATGGGTGAAATATATCGGCACACCGGGTGCGATCGGCGAAGTGATCCAGCTCGTCAGCGGTGCCAATATCGGCAATATCTACCGGGCGATCCTCGCCGCGGGCAACGGCGCGTTCCACCTCGTGCTGACCCTGCTGTTCATGTTGATCGCGCTGTTCTTTGTCTATCGCAACGGTGCCGGCTTCTCCCATCAGGTCGATCTTGTGGGAGAACGCATCCTGCCGACGCGGTGGGAGCGCATTTCCCGCGTCGTGCCAGCCACCATCAGCTCCACCGTCACCGGCATGACATTGATCGCCATCGGCGAAGGCATAATCCTCGGCATTGCCTACTGGATTGCCGGCGTTCCCTCGCCCGTCACACTCGGCGTGCTCACCGGTGTCATGGCGCTCATCCCGGGCGGCGCGCCGCTTTCTTTCACTCTCGTATCGATCTATCTGGTCGCCAGCGGCTCTCCCGCTTATGGCCTGGGGCTATTCATCTGGGGTTCGGTCGAGCTTTTCATCGTCGACAAGACCATCCGTCCGAAACTCGTCGGCGGCCCGATCAAGCTGCCTTTTCTGCCGACCTTTTTCGGCCTCGTCGGCGGCGTCAAGACCATGGGCTTCCTCGGCCTCTTCATCGGCCCGGTGCTGATGGCGCTGCTGGTGGCAATCTGGCGGGAATGGGTGCGTGAAGTAGAAATCTCCGCTGGCACCGTCGACGTTCCGCCGACCCCTACAGCTGAAAATGACCCGCTCGACGACATCGTTGCGCGTGAAGAGGATAGCAACGAAGCGACGGCGTTCCGAAAAGCGGCGTCTTAAACCTCGTCTTCGTCATGCTCGGGCCCGTCCCTGGCATCTGCAACCCGACGATGTTACCAGACGTCGGCAGATCCCCGGCACGAGGCCGAGGATGACATCGCCAAGGGCGGCATCGAGTGTTCTGCAAAGCGCGCCGATAGCGCCCGCCTCGCCTTTAAAGCGTCTTCTCCATGAACAGGCTGAGCGGGTCCGGCTTATAGGGCGCAAACGCCTCAATCTCGACAAACCCCGCCTTGCGGTAAAGACCGATCGCCTCCGGCTGGCTGATGCCGGTTTCAAGCCGGATGGCCGTAAGCCCAAGCTCGGCGCCGCGCGCAATGAGCGTATCCATGATCAGCTTGCCGATCCGCAATCCCCTCGCCTCCGGATCGACGAACATGCGCTTGACCTCCGCCGTACCGTCACCCGCCTCCACCAGCGCGCCGCAGCCAACGACACGGCCATCATGCCGCGCCACGAAAAAGGAGACATTGTCCTTTTCCAGCTGGCCGATATCGACCAGATGATTGCTTTCGGCGGGATAAAGCGACGCCATATAGACGTTAGACAGATCGATAAGGCGCAGAACCGCTTCCTGCCGGGGTGTTTCAAGCTTGATTTCGGGGGCCAATGCGATGCCTGCTTTCTCTCAAAAAAATGCGTATTTCGTCGTAATGTCACTGCAATCGAGATAGATGAGTTTTTAGAGCATAATTCCCGACAGAGGCAACACACACCATGAAAACAGCCCTCGTTCTCATGACCTTCCTAGGCTGTGACGACACCGCCACCGATTGCCATTACCTCGCCACCTCGCAGCAGCGCTGGACGAGCATCGAACTATGCGACGCCGTGTCGGAGAAAGAGCTGGAACGTTTCGCAAATGCGTCCTACCCGGTCGTGGTGGCCGTGTGTCAGACACCGGGCGAGCAGACGCCCCAGACTGCGGGCAACGCGCCCGCAACGCAGCCTCCCGCCGCCACGGCCCCGGCCGGAACAGAGGAGCCACCGGCACAGGTCACGCAAAAGGAAGAAGAGAGCCTGACAAAACAGGCGATCAGCCGCGTCAGCCGCATCCTGCCCTCCACCGAAGGCGTGAAGCACCTGCTTGGAACGCCGGTCAGAATGGTGGAAAACAGCTATTCGTGGATTGCCAAGCGGTTCGAGAAGTAAGCCTCAGGCCGCCTCGACCGTCAGCGCTTCCGCATAGTGCCGCGCTTTCTGCCGTTCCTCGGCAATGGTCAGTTTACGCACGGCGTGCAAGAGTTCGAAAAGCGTTTCGGAACCATCGACGTTGCGGAAATGCGCAAGCAGTTCGGCCGATACAGAGGCTGCGGCCTGCGACAGATGCGATCGGGCGGCGCGGCGCCACATCAGCGTCGCCTCAATGAAGACATCAACGACATCGCCCAAAAGACCGACGGACTGGAACAGCGCCTTCAGCGCGTGCGGCCGTCCGGTCGCCAGAATGGCGCGCACCTTGCGGTCGTCGAGACCTGAGAGATTGACCATCGCCGCCGTGAAAAACTCCAGCCTGCCCGAACAGACGGCATGGATGAGAAGCGCCGGTGTCAGTTCCAGCCTTTGCCGCAGATGCTCCACCAGCGCCGGCAACTCCGGCGACGAAACATTGGCGGCGATGAGGATGGTGGCGGAATCTTCCGCTTCGCGGAAAATACTGTCGGCGCGGTTGCGCGCGATCAGGGCATGAACCAGCGCCGAACCTGCCAGGGCCTCGCTGACGCGCGCCATCAGAAGATGGCGGGTATCGGCGGGCAGCACCTCTCGGCACAGCAGCAGGTCGCGAATGTCGGCGTTGCAGCCATGCCGCTCGGCAATGCGGCGCAGCGAAAACGGTGTGATGAAGGCGTCGTCGTTCTCTAGAAGGATCATCGTTTCCGGCAGATCACCGACTTCGGCAAGTGCTGCGCAGACACCGCGCGGCAGGCCCCGCCTTGCCGCAATGAAGGCGCGTGTCAGGCTCTCGCCGCGCCCGGCAAGATCGACCAGATCGGCCTCGCCAAGAACCGGCGAGCGGGCAATCACGGTGCAGGCAATCTCCGGCTGGTCTTCGGCAAGCGAAACGAGAATGGCGCGCGGCGCATCGGGATCATCCGCCAGCGCCTCGGCAAGTGCCAGCCGCACGCGCGGAGAAGGGTCGTCGAGAAGATAGGTCATCGCCATATAGGCGGCGTCACGGTTCTCCCGCGCCATGTCTGAATGCAGATAGGCACGGCCAAGCGCATTGGCGGCCTTCGCCCGCTCGGTCGATCCAGCCTTTTCAGACCAGCGAAGAAATGCCTGTACGATCACCTGAGCCTCGAAACACATTCGCAACAATGGACGACGGCATCATTGCCGCCGCCATGTATAAAACTCTAGGCGCAAATAGTTTACGTTTGGTTCACCATAAAATTTAACAGTTGCCGGCGAAGAAGTTCTACGGCGCAGTAGACGGACGCTTCAACTGAAACACGTCGCTGCCGCCGTCGCAGTAGTCCATGTAACCCATACGGGCCACCGGACGTGCCAGTCCCATATCGATGCGACCATCACGAATGATCGTATCGTCGATGTGAATAGCCATGACCTGCCCTATCACCATCCACGAGTCCGCCGGCGTGCCGTCGATGTCCTTCAGCTGGATGATCTCGGTCACGCGGCATTCCAGAACGGCCAGCGCCTCCCCCACGAAGGGCGCATCCACCACCCGCCCGTCAACGGCAGTCAGACCGGCAAGCCGGAACTCGTCGACATCATAGTTCACCGGCGCAGAAGACGCGTTCATCCGGTCGACGAGGTGGCGGCTGACGAGGTTGGCGGTGAAGACACCGGTCTCCTCGACATTGCGAAGGCTGTCCTTGCGCCCGCTGGAGGAAAACATCACCAGCTTCGGCCGGTCCGAAATCGCGTTGAAAAACGAATAGGGCGACAGGTTGAAAGAGCCGTCCCGGCCTTTAGAACCAATCCAGCCGATCGGCCGGGGCGCGACGATAGCCTTGAACGGATCATGCGGCAGGCCGTGCTGGTTGGTGTCGGTGGTATAGAACATCAGACGTCCCCAACCCAGGTTACCACATCCGCAAGCTCCGGCCGTGGCCGCTCCACAAGCGGGAATGTCGTTGAGCCGATATGAATATATCCGGCGACCTTCTCGTCTGCGGCAATCCCCAGTTCCGACAGGAAGGCCGGGTCGAAGGCAAGCCATTCCGTCAGCCAGTTCGCCGCATAACCATTGGCGTTGGCGGCGAAGATGAGATTGAGGCACACCGCACCGGCGGACATGATCTGTTCCCATTCCGGAATCTTGAAATGCGGCTTGGCGGTGCTGATGACGGCGATGACAACGGGAGCGCGCGTGAAGCGGGTGCGCTCCGCGTCCTGCTGCTGCAGGTCCAGTTCCGGGTTCTTCTCAAGCGCGATCCGGAGAGCCTCCTCGCCCAGACGCACGCGGTCTTCGCCGCGATAAACGATGAAGCGCCACGGTGCCAGTTTGCCATGGTCAGGCACGCGCACGGCAAGGCGCAGGATTTCCTCGATTTCCGCTTTCGATGGACCCGGCTCGGCAAGTTGCAGGGCGGGGGTGGAGCGGCGAACCTTGAGATAGTCGAGGAGCTTGATGTCACTTGTCATGATCAAAATTCTTCCATTGTGCTGTCATCGCGAAATTATGGGCCTTGAAATAGCCACGGCATTGGTTTTGAAGTGATGCGGGAAAATCAAGAAGTCAATCGGTATCGAAAATGTCGGCAATCAAAATCGCGGCACGTCTGGCCATTGCGTTCGCCGCGATCGGCGTTTTATCACAGGCAGCCTTTTCGCAAGAACGCTTTCAAAGACTTCAAGCAGCTTGGCGGCACGCCTAAAATGCCGAAACTCAATGCGTTCACCGCTCCTACCGCCCCGAATGCCCCCGCAAGCACGGCCCGTGATATCGACATGGAAGCGAAACTGACGAGTGAAGGCGAAGCGGTGAAGGAAGGCCTTTCCTGGCGCGTCTTCAGCCCCATTCCGGGCGCTGACGGCAAATTGCCGATGCTGGCAAGCTCCGAGGGTGGTTCGGCGCAGTTCCATCTGGTACCCGGCGAATATTTCGTCAACGTTGCCTTCGGGCGCGCGGGTGTTACCAAGAAACTCAATGTTCCGAGCTCCGGTAATGTCCAGAAACAGGTGCTGATTCTCGATGCTGGCGGTTTCGTTCTGAATGCGATCGCGGGTTCCGACAAACAGATCTCCGCTAACCAGCTCAAATTTTCCGTCTATTCCTCCGACGCCCGACCGGATGGCGAGCGCGGCCTTGTCATGGCCGACATCAAGCCCAATACCGTCGTTCGCCTCAATGCCGGCACCTATCATGTCGTTTCCGAATACGGCAACGTCAATGCGGTGGTGCGCGCCGATATTCAGGTGGAGGCAGGCAAGCTGACCGAAGCGACCCTGCAGCATCAGGCGGCACAGATCACGCTCAAGCTCGTCTCCGAACAGGGCGGCGAAGCCATTGCCGATACGGCCTGGTCGGTGCTGAACGGCGGCGGCGACGTTGTGAACGAAAGCGTCAGCGCGTTTTCGACCATGGTTCTGGCGGAAGGCGAATATACCGCCATGGCCCGCAACAAGGACAAGGTCTACCAGCGCAACTTCAAGGTCACGTCCGGCCGGGACGCCGATGTGGAAGTGCTGATGAAGGATCAGGCGCCGGAAGACATGACCGGCGATTTCGAATAGGCCTCACTACCCTCAGCCAGTAACGAAAACGGCCCCCGAAGGGGCCGTTATTTTTTTACGCAACCTGCTTCTTCGCCGCAAGCTTGCGCTTCACATCCGGCGGCGTCGCCTCTTCCACGAGGCTTGTAATCGCGTCTTCGAGCGACATCGGCGTCTGGTTCTGCGAACCGAGACGGCGGATGTTGACAGTGCGCTCTTCCGCTTCCTTGCGTCCGCAGACGATGATGACCGGCACCTTGGTCACCGAGTGCTCGCGGACCTTGTAGTTGATCTTCTCGTTGCGGAAGTCGGTTTCGACAGCCATGCCCGCCTCGCGCAGTGCTTCGGCAACCTCGCGGCCATAATCGTCCGCATCCGAGGTGATCGTCGCGACCACGACCTGAAGCGGCGCGAACCACAATGGCATGTGACCGGCAAAGTTCTCGATCAGGATACCAAGGAAGCGCTCCATCGAGCCGCAGATGGCGCGATGGATCATCACCGGCTGCGTCTTTTCGGAGTTCTGGTCGATATAGAAGGCGCCGAAACGTTCCGGCAGGTTGAAGTCCACCTGCGTCGTGCCGCACTGCCATTCACGACCGATGGCATCCTTCAGCGTATATTCGAACTTTGGCCCGTAGAAAGCGCCCTCGCCCGGCAGAATGCCGGTCTTGATGCGGCCGCCGGACTGTTCCTCGATGGTCTTCAGAACCTCCATCATGACGCTTTCGGCACGGTCCCAGAGATCGTCGGAACCGACGCGCTTTTCCGGACGGGTCGAAAGCTTGACGACGATCTCGCTGAAACCGAAATCCTCATAGACCGAGAGGATCAGGTCGTTGATGCGCAGGCATTCAGCAGCCATCTGCTCTTCCGTGCAGAAGACATGCGCATCGTCCTGCGTGAAGCCGCGAACGCGCATCAGGCCATGCAGTGCACCTGAAGCTTCGTAGCGATGGACGTTGCCAAATTCAGCAAGGCGAACGGGCATTTCGCGGTAAGACTTCAAGCCATGCTTGAAGATCTGCACGTGGCCGGGGCAGTTCATCGGCTTCAAGGCAAAGACGCGCTGGTCCGCATCCTCGTCATCGGGATGGGTAAAGGCATGGGCGGATTTCACCGCGAACATGTTTTCCTGATACCAGCCCCAGTGACCGGAGGTTTCCCACAACGACTTGTCCAGCACCTGCGGCGCGTTGACTTCCTGATAGGTATTGGCAAGCCGACGGCGCATATAGGCCGTCAGCGTCTGGAACATGCGCCAGCCCTTGCCGTGCCAGAAGACCACGCCCGGACCTTCTTCCTGGAAATGGAACAGGTCCATTTCCCGGCCAAGACGGCGGTGGTCACGCTTTTCGGCTTCGGCCAGAACGTGCAGGTAATTGTCCAGCTCTTCCTGGGTCGCCCAGGCGGTGCCGTAGATGCGCGACAGCATCGCATTGTTGCTGTCACCACGCCAATAGGCGCCGGCTACCTTCATCAGCTTGAAGGCCGTACCGACCTGACCCGTGGACGCCATATGCGGGCCGCGGCAAAGATCGAACCAGTCGCCCTGATAATAGATCTTCAGGTCCTGACCTTCGGGAATGGCATCGACCAGCTCGACCTTGTAGTTTTCGCCCTTTGCGGCAAACACTTCCTTGGCCTTCTCGCGCGACCAGACTTCGCGGGTAAACGGCTTGTTGCGCTGAATGATCTCCTTCATCCGCTTTTCGATCTTCGGCAGATCTTCCGGCGTAAAAGGTTCGTTCTTGGCAAAGTCGTAATAGAAGCCGTTCTCGATGACAGGGCCGATCGTCACCTGCGTGCCGGGCCACAACTCCTGCACGGCCTCGGCCATGACGTGGGCGGCATCGTGGCGGATGAGTTCCAGCGCGCGGCTGTCCTCACGCGTGACGATTTCTATCTTGCCATCGGTGATTGCCTCGGACAAATCGCGCACGGTGCCATCAAGCGCAATGGCGACAGCCTTCTTCGCAAGCGATTTGGAGATGGATTCGGCGACCTCGCGGCCGGTCGTGCCGGCGGGATAGCTGCGTACGGAACCATCGGGAAATGTAAGGGAAACGGTTTGTGACATCGTCGAATGCTCCTGATCCAGTCCCGCCAACGAATGCGGGTGGTGTTGGAATAAAAAGAACGCCCTCTTTCGCAGATGGGCAGGCAGGCTGATAAAGAATTTTCCCGTTCCAGTCAAAGGTGAACGGCGGCTCAGCGAAGCATTTCGGCAATTCCATTGACGGTATTGGCGTTGCGGGTCGTGCCGATGCCGAGCTTCTTCGTGGTCAGCGCAGAGAGAAGCCGGCTTTCGCTTGGCTTGCCGCAAAAGTCGATCCACAGCTGACCGCCGACAATGGCGATCTTTTCCTTCTGGCGGTACTTCTCCAAGAGTCCAAGATAATCCCCGGCAAGCGGCTTGCGCATCACCCTTACGCAGACATCCGGTGGATTGCCATCCGGAAAGGGGTTTTTGGCAGTCAGGGCAAGCCAATCAGGCGCTGAGCGAACGAGAATATCGACGTGTTTGCCGAACCGTTTTTCAAAGGCGCGCTCCAATGCCTCCTCGATTTCGCAGACAGGCGCCTCCGGTGCACGGAAAACCAGATTTCCGGTCGCGACCAGCGTCCTGCATTCCTCAAAGCCCAGATCCTGCGCCATTTCACGCAGATCGGCCATGATGAGCCGCTTGCCCGCCCCGAGCACGATGCTGTGCAGAAGAGCGACATAGGTCATCGATGCAGCATCCAGTATCGCCAGGGCGTCCACCAGTGCTTGTCAGCGCCAAGCGTTTCCGGCACCGGGTCCAGCCCGCTGGTGCCGCCCGGACCGCAACGCGCGACGCGAAACAGCGTCATCCACCCGCCCGGCCAAAGTCCGTGGCGGGCAATCGCCTCATAGCCATATTCGGAACAGGTGGGAATGTGGCGGCAGGAATTGCCGACGAAACCCGACAAAGTCAGCTGATAGAGCCGAATGAAGCCAACGCCGAAAAGACGGCCTGGGGTCTTCGCAAACACTCCCCCCCAGTTGCGGGATCGCCCGACCTTATCCCCCGTCTTCTGATGTCCGCAGTCCGGTTCACCGCACATCGCCTAACCCGCAACGTTCAGAACCGGCCGGGCTTCGATCTGGTCGAGAGCATCGACCACCGCTTCGAAGGTCAGCATGGTCGAGGCGTGGCGTGCCTTGAAATCCCGGACGGGTGAAAGCAGCCGCATATCCTCGAAACGGCCTGTTGGCCCCTCGCCGCCCTGCTTCAGCATGGCGAGCATGTCTTCCCGCGCCTGCCGGATCTCACCGCTGGAAGCGCCGACGACATGATGCGCCATGATCGAGGCGGATGCCTGGCCGAGCGCGCACGCGCGAACCTCATGTGAAAAAGCCGTGACGATGCCGCCTTCCACCTTCAGATAGACCTTGAGTTTGGAGCCGCACAGCCGCGAGTGTTTTTCAGCGCTGGCATCGGCATCATCCAGCACGCCGGTCAGCGGAATATTTCCGGCAAATTCCAGAATTCGGTTGTTGTAGATATCGTCCATCATCAGGTATCCGGCGTTCAAGAATGCCCAAAAACGGGACAGGATATTTTTTTCAAACACAGCGTTTGTCGCAGTGGAGCTTTCCTGCCCTTCATTCCCATTATATGCTAACGAGCTTTCTGGACATCAAGCCGATATGAAATTAACGGCTCCGATACCGAAATATCAGCATCGGCCTTGCCAAAATGCTGTAAAACAACCAGATAGCAGCAACGGTGGACGAAGTCCCCGCTACGAAAAACAAAGTTCAGGTGCGGCCTTGACCCGCATCGGGAGAGACGGAATGGATGCGATCGTGAAGAATTTCCCCGGCGCTGGCGCAAAACCCGATGTGGCAGAGGCTCGCCCAAGCCAGACGGAAGCGGAAGAAGCAGTGCGCGTTCTTCTGCGCTGGGCAGGAGAAAATCCCGCCCGCGAAGGACTCCTGGACACGCCGAAGCGCGTTGCCAAGGCCTATCGCGAACTTTTCGCCGGTTACGAGCTGAACGTCCAGGACGTTCTCGGCACGACCTTCGAGGAAGTTGGCGGTTATGACGATGTGGTGCTGGTGCGCGACATCCCCTTCTTCTCCCATTGCGAACACCACATGGTTCCGATCGTCGGCAAAGCGCATGTCGCCTATCTTCCGGCCGGGCGCGTGCTCGGCCTGTCGAAGATCGCCCGCGTCGTTGAAATCTTTGGCCGCCGCCTGCAGACGCAGGAAAACATGACCGCGCAGATCGCAAGATCCATCGAGGAAACTCTGAAGCCGCGCGGCGTGGCCGTCATGATCGACGCCGAACATATGTGCATGTCCATGCGCGGCGTAAACAAGCAGGGGTCCACGACCCTCACCACCAGCTTCACCGGCACCTTCAAGAACGACCCGGCAGAGCAGGTGCGCTTCATGACCATGGTGCGGAACCGCTAACGGTTCCGCTTTTTCCCCGGGGTAGCAATGTCCATTTCGTTTCCGTCCGCGCCTGCGGACAAGGAAGTGCTTGAAAATTCAGGTCTCTTCTCACCGAAATTCGATGCCCACGGCCTTGTCACCGCCGTGGTCACCGATGCGCGTGATGGTGAATTGCTGATGGTCGCCCATATGAATGCGCAAGCCCTGTCGCTGACGCTGGAAACGGGCATCGCCCACTATTACAGCCGCTCGCGCGACAAGATCTGGAAAAAGGGCGAAACCTCCGGCAACCTGCAAACCGTGAAGGAATTCCGCACCGATTGCGATCAGGACGCCGTATGGCTGAAGGTCTCCGTCGCAGGTCATGACGCAACCTGCCATACCGGCCGCCGCTCCTGCTTCTACCGCACGGTCGAGTTGGCCGATGGCAATGCCGTCACCAGAATCACCGACGATACCCGCCATTTCGACCCGGCGACTACCTATTCTGGCACGTGAACGGCCACCTTCCATCCGCCGCACCAATTTGCTACCAATAATTCAGGATTCGGGGAGGAACAGACCGGGTCCTGGGAGCAGGCAGGGAGTGTACGGTCATGTTGGGCTGGGGAAGCAATCGTCACAATGCTCTTGCGGCTGGCAGCACCGAAACAATCGTCAACGAGGTCGTTGATACGCGCCGGATTGCGCTTGCGCTCGGCGGCGGTGCTGCGCGCGGCTGGGCCCATATCGGCGTCCTGAGGGCACTAGACGAAGCCGGTGTAAAAATCGGCATGATTGCCGGAACCTCGATAGGCGCGCTGGTCGGCGGTTGTTATCTCGCCGGAAAGCTCGATGAGCTGGAGGAATTTGCCCGTTCGCTGACAATGCGGCGTATTGCCGGCCTGCTCGATCTGACGATCGGCGGCGGCGGTCTCTTCGGCGGCATGCGGCTGACTAAGCGCATGCAGGAGCATCTCGAAGGCTTGCGCGTCGAAAACCTCGAGCACCCTTTCATCGCCGTCGCCACGGAATTGCGCACCGGCCACGAGGTCTGGATTCACCAGGGCGACCTCGTCACCGCACTGCGCTCATCCTATGCGTTGCCGGGCATTTTCGAGCCCGTGCAATGCAACGGCCGCACCCTGATCGACGGCGCTCTCGTCAACCCCGTGCCGGTTTCGGTCTGCAGGGCCTATGAGCAGGCGCTCGTCGTCGCCGTCAATCTCAATTACGATCTGTTCGGCCGCTCTGCCGTGGTCAAACATTCCTCTTCGCCCCCGAATGGCGCAGCACCTTCCCTGGAAGGTCCGCCGCGCCCCGGCCTGCCTGGCGTCATGGTGCAGGCCTTCAATATCATTCAGGACCGGATTTCGCGCTCGCGCCTGGCGGGCGACCCGCCCGACCTCATGCTGCATCCCCGTATCAACGATATCGGCCTCTCGGAATTCCATCGCGCCAGCGAAGCCATCGACAGGGGATACGAGGAAACACGCGCCCGCGTTCCCGAGCTGGAGCGCATGCAGCAGGCGTTCCGACGCTAACTTACACTACAAATATTCGTGCTGAGCATTCCAGCTTGCGGTAGCCGCAGCCTCCTAGGCCGTCATTCCTGCGCGTGTCACAGGAATGACGGAGTCGTTTCGAAATGACTATTGCGGACGCGCCGGAAACGAAACCTCATCCGGCGATATAGGCCTTGATATGTTCGGCTTCCGCCTCGATCTCGCCGATCCGCGCCTTTACCACGTCACCGATGGAGATGATGCCGGCAAGACGACCGTCGTCCTCAACCGGAATATGGCGGAACCGCCCTCCGGTCATGATTTCCATCAATTCGTCGGTGGTGGAATTGTGATGACAGCGGATGACGTTCTTCGTCATGGCCACCGAAACGGATTGCAGAAGGGAGGCAGCGCCCTCGCCTGCCACGACCTTCACCAGATCGCGTTCCGTGAAAATACCGAGAACGACGCCGTCGGCATCGGTCACGACGAGTGCACCGATCTTGTGCGCATTCAGCGTTGCTGCCGCCTCGCCGATGCTTACGCTCGGACCCACAGTCACGACATTCCGGCCCTTGCGGTCGAGAAGATCTTTTACGAATGTTGCCATGCCTTCCTCCTCCTGTCAGCAATCTGCAACGCGGCGAAGTCTCTCCGCGGTTGCAAATCATGGAACATGGTGCGCTGAGGCCTATGCGAATGCAATCCCGGATGGGACCTGCACAAGCAAATTTGCGCCACGGCCGACAAGGAGCGTGATCGCGCTATACCGGGTGTTCCACACTTCCACTGGAAAGGTTCCCGCGGATCGGGCGATCGAACAGGCCGAAGAACAGGAAGCCGAGCAGAAAGCCGAAGACATGCGCATCCCAGGCGACTTCACCGCCGACATCGCCAAGCAGCGGCACGCCGACCGCGATCAGGACATTGCCGAAAAGCCACATCAGCGTGAAGATCAGCACGGTCCTGTTCGAAAGCGCCGCGACAATGCTCTGCCTCGGCATCAGATGGCCGAAAGAGGCGCTGTAGCCGCCGCGTGACGGGAAAGCGAAACGGCATGCGGCTCCCATCAGCGCCGAAACGACACCTGATGCTCCGATCAGAACCGTCACATCGCCCCAGTTCAGCGCCGCGTGGCCAAAAGCTGAAACGGCGGCGGATATGCACCATAACAGTACGAAGCGAAGCGTTCCGATCCGGCGCAGAACCGGCGCGCCAAAGGCCATCAACCACAATCCGTTAAAAAGAATATGCTCGATGCCGCCATGCAGAAAAGAATATGTCACCGGCGTCCAGAGCCATTCCAGCCCCTGCTGGGATAATGGCACCGCGTAACGCAGCGGAATGAAGCCGAAGGTGAAGATGAACCAGCCGTTGCCATCCTCCGAAAGAAGATAGGCCGGAACCACGAAGGCCAAGAGCAGCGCCGCCAATATGCCGACCAGAAGCGGCGGCAGGTTGAAGACGGGATTATGTGCGTCCTCTTTCAGTTCCTGACTTTCCGAAACCGGCGGCTGTTCGCCGTCGCCGTTGGACATGATTCCATCCCTGTTTTTGTGGAAATTTGCGTCCCCCGAGCAATATAGGAAGCCCGGGCGAAAAAAAAGCCGTCCTGCCTTTCGAGCCACGACGCAAAAACAGCAATCGGTTCGAGCGCCTGTACCCAGGGGCAGTCCGGCCTGCACGCCCGCCGTAAAGTTACGGGCGAAAGCATCAATTGTGCTGACTGGGAGCATGTCCCCGACATGGCCGCAGCGATGCCACGACCTTGGTCGTCGCGCAATCTCAACCATTTGTTAACCTTAACAAAATCGGTTGGCATGAAATTCGCTACACCACAAGTAACAGACGTTCGGATGGACATGATGTCCCAAAAACGAACATGGAGAACGATGCTATGAAGAGCATGGCCGGACTGGAGATATATGCCTATTGGGACACGCTGCGCGGCAATAAACCTGCGCCCCGCCGAGAAGACTTCGATCCCGCAAAGCTGAAACATCATCTCGGCGACCTCTTCATCCTCGTGGACAAGGGAGAAAGGACGCCATTCTTCCGCCTTGCAGGCACGCACCTGTGCGACCTGTTCGGCAGGGAATTGCGCGACAGCCCGTTCTCGGATCTGTGGCCGGCGGCAAGTGCCACCTTCCCCTGCCGCGTCGCACGCGGCATCCTGCAACATCAATTGCCCGTGGTGTTCGATATCGAAGCGGAGGACGACCATGGCGCAGCGCCGCTTGCTTTCGAAATGCTGCTGTTGCCGCTAAGTTCGGATAATGACACAGCCCCGAGATTGCTCGGAGCGCTGCTGCCGGAGCGGCCCCGTCACGAATTCGCAGCACCGATCAGTTGCCTCGTCATGAAAAGCAGCCGCCTGCTACGCATGGATATCGCGCCGACAACGTATTCTACGAATGCGCGAACCGCTGTCATGCCGCATGCGGTAACCCGCTGACTGCCGCATCCCACCCCGCATGGTGAAGGTGGATCGCGTATGATCGCGCCGGAATTTCGTAAGAAATACGTCAAAGCTGTAACGATTTTGACGATTGCAAAAATTGTAAGGGTTAAACAATACAGTCTGTTAACCCGGGCGGCGTAGAGATTTGTCATCATCACTGGTTACAATTGCGCTGCCATGTTCTCATCACGTTCGGTCAACATTGCCCAAACCCTGCGTCCGGTTGAAGAGGTTCACTTCGACGATCCCGTCCGTGTGTCCTTCACTGGTCGCCTCATGTTACCCGATCACCAGGAATATGATTGCACCGCAACCGAGATGACCGCGGAAAGA
The DNA here is from genome assembly GCF_030818995.1 of Agrobacterium sp. SORGH_AS_0745. Lineage (NCBI taxonomy): Bacteria > Pseudomonadati > Pseudomonadota > Alphaproteobacteria > Hyphomicrobiales > Rhizobiaceae > Agrobacterium > Agrobacterium sp. SORGH_AS_0745. Next base: position 2,377,052 of record NZ_JAUTBI010000003.1, read on the forward strand.
GCGCTGTTCGCCTGCTCGGGCATTGCGCGCAACGGTGATCGCGTCATCTCCTATCTCCAGCATATCGGCCGCATCGAAGGAACGGTTACGGCGCTTACCGCGTCGGGCTTCGTCATTGCCATCAATGCGCCCGAACGCAAGCGGGAAAAGCTGGCCGCCCAGCTCGCATGGATCGCCAAGCGCCAGCTGCTCGGCCTGCCGGAAGACCGCCGCCACGACCGCCTGACACCACGCAACACCCGGGCACATCTGATGCTGGAAGACGGCGTGCTTCTCGCCTGCCGGCTGATCGACCTTTCCTTGTCGGGCGCAGCCATCGAGATCGAAAACAGGCCTCCACTCGGCACCAGGGTCCAGCTTGGCAAGAACATGAGCGGCAAGATCGTACGCCACTTCATGGAAGGCGTTGCGGTCGAATTCGACCGGGTCCAGTCGCCCGACGCCCTGATCGAATTTCTCTAGATCATCTTTCAGTAATACCGTGGAGCGGTATGTCCGTGCGGCAAGTGCGGCATTTGCCAGATCTTGTCACGGCTATCGCTTTCCGGCGCTCCGGCCGTGGGCCGGAATACAGCCAGCCCAGATCTCTTGGCCGAAAAAGCTTTTCCCGCCACGCAGGCGCACATCGATCCGATTCCGGCTCAAGGCCGGAATGATGGGAGCAGACTGCTCTCGTCTACAAAAATGCCGCTCGTGCATTTGCGCTGACAGTCTAAAATACTGCTTTCCAGCACTTTGGATTCCGTTGAAGCTGACTTCCGTGCTATCCGGTCAGAGTGCCCGGCGCGCTCCATTTCGCGTTAGTTCCTGCGCAAAACCGCACTGGAAAATCCCGTTCCAGGCATTTTTTCCAAGAAAAAAACAGTTTTCTTGAAGTTTTTTTCGCTGCCTTTTTGCCCTGTCCCGACTTGAAACACCAATCCCAAAACGGGAAATCCGCGTCTTCGATACGCTCCGCGGCCTGACTACCCAGCATCGCAAAAATATCTCTGTGCCAAAAATCGCTTTCAATACAGCAGCCTAAATGGCTACCAAAAACCTAAGGTCGAGATGCGTAAAATTGTAATAAAATTTGCTTCAAACACGCGTAAAAACTAACTCGAATACAGTTCAAAACAAGCGCTAATTTGCTGAAATATAAGCTCAAATTGACACGCGCATCTTTCCGCGGGGTCAAAATATACATGCGAGTGTCTCCTCAACACGGGGAGACAAGCAATGAACAAAAACAACCGTTTCGGTTTCTTTCTGATCGCATTCATCGTCAGCGCCATCGCCCATCAGGCCAGCGCTTCGCCATCCGCCGCCATGCGCGTGATCGGCAAGGCCAACCCGCCGATTGGCCACTACGAGTTCTGCCAGACCTATCAGAGCGAATGCCAGCCGACATCGCTGGATAACGGCCCGATGAAACTGACCGAAGAGCGCTGGAAGACGATGCTCGACGTCAACTATACCGCCAACACCACGATCACGCCGATGACCGACATGGAAATCTACGGCGTCGAAGAGCGCTGGGCCTACCCGACCACGGTCGGCGATTGCGAAGATTTCGTGCTTCTGAAGCGCAAAATGCTGATGAACAAGGGCTTCTCCGCCAACAACCTGCTGATCACGGTTGTTCTGCAGCCGAATGGCGAAGGCCATGCAGTTCTGACCGTTCGCACCGATCGCGGTGATTTCGTCCTCGACAACATGCGCAACAAGGTCATGAACTGGTCGGAGACCGAATATACCTACCTGAAGCGTCAGGACACCGCCAATCCCGGACGCTGGGTGAAAATACAGGATGGCCGCGCCACCACTGCGGTTGGCGGCATCAACTGAAGCCACCCAAACCCACGCAAATACCGTCTCCCCAAATGAAAAAGCCGGCTCCGCGAAGGAAGCCGGCTTTTTCATTTCAATCACATCCATTGACGATCAGAGCAGGCCTAGCTCGGCCAGTTCCCTCTTGAGGTCGGAGGGCATCTCCTCGCCGCCGAAATCACCGCCGCCGAGATCGCGTGGGGCCTCGTTGTCCTTGAGATAGCGCCAGCCCTGAAACGGCCGCTTCGGCGCAGGCGACGTCTCGATCACCTCGGGGCCGAGAATGAGATCGCAGCGGGTAATGCCGTCGTCGCCCTTGAAGGAACGTATGTCGAGAAGTTTCTGCCGCGCCTGCACCTGGCCCTTGATGACCCAATAGAGCGAACCGCCTTCCAGCAATTCTTCAAGCCGTTTCGGGATCATCCGCGTGGTGTGGACGCTGTGCGGCTCAAGGCCAGCGGCGATCGCGGTCAGCGAGCGATGCGCGACCCAGTCTCTCAAGTCCTGGAGTGAATCCGCGCCGACGCAAAGTTTTATAAGATGTAAAGGCATATGCTTATCAATGCCTTTTTGCGTCGGGCGTCAAGCATGTGGACCATGCCTGACGCCCTGCCCGCTCAGCATTCCACAACGTTGACGGCAAGACCGCCGGTGGAAGTTTCCTTGTACTTGTCGCTCATGTCGTTGCCGGTCTGGCGCATGGTTTCGATACAGGCATCGAGCGGCACGAAATGCTGGCCGTCACCCTTCAACGCCAGGGAAGCCGCCGTTACCGCCTTCACCGCACCCAGCGCATTGCGCTCGATGCAGGGCACCTGCACCAGACCGGCGATCGGGTCGCAGGTCATGCCGAGGTGATGCTCGAGCGCGATTTCGGCGGCATTCTCCACCTGTTCTGGCGAACCGCCCATGACGGCGGCAAGGCCTGCGGCCGCCATGGCGGCAGCGGACCCAACCTCGCCCTGACAGCCGACCTCGGCACCTGAAATAGATGCATTATGCTTGATGATGCCGCCGATTGCGGCCGCCGTCAGCAGGAAATCGCGAACATCGTCAACGGTCGCATCCTCGTGGAAATGCCGGAAATACCGGACCGTGGCCGGAACGACGCCCGCAGCGCCGTTGGTCGGCGCTGTCACCACGCGCCCGCCCGCAGCATTTTCCTCGTTCACGGCCATGGCATAGACGCTCAGCCAGTCATTCGCCATGACAGGATTGAGCCGGTTGCTGCGCCATTCCTCATTCAGCTTCTCGTAGATGGAGCGGGCACGGCGGCGCACCTTCAGGCCACCCGGCATGATACCATCCACCTTCAGCCCGCGCTCGATGCAGCCGTTCATCGCCTCCCAGATCTGGTCGAGGCGCTCGTTCAGCTCGTCGCGGGAGATTACCGTTTCTTCGTTTGCGCGCTTCATCTGGGCGATGGTGCGGCCGGAGCGGCCCGCCATCTCAAGCATTTCCCGCGCCGTGGCGAACGGATAAGGCACGCGCGGACCATTATCGATGGTCTTGCCGCGCTGCTTGATCGCTTCCAGTTCCGTATCGGTCACGACGAAACCGCCGCCGACGGAATAATAGATGCGCTTGAGAAGCAGCCTGCCCTGATTGTCGAAGGCGGAAAAGGTCATGCCGTTGGCGTGGCCGGGCAGCGGGTTCTTCTTGTCGAAGACCAGATCCTCGGCTGGGTTGAACTCATAGGAGGGGTGGCCGGGTGGCGACACGGTACCGGCCTTTTCAACCTTTTCGATGATCGGGTCCATGGCGTCGGGGTCGACGAGATCCGGCCGCTCGCCCGTCAGGCCGAGGATGACCGCACGGCCGGTGCCGTGGCCAATGCCGGTAAAAGCAAGCGAACCGTGCAGGCTGACCTTCAGGCGCGACACGGAAGCACCCGCCGGACGCGGCCATTCATCACCGAGGATAAGCGCAAGAAAGCGGTTCGCCGCCGTCATCGGCCCCATCGTATGCGAGCTGGAAGGACCGATACCGATCTTGAAGACGTCGAAGACCGAAAGAAACATGAGGCTTACCTTGAATAAGAATGGATTCCACCGCCATCATATCCAAAGCCGCGACGGATCGCCACAAAAGAGCGGCACCGGCTTTTGCAGCTGCGACATACAGGCCGCAGAAACGAAAACAGCACGGTTTCCAGAGGAAACCGCGCCGTTTCAAAACCCGTCATTCATGAGAAGTGCTTATGGGCTGCCAAAAATGTACGTCAATGCGAGAAATGCGGCAAAGCCTGCAAGCGCGCGCAAGGTGACGGCCCAACAGGATTTCTGAGCGGTTTCTTCCATGATTACTCCAGCTATTCACTCTCCGGGCGATCTTCAAGACCGGGCCCGTTGGGGGAAGCATTTATTAAAATCCGGCGCAGAACGCAAATGCAAAAAGCGGCTAAATGAAGGCGTTTTTGACGGGCTGCCATTCGTCAGTTGCATAGGTGTGTGAAAAAACAAGGCTTTAGATCGGGGCTTTCGGGTTACCCCTTTTTGCCGTTCGCCTCAATTTGAACCAAAGTGTAACTGGTTTATGAAGGTTTCGCACAAACACCTGTTGAAGCCAGCGGCAATCGGCATTCCAGAGTTGAATTTCAGTGTCCGGACTGTTGTGCCTTGAAACCCTTTCGGCTGTGCCTTATCGACAGAAAACGGCAACGGGATTCGTCATTACATGCAGCAGGCATCATCTTTTCCGGACCGCGAGACGGTCGCATCGAAACTTGCCTCGCTTGCAAGCGAGGACAAGGCGTGGGTGCTGCTTTTGATGGAAAACGTGTTGCAGGATGAAAACCTGCTGGCCGGCCTCAATCTCTATCTCGATCAACAGGCCAACGCTCGCTTCCTCAACAGTCTGAAACTTGAGACATCAGGCGAATGGCTGGGCTGTAACGCCCCTGCCCGCCTGCAGATACGCATCACGGAAGCGGCCAAGGCCAGCCAGCATCCTGCCTATCTGGCCTTCCGCAAGGGACTGACGGCATCGGCAGGCCTCGAAAAGGCCTACCCCAAGGCGCCGATCTGACTTAGTCAGGCACCCTGTCGACGACAGCGATAATCGGCCCCATGGCAAACAGGGAATCGCGCCTTTTCATCGCGGGAATGTCGACACTGGAAATCGTCCCGTCGAGATACAGCGCGTTTGGCGCATCCAGCACATCCCTGAACAACGTCGCGAAGTCGTAAAAACGCACGGTGTTTTCCGAAATCGCGAAATGCACCATGCCGTCGCGCGACACGCCGACGCCGTTGCGGCGTTTCAGGCTGTCGCTATCGGGCAGAAATCGCGGATGCAGCTTTCCATCGATCACCAGCATCGGGCCGGACTGGGTGGCAAAATCCGGCTTCAAGCCGGCAGACACATAGGCCTGCGTTTCCAGAACGCCCGCCATTGCACCCTTCAGATAAAACACGCCATTCGGCAGAAGATGGAAATTGCCCCACCCGCCGCCGGTAATAATCGGCGAACGTTCGACGCCGTTTTCGACAAAAAGGCCAACGGGAGAATAGTCGGAATGATACATGCCGCCATTCATGGCGAAAACGCTGAACATGTGCTGCCGCCAAAGGGCGGAGGAGAGATCGGAGAAGGAGCGATATCCCTCACCCGAGACATGATCGCGGTCGTAAATCCGGATCATGCTTTTCGCCGGATCGAAACTGCAGACGATGTAACGTCCGCCCGCATGCTCCATGGTTTTGCAGAAATCCGCCTGTCCGCCCGCCTCAGCCGAAAACGGCAAAAGCAATGGCAGCAGCAAGCCAATCAGTCTTTTCGTCACCAGTCTTTTCATCAACGCCCGCTCATGCCCTCTCGCCCCATCTTAATACGGCGCGATTCTTACTTCATGAACTGTGACGGTGAAATCAGGTCAAAGAAAAGGCGTCCCCTTCATTCAGGGAGACGCCAGACCTTGGAGGGGAGAGACTTAGCGACGCGCGGCGCGGTCTACGCTACGACCTGCGTCCTGCGTGGCGTCCACTGCATTTGCCGTATCCCGGCCAACGCCGCGAATGGTATTACCGCAGGAACTCAAGGTCACGACGGTCAACAAAGCCACGAAAACTGTCGAAAGAATACGTGTGATCATTTGAAATAACTCCCCTATGACTTGCCGTCCAAAGGCAAGCGCCGATGTGATATGCGTCACAATAACGTGAGCATTGGAAATCGGTTCCACCGGCGTTTGAAAAAATCCCGTCGGTGAAAATTAACATGGTTGTGAACTTCGCGAGGGAAACTCGGGCGCAGGGATCATGATCGGGAAAATCGTGTGGGTGACATGACTGAGATAAACAATCGGCTACTGGTGATGACGGCGGGGGGGCTGAACCCCAATGTCATGATCAATGCGCTGGCCGCCCGGTTTCCGGATATCCATGTCATCGTGGAGCAGGCGGAAAGCAAATCGGCCATTCTGAAAAGACGGGCACGGCGGCTCGGCTGGATGACAGCCGCAGGCCAGATGGCGACGATGATCGCCTCCCGGCTCGGCAAACGCTTCACTGTTCGGCGCACCAATGAGATCATTGCCGAACATGGCCTCTCTGCCGATCTCGGCCAGGCAGTTCCTGTTACACATGTTGCCTCCCTGAACGACGAAGAGTGCCACAAGGCCATCAACACCTTGCAACCGGCGGCGATCTTCACCATTTCCTGCCGCCTTCTGACACCGGCAACCCTTCAAGCTCTGCGCTGCCCGGTCATCAATTTCCACGCCGGCATCAATCCCGCCTATCGCGGCCAGATGGGCGGTTATTGGGCGCTGGTGGAAAAGGACCGGGGTAATTTCGGTGCGACCGTGCATCTGGTCGACAAGGGCGTGGATACCGGCGCAACCCTTTACGAAAAGCGGCTGAAGCCCTCGCCTTCCGATACCATTGCCACCTACCCCCTGCTTCTGACCGCCGCCTCGGTCGATATTGCGGTCAGCGCTATCGAGGACGCCCTTTCCGGCAGCCTTGCGCCGCAACCGCCCTTGCCTGGCAAATCGGTGCTGCGGTTTCCGCCGACGATCTGGACATGGCTGTGGAACGGCCTCACCAAACGTGTCTGGTGAGAACAACCAGCCATTGCCGCCAGCCAAACGCATGAAATCAAGCTTCGTCGCAGATGCAGGGCTGTCTTGCCGCAACAGGCAAAGACGTGGGCAAAAAAGCGGTGCATGATAAGGAAAAGGACCAAATTCAAATTGCACGATATCTCGACCTCTCCCGCCATTGCCGCCTCCATTGAAGCCTCACCCGCACAGGTGCTCGGCCCGGCAAGTCTTGCCGGTATCTTTCCACAGGGCGTGCGTGTTTATCTGACAGACACCGGACAGGCCTCGCAGGACAGGCTGGTCGACGCTGCAAAACACCTCCGCGATCTCGGCTACACACCAGTGCCGCATCTCGCGGCACGGCGCATATCGTCTCGCGTGCAATTCGAGGAGCAGGTGAAGCGGCTGGCAGGCGAAGCGGGTGTGTCGGATGTGCTGGTAGTCGGCGGTGGCGTCGCGACGCCGGCTGGACCCTTCACATCCAGCATGGATATGCTGTCGACCGGCATCTTCGATCGCTGCGGGATCAATCAGATTGCAATCGCCGGCCATCCCGAAGGCAGCCCCGATTTCAGCGATGAGACGGCGACGGCCGCCTTGAAGTTGAAGTATGATTTTGCCGAAAGAAGCGATGCGGCAATGCGCATCGTCACCCAGTTCGGCTTCGACCCCGCGCGCTTCATCGCCTGGGCGGAAGGACTTGCCGCCTCCGGCATCGACTTGCCGGTGCATATCGGCGTCTCCGGTCCGGCCAGGATCACGACGCTGCTGAAATATGCAGCTCTCTGCGGCGTCGGCAATTCCATCGCCTATCTGAAAAAGAACGCGCTCTCCCTGACGACGCTGGCCAAGGGCCATTCACCGGAAAGCGTGGTCGGCCCTATCGAACGGCACTGGCAGGCAAATCCCGCAGGGCCGATCCGGCAAATACACGTTTTCCCATTTGGTGGGCTACAGAATTCGGCAGACTGGCTGGCGGGTCGTGGAAGCTGGCAAACCGGCGATGCGGACTTTTCCACAAAACGGGGCACGGTAGCGATCTAGGCCCACCTTTGCCTATGGCGCGACGGACGCTCGCCGTCGCGCATTCCCGTTATAAAGATCTACCTCAGGCCGCCTTGGCGACCTCGACAAAGGCGTTGCGGATGCTTTCCGCGACCGCAAGGATGGGGCGCGAGGGTCTTTCGCCCGTGATCAGGCGAATATCGAAATAACCAAGTTCCGGCAGGCCTTCCTTGTCGCTCAGAATGACCATGTCGTTCTGCACATAGGAGCGCGGCAGGGGCGCGATGGCGAGATCGGCGGCAATTGCTGCGCGCTGCGCCATGGTATGGCCGCTGAGATAGGCCACGCGGAAATTGCGACCCCGCTTTTCAAGCGAGTTGATCGCTTCCGAACGCCAGATGCAGCCCTCTTCCCAGATCGATATAGGCAGCGGATCGCGCAGATAGGCCGTACCGCATTTTGCCCCGGCCCAGACGAGGCGTTCGCGCATCAGCACCTCGCCCGTATCCCGCAGCGGATGCGACGCACAGTTGACCAGTGCCAGATCCAGCCGCCGTTCATCCATGCGCTTGTAGAGATTGGAACTGGAATCGATCGTGACATCGATCATGATGCCGGGGAAAACCTCGGCAAAACGCTTGAGGATACCCGGGAGCAAACCGCGCTCGCCGATATCTTCCGGCGCACCGAGCCTGACGACGCCAGACAGTTCAGGCATGACGAAACGCGACACGGCCTCGTTAGACAGCGCGATCATGCGGCGCGCATAGGTAAGAAGCGTTTCGCCATGCGCCGTCAAAGTCACCGAGCGGGCATCGCGCAGGAACAACGTCGTCTTCAGCTGTTCCTCCAGCTTCTTTATCTGCATGGAAACGGCGGACGGCGTTCTGAACACCACCTCTGCAGCGGTGGAGAAGTTCCCGGTCTCGGCAATCGCGACGAAGGTTCTCAGAATGTCGTTATCCAGCAGCGGCAGCGGTTGGCGGAAAGTTACGGTCATGGCACGAACCTTCAAATATTTTGATTTATAGATGGATATCATTTCGTTTGATTGAATGTCAACACAGGCGCACCATCCGGGACATCGAATGACAGGGCAACTAACGCCTTGTCGGAATGAAGCGCTGGCCCATCACGGAAAGACAGGAATTCCGGCAGGCGGCTAGCGCGAGTCATTCCTAAAACTGATGAATGACATAAAATTCATTCTCTTGTTTGATGAGATATGTAAGCGCATACCGAAGTCGTAAACAGGATCGTGGTTCACGAAAGGATCAAGACATGGCCATGATACATTATCACCCCGCAGCGAGCCGTTCGTCGCAACGCCCCTCGACCGGTAGCTGGCTCCAGCGCCTGTCCGGACAGATTTCCGCTCTCCATACGTCATGGAAGCGCGCAAGAATGCTCCGCGCGCTGGAAGGTTTGCCGCCTGAAACATTGAAGGACATTGGATGGCCGACAACCGACAGCAACCGCATCAGGGTCGTCCGCAAATGATGCGCAACCCCATGGCTCGCAACCGTCTCAGGACTTGCGAGCCATCCCCGTCAATCCCGAGACGCGCCGGCATAGGCGTAAAATGACCTGCCTGTTTTACATGCGACACGACGCCCTTTAAAAAGGCTTGTCGCAAATTTTGCATATTTCAAAAGCTATTTTTTGACAGCCCGGATTTCACGGCGTATTTTTCGTTAAAGATGTCGGAAACAGGACATCCAGAAGACCGATTCCAAGGGAGGAATTGCGTATTCGCAACGGAGCACGGGCAAATGAGCAGGAACTCCCAGAAGAAACGCTCAATCGTCTTTTTTCTCATTCCGCAATTTACCATGCTGCCGTTCGCCGCAGCGGTTGAAACGCTTCGCATCGCCAATCGCATGCTGGGCTATCAGGCTTACGAATGGCGCCTCGCCTCGCTCGACGGCCAGAAGGTCATGTCATCAAGCGGCATCTGTCTTGAGGTGGACACCTGTCTTGCCGATGAGCGCCGATATGTCAGCGGCGAAAACCGCGTTGAAATGGCAATCATCTGTTCGGGCATCGATGTCGACCAGCACATCAACAAATCCGTCAATGCCTGGCTGCGTGAAGCCTATAATCGCGGCATCGCCATCGGCAGCCTCTGTACCGCCGCGCATATCCTCGCGCAGGCCGGTCTCTTGAACGGCAAACGCTGTGCGATCCACTGGGAGAACCTGCCTGGTTTTTCCGAAGCCTTCCCGCAGGTGGAAGTCTATGCCGATCTCTTCGAGGTGGACAGCAACATCTATACCTGCGCCGGCGGCACCGCATCGCTCGATATGATGCTGAGCCTGATCGGTCAGGATTTCGGCGAAAATCTTGTCAACCGCGTCTGCGAGCAGCAATTGACGGACCGGGTGCGCAGCCCCAACGACCGCCAGCGCCTGCCGCTGCGTGCGCGCCTCGGCGTTCAGAATAGCAAGGTCCTGTCGATCATCGAATTGATGGAAGGCAATCTGTCCGAGCCGCTGTCGCTGCTCGACATCGCCGATGCGGCCGATCTGTCGCGCCGACAGGTGGAGCGTCTCTTCCGGCAGGAAATGGGCCGCTCACCCGCCCGCTACTATCTTGAAATCCGCCTGGACCGCGCCCGCCACCTGCTGGTGCAATCGGCCATGCCGGTGGTCGAGGTTGCCGTTGCCTGCGGTTTCGTCTCCGCTTCGCATTTCTCCAAGTGTTATCGCGAAATCTACAATCGCACGCCGCAACAGGAACGGGCGGAACGCAAGCTGCTGATCAGCGCTTCGCGGATGGCAACCGCGAGCCAGGGCAAAGCCGCGCACTGACGCGGCTTTAAACCTCTAGGGCGAAAAAGCCCTCGCCTCAGTGATGAAAACCTCCCCCCGTCATGCCGGACTAGATCCGGCATCCAGCCACGACGCGTCTGCGCAGCGAAAGGTATCTCCTGCGATCAAGTCCGGGGTGACGGAGTGGACAACAACTCAAGGTCACGCAAAAGGCCGCACCGCGTAGGCGAGATCCTCTGCCGTCATACCTGCACCCGCCCTGCTGCCCGCCTCGCCATGCAGCCAGACACCGGCAGCGGCGGCCTCAAAGGCAGGCGTTCCCTGCGCAAGCAATGCGCCGATGATGCCAGCCAGCACATCGCCTGACCCCGCCGTCGCAAGGCTCGACGGCGCATTGGTATTGACCAGCGCGCGGCCGTCCGGCGCGGCGATGACCGTATCCGCACCCTTGTAGACCAGCACTGCGCCGCTGCGCGCCGATGCGGTCTGCGCCTTCTCGATCTTGCTCAGTGACGTGTCAGCGGTGAGATCGGGAAAGAGCCGAGCAAACTCGCCCTCATGCGGCGTCAATACGAATTTCCCCGCGCCTGAAATCATCCGGTCGAACAGGGTTTCCGGGCAGTCCTTGAAAGCGGTGATCGCATCGGCATCAAGCACCACCACCTTGTCCCCGAGCAGGGACACGAATTGCCGCGCCTTTTCGAGATCGCCGAAACCGGGACCGAGGACGAAAGCGCCGTGGCGTTTGTCGTCCAGCCAGTGGCGCAGATCGTCCGCATCATCCAGACCGGAGCTCATCACCGCCGTCAAAGTAACCGAAAGCACGTCGAGCGCCTGCTTTGGTGCGGCGATGGTGACGATGCCCGCCCCCGCCTTCAGCGCCGCAATTGCCGTCATGCGGCTTGCTCCCGTCGCATGTGGCGGTCCGGAAAAGACGGTCAGATGCCCACGGCGGAATTTATGCGTTTCCATTTCGGAGCGGGGCAAGGCGTCGCGCCAGACAAGTGGATCGTTTTCCGCAACCGATCCCGCATGAGCGGCGAGAATACGGGAGGGGATACCGATATCGAACACCTCAAGCGTCCCGCACAGTTCCCGCCCCGGCATCAACAGATGGCCGGGTTTTCGCGCCATGAAGGTTACGGTCCGCTCCGCCTTGAACGATGCGCCCAGAGGCACGCCCCTCCTGCCGCAAAGACCAGACGGCAGATCGACGGCGAGAACCGGCACGGCTGCATGCGTCACCGCATCGATCACGCGCCGAAGCTCCGACGGAATCTCGCGGGGACAATCCGGCACCGAACACCGCGTCAATCACCACGTCACCAGCCATGGGCACATAGTCGCCAAGCGGCAGGGCTGTGGCGCCGCTGCCCTCGAAAGCCGTGCGGGCATCGCCTTTCATGGCCGTAACGTGGCCAAGATGATGAACCGCAACTGTCGCCCCGCTTTGCACAAGCGAGCGTGCCGCAACGTAACCATCACCGCCATTATTGCCGCCTCCGCAGAGCACGACGAAACGCAGCGCGTCCGGATAGTAGCGAAGGGCCGAAGCAGCGACCGCCTGCCCTGCCCGCTCCATAAGATCGTATAGGGGAATGCCGGATTGACCTGAGGCCGCATCGATGCGGGCCATCACAGCAGGGTCGATAAGAGAGAGATTCAATAGGGATTTCATGGAGCGATCATCCCTTCAAAACGCCGGAAAGGCAATCGATACAAAAATAAGCAAATGGCTGCGGCGAAATAATAATCAAATGCATAAAATATAAACAAATCAACAAAACGCCGTCAGTGCATTCCAAAATATTCAACATAACTAAAATAAGGAAAACCGACAGAATTGATGACGGATTTTTCGGGTTTTGGCGAGAAATTGGCTGGAAAACCACAAAAAGCGAATGCATTTTGTGCCAGAAAGCCGGGCAAGCGAAGTTTTTTCTTCAAGCCCGCTTCCGATCTGGCACAATACGTGCATTCTTGTGGCAGAGCGGGAATAACCTGCTTTAACGGGAGAAGCGGAGAGATATTTTCTCATGAAAAAGATCGAAGCGATCATTAAGCCTTTCAAGCTCGATGAAGTGAAGGAAGCCCTTCAGGAAGTCGGACTTCAGGGAATCACGGTCACGGAAGCAAAAGGCTTTGGTCGTCAGAAGGGCCACACGGAACTCTACCGCGGAGCAGAGTACGTTGTGGACTTTTTGCCGAAAGTGAAAGTCGAAGTCGTACTGGCGGACGAAAATGCGGAAGCCGTCATTGAGGCTATCCGCAATGCGGCACAGACCGGACGTATCGGCGACGGAAAGATTTTCGTTTCCAACGTCGAGGAAGTCATCCGAATCCGTACCGGTGAAACAGGCGTGGACGCCATATAATCGGAACCAGGTCCTGAGCCGGGGAGGCTCAGGTTTTTCACCTCGTCACCACCACACTCAAGGAAAACGTTTAAATGACGACCGCAAACGATATCTTGAAGCAGATCAAGGATAACGACATCAAGTTCGTGGACCTGCGCTTTACCGACCCCAAGGGCAAGCTGCAGCATGTCACCATGGATGTTGTCTGCGTAGACGAAGACATGTTCGCCGATGGCGTCATGTTCGACGGCTCCTCGATCGCCGGCTGGAAGGCCATCAACGAATCCGACATGGTGCTTATGCCCGATCCGGCAACTGCCCATACCGATCCGTTCTTCGCCCAGTCGACCCTCGTCATCCTTTGCGACATTCTCGACCCGGTTTCCGGCGAAGCCTATAACCGCGACCCGCGCGGCACCGCCAAGAAGGCCGAAGCCTACCTCAAGGCCTCCGGTATCGGCGACACCATCTTCGTTGGCCCCGAGCCGGAATTCTTCGTCTTTGACGACGTGAAATACAAGGCAGACCCTTACAACACCGGCTTCAAGCTGGATTCATCGGAACTGCCGTCCAACGACGACACGGATTACGAAACCGGCAACCTTGGCCACCGTCCACGCGTCAAGGGCGGTTACTTCCCGGTTCCGCCGATCGACAGCCTGCAGGACATGCGTTCCGAAATGCTGACGGTTCTCGCTGAAATGGGCGTCGTCGTCGAAAAGCACCACCACGAAGTCGCCTCCGCGCAGCACGAGCTGGGCGTGAAGTTCGACACCATGGTATCCAGCGCCGACAAGATGCAGATCTACAAGTACGTCGTGCACCAGGTCGCCAATGCCTATGGCAAGACGGCAACCTTCATGCCGAAGCCGATCTTCGGCGACAACGGCTCGGGCATGCACGTGCACCAGTCGATCTGGAAGGGCGGCAAGCCGACCTTTGCTGGCGACGAATATGCCGGCCTGTCTGAAAACTGCCTGTACTACATCGGCGGCATCATCAAGCATGCCAAGGCAATCAACGCCTTTACCAACCCCACCACCAACTCCTACAAGCGTCTGGTGCCGGGTTATGAAGCTCCGGTTCTGCTGGCCTATTCCGCCCGTAACCGCTCCGCATCGTGCCGCATTCCCTTCGGCTCCAACCCGAAGGCAAAGCGCGTCGAAGTCCGCTTCCCGGACCCGACCCAGAACCCCTATCTCGGTTTTGCGGCCATGCTGATGGCCGGCCTCGACGGCATCAAGAACAAGATCCATCCCGGCAAGCCAATGGACAAGGACCTTTACGACCTTCCTGCGAAGGAACTGAAAAAGATCCCGACCGTCTGCGGCTCGCTGCGCGAAGCGCTGGAAAGCCTCGACAAGGATCGCAAGTTCCTCACCGCCGGCGGCGTGTTCGACGACGACCAGATCGACTCGTTCATCGAGCTGAAAATGCAGGAAGTCATGCGCTTCGAAATGACCCCGCATCCGGTCGAATTCGACATGTACTACTCTGCCTGACCGGCATTTGGGACGCCTTTAGAGGCGTCCCTTCCCGCTCGGCGGTTTTCCCCTGGAAAGCCGCCGTTTTCTTTTGATGCCCAGCCATGTCGCGAACAATGTCGATCAAGCCAGCCTCTCAGCAAACGCGCCTCACGGACTGGCTCATCTTTCTGGCGGTACCGTTCTTTTTCTCCAGCAACATCATTTTCGGCCGCGGCGTCATCGGCGAGGTCTCGCCCTTCATTGCCGCCTTCATTCGCTGGATCGGATCGAGCCTCATCATCGCTCCGTTCATGATCGCCGACTGGCGGAACTGCATCGCCTTTGTGCGCCAGAAAACGCTGCTCTGGCTCGTTCTTGGCATTCTCGGCATGGGCGTCTGCGGTGGCGTGGTCTATTGGGGCCTCACAATGACGACGGCTGCCAACGGTACGTTGATCTACACGACTTCGTCGCTATTCATCATCCTGTTCCAGCGCATCTTTCAGGGCCGCCCGATCCGCAGGCTCGAAGTGGCGGGCATGATCATCGCTTTTGCGGGCGTGGCGGCAATCGTGCTCAAGGGCGATCTGTCCGCGCTCTGGCAGATGAAATTCAACATTGGCGATTTTGCCATTCTGACGGCAGCGATTGCGTTTGCGGTCTATTCGCTGCTATTGCGCGATCCCGCGGCGCGGCAGATGGCCTCGTTCAGCCTTTTTGGCCTCATCGCCTTCTCCGGCGCGCTGGTCCTGCTCCCGCCGGCAGCGGTGGAACTGGCGCATGGTGGCTTGCTGCCGGCCACGGCCATCGCCTGGGCCAAGATCGGCGGCATCATCCTGTTCGCCTCACTGCTTGCCTTTTATTGCTTCACCCATACGGTCCGCGTTTTCGGCCCCGCCACGGCAGGCATCACGCTTTACATGATGCCACCCGTCTCGATTGTCATGGCCACGCTTTTCCTTGGTGAAACGTTTGAAACATATCACGCCATCGGGATCGTACTGGTTACCGGCGGCGTCGTCATCGCCACCGCACCGATCGGCCGCAGGGTCGCTTAAGAGCATCACGGGAAAAAGGGCCGAATACCGCTAGCCCTTGATATTTCCCATTCCGCACCCAACTATTAGTGGGAAAGGAAGTTCATACCATGAAACAAAGAGACGCAAAATTTACGCTTGGCGAGATCGTCCGCCACAAGGTGTTTCCGTTCCGCGGTGTGGTGATTGACGTGGATCCGGAATATGCCAATACGGAAGAGTGGTGGAACGCCATCCCTGCCGATATTCGCCCGGAGCGCGACCAGCCCTTCTACCATCTTCTGGCGGAAAACGATGAGACAGAATATGTCGCTTACGTTTCCGAACAGAACCTCGTCCACGATGAAAACGAGGCGCCGCTCCGCAACCGCAATATCGAGCGGATGTTCGACAAGGCGCCCAACGGCGAGTGGCGGCCGAAGATGTCGCTCGCGCATTAGCGCAGGCCCGATTTGACAACAGTCATAAGGGCGCTGTGCGCTTTGACTGAAAATACGTCGGATCAAAACCGCGCATAAAAAAACCGGCCTGAAAACAGGCCGGTTTTTTCGTGTTCTCGTAAAGAGATCAGGGCTTCGGCGCGCCCTTCGCGGCGTCCTGAGCAGCTTCCAGCTTCTTGCGAGCCTCTTCGGCCTTTTTCTGCATGCCTTCCTGAAGGCTGCGCTGGCTTTCTGCGAGCTGCGACTGGGTGATAGCCGCGCCGTCATAAGCGCCGGTAAAGCCGGTAAGCGCGATCTTGATGGGGTTCGGCGCGCGGCGGAAGTTGATCGAGGTGAAGACGATCTCGTTGCCCTTCTTCAGCGACGCAATCATGGCGTCCGTCAGCGGAACTTCGGCCGTGCACTTGTCGGGTAGGCAAACAGCGTAATCGAGCTTCTGACCCTTGCCACCGTCGATCTGCATCATCACACCCGGGGGAATGAGGCGCGCGGTCGGAACGGAAACCTGGAGCAGCTTGCGGTTGACCTTGCCCTCGACAGTGATGAGGCCGACGGCAGTGATCATCTGGCCGTTCTGGGCAAGAACCACGTTCTGCACGACGCAGACATCGTTGTCTTCCTGCTTCGAGCAGGTCTTGAACCAGCCGAGCGGCGGAGCGCCAGCGCCCTGATTGGCGGGAGCATCCTGTGCCTGCGAGATGGCCGGAGCGGAAACCGCGCCCAGGGAAAGAACGAGAGCGGACAGAGCTGTCCGGGTGAATGTGTTTGCCTTTTGCATCATAAGAGTTCCGTCTCCTGAATGTCTGCCAGAACAGAACCGCGGGTCCTGCTCGCCGATGGCGGTATCCTTCTGCCCGTTCAACTGTCGTTTAAATGAGGCAAATGCGTGACCCGTCTCTTCCGGCCACCCTGTTACATGCCGTTCGCGGCGATATCCAGCACTTCTTTAACTTTTTCTTGAGGCAACCCAAGATTTCCCGCCCTCGCATGGGTCCAGCCATGGGCTTGTGCTACATATTCGCCAGAATCATAACAAAAAACCAATCATGACGATAACCGACCACGACGACAAAACGGACCGACAGTTGAGACAGGATAGTGACATGCGCAAGCTTGCGGCCCTCATCCCCGCATTGTTTCTTTGGGGAACGGCCCTGCTTTCTCCGGAAATTGCCTTGGCGCAGCCGCTTCACGCCATTTCCATGCACGGCACGCCGGCACTTCCCGCCGACTTCCGGCACTTCCCTTATGTCAATCCGGACGTGAAAAAAGGTGGTCGCATATCCTACGGTGTCGTCGGCACCTTCGACAGCCTCAACCCCTTTGTTCTCAAGGGAATGCGCACCACGGCGCGCGGCGTCTGGGACCCTGAATTCGGCAATCTCCTCTACGAGCCGCTGATGCAACGCTCGAGCGACGAGCCTTTCAGCCTTTACGGCCTGCTTGCGGAAACCGTGGAGTGGGACGAGGAACGCACCTTCACGCAGTTCAACATCAATCCCAAGGCCAAGTGGTCGGATGGCGAGCCGGTGACGCCTGACGATGTTATCTTCACATTCAATCTCCTGAAGGAAAAAGGCCGTCCGCCGTTCAACAGCCGCCTAGACGGCGTGGCGAAGCTGGAAAAGATCGGCGAACACGGCGTCCGCTTCACCTTTAACGACAAGGCGAACCGCGAAACGCCGCTCATTCTCGCCTCTTCCACCCCGATTTTGCCGAAACACGCGATCGATCCGGAAAAATTCGAGCAGGCGGGCCTCGGCGCTGTCGTCGGCTCGGGTCCATACCGAATCAAGACATTGCGACCGGGTGAACGAATCATCTGGGAGCGAAACCCGGACTATTGGGGCAAGGATACCCCGAGCAAGGTCGGCTTCGAGAATTACGACGAGATCAGCATCACCTATTTCCTTCAGGTCACCACCATGTTCGAGGCCTTCAAGAAAGGCGATATCGACATCTATCCCGAAGGCGACGCCATCAACGGCACCTCCGATACGTCCCATTGGGGCCAGGCCTACAACTTCCCCGCCGTTCATCGCGGCGATATTGTCAAGGATGTGTTCCAGCCGCGCCTGCCATCGGGCATGTTCGGCCTTGTCTTCAATACCCGCCGCGCGGTCTTTGCAGACGAAAAGGTGCGTGAGGGCCTGTCCTATGCGCTCGATTTCGAGTGGATGAACAAGAACATTCTCGGCGGCGCATTCAAGCGTACGCAAAGCTACTGGCAGAACTCAGCGCTCGGCGCCTATGGCAATGCCGCAGATGAGCGCGAACTTGCGCTGCTTGGCGATGCGGCCAAGAGCATGCCGCCGGAACTTCTGGCGGGAACCTACGCCATGCCCACCACCGACGGGACCGGCGCGGACCGCAAGGTCCTGAAGCTCGCCGTCGATAAGCTGAAAGAGGCCGGATACAGCATCAAGAACGGCAGGATGTCCGACGCCAATGGCCGCCAGCTCGCATTCGAAATCATGACGCAGAACCCGGCGCAGGAACGCATAGCGCTTGCCTATCAGCGTTCGCTGAACCTGATCGGCGTCGCCATGGGCATCCGCTCCGTTGACGATGGCCAATATCAGGCACGCTCCAACAGCTTCGATTACGACATGATCATCCGGTCCCTGCCCTCATCGCTCTCGCCCGGCGCCGAGCAGCTCAACCGCTGGAGTTCATTGTCGCGGGATGCGCAGGGCAGCTTCAACTATGCGGGTGCGGCCAGCCCCGACATCGACCGCATGATCGAGGCCCTGTTGCAGGCCCGATCCACGGAGGATTTTCAGGCGGCAGTGCGTGGTTATGATCGTCTTCTCGTCGCCGGCCACTATGTCATTCCGCTCTACTACATCGGCGCGCAATGGATAGCGCGCTGGAAATATATCGACCGCCCGGATATGACCCCGATATCAGGCAATCAGAAACAGACCTGGTGGGATGCGCGGGCACAATAACCCGCCCCTGCCCGGTCCAAGACAACGGAAGATAAAGCCATGGAACGCATCGTTATCGACGTCGTATCGGATATGGTCTGCCCCTGGTGCTATCTGGGCAAGGCAAGGCTCGATCTTGCCATTGCCGAGGTGCAGGACGAAATCAGCGTCGACGTGAACTGGCGACCTTACCGGCTCAACCCGGATTACCCGCCTGAAGGCGTTGACCAGAAGGCCGCGCTTGAGGAAAAGCTCGGCAAGGAGCGTCTCGAGCAGGCCCATGCCTCGCTGGTGGAACTCGGAAAACAGGTCGGCATCCACTACGATTTCGATGCAATCAAGATTGGCCCGAACACGCTCGACGCACATCGCCTGTCGCTCTGGGCCCATGCTGAAGGCCGTGACGTTCAGGAGAGGATCGTCACCGCTTTGTTCAAGGCGAATTTCGAGGAAGGCCGCAATATCGGCGATCACGCCGTGCTGACCGATATCGCCGAAAAGGCGGGCATGGACGCCAAGGTGGTAACACGACTTCTGGCGTCGGATGCGGACAAGGACACGGTGATTGCCGAAATTGACGCGGCGCAGCAAATGGGTGTTTCCGGCGTACCGTTCTTTATCGTTGACCAGAAATACGCCATCAGCGGTGCACAAACGCCTGATGTATTGATTGCTGCACTGCGGGATATTGCAAAAATCAAGGCGGACGAGCATAAGTCGATGAACTGACGGTCGAACACCGGCAGCTTGCCGTAATCGATAAACTGTTGGTGTTTTCCCGTGTCCGACCAGACCCTGAAAGGCATTCTGCTTGCCTTTGCCGCCTTCGCTGCCTACGCTTGGAGCGACGCGAGCGTTAAACTCATAGAAGGCCAGATTTCGCCGATCGAATCGGCCTTCTTCGGCGCCCTGTTCGGCCTCATCGCCCTGCCCTTCATCCGCAAGCGCAATGATCGCTGGGTGGATGTGGTGAAGACGACCAACCGGCCTTTATGGATCATCCGATTTTTTGCCGCCGGTACGGGTGCCGTCGGCAGCGTCACCGCTTTCACCCATCTTTCCATGGCCGAAGCCTTTGCGCTGATCTTCCTGCTTCCCTCGTTCGTCACCATCATGTCGGTGGTGTTTTTGAAGGAACAGGTGGGCATTCGCCGCTGGTCTGCGGTCATCATCGGTTTCCTCGGGGTGCTGGTCATCCTGCGGCCGGGTTTCCGTGAACTCGGCATCGGCCATATCGGCGCCATCATCGGCGGCTTCAGCGGCGCGCTCAGCATCGTCATCTTCCGCGCCATGGGTCCGTCGGAAAAGAACGTCTCGCTGTATGGGGCCGGCGTCCTGGGCTGTCTTACCATCAGCGGCATCGCCATGGTGCCGACCTTCATCATGCCGGGCGGCGAACAATGGTTGCTACTGGCGGGATACGGCCTACTCGGCGCGCTTGGCAACGTGCTTGTCATGTATGCTGCCCAATATGCGCCCGCCGCCATGATCGGCCCAACGCAATACAGCCAGATGCTCTGGGCCATCCTGTTCGGTTACCTGATCTTCGGCGACCGCATTGATGGCTGGATGTTGATGGGCATCGCCCTGATCGTGGGCTCCGGCTTGCTGACGCTGATCCGCGAGAAGCAGCGAAAAGTGCCGCTTCCCGCCTCCATCGCCGCGACCGACCAGAATGTGGCTGTCGGGATCACGCCGGAAGACGAGCGCTAAAGTCGAAAATGCATGAGAACCAGCGACGCATGTTTGCGTCGCTGGCATGGCATTCGATCAATCACAAACCCAGACCCGATACATGTCGCCCCAGGCGTTCTGTCGCCAGGCCACGTGGCAGCGAGGATAAACCGGCTGGTAAACAACAGGCGGTCCATAAGCTGGCGCGGCGTAGACGGGTGGACCGTAGGCCGGTGCATAATAAGCGGGGCCATAAGCGTAACCGGGATGCCTTGCCCCGGCGATGAGCGCTCCGCCAATGATCGTTCCTGCGATCCCGGCGGCAAGGCCGCGGCCGAAATTATTGCGCGCTTCCGCCTGACTGGTGGTGGCAATTGTGGTGCCCGCAATTGTCAAAGCAACCAGACCAGCGGTGGCAAACCTGTTGATGTTGGTCCACATCGTCCTGCTCCTTCAAGACCCGGCGGCTTTACGATCCGCCGCACCGGGTATGAAGGAAAGATTACGCCCGCGAAGACTACCGATACATGTCCGTTTCGTTACATCGCGGTAATTTTCGCTGAAGGCAGTGAGTGGAGTTTTCGAGGGATTGGCTAATGGAAATGAGCCGACGATGGGTGGCTTACCCCCTCTGCCCTGCCGGGCATTTCCCACACAGGTGGGGAGATCGATATGCGGCAAGGTTTTGCCTATATCAACGTTAGAGAATGAAGTGGTGACAGCGCGTCTTGCCGATCTCCCTCCTTGTGGGGGAGATGCCCGGCAGGGCAGAGGGGGTAAGCCACACCCACCGCCCCCCCCAAAGGCTTAAATCTACGACCGAGCCAGCTCCGCCAATTGCGTCATGACCATCGCCGCACCCGCCAGCCTCTTTTCCGGCGTCGGCAGATCGCGGTTCAGGAACAGGCTGTGGTCCGGGCGGATTTTCGCCATCGAGCCCTGCTTGCCAATGTAACCGACAAGCGCTGCCGGATTGGGGAATTCCTTGTTGCGGAACTGCACGACAACGCCTTTCGGCCCGGCATCCACCTTCTCCACATTGGCCGTGCGGCAGAGCGACTTGATGTAGACAATCTTGAGGAGATGCTGCACTTCCTTCGGCAGCGGGCCGAAACGGTCGATCATTTCTGCGCCGAAACCGTCGATCTCGCCTATATCCGCAAGCTCGCCGAGACGGCGGTAGAGACCCATGCGCAGATGCAGATCCGGCACGTAGTCTTCCGGGATCATCACCGAGGTGCCGACCGAGATTTGCGGCGACCAGCCGCTGTCGCGCACCTCTTCGTCACCCTTCACTTCGGCCACGGCCTCTTCCAGCATCTGCTGGTAAAGCTCGAAACCGACTTCCTTGATGTGGCCGGACTGTTCTTCGCCAAGCAGATTGCCCGCGCCGCGAATATCGAGATCGTGGCTGGCAAGCTGGAAACCGGCGCCGAGTGTGTCGAGCGATTGCAGCACTTTCAGCCGCCGCTCCGCCATCGTCGTCAACACCTTGTTGACCGGCAGGGTGAACAGCGCGAAGGCGCGGACCTTGGAACGACCGACACGGCCACGCAGCTGGTAAAGCTGGGCGAGACCGAACATGTCGGCACGATGCACGATCAGCGTATTGGCGGTCGGCACGTCGAGGCCGGATTCGACGATGGTGGTCGAAAGCAGCACATCGTATTTGCCGTCATAGAAGGCGTTCATGATGTCTTCGAGTTCACCCGCCGCCATCTGGCCATGCGCCACCGCCACTTTCAGTTCCGGCACATCCGACTGCAGGAATGCATGGATATCGGCGAGATCGGCAAGGCGGGGGCAGACATAGAAGCTCTGGCCACCGCGATAATGCTCGCGCATCAGCGTTTCACGGATTACCAGCGGATCGAAGGGCGAAATGAAGGTGCGAACCGCCATGCGGTCCACTGGCGGCGTGGTGATGAGCGACAGCTCGCGCACGCCGGTCATGGCCAGCTGCAAGGTGCGCGGAATGGGTGTTGCCGACAGCGTCAGCACATGCACGTCGCTTTTCAGCTCCTTCAGCCGCTCCTTGTGCTTCACACCGAAATGCTGCTCCTCATCGATGATCAGCAGGCCGAGATTGGCGAAGCTTATGCCCGCACCGAGCAGCGCATGGGTGCCGACGACAATGTCGGTCTTTCCATCAGCCACTTCCTTCTTGGTGAGCGCAAGCTCCTTCGAACCCACAAGGCGCGAGGCCTGCTGCACCCGGATCGGCAGACCGCGAAACCGTTCGGAAAAGGTACGGAAATGCTGTCGCGCCAGAAGCGTGGTCGGCACCACCACCGCCACCTGAACGCCATTCATGGCGGCAAGGAAAGCGGCGCGCAAGGCCACTTCGGTCTTGCCGAAACCGACATCGCCGCAGATCAGGCGATCCATCGGCCGCCCGGCACCGAGATCGTCGCGAACAGCGTCGATGGCGTTCAGCTGGTCCTCGGTCTCGTCATAGGGGAAACGGGCGGCAAACTCGTCGTAAAGCCCGTCCGGTGCGATAAGCGCCGGCGCGTGGCGCACCAGACGCGCGGCTGCAATGCGGATAAGCTCGTCGGCCATATCGAGCAGGCGCTTCTTGAGCTTGGCCTTGCGCATCTGCCATGCGCCGCCACCGAGCTTGTCGAGCGTGGCTTCCGCGGCATCAGAACCATAACGCGAGAGAAGATCGATGTTTTCGACCGGTAGGAACAGCTTGGCGTCGTCGGCATAATGCAGTTCCAGGCAGGCGCGCGGCGCGCCCGCTGCCTCGATGGTCTGGAGACCGACGAAGCGACCGATGCCGTGTTCGGCGTGAACCACGAGCGAGCCTTCGTCCAGCCCCGCCACTTCCGCGATGAAATCCGCGCCGCGCTTGCGGCGCTTGGAACGGCGCACCATGCGGTCGCCAAGAATATCCTGCTCGCCGATGACTGCGAGCGTTCCGGTCTCAAACCCGGCTTCGAGGCTCAGCACTGCCGAAGCCGCCTCACCCTTGCCGAGTTTCTCCACCTCTTTCAGCGATGTCACCGGCTTGATCTTTTCAAGCCCGTGTTCGTTCAAGACCTGCAACAGCCGGTCGAGCGAACCTTCCGACCAGCCGGTGATCAAAACCTTCCAGCCCTTGGCCCGGCGCTCGGCAATGTGCTTTACCGCCAGATCGAAAACATTGACCCGCTCTTCGCTGTCGCCTTCCGTCGGTGGACGTGCCCAGCGCGGACCAACATGGGCATCAAGCGTCGCAACCGGGCGGCCTTCGCTATCGTGTTCGTTGAAGGGCGTCAGCCGCACCGCATTGACGCTCGCAAGCGCCGCCTCGAAGCTCTTGCCGTCGAGATAGATTTGCCCAGGCGATACCGGCTTGTATGGCGCGCCCTGCGTCGAGCCCTTGGTCTCGCCGGAAGCCCGCCGCGCCTCGTAATAATCGAGGACCAGCTTGGAGCGTTCCTTCGCCGCCTCGCGCGCCGTATGGTCGGTGACGATACGGAAACCGCTGAGATAATCGAAGGCGGTTTCCAGCTCCTCGTAAAACAGCGGCAGCCAGTGCTCCATACCGGCATAACGGCGACCTTCGGAGACAGCCTGATAAAGCGCATCGTCGCGCGTCGCCGCACCGAATAGCGACAGGTAATTCTTTCGGAACCGGCCGATCGTATCCGGCGTCAGCGTCACTTCGCTCATCGGATTGAGATCAAGCGAGCGCGCCTGTGCGATGGTGCGCTGGCTGGCCGGATCGAAGGTGCGGATGCTTTCCAGCGTATCGCCGAAGAAATCGAGCCGCACCGGCTCTTCGGTGCCCGGCACGAAGACATCGAGAATGCCGCCGCGCACGGCGAATTCACCCACTTCACGCACCGTCGCCACCCGGTCGAAACCGTTGCGCTCCAGCCGCGCGGCGATGTCCTCCATGCGGATCTGGTTGCCGGGCTTGGCCGAAAAGCCCAGGCTCTCGATAACGTCGCGCGGCGCCATCTTCTGCAGCATGGCGTTGACGGTGACGAGAACGATGGCCGGATGCGGTTTCTTGGCGTGATTGATGAGGCCGGCAAGTGCCGCGAGCCGGCGCGCCGAGGTGTCCGCACTCGGTGACACGCGGTCATAAGGCAGACAATCCCAGGCCGGCAGCGTCAACACCGGAATATCCGGCGCGACAAAACCAAGAATCTGTTCGAGATCGGCGACCCGCTGGCCGTCCGACATCACGTAAGCCACCGATGTTCCCGCCCGCGCCATATCGGCGAGCAGTAGGGCTTCCATGCCGGAGGGCACGTTTCCGATGGTCAGCGGCGTATCGGCCGACGCCACCAGCTTTGCATCGAATCCGGCTATCATGTTTCAGGCCTTCAGGGTTTCGGCTGTGACGAGATCGAAATCGGGACGGTAAGAGGCGATCTTCTCGAACAACGGGGTCTGGAATTTTTCCGGCACCGGCAGGGCACCTGTCACCATCTTGACGAGGTCGTTATCCTCTTCCGCCATGATGATTTCCAGCTCGTCGAGCTGATCGTCGGAAAGCCCGGCAATATTGTCTTCCGCAAATTGCCCGAGCACCAGATCCATCTCGCGAATGCCCCGGTGCCAGCAGCGGTAAAGTATCCGCCTGCGCCTCGGATCGAGGTCGGCGCTCGTGCGCACCAGTCCAGTCATCGCATTCACCTTTCGGTTGGCTATTCAACAGGATGTTGATTGCGCCCTCCTATAGAACAGGAGGCGAACGCTTGGAACCGGTTTTTATCGAAATAATGCCACGGCGGCTAAAATCTGCCGGTGATAAACAGCCTTTGTCGGGCGCCACGTCTTGCATAACGCGTCCCCTTCCCCGATTTTGCTGAGCATGCGTCCCGCCATTCTCGATCCGCTATTTGCTTCCGTCTCCACCCTTGCCGGTGTGGGGCCGAAGCTTGCCGACCTTCTGGCCAAACTGCTGAGCCGGGAAAATGCCGACGACACCCGCGTGATCGATCTTCTGTTCCACGCACCATCAAACGTCATCGACCGGCGCAACCGCCCCGGCATCGCGCTTGCCGCTCCCGGCGCCATTGTCACCATCCAGGGACGTGTCGACCGGCATCAGCCAGCTCCACCAGGCAATCGTTCCGCGCCCTACCGTGTTTTCCTGCATGACGAGACCGGGGAACTGGCGCTGACCTTCTTCCGCGCCAAGGGAGACTGGCTTTCCAAGGCCTTGCCCGTCGATGAAGAGGTTCTCGTCAGCGGCAAGGTGGACTGGTTCAACGGCCGCGCCTCCATGGTGCATCCGGATTTCATGGTGAAGCTCTCCGAGGCCGAGAACCTGCCGCTGGTCGAAGCCGTTTATCCGATGACAGCCGGGCTGTCTCCGAAGGTGCTGCGGCGGGCAATTGAAGGCGGACTTTCGAAACTGCCGGTCTTTCCCGAATGGATCGACGAAACGCTGAAGGCCCGGCAGGGGTTCGGCGACGTGGCATCGAGCTTCCGTGAGTTGCACGATCCGCGCGACAGCGCCGATATCGATCCTCAGGCCCCGGCACGCAGACGGCTCGCCTACGACGAATTCCTGGCCGGGCAGCTGTCACTGGCGCTGGTGCGGCAAAGACTGCGCAAGGTCGCGGGCCAGCCGATCCGCGCCAAGGGGGACATTGCTGCAAAAATCCTGTCGCAACTGCCCTTCTCCCTGACGCCGAGCCAGAATGCCTCGGTGAAAGATATCCTGACCGATATGGCCAGCGAGGACCGTATGTTGCGGCTGTTGCAGGGCGATGTCGGCGCGGGCAAGACGCTGGTGGCGCTGATGGCTATGGCAACCGCCGTCGAGGCCGGAGGACAGGCGGTGTTGATGGCCCCGACCGAAATTCTTGCCCGGCAGCATTTCGCCACCATCTCCAAACTCGCCAATGCCGCGGGCATTACGGTTGAGGTGCTGACCGGCCGCACCAAGGGCAAGGAGCGTCGCGAGATCGAAGAACGCGTGGCCTCCGGTGAGGCACAGATCGTCATCGGCACCCACGCGCTGTTCCAGGACAGCGTGAGTTACAAGAACCTCGTGCTGGCCGTGGTGGATGAGCAGCACCGTTTCGGCGTACACCAGCGCCTGCGTCTCACCGCCAAGGGCATCACGCCGCATATGCTTGTTATGACCGCCACGCCCATTCCGCGCACGCTTGTGCTGGCCGCCTTCGGCGACATGGATGTGTCGAAACTCACCGAAAAACCGGCTGGCCGAAAACCCATCCAGACCGTGACAATCCCCACAGAGCGCATCGGCGATATCGTCGAGCGGCTGCGCGCCGCGCTGAAGGAGGGCAAGAAGGCCTACTGGATCTGCCCGCTGGTGGAGGAGACGGAAGAGTCCGACCTGATGTCGGCGGAAGAACGACATGCGGTTCTCTCGCAGATGCTCGGTGCCAATATCGGTCTCATCCACGGGCGCATGAGCGGCCCGGAGAAGGACGCCGCCATGCTGGCTTTCAAGAACGGCGAAACCCGGCTGCTGGTGGCAACGACAGTGGTGGAAGTGGGTGTCGACGTTCCGGACGCCACGATCATGGTCATCGAACATGCCGAACGTTTCGGCCTGGCCCAGCTTCACCAGCTGCGTGGCCGGGTTGGACGCGGTGACGAGGCCTCCACCTGCATCCTGCTCTACAAGGGGCCGCTCAGCGAAAACGGCCGCGCCCGACTTTCCATCCTGCGCGACAGCGAGGACGGCTTCCTGATTGCGGAAGAGGATTTGAAGCTGCGCGGCGAAGGCGAACTCCTCGGCACCCGCCAGTCCGGCACGCCGGGCTTCCGCATCGCCAGCCTCGAAGCCCATGCCGATCTCCTGGAAATCGCCCGCAAGGACGCCGCCTATGTCATCGAGCGCGACCCCGAACTGACCGGCCCGCGCGGCGAAAGCCTGCGCACCCTGCTCTATCTGCACCGCCGCGACGAAGCTATCCGCTTCCTGCACGCCGGCTGAAAGTGAACCGCCATGAACATGATCGACCCACGCCGCCCACCGCCCGCCTTCAGAAAGGGCTACGCGCTCTGCTCACCGCAAAACATCCTGCAACCCGACACCTTCGCCAAAAGCCCGAAGAAAGCGATCGGCAAGGCCTTCAAAAAGCCCGGCCGCAAGAAGGCATGGACCGAGGCACTGGAACAGGGCTGGAGCGTGCGGCTGGTCTACATGCGGCTTTTCGTCCCCGTGTTCCATGCGACCACGACGGGAACAGAGGTGGATGATCTCGATGACGAGGATTGATTTGGTCCATTCAATAGACTAATCTAAAGCGAGATTTAACGCTTAAGGTTAGCCATGCAGATATCCGTAACTGATGCAAAAGGCCAACTGACAGAATTGGTACGACGCGCCGAGGCCGGGGACGAAATCATTCTCACCCGGCATGGTCATGCAGCAGTGCGGCTGGTTCCAGTGGTTGTTGTGGCGGATAAAAAATCCCGCAGGGCCGTGCTTGATAAAGTGCGCGCGGCCGTCGCGACCAAGAGCGACGATGGCCCGGATGCCGCGCATAGTCAGGATTTCCTTTACGACGAGCACGGCCTTCCAAAATGATGGTCATCGATACATCTGCTCTGCTTGCAATCCTGCTTGATGAACCCACAGCAGATGCATGTGCCATGGCTCTCGATACGGATGAACCATTGCTGATATCCGCCGGTACGCTTGCCGAAGCTGTGATCGTAGCGCAAAGACGTGGCCGCAGCCGGGAACTCGAGATGCTGATCGAAGGGCTGAGCGTCGAAATCAAACCCGTTACTGCTAAATCAATCCGTGGCATTTCGGAAGCCTATCGCATCTGGGGAAAGGGTATCCACCCCGCCGGGCTGAATTTCGGAGACTGTTTTGCCTATGAGCTGGCAAAAGCTGAAGGCTGCCCTTTGCTTTATGTCGGCAACGACTTTTCGCAAACAGATATCAGCGGCCTCCTGTAACGCTCAAACCGGCGCAATCATTTTCGGCGGCGTGAAATCCGGAGCCACCAGGCCACCTGAAATCAGCAGTTTCGCCGCGTCTTCCGGTGTCATGTCCAGCATCACGATCTTGTCCTTCGGCACGAACAGCAGGAAACCCGCCGTCGGCACCGGAGTCGGTGGCAGGAAGACGGCAACCATCTCTTGGCCCATCTCGTTGAAGCGATGGGCAAGCTCTCCCTTGACCTCCGAGGATACGAATACCATCGCCCAGGTGCCGGGTGACGGAAACTCTATCAGGCCGACCTTCTTGAAAGAGTTCGAATGCTCTTTCAGAACGGATTCGAACAGCTGCTTGATGCTCTTGTAGATCGGCCGCACCAGAGGCATGCGGTTGAGCACGGATTCGCCGACGCCGACGATCCATTTGCCAATGAGGTTGTTGCCGAGAAAGCCGATGAGCGTGATGCCGATGACGGCGATCAGCAGGCCGAAGCCGGGGATCGCCACATCGAAATACTGCTCGGGATCGTAACGGGCGGGAATATAGGGCTTAACCCAGCTATCCGCCCATTGCAGGAAGCTCCATACCAGCCACATGGTGATGGTGACAGGCGCAAGAATGAGGACGCCCGTGAGGAAGCTGTTGCGCAGACGGGCTGCGAATGAAATTTTGACTGGAATATCGGTCATTTACCGTTCGGAATTAAGCGTTGTCGCTATCGAAACCCGGATGAAAACCGACAATGCCGGATGGAGTTCCGCCATGCAAGCGAAGAACTGTGAAATATTCGTCAGGAATCGCCTTGCCGCTCAGGCCCTCAACATGGCGAAAACCGAAGCGGCCGTAATAGTCCGGATCGCCAGCGACAACTGCGCCAGAAGCACTCAGACGGTCCAGCGCGGCAAGCCCTTCCCGAACCAGCCCCGAGCCGACACCCTGCCTTTGCCGGTCCGGCGCCACCGATAAGGGCGCAAGACAGAACCAGCCGGTCTCGCCGCCCGACAGTGTTACCGGTGAAAAACCGATATGGCCGATGATGCCTTCGCTGTCCTCGGCAACCAGAGAAACAGTCAGCGCACCGGCCTTGCGAAGCCGTTCGACGATCACATGTTCCGTCTTGTCGCTGTAGTCGACGTTACGGAAGGCATCTTCCGTAACGCGAGCAATCGCTTCTTCATCACCTTGCCGCTCCGGCCGGATGATCATTCCACCGTCACCGATTTCGCCAGATTGCGTGGCTGGTCCACATCCGTGCCCATGAAGACGGCGGTGTGATAGGCCAGCAGCTGGATCGGCAGCGAGAAGACCATCGGCGCGATCAGCTCGTCGACATTGGGCAGCGTGATCGTCGCCATGGTGTCGAGCTTGGACGCAGCGGCGCCCTTCTCGTCGGTGATGAAGATGATGCGGCCACCGCGCGCGGCCACTTCCTGCATGTTCGAAACGGTCTTTTCAAAGAAGCGGTCATGCGGCGCGATGACGATGACAGGCATGTTCTCGTCGATCAGTGCGATTGGCCCATGCTTCAGCTCGCCGGCTGCATATCCTTCGGCGTGGATATAGGAAATTTCCTTGAGCTTCAGTGCGCCTTCCAGCGCCAGCGGGAAGCTGGTGCCGCGGCCGAGATAAAGTACATCCTTGAAGCGCGACAGATCGCGCGACAGCGCCTCGATCTGCGGCTGGATGAGGTTCAGCACCTTGCTCATGATGCGCGGCATCTCGATAAGCTGCTGCACAAGCTCCTTTTCCTCGCCCGGCTTAAGCGTACCGCGCGCCTTGCCCGCGGCAACCGCGAGCGAAGCGAGCACGGCAAGCTGGCAGGTGAAGGCCTTGGTGGAGGCCACGCCGATTTCCGGGCCGGCGAGGATCGGAAAGATCGCATCCGATTCGCGCGCCATGGTCGATTCACGTGTATTGACCACTGCGCCGATCTTCAGTCCCTCTTGCTGGCAGTAACGCAAGGCCGCCAGCGTATCGGCGGTTTCGCCCGATTGCGAAATGAACAGCGCGGCCTGCGTGGGAACGAGCGGGATCTCGCGGTAACGGAATTCCGATGCGACATCGATTTCCACCGGCAGGCGCGCGTAACGTTCGAACCAGTATTTGCCGATCAGGCCGGAAAGATAGGCCGTGCCGCAGGCGGAAATGGCAAGGCCGGAAAGCCTGGCGAAATCGATCGCCTTATCGGCATCCTTCACGGTTTTGGAGGCGAAATCCACATAGTGGCTGAGCGCATGGGAAATGACTTCCGGCTGCTCATAGATTTCCTTTTCCATGAAATGGCGGTGGTTGCCCTTGTCGACCACGAAAGCCGTCGCCTGCGAAATCTGGCGCTCGCGTTTCACCGGCTTGCCGGAGAAATCGATGATTTCCGCACCGTCACGGGTCACGATGGCGCAGTCGCCATCCACCAGATAGGTGATCTCATTGGTGAAAGGCGAAAGCGCGATCGCGTCGGACCCCAGGAACATCTCGCCCCTGCCGTAACCGACGGCAAGCGGCGGGCCGGAGCGCGCCGAAAGCAGCGTATGGGGATCGTCCTGAAACATCACCACCAGCGCATAGGCACCGGTCACATGGTTCAGCATCTTCAGCATCGCCTCGCGATGGCCAAGCCCTTCGCGGGTGTATTTTGCCAGAAGCTGCGCCACCACTTCGGTGTCGGTCTGGGTGGTGAAGGTTGCACCCTCGGCGCTCAGTTCCTCGCGCAATTCGGAGAAGTTTTCGATGATGCCGTTATGAACGACGGCAACGCCTTCGACGAAATGCGGGTGGGCGTTGGTTTCGTTCGGCACGCCATGCGTCGCCCAGCGCGTATGCGCGATGCCGACGACACCTGGCAGCGGCTTTTCAGAGACCAGCTTTTCCAGATTGAACAGCTTGCCTTCCGCCCGGCGACGGTCCATCGCGCCATTGTCGATGGTGGCGACACCCGCCGAATCGTAACCGCGATATTCGAGGCGCTTCAGCGCATCGACAAGCCGTTCAGCAACGGGCTGCGTTCCGACAATTCCGACAATTCCGCACATATATTTCTCCAGACGGCGATCTCTTCACCGAAACTTCCAGAGTATTTCCGCCTTTCCCTGAAATGCGAAAATACACCACCTTTTTGTTCTGATGCATTTCCGGACGTAAAACCGCTGCGCACCTTTACTGGAAATGCTTTAACCGTTTCTCTGAAATCGGCAATTATCCCGCCGGTCACTTTCAGTATCGCTCGGTAACGTCATCTAAGAGGATTTTTTCTTCGCTTCCTTCAGCGCTTTCGCCCGCTCGCGCAACGCGACCGCCCTGCCCGGTTTCACCTCCTGGCGCGCGCGCCCGAAAGCCAGCGCATCGGCAGGCACGTCATCGGTAATCACGCTGCCGGAGGCGATATACGCCCGCTCTCCAATGGAGACGGGAGCAACCAGCGACGAATTCGAGCCGATGAAGCTGTTGGCTCCGATCCGCGTTTCGGACTTGTTGTAACCGTCATAATTGCAGGTGATGGCACCCGCGCCGATATTGCTGCCTGCACCCACGAAAGCATCGCCGATATAGGTCAAATGGTTGACCTTTGCGCCCTCGCCGATCTCGGCCTTCTTGACCTCACAGAAATTGCCGACCTTGGCGTTGGCGTGCAGGTTTGCACCCGGACGCAACCGCGCAAAGGGACCGACAACCGCACCCTCGGCCAGATAGGCCCCTTCCAGATGCGAAAATGCATGAATGATCGCACCCGGCTCTATCGTCACGCCGGGACCGAAAACGACGTTGGGCTCGATCAGGACATCCTGACCGATCTTCGTATCGAAGGAAAGAAATACTGTCTCAGGCGCGATCATCGAAACGCCGTCGACCATCAATTCGTGACGGCGGCGCTCCTGCCAGAGCCTCTCGATGAAGGCGAGTTCAGCGCGGTTGTTGCAGCCGGTCAATTCCTTTTCCGGCGCATCGATGGCAATGGCGCGGCGGCCAAGAGAACGGGCGATCTCGACGATGTCAGTCAGATAATATTCGCCCTTCACATTGCTGTTGCCAATCCGATCCAGCAGATCCAGCGCATTGCGGCCGTTGATGGCCATTAATCCGCTGTTGCACCAGGTGACCTTGCGCTCCTCGTCGGTGGCGTCCTTTTCCTCGCGGATCGCGACCAGCTCGCCATTCTCGACCAGAAGCCGCCCGTAACCCGTGGGACGGTCAGTATGGAACCCGATAACGGCGACATCGGCACCGTCGGCAATCGCCTCGCGCGCCCTGTCGAGCGTGGCTGAGGTGATGAGCGGCACATCGCCATAAGCGACGATGACATCGTCAAAACCGCGTTCGATCGCCTCGCGTGCGGCAAGAACCGCATGACCGGTGCCCTTGCGTTCCTTTTGCAGGAAAGCCTCGACCTGCAGGCCCTTGAGACTTGCCGCAGCAGCGACATTGTCGGCATCGCGCCCGACCACCAGCGCCACCGCGCCGACGCCCGCTCCAGCAACAGCCTCCACCACATGCCCGATCATCGGGCGTCCAGCGACCGGATGAAGCACCTTGGACTTCGAAGACTTCATGCGCGTGCTGTCGCCCGCTGCGAGAATAACGGCTAGAGAGCTGCGCTCCATAAGACCTCCAACACCTCGTCACCGGCCACAGGCGGCCCGGACAGGGGCAATGTTTGACTTTACGCCGGCCGGCACTGCGGACGGGCGTATGGGTGATTTCTTTCCGGCACTGCTATAACGGCGCCCCACTTAAGAAACCATGCAAATCTCCACCAAATTTCCACGCCGATTTTCATCAAACGTGATCAGCGGCAGGCTGGCATGATCTATGGGCGGGAGTTACGGGCCGTGAATTCGAGTATCTGCTGACGGCCGTTTTCAATCAGCCTTTCCATCTCGCGCCGGGCTGCCCCCTCATCACGCAGGCGAAACGCTTCGACGAGTCGCAGGTGAGAGGCAGACACGTCGGAAATCTCGTTGGGATCGGCTTCCGGGTTGCTCATCCGGAAAATGCCCGCCAGCGCCGCCTTTATCAGCGAACCGACGGTGCGCATGAACGGGTTGCCGGACATTTCGGTGATGAGAACGTGGAAATTCATATCCGCAAGCGCGCGCTTTTCCTTGGAATAAGCCGTGTTGCCCATCTCGTTGGCGTAAGCGACAAGCCTTGCGATATCGGCGTCTTTTGCCCTGGCGGCAGCAAGACCCGCGCCATAGGGTTCGAACGCCTGGCGGATATCGTAGAGATGCAGCAGGAATTCCTCGCTGACACCAGCCTCGAAGTGCCAGAGCAGCACCTCGCTGTCGAACATGTTCCAGCTTTCGCGCTCCGTCACACGGGTACCGATGCGCGCCTTGGGGGAGATCATGCCCTTGGCGGTGAGCGTCTTCATCGCCTCGCGAAGCACCGTTCGAGAGACTTTCAGCCGCTCCATCAGCTCGGCATCGCCCGGCAGGATGTCACCCGTCTTGAAAACTCCGGACACGATATCGAGACCGAGCTTGTGAACGACCTGAGCATGATTTGTCCGCAACTTTCGAAAACCGATCGCCGCATCGAGCATTCCGCGCTGCAAATTCCATGTCCTTCCGTTCGGTTGAAGATGTAAAAATCGCGCCTGACTTGTGTAATCCAGGAAAGCAGCCCGATTTTCAACGCAGAATACAGTGAAAAACATCAACGCGCGTGAAAAGCAAAGCCAAACTTCGTTCGAACAATAAAACACATCAAAATAACAAAGACCGCGCATGAATTGCATGCGCGGTCCCGTTAGCAGCTAGTACCTGCGTGTCACATTATTGCGGCAACTTGTCGTCCACGCCGGCAACGTAGAAGTTGAGGCCGAGCAGAACGCCGTCTTCAGCCTTCTCACCCGCCTTCAGCCATTCCGAACCGTCCTGCTTCTTCACCGGACCGGTAAAGGGGTGCAACTCGCCCGACTTGATCTTGGCTTCGGTTTCCTCAGCCATCTTCTTCACGTCATCAGGCATGTTGGTGTAAGGCGCCATGGTCAGGATGCCGTCCTTCAGGCCGTCCCAGATGGATTCGGACTTCCACGTGCCGTCAAGCAGGGCCTGCGTGCGCTTGATGTAATAGGCGCCCCAGGTGTCCTTGATCGCGGTCAGCTGTGTCTCCGGACCGGCCTTGATCATATCGGAAGCCTGACCGAAGGCCTTGATGCCGCGCTCGGCTGCAACCTGCATCGGAGCCGTCGTGTCGGTGTGCTGCGTCAGGATATCGACGCCCTGATCGATAAGCGCCTTGGCGGCATCGGCTTCCTTGCCGGGGTCAAACCAGGTGTTGGCCCAGACGACCTTGACCTTGAACTCAGGATTGACGGACTGCGCGCCAAGAACGAAAGCGTCGATGCCCATCACCACTTCCGGGATCGGGAAGGAAGCGATGTAGCCGGCAACACCCTTCTTCGACATCTTTGCGGCGATCTGGCCCTGAATGTAGCGGCCTTCATAGAAACGCGAATTGTAGGTCGCGACGTTTTCGGCGGTCTTGAAACCGGTGGCGTGCTCGAACTTCACCTTGGGGAACTTCTGGGCAACCTTAACGGTCGCATCCATGAAGCCGAAGGAAGTGGTGAAGACCAGCTCACAGCCGGAACGTGCCATGCGCTCGATGGCGCGTTCGGCATCCGGGCCTTCCGGAACGCTTTCGAGGAACGGCGTTTCGATCTTGTCGCCGAAATGCTTCTGCAGCTCTTCGCGACCGATTTCGTGCGCCTGCGTCCAGCCGCCATCAGTGCGGCTGCCGACATAGATGAAGCAGACCTTCTTTGCGTCGGCGGCCTCAGCCGAAGAAACGACGCCTCCAAGAGCCGCTATGGAAGCAGCAAGTGCGATGACCAGTTTTTTCATTTTTACCCCTGTTTGGTTTGGAGACTGGAAGTTTTTCTCACCGGTCCGGCACGAAGGATTTGCCCAGTGATGCCGGCGTGTTGATCAAGGTCGTGCGGCGATTATGCGAGATGATGACCAGCACGACAATAGTTGCGATATAGGGCAGCGCCGAAAGCAGTTGCGACGGCACGCCAATGCCGAATGCCTGGGCGTGCAACTGCCCGATGGTGACAGCGCCGAACAGATAACCGCCTGCCAGCACCCGCCATGGACGCCAGGACGCGAAGACGACGAGCGCCAGTGCAATCCAGCCACGACCGGCCGACATGTTTTCCACCCATTGCGGCGTATAGACCAGCGAAAGCTGCGCGCCAGCAAGCCCCGCGCACGCACCGCCGAACATGACAGCCAGATAGCGTGTGCGAATGACGTTGATGCCAAGCGCATGGGCAGAACCGTGATTGTCGCCGATGGCGCGGATCTTGAGACCCGTGCGGCTCTTGAACAAAAACCAGCTTATGCCGGCAACGAGCGCGATGGACATGTAGAAGATCAGGTCTTGCCGGAACAGCAAGGGGCCGATGAAGGGTATCTCCGACAGCACCGGAAAGACGATGGGCTGCAGCTTGACGCCCGGCAGGCCAACGAAGCTTTCGCCCAGCATGCCGGAAACGCCAAGACCGAGAATGGTCAGCGCAAGTCCCGTCGCCACCTGGTTGGTAACGAGCGTCAGCGTCAGGAAACCGAAGAGCAGCGAGAAAACCGCGCCCGACGCGATACCGGCCAGAATGCCGAGATAGGGCGAACCGGTCATATGCGCGGCAGCGAAAGCGCAGACCGCACCCATGATCATCATGCCCTCGACGCCGAGATTGAGGACGCCGGAGCGTTCCGCCACCAGCTCGCCCGAGGCGGCAAGGACGAGCGGTGTGGCGGCAGTGATGACCGTGAGAAGGATGGCCTGAAGCATATCCATCATGCCGCTCCTTGGCTGTTATGCGCCTTGCCGGTGAAGACGACCCTGATGCGGTAGAAGATCAACGTATCGCAGGAGAGTACGAAGAACAGCATCAGCCCCTGAAACACGCGCGTCACCTTGTCCGACACACCGATGGAAAGCTGCGCCGCCTCACCACCAAGATAGGTCAGTGCAAGCACCAGCCCGGAGAGGATGATACCGAGCGGATTGAGGCGGCCGAGAAAGGCGACGATGATCGCGGTGAAGCCGTAACCCGGAGAAATGCTGGGCTGAAGATGGCCGATGGAGCCGGAGGCTTCCGAAATGCCCGCAAGCCCGGCAAGCGCGCCGGAAAGCAGCATCGAAAACCAGACCATGCGGCTCGATGAGAAACCGGCAAAACGCCCTGCCCGCGCCGATTGGCCAAGAACCGTGACCTCGAAGCCTTTCAGCATGTAACGCATCATGAACCACAGCGCGATGGCCGCCACGATGGCAAACACGAAACCCCAATGCGCCCGGCCCGATGCCAGCATTTCCGGCAGCACTGCGCTCTCGTTGAAGGGCTTCGTCTGCGGGAAGTTATAGCCGCCCGGATCGCGCCAGATGCCGCGCGTCAGCCAGTCGAGAAAAAGCTGCGCGACATAGACCAGCATCAGGCTGACGAGGATTTCGTTGGTGTTGAACTTCGTCTTCAACAGCGCCGGAATACCGGCATAGAGTGCGCCGCCGATGGCGCCCATAACCAGCATCAACGGCAGGATGAGTGGCGAATGCCAGTCCGGATAAAGCACCGGCAGGATGGAACCGGTGATCGCGCCGATGGTGAATTGTCCTTCCGCGCCGATGTTCCAGTTGTTGGAGCGATAACAGATAGACAGGCCAACCGCGATCAGGATCAGCGGTGCGGCCTTGATCGCCAGCTCATGCAGCGACCAGACCTCCAGCAGTGGCTCGATGAAAAAGGCGTAAAGCGCATCAAGCGGATTTTTACCGAGTATGGCGAACATGATGGCGCCGACGAGCAGCGTCAGCACCAGTGCCAGAAGCGGCGAGAGAAGGGTAAATAGCTTCGAGATCCCTGCCCGTTTTTCAAGCTCAATGCGCATGCTGGGCGGCTCCTGACTGTGTGTGGACGCCGCCCATCAGCAGGCCGATCTTTTCAAGCGTCATGTCTTCCACCGGATAGGCCTGCGAAAGCTGCCCATCGGAAATGACCGCGATATTGGTGGCGACCTCGAAGATTTCATCTAGGTCCTGGCTGATGACGATGACGGCAGAGCCGGCTTTGGCGAGATCGACCAGCGCCTGCCGGATACGGCTCGCCGCCCCCGCATCCACACCCCATGTCGGCTGGTTGACAACAAGTACGGCCGGTTGACGATCGAGTTCGCGCCCGACGATGAATTTTTGCAGATTGCCGCCCGACAGAGATCCCGCCAGCGGATCTGCCCCGCTTTTGCGCACATCCATGGTTTCCGATATGCGCCGCGCCGCCGCCTTGATAGCTGAACCCCTGACGATGCGCAGAAAACCGCCCGTCAGAAAGGCCTTACGGTCGGAGCGCGCCCGCGCCAGCAGAAGATTGTCGGAAAGGCTCATGCCGGGAACGGCGGCATGGCCGTGGCGCTCCTCGGGTACGAAACCGGCGCCCATCAGCCGTCGGCCATTGATGCCGATGCGACCGACCGGCTTGCCGCGGAGATGGATCGCATCATTATTATAGACGGGATATTCGCCCGAAAGCGCATCGAACAACTCGCCCTGCCCGTTTCCGGCAACCCCGGCAATCGCCAGCACTTCGCCGGCGCGCACAGTCATGGAAACCGCTTTCAACGCCACCGCAAAGGGCGTGCGTGGCGCAACGGAAAGCCCCATGACCTCGATCTGCGGTTGACCGAGGGCATCGCCCGTCGGTCGCGAAACGCTTGCGACATCGCCACCCACCATCATGCGCGCCAGAGATGCCGGTGTTTCCTTGCGCGGATCGCAGGCGCCCGTAACCTTGCCATGGCGCAGAACGGTGGCGCGGTCGCAGATACGCTGCACCTCTTCCAGCCGGTGGCTGATATAAAGCACCGAACGGCCTTCGGCCTTCAGCTTCGCCAACGTCTCGAACAGCTTGTCCGCCTCCTGCGGTGTCAAAACCGAGGTCGGCTCGTCGAGAATGATAAGGCGCGGGTTCTGCAACAGGGCGCGCACGATCTCGATACGCTGGCGCTCGCCAACCGAAAGATCGGCGACATGCGCATTGGGATCGAGCGGCAGGCCATAGGCGCGCGAAAGCTGTTCCGCTTCCTTGGCGATTTCCTTCAATGAAATTTTCGGGTCCAGCGACAGGGCGATGTTTTCAGCAACCGTCAACGCCTCAAACAGGGAGAAATGCTGGAAGACCATGCCGATGCCGAGCCTGCGGGCCTCGCTTGGCGAACCTATGGAAACCGGCTGACCCTGCCAGACGATATCACCCTCGCTCGGCGAGAGCACGCCGAACAGCATCTTGACGAGCGTGGACTTGCCCGCGCCGTTTTCACCCAGAAGCGCGTGGATTTCGCCCGGCGCTATATCGAGGTCGATGCCGTTGCATGCGGCGAAATTGCCGAACAGCTTGGTCAGCTTGCGAACCGACAGGAGAGGCACGGCCTCCGGCGCCATAGTTCCAGTCACGAATTCCCTCTCTACACCGGCTACCCATGCTTTCTTCGAAGCATTTCAGCAACCGTGGTCATTGTTCCCAATCAGGCTACAACACGTATGCAATGCTGCGCGATCATGATTTATTGATAACTGTTTTGCTGCTGCGCACAACTGAAAAAGACGTTGCTTAAATGCAATTTGCACAAGCAATAAACGGCTTTACGCTTTTCTTATTTCGCGCCGAGCGCGGGGAAAAACTGCAATATTCCGCCGATGCAGTAGAGATAAAGCCCGCTCGCTACAAAGCCGATCACCGCCCAGGACGGCGTTTCGAAATGCATCAGCAACGCATAACCGCCAAGCGCGCACCAGACGAACACGATTGCCAGATTAAGCGGCCGCAATCGCTTCACGCGCACCGGATGCAGGAAATTGATCGGCAGGAATGTCAGGAACACCGAGACCGTAACGACCGTCATGGCTGTTGTGGCGCTGGCATCCATGACGAACAGCGTGAACACCACCATGTTCCACACCACCGGAAAGCCGGAGAAGAAATATTCGTCCGTCTTCATGCCCATGTCGGCATAATAGATGGCGCTCGACACCACGATCATGCCAGCCGCAACGAAGGACAGCGGCTCGCCGATCATGCCGCTCTGGTAAAGCGCAAAGGCGGGCAAGAGCACATAGGTGACATAGTCGATGATATTGTCGAGCGTATCGCCGGACCAGTTGGGCAGAACTTCCTTCACCCGAACCTTGCGGGCGATGGGTCCGTCAATGCCATCCACCAGCAGCGCAAGCCCCAGCCACCAGAACATGTCGACAAAGCGGTGTTCGGAAGCGGCGACGACGCCAAGAAAAGCCAGGAATGACCCGGATGCCGTCAAAATATGAACGGAAAAGGCGCGGATTTCCGCGTAGGGAACACGCTTGTAGTTGAAAATTTTCATGGTCAGCGTCTGCGCCCCGCTTTTCATCCGCCCTGTTCATTCCGGTATGCGGCCATTCACCACGCTTTGCAACCGGCTGATCTGGCTTATCCTAGGACTAATATAGCGGTACAACCAACGAATGTTTACGCCGGGATGTTCCGGGGTCAAAGTGGATTTACCCACGCAAAGCCTTTATGATGCCTTGGAAATAACAACGGATCAGGACCATGAGACACTTCGATATCGCCATCACTGGTGCGGGACTTGCGGGCCAGATTGCGGCCATAGCGCTTGCGCGGGCGGGCCGCCACGTGGCGCTTGTTGCGCCCTCCAGCGAAAAGAAGGACCGGCGCACGACGGCGCTGATGGACCAGTCGATCCGCTTCATGGACCGGCTTGGCCTCTGGTCGCGCATAGCCCCTGCCGCAGCCCGTCTTTCCACCATGCAGATCATTGACGGCACCGACCGCCTGCTGCGCGCGCCCACCGTGCAGTTCCGTTCCTCTGAAATCGGGCTGGATGCATTCGGCTGGAATATTCCCAATGAGGCGCTGCTTGGCGTGCTTAGCGAAGCGGTCGAACAGGAACACAATATTACCCGCTTCGAAACCACCGCCGAGACGATTGATATCGGCAACGACCGTGTATCGGTAACACTTGGCGATGGTGAAGCGCTCTCCGCAGATTTTCTGATCGGCGCGGATGGCAGGAAGTCGATGGTGCGGGATGCAGCCGCAATTGGCGCCAAATCCTGGTCCTATCCGCAGACGGCCATCGTTTTGAACTTCAGCCATAGCCGGCCGCACGGCAATGTCTCGACAGAATTCCATACGCCCACGGGACCTTTCACGCAGGTTCCCCTGCCCGGCGACCGCTCCAGCCTCGTCTGGGTTGTCACTCCAGCGCAAGCGGAAGAGTTGACGGCACTGCCGCTTGAAGCGCTCAGCCTCAAGGTGGAGGAGCGCATGCAATCCATGCTCGGCGCCGTTACGGTGGAAGACAGCGTGCAGGCATGGCCACTGTCTTCCATGACCGCGCATCGCTTCGGCAAGGGCCGCGTCGCCCTGATCGGCGAGGCTGCACATGGTTTCCCGCCCATCGGCGCACAGGGTCTGAACCTCAGCCTGCGCGACATCATCGCCCTCACCGAACTGCTCGGCGCCGTCTCCGACCGCCCGATTGCGGCGGATGCCGGCAGCAGCTTCGACCGCAAGCGGCGGGCGGATGTCTACACCCGCAC
The DNA here is from genome assembly GCF_030818995.1 of Agrobacterium sp. SORGH_AS_0745. Lineage (NCBI taxonomy): Bacteria > Pseudomonadati > Pseudomonadota > Alphaproteobacteria > Hyphomicrobiales > Rhizobiaceae > Agrobacterium > Agrobacterium sp. SORGH_AS_0745. The sequence continues at coordinate 2,418,064 of NZ_JAUTBI010000003.1, forward strand.
CCTCAGCGTCGATCTCCTCAACCGGTCGCTGCTTTCCGATCTACTGCCGGTGCAGATGGCGCGTGCGGCTGGTCTGCATGTGCTATCCGGCATCGGCACGCTCAGAAGCATGGTCATGCGCGAAGGCATCGAGCCGGGGCGCGGGCTGAAGGCCCTGCCCTCGCTGCTGTTCGGCAGCTTCAAAAAGGCTGGATGAAATAAACCACGCCCGTCAGCGTGAAGACGGAAAGCACCGTCGAGATCAGGATCGTCGCCGACGCCCTCTCCTGCCAGACGTGATATTGCTGACCGATGACGAAGACATTTGTCGCGGTCGGCAAGCCCGCAAGCAGCACGGCGGAATAGATCCATACCGGTTCGAACCGCCCGAGCGACGAGAGCACAAGATAAGCGGCAAGCGGATGCAGGATAAGCTTTGCCGGGACGATATAGCTGATTTCGACCGGCACCCGCTTCATTGGCCGCAGCGCCAGCGTGACACCCATGGCAAACAGAGCGCATGGTGCTGCCGATTGCGCCAGATAATCTACCAGCCGCTGCACCGCCTCCGGCGGCTGCCATGACAGCGAAGCGGCCAGAAAACCGGCGATTACCGACACGATGAACGGGTGAGTAATGACCTTGCGCGCCACATCCAGCGCAAGCCTTGCTGCAGAGCGCTTGTCACCGCCCGCAACCGCCATCATCGCCGGTGCGACGATGAAATGGGCGGCGTTTTCGAGACAGACGATCAGCGCGACGGGCACTGCCGCTTTTTCACCGAGCGCCAAAAGCGCAAGCCCCGGACCCATATAGCCAATATTGCCGTAGCTTGCCGCGAAACTCTGGATCGTCGTTTCGGCGAGATTGTTCTTTCTCACGAACCGGCCGATCAGGAACACAGCCAAGAAAATGCCGTAGGTGCAGGCAAGACTGGCGGCAACGAAATCCATGCGCGTCAGTTCTTCCACCGGCGTTTTCGACACCAGCTTGAAAAACAGCGCCGGAAGCGCCGCATAGATGATGAAGGTGTTCAGCCAGCCCATCGCCTCGACCGGCTGTTTCGTTATGCGCGCCGCGCCGTAGCCGATGAAGATCAGGCCGAAAAACGGCAAAAGCAATCCGACGATATCGGCCACAGTCTTTCCCCCGCGTATAAAATACGCGGGGAGGCTTAGCCGATTTTCATCAGGATCGGAAAGGTCTCCTGGAACCAGATCGCCACATTGGTGATGAAACCGGTCATGAAAGCGAGGCCGGTGAGCACCAGCAACACACCCATCAGCTTTTCCACAAGACCGAGATGGCGGCGGAAACGGACGAGGAAACGCATGAAGGAACCGGAAAAGGCTGCAGCAATCCAGAATGGCACCGCAAGGCCAAGCGAATAGACCGCAAGCAGCATTGCGCCATCTCCAACCGTGTCACGCGAGGCGGCAACGCCGAGGATCGCGCCGAGGACAGGACCGATGCAGGGCGTCCAGCCGAAGGCAAAGGCGAGGCCCATGACATAGGCGCCGGAAAGCGTGGCCGGTTTGCCCGCCCCATGAAACCGCGCCTCACGCGAAAACAGGCCAATGCGGAAAACACCGAGAAAGTTAAGGCCCATCAGGATGATGATGAAGCCGCCAATCTTGGCGAGAATATCGAGGTTCTGGCGCAACAGCGTGCCGATCGTCGAAGCACCGGCACCCAGCGCCACGAAGACCGTGGCAAAACCGAGCGTGAAGAAGAAAGCCGAAAACAGCACGGCCCTGCGGATTTCGGGCCGCGGCGCGGTATTCTCCGTCCTGAACTGCTCCACCGAAACACCGGCCATATAGCAGAGGTAAGGCGGCACCAGCGGCAGGACGCAGGGCGACAGAAATGACAGGGCACCGGCCAGAAGCGCGCTGAACAGGGAAATATCGGCAATCGACAAGAAAGAACTCCGCATTGACGCATGTCTCCCAAAAGCGGGAATCGGTTTTGGGATAACGTCACGCGCAAAAAGATCAGCAAGGCACGTCGCGATTCCCGAGATTCGCCGCGTTTCACGCTCTCATTTTGGCGCATGCCATTGCCGCAAAACGATTTCACCCGTTTGCCAGACATGTCTGACGCCGCTTTTATCCCCAGCCGCCCCCTCTCTCCAATCACCTTTTCGGGGGTGCGACAAAAAAAACCGGATTGATTGTAGAAAGCGCTTTTTTTGGGTTGACCGAACGGATCGCTCTACCTATGTTCCGCGCACTTCCGAAGGGCATCCCAGCCCCGACACGGGAGAGCGTAGCTCAGCCGGTAGAGCAACTGACTTTTAATCAGTAGGTCCAGGGTTCGAATCCCTGCGCTCTCACCACCTTCATCAAAGATATCAGTAAGTTAAGACGCATAATGCCCATCGATATGTTCGCTGGCGGTAACGATATGCGCTTGCGCCGCGTGACATGAAGTTGCGTTACGACAGACCTCGTCCCTGAAACTGCCTCCCAGAAGAACGCAAATCGCCGCCCTCCCTGACACGCCGTCCCCTGGCTCGCGAACCGGCCGATAAGGCCGCTCAATGCAAAGCATGGTACGATGGCGTGTGCTAATACCTGATCCGTGTAGGGGCGGCCTTCGGTCCGGAGTCGGTTGTCGGATTGGCGCGAGCCAAGGGAGAAAGAACAATGGCAACCCATATCGAAGACGACAGTGACATGCTCATACCTCAGGACCTGGCGGAGGGAGCGAGCCGTTATCTGGGGAAACCGCTTGAGCTGCTGCCGGACAGGGAAAAAGCAATATTTCGTCGTCTTGCAGCAAGGCGCACCATCTCGGCGGACGCGAATGCGGTTTTCGACGAGAGACTGACGCCCGGCCAGCGGCTTGCGGATGCGGTTGCCAAATTCGGTGGTTCCTGGACCTTTATCCTTATATTTGCGGCTTTGCTTGCGATATGGCTGAGCGCAAACATCATCGCGGCTTCGAACGCCTTCGATCCCTACCCGTTCATTTTCCTCAACCTCATCTTATCCATGCTCGCAGCGGTTCAGGCGCCGGTGATCATGATGAGCCAGAACCGACATGCGGCCAAGGATCGGATCGACGCCGCACATGACTACGAGGTCAATCTGAAGGCAGAGATCGAAATCATGGCGCTGCACGATAAGTTCGATCGGATGCGCTCTATCGAGCTGAAAGCCCTCGTCGATAAACAGCAGCAGCAGATCGACCTTTTGACAAAACTCGTGCTGAAACAAACAGGCTAGAAAATTTACGTCAGAATACGGAAAATCGCGCCCGCGCGCCGATTGTGCAACGGAACGCGCTTTGTGTGCCGGTCGTACATTAGCAGCTGCAGCATTTCATGGATGGTTTCCAGACAAGCTATGTGCTTGCGCATCCCTCATATAGAGCGCAGAATAAATCAATGGCAGCATTTGAAGCGGGCGCTGTTATGTAAAGGTGCATCTGCCTTGGCCCCAACCAAAGGAGGACGAAATGTCTTCCACCAATCGAAAACGAAATGTCGATCCAGATCGTGCGCCACTGCTCGTCAAGGCGATCGACAGGCTTGAAAAGGGTGCTGCAACGTTATGCGGTTCGTCGAAATTCGACGCGTGCAGGCCAGTTCTGATCGCCGCCATTCGACGTGGTTCCGGCAGGCGTAAACCAATCCCGGCTGCGTCGGCTCCTCACCATAAGAACCGGGACATATTTCAGTCTACCCAAAAATCCGGAAGCCCGGCTGTCGAGAGATGGGAAAAGGAAGGCGGCGCGATCAGATGATCGTTGTCACCTGCCCAGAACGGAGTGATCATCATGGCGTCAAGTGTCCATCTAGAAGAAATGACATCGGCGGAATGCATCGCATTCCTTTCCCGGATGAGCTTCGGGCATCTTGCCTGTATCGATCATGACAGGCCCTATGTGGTGCCGATCCATTTCGTGTTTCACGAGGGTGGAGTCTACAGCTTCTCGATGATGGGAGCCAAGATAGAGAATATGCGCCTGAACCCTCATGTTTGCCTTCAGGTCGATGAGGTCAAAAACACCAGCACATGGACAAGCGTAATTCTCCATGGCCTCTATCAGGAGCTTGAAGATAACGAGCAATGGCAAAGCGAGCGGATCTACGCCTGGTCTCTGATCCAGAAACACCCGAACTGGTGGGAGCCGGGAGGCTCAACGATCCATCCGCACGAAAATGGAACAGACTCCACCAAGCCGATTTTCTTCAGCATCCAAAAAGAAAGCCTCACGGGCCGCAAAGCGGTCCAGAGGGAAGATTTCGTGCGTTAAGCGGCCTCCCTCTATAGATAGGCGTACACATACCGCGCAATATTGTCATAAAAACTGGAGAGATAGGCTGGCACCCGGTTCAACCGGGCAAATTTGCTGCCGCGATATTCCGCGCGCGTGCCGACCAGCGTGTCCGGATCGCCGAAAGGCAGAAAATCCTTTTCGGTGACGTAGACATGCGTGCCGTAACCCCAGCCGCATTCCAGCGCACGGTCGAAAGGCAGCGTCATCACCCTTGCCGCTTTCAGAAACTCCTCCGCTCCACCGCGTGAGATAATATAGCAGGCCGACGATCCCTGTGGCCCATATATGCAGCGCCCCAGCTTGTCTCCGAGAGCGCTGGTCTTCCTGGCTCTGAAACCTCTGTGGCGGTGATTGGTCAGCTTTACGATGGAATTCTCAGGCATGATCGCGACCATTGCCTTGACCCGATCGGAGAAGTCAGGCGTGAAGGTAACATCATCCTCAACGATCACGGCAACCGGCGCATCCGTGGCGAGGAAAATCTCCAGTGCCTTGATATGGCTGGCATAACAGCCATACTCCCCAGGCAAGGCATGACGGCCGTTGCGAAGCTCAAAGCCGCGCCTGTTAAAATCCGTCCATTCGGCAGCGGGAATGGTCTTACCGTCAACACCTTCCACCGGGCGCAAATCCAGCCCAAGACCTGATGCTCCGTTCAGCATCTTTTCAAGACGGGCGCGCGCTCTGGCGATGGAGATGATGTAAACGGGAAAAGCGGATATCGGCAGCATTCGGAAAGCACCATGCGCATAGAGTCGGGAAACCGTCTCCTACAGCATGTGGCGCACCCTGTCTGCATGCCGTGATTTCCACGCCGGCGAAATTTCGGGCGAGCAACGCGCAAGCTTTGACGGTTCGAGAATGCGGCGCGAGATTATTTACGCGGGGCGGTGCGGCGGCAGCGCCAGTTCCAGTCTCTGGCTTCGCCCGTATCCATGTGAACCGATTCGGTGTGGCAATAGGTGCCTACACCACCACGCTGCGGCATCGAGCGCAGATAGGACGCAAGCTCCCATTTGGAAACGCCCTTGATCTGAATGTCGGCTGCATCGCAGGTGTAGTGCTTGGAACCCTGCCTTATGCCCTTTGGCGGGCGATAACCCGAGGTGACGATGGCCGGGCTGTTGTAGTGGCGCTCGACATCCTTGATCATGCGCACCAGTTCCGGCTTGAAACAACCGACTTCAACATGATCGGTCTGCAGGAAAAGCCCGTTCGGAGAAACTCGAGTGAGGCCGGAGAGCGAGGCAAGCTTCATCAGGCCGGCCGGCTGGTCATCCTCGTCTTCGAGATGCGCATCGTCGAATTCGTCAGACATCATCGAACGGCCGGAAAGCGCTATACCCATCGTCCTGTCCGACCCGCCGGAAAGCGCGGCAACCTGCGTATTCTCCGCCGTACCGTTTTCGATCATTTTCGGAAGGCGCTTCTTGGCCGCACCGGCGAAGAAAGCTGCCAGCGGCACGACTGTGCCCTCACTTTCCTGCCCCTCGCCTGCCCGTTTCCCGGCTCCAGAAGACTGCGCTGAAGCAGCTGCGAGCTGTTCCGACGCATTTTGCGGCGCTGGTACGGGAACAGCCTGACGGTTTTCGCTGTGCTGTTCTGCCGGTACCGGCACGGCAGTCGGCACTTGTCCCGTTGCGGATACCGGTTGCGGCTGTGTCGCCTGCACTGGTGCCGAATAGACGCTGCTGACGGCGGGCGCGATCCCCCGGGAAGGTGCGCCCGCGGCGGCTGTAGCTCCCGCCGCAACGGCAGGTCTGCTTGAATATATGCTTGATGTACCCGCGGAAATCGCCGTCGGCTGCGTCGTCAGGCCGCCAATATCGGCGGCGGCACCGTAACCCTGTGCGGGGCCACCGGGCGCCTGCGGCTGGGCCGCAACGGCCCCGCCAGTTGCGGAGGCCACGGCGGGATCCACATAATGCCCCTGCTGCTGTTTGGCGGCCGGATTATGAACCGCCGATGCCGCCTGCGCCTTCTGCTCGGCGGAAATCGCCGGCTTTTTGCTGTTGGCAGCCATGTCGTCATCCGTCACCGCTGAAACGCATCCGGCAAGCCCGAGCAACGAAACCGCGACAACAAGACGCTGACAGGCAACGCGTCCTTTCGCGCTATCGACAGCTTTCATGGGTGGCCTCCGTATCTTGCATTTACAACAGCAGCACGGGAACGGAATCGTCTGCTTTTTCAAAACAGGACATGCCGTTTCGATTCGCGGACTATGCCTCAACCCATCCGGACAAGGCAAGAGTGACCGAAATCGTCGCTTCTGGTCGGGAAAACCCCTACCAGGAACCCGTATTCTGCATAGATATCCACGGTTCGGCTGGCGCGAGGCTTTCGCCCTTCTGCAAGATTTCGAAAGAAATACCGTCGGGCGAACGAACGAAGGCCATGTGACCGTCACGCGGCGGCCGGTTGATCACGACGCCATTTTGCTGAAGGTGGGCACAGAAGTCGTAAATATTGTCGACCTCATAGGCTAGGTGCCCGAAATTGCGGCCGCCGGTGTAATCTTCGGTGTCCCAATTGTAGGTGAGTTCAAGGGAAGGCGCCTTTTTTTCCCGCGCCGCAGAGACATCGTCGCGCGCTGCAAGAAAAACCAGAGTGAAACGGCCTTTTTCGTTTTCGATCCGGCGTATTTCCTCGAGACCCATCAGGTCGCAATAGAATTTCATTGATTCGCCAAGGTCTTTGACGCGAACCATCGTGTGCAGATACCGCATTTTCTTCCTCTCCAATACACTTTTCCGGGCCATAAACGCATGATCGCAAGCCCCGGACAAGGACGGCGACATAAAAGCAGCTACGCAAATCAAAAACTAGGGCTTGCGTGGAACCGTTACCAAGATGTTAATCTGGTACACAGGAATCAGTTGACCGGTGTGTGGCGCGTAATCGAGGGGTTGGCAGGATATGGCTGATAGGATGTCATCGAAAACGATAGTCGATGTCGAGGACCTTTCGGCCGATGCCGTGGACCTGACCGAAATCACCGGCGCGGTGAAATGGTTCGACGTTGCCAAGGGTTTCGGCTTTATCGTGCCTGACAACGGCATGCAGGACGTGCTGCTGCATGTCTCCTGCCTGCGCCGCGATGGGTATCAGACCATTCTCGAGGGTACGCGCATCGTTGCCCTCATCCAGCGGCGTGACCGCGGCTTTCAGGCCTTCCGCATCCTGTCGATGGATCAGTCCACCGCCGTTCATCCGTCGCAGCTGCCGCCGGTTCGCACCCATGTGCAGGTCACGCCGTCAAGCGGGCTTGAGCGTGCAATCGTCAAGTGGTTCAACCGCATCAAGGGCTTCGGCTTCTTGACGCGCGGCGAAGGCACCGAAGATATTTTCGTGCATATGGAGACGCTGCGCCGCTTCGGCCTCACGGAACTGCGTCCGGGCCAGGTGGTGCTGGTGCGCTTTGGCGATGGCGACAAGGGTTTGATGGCGGCGGAAATCCACCCCGACAACCCGGCCCCGATCGGGATGTCGCACTGATGGCCGCTGTGTTTCGCAACTTGATGAAGAGCGCCGTTCTGGCGCTTCTTTTTTTCACGCTCTCAAGCGCAGCGCAGGCTCAACAGCAGCAGACGTTTCAATCCGAACCGCTGACGATAGAGACCGCCTCCGGAGAAACCCACGAATTTGTTGCGGAGCTGGCGCTGGACAACGCCCAGCGCGAACAGGGCCTTATGTTTCGCAAGTCCATGCCGCTTGGAAGCGGTATGCTGTTCGATTTCGGCAAGGAGCGGGACGTGGCCATGTGGATGAGGAATACTCTCATTCCGCTCGACATGCTGTTTATCGCCCGGGACGGGCGCATAACCCATATCCACGAAAACGCCGTCCCACATTCAGAAGCGATCATCAGCTCCCGTGGGTCGGTCAAATTCGTGCTTGAACTGAATGGCGGCACTGCCAAACGCTACGGCATCAAACCGGGCGATGTGGTGCGCAGTGCGCAAATCGGCAACCGGAAATGACATTGCCGCGTTACTGCGTTTGAAAAGGCCGGACGACGTTTCGCCCGGCCGGCAAGATCTCAGTAGACCGGCTCGATATGGCTCAAAATCCGGCAATTGGAAATGGATGCGGCAAGATTGATGGCAATGTCGATTGCCTCGACCGAATCCGCCGTCCCTTCAAGATAGATCACGTCATTTTCGACGGTTGCGGAAATCCGCGACTTCTCGAGACCGTTTTCGAAAGCCAGTGCAGAGGTGATGGCCTCGCATACACCCGCCATGCGGTCTCCAAAGAAGCTTTCCTGAATGCCTGACAAATTGAACATGTGCGTTCTCCTTCTTGGCTATTACAACGCCCGAATCACGGTTTTGTTCATCTCCGGTTCATCAATTCGTTCATCTTCCATTCATCTTGGCAAATTGGAACCCCCTGCCCGATCACATTTTAGGTGATCGGGAACCATTTCGTGAGGTGAGCATTTCGCGCATGGGAGTGAAATCTGCCGTCAAGGCGCATGAAACAGGGAGGAGAATGACATGCTGATTAACAAAACGGAGCCGTGTCACCACGCCTCGTGGATGAAGCCGGTGGCAATCCACCTGCCGCTATCCGCAGCGGTGGAAATCTACAGCCCTCTGGTGGCGCTGGACATGCTGATGTACCGCTGGCCGGATGAACACGGACCGGAATATGAGGACGCACGCAGGAACTGTCTCGATGCTATCGCCGGAAAATGCGACATCGAAAAAGCGCGGGAATCGTTTCTGGTCGCAAGCAGCCACGCGCATATTCTGAACATCCACTAGCTCGTCACGCGGAAGGCTTTGTGAATATTATAGACTAAATATCAGTCACTTACGGTGATGACAACCGGATGGGCGACAAGTCGATCTGCGTTCATCAACATGCCTCCATAGGTCAAAACAACGGGCAATCCACCTGCGTGGATCGCCCGTTTGATTGAAGCCTGAACTTCGTCCTGTTCAAATGGCCGGGTGCACAGGGATCGGGAGGTTGCTGTGAGATACACCGTCTTAGTTTTCCCCATGCACCGGCAGTCAATACTCGGATAGATTTCGGTCTTACAATCGGTGTTTCGACGCGACTATTCCTGATAGCGCGACACGCCCGCTTCGTCGCTATCGCATTCAACCAGGCAAACAACCGTCTCCCCTAGCGAACAGGTTGCCTGGAAAAACCGTTCACGCTTTCTCGGTAACAAACGCGGCATCGACCCGTGCGCCAAGGGCGCATGAACGACCGAAGTCGGATCTTGCCTGCGGAACATGACATGTAACTGTCATGCAAACGTTATAATCCGCAATGACGAATTCCATGGAATCGGTTGGCGGGTAAACCGCTGAAAGCTTGGGAGTGGAACTGGCCAGCATGGAAACTGTTTTTGCCCTTTGCGCAATTCTGCTCCTCGCCTTCAATCTTCTCGGCGTCGTTCTGGCAGGCTGGCGGCTTAAAAGACGCGATACGGACAACGCACTTGTCCGGCAGAAACCGCCGGTATCGCTGGTGGTGCCGCTGCGCGGCATCGAAACTTTCACGCCGCTGACGCTGTCGCGCGCCTTCCAGCTCAACTGGCCGGACTATGAGCTTCTGTTCTGCGTCGCCGACGAGTTCGATCCCGTGATCGAGGAAGTGCGCAAGGCAAGCGCAGCCTTCCCCGCAGTTTCAGCGCAATTGCTCATCGGCGATGATCGCATCAGCGCCAATCCCAAACTGAACAATTGCGTCAAGGGCTGGCGTGCTGCCCGACACGAATGGGTCATTCTGGCCGATTCCAATGTTTTGATGCCGCAATCCTATATCGAAACCATGATGTCGGCCTGGCGGCCGGATAGCGGACTGGTCTGCTCGCCACCGCTCGGCTCCCGGCCGGATGGCTTTTGGGCGCATGTGGAATGCGCCTTCCTCAACGGCTCGCAAGGCCGCTGGCAATATGCGGCGGAAGCCATCGGCATGGGCTTCGCGCAGGGCAAATCGATGTTGTGGAACAAGCCGTTCCTGGAAGAGCGCGGCGGCATCCGCGCGCTCGCCGCCGAAATCGCCGAAGATGCCGCTTCCACGAAGCTGGTCAGAAATGCCGGTCGCAAGGTACATCTGGTGTCGGCCCCGTTCGAGCAGCCGCTCGGACATCGCCATGCCGGTGAGATCTGGTCGCGGCAGACCCGCTGGGCGCGGCTGCGGCGCGTCACCTTCCCGCAATATTTCGCCCCGGAAATCCTCACCGGCGCGCTTCCCCCGCTCCTCTTCGCGCTCGCTGCCGCCGTTGCCGCGGATGTGAACCTTGCCGTCACCGCGATTGCCATACTCGCCGTCATGTACGGCCCGGAACTGACGCTCGCAGCTCTCAACCGGTGGCCGGTATCTCTCTATACCCTTCCGGCAATGGTCGCGCGGGATGTCATCATGCCATTCGTCTGGGTACGCAGCTGGATCGGCAGCGCGGTTGCATGGCGCGGCAATGTCATGACGATCGGCACGGCCGAAAGCACATTGGCCGGACCTTCAGCGGACTGAACGGAAGCTATTATTTGAAGGGGTTACACCGACAAGCGAATGTTTCGCTTTAAATGGTCGGAGTGGAGAGATTCGAACTCCCGACCCTCTGGTCCCAAACCAGATGCGCTACCAGACTGCGCTACACTCCGCCGAGGCGATGGCTGGGGAATACACGGTTCACCCGCAGTCCGCAACAGGGAAATTCATCTTTGTTGAGCCCATTGCCTCGATTATTGAAAACTCATGCAACGCGATGGGACCGTGAAGAGGCCGCAAGGGATAATCGTCTTGACTCTCACATGGAGTCGGTCCATTTCAAATTCAGCGTTCCTGACACGATTTGGTTATTCTATTCAGGTACGTGAATAGTAATCCGGGGCGCATGCCCCACCGCCCAACCGGAGCAGTTTCGACATGTCTGCGAAGATTTACCGCCCTGCAAAGACCGCCATGCAATCCGGCAAGGCGAAAACCAATGTCTGGGTTCTGGAATTCGACGCTGAGGTCCCGCGCAAGATCGATCCGATCATGGGATACACCTCGACATCCGACATGAAGCAGCAGGTCAAGCTGACATTCGAGACGCAGGAACAGGCCGAAGCCTATGCGCAGCGCAAGGGCATCGAATACCGCGTCATCCAGCCAAAGGAAGCAACCCGCAAGGTTGTATCCTACACGGATAATTTCCGCTTCAACCGCACCCAGCCCTGGACGCATTGAAGAAGACGCACTGAACGATTTTCAGCCGGAGCAATAATAGTCCGGCACGACGGCCCCTTAGCTCAGCTGGATAGAGCGTCGACCTTCTAAGTCGAATGTCGCAGGTTCGAATCCTGCAGGGGTCGCCATCTCCATCTAAACTGCCGCTTTCGGGATCCAGATCGCGGAAATGTCGTCGCCATACGGCACTGCCTCACTCTCCAAAGCACAAATCCCGACCCAGGCGCACACGACGGCATCCATCTTGTCCTCAAAAGCCTTCATCTCCCATCCCTTTGCGTTCGTCGCGGGAATGATGAGTGCATCGGCAACCCCACCTATCCGTCGATCCAGATGTGCGATGATGAAAGACCAGACCTCGAGGAGTCTGGCGCGACGGTCTGCGGACGTATCCGACCGCCAGTAGCTGCCGACTTTTCCCTGCTTATACGGAAGCCGTTTCGCGGCGTTGGTCAGTTCAACAAGCGCAGGGTGCGGGTAGACTTCGAGCAGACCGGGACTGCTGATTTCCCTGGTTAATAACGGATATCCCGCAAGTTCAAACCCCATTTTAAGATCATCACTGACCTTGCCGGGCCTGATTGCATTTGGGGTATGGGTGCCGCATTGCCGGGAACCATAGGCGGAAGACACCAGATTGTCAGAAGCACGGCGGGCAGTAATCGGTTGATGCGAGAGCGGCATATCAATCGTAACGAGATCCATCTTGCATCCTGCAAGGGCTTCTGCGGCCGCCAGAAGCGCCAATGCTTCGGCAACTGATCCCCTGGGGCGATCAGCGAGAACCCGGATATCGCTTCCACAGGCGAGGAAGCCAACGTAGGAAGATGCGGCGGCACGCAGCGTCCAGCCTGTTCCATCGTTGATGACCAAGGCGACCCCGCTTGGCTGGGTAACAGTCCATGCGGCGTCTATACCCAATACGGCTTTCAGAGCGTCACCCCTGCCCGAACAGCGTAAAATACCCCCAGGCGGCGGCAAAAAAAGCGATGATGGCGGCGATCGTCAGGGCTTTTTTCGATTTTGGCCCAAGCGGCTGGCGCGGCTTTTTCGGGGGCGCCGGTTTGCGGAACTTCACCACATTGTCGTTCATTATATCATCGTCCTGCATGTCGCTGCTGAAACCGGCGCCACATCAATGGCATCGGCCTTTTCGGATTTACCTCTAGCAGACCAGAGCTATCATAAATATTACCAAGTTTTCACTTCCCCCTTTGGGCAAGCTATGTCACTTCCCACAATCAGAGGAATACAAACAGCGACAGACGGACCGGAAACAGGGGTTGGAAACAATCCTCTGTGGTATTTTGAATTTTGCGGGTGACGAAAATGAATGACGCCAACACCAATGGCCGCGACACGGAAAACAGCCAGCCCGATCTGCGGGACATTCTGGGTACCAGCAGGTCAGGTAGAAAGAAGAAGTCGCGCCGCTATCTCTATGCCGCAGCAGCCGTGGTGCTGATCGGCGGGGGCCTTGGCTATTATTACCAGTCGCGTGCCGCGGGCGTCGCCTATACCTACACCACGGAAGCGGCGAGACAGGGCGACCTTTCCGTCATCGTAACCTCCACCGGCTCAGTCCAGCCGACCGATCAGGTCGACATATCGAGCGAATTGTCCGGCACCATTCGCAAGGTCAACGTTACCTATAACAGCCCGGTCAAATCAGGCGATATTCTGGCGGAACTGGACACCAACAAGCTGGAGGCCGACGTGCAGAGCGCCCGCGCCAAGCTTGCCTCCGCCAAGGCCAATGTGCTGAAGGCGCGCGCCGATCTCGGCTCGGCAAAAACATCGATGGAGCGTCTGCGGTCCCTCGTCCAGAGCCGGGTCTCCAGCCAGCAGGATCTGGATGCCGCGCAGTTCAACCACGATGCCGCCGGCGCCACGCTACAGGTCAACGAGGCGACCGTGCTTTCGGCGGAAGCGGATTTGCGGCTGGCCGAGGTCAATCTCGGCAAGGCGAAGATCGTCTCGCCCATCGATGGTGTCATCCTCACCCGCAGTGTCGATCCCGGCGCCACCGTTGCCTCCTCGCTCAACGCTCCCGTGCTGTTCACCATTGCTGGCGATCTGCGCCATATGGAATTGCAGGTGTCGGTGGATGAGGCGGATGTCGGCAAGGTTGAAACCGGGCAGAAGGCCACCTTCAACGTCGATGCTTATCCCGACCGTAGCTTCCCGGCTGAAATAGAGACCGTGCGTTTCGCCTCCGAGACCGTGTCTAACGTAGTGACCTACAAGGGCATATTGACGGTGGACAATGAGGAATTGCTGCTGCGCCCCGGCATGACGGCAACCGCCAATATCGTCGTCGAGGAGATCAAGAATACGCTGCTGGTGCCGAATTCCGCGCTCCGATATACGCCGCCGCGCGAATCCGCCTCCCGTGGCGGTGGCTTGATGAGCCTGTTCCGCCCTCCCCGCATGGGCCGGTCGCAGAACCGCGATGCCGGTCCGGCCGCGACAGGCAAAAGAACGGTGTGGGTGCTGCGTAACAACACGCCCGTCTCGGTTTCGATCGAAACCGGCTCCACCGATGGCCAGCATACCGTGGTAAAATCGGGCGAGTTGAAGGCCGACGACCTGGTGATTACCGACGCCTCAGCCCGCAACGCCGGCTGACGGAGGAAAACCGCATGCAACAGCCGCCGCTCATAGAATTCCGCGATGTCGTCAAGCAATATGGCCGGGGCGAAGCGACGATCCGCGCGCTTGACGGCGTCAGCCTGTCGATCCACGAGAAGGAATTCGTCGCCATCATGGGGCCATCCGGCTCCGGCAAATCCACCTCGATGAACATCATCGGCTGCCTGGATGTGCCGACATCGGGCGAATATCTGTTTCAGGGCGTGCCGACCAGCGGTTTCGACAATGAACATCTGACGCTGCTGCGCCGCCACATGCTGGGTTTCGTGTTTCAGGGCTTCAACCTCCTGTCGCGGACCTCGGCGGTGGAAAATGTCGAGCTGCCGCTCGTGTACCGGGGCATGAAAGCCTCGGAACGGCGCGCGCGCGCCATGGAGGCGCTTGCACAGGTGGGTTTGAATGGCCGCGAGCACCACACGACGCAGGAGCTTTCCGGCGGTCAGCAGCAGCGTGTGGCCATTGCACGGGCCATTGTCACCCGCCCCGCTCTGCTTCTCGCCGACGAACCCACAGGCAACCTCGACACCAAAACCAGCGCCGAGATCATGGAGCTGATCACCACGCTCAACCGCGACAAGGGCATTACGGTCGTCATGGTCACGCATGAAGAGGATATCGCTGCCCATGCGGGACGCCTCCTGCGTTTCGTGGACGGCCATCTCGCCTCCGACAGCACAGCGGAAAACAAGGAGACTTCCGATGTTCTTTGAAACGTCGCGTCTTGCGCTGCGCGCCATCAGCCGCAACCTGCTCCGCTCCTTCCTCACCGTGCTCGGCGTCGTCATCGGTGTTGCCGCCGTGATCGCCATGGTAACCATCGGCAACGGCACAACCGAACAGGTGAAATCGGAATTGTCGCGGCTGGGCACCAACATGCTGTTCGTGCGCCCCGGCCAGTTCGGGCCCGGCCGCGCCAGCACGGAAGCCAAACGTTTCGATGATCGCGATGTCGAGGCGATCCGCAACCAGATCAGCGGCTTGCGCGCCGTTGCTCCGCAAAACCGCAGCTCCGCCGCAACGGTCATTTTCGGCGGCAAGAACCACCAGACAAGCGTCATCGGCACCACCAATGATTATCTTGTAGCACAGGACTGGACGCTTGCGCTGGGCCGTGACTTCCAGCCGGCCGAAGATCGCGGAGGGCAGATAGGCTGCATCATCGGCGAAACGGTGCGGCAGGAACTCTTTGGCGCTGAAAACCCGGTCGGACAGACGATCCGCGTCAGCAACATTTCCTGCCCCGTCATCGGCGTTCTCGCCCGAAAAGGCCAATCCGGCCTCGGCGACGATCAGGATGACACCATCATCATGCCGCTCAAAATCCACCAGCGGCGCATCGGCGGCACCACCACCATTTCCTCCATCATGGTCTCCGCGCAGGACGGCGTTTCCACCGCCAAGGTGCAAAGCGACCTGCAGAACCTGCTGCGGGAACGGCGGCGCATCAACATTGGCCGCGAGGATGATTTCACCGTCAACGACATGACGCAGATCGCCTCGGCCATGACCGGCACGACAACGCTGCTCACCGGGCTTCTGGGTGCGGTTGCAGCCGTCAGCCTGCTGGTCGGCGGCATCGGCATCATGAACATCATGCTGGTTTCGGTAACCGAGCGCACCCGCGAGATCGGCATTCGCCTCGCCATCGGCGCACTGGAAAAACAGGTACTGACGCAGTTTCTGGTGGAAGCCGTCATGCTCTCTGCCCTGGGCGGCACGGTCGGCATCTTGACGGGCCTTGGCCTTGCCTATGGCGTCGTCAGCTTCCTCAACGTGCCCTTCGTCACCAGCCCGTCGATCATCTTCCTCGCCTTCGCCTTCTCGGCTGCCATCGGCGTGATTTTCGGCTATTTCCCGGCGCGGCGGGCAGCGAGTTTGAGCCCGATCGAGGCGCTGCGGCACGAGTGAAACGAGCCGTCGAGGCTGCAACGGCCTCAACGGAAAAGGTTCATGATTTACGGAGAGTTTCGATGTTCAAATCGGTATCGGATAGCGCCGCTGCTGCAGACGGCGGTTCGCTTGCGCTCTTCGTGGAACGAATTGACGGGCAAACGGAACTGTTTGTGATCAATCGCTCCCTCGCGTCACGCGGAACGCCCGACTACAACAAAGTCAGCTCCAGCCTTCGACCACTTGCCGAGGAGGATTGCGGGAAGATTGCAGCAGCTCTCGAGCCGCTTTTGACAACGACGCCATCGATTCATCCGCTGGCGGATTTTATCGATACGCTGAAACAGCAATCATCCCGCTGATCGGAAAAATGGCGCAGCCAATCAAACGCTGGCTTCAGCCTCGCGCTGCTTCGCCAGCGCCGCCAGATCGGCAGGCTTCAGTTCCACCGACTCACCGCAGCCGCAAGCTGACGTCTGGTTCGGGTTGTTGAAGGTGAAGCCGGAGCGCATCTTGGTCACTTCAAAATCCATCTGGGTGCCGAGCAGATAGAGCACGGCGGAGGGCTGAACCCACACCTTGGCTCCATCGAATTCGACCAGATCGTCCTTCGCATCCGCTTCCGTCACGAGGTCGATGGTATATTCCATGCCCGCGCAGCCGCCCTTCTTGATGCCGACGCGCACACCCTTGGCGTCAGGGCCGGAATTCTCGACGATTGCTTTAACGCGCGAGGCAGCAGCCCCGGTCATGGTCATGATCGCAAAGCCCATGGGCTTAATTCTCCTTCGACAATCGAGTTCAAGGCTCGATGTTTATGGATTTCAATTTAATAGTGCTTGAAGGCGCCATCAAGGGATGACGCCTGTCAAAATCACGTCAGTCTCAATACCAGCCGACGGCGACCTGAGCCTCTTCCGACATGCGGTCCGGCGTCCACGGCGGATCGAAGGTCATCGACACTTCGACACCGGAAACACCTTCGACCGCGCCGACGGCATTTTCCACCCAGCCCGGCATTTCGCCGGCAACCGGGCAGCCCGGTGCTGTCAGCGTCATGACGATCTTGACCATCCGGTCGTCCTCGATATCGATCTTGTAAACGAGACCGAGTTCGAAAATATCGGCCGGAATTTCCGGATCGTACACGGTTTTCAGCGCCGCGATCACGTCGTCGCTAAGACGCGCCAGTTCGTCGGGCGCAATGGAAGACGGCTTTGCAGCGTCTTCGGTCACATCATGGGTCTTTGCAGTGGCTTCGGCAGTCATGGTCCTGAACCTCAATCCTGATATCAGGCGAAAAATTTGCGCGCATAATCAAGCGCCTCGACAAGACGATCTACTTCGGCGCGGGTATTGTAAAGGCCGAACGATGCTCGGCATGTGGAGGTGACGCCGAACCGTTTCAAGAGCGGCATGGCACAATGGGTGCCGGCACGCACGGCAACGCCGCGCCGGTCTATCACCATCGACACGTCATGGGCATGGATGCCCTCGAGTTCGAAGGAGAAGATACCGCCCTTATCAGGCGCATTGCCGATGATTCGCAGTGAGTTGACCTCGCGCAGCCGCTCGGCAGCATAGGCCGCAAGATCAGCCTCGTGGGCTGCAATCGCGGCACGGCCGAGATTGTCCATATAATCAAGCGCATAGCCAAGACCGATAGCCTGCACGATGGGCGGCGTTCCCGCTTCGAAACGATGCGGCGGCTCGTTATAGGTCACATTGTCTTCGGACACGTCGAGGATCATCTCGCCGCCGCCCTGGAACGGCCGCATCTCGCTCAGGCGGTCAGCCTTGCCGTAGAGCACGCCGATGCCCGAGGGACCGTAAAGCTTGTGGCCGGTCATGACGTACCAGTCGCAATCGATATCGCGCACGTCGACCGGCATGTGAACCGCACCCTGAGAGCCATCGACAAGCACCGGAATGCCGCGCTCATGGGCGATGCGGCAGATTTCCTTGACCGGCACGATGGTGCCCAGCGCATTCGACATATGGGTGATGGCAACGAGCTTGGTGCGCTCCGTCAGGCTTTTTTCGAAAGCCTCGATATGGAACGCGCCGTCATCATCGACAGGCACCCAGACAAGCTTGGCGCCCTGCCGCTCGCGAATGAAATGCCACGGCACGATGTTGGAGTGATGTTCCATGATCGAGATGACGATCTCGTCGCCCTCGCCGATCTTTGGCATGCCGTAACCGTAAGCAACCGTATTGATCGCCTCGGTGGAGGATTTGGTGAAGACGATCTCGTCCACCGAACCGGCATTCAGGAAACGGCGCACCTTTTCGCGCGCCGCCTCATAGGCGTCAGTTGCGGCATTGGAGAGGAAATGCAGGCCACGATGCACATTCGCGTATTCATTGGAATAAGCATGCGAAACGGCGTCGATCACCACCTGCGGTTTTTGAGCGGACGCGCCGTTGTCGAGATAGACCAGCGGCTTGCCATAGACCTCGCGCGACAGGATCGGGAAATCCTTCCGCACGGCTTCAACGTCATAAGGGGCCGCCAATGCGGCGCGTTCGCTCTCAGGCATGATGTTCCAGCCAGCCGGAGATGATAGTCTCCAGCGCCTCTACCAGATTTTCTTCTTCCAGTTCCTCGGCGATCTCAGCGACGAAGGCATTGACGAGCATCGCCCGCGCCTTTGCCCGCGGCACGCCGCGCGCCATCAGATAATAGAGATGGTTGTCGTCAATATCGGCAACCGTCGCACCGTGACCGCACTGAACGTCGTCGGCGAAGATTTCAAGCTCCGGCTTTGCCGAGAACTCGCCATCGTCAGACATCAGCAGCGTATTGCACGCCATCTTCGCATCGGTCTTCTGGGCATCGGGGGCAACCCGGATCATGCCCTGGAAAATGCCCTTTGCACGGTCGAAGACCACGTTGCGGAACACTTCTGTCGAGGTCGTGTTCGGCACGTTGTGGCCAAGAACCATCGTCACGTCGGTATGGGTTTCGCCGCCCAACAGGTTGACGCCGCGAACGGTGAGGTCAGTACCCTCACCGTCCACGTCGATGCGCAGTTCCTGCCGCACCAGCTTGCCGCCGGCATTGATGACGAACAGACGAATCTTGGCGTCCGCACCGATTTTCATGCGCAGCTGGCCAAGATGAATATCGGCCGCGCCCTGTTGCTGCAGGATGATCCAGGTCACTTCCGCACCGTCTTCGACAACGATGTCGGTGACGGAGGAAACCAGGGCGGCATCCGAAGTCACCGAAAGGTGACGCTCGATGACGGTCGCCTTCGAACCCTTGCCGAAGCGCACCGGGAAGCGGCTGTGAACCTGACCTGCGCCATGGATCGCCTGCAATTCGATCGGCTTTTCGATCTCGGCATCAGCGGGAATGTCGAGCATCAGACCGTCGCGCACGAAGCTGCCGTTGATACGGCCGATCACGTCGTCCTTGCTGGCTTCCGCAAGGCCTGTGGCGGCCGAGCCGTCAAGCAGGCTCTCGGCAAAGCTGGAAACGCTGATGTCTTCGATCTTGCCGACATTGGCCGTGCCATGCAGCACGTAGGCGACGGACGAGCCGGCGACAACAGACGCCTGCTTTTCGATAACAGGTGCGGGCTGGTCCTCGGGAATGGCACGCAACAGGCTCTTGAGATCGGTATAGTGCCACGCCTCGATGCGGCGGGTCGGAAGACCGCCGGTCTTCAGATCGTCGAACAGCACGTCACGGGCGGCGACAACCGCACCATTGCCCGGCAATTCGCTGAACTTGGCGGTATAGGCGTCGATCAGCGCGGTTTCCGCTGGCGTCAGCCGATTGGTCGTTTGAATGTTCATGGACATCACCTCCTGGCCTCTGGCTTAGGCCGCTTCACCGATGATGTCGGCGTAACCATTGTTTTCCAGCTCCAGCGCCAGGGCCTTGTCGCCCGAACGGATGATCTTGCCCTTGTAAAGAACGTGAACGCTATCAGGCACGATGTAATCGAGCAGGCGCTGGTAGTGGGTGATGACGACAGTGGCGCGATCCGGCGACTTCAGCGCGTTGACGCCATCAGCCACGATCTTCAGCGCGTCGATGTCGAGGCCGCTATCGGTTTCGTCGAGAACGCAGAGCTTCGGCTCCAGCAGCGCCATCTGCAGGATTTCGGCGCGCTTCTTCTCACCGCCGGAGAAACCAACGTTAAGCGGACGCTTCAGCATGTCCATGTCGATCTTCAGATCGCCGGCAGCTTCCTTGACGCGACGGATAAAGTCCGGCGTCGTCAGCTCGGCCTCGCCGCGCGCCTTGCGCTGCTCGTTCATAGCAACCTTGAGGAACTGCATGGTGGCAACACCGGGAATTTCGACCGGATACTGGAAGGCCAGGAAAATACCCTTGGCAGCGCGCTCGGCGGCATCCAGTTCCAGAATGCTTTCGCCGTTATAGAGGATGTCACCGGAGGTGACCTCATAGTCTTCGCGGCCAGACAGGATGTAGGACAGCGTCGACTTGCCGGAACCGTTCGGGCCCATGATGGCCGCAACTTCACCGGCAGCAACCTTCAGGTTGAGGCCCTTGATGATCTCGGTTTCGGTATCGGCGATCTTTGCGTGCAGGTCGATGATTTCAAGCATGGTTTTATCCTAAGAATAGTGTGAGCGAAGGTGCGCGAAACCGCGCACTCAAAGTGCGTATTCGTATGACGATCAGCCGACCGAACCTTCCAGCGAAATGCCGATCAGCTTCTGCGCTTCAACCGCAAACTCCATCGGCAGCTGCTGGATAACATCCTTCACAAAGCCATTGACGATCAGTGCGATCGCCGACTCCTCGGGGATGCCGCGCTGCAGGCAATAGAACAGCTGGTCTTCGGAAATCTTCGACGTGGTCGCCTCATGCTCGAAATGAGCAGACGAGTTCTTCGCCTCGATATAGGGCACGGTATGCGCGCCGCACTTGTCACCGATCAGAAGCGAGTCGCACTGCGTGAAGTTGCGCGTGTTGGTCGCCTTGCGGTGAGCCGAGACCTGCCCGCGATAGACGTTTTCCGAGAAACCGGCGGCAATGCCCTTGGCGATGATGCGGCTCGACGTGTTCTTGCCGAGATGGATCATCTTGGTGCCACTGTCGATCTGCTGATGGCCGTTGGAAACCGCAATCGAATAGAATTCGCCACGGCTGTCGTCGCCGCGCAAAATGCAGGACGGGTATTTCCAAGTGATGGCCGAGCCGGTTTCAACCTGCGTCCACGAAATCTTCGAACGGTTGCCACGGCAATCGCCGCGCTTGGTCACGAAGTTGTAGATGCCGCCCTTGCCGTCCTTGTCGCCCGGATACCAGTTCTGGACGGTGGAATATTTGATTTCGGCATCGTCGAGTGCCACCAGTTCCACCACGGCGGCGTGAAGCTGGTTCTCGTCGCGCTGAGGTGCCGTGCAGCCTTCCAGATAGGAGACGTAGGCGCCTTCTTCGGCGATGATCAGCGTGCGCTCGAACTGGCCGGTGTTCTTTTCGTTGATGCGGAAATAGGTGGAAAGCTCCATCGGGCACCGAACGCCTTTCGGCACGAACACGAAGGAACCATCGGTAAAGACGGCCGAGTTCAGCGTTGCGTAGAAATTGTCCGTCTGCGGCACGACCGAACCGAGATATTTCTTCACCAGATCAGGATATTCGCGCACGGCTTCGGAGATCGACATGAAGATCACGCCGGCCTTTGCCAGTTCCGCCTTGAAGGTGGTGACAACGGAGACGCTGTCGAACACGGCATCCACGGCCACACGACGGTTTTCCACGCCGGCCAGGATTTCCTGTTCCTTCAGCGGGATACCCAGCTTCTCGTAAACCTTCAGCAGCTCCGGATCGACTTCATCCAGCGACTTCGGGCCGGGCGTGCTTTTCGGTGCGGCATAATAATAGAGATCGTTGAAGTCGATCTTGGGGTAGCTGACGCGCGCCCATGTCGGCTCTTCCATCGTCAGCCAGCGCTTGTAAGCCTCAAGACGCCATTCTAGCATCCATTCCGGCTCCTGCTTCTTGGCCGAGATGAAGCGGATCACCTCTTCCGAAAGGCCCTTCGGGGCCTTGTCGACTTCAATTTCGGTTTCGAAGCCGTATTTATACTGGTCCACATCGATCTGGCGAACCTGATCGATCGTTTCCTGAACCGCTGCCATGTCGTTCTCCAATCTCGCCGGAGCCAAGGTCCGGTGGCTTGTCAACGTATCAAGGCGGATAGCCGCCTTCATCCATCTTCGGGCAAATAATCCGGGCCCGTATAAACGGGGCGGAGCTTATACCCATGTAAGTGCGGGATGGCGCTTTTCACACATCCCGGCAAGCGGAAAATTGCTATTCCGCAATTCTTTGCCGCATTTTAAGCGGCCTGACCGGTCAGCCTGCGCCGCCCGGCAATTTTCGTAAAGGCTGCGAGCGCGTGCTCGATATCCGCCTCATCAGTCGCATGACCAAGGGAAATCCTGAGTGCGCCAAGCTTGGGATCGCGTCCCATCGCCGTCAGCACATGGCTTTCACCCACCTTGCCGGACGAGCAGGCCGAACCGGCCGAGAGCGCAATGCCTTCGATATCGAATGCAATCTGGCCCGTTTCCGCCTTCAAACCGGGCAAGGTGAAAAACGTGGTATTGCCGACACGGCCGACATCCTCACCGTAGATGATCACGTCAGGCGCAACTGCCCGCATGCCGTCTTCCAGCCTTGCGCGCAGCGCTGCAAGACGCGTCGCTTCGGTCTCGAGGTTTTGCGCAGCAATAGCGGCGGCGGCACCGAAACCGATGACCGACAGGGTATTTTCAGTACCGGAACGATGTCCCTTTTCCTGGCCGCCACCATGGATCAGCGGCTTCGGCATCATCACCTCGCCGCGGGACACCAGCGCCCCAGCACCCTTCGGGCCACCAAGCTTGTGGGACGAGATCACAAGGAAATCGGCATCCAATGCATTGATATCGAGCGGGATGCGGCCGGCAGCCTGCACGGCATCGACGACCATCAATCCCCCAGCTGCATGTGAAAGCCGCGCCGCTTCAGCCACCGGCTGAAGAATGCCGGTCTCATTATTGACCAGCATGCAGGCGACCATCGGCAGACCAGTGGACTTGTCGTGCGATGACAGCAGCGCCTCAAGGGCCGCAAGATCGATCACACCCGCTGACGTAACGGGAATTTCCGTAACGTCAGCCTTGTCGAACCGGCCCCCTTCGCGAAAAGCCGGGTGTTCGATCGCCGAAACGTAAAGACGACCATAGCGTACGGGAGCGCGCCCCATCTTGAATTCAGGCGAAAGCACCAGATTGGCCGCTTCGGTCGCACCGCTCGTAAAGGTCACATGTGACGCCTGGGCGCCGCAGACCACAGCTACGTCACGACGCGCGGCCTCGACGGCCGCACGGGCTGCGCGCCCTTCCCGGTGTACGGAGGACGGATTACCCGTGATATCGAGAGCGCGGACAAGAGCATCCCGCACCCCAGGCAAAAGCTGCGCCGTGGCGTTCCAGTCCATATATGTGCGCGTCAAAACCGTCATCGCGGAAAAGCTTCGCTCAATCTTCCATGCGCCAAAACGCATTTTTCTTGAAATTACAGTTGCGCTTGCCTTATGACACGGTCCGAGTGCTTAAGCACACGCAAAGTTTCGAATTATTCTAAACTGCGTTCTAGAAAAGATGACACAGTTCGTCAAGTCTTCTCGTCGGAAGAATGCGGTTGGAGAATGAAAAAACACGACCGGAGTACCAATGCCCGAAGTCATTTTTAACGGCCCTGCGGGTCGCCTCGAAGGCCGTTATCAACCCTCCAAGGAAAAGAGCGCGCCGATAGCGATCATCCTTCATCCGCACCCGCAGTTCGGCGGCACGATGAACAACCAGATCGTTTATCAGCTCTTCTATCTTTTCCAGAAGCGCGGTTTCACGACGCTCCGGTTCAACTTCCGCTCCATCGGCCGCAGCCAGGGCGAGTTTGACCATGGCGCCGGCGAGCTTTCCGATGCCGCATCCGCTCTCGACTGGGTGCAGAGCCTGCATCCCGATTCGAAAAGCTGCTGGGTCGCCGGTTATTCCTTCGGCGCCTGGATCGGCATGCAGCTTCTGATGCGTCGCCCTGAAATCGAAGGTTTCATGTCGATTGCGCCGCAGCCCAACACCTACGACTTCTCTTTCCTCGCCCCCTGCCCGTCTTCCGGCCTCATCATCAATGGCGACGCCGACAAGGTCGCGCCTGAGAAGGACGTCAACGGTCTGGTCGAAAAGCTGAAGACCCAGAAGGGCATCCTCATCACCCACCGCACCCTTCCCGGCGCCAACCACTTCTTCAACGGCAAGGTTGATGAGCTGATGAGCGAATGCGAGGACTACCTCGACCGCCGCCTGAATGGCGAACTGGTTCCGGAACCGGCAGCGAAGCGCATTCGGTGACAAGCCGCCCGGTGTCGCGACAGGTTTTGATCTGGCTGCAATGATCGACAACGGGCTTGGCTGCACCCCTCTGCCCTGCCGGGCATCTCCCCCACAGGTGGGGAGATCGAATCGTGGTGACCTCCCGACGCTCTTTAACGTAGCGACTCAGGCGGAGATCAGGCGTCTGGCCAATCTCCTCCTTGTGGGGGAGATGACCGCCAGGCCAGAGGGGGGGGCAAGCCCGCCGTCGTCTATTACGCCCTGACCAAAACCCCACCCGTAACCGGCTCATTCACACCGGTCGTCCCCGGATAGGTTAGCGGCAGCCCCTTCAGCGATCGCACCGCCAGATAGGCCCAGGCCTCAGCCTCCATCGCCCCGCCGTCGAACCCCGCCTCTTCCGCCGCGATTACCCGCGCACCCTGCTTGGCAGCAAGGCTCGCAAACTCTTCCATGATAACAGGATTGAGCCGCCCGCCGCCGCAGATCACATAGGTCTTAGCCGCTTCCGGCAAATAGCTCGCCGATTTGAGGATCGCGGCACCCGTCAGATGCGACAGCGTGCGTGCGCCGTCCGCCAGCGAAACCTCGCCCTTTTGCGGCGGCACGAAATCGCTGCGGTCAAGCGAGCGGCGGATATTGGCCGAGAAGAACGGGCTTTCCATGTAGCGCGTCACTAGCGAGGCAACGACGCTGCCGCCCGCCGCCGTCCTGCCGCCCTTGTCGAAGGCTTTGCCCGTATGCGCCTCGATCCACTGGTCGATCAGCATATTGCCGGGACCGCTGTCGAAAGCCGCAAGCCGCCCTCCCTCGCCGATATAGGTGAGATTGGATATGCCGCCGATATTGACGAAGACGGCGGGCGTTTCGAAGCCATCAGGCAGATTGGCGGAGAGCGCCATGTGGTACGCAGGAATGAGCGGTGCGCCCTGCCCGCCATGCACCATGTCGTTGGCACGCATGTCGTAAACCACATCGATACCGGTTTCCTCGGCCAGAAGTGCGCCGTCGCCGATCTGCACGGTCAACGCCTCATCCGGTCGATGCAGCACCGTCTGGCCATGAAAACCGATCACGTCTATATCGCTGGCTTCAAGCCGGTGGCGGTGGAGGAAGGATTTGACCGCCGCCGCATGGGCAAGCGTCAGCTTGCGTTCCGCATCCGCGAGGTCACCCGGACGCTCGCGCCGTTCGCGAATGGCTTTGGCCGTAACCAGCGCCTTCTGCCACGTGGCGCGCAGGCCCGGATCATAGGGGAAATAACCGCTCGGCCCATGCCGGACCACGTTTTCGCCATCCGTGCGCAACAGGGCGATATCGATGCCGTCCATCGATGTCCCGCTCATCAGCCCGATTGCAGTTTTGACCTCGCCCACGCGCTGCTCCCTTTCAATATCGAATCATGCGGAGATGAATCGCCGTTATTCATGGCCGAAACGGGTGCACTTTTCAAAAAACAATGGTAAAGCCCCCCGCGTTCATTGACAGACAATGACGGCAAAGGTCCAACCAGAAAGAAAAAGGTTATGTCCAGGTTCAAGTCCGATTTCCTCCGCACGCTCGATGAGCGCGGCTTCATTCACCAGATCTCCGACGAGTCGGGTCTCGACGAACTGTTCGCCAAGGAAACCGTGACCGCCTATATCGGCTATGACCCGACGGCCTCCAGCCTGCATGTCGGCCACCTCACCCAGATCATGATGCTGCACTGGATGCAGAAGACCGGTCACCAGCCGATTTCGCTGATGGGCGGCGGCACCGGCATGGTTGGCGATCCCTCCTTCAAGGAGGAGGCCCGCAAGCTGATGACGATCGACATGATCGAGGACAACATCACCTCGCTCAAGCACGTCTTCGCCAACTACCTCGATTACGATCGCGCGGAAAATCCGGCGCTGATGATCAACAATGCCGACTGGCTGCGTGGGCTCAACTACCTCGAATTCCTGCGCGACGTCGGCCGCCACTTTTCGGTCAACCGCATGCTTTCCTTCGACAGCGTGAAGACGCGCCTCGACCGCGAGCAGTCGCTGTCCTTCCTCGAATTCAATTACATGATCCTCCAGGCCTACGATTTCGTGGAGCTGAACCAGCGTACCGGCTGCCGCCTGCAGATGGGCGGCTCTGACCAGTGGGGCAACATCATCAACGGCATCGATCTCGGTCACCGCATGGGGACACCGCAGCTCTATGCGCTGACCTCCCCGCTTTTGACCACCTCTTCGGGTGCGAAGATGGGCAAGTCCGCGTCCGGTGCCGTCTGGCTCAACAAGGACCTGCTGCCGGTCTATGATTTCTGGCAATACTGGCGCAATACGGAAGACGCGGACGTGGTTCGCTTCGCAAAGCTCTTCACCACGCTGCCGATGGATGAGATCGCACGCATCGCCGCCCTTGGCGGATCTGAGATCAACGAGGCGAAGAAAATCCTTGCAACGGAAGTGACGGCCATTCTGCATGGCCGTGCCGCTGCCGAAGAAGCTGCCGAAACGGCGCGCAAGACTTTCGAGGAAGGCGCGCTTGCTGAAAACCTGCCCTCCATCGAGGTTCCGGCATCCGAACTCGATGCCGGCGTCGGCGTCCTGTCGCTCATCGTCCGCGCTGGCCTTGCCGGCTCGAATGGCGAAGCCCGCCGTCACGTTCAGGGCGGCGCGGTAAAGATCAACGACAAGGGCGTATCCGACGATCGCCAGATGATCGGTTCCGCCGAGATCACCGGCGATGGCATCATCAAGCTTTCGGTTGGCAAGAAGAAGCACGTTCTCGTTCGCCCGGCGTAACACCCGCGCAAATCATCAGATGAAGGGCCGCGGAAGCGGCCCTTTTTATTGAAACTCGAAAATCTGCCTGAAGACGCCCGGCGCTATCAGCGACAGCGGGTTGATTGTCAGCTTCGGCTGGTCCGTCTGGCCGGAAAGCTTGAAGGTGATGCCGAGCAACCCGCGGTCGCGGCCGTTGCCGAGGAAAATGCCGATAAAGGGCAGCTCGCCGAACAGCCGGTTCAGGCCATAGGCGGGCATGAAGGTGCCGGTCATGTCCATACGGCCGTTCTGGTCTTTCAGCAGGCCCTGGAAGGTCGCCCCGATCTGTTCGCCGCGCACCACGCCGTTTTCCACCGCAACCGAGCCGTTGACGTAAACGAGCCGGGCAAAACCGCGCTGGAATTTCTCCGAGCTGACATCGATATTGCGGCGGACCGCCGTGTTAAGGCTCCGGCCGTCATCGCCCGTCGGCGTGGCGACGATATCCTGAAGCTTCGCTTCGTTGACGACGGCGAAATTGCGCAGATCGAGCGAGCCGCTCCAGTCGCTGCCGTTGACGGTCGAGAGTGCGAGATTGAGAAGACCACCGCGAATGCGGGTGTAGATATTGGTGAAACGGGCAAGAGAACCGGCGTCGCTGCTGGTAAGCGTCACGGTTCCCGTCGCGCCGCGATTGGTCGTCTGCGCCACAACCGCCTGGCCCCTGCCGGTGACGCCGCGAAAATCAACCGAACGGACCTTGCCGTCACGCACACTGACATCGGCACTGACATTGGAAAGGATCTCGTCATTGAAGCCGTAGACCTTGTCGAGTTGCGCCTTGATGGCAAGGGACGGCTGCGAACGCGATGTGCCGTCACCTGCCCCTGAGGAACTGCGAAGCTTTGAGAGGAAAGGCCGGAGATCGGCAGATTTTCCCGAAGCGTTGATGGTGTATCCGTTTTTGGAGGCAGTGACGGCGACGGCGTAATTGTCGGAAGGTGACAATTGCACGCGGCTGAGATCGGCCGAAATCAGCCCGTTCTTGGTGAAGGTGACATCTCCGGCAGCGCCGAAGCCGTCCCCGGTTAGGGAGAAATCACTGATCGTCGTGCGGCCATCGCTGCTTTCCAGGGTAAAGGTCGCTTTTGCCGGAATACCGACGCCCTTGCTCCATCCAAGCCCCGGCAGAATGATAGACGCCTTCGCCAGATCGAGCTGTATCTCCTGACTTTTCGTATCCGCGCCATCGATTTCCACAACGGTCGTGCCGCCAAGAACCGTGGAAAGCTCCGGTGCAAGCTTGGCGACCTGCGTCTCGTTCAGGGTTGCTTTCAGCGACAGCGTTGGAGCAACGTCGCTATTCTTGCGCACCGGCTCCGTCATCTCGATAGACATCGGCACATCGTCCACCCGGCCCTTGCCTTCAAGCTTGAGCTGCCGGTCGTTGATGGACATGAAACCGTCAAGCGCGGTCACCTTGCGGCCGGCAAACGGTTTTGTCAGCGACAGGTTCTTCAGATCGAGATCGGCCGTCCACACCGGCGGCGGTGGATTTTGGCTGGAAAGCATGCCGACGGTCAGCTTTGCATTCGCCGTCACGTCGCCGGTGAAGTCATCCGGCTTGAACTGCGTATCCTTGAGCGCATTGATAGGCTTCAGCGTCGCAAGCTCCGCCACGGCATCGGCCGAGCCCGAAACGTTCAACTCGAGATTTCCAAGCAGGGGCTTTGCATAGACGTCGGACATGGAGAACCGGCTGTCCTCCAGCGCAAGCGACCGATTGGAGGCGAAATAGGATGTCGCGTTCTTGAGATCGACATTCATCCGGCTGCCGACGAGATTGAAATGCGCATCAACGTCGCGCAGCGGCGGAATGTCGCCGGTGGTATTGAGACGCGTGCCGTCGATATCGAAGCGGATCTGCATTTCGCTCTCGCCCAGCACCAGCGGGCAACCGGGACCGCACATCCGTCCCTGAGGAATGAAGATCGCAATCGAGCCGTTCGTGACCGTGCCGCCATAAAGATTGGAGACCACCCACTCGCGCGGCTTGTGCGCCATCCAGAACGGCCAGAGCTGCTTGACCGCCGTGGCCTCCATCTTGGGAATCTGCCCGGCAAAACTGATTTCAGGCGAGCCCTGGCCGAAGCGGATTTTCAGCGAGCCTGCCATGTCTCCAAGAGGGCCGGTAACGTATAGCGAGGGAACCTCGAGCTGCCTGGTCGCGACATTGAATTGCCCATCCGCCTTCAAGCTGAAAGGAACGGGGTCTTCGCCAGAGGCTTCGGCCGAGGCAACCGCATTGTCGATCCGCAGCGAAAGACCGAAGCCCACTTGGGTATCCGTGATTTCCCCAGTGACCGGAATAGCCGTTCGCCCAAGGTCGATCCGCGAATTCCCAATGACAAGACTGTTTTTCTGAAAATCGTAGCGCGCGTTGACGGTGCCGGCAGTGAAGGGCTGAGCCTCGCCGCCGATAAGAAGCATTCCATTGCCCATGCCGAGCGAGATTTCCAGCCGCGGCTCATGTCCAGGCATGGAACGCCGGGCGAGGATGCTGACACCGGTCTTGACGTTCAGCCCCTCATGAAGATTGCCTTCAGGATCGAATTTTTCCAGAAAAGGACCGATGTCGAAACCGTCGATGCGCGCGTCGAAACCGTCTATCACACCGCCTGATCCCGATGTCTTTAGCGACAGGCTGGCGATTTCGCCGTTAAACAGCGTTTCACCCTCAAGCGAATATCCGCCCTGCTGGTCAGGGGTCAACGAAAGCTCGCGCACTTCAACGACGCGTGGCTTGCCGGCTTCGCTCGGTGGCAAGTGGATCGAGACGCTGGAAATATCGATTTCCTCGGTTCCGCTGCTTAAAAACGCCTGCGCCAATTTGTCCAGCTGGGAAAACGCCGCCTGCAACTGCTGCGGCACCGCGTCCAGCCGGATGCTGGCGAGGTCGAAACCGTTACCCTTCGGCAAAAGGGCCGTATCGAGTTCCATCCCGTCGGCCTCGAGACTTTGCACGGAGACGCGTCCGGTCAAAAGCGCGAGCGGATCGAGCGCCATGCCGATGGCCCTTGCCCGGCTAAGATGCTGGCCGGATTCCTTCTCGACGATATCCACATCCTCCGCCACCAGCGCAAGCCGCAGCCCGGTCGAGAACCTGATGGCCGAAGAACCGATTCGCGCGCTGTAGTGGGGTCCGAGCGCCCGTTCGAGCGCCTGCTGCGCCTGGCTGGAAAGGGCATTGTCGATCGATCCGGTTTCGACGGAGACAATGATGCCGCCGATGGACAGGAAGGCCAGTACGAAAAGAGCAGCGAAAATCTTGATGAGAGCACGCGCCATGGAGCGCGGCGCCGGGCAATGCACGATGAGAGGATCTTCGGCCTGCGCCGAAGGAAGATCATGCAGCGCAACGATATCGCGCTTGCTGAACTTGACCTTTTCACCCCTTACTTCAGCCATACGCCCGTGTTTGCCCCTGAATAGCTTTTGTTTCGCCTCAACACTGGACGACGCCCGGTTTCGCTATATATCGAATGTGGCGACTTTCACTCAACATCCCGGCGAAAGAAAGATGATTATGACAGAACTGACGATTGGCAGCCCTGCCCCCGATTTTACTTTGCCCCGCAACGGTGAAGGAACGGTGACATTGTCCGGCCTGCGAGGCAAGGCGGTCGTTCTCTATTTCTACCCGAAGGACGACACATCCGGCTGCACCGCCGAAGCGATAGATTTCAGTGCCCTTGGCGCGGAATTCGAGGCCGCCAATACTGTCGTCATCGGCATTTCCCCTGATAGCGTCAAAAGCCACGACAAGTTTGCTGCAAAGCACAAGCTTTCGGTGATGCTGGCCGCCGACGAGGAACGGAAGGCGCTCGAGGCCTACGGCGTGTGGAAGGAAAAAAGCATGTATGGCAAAAAATACATGGGTGTCGAACGCACCACCGTCCTCGTAGCACCTGACGGTACGATCGCGGAAATCTGGAACAAGGTGAAGGTTCCGGGCCACGCACAGGCCGTTCTCGACGCCGTACGGAAGCTCTGAGAGACGCCCCTGTCGTGACGCCCACCTTCAGGATCATCTCGCTGCGCGGCGGCGCCACCGAGGCGATTGCCTGCGCCGATCTCGACAGAAAAACCGCACTGGCGCAGGAAACGGCGACACGATGGTTCGAGCGCCGCCTGTCGCTGCGCTCCCCCCTAGATCCACCCCTGCCCGAACGTCCGGGCAGGCCGGATAAACCGGAACTCGTTCCGCCGACCGCCGTGGAGCGCCGCTCCCTCCACAGCGTCAAGGGTCGCATAGCGCTGCTGCACGCCATCGCCCACATCGAGCTGAACGCCGTTGACCTCGCGCTCGACATCGTCGCCCGTTATGCCAGCGAGCCGGTGCCGCATTCCTTTTTCAACGGCTGGATGCAGGTTGCCTTCGAGGAGGCGAAACATTTCCGGCTGGTGCGGGAAAGGCTGCGAAACCTCGGCGCGGATTACGGCGATCTGCCCGCCCATGACGGGCTCTGGCAGGCGGCGCATTCAACCCGCAACGACCTCACCGCGCGGCTCGCAGTCGTGCCGCTCATCCTCGAGGCGCGCGGACTGGACGTGACGCCCTCCCTGCAGGCGAAGATGCGCGAAACCGGAGACCTTGAAAGCGCCGCCGTTCTCGATGTCATCTACAATGACGAAAAGGGCCATGTCGCCATCGGCGCCAAATGGTTTCGCTTCCTGTGCGCCCGTGAAAAGAAGGATCCGGCCGCAACTTTCAGGCAACTGGTGCGTGCCAATTTCCGCGGACCGTTGAAACCGCCCTTCAACGACCTCGCCCGCGCCGAAGCCGGTTTGACGCCATCCTTTTACCGCTCCCTCACCGCTGTCAGCAACAGCGGCTGACGCCCGCGGCCCGGCGCATGGTGCAAAACTTCGTTAACCTTAACGAAGTATGATTTCCTGTGAGAAATCGGCCAGTCCGGAGAGAGATTTTGACTGATACAGCGGAAAACCGG
The DNA here is from genome assembly GCF_030818995.1 of Agrobacterium sp. SORGH_AS_0745. NCBI lineage: Bacteria > Pseudomonadati > Pseudomonadota > Alphaproteobacteria > Hyphomicrobiales > Rhizobiaceae > Agrobacterium > Agrobacterium sp. SORGH_AS_0745. Next base: position 2,450,195 of record NZ_JAUTBI010000003.1, read on the forward strand.
GTATTCGGCAAAAAGCGGCAGCAGCACGTTCTGGTGCTGGCAAGCGGTGACAAGGTCCGGCACATGACGATCCGGCCTTGGATGACGGCGCTTGCCGGCTGCACGATCGGCCTTTTCTCGCTCGGTTATCTGGGCGCCACCGGCTATCTCATCCTGCGTGACGACCTGATCGGCGCGACCATGGCGCGCCAGACCCGCATGCAGCACGATTACGAAGACCGTATCGCCGCGCTGAGGGCGCAGGTGGACCGCGTTACCTCAAGACAATTGCTCGACCAGCAGGTGGTTGAAAAGAAAGTGGAAAAGCTGCTCCAACAGCAGGCGGCACTCACGTCAAGACACGGACGGATGAGCGAATTGCTGGAGCGCGCGGAAAATTCCGGCATCGCCGCCTCCACGGCCACGGCCCCCATTCAAACCGCGCCCTCCTCGCTCTCGAACGCGATGGCACCGGAAAAACGCGCCGATCTGACAGGTGGCCTCTCCGCCATAGAAAATCTGATGGCGCCCCGCCCGTCGCAGCCGGAAAAGCCAGCCGGAACCGACAAGCGGGCGTCCTATGTGCCCGAAAACGGCGAAACGCCTTCCGACCGCGCCGACCGCGTGTTTTCCAAGGTCACGCTGTCGTTGAAGGATATCGAACGCCAGCAGATATCACGGATCGCCAGACTGACCAGCGACGCCGAGGACAAGGCAAGCGCGATGCAGGATATCATCCGGCAGGCGGGTCTGAAAATCGACGAAAGTGACACGGACGGTGTCGGCGGCCCCTATGCGGATCCGCAGGGGAATGAAACCGATCCCTTCAATATGTCTCTGACCAATCTAGACAATGCGCTCAACCGGCTGGATATCGTGAAGGAAACCGCAACCGCCCTGCCCTTTGGCAATCCGGCTCCCGGCAGGGCGATCACCAGCCGATTCGGAAACCGGCTCGACCCTTTCCTTGGACGGCCTGCCTTACATACCGGCATCGATTTTCGCGCCGAAACAGGCGCCGACGTCAAGGCGACGGGCGCTGGAAAGGTGACGGTTGCGGAAAACTCCGGCGGCTACGGCAATATGGTCGAGATCGATCACGGCCAGGGCGTATCGACGCGATTCGGCCATCTCTCCACCATTCTGGTCAAAGCCGGCGACAAGGTGGAGGCCGGCGACATCGTTGGCCGTGCTGGCAGCACCGGCCGCTCCACCGGTCCGCACGTACATTACGAGGTCCGCCGCAACGACACGCCTGTTGATCCGATGCGGTTTCTGGTCGCCGGGGCCGAGCTTAAAACCTATCTCAAATAGCAGTCCGATTTTAACGCTTTTTTCGCCCTTTTTGCGATAAATCGCCCGAAACCGCGTCCAAGGCTCAAAAGCCTCGCCATCGTCTCGCCGTTTCGCGCGCATTTCCGGTTGTTTCCTTGACTTTCTGGCAATTTGGGCATATCCCCGCGCCAAGTCTTTGCAAGTGTCGCAGCGGCACGCAGGTATTCTTACCGAACCAGAACGGAAAAAGTTCTTCCTTTGACAACATTCTCTGATCTTGGCCTGAGCCAAAAAGTTCTTTCCGCTATTGCAGATGCCGGCTACACGACGCCGACACCCATTCAGGCTGGCGCAATTCCGCCCGCTCTCGAAAAGCGTGATATCTGCGGTATCGCACAGACCGGCACGGGGAAAACCGCATCCTTCGTTCTGCCGATGCTCACACTGCTGGAAAAAGGCCGCGCACGCGCAAGAATGCCGCGCACGCTGATCCTCGAGCCGACCCGCGAACTGGCGGCACAGGTAGCCGAAAACTTCGAGAAATACGGCAAGAATCACAAGCTGAACGTCGCCCTTCTGATTGGTGGCGTTTCTTTTGAAGATCAGGACCGCAAGCTTGAGCGTGGCGCCGATGTTCTCATCTGCACGCCCGGCCGCCTTCTCGACCATTGCGAGCGCGGCAAGCTCCTGATGACCGGCGTTGAAATCCTCGTGATCGATGAAGCCGATCGCATGCTGGATATGGGCTTCATTCCCGATATCGAACGCATCGCCAAGATGATTCCCTTTACCCGGCAAACCCTGTTCTTCTCGGCCACCATGCCGCCGGAAATCCAGAAGCTTGCCGACCGGTTCCTGCAGAACCCGACCCGTATCGAGGTTGCCAAGCCCTCCTCCACGGCAAAGACCGTTACCCAGCGCATCGTCGCTTCGCACAACAAGGACTATGAGAAACGCGCTGTCCTGCGCGATCTCGTCCGTGCCGAAGAAGCCGAACTCAAGAACGCGATCATTTTCTGCAATCGCAAAAAGGACGTTGCCGACCTCTTCCGTTCGCTGGATCGTCACGGCTTTTCCGTTGGCGCGCTGCATGGCGACATGGACCAGCGTTCGCGCACGACCATGCTGCAGAACTTCCGGGACGGTCAGCTGACGCTGCTGGTCGCTTCCGACGTTGCAGCCCGCGGTCTTGATATTCCCGATGTCAGCCACGTCTTCAACTTCGACGTTCCCATTCATGCCGAAGACTATGTCCACCGCATTGGCCGTACCGGTCGTGCTGGCCGTTCGGGCAAGGCCTTCACCCTCGTCACCAAGAGCGATGCGAAATATCTCGACGCGATCGAAAAGCTGATCACCGAGAAGGTCGAATGGCTGAACGGTGACCTGTCCTCCCTCCCCGCGCCCATGGAAAGCTTTGAAAGCAATACCGGCCGCCGGGGCACCAAGGAACGTGGCGGCAGAGGCCGCGACAGAAACCGTCGCGATGCACCTGCATCGCCGGTCGAAAACATCAATCAGGGTGCACAATCCACCACTGTGGATACGGACATCGCGGCTCACGGAGAAGACAAGGTGAAGGCAGAACGCAGACCGGAAAAGACCCCGCGCAATTCCGAGCGCAACAGCCGCAACCTGAACCCGCTGCACGCCAATGACGACAACCGTGACCGTCGCCGCCATTACCGTGACCATGACGATGGCCCGACGCCTGTTGGTTTCGGCGATGACATTCCCGCTTTCATGCTGATCGTGGCCAACGCCAAGGGCTGAGCCCCGACGGCCTGACGCAGGAAACAATACGCATGACGCCGACGATCAAGCCAGGACAAGATTTTCCAGGCGTCGGCGTTGGGCTTGCCATATTGCGTGATGGCCGCCTGCTTTTATGCCGGCGCTTGAAAGCGCCGGAAGCCGGATACTGGAATATTCCGGGCGGCAAAGTCGATCACCTTGAATCATCCCTCGCCGCAGCACGGCGAGAAGCTGAAGAAGAGACCGGGCTGACAATCGGCAAGGTCGAATTTCTCTGTCATAGCGAATATATCAATGTCGCAGACCGGCACCATTGGGTCTCGCTGATCTTCGTCACCCGCGACGCGCAGGGTGAGCCGGTACTGACAGAACCGGACAAGCTTTCCGATATCGGCTGGTTCGACCCCGATAACCTTCCCGAACCCATCTCTGCCTTTGCAAAAGACGCGCTGGCTGCTCTGACGAAATAAAGCCGCATAGCGGACGGAAGCAGCATCAGCGCTGACCGGCGTGGGCTTTTCGCGGCTTTCAACGGCGCCTTGAGCTACACTAAAAACAGGCCTCGCCTGCGACAGACGCGACGCTCCTGCGCGATTTGCTTTCGGAAAACCCAATGCTGGAAGAATATCTTTTCGCGAAGCTTTTCGAATGCAATTTAAAATTGCTTAAATTAGCATCACATAAAAAACCGCCTCGGTTGCCCGAAGCGGTTTATACGTAATAAAAATAATAGAATATAGAATGTAATATAGTTTGGCAGTGCTTAAGTTCGGAACACTTCCGAGGCTTTTTACAGCCAATTTCAGTCGTCCCCTGAAACACCTATATCTAATCTAACCATTTACTTTTCGTCAAGCAGATCTTCTCGCAAATGCGAAAAAAACATGGCAAAGCACAAATAACGCGCAGAGAAATATGTATATTCTCTTTTTAAATCAATAAATTAGATAAGTGGAAATAAAATGTGCATTTTATTGGGGTGCACTATAAAAGGCAAAATCGCAAACCCGCCCTTATAAAACTGTGCTTATACGCACTGCATGTTACAGTTTTATAAAGTAAAAATGCTCTAAACCATGACGAGCAGTACTTCCGCTTTTATGAAATTACAGAGTGAATTGCCGACCTTAAAAAGATGAATCTCGGCAAAAAACAATCGCGCGCGATCACATTGAATATATACAACCATAACGCGTTATTGCAGACTGTTGTTTCAAATTGGATGAGTTGCGATCAAAACGGCCGTGCAGTGAACGATGATGTGCGATTATGATGGGTATCAGCGATTTTTCCTTTGGAAAACCAGTTGTTGCCGATAAACATCAAACCGGGACAACAGGATTTCGCGCACGTCATGCTTTCACTTCGCCTGCTAACGATCATCGCCGGTTTTGCCTTTGCGGGCTCAGCATGCGCGGCGTCGATCGGCATCGTTGCCCCACAGAACGGCCCATACGAACTGCTGGGGCAACAGGTCAGGCAGGGCGCGAAGGCCGCGGCCGCCAAGCTCGGGCTAGATGTCGTCGAAATCCATGAAAGCTGCGAAGACGGCAGCGGCGGCGCGATTGCCGATGGTCTCGTGGCCGCCAAGGTCAGCGCGGCAATCGGTTTTTTGTGCACGGAAACGCTTCAGGGCGTTCTGCCGCCTCTGAAGTCAGCCGCCATTCCAGCAATCACGCTTTCCAGCCGTGCCCCGATCCTGATGGAAGACGCTCTGAAATACAGCTGGCCGCTTTTCCGCCTAGCGCCATCGGACAAAGCCGAATCGGACCGGGCCGCAGAAATCATCCTGCGCGACTGGAAGGGACATTCCATTGGACTCGTGGATGATGGCACGATCTTCAGTCGCGATCTGGTAGATCGCATCCGTTCGGCGCTGGAGGAGAACGGGCTGAAACCGACACTCACCGATACGCTGCGCCCGGCACAGGAGCAACAGGTGGCGCTTGTACGCCGGCTGGGGCGCACCGGCATCACCCATGTCTTCATCGGCGCGGAACGCAACGACGTGGCGATTGTCGCCAGAGACGCCGGCTCCGAAAACATTCCGCTCACCATCATGAGCGGCGACGCCATGAATGCGGCAAACAACCCCGTGCCACTTGCGGCAAATGTGCTAGCGGTCACGCGCCCGGCCTATGACACATTGCCTTCGGCACAGGCCGTCGCCGGCGAATTGCGTGCCGCCAATATCGAGCCGGAAGGTTACGTCCTGCCCTCCTATGCGGCTGCGGAACTGACTGCGGCGCTTGCCGAAGCAGCCCAATCCCAAGGGAAACCCGCACCGGAGATACTGGCGAACGGTACCGTCTTCAAAACCGTGCTAGGCGATATCGCTTTCAACCCTTCGCATGAGCTTGCAGACAATCCCTATCGCCTGCAGCGCTGGAACGGCCAGCGTTTCGAACAGGCGGACAAGGCCGAAAGACAATAGGTGAAGCCGGTATCGCTGGAAATTCAGTAAGCTGCGGCTGAAAACCGGCGGCAACCGCGCGACAAGCCGTTTCAAACCCTGATACTTGATGCTAAAGGCAGCTTACGCAACGCGTCGAGAGGAGTTTGCCCCATGTCCCTGCCCATCCGGATTGCACCGTCCATTCTGGCGTCCAATTTCGCCAAGCTGGGACAGGAAGTCGCCGATGTGACGGAAGCGGGAGCAGACTGGATCCACCTCGATGTCATGGATGGCCATTTCGTGCCAAACATCTCGTTCGGTCCTGACGTCATCAAGGCGCTCCGCCCGCACAGCAATGCCTTTTTCGACTGCCACCTGATGATTGCCCCCGTCGATCCCTACCTCGAAGCCTTTGCCAAGGCCGGCTGCGACGGCATTACCGTCCATGCGGAGGCAGGCCCGCATCTCCATCGCTCACTCCAGACCATCCGCACGCTCGGCAGGAAGGCCGGCGTGACGCTCAACCCCGCCACGCCGCTTTCGGTCATCGAAAACGTGCTTGACGATGTCGATCTCGTACTGATCATGAGCGTCAATCCCGGTTTCGGTGGACAGAAATTCATTCCGGCCATGCTCGACAAGATCCGTGCGGCAAAGGCCATGATCGGCGACCGGCCGATCGAACTTGAAGTGGACGGCGGCGTGACGGCGGAGACTGCCGGCGCCATCGTCGCAGCCGGTGCCAACGCACTCGTGGCCGGTTCGGCCGTCTTCAAGGGCGATGGTGTCGCAGACTATCGCAAGACGGTTTCGTTGTTGCGCTCGGTGTCGGAAGCCGCCCGGTCCTGACCCGCCGCAGCAGCCGGATACACCGGAGACGGGACGGCAGGGCGTTTGGGTGGGGGCTTTGATGAACAGCGACAGGCGGAATTTCCACGACGTCATCCCGGCAGCGCTGTTTTCGCTCCTCGCTCCGCTTGTCTGGGCCGCCATCTCGGCAGCCACCGCTACCCTCGGCCTCTATCTCCGCAACCGGCTGGAAACCGACCATGCCGCCGATATCGCCGTGCTGTTCTTCTTCGGCGGTCTCCTGGGCTGGCCGCTGGCCATGGTTGCCTTGCGCTTCCTGCCCGCATCCACCAGCCTGCCGCTGCGCTTTGCGGCAAGCTGCCTTGCCATCGCTTTTTTCACGATCGCCGTCGCGGCGGCATTTTTCGCGCTCCAGTACCGCATCTTTTATGCGCAATGGCACGCGCCGGCATTTTCCCGCATCTGGTTTTTCCAGCAATTTTTCACCTCGCTTGGCGCGATCTACCAGTTCTGCATTCTCGGCCTCGGCCTCTATTTTCCGTTTGCCGCCATTCCGCTTGCGCTGGCAGGAGCCATCCTTTGCCGCCGTGCGCACAGAACGCCACGCATCCGTTCGGACGTACAACGGACGCTCTAGCATTTTGAATGTACGCATCGAGCCGATGCGCAGGCTTGATAGATTGAGATTCGCGGAACACTTTGCTAAACGGGCAGCAAAATTCCTCCACAAAGAAAGTCATTGCCATGATCCCTCGTTACTCCCGGCCGGAAATGGTCGCCATCTGGTCGCCGGAAACAAAATTCCGCATCTGGTTCGAGATCGAGGCGCATGCCTGTGACGCGCTGGCCGAGCTCGGCGTCATTCCGAAATCGGCCGCACAGACAATCTGGGAAAAAGGCGGCAGCGCGACTTTCGACGTCGCCCGCATCGACGAGATCGAGGCCGTCACCAAACACGACGTCATCGCCTTCCTGACGCACCTTGCGGAATTCGTCGGTCCCGACAGCCGCTTCATCCATCAGGGCATGACCTCGTCCGACGTGCTTGACACAACCCTCAACATCCAGCTCGTCCGCGCCGCCGATCTGCTGCTGGCCGATATGGACCGCGTGCTGGCTGCGCTCAAGACCCGCGCTTTCGAACACAAGAACACGGTACGCATCGGCCGCAGCCACGGCATCCACGCCGAGCCGACCACGATGGGCCTGACCTTCGCCCGCTTCTACGCCGAGATGCATCGCAACCGCGAGCGTCTCGTCAATGCGCGCGCGGAAATCGCCACGGGCGCGATCTCCGGTGCTGTCGGCACCTTCGCCAATATCGATCCGCGCGTCGAGGAACATGTCTGCGCAAAGCTCGGCCTCGTGCCCGAGCCGGTCTCCACGCAGGTCATCCCGCGTGACCGCCACGCCATGTTCTTCGCCATCCTCGGCGTCATCGCCTCGTCGATCGAAAACGTCGCCATCGAAATCCGCCACATGCAGCGCACCGAGGTTCTGGAAGCGGAAGAGTTCTTCTCTCCCGGCCAGAAGGGTTCGTCGGCGATGCCGCACAAGCGTAACCCGGTTCTCACCGAAAACCTCACGGGCCTTGCCCGCCTGGTGCGCATGTCGGTCGTTCCAGCGCTTGAAAACGTGGCGCTCTGGCATGAGCGTGACATCAGCCACTCTTCCGTGGAGCGCGCCATCGGCCCCGACACCACAGTCACCCTCGATTTTGCGCTGAACCGCCTTGCCGGCGTCATCGAAAAGCTGGTGATCTATCCCGACAACATGCTGAAGAACATGAACAAGTTCCGCGGCCTCGTGCACTCGCAGCGCGTTCTTCTGGCGCTGACGCAGGCCGGCGTTTCCCGCGAGGACGCCTACCGTCTGGTGCAGCGCAACGCCATGAGGGTCTGGGAACAGGGTGCGGATTTCCTTGAGGAACTGCTGGGCGACGAGGAAGTGCGCGCCGCCCTTCCCGAAAGCGTCATCCGCGAAAAATTCGACCTCGGTTACCACACCAAGCATGTCGACACGATCTTCGCCCGCGTCTTCGGCAACGCCTGAGGCGAGGCTCCCGAAGTTAATGCCGTCGCGACCTTGATCGCGACGGCATGAAACCACAGATATGGGCCCATGAAAGTTTCAGAAGCAGATATTCTCATCGTACCGGGTTACACCAATTCCGGTCCTGACCACTGGCAGACCCGCTGGGAGCGCAAGCTTTCGACAGCGCGCCGCGTCGAGCAGGCTGAATGGTCAAAACCGGTGAAGGAAGACTGGATCGCGCGGCTGGTGGAAGAGGTTAACGCCTCGACCAAGCCCGTTGTCATCGTCGCTCATTCGCTGGGTGTGCCGACCGTCATCCACGCACTTCCGGAAATCGGCAAGAAGGTTGCAGGCGCGCTTCTGGTGGCGCCGCCGGATGTCGCCAATCCCGATATCAGGCCGAAACATCTGATGACCTTCGGTCCCTATCCGCGCGATCCATTGCCGTTTCCGGCAATCACAATTGCCAGCCGCAACGATCCCTTCGGATCCTACGAACATGCCGACGATATTGCCGCCGCCTGGGGTGCGATGTTGGTGGATGCAGGCATGTCCGGCCATATCAACGCCGAGTCTGGCCATGGCCCCTGGCCCGAGGGTGGCATGGTATTTGCCCAGTTCCTGAGCCGCCTCAAGGTGAACGAGCCCTGACCATCGTGGCCAGCCGCTGAAGCCGGTCGATTTTCGGCCGGGCAACATTCTTCCGCCCGACACAAGAATTGAAGGGAAGATATGCGAGCCGCATTGTAGAATGCACTCTTTTCCTTTATGGGACCGCTCAAAGACAGAAACGCAACGCCACCAGAATCGGCGTGAACCAAGAGACCTGCCATTATGAACCGTCGCCGCCGTATTTACGAAGGCAAGGCCAAGATCCTCTACGAAGGTCCGGAGCCAGGCACGCTTATCCAGTTCTTCAAGGACGATGCGACTGCCTTCAACAAGAAAAAACACGAAGTCATCGACGGCAAAGGTGTGTTGAACAACCGGATTTGTGAATATGTCTTCACGCATCTGAACAAGATCGGCATTCCCACACACTTCATTCGCCGCCTCAACATGCGCGAGCAGTTGATCAAGGAAGTCGAGATGATCCCGCTCGAGATCGTCGTGCGCAATGTCGCCGCCGGCTCGCTGTCGAAGCGACTCGGCATCGATGAAGGCGTGGTTCTGCCGCGCTCCATCATCGAGTTCTACTACAAGTCCGACGAGCTGGAAGACCCGATGGTCTCCGAAGAGCACATCACGGCCTTCGGCTGGGCCAACCCGGCCGAGCTTGACGACATCATGGCACTGGCGATCCGTGTCAACGACTTCCTGTCCGGCCTGTTCTTGGGCGTCGGCATCCAGCTGGTCGACTTCAAGATCGAATGCGGCCGCCTGTTTGAAGGCGACATGATGCGCATCATCCTCGCCGACGAGATTTCGCCCGATAGCTGCCGCCTGTGGGACATCGAGACCCAGAAAAAAATGGACAAGGACCTGTTCCGCCGCGACATGGGCGGCCTCGTGGAAGCCTATTCCGAAGTGGCACGCCGTCTCGGCATCATCAATGAAAACGAACCGATCCGCGGCACCGGCCCTGTCCTGGTAAAGTAATTTCGGCCTCGTGAAATAATATCGGCCTAGCAAGGTAAAATCAGGAGAAGATCAGGTGATCAAGGCACGGGTGACTGTTACGCTGAAGAACGGCGTTCTCGATCCGCAGGGCAAGGCAATCGAAGGCGCGCTCGGCAGCCTCGGTTTCGGTGGCGTCGGCCATGTCCGTCAGGGCAAGGTCTTCGACCTGGAACTGGAAGGTGCAGACAAGGCCAAGGCCGAGACCGACCTGAAGGCGATGTGCGAAAAGCTCCTGGCCAATACGGTTATCGAAAACTACTCTATCGCCATTCTCTAAAGCCGCAGGAGCCGCCGACCATGAAATCCGCTGTCGTCCAACTTCCCGGCCTCAACCGCGATCGCGACATGATCGCGGCACTCACGAAAATCTCCGGCAAGGCGCCCGTCACCATCTGGCAGACGGAGACGACTATCCCGGATGTCGACCTGATCGTCATTCCGGGCGGCTTTTCCTATGGCGACTATCTGCGTTGCGGCGCAATTGCTGCGCGCATGCCGGTCATGCAGGCCATTCGCGAAAAGGCTGAGCAGGGCGTCAAGGTTCTCGGCGTCTGCAACGGCTTCCAGATTTTGGTCGAAGCGGGCATGCTGCCGGGCGCGCTGATGCGCAACGCCTCACTGAAATTCGTCTGCCGCGAAGTGAAACTCGAAGTCGTCAACAACGACACCGAATTCACCCGCGCCTATGACAAGGGCCAGGTTCTGCGCTGCCCCGTCGCCCACCACGATGGCAACTATTTCCTCGATACGGATGAGCTTAAGTCCGTCGAAGACAACGGTCAGGTCGTTTTCCGTTATGCAGATGGCACCAATCCGAACGGTTCGCTGAACGACATTGCCGGCGTCATCAACGCCAAGGGCAACGTTCTCGGCATGATGCCGCACCCGGAAAACCTGATCGAAGCTGCCCATGGCGGCAATGACGGCCGTGGCCTCTTCGCCTCGGCGCTTGGCGTTATCGCAGCCTGACAAGCGGGCGGGCCATGCGCCTGCCCTCTTCCCGATGATGCTCTTTATGGCTCCAGTTTTTGGCCCTTACCTTGGATGACGCGATGAACCGCCTGCTCCGTTCCCACGCCCCGAAGGCCGCTGGATTGCTTCTCGCCGCAGCAGCGCTTGCTGCGTGCCAGCCCAAGCCGCAACCGGCATCATCCTCTGCATCCCGTGCGGCATTACCGACGATGGAGCGAATCGCGCTTGGCGCCAATGCCTGCTGGTTCAAATCGGGCGATCCGGCCTTCAAGGCCTATCGCCTGGCGCCCGAACTCAACTCCTTCTCGGGCCGTCCGCGCATTCTGCTCGTACCGCGCAACAGCCCGGAATCGCGCCCGATGCTGGTTATTCAGGCAGAAGGCAACCCGGCAAAGCTCGACGCTTTCGGCCCCGTTATGAACGAAGCCATCTCCGGCCGCATCGCAACCGACGTCAAACGCTGGGCGAATGGCGGCAAGGGCTGCTGATCGGGCAAAACTGCGCTAAAAGCCGGCCAAATACAAAAAGACCCGCCGACGCCGGTTGGTACTGGCGTGGCGGGCCTGCCGAATGGCTGTTCAGGCACCGGGGAAAGATGGCGCCGCTCTCCGGCAGAAAATCAAAGCGGCCGCGACGGCCATGAAAACAGCTGCGATCTCGCGGCCTCTTTCAAGGCCTCGTCCCGCGTAACGCCGATATCGTCCAGAAGATCGTCGGACAATTCCCGCAAGGCAAGCCGTCCCTGACGTTTGCCATGCCAGTTGGACAATCCCGCAATCAGGCGGCCAATAAGCGTGTGAGCGATCCGGGCCGGAAAGGGCGACGGTGCGACCATGTCGCCGGTATCGCGGAACACGCGTTCCCGTTCGTAGCCGTCAGGATAAAGCGTATCCGCTGTCGAAAGGTATTGATCCATCTTGCGCATATTGCACCTATTGTCTCCGTGCGTTTGATCTCATTGACTGCATCCGATAAATACAATTGACTTGCGGATAGATACAATGCATAAATTGTCACCATGACAAATTGGCTTCCCGATATCACCGAGGGCAACGGCCCCATCTACCTTCGCCTCGCGGACAAGATCGAAGGCGCAATTTCGGATGGCATCTTGCAGGCCGGGTCGAAATTGCCGCCGCAACGCAATCTCGCTTTCGATCTGGGCGTTACAATCGGTACAATCAGCCGGGCATATGCCCTCATCCACGAACGCGGCCTCGTCAGCGGCGAAGTCGGCCGTGGCACCTATGTCAACGAGCGTAAGGCTGCCGCCCCATTATCACGCGTGGAACCGACGGCATCGGCATTCGGCGGCACGCGCTACGCGGTGGACACCAGCGCCGAATTCCGCCTGAACACCACGGCTGCTCCCGATGTCGGGCAGAGCGCGCTGGTCAGCAAACACGTCGAGGCCGTGACGAGAGAGCATCCGTTCGAAATTTCCAACTACACCCGCTCCTTTCCCGACAACTGGTGCATGGCGGGCGTTCGCTGGCTTTCCCAGAACGGCTGGTCGCCGAAACCGGAAAACATCGTTTCGACGCTTGGCGCCCATGCTGCGGTGATGAGTGTGGTAACGGCAATGACCGCGCCGGGCGACCGTATCGTTTTCGAACCCCTCACCTATTCCCATATCAGCCGCAGCGCCGCCCTTGCCGGACGGCGGGTAACACTGGTGGAAGTGGATGAGAAAGGCATTCTCCCCGATGATTTCGAGCGCGTTTGCGCCCAACAGCATCCAAAGATGATCTTCCTGATGTCGGCGGGCCAGAACCCGACCTGCGCCACCCTGCCCGAGGAGCGGCGGCGGGCGATCGCCGATATCGCCCGCAGATACGGCGTATGGATCGTGGAGGACAATCTCTATGGCGCCATGACGCGGGATGCGATCCCACTCATTGCGGAATTCGCGCCCGATCTTACCTTCGTTGTCGGCGGCCTGTCGAAATCCGTTTCCGCCGGCGTCAGGGGTGGCTGGGTCGCCTGCCCGGCGCAATTCGCCTCGAGAATTCGAATTTCGCATTCGATGATAACCGGCGGACTGCCGTTCATGCTGGCCGAACTGAATGCACGCCTCGTCAACAGCGGCGACGCAGACGACATACGCAAGGACTGTATCGCCGAGATCAACCAGCGCGAGGCCCTCGCCAAACGCATCTTTGCAGGGCTGGAATTCAACTCCCTGCCGGACATCGCCTTTCTGTGGCTGAGGCTGCCTGAACCGTGGCTGTCTGGAACCTTCCGCAGCGCCGCCATGAAGGAAGGTGTGCTGATAGACGACGAGGACGAGTTCAAGGCCGGGCGCACGGAGAAGGTTTACCACCGTGTCCGCATCAGCCTTTCCGGGCCTTCAAACCAGGAAGAACTGAAGCATGCCCTGGGTATCCTGCGGCATTTGCTCGACAATGGTTCAGCCGGTTACGAAAGCGAGGCGTGAGCGGGAACGAGTCTTTCCTGCAACACGCCCCCTAATTCAGTAACTCATTATTTACCACGCCGACGAATCTGCCATCCTTTCCCTACTTCGGAGCGGGGAATGATTCGATGGCAGCATTCAGTTCCATATCCGCCAGGGCATTTGTTGCTCTCGCGATGGTTTTCGCAGCATGTGTGTTGAGTGACATGACGCCGGCCGCCGCCGCAGACGGCACGGTGTTCGATGAATTGCGTTTCGGGGTCACAACCTCGCTCGCCGATCGCAATGGTGGCGGCGAAGATGGTGTCTTCCCGGCCTTCACTGCCTATTTCGATCCTTTCGCGAGCGCCTCGGCCGTCACCTTTGGCGAAAAGCTTGCCCGACCGCGTCTGCATCTGGGTGCGGAAATCGGCACCGAGGGCGAAGCAAATACCATTTACGGCGGTATCAACTGGACCTTCGACCTCACTCCGAAGATTTTCGTCGACCTCGGCTTTGGCGGGCTGTGGCATGACGGCAGGCTGAGAAATGGTCCGGGCGAAACTGGCGCGGAATTCGGTTGCCGCGTGCTTTTTCATGAATATGCCGCCATCGGATATCGCTTCAACAGCAACTGGAATATTTCGACCCAGATCGAACATGCCTCCCATGCCAATCTGTGCGACGGCCCCAATGACGGGCTGACGCGTGTCGGACTTATGGTCGGCTACAAGTTCTGAATAACCCAACAAAGCAGCGTTTTGCTGGCAAAACTGCGCATTTTCCTGTCGCACGGAGAGGCCTCTTGCGCTAAAGAACCGGAAACTTTCCTCGGCTCGAACCGCGTGAGACCTATGTCGATTCCAAACTCCATCAAGATCACCCCGGAACTCGTTGCATCCCACGGGCTAAAGCCCGACGAATACCAGCGTATCCTCGACCTGATCGGACGGGAGCCGAGCTTTACCGAGCTTGGCATTTTCTCGGCCATGTGGAACGAGCACTGCTCCTACAAGTCCTCCAAGAAATGGCTGAAGACCCTGCCCACCACGGGCCCGCGTGTCATTCAAGGCCCCGGCGAAAATGCCGGCGTGGTGGATATCGATGATGGCGACTGCGTCGTCTTCAAGATGGAAAGCCACAACCATCCGTCCTACATCGAGCCCTATCAGGGTGCGGCAACCGGCGTCGGCGGCATCCTGCGCGATGTCTTCACCATGGGCGCACGCCCGATCGCAGCCATGAATGCGCTACGTTTCGGCGCACCCGACCATCCGAAGACCCGCCACCTCGTGGCTGGCGTCGTCGCCGGTGTCGGCGGTTACGGCAACTCCTTCGGCGTGCCGACCGTCGGCGGCGAAGTGGAATTCGATCCCCGCTATAACGGCAACATCCTCGTCAACGCCTTTGCCGCCGGACTTGCCAAGTCCGATGCGATCTTCCTTTCGGAAGCCAAGGGCGTCGGCCTGCCGGTGGTGTATCTCGGTGCGAAGACCGGCCGCGACGGCGTCGGCGGCGCGACCATGGCCTCTGCCGAATTTGATGAGTCGATCGAAGAAAAGCGCCCAACCGTTCAGGTCGGCGACCCCTTCACCGAAAAGTGCCTGCTGGAAGCCTGCCTCGAGCTGATGAAAACAGGTGCGGTCATCGCCATTCAGGACATGGGTGCCGCCGGCCTTACCTGCTCGGCCGTCGAAATGGGCGCCAAGGGCGATCTCGGTATCGAACTTGATCTCAACGCCGTACCGGTGCGCGAAGAGCGCATGACGGCCTACGAAATGATGCTGTCGGAAAGCCAGGAGCGTATGCTCATGGTTCTCGAGCCCTCCAAGGAAGAAGTCGCCAAGGCGATCTTCGTCAAATGGGGCCTGGACTTCGCCATCGTCGGCAAGACCACCGACGACCTGCGTTTCCGCGTGCTGCACAATGGCGAGGAAGTCGCCAACCTTCCGATCAAGGATCTCGGTGATCAGGCTCCGGAATACGACCGCCCGTGGACGCCCGCCAAGGTTCAGGCTCCGCTTGCGGAGAACGACGTTCCTGATGCAGACATTGCCGACGCATTGGTGTCACTGGTCGGTTCGGCCAACAACTCCTCGCGCCGCTGGGTCTACGAGCAGTATGACACGCTGATCCAGGGCAATTCCCTGCAGCTGCCGGGTGGCGATGCCGGCGTTGTCCGCGTTGAAGGCCATGACAAGAAGGCGCTCGCCTTCTCCTCCGACGTGACACCGCGTTATGTCGAGGCAGACGCCTTTGAAGGCGGCAAGCAGGCCGTGGCCGAATGCTGGCGCAACATCACCGCAACCGGCGCTTTGCCGCTCGCGGCCACCGACAACCTCAATTTCGGCAATCCGGAAAAGCCCGAGATCATGAGCCAGCTCGTCCATGCCATCAAGGGCATCGGCGAAGCCTGCCGCGTACTGGAATTCCCGATCGTTTCCGGCAACGTCTCGCTCTACAACGAGACCAACGGTCAGGCGATCCTGCCCACCCCCACCATCGGCGGCGTTGGCCTGCTGAAGGACTGGGGCCGTATGGCGCGCATCCGCTTTGCCGCCGCGGACGAAGTCGTGCTGCTGGCGGGCGCGCCTGCCGGTCTTGGCACCCATATTGCCCAGTCCGTCTACATGCGCGACGTGCATGGCCGCATCGATGGCCCGGCACCGCATGTCGATCTGGAAGCTGAAAAGAGAAATGGCGATTTCGTCCGCGCCCTTATCGCAGACGGTCTTGCCACAGCGGTTCACGACTGCTCCTCGGGCGGCCTGGCTCTCGCGGTTGCCGAAATGGCAATTTCCTCCGGCATCGGCGCGACGATCGACGCGGTCGAGGGCCATAATCCCGTCCTCACCTTCTATGGCGAAGATCAGGGCCGTTATGTGCTGACCGTCAAGAAGAGCGATCTGGATGAAGTGCGCGCGGCAGCGAAGGCAGCGGGCGTTTCCTGCCCGGCGATCGGCGTCACCGGCGGCTCAAGCGTAAAGCTGGGCACGGCACGCGCTATCGAGATTAAAGAATTGCACTTGGCCTATGAATCGTGGTTCCCTCAATTCATGGATGGCGAAACTCTAATCGCCGCAGAATGAATTAAGGAGATACACCATGCCCATGAAACCCGGCGACATTGAAGACATGATTAAGGCGGGAATTCCCGGGGCAAAGGTCACGATCCGCGATCTGGCCGGTGATGGCGATCATTACGCGGCGGAAGTCGTCGCGGATGCTTTCAAGGGCAAGACCCGCGTGCAGCAGCACCAGATGGTCTATGACGCGCTGAAGGGCAATATGGGCGGTGTTCTGCACGCCCTTGCCCTGCAGACCTCGGCTCCAGAATGACTGCGCCCGGAAAAGCGTCTCCGGCAGGACGGTTTCACTGTCCTTGCCGCGGTAACGCTTGAAGCCATGGATTGAAAAAGGCCCGCGTGAGACTGTCACGCGGGCCTTTTCTTTTCCGGCAAATGGTGCGTGCCGCTTACAAAACAGGTGGCTGCTGCGATTCCAGATCGGCAAAGGAGGCAGCCGGCAACGGCCCTGCCGTCAGCAAGGTAAAATCGTAACCGGACTTGCGGTCCGGCCCCAGAACATATTGCCGGTGCATGCGCAGGAAGTTGCGCTTGTTCTTTTTGTAGCGTTCGGGTGAAAGCGAGTGCTTGAAACGGATCGGTACGATCTTCGGCTGCGGCGCATCCTTGTGCCCGGTCAGCGCCACGGTGTTGCAGCGGTAGAGGTGGATCGGATCCGTCAGGCACTGGATATCGAACCATGTCACTTCAGGGTGACGCGCAATCACGCCGACGCTCTGGCGAAGCCTGTCCGCACTCGACAGCAGCGCGCATTGCAGCGCAGCGCCACCGAGCGTCGCAAAGGACAGCTTCCGGCCATCCAGCGCATCTGGCCGCAGTTCCAGCACACGACCTATCACGGCGAGCGCCAGGCTGGCGCCCATGCTATGCGACACGACCAGAACCTCCTCAGACGGCTGCTCCAGCGCTTTGAGAACGAGGGCTGCCTTCTCTTCAATCCAGTTGCGGGCAATCGGCTCATCGCGCCCGACGGCCAGCGCAAAGCGCCAATCGGCATAAAGATGCAACGTATGAAACCGCTCGGCGAAAGGCAGAAACGCCTTCACGAAGAACAAGGCCGCAGCGGGAAGACTGATCGCAAGCAACCAGAGCGGCAAACCGAACAGCCATGGCGAGAGCGCGATCCCCGCCGCAAGCGCACCCCCCACCAGCATCAGCAGAAACGGGAAAATGAAGAACAGGCCGAAACGCCAGGCATGACGGAGGTAACGCCCTGCACCACCTTCCGCGACGATACCGGCCGCAGCCGCAAAGCCTAGTGCGATCTGCCGCCAGAGTGGCGCATCCCGCAGGCGCGATATCACAGCATTGTGGTCGTAGACGAAGATGGTGGAACGCGTCCGCCAGTCGCCGGCCGAGGCCTCCACCGAGAATGTTTCGCCAGCCGGCGAGTTCTCCAGCGCACCCACGGCATAATTGACATCCCACGTCTTGCCAGCAAGCGCTGCCGCCCGCTGATAGCGCAGATGATGCGCAGCCGCATCGAGCGGATCGAAGCCCGGGAAATAAAGAACAAGTCGTGACTTGACGGTCGGCATGCATAAACCCTCGGGCTGGAGACACCCGAAAGGATCGCTTGATACAGTGGGCGATGCACGTATAGTAAAAAACGCGACGGAAATATGATTTATTTGTTGCGAGGGAATTTTGTCTGGGATCGTCGATCAATTGCTAAACGGCGTCGTCAAAGGCGCTCTGTCCGAAGTCCTCGCCAAGACAGGCCTTCGCAAAACCCGCCGCATCCGCCGCCGGACCAAAAGTAACACGTCCCTCGCAGGCGGCATCGTCGGCTCCGTGCTGGAAGCGGCAATCAAAGCAGCCGTCAAACCCAAGCCGGCCAAAAAACAGGTGAGCAAAAGACGCACCGCCGCCGCCCGCAGCAGACAGCGGCTTCGATGATGCATCACCTCAGCGTGCTTCCAACCTGGTAGCCAAGGTTTCGGCCCTCACTTTGCGACTACACAGCAGCGTATTTTTTACGCTTCCCGGGTGGAAATCGCGCCGCGACATGTTATTTAGGGACAAAGTCAAAGCAGCGGCCTTGAACCGCATGTGAAAGGAATAGGCCTATGAGCGGCATTCACGATATGATCGACAGCGAAGTGAAGAGCAACGACATCGTTCTTTTCATGAAGGGCACCCCGCAATTTCCGCAATGCGGTTTTTCCGGCCAGGTCGTACAGATCCTCGATTATCTCGGCGTCGACTACAAGGGCGTCAACGTGCTCGCCGATGCCGACATCCGTCAGGGCATCAAGGATTATTCCAACTGGCCGACCATCCCGCAGCTCTACGTCAAGGGCGAATTCGTCGGCGGCTGTGACATCGTAAGAGAGATGTTCCAGTCCGGTGAACTTCAAAATCACTTCCAAGAACAGGGTATCAGCGTCCGCGGCGCGGCCTGATTTCGGCCGGTTCATCCGGCCCACCCTGATTGTCAGAAAACTTATGCCAGGCGTTGCTTCATGCAACGCCTTTGCCGTTCTTTTTGGGGCAATCCTGTGACAGAACTTTCACAATCCACCACTTCGCGCGCCGTTTCGATGGGGCGCACGGAATTCATCGCGCTTGCCGCGATGCTGATGGCGCTGAATGCGCTTGCCATCGACATCATGCTTCCCGGCCTTCAGGAAATCGGCGCGTCACTTGGCGTCGTGAATGAAAACCACCGTCAATACGTCATTTCCAGCTATCTTCTAGGCTTCGGCATTGCCCAGCTTCTATACGGACCGATCTCGGACCGTTTCGGGCGCCGCAAGCCGATGCTCGTCGGGCTGGCAATCTACATCGTCTCGGCCATTGCCGTCGTCTTCGTACCGTCATTCACTGGCCTGCTGGTTCTGCGCTTCATTCAGGGCATCGGCTCTGCGGCGACGCGCGTCATCACCATTTCGATCGTGCGCGACATCTATGGCGGCCGTCAGATGGCGGAAGTCATGTCGCTGATCATGATGGTCTTCATGGTCGTTCCGGTCATCGCACCCGGCACTGGCCAGATCGTGCTGTTTTTCGGTGACTGGCACCTTATCTTCGCCTTCATGGCCGGAATTGCCGCCGTCGTGACCGCCTGGATGTATTTCCGCCTGCCGGAAACCCTCCATGCCGATGACGTCAGGCCTTTCACGGTTCGTTCGATCCTCGGTGGCTTCAAGATCGTGCTCACCAACCGTATCGCGCTCTGTTACACGCTCTCCAGCACATTTATCTTCGGTGCGCTGTTCGGCTTCATCAATTCCGCCGAACAGGTCTATAAGGGCATCTACGGGCTGGGCGCATGGTTTGCGGCCGCTTTTGCGGGCGTCGCCCTGTTCATGGCCTTCTCGTCCTTCATCAATGCAAGGCTTGTCGGCAGGTTTGGCATGCGCAAGCTGTCGCACGGTTCGCTGCTCGGCTTCATCGCCATCACCTTCGTGTGGCTGGTGGTACAGATGGTCGGGCCGGAACCGATGCCCTTTGCGATCTTCATCGTGTTCTTCGCGCTTGCCATGTTCCAGTTCGGCTGGATCGGCTCGAACTTCAACTCGCTCGCCATGGAGCCGCTCGGCCATGTCGCCGGCACGGCCTCGTCCGTCATTGGCTTCATGGGAACCGTCGGCGGTTCGCTGATCGGTGCCGTTATCGGTCAGGCTTTCGATGGCACGGCGCTGCCAATGGTAGCCGGCTTCTTCGCCGTCTCCATTATCGGCCTCGTCTTCGTGCTGATCGGAGAAAAGGGCGTGCTGTTTCAGGCCCACAACAAGCCGACGCACTAAGGGCAGACAGACAAATAAAAAGGGCGCGGAACTCGGTTCCGCGCCCTTTTTGTTGATAAAAGCTGAACTTCACTAAACCGTGAAAATCTTCTCGCGCAGCAATTCCCATGTCTCCTGATCAGGAGCAAGCAGCAGGCCACCTTCAAGGTGGCGCGGCAGGTAAGGCGAGCCGTCGAAACGGGCGGCGTAGGCACCTGCTTCCTGCGAAAGCAGGGTGCCAGCGAGATGATCCCAGGGCATAAGCTTGTTGTACATCAGGAAATGCATATGGCCGCCGCAGAACACGCGGTATTCATGCGCAGCACAACGGTAGCTGGTGAAGAGCCGCACATCCGCGAGGTTCATGAGAATCTTGCGGCGGGTCTCCACGTCAAAATAACCGGTGTTGGCGATGCCGACCATCTGCGACAGTGCCGGTGCGGGCACGACGGACATCTGCGTCTGCGAGCCATCGGCGGCACAAAGCCATGCGCCGGAACCCTTTTCGGCAATCGCCCAGTCATTGCCCATCGGATCGAAAATGAGACCGGCAACGGTCTCGCCCTTGGAGATGACGCTCATCATCACGCCAAACAGCGGCAGGCCCGACGCGAAGTTGTAGGTGCCGTCGATCGGATCGACCACCACGGCAAGATCCGCATCCGCAAGCTTGCCAAGCAGCGAGGCATCCGCCGCAACGGCCTCTTCACCGATGAACAGCGCCTGCGGCATGATTTCCTGCACGCGGGCGCGGATCAGCCGCTCAGCAGCCTCGTCAGCCTCGGTTACGAGGTCTATCGCCTCGCTCTTTATCCTGACGTCGCCCTCACCCAGATTACGGAACCTCGGCAGGATTTCCACTGCGGCCGCCTCCTGAAGCGCATTGGCGAGAGAGGCGATGTCGAGTTCGATAGCCATGGGCGATATCCTTCTATTTAAGCATCAATATTATAAGGCCACGATTTCCCGGCGCAGCATCTTCCAGCTTTCCTTGTCGGGTGCCGACAGGATGCCGCCTGTCGTCTGTCCTGGCCGGTAGGGCGTATTGTCGAAACGGGCCGTGTAGCCGCCCGCTTCCTGATGAATGAGAACGCCGGCGAGATGATCCCAGGGCATCAGCTTTTCGTGGCCGATGAAGTGCAGCTTGCCAGTCGAGGCAAGCCAATATTCATGAGCCGAGCAATTGATTGAAAGCGCCATCTTGATCTTGGCCATATTGGCGGCGATCACCGGGCGGCGATCTTCATGGCTGTGACCCCAGGAAAATATGCCGACCATTTCGGACAATGGCAGGGGATCGGCAACCTTGAGCCTTGCCTGCGAGCCGTCCTTGCGGTGGAGATAAGCGCCCTCGCCTTTGAGAGCAAGGATGGTATCACCCATGACAGGATCGTGGATGATGCCTGCGACCGTCTCACCCTTGACGGTGACGGCGAGCAGCGTGCCGAAAGCTGGAAAACCGGAAGCATAGTTGAAAGTGCCGTCGATTGGATCGATCACGAAGGCAAATGGTGCATCGGCAAGGGCAGGAATAACGGATTGATCCGCGTCATAGGCCTCTTCGCCGACAATATGGGCCTTCGGAAACCGTTGCAGAAGAGCGGCGGTTATCGCCTTTTCCGTCAGAATATCCGCCTCGGTGACGAGATCGACCGCAGAGGTCTTTTCGGAAATCGCGCCTGCGTCGAGATTGCGGAAGCGGGGCATGATTTCCTGGCGGCCGGCAGCGGCAACGGTGGAAATCAGAAAGTCGATATCTTTATCGGAAAGGGTCATCGCTAAGTGCACTTCTTCATAAGGGAGGGCTGGCCTCCGTACGCTCTTCAGGTGACGCGCCGGTGACAGAGAGCGCCGAGAAATCAAAAAGCTTCGGGTCTAGCAGATGCGATGGATTGACATGGGCAAGCGCCCGCAGCATCACGTCCTTGCGGCCCGGCATACGCCTTTCGATGTCAGCCAGCATCTCCTTCATGGCATTGCGCTGAAGCCCGTCCTGCGAGCCGCAGAGGTCACAGGGAATGATCGGGAATTCCATCGCCGCCGCGAATTTCGCCATATCCTCTTCGGCGCAATAGGCAAGCGGGCGCAGCACCATCAGGTCGCCCTCGTCGTTCATCAGCTTTGCCGGCATGCCAGCCAGACGGCCGCCATGGAAGAAGTTCATGAAGAAGGTCTCGAGAATATCCTCCCGGTGATGGCCGAGCACGAGCGCGTCGCAGCCCTCTTCCCGCGCAATACGGTAGAGATTGCCGCGCCGCAGCCGCGAACAGAGCGAACAATAGGTGCCACCCGCCGGCACCTTTTCCTTCACAACGGAATAAGTGTCGCGATATTCGATGCGATGTGCGACGCCGATCTTCGCCAGATATTCCGGCAGGACGTGCTTGGGGAAATTCGGCTGGCCCTGATCCAGATTGCAGGCAATGAGTTCCACGGGCAAAAGGCCGCGCCACTTCAGATCAAGCAGCAGCGCCAGAAGACCGTAGCTGTCCTTGCCGCCGGAAAGGCCTACCAGCCAGCGCTTCTGGCCGTTCAGCATGCCAAAATCCCCGAAGGCCTGACGTACATTGCGCAACAGCCGCTTGCGCAGCTTGTTGAAGGAGACAGAACGGGGTGCCGCGTCGAACAGCGGATGCGAAGCGCCATTTTCTCCGGCCAGGTCCTGATCGGCCTCGACCTCATCTGCGATGCTGGTGACAATGTTCATGATTAGCCCGCTCTGGCATTCAGCCATTTTCAATGCAGGAAATGCCCGCATCCGCCCGCAATATCAAGCCCCGAATACCGACCAGCCGGTTTTCGTCGCCAGCATTTCCAGTGCATGCGACCCAAGCGCCGAATTGCCGACCTTGTTCAGACCCGGCGACCAGACCGCAATCGACGCCTTGCCCGGCGCCACTGCCATGATGCCGCCGCCCACGCCGCTCTTGCCCGGCAGGCCGACATGATAGGCGAAATCGCCCGATCCGTCATAATGGCCGCAGGTCAACATCAGCGCATTGATGCGCCGCGCGCGTCGGTCTGACACAACCGTATGACCACTCAGCGGATTGCGGCCGCGATTGGCAAGGAAAAGACCGGCCCGTGAAAGCTGCGCGCAGGTCATGGACAGCGCGCACTGATGAAAATAGACGCCCAGCGTATATTCAACAGGGTGATGCAGATTGCCGAAGGACCGCATGAAATTGGCAAGCGCGAAATTGCGGAAACCCGTCGCCTGCTCGGATTTCGCCACGGTGTCATCAATGCTGATCGTGTCATCATCAGCGAGATAACGGACGAAACGCAGAAGCTCGCCAATCGCCTCGCGCGGCTGGTGGCCGGAAAGAACGATATCCGTCACCACGATGGCACCGGCATTGACGAAGGGATTGCGCGGAATGCCGTGCTCGTGCTCCAGCTGGACGATGGAGTTGAAGGACGACCCCGACGGCTCACGCCCCACCCGGTTCCACACCGTCTCGCCCGCTTTGCCGAGCGCCAGCGTCAGCATGAAGACCTTGGAGATGCTCTGGATCGAAAACGGCGTGAGCGCATTGCCGGCCGTATAAGTGGTTCCGTCGACAGTGGTGATGGCGATACCGAACTGGTTCGGATCGACCTTGGCGAGTTCCGGAATGTAATCCGCAACCTTGCCCTCGCCCAGGCGCGGCACCATGCTGTCGTAAATGGAATCGACGATCGCCTGAATGTCCTGCATGCAAAGCCTTCCCCAGCAAACAAAAAAGCCGCCCCGAGGGGCGGCTTTCTCAATACTGAAACGCGCCGATTAACGCGAGTAGAATTCGACGACCAGATGCGGTTCCATGACGACCGGGTACGGAACGTCAGACAGAGCCGGGATGCGAGCATAGGTCGCAACCATCTTGTTGTGATCGACTTCGATGTAATCAGGAACGTCGCGTTCTGCGAGCTGAACAGCTTCGAGAACGGTCACCAGCTGCTTGGACTTCTGGCGAACTTCGATAACGTCGCCCGGCTTGCAACGGTAAGAACCGATGTTGACGCGAACGCCGTTAACCGTGACGTGGCCATGGTTGATGAACTGACGCGATGCGAAAACGGTCGGAACGAACTTGGCGCGGTAGACGATGGCGTCCAGACGCGACTCGAGCAGGCCGATCAGGTTCTCGGAGGTATCGCCCTTGCGACGGTTTGCTTCGTCGTAGGTGGCGCGGAACTGCTTTTCGCGCAGTTCGCCGTAGTAGCCCTTGAGCTTCTGCTTGGCGCGCAGCTGCGTGCCGAAGTCGCTCATCTTGCCCTTGCGGCGCTGACCGTGCTGGCCCGGGCCGTATTCGCGGCGGTTTACCGGGGACTTCGGACGGCCCCAGATGTTTTCGCCCATACGGCGGTCAATTTTATACTTAGCCGATTCGCGCTTGCTCATCGTATTTCCTTCTCAATAGGTTATGCCGGTTTGTTGCCAAACCGGTTTGAGGAAACACGCCCTCCTCTGAAGCCCGTTTCAGGACCTCTGACAGGTTTCTCACATGCGAATGGAGAGACCACGGGACATGTCGGTGATGTTGACCGCCGAACGTCAGCTTATAAACTGCAAGGCAGTCAACGAAACACACCGGACATGACTGCCCGGCGTTGGGGCGGCTTCTAAACACGTTTTACAAATTTGTCAAACAAAGCCCGCCGCTTTTTTCTCGAACCACCCCTTGAAAAGCTGGAAGGCCCACCCACTTCTAAGCCGTAATCAGGACTCGGGGCCCCTCTGGCGTGTTACCGGACAACACGCGATGTCGAGTCTCTTGAAGGTTGGGGCCCACGTTTATTCCTGATACGCGTCCCCATCCGCAAAGCCAACCTCGTCCGGCTAAAGGTTGACTGATGGAGTTCCTCCTCAACGATTTTCTCGGTACCCCCACATGGATGTGGGCGGTCTTCATTTCTCTCGTCCTTGGCCTCTTGGCGCTCGATCTCGGCGTGCTGCACAAGAATTCCAGGGAAATCGGCATCCGTGAAAGCTTGCTGATGTCCGGCTTTTATATCGCCATCGGCTTGGCCTTCGGCGGATGGATCTGGTACCAGTCCGGTGAACAGTCAGCGATGGAATATGTCACCGGCTTCGTGGTCGAAAAAAGCCTCGCCATGGACAATATCTTCATCATCGCGATGATCTTCTCCTATTTCGCCATTCCCCGCCAATATCAGCACCGCGTGCTGCTATGGGGCATCCTCGGCGTGATCGTTCTGCGCGGCATCATGATTGCCGGCGGCGCCGCCATTGTCGAAAACTTCCACTGGGTGCTTTATCTCTTTGCGGCCTTCCTCGTCTTCACGGGCCTCAAAATGCTGTTTTCATCCGACCATGACGAGAACGACATCGGCAATAACCGCATCCTGAAATTCCTGCGTAGCCGCCTTCCGGTAACGGAGAAGCTGCATGGCGAGAAATTCTTCGTCAAGGAGACCGATGCTGCCACAGGCAAGCTGAAGACCTTTGTGACGCCGCTGTTTCTGGCGCTCATCATGGTCGAAATCGCCGACCTCATCTTCGCGGTCGATTCGATCCCGGCGATCTTCGCTATCACCACCGATCCGTTTATCGTCTATACCTCTAACATCTTCGCGATCCTCGGCCTGCGCGCCCTCTATTTCGCACTTGCCGCCCTGATCCACCGCTTCGCCTATCTGAAATACGCGCTGGCCGCAGTTCTGGTCTTCGTCGGCTCGAAGATTTTCGTCGCGGATATGCTGGGCATCGCCAAGATCCCGCCCGCCGTCTCGCTCGGCGTCACCGTCGCCATCCTCGCAACCGGCATCATCGGTTCGCTGATTGCAACGCGCAAGGAAACAAAGGCTATCGAGTAACACCTGAAAATGTTGGCGGCAGGAAACCCTGCCCCAACTTACTCCGCCGCCAGCCTCGCATTATCCTCAGCCGCATCCGCATCGCCGGGTGCGGTCTTCGCGTCGAGATCGGGGAACGCCACGATGCGCTTGCCGGAGAAATCGGCGTGTACCACCACAAGCTCCTTCTCCTCGAAATAACCGAGAAGACGGCGCGCACGGCGGGCGGAATGGGTACCGTAAGCGCGGGCAATACGGGCGTCGGATGGGCAAGGCTCCTCATTGAGCGCCGCCTTGACCAACAGCAGGAAAACCCCCTGCAGATCGTCGGAGACCGACATCGACAATTCCAGCGCCTTCTCCCAGCCTTCGCTGGCCGCCATTGCCGCATCCACGCCGGAGCGGGCAATCGCCACCTGCCGGCGGAAATCCGCCAGCGTCATCGGCGTGCCGGGAATACGGCGCATGCGGGCGCGCACCAGAAAATCCTGGTACAGCACGGCGTCCGTGCGATAGGCCGATTGCGGATCGTCGAGAATTTCGACCAGCACCGCCGCGATCTTCTCTTCGCGCTCCTCCGGCGTCAGCTCCGGCTGACCTGCACGCGGCGGCTGCTCCGGTGAAGGACCGGCGGCGGCGGGGGTGGAGCGGGAGAGTTCAGCGAGAATATCGGTTGTCGGGCGCGGCGCTGGCGGCGTGCGGCGCGTGGCGGGTCGCGTGAACTCTTCCGGGTCCGGCGTGAAGATCAGATCCTCCACATCCTGCGGTGCATCCGGCAGCGGCATGAGCTTCGGCGAGGAAGACCGCGCCGAGGTTTCCACCGCACCGATGACGATGGGCAACGGGCGGCGCGACAGCGCCGGTCCAAGCGCCACGA
Organism: Agrobacterium sp. SORGH_AS_0745; assembly: GCF_030818995.1. NCBI lineage: Bacteria > Pseudomonadati > Pseudomonadota > Alphaproteobacteria > Hyphomicrobiales > Rhizobiaceae > Agrobacterium > Agrobacterium sp. SORGH_AS_0745. Next base: position 2,476,926 of record NZ_JAUTBI010000003.1, read on the forward strand.
AATTGCCGCGCTGCAGATCCCGGAACATTTCCGCCTGCCGCCGGTCCATGCCGAGCAGATCGGCAGCGCGCGCCATATCGATATCGAGAAAGGTGCGGCCCATCAGAAAGTTCGAGGCTTCCGCCGCTACGTTCTTGGCAAGCTTGGCAAGGCGCTGCGTGGCGATGACGCCCGCAAGCCCGCGTTTACGCCCACGGCACATCAGATTGGTCATGGCGCCCAGCGACGCCTTGCGCGCATCCTCGGTCACCTCGCCGCCGACGGAGGGCGCAAACATCTGCGCCTCGTCCACAACGACAAGCACGGGATACCAGAATTCGCGATCCGCATCGAACAGGCCGTTGAGGAAAGCGGCAGCGGCCCGCATCTGCTGCTCGATATCAAGACCTTCAAGCGTTAGCACGCAGGAAACGCGGTGCTGGCGGATGCGGTTGGCAATGCCCGCAAGCTCGGCTTCCGTGCGCTCTCCATCCACCACCACATGGCCGAACTTGTCGGACAGCGTGACGAAATCACCCTCGGGATCGATAATGACCTGCTGCACCCATTGCGCCGATTGCTCCAGGAGCCGGCGCAGAAGGTGTGACTTGCCGGACCCGGAATTGCCCTGCACCAGCAAACGCGTTGCAAGCAATTCCTCAATATCGAGCTTGGCCTGCTGCCCGCCCGATAGGGTTCCCATGTCGATGCCGACCTGCAATGTTCCGTTCCTCGTGCTGCATGTCATCCGACCGATTCCCGTAACGGCGGCCGAACATGCTCTTTACCAAAAAATCACCGATTGCGTCTGCCCCGTGCCGATAATGCACAGGCAATTGCGCCACATCTATGCGGCCCCGGACGAGACGCGCGAAAATGATAGCCGCCTGCCAAACACATTCAGCATCAGCCCGATGATGACCAATGCGGCACCGACCACTTCGAAGACGGTAATATGCTCCGCAAAAGCGAGATAGGCGCTGACGAAACCGACAATCGGCACCAGCAGCGAAAACGGCGCCACCGTTCCGGCCGGGTAACGCAGAAGCAGGTAACTCCAGATACCCGCGCCGACGATGGTCGCACCATAGGCCATGTAGATCACCACGAGAGCCATCGTAGGCGTCGCATTGTGCAGCCCTTCCGCAATCGCATCAGGTCCCTCCACCACCAGCGAAAGCAGGACCAACGGCAGAACGGGAACAAGGCTCGTCCATGCGACAAAGGAGACCGCATTCACCTGGCCGATGCGGCGATTGACGATGTTGCCGCAGGCCCAGGCAATGGCCGAGCCGACGCCCATCAGCAGCGGTATCAACGCTGCAGCCGTCATGCGCTCCACGCCGATGACCGCCAGCCCGCCAAAGGCAACGATTGCGCCGACGATCTGTGACGGCAACGGCCGCTCGCCGAGAAACACCACGGCCAGCGCCAGCGTGAAGAAGGCCTGCGACTGCATGACGAGCGAAGCAAGCCCTGCCGGCAGGCCGAGCTTGATGGCCGGGTAAAGCAGGCCGAATTGCACGAAACCCATCGCCATGCCGTAAACGATCATATGCCGCCACGGCACATTGGGTTTGGGAAGGAAGAACACCAACGGCACGGCTGCAAACAGATAGCGCACCCCCGTCAGAAACAGAGGCGGCATGTCGGCGACGCCGATCTTGATGGCAACGAAGTTGAAGCCCCACAAAAACACGGTGATCAGGGCAAGAAGAATATGCGGCAACGCCATTTTGTTATGTCCGAATTTCAGGCGATCGACGGGCGTTTTACGCCGAAACCGCCCTCTTCCAGCCAAATGTAATGAGACCGGCGCCGATCAGGAGACCGCCGCCCGTGCGGTTGACGATGCGCTGAACCTTGGGTTTGCGGATCGTATTGCGGGCGGCACTTGCCAGAAGTCCATAAAGGGCCGCATTGCAGCTGGCAAGCACAAGGAATGTCGCTTCGAAAATCAGCACCTGCGGCCAGAAAGGCAGAGTCGGCACCAGAAACTGCGGCAGGAAGGCGACGAAGAAGACAATACTCTTGGGGTTCAGCGCCGTGACGACATAGGCATGCAGGAAGATTTTGAGCGGCCGCTCACGGCCGGTCACGCCTGCGGCTTCACCACCTTCACCGCCAACCGGCGAACGCCACAGCTTGATGCCGAGATAGATGAGGTAAGCCGCACCGATCCATTTCAGACCGGTAAAAAGGGCCGCCGATGTGGCAAGCAGCGCGCCGAGCCCCAGCATGGAGGCCGTCATCGCAGTGAAATCACCAAGCGCCACACCCGTCACCGTCGCGGTGCTCGCCTTGCGGCCATGCCCCAGAGCATAAGAAATCACCAGCAGGATCGTCGGCCCCGGAATGGCAAGCATGATGGCGGATGCGGCCACGAAGGCCAGCCAGTTCTCCAGTGGCATGATGCAATCTCCCCCGTTCGGTCTTTGGAGCAAGCCACCAAAAGCGCCCGGTATCAAGCCAAATTTTCGGAGGCTGTGCCGCTTTGTCATCCAGCGGACGAAGGGGCTGCTGCTGCCGCTTCATCGCCTGTGCAAGATCGTAATTTGACGGCATGGCAAGCCATGCCGCGCCGCGCTGCCCCCTGTCCGCTCCAGCCGCAGGACAAGATCAGGGGTAACGCCCGCCCGGACGTTCCCGAGAATAGTGCAACGCGCTATATGCCAGGCCTTTCCGCAGCTTCCGTTACGGAAAACTGAAGTTCGGCAATGAACTCCTCGCGGACGCGCCGTGGGTGGATGCCGGGTCAAGTCCGGCATGACGGAGGCGCGCATTTCGAACATCATTAGAAGTGTGAAACGGACAACGGAGCCTCCCCGGCATTTTCTCGCCGGAGAGACTGTCGCCATCAAAACCGCGGCGCCCAGTAAGGAGGGGCCCACTCCCGCCGCATTTTGCGGTCGGACGGCTCCAGGCCGATATCGTCCAGAAGACGCTCCGGCAGATCGGAAAGATCGGTCGGCGGCGGGCGCGGCACCATTGCCGCGACGAGAACCGCTTTCAGGGTTTTCCAGACGCCGAATGTGACGAACAGGCGGTCGACCGCATCCGGCAGCGCATATGCTACCAATGGTTGATTTCTCTGCATGGGGAATCCGTCCCGGCGCGGCGAAGCAGCCAGGTCCTTTATCGATGATAAAACGACATGCAGGAACGGCGGGCGCAACACGCAGTAGCGCGGACGCACAATTCAGCTGTCAAACGAAGTGAAGATGCCAAACGGCAGGGAAATCAGGCAGGAAGCCTTATCGGAGGTCGATGCCTCGGGACATGTAACCGCCGACGACCATGCCGGAAAAGCCAGACATGCCGGTAAGGCGCATATTCATATAGTCAGTCATTCCACGCCTCCTTTTTATAGCGGTTACAGACAAGGTGCATCTTACACGAGATGCCGGACGCGACAAGAGGTCGCAATCTCGAATTGCAAAAGTCAGGCAGAATAGATGCAAAAATGCAACAAGCCGTTCAGCTCAGCGAGACGCTGAGGCCAAAACCCTGCATCAGCCGCCGTGTGGCGAAATCCGGCTTGCCGGAAGTGAAGACGGCGAAATCGAAACCATCTGGATGCTCCGCATCCTGCGGCAGCGGCACCAGGTGGCGCGCGCGACGGGCAATCGCTTCCGCCGGATCGAGCCAGTCCACCGGCCATGGCGCCAGCCGGCGAAACACATTGGCCATGAAGGGATAATGAGTGCAGGCGAGAACAACGATATCGGTGCGCTTGCCGTCGCTATCGATGAAGCAGGGCTCGATTTCCGCCAGCACGGCTTCATCGGAGATCGGTTCGCCCCTGATCCAGCTTTCGGCCATACGCGCCAGATTTTCCGATCCCACGAGGCGAACATGGCATTGCGTGGCGAATGACTGGATGAGATCGCGCGTATAGGCGCGCTTGACGGTGCCGGGTGTTGCCAGCACGGAAACGAGACCGGAACGGGTGCGTTCGGCCGCAGGCTTGATAGCTGGAACGGTGCCGACGAAAGTCATATCAGGAAAGCGCGCCCGAAGATCGGCGCCTGCTAGTGTGAAGGCGGTGTTGCAGGCAATGATGCAGACTTCAGGGCTATAGTCTTCAAGCAGCTTTTCGAAGAGCGAAAGAATGCGCGCTTTCAGCGCCTCCTCTTCCCAGCCACCATAGGGGAAACCGGCGTCGTCGGCCACATAGATGAAACCGCGCTCGGGCATCAGCACGCGCGCCTCGCGCAGTACCGTCAGCCCGCCAATGCCGGAATCGAACACCAGCACCGGTTTGAGAACATCGGCCAGAGCCTCAGTCGTCTTCAGCATTCTCCCCAGCCCTCTCCGACAATGGTCCCTCCGCCGTTCCGGCCCGGCCTGCCTGCTTAGGCCACTGCCGGGGAAAACGATCGAGTGACCTGATCACGCCACGGAAAACACTGATTTCCTGCTCGGAAAAGCCGCGTCTCGACAGCACCGCACGCAGATTGTCCACCATTTTCGGCTTTTTTTCGGGCGGATGAAAATATCCGCGCGCATCGAGCGCCTCCTCGATGTGTTCGAACAGGCCGAAGACCTGTTCCTTGGTCGAGGGCCGCTGCTCGATAGGCTGGAAAAGCGTCTCGTCCAGATCGTCCATGCCGGATTTCATCCACTCATAGGACATCAAAAGAACGGCCTGCGCGATGTTGAGCGAGGCGAAGGCGGGGTTGACCGGAAATGTCACGATCTCATCGGCCAGCGCCACTTCTTCATTGGTAAGGCCCCAGCGCTCACGCCCGAACAGGATGCCGGTTCTTTCACCCGCCTTGAACTTCGCGCGCAGCGTGCCGGCTGCGGTGACGGGGGCACGAACCGGTTTGAAACCGTAACGCTCCCGCGCGGTCGTGGCATAGACGAAATTGAGATCCTTGATCGCCTCTTCCAGCGTCTCGAACACCTTCGTCCCGTCGATGACATGATCGGCCTTGGAAGCGGCGGCGCGCGCCTTCTCGTTCGGCCAGCCGTCACGCGGCTTGACGAGGCGAAGTTCGGCAAGACCGAAATTGGCCATTGCCCGTGCCACCATGCCGATATTTTCGCCGAGCTGCGGTTCGACCAGAATGATCGCCGGGCCTTCCGCCACAAGTTCAAGCTCGCTGTTTGTGCCTGCCATCGTCGTTTTCCAGTTTCTGAAGCGCCGCATCGATTTTTCAGGCCGATGCGTTTTATGGTTTTCGCGCATTTCCAGACTGAAAACCGGTCGCCGCTTTTCCTGAAAATGCTCTAAAGCGCGCTTCACTGGCACAGATCGGCGCCAAAATCAAAGCCGGGGCAGGCAGAACGCCCTGTTATTCGCCCTTGATGATCGCCGCCATCTCTGCGCGCAGCGAATCCCTGCCCTCGTCTCCAACCCGGTGAATGTCGCTGATGACAGGCTGGCCGTTTTCCTCGATGACATCGAAATGCACCTCGTCGACGGTTGCCTTCATCTCTGCCTCATCCATGCAGGCCCAGAGCTTGAACTTCGCCGTCACGTCAGTCACGCCGTCCTTCACCTCACCGGGCGTTACCGAAACATCCACCAGCGGACAGCCATCCTGTGAGTTGGTCACCACATCGTAGCCGAAGGGATCGCCGGTCTCGCCACTTTCCGCCTCGTAAGCCGGCTTCTTGGAAGCTTCGCGGTATTGGGCAACGAAGTCCTTGCTGAACAGGCTGGTCAGCATGTCCTCGTCAAAGATGTATTTCCAGTTTTCCGCATCGCCGGACCAGTTCTTGACGGTAATGTCCATCACCTTCTGGACGGGATCGGCAGGGCCGGCCGCAAGGGCGCTGTGGGAAAAAAGGACGGCGGCAGTCAGAAGCAGAATATTCCGCATGATGTGATCCCGGAGGTAGGCCCGACGCGCGGGCGAAGCGATTCGCCTGACTGTATTCCGGCAATATGGTTTGGCAATGCGCAAAGCGTTATTGCACCGCGCCAAAAAAGCGCCCCCCATGGCTTTGCCTCAGGCGCGCGCGATGCTATAGCCGCACCGGATATTTTTCCGAATACCGGCGTCACCAGGCGCCACAGCTTCGAAGGTGAGGAATTCATGGCAAAGATCAAGGTAGCCAATCCAGTCGTCGATCTCGACGGCGACGAAATGACCCGTATCATCTGGCAGCTCATCAAGGACAAGCTGATCCTGCCATACCTCGATCTCGACATCGAATATTATGACCTCTCGGTCGAAAACCGCGATGCTACCAACGACCAGGTAACAGTCGATGCGGCGCACGCCATCAAGAAGCACGGCGTCGGCATCAAGTGCGCGACGATCACGCCGGACGAGCAGCGCGTCGAGGAATTCGGCCTGAAGCAGATGTGGAAGAGCCCGAACGGCACGATCCGCAACATTCTGGGCGGCGTCATCTTCCGCGAGCCGATCATCTGCAAGAACGTTCCCCGCCTCGTTCCCGGCTGGACGAAGCCGATCGTCGTCGGCCGCCACGCCTTCGGCGACCAGTACAAGGCAACCGATTTCAAGTTCCCCGGCAAAGGCAAGCTGACGATCAAGTTCGTCGGTGAAGACGGTCAGGTTATTGAAAAAGACGTCTTCGACGCGCCGAGCGCTGGCGTTGCGCTGGCAATGTACAACCTTGACGAATCCATCCGCGAATTCGCCCGCGCATCCATGATGTACGGCCTGATGCGCAAGTGGCCGGTTTACCTGTCCACCAAGAACACCATCCTGAAGGCCTATGACGGCCGCTTCAAGGACATCTTCGAAGAAGTCTACCAGACCGAGTTCAAGGCGAAGTTCGATGAAATCGGCATCATCTATGAGCACCGCCTGATCGACGACATGGTTGCCTCCGCTCTGAAGTGGTCCGGCGGTTACGTCTGGGCCTGCAAGAACTACGATGGCGACGTGCAGTCTGATACGGTTGCCCAGGGCTTCGGTTCGCTCGGCCTGATGACCTCCGTTCTCCTGTCGCCGGACGGCCGCACGGTTGAAGCTGAAGCGGCACATGGCACGGTCACGCGCCACTACCGCCAGCACCAGAAGGGTCAGGAAACTTCGACCAACTCGATCGCTTCGATCTTCGCCTGGACCCGTGGCCTCGCCCACCGCGCCAAGCTGGACGACAATGCAGAACTCGCAAAGTTCGCAGCAACGCTCGAAACCGTCTGCGTCGACACCGTCGAAAGCGGCTTCATGACCAAGGACCTCGCGCTCCTCATCGGTCCGGACCAGCCCTGGCTCTCCACCACCGCCTTCCTCGACAAGATCGATGAAAACCTCAAGACGGCGATGGCGGCTTAAAAGAACGGGGCACTGCCCGTTTGAAATATCGACAAAAGGAAACCCGGCCGCAAAGCCGGGTTTCTTTTTTTGTTCACAGTATCTTGCTTAGATGTTGCACTAGGCGCAGACTTCGATTCCACAGCGTGCCGCAGTCAGAAAAATAAAAATATATAGCTGAAACAGCATAAAACGACACATAACTTGTCCGGCACAGTCAAAAATTCATGTGGTTACCAGCGCGATCCTTCGGGAAAACAGATAATGCTGTGGACTATAAAAACGCACCGTGTCAGCGCGAACTGCGCGCGGGTTTTCAATGATGCTTTTGCAATTTTGCTTGGGGAGGCAAAGCAATGAGTGAATTGATCTTCTACACCAATCCCATGTCGCGCGGACGCATTGCGCGATGGATGCTCGAGGAAGTGGGCGTTCCCTACAAGACAGAGATACTGGGCTTCTCGACGTCGATGAAATCGCCGGCCTATCGGCTGATCAACCCGATGGCCAAGGTGCCCGCCATCAAACACGGCGACACCATTGTCACCGAAGCGGCAGCGATCTGCGCCTATCTGGCGGATGCCTTTCCGGGCGCCAACCTTGCGCCGACGCCCAAAGCGCGCGGACTTTATTACCGCTGGATGTTTTTTGCTGCCGGTCCGTTGGAAATGACAACCAGCATGAAGGCGATGGGGTTCGAGGTGCCGCAGGAAAAGCTGCGTATGGCTGGCTGCGGCAGCTATGCGGATGCGATCAACACGCTCGAACGTGCCGTCAGCGAAAACCGCTTCATCGCCGGCGATCACTTCACTGCGGCGGATGTCTATGTAGGTGCCCATGTCGGCTGGGGCCTGCAGTTCGGCACAATCGAAAAACGTCCGGCCTTCACGGACTATATGGCGCATCTGACCGACCGCCCCGCCTTCAAGCGGGCCACCCAGCTTGACGAAGCGGCAGCGAAGGATATGCAGGCGGCGGGTTGAGGAAACTGACAGGCATTTCGCCTGAAAGCGGAGCACCAGCGCTCGCAAGGGTCACAAAACGGATTTTGGAAGCGGGCTTATTCGTTGGACTGGGCGAGTGGTTCGCCGATCTCGATTGCATGCCCGTCCGGATCATAAAAACGGAACACTCTCTGTCCCCATGCCTGCCGCTCAACGGGATGGATCAACTCCACATGCGGCGCAATATTCCGAAATGCCGCATCGACATCCTCATGTTCGAAATAGAGCAGCAGATTCCGTCTGCCGTAAGGTTTGTCGGTGTCCGGCGATGTCCGCCAGACGGTCTGTTCGAGCGAACGCCCCTCATGGATTGCAAAGCCGCTTTCAAAGAGGACGAAATTTCCGAAATCGTCCAAAACCTTCAGGCCGAGCCTTTCACGATAAAACTCCCTGGAGCGGTTGATATCGCACACGAAAGGGATGGGATTTACAAAGCGCATCACGTTCCTTTCGGAGTTCAACATCCAGAATCAAAAAGGCGGGGTAGAACCCCGCCTTTTTTCAATTCATCCAGATCAGGCCGCCAGGGCCGCTGCCACCGCGTTGATGGCGTCCTGTGCCTTGGCGCCATCGGGGCCGCCGGCCTGCGCCATATCCGGGCGTCCACCGCCGCCCTTGCCGCCGAGGGCCGCAGAGGCCGTGCGGACGATATCGACGGCGCTGAAACGGCCAGTCAGATCCTCGGTCACGGCAGCAACAGCACTTGCCTTGCCGTCTTCGGACACGGCGATCAGCAGCACGACGCCGGAGCCGATATTGGCCTTGGCTTCATCTGCAAGACCCTTGAGGTCCTTGGCATCGATGCCGGACAGGGATTTTGCGAGGAAATTGACGCCCGCAACCTGCTGTACGTCGTTTGCGCCGGCATCCGACGAGCCGCCGCCCATTGCGAGTTTCTTGCGGGCATCCGCAAGCTCGCGCTCCAGCTTCTTGCGCTCGTCGAGAAGTCCCTCGACACGCGACAGTACATCGCCCGGCTGAACCTTCAGCGACGAGGCCAGTGCCTTTACGCGCTCATCCTGCTCGGAGAGATAAGCAAGCGCGCCCTGACCCGTTACGGCCTCAAGACGGCGCACGCCCGCACCGACGGCACTTTCGCCGAGAATGCGGATAAGGCCGATCTGGCCGGTTGCGGCAACATGGGTGCCGCCGCAAAGCTCGACCGAGTACGGACGGTTGGCTTTCGCACCGTGAACACCGGTGCCCATGGACACAACGCGGACTTCATCGCCGTATTTTTCGCCAAACAGTGCCATAGCACCCTCGGCGATGGCGTCGTCAACGCTCATCAGACGCGTCACGACAGGCGAGTTCTGCAAGACGATCTCGTTTGCCATTTCTTCGACGACCTTCAGCTCCTCGGCCGACATCGGCTTCGGATGCGAAACGTCAAAGCGCAGACGCTCGGGTGCGACCAGCGAACCCTTCTGAGCAACGTGCGTACCAAGCACCTCGCGCAGCGCCTCATGCAGCAGGTGGGTGGCGGAGTGGTTGGCGCGCAGACGCGAGCGGCGGTCGTGATCGACCGTCAGCTGCACGGCGTCATCGAGCTTCAATCCACCTTTGGACACCGTGCCGGAATGCACGAAGAGGCCCTCGCCCTTCTTCTGTGTTTCTGAAACGGTAAAGGTGCCGTTATCGCCAGAGATTACGCCGGTATCGCCCATCTGACCGCCGGACTCGCCATAAAATGGCGTCTGGTTGACGACGATCTGAACCGTCTCGCCCTCGGCAGCACTATCCACCGACTTGCCGTCCTTGACGATCGCCTGAATGACGCCTTCGGCGGTTTCAGTGTCGTAACCAAGGAATTCGGTCGCGCCGAGCTTTTCCTTCAGTTCGAACCACACAGTTTCGGTCGCCTTATCGCCGGAACCAGCCCAGTGCGAGCGTGCTTCCGCCTTCTGGCGCTGCATGGCATCGGTGAAGCCGGAAATATCGACGCCGATCTCACGGGCGCGCAGCGCATCCTGCGTCAGATCGAGCGGGAAGCCATAGGTATCGTAAAGCTTGAAAGCGGTTTCGCCGTCCAGCATATCGCCCTTGTGCAGGGTCGAGGTCGCGTCGGACAGGAGCGACAGGCCGCGTTCCAGCGTCTTGCGGAAACGGGTTTCCTCAAGCTTCAGCGTCTCGGAGATCAGCGCCTCGGCGCGAACCAGTTCCGGATAGGCGCGGCCCATCTGCTGTATCAGCGCCGGCAGCAGCTTGTAGATCAGCGGTTCGCGCGAACCGAGAAGCTCGGCATGGCGCATGGCACGGCGCATGATACGGCGCAGAACGTAACCACGGCCCTCATTCGACGGCAGGACGCCATCGGCGATCAGGAAAGCGGAGGAGCGCAGATGGTCGGCGATGACGCGGTGGCTGGCGCGCTTCTCGCCCTCTGCCGGAACGCCGGTCGCTTCGACGGAGGCCGAAATCAGCGCCCGGAACAGATCGGTATCGTAATTGTCATGTTTGCCCTGCAACAACGCCGAAATGCGCTCGAGACCCATGCCGGTGTCGATAGACGGGCGCGGCAGATCGATGCGCTCTTCCTTCGTCAGCTGCTCATATTGCATGAAGACGAGGTTCCAGATTTCGATGAAACGGTCGCCATCCTCTTCCGGTGAACCGGGCGGTCCGCCCCAGATATGATCGCCGTGGTCATAGAAGATTTCCGAGCAGGGACCGCACGGACCGGTATCGCCCATGGCCCAGAAATTATCGCTGGTCGGAATACGGATGATGCGATCGTCAGAGAAACCGGCGATCTTCTTCCAGAGATTAAAAGCCTCGTCGTCGGTGTGATAGACCGTGACCAGCAGACGGTTGCGATCGATGCCGAATTCCTTGGTGATCAGGTTCCAGGCATGGGTAATCGCCTCTTCCTTGAAATAGTCGCCAAAGGAGAAATTGCCGAGCATTTCGAAGAACGTATGGTGACGCGCCGTATAACCGACATTGTCGAGGTCGTTATGCTTGCCACCGGCGCGCACACATTTCTGCGCGGAAGCGGCCGTGGAATAAGGACGGCTTTCGAGACCGGTGAAGACGTTCTTGAACTGCACCATGCCGGCATTGGTGAACATCAGCGTCGGATCGTTGCGCGGCACCAGCGGACTGGAGGGCACAATCTCGTGTCCGTTCTTCTTGAAGTAGTCGAGAAAGGTCGACCGAATTTCATTCACACCGCTCATGCCCACACACCGCTCACAGCTGGAGTCCATCACCGCCATCCCGAATGATGGCTATCTTGCAAAATCAAAGGCTTTTATCGTCCGCATCCTGCCCTGTCCAGCCATGGAGGCGCACCAAGGCGTCTAGGCAAAGAAAAAGGGCCACGCGAGGAAAATCGCACGACCCTTTTGATCCATACCGGCTCATCCCGGCAAAGCCACCGGACGCGAACGCCCGGACCTTCGAATGCATCAGCCCTCGTCGGGACCGTCGTCGCTTTCGCCAGCTTCCGGGCCGCCATTCTGCAGGAACCGATCGGCGATCAGACCGGCGTTCTGGCGCAGCGCCAGTTCGATCTCGCTTGCCATTTCCGGATTGTCGCGCAGGAAGGTCTTGGCATTTTCACGCCCCTGCCCCAAACGCTGGCTGTTATAGGAGAACCATGCACCGGATTTCTCGACGATACCGGCTTTCACGCCGAGATCGACAAGCTCGCCGGTCTTGGAAACGCCTTCGCCATACATGATGTCGAATTCCACCTGCTTGAAAGGCGGTGCCATCTTGTTCTTGACGACCTTGACGCGGGTCTGGTTGCCGACAACCTCTTCACGCTCCTTGACGGCGCCGATACGGCGAATGTCGAGACGCACCGAGGCGTAGAATTTAAGCGCATTACCGCCCGTCGTCGTTTCCGGCGAACCGAACATGACGCCGATCTTCATGCGGATCTGGTTGATGAAGATCACCATGCACTTCGACTTGGAGATCGAGGCGGTCAGCTTGCGCAGCGCCTGGCTCATCAGACGTGCCTGAAGGCCCGGCAGGCTGTCGCCCATCTCACCTTCGATTTCGGCACGCGGCGTCAGCGCCGCAACCGAGTCCACCACCAGAATGTCGACGGCACCGGAGCGCACCAGCGTGTCGGTGATTTCAAGCGCCTGCTCGCCCGTATCCGGCTGCGAGATCAGAAGGTTCTGCAAATCCACACCGAGCTTGCGGGCATAGACCGGATCGAGCGCGTGCTCGGCATCCACGAAGGCGCAGATGCCGCCCTTTTTCTGGGCTTCCGCGATCGTCTGCAACGCAAGCGTTGTCTTACCGGAGCTTTCCGGGCCGTAAATCTCAACGATACGCCCCTTCGGCAAACCGCCGATACCGAGCGCTATATCCAGGCTGAGAGAACCCGTCGAAATGGTCTCTACTTCAACCACGTTTTCATTGGAACCGAGCTTCATGATCGATCCCTTGCCGAACGACCGTTCGATCTGGGAGAGCGCCGCTTCCAGTGCCTTGCTTTTATCCACCGATTTATCCTCTACGAGACGCAAAGAATTTTGTGCCATCCGATCCACCTTTAGGTTATTGAAGCCGCACAGGCAATGAAGCAGTATGGAAATAGGATGTACTCTATTTGTTCTCATATCGCAAGGCGCAGCCAGCATATTGAAAACAAATAGCGATAAGTGGTTTGTTCTGCTTTCGTTTTTCCGTGTCCGGCCTATCGCTGCGGACCGGATGTGAAGGGGAACAAACAGAAGATTGGGACGAATCGTCCACCTTTTCCATTCGCGAAAGAGGGAAACACAAGCGTGAAGAAAATACTCGTTCTGGGCGGCGCGCATATAGACAGGCGCGGCATGATCGAGACTGAAACGGCGCCCGGTGCCAGCAATCCTGGCTCATGGATGGAAGAGGCTGGCGGCGGCGGTTTCAATGCGGCGCGCAATCTTTCCCGGCTCGGGTTTGCCGTCCGTATCATTGCACCGCGCGGCGGCGACGTGACCGGCGAAGCGGTGGCGGAGGCAGCAAGGCAGGCGGGCGTGGAAGATACGCCCTTCGTTTTCCTCGATCGCCGCACGCCAAGCTACACCGCCATTCTGGAGCGCGACGGCAATCTTGTCATCGCACTCGCGGATATGGACCTTTACAAGCTGTTTTCGCCGCGCCGCCTCAAAGTTCGAGCGGTGCGTGAAGCGATTACCGCGAGCGACCTTCTGCTTTGCGATGCCAATCTGCCGGAGGATACGTTGAAGGCGCTCGGTCTCATTGCCCGCGCCTGCCAAAAGCCGCTTGCGGCCATCGCCATTTCGCCCGCCAAGGCGGTGAAGCTGAAGGACATGCTCGCCAATATCGACATTCTCTTCATGAACGAGGCAGAGGCGCGCGCGCTAACCGGACAGACGGCAGACAATGTTCGCGACTGGCCGGGCATTCTCCGCAGGGCAGGCCTTGCCGGCGGCGTCATCACCCGTGGCGCAAGCGAAGTGGTAGCCTTCAACGCGACGCAAACCGCAAGCCTCCACCCACCAATCATCCGCGAGGTGAAAGACGTAACCGGGGCCGGAGACGCCATGGCGTCAGGTTATCTCGCCGCGATTACGGAGGGCAAAGCCATCACTGAGGCCCTGCGATTGGGTGCCGCGGCGGCCGCCATCACCGTGCAATCGCCTTTCGCCACCGCCCAAGACCTGTCAAAAGACAGTGTCGAGACCATGTTGGGGCTTGTCCCCAAGGCCGAAATGCTGGCATGAACCCGTTTTTTTATAGTCTGGAACAAACAGAATGACCCGCCCCATCTCCCCGCTCCTGCCCATCGTCTATTCGCAAGAGGTTGCCGCTGCCAAACAGCGCGGCGCGCCGATCGTCGCGCTGGAATCGACCATCATCACCCACGGCATGCCCTATCCCGGCAATATCGAGATGGCCGAAGGCGTCGAACAGATCATCCGCGATCAGGGAGCCGTTCCGGCAACCATCGCCGTCATTCACGGCACGCTGCATATCGGCCTCGAGAAGGAGCAGCTCGAAGCGCTTGCCCAGACCACCGACGCCATGAAGGTCTCGCGCGCAGATATTGCCTTTGCGATTGCCGAGCGCCGCACCGGTGCCACGACAGTGGCAGCCACCATGATTGCCGCTGCCCGCGCCGGCATCCGCGTTTTCGCCACCGGCGGCATCGGCGGTGTACACAAGGGCGCAGAGGAGACCTTCGATATTTCCGCCGATCTGACCGAGCTTGCCAAAACCGGCGTGATCGTCGTCTGCGCCGGCGCCAAGGCCATTCTTGACATCCCTAAGACGCTGGAAGTTCTCGAAACCAACGGCGTGCCTGTCGTGACTTTCGGTTCGGAAGAGTTCCCGGCTTTCTGGTCGCGTTCTTCGGGCCTTCCCAGCCCGCTGTCGCTCAACAGCCCTGCAGCCATCGCCAATTTCCAGACGACTCGCGAACAGCTCGGCATCGATGGCGGTATGCTGATTGCCAATCCCGTGCCGGAAGAGGACGAAATTCCGCGCGAGGAGATGGAAATCTACATCAATCGCGCCATTTCCCACGCCGAGCGCGAGGACATCACCGGCAAGGCCGTCACGCCCTTCCTGCTCGGCGATATCTTCCGCCTGACCGACGGCCGCAGCCTCGCGACCAATATCGCGCTGGTACGCAACAATGCCCAGCTCGCAGCAGAGATTGCTGTGGCGCTTAACTAAGCGTTAGAGGCTGGATTATCCTCAAATTTGAGGATGATGGCAGGGTGAGAAGCATCCCAGTCATGCCGGACTTGATCACGCTGGACCCCGGATCTGGTCCGGCGTTACGGATAATGTGTCGGCCTGGGAACTTTGCTACCAATAAAAAAGCCCGGAAAGCTTTGCGCTTTCCGGGCTTTCATTTTTCAGTTCCTGAACCTTATCAGTTCTGGGCGACCGGTCTTACCAGCGGTGTCACGCGGCGGATGGTGACGCGGCGGTTCTGCTGTTCCGGGCCGAGTGTCTGAACCTTCAGGTAACGCTCGCCGTAGCCTTGCGTCGCCAGGTTTTCCGGCGGAATGCCGTAAACATCGGTCAGGACATTGGCGACGGAAGCGGCACGCTCGTCAGAAAGAACGAGGTTGCTTTCATCCGAACCAACGGCATCGGTGTGGCCTTCGATCAGGAAGGTTTCCGCCGGGTTCTTTGCCAGCGCCTTGTTGATCGCATCCGCTACCTTCCGCAGCGAACGGGCCTGCGCCATCGGAATGTCAGCGCTTCCAGTGGCAAATGTGATCGTATCGAGGTCGATACGGCGCACCTTGTCGCGGATACGGGCCGAATAACGCACTTCATCCAGCGAGTAGACACGCTCCACCGGCTCGACCGGCGGCTGCTCCAGGAAGCGGTAGTAATCGCGGTCCGGATCGCTCGACGTGTCGATGATGTAGTCACGAACCGGAATGCGCAGACGCATCGGCGGCAGGTCGAGGCCGGGATCGCGATAGACATATTCACGGTCCGGTTCGTCCATCAGTTCCGGTGCATAGAACAGCACATATTCCCGGCCACGGTCGTCGATGCGCGAACGCTGGATGACGTCGCCATAGCGGTTGCGGATCGTCACCACCTGCGTGCCGTCGCGACGCTCGACGGTCTCGCGGACACGTCCGCCGGGTAGGCGCTCGTAATAGGGCTCGCCGCCATCGCGGATGAAGCGCTGATTGTCGTCGCCGCGCACAACCACTCGGTCACCGAATTGCAGGATGATCGGCGCATCGCGATCCTGATCGCGCCGGCCACCTTCGCGCGGCTGCCATTCCCGCGCACCTTCCGGCCGGTCATATTGCGGACGGCGGTCGACACGCTCACCCTGCTGAGAGGTAATCGCCTCCATCTTCACGGGCGGCGGAGCCTTGCCTCCGGCAGCACCGGCGCGCTGCGCTTCGGCGTCGGAAGTCGGCACCTTCACGTCACCGGCCTGCTCACGCTCGCGGCGGCGTTGCTCGCGTGCCTGGTTGTTACCGGAGCGCTCCACTTCCTTGTCGCTGTCGAGAACGGCGGCACCCTTGTCGACGGGCAGAATGACGGTGTCGGCAGTCTTGGACGGGTCCTTGGCGATAGCCTTGGCCTTGTCCAGTTCCTGCTTCGTCGTCGGAGGCGCTTCCGTCTGCGGAATGGCGACCTGATTGGGAACGGCTTCGCCGGCAGGCGCCTGTCCTGTCGTGGCGCCGCTTGGCGGCGGAGGTGTCGGAGTACCCGGCAGCGGCGCTGCAGGCTCCGTCTTGCCCTGGCCTTCTACCGGCTGCTTTTCAGAAGGCTGCTGGCCGGGCGCAGGATTGGGCTGAGCTTCCGGAGCCGGTGGCCGTGCCGGTGTCGGCGCTTCCGTTGGAACAGGAGCCTCCTTTACAGCTGGCTCAGGAGCCGCTGGCTTTTTCTCCGGAACGGCCTTTTCGGCGGGTTCCGATTTCGGTTCCGGTGCTGGAGCGGGCGCCTTTTCCTCTACCGGCTTTTTCTCGGCGGCGGGCTCGCGCTGTTTCGCCGGCTGCTCGGTATTTTCAGGGCGTGCGGCTGGCTGTTCGGCCGCCGGCTCCGGCTTGCGCGGACGTGCGGGGCGTTGCTCGCCCTCACCTGCCGGCTGCTCGGCTCTAGCCGGTTTGCGCGGCCGTTCCTGCGGCTGCTGCTCCGCGGGTGCAGGTGCGGCTTCGGGCTCAGGCTGCGGGCGCTGCTTGCGGGCGGGTGGCTGTTCAGCTGGCGCCGGTTCCGGTTGGGCTTCGCGCTGCTGCGGCTGCCGTTTCGGTTCCGGCTGAGGCTCGCGTTGCGGCTCGGGCTGAGCTTCACGCTTGGGTTCAGGACGCGGTTCGGCCGGTGCGGCTTCAGCCTTCGGCTGTTCGCGCTGCGGTTCCGGAGCCTGCTCCTGCTTTTTCGGCTCTGGCTCTGGCTTCGGCTGCGCCTCTTCTGCTTGCTGGCGTTGCTTGCGCAGCAGCTCTTCCGGGTTCTGCTCCTCCGCCTGCGGCTGCGCCTGCGCCAATATCACCGGGGCCTGTGCCTGGGGCATTTGCGTTTGCGTCCGTGCGGCGCCGGCATAACCGGCGGCGGCCGGCTCCACCGCGATCGCCAGCGACATGAGGGGGAAAACCACCCCCGTCAGCAATGTGTTCTTCTTCAGCATCGGTGCTTCCTCATCTGCCAATCGTTGTACGCCGCTTATGCCGCGACATTGTGAATCCGGCCGCGCGTGCAGGCGCTGGTCAACGCCTTGCATACGCTTCGGTTCCCATGATGACCAAAGCGTTCTGTACCGGAAATGAACAGATCAAGGCCATTTCGTGAAAGCTCCGCGACGAAAAAGAGGGCGCTAATATTGCAGTTGCATTTTTTGACCAACCGGACGAATAATTGCCGCGCGCTGAAGGCCACGAATGGCAACCCGTTCTGTTGCGCCTGCGCTCACGACGTCCGCACTGAAAACAACAACAGACTGCGGATGAACGACCAAAAGAGAGGATCGAAATGCCTATTTCCACCCGTCTGCTCGCAGCCGTATCGATTGCCGCCATCTCCCTGTTTTCCGGCGCGGCCCTCGCGCAGGACAAGATCGTCATCGGCACGGAAGGCGCCTACCCGCCCTTCAACAATCTGGAAGCCGACGGTACGTTGACCGGCTTCGACATCGACATCGCCAAGGCGCTGTGCGTCGAAATGAAGGCTGAATGCACCTTCGTCACCAATGACTGGGACGGCATCATCCCCGCCCTGCAGGCAAAGAAATTCGACGCCATCATCGCGTCCATGTCGATCACGCCGGAGCGTCTCCAGAAGGTCGATTTCTCCAAGAAATATTACAACACCCCGCCGGCAATCGCCGTACCGAAGGACTCGCCGATCAAGTCCGTCGACGACCTGAAGGGCAAGTCGCTCGGCGCGCAGGGTTCCACCACCCACTCCAACTATGCCGAAAAGCACTTCCCGGGTTCCGACCTGAAAATGTACCCGACCGCCGACGAATATAAGCTCGACATCGCCAACGGCCGCATCGACGCCGTCATCGACGATATCGTCGTCCTGTCGGAGTGGCTGAAGTCGGATGCAGGCAAGTGCTGCAAGATCCTGACGCCGCTTCCGGTGGATGTCGAGATCAACGGCAATGGTGCAGGCGTAGCCGTTCGCAAGGGCGATACGGCGCTCGCCGACAAGTTCACGGCTGCCATCGCCGGCATCCGCGCCAACGGCAAGTACCAGGAAATCAACAAGAAATACTTTGATTTCGACGTTTACGGCCAGTAAGCGGCGCGTCGCCTGTTGAAATCTGGTGGCGGAAGGCTTGCCCTTCCGCCATTTTTGTTTGAAAACGTAACCATAACAATCACGGCGGCTTAAGACCGCGGGGGAAAACTGGCATGAGCGGAGCATTTTCCGCCATAGGTGCGTTCTGGACCTATGTCTCGACACTTCTCGACCCTTTCTGTGGGCCGGTCGGTCTCTTCACGCTTTTCGGAAACGGCACCCTCGTCACGTGTGGCGATGCCGGCTGGGGCGACGAAATCGCCTTCGGCGTCAAGGTCACGATCTCGCTGGCGCTCGCCACCCTGCCCGTCGGGCTTGTGATCGGTTTCCTCATTGCGCTCGCCGCGCAATCGGAGGAAAAATCGCTGCGGCTGGCGGCCGGTGTCTATACCACCATCTTCCGTGGCCTGCCGGAACTCCTGACGCTGTTCATCGTCTATTACGGCATACAGATGCTGCTGCAATCGGCCGCCGGTTATGTCGGGATAACAGGCCCGGTAGAGATCAACGCCTTCGTGGCGGGCATGGTTGCGCTGTCAGTGGTGTTTTCGTCCTATTCCTCGGAAGTGTTGCTATCTGCCTTCAAGGCCATCCCAAAGGGCCAATATGAGGCGGGCCATGCACTCGGCCTCTCGCGCGGCCACACCATGGTGCTTGTCATCATTCCGCAGCTGGTCAGGATCGCCCTGCCCGGCATGACCAACCTTTGGGTCATCCTGCTCAAGGATACCTCTTACGTCTCGATCATCGGCCTTGCCGATATCGTGCGCCAGACCGGCATCGCTGCCCGCGTCAGCAAGGAAGCCTTCTTCTTCTACGGCATCGCCTGTCTGCTCTACCTCATCCTCGCTCTGCTCTCCTCCATCGGCATCGGCTTCATCGATCGCTGGTCGCGCAAGTCGGAGGCAAGCCGATGAGCCATGTTCAGGAACTCATTCCGCCGCGCCCCGCGCCGGTTGCCACAGACAAGCCCCTCAACATATCGCGCGTCGTCGGCATCGCCGTCATAACGCTCTGGCTGCTGCTGGCCGCCGGGCTGATCTTTGCGATGATCGAAGGCTGGGACTGGGCGAAATTCGAACGTTACGGGCCGCGTTATATCGATGGCCTCATCACCACCATTACGCTAGTTGGCAGTTCGATCATCCTCGGCGCACTTCTCTCGGTGCCGATCGCCTTCGCCCGCATGTCGGAAAATCGCGTCATCAGCGCGCTGGCCTATGCCTATGTCTACGTTTTTCGCAGCACCCCGCTGCTGGCGCAGCTTTTCCTGATCTATTACGGCCTCGGCAGTTTCCGTCAGGGGCTGGAAACCGTTGGCCTGTGGTGGTTCTTCCGCGAGGCCTGGTATTGCGGCCTCTTGTCGCTCACCCTCAACACCGCCGCCTATCAGGCCGAAATTCTGAGGGGCGCGATCCGAAGCGTGCCACGCGGCCAGATTGAAGGTGCCGCCTCGCTCGGCCTGTCGAAATTCATCACCTTCCGCAAGGTCATTCTGCCGCAGGCCCTCATCGTGGCTCTGCGCCCCTACGGCAATGAGATCATCCTGATGATCAAAGGTTCGGCAGTGGTCTCCATCGTCACGGTCTTCGACCTGATGGGACAGACGCGCTACGCCTTCTCCCGCACATTCGATTATCAGGCCTATCTCTGGGCGGCGATCTTCTACCTGACGATCGTCGAGACGCTCCGGCATGTCTGGGCATGGCTCGAAGCCCGCCTGACGCGCCATCTCAAGCGCTAGGGACACGGTTGGCAGCACTCAACAGAGAAGACTGCCAACATTTTGAAAAATATAACTATTTTGTGACAACCCAGACCTTTGGCAAGGTTGGGTTAACCCTGTCGTGTTCCCATATCAGATACAGCGACAACGCTGTGATCGGCAATCATGAGAACGGGAACAGCCGACATGAACAAGGAAATGGAAATGATGCTGAGGGGCTACGGCCTCACCACCGCCCAGATTTTTTATCGCATGCCGGACCATCCGCTGGTTCTCCAGACCTATGTCTGGCAGGACTATGATCTCGCCCCGGATTTCCCCGAAATGCACGGTTTCCTCAAATTCTGGCAGGAAAAGCTAGACGGTCCGTTGCACTCGGTCCGCTATGTGCACCGGCAGGTGATCTCGGCGCAGGAATGGCGCGCACTGAAAGGAGAGTTCATTCTCCACTGAGGCCCATCGCCACATAAGCATTGCGCCCGTCCGTCTTGCGGCTTACAGCAGACTTCAACTGAAGATGCTGACGGATACCGCACGATGACGAAGAACCAGAAAATTGACGAAGAGGCGCTTGCCGAAGCCTATAACCGCGCGCTCGCGCTTGAAAAGGCCGGCGATGTTGACGCGGCGGTGAAGGCCTATGAAGAGGTTCTGGCCATCGATCCGGACGATCACGGCGGCGCAGCCGTTCGCATCGCCGCCATGGGCCGCGGCGAACCGCCTTCCAAAGCGCCCGACGCCTATGTCGAAACCCTGTTCGACCAGCACGCCGAAGCCTTCGAGGATATTCTTGTCGAACAGCTCGGTTATGCAGTGCCGATGATGGTGCGCCAGCGCCTGCAAACGCTTGAACTCGGCCCCTTCAAGCGCCTGCTCGATCTCGGCTGCGGCACCGGCCTCACCGGCGAAGCGCTGCGCGACATGGCTGATGACATCACCGGCATCGACATTTCCGAAAACATGGTCGAGATCGCCCACGAGAAGGACCTCTACGAGACGCTTTATGTCGCCGAAGCCGAGGACTTTCTCGAAGACAATGACGACGAGCCCTTCGACATCATCACCGCAACCGATGTGCTGCCCTATCTCGGCGCGCTGGAACCGCTGTTTTTCGGCGCCGCTGAAAACCTCGTCCCTGGTGGCCTGCTGATCTTCTCGTCGGAAACGCTGCCCGAGGCAACCATGGCCGGACGCCCCTATATGGTCGGCCCGCACCAGCGTTTCGCCCACGCTGAAACCTATGTTCGGGAAAGACTGGCAGCGACCGGTTTCGACATAGTCGAAGTCACCGACATTAACGTGCGCATGCAGGACGGCAACCCCACACCCGGCCATCTGGTGATTGCCAGGCTCAAGGGCTGAGGCAGAGGCAAGCGCTCCTGACATGGAGCGCTTGCCTGAATCAATCTCTCAGCAACTACAGCCAGACGATTGAAGAGACTCAGCTTTCGCCCGGCTCAACTCGCTTTCGGACGCCAGACGATATCGGTAACCTTGAGTTTCTTCGGCACGATTTTCAGATCGTAGAACTCGTCGGCCAGCGCCTGCTGATAGCTGATGGCCTCATCCGAAACCAGCGAGACACGCCCCAGATCCGCTCCCGGACGCGTCAGCGACACCTTGGTGACATCCTGCGGGACGCCGGTTATCGCCGCCAGCAATTTTGCAGTCTCATCGATATTGGCCTAAGCCTTTGCGCCGACGCTTGCGAGTTCCCTGAGGAGCAGCGGCACGAGGTCGGGATTGCTTTCCACGAAGTCGCCATTGGCGAGGAAATAGCTCCAGGGATCGACAATACCTTCGGCAGTCGTGAGAACCCGTGTCGTCGGCTCCTTTTCCGCCACGGCAAAATAAGGATCCCAGATCGACCAGGCATCGATGCTGCCGCTGCGGAAAGCGGCCGCCGCATCCGGCGGGGCAAGGTCGATGGATGTTATGTCGTTCAGCGTCAGACCGGCCGTTCGCAATGCTTTGACAGTAACGTTATGGGCGCTGGAGCCGCGCTTGAAAGCCACCTTCTTGCCCTTGAGGTCGGCCAGCGTCTTCAGCGGCGAATCCTTCTGCACAAGGATTGCCGATCCACCGGCGGCGCCCTTGTAAGTTCCCACATAGCGCAGATTGCCACCGGCAGCCTGCGCGAAAAGTGGCGGCACATCGCCCGTCGGTCCGATATCCAGCGCACCTGCGCCCAGCGCTTCAAGAAGCGGCGGCCCGGAGGAGAACTCCGACCATTTGACCTCAATGCCGCGATCCTTCAACAGCGCTTCAAGCGCGCCCTGGCTCTTTGCCAACGCGATCACGCCATTCTTCTGCCAGCCGATCCGTAACGTGGTGGTCGCGGCTCCAGCCCGCCGGATATGCGGCAGGAACGCCGCCCCCGTTGCACCCGCAATCAGTCCCAATGTTCCGCGTCGTGTGAGCATGTGGATATCCTTCGCTGTTGCCATCATCAGATATACAAAGCGTAGATATTCGAGTGATTTTATCAAAATCCCACTTTGCGCGGCACCAGTGCAAAGAGAATTGAATGTGCTAATTTGCCGTCGCAGGCGGAATAAGATTGCCTGGCCGCCTCGGTACGCCAGGAGTGTGCATTCCCCGGACAACCGCCAGATGGCCGACTTGAGTGCTTGCGGAAAAGCAAACTGCCCAACGAAAAATGCCCTCCCCGGCAGCCGGAAAGGGCATTGTTCAAAAAGCCTGATCAGCCGGGATCACTCCTCGCCGGATTTGGGATTATCCAGCAGCATGTAATCGAGCGGCAGTTCCGTCGTATATTTGATCTGTTCCATCGCAAAGGCAGACGACACGTCACGAATTTCGATCTTGGCGATCATCCGCTTGTAAAAGGCATCGTAGGCCGCGATGTCAGGCACTACAACGCGCAGCAGATAATCGACATCGCCGCTCATGCGGTAAAACTCGACGACTTCGGGGAACTCGGACACCACCTCGGAAAACCGCTTCAGCCATTCGATGGAATGGGAGGCAGTGCGGATGGAGACGAAAACGGTGACCTTGGTGTTGACCTTGACCGGATCCAGCAGCGCCACGCGCCGGCGGATGACACCGTCCTCTTCCATCTTCTGGATACGCCGCCAACAGGGCGTCGTGGAAAGGCCGACCTTTTTCGCCAGATCAGCGACAGCCAGCGTGGAATCCTCTTGCAGAATGCGCAAAATCTTACGGTCTAGGCGATCCAATGCGTCTACCCTCCTGAATTAATTTCCTTTCAATACACTAATTTTTAGAGAAAAACAGAAAATTGTTTCACTAAAGTCGCATTTCCACATGTTCTCGCAGAACAGGAAGCAGCTCCTCGGTAAACCACGGATTCTTCTTCAGCCAGCCGGTGTTGCGCCAGCTTGGATGCGGCAGCGGCAAAATGGCCGGTCCCGAATTTGAATGAAAATAGCTGCGCCAGTCGTACACGGTCTCGGTCATGGTTTTCCGCCGTCTTTCGCCGAGATGAAAGGCCTGGGCATATTGACCGATGGCAAGGACCAGCTCCACCTGCGGCATCGCCGCCAGCACCTTCTCCCGCCACTGCGGCGCACATTCGCGTCGAGGCGGCAGGTCACTGCCCTTGTCGTCATAGCCGGGGAAACAGAACCCCATGGGCACAATAGCGAAGCGGTCCGGATCGTAGAATGTCTCACGATCAACATTCAGCCACTGGCGCAGCCTGTCGCCGGAGGCATCGTTGAAAGGCACACCCGTTTCATGCACGCGAAGCCCGGGCGCCTGCCCTGCAATCATGATACGCGCCTTGGTCGACATCACCACGACCGGTCGGGGTTCGTGCGGCAGGCGTCCGTAGGTTGGGGTGTCGCGACAGATGCGACAGAGGGCAATCGCGCCCCGAAGCCCGTCCAACCCGTCGTCATTCATCGGCAGGGCTCGATCCGCCTCAGCCATGATTCCATCCCAGAAGATGACGGATGATGGTGAGGAAACCCGCTGCGGGCGTTTGCAAATCCGCTGCGCGATGTTCGCGCCGCCACTCCGCCGGTTTTTCGAATTCTCCGGCCCATATGCCGCGAGCTTCTTTGCGCGCCAGCGCCTGTTCGCCGGAGAACTGGAAATAACCTGAAGCGATGGCAAAACCCGACGCCACCATTTCCGAGGACACATCCCGGTCTCCCGCCGAGCAATAGACCAGCAGCCGTCCGTAACGGTCCCTGGAACTGCCGGAACAGGAAAAGGTCGTGCCTTCGATCATCTGTTGCAGAACGCGGCGCGCCTCCGCGCCGCATGGCCAGGTTTCGCTGCCGCGTCGGCACGTCTGCGAAAGCTCCGGCGCATCGATGCCGAGCAGCCGGAACCGGTCCTCGCCCTTTGAAAGCGTATCGCCATCGATCACGAAGAAACGGCCGGTATGGGTCTCGCTATTGATCTGATCGAGCTTGGCGGCAATCAGAATGCCGAGAAAAACGGTGGCAAGGAAAAGCCCGCCGTCGCGAAACGTCGAGAAAAAGCCGCGCCTGCCTCCATTTCGTCTCATGTCACAACAAACCCTTGTCAGAAATGGCAAACAAATCCTTTCACGGCAGCATCTTCTTAAGATTTTGTGCGTAGCCTGCAAAGGGTTCATGTCACCTGCGTTGTAACAATGAGTAAAAGCGTCAGCACGTCCACCGATAAGATCATCGTCGACCGTTCACGAAAGCACCGTAACAAGGCTGTTTTCGACACGGTGAAGACGACGCGTGAACGCTTGCAGCAAGGCGCTGGCGGCAGCGAAGCCTATGAACGTGAAATGCTGACGATGCACATCGCAGAAGCCCTTCAGGGCGCGATGATCATGCCGCTTTTCATCGTATTAGCCTCTATCATCGGTTTGTATATCACGGGTGACATAGGGCTGATCATCTGGTCGCTCATTGCGCTGAGTTTCCATGCCATGTCTCTGGTGCTGGCCAAAAGAGCCGCCAAACAGGGGATCACGGCCGAAAATCTGCCGAAGTGGCGCAATCTCTTCCTTGCCATGCAGATCCTCATCGGTTGCGCCTGGGCAATGTTCGCCTTGGCCGAACCGGTGCGCAACAACCCGACACTCGTTCTTTTCTTCAAGGGCGCGACGCTGATGATCGCGCTTTCGCTTACCGCCATGGGCAATTTCATGCTGCGGCGGGCCACCTTCATGACCTTCCTGCCGGTGCTGGCGGCGCTGTGCGTCACCTCCGCCGTCTCCCGCGATCCCTTCGATGTTGGCCTCGCCCTGATGTTCGGCATGGCGATTCTTTTCTGTCATCGCATCACCAGCAGGCTTTACCAGACCAGCATCAAGCTGCTGTCGTCGCAGACTGAAAAAGATGATCTGATCGCCGAACTCGAAGTCGCCAACTCAATGTCGGATGAGGCGCGGCGGCGTGCGGAAGAGGCCAATCTGGCTAAATCGCGCTTTCTCGCCTCCATGTCGCACGAGCTGCGAACCCCACTCAACGCCATTCTCGGCTTCTCCGAAGTCATGTCCGCAGAGGTGCTCGGTCCGCTCAACAATCCGCTCTACAAGGAATATTCGGGCGACATCCACCGTTCCGGCCAGCATCTGCTCGACCTCATCAACGAAATCCTCGACCTGTCGCGTATCGAGGCCGGCCGCTACGACCTCAATGAAGAAGCGGTCTCGATGCTTGAGATCGCCGAAGATTGCATCGGCATGATCCAGCTTCGCGCCCGCGCCAAGACCATCAGGATTTCGCAGCAGTTTGAAAGCAGCCTGCCGCAGGTCTGGGCGGATGAAAAATCGATCCGCCAGGTCATCCTCAACCTGCTCTCCAATGCCGTGAAATTCACCCCGCAGGGCGGTGAAATCCTCGTGAAGGCAGGCTGGACGGCGGGTGGCGGGCAATATGTGTCGATCAAGGACAACGGCCCCGGCATCCCAGAGGAAGAGATCCCCGTGGTGCTGTCGGCCTTCGGTCAGGGATCGATCGCGATCAAGAGCGCCGAACAGGGAACCGGGCTCGGCCTGCCCATCGTTCAGGCCATCCTTGCCAAGCATGACGGCCAGTTCATCCTGAAATCGAAATTGCGTGAAGGCACCGAAGGCATCGCCATCCTGCCGGCAAAACGCGTGCTGCAAAGCCTTCCAGCCGTGGAGGAAACCCACGCCATCCAGCCACGCCGCCGGTCCTTCGCCTAAGCGTCAAATCTGCCGTTCAGAAGAACAGCGTCGTCACCAGCGAATAAAGCACGAAAAATCCGTTTGCCGTCAAAAGGCAGAAGACGGCGAAGGAACCGAGATCCTTGGCGTGCCGCCCGACGGAAGAAATTTCCGGCGAGATGCGATCCACCAACTCCTCAATCGCGGTATTGAGCGCCTCGACCGCGAACAAAAGCAGCATCAGCACCGTAAAGACGAGAAGATGCGCAAACGGCGCGCGGGCGACCAAAAGCAGGGCAAGGCCGACGCCGAAGGCGAGAACCTCGTGCCGGAACGCCGCTTCCTGCCACAGCCGTCCAAGCCCCTGCAAGGAATAGCGGGCAGCAGCAAAAAGATGCCGCCATCCCTTTTCCTTGCGAAAGACAGGTTCCGGTTGCTTCTTCTGCGGCGTTGCGTCCATCTTCGGCCTCAATGCTCAGTGTGGGAATGAGTACCAGTATCGACACCGGCAGCTTCGAAAGTCGCCATGCCGGAATGGCAGGCGGCGGCAGCCTTGACGATGCCGGCGGCCAAAGCCGCACCCGTGCCCTCGCCAAGCCGCATGCCCAGCGCCAGCAGCGGCGTCTTGCCAAGTTTCTCGACGGCAGCCAGATGGCCCGGTTCACCGGAGACATGGCCGATCAGGCAATGGTCGAGCGCCGAAGGATTGGCAGCCTTCAACAGCGCGGCAGCGGCAGTCGCCACATAACCGTCGATCAGCACAGGAATGCGCTGCACGCGGGCGGCAAGGATGGCGCCGGCAATCGCCGCAATCTCACGGCCACCGAGACGGCGCATGATTTCGAGCGGATCGGACAGATGGTCCTTGTGGAACTCCACGGCAGCCTTCACCGCCGCGATCTTGCGGGCCATGACCTCGCCTTCAGAGCCGGTACCGGGACCGGTCCACTCTTCCGCCGTGCCGCCATAGAGCGCCAGATTGATCGCCGCTGCGATGGTGGTGTTGCCGATGCCCATTTCGCCAACGCAGAGAAGGTCGGTACCGCCAGCAATCGCCTCCATGCCGAAGGCCATGGTGGCGGCGCAATCGCGCTCGGAAAGGGCAGGCTCGCAGGTGATGTCGCCGGTCGGGTAGTCAAGTGCCAGATCGAAAATCTTCAGACCGAGATCGTTGGTGACGCAAATCTGGTTGATCGCCGCACCGCCTGCCGCAAAATTCTCCACCATCTGCTGCGTCACGGATGTCGGATAGGGCGTGATGCCGTGCCGGGTGACGCCATGATTGCCGGCGAAAATCGCCACCAGCGGACGGGTGACGGCGGGCGAGCGACCCGACCATGCGGCAAGCCACATGGCGATTTCTTCCAGGCGACCGAGCGAACCGGCCGGTTTCGTCAGTTGCGCATTGCGCTCCTTGGCCGCGACCAGCGCATGCGTATCCGGGCCGGGAAGCTCGCGCAGCAGCGCGCGGAAATCGTCGAAGGGCAATCCGCTCATGCTCATGGTATCTGTCTTTCTCGTCGTCGGGTTGGCGGAAACTTGTGTTTTCCGGCAAATCGGTCTTTGTTGCGCCTCTCATAATCGCGGACGCGCCGCGGAACAACCGGAAATGCAAGTACAGCAGCGGAGAGAGCATGAAGGCCGGGGATTTTATAACAGATGTCATGCATTCCGTTGCCTTTCTCAGCCGCCTGCCGGTCCCATCGCGCTTCTTCGGTGAAGGTGACGGTCCATCGATGCGCCGGACAGCACGCGCTTTTCCCGCAGCAGGCCTCCTGATCGCCCTGCCCCGCTGCTGTCCTCGTGGTGGCATTAGCGAAGTTCGACGCCTCACCGCAGCTCACCGGCTGGCTTGCCATCGCCGTCACCGCGCTCATAACCGGTGCGTTGCACGAAGACGGCTTGGCGGATATGGCCGATGGCTTCGGCAGCGGCAAGGACAAGCCGAAAACGCTTGAGATCATGAAGGACAGTCGCATCGGCAGCTATGGCACGATCGCCATGGTCCTGTCCTTTGCACTGCGCGCCACGGCACTCGCATCGCTTATAGAAACCCTGCCTGCCAAGACCGCCGCCGCCTGCCTGATTGCCGCGCTGGTGGTGAGCCGCGCCCTGATGGTATGGCACTGGCAGTCACTGCCCGCCGCCAAAACCTCCGGCATCGCCGCCGGCGCCGGCCAACCCGGGGAAAGCGAGCGCAACATCGCGCTCGCAACAGGGTTGCTGCTGCTCGTGCTTTTCACGCTGCATGCCCTGCCCTTTGTGTCTATCGTAGTCGTTCTGGCGGCTGCCTGCCTCGCGACGATGCTGTTCGGCAGGCTCTGTGTCAGCAAGATCGGCGGCCACACCGGCGACACAATCGGCGCCAGCCAGCAGATCACGGAGATCGTTACTCTCATCGCTCTTGCCCTTGCGACGTGACAGACTGATATAGATCCCCATGGAAACACCCTGCATTCATATCTGCTCCCTCGACGCCACAAACACCCTCTGTATCGGTTGCGGACGCACGCTGGACGAGATCGGCGGCTGGGCAACCTATAGCGACGAAAAGCGCCGCATGATCATGCAGGCGCTTCCCGAAAGACTGGCAAAAACGGGCAAGGACACCTCCAGGGAGACGCACACCGCATGAACAGGCTGACTTTCGTTCTCCTCTTGCTGGCCGTGGGTCTCGGCCTGCTTCTCGTCAATCACGACAGCGGCCGCACCTTCGGCATCGACAACGAGAAATTCGGGCAGATCGTCTATCTCCTGCCGATTGCGGGATTGCTATCCGTCGGCATTCTGGCGCGAAGCCGCGGCAGCTTCGCAAGCGTTGTCCGGCAACTCGCCATCTGGCTCGTGATTATCCTCGGCCTCGTATCCGTCTATCTCTATCGCTACGACCTGCAATCCTTCGCCGACCGGCTGCTGGGTGGCCTGATGCCCGGCCGCGCGGTGGTGGTGACGACCGCTGGCGGCGAACAGGAGATCATACTGCACAAATCGATGAGCGGCCATTTCGAGGCGAATGTCAGCATTGAAGGCAAAACCATCCACATGCTGGTCGATACCGGCGCGAGCTCCGTGGTGCTGGCCAATGCCGATGCCGCCGCCATCGGCATCGACACCACGAAACTGCGCTACACCGTGCCGGTGATGACCGCGAACGGCCGCACGGCGGCAGCGCCCGTCACCCTGTCCGAGATCGGCATCGGCCCGATCGCGCGGAGCAACATCCCCGCCCTCGTCGCGCAGGATGGCCAACTGGGCCAGAGCCTGCTCGGCATGAGCTTCCTGTCGACGCTTGGTTCGATGCAGATGCAGACCGATGAGTTGAGATTGCGAGACAGGTAAAACCTGCCGGGCAGACAGTTCCTGCTCGCGATCAAAAATAACGTCTCGCTATCCGAATACGAAAACGCCCGGTGCAAACCGGGCGTATCACATTCACGGCAAACCTCTTTCCGGTCAGTTGCGCAGCCGGTAACCGGTCTTGAACATCCAGCCGACGACGCCGAGGCAGAGTGCGAGGAACAGCGTGATCATCGCCAGGCTGATGACGGGATTGACGTCGGCGATCTCGTAGAAGCTCCAGCGGAAACCGCTGATGAGGTAGAGCACCGGGTTGAAATGACTGACCGTCTGCCAGAAGGGCGGCAGCATGTCGATGGAGTAGAAGCTGCCGCCAAGGAATGTCAGAGGCGGCACCACCAGCATCGGGATGAGGTTCAGCTGCTCGAAATTCGTGGCCCAGATGCCGATGATGAAGCCGAACAGGCTGAAGCTCACCGCCGTCAGCACAAAGAACAGGATCATCATGAACGGATGGGCGATGGTGATATCCACGAAGAAGGAGGCCGTTATCAGGATGATCGTACCGATCATCAGCCCCTTGGTCGCCGCCGCCCCGACATAACCGGCAACAATTTCCGTCATCGCCACTGGCGCAGACAATATCTCGTAGACCGTGCCGGTGAATTTCGGAAAATAGATGCCGAAAGAGCCGTTGCTGATGCATTGCGTCAAAAGCGTCAGCATGATCAGGCCGGGCGTTATGAACGCGCCATAGGAAACCCCGCCAACCTCCTGAATCCTTGACCCGATCGCCGTTCCGAAAACGATGAAATAGAGAGAGGTGGAAATGACCGGCGACACGACACTCTGCAACAGGGTGCGGCGGGTGCGCGCCATTTCGAACAGGTAGATGGACTTGACAGCTTCGAAATTCATTTCTGGTCTCCTACCAGCGAGACGAAAATATCCTCAAGAGAGCTTTGACGTGTCGAAATATCCTTGAAATGGATGTTGGCACCGGAAAGCGCGGTCAGCAGATCGGCAATGCGCCCCTGCTCGCCGTTATCCTCGATCTCGTAGGTGATGGTGTTGCGGTCATCCGAGAGCGAAAGGCCGAAAGATGAGAGACTGTCCGGCAACGCCTCCACCGGCTGCGAAAGTTCAAGGAAAAGCTGCTTGCGGCCGAGCTTCTTCATCAGCGCGGTCTTTTCTTCCACCAGCAACAATTGGCCGCCATTGATGACACCCACCCGATCGGCGATCTCTTCCGCCTCCTCGATGTAATGCGTGGTCAAAATGATTGTGACGCCCTTGGAGCGCAGCTCGGAAACGACATTCCACATGTCGCGGCGCAAGGTAACATCCACACCCGCCGTCGGCTCGTCGAGGAAGAGGACCTTCGGTTCGTGCGCAAGCGCCTTGGCGATCAGCACGCGTCGCTTCATGCCGCCGGAAAGCTCCCGCAACATATTGTCCTTCTTGTCCCAGAGCGACAGCGATTTCAGGACGCGCTCGATCAGTTCCGGGTTCTTCTTCTGCCCATGCAGACCACGCGAGAAGCTGACGGTGTTCCACACGGTCTCGAACTGGTCTGTCGTCAGTTCCTGTGGCACAAGGCCGATCAGGGCACGCGTCTGGCGAAAATCCTTCACCACATCATATCCGCCAACGAGAACCGAGCCTTCACCCGGATTGACAAGCCCGCAGATGATAGAGATCAGCGTCGTCTTGCCGGCTCCGTTGGGCCCGAGAAGAGCAAGGATTTCCCCCTCTCTGATATCGAGGCTGACACCTTTGAGCGCCTGAAAGCCATTTGAGTAGGATTTGGTCAGATTCCGTATCGAAACAATGGCATTCATCGCGAATCTTTCGAAAAAACGAGTAAGATGCACGCCATATAGGCCGTACAACCCGCAATTGCCAGCCCAACGGCCTGAACACTGCATTCGGCGGGGAGGGAAAATCAGCTGTAGACGCTGTAGAAAAACTGGGCCGCGACGAAGACCAGAAACACCCCGAAGGCCCGCTCCAGCTGCTTCTTGCTGAGTGCATGCGCCAGCCGCGCGCCATAGGGCGCGACGACAAGCGTGATGGGGATCAGCAGCGCGACGGCGATCCAGTTGATGAAGCCGGTGGAAAAAGGCGGCAGACCTGCATCACCCCAGCCGGCCCAGATATAGCCGAGGAGACCCGGCAGCGAAATAAGCACTCCGACACCGGAGGATGTGGCAACCGCCTGATGGATGGTGCGTCCGTAAAGCGTCATGAAAGTATTGTTCATCACCCCGCCGCCCACACCCATCAGGCCAGACAGAAGGCCGATGCCGGTGCCGACCAGAAAGCGGACCGGGTTTTTCGGCAGGTCTGAACCGAGATGCCAGCTCGCCCGGTTGAAGATCATCCGGAAAGCGAGCGCAAGCGCAATGAAAGCGAAGATCAGCCGCAGGGCGACGCTCGAGGCATGCGCAGCCACCACAGATGCGAGGATGGTGCCGAGCGGCACGGCGACGATCCAGCCCTTCAGGAGATCGATATCAACGGCACCTTTCTGTTGATGCGTCAGGAAGGAACGAATGGAGGTCGGCACGATGATGGCGAGCGAAGTCCCAAGCGACAGATGCATGCGCACCGCCTCCGGCACATCCAGAAGCCCGAACACATGGTAGAACACCGGCACCAGCACAGCACCGCCGCCAATGCCGAACAGCCCCGCCAGAAGTCCAGCGACCACGCCCGCGGCCGCAAGCGCCGAAGCAAAGATCAGTATCTCTGAAACAGGGGGCATGAAAGCAGGCTCCAGCGGGCCGTTGTCACAAACATGTGACGCTCATAGCGTATCAGAAAAGGGCGGCAAGCCATGTTGGCCACAGGTCAGTACGGCGCGATGTTTTTTGCCGGATATCCGCACCGGATGGACCGTTTTATGGGATTTCTTCCCATTGCATGCCCTTGCAAAGACGCCGATATCCCCCGATTTAGGCAGTCTTCTTCAACCGGCCTTAGGGCCGGTCTTTTTTTAGGCGGCTAGCACCAAACCCAACAGGCCCAAATCGTAATGTGGTCACATCCCCACTCCGTCATTCCGGGTAGCTCCGGGACGGACGGGAAGTTACGGGTCGATATGACGCACCACAACTAATGCCTCACGCCTATCGTCATGCACCACCGTGTCGTCTAGCCGCCCCTAGTCGCAATGCCTGTAACCGGACTTGCGGGTGCGCAGGTCGAAGTGGAAATGGTTCCAGTGGTTGGGATCGCTGCCCGGCCCGAGAACCGTTGAGAAATATTTGCAGCTATCGGACCTCACTGCCTTCAGCAGCGCCTTTTCCCGGAAGGCGAAGAAGTTCTTGCTGCGAACGTCAATCTCCTTCCCGTTGTTCAGCGTTATGGTGCCGATATCGATGGCGTTGCCGCGCGCATGTTCGGACCATGGATTGCTGGAGCGCGAATTCATCTTGCGGCAGGAATAACCGCCCATGGGCGTGATGCGCCCGACGCCTGAGAGGTAACGGAAGCGGGAGGACGGCACGAGTTCGAACTTTACCCATTTGGCGAAGGCAAGCGTGACCTGGCAATTGAGCTTCACTGCCGGGCGGATGGCAACGCCGCTGGCAAGCCCGCTGAGTTCGATCGGATAGTCGATACCGCAGGTCGGTCCATCTGCAATGCGCGCAACGTCGCGGAAGGCGACGCCGAGACGGCGCAGCTCGGAGCGACAGGCCACTTCCGAGGATGGCATGATGCCGGGCGGCATGGCCGAGCGGTTGCTTTGCAGTCCGTCGCGGGACATCGGATCATTAGGCATCAGCATGGCGACCTCCTCCACCGGCTGGCGGCGGGAAGAAGACCCCGGCGGCGGTGGCGGTATCAACCGCGACTGACCCGCACTTTGTTGCCGGCGAGCCGGAGAAACGGCAACCGGATTGTCGGTGCCGATGCCGTCCACCACCGGCTGGGCGGAAGCGCCTTCCGCAATATCGGCGTCCTGCTCTTCCGCAAGTCCGCGAACCGGCTCCACGCCCAGCATGGAATCCATGTTCACCCCGCCCTCGCCTTCGGCGATCTGATTTGCGGCGCCCTGCTGGTTAGGCATGGCTGGGGAGGCCATGCTTTGGCCGTTCGCGGCCATCCGCGCCTGATGCTGGCCATCCAGCGTGGAATAGCCCTGGCCGCCCTGTGGCGATTGCAGCAGGGGATCCTGCGAGGCATAAGGCTCCGGCATCGGCTGCGACACGGCTGCGGGATAATTGGTGGCCTGCCCGGTCCGCTCGGCCTGATAGACCGCACCCGGCGGCGCGCTGTAGCCTTGCTGTCGCGACGACCGGATGGCGCCGACACGCGTCGTGCCGTCAACCTCGGCCGGCGGCACAAGGCCCTCCGCCGAACACGACACCATGACCGTGGAAATCATCAACAACGTCACAAGACGACGCGGAAGGGAAACATACGCCATACGAGAACCTGTACCTTCAGCGGCCGCTACCCGCGGCAATACAGGTAAATTTTAAAGAAACGGGGTAAACGAATCCTTATTGGTTGGGAGAAATAACGAACCGGGCTGTTCCGTGAAGCGGGAAATGCGGAAGCCTCGACCTAAATCATACCAAAGGTGTGAGCAAAGCTCTGCAAACCAACGCCTCTCACGCTGCAGACACACCACGGGTCCGGCACGACGGAGGAGAGCTTGTCGCACTTCCTCGAAACTGAAAGGGCGCAGCCAAAGCCGCGCCCTGTAAACTATCTCAAGCGGATAAAAATCAAGCCGCCCGCGAAACCTCGCGCCCTGCCCCATGCCCGAGTTCGAAACGGGACAGCAGCGCGCGGAGCTGCCGGCTTTCTTCGGCCAGCGTCTGGCTGGCCGCCGTCGTCTCTTCCACCATGGCGGCGTTCTGTTGGGTCATCTGGTCCATGTGGTTGACGGAGGTGTTGATCTCCTGCAGGCCGGTGGCCTGTTCGCGTGCCGCCGTGGCGATGGAATTGACGTGGCCGTCGACCCGGTTGACCAGCGTCACGATCTCATCCAGCGCATCGCCCGTGGAGCGAACGAGTGCGACACCGCCGCCGACCTCTTCCGCGGAACGATTGATAAGGGTCTTGATCTCCTTGGCGGCATTGGCAGAGCGTTGCGCGAGTTCGCGAACCTCCTGCGCCACAACGGCAAAACCGCGTCCCGCTTCGCCTGCCCTTGCGGCCTCGACACCGGCATTCAGCGCCAGAAGGTTGGTCTGGAACGCGATTTCGTCGATGACGGAAATGATCTGTCCGATGCGCCGCGAAGATTCCTCAATACGGCCCATCGCATCGACGGCATTGCGCACGATCTCGCCCGAGCGGCCTGCGCTCGTTTTTGTATCCTGCACCATTTGTCGGGCCTCGTTCGCCCGTTCGGAAGCGGTGCGTACCGTCGCGGTGATTTCGTCAAGAGCCGCCGCCGTCTCCTCCAGCGCCGCTGCCTGCTGCTCTGTCCGGCGCGAAAGATTGCCGGTCGCACCGCTGATGTCAGATGCGCTATCGTTGACGACATGGCCGGTTCTGGCGATCGCCTCGATCGCCCCATGCAGCGCGCCGACGGCGCGGTTGAAATCCATGCGCAGCTTTTCATATTCGCCGCCGATATCGGCAAGCTCGACGGTCAGATCGCCATTGGCGAGTGCTTCCAGCGAACTGCCGAGCTCGTTCATGGCATGAGCCTGACGCTCGGATGCGGAGCGCAACGCCATCTCGTTGCCATGCCGCGCCTCCTCCAGCGCCCGCTGCTGCCCCGCCTCGCGGGCCTGCAAGGCGCTGCGCTCGTTGACGCTGTCACGCAGCACCAGCAACGTCTTGGCAATGGCGCCGATTTCGTTGCGACGGTCGGCGAATTCAATTTCAGCCTCGCCGTCACCATCAGCGATCCGCTTCATACTCTGCCGGATGCGATCAATAGGCCGTGTCACGCTGCGCACGACGGCTGCAGCCACGCCGATCACCAGAAGGCCGGACAGAACACACACTGCGATGTTGAAATAGGCATTGCTCCAGAAAACCGCCTCAAGATCGTCGACATAAACGCCAGTGCCGACAATCCATCCCCAGGGCGCGAAACCGGCGACATGGGAAAATTTCTCGACTGGGTCCGGCGCGCCGGGCTTGGGCCAATAATAATCGACAAAGCCCTGGCCGCCCGCCTTCACCGTATTGACGAATTCGACGAACAGCGCCTTACCGTTCGGATCCTTGTTGGCAGTGAGATCGCTGCCGTTCATCTCGGGCTTGATCGGATGCATCACCATCTTGGGATGCATGTCGTTGATCCAAAAATAGCCGCTGCCGTTGCCATAGCGCATCGCCGCAATCGTGGTCTTGGCTTGTTGCTGCGCAGCCTCACGCGTCAGGGTGCCACCCTGCTCCAGCCGGTAATATTGCTCAAGAATGGCGACAGCCGTTTCGTTCATGGATGCGAGCCCCGCTTTACGCTCGCGTTCCATCTCATGAAAGGTCTCGAACAGGCTGAATGTAAGTGCCGCAGTCAATATTGCCAGAAACAATGCAACGAGCGCATAAAGGCGCATAGATATCGTGACGTTTTTCATATTCCCCCCAACGCCGCTGACGGCACTTCGACCAGCGTATGTTAGAGTTAAAAAATTTATTATAACTGAATACGCTTATTATACGTTAGTATTATTCCACACCTCCTCCTCCCAACCCGCCAATACTCTTCACGGCCCTTAAAAGCCGGCGCAGCGACCCGAAATTCTACAGGGTGCTGCCGTTCTAAAGAGCTCGTTAACCCTGACGTCCTATCCTCTTTTGCCAAAATACAGGTACAGGGAGACGCGCAATGTCACGGCCGAATTTCCGCTTTACACACTATGACCTGAAGGAATTGCGGGCTGGGACGACCATTGAGGTGTCCCTGTCGGCCGTCAACAATGTACGGCTGATGACAGGCGCAAATTTCCAGCGTTTCACCGAATTGCTCGATTTCAAATATCTCGGCGGCGTCGCGAAAAAATCGCCGATCCGCATCAGCATTCCCGAGACCTTGCACTGGCATCTGGTGATCGATGCCGAAGGGCATAGCGGTCTGGCGGAATCCTCGGTCAAGATGCTGCCTGCGCCGTCGCAGGTCATGCAACACCGGAAGGCATCCTGATTTCCCTTTCGAAACAGTTGGATGGCGCGGTTTTACGACTCACTTTGGCAAGCGCCTGATTCTTTTTGTGAAGAAAGCTTTTTAACGCGAACCGCGCTCGCGGCGCAGCTTCGCCCACCAGTCGAGACGCTTGCGGATGTCCCGCTCGAACCCCCTGTCGGGCGGATCGTAAAACGTCTTGCGACCCATTTTTTCCGGAAAATAGTCCTGTCCCGAAAAGGCATCCGGCTCGTCATGGTCGTAACGGTAACCGTCACCGTAACCCTCGCCCTTCATCAGCTTTGTGGGCGCGTTCAGAATATGTTTTGGCGGCACCAGCGAGCCGTTTTCCTTGGCCGCCCGCATCGCCGATTTGAAGGCTGTATAAACGGCATTCGATTTCGGCGCGGTAGCGAGATAGACGCAGGCCTGCGCCAGCGCCAGTTCGCCTTCCGGTGACCCCAGATAATCATAGGCGTCCTTGGCGGCATTGCAGACGGCAAGCGCCTGCGGATCGGCAAGGCCGATATCCTCCACCGCCATGCGCACCAGCCGCCTCCCGATAAAAAGCGGGTCTTCGCCGGCATCGAACATGCGGCAGAGATAATAAAGCGCCGCATCCGGGTCCGAACCGCGCACCGATTTATGCAGCGCGGAAATCAGATTGTAGTGGCCGTCCTGTCCCTTGTCGTAAACCGGCGCGCGCCGCTGCACGATGCGCGTCAGCCCTTCGGTATCGAAAGTCTCTTCCTTGCGCGCCGCGCGCCAGACCTCTTCGGCAAGCGTCAGCACGGCGCGGCCATCGCCATCGGCCATCCGGATCAGGCTGACACGCGCCTCCTCGGTCAGCGGCAGAGGCTTGCCCTCCGCCTCTTCGGCGCGCTTCAAAAGCTCGCCCAGGCTCTCCTCGTCGTGCGAACCGAACGTGAGGACACGCGCCCGCGACAAAAGAGCGGCATTCAGTTCAAAGGACGGGTTTTCGGTGGTTGCACCCACAAGAATGATGGTGCCGTCTTCCATGACCGGCAGGAAGCTGTCCTGCTGGGCACGGTTGAAACGATGGATCTCATCAACAAAAAGCAGCGTCTGCCGGCCGTTCATCCGGCGTGTGCGTGCTGCCTCGAAAACCTTCTTGAGATCGGCAACACCGGAAAAGATCGCCGAAATCTGTTCGAAAGCCAGCCCGGCCTCGCCCGAAAGCAGACGCGCGACCGTCGTCTTGCCGGTGCCGGGCGGTCCCCAGAAGATCATCGATCCGAGTGAGCCGCTATCGATCATACGGCGCAGCACGCCCTCTTCACCCGTCAGATGCGGCTGCCCGGTCACCTCCGCCAGCGTCTTCGGACGCAGGCGGTCGGCAAGAGGCCGCCGGTTGGCGACCTCGACAGGCACCTGTGGGGCAAAGAGGTCATCGCTCATCGCAGGAACTGCCGGATACGTTGACCGTCACGCAGGATTTCCACCCGCCAGAAGCCGGGATTGTCATCCAGCGCCTTTTCGACCGCAGCCGTGGAGCCGATATCCGAGCCGTTCAGCGATAGGATGACGTCCTTCGGCTGGAAACCGACCCGATAGGCCGGCGAACCGCGCTTCACATCGGTGACGACGACGCCGGTCACCTGCGAAGGCATGCGCAGTTCATCCGCAAGCTTCGGCGAAAGATTGGCGACAGTCGCGCCCGCCAAGGGATTGCGTCCCTCCAGCAGCCGTTCGTCACGCGGCGCGGTTTCCGGCGCCGTGTCGAGCGCAATGGTCACCTTCTTCTCTTTACCCTTCTCCACCAGCGTCAATTCGGCGGACTTGCCGATGCCAGCAGTCGTGAGGCGATAACCGAGTGCATCGGGATGCTCCACCTCCAAACCGTTGACCGCCGTTACGACCTGCCCCGGCTCGATGCCGGCCTTTTCCGCCGGGCCGCCCTTGACGACGCTGACGACGAGCGCACCGCGCGCGCGGTGCAGGCCAAGCGCCTCGGCGACA
Organism: Agrobacterium sp. SORGH_AS_0745; assembly: GCF_030818995.1. Lineage (NCBI taxonomy): Bacteria > Pseudomonadati > Pseudomonadota > Alphaproteobacteria > Hyphomicrobiales > Rhizobiaceae > Agrobacterium > Agrobacterium sp. SORGH_AS_0745. Next base: position 2,515,552 of record NZ_JAUTBI010000003.1, read on the forward strand.
TCGGAGGTGACAGGATCGAAGGTTGCGCCGATATAGGGCCTCTGGAAGTTCGCGTCGCCACGCTCGGCGGCGGCAACGAAAACGCGGACCAGATTGGCGGGAATGGCAAAACCGATGCCGTTCGACCCGCCGCCCTTGGAGAAGATGGCAGTATTGATGCCGATCAACTCACCCGCCATGTTCATCAGCGCACCGCCGGAATTGCCGGGGTTGATGGAGGCGTCGGTCTGGATGAAGAAGCCAAAATCGCCCTGCGTCACCTGGTTGCGCGCCAGCCCCGAGACGATGCCGCTTGTTACCGTCTGGCCGACACCGAAGGGGTTGCCGATGGCAAGCACGAGATCGCCGACTTCAATGGCATCCGAATTGCCAAGCGAAAGCACCGGAAACTGTTCCTTCGCGTCGATCTGCAGAATGGCAAGATCGACCCGGTCGTCCTTCAGCAGCACCTTGGAGGAGAATTCACGCCCATCCGCCAGCGCCACCTTGATGTCGTCGGCGCCATCGATGACGTGATTATTGGTCACCACGAGGCCGCCGGCCGTCACGATCACACCCGATCCGAGCGAGGACTGTTTCTCCGTGCGGTTCGGCATCTGCTGGCCGAAGAACTGTTCGAAGAACGGGTCGCCGGCAAAGGGCGACGAGCGCCGCTGCACGATGCGTTCGGCATAGACATTCACCACAGCGCCTGCGGTACGCTTGACCAGCGGCGCGAAGGAAAGCTGCATTTCCGTGTGGCTTGCGGGCACGGTCTTGTTGTCCTGCGCCTGCGCTCCGACCGGAACGAGAAGCAGCGCCGCAAGAAAGCCGGTGGACAGATACTTCAGCACGCTCTGCATGTGATTCCTCATCCTCATCAGTATGATGGAGTTATAACGTGAAAGCCTATAAAGCAAAGCGCGGCAAGATGATGGCCGATCTTTTTCATGCGATGACCGGCTTGTGCTGGTGGAACCAACAGCACCCCATTTCGGTTTCACCTACACGAGCCTGTCCTCAAAATGAGACGACCCATGCACATGAAACAGACAATCCTTGCCTCCGGCATCCTCCTCGCCTGCGCTTCACTGGGTTCGCCCGCCAACGCCGCCAGCTTCGATTGCACGAAGCCGCATCTGGCCGCGGATGAAAAGGCGATCTGCGACAACCGCGCCCTCAACGACCAGGACGTGAAGATGGTCACCACCTTCGACATCCTGACACAACTGATGGCGATGGGCGCACGCGACACCTTGCGCGAAGAACAGAGCCAATGGTTGAAAAAGCGCCAGGAATGCAACGCGGATGTCGCCTGCATCACGAGTGCCTATGAGGAGCGCATGAAGCGGCTCGGGGAAGCTTTCCAGAGCATAAACAGACCGCTCTGATTTTCACGCAACGCGAATGATATTCTCCATCAACCCATGCAATTGGTCGCGATAACCGGTTCTCGCCGAAGGCGCATCCTCACGGGACGTCATAACCACCGAAAGCCGTTTGGCGGGGACGATATAGAGCATCTGCCCGCCGTAGCCCCAGGCATAATAAACCGTCTCTCCCGCCATCTCCTTGATGAACCAGCAATAGCCGTAACCATCGCCGTTGAAGACGGAATTGGTGCGTTGTTGCCAGGATTGATCGATCCAGCTCTGCGAAATCAAACGCTCGCCGCCTGGCGTTACCCCGCCCAGCCGGTAAAGCTCGCCGAAAGCCAGCAGCGACCGCGCCGTCATCGCCATCTGGTTGCCGCCGAGATAGATGCCCTGCGGATCGCGCTCCCAGCCGCCGATTGAGAAGCCCTCCAGCGGCCGGAACCAGTCGCGCGCCAGCGACAGCGTCGAACGGCCGGATGCCTTGGTCAAAATCGCCGAAAGCAGATGCGTGGAACCGGTGGAGTAAAGCATGCCACCGCCCGGCTCTCCGGCAAAACCCGACCCCAGCGCCATTCGCACCCAGTTGCGGCTGGCGACCCAGCGGCCGTAGTTCGGGCCGGACATTCGTTCCAGACCGGATTGCATGGAAAGCAGGTTGCCGATGGTCACCCTTTCCAGACGCGCATCGGGGTTCGGCGGAAAATCGCTGCGCAGGATCGTGGCAATCGGCTGATCCGCCCCGGCCAATATCTTGCGGTCGATCGCCATGCCGACCAGCGCGGAAATCACAGATTTCGAGGCCGACTTGATGTTGGTGGAACCCATAAGGCTGGCGCCGTGATAGGCACGGCTGGCCACCTCCTGGCCGTCAATACTGACGATGGCGGCTTTAAGGCTCGAAAGCCCATCCGCCTCGTTGAGCAATGGACTGAAGCGGGCGCCATTGCCTGCCGTTTGCCCGTGGGCAAGGCGGGCGAAAGGCAGGGATGCGATAAGGCCGAGTGCGGTTCGTCTTTTCATGGTGCTGAAGTTAGGCATCGCAGCGCGTTGGAAAAGGGCAAGTGACGGAACATCACTCCAATGTGACTGCCAGCACGGCGGGTGGACGGCCGGATGGTTAGAATTTACGGTGGAGAGACAGCGTGTTGCGCGAGCTTGGAGAATCAAGCTCTGAGGCAATTGAATCTGTTTCTTAACGACGCGCGTAATCTGGGTCAGAACAAGAAAAAGCCGCTCAGAAGAGCGGCTCAGGCTGCCTGCAATGTAGGACCCTGCCCGCCAGATTACTCCGGCAAAATCCGAACAGCACCCTTGTCGGCACTGGACGCAAAAGCCGCATAGGCCTTCAGCGCTGTCGTGACGTTGCGCTTGCGGAACTCCGCAGGCTTCCAGCCGAGCTGATCCTGCTCGGCGCGGCGGGCTGCCAGTTCCGCATCCGTAACTTTGAGGTTGATCGTGCGGTTGGGAATATCGATCTCGATCAAGTCGCCCTGACGCACGAGGCCGATAGCACCGCCCTGCGCCGCTTCCGGCGAGGCATGGCCGATGGACAGGCCGGATGTGCCGCCCGAAAAACGTCCGTCGGTGATCAGCGCGCAGGCTTTGCCGAGGCCCTTGGACTTGAGATAGCTGGTCGGATAGAGCATTTCCTGCATTCCGGGGCCGCCCTTCGGTCCTTCGTAACGAATGACGACGACATCACCTGCCTTGACCTCGTTGGAAAGAATGCCCTTCACCGCCGCGTCCTGGCTTTCGTAAACAACAGCCGGACCGCTGAATTTAAGGATGGATTCGTCGACACCCGCCGTCTTCACGATGCAGCCATCAAGAGCGATGTTGCCATAAAGCACGGCCAGACCGCCATCCTTGGAGAAAGGCTTTTCAACCGAGCGGATAACGCCGTTCTCACCGTCCGTATCCAGATCGTCCCAGCGCGACGACTGGCTGAAAGCCACCTGCGTCGGCACGCCGCCGGGGGCAGCCTTGAAGAACTGCCGCACGGTTTCGCTGTTGGTGCGGGTGATGTCCCAACGGTCGATGGCGTCGCCCAGCGTCGCCTCGTGCACCGTGTAGGTATCGCGATTGAGGAGACCGCCGCGATCCAGCTCGCCGAGAATGCGCATGATGCCGCCGGCGCGGTGAACGTCTTCCATGTGCACGTCCTGCTTGGCAGGCGCGACCTTGGAAAGGCAGGGAACCTTGCGGGAAAGACGGTCGATGTCTTCCATGCCGAAATCGACACCGCCCTCATGCGCTGCCGCCAGAATATGCAGCACCGTGTTGGTGGAACCGCCCATGGCGATATCCAGCGACATGGCGTTTTCAAACGCAGCCTTGTTGGCAATGGTGCGCGGCAGAACGGTCTCGTCGTCCTGCTCGTAATAACGGCGCGCCAGATCGACGATCAGGTGACCGGCCTCGACGAACAGGCGTTTGCGGTCCGAATGGGTGGCAAGCGTCGAGCCATTGCCGGGCAATGAAAGGCCGAGCGCCTCGGTCAGACAGTTCATGGAATTGGCAGTGAACATACCGGAACAGGAACCGCAGGTCGGGCAAGCGGAACGCTCGATGATCTTGACGTCCTCATCGGAAATCTTGTCATCGGCAGCTGCGACCATGGCGTCAACCAGATCGAGCGCGACCGTCTTGCCATGCAGAACGACCTTGCCCGCTTCCATCGGACCACCGGAAACGAAGACGGCGGGGATGTTGAGGCGCATCGCCGCATTCAGCATGCCGGGGGTGATCTTGTCGCAGTTGGAGATGCAAACCATCGCGTCGGCGCAATGGGCATTGACCATGTATTCGACCGAGTCAGCGATGATTTCGCGCGACGGCAGCGAATAAAGCATGCCGTCATGTCCCATGGCGATGCCGTCATCGACAGCGATGGTGTTGAATTCCTTGGCAACGCCACCGGCGGCTTCGATTTCACGCGCAACGAGCTGGCCGAGATCCTTCAGATGCACATGGCCCGGCACAAATTGCGTGAAGGAATTGACCACCGCGATGATGGGCTTGCCGAAATCGCTGTCCTTCATGCCGGTGGCGCGCCATAGGCCGCGCGCGCCCGCCATGTTGCGGCCGTGGGTTGTCGTTCTGGAGCGATAGACTGGCATGGTGTTTTCCTCGATCTCTTGGGCAGAAGAGCGCATTCCCGCACCGCGGTCAAAATGCCCTCGCCCTATTTTGCGGTTTTTCTAGCGCAAACCGTAAGCCCTGTCACTGTCACCTTCGGGCAAAACAGTACGGTTCGGTACGGTACGCCCGGTTTGAATGTTGCAATTCGCGCGGCCTGTCATCACAAATGCGCGATTTTCGCCGCCCGGCCGCTGTTTTTGCGCAGAGTGCTGAAACATATCTGTGCAGCGGCCGTATAGCCTATCATAATCGATTTATCGCCGATGCACCCGGCTTTTGTGGAGGTTGAAATGCCCGCCTATCGTCCGCCCCTCATCCCGGCACGAGAAATCACGCCGAAGAATATCTACCTCTCGAGACGTGGCTTCCTGGGCACGGCGGCGGGGCTTGCGGCAATCGGGCTTTCCGGCCGCGAGGCTGTCGCTGCTCCGCTTGCTGCCAAAGCAGGCGCTTACAAGCTGGATGAGAAGCTCACCCCGCTCGATGCCGTCACCAGCTACAATAATTTCTATGAGTTCGGAGTGGGCAAATCCGACCCGAAGGAAAATTCTGGCAAGTTCAAGCCCACCCCCTGGACGGTAAAGGTGGATGGCCTTGTCTCCAAACCGCAGGAATTCGGCATCGAAGAGCTGATGAAATATCAGCTAGAGGAGCGCACCTATCGCATGCGCTGCGTCGAGGGCTGGTCGATGGTCATTCCGTGGATCGGTTTCCCTCTCGCCGCACTTCTCGACAAGGTGGAGCCACTCGGCAGCGCGAAATACGTGTCCTTCGAAACCGTGGTGCGGCCGGAGGAAATGCCGGGCCAGAGCGGCCTGTTCCAGCCTCTGTCCTGGCCCTATGTCGAGGGTCTGCGCCTAGATGAGGCCCGCCATCCTCTGACCATTCTTGCCGTCGGACTATACGGCGAAACCCTGCCGAACCAGAATGGCGCGCCCATTCGCCTCGTCGTTCCCTGGAAATACGGCTTCAAGGGCATCAAATCTATCGTCCGTATTTCGCTTGTCGAGAAACAGCCGGAAACGACGTGGAAAAACTCCAACGCCCGCGAATACGGTTTCTATTCCAACGTCAATCCGCATGTGGACCATCCGCGCTGGAGCCAGGCGACGGAACAGCGAATCGGCGAAGGCGGCTTTTTCGGCACCCAGAACCGCCCTACCCTGATGTTCAACGGCTATGACGAGGTGGCAAGCCTCTATACCGGCCTCGATCTAAAGGCGAATTACTGATCATGGCCCTCGCCTTTTCGCTTCCCTCACTGCCGAAGCGTTACCAGCCGGCAGCCATCTGGTCGCTTTATGTCATCGGCCTCTGTCCCGGCCTCTGGTATTTTTACCTCGCCGCAACCGGCGGCCTCGGCTTCAACCCAGTCAAGGATTTCGAGCACCTGCTCGGCATCTGGGCCCTGCGCTTTCTGTGCCTAGGCCTGCTGGTGACGCCGCTGCGCGATCTCTTCAACATCAACCTCATCGCCTATCGCCGGGCGCTGGGACTGATCGCCTTCTATTACGTGCTGGCACATTTCAGCGTCTATCTGGTTCTGGATCGCGACCTGGTCTTCAGCTCCATCGCCGCTGATATTCTCAAGCGGCCCTATATCATGTTCGGCATGGCGGGGCTCGTCATGCTGCTGCCGCTCGCGATCACCTCCAACCGCTGGTCGATCCGCAAGCTCGGCAGCCGCTGGAACACGCTGCACAAGCTCGTCTATCTCGTTCTCATCGTCGGCGTACTGCATTTCGTGCTGGCGCGAAAATCGATCACGCTCGAGCCGGTGTTTTATATCAGTACGATGGTGGTGTTGCTCGGGTATCGGCTGGTGCGGCCCTTGATCATGGCGGCGAAGAGGGCAAGGCGCGCAAGCCCCGTCCGGACGTAAAGGACGCCACCGCGATCCCGCCGATATAACAGACGATATTCCACACCGAGAAAACGCGGCCGAGCAGCAAAGCTCCGGCCGCCGTTGCGCGAAACGCGTCCAGCGCCGGGAAATGAACGAGCCGGATCAATTCCACGACGATGACGGCGATGACGGCGATGTAAACCTCGTAACCGTACCAGCGGGACGGAAGGATGGCCGCCAGCAGCAGATAGACCATCGCCCCCCAGAGCACGGATCCGCCATATTTTACCGCCACGAACGGCAATCCCACCTCGTAGCCAAACGCCCGCAAGCAAAGACCGCCAATGATCACCATCATGGCCGCCGCCAAAAGCCGGATGCGGGCAAAATAAGGCGGGGAAAGGCGTGACGGACCCATGCGAGTTCCTTCCGGTTTTCGTATGAAAATTTAACGGATACAAATCGAGGCGCGAACATGAGCACAGCAACAGGCCCAGCCGCAACCCGCCTCTCGGTTTTGGACAATCTTTTGTGCGATACCTATCCTTGGGGCGAACTCAAGGGAATCAGGCGCTTTGTCATCGAATTTCTCTATTTCGGCATCAAGGAAGCCCGTGCCTGCCTGTTTGCGGGATTGTTCTTCATTTCCATCTTCGTGGTGCCGCAAGGTGGGGTATTTGGCATTCCGCGTTATGACGTGCTGCTGATCGTCGCGCTCGGCATCCAGTTCTTCATGATCTGGAGCAGGCTGGAAACGCTTGACGAGGCCAAGGCCATCCTGCTGTTCCATATCGTCGGCTTCGCGCTTGAGGTGTTCAAGACGTCAAGCGCTATCCAATCCTGGTCCTACCCCGACTTCGCCTATAGCAAGGTCCTCGGCGTGCCGCTCTTTTCCGGCTTAATGTACGCCGCCGTCGGCAGCTACATCATCCAGGCGTGGCGCCTGCTGGATGTGCGCATTCGCAATTATCCCACCTATTGGATGGCAACGCTGATCGGCATCGCCATCTACGCCAACTTCTTCACCCACCACTTTATCGGTGACTACCGCTGGTACATCGCCGCCTGCGCCATCGGCCTCTATTCCCGCGCAACAGTGGTCTACCGTCCCTATGATCGTGATCGAAAGATGCCGCTGCTTCTCTCCTTCGTCCTGATAGGGTTTTTCGTCTGGCTGGCGGAAAACATCTCCACATTCTTCGGTATCTGGAAATATCCCGATCAGATCGGCGCCTGGTCCGTGGTGCATATCGGCAAGTGGAGTTCGTGGTCGCTGCTGGTCATCATGACGTTTACGATTGTCGCGCAACTCAAGCACATCAAGGCCCGTATACACGTTCCGGAGTGAAGCGAGCGCTTTCCAAGCATCGTTAAAAACGACGATTGCAGGACATCGAGCCGATAGAGAGCAATAACATAGATATCATTAAGTAAATCCTGCCAAAAATCTATCGAGCGATATACAAGACAAGCGAAAATTACGAAGTTGGCGTATTTATTGTTCACGACGCCAGCCGCCCTAATGGCTTCTATATTGATACAGCTTACCCTCGGAACGCCGATATTGTGAAAAAGACCATTACACCCGCACCCGTATTCCTGAAATTTACAGGCTATATGATCCAAGACTTCGAAATGTTCGAAAGCTTGGATGGCGTCTTACTTCTAGGTTTGTATCACTTAACTAAAAAGGAGCGAAATGCGCTCAATACATTCCTTGTATCCCTGTTGCGCTCTGATGTTTCAGATAGCTTGATTGGAGATCTTTGGAACAAATCCAATGCTGAATTTGGTGCCGAAGGTAAGGGAATTAGATGGCTTCTCAACCGGACCGTCGAGTTGATCAAAGGTGACGACGGCACTGCCGGTTACTATCTGCGTCGTTCATGACTATTCTTTTGGAAAATAAAAAAGCCGGGTGATTTCTCACCCGGCTTTTTAATTCACGACGCATGAATGGCGTCAGACCTTACGCAGCTTCGGCAGCAGCAGCTTCCGCAGCAACGCGAGCCTTGTCGGCTGCGCCCTTGGCGTCAACGTCACGCTCGACGAATTCAACAACGGCCAGAGCCGCGTTGTCGCCCTGGCGGAAGCCAGCCTTCATGATACGCAGGTAGCCGCCGTTGCGGGTTGCGTAACGCGAAGCGATTGCGTCGAACAGCTTGCGAACAGCGTCCTGATCCTTGATCTGCGAGATCGCCTGACGACGAGCGTGCAGGTCGCCGCGCTTGCCAAGCGTCACGAGACGCTCGACGATCGGACGGATTTCCTTCGCCTTAGGAAGGGTGGTGACGATCTGCTCATGGGTGATGAGCGAAGCAGCCATGTTGGCAAACATTGCCTTGCGGTGGCTGGCGGTTCTATTGAGCTTGCGGCCTGAATTACCGTGGCGCATTGCTATTCTCCTTCTACGCAGGTGCCTTCTCTAAGGCCTGCCGTTTCCTGGCACATGCAGATGACTTATCTGCTGTTTGACGGGGAAAGGCAGTCTTTAAGGTCTGCCTTCTTGATTGTTAGTATTGGTCTTCGTAACGCTTTGCGAGATCTTCGATGTTCTCAGGCGGCCATGCCGGTACTTCCATACCGAGGTGCAGACCCATGGAAGCGAGAACTTCCTTGATTTCGTTCAGCGACTTGCGACCAAAGTTCGGCGTGCGAAGCATTTCGGCTTCGGTCTTCTGGATCAGGTCGCCGATATAGACGATGTTGTCGTTCTTCAGGCAGTTTGCCGAACGAACGGACAGTTCCAGCTCGTCGACCTTCTTGAGAAGCGCCGGGTTGAACGCGAGTTCGGTAACCGATTCTTCTTCTGCTTCCTTCTGCGGCTCGTCGAAGTTGACGAAGACGCCGAGCTGGTCCTGAAGAATGCGAGCGGCGAAGGCAACGGCGTCTTCGCCGGAAACCGAACCGTTGGTCTCGATCGTCATGATCAGCTTGTCATAGTCGAGAACCTGACCTTCACGGGTGTTTTCCACCTTGTAGGACACTTTCTTGACCGGAGAATACAGGCTGTCCACCGGAATGAGGCCAATCGGGGCATCTTCCGCGCGGTTGCGCTCAGCCGGTACGTAACCCTTGCCGTTGTTGACGGTGAATTCCATGCGGATTTCAGCGCCTTCGTCCAGCGTGCAGATCACGTGGTCGGGGTTCAGGATCTCGATGTCGCCAACCGTCTGGATGTCACCAGCGGTTACCGAACCCGGACCCTGCTTGCGCACGACCATGCGCTTGGAATCGTCACCATCCATCTTGATGGCGATTTCCTTGATGTTGAGCACGATATCCGTCACATCTTCCCGAACGCCGGGGATGGAGGAGAATTCGTGCAAGACACCGTCGATCTGCACGGCCGTAACAGCGGCACCACGCAGAGAAGACAACAGAACGCGACGCAGCGCGTTGCCGAGAGTAAGACCGAAACCACGCTCCAGCGGCTCGGCAACGAGCGTTGCCTTGGTGCGGCTGGACGAGGTGAACTCGACCTTGTTCGGCTTGATAAGTTCCTGCCAGTTCTTCTGAATCATCTTTAAACCTTCCGTTCGCCGCCACCATCCAATCGTGACGGACCGAGCATGAAAACACTGAGAGGAACCTAATTCCGCGGTTCATCAGTGGGTTCTTGAGCGCAAGTCCGTCGATCGAAATCGACGCGCACACGCCAGATACACGAAAATTCCGCCAGACCGAAGGAAAGGCGGAATTTCCGAACCACGGTCGCGTCAGACGCGGCGCTTCTTGCGCGGACGGCAACCGTTGTGCGGGATCGGCGTCACGTCGCGAATGGAAGTGATCATGAAACCGGCAGCCTGCAGAGCGCGAAGTGCCGATTCACGGCCGGAACCCGGACCGCAAACTTCAACTTCAAGCGACTTCATGCCGTGTTCCTGAGCCTTCTTCGCGCAATCTTCAGCAGCGATCTGGGCAGCAAACGGGGTCGACTTGCGCGAACCCTTGAAGCCCTTGGCACCAGCGGACGACCAGGCAATAGCATTGCCCTGTGCGTCGGTGATGGTGATCATCGTGTTGTTGAAGGTCGAGTTGACATGCGCGACGCCCGACGTGATATTTTTACGTTCGCGACGGCGAACGCGTGCGGCTTCCTTGGCCATTTTATACCTTTCATTGATCTCTTCACCGCCGTAACACCAGCGGCTACACCGGCGCTCGACCCGTTTCCGAGCTTCACGCCAAACTCAGAAAGGCTGGCGCAGACCGCACCAGCCTCTCCTTTCCGGAGAACCGGAAAATTACTTCTTCTTACCAGCGATAGCCTTCGCCGGACCCTTACGGGTGCGGGCGTTGGTGTGCGTGCGCTGACCGCGGACCGGAAGGCCACGACGGTGACGCAGGCCGCGGTAGCAGCCGAGGTCCATCAGACGCTTGATGTTCATCGAGGTCTCGCGACGAAGATCGCCTTCGACCTGATAGTCGCGGTCGATGGCTTCGCGGATCTGAAGAACTTCAGCATCCGTAAGCTGATGAACGCGCTTGTCAGCCGGAAGACCGACCTTGTCCATGATTTCCTGCGCGAATTTCGGACCAATCCCGTGAATATACGTCAGCGCAATAACAACGCGCTTTGCAGTCGGGATGTTGACGCCAGCGATACGTGCCACGTCTTTTCTCCTTGGTTCCAGTTGCCATCCGGCAAGTGGTGATTCCATTCGAGCGGCCGACACGACCGCCAGTTCAAAATTGATGTCCGTGACAAGTCAAAACGACCGAACCCGGATTTCCCTCCCTTAAGGGAAATCCGCGCCAGTCGCTTGGGATGTCGCGAGTTGGCGCGGTGTTTAACGGAATCAGCGCTAAAAAGCAACCGGCTCCGCCAAGATTCTTTTGCGATCCAAAGGATACGCCGTATCAGGAGCACAGGATTTGCCGGGAAAACCGCCTGCGGTTTTCACCATCCCGCTCCAACCATCAGGCCGAGGCCTTTTCCAGAACCCGTTCGATGGCCGCAGTGACGGCATCGACATCAGCCATGCCATCCAGTGTCACAAGTTCGCCCTGCTCGCTGTAATATTGCGACAGCGGCGCAGTCTTCTCGCGATACTCCGTCAACCGCTTGCGGAAGGCTTCCGGATTGTCGTCTGAACGAACCGTGCCACCGGCAGCGATGGTCTCTGCAACGCGATTTTCGATTCGGCGAATCAGCGCCTCCTCGTCCACCTTCAGTTCGATGACGGCATCGAGGGCGACATTCTTCTTGTGCATGTTCTCGGCAAGCGCCTTGGCCTGCGGAACGGTGCGCGGATAGCCATCGAGAATGAAACCCTTGGCACAGTCCGGAGCTTCGATGCGTTCGGAAACGATCTGATTGACGATATCGTCGGAAACCAGCCCGCCGGCGTCCATGACGGCCTTGGCGCGCTTGCCTATTTCCGTGCCCGCGCTAACCGCAGCGCGAAGCATGTCACCGGTGGAAAGCTGCGGGATCCCGTACTTGTCAGTCAGGCGTTTGGCCTGGGTTCCCTTGCCCGCACCCGGCGGACCTAAAAATATCAGTCTCATCGTCCCCTCTTTCCTCCACGCAACTTCGACTTCTTGATCAGTCCTTCATACTGCTGCGCGATCAGGTGTCCCTGAATTTGCGCAACCGTGTCCAGAGTTACACTGACAACGATCAAAAGCGAAGTACCACCAAGGGCTAATGGAATGCCCGTACGTGCGATAAGTGTCTCAGGAAGGATACACACGAAGACAAGATAAACAGCGCCGACAACCGTGATACGGGTCAGAACGTAATCGATGTACTCCGCGGTGCGCTCGCCCGGACGAATGCCCGGAATGAAGCCGCCGTGCTTCTTGAGGTTATCGGCCGTGTCCTTCGGATTGAAGACGATAGCCGTGTAGAAAAATGCAAAGAACGCGATGAGCAGGCCGTAGAGCGCCATGAACAGCGGCTGTCCATGCTGCAGCGACGCGATGATCGAGGTTGCCCAGCCCGGCAGATTGGTGTTTCCGGCAAAGCCGGCAGCCGTCGCAGGCAGAAGCAGCAGCGAGGATGCGAAGATCGCGGGAATAACGCCAGCCGTGTTGAGCTTCAGCGGCAGATGCGAGGTATCGCCCTGGAACATCCGGTTGCCGACCTGGCGTTTCGGATATTGTATCAGCAGACGGCGCTGGGCGCGCTCCACGAAAACGATCAGCGCGATGACGCCGATTGCCACGATAACGACCATGAGGATGAGCGTCGTCGACAGCGCACCGGTGCGGCCGAGTTCCAGCGTGCCGGCAAGCGCCTTGGGCAGACCTGCGGCAATACCGGCAAAGATGATGAGCGAAATACCGTTGCCGATGCCGCGCGAGGTAATCTGTTCGCCAAGCCACATCAGGAACATCGTGCCGCCGAGCAGCGTGATGACGGTGGAAATACGGAAGAACAGGCCAGGATCGACCACGAGGCCGTTGCCGCTCTCAAGGCCAACAGCGATGCCGTAGGCCTGCAGGGTGCCAAGCAGTACCGTGCCGTAGCGCGTGTACTGGTTGATGATCTTGCGTCCGGCTTCGCCTTCCTTCTTCAACGCTTCGAGCGAAGGCACGACCGAGGTCATGAGCTGCACGATGATCGAAGCGGAGATGTAAGGCATGATGCCGAGGGCGAAGATCGCCATACGCTCGACTGCGCCACCCGCAAACATGTTGAAAAGACCGAGAATACCGTTGGCCTGGCCACGGAAGGCCTGCGCATAGGCTTCTGGGTTCAGACCCGGAAGCGGAATGTGGGTACCAAGACGGTAGACGAGAAGTGCGGCAAGAGTAAACCAGAGACGCTTTTTCAGATCCTCCGCCTTAGCGAAGGTCGAAAAATTCAGGTTCGAAGCCAGTTGTTCCGCTGCTGAAGCCATAAATTTCTCCGAATGACCCTTGCCGGCCAGCGAAACCGGCCAATGCGGAAAGGTCTAAAAATACCGGTTCAAAAACGGGCTTCGGACGAACACGGCGTTGCGCCGCCATCATGCCTCACCCTGTTTTTTTATGTCCTATCCCCTCCCTCAAGGAAGTTCAAGAACTGTGAGGCTCTCCCTGCGGCACTTTATGCCGCATGTGGCGCGCATAACAGCTGCACCGCGAAGAGTTTGCCATGATGCCACAATAAATCGATTTAAATCGAGAGCACCATAAGCCAGGGAGCGCAAACGCCCGGAGCGACTATGCCCCGGGCGTCTGAAGTCTATATATTACTCGGAGGCTTCAGCTGCAACTGCGAGAAGCTTGATAGAGCTGCCAGCCTTCTCAATCTTTTCGAGTGCAGGCTTGGAAGCGCCGGCAACTTCAAAAGCAACCTTGCTCGTCAGTTCGCCGTCAGCGAGAATGCGAACGCCGTCCTTGGTGCGACGGATAACGCCAGCAGCCTTGAGAGCAGCAGCATCGATCGTTGCGGAAGCGTCGAGCTTCTTGGCGTCGATGGCGGTCTGAATGCGACCAAGCGATACAACAGCAAATTCGGAAGCGAAAATGTTGTTGAAACCGCGCTTAGGAAGACGACGGTAGATTGGCATCTGACCGCCTTCAAAACCGTTGATGGCGACGCCCGAACGAGCCTTCTGACCCTTCACACCGCGACCACCGGTTTTGCCCTTGCCGGAACCGATACCACGACCTACGCGGATACGGTCCTTGGTGGAGCCTTCGTTGTCTCTGATTTCATTGAGTTTCATGATAGGTTACTCCGTCTCACTTCTCGTCAACGACGCGAACGAGATGCTGGACCGCACGGATCATGCCGCGAACCGCAGGAGTATCTTCCAGGGTGCGCTGACGGTGCATCTTGTTGAGACCCAGACCGACCAGCGTCTGACGCTGGATTGCCGGGCGGCGGATAGGGCTGCCGATCTGTTCGACCGTAACAGTCTTTTTGGCTTCAGTAGTCTTCTTGGCCATGATCCAGCTCCTTATTCTTCAGAAGCGTTGCCGGAAGCGGCACGACGAGACTGAAGGGTCGCATACTTGAGACCACGCTGTGCAGCGATGTCCTTAGGATGAACCTGATGCTTCAGAGCGTCGAACGTTGCGCGAACCATGTTGTACGGGTTCGAAGAACCGGTCGACTTGGCCACAACGTCATGAACGCCCAGCGTTTCGAAAACAGCGCGCATCGGACCACCGGCGATGATACCGGTACCGGCCTTGGCCGAACGCAGCAGAACCTTGCCTGCGCCGTGACGGCCATTAACGTCGTGATGCAGCGTGCGGCCATCGCGCAGCGGAACGAAGATCAGATCGCGCTTTGCGCTCTCGGTTGCCTTACGGATGGCTTCCGGAACTTCGCGAGCCTTGCCGTGACCGAAGCCAACGCGGCCCTTCTGGTCGCCGACGACGACGAGAGCGGCGAAGCCAAAGCGACGGCCACCCTTAACAACCTTTGCAACGCGGTTGATCGCGACCAGCTTGTCGACGAATTCGCTATCGCGTTCTTCACGGTTCTGGCGGTCGTCGCGAGAACCTCTTTTTTCCTGTGCCATTGTCCTTGTCCTTTTTCTTTTACGGGTGGAACGGCAAACGAAAAGACCACCGGCCTCGATGAAGAGACCCGCATGGTCCGGTGAAATTCCGCCCGGATCGTTGTCAGGGCGGAAACTGCAGCGCCGCGTGTCGAAACCGACACGCAAAGGACGCTGCAGGATCTTGAGTGGTGCGTGACCCTTTCTCTCGATTGCGAACAATCGAAAGGGTCAAGCACTCAGAAGTTCAGACCGCCTTCGCGGGCAGCTTCTGCCACAGCCTTGATACGGCCGTGATAGATGAATGCGCCACGGTCGAATACAACATCCTTGACGCCAGCCTTGACGCCACGCTCTGCAACCAGCTTGCCTACGACAGCTGCTGCTGCAACGTCGGCGCCGGTCTTGAGCGAGCCGCGCAGATCCGCTTCGAGCGTGGAGGCAGACGCAAGCGTCTTGCCAGCAACGTCATCGATGATCTGAGCGTAGATGTTCTTCGACGAGCGATGAACCGACAGGCGCGGGCGGCCATTGGCAACCGCCTTGATCTGGCGGCGCACACGGCTCGCGCGACGTGCAAGTGCTTCTTTCCTGCTAGCCATTTCGCGTGATCCTTACTTCTTCTTGCCTTCTTTGCGGACGATACGCTCTTCAGCGTACTTCACGCCCTTGCCCTTGTAGGGCTCGGGACCACGGTATTCGCGGATTTCCGCGGCAACCTGGCCAACCTGCTGCTTGTTGATGCCGGAAACGATGATTTCCGTCGGCTTCGGAACGGCAATGGTGATGCCGACCGGAGGCTCGTAAACTACATCGTGGCTGAAACCGAGAGCCAGCTGCAGGTTCTTGCCCTGCAGGGCGGCACGGTAACCGACGCCGTTGATTTCGAGCTTGCGTTCGTAGCCGTCCTTAACACCCTTGAAGATGTTCTCGATCATCGTGCGGGACATGCCCCACTTCGAACGAGCTTCCTTGGTGTTGTTGGCCGGCGTTACGGAAACGCCATTATCTTCGAGTTTCAGCTGGATGTCGTCATTAGCGACGAAAAACAGTTCACCCTTCGGGCCCTTAGCAGTGACCTTCTGGCCGTCGACATTGGCCGTAACACCTGCTGGAACCTGAACGGGCTTTTTACCGATACGAGACATTGTTCAATCCTGTCTGTTCGTTATGGAGATCCGTGCTCGGGTCTTAGAAGACCGAGCAAAGAACCTCGCCACCAACGTTCTGTTCGCGAGCTTGGTGATCGGCCATCACGCCCTTCGGGGTCGAAAGGATGGTGATGCCGAGGCCGTTCGCGACCTGCGGAATGGACTTAACCGAGACATAAACTCGGCGGCCCGGCTTGGAAACGCGGCCGATCTCACGGATCACGGACGCGCCTTCGTAGTACTTCAGTTCGATCGTGAATTCGGCCTTGCCGTTTTCGAAATCGACCTTGGAATAACCGCGAATGTAGCCTTCAGCCTGCAGCACGTCGAGAACGCGTGCGCGGAGGCTGGAAGCAGGCGTGCTTACCGAAGACTTACGGCGAGCAGCACCATTGCGGATGCGGGTGAGCATATCACCCAAAGGATCAGTCATGGTCATGTGCCCGTCTCCTTACCAGCTCGACTTGACAATGCCCGGCACCTTGCCGGAATTGCCCAGCTCACGAAGCGCGATACGCGACATCTTGAGTTTGCGATAGAACGCGCGCGGACGGCCCGTTACTTCGCAGCGGTTGCGGATACGCGTCTTCGAGCCGTCACGCGGCAGCGAAGCGAGCTTCAGAGTGGCCTTGAACCGGTCTTCGATCGGAAGGGACTGGTTCATCACGATCGCCTTCAGTGCAGCCCGCTTGGTGGCCTGCTGGGCGACCGACTTGCGGCGGCGCTTGTTCTTTTCAACTGCGCTTGTTTTCGCCATATCGGAGTTCCTTTTCTACGCTCGTCGTTACGGTTAGTGACGGAACGGGAAGTTGAACTCTGTAAGCAGAGCCCGTGCTTCGTCGTCCGACGTCGCCGTCGTGCAAACGATGATGTCCATGCCCCACATCTGATCAACCTTATCGTAGTTGATCTCAGGGAACACAATGTGTTCCTTGATGCCCATGGCGAAGTTGCCACGGCCGTCAAAGCTCTTCGGGTTCAGACCCCGGAAGTCGCGAACGCGCGGCAGCGCGATGTTGACCAGGCGATCAAGGAATTCATACATGCGGGCGCCACGAAGGGTAACCTTCGCACCGATCGGCATGCCTTCGCGAACCTTGAAACCAGCGATCGAGTTGCGAGCGCGGGTAACAACCGGCTTCTGACCGGCAATCGCAGCCAGGTCACCGGCAGCAATGGTTGGCTTCTTGGAGTCGGCAGTTGCCTCGCCAACACCCATGTTGATCACGATCTTTTCAAGCTTCGGGATCATCATCACGTTGGCGTAGGAGAACTTCTCCTGCATGGCGCCACGGATACGGGAAACGTACTCCGTCTTGAGACGCGGCTCGTACTTATCAGCCATCGATCACTTCTCCCGAACGCTTGGCCACGCGGACCTTCTTGCCGTCTACAACAGTAAAGCCAACGCGGGTCGGCTTGCCATCCTTATCGACGATGGCAATGTTGGAGATGTGCAAGGACGCTTCCTTGTTGATGATGCCAGCTTCCTGAGCCTGGGTCTGGCGCTGGTGACGCTTCACCATGTTAACGCCACGCACAACGGCCCGATCTTCCTTCGGCAAAACCTGGATTACTTCGCCGGTACGGCCCTTGTCCTTACCGGTCAATACGACAACGTTGTCGCCTTTACGAATTTTCTGCATCGCATACGCTCCTTACAGTACTTCCGGAGCCAGCGAGATGATCTTCATGTGGTTCTTGGCGCGAAGTTCGCGCGGAACCGGTCCGAAGATACGGGTGCCGATGGGCTCTTTCTTGTTGTCGATAAGAACGGCTGCGTTGTTATCGAAACGGATGACGCTGCCGTCAGCGCGACGGATGTCCTTGGCGGTGCGAACGACAACCGCCTTCATCACATCGCCCTTCTTGACGCGGCCGCGCGGAATAGCTTCCTTGATGGAAACGACAATAATGTCGCCAACAGAAGCATATTTGCGCTTCGAGCCGCCCAGCACCTTGATGCACATGACACGACGTGCGCCGGAATTATCCGCCACGTCGAGGTTTGTTTGCATCTGAATCATGTCAGGTCGCCTTCTTGTTGTTACCGGAACGGTTGGGCAAACTCTCCCGAGTGAGCCCCCTGCCCCAGCTTATGAATGTCTCTTTTTTTGCGCGGAAATGTCGTGACAGGGTGGTTTCCCGAAGGACCTTCCGTGCGCATCAAAGCAAAAGACGCTCGATTCACGAGCGTCCTTGCGGTGCTTCATACAGTATTTCGCGCCAAGTACAAGAGACCTGGCGCGATTCTGATGAAATTAAGCCTGGGCGGAAACGACCGTCCAGCGCTTGTCCTTGGAGATCGGTGCGCATTCCTCGATGGAAACGACATCGCCGACCTTATACTGATTGTTTTCGTCGTGTGCCTTGTACTTCTTCGAACGGCGAACGGTCTTCTGGAGCAGAGGGTGAGCGAATCGGCGCTCAACCCGGACTACAACAGTCTTCTCGTTCTTGTCGGACACTACAGACGCCCTGCAGAATGCGTTTCGGCATATTATTTTTCCTTAGGCCTTGGCTTCTGCCGCCTTCTGGCGGGCAATGGTTTTAACGCGGGCGATGTCCTTGCGGACTTCGTTGATGCGCGAGGACTTCTCCAGCTGGCCAGTCGCCTTCTGGAAGCGCAGGTTGAACTGCTCCTTCTTCAGATCGGCGAGCTTGTCCTTGAGCTGGTCGGCGCTGAGGCCGCGAACTTCATCGGCTTTCATGTGCCTTGCTCCTTACTCTGCGATGCGCTGTACGAAGCGCGTCTTGACCGAGAGCTTGGCAGCGCCGAGGCGAAGCGCCTCGCGGGCGATCTCCTCGGACACACCGTCGATCTCGAACATCATACGACCGGGCTTGACCTTGCATGCCCAGTATTCGACCGAACCCTTGCCCTTACCCATACGAACTTCGGTCGGCTTTGCCGTTACCGGAACGTCAGGGAATACGCGGATCCACACACGACCTGCGCGCTTCATGTAACGCGTGATCGCGCGGCGGGCCGCTTCGATCTCGCGTGCGTTCACGCGGTTCGGTTCCTGCGACTTCAAGCCGAATTCACCGAATGCCAGGTCAAAGCCGCCCTTGGCGACGCCCTTGATGCGTCCCTTGAACTGCTTGCGGTACTTAGTACGCTTTGGCTGCAACATTTTCTTACTTCTCCGAGCTTATCTTTCGCCAGCGTCAATCAAGCGTTTTCGCGACGACGATCGGGACGATCGCCACGCTCACGGCTTGCAGGGCCCTGAGCATCGCCTTCGAGACCACGACGCTCAGAAGCCATCGGATCGTGCTCAAGGATTTCGCCCTTGAAGATCCAGACCTTGATGCCGCAGATGCCGAACGCGGTTTCCGCTTCAGCTGTGCCGTAGTCGATGTCCGCACGCAGCGTGTGCAGCGGAACGCGTCCTTCGCGGTACCATTCGGTACGAGCGATTTCGGCGCCACCGAGACGGCCACCGCAGGTGATCTTGATGCCTTCGGCGCCAAGACGCATTGCGGACTGAACCGAACGCTTCATCGCACGGCGGAAAGCCACGCGGCGCTCGAGCTGCTGGGCGATCGACTGAGCGACGAGAGTCGCGTCGATTTCCGGCTTGCGCACTTCAACGATGTTGAGGTGCGTTTCGGAGTTGGTCATCTCGGAAAGCTTCTTGCGAAGCTTCTCGATGTCCGCGCCCTTCTTGCCGATGATGAGACCCGGACGAGCCGAATGGATCGTAACGCGGCACTTCTTGTGCGGACGCTCGATGACCACCTTGGCGATACCGGCCTGCTTGAGTTCCTTGATCAGGTAAGCCCGGATCTTAAGGTCTTCATGCAGCAGCTTGCCGTATTCAGCGGTGTCAGCGTACCAGCGGCTATCCCAGGTACGGTTGATGCCGAGGCGGAAGCCGATCGGATTGATTTTCTGACCCATTATGCGGCCTCCCCTTTTTCCTCAACTTCACGAACAACGATCGTGAGGTGAGAGAACGGCTTTTCAATGCGGGATGCACGACCACGGCCACGAGCGTGGAAACGCTTCATGGTGATGGACTTGCCAACATAGGCCTCGGCGACGACGAGAGCGTCGACGTCGAGGTCATGGTTGTTTTCCGCATTGGCAATCGCAGATTCGAGCGTCTTCTTGACGGTCCCTGCGATGCGCTTGCGGGAGAATTCGAGCTCGGCGAGAGCGCGATCAACCTTCTTGCCACGGATAAGAGCGGCAACCAGGTTCAGTTTCTGGGGGCTGACGCGGAGCGTACGGGCAATGGCCTGAGCCTCATTGTCCTTCAGCCGGCGTTCGGTCTTAGCCTTCGCCATGATTACTTCCTCTTTGCCTTCTTGTCCGCGCCGTGACCGTAATAGGTACGGGTCGGAGAGAATTCACCGAACTTGTGTCCGACCATGTCTTCATTGACAGAGACGGGCACATGCTTGCTGCCGTTGTAGACGCCAAACGTCAATCCGACGAACTGCGGCAGGATCGTGGAGCGACGGCTCCAGATCTTGATTACTTCATTGCGTCCGCTTTCGCGCACCTTCTCAGCCTTAGTGAGAAGATAGCCGTCAACAAACGGACCTTTCCAAACTGAACGAGCCACTTGAGACTTCTCCTCTTACTTCTTGCGCTGATGGCGCGAACGCATGATGAACTTGTCGGTCGACTTGTTCGAACGGGTGCGCTTGCCCTTCGTGGGTTTACCCCACGGAGTAACCGGGTGACGACCACCCGACGTGCGACCTTCACCACCACCGTGCGGGTGGTCGACCGGGTTCATGACGACGCCGCGAACGTGCGGACGCTTGCCACGCCAACGCGAACGACCGGCCTTGCCGTCGTTGGTGTTGCCGTGATCGGAGTTCGAAACTGCGCCGATCGATGCGAGGCAGGAGCCGTGCACCAGACGCTGTTCGCCCGAGTTGAGACGCAGGATAGCCATACCGGCATCGCGGCCGACGAGCTGGACGTACGTACCGGCGGAGCGGGCAATCTGACCGCCTTTACCTGGCTTCATCTCGACGTTGTGGATGATCGAACCGACCGGAATGTACTGAAGCGGCATGGTGTTGCCGGGCTTCACGTCCACTGCCTTGTCGGAGGCGATCACCTTGTCACCGGCAGCGAGACGCTGTGGCGCGAGAATGTAAGCCTGTTCGCCGTCGGTATACGTAACCAGCGCGATGAACGCGGTGCGGTTGGGGTCGTATTCCAAACGTTCAACGGTGCCTTCAACGTCGAACTTGCGACGCTTGAAGTCCACCAGACGGTAGGTCCGCTTGTGACCACCACCCTGGAACCGGACGGTGATCCGGCCCTGGTTGTTGCGGCCACCCTTGGAGCTGAGGCCCTGGGTGAGAGCCTTTACCGGCTTGCCCTTGTAGAGCGAAGCGCGGTCCACGATAACCAGCTGACGCTGGCTTGGCGTGGTCGGATTGAAACTTTTCAATGCCATATTCTTGTTCCCTTTTGGGTCTTTGCCCGCTTGGGCCTAACCTTTAGAGTCCGGTGGACACGTCGATGGATTGACCTTCGGCGAGCGTAACGACGGCTTTCTTGACGTCTTTCAGCTTACCGGCGAACCCACGGAAACGACGGGTCTTACCCTTGCGGATAAGCGTGTTCACAGCCGTGACTTTGACGCCGAAGAGAGCTTCCACGGCAGCCTTGATTTCAGGCTTGGAAGCGCTTTTGGCGACGTTGAATACGACCTGGTTCTGTTCGGATACCAGCGTCGACTTTTCCGTGATCGAAGGAGATACGATCACATCGTAGTGGCGAAGATCCGTCATTTGAACCGCTCCTCCAGAGCCTCTACAGCAGCCTTGGAAAGCACGAGCTTACCACGACGCAGGATGTCGTAAACATTGATGCCCTGAACCGGCAGAACGTCCACATTCGGGATGTTCTGAGCTGCGAGCTTGAAGTTGCCATCAAGTTCTGCGCCACCGATAACGAGAGCGTTGGTCAGGCCAAGCGAAGCGAAGCTGCCCAGCAGAGCCTTGGTCTTTGCTTCGGACGCGACGAGCTGATCGACGATGATCAGATCTTCAGCCTTCAGCTTTGCAGACAGGGCGTGACGCAGAGCAAGCGCGCGAACCTTCTTGGGAAGGTCGTGTGCGTGGCTGCGAACGACCGGGCCGTGGGCCTTGCCGCCGCCGCGGAACTGCGGTGCGCGAGCCGAATGGTGACGAGCGCGGCCCGTACCCTTCTGCTTGTACATCTTCGCACCAGTACGGGAAACTTCCGCACGGGTCTTGGTCTTGTGCGTTCCCTGCTGCTTCTTTGCAAGCTGCCAGCGAACCATACGGGCCAGGATATCCTGACGGGGATCGAGGCCGAAAATCTCGTCCGACAGAGAAACCTTGCCGGCGTCTTTTCCCTCGAGGGTCTTGACGTTCAATTCCATGATAAGGCTCCCTTACTTCGCGGCCGACTTGACGGCGTCGCGGACGATGATCCAGGCGCCCTTGGAACCGGGAACTGCACCCTTAACGAGGATCAGGCCACGGTCTTCATCGGTCGAAACGACTTCGAGGTTCTGGGTCGTAACGCGCGTCTGGCCCATATGACCAGCCATGCGCTTGCCCTTCCACACGCGGCCCGGATCCTGGTTGTTACCAGTCGAACCGTGCGCACGGTGCGATACGGAGTTACCGTGCGAAGCGCGACCACCACCGAAGTTGTGACGCTTCATAGCACCGGCAAAACCCTTACCGATCGTGGTTCCCGTTACGTCGACCAGCTGGCCGGCCTGAAAATGAGTTGCGGTCAGTGTTGCACCGATATCGATCAGGTTCTCGGGGGAAACCCGGAACTCGACGAGCTTTGCTTTCGGTTCGACATTGGCAGCGGCAAAATGACCGCGAAGCGCCTTCGTCGTGTTTTTGACCTTGGACTGGCCGGCACCGAGCTGAACTGCGGTGTAGCCATTCTTGTCTTCCGTGCGCTGGGAAACGACTTGTACGTTATCCATCCGCAATACTGTTACTGGAATATGTTCACCAGCGTCGTTGTAGACGCGGGTCATACCCACTTTCTGTGCAATCACACCTGAACGCATTGGTTCATCCTCTTGCGAGCCTTGAAGGGAAAACCCTTTTTGGCCTTTGTTAAGGAGTGCCCTTCGACATCTCACGATGTTTCCGGTCTCCGGATTGGAAGCCGTTGGATTTCTCCACGTACCTTCCTTGTTATATGGCCCTCACTTGGATGAGGTCAGGCCAGTCTTAGAGCTTGATTTCCACGTCAACGCCGGCAGCCAGGTCGAGCTTCATCAGAGCATCGACGGTCTGCGGGGTGGGGTCAACGATATCGAGAAGACGCTTGTGCGTCCGCATTTCGAACTGTTCACGGCTCTTCTTATCAACGTGAGGAGAGCGGTTGACGGTAAACTTTTCGATGCGGGTGGGGAGCGGAACCGGGCCGCGAACGCTGGCGCCGGTGCGCTTTGCGGTCGACACGATTTCACGGGTAGAGGCATCGAGGATCCGGTGATCGAACGCCTTGAGGCGGATACGGATATTCTGGCCGTTCATTCGTCTTGTCCTTGTTCTTTGTTATTCGTTTCCGCACGCGGAAACACATGAACTTCTATTGATCGTGGCGCCGCAGATTTTCAAAAATCGAGAGGGATGCGCGTCGCACCCCAATCATTTCAGTAGTCTGTATTGCTAAAACACCGCGCTCCGCAATTGCTTGCGAATCCAGCGGGTGAGTGTGAATGCGCGTTTACGCGCTTTCACCGAATTTTTCAAGCACTAAAAATGCAACGCCGCCAGGCTTTTTTACTAAAAGCCCGGCGGCGGTGTGGGTAACACCGCCGCCGGTCTGAATTTCAACGTCGTGAAATTACTCGACGATAGAAGCGACGATGCCGGCGCCGACGGTACGGCCGCCTTCGCGGATAGCGAAGCGCAGCTTTTCTTCCATCGCGATCGGAACGATCAGCTCGACTTCAACAGTGACGTTATCGCCAGGCATAACCATTTCCGTGCCTTCTGGAAGCGAAACGATACCGGTAACGTCAGTCGTACGGAAGTAGAACTGCGGACGGTAGTTCGTGAAGAACGGCGTATGACGGCCGCCTTCTTCCTTCGTCAGGATGTAGGCTTCTGCCATGAACTTCTTGTGCGGCTTGACCGAACCCGGCTTGCACAGGATCTGGCCACGCTCAACGCCGTCACGGGTAACGCCGCGAACGAGAGCACCGATGTTGTCGCCAGCCTGGCCCTGGTCGAGCAGCTTGCGGAACATTTCAACGCCGGTAACCGTCGTCTTCGACGTCGGACGAATGCCGACGATTTCGACTTCTTCACCAACCTTGACGATACCGCGCTCAACGCGACCCGTCACAACCGTACCACGGCCAGAGATCGAGAACACGTCTTCGATCGGCATCAGGAACGGCTGGTCGATCGGACGCTCAGGCGTCGGGATGTAGGCGTCAACAGCAGCCATCAGCTCGCGGATTGCGTCTTCACCGATCTTCTTGTCGGAATCTTCAAGAGCAGCAAGTGCCGAACCCTTGACGATCGGGATATCGTCGCCCGGGAAGTCGTAGGACGACAGAAGTTCGCGAACTTCCAGTTCGACGAGCTCGAGAAGCTCGGCGTCGTCAACCTGGTCAACCTTGTTGAGGAACACGACGATCGCCGGAACGCCAACCTGGCGAGCAAGCAGGATGTGCTCGCGCGTCTGCGGCATCGGGCCGTCAGCTGCAGAGCAAACCAGGATCGCGCCGTCCATCTGGGCAGCACCGGTGATCATGTTCTTCACGTAGTCGGCGTGGCCGGGGCAGTCGACGTGTGCGTAGTGACGGTTCGGCGTTTCGTATTCGACGTGCGCCGTCGAGATCGTGATGCCGCGAGCCTTTTCTTCAGGAGCAGCGTCGATCTGGTCGTACGCCTTGAACTCGCCGAAATACTTCGTGATCGCAGCAGTCAACGACGTCTTGCCGTGGTCGACGTGACCGATCGTGCCAATGTTGACGTGCGGCTTATTGCGCTCAAACTTGCTCTTTGCCATTAGTGGCTCTCCATTCTTGTCCCTTGAGGGGAATAATCTTCAAATCTCTGATGGGGCGTACCCCGATCACTTCTGACCGGAGTACTTTGCCTGGATTTCCTGCGCCACGTTCGACGGAACCGGCGAATAGTGATCGAACGTCATCGAGTACTGCGCGCGGCCCTGCGACATGGAGCGCAGGTTGTCGACGTACTTGAACATGTTCGCGAGCGGAACGTGTGCGCTGATCACGATGGTGATGCCACGCGATTCCTGACCCTGGATCTGACCGCGACGCGAGTTCAGATCGCCAATCACGTCACCGACGTAATCTTCAGGGGTGACGACTTCGACCTTCATCATCGGCTCGAGAAGCTGTGCACCAGCCTTCTTTGCTGCTTCACGGAAGCAGGCACGCGATGCGATTTCGAACGCCAGAACCGAGGAGTCGACATCGTGGTATGCGCCGTCGATCAGGGTCGCCTTGACGCCCAGCATCGGGAAGCCAGCAAGCGGACCGGAAGACAGAACGCTTTCGATACCCTTCTGAACGCCCGGGATGTATTCCTTCGGAACAGCACCGCCGACGATCTTGGATTCGAACTTGAATTCTTCGCCTTCAGGGTTCGGTTCGAAGATGATCTTCACGCGAGCAAACTGACCGGTACCACCGGACTGCTTCTTGTGCGTGTAGTCTTCTTCGTGCTGACGCGTGATGGTTTCGCGGTAGGCAACCTGCGGAGCACCAACGGTTGCTTCAACCTTGAACTCGCGACGCATACGGTCAACGAGGATGTCGAGGTGAAGTTCGCCCATGCCTGCGATGATCGTCTGACCGGATTCTTCATCCGTCTTGACGCGGAACGAAGGATCTTCAGCAGCCAGGCGGTTGAGCGCGAGGCCCATCTTTTCCTGGTCGCCCTTGGTCTTCGGCTCGATGGCGATCTGGATGACCGGCTCGGG
Source organism: Agrobacterium sp. SORGH_AS_0745 (assembly GCF_030818995.1). Taxonomy (NCBI): domain Bacteria; kingdom Pseudomonadati; phylum Pseudomonadota; class Alphaproteobacteria; order Hyphomicrobiales; family Rhizobiaceae; genus Agrobacterium; species Agrobacterium sp. SORGH_AS_0745. Next base: position 2,541,435 of record NZ_JAUTBI010000003.1, read on the forward strand.
GAATTCCATGCGCTCGAGGATAACCGGCTTCAGCGGATCGCAGAGCGTATCGCCAGTGGTGGTTTCCTTGAGGCCAGCCAGAGCAACGATGTCGCCGGCAAAGGCTTCTTCGATGTCTTCACGGCTGTTGGAATGCATCTGCAGCATACGGCCGACGCGCTCACGCTTGTCCTTGACCGTGTTGATGACCGACGTGCCCTTTTCGAGCTTGCCGGAGTAGATGCGGGCGAAGGTCAGAGAACCGACGAAGGGGTCGTTCATGATCTTGAACGCGAGCATGGAAAGCGGCTCGCTGTCATCGGCATGACGCTCGATTTCGGCTTCGGTCTTGAAGTCGATGCCCTTGATCGCAGGAATGTCCAGCGGCGAAGGCAGGTAGTCGACGACGGCGTCGAGAAGCGGCTGAACGCCCTTGTTTTTGAACGCGGTACCGCAGAACATCGGGTGGAACTTCACGTCGATGGTGCCGCGGCGAACGAGCGAACGGATCTTCTCGTTGTCGGGCATGATGCCGTTCAGGTAGTCTTCCATCGCTTCTTCGTCGATCTCGACAACGGTCTCGATCAGCTTTTCGCGATATTCTTCAGCCTTGGCCTTCATGTCTTCAGGAATTTCGACGACGTCCCACTGAGCGCCGAGCGATTCGTCGCGCCAGATGAGTGCGTTCATCTCGATCAGGTCGATAACGCCCTTGAACTCGGTCTCAGCGCCGATCGGAAGCTGCATGACAACGGCGGTAGCGCCGAGACGGGTCTTGATCATTTCTACCGAGCGGTAGAAGTCAGCACCGGTCTTGTCCATCTTGTTGCAGAAGATCATACGCGGAACGTTGTACTTCTCAGCCTGACGCCAGACGGTTTCCGTCTGCGGCTCTACACCGGCGTTGGCGTCGAGAAGAGCGATGGCACCGTCGAGAACGCGCAGCGAACGCTCGACTTCAATGGTGAAGTCAACGTGGCCGGGGGTGTCGATGATGTTGAAACGGCGCATCTTGCCGTCGCGACCCTTCCAGAAGGTCGTGGTCGCAGCGGACGTGATGGTGATACCACGTTCCTGCTCCTGTTCCATCCAGTCCATCGTGGCAGCGCCATCATGAACTTCGCCGATCTTGTGCGACTTACCGGTGTAATAAAGAATACGCTCGGTGGTCGTCGTCTTACCGGCGTCGATATGCGCCATGATACCGAAATTGCGGTAGTCTTCGATTTTATATTCGCGAGCCATAATGGACTGCCTTTCGATATGCGACCGTTTAAGATTACCAGCGGTAATGCGAGAATGCGCGGTTTGCGTCGGCCATCTTGTGCGTGTCTTCACGCTTCTTGACGGCGGAACCGCGGTTGTTCGCAGCGTCCATGAGTTCGCCGGAGAGGCGATCGACCATGGTCGTTTCGTTACGCTTGCGAGCAGCAGTGATCAGCCAGCGGATGGCGAGAGCCTGACGGCGCTCCGGACGAACGTCGACCGGGACCTGATACGTAGCACCGCCAACGCGACGCGAACGCACTTCAACGTGCGGAGCAACGTTGTCGAGGGCGGAGTGGAACACGCCGAGCGGCTCCTGCTTCGTCTTGCCCTGAACGACGTCGAACGCGCCGTAAACGATGCTTTCCGCGACGGACTTCTTGCCGTGAAGCATGATGGCATTCATGAACTTGGTGACGACCAGATCGCCGAACTTCGGGTCCGGGTTGATCTCACGCTTTTCTGCACTATGGCGACGGGACATATTCTTTGTCTCTCAATGTTATTGACGCTAAACCACGCGGAGAACCTCGCGCAGCGCCTGATTGTTGTTGCCGAAAATTACTTCGGACGCTTCGCACCGTACTTCGAACGGCGCTGCTTGCGGTTCTTGACGCCCTGGGTATCGAGAACACCGCGGATGATGTGGTAACGCACACCCGGCAAGTCCTTCACGCGGCCGCCGCGGATCATGACCACGGAGTGTTCCTGAAGGTTGTGACCTTCGCCGGGAATGTAGCCAATGACTTCGAAGCCGTTGGTGAGACGGATCTTGGCAACCTTACGCAGAGCCGAGTTCGGCTTCTTCGGGGTCGTCGTGTAAACGCGGGTGCAAACACCACGCTTCTGCGGGTTTTCCTGAAGTGCAGGAACCTTGTTGCGCTTTACCTGTGCCTGGCGGGGCTTACGGATCAGCTGGTTTACGGTAGGCATATAACCATCCCTTGCAAAAACTACTTTAGCCACCCTCACGGGTGGCGGCTATGCCGTTTCCGGCGACGAAGCACGCATATATCCTCATGCGCAAAACGTGGCCCGATCCGTTTTCACGGATGGACCACCAAGAGCAGAGGACGCCGGATGAGGCGTCTTGCGTGCAACATTCGTGTCTTCTACGTGCAATGAAGCTTCATTTGAGATGATGTCCGGGAAAAACGTTTCCGAACGGCCAGCACAGATAGAGGCTCCGATGGCGGGCGTACTACTGTTTTAGCCAGCTTTCGTCAAGGGCGAATCCGCATTTTGCGCTGGCACCCGAGGCCACAAAGCCTGCGCACAGGCCCTTTGCCCTCTCCTTCTAACATAAGTCACAGCCGGCAACAGCGATTTTGACCTCCGGCCTTTGGCTTTTCACAAAATCCGTCTATTGATTCCCTCAAGCGGGCCGGAGCTGGCACCGCCGCGCGCAAGACCGATTCCGTCCGGCCCGCATACTCCACAACGACATATCAAGGAACCGCGTCATGACCAACCTCCCCGACAACGACAACGGACGCGACGAGCCGATGGTCTTCATCGTCATCGGCAAGGCCTACGAACACGACAATTCCGAAGGCATCGACATCCACGTCATTCTGCGGGCGCCGGACGACGACACCGCCGTACGCGAAACGCTGAACGCGCTTTCGGAGGAAGGTTTCATCGAAGCCGACCTCGACCAGATCGGCATGCTGACTGAAGTTCCGGACGAAGAGCCGCACGCTTCCGCCTATCAGGGCGCCCTGGAGGGCGAAGTCGCCATCATCCGTTTCGCCTGAGGGACCGCCCTCACCGCGACAAATGCGCCGCCACCGATAAAACGGCACCCGCCCACACCAGGGCGGTTGTCTTCCAGGACTTGATGCCAAGGCCGAAATCTTGCGTGCAGCCACCTTTTCCTGCAAAAGACCTTGGTAAATTTCAATATATTAAGTCACTGATAGATTATATACTTTAAATATAATAGTATTATTTGTATTTCCGTTGAAATATACGAAGATATAAGATTAAATTGATCCCGACGCATGATTTCGGTGGCGGGTTGGATAATATATCTTCGGCAGACATTATAGATGACATTTACGAGGCAGCACTGTTTCCCGATCGCTGGGCGAACGTGATAGCCGCAATCGGCCAACGGCTCGATTTCTGGGGCGGCGCGCTCACCTGGGGCAAAGGCGAGGATGAAGCATGGCTCTATCCGCCCAATTTCCAGGAGCTTATGCAAGCCTTCATGAAGGGCGGCTGGAACCACCGCAACGATCGCCTCACACGCGCTGTCCGCGAGGGCCAATTTTCCTTCGTGCATGATTTCGATATATTTACCCCTGACGAATGGGCGGGGCTGCCAATCGTGCGCGATTTCCTGATGCCGCGTGGACTGGGATATGGGGTGGCAACGCAGGTTGCGCCGCCGGATCATCCCGAAATGACTCTCCTATTCGAACGCAAGCTCGACAGAGGAATCATTGGTCCGGAAACCATGGCGGCACTTGGCCGGCTGAGGCCGCATATCGCCCGCAGCCTCACCCTCGCAACAGGGCTGCAACGCCAGAAAGCAGATGCCATCACGCTCGGCCTCAACGCCATCGGTGCGCCGGCGGCGGTGCTCCAGGCAAGCGGACGCGTTCTTTCCACAAACAACCTGTTCGAGGCGACCAAAAAGTGTATTTCCACCCGCGCCCGCGACAGGATCTTGATCTTGGACGAGAGAATAAACCGGCTGCTCTACAAGGCGCTCGCCGGCGGCAGTGTCAGTTCCCTACCCCTGCCGACAAGCGAAGACAGGGTGTGCATCCTTCACGTCATACCGCTGCGAAAGGACGCGCTGGATTTATCCCCTAACGGCAGCGCGATCGTGCTGATATCGCAACCATCGGACACCGTTGCCGACGTCACGCCGCTTCTGAAGGGGTTATACGATCTCACCAAAGGCGAGGCCCGTGTCGCGCTGGAAATCCTGAAGGGCCTTTCACTTCCCTCCGTGGCAAAGCAACTTCAAATCTCGCACGAAACGGTTCGCAGCAACGCCAAGTCTATCTATGCAAAGACCGGCAGTACGGGCCAGACCGATCTCGTTCGGCGGCTTTCCGTTTTGACGCGCTACACCATCGGTGAGCAGGAAAAACCCCGAGACGGGACTGGCCATGTGAGGGACCAGATCTGACCTTCTAACCCGACCAAAACGAAAAACGCCCGGATTGCTCCGGGCGTTTTTTTACTGAACTTTGGCGGGGCTTCGTAAAGCCCCTGCCTGGACCTGACCTTATTCGGCCGGAGCCGGATCCGTCATGTCCTGCAGCATCTGTGTCGCAGAGCCTGCACCCGTACCCTTGCGGCGTTCCTCGAGAATGAGGTCGTCGCGCGAGGTGGCGATGCGGCGGATCTGCGTCATGGTGCCGCCGGTACCGGCCGGGATGAGGCGGCCGACGATGACGTTTTCCTTGAGGCCCTGCAGCGTATCCGTCTTGCCGGCGATCGCAGCTTCCGTGAGAACCTTGGTGGTTTCCTGGAACGATGCGGCCGAGATGAAGGACGGCGTCTGCAGCGATGCCTTGGTGATACCGAGAAGAACCGGATCGCCATAAGCGGGCTTCTTGCCTTCTTCGATCAGGCGGTCGTTGTTGTCGTCAAGCTCGATACGATCGACATTGTCGCCAACGATGTAGTGGCTGTCGCCCGCATCGGTGATCTCGACCTTCTGCAGCATCTGGCGAACGATCACCTCGATGTGCTTGTCGTTGATCACAACGCCCTGCAGTCGGTAGACTTCCTGGATTTCGTTCACGAGGTAGGAAGCCAAAGCCTCTACGCCCTTGATTGCCAGAATGTCGTGCGGTGCCGGATTGCCGTCGAGAATGTATTCGCCCTTCTCGATGTAGTCGCCTTCCTGAAGATGGAAGGGCTTGCCCTTCGGGATCAGGTATTCGACCGGCTCGACGCCGTCTTCCGCAGGCTCGATCATCACGCGACGCTTGTTCTTGTAGTCGCGACCGAGGCGGATCGTACCATCGATCTCAGCGATGACAGCATGATCCTTCGGACGACGTGCTTCGAACAGTTCGGCAACGCGCGGCAGACCACCGGTGATGTCCTTGGTCTTGGCGCTTTCCAGCGGCGAACGTGCAAGCACGTCACCCTGGAAGACCTTCGAACCAGGCTCAACCGACAGGATCGCGTCCACGGAGAGGTGGAAGCGAGCTTCGCCACCGCGGCTAAGCTTTGCGACAGCGCCGGAAGCATCCTTGATGATGATCGCGGGCTTGAGGTCCGAACCGCGCGGCGTCGAACGCCAGTCAATGACCTGACGCTTGGTGATGCCGGTGGATTCGTCGGTGGCTTCCAGAACGGAAAGACCGTCGACGAGGTCCTCGAAGTGAACGGTACCTTCCACTTCCGTCATCATCGGACGGGTGTAGGGGTCCCACTCTGCAAGACGCTGGCCGCGTTTTACCTTGTCGCCGTCATCAACGAAGATCTTCGAACCATAAGCGACGCGCTGCGACGAACGTTCCACGCCGCGCTCATCGAGAATGGTGACCGACATGTTACGGCCCATTGCGATGAGAACGCCATCGGAGTTCCGCAGGATGTTGCGGTTCTTGATCTGGATCGTGCCTTCATACGAAGCTTCCAGGAACGACTGGTCAACCACGTTTGCCGTACCGCCAAGGTGGAAGGTACGCATGGTGAGCTGCGTGCCCGGTTCACCGATCGACTGTGCGGCGATGACGCCAACGGCTTCGCCCATGTTGACCGGAGTACCGCGAGCAAGGTCACGACCGTAGCAGACGCCGCAAACGCCGACCTGCACTTCGCAGGTCAGTGCCGAGCGGATACGGACGGACTGGATGCCAGCCTTCTCGATGATCGCAACGTCGGCTTCGTCGATCAACGTTCTGGCCTTGACGATGTTTTCGCCAGTTACCGGATTGTCGATGTCATCAAGAGCCGTACGGCCGAGGATACGTGCGCCGAGCGAGGCAACGACCTGACCGGCATCAACGATGGCGGTCATGGTGAGGCCCTTGTCGGTGCCGCAATCCACGGAGTTCACGATGCAATCCTGTGCCACGTCGACGAGACGGCGGGTAAGGTAACCCGAGTTCGCCGTCTTCAAGGCGGTGTCTGCAAGACCCTTACGGGCACCGTGGGTCGAGTTGAAGTACTCGTTAACGGTCAGGCCTTCCTTGAAGTTCGAGATGATCGGCGTCTCGATGATTTCACCCGAGGGCTTGGCCATCAGGCCGCGCATGCCGCCCAGCTGACGCATCTGGTTCGGTGAACCGCGGGCGCCCGAATGGCTCATCATGTAGATGGAGTTCATCGGCTTCTGGCGGCCCGTTTCCGGGTCGAATTCCACAGCCTTGATGCGCGCCATCATTTCTTCGGCGACCTTTTCGGTTGCCTTACCCCAGGCGTCGACAACCTTGTTGTACTTTTCGCCCTGAGTGATGAGACCGTCGTTATACTGCTGTTCGTATTCCTTCACCAAGGCTTCGGTGTCACCGACGATCTTAACCTTGCTGTCCGGAATGACCATGTCGTCCTTGCCGAACGAAATACCGGCGCGGCAAGCGTGAGCAAAGCCGAGCTGCATGATCCGGTCGCAGAAGATGACCGTGTCTTTCTGGCCGCAATGACGGTAGACCGTGTCGATCATCTTGGAGATGTTCTTCTTGGTCATTTCCTGGTTGCAGACGTCGAACGGCACGTTGACGTTCTTCGGCAGAAGTTCGCCAATCAGCATACGGCCAGGAGTCGTTTCATGGATCTTGGAAACCGGCTTGCCATCAGCATCCACGGTCTTGAAGCGACCACGGATCTTGGCATGCAGTGTCACGACCTTGTTTTCAAGCGCGTGATGCAATTCGCCGATGTCCGAGAAGGCCATGCCTTCGCCGGGCTCGTTCTGGTTCATGATCGACAGGTAATACAGGCCGAGAACCATGTCCTGCGAAGGAACGATGATCGGATGGCCGTTTGCCGGATGCAGGATGTTGTTGGTCGACATCATCAGCACGCGGGCTTCAAGCTGGGCTTCAAGCGACAGCGGCACGTGAACGGCCATCTGGTCGCCGTCGAAGTCGGCGTTGAAAGCCGTGCAGACGAGCGGATGCAGCTGAATGGCCTTGCCTTCAACCAGCATGGGTTCGAAGGCCTGGATACCCAGACGGTGCAGCGTCGGTGCGCGGTTCAGAAGGACCGGATGCTCGCGGATGACCTCGTCGAGGATATCCCAAACTTCAGGCTTTTCCTTTTCAACCAGCTTCTTGGCCTGCTTGACGGTCGAGGAGTAACCCTTGGCATCGAGGCGGGCATAGATGAACGGCTTGAACAGCTCGAGCGCCATCTTCTTCGGCAGGCCGCACTGGTGCAGCTTCAGCTCCGGACCGGTCACGATGACCGAACGGCCTGAATAGTCGACGCGCTTGCCGAGAAGGTTCTGGCGGAAGCGGCCCTGCTTGCCCTTGAGCATGTCGGAAAGCGACTTCAGCGGACGCTTGTTCGCACCCGTGATGACGCGACCGCGACGGCCGTTATCGAACAGCGCATCGACGGATTCCTGCAACATACGCTTTTCGTTGCGGATGATGATACCAGGCGCGCGAAGCTCGATCAGGCGCTTCAGACGGTTGTTACGGTTGATGACGCGGCGATAGAGATCGTTGAGGTCGGACGTCGCGAAACGGCCACCATCCAGCGGAACCAGCGGACGAAGGTCCGGCGGAATAACCGGAACGACCTTCATGATCATCCATTCCGGACGATTGCCGGATTCCATGAAGTTCTCAACGATCTTGAGACGCTTCATGAACTTCTTTTGCTTGAGATCCGAGGTGGTCTCGGCAAGCTCGGCACGCAGGTCGCCGGCGATCTTTTCGAGGTTCATCGAAGCCAGCATCTCGTAGATGGCTTCAGCGCCGATCATGGCGGTGAACTGGTCTTCGCCGAACTCGTCAACGGCGATCATGTACTCTTCCTCGGACAGAAGCTGGTTCTGCTTCATCGAGGTGAGGCCGGGTTCGGTGACGATGTAGTTCTCGAAATAGAGAACGCGTTCGACATCCTTCAGCGTCATGTCGAGCAAGGTCGAGATACGCGAGGGAAGCGACTTCAGGAACCAGATATGGGCCACGGGCGCTGCGAGCTCGATATGGCCCATGCGCTCACGGCGAACGCGCGACAGCGTAACTTCAACGCCGCACTTTTCGCAGATGATGCCCTTGTACTTCATGCGCTTGTACTTGCCGCACAGGCATTCGTAGTCCTTGATAGGTCCGAAAATGCGCGCGCAGAAGAGACCATCGCGTTCCGGCTTGAACGTACGATAGTTGATGGTTTCCGGCTTCTTGATCTCGCCGTAGGACCACGACAGGATTTTTTCCGGCGAAGCGATCGAAATCCGGATGGAATCGAAATGCTGCGCAGGCACCTGAGGATTGAAAAGATTCATGACCTCTTGGTTCATGCCTTGTCTCCTTGAGAGGCTAGCTGCTGCCCCTGTTTGCATCTGGACCGGCTTCTTCCCGGGTCACCGTCCAGAGCTTTAAATACGGATTAACCGCACAATGCGGCGAAAGTGTCCCGCGGCAACCATTGGTCGCCGGGGAACCGGCAGGCGCCAACACGGCGCCCGCCTCTCTCATCTTTATTCCGCTGCGTCGGGCAGCTGATCCTCGGGCTGGGTCTCGACCTTCGAGTTCTCCAGTTCGACCGAAAGACCGAGCGACCGCATTTCCTTGACGAGAACGTTGAAGCTCTCGGGGATACCGGCCTCGAAGGTATCGTCGCCACGGACGATCGCCTCGTAGACCTTGGTGCGGCCCGCCACGTCGTCCGACTTGACGGTGAGCATTTCCTGCAGCGTGTAAGCCGCGCCGTATGCTTCCAGAGCCCAGACTTCCATTTCCCCGAAGCGCTGTCCGCCGAACTGCGCCTTGCCGCCCAGCGGCTGCTGGGTAACGAGCGAGTAAGGACCGATCGAGCGAGCGTGGATCTTGTCGTCAACAAGGTGGTTCAGCTTGATCATGTACATGTAGCCGACGGTGACCTTGCGATCGAACGGCTCGCCGGTACGACCGTCATAAAGAACGGACTGACCGGATTCATGCAGACCTGCCTTCTTCAGCATCGCGGCAACGTCGGGTTCATGCGCACCGTCGAAGACAGGGGTCGCGATGGAAACACCGCGCTTGGCTTCTTCGGCAAGCTTGACCAGCGATTCGTCGTCGAAGCGCTTTACCTCGTCATGCGATTCACTCGCATAGATTTCGGTAAGCTCCGTGCGAAGCTCGCTGATGTCCATCGTCTTGCGATACTCTTCGAGCATCTCGCCGATCTTCTTGCCCATACCTGCGCATGCCCATGCGAGGTGGGTTTCGAGGATCTGGCCGACGTTCATGCGCGAAGGCACGCCGAGCGGGTTCAAGCAGATGTCGACATGCGTGCCGTCTTCGAGGAACGGCATGTCCTCGACAGGAACGATACGCGAGACGACGCCCTTGTTACCGTGACGGCCGGCCATCTTGTCGCCCGGCTGGATCTTGCGCTTCACAGCGACGAAGACCTTGACCATCTTCATGACGCCAGGAGGCATTTCATCGCCGCGCTGGACCTTCTCGACCTTGTCCATGAAGCGCTGTTCAAGGCGCGACTTGGATTCGTCGTACTGGCCGCGAAGTGCTTCCAGTTCGGACTGGGCCTTCTCGTCTTCGACTGCAAACATCCACCACTGCGAGCGGGGATATTCGGAGACGACGGCGTTGGAAAGCTCGACCCCCTTCTTGAAGCCCTTCGGACCGGCGATGGAAACGTGACCACGCAGCATGTCGATCAGGCGGCCGTAGACGTTACGGTCGAGAATTGCCTGTTCGTCGTCGCGGTCCTTTGCGAGACGTTCGATCTCTTCGCGCTCGATTGCCATCGCGCGCTCATCCTTCTCCACACCGTGACGGTTGAAGACGCGGACTTCCACAACGGTACCAAACGTGCCCGGAGGCATGCGCATGGAGGTGTCGCGAACGTCGGAAGCCTTTTCACCGAAGATGGCGCGCAGAAGCTTTTCTTCCGGCGTCATCGGGCTTTCGCCCTTCGGCGTGATCTTGCCGACGAGGATATCGCCCGGCTGAACTTCCGCACCGATGTAAACGATACCGGCTTCGTCGAGGTTCTTCAGCGCTTCTTCCGAAACGTTCGGAATGTCGCGCGTGATTTCTTCCGGACCAAGCTTCGTGTCACGCGCCATCACTTCGAATTCTTCGATGTGGATGGAGGTGAACACGTCGTCGGAAACGATACGTTCCGACATCAGGATCGAGTCTTCGTAGTTGTAGCCGTTCCAGGGCATGAACGCGACGAGCGCGTTACGGCCGAGCGCCAGATCGCCGAGGTCGGTCGACGGACCATCAGCGATGATGTCACCCTTGGAGATGATGTCACCGACAGCGACCAGCGGACGCTGGTTGACGCAGGTGTTCTGGTTCGAACGCTGGAACTTCTGCAGACGGTAGATATCGACGCCCGACTTGCCGGCATCGAGTTCTTCCGTAGCGCGGATAACGATACGGGTCGCATCCACCTGGTCGACGACACCGCCGCGGCGAGCCGCGATGGCAGCGCCGGAGTCACGGGCGACGATCGGTTCCATGCCTGTGCCGACGAACGGCGCTTCCGCCCGCAGAAGCGGAACGGCCTGACGCTGCATGTTCGAGCCCATGAGAGCGCGGTTGGCGTCGTCGTTTTCCAGGAACGGAATGAGAGCCGCTGCGACCGAAACGAGCTGCTTCGGCGAAACGTCCATCAGGTTAATGTTGTCGCGCGGTGCGAGCATAACTTCGCCCGAGTGACGGCAAACAACGAACTCTTCAGTGAAGGCGCCTTCGCCATCGAGCTCGGCATTGGCCTGTGCGACGTAGTACTTGGCCTCTTCCATGGCGGAGAGGTAGATAACGTCGGTCGTCACCTTGCCGTCGATGATCTTGCGGTACGGGCTTTCGATGAAGCCGTACTTGTTGACGCGGGCAAAGGTGGCAAGCGAGTTGATCAGACCGATGTTCGGGCCTTCCGGCGTTTCGATCGGGCAAATACGGCCGTAGTGGGTCGGATGAACGTCGCGGACTTCGAAGCCGGCGCGCTCACGGGTCAGACCACCCGGTCCAAGAGCCGAAAGACGGCGCTTGTGGGTGATTTCCGAAAGCGGGTTCACCTGGTCCATGAACTGCGACAGCTGCGAGGAACCGAAGAATTCGCGAACGGCGGCAGCTGCCGGCTTCGCATTGATCAGGTCCTGCGGCATAACGGTGTCGATTTCGATCGAGGACATACGTTCCTTGATCGCACGTTCCATGCGCAGAAGGCCGAGGCGGTACTGGTTTTCCATCAGCTCGCCGACCGAACGCACACGGCGGTTGCCGAGGTTGTCGATGTCGTCGATTTCGCCCTTGCCGTCGCGCAGTTCGACCAGCATCTTGACGACAGCGAGGATGTCTTCCTTGCGCAGCGTGCGCACGGTGTCTTCCGCGTCGAGGTCGAGACGCATGTTCATCTTCACGCGGCCAACAGCCGAGAGATCATAACGTTCTGCATCGAAGAACAGCGAGTTGAACATCGCTTCTGCCGAATCCATGGTCGGCGGCTCACCCGGACGCATGACGCGGTAGATGTCGAACAGCGCTTCCTGGCGGTTCTGGTTCTTGTCCGCATGCAGCGTGTTGCGGATATAGGCGCCAACATTGACGTGGTCGATGTTGAGGACCGGAATCTCGTCAAAGCCGGACTGAAGAATGAGGCCAAGCGTCTTTTCGTCGATTTCGTCGCCGGCTTCGAGATAGATCTCACCCGTCGAGTAGTTGACGATGTCTTCGGCAAGGAAGTTGCCGTAGAGATCTTCGTCAGTCGCCTTAAGTGCCTTCAGGCCCTTGTCGACGAGCTGGCGGATAAGACGCGGAGTCAGCTTCTTGCCACCTTCGACAACGACTTCGCCGGTGTCGGCGTCGATCATGTCGGTGATGACCTTGGCATTCTTCAGCGTTTCAGGCTGGAACGGAATGCGCCAGCCATCGCCGGAGCGCTCGTAGGAAGCCTTGCTGTAGAACGTCGACAGGATTTCTTCACCATCCATGCCAAGCGCCATCAGGAGCGAGGTCACGGGCAGCTTGCGGCGACGGTCGATACGCGCATAGACGATGTCCTTGGCGTCGAACTCGATGTCGAGCCAGGAACCGCGATACGGGATGACGCGGGCAGCGAACAGAAGCTTGCCGGAAGAATGGCTCTTGCCCTTGTCGTGGTCAAAGAATACGCCCGGCGAACGGTGCATCTGCGAAACGATGACGCGCTCTGTACCGTTGACGATGAACGTGCCGTTATTGGTCATGAGCGGCATGTCGCCCATGTATACGGACTGTTCCTTGATGTCCTTGATGGACTTCGCGCCTGTATCCTCGTCGATATCGAACACGATGAGGCGCAGCGTCACTTTCAGCGGCGCTGCGTAGGTCAGATCGCGCTGACGGCATTCCTCGACGTCAAACTTCGGCGCTTCGAATTCGTAAGATACGAATTCGAGCATGGATGCGCCGGAAAAATCGGTGATCGGGAATACGGATTTGAATACGGCATTCAATCCCTCGTCGGGACGGCCACCCTTGGGCTCGTCAACCATGAGAAACTGGTCATACGAAGCCTTCTGAACCTCGATGAGGTTCGGCATTTCCGCTACTTCTGGAATTTTGCCGAAAAACTTGCGTACGCGCCTGCGACCGTTAAACGAAAGGGTCTGAGCCATCGTCGCTCCTTTAAAATTGCATCCGGGCCTGCAACGGACGGGAACCGATGGCCAGTCGATCCCGTCAAGCAATGGGTGTCATCAATCTCGTTCCACATCCCGGATCAATCAGGCCGGATTGCCTAGATGAGCCGGTTCGGAACCATTCTCTTGAAGAACCCATTACCCAAAAGCCATTTTCACGCGGCTTTTGGGTAATAAGTTTTAAAACGATGACGACGGAAAGGGGCATGAAGCCCCTTCCCGCCAGCAATCGCAAGATTACTTAACGTCGACCTTGGCGCCAGCGTCTTCAAGCTTCTTCTTGAGGTCAGCAGCTTCAGCCTTGGAAACAGCTTCCTTGACAGCCTTCGGAGCGCCTTCAACGAGGTCCTTAGCTTCCTTCAGGCCGAGACCCGTGATAGCGCGGACTTCCTTGATGACGTTGATCTTGTTGGCGCCAGCGTCAACCAGGATCACGTCGAATTCGGTCTTTTCTTCTTCAACGACAGCAGCAGCGCCAGCACCGCCAGCAGCAGCAACAGCTACCGGAGCAGCGGCGGAAACGCCCCACTTTTCTTCGAGAAGCTTCGACAGTTCTGCAGCTTCCAGAACGGTCAGGGTGGAGAGGTCTTCAACGATCTTTGCGAGATCAGCCATTTTGATAGTTCCTTTTGTTCAGTTCGAACCAGTTTGAATAATTACAGCGAAAAACCGCCTTAAGCGGCTTCGTCCTTCTTGGCGTAAGCCGAGAACACCCGTGCAAGCTGGCTTGCAGGTGCTGCGACAACCGTGGCGACGCGAGTTGCCGGGGCGTTGAGTAGGCCCAGCAGCTTTGCGCGCAGCTCGTCCAGCGAAGGCAGGGTCGCAAGCGACTTGACTGCTTCGGCGTTGAGCGTGGTTGCGCCCATGGAACCGCCGAGAACAACGACTTTATCGTTGGTCTTTGCGAAATCCATGACGACTTTCGGAGCAATCATAGGGTCGACGCTGTATGCAATCAGCGTCTGGCCCTTGAAGAGATCTGTCATCCCTTCCGACTCCGTGCCCTGAAGAGCGATCTTGGCCAGGCGGTTCTTCGCGACCTTGACGGTGCCTCCGGCAGCGCGCATTTTCGAACGGAAGTCGTTCATTTGCGCAACGGTGACACCAGCATAGTGGGCCACGACAACCGAACCGGAAGCCTTGAAGACTTCGTTCAGCTCCGTGACGAATTCGCGTTTTTCCGCTCTTTCCACTGTCTGTCTCCAGTAGACGGGGCCACATAAGTGTGAACCCGTCGGGTTTGCCTTTGCCCCAAGGGACCTTTTTACAAAGATCCCGAGCGACGCTCGAGGATCCTGTCCCCCGCTCTGTCGCCGCAAACGGCTTCAGGCACAGGCACACCAGGTTCGAACCGGACAGTCAGGCATCTGCGATGCCTCAAATCCAGCCTCACCCGTCTCATGCAGGTTGAATGATTAAGGCCAAACCCCGAAGGACATGGCCACCCGCAATCTCGGACAGGAGTTCCGGGTTTCCCCGGAAATCTCCGGCTCCCTGAGAGCCGGAAATTCTTTTAATCACGCTCCCCGACAGGGAAGCACGAGAATTGATTAAGCCGTAACCGACGAAGGTTCGATCTTGACGCCCGGACCCATGGTCGAGGAGATGGCAACGCGCTTGACGTAGTTGCCCTTGGCACCCGTCGGCTTTGCCTTGATGACCGCATCGGCGAAAGCCTTGATGTTTTCTTCAAGAGCCTTGGCGTCGAACGAAGCCTTGCCAATACCAGCGTGTACGATACCGGCCTTTTCGACGCGGAACTCAACAGCGCCGCCCTTGGACGCCTTGACGGCGCCGGCAACATCCATCGTCACCGTACCGACCTTCGGGTTCGGCATCATGCCACGCGGGCCGAGTACCTTGCCGAGACGGCCGACGAGCGGCATCATGTCCGGGGTCGCGATGCAACGATCGAAGTCGATCTTGCCGCCCTGAACGATTTCAACCAGCTCTTCTGCGCCAACAACGTCAGCACCAGCAGCCGTGGCTTCATCAGCCTTGGCGCCACGTGCAAAAACGGCGACGCGAACGTCACGGCCCGTGCCGTTCGGCAGGTTGACAACGCCGCGAACCATCTGGTCCGCATGGCGCGGGTCAACGCCGAGGTTCATCGAAACTTCAACGGTTTCGTCGAACTTGGCGACTGCACGTTCCTTGACCATCGAAATGGCGTCGGTGAGAACGTAGAGCTTGTTAGGATCCACACCTTCGCGGATCTTCTGAATACGCTTTGCTACCTTGGCCATGATCAACCTACTACTTCCAGGCCCATGGCGCGGGCAGAGCCCTCAACCATTGCCATTGCGCCTTCGATATCGGCAGCATTCAGATCCTTCATCTTGGCTTCAGCGATCGTCTTGACCTGAGCCTTGGTGATGGAGCCAACCTTGGCGCCCTTACCAGGCGTCTTGGAGCCGGAGGTGATCTTCGCTTCCTTCTTCAGCCAATAGGTCATCGGCGGCTGCTTCATGACGAAGGTGAAGGACTTGTCCTGGTAATAGGTGATGACGACCGGAATCGGCATACCCTTTTCCATTTCCTGCGTGGCGGCATTGAACGCCTTGCAGAATTCCATGATGTTGATGCCGCGCTGACCAAGTGCAGGACCGATCGGCGGGGACGGATTGGCCGACCCTGCCTTCACCTGCAGCTTGAGCTGGCCCATAACTTTCTTAGCCATATCTCTCTGCCTTTCAATTCAAACCGGTTTCCCGGCTTCTCTCTAGCCGGATCGCTCCGGCGGCTGCGGTTGCGTGGTGCGGCGCCCTGCCCCGGCTATGGGAGCCCGTTTGCCTTCCACGCGATTGGGGTTTCACCCCTCCAGTCAGACCTTCTCGACCTGACTGTATTCCAGCTCGACCGGCGTAGCGCGGCCGAAAATCGAAACTTCCACCTTCAGGCGCGAACGCTCTTCGTCGACATCCTGAACAACGCCGTTGAACGACGCGAACGGACCATCGGAAACGCGAACCTGCTCGCCGACCTCGAACGAAACCGAAGACTTCGGACGCTCGACGCCTTCCTGAACCTGACCGAGGATACGATCGGCTTCATAATCCGGAATCGGAACAGGCTTATTGTCCGAACCGAGGAAACCGGTCACCTTCGGCGTGTTCTTGATGAGGTGATAGGCCTCATCCGTCAGGTTGGCGCGCACAAGCACGTAACCTGGAAAGAACTTGCGCTCGCTGTCGACCTTGCGGCCACGACGCACCTCGACAACCTTTTCGGTCGGAACGAGGATTTTCTCAAAAAGATGATCAAGACCCTTCTGACGAGCCTTCTCTTCGATCGACTCAGCGACCTTCTTTTCGAAATTCGAATATGCGTGAACGATATACCAGCGCGCTGCCATTTTTATTCTCCGTTCAATCCGTTACCGGCCGACGTTCAGCACGAGGCTAAGCACCCAGCCGATGAGCTGGTCAGCAGCAAAAAAGAACAGAGCCGCAAAAATGACCATCACAAGCACCATAGCCGTCGAAATCATGGTCTCGCGGCGCGACGGCCAAGTGATTTTAGACGCTTCGGCGCGAACCTGCTGCAGAAACGTAAACGGATTGGTTTTGGATGCCATTGACTGCCCACGCAATTACGGCGCGTAAAGCCGAACTAATCAGCCCCACGCACCGCGTGTCTGTTTTGACCTTACATAAACACCGATTCCAGTTTTAACAAGAGGAAATCGACATTCGGCGAAATTCGCCGGAAAACCGGCACCCATCTGCCATGCAGCGAAGACCGCGCTTGCGGATGGAAAGTGGCAGGGGCAGTAAGGCTCGAACTTACGACCTGCGGTTTTGGAGACCGCCGCTCTACCAACTGAGCTATACCCCTTTAACACCTTAGCCGACCACGAAAATCACTTGGCCGCTTCGGTATGCGTTCCCTTTAAGGCGCACGGAAAAGAATGGCAAGCGCTTTTTATTCGCTTTCGGAAGAAACTGTTGACGCCCTCCCCGCCACGTTTTTTCCTCGGCCGCTTAACCGGTTACCCCCAAGCCCGTCACCTCAACGAACCCCTTTGCGGCATCCAAATGCGCTGGTTTGATACCTTTCGAAACCGACCTTTAATCCGTTACGGCTCAAGCGCACTGCGATCGGACCTGATCAACTGACGCTCCCGATACTTGCGCTTGAAGTGTGCGACGTTGCGCGTCACCGAACGCCGCCATTTATGGATTGTCGCCAGCGAAAAGAATCTGTCGAGTTCTTGCGCCACACCGCGCCAACCACGGCGTTTCTTAAGGCCATAATTGCTGCGGCCAAATCCCGAATGGCTGACGCCGGTTTCGGCCAACCACGCCATGATCGCGCCCTGATCCTTATAAAAGACACTAATCTCCGCCTCTGTCCGGAAACCGGCATAACCTTGCGGTAGTTTTTTATAGCAGGACAACCGCTTGACGGTCGGATTGAAGGTGAAGCTATGCCAGACACGATGCGCGGTCGGCGGTATTCGCCAATACCCTATATCTTCAACTGCCTGCGCCTTACGCCGAATGTCACGGGGCATGTCGTCATCGGTTCTGAGTTGAACGAGCGCCACCTGCGGGTCCCGCTTCAGTATTTCGATGCCCCTGCCCACAACCTTAGAAACAGGAAATGCCCAGTCGTCTTCGAGATGCAGGATGTAAGGGGTTTGCACTTCCGAATATGCCCGGTCGATAGAGCGGTGCTGCCCAATGTTGACGCCGTTCAAAATGATGCGGATCGGTTGCTCTGGATACCGCGCCGGAATCGCCCACACCGATTCGTCGTCAGAGTCCTCGATAATGATAAATTCCCGTAGCGGGTAATCATTAGTAGAGAAGAAGCTATCGAGAGTTCCGATGAGAAGATCAGGACGGCGGCAGCTGGTGAGCACAACAGTTAAATCGGACATGAAGTCGTCTCGGAAGAAAACTGGCCGATGAAAACAAGCCAGCCAAGCCTAGGTTGATATCGCCTCGTCTACGCCAGACGCATTACAGGCGAATAATGATCGCCAGACCTCGGGGAAATTATTCAAAAGAAGAATACATTATAACCCCTCAAATATAGCGCGTGCGCTATGAGCATAAATCGAAATACAACATCCGATTACATCCCCACATTAGAAAAATATACGAATCTTTCAACTATATAAATTTACAAAAGTCGATTTTTACATAAAAAAAACGGCGGTGCCGAAGACACCGCCGTTTTAGAACTAGATTTTTAAATCCGGCGAAACCGCCGTCTGTCGAAGATTACTCGACGATAGAAGCGACGATGCCGGCGCCGACGGTACGGCCGCCTTCGCGGATAGCGAAGCGCAGCTTTTCTTCCATCGCGATCGGAACGATCAGCTCGACTTCAACAGTGACGTTGTCGCCAGGCATAACCATTTCCGTGCCTTCTGGAAGCGAAACGATACCGGTAACGTCAGTCGTACGGAAGTAGAACTGCGGACGGTAGTTCGTGAAGAACGGCGTATGACGGCCGCCTTCTTCCTTCGTCAGGATGTAGGCTTCTGCCATGAACTTCTTGTGCGGCTTGACCGAACCCGGCTTGCACAGGATCTGACCACGCTCAACGCCGTCACGGGTAACGCCGCGAACGAGAGCACCGATGTTGTCGCCAGCCTGGCCCTGGTCGAGCAGCTTGCGGAACATTTCAACGCCGGTAACCGTCGTCTTCGACGTCGGACGAATGCCGACGATTTCGACTTCTTCACCAACCTTGACGATACCGCGCTCAACGCGACCCGTCACAACCGTACCACGGCCAGAGATCGAGAACACGTCTTCGATCGGCATCAGGAACGGCTGGTCGATCGGACGCTCAGGCGTCGGGATGTAGGCGTCAACAGCAGCCATCAGCTCGCGGATTGCGTCTTCACCGATCTTCTTGTCGGAATCTTCAAGAGCAGCAAGTGCCGAACCCTTGACGATCGGGATATCGTCGCCCGGGAAGTCGTAGGACGACAGAAGTTCGCGAACTTCCAGTTCGACGAGCTCGAGAAGCTCGGCGTCGTCAACCTGGTCAACCTTGTTGAGGAACACGACGATCGCCGGAACGCCAACCTGGCGAGCAAGCAGGATGTGCTCGCGCGTCTGCGGCATCGGGCCGTCAGCTGCAGAGCAAACCAGGATCGCGCCGTCCATCTGGGCAGCACCGGTGATCATGTTCTTCACGTAGTCGGCGTGGCCGGGGCAGTCGACGTGTGCGTAGTGACGGTTCGGCGTTTCGTATTCGACGTGCGCCGTCGAGATCGTGATGCCGCGAGCCTTTTCTTCAGGAGCAGCGTCGATCTGGTCGTACGCCTTGAACTCGCCGAAATACTTCGTGATCGCAGCAGTCAACGACGTCTTGCCGTGGTCGACGTGACCGATCGTGCCAATGTTGACGTGCGGCTTATTGCGCTCAAACTTGCTCTTTGCCATGTGAATTGCTTCCTGTGAACGTGAAGTAGTTTTCCCGGCGAACCGGTTTGGTGTCGCCGTTTAAGGCTTTGTAAGCGAATGCGCAAGACTTAATTGTCAAAGCACGGTCGCGCACGCCTAAGGCGCGCCTCAAGGTGCATATATGGTGCGTTCCGCGCGATATTCAAAGCTGGCTCAGCCTTCCCACGCGACGGCAAGACGGGACGCACGGACGGGACCCTGCCTGCACCCCTCTTCGCACAATCGGATCGTTAAATAAGCTTTTTCTTTATCACAACTTCTTTACCTGGACCCTCATCATGGCTTAAGGAAATTTCATCTCCGGGGGGAGACGGGCGAGCGGGACGATGCGCCCAGGCGCAAAACCTCTATGCCACATATTGATCAGCCGCGCTCTCCGGCGCGAAATTACATCCGTTTCAGGACCGCTCAATGGAAATCTTCACAGCCGCCGGCTTCACGGCATTCATGCAAGTCATTGCGATCGATCTCGTTCTCGCAGGCGACAATGCCATCGTCATCGGCCTTGCCGCTGCCGGTCTTCCCGCCCACCTTCGCCGCAAGGCGATCCTGGTCGGCATCATCGCCGCCACCGTATTGCGCATCGGCTTTGCCGCCGTCACCGTGCAGCTTCTCTCCATTGTCGGGCTTCAACTCTTCGGCGGGCTTCTGCTTGCCTGGGTTTGCTGGAAGATGTGGTCCGAACTGCGCGAAGCCGCAGGCTCCATCGAAGACGAGGTGACGGACGAAGAGGCTGACCTGACCAAAGGTCACAAGACCTTCTTTCAGGCCGCAACCCAGATCGTCATCGCCGATGTGTCCATGTCGCTGGACAACGTGCTTGCCGTCGCCGGTGCCGCGCAGGACCATGTCACGGTGCTGATCATCGGTCTCGTCGTCTCGATCGCCCTCATGGGACTTGCCGCCAATTTCGTCGCCAAGTTGCTGCACCGCTACCGCTGGATTTCGTATCTTGGCCTGATGGTCATCATCTATGTGGCGCTCAACATGCTGTATCACGGCGTGATCGAAGTCCTGCCCTACATCAAGCCTTATTTCGGCTGAGACTGGCAGTAAATATTCGTCCCGAAAGGCCTGGAAACGAGAGTTTCCGGGCCTTTTCTTTTCATACCCAAACAAATGCACCCTTGCCTGCGCAGCATTGCAAGCGCACGCGCAGGTGAAATCGGCGCACATGGGAATCGGTCTCCGCGTCCGCTGCAACATTCGGATAAGACAGGGAAATCGTGATTTTTTGCCTATGGATTTTGGCAATTGAGGTCAGCCACGGGCAAGCCTAGTGAGCTAGTTAATAAGTCATAAAAATAAAAAGAAAGGTAAAGCTGCCAATGGCTTATGACTGGACCGGCGGTCGCACCCGCCGCCTTCGCAGGATGAAGCTGGGCGCTGTTGCAAGCTCACTAATCCTGCTGGCGCTCTTAACAGCGCTCGTTCTAGGCTGAACGCGCTGCGTGCAATTCAACGCTGACCGGCGGCATGGCAAGGTTTCCCAAAACCGCCCTGCCGCCGCTCCTTCGGGGGCAACGTCCATTCTTTGTTGGCAAGATTTGCCGAATATCAGCCGCGAAGGGATGTCGTGGTTATGCCGCCAAACATATGCATTGAAGCGGGTTCATTTCGGCTCTGAAGCTGCGGCAAGACCTATCGAAACAGCCAATAAATGACGCCAAGCACCAACGTCCACATCAGTAGTGATATGGCGAGTACGGCGAGGTAGTTTCGAAATCGTCTGGTCATCCGCCCACATTGCCGGCCAGCCGCCACGGGACAGCCGTAACCGTTTGATTGCTGGATGCGGATCAAGCCGCAAGATCAACTCTTTCTATCAAGATGCTGAATCGCAAACCATTCGCAGATTTTACCCGCCCGAAACCGGGGTTGCCTGACCATGTGAATATCAACCCGCCGGTAAGCGTGAAAACGCTGGGCCACGCTTGCCGCAGGATTTGCAGGGCACAGGAAAAACCGCACGTCGTTCTGGACGTGGCTCAGACACGCTCCGGTCAACCGAATCGACAAATTAAGTCCTTCGGTATGATGTCTGATGACGCGTCATTGCTGGGGCAACGGCGATCAGCCGCCGCCCCAAAAAAGCGCGTCAGCTCTTCAAAGCCGTATTGCACAGGCTCCAGTAACCGCCACCCTTCTGAATCCACTTGAGATCGCCGAGCGTGCCGTCATCCTTGTTCTTACGATAAGAATCGACGCAGGTCTTCAGGCGGGCCTTGCCAGGAGTCTCGCTTGAATATTTCTTATCGACAGCACTCGGAAATACGACGCTCTTCGGAGCCTTTATCGTCGCCTTTTCGGGTTCTTTGTCGGTGGTAGCCGCAACTTGCTTGTCGTCGGCAGCGCTTTCGGCAGCAGCATCGCTACCGCAGAACTTGGCGCGATAGTCGTTCCACTTGACGTCCTTCGCGGACCCGTCGGCTTTCGCCGCCTGGTATTTCACGCTGCACTCTTTCATGGTGAGCGCCGCTGCGGGGGAGACAAACGCCGCCGATGCGAGCAGCGCTAAGGATGAGAGAATTACAACCCTGTTGATCATCGAAGACTCCCGTGTGCATGATTGCCGGCAGACTATCCGACCGGACTTTCCGCTTGTCAACGAGCAGTGCAACAAGCACTGAAAGTCGAATTGGCGGGGAGCAAAATGTGCTCATCGGGCGTGGCGTTTTCGCGGTGAGGACGGCATCACACAGTGACCATGGATATCCACAATCAGCCCGCCGCCGGGGGCATCTCCGCCTTGCCACGCGAACGACGGCAAGCACCGCACAACGAATCACGTGTTCGTGTGACGTCAACCCTGCATCGGAACGAAATTCCTTAATTTTCGTTAGCATCTCGAACGAATAACGAGGATTTATCGATGTTGAGGATGCCGAAGACTATCTCCGCGCTCGCTCTTGGCGTCGCAATATCTACCGCTTTTACCGTGCCCGCCAGTGCGCTGAGCCTCATACAGCCGGCCTACGAACAGCAGGAGCAGGCGCAGAATTCCGACGGTCGCGGCTATCCCGCATCCGCCTTTGCCGCGGGCAAGGGTGAAGAGGCGTCATCCAACGGTTACGCCCTCTCACAATCGGAAATAAACCACGTAAAATGGTGTGCAGCGCGTTACGCATCATACCATCCGACCGACAACAGCTATATGGCAGCTGCCGGCATCCGGACGCAATGTCGTTCTCCGGATTGATACAGCCGTGCCCCAGCGCACCGCGTCCCAGCCAATAAGATAAAATTTACTTTAAATTCTATTGACCTGAACCTTTATCCGGGTTGGCCGTTTGAAGCGCGTGCCAGCGAGGAAACGCGATGATGTGGAATCTTGAAAAACTTGAGCAAGAGCGACTTGATCTGATCGAGGTCATTACTGCCCTGCGCCACACTGAACGCCTGTCGACAGCGGATCGCACCTCGATCTTTGAGAAAATTACGGCGCATATGGTGAGGTTAAGCGAGCTCGACGCAGAGAAAATGCGGATTCAGTCGGCCTTGGAAGCGAGCTGAAAATAGCCAACGCTGATTGGAGGCTGCACATCGGCGCGAGGCAAAGATTATCGATCTTGTTGAGAAGTTTTGGAGCGGGTAGCGGGAATCGAACCCGCGTATTCAGCTTGGAAGGCTGCTGCTCTACCATTGAGCTATACCCGCGGTGGTGATTTTGATCCTGCGCAGAATGGTGGAGGGAGTTGGATTTGAACCAACGTAGGCGTAGCCAACGGATTTACAGTCCGTCCCCTTTAACCACTCGGGCATCCCTCCAGCTATCTGCTAGGATCGAGCAACCAAGCTCTTCAGATTTCTCTCCGGCGAAGCGCCGTTGCGTCGTCTGTGGCGCGTATATGACGGCCTCGTTCGCTTCTGTCAACACGCCGTTTCACGAATTTTCGGGAAAAAATTCAAACCTCTTTGCAGGCCTGTGGATTATCGCGGGGGCTGGTGTGCGTCGCGTCCCGGAGATATAAGGCGCCATGAGCAAAGACGATCCAAACGACAAATCCACCCGCGACACGCACTACGCCACCCTGCGCCGTGCCGTGCGCGATGCCAAACGCGAGAGGGGCGAAATTCCGACCCCGCAGCAGCCGAAGCGCCGGAATCGTGGCGCGGAAGACTGGAAGCCGCCGCAGCTTGTGCCGGATCAGGTCCATCTTTACGGCCTGCATACCGTGCGTGCGGCGCTTTCCAATCCCGAACGGCAACTCATCAAGCTGTCGGTTACCCTGAATGCCTTTGCGCGTCTGGATATCGGCGAAGCGGATGCGCAGCCCTTCCCGGTAGAGATTGTCTCACCGCAGGATATCGACAAGGTGCTCGGCCCCGAGGCGATCCATCAAGGCGTGATGCTGGAAACAAGGCCGCTTCCGGTCAAGAAACTCGATGCGCTGAAGAAAAGCCCGCTGATCCTCGTGCTCGATCAGGTTACCGACCCGCACAATGTCGGCGCCATCATGCGCTCGGCGGTCGCCTTCAACGCCGGCGCCGTCATCACCACCATTCGCCATAGCCCGACGGAGTCAGGCGTGCTTGCGAAGTCTGCGTCCGGCGCACTGGAACTCATTCCCTATATCCAGATCACCAACCTCGCCGATACATTGGGCGAGCTGCACAAGCTTGGCTTCTTCTCGGTCGGTCTGGATTCGGAAGGCCCCGCCCCCATCGAGCAAACCTTCACCGGCGCAAAGATCGCCTTGGTGCTGGGAGCCGAAGGCAAGGGGCTGCGCCAGAAGACCCGCGAAACCGTTTCGGCGCTTGCCCGTCTCGATATGCCGGGCGAGATCAAATCGCTCAACGTATCGAATGCGGCAGCCATCGCCCTTTATGCAACGCAGCAATTTCTGGGCAAAGCGTCGTCCTGACGCCCTCCCTTCCTTGCGAAATCACAAAGCGCAACGCATGCTGCGCCTTTGACATTCGCAAGGAGCAAATCTCGACATGACCGACCTGCCCATCAAACCGACCGGCGAGCTGACGCTGCGGACGCTCGCAATGCCGGCCGACGCCAATCCGGCCGGTGATATTTTCGGCGGCTGGGTCATGTCCCAGATGGACTTGGCCAGCGGCATCCGCGCCGCGGAGCGGTCTCGCTGTCGCGTGGTCACTGCGGCGGTCAAGGAAATGGCTTTCGAGTTGCCGGTGAAGATCGGCGACACGCTGTCCATCTACACCGATATCGCCCGGCTCGGCCGCACCTCCATCACGCTGACGGTCGAGGCCTGGGCGCAGCGCTCCCGTTACGACAAGCTGGAAAAAGTCACTGCCGGAACCTTCATCATGGTGGCGATGGACGAAAACGGGCAGCCGACGCCCATCCCTCCGACGGAGTAGGGTGCGATGGAGGCCGCCGTCAACGCCGCGGAAGCCTATGCGCATATCCGCGCCGTCATGGGCATGGTGGTCGGCCTCAGCCTCGCCCGCTTGCTGACCGGCCTTGCCGGTTTCGTGCAGCATCCCAAGAAGGAGCGCATCTATCCCCTGCATATCGGCTGGGTGGCGTTCCTGTTTCTGATGCTCGTGCATTTCTGGTGGTGGGAACACCGGCTTTCCGCCACCAGCCATGTCCTCGGCTTCGGCGCGTTCCTGTTCCTGATCCTGTTCTGCTCGCTGTTCTATTTCCTGTGCGTGTTGCTGTTCCCCTCAGACATGAAGGAATACAAGGGATACGAGGACTATTTCTTTTCCCGTAAAAGCTGGTTCTTCGCGTTTCTCGCCGCACTTTTCGTCACAGATATCGGCGATACGCTGCTGAAGGGACAGGACTACCTCTCCTCGCTGGGCGCTGAATATCTCATCCGCACAGCTATTTACGTTGTTCTGTTCACACTGGCGGCTTTCATCGGCAACCGACGCTTTCACAGGTTTCTCGTCATTTTCGCCCTGATTTATCAGGTAGTCTGGATATTCCGGACCTACGACCTGCTGGCCTGAACATTCCCATCCCGACGCCGGGTGATAATTGAAAACAGGCCTCGTCTTTCGCCATCGTGTCGCGGTGACACGGCCCGATAAATATGGCATTTCGCTGCAATGGGATTCATTCGCAGGATAATGCAGGACAGAAGTTCGGCTGGCGCCATCGCCACGCTGGCGGTCCTGCTTTTTCTCCTGCAAGGGCTCGTGAATGGCCTGACCAGCGGCAATATGGCCTCAGCCGCGCTGGCGACCGGTGAGATCATCTGTTCCAGCCACATGCCCGAAGGCGGTTCGGGCAAACCGAACCCGGCCTCCAACCCTGCGGGCAAGCTCGCCGACAATTGCTGCGGCACGCTCTGCCGTCTGGCCTCCGTTACCATCGCCGCTCTTCCCGTTACTCCCGTGGAGCGTGCGGACGGGATCGTCCGGGTCGTCGAAGTCGACTTTCTCGACCGCGACACGGTATTGCCGCCGCCGCCACCCAATCTGGAATCGCGCCCACGCGCACCGCCTCCCTCTCTGCAAATGTGAAGAGCGATCCGGCCCTGCCGGAAAATCAACTTTTCTGCGGAGACATCCATGTCCGTTACGACCTCTTTCGAGGGCGAGCGCGCGCCTGCGCAATCCTCGTCCGTCAACCTGTACCCGCGCCGTATGGCGCTGGCACTTCTACGCTGGCCTTTTTGTACTGCCCTTTCTGATATCGCTGGCCGTCACCGGTGCGCTCTATCTGTTCCGGGACGAATTCGACAATTTCATTCATTCGGACCTGAAGCGCATCGAAGTGGCGCAGAACGTGCCGAAAGCACTCCCCTCCGATATTCTCGCCGCAGCCGTTGCGGCCGTTCCCGGCACTGCTGTGAAATACACCACGCCAGGCGATCCGGGTGCCTCGACGGAAATTACCGTCAGTACGGCCGAAGGGAAACGCGCCGTCTACGTCAACACCTATACCGGGCAGGTTGCCGGTTCACTGCCAGATCGCGGCACCATCATGTGGACGATCCGCTACATCCACAGCCTGAAATATTTCGGCACCTATACCCGCTATCTGATCGAGATCGCCGCCGGCTGGTCCATCCTGCTCGTCGCCACCGGCATCTATCTGTGGTGGCCTCGGAAGCAGAGCGGCGGTGTCTTGACCGTGCGCGGCACGCCGAAAAAACGCGTCTTCTGGCGCGATACCCATGCCGTCACCGGCATTTTCGTTGGCTTTTTCATCGTATTTCTCGCAGTCACCGGAATGCCCTGGTCGGGCGTGTGGGGCGCCAAGGTCAACGAATGGGCAAATGGCAGCAATTTCGGATATCCGGCAGGCGTGCGGACCGATGTTCCAATGTCCGGCGAGCATCTCGATCACATGGCCAAGACCAGCTGGTCGCTGGAGCAGGCGAAAGTACCGGAATCCACCGCATCCGCCACCGGGCAACCAATCGGCATAGATGCAGCCATCGCGCGTTTCGACGGGCTCGGTCTTGCCACTGGTTATACCGTCGTGCTGCCGACCAAACCGACAGGCGTCTATAGCGGCTCCGTCTATCCCGACGACCTTTCAAAGCAGCGCGTCGTCCATCTCGATCAATATAGCGGCAAACCGCTGATCGACATGAGCTATTCCGACTACGGTCCACTTGGAAAGGTGCTGGAATGGGGGATCAACGTGCATATGGGCCAGCAATTCGGCCTCGCCAACCAGATCGTGTTGCTGGCAGCCTGTGTCGGCATCGTCCTGCTTGCCGTTTCCGCCGGCATCATGTGGTGGAAACGACGCCCCAGAGGTTCGCTCGGCGTGCCACCATTGCCGCAGGATAAACGCGTCTTGCGCGGCCTGCTGGCGCTGCTGGCCATCGGCGGCATCCTGTTCCCGCTGGTTGGCGCAAGCCTGCTGGTGATGCTTGTTCTCGATCTGATCGTGCAGTCCCGCGAAAAGCAACGCGCTGCCTGACAAAAAACACGGCCGGGAGATATCCCCCGGCCGTGTCCTTCTGAATTCCGGGCGGTTGGCAGAAGCTCGGCCTTAGAGCACGTCCTGTTGAAACAGAATTGCTTGACGTGCTCTAACTGTTTGTTTCTACGAATTTTCCAGACGTAAAACCGCTACGCACTCTTACTGGAAATGCTCTAGAACATCGTATTCTTGTTTGCAGCCTTTTCCGGAACCGGCTGGATCACGTCCCAATGTTCGGTGATCTTGCCGTCGGTGACCCTGAAAATATCGACGATGGCGGCTCCGCGAGCACCTTCTTTATCCGTGGAATGGATGTGCAGATAAACCAGATCTCCATCCGTGGCGCTACGCACGATCCGGGATTTCGCCTGCGGGTTTTCCTTGAAGAAGCCGGTGAAATAGTCGACGAATGGCTTCTTGCCATCAGGCACCATCGGATTGTGCTGTTTGTAGCTGTCGACGATAACGGCAGCGCCCTTCGCCACCTCGTGCTTGTTGAAGACGGTGTCGTAAAAATCGATCACCAGCTTGCGGTTGGCTTCTTCCTGAACCAGATCGCGCTTGGCGGTTTCCGCCAGAACGGGCGCGGCCATCAGCGCAGGCGCGAGGGCAAGAGCAGCGATGGCAAGACGACGTGTCATGAAATTCATGGATGAGACCTCTCAGTAACCGACGGTGAAACGCTGGCGAGAATGCTGCGGCTTTTCGATTTCATCGACAAGAGCGATGGCGTAATCCTCGAAAGAAATGCGGCTGCCAGCTTCGTTGCTCAAAAGGCTGTCCTTGCCGATACGGAATTTGCCCGTTCTTTCCCCCGGCACGAATTCGGCCGATGGCGACAGGAAAGTCCAGTCGAGCTGCTTTTCCCCTTTCAGACGGTCCAGAAACTCCGCTCCCTTGGTCGCCTCGGCCTTGTAGGCGGCCGGGAAGTCCGGCAGGTCAACCACGCGCTGGCCCGGCGCAATTTCGAGGCTGCCGGCGCCACCCACGACGAGATAACGGGAAACGCCCGAGGCACGGACGGCCTCGATCAGCGTCACCGGATCGCTCGCAGTGAAGTGCACGGCGCTGATCACGGCATCGTGACCCTTAAGCAGTTCCGAAAGCCCTGCCTGATCGAAGACATCGCCCTTTTTTGCCACTACGTTCGGCAGGCTGGCGATCTTTTCAGGGTTGCGGGCGATCGCCGTCACCTGGTGCCCCCGGTCGGAAAGTTCCTTCAGAATACGGGATCCGGCATTGCCGGAGGCTCCGATGAGCGCGATTTTAGCCATGGCTTTTTCCTTTATAGGCATCGTTGTAGGTCTAGATAATAGACCGTTAGGAGAAGCTATGGTATCGCAGCCCCGGCTGCAAGAAGTCAGCCGACGCTGATCAGGTCACACGGCGATGACCTGAAAGGGCACGAAAATGGAAAGAGCAGGGAAAATGCCGGATACGCAAACCAAGGAAATCTTCGCCTTCGACCAGCCCTGCCCCATCCGCGACGTGCTGGATCGCATCGGTGATCAATGGAGCCTGCTGGTTCTGGAAGCGCTTCAGGGCGGGGTTCTGCGTTTCAACGAACTGAACCGCAAGATCGACGATATTTCCAAGCAGATGTTGTCACGCACGCTGAAACGGCTTGAGGAAGACGGTTTCATTCGCCGCACGCTCTATGCGCAGGTGCCGCCGCGCGTGGAATACGAACTGACCAATCTCGGCCGTTCGTTTCTGGTGCCGATGCAATTGCTGGTGCAGTGGGCGGACGAGAACCACGTCCGCATTTGTACGGCGCGGTTGGACTATGCCAATGGTGGAACGGGATCGTAACACCGTTCCTCGTGCCGTGGCGAAACCTGTCCGCCACGGCAATAGAAAGGCCCTGTGGCGATCAGGAGCGGAAGATGAAGGAAGCGCCGAAAGCGATGAGCGCAAAACCGATCACGTGGTTGATCGTGATGCTTTCCTTCAGCCAGAAGACCGAGAACAGCGCAAAGACCGCAAGCGTGATAACTTCCTGAATGGTCTTGAGCTGCGCGGTCGAATAGACCTCCGATCCCATGCGGTTCGCGGGGACTGCGAGCATGTATTCGAAGAAAGCGATGCCCCAGCTTGCGACAATCGCAAGGAAGAGTGCGCTGCCCTTGTGCTTGAGATGCCCATACCAGGCGAAAGTCATGAAAACATTGGAGACGATGAGCATCAGGACAGGCCAGATGTGGGCAGGGCTGATCGAGAACGGCATGATTGTTCCTGAATGAAGAAGGGAGGGATGTCACGAAAGGCAGTTTGAAAACGCAACCGTCATTTTTGTCTTTGCTTTAACTTACCGCCGTATGAAACGGAACCGGTTTCTATCAAAGCGTATTCGGCCGCTATGCAACGTATCCGGCCAAATTTTGTTCCCCGCGCTTCGTTTCCTTTTTGTACTCATTTTTTCTTGGCCTCCCCTTCCCTTTGCGCGTGACTCCCTCCATATTTCGCGCATGGCCAGATCACCCAAAAATTCCAAACCCTCGAATTCCGGCTTCGAGGAAGCTCCGCAATCGTCGTTCGAAGGCGCGCCGCTCAGCGGCAGCGTTGCCGATTGGGTAAAGCAGCTCGAGGCGGAAGCCGAAGCCGGCTCGGTGGAAACCCAGCGCGAAGTCGCCTCGAAAGCTGGCAAGCACCGCAAGAAGATCGAGATCGAAGCGCGCAAGGAAGCGGAAAAAGCGGCCAACAAAACGGCTAAAAACACCACGGCTTCCAAGACAGCGCGCGGCGTTTCCATCGGCGCGTCGAGCGATCCGAAAACCCGCGCCGCCGCCGGTCTCAATCCCGTGGCTGGCATGGACGTTTCCCTGGAGGAGGCGGCCAATCTCGCACCGGGTGCCGTCACCGCCACCGTCGAGGCGCTATCGGCGCTTATCGAGAGCGGCAATCCGCTGTTCAAGGACGGCAAGATGTGGACGCCGCACCGGCCGGCCCGTCCGCCGAAATCCGAAGGCGGCGTTACGATCCGCATGGACTCGGAGTATCAACCGGCAGGCGACCAGCCGACGGCGATTGCCGATCTCGTGGAAGGCATCAATTCCGGCGAGCGCAGCCAAGTCCTGCTCGGCGTCACCGGCTCCGGCAAAACCTTCACCATGGCCAAGGTGATCGAGGCAACCCAGCGCCCGGCCGTCATCCTTGCGCCCAACAAGACGCTGGCCGCGCAGCTCTATTCCGAGTTCAAGAACTTCTTCCCCGACAATGCGGTAGAGTACTTCGTCTCTTATTACGATTATTATCAGCCGGAAGCCTATGTGCCGCGCTCCGACACCTTCATCGAGAAGGAATCCTCGATCAACGAACAGATCGACCGGATGCGCCACTCCGCCACCCGCTCGCTGCTGGAACGCGACGACTGCATCATCGTCGCTTCGGTTTCCTGCATCTATGGTATCGGCTCGGTGGAAACCTATACCGCCATGACCTTCCAGATGCAGGTGGGCGACCGGCTGGACCAGCGCCAGCTTCTGGCCGACCTTGTGGCCCAGCAATACAAGCGCCGCGACATGGATTTCCAGCGCGGCTCCTTCCGCGTGCGCGGCGATACCATCGAAATCTTCCCTGCCCACCTTGAGGATGCCGCCTGGCGCATCTCGATGTTCGGCGACGAAATCGATTCCATTACCGAATTCGACCCGCTGACCGGCCAGAAAACCGGCGATCTGCAATCCGTCAAGATCTACGCCAATTCGCACTATGTCACCCCGCGCCCGACGCTGAACGGCGCGATCAAGTCGATCAAGGAAGAGCTGAGGGTTCGCCTCGCCGAGCTGGAAAAGGCGGGACGTCTGCTGGAAGCCCAGCGGCTGGAACAGCGCACGCGTTACGACATCGAAATGCTGGAGGCGACCGGCTCCTGCGCCGGTATCGAAAACTATTCGCGTTATCTAACCGGCCGCAATCCCGGTGAGCCGCCGCCGACGCTGTTTGAATATATCCCTGATAATGCGCTGCTTTTTATTGACGAAAGCCACGTCTCGGTTAGCCAGATCGGTGGCATGTATCGCGGCGACTTCAGGCGCAAGGCGACGCTGGCCGAATATGGCTTCCGCCTTCCCTCCTGCATGGATAACCGCCCGTTGCGCTTTGAGGAATGGGATGCGATGCGGCCGCTGACGGTCGCAGTTTCGGCCACCCCCGGCTCGTGGGAAATGGAACAGGCCGGCGGCGTCTTCGCCGAACAGGTCATCCGCCCGACAGGACTCATCGATCCGCCGGTCGAGGTGCGCTCAGCCCGCAGCCAGGTGGACGATGTTCTCGGCGAAATTCGCGAGACCGCCGCTAAGGGTTACCGCACACTCTGCACCGTGCTGACCAAGCGCATGGCTGAAGACCTGACCGAATATCTGCACGAACAGGGCGTTCGCGTGCGTTACATGCACTCGGATATCGACACGCTGGAACGCATCGAGATCATCCGCGACCTGCGCCTTGGTGCCTTCGACGTGCTTGTCGGTATCAACCTTCTGCGCGAAGGCCTCGATATTCCAGAATGCGGTTTCGTCGCGATCCTCGATGCCGACAAGGAAGGCTTCCTGCGTTCGGAAACTTCGCTGATCCAGACCATCGGCCGCGCCGCCCGTAACGTCGACGGCAAGGTGATCCTCTATGCCGACAATATCACCGGCTCGATGAAGCGGGCGATGGAGGAAACCTCCCGCCGCCGCGAAAAGCAGATGGCCTATAACGCCGAACACGGCATCACGCCGGAATCGGTCAAGGCGAAGATCTCCGATATTCTTGATTCAGTTTATGAGCGTGATCACGTAAGGGCCGATATTTCAGGCGTTTCCGGCAAAGGCTTCGCCGATGGCGGCCATCTGGTCGGCAACAATCTGCAGTCCCATCTCAACGCGCTGGAAAAATCCATGCGCGATGCCGCAGCCGATCTGGACTTCGAAAAAGCCGCCCGCCTGCGCGACGAAATCAAGCGCCTCAAGGCCACCGAACTCGCCGTCATGGACGACCCGATGGCGAAGGAAGAGGCGAAATCGCTTGAGGGTGGCGGCAGAAGCAAGAAAAAAGAAACGAGCGCCCGCAACGGGTCGATCTCCCCTCCTGCGGGAGACATATCGGGCGGGACAGAGGACGGTGCCGCTTCCGCAAACGAAAGTGGAAAATCTCTCTTCGCCAAACCTTCGCTGGACGAAATGGGGCCCAGCTCGGACACGGGCAAGCCGCTGTTCCGCAGGAACACGCTGGACGAGATGACCGTTGGCCGCACCGAGAAGCCGGTGCGTGGCGAAGTTCCCGGCAAACCCGAGACGGAAACCGGCAAACGTTTCTCACCGCTCATGGAAGGCCAGCCTGAGCGAACCAAGGACGATCCCCGCCCCCTCGTGCGCGGCAAGATCGGAGCGGGTTCCTATGAGGATGCCGGCGAACAGAAGCGCAAAAGCCGGACGAAGGGGAAGACGGGGCGTCCCGGTCGCTGAAGCGCAACGGCGCAATCTGGATAGACACCGCATGCATCGAAAAAATCTGGCGGCCTTATGCCTCGTCTTTTTCTCAAGCCCAGTCCTTGCCGGGCAGATTGAGGACGCCACCTTCCACAGCGCCGCCCTGAACGCACCGCTGCCCGTCAACATCTACCGACCGGATGGCACGCCGCCGGAAAACGGCTGGCCGGTGCTTTATCTCCTGCACGGCCATGATGGTGACCAGAACAGCTGGCGAGACCTCGGCAATATCGAAAAGACGCTGGACACGCTGATTGCGGCTGGCGCCATCCGCCCGCTGGTTATCGTCATGCCAGGCGTTAAAAACAGTTGGTACGTGGATTCGGCCGCTGTCGGTGGTCCCGGCGATTACGAGACGGCCCTGACGGGCGATCTGCGCCATCAGGTGGAAAAAACGCTGCCGGTGCGAAAAGATCGCGAAGGGCGTGCCATCGCCGGGCTGTCCATGGGCGGTTTCGGCGCATTGCATCTGGCTTATGGCCACGAAGACCTCTATGGCGCAGTCGCCAGTCTGTCCGGCGCGATCTGGCAGAACGTGCCCGCCTCCGATCTCGACAAAACGCCCGCGGAACTCAAGCTCATTCAGGACAGCGCCTTCTTCCACCGCGTCGACCGCACTACCGTCACCAGCGGCATCGTGCTGCCCTCCACCGGCGATCACTTCTCCGGCGCCTTCGGCACGCCCTTCGATGCGAGTCTCTTCAATGAGAAGAACGTCTTCACCCTTGTTGCACAGCACGTCGCCGAAAGCCAAGACTTGCCCGCCACCTATCTGACAGTTGGCGACGACGACGGCTTCTTCCTCTGGCGCGGCGCCATCGCCCTGCACGAAACGCTTCAGGCCGACAATCGCAAATCCCAATTGCGGATCACCGATGGCGATCACGTCTGGTCAGTGTGGAAAGTGTCAATTATCGACGCGCTGAAGTTCATCGATGGGGAATGGGACAAGGCAACGGACGTTGGGAAAGATTGACTGCCTACTCGATTACCCAGCCTTATTCCCCGTGCGTTTCTTTCCAGCCTTCCCCGCGACATTTAACGCCACCGCCGCGCGGATCAGCGCCAGCAGTGCCTCCACGTCGATCTCATCTCGCTCGTGAAAGTCGATGGCGCGTCGCGTATTGCCCTCAAGGCTCGAATTGAACAGGCCGGCCGGGTCTTCAAGCGATGCGCCCTTCGCAAACGTCATCTTCACGGCTGTCTTGTAGGTTTCGCCCGTGCAGATGATACCGGCATGTTCCCAGACGGGCACGCCGCGCCATTTCACCTCCTCCGTCACATCCGGATCGGCCTTCCTTATCAGCGCCCGGATGCGCGCAAGCGTCTCGCCACGCCAGTCGCCAAGCTCCGCGATCTTTCGATCGATGAGAACCGACGATGCAATCTCCTCCGCATCCTTGCTGTCAGTGTTTTTTGCCATAACGTCCTCCCGATTTTGCGTGCCAGTACTCCCGCTATCAGCATAAACCAAATTTTCATCTCGTCCCACGCGGAACCAAATCCGGCCTTCACCGTTTCTTCCCCGAACGAAACGTTCAGCATACAAAGGGAAGAAACATCATGAAAATCAACGTCATCGCTCTCGCTGCCGCAGCAGCCCTCTCCTCTTCCGTGGCTTTTGCCCAGACGGCTGCGACTGCGCCTGCTGTTGGCGCCGATGCGACTTTGTCCGGTCCCGGCATCACCATGGGCACCAAGGCTAACGGCCCGCTGAAGTTCGTCAATGTCCAGAAAACCGACCTCACCGCCTCCCAGCTCGACGGTCTGGATATCTATAACGCCCAGAACGAAAACATCGGCGAAATCGAGGATGTCGTCATCGGCGATGGCAAATCGGTGATCGGCCTTGTTGCCAGCGTCGGCGGTTTCCTCGGCATCGACAAGAGCTATGTGGTGCTCGACCCTGCCTCTGTTGCAGTCCACAACGACAACGGCACCTGGAAGGCCTACGTCGATACCACCAAGGAAGCGCTGCAGAACGCACCGAAGCTCGACTACGACAAGCTGGACGACTGATTCCCCTGCAGTCGCAAGCTTGACCCCCGCGATCCGTCGCGGGGGTTTTTCGTGTGTGGAATTTCGGCGCAGTATCCGACAATCCCTCTCTCACGACGCTTGCCTAGCAGCCCGGCTCTCGCCTATCTTCGGCGCGCAAGACACCAAGGATCGATGCGTGCCCACCAAAACTCTCTATTCCCTCACCATCAGCGCTGTGACGATATTGCTGAGCACCCTTCCGCTGTCAGCACAGTCAGCCGGCTGGAAACCAGCCGAGCAGATAAAAACCTATGCGATCAGCGGTGATACGGGCGGAGCGCTTTACCAGTCCATAGGCGAGCGCGGCCCGACTGCCGGTGTGCAGGCCATCGCCCACACCACCTTCAAGCTGACATGGCGGCGCGATTATCGTCCGCAACCGGACGGTGCCTGCGTACTGGCCACCGCCAAGCCCAATCTCACAATCATCTATACCTGGCCGAAAGCGCCGGCCATATTGCCGCCCGCGGTCGCCGCCAGCTGGAAAACCTTCATTTCCGGTGTGGAAACCCATGAGCGCGTTCACGGCGAGCACATTCTCGACATGGTGCAGAAGATCGAGGCATTCAGCACCGGTCTGAGAGCGGAAAACGATCCGAAATGCCAGAAAGTGCGCGCTGTCCTGCAACAGCGGCTTGGTGAGCTATCCAACGAGCAACGCCAGCGCGGACGCGATTTCGACCGGGACGAGCTTTCGCCCGGTGGCCGCGTGCATCAGCTCATCCTGGCGCTCGTCAACGGTCCCTGAGAACTCCAGGGGGAAACGGCTATTCCGCCGCCTCGCCTTTCAGCAGCGGTTCGGAGAGCGATATGCTTTCCAGCTCGTAGGAATAGCCTTCCAGCATCGTATAGGCCTGCTCGATCGCCTCTATCTGCGCTTCCGCATTGCGGATGGCTTCGGCGATGGACTG
Organism: Agrobacterium sp. SORGH_AS_0745; assembly: GCF_030818995.1. Lineage (NCBI taxonomy): Bacteria > Pseudomonadati > Pseudomonadota > Alphaproteobacteria > Hyphomicrobiales > Rhizobiaceae > Agrobacterium > Agrobacterium sp. SORGH_AS_0745. The sequence continues at coordinate 2,577,191 of NZ_JAUTBI010000003.1, forward strand.
GCTGCGCGCACGCAACATGGAACTCAAAACATCGGTCTCCGGCTTTCTGCCCAGCCGGTCCATATGTTTGCGCACCCGCGTGCGGTGACGCTCAAGTTCAAGAATGTGAAAGCGGCTTTTCAGGATATCATCGGTCAGCTTGCGGCGCATGGCGGCCACTGGGTCGAAGCTGCCGGGCTCGCGCTCGTCCAGAATGAATTCGTTGACCAGAGTTTCCAGCATCAGCAGGCCTTTGAGGTCCTTGGCATCGGCAAGCTGCGGATCGTAACCGGTATCGTCGAACACCTTGCGGCGCACCGGATCCTTCAAAAGCTCGTAAGCGGTTTGCAGGCGTGCGAATTGGTCGGTATCACCCCCGCTGTCGGGATGGGCGGCTTTCGCCACCTTCCGGTAAGCGGACTTGATCGCCGCCTCGTCGGCATCACGCTCCACGCCAAGCAAAACATAGGGATCGATCACTAAAACACCTTCAAACGCAAACTGTTACCGCATGCCATACGCCACCCCCGTGCGGCTCGCGCACAGATCATAAGCGAATTCCGCCCGCGCGGCACCCCCGCGCCGGCGCAAAAGCCCTTGATCCTCAAATTTGTCGGACCCATCGCGACTATAATCACGGGCGGGACAAAATTGTGGAAAGTCATGGCAAAACACGCCGGGCCAAGCTGCCTACCCATGCGGAAAACCGTGCAACCCGCAGGTTTTACGGTGCTTATGGTGGAACGGCTCCAACGGGTGTAAGCTTGGCTTTTGGATCTGAAGGGAGGGACGATCCGATGCCGCAAACCATTACCCAGACAGTGACGGATTATGTGCACGCCATGGCCTATGCGGATGAGGGCCTGATGCGTGATGTTTTCGATCCGCGCGCCAGCATCGTCGGGACGTTCCAGGGTGAAACGGAATGGCTTTCACTGGAGGACTTCGCCGAGCAGATACGGAAAAGCGAACGCGGCCTGCCCGATCACGACCCCGTCTTCGAAATCCTCGGCATCGACAAGGAAGGCGACAGCGCGTCCGTGAAGCTGACGACGAGTTTCGACGGCATGGATTTTAGCGAATACTTGTCCTTGCTGGAGCGCGACGGCAACTGGGCAATCGTGCACAAGCTATATCACATCAAGCCATAGGCGTTGTGCGAATGCAGGAATAATAGCGGGGAAATGGCCAAGCCATTGAAAATACTGGTGCCCCCGACAAGGTTCGAACTCGTGACCCCCTGATTACAAATCAGGTGCTCTACCAACTGAGCTACAAGGGCAATCCAGTGCCTTGCCAACTATCAGATTCTCACTTCGTGTAAAGCAAAAATTGATTGCGCGCCGTTGGGAGACCTATTTTCCACACCGTACCTGTGGGTTTCAATCACCAGGTCGCGGCAAAAGGCCTGCAAAATAAGCGAAGTATTTACGCGATGTAGCTAAAATGGCGATAATTCATAACCATCCCACCGGGAATAACGCATCGCATGCGCGCAAGCATACAGAAAATCCAACTAACCGGTACGATCGTCATAGCGGTAAGTTCCATCTTGTTGGCAACCCTTGCCGCCCTGCCGAGCGTTTCCAGTTACTTACGCTACCGGACCAATGCGCAGCAACTCAGCCGCTTCGAAACGGCCCTCCAGTCCGCATGGCTGGTATCGGCCGAGCGTGGTCCTGCCAATAATTTGATGGGCGCGTCTTCCCCCGATGCAAAACTGGTCCAGGAGCTTGCCGCAGCGCGCAAGGCGACGGACGACAAGCTGGTGGAACTCGAAAACTCTTTTGCCGCGGAAATCCGGGCGCAGCCAGAATTGGCAAAATCGCTGGTCGATACACGCCGAAAACTGGCGCAATCCCGAGAAGCGGTCGATCAGGTTGCTGCACTTCCGGAAACCGCGCGCAGCTACACGGCAATGTCCAACGCAATTTTTGCGATGTTCAAGGCGGCGGACAGCGTCAACATGCTGCGTGGCAAGACCGCCCGCGCGATCATCAAGGTAACGCCCAATGTAGCGATCGACATCGCCATGACCGGCACGGCCGGAGTGATGCGGGACCGGATCGGTCGCCTCGGTTCCTACGTGGTCATGAGCCTGCGGGCGAACAGGCAGGACAAGCTGAGCCTCCGCGCAAAATTCGACACGGAAATACAGAGCCTCACACTACTGAAATCGTCGCTGACGAACTACACCGCCGCTTACCTGTCCACACCACGCGTCGATGCAGCGTTTCGCGATATTGAAATCTTCTATTTCGGCCAGGCACTTCCCTATGCGCAGAATACGATTGCGATGGTGGTGCCGTCCGCGCAGCCAAGCGTTCGCGAATTCTCCGAAAACTACATCAAGGGCATGCGTTCCTCGAGCACGTTGCGCGACCTTATTCTCGCCGAAACACGGGCAAGGATAGAAAGGAACAAGGAACAGGCGTTGATCTATGGTGGAACGTCTCTCCTCCTCGCTCTCATCGCGGTTCTGGTATTGCTGCGGCTTGCATCGGTTTACAGAACGGCACTGTTCCGCCCCATGCAATCCGTCCAGACGCAGATCGCCGCAATCGCCGCTGGCAATCTTTCAGGAGCCCTGTATCAGGACAAGGCGGCTCCGGAAGTGAAGAAAATGTTCGAGGAACTGGATTTCCTGCGCGAGCAGCTTCGCCAGAAGGAAGAAATGGAAAAGCAGCAGTCTGCGCTGGCCGAACAATTACGCACGCTTTCAGAAACAGATGCCTTGACCGGTGTGTCCAATCGCCGTGCGCTGGAAAAGACCGTTCGTGCCATATTGAGCGGCGAGGAGCAGTTGCAGGCGCTTGGCGTGATGATTGTCGACATCGACCACTTCAAATCCATCAACGACCGTTATGGCCATGCCATGGGCGACCTCGCGCTACAGAAGACAGCGACTCTTTTAAGAGGCGCCCTCCGTAAAAACGATATTCTGGCGCGCTATGGCGGCGAGGAATTCGTGGTCGTGTTGCAGGATGTCAGCCACGCGACGGCGACCGCCACCGCCGACCGCCTGCGCCGGCTGATTGAAGCCCAGGTCATTGATGAACAAAGCGGGCTGTCACTGACGGCAAGTTTCGGCGTGGTCTGGCAGGAGGCACGTGCGATCAACAGCTGGGACGAGCTGATCGCAATTGCCGACGACCGGCTTTATGAGGCCAAGCGTGCGGGCCGCAACCGGGTGTGGGCGACCTATTTCCCCAAGGTCGCCAACGGCTAGGCAGCCCGGAGCGGCAGGTCAGATCAGATCGAGCGTCATAACGACAGGGCAATGGTCGGAAGCCTTGGGGCGGTCCCAGCCGGTGCGCGGATAACGATCCACCTCCTGCCCCGGCGGAAAGACCGTCCTGTAAGGCTGGCCAGCGCGGATGATTTCGGGAACCCTTGTCGCATTGATCTGCGCAAGATGCGGGGAAAGCCAGATATAATCGAGCTGGCAGAGATGCTGTTCCTGTGGCCCGCGCGAATGATAGAGCGTCCAGCGATCCATGACGTCACGGCGCGACATCGGATTGGTCACAAAATCATCCGCCGTGAAGATATCGAGCGCGCTCCGCTCCTCTTCCAACGGCGTAAAGCTGTAGCCGCTGCGCCGGTCGCCGGAAATCGAAATGCGTTCCTGATAATCATTCATGTCGCCGCAGATGGCAAAATTCTTGTTGCGGGTATTGTTTGCGCCCCAGCGGTTTTCGATGATGCGGCGAACGGCCATGGCTTCCGCCTCGCGAATCGGCATGGTGGCGAGCCGGGCATCTATGGCGTCACGGGCATTGGTCATGGATTTGAAATGCGTGACGTAAAGCGTCAGCGGTTTGCCGCCGATCCTCAGATCGATTTCCAGACAATCGCGTTTGAAAATCTTGTCGTCTATCTGGTTGGTCGCGGCAAGTGCGGGATTGAAGAGATCGAGATTGCGGTAGGTTAGCGCGGCGTGGCTCTTGATGTCGATGACCTCGATCTTGTCGCCGTCTCGGGTCTGCTCGCGCATGACGACGGCGACATCGATGCCGCGGCTGTCATTGCCCTCGACCAGATATTTCTGCAGATAGCCGTTGCCGACCATGCGGTAGAGATAGCCATATTCGAAAGCCTGCAGGGCAGCCATGTTGTCGACTTCCTGCAGGCAGAGAATATCGGCATCCGCATCCGCAATGGCCAGCGCCGAAAGTTGCCGCGTATCGTCTGTGGAAGAGACTGCCCGCGCACTTTCCAGCGCCTGATAGGTCGCCTCGTCCCTGATATCGAAAAGCTGGATCGCCCTGTCGCGCCGCGTCTGGTTGCGAAAACCGGTAAAGTCGAAACGAGTGAGAAGATTTTCGATATTGAAGGTGGCGAGCCGAAGCGACATGTTTCATTCCTGTTGCTGGAATGGAAGCTTAGCCGCTCCCGTTCGGTCTCGCCAGTGGCCAGTCGCGTCGATCAGATTCCCTATTCACGATGTCGGATTTTATGTGCCGGGATATTCCCCACCCTCATTCCTGTGCCCGTCACAGGGATGAGGGTGCAAGCAAATGCTAAAGACGCCACGCCGCACGAATCGCAACCGGCAGCTGGTCACCGACCGCAACCGATTCTCGAGAATAAGCCCGAAGCGCCTGCCCGTCCGGCAGGTCGAGACGCAAGGCATAACGCTCGCCCTCGTAGAGAACCGAGGTCACGGTGCAGGTGATTCCATCCGCATCCCGCACCACGTCCTGCGGCCGCACGAGAATATCCGCCCGTGGTAATTGCCCACCGTTATCCATCGCTGTGCGGAGCGCGTCCCAGTCAATATCCCGCGAAGAACCTTCCGGCACCCGCACGGAGAGAATGGCGCCCTGCCCCACCAGCGAGCCGACGAGACGCCCCTCCGGGCGTGCATAAAGCTCGTCGGGCGGCGCGACCTGAAGCAGCTTGCCCTGAGACATGACGGCGACATCGGTTGCCAGCGCCATGGCTTCCGCCTGATCGTGGGTGACATAGATCATCGTCGCGCCGGAGCGGATGTGGAACTCGCGAAAGGTCTCCTCCATCTCCTGCCGCAAATGCCGGTCGAGATTGGCGAGCGGCTCGTCGAGCAGCACCACATCGGGTTCGGTGACGAGGCAGCGAGCCAGCGCCACACGCTGCCGCTGGCCACCGGAAAGCTCGGCGGGACGGCGGTCCGCAAAGCCATCAAGGCGTACGGCTGCCAGCGCTTGGGCCACCTTCTCGCGATATTTCTCGCCGGAAATGCCGCGAACTTTCAGGGGATAGCCGGCATTGTCGGCAACCGACATGTGCGGCCAGAGCGCATAGGACTGGAACACCATCGCCATGTTGCGCCGCTCCGGCGGCACCATGCTGCCTGCATCGGCCAGCACCCGCTCGCCGAGCAGGATGGAGCCATCAGTCGGTTGCTCGAAACCGGCGATCATGCGCAGCACCGTCGTCTTGCCGCAGCCGGAAGGCCCGAGCAACGCGAGGAAACCTCCCTCACGCACCGTGAGCGAGACGTCGTCGACGGCGGGTTTCGACCCGGCTCCAAAGCTTTTCGTCAGACGATTGAGGATCAGTTTCGCCAAGGGACGACTCCTTTCGGCAGATAGCGCCCCAGAATTTCGAGCAGCAGCATGAGGAAAATCACCATGATGACGACAAGCACCGAAAGTGCGGAGGCAAGATCGAAGCTGCCGCTGTCATCGAGGTTATAGATGAGCACACCGAGCGTCTGCGTGCCGGCGGACCAAAGGAGCGCCGAAACCGTCAGCTCATTGCAGGCGATCAGGAAAACGAGGATGACGGAAGCGCCAGCCGCAGGCCCGACCAGCGGCAGGATGATGTCCTTCAACCGCCGCCAGAAACCGGCGCCCGAAAGCCTTGCCGCCTCTTCCAGCGACGGATCGAATTGCAGGAAGGCGCTGACCATCGGTTTGAGGCTGACGGCGAAAAAGGAGGAAAAATAGGCGAGCAGAATGATCCAGATCGTGCCGTAAAGCGTGATGCCGAGCAGCGGAATGGGGGCCGCGAACAACAGGACGAAGGATACGGAAATCACCACACCTGGCAGCGCATAGGGAATATCCACCAGCGCCGACAGCAGGAACATGAAGCGGCTTTTGCCGCGCACCAGGAAATAGGCGGTCAACACCGTCACCGCAAGCAGGCAAAGGGATGTGACCGTCGCCAGAAACAGCGAGTTGCGGAAGGCTGTGCGGGTTACGCTCTGCCGGTAGAGTAGCTCCTCATAGGCGTGCATCGTAGCGGTCTTGAGACTGAGCGGCACGCCATAGGCGGGGGCAAGCGAGCTTGCCACCAGCGCAGCAAGTGGTGCAACCAGCATGAAGAACAGCACGAGCCAAAGGACAAGCTCAGCAACTACACGCCAGCGCGACAGCTTGAAAGTCGCGGCCTTGCCGGAAAGACCGATGATGCGATAGTCCCTGCCCTTCATTGCCCGCTCTTGCAGCGCAAGACCGGCAACGGAGATGATGGCGATCATGGTCGAGAGAATGGCGATATCGCCGAAGGTGCTCGCACCAAAACTGGCGAAGCGGCTGTAGATCAGCGTCGGCAGGGTGAAGATCGAGGCCGGAATACCGAGGATAGCCGGAATACCGAAATTGCCGACATTGGACACAAACGAGATCGCCGCCCCGGCGATCAATCCCGGCGTCGAAAGCGGCAGGATGATATCGAACAGCACGCGGCGAGGCGAAGCACCGGAAAGCTTGGCCGCCTCGATGCCATCTTGCGGCAAGGCCAGCAAACCAGCGCGCAGCGACAGATAGACAAGCGGCGCATGCTGCACGCCGAGCAAAAGCGCGATACCGGCAATGGAATAGAGCGGCTGCGGCGAGCCCATGGGCGGCGCAAGGCCGATGGCCTTCAAAAGCGTGCTCGACGGGCCGGTCATGCCGATCCACGACAGCGCCGTCACCTGCGGCGGGATCATCATAGGCAGCATGAAGAGGAAGCTTAAGATCGACTTGCCGCGTATGTCGCAAAGCGTCAGCGCCAGCGCGAAGCCCCCGCCGATCATGAGTGAAATCAGCATGCCGAAAAACGAGGTGGACAGCGTGTTCAGCGCCGCATCCCAAAGGGCGGGATCAGCCAGCAATCGCCATATGTCACCGTTGAGTGACGAAAGAATGCCGGTATAGGCGAGCCGCCCGAGCGGCAGGGCGCTGAGCGCAAAAACGACGCTCACCACAAAAGGAAACAGCCAGCGCGGCTGGCTGTTTCCATAGGCACTTGATCGGGACATGCCGCTATATCAGCCCTTGGAGCCGAAAATATCGGAGAAGGTCTTCAGATCCTGCTCGGAATTCTTCAGCGCGTCCGCGGCGTTGAGCGGCAGGACTTTGAGCTTGTCGCGGGCGGGGAAACCTTCCGGCATGCCAGCGTCAGCGCGCGCGGGGATGTAGCCGAGCTTGACGAAGCCCTGCTGGCCTTTTTCCGAAAGCACGTAGTCGACGAACTTCTTAGCGGCTTCCTCATGCTTGGTACCCTTGAGGATCGCGACCGGTTCGGTCACGGCCGAAACGCCCTCTTCCGGAAAGACGAACTCCACCGGGGCGCCCTTGGCCTTTTCGCGGATCGGCATGTAGTCGACGACAACGCCGTAAGCCTTCTCACCTGATGCAACCGACTTCAGCACCGCGCCGTTACCGCCGCCGGAAATGGCTTCATTGGCCTTCAGCTGCTTATAATAGTCCCAGCCGAGGCCGTTGGCAGCGGCCAGCGTCTGCGCGTGGATCAGCGCTGCACCAGAGGTCAGCGGGCTCGGCATGGTCACGAGACCCTTGGCTTCCGCCTTGGCAAGATCCTTCCAGCTCGTCGGCTTCATCGCAGCGGCAGTGTTATACATGATGCCGGTGGTGATGAGCTTGGTGGAATAATAATAGCCGTCCGCATCGTAGAGCGAGGCGTCGATGTTCTTCGCTTCCGGGGACTTGTGGGCCATAAGCTGGCCAGCCTGCTTCATGCGCTCGAGTGTGACGGTGTCGGCGATCAAGAGCACGTCGGCAACCGGATTGCCGGCGCTGATCTCAGCCATCAGCTTGGCCATGATCTTCGGCGTTCCATCACGCACCCATTCGACTTCGATACCGGGATTGGCGGCCTTGAAACCATCAACGGTCGCCTGCGCGTCCTCGTTCGGCTGGCTGGTATAAAGCACCAGATCGGCAGCATTGGCAGCGGTGGCGATGAAGCCGAGCGATACGATGGCGGTAAAAGCGGAAAGCAGCGTTTTCATAGGTCGAGTCCCTGTTGTTTCGTGGGACCGCTAAAACATGATTGCATAACATGTATGTGACAGGCAGGATTTTAGGGGTGTGATCTCGGTAGCCAAGGTGGAGACCGGGGCCTACCCCCCTCTGCCCTGCCGGGCATCTCCCCCACGAGGAGGGAGATCGGCAAGACGCTCTTTCGTCACTTAATTTTCGAACGTTGAGATGGGCGAAACCTCACCACGGGTCGATCTCCCCACCTGTGGGGGAGATGTCCGGCAGGACAGAGGGGGGGTAAGCCGCCTCCCCGTCGCTGCCGAAAACCTGGCAACCCTCAAATCGCCGGAACCACTTCGGTCGTCTCCGCCTGCGCCGTCGCGATCAACCGGCCAAGCCGCTTCATGCCTTCCTCGATCATCGCCTCATTGGCGCAGGAGAAGCTGATGCGCAGCGTGTTCGTACCCGAGCCATCCGCAAAGAAGGCGCGACCCGGAACGAAGGCGACCTTTTCCGTTGCGATGGATTTTGCCAGCAATGCGGCGCCATCCATGCCTTCCGGCAGGGTGACCCAGATGAACATGCCGCCTTCCGGCTTGGTCCAGCGCGTGCCCTTCGGCATGTATCTGTCGAGCGCAGCCAGCATCGCATCGCGGCGGGCGCTGTAGGCAGCCTTGATCTTGGCGACCTGCTTGTCGAAGCCGCGCGAAGCGACACGTTCGATGGCGATCTGGTTGATCGTCGAGGAATGCAGGTCTGCGGCCTGCTTCATCAGCACCAGCTTGCGGATAACTGGCGCAGACGCGACGATGTAACCGACGCGAAGGCCGGGTGCGAGCGTCTTGGAAAAGCTGCCGCAATAGATGGTGCGGGTGTTCTCGATGCCGCCCGAGCGGGCAATGTCCAGCGCCATGATCGGCGGAACCGCTTCACCATCATAACGCAGCGACTGATAGGCGGCGTCTTCGATGACGGCGATATCCAGCTCGTCAGCCAGCGCCAGAACCTTTTCGCGGCCGGCAAGATCAACGGTTTCCCCGGTCGGATTGGAGAAATCGGCAGAGAGATAAGCGAACTTCACGGCGCCGCCGAGCTTGGCCGCAGTTTCGCGGTAAGCTTCCGGCGTGCGGTTGCCGCCGGGATTGAGCTGGTCGTAATTCGGCTCATAGGCGTTGAAGGCGGAAAGTGCGCCGAGATAGGTCGGCCAAGTTACCAGCGCGGTATCCTTCGGCGACAGGAACAGCTTGCCGAGGTAGTCGAGACCCTGCTGCGAACCGGAAACGATGAAGACGTTGTCGGCAGTGCATTCGATGCCGATCTCGGCCATTTCGCCCGCCAGCCATTCGCGCAGCGGCTTGTAACCTTCGCTCACCGAATATTGCAGCGCCGAGTTAACCTGCGAACCCGAAAAAATTTCCGCATAAGCCTGCTGGAACTCCTCTGCGGGGAAAAGAGCCGGGTCCGGAATACCGCCGGCAAAGGAGATGATATCGGGCTGCTCGAGCAGCTTCAGCAGCTCGCGGATTTCAGACGCTTTCATGCGCGACGAGCGCGTGGCGAAAATTTGTTCCCAATCAAGCATGGGTACGTTTCCTCTTGTGTCGTTTTTATGCGTGCATCTTTACAGAAATGTCGATACGTCAGCAATACTGACTTATCAGTTTTTCGAATTATTTCTGCCTCCCTGCACGTTACCCGCATTTGGGCCCGCCTTTGGCGGACAAAGCCAAATACACCCTTGCGCAAAGCTTCACAATCTTCCGTTTGCGATTGACGCGGCAAGGTTTTCCGGCTGGATTGCGGCCACGCGCCGCGACACGGCGAAAGCATCATGGGAGTTTGACGACATGCTGAAAAATATCGACCTGGCGCTGAATGCCGATGTCCTTCACGCGCTACGCGCCATGGGTCACGGCGATACGCTGGTGATTTCCGACACCAACTTCCCTTCCGATTCGGTGGCTCGCCAGACAACGGTCGGCAAGGTGCTGCGCATGGACAACATTTCCGCCGCCCGCGCCATGCAGGCGATTCTCTCGGTGCTGCCACTCGACACGCCGCTGCAGCCTTCGGTCGGACGCATGGAAGTGATGGGCGCACCGGACCAGCTGGAACCCGTACAGGTCGAAGTGCAGAAGGAAATAGACGCGGCGGAGGGAAAATCCACCCCCATGTATGGTATCGAACGCTTCGCCTTCTATGAACAGGCTAAAAAAGCATATTGCGTCATCACAACAGGTGAGACCCGTTTTTACGGCTGCTTCCTGCTGACGAAGGGCGTCATCCCTCCGGGCAAGTAAGATCGAACGGCAAAATGGGTCGTGTGCTAAACCCGTCATGACAATTTCAAGTTGTTGTGGCAAAAACTTCCACTAGGTTTTGTAAAACCAACCGGAGGTGTGAGGTATCATGACCCAATATGTCCTGGCGTTCTGGAATGTCGAAAACCTGTTTGCGCCGGAGGGTTATCCAGCGCGCGAACCTTGGATTGCCGAGCGGCTGAAGAACGATCTCAAAGGCTGGACCGAAGATCTGTTCAAGACCAAGCTCAGGCAACTCGGTTTGATCATAAGACAGATCGGCGGCGCCGGGCCGGATCTGCTCGGCGTGTGCGAAGTCGAGAACCGTTTCGTTCTGGAGACGCTTGCGGAACATCTGAACGACCTCATGCCTGAGCGCGCCTACCGTGTGGTGCATGCAGATTCCAGCAAGGACCAGCGCGGCATCGATACGGCCTTCATCTATGACAGCAAGAAGCTACTGATCAACGAAACCGAGATTTTCAGCCATTTCGTGATGCGCCGCACCGGTACCCGCGACATTACCCAATGCACCTTCATCACCAAGGGCGGACGCCAGCTTATCGCCCTTTCCAATCACTGGCCGTCGCGCTCCGGCGGCGCGGTGGAAAGCGCCGGTTTTCGCATGACCGCCGGTGAGACGCTTGGCTACTGGCACCAGCGGATCAGGGAAGAAAAAGGAAACGACATCGCCGTCGTCGCCTTCGGCGATTTCAACGACGACCCTTCCGATGCATCGCTGCGCTATCACGCCAATTCCACCCGCGAGCGCGACGATGTCGAAAGCTCGCAATCGGCAATGTTCTACAATCTCACCTGGAACTACCTGCGCCAGCAGGTAGTGGATTCAGTCGGTACGGCAAGAACGATCTATGGCACGCTCTATTTCAACGGCGACGCCAATATCTTCGACCAGATCCTCGTCTCAAGATCGCTTCTGACCGGGAGCAGCGGCTTCGCGGTGCGCGAGGAAACCGCGAAAATTGAAGCCATTGCCGCCATGGTCAGCCACAGCAAGAATGAGGGGCCGATCCGCTTCGGCCTGTCGAAAGGCGATGCAGTCAAAAACGTCAATCTCGGTGGTTTCTCCGATCACTTTCCCGTATCGGTCATTATCGAGGAAGCCGACGCCATCGTGTGATCCTAGCCAGGCGCAATGCAGAAAGGCCGGAGCTCTCGCCCCGGCCTTCCAATATTCTGTCAGCAATGAAGCTTAGTTGACAGCCTTGTCGACCAGCTTGTTCTTGCCGATCCAGGGCATCATGCCGCGCAGCTTTGCGCCGACTTCTTCGATCTGGTGGGCGTCGTTGTTGCGACGGATGCCCTTGAAGCGTGCGCCGCCAGCCTTCCATTCCTGCATCCACTCGGTCGTGAACTTGCCGGTCTGGATGTCGTGAAGAACGCGCTTCATTTCAGCCTTGGTGTCAGCGGTGATGATGCGAGGACCGGTGACGTATTCGCCCCACTCGGCCGTGTTGGAGATCGAGTAGTTCATGTTGGCGATGCCGCCTTCATAGATCAGGTCAACGATCAGCTTCACTTCGTGCAGGCATTCGAAATAGGCCATTTCCGGTGCGTAACCGGCTTCGACCAGGGTTTCGAAACCGGCGCGGATGAGTTCTACGAGACCGCCGCACAGAACGACCTGTTCGCCGAAGAGGTCGGTTTCGCACTCTTCCTTGAAGTTGGTTTCGATGATGCCCGAACGGCCGCCGCCAACGCCGCAGGCGTAGGAGAGAGCGAGTTCAAGTGCGTTGCCGGAAGCGTTCTGGTGAACGGCAACGAGGCAGGGCACGCCGCCGCCCTTCTGGTATTCGCCGCGAACCGTGTGGCCGGGGCCCTTCGGTGCGATCATGACGACGTCGAGCGAAGCCTTCGGCTCGATGAGGCCGAAGTGAACGTTGAGGCCGTGTGCGAAAGCAATCGCCGCACCGTCACGGATGTTGCCGGCAATGTCGGCCTTGTAGATGTCGGCCTGCAATTCGTCAGGCGTCGCCATCATCAAAAGGTCGCCCCACTTGGCGGCTTCGGCAACGGTCATGACCTTGAAGCCGTCGGCTTCCGCCTTCTTGACGGTCGGCGAACCGGCCTTCAGAGCAATGACGACGTTCTTGGCGCCGGAATCCTTGAGGTTCAGCGCATGGGCGCGGCCCTGGGAACCGTAGCCGACGATGACGACATTCTTGGACTTGATGAGATTGAGATCCGCATCACGATCATAATAAACGCGCATTTTATGGTCCTTCCCTAATGCTTGTCTCTGTGTGAACCGGAACCTCAGGCGACCTTGCCGCCCAGTTCCGAATGTACCTTTTCCGTGCCGTAGAGTGTTAGAAAGGCGACCACCGCCTTCTTTGCCCGGGCGGAAAAATCCTTGTCAGGCGCCTCGCCCAGCAGCATGCGCACATGCAGATCCGAAACGATGAGGCCGTAAAAACTGCGATACGCCTCTTCGGCGTCATCGAAACGCAGGTAACCCGAACGGCGACCCGCCTCGATCAACCCGCGGGCGCGGCGGTCGATCTGGCGACGGCCACGTTCCAGAAGAAGATCGCCAAGCTTGGAACCATCACGGCTCGCCTGCCCTATCGCCAGACGGTTGAGCGCCAACGACACATCGCCCGCCAGCACATCAAGCAGATCATGTGCGAAAACCTCGAGATGATCGGCAAGCTGCGGCGCAGACACGCGGTCGCCCGCCTTCTCGAAGGTGCGAACCTTGCTCTGCTGGAAGGTGATCATCGCAGCCAGCAGGCCGTCCCGGTCGCCAAACCATTTGTAGAGGCTTTCCTTGGAACAGTTGGCCGCGCGCGCAAGACCAGAGGTCGTCAGCGCTTTCTCGCCACCCTCGACCAGAAGACGCAATGCCTGATCCAGAACGGCGTTCTGGCGCGGCGAAAATTCCTGCGCTGTGATCGGGTCGGAGGCCACTTATTTCCACTCCAGAGGCTCGATTAATGTACCGTACGGTACGGTTCGAGCGCCATTTAAGCGGAGGCAGCTTGCCCGTCAAGCGCTTTCTTCACAGTGATGTACGAATTGACGCGATGCGGCAGCAGGATGCGCCGCACCATAATGCCGCTTTATCCGGACGCGCTTATCTCACGCGAGGCGTCGACGTCGCGTGAGGGCGACATCCCGTAAAAGCGGCTGTATTCCCGGCTGAACTGCGAAGGGCTCTGGTAACCGACACGATGGCCGGCCGTGCCTGCATCCAAGCGCTCCAGCAGCATCAGCCGGCGCGCCTCATGCAGCCGCAGCTGCTTCTGGTACTGAATGGGGGTCATGGCCGTGATCGTCTTGAAATGGTGATGGAAAGACGACACGCTCATGCCGATATGCTCCGCAAGTTCCTCGATACGCAGCTGGCGCGCGAAATTCTCGCGCAGCCAGGCGATGGCGCGGGCAATCCGATTGCCGTGGCTTCCGGCAGCGACGATGTTCATCAGCTGCCCACCCGCTGGTCCCGTCAGGATTCGATAGAGGATTTCCTGCTCGATCAGCGGAGCCATGGCCGCAATATCCGCCGGGCGGTCAAGCAGGCGCATCAGCCGGATGGCCGCATCAAGCAGCTCCGGTGTGGCGGCGTTCACCACGATGCCGCGCTGGCCGCTTACCGGCTCCTGAGGCCGCTCGATCGGCATGCGGCTCATAAGGTCGAGCAGCTTTTCGCTGTCGATCGCAAGCCCGATGCAAAAATGCGGTACTTCCTCGCTCGCTTCCACCACACGCCAGGCAACCGGCAGGTCGAGCGAGGTCAGAAGATAGTCGCCGGCCCCGTAATTGATGGTGTCCGTTCCCAGCTGAACGCTTTTCGACCCCTGGATCACCATTGCCAAACAGGGACGATAGCTGCCGTGGCACGGCGCGCTGGGTGTGGACCGGCGGCTGATGCCGAGGGTTTCGATTGCCGTCTGGACCTCGCCATCGCGGGTGGCATGCCGTGCGGCGATGGAGGCGATCTCCTGATAGAGATTGAACGGCATGGTCATCTGGGAAACCCTTTAGGGAAGGAAGCAGCGTGTCTGTTTGCATTATCTAGAAAGCCGGGCCAGTTTCCGCAAATAGCCCACCGCAATTTTTTGCAGGATCGTGCAAAAAGCTCGGAGGATCGCTCTAACGCCGCGGCACCCTTCCATTGCATATTCCGCCGTCCCCAACTCCCGAAAGGATATTCAGATGGCCATTGCAAGAGGTTATGCTGCGACCGATGCGTCGAAGCCGCTTACCCCGTTCACCTTCGAACGCCGCGAGCCTAACGATGACGACGTTGTCATCGATATCAAATATGCCGGCATCTGCCACTCGGACATCCACACCGTCCGCAACGAATGGAAGAATGCCGTCTTCCCGATCGTTCCCGGCCATGAGATTGCCGGTGTCGTGAAGGCCGTCGGCTCCAAGGTCACGAAATTCAAGGTCGGCGATCATGTCGGCGTTGGCTGTTTCGTCGATTCCTGCGTCGGCTGCGCCACCCGCGACCTCGACAACGAACACTACATGCCCGGCCTCGTCCAGACCTATAACGATGTTGATCCAAATACGAAGACAGCCACCCATGGCGGTTATTCCGACTCGATCGTCGTCAAGGAAGGTTATGTCCTGTCGATCCCGGACAACCTGCCGCTCGACGCTTCCGCGCCGCTTCTATGCGCAGGCATCACGCTCTACTCGCCGCTGCGCCGCTGGAACGCCGGTCCCGGTCAGAAGGTCGCAATCGTCGGCATGGGTGGTCTTGGCCACATGGGCGTCAAGCTCGGCGCTGCCATGGGCGCGGATGTCACAGTTCTTTCCCAGACCCTGTCGAAGAAGGAAGACGGACTGAAGCTCGGCGCGAAGGAATATTACGCCACCAGCGACGCCTCGACCTTCGAAAAGCTGGCCGGCACCTTCGACCTGATCATCTGCACGGCAGGTGTCGCAATCGACTGGAACGCCTATCTCGGCCTCCTGAAGCCCAAGGGCAGCATGGTCGTGGTCGGTGCACCGGAACATGCGATCCCGGTCCACGCCTTCTCGCTCATCATCGGTGCGAAGAGCCTCTCCGGCTCGATGATCGGCTCGATCAAGGAAACCCAGGAAATGCTGGATTTCTGCGGCGAGCATGACATCGTCTCGGAGATCGAAACGATCAACATCCAGGATGTCAACGAAGCCTATGAGCGCGTGCTGAAGAGCGACGTTCGCTACCGCTTCGTCATCGACATGGCATCGCTCGACGCTTGAGCCCTGGATTGGCACAAGCTCGCCACATCCGCACTCCGTCACCCCGCACTTAATACGGCGTAACGGAGGAATGGTTTGGCGCACTGACCATAAGCAAGCGCGGGAAGCCAATGCTTCCCGCGCTTTCCTTTATCCGCCCTGCCCTCAGGCCTCGTCCTTCAACGTCTCTTTCTGGGTGATCAGCCGCGCGCTGTGCTGGCCGCTGAGGTAAATCCACAGCCAGCTCCACGCCACGGCCAGCCGCGAGCGCGTTCCGATCAGGAAATAGATATGGGCAAGCCCCCAGATCCACCATGCAAGCACGCCCTTGAGCTTGAACTTGCCGAAATCGATCACCGCCGCGCGTTTGCCGATGGTCGCCAGATTACCCTGATGGCTGTAGCGGAACGGCGCGGGCTCCGGCTCTCCGGATAGCCGCGCCTTGATGACCTTTGCCACATGGGCGCCCTGCTGCTTGGCTGCAGGCGCAATGCCCGGCACCGGTTTGCCGTTTTCCTGATTGACGGCGGCCGTATCGCCGATGACGAAGATATTGGGGTCGTCTTCCAGATTGAGATGCGGCCCGACGAGAGCGCGTCCCGCCCTGTCGGCAGCGGCATTCAGCCACTTTGCAGCGGGAGACGCCTGCACGCCGGCGGCCCAGACCACTGTGCGGCACGGATAAAAGGTCTCACCCACCGTCACGCCCTCATCGGTGCAGGCCGTCACCGGTGTGCCGAGCAGAACCTCGACGCCGAGCTTTTCAAGCGCCTGCTTGGCATAGGCCGAAAGATCGTCCGTAAAAACCGGCAGAACGCGCGGACCTGCCTCGACAAGCAGCACGCGGCTCTTTCTGGTATCCACATTGCGGAATTCCGGCGGCAGCGCCTTGTGGGCAAGCTCGGCGATCATGCCCGCCATTTCCACGCCCGTCGGGCCTGCCCCGATGATGACGAAGGTCAGTTGCGCCTGCCGTTCCTCTTCGCTGCTGGCAAGTTCCGCGCGCTCGAAAGCCAGAAGCAGGCGGCGGCGGATCGTCGTTGCATCCTCGAGCGTCTTGAGGCCGGGAGCGGCACGCTCCCATTCGTCACGGCCGAAATAGGCATGACGGGCGCCGGTGGCCAGCACCAGCGTATCGAAGCCGATGACCTGACCGGAACTCAGATGCACGGTGCGCGCGTCACGGTCTACGCCGTTCACTTCCGCAAGCAGCGTCGTCACTTCCTTGCGGTCTCGGTAAAGATGGCGGATCGGCCAGGCGATTTCGGATGTCGCAAGAGCCGTCGTCGCAACCTGATAAAGCAATGGCTGAAATAGATGATGGTTGCGGCGGTCAATCAATGTGATGCGGACAGGGGCCCCCTCCAGCCCGTGTACCATTTGTAAGCCGCCGAAGCCTCCACCCACGACGACAACGTGATGTTCTTGCATGTGTCTCTGCCTTTAAAAGCTCGCGCACGGAGCATGCGCAAGCAGATTATAGGCAAAAAAAATGACTTTGGTTATGAAATAGCCTGACCGCAGGCGCGACAAAAACGCCGGACTGTTTCAGCCATACCATATTCCAGCGCATCCGCCGTCAACCCGTGACCGATGGAGACCTCTGCGAGATAAGGTATGCGTTTCATAAGCTTGGGCAGGTTTGCTACAGTCAGGTCGTGCCCGGCATTGACGGCAAGCCCGAGCGCTGCGGCGTAATCCGCCGTCTGTCCGAGTTTTTCCAGAAGCGCGTCACCCTTTTGCGGATCGTCAAAACAGCCGCCATAGGGACCGGTATAGAGCTCGATGCGGGCAGCACCCGTCTCAGCCGCCAGCTCCACCGCTTCGCGCTCGCCGTCACCATCGGCAAAAAGCGAAACCCGCATACCGCCAGCCTTAAGGCGCCCAACGGCTTCTCTCAGGAAAACCGCGTGCTTGCGGAAATCCCAGCCATGGTCTGATGTCGCCTGCGACGGATCGTCGGGCACCAGCGTCACCTGCTCAGGCTGGGTCTGTTCGCACAGAACGAGAAAATCCTCGGTCGGATAACCTTCGATGTTGAATTCCGCGCTTGGGAAACTGTCATCGATGAGCGCACGCAGCACCGGCAAGTCCGAAAAGCGGATATGGCGCTGGTCCGGCCGAGGGTGTACAGTCAGCCCGCTAGCACCCGCAGCGAGTGCAATATGCCCGAAATGCGCGACATCCGGCCATGGGAGATCGCGACGGTTGCGCAGCATGGCAATTGCGTTCAGATTGACGGAAAGTTTTGCGGGCATGACATCGAGGCTCCGGTTCGGAATTGACATCCTGTTTCACGCAGGTTGACGCCGACCGCAAGGAGGCCGATAAAATTTTTTAAGGATACGGGAACGAAAGCAGGCAATACAGGTTACGGTTCTCATGCAGCATCGGCAAAATGTCTTGATCAGAAGACAGGTCTGCGGTGGGGAACAAGTAACGAATGCCATAAAAAGCAGGCACACTGTCAAAACGCGCGAAGGGGGAAACGATGCAGAATGGCAGGATGCCGTTTGAACACGGCGACGAGGACAAACCCAATCTAAGGATCAGCAGCTTTTTACCGGATATAAGCCTGCCCTCCTCCCTGCCCGCCGAACCGGTTCCCATCGCCGACATGGCCAACATTTTCGGCGTAACGCACCGGACCCTGCATTTCTACGAAGAAAAGGCGCTGCTGACCTCGAAACGCATTGGCCAGATGCGGGTTTATTCCCACCGCAACGTGCAACGCATGGCGGTGATAAATGTCTGTCGCGAAGTCGGCATTTCCGTCGCAGCCATTACAGACATCATGGAAAAACTTGCCCGCTCTCTCTCGCAGGAAGAAGCGGACGAGATATTCCACTCCGCGCTGCGGCAGCGAAAAAGAGAACTGACCGCGGAACGCTCCACGCTTCAGCGCCAGGCCCAGCAGATCGAGGAACTGCTCGCCACCGATAACGATACTGATGGCCTCGACGCCGCTGAGCGGGGACCGGGCAAGGATATCGCGCTGACAGACAACGAGCGAAAATGCCTGGAACTGATGGCGGAGGGGTACGCCCCGGTAAGGCTCGCGCGCGCTCTCGGCCTTTCAGGTAACGACCTCAACGAACTGGAGGCGAAGATTATCGGCAAGTTCAGTGCCAGCAACCGCTTTCAGGCGGTTGCCAAAGCGGTTCTGCTGGGTGTCATCCGCGCCTGACAAGGCATTTCCACGAAAACTTCACAGCGGTTTTCCGTCCGGACAATGCGCAGAAAAAAGAAATGGAGCATTGAAGGTGTCCCGCTATTCACCGGAAATGCTCTATCTCAGCGAACGATTGTGAGTGTTTCTGCGGCGCGGGTGATGGCGGTGTAAAGCCACCGCTCGCGCGAATCGCGGAAGGCATAGCTCTCGTCAAAGAGAACCACATTGTTCCACTGCGAACCCTGCGCCTTGTGCACGGTCAGCGCATAGCCGAAATCGAACTCGTCATAACGCTTGCGGGTGGTCCACGGAATTTCCGTTTCCACATCCTCGAAAGCCGCCTTCAGCAATTTGATCTTGGCCGCGCCGCGATCCATATCGTCGTCTTCAGGCCGGATCATCAGGTTGATGCCGGGTTTCACCGTCTCGCGCGACGAACTCATGACCTGCCAGAGAGAGCCGTTCAGCAGGCCCTTGGCCGGATCGTTCCTCAAGCAAACCAGCTTGTCGCCGGATTGCGGATAATCGGCCGTAAAGCCCTTCAGCTCGCGAAGCCGCTGGTTATAACGGCGGCGCGTGCGATTTGTGCCGACGAGCACCTGATCGGCATCGAGCACGAGCGACTGTGTCACCTCGGACTTGGAAATCACCTGCGCTGCACCGTAATCGCCACGCATGATCTCGCGGCCTTCCCGCACATCCATGGCAAGATGGATGATGGGATTGTCCTTGGCCTGCCGATGGATTTCGGAGAGCAGGTAATCCGGCTCCTGCTCCGTGAAGAAGCCACCGCCTGAAACCGGCGGCAACTGCCCGGGATCGCCGAGTACCAGGATAGGAGTGCCGAAGCTCATCAGATCCTTGCCGAGCTGCTCATCCACCATTGAACATTCATCGATGATGATGAGTGCCGCCTTGGCTAGCGGGCTCTGGCGGTTGATGGAAAACATTGGCGCGACCGAGGTCTTGCCCGTCTCCTCGTCTTCCACGGTCTCTTCGCCGCGCGGGCGGTAGATCAGCGAATGGATGGTGCGGGCATTGGTCGCCCCGCGCGAGCGCAGCACCTGCGCCGCCTTGCCGGTGAAGGCCGCAAACAGCACTTCGCCATCGACATTTTCCGCGAAATGTTTGGCAAGCGTTGTCTTGCCGGTTCCGGCATAACCGAACAACCGAAAAACCGGCGTCCGGCCTTCCTTCAGCCAGCGGGAAACAGCCTTGAGCGCTTCGTCCTGTTGCGGTGAAAATAACATGCGCCCTCATCGCAGGATTCGAGCACCGTGCGCAACAGAAAAAGAACGAAAGATGAATCACACCATCAGAATGCGGCAATAAAACACGGCTGGTTTTTAAACCATGGCGGGTATCATGCCGCGCATGAAGATATTGATTCTGGGCGCAACGGGTTTCATCGGTTCCGAAGTGATCCGCAGCCTTCACGACAAAGGTCACACGGTTACTGGGCTGGCTCGCACCATTGCGCGAGCTAAAGATAAATGGCCTTTCGCCAGCTGGGTTCCGGCCGATCTCTCGCGTATGACCAGCGCTGCCGACTGGGCGGCACTCGTTAGCGACCATGACGCCATCGTCAATTGCGCAGGTGCGCTTCAGGACGGCCTATCGGATGATCTTGCCGCGACGCAGGAAAAAGCGATGCTCGCGCTCTACCAGGCAGCGGTAAATGCGGGCGGCAAGCTGGTGATCCAGATATCGGCCCGCACTTCCGGAGCCGCTTCCCAACTGCCCTTCCTCGCAACCAAACGCCGCGCCGATGTGGCACTTGCCGCAAGCGGTCTGCGCTTTGTCATTCTCCGCCCCGCACTGGTTGTCGGCCGCAACGCCCATGGCGGCACAGCACTCGTGCGCGCGCTTGCAGGCTTCCCTTTCGCTGTGCCGCTCGTAAACGGCAAGATGCCTGTACAGACCGTCGCAGTCGAAGATGTCGCGTTGGCAGTCAGCGCGGCAATAGATGGCGAAATCCCGTCAGGTAGCGATATCGAGCTGGCAGCAAACGAAACGCTGACGTTGCAAGGCGTGGTCGCTGCGCACCGGCAATGGCTCGGCCTCACCCCTGCTCCCGCGTTAAATCTTCCGGCTGCCTTCATGCGCCCCGTCGCCCTCACGGCGGATATTGCGGGAAAGCTCGGCTGGCGGTCGCCGTTGCGCTCAACCGCCATGACGGTGATGTCGGAAGGTATCGTGACGGAGAACAGCGCGCCAAAAGCGACGACGTCGCTCAAGAGCTTGAGGGACACGCTGGCGGCTCACCCTTCCGGCGTGCAGGACCTGTGGTTTGCCAGATCATATCTGCTCAAACCCGTCCTCATTCTCTGCCTGTCGCTGTTCTGGTTATTGTCCGGCCTCGTACCGCTGCTTGATATCGACAGCTCGGCGGCGCATTTCCTGCCCTTCATGCCGCAAGTGCCGGCCGTCGCCCTCACACTCGCCACCTGCCTCATCGATATCGCCCTAGGCGTCACCGTCCTGATAAGACCGCTTGCCAGAAAAGCACTCGTCGCCATGCTCCTGGTCACCGCCGCCTATCTGACTGGTGGCAGTCTGCTGGAGCCGGGTCTGTGGCTCGATCCGCTCGGCCCCCTCGTCAAGGTCCTGCCCTCCATCGCCCTGACACTTGTCACCCTTGCCACATTGGATGAACGCTGATGACACCTGAAGACCTTCTGCGGCTCGCCCATGTCATCGGCGCAACCGTGCTGTTCGGCACCGGGGCTGGCATAGCGTTTTTCATGGTGATGGCGCGGCGGACGGCAAACCCGGCGCTGATCGCCCATGTTTCGGGCACGGTCGTCATCGCCGACACCATCTTCACCGCCACGGCGGCGATCATCCAGCCGGTCACCGGTTATTTTCTGGCGCGCATCATCGGCTGGCCGCTGAGCGAAGGCTGGATCGCCCTTTCGCTCTGCCTTTATGTCTTCACCGGCATTTTCTGGCTGCCGGTGGTGTGGATCCAGATCAAACTGCGCGACATCGCCCGCGATTGTGTCGCTGCGGACGAGGCCCTGCCGCCGCAATGGTTCCGTCTCTACCGCATCTGGTTTGCCTGCGGTTTTCCGGCTTTCTTCGCGGTTCTCGGCATCATCTGGCTGATGCTGACCAAGCCGGATATTGCCCTGTTCGGTTGATGCGCCTCAATTGATCGCCTGTCTTTCGACAAGCTGCGCCAGTTGCTCGGCAACCGTGTTCGAGCCGTCGAAAAATCCCATCTCCGCGTGCTTGTCGCGATCCCCAGGGTTTCTATGCATGGCATAGGCCACATACTCCATGCCTTCAGGATGATCGCGAAAACTCATCACCGCGGTGAGGAATGGGCGCGCGGACGGGCGAAAGCCTGCCGTCAACGCGTCGGTGAAGACCAGACGCTCCTCATGATCCACCGCCAGGAAACAACCGCTTATGTGATCGCCAAATGCCTTCCCGTCTTCGCTGTAGCGGGTCTCGAAAGCGCCGCCGGGGAAAAGCTCCATTTTCTCGACACGGCATTTGCCGGGATGCGGCACCCACCACTGTTCGAGGCTGTTTTTGTCGACCCAGGCGTTCCAGACCAGATGGCGCGGCGCCCTGATGATCCTTGAAATCTTCAGATCGAGATCGGGATTGAAAGTGTCGGTCATTTGTCATTCTCCCCTTTATCGGAGGTTCTGTCCTGTTGCGCCATGACGAACTGTTCAAGCCGGTCCGTCCGGCCTTCCCAGATGGCATGCTGTTGCGAAAGCCAGCCCTCGATCATTGAAAACCGTTGTTTCTCCAGCGAGCAGAACCGCACCCGGCCCTGCTTGCGCGTCACGATCAACCCCGCTCCTTCCAGCTGGCGGATATGTTTCATGAACGACGGCAGGGCCATGGCGAAAGGTTCGGCAAGCGTGCCGACGCTCGCATCCCCGCTGCCCAACCGCAAAAGCACGGCCCGTCGTGTCGGATCGGCAAGGGACTGGAAGATATCGTCAAGTGGCACTGAATAGTTATCCATAAGACTAACTATCACAGCGAAAAACTTAGCTCAACGGATAAGTTTAAAAATCGCACCGGCGGAGGGAATAAAGCAGTGACCTGCGGTGTCTTTTGATGTGCTGGCGGCAGAAGCCGCCCGAACCAAGGAGGATATGTCCATGAAAATCCGCTTTATCGTTCCCGCCCTCGTTCTGGCATTTGCCGGAACGGCCTATGCGGCACCCGCGGTCGAAACGGTCAAGACCGCCAAAGGCAATGTGCTTGCGGGCGAAAAAGGCATGACGCTCTACACTTTCAAGAATGACAAGAAGGGCGTATCCAATTGTTATGACAAGTGCGCCACCAACTGGCCGCCGTTCTTCGCGGCTACTGGCGACAAGGCCGAAGGCGCCTATTCCGTCGTGACGCGCAAGGACGGCAAGATGCAGTGGGCAAAGGACGGCATGCCGCTCTACTACTGGGCCAAGGACATGAAAAAAGGCGATGCAACCGGCGACGGTATGAACGGTGTATGGGATGCCGCAAAACCATGATGGCATGAATGGCAAGACGCGGGGGAGCCTCTCCCCCGCAGCCGGCTCCTTCGAGGCGGAGATGCTGGCGCTGATACCCATGCTGCGGCGTTATTCCCGCAGCCTTTCCCACTCCGACGCCGATGGCGAGGACCTTTTGCAGGACTGCGTGGAAAAGGCGCTGACCAACAAGAGGCAATGGCACGGAACGGCTTTGAAATCATGGGCTTACGCGATAATGACGAATCTTTATCGCAACCGCCACCGCGCCGCGAAACGTCACCCGTCCGAAAGTCTCGACGGCCATGAAAGCTTGGCCGTTGCCGACACACTCGGCGACACGCTGGAAAACGATAGGCTGCACGTCGCGCTCGGGCTGCTTTCGCCAGAGATGCGGGCGGTGCTGATGCTGGTGACTGTGGAAGGCTACAGCTATCAGGAGGCAGCCGAGACATTGTCGATCCCGGTGGGTACCGTCATGTCCAGACTTTCCCGCGCCCGCGAAACCCTGCGCCAGCACCTGGCGGCGGACAATATCATTCCCCTGCGGAGACCACGATGAAAAGGCCCGATGCCATTACCGAAGACGATCTGCACGCTTATGTCGATGGGCTTTTGTCCGACGACGACCGCGCGGCTGTCGAGGCCTGGCTGACCGAAAGGCCGCAGGAGCGGGAGCGTGTGGAAGACTGGAAAAAACAGGCTGAAACCCTGCGAGCCGCATTCGCCGCCTATGCCGCCGAACATCCGCACGACACCGCGATGCTTGCCGAAAGAAAACAGGCACCCGCGTGGCGGCTGAAACCGGTTCTTCTGCGAACGGCAGCTGTGTTGCTGATCTTCGCGGCAGGTGCCGCAGCCGGAAGGCTTGTGCCGCCGCCGCTCGCCACGCCGCAGGACGTGGTTCTGGCATCGCTGACGACTGACATTCCCGCGCAGGCGAAATCGGCCTATCTCATCTATGCAAGCGAGGTGCGCCACCCCGTTGAAGTTGGAGCCGAACAGCAGCAGCACCTTGCAACATGGCTCGGCAAAAGGCTCGGTTATCCCTTCGCCATCCCCGATCTTTCCAAGATCGGATTTGATCTCGTCGGCGGGCGCCTGATCCCCGTCAGCGGCAAGCCAGGGGCGATGCTGATGTATCAGGACAAGACCGGCCGCCGGGTAACGGTGCTGGTCGGCCACAACGAGGAAAACCGCACCACCAGCTTCCGCATGGCGAGCGCCGATGGCGTCGAGACCTTTTACTGGATCGACAACGAACTCGGCTATGCGGTTTCTGCCGAACTGACGCGCGCCGAGGTGCAGAAGATCGCCGAGGAATGTTACCGCCAGTTCCCTGCGTAGAATAACCTATACCCCCACCCCACATCCATGCGACAGGCACAGGGATGACGAAGGGAGAACACCTATTTCAACATCGGCCAGAGGCTGACGACGAGAAGGACGGCCATGGTGATGTTGAACCATTTGAGCCGCACGGGAACGGAAAGCCAGTCGCGCAGGGCCGAGCCGAAGCCCGCCCAGGTCGAAACGCTGGGAAGATTGACTGCGGCGAAAACCACGCCGACGATCAAAACGGTGACGAGATATTGCCGCTCATCCGTATAGGTCGCCATCGCGGTCACGGCCATTACCCAAGCCTTGGGATTGACCCACTGAAAGGCTGCGGCGGCAAGAAAGCTCATCGGCACCGATGCGGCAGCACCCTCATTCAGGCTGCGGGACGTGCCGATCTTCCACGCGATCCAGACGAGATAAAGTCCGCCCGCGAATTTCAGCACGGTATAGAGCAAGGGCACGGAGTGCAGCAGCGCGCCAAGCCCAAATCCGACGCCGATCAGCAATGACAGGAACCCCGCCCCGATGCCCAGCATATGCGGGATCGTGCGGCGGAAACCGAAATTCACGCCGGAGGCAAAAAGCATCATATTGTTCGGGCCGGGCGTAATGGAGGTTGTGAAGGCAAACAGCACCAGCGCAACGAGGGTTTCGACAGTCATGATCTCTCCTGTGAAAAGACCCTATCCGCCGAACCACCATCAAACCAGTCCGATCAACCGATAGGCGTAGTCAAATTTTTTGATGGATCGATCCTTTCCATGCCGGGTTTGAGAAGTCGGAACAAAGGGCTATTCTCCGTCAACAACCGCTGGAGCGAACCGATGTATGACGACATTCCTTCCGTCACCCTGCCATCCGGAAAAGAGATACCAGCCCTTGGCCTCGGCACCTGGAACATGGGCGAGATGAGATCATCGGCTCCGCAGGAAGTCGAGAGCATTCGCAAGGCGATCGATCTCGGCATGACGCTGATCGACACGGCCGAAATGTATGCAGACGGCCGATCCGAAGAGGTGGTGGGCACGGCGATTGCCGGCCGGCGCGACGAGGTGTTTCTGGTCAGCAAGGTCTATCCCTGGAACGCCAGCGCCCGAGGCACGATTGAGGCCTGCGAGCACAGCCTCGCAAGGCTCGGCACCGACCGGCTCGATCTCTATCTGCTGCATTGGCGTGGTGATCACCCGCTGGAAGAAACGGTGGCCGCTTTCGAAAAGCTGAAAAAAGCCGGCAAGATCGGCGACTGGGGCGTCTCGAATTTCGACACCGACGACATGGAGGAGCTTTTCGCTGTTCCCGACGGTAAGAATTGCGCCGCAAATCAGGTGCTCTACAATCTCTCCCGGCGCGGACCGGAATTTTCGCTTCTGCCCTGGTGTCAGTGGCACAGCGTGCCGCTGATGGCCTATTCACCAATCGAACAGGGGCGTATCCTCAACAACCACGAACTCATCCGCATCGCCAAGGCCTATCAGGCTACGCCTGCGCAACTGGCACTGGCCTTTCTTCTGGAAAGAGAAGGCGTTATCGCCATTCCAAAATCCGCCAGCGCCGCACGGGTGGAGGAGAACCGAGGTGCCACCGATCTCGAAATCACCGATGAGGACTGGGCCGCACTGGATGCCGCCTTCCCTCCACCGACACGCAAGACGGCGCTGGAAATGCTGTGATTTAACAAAGCATTAAGATGTTTTTCGGAATCAGGCACTCAAGCAATTGAATCGAAATGTGAGCCCTGCGAACTGATGCTTTGGGCTGCAACATTTCAATACAATAACGGCGCAGCGAACCGCGCCGTCAGTCTCCCAGACATGCTGCACCCAGTTACGGTATGCGGCGCTCATATTCCTCTTTAAGCCCCAGCCAGCTATCCCAGAAAGGCCCCGGCTCCTTTTCCTGAAGACGGGCGGCGAGAATGTCGAGATGCGCATGCCAGCCGGCGCTGACATTGAGCTTGGTCGTGCGATCCGCAAGCCGGCGGTGAACCAGTGTCAGAAGCACATCCTTGCCCAGAGCCTGAAGCTCGATCGACACCTCTGCGCTCTCACCCCAGGTGAAGACGAGGCGATGCGGCGCAACGACGGTGATGATGCGTGAGGTCATCCTGTTCTCTTCGGAAAAACCTTCCGGGCGGCTGCCCGGCGGGTCGGAAAGCTCGTCGTTGCGCCAGACGAGTTCAAATGGTGCGTCGGGCGCGAGCCGCATCTCGCCGGACGCCAGCCACCGGCGGCGAAGTTCGCTCTGTGTCAGATAGGCCCAGACCCGCTCGATTGGTCCCGGCAGGAGCCGTTCTATCTTCAGGGTTGTCGGCTCGACGAGCCGGCCATAGGCGTCAGGCATTGCAATATCAGCCATTGTCATTTCCTCCATCTGCAGGGGATTTTCCCTGATCATCCTCCCTGAGCATCTGCTCAAGAATATCGAGGCGGCTGTTCCAGAACTGCCGGTAGAAATCCAGCCATTCATGCGCCTCTGCCAACCGTTCCGGCGCAAGGCGGCAGACATGGGTACGCCCCCTTACCTCACGGCGGATAAGCCCGGCGTTTTCCAGCGCCTTGATGTGCTTGGATGCCGCAGCCAGCGATATGTCGAACGGCTCGGCCAGCTGGCTCACCGTTCGCTCGCCACGGGATAGATCGCGCAGCATCGTGCGCCGCGTCGCATCGCCAAGGGCATGAAAGACAGTGTCGAGATGTGGAACAGATAATTCAACCATGTTGTTGAATATAGGCCACCAGACTAAAAAGTCAACCATATGGTTGAATATCAATTCGCCGGAGCGCAGCCCATAAAAAAACCCGCGGCGAACCGCGGGCTTGGTATTACAAGGATATTCGAAAGGCGGAGGATCACATCCCCTGCGAACCGCGGTTCATGGCTGCGATACCCGTGCGGCAGATCTCGATCAGGCCGAGCGGTTTGATGATGGCCACGAACTGGTCGATCTTGGACGACTTGCCGGTGATTTCGAAGATGAAATGCTCGACTGTCGCGTCCACCACCTTGGCCTGAAACGCATCCGCAAGACGAAGCGTCTCGGCGCGGGCTTCACCCGAACCGGCGACCTTGATCAGCGCTACTTCACGCTCGATCGGCCGTTCCTGCCCGAGTTCGCGGGCGCGAACGGTAAGATCGAGCACCCGGTGCACAGGAACGATGCGTTCCAGCTGCGCCTTGATCTGCTCCAGCACGATCGGCGTGCCGCGCGTTACGATCGTGATGCGCGACAGATGCGCCTCATGCTCGGTTTCCGAAACCGTCAGGCTTTCGATGTTGTAACCCCGGCCGGAAAACAGGCCGATGACCCGGGCGAGAACGCCCGGCTCGTTGCTGACGAGAACCGACAGCGTGTGATTTTCGACGGCAGCCGTTTCCTTCTGGATGAAATAGGCGGAGCCGGTGGGTTGTAGGTGTGCGTTCATGTCCTTTTCCTCTCCCGGCTCAGACTAGCTGACGGCCCTTGGCATCGATGGCGTTGGCAACAGCTTCATCCGTCGCCTCATCCGGCAACAGCATCTCGTTATGGGCTTTACCAGATGGGATCATCGGGAAGCAATTGGCGAGATTGGCAACGCGGCAATCGAAGATGACCGGCCTGTTGACCGCAATCATCTCGGCGATCTTGTCGTCCAGTTCCTTCGGATCGTCGCAATACATGCCAACCGCGCCATAGGCTTCCGCCAGTTTGACGAAGTCAGGCATGGCTTCGGTATAGGAGTTGGACAGGCGGTTGCCGTGCAGCAACTGCTGCCACTGCCGCACCATGCCCATATACTGGTTGTTGAGAATGAAAATCTTCACCGGCAGACCGTACTGGATGGCGCAGGACATTTCCTGAATGCACATCTGGATCGAGGCATCACCGGCAATGTCGATAACCAGCGCTTCCGGATGCGCGACCTGAACGCCGATAGCTGCCGGCAGGCCGTATCCCATGGTACCGAGACCGCCCGAGGTCATCCAGTGGTTAGGCTCCTCGAAGCCGAAGAACTGCGCCGCCCACATCTGGTGCTGACCAACTTCGGTGGTGATGAAAGTCTCCCGCCCCTTCGATGCCTCGTAAAGACGCTGCAATGCATATTGCGGCA
The DNA here is from genome assembly GCF_030818995.1 of Agrobacterium sp. SORGH_AS_0745. Classification (NCBI taxonomy): domain Bacteria; kingdom Pseudomonadati; phylum Pseudomonadota; class Alphaproteobacteria; order Hyphomicrobiales; family Rhizobiaceae; genus Agrobacterium; species Agrobacterium sp. SORGH_AS_0745. The sequence continues at coordinate 2,605,955 of NZ_JAUTBI010000003.1, forward strand.
TGATGACATCGTTGGAATTCTTGTAGGCAAAGGAGTTGCGGGCGCGCCAGCGCTCGATCTGCAGCCACCAGTCCGCGGTCTGCGCTTTTTCCGGCTTCTTCGGCAAAGCGCGCCACAGGCGAACCATATCTTCCAGAACATGGCTGACGTCGCCAATGATCGGAACGTCGACGCGCACGGTCTTGTTGATCGAGGACGGATCGATATCGACGTGAATCTTCTTGGAATTCGGCGAAAACGCATTCAGGCGTCCGGTAATACGGTCGTCGAAACGTGCGCCGATGCAGACCAGCACGTCGCAATCATGCATTGTCATATTGGCTTCGTACGAACCGTGCATGCCCAGCATGCCGAGCCAGTTCTTGCCGGAAGCCGGATAGGCGCCGAGACCCATCAGCGTCGAGGTGATCGGGAAACCGGTCAGCTCTACCAGTTCGCGCAGCAGCCGTGTCGCTTCCGGGCCGGAGTTGATGACGCCGCCACCGGTGTAGAAAACCGGCTTCTTTGCCTTAGACATCAATTCGATGGCCGCGTGAATGGCGTTGAGATCGCCCTGAACCTTCGGCTTGTAGCTCTTCTGCTGAATGGCAGCGGAAGGCGGCGTATAGGTGCCGGTGGCGAACTGGATGTCCTTCGGAATATCGACGACGACGGGGCCGGGACGACCGGTCTGTGCGATGCGGAAGGCCTCATGGATGATGCCCGCCAGTTCGTTGACGTCCTTTACCAGCCAGTTGTGCTTGGTGCAGGGGCGCGTAATGCCGACGGTATCGCATTCCTGAAATGCGTCGGAGCCGATCAGCGATGTCGGAACCTGGCCAGAAAGGCAGACGAGCGGAATGGAATCCATCAGCGCATCCTGCAGCGGGGTGACCGCATTGGTGGCGCCGGGGCCGGAGGTAACGAGCATGACACCGACCTTGCCGGTGGAGCGGGCATAACCTTCGGCAGCATGGCCGGCACCCTGCTCGTGACGTACGAGAATATGCTGAATGTCTTCCTGCTGGAAAATCTCGTCGTAGATCGGAAGCACGGCACCACCAGGATAACCGAAGATGTGCTCGACGCCGTTGTCCTTCAGCGCCTTCAGAACAATCTCCGCACCTGTCATGCTATTGCTGTTTTCCGTATTATCCTTATCCGTCATTGCCTGTTTCCATCCCGCTTTGGCTTTGGATATCGAGGAGCCCGAGGGCCTGTTTGAAGACATAAAAAAAGGCCCCTAGAGGAGCCTCGTTCAGCGCATGGGTGCTTTCGCCGGATGGTTACACCATCCTGCCCATGCGCCGTCCCACCACGATAAGTACGTTAAGATTTTTCATGGGCCGGAGTGTTAGCCAGAAAAGCGCCAGTCGTCAACGCATATTGCGGAAAAAATCGGCGTCGGCTTCTTTTATTACCCGTAAGGCGCCATGGACGAAATTTTCGAACGCAATAGATACACAGGTTGTTAAATATAATCTTTTACAATCAACGATGCAGATAATGCCCGAACCACCGCGATCATCCGCATGTACCGGGATAAGACGTGAATAGTGACGAGTTTCATAGAGCGTCCCGCATGGACGAAAACGAACGGCGATCCGGCCAGCAGCCGGCTAACCGCATGCTCGGCCGCGTCATCGCCTGTGATGGCGCCCATGCGACAATCGCCGCAGAAACGGAAATCGGCTCAACCGATGTCGCGCAGCTCTGGTCCGTCGGACGCCTGATCTCGATCGAAATGGGAACGAGCCGCGTCGCCGCACTGGTATATGCCATGCGCACGGGCGAAGAACACTGGTCGTCGGACAAGCCGAACAGGCTGCTGATCGACGTGGAACTCGTTGGCGAAGTCTACCGCACCGAAGATGGCAGCGAACGTTTTTCCACCGGCATTTCCCGTTACCCCTACCTGGGCGCGGTCGCGCATCGCATCCGCACGGGAGACCTTTCCAAGATCTATGACAGCGGCAAGCGAGACACATGCGTCATTGGTAAGCTGACGCAGGACGACACTATTGGCGCGGCCATCAACATCCAGCAGATGCTGGCGAAACATTTCGCCGTCGTCGGCTCGACGGGCGTGGGCAAAACCACCGCAGTCTCCCTTCTTCTGAACAAGGCGATCGAGACTGACCCGAAGCTGCGTGTCCTCATTCTCGATCCGCACAATGAATTTGCGGCCGCCTTTCCCGATCATTCTGTCGTCATCGACACCGACACGCTCGACCTTCCCTTCTGGCTGATGCGCCTCGAAGAATTCGCGGAAGTGATTTTCCGCGGACGCAAGCCCGTACCGGAAGAGATGGATGTCCTTCGCGACATCATTCCGGAAGCGAAAAAGGCATTTCGCGGCACAGATGGCTCCGCCGTTCGCCGCACGTCCGACAAGAGCGCGATCACGCCGGATACGCCGGTACCTTACCGCATGGCCGATATTCTCGCCCTCATCGACGAGCGCATCGGGCGGCTGGAAGGGCGCGGCGAAAAGCCGACCCTGCGCTCCCTCAAGGGCCGCATTCTCTCGGCCATCAACGATACGCGCTATAACTTCATGTTCTCCAGCAATACGATCAGCGACACCATTCTGGAAACGGTGGCGCATATCTTCCGTATTCCAGGAGAAGGTAAGCCGATTTCGGTTTTCCAGCTGTCCGGCATCCCCTCGGAAGTAGTGAACTCGGTCGTCTCCGTCCTTTGCCGTATGTCCTTCGAACTCGCGGTGCTGGCGCGCGGCTCGCTGCATATGCTTGTCGTCTGCGAAGAAGCGCACCGTTATGTTCCGGCAGACCCTGAGCGCGGATTTTTCCCGACCCGGCAGGCGATCGCGCAGATCGCCAAGGAAGGCCGCAAATACGGTATTTCGCTTGGCGTCATCAGCCAGCGTCCGAGTGAGCTGGACCAGACCATCCTGTCACAATGCTCGACCGTTTTTGCCATGCGGCTGACGAACGAGATCGACCAGAAGATCATTCTGTCAGCCGTACCGAATGCCTCAACCTCGACCACCAGTTTCCTCTCGTCCATCGGCAATGGCGAGGCAATCGCCTTTGGCGAGGCGGTGGGCGTACCGATGCGCATGCGCTTCGACCGCGTCTCCACGGCAAAATTGCCGAAGGCGAACGGCGCAGTCAGCCATACGCCCCACGAAACGCCCGATACAGTCGATCTGAACACCATCGTCAGCCGCATGCGCGCGGTAGCTAAACCGGTCATCACCGGCTTCCAGCAAAGCGTCGAAGCGGCCTTCTCCGATATGCAGGAACCGATGTCAGCTCCCAGGGAAGCGGACGACGTCGATCGCTGGAAACGCGAACTGGGGACGGCGGCGACAGAGGGATACGAACCTTACCGCCCCGACATGCTGCCCGGACGCACAACCCTCGCGCCACAGTCGCCCGCAACGGCAACGGATACCAGCGCTGTCAACGAATTGCGCAAAGTCGGCTTCCAGATGCAGGCACAGAGTGGCCCGCCTCCATCAGAGACACGCCCTTCGCTGCGGGAGAGCCTGATGAAAAAGCCGCTAGGCAGCCTTTACCGCAAGGACTGAGCGCGGCCCTTACGGCTGGATACGTGCCCAGTCCGGCCCCATCTGGTTGCGGAACCAGGTCATCTGCCGCTTGGCATATTGGCGGGTCGCGGCCGCCGATTTTTCGATGACCTCTGCCTCACTCATACCGCCAGCCAGCATATCGGCGATCTGGGAAACGCCGATCGCCTTCATCGCTGTGGCGTCAGGCGCAAGTTTCAGGGCGAGAAGAGCCTTCACCTCTTCCACAGCACCACTCTCCATCATGGTTTCGAACCGCCGATTGATGCGGTCGTGCAGCACGGGCCGTTCCGGCAGGACCACGAATTTCTCCGCTCGGTCCGGATCAACTATCATCGGACCACTGGCTTTTTGGAACTCCATGATCGACTTTCCGGTCGCCTCCATGACCTCCAGCGCCCGAACGATCCGCTGGCCGTCCCCCGGCTGAAGCCCCTGCGCCATCAAGGGATCGCACCGCGACAGTTCCGCGTGCAGGACCGTTGACCCCTCTTCGATCAGCCGGGCGCGCAGCCTCTCGCGTATGTCGTCAGGAATGGCTGGCATATCGGACAAGCCGCCCGTCAGTGCCTTGAAATAAAGCCCCGTACCGCCAACGATGACCGGAAAACGCTGCTGCCTGCGCAAATCCACAAGCAGGGCGGAAATGTCCCGCAGCCATTCACCCGTTGAGTAGGAACTGCTTGCCGGCACATGGCCGTATAGCAGATGTGGCACGCCTGCCATTTCTTCCTCGGATGGCCGGGCGGTCAGCACCCGCAGCGTGTCATAAACCTGCATGCTGTCGGCATTGATCACGACACCGTTCCGCTCCCGCGCCATACGAAGCGCAAGCGCGGACTTGCCGCTTGCCGTCGGGCCGGTTATCAGGATCGCATCAAAATTCTCATCAAGGTTTTTCATCATGGCTTTCGTTGCCACGCTTATCGCCAATCCGTCAAATCCTGTTCTGACACCGGCCCTCGGCGAAGCGGCCGCCAATGCCGTAAACGCATCCGGTCTCTACTGGCTGGCCGATGGCATCGCCTGCGATATTGCCCTGCCCTCTGGCACCGATGCCGAACAGGCACGTGACGCGATTGCCGGCGTGCTTTCGGGCCAGCCGATCGATATCGTCGTTCAGGAACAGGACAAGCGCCGCAAGAAGCTTCTGATCGCCGATATGGATTCGACCATGATCGGTCAGGAATGCATCGACGAACTGGCCGCCGAAGTAGGATTGAAGGACAAGGTTTCCACGATTACCGCTCGCGCCATGAATGGCGAAATCGCTTTTGAGCCGGCGCTCCGCGAGCGCGTGGCGCTGCTGAAGGGCCTGCCGGTCTCCGTCATCGATGACGTCATCGAAAAGCGCATCACGCTGACATCAGGCGGCAAGGAGCTGATCGCCACCATGAAGGCGAAAGGTTACTATACCGCCCTCGTTTCCGGCGGTTTCACGGTCTTCACCGGCCGGGTGGCTGCCATGCTGGGGTTTGATGAGAACCGCGCCAATCTTCTCGGCGAGGCCGATGGCCAGTTGGATGGCACCGTTGCCGAACCGATCCTCGGCAAACAGGCCAAGGTGGATGCGCTGAACGATATCGCCGCAAAGCTCGGCATCTCGCCGGACGAGGCAATGGCGGTCGGCGATGGCGCCAACGATCTCGGCATGCTGCATCTGGCCGGCGCGGGCGTTGCCCTGCACGCCAAGCCCGCCGTCGCCGCCGAGGCGCAGATGCGCATCGACCATGGCGACCTGACCGCACTCCTTTATATTCAGGGTTACCGCAAGACGGATTTTGTCGTTCCATGATCATCCGCGAAACATCAAGGCTCATTCTGCGCGAGTGGAAGGAGAGCGACCGCAATCTGTTCCGCGAAATCAACGCCGACGAAAAGGTCATGGAATTTTTTCCCTTCCGCCGCAGCCATGCGGAAGCGGATGCGGTTCTCGAAACCATCAATGGCATGATCCGCGGCAGCGGTTACGGCCTTCTACGCCATGGAACTGCGCGAAACCGGCGAGGTTATGGGATTTTGCGGCATATCGCCGGTCATGAACCTCGATCCGCCCTTCCCGCTCGGAACCATGGAAATCGGCTGGCGGCTCGCCACCCGTTTCTGGGGTCACGGCTATGTCACCGAGGCCGCGCAATCGCTGCTCGTCATGGCTTTTGACGAAAAGGAAACGCCGGAAATCGTCTCCTTTGCCGTCCATGACAACCAGCGTTCGACGCGGGTGATGGAACGTATCGGCCTCAAGCGTGACCCGTCACGAGACTTCGACCACCCGCGCGTCCCGGAAGACACCCATCCGCATCTGCGCCCGCATGTGACCTATGCGCTGACGCTCGCGGAGTGGCGGGAACGACAGGCGCAGTAGCAACCTCGCCCGCCAGTTCGGCAATTATTTCACCGCCGCATTTCCGCCGTCGGCAAACAGGGCCGATCCGGCAACAAAGCTCGACATCGGGCTGGAGAGGAAAAGGGCGGCCTGCGCCAGTTCCTCCGGTTCCGCAATGCGCTTCATCGCATGCAGCCCTGCAGCCCACTCCTTCTGGGCCGCATCTCCCGCCATCGGCGTATCGACTCCGCCGGGAAGCAGCGCATTGGCGCGAATTCCCTTGAAGGCGTAGTCGGCAGTAATGCCCTTCACCAGCCCCATCAGCGCCGCCTTGGCGGTGCCATAGGCTGCCATGCCGGGTATGCCGGCGCTGGTGCCGACGAAGCTGGAGATGAAGACGACCGAACCTCCTCCCCGCTTCAACATCGCAGGGATCTGGCTGCGCACGCCGAGAAATGCGGAAGTGAGGTTGGCGGTGATCACGTGATCCCATTCCTCTACCGAAATCTCCGCAAGCGGTTTTGTTGCCCCAACGGCACCGGCATTGTTGACGGCGATATCGAGACCGCCAAAGACGGTCATGGCCGCATCCGTCAGACGGGCATGGGTTTCCGCAACTGTGACGTCACCCACCACGGGGTGAACACGACCGCCGGCCTGGCGAATGGCGGAAGCCACGTCCTCGAGTGCCTCGGCACCACGCGCGTTGATAATGACGGCCGCGCCCTGTTCGGCAAACAGCCTTGCCGTCGCCCGGCCGATGCCGGATGACGCGCCAGTGATGATCGCAACCTTGTTTTCTAATAATTTCATATCCTTGGCCTCCTTTGGCGGAGACCGAGGAATAGAGAGCAAGCCGAACCACAGCCACCCGATTCCTGCCGAACCGGGCGAAAGAAGCTTTACTCCAGCGGCAGCGCCACGACGCGCAGATTGCCCTGGGCATCGGCAACCATCATATGCGCATTCTTGCGGCCCTCGGATTTCAGGCCGTTGACACGCACAAGCACGTCGCCCGGAACCTCCATGAAGTCCTGTCCAACCTCGACGATGACATCACCCGCCTTCATGCCCTTCTGTTCGGCCGGCGAACCCTGATCGACGCTAGCAACAAGCACGCCTTCGACGCTTTCGGCAATGCCCTTCTCCGTCCGCAACTCGTTGCTCAGCACTACGAGGTTCATGCCGAGCACGCGCTGCGGCGCTTCGCGCACCTCCGGCGTCTGGTCCTGCGCCTGATCGTCGGAACCGCCCTTGTCATCAGGCACGACCATGCCGCCGTCACCGTCCTCGGCCTGCGGATCGTCGGTTGCGGCCTTTTCATCGGGCGCATCCTGCAACTGGCCAAGCTTTACCTTGACGGTCTCTTCCTTGCCGTCACGGAAGACCACGACATCGACTTCCTTGCCGACCGGGCTTTCCGCCACGATCCTCAAGAGGTCACGCATCTCGTGAATATCCTTGCCGTCGAATTTCAGCACGATATCGCCGGCCTGGATCGGGCCGTTTTCTACCGGGCCACCCTTGGCCACGCCGGAAATCAAGGCACCCTTTGCCGCTTCCATGCCAAGGCTTGCGGCCACGTCGTCGGTAACCGGCTGGACGCGCACGCCGAGCCAGCCACGGCGGGTTTCGCCGAATTGGATGAGCTGCTCGACGATATTCTGGGCGAGTTCCGTCGGAACCGCGAAACCGATGCCAATCGAACCGCCGCTCGGCGAAATGATCGCCGTATTGATGCCGATCACCTCACCCTTCATGTTGAAGAGCGGACCGCCGGAATTGCCCTTGTTGATTGCAGCATCCGTCTGGATGAAGTTGTCATAGGGACCGGCATTGATGTTACGCCCGCGCGCGGAAACGACGCCGACGGTCAGCGATCCACCAAGGCCGAAGGGATTGCCAACGGCCATGACCCAGTCACCGATGCGCATGCTGCGCGAATCGCCGAACTTGACTGCCTTCAGCGGAGCCTTTGGCTCAACCTTCAAAACGGAAAGATCGGTCTTGGTATCAGTGCCGACCAGCGTTGCCTTCAGCTTCGAACCATTCGGGAAAATCACCTCAATGGCGTCTGCGCCCTCAATGACGTGATTGTTGGTGACGATGTAGCCAGCCGGATCGATAACGAAGCCGGATCCCAGCGAACTGACCTTGTCGCCGCCTTCCGGTTTCTGGTTGTCGAAATAATCCTTGAAGAACTCCTGGAAAGGCGAACCTTCCGGCAGTTTCGGCGGCACAGGCCCCTTGCCCTCGGTCTTGACGTTCTGCGACGTCGAAATATTCACCACCGCATCAAGAAGCGGTGCGGCAAGATCGGCGACCGATGCCGGCCCATGGCTCTGCGCCCATGCCGCAACCGGTGCCGAAAGGCTACCCGCCACAAGTGCGAAGCCCGCGACTGCGGCAATGCTGCTGCGAAAAGGCGAAAGAAGGGTCACGGCCATAAGCGTCCTCGCGTTTCAAATCGTCATTCCCTGCATATATCGTCAAAGCATAAGGCGGAATGATGAAGTGTAAAAATACCTTTTCGTGAACAGCACCGGCTGCCTTGCTCACTGCCTACAGCATCGGCGCGAAAACGGATATCCCTTTCCGGGCGCGAGACAACAGGATTTTGCCCCTTTTCGTTTTGCTGCCACTCAGCCATTCGCTCAAAAAGAAAGGGCCGGTTAAAACCGGCCCCTCCAAAATCATTCGATCCGTTATCAATTTGCCGGCGGTGCGGCAGGTGCGGCCGGAGCCGTCGATGGAGCACCGTTGATGTCGTTGAAATAACGGAAGAAGGTCGAGTCGGGAGACAGGACCAGCGTAGTGCCGGTTCCAGACAGCGCGCTGGAATAGGCCGCCATGGAACGATAGAACTCGAAGAAGCTCGGGTCGCGCTGGAAAGCTTCGCCGAAGACCCGGTTACGCTCCGCATCGCCTTCACCGCGCAGGACTTCGGACTGACGCTGGGCGTCGGATTCGAATTCCACGACCTGACGGTCGGCAATAGCGCGACGACGCTGTGCCGCCTCGTTACCGCGGGCGCGGATCAGCTCGGCTTCGGCCAGACGTTCCGACTTCATACGCTCGAAGGTCTGCTGCGAGACTTCCTGCGTGAGATCGGTGCGGCGGATACGCACATCCACGATGCTGACGCCAAGCGATTCCGCATCGGGACGCAGATCGTCACGTACTTCCTGCATCATCGATGCACGCGCATCCGAAAGCGCCGATTCGAAGCCGCGAAGACCGTAGACCCGGCGCAACGACGCGTCGAGACGAGTGCGTAGACGCGATTCCGCCGACATCTGGTCACCGGAGACCGTCTGCCGGAAGCGGCGGGCATCCGTGATGCGATAGACCACAAAGGCATCAACCTCATAGAACTTGCCGCCGGAAACCTGAACACGGATGTTGTCGTGATCGAAGCGCAGCGCCCGGTTCTCGATATATTGCACCCGATCGGCATCCATGAAGGCAAAGGGCAGCTTGAAATAGAGGCCCGGCGCCGTTTTCACGTCCTGGATCTGACCGAAGCGCACAACGATGGCCTGCTGGCGCTCGGTGACGACGAAGATCGACGAATAGGCCAGGAAAAGCACGGCGGCGAGACCGACGAGAACGGCCGTAAGACGGTTGCTCATATCAGTTGCCTCCCTGCTGTGCCGCGCCCGGATTGCCGCGCATGATCTCGTTCAGAGGCAGATAAGGCACCACACCCTGTTTTTCGTCGATGATGACCTTGTTGGAACCCTTGAGGACCTGTTCCATCGTTTCCAGGAACATGCGCTGGCGGGTCACGTCAGGTGCCGTGCGATATTGATCGTAGATGGAAATGAAGCGCTGTGCCTCACCCTCTGCCTCGTTGACGACACGAGATTTGTAGGCGTTCGCCTCTTCGATGATCTGTGCTGCCTGACCACGTGCGGCACCCAGCTTCTGGTTGGCGTACTGGTTGGCTTCCTGCACGAAGCGGTCCTCGTCCTGCTCGGCACGCTGCACTTCATCGAAGGCGTCGGCCACTTCGCGCGGCGGCGCCGCGTCTTCGATGGCGACAGCATTGATGGAGATGCCGGCCCCGTATCCGTCCATGGTGGACTGGATGATGGTGCGCACATCCGCCGCGATCGCCTGACGGTTATCACGGAAAATGTCCTGTGCGGGACGACGGCCGACGATTTCGCGCATCGCGCTTTCGGAAACCTGCTGCAAGGTCTCAGCCGGGCTATCGACGTTGAACAGGTAGGATTTCGGATCGGAAACCGTATAGAGCACCGAGAACTGCACGTTGACGATGTTCTGGTCACCGGTCAGCATCACGCCGTTCGCGGAGGAAGACGAAGCGCGCGAACCGATATTCTGCTGCTGTTCGGTCACCTTGACGATTTCAACCGTCTCGATCGGCCACAGATGGAAATGCAGGCCGGGCATCGAAATCTCATCCTTCGGACGCCCGAAACGCAGCTCCACGCCGCGCTCGTCCGGCTGGACGGTGTAGATGGACTGAATGCCGAGGAAAACCAGAACGACGAGAGCGACGATCGCAATCGCGCCGCCATTGAACCCGCCCGGCAGGACATTCTTGAAGCGGTCCTGGCTGCGCCGGATGATCTCTTCCAGATCGGGCGGGCCGCCATTGCCGCCGCCACCGCCGCGAGGCCGGTTAGGTCCCTGCCCCCATGGGCCGCCACCGCCGCCCTGGTTGTTTCCGCCACCACCGCCGCCGCCCCAAGGGCCGCCGCCGCCATTCTGATTGCTCCAGGGCATCAATACCTCTTTATAAAAGCCTCTCCCGATCCCGTTCGAAAGCGATTGCTCGCGTGCGGCGGGAATATGGACCCGTTATAAGAAGGAGAAGCGTGCGTTTCAACGCAGAGGTGGTAACTAAATACCCAATCAGGGTAAATAGTTCACTTTGACGCGGCTCTGCGCAAATAAGTGGTGAACAGAACCGGATAATTGTCCTTTTCCCCGGCGGGAACGGCATTTTCCTCGATTTTTTCAAAGACGGCGGGATCGATTTCCGGAAAAAAAGTGTCGCCATCAAGCTTTACGGCCACATGGGTGACGGAAAGTTGATCGGCAAACGGCATAGCCTGACGGTAGATTTCCCCGCCACCGGCCACGAAAACCTCGTCCACACCCAGTTCCGCAGCCTTGCTTTTGCCAAGCGCGAGTGCATCTTCAAGCGACGACACGACATCCACGCCATCGGGCCTGTAATCGGCATTGCGGCTGACGATGATGTGCGGCCGGCCCGGCAAAGGACGCTCGCCCACCGAGAGAAATGTCTTCCTGCCCATGATGAGCGGTTTGCCCATCGTCATCGCCTTGAAGCGCTTGAGGTCAGTGGAAAGCTTCCAAGGCATATCGAGGTCGCGGCCGATAACGCCGTTTTCCGACACCGCGACGATGATGGTGATGCGCGGCTCGCTCATACCGCGATCGGTGCCTTGATGCTTGAATCGGCTTCGTAGTTCTCAAGCGTAAAGTCTTCGAACTTAAAGGAGAAGAGGTCTCGTACATCCGGGTTGAGGCGCATCGTCGGCAGGGCCTTGGGGGTCCGCGTCATCTGCAATTTCGCCTGCTCGAAATGGTTGGCGTAGATATGCGCGTCACCAAGCGTATGGACGAAATCGCCGGGCTTCAGCCCCGTGACCTGCGCCACCATCAGCGTCAGAAGTGCGTAGGAAGCAATATTGAAAGGCACGCCGAGGAAAATATCGGCCGAGCGCTGGTAAAGCTGGCAGGACAGCTTTCCATCCGAAACATAGAACTGGAACAGGCAATGGCAGGGCGGCAGCGCCATCTCGTCCACCAGCGCCGGGTTCCAGGCCGAAACGATGTGGCGGCGGGAATTGGGATTGGTTTTGAGGGCCTCGATCAAAAGCGCGATCTGGTCGATGTGGCGGCCGTCGGGCGCCGGCCAGGAACGCCACTGTGCTCCGTAGACCGGACCCAGATCACCATTTTCATCGGCCCATTCGTCCCATATGGAAACGCCGTTTTCCTTGAGATAGGCGATATTGGTATCGCCCTTCAGGAACCACAGGAGTTCATGGATGATCGAGCGCAGATGCAGCTTCTTGGTGGTGAGAACCGGAAAACCCTCCGCAAGATCGAAACGCATCTGGTAACCGAAGACCGAACGCGTACCCGTGCCGGTGCGATCTCCGCGGTCGGAGCCGGTGTCCATCACATGCCGGAGAAGATCGAGATATTGTTTCATGTGTTCTGCCGCCGATTCCCTGATATCAAGGGAATATAATAACACAGGGCGACAGAACCAATCACCAGCGGGTCGCTTATCCCCGCGAAAAAATCAGAGCGACTGGAGTTTGCCCAGTTCCTTGGCCACCAGATAATAAAAGGTCACACGCGACTTGGAGCGGTCTGCGGCCATGGCCTTGGCGGTTGCATCGATCGCCTTGTCGGCGCTGTCATCGGTCACGCCAAGCTTCTTGCCGCACCAGTTCGCCTTCACACGTGCAAGCTCTTCCGGATCGGAAGCGGACACCAGCGATGAATCCCGGTTGCGCAGGGCAATGCCGAGATGTTTGACGATCTTGCCGACAATCGCTTCGTCGGCTGCTGCGTCGTATTTCTTCACATCTGCGAGATAGTCAGTCATGTCCACTCCTTCGTGTGTCCCCGGCCCGGTGTTGCTTGTGGTGACCGGTTGTAGGGAGAATGTGTCAGCAATCCCTCGTCGTCAAGAATTGTCTAAATTGTGGGCGGCAAACACGAAATCTTTTCATGGAATTGTCATCGGCCCCTTTTCTCGGCCAAGGGAAACGCCTATATGAACCTTGCCGGGGCAACCCGGCTATGGCGATAAACGGTCGGTGTAATAAACCTATTGGACCCGGGGGCGGTACCCGGCGCCTCCACCAAAAACCGGCGGCTTTTGAAGATGAAGGCCGGCTTTTGATGGGGGCGAAATAGGATCGACAAGGGCGTAAAGATCGAACTTTTGCTCGGCATGATACCGCCGTTATCGGGTCACAAGTGTAGTTGCAAATGACAACAACGCTAAGGAATACGCTCTCGCTGCCTAATGGCGGTGCGGGAATTCCGCTCTAAAGTCCTCACGGTTAGCCCCGTGAGGCGGGGTTCGGAGGTACCTGGCAACAGAAACCTCCACCTTCTCCATTTTGCCTGAATTGGTTATATGATAGCTGACTTGCACACAGCATCGGCTTTTCCGTTGCTGCCGTTCAGGACATTGCGTATACTTGGGTAATGCGTAGCCGCCAGGATCGAAATTGATCCCGGCTTGCGGATTACGCAAAGATTCAAAGTGTTACAGCGTCCTTGGCGCACTTGGTGCGCAGCGCTTTAAAAGACGTTCGAATAAGGGAAAGACAGGACCGCATGGGGCAGGATCATATCCGTTACGACATTCTCGCACAGGATGCCCTTCGCGGCGTTATTCGCAAAGTTTTGGGTGAAGTGGCCGCAACCGGCCGCCTGCCCGGCGACCACCATTTCTTCATAACATTTCTGACCGGCGCGCCCGGTGTGCGGATTTCGCAGCACCTCAAGTCCAAATATGCCGAGCAGATGACCATCGTCATCCAGCATCAGTTCTGGGACCTGAAAGTGACGGAGATCGGCTTCGAAATCGGCCTGTCTTTCTCGGATACGCCGGAAAAGCTGGTTGTTCCCTATAACGCCATCAGAGGTTTTTACGATCCTTCCGTCAATTTCGAGCTTGAGTTCGATGTGCCCCTGGCAGACGAGGAAGAGCTGGAAGAGGCCGAAATCACCGCCTATCCCGTTTCCCATGAGGCAAAGCCGGCTACAACGTCGGAGACGCCCAAGTCCGGCGAGGAAAAGAAGGAAGGCTCCGTCGTTTCTCTGGATGCCTTCCGCAAGAAGCAATAACGGCTTTTTGCCCGACCGCGCGAAGCTCAAGGAGACATATCCGCATGGCCGCCGATATCGTCAATCTGCGTCAGTTCCGGAAGCAGAAAGCCCGTAGCGAAAAAGAAAAACAGGCGGATCAGAACCGCCTGTCCTTCGGTCGCACCAAGGCGGAAAAAAACCTCACATCGGCCCTTAACGAAAAAGCCGAAAAGGCGCTCGATCAGGGGCGGCTTGAAAAGGACGATGACAGGACCGACAGGGATTGAAGAGCTGGCCTGCCCGGGCAAGCTTTCGGAAGACCGGAAAAAACACTGCTAAACAGAGGCTTGCAGGCACGACATGATTCAGATTCCCAACCGGACCAGCCGGAAAGATTGATCTGATGATCCGCAAGCACTCCACGACATTGCACGGCCACCGCACCAGCATTTCACTCGAGGATGCCTTCTGGGACGAGCTGAAAATCATCGCCGAAAAGCGCAAGATCAGTTTCGCCGCCCTGCTTGCGGAAATAGACGACAACCGGCCAGCCGACAGCAATCTGTCCTCATCCCTTCGGGTCCATGTACTGAATTGGCTGAAGAGCAAGTGAGCTTGCTGCAAGGTGGCATCGAAAGATGACACTGCAGCGGCGCGCATATGCGCCGGCTCATATCCAGCCATTCTCCGACTACAAACATTCTTGCCGAAAACTCATAATGTCGTGAAAGCATTCATTAAACATTAGCGCGCTAATTTGTACTGCAAGGCGCTTCAGTACTGCGTAGCCTTGCTTCCAGATTTGTATTTCAAGCTTTTCCTTTCCTACCGCACGCCACGAGGCGACCCATGGTTTCCGCCGTTTCGGGAACGAGCATCGCTGTTTCCGTCCTCTCCTCTTCATCCACCTCGTCTTCAAGCGTTGCCGAACTGAAATCGCAGATTGCCGAAAAGCAGTCAGAACTCGCCCAGACCTCCGAAGCGAAAGCACAGGAAGAACTGAAGAGTACTATTGCATCGCTGCAAGCGCAGCTCGAGGCACTCGAAAACAGCTCCGACAAATCGGCTTCCTCAAGCAACAGCGCGGACAAGCCCAGCCTGTCGGGGGAAAGCAGCAGGATCGGCACCAAGAATTTTGATGCCGACACGCCCTTCGGCAAGCGTGAAGCCTGGATTTAACAGGCTAACGGATAATTTTGGCAAAGCGGTCGAAGCGGCAGCTGTCCGGACCGTGTCAAAATTCGCCCTGAGACACGGGCTCTAACCTCTCCCCAAAACGCGCCGTCGTCGCGGCAAACTTACGGATTGGCCGGAGCGTTTTCGGGCGCCAGTTGCCTGATCGCATCTTCCGTTGGAGGCACCGTCAGGGCCGGCGTTGACTGCCGCTCGGGAACAGGTTGCTGCTGCTGCTGCTGCTGCTGCTGTTGCTGTTGCTGTTGCTGCAACCGCTCCTGCTGTTCCTTTTCCTGCCGCAGACGCTCCTCTGCCGCCGCCTTAAGGCGCGCCTCCTCTTCGGCCTTGGCCTTGGCTTCCGCCTCCACCCGTTCCTTTTCAGCCTGACGTTCAGCCGCCTGAGAACGATAGAGCGCCGTTTCACGACGCAGGCGCTGCTTTTCGAGAACGCTGGCCTGCATCGCCTCGACGCGACGGCGTTCCTTTTCGAAAGCCCGGAGTGACAGATAATTGCCGAGCGCCGAAACATCGGTCGTCAAAGCCGGTGCGGCGAGCGGACCGTTATAGTTGAGACGCAGCGAGGGTTCGGCGCCAGCAACCGCTTCTGTGCCGGGATTGAAGATAAGATCGAGATCGCCATTCACGGTCGATGCTGCAATATCGACCGTCGCATCTCCGGTAAGCGTCACCGGATCGATCCCGGCGCGCAAATTCTGGAAGTGCAGCGCGCCGCCATTCAGGGTGAATGGCAGGGCTACGTTGCCGAGCGGTATTTCGCCCTGCCACAGGCTCTGATCCACCAGCGGCCGAACCTTTGGCGCGTCGATCGGCTGCTGCAAGCCTTCCGCCGCCTGCAGGATCGGCGGAAAGGCACCGGGATTAAGTCCTTTGAGCACAAGCCCGCTGGCGCGCACTTCCCCGGAGCCACCTGCCGATTTCAAAATTTCACCAACGCTTTTGCCCGTCGATTCGGCGGTCAGATCGATCGCCACCCGGCCCGTCGCGACCGGGCCGTTGGCATTCGCCCACAATATCGACTCAGGATTGGCGTCGTTCACCGCAATCTTGGTGCGGAAAATGCCCGCTCCCTCGCCTGTGGACATGGCAAGCCGCCCGGTCAGCTTTCCGCCCATGAAGGTGCCGGCGATATCATCAAGCGCGAGATTGCCATCATCATGCGTGATCTTGGTCGACAGACCCGTGACCGTGCCGAAGGGACCGGCCTCGAAACTTTCCGCTTTCAGCGAGAGCGAGGCCTTGAGTTGCGGGAAAGCCGGCATGGCCAGCGGCTTGGCGTTGAGCGTGCCCGTCTCCGGGTCGATCACCGGTCCGTAGATCGCATCTCCGAGCCAGGCAAGATCGACGGTCCGAAGGGCAAGATCACCGGTGACGGAATGGGGGGCCGCGCGCTGGAACGCCAGACTGCCCGAGAAGGGGTTGCCGCCCGCCTGCCCGCCGAGGGCGGAAAACGCAATCTTCTGCGCATCCACCGCCATTTTTCCGTTCGCCTTCAGCGCCATGCCACCACCAAGCTGCGGCAGGCCAACCGCGTTCATGATGAGATAGGGCTCGATATCAGCGCTTTCGAGCGCCAGATCCGCACTACCCTCGCCGAAATTGGCGGCGGCAACGGCAAAGGATCCGATCATCGAGAAATGCGTGCGCTCCGTCGAGAAACGGATATCGGTCTGGACGGGAGAACCGAGCGTGCCGTTGAGCTTGACGGAAAGCAGCCCTTCCCCGTCGGCATCGAACGGCAGGGGATCAAGCCCTGCCTGCCCGAACAGGATCGCCGTCGACTGGTTTTTCAAAACCCCTTCCAGCGACATCGCCGTATCATCGGTGATGGACAGGAAATCCGGCATCTTGGCCACGGCCGACAGACGGCTGCCGTTGACTGTGCCGGAAACGGCGACATTGGCGCCGCCATTTTCGCTGTTGACCGAAACATCCATGGCAAGGTCGGAATTGGCGTACCA
This sequence comes from Agrobacterium sp. SORGH_AS_0745, assembly GCF_030818995.1. Classification (NCBI taxonomy): domain Bacteria; kingdom Pseudomonadati; phylum Pseudomonadota; class Alphaproteobacteria; order Hyphomicrobiales; family Rhizobiaceae; genus Agrobacterium; species Agrobacterium sp. SORGH_AS_0745. Next base: position 2,622,804 of record NZ_JAUTBI010000003.1, read on the forward strand.
CGGCGAACTCGCCGCCAGCCGGCTGAGGAACGGATGACCAGGCAATTTCTGCTGCAGCATGGCGAAGAACGGCTGCATGTCCGTCGCATGCAGGTTCACCGTACCCTTGCCCGCATATTTCAGCAACGACCCCTGCAACTGCCCTTTCGCCTTGACTTCGGCACCGGCGATATCGCCAGCCGTCATCTTTTCAAGCGAGAGAACGCCGCCCGCCATGGTGAAGGCGGTTTCCACATGATTTGCAGTCACACCGGCCATGTTGAACCGGTCGGCCTTGAACTTGGCGTCGATGCGATGGTCGAGAACAGAACTTCCGACCTGATCGCCAAGCGCCAGGCTGCCAAGCGCCTTCAGGGCGTCGAGATCGATCTCGTTACCGGCAAGATCGATCGAAAGATTGGAGGCCTTGCCGTCAGAGCGCCGTTCCAGCTTCCCCTTCAGAGAGGCGTCGCCAATGGCAAGCTCGAGATTGTCGAAACGCTGGTTCAGCGTCGTCAGCGAGACGTCGGCGGAAAAACCGGCGGCATTGAGCTGGCGGATCGCCGGATCGACAGAACCGGAAAGCCAGTTTGCCAGCCCGGATGGCTGGTTGGAGGCAACGAGCAGATTGCCGTTGAAAGCGGGACCATCCAGCAGCGTCAGGGAACCTTTGGCTTCCAGCTGCGTCCTGCCGGGCAGCGTTGCCACGGCGTTAACCACCTGCCAGCCGCTGCCATCAGGGCGCACGTCCAGCCGGATGTCACGAATGGTCGTGTCGTCGGAAACCAGCGCCGGTAGGCTGATGCTGGCCTTGCCCGGCACCGGCGGAACCGGAATGCGGGCGACCATGGCGGCAAATGCCTCGATGCGCTGGCGCACGGAAGCGGTGGGCTGGCGCGAGGTCTTGCCGGTCTGCACGACGGGCGGTGCGAAACGATTGACGTCGATCTGCTGGCCATCCGCCGTGAGCAGAAATTCCGGCTTGGCCCCGGTATCCAGCGTTGCCTCGCCGGTCACGACGTAAGGATTTTCGTTGCCACCGAGCTCCATGCGGTAGCTCGGTATGCGCACGCTTTCATTCGTCAGTTCGAAGCTGCCGCGGGTACGTGGCGACGAGAACAGCGATTGCCCGGCCTGCTGCTTCTGTTTTTGGTCTTCACGGAAACTGAAGGCGAAGGAACCGCTATAGGCGGGTTTTCCCGCAGTCGCGGCAATCGCACCGTCCAGATCGACCTCAACCGGATGTTCATCCGGCACCACGCGAATCCGCAGGCCCATGCGCCCATTGGTATAATCCGGCTCACTGCTGGACAGCGAGAACGAGCCTGGATGCCCGTCAACGGCAGCGCGCCCTTCCGCCTTCCATGGTCCGGCCAGCGAATTGGCGGACATGTCGGCGTTAAGACCCGTCACAACACGGTTGCGGCCGGATTGCTCGTCGATGAATTCGATCTGCCCGCCTTCGATCTGCACACTTTCCAGAACCACGGTGCGGGCTGGAATTTCCGCCCGGCTGCCGCGCATCCAGTCCAGAGTGCCGTCTTTCAGAAGCCGGATCTTGGCCTTGGGTTCCTCGATGCGCATGTCGAAGATACGCGCTTCACCGGAAAGGAAAGGCGCCAGCTCGGCATCCATGGAAAAACGCGCCACCTGAATGAGCGGCGATCCGTCCGCATCCGTTCCGGCGCGCACGTCATGCAGCGTCACCGAAGGGAAAGGGAGAAGCCGGGCTTCGACGCGACCGTGCACCACCACCTTCTTGCCCAGAATGCGGCTTGCCTGATCTTCGAAATCGCGGCGGAAATCCGTCCAGTCAACGAAATAGGGAATGAGCAGCGCTGAAAACAGCACCACGGCCAGCAGTCCGCCCAGAAAAACCAGAATACGCCCGAGCACTGAACTGCTTCTCCCTTCGCGAACGCTGCAAACCTATTCTTATTTGCCTTAACGGCAAGCAGCCTTTTGTACCAATCAATTGTGAGAATGATCAGACAAGACGGAACAGTTTGCCTGGATTGAAGATATTATCGGGGTCGAGCGACGTTTTGATGGCGCGCATCACATCCAGCGCATTTCCCGCCTCTTCGGCCAGAAAACTCATCTTGCCCTGGCCGATGCCGTGTTCTCCGGTGCAGGTGCCGTCCATGGCGATGGCCCGGCGATTGAGACGCGCAACGAAAGCTTCGGTTTTGGCTACACTTTCGGCATCCTTGCCATCGAACAGGATGAGTACATGGAAATTGCCGTCGCCGGCATGACCGACGATCGGCGCCAGAAAGCCGTTTTCCTTGATATCCTGCTGCGTTTCCACCACGCAGTCCGCCAGCCGCGAAATCGGCACGCAGACATCGGTGGACAAACCGTCGAGATGCGGCGCGAGCGCCCGCGAGGCCCAATAAGCGTCATGTCGGGCCTTCCACAGCTTGTTGCGCTCGGCCGCATCGCTGGTCCAGCGGAAATCGACGCTGCCGCATTCCGCCGCGATCTCTGCAAATTGCTGCGATTGCAGGGCCGCCGTCTCTTCGGTGCCGTGGAACTCCACGAACAGCGTCGGTTTTTCCGCGTAGTTCAGGCCGGAATAGGCATTGCAGGCCCGCACCTGCACTTCATCAAGCAGCTCGATGCGCGCAACCGGAACACCCATCTGGATCGTCATGATAACAGCGTCACAGGCCGCCTGAATACTGTCGAAGGTGCAGACGCCACCGGCGATCTTTTCCGGGATGCCCTGCAACCGCAGCGTAACCGAGGTCAGAACCCCAAGCGTGCCCTCGGCGCCGACGAAAAGCCGCGTCAGATCGTAACCGGCCGACGACTTGCGGGCACGGCGAGCAGTGCGGATTTCCTCACCATTGGCAACAACGGCGGTAACGGCCAGCACATTGTCCTTCATCGTGCCGTAACGCACGGCATTGGTGCCCGACGCCCGCGTCGAGGCCATGCCGCCGATAGAGGCATTGGCACCCGGATCGATCGGAAAGAACAGGCCGGTATCACGCAGATAGACGTTAAGGTCCTCGCGCGTCACACCCGGCTCCACCGTCACGTCAAGATCTTCGGCGTTTACCTCAATGATGCGATTCATCCGGCTGAAATCGATGCAGATTCCGCCATCAGGCGCATTGACCTGCCCTTCAAGCGACGACCCCGTACCGAAAGGAATGACCGGCACCTTATAGAGCGCGCAGGCTTTCACCACAGCTTTCACATCATCTGCGTTTTCGGCAAAGACGACACCATCAGGCGCCTGCAAGGTCAGATAGGTGGTGGTATGGCCATGCTGCTCGCGAAACGCCTGCCCAGTCTGGAGCTTGTCACCCAGCTGCTGCTTCAGCGCTGCAAGCACCGACGCGATGCCTTCCTCGTTGCGTTTTCCCGCGACTACATCTTTCAGCGCCATCGTCCATCTCCACCGCAAGATACCGCCGTAACGGACTCGATCCGTTACGAAATTCCGTTGGGTGGTATGGGATAAGGTTAAGGCTTTGTCCAGCATCGCGATTGCGCGGGACACATTTGGCGAGGACCGTTTATTCCGCCGCAAGCAGCTGCTTGTCCTCCTCAAGCGCCTTCCGACGCGCGGCAAGTTCCAGTTCGCGGTGGAGGCGGATTTCCTCATCGGCTTGCGGTTTGGCGAAACGGGCAATCAGCAGGTAGGAAACCGGGGTGATGTAAAGCGTCACCAGCGTCGCAAAACCCAGACCGCCAACGATGACCCAGCCGAGCGCGATGCGTGCTTCCGCCCCTGCTCCCTGCGCCAGCACCAGCGGCACGCCGCCCAAAATGGTCGCGATCATTGTCATCATCACCGGTCGCAGGCGGATGCTGGTGGCTTTTTCGATGGCTTCGCGCACGGTGGCGCCCTGGTCACGCAGATGGTTGGCGAATTCCACGATGAGAATGCCGTTCTTCGCCATCACGCCCACCAGAAGCACAAGGCCGATCTGGCTATAAACGTTGAGGCTCGATCCGGTGACGAGCAGCGCGATGACGGCGCAGGCAAGACCGAGCGGCACCGTCGACATGATGATGATCGAACTCAGGACACTTTCGAACTGCGCGGCCAGGACCAGGAAGATGATGGCGATGGCAAAACCGAAGGTCAGCAGCATGCCGCTCGAATTCTCCTCAAGCGTCGCCGCCTCGCCGAGCGGCAGAAGGCGGGCGCCGGGCGGCAGGAGGGATTGTGATAGCTCGTTCACCTTTTCCAAAGCCTGACCGAGCGAAACGCCGTCCTTGAGATTGGCGGTAAAGCCGACGGAGGGAAGCTGCTGCTCGCGGTTCAGCTGCGGCGCCACCGCATTTTCCTTCAGGGTGGCAATGACCGACATCGGCACGATCTTGCCGTCACCCGTTTTCAGGAAGACGTTTTCGAGATCGGTCGGGTCGTTGATCGGCCGGGTGGAGGACAGCAGCCGGACCGGGATTGCATCCCCATCCACGAAGACGTCGACAACCGAACGTCCTTCCAGCAGCGATTGCATGGCGCGTGACAGGCCGGTGATATCAATGCCTAGATCGGAGGCGCGCTCACGGTCGATGGATACGGATAGCTGCGCCTGGTTGGGCTCGTTGTCCAAACGCGGCGTTTCGAACAGGCCGCTTTCCTCCATGGAAAGCAGTAGCTTCTGCGTCGCAGCCGTCAGTGCCTGATAATTGCTGCCGACCATTGCCATCTGCAGGCCGTTGCCCGCACCGCGAATGCGCAGGCTGTTCGGCTGCATGGCGTTGCCGCGCAGCGCCGGCACCTTGTTGGCGGCAGCGGTAACATCGGCGGCAATCTGGTTCTGCGTGCGGTCGCGATCAGCCCACGGCGCCAGCGTCAGCACCAGAAAACCGGTGTTGGAGGAACCGTTCATGCCGGTGATGGAGTAAATATTGCGGATTTCGCCACTGTCGCGCAGCGGCTGGAGATTTTCTTCGATCCGCTGCAACTGGTCGCGCGTATAGTCGAGGCTGACACCCTGCGGCGCCGTCACACGCATCATCACCGAGGCGCGGTCCTCGCGCGGCGTCAGTTCGTTCTGGATCATGCCGAAGGCAATCCAAGACAGGCCCGAAAAGACGAGCGCAACGATGATGACGATGAGCGGGTTGTTGAGGCAGGCGGAAAGCGTCTTCTTGTAGGTGGAGGCAAAGACATTGCCGAACCACGCCAGCGGTCCCGTGGGTTCCTTCAATCCGTCTTTCAGCATCCGCGAAGCGAGCATCGGACAAAGCGTCAGGGCCACGATGGAGGAAAGACCGACAGCGAAAGCTAGAACGAAACCGAATTCACGGAAAAGGCCACCCAGCTGGCCCGGCAGGAAGGAGAGCGGAATGAACACTGCGGCAAGTGTCGCCGTCGTCGCAATCACCGCGAAGAACACTTCCTGCGTGCCGAGAACAGCGGCAGCGCGCGGCCCCATGCCCTCCGCACGGCGGCGCACGATATTTTCCAGCACCACGATCGCATCATCGACCACCAGACCCGTCGCCAGAACGATGGCGAGCAGCGTAAGGATGTTGATCGAGAATCCGACCATGTAGATGGCGATGATCGTGCCGATCAAAGCCACCGGCATGGTGATCGCCGGAATGAGGGTTGCCCGCCAGTCACGCAGGAACAGGTAGAGCACCACAACAACGATGAGCGCGGAAAGACCAAGCGCCAGTTCCACCTCGTGCAACGCGCCTTCAATGAAGACGGCGTCGTCACTGGTCACCACGATGCGCGTACCCTGCGGCAGGTTGGCCGACATGGCCTCGACGGCAGCCTTCACGCCGGTGGAGATATTGAGCGTATTGGACTGCGCCTGCCGGATGACGCCGAGACCCACGCCCTGCACACCATTGGACCGCAGCGAGGTGGATTCGTCATCCGCACCCAGCATCACGGTTGCCACATCGCGCAGGCGGATATTGTCCTTGATCAGAAGGTTGGAAAAATCCTCAGGCTTCGTGAGGCTCGCGGTCGCGCGCACGACGATGTCCTGCGTCGAACTTTTCAGCGATCCCGCCGGCACATCCAGCGCGGCACTGGCCAGCGCGGTGGAAATATCCGTCACCGTCAGACCACGGCTGGCAAGTGCGGCCTGATTGAGATCGACACGGAAGACTTTTTCCTGATCGCCGTAAAGCTCCACATCCGCCACGCCATCGACGGCGGCAAGGCGGTCGATGACTTCGTCATCCACCAGCTTGGTCAGATCTTCCATGCTGAGCGTGGACGAAGTGACGGCAAGACGCATGATCGGCTGGCTGTCGGAATCCGCCTTGATGATCTGCGGCTCGTCGGCATCATCAGGCAACTGGTTGGTTACGCGGCCAATGGCATCGCGCACATCGTTTGCGGCAACGGCCATATCGACATTGTCGCCGAATTCCATCGTTACGCGGCTGGTGCCGAATTGCGAATTAGAGGAGATGGACTTGACGCCACTGACGCGCGCAACAGCCCCCTCGATGGTCTGCGTCACTTCCTGATCGATGGTTTCAGGCGCCGCGCCTTCATAGGTTGTCCTGACGCTGATGGACGGCCGGTCCACATCCGGCAACTCGCGCACCTCAACGCCAACCAGCGCGGCAAGGCCGGCAACCACAAGCAACGTATTGAGAACCGCTGCCAGAATGGGCCGGCGAACGAACAGTGCGGTGAAGGCGAGCTTGGAATCCTGACCCGAAGGCGACTGAGTCGTCATTGGCTAGCAACCTCCTCGGGCTTCGGCTGGCTTGCGACACGGACGGCACCACCTTCCCGCACCCGCTGCAATCCTTCGGTCACGACCTGATCGCCTTCCGCCAGTTCCGCTTTCACGAGAACGGCGTCGGGGTTACGCTGCACGATCTGCACACGCACCTTGGCCGATTTATTGTCGGTCACGCGCCAGACATAGGAACCTTCGGCATCCCACTGCACGGCCAGCGGATCGACGGAGGCATAGGTCTCTCCGGCAAAACGCATGGTAACGCCGAAGGACATACCGGCCCGAAGCTCATCCTTGTCGTTAGCAAACCGTGCCCGGATGCGGATGGTACGGCTTGCGGCGTCGACACGGTTGTCGACGGCCTCGACCTCACCCTTGAACGTCTCGCCGGGGCGTGAAATCGAGGTGGCCTCTACAGGCATTCCGACGGTAATTGCAGTGACGAACCGTTCCGGCGCCCAGAAATTGACCAGAATTTGAGAACGGTCATCAATGCCGACGATCGTTGATTGCGTGGTGACATTGTCGCCGATATTGGCGGCCACGATCCCGACAACACCCTCAATCGGTGCGACGATGTCGCGGCGCCTGAGGTTCAGCTCGGCGGTGCTCAGTGCAAGCTTGGCGGCTTCCTCGGCAATCTGCGCATCCAGCACATCAAGGCGGGATACGGATTTCAGGTTACTGTAGGAACTCGATTTTTCGACGGCGCTGCGTAGCGCAACCTGCGCCTTGTCCCGCTCGATCACCTGCTCCTCGTCATCGAGCCGCGCGAGCACCTGCCCCTTTACGACGCGGGCGCCGGATGAAATGCGGATTTCCGAAAGCGTGCCTGATGTCTGCGGCATGACGACGACCGACTGGATGGCCTCGCCACTGCCGATGGCGTTCAGCCTGTCATTGACCGTGCCCTGCTTGACCGGGGCCATCGCCACCAGGGTCGCATTGCCATCGCGGCGTGCGGCGCCGGCATTTTGGCCGGATGACGAACCGGGTGTTCTGGCACCGGATGCGGCAACCTCGACCGCGCCAACAGGTGTTTTGCCGATGCCGATACCCGCGAGCAGATTCCGCGCTTCGGGTGAATAAAGCCCCCAAAGACAGAGTCCTGCTCCCGCCACAGCAAGACAGACACCCACCTGTTTCCACACCCGCATACAATTCTCCGATTATCCGCACAGCATAAACCCGCCCCGAAAAGAGCTTTTCGGAACGGTAGAAGTATTCCCGCATGCCTTAACGAAGGCAACGCACAAATCCGTTCCTTACATAATTGTAATTTGTGATGAATTGTCGTCGAAAGCGCACTGACGGCCATTTCTGTCGCAAACATTCGCCAATCCGGTAATCTGCAGCTGAAATAGCCATGACCGGAGGAATGCATGAGCACCGTAACGAAAGCCGAAAATCCTGAAGCAAACCCGCGCGTCAAGGCTGTGTTCGACGATATCCGCACAACGCGGAAATCGGATTTCATCAACAATATGTGGCTCTACCTCGCCTTCGACCCCGATCTTCTGGAAAAGACCTGGGCCGAGGTCAAGGCGGTGATGGCCACACCTTCAGCGCTCGATCCGCTGGTGAAGGAAATGCTTTATATCGCCGTTTCCGTCACCAATGGCTGCTCCTACTGCGCCCACTCCCATACCGCGGCTGCAAAAGCCAAGGGCATGACGGGCGAACAGCATGCCGATCTCATGCGGGTCATCGCCGTTGCCGCCAAGACCAACCAACTGGCCGTGGCGCTGCAATTGCCGGTGGACGCGGCTTTTGATGCCGACAGGCGGGCCTGAGACGAAAAAACGTCTTGGAATAGGCGTTTTGACTGATGATACCGGAATAAAAGCAGAACACGGTTCTAGCCTTTATATCCCGAATCACTACATTGGGCCGCATGAGCAACAGTTTTGACGATATGCCGTTCTTCGACGAAGAACCTGAGGCGCCGCGCAAGGCGACGAACAATGCCGATGCAGGCAACGCCGGCGGGCTTGGCATTGCCGCGCGCGCCATGGCGGCACGCGATCAGGCCCGGCCCACGCCCGACTATCTTTCCGGCCTCAACCCGGAGCAGCGCGAAGCCGTGGAGACACTGGACGGCGCGGTTCTGGTGCTTGCGGGCGCCGGCACCGGCAAGACCCGCGTTCTCACCACCCGCATCGCCCATATTCTGGCGACCGGACGCGCCTATCCCAGCCAGATTCTGGCCGTGACCTTCACCAACAAGGCCGCCCGCGAGATGAAGGAACGTATTGGCGTTCTGGTCGGCGGCGCGGTTGAGGGCATGCCCTGGCTCGGCACTTTCCACTCCATCGGTGTAAAGCTCTTGCGTCGCCATGCCGAACTCATCGGCCTGAAGTCTGATTTCACCATTCTCGACACCGACGATGTGGTGCGGCTGATCAAACAGCTTATCCAGGCCGAAGGTCTTGATGACAAGCGCTGGCCGGCCAAACAATTCGCCGGCATGATTGACGGCTGGAAGAACAAGGGGCTGACGCCGCCGGATATTCCCGAAGGCGATTCCCGCGCCTTTGCCAATGGCAAGGGCCGCGAACTTTACACGGCCTATCAGAACCGGCTGAAAACGCTGAACGCCTGCGATTTCGGCGATCTTCTGCTGCACCCCATCAGCATCTTCCGCCGCAATCCCGATATTCTGAAGGAGTACCACCAGAAATTCCGCTACATTCTGGTGGACGAGTATCAGGACACCAATACGGCGCAATATATGTGGCTCAGGCTTCTTGCCCAGCGCCCCAAAGGCGAGCCGCAAAACGTCTGCTGCGTCGGCGACGATGACCAGTCGATCTATGGCTGGCGCGGCGCCGAAGTGGACAACATCCTGCGCTTCGACAAGGATTTTCCCGGTGCCAAGGTCATCAAGCTGGAGCGCAACTACCGCTCCACCGGGCATATTCTGGGCACCGCCGGCCATCTGATCGCCCATAATGAAGGGCGTCTCGGCAAGACCCTGTTCACCGAGCGCAGCAGCCCCGACGATGAGAAGGTCGTGGTGCATGCGGCCTGGGATTCCGAAGAGGAAGCCCGCGCCGTCGGTGAAGAAATCGAGCAGCTTCAGCGCAAGAACCACAAGCTGAACGACATGGCCATTCTCGTTCGCGCCTCCTTCCAGATGCGCGAGTTCGAAGACCGTTTCGTCACGCTTGGCCTCAATTACCGCGTCATCGGCGGTCCGCGCTTCTACGAGCGTCTCGAAATCCGCGATGCCATGGCCTATTTTCGCCTTGTCTGCCAGCCGGCCGACGATCTGGCCTTCGAGCGCATCGTCAACACCCCCAAGCGCGGCCTGGGCGACACGACCATCCGCAATCTGCATGATTACGCCCGCGCCCGCGACATTCCGATGCTGGCGGCAGCGACCGACATCATCGAGACCGACGAGCTGAAACCGAAAGCGCGCAAGGCGCTGTTCGACGTGGTGCAGGATTTCCGCCGCTGGCAGGGGCTTCTGGAAAACACCGAACACACCACGCTTGCCGAGCAGATCCTGGACGAAAGCGGCTATACTGCCATGTGGCAGGCCGACAAGACGGCGGAGGCGCCCGGCCGACTGGAAAACCTGAAGGAACTCATCCGCTCGATGGAGGCCTTCGAGAGCCTGCGCGGTTTCCTCGAGCATGTCGCGCTCGTCATGGATGCCGAGCAGAACGAAAATCTAGATGCCGTCTCCATCATGACGCTGCATTCCGCCAAGGGGCTGGAATTCGACACCGTCTTCCTTCCCGGTTGGGAAGAAGGTCTGTTCCCGCACCAGCGGGCGCTGGACGAAGGCGGCCGCTCCGGTCTGGAGGAAGAACGTCGTCTAGCCTACGTCGGCATCACCCGCGCCAAGAAGCTATGCCATATCTGGTTCGTATCGAACCGGCGTATCCATGGCCTGTGGCAATCCACCCTGCCCTCGCGTTTTCTCGATGAACTGCCGCCAGCGCACGTGGATGTCGCGGCATCCGACAGCAATTACGGTGGTTACGGCGGACGCGGCGGTTATGGCCAGTCCCGTTTCGACAAGGCGGAACCCTTCGCTAACAACTACTCCACCCCCGGCTGGAAACGTGCCCAGGCCAACAAGTCCGACGCGACCCGCGATAACTGGGGCACACGCTCCGGCCATGCGGTAGAGCGGATTGGTTATGGTGAAAGCGGGCCCCGCGCCCGCACGATCGACGGCGAACTGGTGGCCAAATCGGTTGCCGACACACCGTCGAAATTCGTGGTCGGAGACCGCGTTTTCCATATCAAATTCGGCAATGGCAACATCTCCGCCATCGAGGGTAACAAATTGACCATCGATTTTGACCGCGCCGGACAAAAGCGTGTGCTGGATGGATTTGTGGAAAAGGTTTGATTCGACAACTATGAGTGTGCGAATGCAGTTTTTTCCATAGCCCCCGTCACGCCGTTGCAATAAAGGAGTTGCAACAAGGTGCAGAAACCGGGCGAGGACTGCTTTGCATATTTTACCGAAAAGCGGCGCGCAAGCTTGCCGTTTTCCTGATCAATATGGACAGCGCCACCAAGCGCCTCGAGGACATGAACGCACGCCTCGACGCCATCGGGCTGAAGGCAGAGCGGGTCCCGGGCGTCAATGGCCGTGAGCTGAATTATCCTATCCCGGAATTCAGCGAGCTTTCCTACATGCTCATGCATGGCCGCCGCACCTCGCCGCCGGAAATCGGCTGCTATCTCAGCCATGTCGCCTGTGCCAACAGGTTCATGGGCAGCGATGCCGATATCGCGCTCATTCTTGAAGACGATGTCGTCTTCGAAAAGGATTTCCTGGAAGCAATCGACGAGGCGATAGTGAATGGAAGCGACTGGGATCTGCTTCGGCTGACCACGGTCAGCAACGGTCGCAAGTTTCCGTTCCGCAAGCTCGTTGGCGGGCGCTCACTCGCAATTGCGTTGACGCGGGAAAAGGGTTCGGGCGCATATCTCGTCAACCGCCGCGCCGGCAAATGGATCTCGAAGCTGATCCCCATGCGGCTTGCCTACGATATTGCCTTCGACCTGGAATATCTCGCTGGCCTGAAGGCAGCCTTCATTTACCCACTCTGCGCCACGCAGGATGCGGACGGGGAAAGCCAGATCCAGAACAATCTGCGGATATACCGTCTGCCCCGCTGGCGCTACTTCACCGTGCTGCCCTACCGCGCTTTTCTGGAAACCAGCCGTTTCCTCATGCGCAGCCTCCGGTTTGCCGTTGCCAAGCTGACCGTTGCGCTGGAGCGCGGCAAGGGCAAGACCGTTCCCACCGGCAATTGACTGCGCTGGCCTACACTTCGCCGGGCGTGAACCCAACCAGGTAGACCGCGGCGATCACAGCTGCGAGAGTGAAAATCGAAATGACGAAAATCGTCATCCGGTTCAAGGGTTTGCGCGTCGTTTTCTTCATGGTGGAATAATGCGAAGCGCGCGTACTGGTTCCCTACGGATTGTCAGCTTTTGCGTGCGGTAACCTGTGAGACAGGTAATCCCGCATCTGCTCCATTGCCTCCTCGCGCGTCAGACCGCCGGACTGCAATCCTGAGCGCAACCAGAGGCCGTCGATAAGCGAAGTGATCCCGAGCGCGACAGTTGCGCAGTCTTGCCTCGGCACGAGATGCACCAAAGCCGACAAAAGATTGGAGCGCATCCGCGCATGGATCACCTTCTGGATCCTGGCGAGCTGCGGCTCGCGCGGAACCTCGGCGCAAAGCGATAGCCAGGCGTGGCAGATCGAGGGCTGAAAGAAGCTCTCGTCGAAATTCGCCTCGATAATCGCATCGAGCCGCTCACGCGGACTGACCGCCCGATTGAGGCGCGCCACCACGGCCTCCTTCAGCTTCACATTGGCTTCGCGCATCGCGTGCTCGAACAGTTCCTGCTTGTTGGCGAAATAATGCAGCACGATGCCTTTTGAGGCGCCTGCCTGCGCCGCCACCCTTTCAAGCGTGGCACCCGCCATTCCCTCACGCTGAAGAACTTCGAATGCAGCCCGCCTCAGCTCCGCCCGGCGAATATCGCTTATCTTGGTCAGTCGCATCTTTGTCTCCTTGCGTGAGCAATATTGACAAATTTTCCGTAAAGATCAATTATTGTCCCACCGGTCAATCTAATGACCCAATAGACAAAAAAGGTGGAACAATGAAAAAATGGGCAGGTGTTTTTTCGGCCGCGATGGTTTTGACGACCGTCGGCACTTCCGCGCTCGCATCGGATGCTGAAACTTGCAAGGTTGTGCGACTGGCCGAGCCGGGCTGGAACGATCTTGCTTTCACCACCGGCATCGCCATGTCGCTGTTGAAATCACTGGGATATGAGCCGCAAAGCCAGCTTCTTGGGATCGACGTCATCTACACGAGCCTAAAGAGCAAGGATCTCGACGTCTTTCTGGGCTATTGGAACCCGGCAATGGTGAACTACTACAAGCCTTACAAGGAAGACGGATCGGTCGAAAAAGTCCGAACCAATCTTGTAGGCGCCAAATACACTTTCGCGGTTCCGACCTATGTTTGGGATGCCGGCGTCAGGGATTTCTCCGACCTGCAAAAATTCGCGGACAAGTTCGACAGCAAGCTCTACGGCATCGAACCGGGCTCCAACCAGTTGATGCTGGATGCCGTCAACGATCCGGCACTGGGACTGCACAATTGGGAAGTGGTCGAGTCCAGCGAACAGGGCATGCTTTCGCAGGTAACCCGTTTCGCCCGCAACAAGTCTTTCATTGTTTTCCAGGGGTGGGCGCCGCACCCGATGAACAGCAAATTCGACATCAAGTACCTGACGGGCGGCGATAAATTTTACGGGCCCGATTTCGGCGCTGCAACAGTCGATACGCAGGTACGCAAAGGCTACCTGCAGGAATGCCCGAATGTGGCGAAGCTGCTCGACAATCTCGCATTCGACGTGGAGTACGAGAACAAGGGCATGGACTATATCATGAACGGTGGAATGTCCCCGGAAGACGCGGCAAGGCAGGCGATCAAGGATGAGCCGCAACGACTGGACGCCTGGCTGAAGGGCGTATCGACGTTCGACGGGCAAGATGGTCTCACTGCCGTAAAGGCGGGGATCGGCCTGTGACGGCAATATTGCAGGATGATTGGGAGAAGCGGAAGCAATATGTAGAATTGCCCCGCGGTCGCCAGCTGGCTTTCATCGACACCGGCGGTCCGGGCCCAGTCCTGCTGATGCTGCATGGTTTTTCGGACACCAGCCGCAGCTTCTCCATGCTGGAGCCTTTTTTCAGCGAATACAGGCTCATCGTTCCTGACCTGCCCGGACACGGGGTTTCCTCGGCGGGACAGAGCCTGCATGTCGCTGATTTCGCCGTAACGGTCGATCGGTTTCTAACGCTCCTGGGTATTTCACGGCTGTTTCTGCTCGGCCACTCCATGGGTGCGATGACCACTATCGAACTTGCCGCCCGGCGAGGCGACACGATCCGGGCTCTTGCCCTCATCTCGGCAACGCTTGAGCCGGATTTTGGCGCGGAAAGCCAGTTGACCAGAGATATTCTCGCACTTCGGGACCCAATCGGACCCAATAGCGGCTTTCTGCGCGGCTGGTATTCGTGCAGTCAGCCAGTCGACGATGATTTTTTGTCGAAAATGAAACAGGATGCCGCCAACATGCCGGCTGCCATCTGGCATGGCGTCGTTGAGCGCTTTGCGGATACAAACCTGCATCACAGCGCGTCCAGAATAAAAAAACCGGTACTGTGCCTCGCCGGTTTCGAAGACCCCCTTTTCGGCGCGTCGCATCGTCGAAAATTGGCCGCCGCCTTTCCCGATGCTCAAACCGTTACGCTCGATGGGCATGGCCACAATCCGCATTGGGAAAACCCGAAGGGCGTATCCACGCTGATCGCCGATTTTTTCGCAGATGTTATGTCAGACTGCGCTAAGTAAGAGGGTGGAGTGCGCTGGTTGCACATGTTTCTGGAAACAACTGACAAATCGATTTCGATTCAGGTGCCGATGTTGTAACGCTTCGCTGAATAATCATATTTTGGCTGGCCATGACAGAAACGACCCTTCCCCGCCTGAACCCGTTGCACCTTGCCGCCGCCTTCGCAAGCGGCTGTCTTCTGACATTGATGGTGCATTTCAACGGCCAGCTTGCGCATTACGGTAACGCACTTTTCTCCTCCTGGACTGCACACGGCACCGGCACGGTGGCGGCGCTGATCTATCTCGCGATCATGCGCCCGAAGACGGAGGCGGGTGCGCTGGCCAAACCGAAGGCGCCGCTCTGGGCCTATTGCGGTGGGGTGATTGGTGCGGCCATCGTCATACTCACGTCCACCGCCGTCAATTCGCCGCTTGCCCTCTCCGGCACCATCGCGCTCGGGTTGGGCGGACAGGTGATCTTCAGCCTTCTGGCCGATTTCTTCGGCCTGTTTGGCCTGCCCAAACGGCGGCCGGATTTGCGTGACATGGCGGCGGTGGCACTGATTCTCTGTGGCAGCGCACTTATTATCCTTGTCGGGAGAACGGCATGATCGTCTGGATAGCCATGGCGTTTACCGGCGGCGTCTTTGTGGCACTAAGCCGTCAGGTCAACGGCCGCCTCAGCCTGTCGAACTCACCGCTGATCGCCTCGTTCTGGAACCATATCGTCGGTTTCGGGGTATTGACCGTCATCGGCCTCATCGTCGGCGGCCTCATTCCGCCAGGCGCGGCCGACGCGCCGTGGCTTGCCTTTATCGGTGGCCCCATCGGTGTTGTCTTCATCGCTTCGGGAAGCTGGCTCATCCCCCGCATCGGCGCGGTCAATACCGCACTTCTCGTCATCAGCGGCCAGATGGTCTCAAGCGTCGTGCTCGACTTTTTCAGCGATCAGCCGCCGAAACTCTGGGCGAGCGCACTCGGCATTCTGCTGATTCTCGCCGGCATGGTGCTGACCCAGCGACGCGGCCGCTAGGGCATTTCTCCGGTAAAAATGTGCAGCGGTTTTACGTCCGGGAAAGCGTAAATCAGGTATCGCTGTCGCGTGAGAACATGCTGAGCAGGGTCTTGCCGCCACTCTTGCCACCGCTGCTTGCGAGCGTCGGGCGACCACCATTCAGCTTCGGCACCACGACCATGCGTTTGACTTCGCCACGTTTGAAGGCCGCAAGGAACCGGGAGTAATCCCGGAACACAACGCAGCCATTCGATTCACCGCGTTTCGCCAGCATATAGGTGTGGGCGAGAAGACCGTCGCGGCCATGCGGATTGACGCCATTTTCCGGTGTCAGACGGATTGCTTCGACGCCATGGAACCGCGCCTCGCGCATCGTCAGACGATAGCTGGAGGGCGGCGTCGAGCCGCGCATTCTCACATGAACATAGTCGGGGTTGTCGCGCATCTTGCCGATGCCCGAATGTGCCTCGAGCTTCTCGCCGTTCGGCATATGAACCAGGCCGGAGGAAATATCGTAGATCGCCGTGCCGTTGCCGCGATCCGGCCACGGAACCGCATCCATCTTGCTCGGCTCGCGCACCGGATTATCAGGTTTTGCAAAGGCGAGCATGCCGGCCGTGCCCTGCCGCGGCTGCTGGGGTGCACGCGCAGGCACCGGCGCATCGAAAGCAGGTGCGGAAGCAACGGCTGCCGGGTGTTCATCGGTCTTCGCTAGAACGGCGGGGCGGGGTGATGGCTCCACCGTTTCGGCAGCCGCAACCTCGGGCCGGAAGCTTGGCAAAGGGACGTCGTCCG
The DNA here is from genome assembly GCF_030818995.1 of Agrobacterium sp. SORGH_AS_0745. Classification (NCBI taxonomy): domain Bacteria; kingdom Pseudomonadati; phylum Pseudomonadota; class Alphaproteobacteria; order Hyphomicrobiales; family Rhizobiaceae; genus Agrobacterium; species Agrobacterium sp. SORGH_AS_0745. The sequence continues at coordinate 2,639,174 of NZ_JAUTBI010000003.1, forward strand.
GAAGCAGGCTGCTCGCCTCTTCCTCGATCTGCGGGCGCCCTAATGCCACTTCAAATGCCGGATGTTGCGATGCGGCGCTCTGATAGGCGACCTCTGTGGTGCGTCCAAGCGCCGAATCGACAATGGCGGAGGGCCGCAGCGCTGCAAGTTCCTTGACTGTCGCCTGCCCCTTCGCGTTCGCAGCCGCGCCAAAACGCTCGCGGAACTCCTTCTCGCCAATTTCGGGCATGATGCCGGCAAGGCGAACCGCCTTCTGCGGGCCATGGCTGTGGTCGCTCAGACGGGAAAATTTGCGGACGTGGATATCGCGTGCGGCTGCGCCGGAAATCGCAGCCTCGCCAGACTCCAGCCTCGCCACCAGCGTCTTCTCAAACTGCCCGACACCATGCGATGCGGCCGCCATCGTGTGAAGCGAGGCGAAGGCAGCAAAGGCGAACAGACCGGCAAAGGCACCACCGCCAAGCAGAGCGGACATTCGGCCAAGAGAAAAGGATTTGCCTCTCTTGAGGCAAGACGAACCGGCAAGACCGGCGCCATTATAAGCCGCAGCAGAATACGCCATGATACTCGTTACTCGAACCGTTCACGCACACCCGGGCAAAGCCGGAGGGATTTTGGGGCATCCGAACAGCGGGTGGACACCCGGCCGATTTCGGAACTGACTGGTTCGAAGCATGACGAATTATGGTAACCAAAGTGTTTACGAGTCCCTGCAAAAATAATTCGTTAAGGTCTGCGCATTATCGGGCGAAGGCAAAACAATGACTTGCGCGGGCTGGGCATGCATCTGCATCGCCTTTTCCCGGAAAATGCCCCGCAGGGCGTCATCGGCCTTTAAAGTTTACGTCGCCGCATCGTCAGGTAAATTCCGACTTTGCCGGAAATTTGCTGTAAATGCGGCAGGACTGCGACGGAGCAAATCTATGCCATCAGCCGTCAAGCACATACAAAGCTGGTAAGGGCACTTGATCCGTTGCTGCCGGCTTGGCATCCTGCCGGAAATAAGGGAGGCAAATCATGAAGGCGCTGCTGCTCATCGATATCCAGAACGGCTTTTGTCCGGGCGGCAATCTGGCTGTCGCCGATGGCGACCGGATCGTGCCCGTCGCCAATGCCCTGATCGACAATGGCGGTTACGATCTGATCGTCGCCTCGCAGGATTGGCACCCGGAAAATCACGGCAGCTTTGCCTCGCAGCATGTCGGCAAGAAGCCGTTCGATATGGGTGAACTCTCCGGCAAACCGCAGATGATGTGGCCCGACCATTGCGTGCAGGGCACGCCGGATGCGGAATTCCATCCCGACCTCAAGACGGAGGCTTTCGACTATATCCAGCAGAAAGGCGAAAATCCCGCCGTCGACAGCTATTCCGCCTTTCGCGACAATGATCAGGGGGCAACGACAGGTCTTGCCGATTATCTGACGCGCCAAGGCGTAACCCAGCTCGACATATGCGGGCTCGCCACCGATTATTGCGTCAGTTTCTCGGTGCTCGATGCCCTCGACATGCTGCCTGGCGTCAAGGTCCGTTTCATCGAGGATGCCAGCCGCGGCATCGATCCCCAAGGTATACAGGCGTCGATTGCGGCCATGCGGGAAAAAGGCGCCACCATCCTCAAAAGCCGCGACATTTTGCGCGACTGAGGGCCGGTCATCGCAGCCTCGGCTTCTCCAGCACGTCGATATCGCCTGCCGCATCCTCCAAACGCCGAAGGATCGCGGCATGCGCATCCTTGAGCCCCTGATTGTAGAAGACATATCCGACTTCTTCGGCCAGAAAGTCGACGAAGATTTCCGCCTGCAGCAAGCCGATCTCGGTTTCGGTCTCCCGGGCCAGATACTCCCGAACACGCGCGGCCAGCACGGCCCTTTCCTGCTTCTCCAGCATTGATCCTCCATTATTCAATCGTTTGGGCGGGGAGCAAAAACCGGGTGAGGCCTTCCGTCCGACGTCGCGTATCGGCGCTACCGTAACGGAAGCTTCAAGGGAATCAATCGATCCATTCATGCAATTTGTTTGCCAGCCGGCCGGGACGGCGATAGAGCGGCGGGCAAGGAGTTCCTGAACAATGTCCAATGCAGATTTCCGCGAAGGCCTCAAAAGCGGCTTTCCGATCGCCCTTTCCGCCGCTCCCTTCGGCGCGCTGTTCGGCGCGGTCGCGGTCGATAACGGGCTGAGCGTCGCCGAAGCGACGATCATGAGCGGCACCGTCTATGCCGGTGCCAGCCAGCTGGTCGGCATCGAATTATTCGGCCAGAAGGTAGCCCCCTGGCTGATCGTTCTATCGGTCTTTGCCGTCAATTTTCGCCATATTCTCTATTCGGCCGCCATTGCCAGAATGATAAGCAACTGGACTTTCCTGCAAAAGGCCATCGGGTTCTTCGTACTGGTGGATCCACAATTCGCCGAGTCGGTCAGGAAATACGAAAACACCGGCGTGGTCGGTTTCGCCTGGTACATGGGCTTCGCCACGCCGATCTATATTCTGTGGCTGGTGATGACGATTGTCGGCGCATCGCTCGGCAATCTCGTCGGCGACCCGAAAGCCATCGGCCTTGATGTGCTGTTGCCGATCTATTTCATGGGCATGGTTTTGAGCTTCCGCCAGCGGGAGAATTTTTACCCGGTGATGCTGGCAAGCGCTCTTGGCGCAACCGTTGCCTATCACATCGTCGGCTCGCCCTGGCATGTCAGCCTCGGCGCGCTTGCCGGCATTCTCGTCGCAGTCGTCTATCCGCCGAAACCAACCGGCGAGGCCAATTCCGAAAGCAAGGTGGAAACGCCATGAGCGATCTGCTGCACGCCGACACGCTGATCCTGATCGCGCTCGCCACCGTCGCCACCTATCTTACCCGCATCGGCGGTTATGTTCTGATGACGCGGATGAAATCCATCCCGCCGCGCATGGAGGCGGGATTGAACGCCGTTCCCGTGGCGGTTTTGACGACCCTTGTCGCACCCGCCTTTTTTGAAGGCGGATACGAGGTGAAGATCGCCATGGTGGCCGCTCTTCTGGTCTGCCTGCGTTTCCCCGGCCTGACGATGCTGGCCATTGGCTGGGCCATCGTCGTCGCCATCAGGCACTTTTCTATCCTTTAAGCGTTCCGCGCCAGAGGCTGCGTGGCCGCAACAAGCCACACCTTCACCTCTTCATCCGCGATCAAAGGCGAGAGCTTTTCCAGAACGCCGACGTGATAGGCATTCAGCCAGTCCAGTTCGTCGTCGGTCAAAAGTGCCGTGATGACCAGCCTGCGATCGATAGGGCACCAGGTCAGGGTCTCAAAGGACAACATCGGCTGATCGCCGCCCGCGACTTCCGCCGCCTCGCGCACATAGATCAGGTTTTCGATGCGGATGCCAAAAGCGCCGGGGCGGTAATAACCGGGCTCATTCGACAGAATCATGCCCGGCAGAAGTTCCTGCGTCGAAAGCCGAGAGATACGCTGCGGCCCCTCATGCACCGAAAGATAGGAGCCGACGCCGTGGCCGGTGCCATGAGCATAATCCGCACCGGCCTTCCACAGCGCGATACGCGCCAGGGGATCGAGATCGCAACCACGCGTTCCCTTGGGAAACCGTGCGTCGCTGATGGCGATCACGCCCTTCAGCACCAGCGTGAAGAAACGCCGCTGATCTTCCGGGACATTGCCGATTGCCACGGTGCGGGTGATGTCAGTGGTGCCGTTGACATATTGCGCGCCGGAATCGACGAGGAACATCTCACCATCGCCAAGTGTCCGGTCCGTATCGGTGGTGACGCGATAATGGATGATGGCGGCATGTTCGCCCGCGCCCGAAATCGTATCGAAAGACACGTCCTTCAGAGGATTCTGGAGAGACTGCCCCACCTTGGCGCGCGCAGCCTCCAGCGCCTTCACGGCCGCGATTTCGGTAACGCTGCCCGGTTGCTGACGATCCAGCCAGCACAGATATTCAACCATAGCCGCGCCGTCCTGCACATGTGCCGCTGCCGAGCCGGCAAGCTCCGCCGCGTTCTTGCACGCGCGCGGCAAGCGGACGGGATCGGCCTCCTCGATCAAGGTGCCACCCGCCGCCGTAATCGCCCCTGTCAGCGCCACAGGCGTCAGATCGGCGTCCACCATGACGCGGCCCTTGGCGCTGGCAATGGCGTGCAGACGATCGGCGATATTCGATGGCGGCAATTGCGTCGCCAGCTGTGCCAGATAGGCCTCGGCCTCGATACCGGTCTTGCGTTTGTCGAGAAAAATATCAGCCTTGCCATCCGCATAGATGATGGCGCGGGCAAGCGGATGCGGCGTGTGCGGCACATCGTTGCCGCGAATATTGAAAATCCAGGCAATGGAAGACGGATCTGTCACCAGCAGGGCATCGGCTCCCTTGGCCGACACCGTCTCTGCCAGCGAGGCGATCTTTTCCTTCGCCAGCTTGCCGGTGAAGGCTTCCGGCTGGATGACGACAGGCTCCAGCGGTTCGGACGGGCGGTCGTGCCACAGGGCATCGAGTGGGTTGTTTTCGAGCAGGACGACGGAACCGCCCTTCCCCGCAAGCGCCTTTTCCAGCCGCTTCAATTCAGCGCCGGTATGCAGCCACGGATCGATCCCGAGCCGAAAGCCCGCAGCCCCGTGCTCCGACAACCAGACGGAAGGCGGGGCACCGACCAGATCACCACCGCTGAACACCGATTGATCGACCTGCGACTTCAACTGCGTGGTATAGCGACCATCGACAAACACCACCGCCTCTGCGCGCGTTACCAGCGCAATGCCGGCAGAGCCGGTAAATCCGGTCAGCCATGACAGACGCTCAGATGATTCAGGTACATATTCGCCCTGATATTCATCGGCACGCGGCACCAGGAAACCATCGATACCAAGGGCGTCGAAACTGGCACGCAGCGCCTCGACGCGGGCCTTGCCGAATTGCGGCGCGGATTTGTTTTCGAAGGTCTGGAACATGGGCATCTTTCGGGAACTGTCATGAGGAAAGCTGGTCGATAACGCCGTCAAATCATTGGCGCGCAACGACAATGCCATGCCGGCAAACCCGGTTTCAAGCCATATGTGCCATCAACCATTACGACAGGCACGTGCGCTGCCATTTACCCCAAAGGCCGAGACAAGACGCCGCTTAATTGAGCAATTTTCCCAAAATAAGTAATATTGAAAAGCCGAAGACATGTGAAAAACGCATACCTACCTTGAAGCAAGACCCCTAACCAAACAAAAACACATCGCTTATCTTCAAGCCAACACAGCGAGAGACACACTCTCCTGGCAAACAAGGATTTGAAGCAATGGCAAAATCTTTCCTCCGCACCGCTTTCGATCGCGTCATTGAAGCACGCGAGCGTCAGGTCAGCCGCCATGTCAACGCAGCCCTGCTTAACCTCGACGACAAGTCGCTCGAAGCGCTCGGCATGAACCGCGCCGAACTTCGCCGCACCGCAAAGTCCAGCTACGTATTCTGATCACTTCGGGCGCGGCGATCCTCCCTCCACCGCGCAGGAACAGGAATACGTCGACCCGCTTGAGCGATTCTCCTCCAATATGCTCGCGGGTTTTCAGGCGGCGCGAAAGCGCCGCCTTTTCTTTGTCCGGAAACGAATGCTGCTAAAGCGTCAGTCCTTGCGCAGATGCAGCGTGACCCAGCCATTGCGCCAGATGGTGCGGACGTGGGAGAGCCGCGCGCCATTATAGGCCGCAAGCACCTTCCAGCGCTGCGATGCGAGAATCCCCGAAAGAATGACGGTGCCGCCCGGCGCCAGATGCGTGACAAGCTGCGGCGCCATCTTGATGAGCGGCCGCGCCAGAATATTGGCGATGATGAGATCGAACGGGCCGTATTTGCGGAAAGCGTCGGAGTGGAAGCCCGGAGCGGTTTCAAGCGCTAGCCCGGAGACGATGCCGTTCAGCCGCACATTCTCCCTGGCCACGCGCACCGCGATGGGATCAATGTCCGTTGCGAGTACCGGAATATGGCGCATCTTGCGCACGGCAATTGCCAATACACCGCTGCCGGTGCCGAGATCGAGCGCATTGCGCACGGTCCGCGCCCGCAGAACATCCTCGATCATCTCAAGGCAGCCCGCTGTCGTGCCATGATGGCCGGTGCCGAAAGCCTGACCGGCCTCGATCTCGATGGCCAGATCGTTGGGCTTGATCTTATCGCGATCATGCGCGCCGTGAACGATGAAGCGCCCTGCCCGTACCGGTTTCAACCCCTCAAGCGACTTGGCGATCCAGTCGATGTCGGGAACGATCTCCTTTTCGATGGCGAGGCCGGGAAAGGCGGGAGCCAGCAAGGTGTCGATGCGCTCGCGGAATTCGTCTTCCTGCTCGGCCATCAGGTAAACCGAAGCTTCCCAGATGTCGCGTTTCTCATCCACCTCGGTGGTGGCGATCGCGACATCCTCCTCGCCGAAATAGTCCGACATGAGATCGAGGATTTCACCGGCCTTGATTTCGGTCGTGGTGACGTAAAGTCGGATTTCGCTCACGGCAGGCTGCTTTCTCTAGCTAAGGTTCTTAAGGCTTGCATTTGCCACAAAACCTCCACCAGTCCAATAAGCCAGGCACAATTATGCCGTCTCGTTCAGCCCTTCAGCAGATTCTGGAGCTTCTGCTCGGCAACATCGGGGTTCTCGCCATAGGCGATGGTGCCGGAAAAACGACCATTGGCGTCAAGCAGGATGACGGAAGCCGTGTGATCCATGGTGTAGTCACCATTCGGATCCTTGTCATCGACCGGCACCTTCTTGGCATAGATGCGATAGCCTTTCAGCGTTTCGGCAATCTTGTCGGCCGGACCGGTGATGCCGGTGATCCGCTTCGAGACGTTGGAGACATATTGCTGCATGAGCTCAGGCGTATCGCGCTCGGGGTCTACGGATACGAAATAGGCCTGCAGCTTGTCGCCGGCCGGGTCTACCTTCTCCATCCAGCCGTTCAGCTCGAACAACGTCGTTGGGCAGACTTCCGGGCAATGGGTGAAACCGAAAAAGAGCGCCGTGGGCTTGCCCTGAAACGCCTTTTCGGTGATCGGCTGACCGTTCTGCGCCGTGAGTTCGAACGGCACGCCATAGGCCGTTTCCACCATTTCCTCACGGGTCTTGGTCATTTCGAGCGTCAACCAGCTGACGACACCGACAAGAACGACAACCACGGCCCACAATACGATGCGAATATTTCTCATTGTCCTAATCCTACCCCCGAAGCCCGGCCGCATGACGTGGGCCTCCATCGTCTGATAACGAACAGCGGTGGCGACGGCAAATCAACTGGGCGTATTTGCGTAAACCGCGCTGATTTGTCACAAAGCCGGGACGGGACGGCAGATTACAGACACCAGGCGATGCCGCTTTGCACGGCGGAGAGGAAAATATCCGTGCCGTGTCGCACCCAGCCATCAAAGGCAAAAAGCACGACGGCAAGCGAGGCCGCTACCGCAAGGCTTGCAAGAATAAACTTCAGCGGATTGGCAACGAGTGCGTTCATGCGTCTGTTATAACCTGTTTGCACCGGCACGAAAACCGCCAAAATACTGGGTTTTGCGAGCGCGGCACCGTCAATTGTTAGGGAAAGTTTAAAATCTTGCTGTGCAATATGGCCATAGCGGTTTTTAAGTTCCGACATGATGTCTCCCGGTCCACTCCGGCCACCGCATAAAGCTCAATCATGCATGGGCCTGCCTAAGAGCCGCCAGAGGAAACCTGCCGTCATGTCCAACGCCATCAAGCAATCCGGCGCATATCTCGAAATCGTTTCCTTCCATCTCGGCGGTCAGGAATTCTGCATCGACATCATGGCGATCCGCGAAATCCGCGGCTGGGCACCGGTTACCCCGATGCCGCACACGCCGCCTTATGTTCTCGGCCTCATCAACCTACGCGGCGCCGTCATCCCCGTCATCGACATGGCAGGCCGCCTCGGCATGAAAATGACCGAACCCTCCGAGCGCTCCGCCATCATCGTCACCGATATCGGCGGCAAGCTGGTCGGGCTTCTGGTGGAACAGGTCTCCGACATGATGACCATCCGCTCCGAAGATCTGCAGCCCGCGCCCGACATCATTCCCGAAGAACAGCGCAACTTCTGCCGCGGCATCGTGGCGCTGGAAAAGAGCATGGTGTGCTTCCTCAACCTCGACACCGTGATTGCCGACGAGCTGGCGCGCGAAGCGGCTTAATAGAGCCGGTGAGGTTTTGATAATATAACGGCAGGTTCCACAGCTTGCCCTGAGGGGCACGGCAGGGTCGGAAACCTCTCCTCCGTCATGCTCGGGCCTGTTCCGAGCATCTAAAACCTATCGATTTTACGATACGTGATTGTATCCTCGGGACAAGCCCGAGGATGACGTCGCGGGTTATGGTGTCAGCAGTACCGAGGGCAAAGCCTCAAGGCTTGCCCTTTTCCCACGTCACCTGCTGGTTATAGAGAGGCACCGTCGAAATCGCCATCTTGGCCGAGCCATCCTTCAGCTCGCGCGCATGGACCAGATAGATCAGCGTGTCATTCGCCTTGTCGTAAACGCGACTGACGACCAGCTTCTTCCACACCAGCGACATGCCCTGCCGGAACACCTCTTCGCCGCCCTTCGACAGATCGATATCACCGATTTCGACCGGTCCCGTCTGGCTGCACGAAATGGCGTTGTTGGAAGGGTCCTCAAACCAATTGCCATTCTTCAGCCGGTCGATGACGCCACGATCGAAATAAGTGACATGGCAGGTCACGCCCTTGATCTTGGGATCGGCAATAGCCTCGATGACGATATCGTTGCCGATCCAATCGACACCGACCTTACCGACGACCTCCGAATGCGCAACCGTCACCGGAAACAATACCAGAAAGCCTGCAAACAAACCCGAGAGCGTTTTCATCGTCATCGCATGTTCTCCGTTATGCTACTTCAAACATAAGTGCCGGGAACGGTTACGCAACCCGCGAGACAACACGTTTTTTCATGCTGCACGGCTGATAGCCCGTGGGAGTAAGACGGCCGGCAACCATGCCGATCTTTTCCGGCAGGTCACGGATATGGTCAACGCGCAACGCCCTGGCCGCCGCAATCGATGCCGCAGCGCAGACGACAGCATCTTCGGCGGCGTTATGGTGCACGAAACGCAGCTGGAGGTGATGGGCAATCACATTCAGCTTGTGCGACGCCAGCTGCGGCCAGACATGGCGGGCAATCTTGACGCTGCACAGATAGGAAAGATCAGGATAGGACTGCCGGTATTTGTCGAAGGATGCCCGCATGACGCTGAAATCGAAGGCGGCATTGTGGGCAATCATCGTGGCGCCGTGGAAATCGTCGATGAATTCTTCCATCACATCAGGGAATTCCGGCGCATCCTCTACATCGGCAGGGCGAATACCGTGCACGGCAATATTGAAGGGCGAGAACCGCATGTCCTTCGGCCGGATGAGCCGTTCCTCGACGCGAACGATCTCACCGTCTTCTATCCACGCAAGCCCGATGGAGCAGGCGCTACCCCGTTCCTCATTGGCGGTCTCGAAATCGATGGCGATGGTTTTCAAGAGTGATTCCCGTTGTTTCATTCCGGCATAGACCGGATTGGCGTCAAAGAGAACCGGCTTCGGCAGATCCCGCTTCCGCAAGCATCCAGTCAAGCAACCTCACAAGATCGGGATTATCAAGCATGCGCCGCGGATAAACCAGGAAATAGGCAAGCGTGCTGGCAATGTCCGTGCCGAAGGGAGCTATCAGCGCTCCCTCGGCAAGTTCGCGGGAAACAAGCGAGCGTCGCGTCAGCGCAACACCATGCCCGGCCTTGGCCGCGTCCAGCGCGCCGTTGCTGTCGATGAACACGGTGCCCCCGGAAGCATCGACCTCTGTAGCCCCCGCCGTTTCCAGCCAGCGCCGCCACTCGTTGCGGTTTTCATCGTGCAGAAGCGGCACGCATTTCAGATCACCGGCCACCCGAAGCGGGCCATATTTTTCAAAAAGTTGTGGTGAGCAGACCGGCAAGGTGCTGTCGTCTATGAATCGGATGCTTTCCAGCCCTTCATAGCGACCAAAACCGTGACGCACGGCCAGATCGACATCGTCCCTTGAGAAATCCACCAGCCGGTTCGTCACGCTGATACGAACATCGACTTGCGGATGTTGTTGCTGAAAGCCGGGCAATCTCGGCATCAGCCATTGCACCGCAAAAGTTGGCGTGCAGCTTAACGTCAAGACCGTAATCTCTGATCGCGCCGTCAGTTCCGCCGTCGCCTCGCGCATCATTCGGAATGCGGTGCGAAGGGAACCGTAATACCGCTCCCCTTCCCTCGTCAGCTGGATGCTGCGCGGCTTGCGGACAAACAGCTGCACGCCAAGGCGGGCTTCCAGCTCCCGGATTTGCAGGCTGACCGCGCCGGGGGTGACGTTCAACTCGTTGGAGGCAAGCGTGACACTGCGGTAGCGCGCCGCAGCCTCAAAGGCCTGCAATCCTTTCAAGGAAGGGAGTTCTGCAACCATGGTTTAGCTGAGCTCAATTATCCGACGAGAAACTATCGTTTGAAAACAGCATAATATGAGGAGTAAATAGATGCAACGGGCACGGACGGAACCAAGATTGCCAGACGACTGATTGAGCTAAACTCAACCGATATCGGGTGGCTGAACGTGGCGTTCTCTGTGACTATTTCAATTTTCCAGCGGTGGGAGAGACGAAGGTGGCAATACAAAAACAGATGGATGCCAGCGAATGGGGGATGCTTGTGGCGCTCTCGCTGCTGTGGGGCGGATCGTTCTTTTTCATCGGCATTGCCGTCAAGGAACTGCCGCCCGTCACCATCGTCACGCTGCGTGTCAGCCTCGCTGCCACGGCACTGCTGATCGTCTGCCGCATCATGGGCCTTCATCTGCCACGGCAATGGGCCGTATGGCGCGCCTTTTTCGGCATGGGCCTGCTCAACAACATCATTCCCTTCTGCCTGATCGTCTGGGGCCAGACCCATATTGCCAGCGGGTTGGCCTCGATCCTCAATGCGACGACGCCGCTCTTTACCGTCATCGTCGCCCATTTCCTCACCGCCGACGAGAAGATGACGGGCAACAAGCTGGCGGGTGTTCTCATCGGTTTTGCCGGCGTGGCGACAATGATCGGCCCGGCAGCCTTTGGCGGTGCGATCTCCGGCCTCTGGGGTCAGATTGCCATTCTCGGCGCAGCGATCTCCTATTCTTTCGCGGGCATATTCGGCCGCCGCTTCAAGGCCATGGGCGTGCCGCCACTGATGACCGCCACCGGCCAGATATCGTCTTCGACACTGATGCTGATCCCCGCCGCGCTCCTCATTGACAAGCCTTGGACGCTTGCCATGCCGAGCCTCGGCACCTGGGGCGCACTCATCGGTATCGCGCTCTTGTCCACGGCCCTGGCCTACCTCATCTTCTTTCGCATCCTTGCAACTGCCGGCGCCACCAATCTCGCGCTCGTCACCTTCCTCATTCCCGTCAGCGCCATCCTTCTCGGTTCGCTCATTCTCGGAGAACAGCTGGAAATCAAGCACTTCGCTGGAATGGCGATGATTGCCGCCGGCCTTGCCGCGATTGACGGCAGGCTGCCGGCAAAACTAAGAGATTTCCTGCGCAAGGCACCCGCTTGACAGTGACAGTTCGTAAAAGCATTCTCGCCATCATGATCGCTATCAAAACGACGACCACCCGCCATATGACGATGACCGGTCAACCGGCAGGGAAAGGCATGTCCGCGCACTGAGCGATCAACATCCACCCCTGCCGATAAGAGCAGGGGTGTCACGCCTGCTCCGAACGCGGCACAAGGAGACAGGCATGAACATGAAACCAGCGGATATTACAAACAAGCCATTCGATCTGAAGGACGTTGTCCTGCGCGCCACCCGGCTTGAAGACGTCGAAGCTTTGACGGAAATGCTCAACCTTCCCGGCGTCCGGCACGGCACGCTTCGGCAGCCTTTCCAGACAATTGAAAAGACGAGAAAATCGATAGAAAACCGAGCCCCTACCGACATCGTCATCGTCGCGGAGTGGCACGGAAAACTCGTTGGTAACGCCGGATTATACCGCAGAACGGGCAGACAGTACCATGTCGCCGATCTTGCGATGTCCGTTCACGACGATTTCGCCGGAAAGGGCGTCGGTTCAAGGCTTCTGACGGCACTCATCGACGCGGCCGACAACTGGCATGATATCCGCCGCATCGAACTGAATGTCTTCACCGACAATCTCGCCGCCCTCCGGCTCTATGAGAAACTCGGTTTCGAACGCGAGGGCACCTTGCGCAACGATGCCTATCGCGACGGCAAATATGTGGATGCCTACGTCATGGCGCGTCTGCGCTGATGTTTCAGGCGGACAAATGATCGGCAATCACTTCCCGAATGGTCCGACGTGACCATTCGGCCAGTTTCTCATCACGTCCACGTTGAGCCTCAAGCGTGATCAACGCCTTCCACAGCGCCCAGCCGCGCCCGCGCTGCCATGTGGCATTGTCGAGATCCATCGCCTGGCGAAAGACGTTCCGGCTTTCGGCGTCGAGCACGTTCCATGCCAGAATGAGATCGGAAGATGGGTCTCCGACGCCGGAACTGCCGAAGTCTATGACGGCTGAGAGGCGGCCATCTCTCACCAGCAGATTGCCTTCGGCAATATCGCCATGCACCCAAACGCCCTGGCCCTGCCAGCTGCTCGAAAGAGCAAGCTGCCATATTTCCATGGCCAGCCTCTGATCGACCTCATCGGCGAGGCGCAACGTCGCCGCCCTCGCCTCGCCGTCATAGACCGCAAGCGACCCACCGCGGTGGAAATTTTGCTCGCCCGCAAGCGGACCATCCGTCGCATCGATGCCCTGCAGGGATTTCAAAAACGCTGCTACGTCGACGGCTATTGTTGCGAGATTTATATGCCCAAGATGCCGGGCGAGAGGCTCGCCATCAAGCCAGCCATAAACGGACCATGGAAACGGATAATCTTGTCCCGGCTCCCCAATCGCCAATGGCTTTGGGATCGGAAGAGGCAAAAGAGGCGCAAGCTTCGGCAGCCAGCGATGCTCCTTCTCCACCTGTGCCACATAGCGGCCAGCGCTCGGCAGGCGAACGAGCATATTATCACCAAGGCGGAAGCTGCGATTATCCCAGCCGCTCAGTTCCACTGGCCTGACATCAAGCTCCGCCCATTGCGGAAACTGGCTTGCGATCAGCGCTCGCACCTGCTGCCTAGAGATGACGATGCGGTCATCCATGTCCCGTCCCCCGTTTCAGGATGAGACCCATAGCGGCGCGAAACAACGAGGCGATGACGGTGCTTCAGCCACCGATCAGCGCCAGCCACTCGTCCTCGTCCATGGTCTGAACGCCCAGCTCCGCCGCCTTGGCAAGCTTGGAACCTGCCCCCGGCCCGGCCACCAGAATATCCGTCTTCTTCGATACGGAGCCGGCCACCTTGGCGCCCAGACTTTCCGCACGGGCCTTGGCCTCGTCGCGCGTGAATTTTTCCAGAGACCCCGTAAAGACCACCGTCTTGCCCGCTACCGGGCTGCCTTCGGTCGAGGGCTTCTCGGCCTCCTTCGGCCGCAGCTCTCGTATCAGCCGGTCGATGACATCGAGATTGCGCGGTTCCTTGTAGAATTCGATGATGGCGCGCGCCACGACCTCGCCGATGCCATCGATACTGTTGAGTTCGGCCCAGGCATCGCTCGCCGGGTCGGCTGCCGCCTTCATGGCTTCCTCGAAATGCTCATAGGTGCCATAGGAACGCGCCAGAAGCTTCGCCGTGGTTTCACCGACATGACGAATGCCGAGAGCGAAGATAAGCCGATGCAGATCGATCTCGCGGCGGGCATCGATGGCATCGAACAGTTTCTTGACACTGACCTTGCCGAAGCCATCTATGTTTTCGAGCTTGGTAAGATGCGATGCCTCCTGCCGCGCCTTCAGCGTGAAAATATCAGGCGCGGTCTTGATGGAGAGGGCCGGATCCTCGCTTTCGAAGAAGAAATCGATCTGCTTGGTACCCAACCCCTCGATATCGAAGGCATTGCGCGAAACGAAATGTTTCAGATGCTCGACCGCCTGCGCCCGGCAGACGAAACCGCCGGTGCAGCGCGTGACCGAATCGAGCTTGCCGGTCTTTTCATTGCGCTCCCGCACCGCATGGCTGCCGCACACAGGACATTTCTCCGGAAACGCATATTTCACCGCCTCAGCCGGTCGCTTCTCCAGAAGAACATCCAGCACCTGCGGAATGACATCGCCTGCACGCTGCACGATGACAGTATCGCCAACGCGGATATCATGATCCTCGGGCCGAATGCGCTCGCCGCTATTGCCGATACCCTCGATGTAATCGGCATTGTGTAGCGTCGCATTGGTGACGACGACGCCGCCGACGGTAATCGGGGTGAGACGCGCAACCGGTGTCAGCGCGCCGGTGCGCCCTACCTGGATTTCAATGTTCTCGACCGTGGTGAAGGCCTGTTCTGCCGGAAACTTGTGTGCGGTGGCCCAGCGCGGGCTGCGCGAACGGAAACCCAGCCGTTCCTGAAGGTCAAGCCGGTCGACCTTGTAGACCACGCCGTCGATATCATAATCGAGATCGGGTCGCGCGACGCCGATTTCATTATAATGTTCAAGCAATTGTTCGGCAGAGGTGAATCGCTTCATCAGCGGATTGACCGGGAAACCCCATTCCCGGAATTTCTCGACGATACCATATTGCGTGTCGGCAATCCGCGTCGGCTGGCCGCCATTGGAGACCTCGCCAAGCGCATAGGCAAAGAACCGCAGCTTGCGTTTCGCCGTCACATTGGCGTCAAGCTGGCGCAGCGAACCGGAGGCCGTGTTGCGCGGGTTCACATAGGTCTGCTTGCCATCGGCCTCCATCTGGGCATTGAGCGCCATGAAGTCGCTCTTGGCCATATAGACCTCGCCGCGCACCTCCACCACATCGGGTACATCGGCAGGCAGCTCGTTCGGAATTTCCTTGATGGTCTTGATATTGGCGGTGACGTTCTCGCCCGTCGTGCCGTCGCCGCGTGTTGCCGCCGTCTTCAGCTTGCCGTTCTCGTAGCGGATGGACATGGAAAGTCCGTCGATCTTCGGCTCGGCGGTAAAGGCAATCGAATCATCCGGCAGGTGCCCGAGGAAGCGGTAAACCGAACTGACGAAATCGCGCAGATCACCTTCAGAAAACGTATTGTCGAGTGAAAGCATCGGCCGCGCATGCACGATGGGCGCGAAGGTGGGAAGCGGCGTGAAGCCGACTTTCTTCGAAGGGCTGTCGGCCCGCACCAGCGCCGGGAAAGCCGCCTCTATGGCATCGTTGCGCCGCTTCAGCGCATCGTAGGCCGCGTCCGAAATTTCCGGCGCGTCCTTGCCATGATAAAGCGCATCGTGGCGGGAAAGCTCGGCTGCCAGAAATGCCAGCTCGGAAGAGGCCTCAAGCTCGGTCAGGGTTTCGACGGGAATCTGGTCTTTCGACATGGAAGAAGCCTCACGGATGAATCTGCAATGCTTTTAGCGAATTATTGGCAAACGCAAAACCATCCTCGCTTTTCAACAGGCGGGAATTCGCTATTCTGAGCATCCGGATGAAACGGAAGCCGGAGCCCCCATGGAACTCACCACCCTCATTGCCTTTGCAGCAGCCTTCTTCGTGTTCGCGGCCAGCCCCGGCCCGGACAATATGACGATCGTCGCCCGCACCATCACCCATGGTGCCGCCTCCGGCCTCGCCTATGGGGCCGGAACCGTGGCAGGAATATTGATATTCCTCACGCTTGCAGCCTTCGGCCTGTCGATCCTCGCCGCCGAAATGGGAACGGTGATGGCGGTGCTGCGCTATGGCGGCGCGGCCTATCTCATCTGGATGGGCTTCAAACTCTGGACAGCGGATCCTGTGGTTCCCGATCTGCAACCCATGAATGGCCGCCATAGCCTTCTTTCGATATTCGCCACGGGAACCGCGCTCAATCTCGGAAATCCGAAAATGCCGCTCTTTTACGTGGCATTGTTACCGAACGTTGTCGGCGCCTCGCTGACGGTCGATCACCTTCTGGCGCTGGCATCCGTCATCGTCGTGGTGGAGGCGGTTGTGATCGGCGCTCATGTGGTTCTGGCTGTGCGGGCAAGAAAGCTGCTGCGTGAGCCAAGAATCGTCCGCAGGGTGAACCGGGCGGCGGGCGGGGTCATGATCGGCTCCGGCGTGGCGGTGGCCGTCAGCCGTTAATCCTTGGCGGCAAGCAGGCGGGCGGCGGCAGCCCTCGCCTCATCGGTCACCGAGGCACCGGCAAGCATGCGGGCGATTTCTTCGGTGCGATGTTTCGGCTCCATGGTAGCGACACGCGTGGCGATGCGCTCGGTACCGTCGCCGGAGGGGCCTTTGGAAATGAGAAGATGTGTGGCCGCCCGCGCGGCCACTTGGGGCGCGTGGGTGACGGACAGAACCTGCACGGTTTTCGACAGACGACGCAGCCTCTGGCCAATCGCATCTGCCACAGCGCCGCCAACGCCCGTGTCGATTTCGTCGAACACCAGTGTCGGTGCCGAACCACGATCCGCCAGCGCGACTTTAAGCGCCAGCAGGAAACGGGACAATTCGCCGCCAGAAGCGACTTTCATGATCGGGCCGGGCCGCGTTCCAGGATTGGTCTGAACGTGGAATTCCACGATGTCGATACCGTCAGCCGTCGCTTGCTCTGGGTCGGAGCTGACTTCGACGGTAAAACGTGCCCGCTCCAGCTTGAGCGCTGGAAGCTCAGCCATGACAGCTTCGGAAAGCGCGTTCGCCGCATTGTGGCGTTTTTCGGAAAGCGATTTGGCCGCGTGGTCGAAATCGGCTTTCACAACGCCGAGATTGGCTTCAAGTTTGCCGAGCTTTTCTTCGCCCGCATCGAGGTCGGCGAGATCCGCGACCATTTTTTCCGCAAGCGCAGGCAGATCAGGCACCGCGACATTATATTTGCGTCCGGCGGCGCGTAGCGCAAACAGCCGTTCCTCCACCCGCTCCAGCTCGCGTGGATCGAACTCGGTGCGGCGAAGTGCGGCCTCCACTTCCATCTGCGCGTTGGAAAGGCTGTCGAGCGCGGCATCCAGCAATTGCACGGTGTCTTCCAGCAATCCCGGCGCCTCGTGGCTCTTGCGTTCCAGGCGCCGCATCATGGATGCGATCATGGGCACTGGCGAGGAGTTGCCGTTCAGGAACTCGCTCGCTTCGGCGATATCACCGGCAATACGTTCGGATTTCTGCATCACCGCCCGACGTTCGGCAAGCTCCTCCTCCTCGCCGTCGCGCGGCGAGAGCACCTCAAGCTCCTCGACGGAGGAACGCAGATAGTCCGCCTCTCGGGCAGCAGCCTCAACCTTGGCACGATGGGTTTTCAATGCCCGCTCGGCGTCCTTCCATGTGCGGTAGAAACCCTGAACGGCACGGGCATCTTCGCTCAGCCCGGCAAAAGCATCCAGCAGCGTGCGGTGGGCATCGGTATCGACAAGAGCGCGGTCGTCGTGCTGGCCGTGAATTTCGACCAGTAGCTGCCCCAGCTGACGCATCATCTGCACGCTGATGGCCTGATCGTTGATATAGGCCTTTGTGCGTCCGTCTGCGGATTGCACGCGGCGGAAAATCAGGTCGCCATCGTCATCGAGGCCGTTTTCGCGCAGGAGATGCCGTGTGGGGTGGCTATTCGGAACTTCGAAAGTGGCAGTGACCTGTCCCTTCTCTTCCCCGTGGCGCACCAGACCGCCATCGCCGCGGCCCCCGAGGGCCAGCGACAGGCTGTCAAGCAGAATGGATTTGCCCGCGCCCGTCTCACCCGTCAACACGGAAAGGCCCGCCTCAAAGCCGAGGTCGAGCCTTTCAATCAGAACGATGTCACGAATCGAGAGCTGGACCAGCATGGCCTATGCCCTGTCTCAGGCGCCGATAAGCTTCTTGCCGGCGCGCGAAATCCAGGACCCCTTGTTTTCACGCGGCTCCAACCCACCGCCCTTCAGCAGCTTGTAGGAATCCGCATACCATTGGCTGTCGGGATAGTTGTTGCCGAGAACGGCGGCAGCAGTCTGCGCCTCGTCGGAAAGACCCATCGCATAATAGGATTCCGTCAGACGGGCCAGCGCTTCCTCGATCTGGTTGGTGTTCTGGTATTGCTCGACGACGATACGGAAACGCGAAACGGCGGCGAGATATTCCTTGCGCTCAAGGTAATAACGGCCGACCTGCATTTCGCGGCCGGCGAGCTGGTCGCGGGCGAAACGGATCTTGGCCTGCGCGTCAGCGACATATTCCGAATCAGGGTAGTCGTTGACCACCTTGCTCATCGCCTCGACCGTGCGCTGCGCGGCGCGCTGGTCCTGAGTCACGTCGGAAATCTGCTTAGAATAGGCAAGACCGATCATGTACTGAACGTACGCGGCATCCTTGGAGCGCGGATATTGGCGCAGGAAGCGGCTGCCGGACGCGATGGCCACGTCGTTCTTGTTGGTGCGAGTGGCGATGAAGGTCTGCATCACAAGCGCCTTCTGGCCCCATTCGGTGAAGGGATATTGCTTGTCGATCGCCTCGAACTTGCGTGAGGCTTCCGTCATGTTGCCGGCGTTCATGTTGGCAAGCCCCTGCTTGTACAGAACGTCTGGCGGATCGGTCTCGACGCCGAGCTTGGTAATGTCGATATCCGGATCGGACTGGCAGGCCGTGACGGCAACACTCGCACCGACCAACATCAACGAAACGGCGATCCCCCGCATCGTACCCTTCATTGCACCAGACCCTACATGCTTCATTCGACAGTTCCCACTTCCCGCGCAAATACATAAGCATCGGCTTTGCACTGGCGTTTCTAGCCATAAAAGCATCTGCAGGGCAACGCAATGATGATGCATTAACGCATTTTTATGGCATCGGCCCATGCAATCGCATGAATATCAGGCGGTATGACAAAACATACCGCCCCTCATCGTGAAAAAGCCGCCCCGAAACGGAGCGGCTTTTCCTGTCAATCAATAGCCTGCAACAAACTCAAGCGGACCAAGGTGCAAATTCCGGCATGTTGACCGGAACGAATTCGCGGGCACGTACCTGGTTGCGGGCGGCCGGAGCCTCCACGATCTCATAGGCCGAGCGGTCGCTCAGCAAAGCCTTCAGAGCGTTGGCATTGACCTTGTGGCCGCCGCGATAGGAGCGATAGCAACCGATGAACTGCGCACCGGCAAGTGCCAGGTCGCCCACGGCGTCCAGCGTCTTATGGCGAACGAATTCGTCCTTGGCATAACGCAGGCCTTCCATGTTGATGACGCTGTTGTCGTCGGAAATGACAACAGAGTTTTCAAGCGAGGAGCCGAGTGCGTAACCAGCAGCCCACAGGCGCTCCACGTCACGCATGAAGCCGAAGGTGCGGGCGCGCGAAAGCTCGTTCTTGAACGTATCCGCCGTCAGGTCGCCTTTCCAGGACTGCTTGCCGATCAGTGGCGTGTCGAAATCGATATCGACCTCGAACCGCGTGCCGTCGTAAGGGCGGAACTCCGCCCAGGATGCACCCGAATCGATGCGCACCGGCTTGATGACGCGGATATAGCGGCGCTTCACACCAAGGTTCTTGATGCCAGCCGATTCGATCGCATCGATAAATGGCGCAGAGCTGCCGTCCATGATCGGCACTTCCGGACCGTCGACCTCAACGACGAGGTTATCGAGGCCCATGGCGTAGATGGCAGCCATGACGTGCTCGACCGTTGCCACTGACTGGGATAGCGAGCGGCCGAGCACGGTGCACAGATCGGTATTGCCGACATTGGAAGACACCGCCTTCAACTCGGTTACGCTGCCATTTTCATGAAGGCGCTGAAACACGATGCCCGTTCCTGCTTCTGCGGGCTGGAACGTCATCGAAGCCGGATTGCCGGAATGCACGCCAATGCCCTTGAGCTGAACAGCATTTGCGATAGTCGTCTGAAATCCGAGCAGTCCGATAGTCATGCGTATATGCCTTGTTTTGAAAACCGCGCCGTATATTCAGCGCCGTTCAAGTTTTTCAAGCCGGTGTCAACAACCGGCGAGGTCAATGTTTTCCCTTACCCAGCCTCATACATACGCACATGAAAGTGCCAGGACAAATCACTGTTCGTTTCGGATTGTTACACGCACAAGCCATTGAAAAGATGAATTAATTTACTGTTAATAACGCAAAATAAAACAAAACGCCCGGGTCGTGTGACCCGGGCGTTTGGAGAGGCGAACGGAATCGCTGTTAGTTGGACTGGCGACGCAGGAACGCCGGAATTTCCAGCTGGTCGTCGTCATGGTGGCTTGCCGAAGAAGGCGTCGCACGACCGTGATCGTCAAGCTGGCCACGACGCGGAGCGTAGAGGCTGGCTTCCGGCGAAAGTGCGCGGCGCTGCTGCGGCGCCATGCTCGGCGCATCCATCATTTCGGAAGGAACTTCTTCCTCTTCGCGTCGGCCAAGCGAGTTGGTGATGCGCTTCAGAAGACCCATCGGGCCACGCTCTTCCTGGGCTGCAGGAGCTGCGTGGGCACGGTGATCCATCTCGGCCTTCACGACCGGCGGAAAGTCCTCGACCTTCGGCATGCGGACAGGCTCGGGCTGGCGGGCAACAGGAGCCTGCTCCTGATAGACCGGAGCCTGCGGCTGCTGCAGACGCGGAGCGGCAACCTGTTCCGGCGCGTGATAGACCGGTGCCGGGGCAACCGGTGCCGGAGCAGCCTGCTGAACCGGCTGGGCCGGACGGAGAGCCGCCGGTGCTTCAGCCGGAGCGGATGCAAAAAGCTTGCTCTGCGGACGGAAATCCTGAGAGGGCTGCTGGTGTGCTGCGAAACCAAGTTCACGTTCCATTTCGGCTTCCGCCGAACGGATGGTCTGGGCGATCTGGTCTACGGTCTTTGGTGCCTGCGATACTGCTTGTGCAGGCTGAACTGCGGCCGGAGCGGGAGCAACGGCCGCGGAAGGACGGATAAGCGGCTTGGCGGCTGCGGCGCGCATATCGGCAACGTTCTGTTCGCCAACGCCCGCAACGCGGTCGATGCCGGTCGCGACGACGGAGACGCGGATGAGACCTTCAAGTGCCTCGTCGAAGGTTGCGCCGAGGATGATGTTCGCATCCGGATCGACTTCTTCGCGAATACGGGTAGCCGCTTCGTCGACTTCGAACAGGGTAAGATCGCGACCGCCGGTGATGGAGATCAGGAGGCCCTGTGCGCCCTTCATCGAGGTTTCGTCGAGCAGCGGGTTGGCGATTGCCGCTTCCGCAGCCTGCATCGCACGGCCCGGACCGGAAGCTTCGCCAGTACCCATCATTGCGCGGCCCATTTCACGCATGACCGAGCGAACGTCAGCGAAGTCGAGGTTGATGAGACCTTCCTTCACCATCAGATCGGTAATGCAGGCAACGCCGGAATAGAGAACCTGGTCAGCCATAGCGAAGGCATCGGCAAAGGTCGTCTTGTCGTTGGCAATGCGGAAGAGGTTCTGGTTCGGAATGACGATCAGCGTATCGACGGACTTCTGCAGTTCCTCGATGCCCTGTTCGGCAAGACGCATGCGGCGACCGCCTTCGAAATGGAAAGGCTTGGTAACGACGCCGACCGTCAGGATACCCTTGTTGCGGGCAGCCTGTGCGACGACAGGTGCAGCACCCGTGCCGGTACCACCACCCATGCCGGCAGTGACGAAGCACATGTGGGTGCCGTTCAGGTGATCGATGATCTCATCGATGCATTCTTCAGCGGCGGCGCGTCCGACTTCCGGCTGGGAACCGGCACCGAGACCCTCGGTGACGTTGACGCCGAGCTGGATGACCCGGTCTGCCTTCGTCATGGTCAGAGCCTGTGCATCCGTGTTGGCGACGACGAAATCGACACCCTGGAGGCCAGCCGTGATCATGTTGTTGACAGCGTTACCGCCACCGCCGCCCACACCGAAAACAGTGATGCGTGGCTTCAGCTCGGTGATATCAGGCTTTTGCAGCTGTATCGTCATTTTACCATTCCTTCTTTCTCTGGCCGCATCGCCCCGCTGGCCGATTCTTGAAAACTCAACTTGGAAACCTCAGGCTCACGCCACGAGGCTACTCAGAAACTCTCTTTCAGCCATTGCCCTACCCGGGCTATCCGGCCGCTACCCGTACCAAACGGCGAGAACATTCCGCCTTGCGCCGCATGAATTTCGATGTCCGCCACCTGCGGATAGATCATCAGTCCGCATGCGGTTGAAAATGCCGGTCCCTTTGCCGCAACCGGAAGACCCGCAACCCCCATCGGGCGGCCGATACGAACGTTGCGGGCAAGAATGCGCCGTGCCGTTTCCGGCAGCCCCGTCAGCTGGCTCGCGCCGCCCGTCAGGACAACACGTTTGCCGACGATGGGGCTGAAGCCGGACTTCTGGATACGATCACGGATCAATTCCAGCGTCTCTTCGATACGCGCCCGCACGATGCGGGTAACAAGTGCCCTTGAAACTTGCGATGGTTGATCGCGATCATCTTCGCCAATCGGCGGGATCGAAATCATGTCGCGCTCATCCGCGCCATTCAGCAAAGCCGAACCATGCACCACCTTCAGTCTCTCCGCATCTTCGATTCGTGTCGAGAGGCCTCGTGCAAGATCTGTCGTAACGTGATGGCCGCCAAGGCCGATCGCGTCGGTATGAATGAGACGGCCTTCGGCGAAAACCGAGATCGTCGTGGTGCCGCCGCCCATGTCGATGGCGGCACAGCCAAGCTCGACCTCGTCATCGACCAGTGCCGCAAGACCGCTGGCATAGGGCGTCGCCACCATGCCCTCGACCGAGAGATGCGCGCGATTGACGCAAAGCTCGAGGTTCTTCAGCGCCGTGCGTTCGACAGTCACCACATGCATGTCGACACCGAGAAGATCGCCATACATCGACAGCGGATCACGAATGCCGCGCTCGCCATCCAGCGAATAGCCTGTTGGCAGCGAATGCAGGATCGCCCGGTCCTGACGCATGGACTGCTGGCTCGCCGCCACCAGAACCTTGCGCAGGTCGCTTGCTTCGACTTCCTGTCCGCCGAGATCGATGCTCGCGGTATAGATGTCGCTTGCCAGCCGGCCGGCGGAGACATTGACGATCAGGCTGTCGACGGTCAGGCCTGCCATGCGCTCGGCCGCATCCACCGAAAGACGGATCACGCCTTCGAGCGCGTCAAGATCGGCGATCACGCCGGATTTCACACCGCGCGAGCGCTGGTGACCAATGCCGATGATTTCCACCTTGTGGGTGCGACCCGGCAGGATTTCGCTTTCCTGGCGCGGCGTCAGCCGTCCGATCATGCAAACGACCTTGGTCGAGCCGATGTCGAGCACCGAGACGATGTGGCTGCGCTTGGAAGACAGCGGCTTCAGGCGAGGCAGACCGAAATGGGAAGAACCAAAAAAGCTCATGTGTTCTTCTCCGCTTTCTTGAGTGCCTTCGTGCGTGCATCTACCGCCGTCTGGCGGCGCTCTGCTGCACCTTCGGTCAACTGGATCGTGGTGCGGTCCGTCAGACGCAGATCGACGGCAGCGACATCACGCGACAGAACCTTTTCCTCGAGATCGAGCCGTGCCAGCAATTGCAGTGCCTGCGGCAGGTTCTCTTCCGGCAGCTTGACGACAATGCCGTTGTCGAGATGCAGATCCCAGCGGCGGCCGGCAATGCGAACATAGGCGCGAACGCGGTTGCGAATTTCCGGCCAATCGGCCAGTTGCGCGACGAAACCGGCAGCACCCGTTTCCGCGTCACGTCCGACGAACAGCGGCAGGGCGGCAAATTTATTGTCACGCAGCGGCGCGATCACGCTGCCGCTTTTTTCGATCAGCGACAGTTCCGTGCCATGCTGCCAGATGCCGAAAGCTTCACGCTCCTTCAGGCGAACCTCAACCGTCTTCGGGTAGACCTTGCGGATATCAACATCTTCGACCCAGGGAAGCTGGACGAGCTTGCGGCGTGCCGCATCGATATCAAGCGCAATCAGGGAGGTGCTGCCGTCAAGGCCGAGAAGCTGGAAGACTTCGATTTCCGATGTCTGCAAATTGCCGGATACCTTGACGTCCTCAACCGCAAAACCGGCGGCCGAGGTCGTGGTCTGGGTGACGATATTCGTATGTCCGCCAAGCGACATGCCGTAAAGCCCGATCACCGCGTAAAAGGCAACAGCCGAAATCGTGCCGGTATGGGCGGGAATGTGGATGCGTCCGGTCGCAAGGCTGACACCGAAACGCACGAAACGACGCAGCGGACGCGGCAGCACCCTGCGATCGTCGGCATTTGCCGTCGCCACGAATTGCTCGCGCTTTTTTGCCGTCGACTTTTTGCCGGTCACCGCAAACACGAAGCGTCCTCCACCATCCAGCTGACAAGGTTACCAAAGGAGCGGCCAGCATGGGCCGCCATTTCCGGCACCAGGGAGGTCGGCGTCATGCCCGGCTGCGTATTCACTTCAAGCCAGATAACTTCGCCATCTTCTGAGAAGCGGTCGTCGTAACGAAAGTCTGAACGGCTTACGCCACGGCACCCGATCGCCCGATGCGCCATAACCGCCAGTGTTTGAATTTTTTGGTAAATTTTTGGTGAAATTTCTGCCGGAATGACATGCTTTGAGCCACCGGCTGCGTATTTAGCGTCATAATCATAGAAATTGTGACCCAGCGGCACCACTTCCGTAACACCTAGCGCCTCGCCGTCGAGCACGCCGCAGGTCAGTTCGCGACCATGGATGTAACGCTCGACCATGACGTGATCGCCGTAACGCCATTCGGACGAGGTAAGGATTTGCGGCGGATGCGACTGGTCTTCCTTGACGATCACCACACCGAAGCTCGAGCCTTCGCGCACCGGCTTCACGACGTAGGGCGGCGCAAGCGGATGTTCGCTGGTGAATTCGAACCGGTTCATGACGCGTTCGTCAGCCACCGGAATGCCAGCAGCCGCAGCCACTTTCTTGGCCTGCGTCTTGTCCATGGCAAGTGCAGAAGCAAGCACGCCGGAATGGGTATAGGGAATGGCGAGATATTCGAGAATGCCCTGAATGGTGCCGTCTTCACCGAAGGGGCCATGCAGCGCATTGAAGGCGACATCCGGGCGCAGTTCGCCGAGTACGGCGGCGATATCGCGCCCCACATCGACCCGGGTGACCTTGTACCCCTCGCCCTCAAGGGCGAGCGCGCAAGCGTTCCCGGACGAGAGGCTGACCGGCCGCTCCGACGAAAACCCACCCAAAAGAACAGCTACGTGCTTGCCGCCCATCGATACCTCTGACACCAAATCTCCGCTACGATCCGCACCGGAACCAACCGAATTTGACGAACGGTGATTCTGGCACATGATCCTTGAGATCAGTTAAACGCCATTAAGGTTAATGAATCGTTTACTTTCGTTAACCGCCGCGCCCAACATGCCAGTTCCATTAAAGAATCAGCATCGATCCGAATTACCTCCTTGGAATCAGAGAGTTGGACGGATTGCAACATGCAGGTTTTCAATGATCGGAAATAGAACGAGGGTGCCGCACACTTCTATCCCTGATAAAGACAAGGCGAAAACGTTAACGGATGACGCTTTTCCCCAGCGAAAATTATCTGACGTTTCAGCATTTTAAATCCGTCGCCTGAATCAGTCTCTCAATCTTGAGACTGCGTCCTTGCACACGCTGCGGTCCCTGTCGCACCAGCCGATCACATTGTCCGCATTATTTCTTTTTTAGCATTCCAAAAGAACAAAAATTGCGTTAACGCAGTCAATGCCTCCCAAGGCATGACATGCAATCATCCAAAAATGGGACCAAAACCATGACTGACGCGATATCTCCGGTATCGCCGACAGCTGGCAATTCGAACGTTGTAAAGACAAATTCGCCTGCACGAGTTCTCACTGCCAGCCTGGTCGGCACGACCATCGAGTTTTTCGATTTTTACGTTTACGCCACGGCCGCAGTGCTCGTGTTTCCGACATTGTTCTTCCCGAACAATGATCCGATGACGGCACTTCTGGCATCCTTCGCCACCTTCTCCATCGCCTTTTTCGCCCGTCCGCTCGGCGCCGTCGTTTTCGGCCATTATGGTGACCGCGTCGGCCGTAAAGCTACGCTTGTCGCCGCTCTGCTGACCATGGGCGTATCGACGGTCGTGATCGGCCTTCTGCCGTCCTATGAGACAGCCGGTGTTCTGGCACCTCTGTTGCTGGCGCTTTGCCGCTTCGGTCAGGGCTTCGGTCTTGGCGGAGAATGGGGTGGCGCGGTCCTGCTGGCCACGGAAAACGCTCCTCCCGGCAAGCGCAGCTGGTACGGGATGTTTCCGCAGCTCGGCGCGCCCGTCGGTCTGTTCCTCTCCTCCGGCGTCTTCTGGATCCTGCTGCACTTCATGTCGCAGGAAGCGCTTCTGAGCTGGGGCTGGCGCATTCCCTTCGTCGCTTCGATCATCCTGATCGCGGTTGGCATGTGGGTTCGTCTGTCGATCACCGAAACGCCTGCCTTCCAGAAGGCAATCGAAAAGGAAGAACGTGTTGCCGTGCCGGTCGTGGAACTGTTCCGCAACCACAAGCGCAGCCTCGCGCTCGGCACTTTCGTGGCGCTGGCTACCTTCGTGCTGTTCTATATCGGTACCGCCTATCTGCTGTCCTACAACGTCAAGGTTCTGAAAATCCCGTTCCTAGACGCACTCGAAGTGCAAATCATGGGCTCCATCGTTTTCGGCATCTTCATCCCGATTGCCGGCAAGCTCGCTGAGCGCTTCGGCCGTCGCGAAATACTGATCCTGACGACGGTGCTGATCGGCCTGTTCTCGTTCCTGCTTCCTACCCTGATGACAGGCGGCGAAGGCTCGATCTTCATCTTCGCGGCCCTTGCGATGACGCTGATGGGCATGACCTACGGCCTGATTGGAACGGCGCTTGCCGCCCCCTTCCCGACAAGGGTGCGCTACACCGGCTCGTCCATCACCTTCAACATGGCCGGCATCTTCGGCGCATCGCTGGCACCCTACATCGCCACATGGCTGCAGGTGAATTACGGGATGGGATATGTCGGATATTACCTCTGCGTATCCGCCCTCATCACGCTCGCCTGCATTCTTCTGTCCCGCAAGGATGAAGTCTGAGCGTCAGGCCACTAAAAGATCGAGGCCGCGAAATCACCTTTCGCGGCCTTTTTTCGTCTGTGATGATCCTCAAGCGATAATTTGACGGCCACCTTTCGCGCCCGACGAACAGATGCGATTACGCCCGCCACGTTTCGCCTCGTAGAGCGCCATATCCGCACTGTGCATGACCTTCTCGAAAATCTCCCTGTTCCCGCGCAAGGCCACACCTATCGAGATGGTGGTACTGATCTGCAAATCCTGAAAATGAACCGTTGTCGTCGCGATCTTCTCACGGACGCCTTCGCACTGTTCCAGGAACCGGTCCGGGGCAAGGGTGTGGACGACGACAAACTCTTCACCGCCCATCCGCGCCACATGAGCGGCTTCATCGAAACCTTCCCGAATTGTCTTGGCAACACTGGAGATAACCATGTCACCAGCCAAATGGCCGTACCTGTCATTCACGGACTTAAAATGATCAATGTCGATAAATGCGACGCAATACGGCGTGCTCAGATGAACGCAATTCGAATAAAGACCTAGCCGGTTGTGAAGACCTGTCAGAGCATCAGTCTGGCTGAGCTGCGCAAAACGCTCGTGTGACTGGATCAGTAACTGCATCTGCCTCGCATTGAGCCAGCAAATTAAAAAACCGACGGTGAAAGAGATTGTCGTACTAAGGACCAGGCCGATTGTGAGCCCATTGCTCAAGTCCGAGACTAGGTCCAACTGCGCCAATCGTCAGGATCGCAACGACACAGATAACGGCGGCTATGGAAGCGATCAGGCAAGCCAATCGAAATGATGACTGTACCGGGTCAAGCCGACGCCATCCATCCGGTGTCGCCACGGTGAATGTCGTTATCGCGACGAGTTCGCTTAAAAAACGTGACAGCTGTCCGCTTACGCGATCGGCAATGAAAATGCTCATAAATATCACCCAAGCAGTAGAGCGGCGCAACGCTGCCTCTCCCGTAATCTAAATACTGCTTATAGATAAAAACTATTGATCGACCGTTACCCTTCGCCAAGGATGATATGAAACAAAAACTCCTGGCCGCTTGGTGCTGCCAGGAGAGATATGAAACGGCTAACGCAGTTGCTCATGGCAATCGCGAGGCATCGCAATTTTCAGGCGCCGAGGAAGGGCTCCACTTCACGACCCGGCATGAATAGGCCAAGCCGTTTGATTTCCCACTCCAGCCGAATGCCCGACTTCTCGAACACGCGCTTGCGAATGGTCTCGCCCAGATATTCCAGATCGTAACCGGTCGCATGGCCGGTATTGATCATGAAATTGCAATGCAGCGATGACATCTGCGCACCGCCGATGACCAGACCGCGACCGCCCGCTTCGTCGATCAGCTCCCAGGCGGAATGACCTTCGGGGTTCTTGAAGGTTGATCCACCGGTCTGTTCACGGATCGGCTGCACGGTTTCGCGGTGGTGACGCACGGCGTCCATATCGGCGCGGATCTTCGCGCGGTCTTCCGGATAACCCTCAAACAGGGCGCCGGTGAAGATCAGACCAGCATCGGCGCCGGAGTGGCGATAGCTGTAATCCATATCCGCATTGGAGAGCACATGCTGGTTGCCCTGACGGTCCACCGCATAAACCTCCACGACACGCTCACGCGTTTCACCGCCGTTGGCGCCCGCATTCATGCGCAGCGCGCCGCCGATGGAGCCGGGAATACCGTAATAGAAATGGAAACCGCCAATGCCATTATCCATGGCCATCGCGGCAATATGCTTGTCCGGGCAGATCGCGCCTGCCTTGATGCGGTTTTCACCCGAAAGCTCCACCGAGCCGAAACCTTTGGCGGAAAGACGGACGACGACACCTGGAATGCCGCCATCGCGCACCAGAAGGTTCGAGCCGACACCGACCACGGTCAACGGCACGTCCTCCGGAAGGATTTTCAGGAATGTAACCAGATCGTCGGTATCGTGCGGCTGGAACATGACTTCCGCAAGACCGCCGGCTCTGAACCACGTCACGCGGTCCATGGGCGCATCCGGTGTCAGACGTCCCCGCAATTCCTTTACCCCGTCGCCGAGCCTCCCCAGCAATTTAACCCCATCGACCTGTCTCATTCAGACTTTCCTGATATGCTCTTCAATTCCGAAGGCAGCGCTGCCGCCCATTGCGTGATATTTCCGGCCCCCAAGAGAACCACGAAATCGCCCGGATTCGCAATGCCTGCAACCATTGACGCGAGACCTTCCCGTTTTTCGAGAAAACGGGCATCGCGATGGCCGGCAGCCTTGATTGCGGAGACCAGCGCTTCCGAGCTTGCGCCCTCGATCGGATCTTCGCCCGCTGCATAGACCGGAGCAAGAATAATCGTATCGGCATCGTTAAAACAATGCGCGAAATCATCGAACAGGCTGGAAAGGCGGCTGTAGCGGTGCGGCTGGTGCACGGCGATGATGCGGCCCTTGCAGGCTTCGCGCGCAGCCGCGAGCACAGCCTTGATCTCAACCGGATGGTGGCCGTAATCGTCGAAGACCTGCACGCCATTGGCTTCGCCGGTCAGCGTGAAACGACGCTTGACGCCGGCAAAGGAGGCGAGGCCCTTCTTGATGTCCGCTTCCGAAATACCAAGACGATTGGCGACGGCAATCGCAGCCGTTGCGTTCGAAACATTGTGGCGACCGGGCATCGGCAGGACGAGGTCCGTGAAGGAGAATATCTTGCCGGTGCGGCGCCGGCGAATTTCCACATCGAAGATAGACCGCGTGCCATCGATGCGCACATTCGAAAACCGCACGTCGGCCTGTGGGTTCTCACCATAGGTGATGACCTTACGGTCTTCGATACGCCCAACCAGAGCCTGCACCTCGGGATGGTCGAGACACATCACGCCAAAGCCGTAGAACGGAACATTCTCCACGAACTGCCGGAAAGCAGCGCGCACGGCGTCGAAATTGCCATAGTGGTCAAGATGTTCCGGGTCGATATTGGTGATCACGGCCACATCGGCCGGAAGCTTCAGGAATGTGCCATCGGATTCATCGGCCTCCACCACCATCCACTCGCCCTCGCCCATGCGGGCGTTGGTGCCATAGGCGTTGATGATGCCGCCGTTGATCACGGTCGGGTCGAGATTGCCGGCTTCCAGCAGGGTCGCGACCATCGAGGTCGTCGTGGTCTTGCCGTGCGTGCCACCGATGGCAATGGCGTTGCGGAAACGCATGAGTTCAGCCAGCATTTCCGCACGGCGAACGATCGGCAGGTGTTTTTCCCGCGCGGCGATCAGCTCCGGATTGTTCTTCTTGATCGCGGTGGAAACGACCACGACCTCGGCATCACCGAGATTATCCGCCGTGTGGCCGACGAAGACCTCGATGCCCTTGTCGCGCAGGCGCTGCACATTGGCGCTGTCGGCCTGGTCGGAGCCCTGTACGCGATGACCGAGATTGTGAAGCACTTCGGCAATGCCGCTCATGCCGATCCCGCCTATGCCGATGAAATGGACAAGGCCTATGGCTTTCGGCATCTTCATGCCTCAACTCCTTCAATGTTCTTCTTGAATTCCTGTACGGACTTTCCGCTCGCAATCGCCTCGACCAGATCGGCCAGTACATCCGCCGCATGCGGTTTTCCTGTCGCCCTGGCCGCCGCCGCCGTTGCGGACAACCGATCCGGCTCGGACAGCGCCGAGGAGAGAAGGCCGGAGAGCTTCTGCGGCGACAGTTCCGCCTGCTTGATAACGCTTGCACCGCCGGCTGCCGAAAGCGCTGCCGCATTGGCCGCCTGATCGTGATCCAGCGCATGCGGATAAGGCACGAGGATCGAGGGTCGGCCGATCACCGAAAGCTCCGATACCGTCGACGCACCCGAACGGCTGATGACCAGATCGGCCTCACCGATGCGCGAGGCCATGTCGCCGAAGAAAGGCGAGACATCCGCCTTCACGCCCAGCTTCTGATACGAGGAGATCACGCTGTCCTTGTCTTCGGGGCGCGCCTGCTGGGTCACGACGATGCGCTTGCGCTGCTCGTCCTTCAACAGGCAGATCGCCGCCGGAACCGCGCTGGAAAAGAACTGCGCTCCCTGGCTGCCACCGAAAACCACGAGCTGGAACGTCTCGCCGGTCTGTGAAGGCGTATAGGGTATCTCTGACGCCGCCAGCACCGCCGGGCGCACGGGATTGCCGGTCGCAACCGTCTTGTCGGAATATTGGCCGTTGGCGGGCGGCAGAAAACCACCGGCAATCGCCTTCACACGGGCCGCCAGCGCCTTGTTGGCTCGACCCATCACCGCATTCTGCTCGTGAATGATCGATGGCACGCCAAGCCCGGTCGAGGCAAGCAGCGGCGGCACGGTGGGATAACCGCCAAAGCCGACGACCGCAACCGGCTTCAGCTTCGAGATCAGCCGGCGCGCTGAACGCAGCCCTGTCCACAGCTTCCACAGCGAACGCGCCACGGAAATCGGGTTTTTCGAACCGATGGTGGCGGATGGAACGACGTGAATTTCTTCCGCCGGAAACTTGCCCGCATAACGCTCGGCGCGGCTATCGGTGACCAGATGCACCTGATAACCGCGCGCTTTCAGCGTATGCGCCAAGGCCTCGGCTGGAAAGACATGGCCGCCGGTACCCCCGGCGGCGAGCAGAACAATACCCTTGCTCATGATCATTTACTCCGCAGGAACGCCGGAACCGACGCGGAAGAAGCTGCGCTCCTGCGCCCTCTTTTCCGGCCTGTGGCGTGTCAGCGCCAGAAGGAAGCCTGCCGTGACGCAGATCGCCATCATCGACGAACCACCATAGGAAATCAGCGGAAGCGTCATGCCCTTGGCGGGCATCAGCTCCAGATTAACGCCGATATTGATCATCGACTGCATGCCGATCTGCAGGACCAGACCGGCCACGGCAAAGCGGCAGAAATCGTCTTTTTCCCTGAAGGCGTGCGAGAGGCCGCGCAACACGATGAAGGCGAAGATCGCCACAAGGAACATGCAGAAAACAATGCCGAATTCTTCCGCCGCCACCGAGAAGATGAAGTCGGTATGGCTGTCGGGAATGATACGCTTGACGATGCCCTCACCCGGGCCGCGACCGAACCAGTCGCCACGAATGATCGCCTCGCGCGCCGTATCCACCTGGAAGGTATCACCCTCACCGGTCCAGAAACGGTCGATACGGCCGGCGACGTGCGGCAGGAGCAGATAGGCGGAGACGATGCCGAGAACGCCGAGGCCGCCGAGCACGATGATCCAGAACCAGGGAACACCGGCCATGAAGAACATGCCGCCCCAAACCACCGATGTCAGGATGGTCTGGCCAAAGTCGGGCTGGGCAATCAGAAGTGCCGCCACGATACCGAAGGTGATGATAGCAAAGAGGTTACCGGGAATTTCGGGGTGGCGCGCGCGTTCGGCAAACAGCCAGGCGCAGACAATGACGAAGGCGGGTTTCATGAATTCCGATGGCTGGATCGAGAAGCTGCCGATGGAAATCCAGCGCCGTGCGCCCTTGACCTCGATACCGAAGAACAGCGCGAAAATCATCATCAGCAGCGACGCGATCAGCATCATCACCGCCACGCGCCGGACCTGACGCGGCGACAGGAAGGAAAGACCGATCATGATCGCCAGCGAAGGCACCATGAACATCGCCTGACGTTCCACGAAGAAGAAGCTGTTGAGACCGATGCGTTCGGCAACCGCCGGCGACGCCGCAAATGACAGCATCAGGCCGATGCCCATCAGCGCGATGAACGCCGCCAGAAAGAAACGGTCGATGGTCCAGAACCATTCCGCGACCGGACCGCGATCAACTCGGCTTACCATGGCCTCAGCCCCCTTTTCCAGAGTGAACGAGCATCGTCATGCCATCGAGCGCCGCAACCTGCGCGACGAACGAATCACCTCTGATTTCAAAGTTCTTATATTGGTCGAAGCTTGCGCAAGCCGGGGATAACATCACGATACTGCCGGCCGTCGCATCTTTTTCCGCATCCGCCGCCGCATGCTGCACCGCCTTGTCCAGCGTGCCGGATATTTCATAAGGCACGGCTTCGCCGAGCGTCGCTGCAAATTCCGCCGCCGCCTCGCCGATCAGATAAGCCTTGGCGATGCGCGGAAACAGGGGCGCAAGGCTGGCAATGCCGCCGGCCTTTGGCAGACCGCCCGCGATCCAGTAGATGCGCTCATAGCTCGACAAGGCCGGTGCTGCGGCATCGGCATTGGTTGCCTTGCTGTCATTGACGAAAGTGACATTGCCGCGCCGACCGACCGGCTGCATGCGATGTTTTAGGCCGGGGAAGGACTTGAGACCTGCGCGAACGTCCTCTTCGGAAACGCCGACGGCAAGGCATGCGGCAATTGCAGCCGCTGCATTCTGGGCATTGTGGCTGCCGCGAAGCGTCTGGATGCCGTCGAGATCGACCAGCGGCGAGGACTTGCCCCCATGCGCCCGCAGGATGCGGCTGCCTTCGGCATAAAGACCTTCGGAAACGACATTGCGCTTGGAAATGCGCTCCACCTTCACCCCGGCACGCTCGATGCGGTCGGCGATCAGCGTGGAATAGCTGTCATCAACGCCGACAATTGCCGTGCCACTACCGGCCACAAGCCGTTCCTTGACATCGGCATAATGCTGCATGGTGCCGTGCCGGTCGAGATGGTCGGGCGTCAGATTGAGCAGAATGCCGGCCGTCGGATTGATCGTCGGCGCCAGATCGATCTGGTAGGACGAGCATTCAACGACATAGAAACGTTGCGCTTTCGGCGGATCGAGGCTCAGCACCGCAGTGCCGATATTGCCGCCGAGTTGTGTATCGCGGCCCGAAGCCTTGAGGATATGGGCAATCAGTGCGGTCGTCGTGGATTTGCCGTTCGTGCCGGTGATGGCGATGAAGGGGCAATCCGGCGCATGCGCCCGGCGCTCGCGAATGAAAAGCTCGATATCGCCGATAATCTCGACGCCGGCCGCCCGGGCAAGATCGACCGACCAGTGCGGCTTCGGATGCGTTAGCGGCACGCCGGGTGCGAGCACGAAAGACGAAAAGGAATGCCAGTCTATCGTTCGAAGATCAGCCGTCGTTATCCCTTCGGCCTCAGCCTTGGCGACGCTGTCGGGATTATCGTCGAAAGCAACAACATCCGCCCCGCCGGCAACCAGTGCCCGGGCCGTGACGAGGCCCGAACCGCCAAGCCCGAAAAGCGCGACCTTCTTACCTCTGAACGACGAGACCGGGATCATCGCTCACCTCAGCTTCAGCGTAGCGAGGCCGAGCAGCGCCAGACCGACGGAAATGATCCAGAAACGGATGACCACCTGGCTTTCCGTCCAGCCTTTTTTCTCGAAATGATGGTGGATGGGCGCCATCAGAAAAACGCGCCTGCCGGTGCGCTTGAACCAGAAAACCTGGATGATGACCGAGAGCGTTTCCATCACGAACAGGCCGCCGACGATGACCATGACGATCTCGTGCTTGGTGGCGACAGCGATGGAGCCGATGAGGCCGCCGAGCGCCAGCGAACCCGTGTCACCCATGAAGATGGCGGCGGGCGGCGCGTTGAACCACAGGAAGCCGAGGCCAGCCCCGACCACCGCGCCGACGATGACAGCGAGCTCACCCGTTCCGGGCACGAAGTTGATCTGCAGATAATTGGCGAAAACCGCGTTACCGGCGAGATAAGCAATCACGCCGAAGGTGGCGGCTGCAATCATGACAGGCACGATGGCGAGACCATCGAGACCGTCGGTCAGGTTAACCGCATTGCCGGCGCCGACAATCACGAAAGCACCGAACAGCACGAAGAAATAGCCGAGATTGATCACGAGTTCCTTGAAGAACGGAAAGGCGATGGAGCTTCCGAGCGTGCCGCCGTGCGGTGCGGAAGCAAGCGCCACCTTCATCATGAAGAACACGGCAATCGCCGCAATCAGGAATTCGATGCCGAGACGGGCTTTGCCGGAAAAGCCCTTGTCGCTCTGCTTCGTCACCTTGAGATAGTCGTCATAAAAGCCGATAGCCCCGAAGCCGAGCGTCACCATCAGAACGGCGACGACGTAGACGTTCGACAGGTCACCCCAGAGCAGCGAACCGCCGAGAATACCGGCGAGGATCATCAGCCCGCCCATGGTCGGCGTGCCAGCCTTCTTGAAATGCGTCTGCGGCCCGTCGGCGCGGATCGGCTGGCCCTTGCCCTGGCGCACGCGCAGCGAATTGATGATCGCCGGTCCGAAAAGGAAGACGATCAACGCAGAGGTGAACATCGCCGCACCCGCCCGGAAGGTGATGTACCGGAAGAGGTTGAAGACTTGAATTTTATCCGACAGTTCGACGAGCCAGATCAGCATAATTGCCCTTTCAAAAGGCTATTTCAGACTTGGCGTTCCGTCTCGGGGAATGCCGGATACTTGTCAAGCAGTGCCGCGACAATCTTGCCGAAACCCAGCCCAAGTGACGATTTTACCATCAGCGCATCGCCCGGTTGCACCCATTGCAGGGCAAAATCGGCAAGTTCAGCTGTCGTCGGGAACCAGATGACAGTTACACTCTCCGGAAGCGCATCGCGAAGGGCGGCCATCGCCTCCCCCGCCAGCCAGACATGTTCGATACCACCCGCCAGCAGCGGTCCGGCCAGTTCCTCGTGTAGCTGGGCTGAGAATTCGCCCATCTCCAGCATGTCGCCGAGAACGGCAACGCGACGGCCATAACCCTGCGTTTCTGTTTCCGCAAGCACGGCAATCGCCGCCCGCATGGAGGCGGGGTTGGCGTTGTAGCTCTCATCGATCAGCAGGAAGGAACCGCTTTCAATCGTCAGGCGATGGCGCTGTCCGCGCCCCTTGACTGCCTCGAGCGTTCCGAGCACCTCGAAGGCGCGGTCGAGATTGGCGCCGGTAACGGCAACAGCGCCAAGCACCGCCATGGCGTTGTCGGCAATATGCCTGCCGGGAATGTTCAGGTGCAATTCGCTCGTTTCGCCGTTCAGGATCGCCCAGATGGTCGAGCCCGTGGACGTGCTTTCGAAATCGGCCAGCCGGAAATCGGCCTTGGCATGCTGCCCGAAGGTCAGGATATGCTCGATACCCTGGTCCTGCGCCGCTTCTTCAAGTTGCTCGAACTGGGCGTTGTCACGGTTGAGGATGACGAAGCCGCCCTCCTCCAACCCTTCGAATATCTCCGCCTTGGCGCTCGCGATCTCTTCTATGTTCTTGAAATTGCCCAAATGAGCTGGCGCGATGGTGGTAATGATCGCGACATGCGGACGTACCATCTTGACCAGCGGACGGATTTCGCCGGAGTGGTTCATACCGATTTCGAAAACGCCGAATTCGGTATCGGCGGGCATGCGCGCCAACGTCAGCGGCACACCCCAGTGATTGTTGAAGGACGCCACCGCCGCATGAACCCGGCCCGAAGGCGCCAGAGCCTGCCGCAACATTTCCTTCGTCGTCGTCTTGCCGACAGAACCGGTCACCGCGATGATCCGCGCCGTGGTCCTTTCACGCGCCGCAATGGCGAGCTTGCCAAGCGCCGCGAGGACATCCTCCACGACGATCATGGGCACGGTCAGGCGGCCGAGGGCCGGCAGCTTGCCTTCGGCGACGACCAGCAGGCCCGCACCATTGGCGACAGCAAAACTCGTATAGTCATGGCCGTCGACCCTATCGCCCTTGATGGCGAAAAATGCTTCACCAGCCTTCACAGTCCGGCTGTCGATGGAAATGCCGGTGATACCGGTCGGCAGGTTCCCGACGGGACGCCCTGCCGTGATGGCGATCATGTCGGCGACTGTCCATAACCAATTCAAATCTTCAATCCTTCCAGCGCGGTACGCACCTGTTCATGATCGGAAAACGGCAGCGTCACGGAACCGACGATCTGCCCCTCTTCATGCCCCTTGCCCGCGACGATCAGCGTATCGCCGTTCGAAAGCAGCGACACCGCGTGACGGATCGCCTCTGCCCTATCGCCAATTTCCAACGCACCCGGCGCAGCCGCCATGACTTCGGAACGGATCGTTGCAGCGTCTTCCGAGCGCGGATTGTCGTCGGTAACGATGACGATGTCGGAAAGTCGTGTCGCCACTTCGCCCATGATCGGGCGCTTGCCCTTGTCACGGTCGCCGCCGCAGCCGAAGACGGTGATGATGCGGCCGGAGGTGAAGGGCCTGACCGAGGTCAGAACATTTTCAAGCGCATCCGGCTTGTGGGCATAATCCACATAGGCAAGCGCGCCGTTCTTCGTCTGGCCCACAAGTTCCAGGCGACCGGCAGCACCGATCAGCTTTTCAAGCGCCTTCATGGCCGTTGCGGCGGAAACGCCGGTGGACATGGCAAGACCGGCGGCGACGAGAGCATTGGCTACCTGAAAATCGCCGGCCAGCGGAATGTCGACTTCGTGGATCACGCCGTCATGGTGCACTTCGATCAGCTGCTTGTGACGGAAATGCTCTACACGCTTCAGCGTCAGATAATCGCCCTTCCGGCCAACGGTGCGCACATTGAGGCCTGCATCCGCGGCGGCGCGAATGGCCTTATCCGACCAAGGGTCGTCGGCAAAAATGACGGCTGGCGCGCCCTTTTCCATCAGCGTGTCGAACAGCCGCATCTTCGCGGCCATGTAGTCCTCGATGGTCGGGTGATAATCCATGTGATCACGGCCGAGATTGGTGAAACCGGCCGCAGCGAGCTTCACGCCGTCAAGGCGACGCTGGTCGAGGCCGTGGCTCGAAGCTTCCATGGCTGCATGGGTCACGCCTTCGGCAGCAAGCTCGGCGAGAAGCGCATGCAGCGTCACCGGATCAGGTGTGGTAAGCGCGCCATAATCTTCGCGGCCGGGAGCGATGACACCCGTCGTACCGATCTGGGCGGCGGCATGGCCAGCGAAAGCCCAGATTTGCCGCACGAAGGAGGCAACGGAGGTCTTTCCCGCGGTGCCGGTAACGGCGACCATGGTTTCCGGCTGTTTTCCATAAAAACGGGAAGCGGCGAGCGAAAGGTAGAGGCGCGGGTCAGTGACAGCGAGGACCGGCACATCGGCATCCACCGCATGCCCGGAAACGACGGCGACCGCACCCTTGGCGACCGCGTCCTTCACATAGGCCGCGCCATCCGCCTTGGTTCCCGCAACCGCCACGAACAGGCTGCCGGGCGCAGCCTTGCGGCTGTCTGCGGTAATTCCCCCGATTTCGATTGCCCCTATCTCAGACAGGAGCAATTCATTCAATTCCGGAAACGCCGTCCCGGATATATCTCGCAAATTCATCGACTGTGTCCGTCTTGTCCCCCCGGCGCGATTCGCCGGAACACCATAAGCTCTAACAATCAATAAGACACGAGCAAGGCCGAGCCATCCTTGCCGAACTTCGGCTTCACGCCCAGCACTGCCGCCGTGCGGCTAATGATATCGTGCACCATCGGCGCAGCCGATGTGCCTGCAAGTGCCGCGCCATTGCCCTTGTCCGTCTTCGGTTCGTCGATGAAGGAGAGCACCACATATTGCGGGTCGTCCATCGGGAATGCCGAAAGGAAGGCATTGAAGTTCTTGTCATGCACATAACGCCCATTGACGACCTTGTCAGCCGTACCGGTCTTGCCGCCGACATTGAAACCGTCGACGCGCGCATTACGGCCAGAACCGTTGACACCGTTCCATTCGAAAAGGAAGCGCATATCCTTGCTGGCGCCGGGCTTCAGCACCTGTTTTGCGACCTGATCCGCCTGTTCGCGCGTGCGCGGCAGGAATGTCGGCTCGATCAACTTCCCACCATTGACGAGCGCGGCACCGGCAACTGCTGTCTGCAACGGCGTTGTTGAAACGCCGTGGCCGAATGAAATGGTGATCGAGTTGATCTTCTTCCATTCGCGGGGCTGCGAAGGCAGCGCCACTTCAGGCAGCTCGGTCTGCATGCGCGTCAGAAGGCCAAGCCGCGTCAGGAATTCCTTGTGTCCTTCGGTACCCACGGTGTCGGCGATTTTTGCCGTACCGATGTTCGACGAATACTGGAAGATTTCCGGCACCGAGAGCATGCGGCCCTTGCCGTGGAAGTCCTTGATGGTGAAGCCACCGATGCGGATCGGATAACGCGCGTCGAACATATCACCCAGGCGGACGCGACCCGAATCGAGACCCATGGCAATGGTGAAGGATTTAAAGGTGGAGCCCATTTCGAACGTGCCGTTCGACATGCGGTTGAGCCATCCCTCCTTGGCACCTTCTGCCGGGTTGTTCGGATCATAATCCGGCACGGAGGCCATAGCTAGCACTTCGCCGGTATGCACATCCAGAACCACAGCCCCCGCGCCGATCGCCTGGAACTTGGTAATGGCCGAGGTCACGACTTCACGCACGATGGACTGGACGCGTAGATCGATGGATAGCTTCACCGGCTCCAGCGGCTGATCGCTGGTCATGCCGAGCGCCGTCAGATCGGCCAGTCCCTGGCTGTCGACGTAACGTTCCATTCCGGCAACACCGCGATTGTCGATATTGACGTGACCGACAACATGGGCAGCTGTTGGCCCGCCAGGGTAGAAGCGGCGCTTTTCCGGGCGGAAACCGACACCGGGAATGCCGAGCGCCAGGATCTGGCTCTGCTGCTTCGGCGTCAACTGACGGCGCAGCCACTGAAAGCGCGAATTGGAGGAAAGCTTCTGATAGGTGCCGCGCTGGTCGAGATCCGGCAATACAGTGCGCAGCTTCTCGATGGCTTCGTCAATATCGACGATGCGATGCGGCTCTGCAAACAGCGACACGGTGCGGATATCGGTCGCCAGAACCTCGCCGTTACGATCAAGAAGATCGGGACGCGACGCCATCAGCCGGTCGGCAGGTGCAATGCTCGAAACCGTTTCCTGCTCGGCAAGGCCATATTGCACCAGACGGCCGCCCACGACGCCGTAAAAGGCGATGAAGCCGAAAATGATGAGACCGACGCGGCTTTTCGCCTGGGCCGCCCTCTTCTTGCGAGCGCCCTCGAAAGCAGCATGGTCAGTGTGAATGCCGGTGGTGCTGGCGGAAAAGTGAGCCTTGCTCTTCAGAACCATGACGCGGGAGAGAAAAGACATCAGCGGTCCACCGATCCAGTTATGGTTTCATCCATTTCGCCATCTTCATCGCCTGCGACAGCGGCGACGGCAGGAGCCGGAGCCGCCGTGGGACGGGAAACACGCGCCCGCGGTGTTGGAACAGGAGCGCCATTGGCGGCAATCTGGCCGGCGGGCGGTGATTTTTTCTTGGCAGTTCCGCCAAGCGTAGCGCCCGGCTTGGAGCCGTTGACGGCAGCGGCGATGACATCCGCAACGCTCATGCCTTCCGGCTCGGGCGGCTGCGGCAATTGCGAGCGCAGCATCGGCAATTCGCGCGGCTGCGCCAATTGTGTCGGCAGCGTCGGCGAAAGGCCAAGCTCGTCCTGATAGGCATTCACGAGACGATGGAGGCGGTTCGGCTGCGTCAGCAGTGCCCAGTCGGCCCGCAAAAGATCGATCGTGTCTTTTTCGAGCTTGATTTCGGTCTCGAGCTTGCGGACCTGTTCCAGCTTGAGATCGGTCTTGTGCTTGATCGAATAGGTCACCACCGCCGCAGCGACCATGACCCCCATCAACACGACATCGAATGTGCGCAGCATATCAGCCTCCCATCTTTTCAAGGCTGGCGAGATCGGGAAGTTCGAAAATCGAAAAATCTGCCGCCCGGGCAGGTGCCGCCGTGCGCAGGCCAGCGCGCAGCTTGGCCGAACGGGCCCGCGGATTGATCTCCGCCTCCTCGTCGCTTGCAGCGACCATCGGCTTGCCGATATTTTCGAAAATGGCGGGCTTGTCTTCCACCATCGGCAGATGGCGGGAACCCGCCGCCTTTCCGGAACGTTCGGAGAAGAATTTCTTGACGATGCGGTCTTCGAGCGAATGGAACGTGACGACAACCAGCCGGCCGCCGGGCTTCAAGGCCCGCTCGGCAGCAAACAGGGCCTGCGCCAATTCGCCGAGTTCGTCATTGACGAAAACGCGCAGCGCCTGAAACACCCGTGTTGCGGGATGGATCTTGTCTTTAGCCTTGCGCGGCGTAACGATTTCAATGAGGCCCGCCAGATCACGCGTGGTGCGGAATGGCTCTTCCGCCCTCCTCTTCTCGATGGCGCGGGCGATGCGGCCCGGCTGCTTTTCCTCGCCGAGAAAACCGAAGATGCGGATGAGATCGCCGACCTTGGCGCGATTGACGACATCCGCCGCCGAAACGCCGGAGCTGGACATGCGCATGTCGAGAGGACCGTTCTTCTGGAAGGAAAAACCGCGCTCGGCCTCGTCTATCTGCATGGAGGAAACGCCGATATCGAGAACCACGCCGTCAAGACCGCCTTCCGGCGCGTGCCTTGCCAGATCGGAAAATTGCGATTGAATGAGGGTAAGCCTGCCGCCATTTGCAGCAACCATGGCCTGGCCGCCGGCGATCGCGTTCGGATCGCGGTCAAGCGCGATGACATTGGCACCTTGATCGAGAATTGCCTGGGTGTAGCCGCCGGCGCCGAAAGTGCCGTCGAGGATGACCTTGCCGGATGCGGGTTCGAGCGCAGCGATCACTTCGCGAAGCAGGACCGGGATGTGACGCTGAGGTCCCTCACCGGCATCAGAAGATCGCCCGCCAGAATTCGCCGCCATTCCGTGTCCCCGTCCTATGCGGGGCGTGCAGCCGAAAAACCGCGCCCCGCTCTTGCTGCCGCCTGCGCCGCCAAAAACGCCTGCGGTTGCCAAAGCTGAAAATGATCCGCTCGTCCAACGAAGGTGACATCCGTGGATATGCCGGTAAATTCCCGGACGAAATCCGTCACCATCAACCGACCTTCCTGATCGAGCTTCATGAAAACGCCGCCGCCGTGTACCAGCAGCGACATTGCGTTCGCCTCCGGCGAGAAGGCATCCATGGACGCGATCTGCCGCTCGTAGCGCTCCAGCAAATCCGGACCGCCGACACTGATTGCCGGAAACGCGAAATCCTGAAGGCAATAAAGCTCCTGAATCCCACGCTGTGCCAGCACCGAACGAAACGGAGACGGAACCGAAACGCGCCCCTTGGCGTCGATCCTGTTCGTTACGTTCGATAAAAAGCGGTCCATTACTCAACTCGCCAAAACCGCATTCCACAAAGCGAATCATCCGCCCCACAGACAACACCGGTACGCACGACACATCGCCAAGCGTCAGGGCGACATGCCCTGCAGCAGCCCGTTGCAGGCTCCTCACTCGTTTCAGCGATTGCGGGTCAAAAACACGACCCAGTGTGGTGTGCATTTGGGATACCATGGGACACTATGGGCGTCAATGGGAGAAGCCGGCACGATACCGACTCCGCATCGGAAATTCATAAGCCGTTAAGTTTAACGAATGGTTTACTTCGCGAACTCATGTGCCAGCGGAAACAAATAAAACTTGGGT
Organism: Agrobacterium sp. SORGH_AS_0745; assembly: GCF_030818995.1. Lineage (NCBI taxonomy): Bacteria > Pseudomonadati > Pseudomonadota > Alphaproteobacteria > Hyphomicrobiales > Rhizobiaceae > Agrobacterium > Agrobacterium sp. SORGH_AS_0745. The sequence goes on from NZ_JAUTBI010000003.1 coordinate 2,681,627, forward strand.
CGATATGCCCATTTTTTGCTTGCGAAACAGATACTTGGCAACCCTCGCCGAACACGCGCCACTTAAATCGCAAAAGGCGCTCTGATGCTGCCGTGGGAATGCCAGCTTGGTTGGTGTTACGGCTATCTGTGTGATTTAGCGATAGACCAGTTGCAGAGGTTCGATTTGACGCCGAAGCAATGCGCATGTTGCGCTCAGCCAGAACCGTCATTCTCTACAAACAACAACGCCGCGACGCTTGACTTTTTAAACTTTCAATTGATTTTGATTTCTGAAGTTGTGTTTTTCATTGTGAGACAATAATGCCGAATTACGTGGCAGGCTTACCTGCCTTCTTAAGTTATTTTCTGATCGGCCTGCTCTGCCTGGCAACCTTTTCCGCTATTTACACCCGCCTTACTCCCCACCGCGAGGGGGAGTTGATCAAGGCCGGCAACTTTGCCGCCGTCGTCGCTTTTTTGGGGGCACTGATCGGCTTCAGCCTGCCGCTCGCCTCGGCGGCGGCTAATTCCGTCAGCCTCCCCGACTATATCGTCTGGGCAGTGATCGGCCTGCTGGTACAGGTTCTCGCATTCTACATCGCCAAACTCTCCATGACCGACCTGCACCTGAAAATCACCGAGGATAACGTTGCGGCCGGGCTCTGGAGCGGCGGCATCGCTGTGGTCATCGGGATTTTAAACGCCGCCTGCATGGCCTATTGAGGAACAGACATGTATTTGGACGTGACAGAACACCCGCGTCTCGCCCTCGGTACGATTGCCGCAATAGGCCTTTTTATGGCTTTTTCATCGGAGGAAGAGGTTCTTTATACCTCAGTTGAAAAATGCGTTGCCTCCGGTGTCTATCCCAAGGCTTGCCAAGCGGCATCCGAAGACGCCGGCCAACATCACCTCTCCACTGCACCTAAATTTCTCAATATGGTCGCATGTGAAATGGAATACGGCGCGGGAAACTGCTTTGAGCTGAAACAAAATCTCAATTCCACTAACCCCACCGGCATAGGTGTCTTCACACCCTCACCCGCCGGTTTTGTTATGCCTCGGTCCATCGAGAACTTTGCCGACTACAGCAACTATCGCCGCAGGCAGAAAAACAGCGAGTCGGGTTCCAACGGTGCGATGTCGGCCTATCGAAAACGCAACGGCGACCTCGTCATACCGGATGTGACGGCCAGTAAACAGGACCAAGGCGGCGGGGGAATCACGTCAGGAGGAGGCGCGCTAGCGAATGACGTGAAGACGTCCAACGCCAAAACGAACGTCAAGGGCCGTGGTGGATTCGGCGGCCACTCCTTTTCAGGAAGCTGACATGCGCCGCATCACAGTCCCGCCGCGCCCGGATTGGCGCGAGAAAGCCAATGCTGTCGGTTTCTCCTTCCATGAAATGCATGGCGAGCCTTACTGGGTGGACGATGCAGCCTATTGCTTTGGACTGGCTGAAATCGAGCGCGACATCGAAGAACCGAGCCAGATCCTGCACGACATGTGCATGGATCTCGTCGCCGACATCGTACACAGTGAGGAGGCTTTAACCCGTCTTGCCATCCCCCGCGATCACCATGATGTCATTCGAAATTCTTGGCGGCGGTGCGACCGCCACCTGTATGGCCGCTTCGATCTTGCCTATGACGGGCATGGCCCTGCAAAGCTGCTGGAATACAACGCCGACACGCCCACTTCCGTATTCGAAACGGGATATTTCCAATATAACTGGCTGACCGATCAGGTCGCCCTTGGAACGCTCCCGCCGCAAACCGACCAGTTCAACTCGGTTCAGGAAGCCTTGATTGAGGCCTTCGGGCAATTCTCGCGAGACAGGATTTTCCATTTCGCGGCGGTGAGCGACAACGCCGAGGATTGCGGCACGACGATTTATCTCATGGACTGCGCCATTCAGGCGGGCCACCGTGCCCAATTCCTCGATATCAGAGACATCGGCATCGATGCGTGCGGGCGTTATGCTGACCTTCAAAGTCGCGTCATCGAACGCTGCTTCAAGCTTTATCCCTGGGAATACATGTTACGAGAATCTTTTGCCACGCATCTGCCTGCGCAAGGCGATATTTTCATCGAGCCGGCCTGGAAAGCCGTGCTGTCGAACAAAGGCCTGCTGCCTTTGCTCTGGCAGCGGCATCCCAATCACCCGAATCTGCTCCCGAGTTTCTTCCCGGACGATCCTGAAATATATCAATTACAGGATTACGTGGTGAAGCCGCTTCTTTCGCGTGAAGGCGAAAATGTCAGCCTTTACCGAAACCGGCGCGAAATTTTATCGGCCCCCGGCAATTATGGCCAAGAGGGGTACGTTTTTCAGGCCTACGCACCATTGTTCAAGAGCGATTTCGGATACGCCGTGTTAGGAAGCTGGATCGTCGCCGATCGGCCCTGCGGGCTCGGGATTCGCGAGGACGCGTCACCTATCACCGCAAATCTCTCCCGCTACGTGCCCCATATCATCGAGGGCTGATCGCCACCGAAAAAAGCGGCAGGAAATTCGCCAGTTGGCCTGTAAGCCGGGTTCTGTATGGCCCCGGTTTGACCCGGAACGTGGCAGCCATTCATCTGGGACGGCATTTGCATGCCGCCTCTCGCAACCCACCCGGATGACGGGCCCGGAAACCGGCTGTAGACGAAGGCTTTCGCCCGCGCCCCGTGTCATCCCTATTCGGTCTTGCTCCCGGTGGGGTTTACCTTGCCACCACTGTCACCAGCGGCGCGGTGGGCTCTTACCCCACCCTTTCACCCTTACCATGCCAGGCATGGCGGTTTGCTCTCTGTGGCACTTTCCCTGGGGTCGCCCCCGCCGGACGTTATCCGGCACCGTATTTCCGTGGAGCCCGGACTTTCCTCACCTTACCGTCTTTCGACATTGGTAAAGCGCGGCTGCCCAGCCAACTGGCATGGCGTCAATACCCATGTTCTTTGGCGAAAGCCACCGAAAAGCGTAACGGAAGATCAAAGAAATGCAGGCTTGAAATCCGTTGCATAGGCGTCGTTGCCAATTTTTCCATCCCGCAGCAACAGGGCGCCTAACCGCCCGATCTCGTCGGAACTCTTGGCTGCCGTACCGTTGCCGCCAGTCAGAACAGCAATGCGCGGTGACGTCGTAAAGCCGATGGCCGGATAACCGCCCGGCGTTTTGGACACTACGCAGGCGGCCATGGAAATGCGCGACCGGTCGATGGATGGCACCAAGGTCCCGACGATGGCAGAGAGATGGTCGCGAACGCTTTCGCGCCCGCCGGAACGGAACCATGCGCGGATTTCGGGATCGCTATCGAGCTTCTTATCATCGGGATCGCCGCCGATTTTCAGATAGAACCTGCCATCGGGATAACGGACGGGCGGCAGGAGATAGATATGTTTCATCGTGTCGCGCGGCTCGTAAATCAGCGACGGCATGCCCGCATATTGTCCCAGCTCCGCCTCGTCCACCTCGAAGAAGGCGACGGTGCGCGCATAGACATTGAGAGCGACGGGCTGCGGCAACAAATCCTTCGTTATCGAAAAGCCACCCGCAGCGACCAGCACCCGGTCTGCTGTATAAACCGCACCCGAGGCCGTCTCGACGCGTGCACGGCCAGCCTCTTCCCGCGTTGAGACGACTATATCGTCGATGAGCGTAACGCCGGCTTTGTCTGCCAGAACGCTCTGCGCGTTCACCAGCGCGCGCGGATTGACGTAACCGGCATTGTCCTTTTCGAACACGCCCTCGCAGCCCGGCTCGAAGAAGAAATAGGGAAAGGCGCTTTTCAGACCTGCGTCGTCAAGAATTTCCGTGGAAACCCGCAGACGCGCCGCTGCCTCACAGACGTTGTCGACAAAGGGATTGTCGCCACCGCGTTCAGGCCCAACCATCAGGCAGCCGACGGGAGCGTAAAAATTCACGCCGCTCCTTGCCGCGATGTCGGTGTAGCGCGCGATCGAGCGGTTGGCGAGCAGTGCCCAGTCCGCATCGCCATCAATGGTGCGGGTAATGCGCGCCTCATCATAATGGCTGGCGAAAACACCCGGATGTGACTTGATGTCGGCAGGTTCACCGGGGCCGATCAGGGCCACACCTTCGGTGGTTTCCGCCAGATGGCGGGCGGCGGCAGCACCCATCATGCCACGACCGACAACGATATATTTGAAATGTCCCGACATGCCGCCCTCTTCGCCTCAACCCGCTCTAGTACAGCTGCGATTTTGTAGCCACTTCGCTGCTGAATGTCAGATAAAAACCGGCGACATTTCGGCGGCAAAATCACTCTCGGTCAGCTGGCCATGCAGAAGCAGCACCGCGCCTAGCCGCCCGATTTCGTCGGAAGACTTGGCGGAAACGAAATTGCCACCGGTCAGAACCGCGATATTGGAAGATTGCGTATAGCCTATATATGGATAACCGCTACGAGTAATGGATGCGACGCAGGAACCAGAGGTCACGGGGCAGCCCGCAAGTTCCGGCATGAGCGATAGCGCCCGTTTCGTCAGGAATTCCACTTCGCCCGGCGTGCCGTCGGAATGAAACCAGCCGACTGCTTCGGCCAGCGTTTCCAGCCTGCCCTTTTCGCTCTCACCGCCGATCTTCAGATAGACCTTGCCGTCGGGGTAACGCACAGGGGGCAGAATATAGACGATATCGTCCTCGGTCTCCGCCAGCACGATGCTCGAGGGCATGGAGCCGAAGAGGGCCTGCCTTGCTTCGTCGAGTTCGAAAAACACGATGGTGCGGCCCGTTGCCGCCATATCGACCGGGGAAGGCAGAAGATCAGCCATGTTGGTGAAACCGCCAGCGGCCACTATGACCTTTTCGGCCGTGTGTACGGCCCCTTCCCTGGTGGAAACTTCCACTCCTTGGGAGGTATCGCGAACATGCGCCGCCGTCTCGCGGATCAGTCGCGCGCCCTGCGCAGCAGCAATCGTGCATTGCGCCCTCACAAGCGCACGCGGATTGACGTGGCCGGCATTCTGCGCCTCGAAGTAACCGTCGTGATCCGACGGCAGGGAAAACATCGGGAACCGGGGAGCCAGCGCATCGCCGCCGATCGTTTCCACGCCAAGACCGAGACGGTCGGTCGAGACCAAGGCTCGCGAAACGTAGTCTCCGGCAAGCCCCTTGCCGTTTCCGGTAAACAGACAGCCCGCTTCGGTGAAGAAACGGATGCCGCTTTTTGCTTCGATCTCGGCATAGCGCCGGATGGAGCGTTGCGCCAGCTCCGCCCAGACGGGATCGCCATCGAAACCACGGGTGATGCGCGCCTCGTCATAGTGACTTGAAAACACACCGGTATGGGTCTTGCGATCGGCGGGTTCATCCGGCCCGATCAGCGCCACGCCATCCGTTTGCGCCGAAAGGTGCCTCGCTGCCGCCGCACCCATCATTCCGGCACCGACCACGATATATTTGAAATCCGGCATGTCATGCTCCGCATCAGGTTTGCTCCTGACTACAGCATGCACGCATAAACCGGAATCGATTTTCGTGACGTCCGAAACATGCCGCGCAAGAGCGTGCAGCGGTTTTGCAATAACGAGATGCGATAAAACGAGGACTTAAAGCTTATCGCCAATCTGAAACATCACGACACGCTTCAGCAAAAGACCTCAGCTGGCCAGAAGCGCCTGGACCTTGCCGCAATAACGCTTGGACACCGGGTTCATGCGGGTGGCGCCGTGGCCGGCATTGTAACGCAGGATCGTGCTGCAAACCTCACCGCCGCCAAGCTGGTGTGCGGTTGCCAGATATTGCATGCCCCAGCGAATATTGGTCTCGGGGTCGAAGAGGGCTTTGGTCGTGCCGCGAAAGCCCATCATGCGCGCCGTTGCCGGCTTGATCTGCATCAGCCCGACCTCGCCTGCGCTGCCGCGAGCCCTAGGGTTGAACTTGCTTTCTACAGAAACGACGGCATGGGCCAGATTGGTGGGGACGCCGTAACGCTTGGCATATTTGACGATCAGATCGGAATAGTCGTTCTTGAGCGACGAAGGCAGGCTCTTTTCGGGAACGGGATAACCGGGCGTACGGAAGAAGGTCCCCAGCGTCACGGTTTTGGTCTTGACGTCCTCGTCTTTGGCAAAAGCAATCCCCGCCTGCGAAACGAGCATAGCAACGCCCGCTGCGACAGCAACAAAAACTCTGTTCATCTGTTGAAATAGTCTCCAGATCGGATAACCGGAACAATGAAACGATAAAAACGTCCAGCGCGCGGAAAGTCGATTACGACCTTCTACCGTCCAGTCTCCTTGATTGATATTGACGGCAAGCTCCCCTGAAGAACAGCACCGCGTCCACTGCGGCTCTTAGACTTCCTCAATGCGGATTAACTGTGGCACAACAAAAAAATCGACTTGCGCGACCGGGAAACGGGGAAGGCTTTTCCAGAAACGGCGTTCAAACGGCCGAAAATTTCGGAAGGCTGGCAATCAGCCGATGCAGCGTGTCGATCGTGGAAAAATCCGCGATACCATCCACCAGCGCCGGGCGGAAATGCCGCTGAAAGGCGGCCACGGCACCTTCTGTTTTTTCGCAATATGCGCCTGTTATTTCAACGCCATATCCGTAAATGGATAGCATGGACTGGAGCGCTTCCACCGGCTGACCGTGATCGCCGCGCTGAAAAAAACGTCCGCCGCGGATCGGCGCAGGCTCCACCCAATGACCGACACCGTGCCGCGACAGGATGTCCCATGGGAATTTTTCACCCGGATCAACCTTGCGGATCGGCGCCACATCGGAATGCGCAAGCACCCTTTCAGGGGCGATAGACCACCGCTGGCCGCAATCGCGACACAATTCGATGACGGCAGCCACCTGTTTTTCCGGAAATTCCGGCAGGCCGCCCGGATGGCCCTGATTGGCGATTTCAATCCCGATGGAGCGGGAATTGATGTCCGCCTCCCCCGCCCAGCTGCTTTTGCCCGCATGCCAGGCGCGGCGAGTTTCCGCAACAAGCTGCATGACACGCCCGTCTTCAAAAACGAAATAGTGGCTGGAGACCTGGCTTTCGGGATTGCAGAGCCACGAAAGAGCGCCATCGGCTGTCGTCATGCCGGTATAGTGCAGGAGAATGATATCCGGGCCTGCCACGCCCTGTCTTTCGCCGTGGTTGGGAGAAGGCGCAATGGTTGCGCCCCCGAAATCCGGGTTGAAATCCGGCAGAAATTCACTCATGCGACGCGGCGTTCTTTCTCGATGGCCTCATAGGCGGCATTGAGGGCCGCCATACGCTCATTCGCGGCAGCGTGCAATTCCATCGGCACACCGCGCGCGATGAGCTTGTCCGGATGGTGCTCGGCAACCAGCGAACGGTAACGCTTGCGAATATCCAGAAAGTCGTCCGAGGGCGAAACGCCAAGTACGCGATAGGGATCGCGCCCATCCATATGAACGTGGCGTGCCATAATCGTTTCGAAATGATCTTCGGTAATATGGAAGATTTCCGCGATACGGCCGAGGAACGCCAGTTCCCGCTCGTGGATCAAGCCGTCTGCCTTGGCGATGTGGAACAGGCCATCGATGACGCTTTCCAGCATCTCGCAATTGTCATGGCCTGAGCCGCAAAGACCGGCAAGACGTTCGGCATAGGCCTCGTATCCCGCAACGTCCTGGCGTGCGAGATTATAAAGGCGGGCAACGTTTCTGGCTTCTTCTTCAGGAAAATCGAAAATCTGCCGGAAGGCGCGCACTTCGGCGTCGTTCACGACACCGTCTGCCTTGGCCATCTTTGCCGACAGCGCGATAATGGCCACGGAAAAAGAAACCTTGCGGCGGGTCTCCGGGTCTCCCTCGAAAAGGGTCCGGATCGCCTCTACCACGCGACCGAGCGTGCTGCCTGCCGCGTCACCGATCGCGCCGAGCAGCCGTTCCCACAGGGATGAAATATGCAAACAGGCGAAATCGAACATCATGACGCCAAGCATGACGGCATATCGCCGTGAATGCAATATGCGCGGCGCCGCTGCGGCATTAACTTTTATTCATTTTTGCGACAGTTTTTCTTCAGGAGCAAGGGGGCGGCAAACGGGAGAGCAACGGTTTTCCACAGACGGCGAAGCCTGGTGCAAGGTTGGAGGCGATTGAAACGATTATATTCGGCTTCTTTGCCCAAGCTGCTGAAAAACCGCGAGAAATCGGCATTTTTCGTGATAAATTCACTTTACACCTACACGTGGCTGTCGCATCCATTTGCCAGACATATCTTTCTATCCAAGCAAAGGAGAGCCACAATGGCCAAACAGAAAGTCGCAATGCTGACCGCGGGTGGCCTTGCTCCCTGTCTCTCTTCAGCCGTTGGCGGCCTGATCGAGCGTTATAGCGACGTCGCGCCTGATATTGACATTGTGGCCTATCGTTCCGGCTATCAGGGCGTGCTTCTGGGCGACCGGATCGAGATCAACAAGGACATGCGCGAAAAGGCGCATCTGCTGCACCGTTATGGCGGATCGCCGATCGGCAACAGCCGCGTAAAGCTCACCAACGCTGCCGATTGTGCCAAGCGCGGGCTGGTGAAAGAGGGTGAAAATCCGCTGCGCGTTGCCGCCGAACGGCTGGCTGCCGACGGCATCACCATTCTCCACACCATCGGCGGCGACGACACCAACACGACGGCCGCCGACCTTGCCGCCTATCTCGGCGCCAACGGTTACGATCTGACCGTCGTCGGGCTGCCGAAGACCGTGGATAACGACGTGGTTCCGATCAGGCAGTCGCTCGGCGCATGGACCGCGGCCGAAGTGGGCGCTTCCTTCTTCGACAATGTCAGCAACGAGCAGAGTGCTGCGCCGAAGACCTTTGTCATCCACGAAGTCATGGGCCGCCATTGCGGCTGGCTGACGGCTGCGACCGCCCGCGCCTACATCCAGAAGACCAACGGCAATGAATATGTCGAAGGACTGATGATGAACACGCAGATGAAGAACATAGACGGCATCTACCTGCCGGAAATGGCGTTTGACATCGAAGCGGAAGCCGAACGGCTGAAGGCGATCATGGACAAACACGGCTACGTCACGTTGTTCGTTTCCGAAGGTGCGGGGCTCGATTCCATCGTTGCCGAACGCGAAGCCGCCGGTGAGGCCGTCAAGCGCGATGCCTTCGGCCATGTGAAGATCGACACCATCAATGTCGGCGGCTGGTTCCAGAAGCAATTCGCCGGCCTCATCGGCGCCGAACGCTCCATGGTCCAGAAATCCGGTTACTTCGCCCGCTCCGCTCCCGCCAATGGCGATGATCTGCGCCTCATCCAGGGCATGGTCGATCTTGCCGTCGAAAGCGCGCTGAACAAGGTCTCGGGCGTCACCGGCCACGACGAAGACCAAAAGGGTAAATTGCGGACCATCGAGTTTCCGCGTATCAAGGGCGGAAAGCATTTCGACCTGTCTGCAAAATGGTTCACCGAAGTGATGGAACACGTCGGTCAACCGTTCACAGCGGCCTAATTTTACGATAGGCTGGATAAAGCGGCGACAGGGAGGGCAAGGAGGAAGAGAATGTCTGGACAGGCGTGGCTGGTTTTTTGTGCAGCATGTGCCGTTGTGTTCGCACTTCCCTCTCCCCTTGTATTCTCTGTCGCCTCCTATGCCGCTATCCGCGGCAGAAAAACGGTGTTTGCCTCTGTCACTGGCGGCGCGCTTGGCATCGTCACAGCTATGACGATATCTGCGATTCCAGCGGCTGGCCTTGCCTATCTGCCGCATGCCTTTGTGGAAATCGTTCAGTGGACTGGTATCGGCTGGCTGATTCTTTTCCTGTTATGGAACTTTGCCACCCCCGCCGCCCAGGCTGCCAATGCAGACAATGACAATCTGCCCGGCAAATCATCCAGCGGCATTTTCCGTGATTGCTACGCCATTGCAGCGTTGCGTCCGCGCTATTTCATGTTCTTCCTGGCACTGTTGCCGCAATTCGTTTCCACCTCCGGCAATGCGGTCGAAACGCTGGCCGTAGCGCAGGCCGCAATCCTGTTGCTGGCACTTGGCATTCTGGCAGCGCAGGCACTCTTTGCCGGCTCCACGCTGGCACTGGTGCGCCGCATGTCCGGCAACAAAAAAATCCGGCCGAAATACCGCACTCACTTCATTTCTGGCCGTGCCGTCAGCGCCGGATACCGCCGCATCGCCGCCTGAAAAACCGCGACGCCACGTCCCGGCTTGCCGCTATCCTTACAATAGGTTAATGAAAGCTCGATGGGACACTGCCTGCTTCGCTCGACGCGGGGGTATCGACAGACAGGCATAACGAAGGCGGCAACATGCGAAATTCGGCAAAATTCCGCGGAAGAAGCGCACTTCTTCTGTCTTCCACGGTGGGCCTTGCACTGGCTTTGGCCGGATGCACCAGCGTCGAATATGCCGCAAAGGAAGGGCCGAACGGCCCGAAAATAGCCGCAGTCAACCAAACCGCACCGGCACAAGCCTCCGCACAGTCGGAAACGGCTGGTACCCCGGCTGATGCCGCCGCACCGGCAGCACATGCCACTGACGTGGCAGCCTCTTCCCAGCCCGAATCGCTTCCAACCGTCGCCGCCGTCAAGGGTGGCCGCGTGGCGCTGCCGCCGGCAGCCGAAATTGCAGCGGCAGTGGCAAGCCCAACCCAGATGCAGCCGCAGCAACAACAGACAGAGGTCGCGCAGGCAACGGTAACGACAGCCGCGCCGACGACGGCTGCGGCTCTTGCACCGCACGCCGCAACGCCGGCAGCCGCAGCGATCGAAACCGCAAGTGCCGCCGCGAAACCGGCGGCCCACAACTCTGCCGCCGACCTGCCGCAGGTGGTTGCCGTCAAGGGCAGCTTCCCGCCCGCACCGCCGCCGCCCGGAACGCCGTCGATCGGTACCGAACTGACCGCGGAACGCAAAGTCATTCCCCTGCCCAAGCCGGACAGCACGGTTCTGGCCTATGCAGCCGGCCCGACCAACGCCGCCCTTGCCGCTATCCGGCAGAACGAAACGATGACGGCGCCGTACAAATCCGCGCCGGCCGGACGTGAAAAGCTGAGCGGGCTTATTTCGAAATACGCTGTCATGTATAATGTGCCTGAAGATCTGGTGCATCGCGTGGTGCAGCGTGAAAGCAGATACAATCCCGGCGCCTATAATGGCGGCCACTTCGGTCTGATGCAGATCAAGCACGCCACGGCCCGCTCCATGGGCTTTGATGGCCCCGCTTCTGGCTTGTTCGATGCCGAAACCAACCTCAAATATGCCGTCAAATATCTGAGCGGCGCCTGGCTTGTTGCCGACAACAACCGGGACAATGCTGTCAGGCTTTATGCACGCGGTTATTATTACGATGCCAAGCGCAAGGGCATGCTGCACGTTCTGCGCAAGTAAGCCTTTGAGCAGCGCCGGGACTGCAATGCAGCAAAGCGGCTTTTCTTAAAAACGTCGAGCACGTCACTTTTGTCATCCTCGGGCTTGTCCCTGGGATCTGCAAGCTTTTGATTTTACGATATGTGGCTGGATCCTCGGTACAAGCCCGAGCATGACGTCGCATCCAAATCAAAGCTTGAGACCCGAGTGGTTTCACACCGCCTTTTCGATTCGTTACGTCGGCCCACAACCCCTGTCATCAAACTGTAGCGTCGTGACTGTAGACGCCTCTCAATCTATTGAGAGGTGAACATATGACGAGTGCGGCACCCAAGACCGGCTTCAGCAAGAATACGAAACTGAAGTCCGCATTGCTCCAGCACAAGGCGCTCTCGAAAAGCGGTTTTTCCGAACGGTTCTTCGGGGTTCTCTTTTCCGGTCTGGTTTATCCGCAAATCTGGGAAGACCCGGAAATCGATATGGAAGCGATGGAGCTTGCTGAAGGCCACCGTATCGTCACCATCGGCTCGGGCGGCTGCAACATGCTGGCCTACCTCTCCCGCAACCCTGCCAGCATCGATGTGGTGGATCTTAACCCGCATCACATCGCTCTCAACAAGCTGAAGCTTGCCGCCTTCCGCCATCTCCCGGCCCATCAGGATGTGGTTCGCCAGTTCGGCCGCGCCAATACGCGCAGCAATAGTCATGGCTACGACCGATTCATCGCCGACCATCTCGACGACACGACCAAGGCCTACTGGTCGAAACGCACCCTGTCCGGCCGTCGCCGCATCTCGGTATTCGACAGGAACATATACCGCACCGGTCTGCTCGGCCGTTTCATCGGCGCCGGCCACCTTATGGCGCGCCTGCACGGCGTCAGGCTGACTGAAATGGCCAATAGCCGCACGCTGGATGAACAGCGTCGGTTCTTCGACAGCAAGGTCGCACCGCTGTTCGACAAGCCGGTGGTGCGCTGGCTGACGAAGCGAAAAAGTTCGCTGTTCGGCCTTGGCATTCCGCCCCGCCAATATGACGAGCTGGCAAGCCTTTCCAACGACGGCACAGTCGCCTCCGTCCTCAAGGAGCGACTTGAAAAGCTTGCCTGCAACTTTCCACTCAGCGACAATTATTTCGCCTGGCAGGCCTTCGCGCGCCGTTATCCCGAGCCGCATGAGGGTGCCCTGCCCGCTTATCTCAAGCGGGAATATTACGAGACGATCCGCGACAACACCGCCCGCGTTGCCGTGCACCACGCCACCTATACCGAGCTGCTTTCCAAAAAACCGGCAAACGGCGTCGATCGCTACATTCTGCTCGATGCGCAGGACTGGATGACGGACGTGCAGCTCAACGAATTGTGGTCGCAGATCAGCCGCACCGCCGCTCCCGGCGCCCGCGTCATTTTCCGCACCGCTGCCGAAAAGAGCGTGATCGAAGGCCGTCTCTCGGCCGATATCCGCAACCAGTGGATCTATCTAGAGGAACGCTCCAATGAGCTCAACGCCATGGACCGTTCGGCCATCTATGGCGGCTTCCATATCTATCAGAGGGCTCTGGCATGAAAACCATCGGCGAGAATGTCGGCCTTGCGGATGAGGCGCATGCGAGCCTGATGGACCGCATGTATCGCCACCAGCGGCATATCTACGATATTACCCGCAAATATTACCTTCTGGGCCGCGACAGGACCATTTCCGGCCTCGACGTGCCCAAGGGTGGCACGCTGCTTGAAGTCGGCTGCGGTACCGGCCGCAACCTGCTGCTGGCCAGCCGCAAGTTTCCTGAAGCAAGACTGTTCGGTCTCGATATCTCCGCCGAAATGCTGCTGACCGCATCCGAGAATTTTACCGGAAAGACGGAACGCCCCGTTCTGCGCGTGGCCGACGCCACCGCTTTCCGCGCCGTAGAATTCGGTCAGCCGGACGGTTTCGACCGAGTCATGATCCCCTATGCGCTTTCGATGATACCGGACTGGGAAAAGGCGATCGAACAGGCGCTGACAGCTCTCAAGCCCGGCGGCTCGCTGCACATCGTCGATTTCGGCCAGCAGGAACAATTGCCCAAGTGGTTCCGCGCACTTTTGCAGGCATGGCTCACCCGCTTCCACGTCACGCCCCGCGCCAATCTCCGTTACGTTCTGGCCAACATGGCAGGCCGTTTTGACGGTAATCTCGAATTCGAGGAGATTGCCCGGGGTTACGCCTGGCGGGCCATCATCACGCTTCCGGTCGCCGAAGTGCAGCCAAAAGTCAGCCGTATTCTCGCAGACGCCTGATCATCAAGGGTTAAGGCGCCTCGCCTCTGCAAATGCGGGCAAGACGCTGCCAGCCAGCGGTCCTACAAGTATACGCCACTGGGACTGAAAGACCGCAAATCTCTTGGAATCCAGCGACTTGCCAGCCGAAAAAAGGCCACTGCCCCTTGCCATAACGGCTTGTTTACCATGTTATGGGTAAATCGGGAGACGCGGCGCGCCATTTTGCGGCTGCGGATGGGCAACAATAATTCATCAGGGTTCCAATGCGGCTGCGTCTATCGGCACTTTTGTCGGCTATGTTGTTGATCGGCGGCTGTACGTCCACGAGCTATGACTTGCTTGAAACGGCTTCTGTTTCCAAGCCGAAATTCTCCGATACCGACCCACAGGATTTTGGCACGAACAACCCGCATCGCCACGAGGTGCATGGCATCGACGTGTCCAAATGGAATGGCGACGTCGACTGGCGGACCGTTCGCAAATCCGGCGTTTCCTTCGTCTTCATCAAGGCCACCGAAGGCTCAGACCGCATCGATCCGAAATTTGGGGACCACTGGCGCAGCGCGGCGGCGGCAGATATCCTGCACGCGCCATACCATTTCTACTACTTCTGCTCGACAGCGGACGCTCAGGCCGACTGGTTCATCAGCAACGTGCCAAAGGAAGCCGTCACCCTACCGCCGGTTCTCGATGTGGAATGGAACCCCTCCTCCCCCACCTGCAAGACGCGCCCGGCTCCTGGCATCGTCCGTGCCGAGATGCAGCGTTTCCTCGACCGCCTCGAGGCCCATTACGGCAAGCGCCCGATCATCTACACCTCGGTCGACTTCCACCGCGACAACCTCGTTGGCCAGTTCAAGAATTACCATTTCTGGGTGCGCTCCGTCGCCGCGCATCCCGCCAAGATTTACGAAGACCGGCAGTGGGCCTTCTGGCAATATACGGCCACCGGCGTCGTGCCCGGCGTCAACGGCCCGACCGACATCAATGTCTTCGCCGGAAGTGAGAAAAACTGGCGGAAATGGATCGCTTCGGCCAAATAATACGGCCAAGAAGCAACACATTCGAAAAATCGGCGTTCTTCTGCACCGGCAGATCGCTGGACCCGTTTTTTTGTCGCAAACATGTGGGTAAAGCGGGCTAACAACCTATCGAGGAAATTCCCATGCCCACTTTTCGGTCGCGCAGCATCATTTTTGCCGCCGCTCTGTCGCTTCTCTCCACCGGCTCCGCCCTTGCCACACCGCCTGTGGCCTCGCCTGACGATCCAAAGCAGGTTGCCTGCGGCGGTGATCTCGGCGCATTTCTTGAGGGCGTGAAGGCTGAGGCCGCTGCCAAGGGTGTTCCGGCGGCTGCCATCGAAAAGGCGCTGGCCGGCGCGCAGATAGACCCCAAAGTGCTTTCGCGTGACCGCGCACAGGGCGTCTTCCGCCAGACCTTCCTCGAATTTTCCCAGCGCACCGTCAGCCAGGCCCGTCTCGATATCGGCCGCAAGAAGCTGCAGGAGCTGTCATCGACCTTTGCCCGTGCCGAGAACGAATTCGGCATACCGGCTGGCGTCATTGCCGCCTTCTGGGCCATGGAGACCGATTTCGGTGCCGTCCAGGGCGATTTCAACACCCGTAACGCGCTGGTGACCCTCTCGCATGATTGCCGCCGCCCGGAACTCTTCCGTCCGCAATTGCTGGCCCTCATCGAAATGGTCCAGCATGGCGATCTCGACCCCACGTCCAACACGGGTGCGTGGGCCGGCGAAATCGGCCAGGTACAGATGCTGCCCAAGGACATCATCGCTTTCGGCATCGATGGTGATGGCGATGGCCATGTCAACGTCAAGAGCAGCGCACCGGATGCGATCCTCACGGCGGCGAAATTCATCCAGCACCTCGGCTTCAAGAAGGGCGAACCTTGGATGCAGGAAGTTTCCGTACCGGAAAACCTGCCCTGGGAGAAATCCGGCCTCGGCGGTTCGCTTACCGCCGGTGACTGGTTTACCCTCGGCGTGACCCCGCGCGACGGTAACAAAAATTTCGCCTCCCTGCCCGCAGCCCTCATCATGCCGCAGGGCCGCAAGGGACCGACCTTCCTCACCTATCCCAACTTCAACATCTATCTGGAATGGAACCAGTCGTTCATCTACACGACCTCGGCTGCCTATTTCGCCAACCGTCTGATGGGCGCCCCTGTCTATAACAAGGGCAATCCCGATCCGGGCTTCGATGACGCGACGATGAAAGAGTTGCAGACCAAGCTTGAAGCGCGCGGCCACGATGTTGGCAAGGTGGACGGAATTCTCGGTTCCGGCACCCGCGTCGCCATCCAGAAGGAACAGCAGCGTCTCGGAATCCCTGCGGATGGATGGCCGACCCAGGCACTTCTCCAGGCGCTTTAACCTGTGTTAATCGCACCTTCGGGCCTTTAATCTATCGGCCGGAATCAAGGCTTAAACTGTTAATCTCGACCGGATGACTGGGGATAACACCCCGGTCATTTACTTTTTTTAAAGATATGAAGCACTGCGTGATGAGAAAATAATCTTTTATTTTCAATTAATTACAGAAGTTACTTTTTTAAGCGGCGACAAAGCATGCTGCACCGCATCACAGAAACCGCTTTTCAAGTGCCACAAAACGGTCATATTATCGAACCTGTCAACAACAGGAGGCACCCATGGGACTTACAAAATCTCTCAATGCCTTGGCAGTCGGTTTGGCGTTTTTGTTCGTAGCGATGATGCTTTTCATCTGACGAGACGTGAAGACCAAACGCAGAAAAGAACCGTAGATGACACGAGTTTGAAAAGCGCAGGTCCTGTCGGGCCTGCGCTTTTTTCCTGTCGTAAATGGGATATCTGAAATCAGGCGGCGCTGCGGCGCAAACGCTCAAGACCGAGGTTCTCAAGCACCGCATCGACCAGCGGCGCACGGTTCATGGTGTAGAGATGGAACTCGTTGACACCGCGCCGTTGAAGATCGGCGATCTGCTCGGCAGCAACTTCCGCCGCAACGCGGGCGCGTCCCTCGAGATCGTCATCATAACCTGCAAAACGCTCATCCAGAAAACTGGGCACACTGGTACCGCAGCGGCCGGCGAAACGCTTGAGCTGGGTCAGGTTCTGGATCGGCATGATACCCGGAACCACCGGAATGGTGATGCCCGCAGCCGTAACCCGCTCCATGTAGCGCTCGAACACGTCATTATCGAAGAAGAACTGCGTCAGCGCCCGCGTTGCGCCGTTGTCCGCCTTGCGCTTCAGCATATCGATATCGACCGCATCGCTGGCGCTCTCCGGGTGCTTTTCGGGATAGGCAGAAACGGAAACCTCGAAATCGCTGATATCGCGTAGCCCCTTCACCAGAGCGGCAGCATTCTCGTAACCTTGCGGATGCGGCCTGTAATCCGTGCCGATACCGGTCGACGGATCGCCGCGCAGCGCCACGAAATGGCGAACGCCGGCATTGCGAAACTCTTCAACGACCTGATGCACGTCGTCACGGCTGGCATCAACGCAGGTCAGGTGCGCGGCGGTCGGCAGATGACTGTCACCGATCATCCGGCGCACCGCATCCAGCGTCGGCGCCTTGGTGGAACCGCCCGCGCCATAGGTGACGGAGACGAAATCCGGATCCCATTTCTTCAGCTCGGCAACCGTTTCCCAGAGCTGGTTCTCCATCTCGGGGTTCTTGGGCGGGAAAAACTCGAAAGATAACCGGATATCCCCCCGGATTTCGCCATTGTGGCGCGCGGTTTCCGATCTCAACATATCATGCCCTCCCGGCAGCAAGTAAAACGGCCTCTTGCACCACATCGTCTGCCATCAGCAGCCGCTGGTCGCGGGCAACCCATATCGTGACGTCCAAGGATTCATCGGACGCCCGTTCAGAATGAAGATCGACGGCACGGTCGAGCACGAGCCCGGCCTTTTTCAGCCATTCATCCATAAGCGGATGCGAAAAGCCGAGCCGCACATGCGCATGCTCATCACGAAGATGCTCGAAGGAATGCGGTGCAAGATCGATGACGATCAGCCGGCCACCCGGACGCAACATGCGGGCGGCTTCGGAAAGCGCGATCTCCGGCTGGTCGAGAAAATGCAGAACCTGATGGATGACGATCAGATCGAAATCCTGGCCTTCCAGCGGCAGGTTGAGAATATCACCATGGCGAACGGATGCATTGACCACGCCCGCCTTGTCCAGATTGGAGCGCGCCACCGACAACATGTCGCGGCTGGCATCGACACCGATTGCCCGGCGATAGATGCCGCTCAGAAGCTGGAGGATGCGGCCCGTGCCAGTACCGAGATCGAGCAGCGAGTCGATCGGGGTGGTTCCGACCAGCTTCAGCAATGCACCTTCCACGGCCTCGTCGCTCACATGCAGGCGGCGCAGCTCGTCCCAGGCGGAGGCATTGCGGCTGAAATAATCCTGCGCCCGCTCCGCCCTTACCCGCTTGACGGTGGCAAGGCGTTCGCTGTCGCGCTGGAGAACGGCGTCAGAGGGCGATGCGGCGCCCAGCAGCTGCCTGATAACAACGGCGGGCTCTCCATCCTGCCGCAGGCGGAAATAGGCCCAGGCGCCTTCCTGATAGCGCTCGATCAACCCCTCTTCCGTCAAAAGCTTGAGATGACGGGAAATACGGGGCTGCGACTGGCCGAGAATTTCGGTGAGATCGGTGACGGTCAGATCGCCGGCCGCCAGAAGCGCCAGCAAGCGAAAGCGCGTCGGCTCGCCGGCCGCCTTCAAGAGATCCACCAATTTATCCAAACCGAACGCCACGTCTGCCGCACCTTGCAATCTAATCAACATATAAAGATATCTTTATGTCGGCGTCACGCGAGATGCAAGCGCAATTTGCCACGCTCTCCCCTTAAGCCCCATTTATTGCATCAAAAAAGGCCCGCTTTTGGGCGGGCCTTTCTGAAGTGATCCGAGAACAGGATTAGCGCGTCAGGCGCTTGTAGCTGACGCGGCCGGGCTTGATGCTCTCAGGGCCGAGACGACGGACCTTGTCCTTTTCATAGTCTTCGAAGTTGCCTTCGAACCATTCCACGTGGCTGTCACCCTCGAAGGCGAGGATGTGAGTGGCCAGACGGTCGAGGAACATGCGATCGTGGCTGATGATAACGGCGCAACCGGCGAAGGCTTCCAGCGCTTCTTCGAGCGCTGCCAGCGTTTCCGTATCAAGGTCGTTGGTCGGTTCGTCGAGCAGCAGCACGTTGCCGCCTGCCTTCAGCATCTTGGCAAGGTGAACGCGGTTACGCTGACCACCGGAGAGGTTGCCGACCTTCTGCTGCTGATCGCCGCCCTTGAAGTTGAAGGCGCCGCAATAAGCGCGGGAGTTCGTTTCGAACTTGCCGAGCTTGATGATGTCGTTGCCGCCGGAGATTTCCTCCCAGACGGTTTTGTCACCCGCCAGCGTATCGCGGCTCTGGTCGACGTAACCAAGGTGCACGGTCTCACCAATGGTCACCGAACCGCTATCGGGCTTTTCCTGACCGGTGATCATGCGAAACAGCGTGGTTTTACCCGCACCGTTTGGGCCGATGACGCCGACGATGCCGCCCGGAGGCAGCTTGAAGGTGAGGTTTTCGATCAGAACCCGGTCACCATAGGACTTTGTGAGGTTTTCCGCCTCGATAACGACGCGGCCCAGACGCTCGGCGACCGGAATGACGATCTGCGCGTCGCCGGGACGGCGATTTTCAGCGGCTTCCACCAGTTCGTCATAAGCGCGGATACGCGCCTTTGACTTCGTCTGGCGAGCCTTGGGGCTGGAAGCGATCCACTCCTGTTCGCGGCTGATGGCCTTCTGGCGCGAGGCGTCTTCGCGGGATTCCTGCTGCATGCGCTTGGCTTTTGCCTGCAGATAGGCGGAATAGTTGCCTTCGTAGGGAATACCACGGCCACGGTCGAGTTCGAGAATCCAGCCGGTGACGTTGTCGAGGAAGTAGCGATCGTGGGTGATCATCATCACGGCGCCGGGATAGTCGCGCAGGTGCTTTTCGAGCCAGGCGATGGTTTCAGCGTCAAGATGGTTGGTCGGTTCGTCGAGCAGCAGCAGGTCAGGCTGCGAAAGCAGCAGCTTGCAGAGCGCCACGCGGCGACGCTCACCACCCGAAAGGCCGGTTACTGCCGAGTCGCCAGGCGGGCAACGCAGCGCATCCATGGCCATTTCGACCTGATTTTCCAGATCCCACAGGTTCTGGCTGTCAATGATGTCCTGAAGCTTTGCGCCCTCATCCGCCGTTTCGTCGGAATAGTTCATCATCAGCTCGTTGTAGCGGTCGACGATTGCCGTCTTGCTCGCCACACCTTCCATGACGTTTTCCATCACGGTCTTGTTTTCGTCGAGCTTCGGCTCCTGCTCGAGATAACCGAGCGTCGCACCCTCAGCGAGCCAGGCCTCACCGGTATATTCCTTGTCGAGACCGGCCATGATCTTCAAAACGGTCGACTTACCGGCACCGTTCGGACCGAGGATACCGATCTTGGCATCTGGATAGAAGGAGAGATGGACGTTCTCAAGAACCTTCTTCGCGCCATAGGACTTGTTCAGCCCGGCCATGTGATAGATGAATTGACGTGCCATTGTAGCGAATGCTCCACATCGGATTTTAAAGAGTACGTATCGGGAAATTTGCCGCTATGTAGGGTAAATAGGACCTTGGGGCAACCTCTGGCACGATTATGACCCCATGATTATGACAAGGGATACCATGGCAGGCACGGGCGAAAGCATGAATGAGACGACGGATGACTTGACGTTCAGCCGGATTGAGAGGCTCGACGCTCCATCAGGCGCATCCATCGCCTTTCGCCACCAGCCCTCTGCCCTTTCTCCGGCGCGCGGCGTGCTGATGATCTGCCACGGCCTGGTGGAGCACGCCGGCCGTTACCGCCGTTTTGCCGATGTCATGGCAAAGCAGGGTTTCGAGGTCTATGCCCACGATCATCGTGGCCATGGCCGCACAAAGGCTGCCGATGCGCCGATTGGCCGCTTCGCCTGGAAGGACGGAGCCGAGAAGGTCGTTGCCGATGTCATGGCGATGCGCCGGATGGTCGGCGAAAGACATCCCGGCCTGCCGGTCATCCTGTTCGGCCATTCCATGGGCGGCCTTGTGGCGCTCAACACCGCCGTCAGCCATCCGGATGCCTTTGATGGTCTGTCCATCTGGAATTCCAACCTCAATCCCGGTGTCATGGGCCGTCTTGCACAGATTGTGCTGCGCCTTGAAAAGATGCTGAAAGGCTCTGATGTGCCGAGCGCCATCCTGCCCAAAGCAACCTTCCGTGCCTGGAATGCCAGAATGCCGGAAAAACGCACTCATGCGGACTGGCTGAGCCATGACAGGGCAGCGGTGGACGCTTATGTGGAGGATCCGCTTTGCCAGTTCGAGGCCAGCGTCTCCCTGTGGCAGGATGTTTTTGAATTGTCCTATCGTGCGCCGAGGCTCATCGAACGCCTGCCGAAGACGCTGCCGATTTTGCTTGTCAGCGGCGATCAGGATGCCGCGACCAATGACGGCAAGGAGATCGTCTGGCTTGCCGAACGCTTCCGCAAAGCGGGTTTCGGCCATGTCGAACACACGATCTATCGGGGCATGCGCCACGAAACCCTGAACGAGATCGGCTGGCATGCCGTGGCTGCGGATTTCGCCGCCTGGTGCAGCCGCGTCGTTGGCAACTGACGAGCCTTTGCCGAAACGGAATAAGTCCATGAGATAAAATCACATGCGGCAATGCGGGGAGACGTCTATAAACCGGCAAGCAGAAAACACCGGGGGACAAATGACCGAAACGCCGAACAGGAAACCGCCACTATCAGGCATTCGCGTCATCGAACTGGCGCGTGTTCTGGCCGGTCCCTGGGCGGGGCAGATGCTGGCCGATATGGGTGCGGATGTCATCAAGGTCGAGAACCCTGAAGGTGGAGACGATACCCGCGCATGGGGTCCGCCCTTTGTCGAAAGCGCCGATGGTGAAAACCTCTCCGCCGCCTATTACCATGCCACCAATCGCGGCAAACGCTCCATCGTCGCCGATCTCAAGACGGCGGAAGGCTGTGCGCTGGTGCGGCGGCTCGTGCGAACCGCCGATGTTGTCATCGAGAATTTCAAACGCGGCGGGCTTGCCAAATATGGCCTCGACTATGAGAGTCTCAGGGTTCTCAATCCGAAGCTGATCTATTGCTCCATCACCGGCTTCGGCCAGACCGGGCCCTATGCCGATTTCGCCGGTTACGACTATATCGTGCAGGGCATGTCCGGTTTCATGTCGATCACCGGCGAACCCGACGGTCAGCCTATGAAGGCGGGCGTTGCCGTTGCCGATATCTTCACCGGCATCTATTCCGTGTCAGCCATTCAGGCCGCCCTCATCCACGCCATGCGGTCAGGTGAAGGCCAGCATATCGACATGGCGCTTCTGGACGTGCAGTCGGCCGTGCTCGCCAACCAGAATATGAATTACCTGATTTCCGGCAATGCCCCCGTCAGGCTCGGCAACGCCCATCCGAATATTTCCCCCTATGAGGTGGTGCCGACGGCTGATGGTTTCCTGATCCTAGCGGTCGGCAATGACGGCCAGTTCCGCCGTCTCTGCAAGATCCTCGGAATCGAGGCGACCGCCGATGACGAACGTTTCGCCACCAACAAGGCGCGCGTGGCGCATAAGGCAGAGGTGCGGCGGATCGTTTCCACCGAAACGCTGAAATGGCAGAAGCGCGATCTTCTGACCGCCTGCGAGCAGAACGCCGTACCGGCCGGGCCAATCAACTCCATCGAGGAAATGTTCGCCGATCCACAGGTTCAGGCACGCGGCCTGCGTGTTGATCTCGAGGCGCAGGATGGCACCGTCATCCCCGGTGTGCGGACACCGATTATCATGTCACAGACGCCGCTGCGTTACGAACGCCCGAGCCCGAAGCTTGGCGAGCATCAGGCGCAAGTGCTGGCCGAACTGGATAACATCGAAAGGACCACGACGCCATGAAAGCAACCGGAATGAAAAGAACAGGCGGACAACTGATCGTCGAAGCGCTGAAAGCCAATGGCGTCTCCCGCGTTTCCTGCGTTCCCGGTGAAAGCTATCTGGCGGTGCTGGACGCGCTCTATGAAAGCGGCATCGAAACCGTGGTCTGCCGCCAGGAAGGCGGCGCTGCCATGATGGCCGACACCTGGGGCAGGCTGACCGGCGAACCCGGCATCTGCATGGTAACGCGCGGTCCCGGCGCCACCAACGCCTCGGCCGGCCTGCATATCGCGAGGCAGGATTCCATTCCGATGATCCTGTTCATCGGCCAGGTACAGCGCGAAGCCCGCGAGCGTGAGGCGTTTCAGGAAGTGGAATATCGCCGCGCCTTCACCGAATTCGCCAAATGGGTGGGCGAGATCGACGATGCGCGCCGCATTCCGGAATTCGTCACCCGCGCCTTTGCCGTCGCCACCTCCGGCCGCCCCGGCCCCGTGGTGCTGACGTTACCCGAAGACATGCTGGTTGAAGAGGTTGAAGCCCCCGAGGCAAAGCCCTATACGCCGGTCGAAGCGCATCCCGGCCCGTCGCAGATCGCCGCTTTCTCAAAAATGCTGGGCGAGGCCAAGCGGCCAATCTTCATCATCGGCGGCACACGCTGGTCCGAAGAAAGCGTCGCAAGCTTCACGGCTTTTGCCGAAAGAAACAAACTGCCCGTCGGCTGCTCCTTCCGTCGCCAGATGCTGTTCGATCACTTGAGCCCATCTTACGCGGGCGATGTCGGCATCGGCATCAACCCGGCCTTGGCGAAGGAAATCAAGGAAGCCGACCTCGTGGTGCTGCTCGGCGGTCGCCTCTCGGAAATGCCTTCCTCCGGCTACACGCTGATCGACATTCCCTACCCGTCGCAGAAACTTGTGCACATCTACCCGGAAGCCGAAGAGCTTGGCCGCGTCTATCGCCCCGATCTCGCAATCTGCGCCTCACCGCATGATTTCGTCGCCGCCCTTTCTTCCGTAACGCTCCCCGATAACGCCGCCTGGGCGGACCGCACGGCCACCATGCATTCGGCTTACCTCACCTGGTCGACACCGCCGCAGACCGGTCCGGGCGCGGTGCAGATGGGTCCGATCATGGACTGGATCGAGGCCAACGTGCCGGATGATGCCATCTTCACCAATGGCGCGGGCAACTATGCCACCTGGGTACACCGCTTCCACCGCTTCCGCCGCTTCAACACTCAATCGGCGCCGACCTCCGGCTCGATGGGTTACGGCCTGCCCGCGGCTGTGGCCGCCAAGCACCTGTTTCCCGAGCGCGAGGTGATCTGCTTTGCCGGTGATGGCTGCTTCATGATGCATGGGCAGGAATTCATCACCGCCGTGCGGTATGGACTGCCTATCATCACCGTGCTGGTCAATAACGGCACCTATGGCACGATCCGCATGCATCAGGAACGGGAATATCCCGGCCGCGTCAGCGGCACCGATCTCGTCAACCCGGATTTCGCGGCCTTCGCAAAGGCCTATGGTGGCCACGGCGAAACGGTCGAAAAGACGCAAGACTTCGCCGCCGCCTTCGAACGCGCCCGGGCAAGCGGCAAGCCCGCCATTATCGAGGTGAAGCTGGATGCCGAAGCGATCACGCCAACCCGCACGCTGACCCAGATCAGAAGCCGGACCTGATATTGCGCATGGACATGGCTCCGGCATGGTGTAAATCCTGACTAGAACATACAGGTTAGGAAACGACATGCCGGATGCAGCCCCTCCCGTCATCACCCCACGCGGCGCAAAGATCGAACCTTCGGCCGGTGCGCCATTCGAGGCCGTGCGCGTGGCACTCGATGTCCTGCACACATCCCGCACAGCGGCGCTCGCGACCCTCGATCCGGTCAGCGGTTATCCCTATACGACCGCCACCAATATCGGCATAGAGCCGGATGGTACGCCGTTCTTCTTCGCGGCGGGCCTGACGCTGCATGCCCGAAACATGGAGGCCGACCCGCGTATGTCGTTGACACTTGCCCCCTTCGGCAAGGGTGACGCGCTGACGCTGCCCCGGCTGACACTGGTAGGCAAGGCGGAACTGATCGATCCGAAAGAAGTGCCGCTTGCCAGACAGCGCTACATCGACCGCTATCCCAAGGCAAAACTCTACCTCTCTCTTCCCGATACAAGGCTCTACCGGCTGCGGACAGAGGGCGTGCAGATCAATGGTGGCCCTGCCCGCAACGCCAGCAACATCACACCTGCCGATCTGCGCAGTGACCTTTCCGGCGCGGAACAGCTGATGGCTGCGGCAGCGGACGAGGCCGCGCGCCTCAACGCCATCAAGGGCGAGGCATCACGGCTGGCCGCTCTTGCGGGTGCGAAAACCGCACGCTGGAAAATCACTTCCATAGACCCTGATGGTATCGACCTCGCCTCAACCAACGACCTGGCACGGCTGTGGTTTGCAGAACGGGTGAAGACGTTGAAGCAGCTTGAGAAGGCGCTTGCTTAGCTTCTGAAATGAAGGGCGCAAGCGATTCACAAACCTGGGACAATCGCCTCTCCTCCATCATGCTCGGGCCTGTCCCGAGCATCTGCTACCTATCAATTAGCGATACGTGATTGGCTCCTCGGGACAAGCCCGAGGATGACAAAACGAGCGTTTCGAATTTTCCCAACAAAAAAGGCCGGGCTGCATTCCGCAACCCGGCCTGTCTCAAAATCAAACCGTTACTCAAAGAGCAGCGGTAACGATGAACTCAACCTTGTAGTCCGGAGTAGCAAGCGCCGCTTCGCTGGTGGCGCGGGCCGGCGGGTTTGCCGGGTCGATCCAGCCTTCCCAGACGGCGTTCATTTCGCCGAAGGTGGACATGTCGGAGAGGTAGATGATGGTCTGCAGGATCTTCGACTTGTCGGAACCGGCAGCGGCCAGCAGACGATCGACTTCAGCCAGCGCCGACTTGCTCTGATCGGTCACGGACACGCCCTCACCGACCTGGCCGGCCAGATAAACGGTGTTGCCGTGGATGACGGCGCCGCTCATGCGCTTGCCCGGTTCGATACGCTTGATGGTCATGGAAAACTCCTGTTGATTGGCTTTAGAAAATCGAATTATCCGCGGAAAATCAGCCGCGCAGGTGGTGGGTCTTTTCGTAGATCGCGGTCGAGCGCGCGCCGGAACGGCAATAGCCGAGCATCGGGCGCTGCAATTCGTCAAGCGCATCCACCATGCCGGTAACCGCATCCGCATCGACGCCGTAGCGGCCAACCGGTACATGCACGATGGTCAGGCCAAGCTGTTCGGCACGCTCGGCAATATCGGCGAAAAGCGGCTGGCCTTCTTCTTCGCCGTCAGGGCGGTGGCAGACGATCGACTTGAAGCCGAGTGCCTTGACCTCGTCGAGATCGGCAACGCTGATCTGTCCCGTGACCGAATATTCGTCGTCTATGCGCCTGATATCCATAATAATGCCTCCGCTTAAACCGGCGCCTTGGCGCCGCTGGCACGCTGTCGCCACTGTCTGAAATCCGCAACCGATGTAAGGGCTCAAAACTCTTGCGTCAATGATGCGGCGCCTTCATTCGGTACGCCATTCAGTCCCCTATTCAGAGGATGGAAAAGCGAAGACCATAGGAGCGGCTTTCGCCCGGCTGCAGCATATTGAACTCGCCGGCAGCCTCAAGCTCGCCGCGCCCCACCCAGCGGTGCGAAACCGGTTCGATGCCAAGCACATTGGCCGGATCCTTCTGGTTCCGCCACATCTGCAGATAGGGCAACGTCTCCGTGCCGAAACGTACTTTCAGCGTCTTGCCGCCAATTGCGGCAATCGGACCGAGAGCTAGTTCCGCCCATTCGTCCTGACCGGCGGGTACACAGAACACCGTGCCCGGCTCCTCGCCAAAGCGCCAGCCATGACCACCGCCATCAAGCATGGCACCTTCCAGACGAACGGCCTCGTCAAACAGCCGCGCGCCGACATTCATGTGGTACATCAGAAAAACCGGGATCGGCCGCGAACTCGTATTGACGATCCGGTCATCGAGGCTGACTTCGCCGCTTTCGCCATCGATGCGCCATGTCCGCTCGAGAAGGGCCGTGCCGCCATCGGCAAGGTTCACGGGAACCTCGGCACGCGCCAATGCATTGGACTCATGAACGCCGAAGGCAACTATCTTGGCGGGATGCGCGGAGAAGGACCCATGCAACGGATATCGACGCCCCTCGCCCTCACCGCCGATCGGTTCGGGATGGCGGATATGATCGGGACCGCAGGTGAACAGAAAGCCTTCCAGCGAATGGTCGATGCGCGGATCGCCATCATCTGGAATGGCACGGCCGGGCGCGATGTCGATACCATCGACAACACAGGCGCCAATATCGAAAACGGAGGTTTCATCGAGGAAAATGCATGGCGATTTGCCGGCCTGAAACGAACGCAAGACAACCTCCCTGTGGCAGTAAAAGCGCAATAATCACGGAAACGCTACTAACCGTGACGTAAATTAAGATTGCTTTAACCGTGAATTCACCTTTTTCACAATAGGGTCAAGATTACGGTGTGTTTATCGATGAACGAAGTAAGGGATAGCAGAATCGTGAAACAGTTTGTTAACGCAGCTCTGGGTCTGGCGATTGCCTTGGCGGCGGTTTGCGCGCCTCTACAGGCTGGCGCGCAGCAGCGTTATGGCTATCAGGAACAGCCGGTTCTGGTGACGCCGGATGGCCGTGTTCTCGACTTCGTGCCCCAACGTGGCGACATCGTCATCAGTCGCGACAATATGGGCCGCACGGTATTTTATGACCGGTACGGCAATCTGCTGGCCACTGAAATGCCGTCAGGCTATCAGCAGCGGCAACAGGTACAGCAACGCGACACCACCTACTATCCCCCGGCCCCCGGCGGTGAATATCGTGAGCCGCAGCGCGATTACGGTTATCAGGATAATGGAAGCGTGCGCGATTACCGCGAATATCGCGGCAATGGTTCCGGCGATGATGTCTATACCGGCTCGGTTCCCGGCCCGGGCGCCGTCGAAAGCGCGCCGCTCAACCAGCCGATGCCCGAAGAAAGCACCACGGCTGCCGTTCCGCAGCCGCAGCACCTGATCGAGCGCCACACGCCTGTCACCACACCGGTCAACCGGTCCCGCCAGGAGATCGTGGCACTTCAGACCTTCCTCGACCGCGAAGGCATCTCGCCCGGCGTGATCGATGGCAAGATGGGCGACAACGTCAACAAGGCGATTGCCGCCTGGCAGGACATGACCGGCGAAAAGCTCGACCCGAACAATTCCGAGGACATTCTCGAGCGTCTGCGCGCCTCCGGCGGCATGCCGATCGTCGATTATACGATCACCGCAGCCGATGCAGCCGGCCCCTATGTCGCTTCCATTCCGGATGACTATGCGGAGAAGTCGCAGCTACCCGCCCTCTCCTTCACCTCCACGTCGGAGGCGTTGGCCGAACGCTTCCACATGGACGAGACCTATCTGAAAGAACTGAACCCCGGCATCGATTTTTCCGTGCCCGGCACCATCATCAAGGTCGTCAATCCGGGGGAACCGAAAAAGGGACAGGTGGCCCGCATCGTCGCGCATAAGGGCATCAAGCAGGTCTTCGCTTATGGAGAGGATGGTGCTCTGATCGCCGCCTATCCCGCCACCATCGGTTCTACGGACACGCCTTCGCCAAGCGGCACACACACCGTCGAGCGCGTCGCGCTTAATCCGGGTTACACTTACAATCCGAAGATCAACTTCAGGCAGGGCCAGAACGACAAGATCCTGCAAATTCCGCCCGGTCCAAACGGCCCTGTCGGCACAGTCTGGATTGCCCTTTCCAAACCGACCTACGGTATCCACGGCACGCCGGAACCCTCGAAGATCGGCAAGACCAACAGCCACGGCTGTATCCGCCTCACCAACTGGGATGCGACGGAGCTGGCAAAAATGGTCCGACCCGGCGTCGTGGTTGAGTTCGCGGAATAGGATTGACCGCGAAGACGAATTGCAAAAGCCCGGCGGATGCCATTCCGCCGGGCTTTTTCGTTGATGAATGTTATCCGCGCTTTTCAGTCAGGAAGTAAAGCAGCGCCGCCGCTGGTAAAGCAAAGCCGACCCAGGACGCAGCACCCCATTCCCCGACGGAATAGGCCCAGCCGCCGACGGCAGAGCCAATCGCACCGCCCATGAAAAATGTCGCCATGTAGACGCCGTTCAGACGGCTGCGGAATTCCGCCCCGAGCGTGAAGATGGCGCGCTGACCCAGCACCAGATTGGTGGTGACGCCGAAATCGAGAACGATGGCGGCGACCACGAGAATGCCGAGTGCCAGATGCGATCCTTCCGGCGCAAGATGCGTGACGGCGAATGACAGCGCCGCTGCCACCATCGCGGCAAAAGTAGCGGCATAGGTCCAGCCCCGGTCAGCCATGCGCCCCGCAATCGGTGCGGCGACGGTGCCTGCTGCACCGGCAAGGGCAAACAGCGCAATCTGGCCCTGGCTGAGATTGAAATGCGGCCCGCTCAGATAAAGCGGCGTCGTCGTCCAGAACAGGCTGAAGGCAGCAAACAGGAAGGCGTGATAGATCGCCCGCCGCCGCAGGATAGGCGTATGGGCGGCAAGCCTGCCCATGGAGGCCATCAACGCCCCATAACCCAGCCTTGCCTCAGGCACACGAACGGGCAAAAGGCGATAGAGCACAATGGCGAGAATTGCCATGACGCCAGCCGAAGTCAGGAACACACCGCGCCAGGAGACCACTTCCGACAGGATGCTGGAAACCGGGCGCGCCAGCATAATACCGGCCATCAATCCGCTCATGACATTGCCGACCACCCGCCCTCGAACAGCGTGCGGCGCCATGTGCGCCGCATAGGGAACGATAACCTGCACCGCGACCGAACTAATACCGACCAGAAAGGCCGCAATCAGAAAAGGTGCCGCATGCGGGGCAAAAGCCGCCGCGAGGAGCGCAAGCACCGCCATCGAAACGGTGCTGACGACCAGCCTGCGATTCTCGACCAGATCGCCAAGCGGCACGACGAACAGCAGGCCGACGCCGTAGCCGATCTGCGTCAGGGTCACGATCAGACCGGTTGCGCCGGCAGACAGGCCAAGCTCCGCTCCGATGATGCCGGCAAGGGGCTGGCCATAATAAAGATTAGCCGCAATCAGTCCGCAGGCGGTAGCCAGCAGAAAAGTCAGGGCCGGGGAAATGGATGTTTCGTAAACATCCTCCCCTTCAACTACACGCGTCGTCATCATTTTCTCCAAAATGGAAACGAATGTTTCCTAAATAGCCACAAAATCATTCGGCAAGTTTCAGGGCGATATCCACCACGGCCGTCATCTCTTCCAGACTGCGCCCGGTCTTTCCCACCACCCGCATGCCGTACATCATGCACAACATCGCTCTGGCGAGATCATCGGGATCGGTCTTCGACTGCACTGAACCGTCCCTCTGCCCCTCAGCCACCAGTCGGGCAACGATCCGCTCCCTCGCCTTCACCGCCCGCTCGACCACGACAGCGATATCGTCGTCCAGTGCGGCGAGATCGGCGGCGGCGCCAACCACGAGGCATCCATCCGAACCGGTGGCACCGTGCGACCGTTCCGCATAAAACATCAGGCCGGCTCGCAAACGCTCGTAACCGGTATCATAACCGGCAACGGCGGCTTCAAACCGCTCCGTCTGCAAGGTCCTGTAGCGCTCCATCGTCGCGATGAAGATGGATTTCTTGTCCTTGAAAGCCTTGTAGAGACTGCCCTGCGCCAGTTCCATCGCATCTGTAAGATCACCGACAGAGGTGGCGTGATACCCGCGCCTAGAAAAAACACGGATTGCTCCATCAAGCGCGCGGTCGATATCGAACTCGCGCGGCCTGCCGCGATGGCGTTGTTCCGGGGAATTGGTGTGGCTGGTATCGGTCATGATCGCAATATAGGAAATGATCATTTCCAAATCAAGCAAAAATAATGCCCGCACCTCCAGCAGTCCGGGCATTGGCAGTGTTTTCAAGCCGCCTTGCGGGTGAAAAAGCGCGCGGGTTGCGTACCGAACCGCGATAGGCGTTTCGGCAAAAGGCCTAGCACCTCGCTCGCGAATGCTTTCGCATTCTCCACCGCCTTGTCGATATTGCTGACCTTGTCCTTGTCGAGACAGAGAAGCGTTCCGCCATAATCGAAGATATCGCGATAAGCCGCTCTTTCGACAATCGGCGTATTCAGAACCGAAACGTTCTTCTCGGCCAGCAGCATTTTGACGAGCAGCAGCGAGCGGGTCGCCACCATGGCATTGACCCGCGTCAGCACGATGGAGTGGGCGATCGCCTTGCCCATCTTGCGGTTCAGGAACTCGATATGGTCAAGAACCTCGGCAGCCCCACGCGCATCCATGGCGCAGCCCTGCACCGGTATCAGCACATGGTCGGAAATACCAAGCGCCATGGTCAGAAGCGGGTTTTTCGCTCCCGGCAGATCGATGATGAAACAGTCGGTATTGGCATTGTTTTCGCGGATATGCCCCTCGAGGGACGCCATCGTGACATGCGAAATTACCGAGAGATTTTCGATCTCGCCTGATAATTCGTGCCAGCGGGAAATCCACAATTGCGGATCGGCATCCAGAACCGTTACGCGGTGGCCGCTGCGGGCAAGTTCGGTTGCCAGAAGCAATACGGCAGTTGTTTTTCCCGCGCCGCCCTTGGTGTTGGCAAAAGTAATGACAGGCATGATATCCCCTGATGATCAGAGCCGTTTCATGCTCATTCATGCACCGAACCAATCATGGTGCTTTCCATAACCTTAACGAACATGGTTAAGAAAAGACTAAGATCGTTTGTGTGGACAACAAAAAGCCCGCGATAAATCGCGGGCTTTTGCCATCTGATTGATCACGCCAGCTTTCGGCAGGAACCCACATCGTCCGCGCGCAGGCGGCCGGCTTTTAGATCCTCGTACTTCGGCAAGTTCAGGGAACTGCCCAGCCTTTTCTCAACGGTTGCACGATCAAGCGTAATCATGCGTCCGGCGCTGGTGAAGGACACCATGCCGTTCTTTCCAGAATACGCCATAGTCGCGCGCATTTCACAGAAATAGCGGTCTGAACCCCTGGACAAATTCCATCCCCGGATTCCCGCCTTATTGCTCGACAGAGCTCCGACTTTGTAACCTTGACCGGAAAGTTCCCTGAAAGAAGCGGCCTGCGCCACAAGGGGCAGGCTTAGAAACGCCACTGCGAGCAATGGCGAAAAAACTGAAAATCTCATGGCTGCCATAACTACCCTTTAAAAGCAGTCCTCAAACAATTTCCTGGTATTCTCCAGCGTCATCGGCACCGGATTGCCGCCGCAGCTCGGATCCTTGATCGCTTCTGCCGCCAGTTCGTCGATGCGGTCAGGCTTAATGCCCATGGCGGTCAGGTTATCAGGCACGCCGAGTTCCTTGCGAAGCTCCAGCACATAATCATAGAAACCATCGAAACCGCCCGAAATGCCGAGATATGCGGCAGCGCGGGCAATCTTGTCTTCGATGGCCGGGCGGTTGAAACGCAGGACGGCAGGCATGACCACGGCATTGGTCATGCCGTGATGGGTGTTATAGACAGCGCCGATCGGATGCGAGAGCGAGTGAATGGCGCCGAGACCCTTCTGGAAGGCAACCGCCCCCATCGCAGCCGCCGCCATCATATTGGTGCGCGCTTCGATATCCGTGCCGTCATTATAGGCGCGTGGCAGGAATTCCTTGACCAGACGCAGGCCTTCAAGCGCAACGCCGGCGCTCATCGGATGGAAGAACGGCGACGAATAGGCTTCGAGGCAATGGGCAAAGGCGTCCATGCCCGTGCCCGCCGTGATGACCTTCGGCATGCCGACCGTCAGTTCCGGATCGCAGATGACGACGCCGGGCAAAAGCTTCGGATGGAAGATGATCTTCTTCACATGGGTCCGCGAATTGGTGATGACGCTGGCGCGGCCAACTTCCGAACCGGTGCCCGCCGTCGTCGGAACCGCGACGATGGGCGCAATCTTCGAGGCGTCCGCCCGCGTCCACCAGTCACCGATATCCTCGAAATCCCAGACCGGACGCGTCTGCCCGGCCATGAATGCGATGGTCTTGCCAAGATCGAGGCCGGAACCACCGCCGAAGGCGACGACGCCGTCATGGCCGCCATCGCGATAGGCTTTTACACCGGCTTCCATGTTGATTTCGTTGGGGTTCGGATCGACATCGGCGAAGATCGCCCGGCCGAGCCCAGCCTCTTCCAGTACATCGAGCGCATGCGCGGTAATCGCCATATTGGCAAGGCCGCGATCCGTGACGAGAAGCGGCTTCTTGATGCCGAGCGTCTTGCAGGCTTCCGCCAGTTCCTTGATCCGGCCACGGCCAAGCTTGACGGCGGTGGGATAGCTCCAGTTGGCGACGATATTCATTTCGTGACTTTCTTCAGATGGTAGGATTTCGGTCGGGTCAGGTTCTGGAAACCGAGAACGGAAAGCGAGCCGCCACGGCCCGTTTCCTTCACACCTGTCCAGCAGAGCGCGGGATCGAGATAATCCGCACGGTTCATGAACACGGTGCCGGTTTCGATCTCACGGCCGATACGCCCGGCACGCGCTGCATCCTGCGTCCAGAGCGATGCGGTGAGGCCATATTTGCTGTCATTCATCAGGGCGATGGCCTCGTCGTCGTTCTTCACCTTCATGATGCCAAGAGCGGGGCCGAAGGTTTCTTCGGTCATGAACTCCATGGAATGATCGACATTGACGAGCACTTGCGGAGCGACGTAAGCGCTCTCGCCGTCATCGGCAGGGAAAAGCTTGGGATCGACCAAAGCCTTGGCGCCCTTTGAGACGGCATCAGCGATCTGTGCGCGCACCACCTTGGCGAAACGCTTGTTGGCCATCGGCCCGAGTGTCGTTTCCTGTTCCAGCGGATTGCCGAGCCTGTAGTTGGACACCCACGCCACGGACTTCTCGACGAATGCGTCATAGAGGTTTTCGTTGACGTAGATACGCTCGATGCCGCAGCAGCATTGCCCGGAATTATAGGTCGCGCCATCCATCAGCGTATCGACGGCAGCGTCGAGATCAGCATCCTCCATCACATAGCCGGGGTCCTTGCCGCCGAGTTCAAGCCCTAGACCGGTGAAGGTGCCGGCAGCAGCACGCTCAATGGCTCGGCCGCCTTCCACCGAACCGGTGAAGTTGACGAAATTGAACAGGCCTTCGGAGATCAGCGCCGAGGTCGTGCCGTGATCGAGGAAGACATTGATGAAGACATCGTCAGGCACGCCCGCCTCGACGAAAGCCCGCACCATCCGCTCGCTGACGAGAAGCGTTTGCGCCGCATGTTTGATGACAACTGTGTTGCCGGCCATCAGAGCCGGGGCAACGGTATTGATCGCCGTCATGTAGGGATAGTTCCACGGCGCGATGACGAAGACCACGCCATGTGCTTCGCGCTCGATGCGGCGTTCGAAATTGCCGCTTTCCTCGATGACGAGTGGCGCCAGCGCATCCGCGGCAATGGAGGCGACATAATTGGAGCGCTCGTTGAAGCCCTTGAACTCGCCGCCATAACGAACCGGGCGGCCCATCATATGCGCCAGTTCCGGCACCACCTCGGCCACCATTTCGTTAAGGCGCGCCACACCCTTGAGAACCAGCTGAACGCGGTCCTCAAGCGGACGTCGCGCCCAGTCCTTCTGCGCCTTGCGCGCTTTCGAAACGGCGGCGCGCGCCGCTTCCAGCGACATCGCCTCCCGCTCGGCATAAACCGAGCCGTCGATGGGCGAGATATTCTGGATCATGGTCATGATGTTTTCCCGTAATGATTAGGCTCTCTCGAAACCGCGCGCCACTTCCCAGTCGGTCACGCGGCGGTCGTATTCTTCCTGCTCCCACCTTGCGGCGTGCACGTAGTGATCGACCACGTCGTCGCCAAAGGCCTCACGCAGCATTTTCGATCCGTCCAGGAAGGCGGTCGCGTCGCGCAATGTCTTGGGTATCTCGCGCACGTCCTTCCCGCCATAGGCGTCACCGACAAAAGCGGGCTCAAGTTCGAGTTTATTTTCAATGCCGTCAATGCCCGCCGCAAGAAGGGCGGCCATGGCGAGATAGGGATTGAGATCCGACCCGCCGACACGACACTCGATACGGATGCCCTTGGTTTCCGCGCCGCAAAGGCGGTATCCTGCCGTGCGGTTGTCGAGGCTCCATATCGCCTTGGTCGGCGCAAAGGTGCCAGCCATGAACCGCTTGTAGGAATTGATGTAGGGCGCCAGGAAATAGGTGATGTCGCTGGCATGCGCCAGAAGCCCGGCAACATAATGCCGCATCACATCCGACATGCCGTGTTCGCCGTCCTTGTCGAGGAAAGCCGGCTTGCCATCCAGGCTCCACAGCGACTGGTGGATATGCGAGGAACTGCCAGCGGCATTGTAGTTCCACTTGGCAAGGAACGTCACCGCCTTACCCTTCGACCAGGCGATCTCCTTGGTGGCGTTTTTGATGATGGCGTGCCGGTCGGCCATGGTCAGCGCCTCGGCATAACGCACATTGATTTCCGCCTGACCGGGAGACGCCTCGCCCTTGGAATTCTCGACCGGAATTCCCGCACCTTGCAGGCCCTTGCGCAGCGCCCGCATGACGTCCTCTTCCTTGGTCGTCTGGAAGATATGATAATCCTCGTTGTAGCCGCTGGCGAGGTTCAGGTCCCTGTAGCCGCTGGCGCGTGCCGCATCGAAGGTCTGGTCGAACAGGAAAAATTCGAGCTCGGTGGCCATATAGGCCTTAAGCCCCATCGCCTCCAGCCGCGCCACCTGCTTTTTCAGCAGCGCGCGCGGCGAATGCGGCACTTCTTCATGGGTGTGGTGATCGAGCACATCGCACAGAACCAGCGCCGTGCCTTCCAGCCACGGCACCTTCCGCAGCGTCGAAAGGTCGGGCTTCAGCGTATAGTCGCCATAGCCCTTTTCCCAGCTTGAGGATTTGTAACCGGGAACGGTTTCCATCTCCATGTCGGTGGCAAGCACATAGTTGCAGCTATGGGTTTCCTCAAAGGCGCTTTCAACGAAAAACTCCGCCTGGAACCGTTTGCCCATCAGACGCCCCTGCATGTCGACAAGGCAGGCCAGAACCGTGTCGATGCGCCCTTCGGCCACATCCATCTTCAGCGCGTCGAATGTATAGCTCGTCATTTTGTCCATCCCTTTTCATGTGGCGAGCAGGCGGCCGGTATGCGGCCGCCCGTCAGTTCGAGCATCAGGCCTTTGCAGCCGCCGCTGCCATGGCAGCCTGCTTGTGCTCCAGCGCGAACTCCTCTTCCGGCGACAGGATGAGGCGATGGCGTCCGACAAAGGCGAAGTAGGCAATGGCAACCGCAAACCATACGGCTACCCACAGCACACCCTTGGTGAAGTTCGGATCCTGGATCTGATAGAGCAGCGTCACGATGGCGATGATGATTGTCAACACCGCGCCCGGAATGCCGAAGGGCGAGCGGAACGGCCGCTCGATATGCGGCAGATTTTTCCTGAGCAGAATGAAGGAAATCGCCTGCAGGATGTAGGAGAACATCGCACCGAACACGGCCATGTTCAAAAGCACGCTGCCGATGATGCTGCCGCCCTGTTCCGCACCCAGCGAGAACCAGATGACGAGCATGACCGCAAGGCCGACGAGCGCGCCGGCAATATTGGCAACGTATGGCGTCCGATATTTCGAATGAGTGATCGACAGCACGGTCGGAAAGTAACCCGCACGCGACAGCGAATAGATCTGGCGGCCCTGCGCATAGAGGATCGTATGGAAGCTGGCGATCAGGCCTGTCAGCGCCACGAGACCGAGCAGCACCACGCCGCCATCGCCGTAGATCGCCTTGAAGCCATCCAGCAGCGGTTCAAGCGACGAGCTGAGATGAAAGGCGCCGACGCCCGGTAGTGATGGGTTCAGCAGCACGATCATGAAGGCCGAAACCATCAGCGTGATGACGCCGAGAATGATACCCTTGGGCATATCGCGTTTCGGATCAACGGATTCTTCAGCCGCCAGCGGCAGCTGCTCGATGGCGAGGAACAGCCAGACCGCAAAAGGCAGCGTGGCAAGAACGCCCGAAAAACCGAATGGGAAAAAGGAACCGTTGCCTTCCGGCAGCTCCACAGCCTTGCCATCGGGTCCGACACCGATATTAAGCGCGTAACGCGAAAAATCCATGTTGGGAATGGCGCTGACCCAGAAGAACACCAGAACGCCGAGTGAAATCAGCGTGATGACAAGGGTGACCTTGAAGGAAAGCTCAAGTCCGAAGACGTTGAGAGCAAGGAAGATGGCGTAGAAGGCTATCCACACGAAAGGTGAATAGGCCGGATCGAGGCCGAGAATGGAGTTCACATAGGCGGTGATGAAGGTAACGACGACCGCCGGCGTCAGCACATATTCGACATTCTCGCAAAGTCCCGTGACGAAACCGCCCCACGGGCCCATGGCCGTGCGGGCGAAGGAATAGGCGGCACCCGTATGCGGCAGCGCCGGGCTCATTTCCGCAATCGAGAATGTCAGCCCGAGATACATGATGGCGATAATGATGCCCGCCACCAGCATGCCGCCCCAGCCGCCGGTGGAAAAGCCGAAATTCCATCCGGAAAAATGCCCTGATATGACCGCGCCGACGCCAAGCGACCACAGCGACCACACGCCAGCGTATCGGGATAGTCCGCGTTTTTCGAAATAGGATGCATCAGCCTTCTTGTAGCTGACGCCTGATGATGAACCGTCCATGCCCTTCTCTCCTTAATAGAAAAAAAAGCCAGCCAGCCGTTATTGGCCGATTGTGCCCCCAGTTTCCGGCATCGCCCGGGAGGTTTCCCGCACTGCGCCGCACGCATCTGCTGTTCCCTTGCCGCTTCATGCCGTTCCGGCTTTTGTCGATTGCGGCAGTCTCATTGACGGTCGGCTGCGGTGTTTTCACCATAAGCCGCCCCATTGCTCCCTCACTCATCGATTGATGAGAGCGCCTTCCCCATAAGCTCGTGGAGAAAATCGGCAATTGCCGATTGGTCTCCTTCATTGGCGATCAGATCGTTGCGGATCTCGATCATGACGTTCAAAAGTCCGTCCGGCAGCGCGTGCAGCCGCAATGTATGCGTTACACCGTCTTCCGGACCGTAGGGATCGTTGCGCTTTACCGTCAGCGCAGAACCCTCGGCGCCCATCAGCATCGCATCGGCCAGCCGGCTGTCAGTATCGTGCAGGATGCCGATCTGCACTTCACGGAACTGACCGTGATAGACCGGCGTGAAACTGTGAATGGTCACCACCACCACCTTGCGGCCGCGGTCCTGCCGCTCGGCAATAATCTCACTGACACGGTCGTGAAACGGCACGTAAAGCGCCGAGGTTCGGGCAAACCGTTCCGCATCGCTCAGATCGAGATTGCCGGGAATATTGTAAATCTCGCTTTTGACCGGCATGGCAGAAGGCGATTCCGGCGGCCGGTTGCAATCATAGACCAGACGCGAAAACCGCTGATGGACGAGCGTGGCATCAAGCTTCTGCGAAAGCAGCCTTGCAACCGCCAAGGCACCCGGATCCCAGGCCGCATGGCTCGAAAGCACGTCCGGCGAAAGACCAAGCGTACCGAGTTTTTCCGGGATAGTGGCTGAAGCATGTTCGCAGACGAGAACGACGTCGCCCTTTGCTGCGGCGTTCTCGACGCCGACAGCCTGTCCTTCCGCTTCCGTGAAAAACCGTGAACGCACCGTCATGCACGCATCCCGCCCCGAAACCTGCCATTCCGCCGATGACGAAAAGAATTCTTCACATTATCGCGAGTGTCAAATGGAATTTTGAAATTTTCTCTTCATTTTCCCCATTGACTCGATAGCTGGCACAGATGCTTATATTCGCCAATACACCGGCAAAAAGACCGGAAGGGGAAAGATTTGCGCAGTACGACGGCCACCGTGTCGGATGTCATCCATGCCCACTATGACGCGCTGACCCGTTCGGAAAAACGGCTGGCGGAGAGCCTACTCGGCAACTACCCCGTCTCGGGTCTCGGCAGCATCACCACCATTGCCGAAAATGCCGGTGTTTCGACGCCGACGGTGGCGCGCATGGTGCAGAAGCTCGGATATAAAGGTTACCCGGAGTTTCAGGCCCATCTGCACCAGGAACTGGAAGCGACGATCTCCGGCCCGGTTGCCAAACATGACCGCTGGGCAACCAATGCGCCGGGTCTGCATATTCTCAACCGTTTCGCCGACGCCATAACGGGCAATCTGCGCGACACTTTGAGCGATCTCGACACCGCGGTCTTCGATAATGCCGCAAAGCTGCTCTCGGACCGCAAACGCAGCATCTATTTCGTCGGCGGGCGCATCACCGGCGCGATTGCCGAATATTTTTTCACGCATATGCAGGTGATCCGGCCAAAGACGACGCTGATGTCGTCCAACTCCAGCGCCTGGCCTCAATATATGTTGAATATGAGCGCCGGCGATGTGCTGGTGATCTTCGACATCCGCCGTTATGAGCACGACATGACGACGCTTGCCGAGGTGGCGAAGGCAAACGGCGTACAGATCATTCTTTTCACGGATCAGTGGACATCGCCGGTGGCGCGCCACGCGCTGCACACCTTCCGTGTGAAGATCGAAGCCCCCTCGGCATGGGATTCATCGGTCGTTACATTGTTTGTCGTCGAAGCGCTGATCGAAGCGGTGCAGAGCAGCACCTGGGATGAAACCAAGGAGCGCATGAACGCGCTGGAAGGCCTGTTCGAGCAGACGCGTCTGTTCCGCAGGCCGGACCGGACATGAACATTAGTAGCCGGCACAGTGCTTGACGCGGAAACCGCCGGCTGATTGGATACCTGAAATCGCTACCAGCGCGATAAAGCGGGATAAAAACAAGCTGGGGAACATATCTGTCCAACACGAATGATGATGGGATTACCCCGCGATTGCAGGCACAAAGCCGGGTGATGGCGGAAAATGGGCGTAAAGTGACGGAATCCGGATAAATAAATTGCAATCCAGCCGTCACATTAGCTTCATCCAGAATCCGTATCAGCGTCCGTAATACGAGAACACGAAGAGGAGAAAAAAGTGATCTCTCATTGCCGTCGACTGCTTGCTGCCACCACCGCTCTGGTAATGGCCTCCACCGCGATCGCTGCCGCTGCGCCAAGCGCCGAACTGATCGCTGCCGCCAAGAAGGAAGGCATGCTGACCACCGTCGCGCTGCCGCACGACTGGTGTGGTTACGGCGACGTCATCGCCGCTTTCAAGGCGAAATATCCGGAAATCACCGTCAACGAACTCAACCCCGACGCCGGCTCTGCCGATGAAGTCGAAGCGGTAAAGGCGAACAAGGACAACAAGGGCCCGCAGGCTCCTGACGTTGTCGACGTCGGTCTCGCTTTCGGCCCGCAGATGAAGGCCGAAGGCCTGCTGCAGCCTTACAAGGTCTCCACCTGGGACGAAATCCCTGACAACGTCAAGGATCCGGAAGGTTACTGGTACGGCGACTATTACGGCGTGATGTCCTTCTTCGTGAACAAGGACCTCGTCAAGAACGTGCCGAAGGATTGGGCCGACCTGCAGAAGCCGGAATATTCCGGTCAGGTAGCGCTTGCCGGCGATCCGCGCGCTTCCAACCAGGCTATCCTCGGCGTTCTCGCCGCCGGTCTTGCCAGCGGCGCGAAGTCCGGCAAGGAAGCCGGTGAGGCTGGCCTGAAATATTTCGCCGAGCTCAACAAGGCTGGCAACTTCCTGCCAGTCATCGGCAAGGCCGGCACGCTGGCACAGGGTGCTACCCCGATCATCGTCGCCTGGGACTATAACGCGCTCTCCTGGAAGAAGACGCTGAACGACAACCCGCCCACGGAAGTCGTGGTTCCGGAAAAAGGCGTTCTGGCTGGCGTTTACGTTCAGGGCATTTCCGCTTACGCCCCGCATCCGAACGCTGCCAAGCTCTGGATGGAACACCTCTACTCCGACGACGGTCAGCTCGGTTGGCTGAAGGGTTATTGCCACCCGATCCGCTTCAACGCGATGGTCAAGGCCGGCAAGGTTCCGCAGGAACTGATCGACAGCCTGCCGCCGGCAGCAGCCTATGAAAAGGCAATCTTCCCGACGCTCGAAGACGTCGACGCCAACAAGGCCGCCGTTACCGGCGGCTGGGACAGCGTCGTCGGCGCGAACGTGAAGTAACCTTTGAAAAATACACCCCGGCTTTTCAAAAAGCCGGGGTGCTTCTTTGAAAGCATTTCAGGTAAAACTCCCTAGGTTTTACCCCCGGAAATTGCACAAAACAAAGATCGAAAGTGCGTCTGACGATTCCGTTTTTACCGGACGTGCGATAATAAAGAACTTTATAGACAGACCGTTTGAAAACGGCGTTTGGGGACCAGGCATGCCATCAACCAACTCCGGCGGACCATCCGATGCGGGCAGAAAGTTGCCGCTTCATTGGTTAGGCGTCGTACCTTTTGCTGTTTTTGTTCTGCTGTTTCTGATTTTTCCGACGATGAAAATCGTGGTCGGTGCGTTCCAGCGTCCCGATGGCAGCCTGACGCTGGAAAACGTCGCCGGGCTTTTCACCTCGTCCATCCTCGCGGCCTACTGGATTTCGATCAAGATCAGCCTCGCCTCGGCGGCTCTTGGCTGCCTGATTGGTTTTGCCGTCGCCGCCGCCGTGGTTCTGGGCGGTCTGCCGCAGCGCATTCGCGGGCCACTCCTGACATTTTCGGGCGTCGCATCGCAATTTGCCGGCGTGCCGCTCGCCTTCGCCTTCATCGCCACACTCGGCCCGGTCGGCCTACTCACCGTGTTTTTGAAGACGCAGATCGGCATTGATCTGAGACTCCTCGGCTTCAACATCCTGTCCTTCTGGGGCCTGACCGTCACATATCTGTTCTTCCAGATTCCGCTGATGATCCTCATCATCACGCCGGCGCTTGACGGATTGAAGCGCGAGTGGCGCGAAGCTGCGGAAATCCTTGGCGCGACCGGCGTGCAATATTGGCGCATGGTGGCCTTCCCCATCCTGCTGCCATCGCTGCTTGGCACCATGTCGCTGCTGTTTGCCAATGCCTTCGGTGCGGTGGCCACCGCGATCGCGCTTACCGGCTCGTCGCTCAACATCGTGCCCATTCTGCTTTTCGCGCAGATCCGCGGCGACGTTCTCGGCAATCCGCATCTGGGTTACGCTCTCGCCTTCGGCATGATCGTCGTCACCGGCATTGCCAATGCGCTTTACATCTGGCTGCGCGCCCGTAGCGAAAGGTGGCTCAAATGAAGAAGTTCTTCGCCTGGGGCGCGCTGATCTTCGGCCTACTCTATTTCGCCCTACCGCTGATCGGCATGACCAACTTCTCGCTGAAAATGCGCCGCGGTGAATATTCCTTCGACGCCTATGGCAAGGTGCTCACCGACCCGCGTTTTCAGGAAACCTTCAGCTATTCTGTGGTGATGGCTCTCTTCACCATCGTTTTCGGTGTGCTGCTGGTGGTGCCCACGGCCTATTGGGTCCGCCTCAAACTGCCGGGCTTGCGCCCCTATATCGAATTCATCACGCTCCTGCCGCTGGTCATCCCGGCCATCGTCATCGTGTTCGGTTATATCAGGCTTTACAACACCTCCAGCTGGCTTCCGCTGACTGGCACGACCTTCGGCACCAACCTGCTTTTGATGTTCGGTTATGCCACGCTCGCCTTGCCCTACATGTACCGCGCCGTCGATACTGGTCTTAGGACCATCGACGTCTCGACGCTGACGGAAGCGGCGCAGAGCCTTGGCGCGGGGTGGACGACCATTCTGTCGCGCATCATCCTGCCCAATGTTCTGGTCGCCGTGCTGTCAGGTGCGTTTTTGACCTTCGCCATCGTCATCGGTGAATTCACCATGGCCGCCCTTTTGAACCGCCCGGCCTTTGGCCCCTATATGCAGCTGCTTGGCGCCAACCGCGCCTATGAACCGGCTGCACTTGCCGTGATCTCCTTCGGCATCACCTGGGGTTGCCTTGGGTTGATCCAACTCGTTTCACGCTACCAGAAGGGCGCGCCTCCCAAGGCCTGAGGACAAGATTTTCATGAGCTTTTTGACACTTAGCAATATCAAGAAATCCTTCGGCTCCGTACAGGTCGTCCATGATTTCAACATGGCCATCGAAAAGGGCGAGTTCGTCTCCTTTCTAGGCCCGTCGGGCTGCGGCAAGACCACTGTGCTGCGCATGATCGCCGGTTTCGAAATCCCGACCGGCGGATCGATCGTCATCAACGGCAAGGACCAGACGACGCTCAGGCCCAACCAGCGCAATATCGGCATGGTGTTTCAGGCCTATGCGCTGTTCCCCAACATGAATGTCTACGAAAATGTCGCCTTCGGGCTCAAAGTCGCCGGCAAGCCGAAAGCCGAGATCGATGCACGCGTGAAGGAAATGCTTCAGCTCATCCATCTGGAGCATCTGGCGGATCGTTACCCCTACCAGATGTCAGGCGGCCAGCAGCAGCGCGTGGCGCTTGCCCGCGCATTGGCCCCGAAGCCGGAAGTGCTTCTGCTGGACGAGCCGCTTTCCGCGCTCGATGCCAAGATCCGCGTATCGCTGCGCGAAGAAATCCGCCAGATCCAGAGAAAGCTCGGCATCACCACAATTTTCGTGACCCACGATCAGGAAGAGGCCCTGTCGATCTCCGACCGTATCGTTGTCATGAATTCCGGCCGCGCCGACCAGATCGGTTCGCCCTTCGATATCTACAACAAACCCGCGACCCGGTTTGTCGCCTCCTTCGTCGGCACGCTGAACCTGATCGACGCAACCGTCGTCGATTCCTCTACCAGCACAATCCGTGTCGGTGAGCAGAACGTGACGCTCCACAAGCCGGTCGATGTTGCAAACGGTGAAAAAATCACCCTCGCCTTGCGCCCGGAAGCAGGAGCTCTCGGCGCTGACGCGAAGGGAGACGTGGCTATTTCCGGTATCGTCACCTCAAGCCAGTTCCTGGGTTCGGTCATCCGAACCCGTCTTGATCTCGGCGGTTCGACCTTGTCTTTCGACATGTTCAACGATCCCGGCACCGCACCGCCCGCCCTTGGCGAACAAGTAACGCTTAAATTCGCGGCTGGTGATCTTATGGTGATCAAAGATTAAATGGCTTTTCTCCAGCGTCGGAAGCAGATAGAGCAGGTATAATTCAAATCTGCTTACCGACGATGTGAGGCTAGGATGCGCGCGCTTTTTTACGAACTGTTCGGCGAGACCCCGATTGTGGCATCCTTGCCTGATCCGGAACCGACCGACGGCGGCGTGGTCATCGAGGTGAAGGCGACGGGCCTCTGCCGCAGCGACTGGCATGGCTGGATGGGCCACGATACGGATATTCGCCTGCCGCATGTCCCTGGCCACGAATTCGCCGGCGTTATCGCTGCCGTCGGAAAGAACGTTACCAGGTTCAAGACGGGCGACCGTGTCACCGTTCCCTTCGTTTCCGGCTGCGGCCGTTGCCATGAATGCCGCTCCGGCAATCAACAGGTGTGTGAGACGCAGTTCCAGCCCGGCTTCACCCATTGGGGTTCTTTCGCCGAATATGTCGCCATCGATTACGCGGACCAGAACCTTGTTCATCTGCCTGATACGATGAGCTACGCCACTGCCGCCGGTCTCGGCTGCCGTTTCGCCACGTCCTTCCGGGCTGTGACGGACCAGGGTCGCCTGAAAGGCGGCGAGTGGCTGGCGGTACATGGCTGCGGCGGCGTCGGCCTCTCCGCCATCATGATCGGCGCAGGCCTCGGCGCTCAGGTCGTCGCCATCGACATTGCGGAAGACAAGCTCGAACTTGCCCGCCAACTCGGCGCAACCGCCACCATCAACAGCCGCTCGGTTGCCGACGTCACGGAGGCGGTGCGCGAAGTGACCGGCGGCGGCGCGCATGTCTCTATCGACGCGCTTGGCCACCCGCAGACCTGCTGCAATTCCATCAGCAACCTGCGCCGGCGCGGGCGCCACGTTCAGGTAGGGCTGATGCTGGCCGATCACGCCATGCCAGCCATCCCCATGGCCCGGGTGATTGCCCACGAGCTGGAGATTTACGGTAGCCACGGCATGCAGGCATGGCGCTACGAAGACATGCTGGCGATGATCGAGAGCGGCAAGCTCGCGCCCGAAAAACTGATCGGCCGCCACATCACCCTTTCCGATGCCATCACCGCCCTTCCCGCCATGGACCGTTTCCAGGAAAGTGGCATCAGCATCA
Source organism: Agrobacterium sp. SORGH_AS_0745 (assembly GCF_030818995.1). Classification (NCBI taxonomy): domain Bacteria; kingdom Pseudomonadati; phylum Pseudomonadota; class Alphaproteobacteria; order Hyphomicrobiales; family Rhizobiaceae; genus Agrobacterium; species Agrobacterium sp. SORGH_AS_0745. Next base: position 2,726,403 of record NZ_JAUTBI010000003.1, read on the forward strand.
TCGACAGGTTCGAATAACAGTCACAGCCGGAACGTCCCGGAAAATGCCGTTTGTCTAGACGGCATCAGGCATTCCTGCGTCCGAACGGCCGGACTGCCATCCCCGCGCGATTTGGCGCGGCCTCCGGTCTTCTGGTCGGCGGTGCAACCTCATTGAGAGTGGGCGTATAATCCTGGGTAACTGGCGCACGTTGCTGACGTATGGTCGGCGGACGGGGTTCCGGTAATTCGACGACCGCCTCGATATCTTCCCGCTCGAGACGAGCGTTTCTGCTACCCGACCGATAGTACCAGCGAATACCCCTGCGCAGGAGCACGAACAGGCCCACGAGCAGCACAAACCCACCTATCAGTCTCCCTATAGGCTCAGCCGCCTCCGAAGCCGCCGCACGTTTTTTGCGGTCCTCGACGGTAGGGTCAAATCCAAGCATACTGGAAATGCCCTTAAGGCCCACCTCGTCCAACTTCACGTATTGGTCGCCATTATAAAGAACATAAGTGTCGCCACTACTGCTGTTCAAATAGCCGAGGTCAAAGAACTTCCCTTCCACCACGAAAGTCGTTTGATTGGGCAAGTCGTAGACCCTGTCGATCGTCTCACCGCGACTGAAGCCAGGCACCGCAAAAAACCGAAAACGCTTGGCATCGGCATCCACAGCAGACGCGAACAAAAATATGATGGCGACGTAAACCAGCGCAATCTGATTCATATCTTCCCCGCAATACAAAAATATCGGGATATATTTCTACAATCGCCTTAATATAAAATTTAATCGATGATTATTCATTTAATTACTTTGAAAATACACAGATGTAATTTTGATACTTATAATATACACCAATATAATATACTCCTCTTCCGCCGCAAACGGACGCACAGAAAAAGAAGCATCGATAAAGAGGATTGAAAATGCTGTTTCTCGACAGCGTGACCATGAAGGAAACTCCGGACCGAAGGGACGAATACCCCTTTACCGTTCCGGCGCTGCGCCAGCTGGAACGCCTCGAATTCAAGACGCCGATCACCTTTTTCGCCGGCAATAACGGCTCCGGCAAATCCACCGCTGCTGGAAGGGCTGGCGGCCGGAATGACGGCCTATGCCATCGGCAATCATGGACAGGTTGCCGGCGACCTCTATCTTCAGCATGCGGAAACCGTGGCGAAGGCATTCTATTTCGCCCGCAAGAAATACCCGAAAATCCGCATGTTCATGCGCGCCGAAGACGTGCTTGGCTACATCCGCAAGCAGAATGAAGAGACCCTGGATGACTTTCGCTGGGAGCGGGAAAAAGCCCTGAAAAGAGGCGAAGATTTTCCCGAGGAAACACCGGACACTTTCAGGCATATCGTTAGAAGCAACGTCATAGACCGGCGTTCGCATGGCGAGGGATTTCTCGATATCATGCAGCAGCGCCTGCACGGCGCCGGCCTTTATTTTCTCGATGAACCGGAAAGTCCTCTTTCACCGCAAAAGCAGCTGGAGCTTGCAGCCCTCGTCCGTCACACGGCAGATAGTGGTGGGCAGTTGATCATCGCAACCCATTCGCCGGTGCTCTTAGCCATTCCCGAAGCGACGATTTATTACTTCGACGAGAGCGGCATCACCGAGCGTCTTTATGACGAGCTGGAAAACATCAGTTTCCTGCGGCGCTTTCTTGATCGTCCATCAAAATTCCTGAGCGATTAGGAGCTGATAAGGCTTGAAATCGCGCATCGCTTGCCGCATGCCCATTAGCAACATGTGAATTAGAAAAAGAAGCAGGCTTATGTCTCCCACCACCACACCGGCAACTGCCCGGCCCCTGAACAGGCAGGACTACAGAACTCTCGGCCTTTCGGCACTCGGCGGCGCGCTGGAGTTCTACGATTTCATCATTTTCGTGTTTTTCGCCACCGTCATCGGCCATCTGTTCTTCCCACCGGAAATGCCCGATTGGCTGGTGATGATCCAGACCTTCGGCATCTTCGCCGCCGGTTATCTGGTGCGGCCGCTGGGCGGCATCGTTCTCGCGCATTATGGCGATCGTTATGGCCGCAAACGCGTCTTCGCCTTCTCCATCCTGCTCATGGCGCTTTCGACGCTCGGCATGGCGCTGATGCCGACCTATGCCACCATCGGCGTTGCGGCCCCCATCCTTCTCATCTTCCTGCGCATGCTGCAGGGTGCGGCCATCGGCGGCGAAGTGCCGGGTGCCTGGACCTTCGTTGCGGAGCACGTGCCCTTTCGCCGCGTCGGGCTCGCCTGCGGTTTTCTGACGTCCGGCCTCTCTTTCGGCATCATGCTCGGTTCGCTGATTGCCTTTGCCATCAATTCCCTCTTCTCGGCAGAAGATGTGGCGGCCTACGCATGGCGCATTCCCTTCCTGCTCGGCGGCATATTCGGCCTGATTGCCGTCTATCTGCGCCGCTGGCTGGAAGAGACACCGATCTTCATGGAGATGAAAAAGTCGAAGTCGCTGACGGACAAGCTTCCGCTTGGCCTCGTGCTGAAGCACCATATGCGCGGCGTGATTATTTCCGCGCTGCTGACCTGGGTTCTGTCCGCAGCCATCGTCGTTACCACGCTGATGACGGCAACCTTCCTGCAGAAGCTCTATGGCTACACACCGACGCAGGCGCTGGCAGGCACCAGCTTCGGCACGCTGTTCCTCATCTTCGGCGTCATCATCGCCGGCGCATTGATCGATCGTGTCGGCTCCGGCATTTTCTTCATGGCCGCGAGCATCTTCTTCGGCATAGCCACCTTCACTTTCTACAGCTATGCCGGCACATCGCTAGAAACCATGTTCGTGCTTTACGGCGTCATGGGCCTGTCGGTTGGCATGGCAGGTGCAGTGCCCTATGTCATGGTGCGCGCCTTCCCGGCCTCGGTCCGCTTCTCGGGCCTCTCCTTCGCCTACAACGTCTCCTATGCCATCTTCGGCGGGCTGACACCGATTGGCGTAACGATGGCGCTAGCCGTCAATCCAATGGCGCATGCGTGGTATCTGGTGTTCATCGCCGCCCTCGCCTTCTGCATCGGCGTTTACCTGTATCTGCGCGGCAGCGAAATCGAAAGCCATGTCGGCATAGAGGAACTGGCGGCCTTAAGGTCGTAAGCCCAACGACGACACAAAAAAGCGCGGGCAGGACCCGCGCTTTTTATTGCAACAACGGTGGCCGAAACGTCAGGCCGCGCTGTCGATCTCCTCGGCACCGTTTACCGGTACGTAGTTGAGCACCGGTCCGAGCCAGCGCTCTACTTCTACCAACGGCATGTCCTTGCGACGCGCATAGTCCAGCACCTGATCACGTTCCACCTTGGCAACACCGAAATAATAGCTCTCGGGATGGCCGATATAGAGGCCGGAGACGGAGGAGCCGGGCCACATGGCATAACTCTCCGTCAGCTCCACGCCCGCCGCGTTGGTGGCGTCGAGCAGGGAGAACAGGGTTTTCTTTTCGGTATGATCAGGCTGGGCCGGATAACCGGGCGCAGGGCGGATACCGGCATAGGCCTCGCCGATCAGCTCATCGCCGGCAAGAGCTTCTTCGGGCGCATAACCCCAGAATTCCTTGCGCACCCGCTCATGCATACGTTCGGCAAAGGCTTCCGCAAAACGGTCGGCCAGCGCCTTGACGAGAATCGACGAATAATCGTCATTGGCCCGCTCGAAGCGTTCAGCAATCGCCACCTCCTCGATACCCGCCGTCACGACGAAGCCGCCGACATAATCGGCAACGCCGCTATCGACAGGCGCGACGAAATCGGAAAGCGCCACATTGGGGCGGCCGTCACGCTTGGAAAGCTGCTGGCGCAGCGTGAAGAAGGTCGCCAGTTCTTCGGAGCGGTTTTCATCCGTGAACAGCCTGATGTCGTCGCCCACCGCATTGGCGGGCCAGAAGCCGATAACAGCCCGCGGCCGGAACCATTTTTCCTCGATGATCTTCTTCAGCATCGCCTGCGCATCGGCATAAAGCTGCCGCGCGGCCTCGCCCTGTTTCTCGTCTTCAAGGATAGCGGGATATCGGCCCTTTAGCTCCCAGGTCTGGAAGAACGGCGTCCAGTCGATGTAACGGGACAGCTCCTCAAGGTCATAGGTCTCGAACACCTTGGTGCCGAAGAATTGCGGCTTCACGACACTATAGGTCGACCAGTCGATCTTGTGCGCATTCTCGCGGGCGCGGGAAAGCGGCAGACGCTGCTTTTCGCGCTCATTGCGGGCGTGCGCCTCCGCCACCTTGGCATATTCAGCCCGGATGCCGTCGATATAGGCTGGCTTCTGCTCGGCGGAGAGAAGTGCGGAGACGACGCCCACCGCACGCGAGGCATCGGTGACATAGATCGCCTGGCCCTGTTCGTAACGCGGATGGATTTTCACCGCCGTATGCACGCGGCTCGTCGTTGCGCCGCCGATCAGCAGCGGGATGTTGAAACCCTGCCGCTCCATTTCCGCCGCCACATGCACCATTTCATCAAGCGATGGCGTGATGAGACCGGAAAGACCGATCACATCGACCTTTTCGGCAATCGCCGTTTCAAGGATTTTCGTCGTCGGCACCATCACGCCGAGATCGATGATCTCGTAATTGTTGCAGGCAAGAACGACGCCGACAATGTTCTTGCCGATATCGTGCACATCACCCTTCACGGTCGCCATCAGCACCTTGCCGGCGGCCTTGTTCTGCTCACCGCCATTCAGGCGCTTTTCCTCTTCCATGTAAGGAAGCAGAACGGCGACGGCCTGCTTCATCACGCGGGCGGATTTAACCACCTGCGGCAGAAACATCTTTCCAGAGCCGAACAGGTCACCGACCACGTTCATGCCCGCCATCAGCGGCCCTTCGATAACGTGCAGCGGGCGGGCGGCCTGCTGGCGCGCCTCTTCCGTATCGGCTTCGATGAATTCGGTAATGCCGTTGACCAGCGCGTGTTGCAGCCGCTTTTCGACGGAAAGCTCGCGCCAGGAAAGATCCTGCACCTTCGCCTGTTTTTCACCCGTGCCGCGGAAACGCTCCGCCACGTCAAGCAGCCGCTCCGTCGCGTCGTCGCGGCGGTTCAGCACCACATCTTCGCAGGCCTCGCGCAGTTCCGCATCGATGTTGTCGTAAACCGCAAGCTGCCCGGCATTGACGATGCCCATATCCATGCCGACCTGGATGGCGTGGTAGAGGAACACGGCATGCATCGCCTCACGCACCGGCTCATTGCCGCGGAAGGAGAAGGAGAGGTTGGAAACGCCACCGGAAATATGCGTCAGCGGCATGGTTTCGCGGATAGTCTTGGTGGCTTCAATGAAGTCCACGCCGTAATTATTGTGCTCCTCGATACCCGTGGCCACCGCAAACACGTTTGGATCGAAGATAATGTCTTCCGGCGACAGGCCCGCCTTTTCGGTCAAAAGCTTGTAGGCGCGCGTGCAGATCTCCACCTTGCGCTGATAGGTATCCGCCTGCCCGACCTCGTCAAATGCCATGACCACGACCGCAGCACCGTAATTGTGGACGAGCCGCGCCTGCTGGAGAAACTTCTCCTCGCCTTCCTTCAGCGAAATAGAATTGACGATCGATTTGCCCTGCACGCATTTCAGACCGGCTTCGATGATTTCGAACTTGGATGAGTCGATCATCACAGGCACGCGGGCAATATCAGGCTCGGCGGCAATGAGGTTCAGGAACTCCACCATCGCCTTTTGCGAGTCGATCAGGCCCTCATCCATGTTGATGTCGATGATCTGCGCACCGTTTTCCACCTGATCGCGGGCGACAGCCAGCGCCGCCGTGTAATCGCCGGCGGTGATCAGCTTGCGGAAGCGGGCCGAGCCGGTGACGTTGGTACGTTCGCCCACGTTGACGAAGGGAATGTCCTTGGTCAGCACGAAGGGTTCGAGACCCGAAAGCGACATGAAGGGCTTGTGCTCGGGAATGGGGCGCGGCTTGTAGTCCTTGACGGCTTCGGCAATCGCCCGGATATGCTCGGGCGTCGAACCACAGCAACCGCCGACGATGTTGACAAGACCGTCGCGGGCAAAACCCTGCACCTGGCGCGCCATCATCTCGGGTGTTTCGTCATATTGCCCGAATTCGTTCGGCAGGCCGGCATTCGGATAGGCGCAGACGAAGGTGTCGGCCACATCCGAAAGCTCCTGCAGATGCGGACGCATGGCATCTGCACCAAGAGCGCAGTTGAGGCCGATGGTGAAGGGGTTGGCGTGTCGCACCGAGTTCCAGAAAGCAGACGGCGTCTGGCCGGACAGCGTGCGGCCGGAAAGGTCGGTGATCGTGCCTGATATCATCACTGGCAGACGGATGCCCTTGGCCTCGAAGCGCTCCTCGCAGGCGAAGATTGCGGCCTTGGCGTTCAGCGTATCGAAGATCGTCTCGATGAGGATGATATCCGCGCCGCCGTCGATCAGACCGTCGATCTGCTCGCCATAGGCGATGCGCAGATCGTCGAAACTGACGGCACGGTAACCAGGATTGTTGACATCAGGCGAAATCGAGGCGGTGCGGTTGGTCGGGCCGATAGCGCCCGCAACGAAACGGCGGCGGCCATCTTCGCGCTCAGCCCGCTGGGCAGCACGGCGGACGATCTGCGCCCCTTCGCGGTTGAGATCGTAGACGGCATTTTCCATCTCGTAGTCCGCCTGCGCGATGCGCGTCGACGAAAACGTGTTGGTTTCGAGAATATCCGCGCCCGCCATCGCATAGCGATAATGGATTTCTTCGATGGCATCCGGCTGGGTCAGGATCAGAAGGTCGTTATTGCCCTGCTGGTGACAGGCGCAGCCGATAAAACGATCACCGCGAAAATGATCTTCATCAAACCCCAGCCCTTGAATCTGCGTGCCCATTGCGCCATCGAGAATGAGGATACGTTCGCTGGCGGCCTGGCGCAGCGCGCGCAAAATTTCCGCGCCGTCGCGCTTTGCCCCTTCAGGGCCGAACAGATCGTCAAACACCGGCGCACTCCTCATTTCGATTTGCAAGATCGCAAGCCGTCAAGTCACATAAAGATATGTTTATGTCAATATATCTTCAAGGTATAGGTATGGCTTTGCGTCGTTGCGGCAGACTACGAAATTTCACTGACAGATGACAGGTTTATGCAGCAAGGATATAAGCCGAAGCAGCAAACCGTATGGAGGACGAAATGCCCGAGGACGACCACAACAACCGGAACTGGAACACCTTGCCATGGCATCGCCAGTGGCTGGTCAAACAGGCCGATGGGCTTTTCGACTTCTTCCAGTATCGCGCGGTCAATCCGGCCGGCGGCTTCTTCGATCTCGACGCCAAGGGTGCGCCGCTGCAGAAAAACGATCCCGTGCGCGGCATCCATGCCTCGGCACGCATGGTGCATTGCTTCTCCATCGGCCACCTGCTCGGACGGCCGGGCTGCGGCGATATCGTCGACCACGGCATGACCTACCTCTGGAACAATCATCGTGACAGCGAGCACGGCGGTTATTTTTGGCAGGTCAACGATGGCGGCCCGGTGGACGCCACCAAACAGGGTTATGGCCACGCCTTCGTGCTTCTGGCCGCCTCCTCCGCCAAAACTGTCGGCCACCCGCTTGCTGACAAGATGCTGGCCGACATCACCGAGGTTCTGGAAACGCGTTTCTGGGAAGAAAAACACGGCGCTATCGCCGAGGAATTCAACCGCGACTGGTCACCCATCGACAATTATCGCGGCCAGAATTCCAACATGCATCTGACCGAAGCGCTGATGGCCGCCTACGAGGCGACCGGCGACAGCCATTACCTGACAAAGGCCGAACGCATCGCCGATCTCGTCATCCGCCGCCGCGCCGGTGAGCTGGATTTCCGCGTGCCGGAGCATTTTGACGAGAACTGGACGCTCGACAAGGAGTATCGTGGTAACGAAATGTTCCGCCCCTCCGGCTCCACTCCCGGCCATTGGCTGGAATGGGCGCGCCTCATCCTGCAATTATGGGTGCTGGGCGAACGCCGCCATGACTGGATGCCGGTGGCGGCAAAATCGCTTTTCGTGCAATCCATGGCGCTTGGCTGGGACCGCGAAAAAGGCGGCTTCTTTTATACGCTCGACTGGCACGACAATCCCGACAAGACGGCAAAGCTCTGGTGGCCCATGTGCGAGGCGGCGGGTGCAGCCCACTTCCTCAACGAAAATCTGCCGGCGGACGAATTCTACGAAGACAGCTACCGCCGCATCTGGAGCACGATCGCCAACAATTTCATCGACCAAGACAATGGCGGCTGGCACGAGGAGCTGACGGAAAATCTGATTCCAGCCAACACGCTTTTCCCCGGCAAGGGCGACATCTACCACGCGCTTCAGGCCTGCCTGATCCCGCTATTTCCGGCAACGGGAAGTTTGACGAAAGTGATCAAGGAAGGCGGCGGCTCCTATTGAGGCCGCTGCAAGAATGAAGCATCTGACACGCTCCGTCATACCGGACGTGATCATGCTGGACCCCGGATCAAATCCGGGGTGTCAGCATATCGAGGCGCCTCAAAATCCGATAGTTTCCTCGAAATCATCCCAGGACTGGTACATTTCATAACGGCCGATACCCGGGATCGGCACATGTCCGTAATAGGGTGAAAGCTGGAACTCGGCGGCAGCCTCGCTTTTGCCGGCAACGGCGCTCACATAGATCGCGGAGGCGAGCCCGGTTCGGTTGGCGCCGTGTTCGCAATGGATGAGGATCGGTTTTTCAGCGTTGCGCAGCACGGCGACGAGCGTTTCCGCTTCCTCCACCGAGACCTTCTCGCTTGAACTCAGCGGATAATCGACCAGCCGGACACCGTTGTTTTTCGCTGCCTGGCTTTCGGCGTCATACCAGCCTTCACGCTTTTCATCGCGCAGATTGATGATCGTCTTGATGCCGTAGGCCTTGGCATAGGCCGTGATGTCCTTGCCGCTCGGCTGGGCCGAACGATAAAGTTCGCCGGGGATGACCTCGTGAAAATTTCCGGTCAGCTGGCCGATGCCCATATGCGCGCCGGCCAGAACCGGCAGAGCCACCAGGCCAATGGCGGCAATTTTCAGAAACTTCAGAACTATACGCAAAACCTAAACCCGCAACATTCATCGGACGGGTGGGCAGGTGGCATTGCAAATCGGCGAAAACAAGTCCCGCAACGGCGAAAGCGGCCTCGGCGTGGCCGGCAACGACGCGGGCACCTTTACGAACCCCTTGCGAAACAAGGGGTTCAGGCGACAGCACGAAAATGTTCAAGAAACCGTGAGGGTCGGAAGCAGCGACAGCCGTTCAATCGAATTCCGCAGAAACGATGGTGACGCGCCATTCCAGCCGTTGCGGATCTACCGTTTCATTGTTGCGCAGTCGGAAAGAGCGGCACGCGGCAAAGGTCTCTCCAGCCTCGATCCGCCTTTCACTCACCTGATAGGGATCAAAGGCGACGGAGGCGCGGAAGGCAGGCTCGAACCCTTCAAGCGTATAGGTCAGGCGCTGCACGGCAACATTATTGTCGTTGCGGAAGCTGACGCGGATCGGCAATGCCGCATCCGTGCACGCCGCATCGAAGCTAGCCGTCGCAATCACATGGTCGAGCCGCTGGCTACCGCGCTGCCAGTCGTAAATGACAAAGGCGGCAGTGGTTCCCCAGATCAACAGCAGGCAGATGACGACCGGTTTGAGGTGCCGCGGAAACGCGATGAGGGTGAGAAGAAGAATGGCACTGAGAACGGCTCCGACAATCACGTCGCCCCTCCCCCATGAAAACTAACCCGCATGCGATCCTGTCCTCCCTTGCCCATTCCTGCCCGCAACATCAGCCCTATCCAGGTGTCGAAGCACCGGCATTGCCGCAGACAGGCACAACTCTATGGTCGTGCCCCCCGCTGTCAAGACAACCAAGCGTGACCCCGCTTCCGTTGCTTTGACAAGGCGGCGAAAGGAACCAAACGCCGTTGAAGGCGTTCGCCGCATCAGAACAGCATGACGGGGCGGTAAAAAACGTCGCGATTTGGGCAAGGAAGGCCGGCAACTCGAGGGAACGATCTGCCCTTTGGAACCGCCGATCTCCAACCCATATTAAATGCACCTAATATATGTTATAGAAGTCAATCAGCTCAGGGAGAAAAACGATGAAAACGCTGATCGTAACGTCACTCTTGGCCCTGTCCGCCAGCACCGCGATGGCTGCGGATGCCGTCTACGAAACCCCGGCGCCTCCGGTCGCGCAGGAAACCCTGCCGGTATTTACCTGGTCTGGTCCGTATCTTGGTATTCAAGGCGGCGCTGGCTGGGCGAACGGCGATTTTTCGGCTGGCGGCCCCGTCGCGTCGGATAGTTTCGATGGTGGCATTCTGGGCGCTTTTGCCGGTTACAATTACCAGTTCGACAATAATTTCGTCCTCGGTATCGAAGGCGATGTCGATTATAACTGGAACGACAATGACTATGCCGGCGTGAACATCGGCACCGACTGGCAGGGTTCTGTTCGTGGCCGTGTCGGTTACGCTTTCGACCGTGCCTTGATCTATGGTACCGCCGGCTGGACAGCGACGCGCGGTTTCATCGAAACGCCTGGCGCCGGCAAGGATAGCACCACGTTCAACGGTTACACCGTCGGCGCTGGCCTGGACTATGCCTTCACCGACAATGTATTTGGCAGGATCGAATATCGCTATAATGACTATGGCGACAAGGACATCTTCGGCGTCAACACCGATTTCGACCAGAGCACCGTCAAGGTCGGCCTTGGTGTGAAGTTCTGATAGCGTCGACAAACGTCAGCAAAAGAGCCCGGCCAAGTGCCGGGCTTTTTCTTTGTCGGAACGCCGCACCAGCTTCGCCCTGAGACTCTAAAAACGTGGAAAATGTGAACATCGCAGAAATGAGATATTCACGGACCGTTCAGCCGGCCCGTGCCATCATGCGGGCATAATGAGCCTCTATCTCCCGAAGCAGGCTTATGGAGTAGCCCTCGATGAAAAAGATCATTCTTACAACCCTTGCCGCGCTGGTTGCCACCGGCAGCGTCTTCGCGTCCTACGGCACCGCTGCCGCGCAGGACTATCCCTATCGTCCGCGCTACGACCGTGGCGGCCCGCCCCCACCGCCCTATCGCGAACACCGCCGCCACAATGATGGTGCTGCGATTGCCGGCGGACTGGCTGCAGGCGTTATCGGCGGCCTGATCGGCGGCGCAATCGCCAACGGCGGCAACAGCGGTCCCCGCTACTACGAGCCACCACCGCCGCCCCGCCCACGCTGCTGGTTCGAAGACCGCCGCGTTCCCAATTCCTATGATGGCGGCTGGCACACCGAAAGCATGCGGGTCTGCGACTGACCCCATAGCTGAAAATCCGTAATGAACAATCCGATCAGTCTGAATGGCTGGTCGGATTTTTTGTTGGATGAGCAAAATCCAAGGAATGCGCAATGATCGATGATGTATCGACTTGCTATGCGGAATCGCACCAACTCGTTCAAAATATAAGGAAAATGGTGGGCCCGGAGAGACTCGAACTCCCAACCAAGCGGTTATGAGCCGCCGGCTCTAACCATTGAGCTACAGGCCCTTTCGGAAAAATTATCCGAAACACCGGCTTCGCAATGGTTCGAATCCGGTGGGTCACGCTCTAACGTAATTTTTACGGCCCGACAAGCCATTGATGCTATCGCAAGCTGCCGTTGCCGTATTAGCTTCACAATCTAAGGCAATACCCTGCAAAGGGACACAATCAACGAGGAAACACCATGACGACGACAAAGGCCCGCCTTTTCGCACTCAGTGCATTGACCGCAGCAGCAATGATGCCGCTTGCCGGTAATGCTCTTGCGCAGGATGCCACCCCGCGCGAAGCAACCATCAGTGTTTCCGGCGAAGGCCAGTCGGCAATCGCGCCCGATATGGCGATACTGTCATTCAGTGTCGTCAAGCAGGCGGAAACGGCGGCTGCGGCTTTGACAGAGAACTCCAAGGCGCTCGCCGAGGTTCTGAAATCGCTGAAGGCGTCCGCTATCGAAGACCGCGACCTGCAGACGAGCAATTTCTCCGTGCAGCCGCTTTACAAGCATTATGAGCCGAAAGACGGCGTTTACGTCGCACCGGAAATTACCGGCTATCAAGTTTCCAACGGACTGACCGTGCGCGTACGCGACCTGAAGAAGCTGGGAGAGATACTCGATACCTCCGTCAAGCTCGGTATCAACCAGGGCGGCGATATTACCTTTACCAATGACAAGCCGGAAGCAACCGTGACCGAGGCCCGCAAGCAGGCGGTTGCCGATGCGCTGGCCAAAGCGAAAACGCTGACGGAAGCGGCGGGCGTGAAGCTTGGACGCGTGATCCAGATCAGCGAGAACATGCAGCGCCCCATGCCGGTGCCGCAGACCATGATGCGAGCTTCGATGGCGAAGGAGGCCGACAGCGTGCCGATCGCTTCGGGTGAGAACAGCTACAGCGTGGTGGTCAACGTCACCTTCGCCCTGGGCGAATAAAACAGTCGGAGCGGCGGCATTGCCCGCCGCCCGCATCTGCCGAACGGCTGCGCGTAACCGCCACCCGAGAGGCCACAAAAAGAAACGCCCCCCGCCTGTCATAACAAGCGAGGGGCATTTTTTTTGATCCGCGCGAAGGGCGGGGGATTTCCGCGGATCAATATCAGCCGTTTAGCGACGGATCACCGGGCAACCACGCTCATTGGCGAAGAAGATGCGGTCAGGGCCGCGACGGTCGAATCCTGCAACCACGACACGGCGCGGCGATACATCGACAACGCGCGCGCGGCGAAGACCCATGCGGCTAGCCTTTTCCTCCGCAAGCCGCGGCGAGCAACCGTAACGCGGGCGGTCAGGACGGCCCCAACCCGGACCAGGACGATCGGGACGACCCCAGCCCGGGCCGCGGCCTCTGTCATGACCGTATCCATCCTGAACCTGAACTCTGAGCTGAACATCCGGGCCAGCCGAAGCAGCTGGAGCGGTGACGGAAATTCCGCCGAGGGCGATGAGGGCAGCCAGGCCGGCTTTTGCGAAGGTACTGAACATGAACTCACTCCGTTTGTTTCTGCGCCGGCAGGGACGTCCCCCGGCGATTGACGAGACCCTAGACCCGCCCGCCTGAACGCCGACAGAACCGCATGTTCAGCAGACGTTCAGAGACATTAACGGGAAAACGAAAGGAAAAGTCGGGGCTTTTGACGGGAATCATGGGGAGATATGCAGAACGATTTCACGGCGGTGCGGCCGGTCGCGATGTTCGAAAAGATAAAGGCCCTGCCATGTGCCAAGGGTAAGCCTGCCATCGCTGATCGGTACTCCGATGGAAACCGCGGTCAGGGCCGATTTGATGTGAGCAGGCATGTCATCAGGGCCTTCGAGCGTGTGGACGACCCAGCGCATGGAGACATCGTCGGAAGGTGGCACGAGGCGGGAAAAAAATACCGCCAGATCACGCCGGACATCCGGATCGGCATTTTCCTGGATAAGCAGGGAGCAGGATGTGTGCCTGACGAAGACGGTCAAAAGGCCTTCGTCCACGCCTGCCTCCTTCACAAAGCGCTCGGCCTCGGACGTAAATTCGTAGAGTCCCTGCCCGTGGGTGGTGGTAATGGTCATTTTCTTCTGCGGCACGTTATTTCCTTTAGAAAATTCGGAACAAATTAGGCACTGCAAACGTTGGACCATGTCGAATTGTAACTGATGGCGAAAAGGCGTGCTTCCATGACATGGCGGCTGCCTTTAATAGAACGGAATACCGGCGTCACGGTTGCAAAAAACGGGGAAGGATTGGCACTATCAGAATGAACCATTCAGGCTTTCCCGTCTGCGGACGACTAAACTATTTTCAGTGCAAGACAGGCAAAGGGTGCGAGAGATAGATTCATGGCATCCACTGATTATATTGTCGACCTGACAAATTGCGACCGCGAACCCATCCACATTCCAGGTTATATTCAATCGCACGGCTGCCTGATTGCTTGCGACAACGCCATGCGCATGGTCCTGCGGCATTCGGAAAACTGTCGCGAGATCTTGCGCGTCGATGGCGATATCAACGGCAGGACCGCCGAAGAAGTGCTTGGTAAAAATCTCGTCCATGACCTTCGCAACGCACTTACGGTAACCGGGAGGACCACCCGCCCTGCCATGCTGCCCAATATGGAACTGCGCGATGGTCGCAGCTTCGATATTGCGCTCCACCGCTATAAATCCACGACGATCATCGAATTCGAACCGTCAGGGAGCGAGACCCAGCCGCTTGGTACCGCACGCAAGATGGTGGACCGCATTCGCGAGGCGGACACGGTCGAAAGCCTGATTTCGAGAACAACCCGGCTGGTAAAGGCGACCTTGGGTTACGACCGGGTGATGATCTACCGTTTCGAGGATGACGGTGCAGGCAAGGTCGTGTCGGAGGCAAAGCAGCCGGAACTGGAAAGCTTTCTCGGACAATATTTTCCGGCAAGCGACATACCGCAGCAGGCCCGCACGCTCTATCTTAAAAACACACTGCGTATCATCTCCGACGCCAGCGGAATACGAGTTCCCGTATTGCCCGCCATCGATGTGTCTGGTGAACCGCTTGATCTGTCATTCGCGCATTTGCGCAGCGTTTCTCCCATCCATTGCGAATATCTTCGCAATATGGGCGTTGCTGCCTCCATGTCGATTTCGGTGATCGTCGATGGCGCCCTGTGGGGCCTTATCGCCTGCCACCATTATTCGCCACGCGTTCTGACGATGTCGGTCAGGATCGCCGCAGAAATGTTTGGAGAGTTTTTCTCCATGCATTTGCAGGTCCTTAAGCAGAAGCGCAAACTCGATACCGTCAACCACGCCCATGCCGCTCTCGACCGCTTCCTGCGGCTCGCCGCCCATCACGCGCACATCGAGGAACTGCTGATCGACAGTTTCCAGGATTTTGCCGATCTGATGCCATGCGACGGCGTCGGGCTTTGGGTGGACAACAACTGGCACGGCCACGGCGCAACGCCGCCCGCGGATGCCATTCCAAGGCTGGCGCGCTTCGTAACCTCTGTCAGTGAGGGAAGGGTCTGGGCAACCCATGCCATCTCGCAAGCCATACCGGAAGCGGAGATTTATGCAGATATCGCAGCCGGAATGCTCGCCATTCCGCTGTCACAGGTCAAAAACGACTATCTGCTGTTTTTCCGCAGGGAGATCGTGCAGAACCTGAACTGGGCCGGCAACCCGGAAAAATCCTATGAGACCGGTCCGCTCGGCGATCGTCTCACCCCGCGCAAGAGCTTCGCGATCTGGAAGGAGACCGTGCGCCTGCAGGCGCAGCCATGGTCCGATGCGGACCGGGAAATTGCCGAAGCCGCAAGAATAGCGTTGGTCGAGGTCGCATTTCATCACAGCGAGCTGATGGCGGGCGAAAGGGAGCGCGCGGAAGTGCGCCAGCGCATGCTGAACGAGGAACTCAACCACCGCGTCAAGAACGTTCTCGCCATTATCAAATCGCTGGTCGGCAATCCCTCGCAAGAGGGTAAAACGCTGCAGGAATATGTCGGTGCGCTAAAGGGTCGT
Source organism: Agrobacterium sp. SORGH_AS_0745 (assembly GCF_030818995.1). Classification (NCBI taxonomy): domain Bacteria; kingdom Pseudomonadati; phylum Pseudomonadota; class Alphaproteobacteria; order Hyphomicrobiales; family Rhizobiaceae; genus Agrobacterium; species Agrobacterium sp. SORGH_AS_0745. The sequence goes on from NZ_JAUTBI010000003.1 coordinate 2,741,900, forward strand.
ATCCAGGCATTGTCCTTTGCCCATGACCAGATCATTCGCGGTGAAGGCGGCGGGTCGTTGCGCGACCTGCTGGACGCCGAATTGTCGCCGCACCGTTCAGCCGAGGCTATTGTTGATCTTGCCGGACCACAGGTCACGCTCGATTCGCGCGCATTTTCCGTCATGGCCCTCGTACTGCATGAACTGGCGACGAATGCTGCCAAATACGGCGCGCTTGCGCAGACCGGCGGAAAACTGGATCTGCGCTGGGAAGTCGACGAAAACCGCGATTGCCTGATACATTGGCGCGAAACTCTGCCTACCAAGCTGCCCACACCATCACGCTCCGGGTTCGGCACGGCGCTCATCAGCCGCAGCATCCCCTACGATCTGGGCGGACGCAGCACCATTCGGTATTTGCCTGATGGGCTTGAGGCGGAAATTCTCCTGCCCTCCCGCCATATCTCAGCAGTCATGACAGCTTCCGAGATGAAGACGGAGGATGACACCGTACCACAACCCAGACGGTCCAACCGGGAGGAAACGTTGAAAATATTGCTCGTAGAAGACCAGATGCTGATCGCCATGGATGTGGAGAACATGCTGGAAGACAACGGCATCAAGACAATTGAAACCGCGACCTCCTCGGCAATGGCCATCGAGAAGCTGAAGAGCTACGTGCCGGATGTGGCTATCCTCGACATCAATCTCGGTTCCGACACCTCCATCGCCGTCGCACGCGAGCTTCACCGCCGCGGCATCCCCTTCCTGTTCGCCACCGGCTATGCCGATGCCAGCATGGTGCCTGACGACTTCGGCAACGTGCCTGTTATCAGGAAGCCGTACGACGAGGATGCGCTGATGGCGGGTATCGGGCTGTTGGTCGGTGATACGGAGAGGGTGTAAGCTCCCAGCCCTGCTGACCGACATATGTCCAGACTGGACGTCATCCTTGGGCTTGTCCTAAGGATTTAAACACGTCTACAAATCAGTCGGGTGCATATCCTCGGGACAAGCCCGAGGACGACGGAGTGGCGGACGAAAACCTTCGTCAGCAAACCAAAAGTTTAAAAAACTAGCTTTCATTGAAATCGGGTGAAGCCCCGCTTTTTCGCCTCATCCGGTGTTAAGGCGTTCCCAATCTTAAACCGGAATGCCGTTACGGCGTAGTTATCCAGATCGACTTCGCACTGAAAAGACACATCGTGCCAGCTATTGCCGGTATTGAATGCGCCGCCGGAAGCATCAATAGAATTCCCCGATATCCTCCCGCCCGTATCCGAATAGGGTATCATGCCACGGGCGGCAAAACCCGCGCCCTGAATTTGCGCCAGAGCCTCCGTGCTGCAAAGCTGAACAATGCGGCGGCGGGGCGGCAGATCACCAAACATCTGGCGTCTTTGGGCCGGAGAAAGCAGCGACGAAGACAATAATTGTTTGGCGGCCGGAAGTTTCGCGGGCTCCTCCTTTGCCACCTCGGCAGGTTTTTCGTCAGCCGGTTTCTCCTGCGGCACCGGCGCTTTTTCCGGCTCAGCCTCTTGCTTGACGGGTGAAACCGCAATTTCTCCCTGTTCGGCGGACGCCTTGAGATCGCCGTTGGCGGCAGATGGCGCGGGCTTGTCCTCAGCCGTCTTTTCAGGCTGGCTTTCAGGCTCCTTGGAAGGCTCGGTCTTGTCCGCTTCCTCCGCCTTACCTGTCTTGTCCTCTGGGTCCGCCTGCGTCTCCTCCGGCCGCATGGCGATAGCCGGCAGTGTCGCCTGCAAGGGCGGCGAAGGTTTCGGCTCCTCTGCCGGCGGAGCGGGCGGCGGCGGTGGAGGCTGCGGCTTTTCTTGCTTTGCCTGCTCGGCGGCGGGAGGCTTGGCTTCCTCCGGCTTCTTTTCCTCAGGCGGCGGCACCAGATCGACGCTGATGCTTTCCGGCTCCTGCGGTTCGGCTATGCGTTCGGGCAGTTCGAAAAGAAAGATCGCGACCACAGCCAGATGCAGCAACACGGAGACGGGCACCGCCCATCCCTTCCCTCGCCATCTGCTTGCCGAAACCTGTTGCATGTTATCGAGCCAAATCGAACCTGAGCATTTCCGAAAACGCGGAACGCTTTGTTTTTACACATAAGGCTTGTCGCAGAGATCGCCAGTGCGGGAAACAAAAAACCCGGCCAGAGGTGACTGACCGGGTTCAATTTTAAAGCAGGCAAAGGCTTAGCTGTCGAGGAAGCTTCTGAGCTTTCTGGAGCGGCTCGGATGCTTCAGCTTGCGAAGTGCCTTCGCCTCGATCTGACGAATACGTTCGCGCGTGACCGAGAACTGCTGGCCGACTTCTTCCAGCGTATGGTCGGTGTTCATGCCGATGCCAAAACGCATGCGCAGAACACGTTCTTCACGCGGCGTCAGCGAGGCGAGAACGCGGGTCGTCGTCTCGCGCAAGTTGGCCTGAATGGCGGCGTCGATAGGCAGCAGCGCGTTCTTGTCCTCGATGAAGTCGCCGAGATGCGAATCCTCTTCGTCACCTACAGGGGTTTCGAGCGAAATCGGCTCCTTGGCGATTTTCAGAACCTTGCGCACCTTTTCAAGCGGCATGGCCAGCTTTTCCGCCAGCTCTTCCGGGGTCGGCTCGCGGCCGATCTCGTGCAGCATCTGGCGCGAGGTGCGAACGATCTTGTTGATCGTCTCGATCATGTGAACCGGAATACGGATCGTGCGCGCCTGGTCGGCGATCGAACGGGTGATCGCCTGTCTGATCCACCATGTCGCATAGGTCGAGAACTTGTAACCACGGCGATATTCGAATTTGTCCACCGCCTTCATCAGGCCAATATTGCCTTCCTGAATGAGATCGAGGAACTGCAGGCCGCGGTTGGTGTATTTCTTGGCGATGGAGATCACGAGACGCAGGTTGGCCTCGACCATCTCCTTCTTGGCGATACGCGCTTCGCGCTCACCCTTCTGTACCATGGAAACGATACGGCGGAATTCGGCGATGGAAATACCGGTTTCCGTCGACAGATTCTGGATTTCCTGACGGATCTCGCGGATCGTGTTGCTTTCCTCGCGGGCGAATTCCTTCCAGCCGCGGGCGGCCAGATTGGCAATCGACTTCATCCAGTTCGGATCGAGTTCCGCACCGTGATACTGCTCGAGGAAGCTGTCGCGCTTTACGCCATAGGATTCGGCAAGGCGCAGCAGCCGGCCTTCGTTCTGCATCAGACGCTTGGAAATATCGTAAAGCTGCTCGACAAGGCTGTCGACACGGTTCTGGTTCAGCGACAGCGACTTCACAGCCGTGATCAACTGGTCCTTGAGATCCTTGTAGCGGCGCTCCTGACCGGAGGACAGGGTCCCCGTGCAGGCAAGGCGAGCCTCAACCTGCTGGTCCTGAAGCTTGCGCAGCTTCTTGTAGGTGTCGGCAATGGTGTCGAGCGTTTCCATGACCTGCGGACGCAGCTCGGCTTCCATCGCGGCAAGCGAAAGGTTGGACTCGTCGTCGTCCTCTTCTTCCTCTTCCGGCGGCAGGCCATCGCCACCCACGTCAGTCACATCCTCGTCACCGGAGGGCGCACGCAGTCTGCGGGTCTTTTCCTTCTCTTCGGCGGCCTTGCGGTCCGCCTCGATCTTTTCCGGGCTCTGGAACTGCGGGGCAGCCTTGGCTTCCGGGCCGGAATAAGTGGTTTCGAGATCGATAATCTCGCGCAGCAGCGTCGTGCCTTCGTTGAGTTCGTCGCGCCAGATGATCAGCGCCTGGAACGTCAACGGGCTTTCGCAAAGGCCGGAGATCATCGTTTCGCGGCCGGCCTCGATGCGCTTGGCGATGGCGATTTCGCCTTCGCGCGACAGAAGCTCTACGGAACCCATTTCGCGCAGATACATGCGCACAGGATCGTCGGTACGGTCGGTCGGTTCTTTTTTCTTCGCGGTCGCAAGCGCGGTACCGCCGGAAGGTGCCAGTTCGCCGCCTTCGGACTCTTCGTTATCGGAATCGTCGCTTTCGGCTTCGCCCGGTGCTTCCTCGGCATCCTCGTCCTCGATAACGTTGATGCCCATATCGGACAGCATCGCCATCGTGTCTTCGATCTGCTCGGACGTCACTTCTTCGGACGGCAGGACGGAATTCAGCTCGTCCATCGTCACATAGCCGCGCTTCTTGGCGGCCTTGATCATCTTTTTGACCGCGTCATCCGAAAGATCGAGAAGCGGACCGTCCGTCGCACCGTCGCGTTCGTTTTCTGCTTCTTCGTTTTCTTTGACTTTGGTTGCCATCTATCTCGTCGCTTTCCCTGACGCTAACACCTGTTCCGCCGCATCGCCGTTCGCCTTGAGAGCATCCGGCTGATAACAGCGAATCACTGTCAGACACCTAACGGAGTGATCTTTAATTGCCGATTAACCACGGCAGCCTCAGGCAGAATGCAAAGACAGTGCACCCGAAAATGCTTGCTCATGCAATTTCTATCCGCCAAGGCTCATTCCACCTTACTATTCCTGAATTGGTGATTCCCGCTATTTCCCGCCCCGTCAAGCCTTTGAGGGCGAGACAGCCACGGAAATTCATAAAAAGGGCCGCATTTTGCGAGTTATCACCAGACTACCCCCTATTTAGGGCGCTTGCAGCAAAAGGCAACCCCACACGTCTTTCTATTCTTGGCCGCAGTCCTCAGCCATGGCCGACAGCTGGACCCTTTACCCGGCCGGACATGACGCCGAAACCATCGATGATCGCTTCCTGATTTTCCATTCGGCCGATTTCCAGCTGAACTTCGGCCAGCGCCCGCACCAGAAGCGTGCCGCGTTCGTCGTCCGTCGCCTCGCCTATTTCCCGCTCCAGCTCGCGCTTCTGCCAGAGCAGGGATTTCGTTCTCTTGTGCAGGGAAAGTGCCTGCACATATCCCTCACGCGCATCTTCCAGCGCCGCCTGTTCCGTGGCCGTCCACAGGCGCGCATTGCGCACCTGCTGGTCCATGGTTTTCAAAAGCACCTCGAAACCCTGCTGCGACAGGCGCTCGATCAGCCCTGCCCGCGAAATCTCGGCCGCACTTTCCGCAGCAAAGGTCAGCACAGTCGACCACAGGCGTTGCAGATCGCGGTTTTCGTAATCGATCGCGGCGATCTCGTCATATTCCTCAAGCAGCAGTTCGGGATGGTTGACGATGGTGATGGCGAGAACGCTTTCGCGAAGTGAAGGCTTGGTCTGGTGCCCCCTGACCAGACCCGACTGGGTAAGCCGGTCGGAAATGTTACTGGCCGGCGCAGCCATGGCTCCACCCCGTCCGGAAGCGTTCCTCTGGAACCCGCGCCCATTACCCTGCTGGCCATCGCGTCGGAAATTTCCACCCTGCGAACCGCCCTGCTGAAAACGCGGCTGGAAGAAGGCATTCAGCCTGTCGCGCATATCCTGCTGGTAAAAACGCCGCACGGCCTCGTCGCCGATCACGGCAACGATCTGCCGCAGCCGGCTTTCAAGCTGGGCACGCTTTTCAGGCGTATCGAAAGTCACCGAAGACGTCTCGCGGCTCCAGATCATCGCCGCGAGCGGTTTTGCCTCAGAAAGCACACGGTCAAAAGGCGCACGCCCCTCCAGCCGCACGAGATCATCAGGGTCTTTTCCGTCGGGCAAAAGCGCAAAACTCACCGAACGATCGGGCTTGATATGCGGCAAGGCGAGATCGGCTGCGCGGTTGGCGGCACGAATGCCGGCGCCGTCGCCATCAAAGCAGAGGATCGGCTGCGGCGACATTTTCCACAGGAGCTCAAGCTGGCTTTCCGTCAGCGCCGTGCCGAGCGGGGCGACAGCATTTTCCACACCCGCCTGATAAAGCGCAATGACATCCATATAACCTTCGACGGCAATGACGGTGCCACCGGAAGCCTGCGAGGCGCGCCGCGCGCGGGCGAAATTGTAGAGAACATTGCCCTTGTGAAAAAGCTCGGTCTCGTTGGAGTTCAGATATTTGGCCACTGCATCCGCCGCCATGGCGCGGCCGCCGAAAGCGATCACCTTTTCGCGCGACGACAGGATCGGGAACATGATGCGGTCGCGGAAGCGGTCATAGGAAACCGGCACGTTTTCATGCACCACCAGCCCGCAGGCTTCCATCTGTTCGCGCGCCACACCCTTGCTCGCCAGATGCTCCTTCAGCGCATTGCGGCTATCTGGTGCAAAACCGAGCCTGAATGTCTCGATGGTGCGCCCAGTCAGTCCGCGATCGCGCAGATAAGCCCGCGCCCGTGCACCTAGCGCGGTCTGCAACTGATCCTGAAAGAACAGCGTCGCCATTTCCATGACGTCCTGCAACGAGGTGCGCTCGCGCTCGCGCTTCTCAGCCTGCGGATCGGGCTGCGGCATGGAGATGCCGGCCATGTCGGCGATCTGCTGAACCGCTTCGGGGAAACTCAACCCCTCGAGATCGGTGAGAAACCGGAAATGATCGCCGGAAACACCGCAACCAAAACAATGGTATCGCCCCTTGCGATCCTCGCAATGAAAACTCGGGCTTTTTTCGCCATGGAACGGGCAGCAGGCCCAATAATCGCCCCGCGGCGTATTGGTCTTCTTCTTATCCCAGGACACACGTCTGCCGATCACATCGGAGATGTTCACGCGGTCGCGTATCTCATCGAGAAAAGAATTGGAAAATCGCATGGTTTACCTGTTCGAGGCCAGTCTTTCATATAAGCGCAGAAAGGGGTCAGTACCAAACCCAAAGAACCGGAATACCCGATATTCACAGGCCATCGCACTAAAACCGCATCGCCGCTGTCGCCCGCTTCGGGCAAATTTATGGCAGCGCATCATCACAAAAAATTATGTTTTTGTAATTTGAGCCAACCGTCGCCGAGGTATAAAACATATTCAAAGGCAGCGCCCGGACATTCTCATAAAGCTGCTGACGCCCGCAGGCACGTCCCCCGAAAAACGCCTGCGCGTGACCGCATTTTGATCCGCCGAAATGCGCCTTCGTCGGCAGCAAAAAGGCAGGGCAGCCATGGCTGCCCTGCCTTTACTTTTTCCGAACGGGCGACACCTACTTCAGCAAATCCTTGACGACGCCGGAGGCTTTCGCGAAGTCGATCTGGCCGGGATAGCGCTCCTTGAGCGCATTCATGCACTTGCCCATGTCACGCAGGCCGGAGGCGCCGGTTTCGCTGATGACGGCCTGACACAATTCGCGCACCTTTTCGGCCGGAATCTCTTCCGGCATGAATTCCTTGATGATGACGATTTCCTCGCGCTCCTGAGCGGCAAGCTCGGCGCGACCGGCACCATCATAGATGCTGGCGGACTCTTCCCGCTGCTTCACCATCTTGGTCAGGATCTGCATGATCTCGTCGTCGGTGACGGGGTCCTTGCCCACGCCGCGATTGGCAATATCGCGATCCTTGATGGCTGCCTGGATGAGACGCACGGTCGATGTACGCCGGGCGTCACGAGCCTTCAGCGCGTCTTTCAGAGTATTAGCGAACGTGTCGCGCATCATTTCTTCTTCTCCTTGGGAAAGTGCATTCCGCAGCTTCTCGACACGGAAACTTTCCACCTTATTTTTCGAAACGACATAACCGAGCAAACCCGCTCAAGCAAATCAAATGCATAAGCCCTTGAATGTGCGAAGGTTTAATTCCGCGTAAATCTTGAGCCTGCGGTTGACCGTTTAAGCAGCTTTCGTTATTTTCCGGCACCTGCACGAGATTTTAACGAAGGGTCAAAACGCGAGTTTTTCGCGCGCCCCTTTATGTCACGAAGCCTGCGACAAAAAATGGCCCCTCTCCCCCTGCCTTTCAAGAGGCGGGGTGCGAAGCGGCAGAAACGGAACGAGATGACCGAGACAGCGCCCTGGACTACCCGCAAACCGACCGCAATGCTTGTTCTTGCCGATGGCACAGTGATCGAGGGAACGGGGATCGGCGCAACCGGCAAGGTACAGGCCGAAGTCTGCTTCAACACCGCACTGACCGGTTACGAAGAAATCCTGACCGATCCGTCCTATCTCGGCCAGATCGTCACCTTCACCTTCCCGCACATCGGCAATGTCGGCACCAATGAGGAAGACATCGAAGACCTGACGCCAGCCGCCCGCCGGGGCGCAGTCGGCGTCATCTTCAAGGCCGACATCACCGACCCTTCGAACTTCCGCGCCGCCAAGCATCTGGATGCCTGGCTGAAAGCCCGCGGCGTCATCGGCCTTTGCGGCATCGACACGCGCGCGCTGACGGCATGGATACGCGAAAACGGTGCACCGAACGCGGTGATCGCCCATGATCCCAACGGCGTGTTCGACATCGAGGCGCTGAAGGCGGAAGCCAAGGCATGGAGCGGTCTCGTCGGCCTCGACCTCGCCATCGAAGCCACATCCGGCCAATCCTCCACCTGGACGGAAACGCCTTGGGTTTGGAACGAGGGTTACGGCACGCTGAGTGAAGCCGATGCGAAGTACCATGTCGTCTGCGTGGATTTCGGCGTCAAGCGCAACATCCTGCGCCTCTTCGCCGGTCTCGATTGCAAGGTCACGGTGGTTCCGGCCCAGACATCCGCCGAAGACATTCTGGCATTGAAGCCGGATGGCGTTTTCCTTTCCAATGGTCCGGGAGACCCGGCAGCGACAGGCGAATATGCCGTACCGGTCATTCAGAACCTCATCAACAGCGACCTGCCGATCTTCGGCATCTGCCTCGGCCACCAGATGCTTGGCCTGGCCGTCGGCGCCAAGACTGAAAAGATGCACCAGGGCCACCACGGCGCCAACCATCCGGTCAAGGATTTCACCACCGGCAAGGTGGAAATCGTGTCCATGAACCACGGTTTTGCGGTTGACGCCAAGTCGCTGCCTGATGGCGTCGAAGAAACCCACACGTCGCTGTTCGACGGCACTAATTGCGGCCTGCGCATCGTCGGCAAGCCGGTCTTCTCCGTCCAGCACCATCCGGAAGCATCGCCCGGCCCGCAGGACAGCCACTATCTCTTCCGCCGCTTCGTCAACCTGCTGCGCGAGAGACAAGGTGAGGCAGCGCTCGCCGAGCGCTGAGACATCTTCGGAAAATCAGGAAAAATATACGGCCCGCTTTCAGCGGGCCGTTTTCATTTCGCGCTTCACCAGAATGACGAAACGTATAGTCAGGAGAACGGCCGCCGTCGAAAGGCCGATCACGAAACCGAACCAGACGCCGCGTCCGCCAAAGCCGAGCGGAAAGGCCATGGTCCAGGCCAGCGCCAGCCCGATCGGCCAATAGGAAATCAGCGCCAGCATCGCCGGAATGCGCGCATCCTTCAATCCGCGCAGCAAACCTGCTGTCACGGCCTGGATACCATCGACCAGCTGGAAGATGCCGGCGATCACCACGAGGCTGCTTGCGTAGGCAAGCACTTCCGCCGCTTCCGGCAACTTCGCGTCAAGAAACCACTTCGCCAGAAATTCCGGAACAGCCGCAAACAGGATGCCGCCGCAAACGGCAATGCCGCAGGCAATCGCGTAGACCATGATGGCGGCGCGCACTAGGTTCCTGAAATCACCCTGACCGAACGCGACACCGACCCTCACGGTCGCCGCCTGCGACAGGCCGAGCGGGATCATGAAAGCGATGGAGGCAAGCTGCAGAGCGATGCCATGCGCCGCAAGCTGCACGGTGCCAATCTGTCCCATCAGGATCGAAGCCGCCGCAAACAGCGTCACTTCGGCAAGGATGGTGATGCTGATAGGCAGGCCAAGGCGCAGCACTTCGAACAGCGCATGCCAGTCCGGCCGCCAGAAGCGCACGAACAGCTCGTATTTCCTGGTTTCCTCACGCGTCTGCACATAAGCGACGATGAAGATGAAGCTGAAGGCATTGACGATGACGGCGACGACGGCCGCGCCGTTCATGCCCATCACCGGCAATCCGAAATGGCCGAAGACCAGCGCATAGGCCATCAAACCGTTCATCACCAGCATGATGATGGTGACATACAGAATGATGCCCGCACGGCCGATGGCACTGACAAGCCCGCGCAGCACGTAAAAAAGCAGCGCCGGCAAAAGGCCGAACTTGGCGATGGCGAGATAATGGCCGGTCAACGCCGCAACTTCGGGGTTTTGCCCGAGATAGACCAGAATGCGCTCGGCGTTGAAGAATATCGGCAGGGCAAGAATCCAGTACGCGATTGCAACCCACATGCCCATGCGCAGCGAGCGGCGGGCAGCCGTCGCATCGCCCTGCCCGTAAGCCTGCGCTACCATTGGCACCACGGCCACGGAAAATCCCGAGCCGAAAATGAAGACAACGAAGAAGAACTGCCCGGCCAGCACCATGGCCGCCAGCTTCTCAGCTCCGAGCTGACCGACGATGACCATATCTGTAGTGTGGATGCCAAGCTGCGCGAGCTGCGCACCGACAAGCGGAATTCCAAGCGCAAGCGTAGCCTTGAAATGCGAAAGCCACGACCCCGATCCAGAGGGAACGGTTTCTGCAACAACCGACGAAGACATTGTAATTCACCTGAATTTTGGCCATTGCCCGCGAATTGCGCAATGGCAGCAGGTGATGAATAAAATATTCCCTTCCTGCACGCAACCTTTGCGGATCAATGATCAAAATTTACGCAGAGCGGCAATTTTACGTCCACTTGGGCCGAAAAGGCCTGACATATAACAAATTTAGCCGAATTTTACCATTTCACTTTACGCATTAGAATATCGCGAAGTTCTTTCAAACCATAAGCTGCATGACGCAGAATATTCCCGCCATTGAGGCATGTCTTTCCCATTATTTTCCAAGATGAGCCGAATGGGCACATCTGGTTCCAAGGACGTGTAGCTTGCCCAAAAAAACCAATCTCATGACGCGCATTCTGTTTGCGGCGTCATCGCTTGTCGTCGCCGCTTTTGCCGGCTTTTCCTTCTATATCGACAGTCTTCAGCACCAGGTGACAACGCAAGCCGTGGCGGAAAATATCGATTCGTCCGGCAAGCAGGCAGCGCAAAGCATCGCCAACTGGCTGAACGGCCGCATCATGCTGACCGAAACGGTTGCGAAGACGCTCGCCAAGCTCCCAGATGACGACGCCAAACTGCAGTTCCTCCAGAACGACGTGCTGACGGCTCAGTTCATGTCCACCTATTTCGGCAATGCCGAAAGCGGCAGTTTCACGACTTTCCCGAAATTGCCATTGCCGGAAGGCTACGACCCGCGCAAGCGCCCCTGGTATCTGGACGCCGTCAAGGCCGGCAAGCCAGTACTGACCGAGCCCTATAGCGATGCGTCGACCGGCGGCCTTATCATCACTGCCGCCATTCCCGTGTCCATCGACGGCAAGCTGGCCGGCGTGACGGGTAGCGACTTCTCGCTGGATTCGCTGGTCACGATGATCAAGTCGGTGGATGCCGGCAAGGATGGATACGCCTTCCTCGTCAGCAAGGACGGCAAGATCCTCATGCATCCCGATGCGAAATTCGTCGACAAGCCGCTGACCGATCTCTTCAAGGTTGATACACCGGCAATTTCTTCCGCGATTTCGCAAACCGAGATCGACGGCAAGGGCAAGATCACCAGCTTCATTCCCGTCGCTGGTCTGCCCTCGGTCGATTGGTATCTCGGTTTCGTTGTCGATTCCGACGTCGCCTATAGCGCGATCGGCCAATTTCGCCTCGCGGCAACCATCGCTACGATCCTTGCCGCCGCGATCATGATCGCCCTTCTGGCAACCGTTCTCAGCCGTTTCATTGTTCGCCCCGTCACGCAGATGACTGCTGCCATGGAAAGGCTTGCCGCCGGCAATCTCGATGTCGCCATTCCCGGCCAGGAGCGCAGTGACCAGATCGGCTCGATGGCTGCGGCGGTTGCCGTATTCAAATCGAACGCCACGGAACGTCTGCGTCTTGAAGGCGACGCCGAACAGAACCGCACGCTTTCCGAACAGGAGCGCAACGACCGCGAACGACTGGCGGCGAAAGACGCGGCCGACATCCAGTTCGCAGTCGATTCGCTGGCAAAGGGACTGACGCACCTTTCGAACGGCGACCTCAACTACCGGATCGAGACACCTTTCGTGACCCGCATCGACCGCTTGCGCGACGACTTCAACAACTCCGTCGCCAAGCTGAACGTTGCCTTGAGCACAGTCGGCCAGAATGCACGCGCAATCGATGCCGGTGCTGGAGAAATCCGCCAGTCTGCCGACGATCTGGCCAAGCGCACCGAGCAGCAGGCCGCCTCTGTCGAGGAGACTGCGGCCGCACTTGAGGAAATAACCACGACGGTCAAGGATTCCGCCCGCCGTGCCGAAGAGGTAGGCCGTCTGGTCGACCGCACGCGCAACAATGCCGAGCAGTCCGGCATCATCGTCGAGGACGCTGTTCGCGCCATGGAAGGCATCGAAAAATCGTCGTCGGAGATCAGCAACATCATTGGTGTGATCGACGAAATCGCCTTCCAGACAAACCTGCTTGCGCTGAATGCCGGCGTGGAAGCCGCCCGCGCCGGTGAGGCAGGCAAGGGTTTTGCCGTCGTCGCACAGGAAGTGCGCGAGCTTGCCCAGCGCTCTGCAAATGCCGCGAAGGAAATCAAGACGCTGATCAACGCCTCAACATCACAGGTGCAATCCGGTGTCGATCTCGTCGGCAATGCCGGCAAGGCGCTGGAAACCATCGTGCGCGAAGTCCAGGAGATCAACCGCCACATCGACGCCATCGTAACGTCGTCGCGCGAACAGTCCACCGGACTTCAGGAAATCAACACCGCCATCAACACCATCGATCAGGGCACCCAGCAGAATGCCGCCATGGTCGAAGAACAGACTGCGGCAAGCCACGGCCTCGCCTCGGAAGCGGCGGCGCTCAACGAATTGCTTGCGCAGTTCCAGCTCGCCACGGCAACGCGGCGGCAGGCTGAATATGGGCGTGCCGCGTAGAGCGAGAATAGCTCACTTGTGAGACCATCGCACCGTTACCCCGGATCCAGTCCGGCATGACGGAGGAGACGTTTCAGTATTCATTATGGCCGGAGCGATCCGGCCATTTTTCTTGTCCGCCCTCAGCACGCGAAAAACCCTGTTCACGCCACTCACACGATCAGCTAGAGCTTGGTCGATCATGATTTGCGGAGGGATCTATGCTGGATTTGATTTGGCGCGGTATTGCCATGGGGGTTGGTGGCACCGTGTTTATGGATATATGGGCGATTGTGCTGCACCGGTTTTTTGGCCAGTCCGCCCCGAACTGGGCGCCGGTCGGCCGCTGGTTCTGGCATCTGCCGAAGGGCAGGATATTTCACGACAGCATCGCCACGGCCGCACCTTACGAGCATGAACTGGCGCTCGGCTGGATTTCGCATTATGCCGTCGGCATTCTCTACGGCATCATTCTCGCCCTGATAGTGCCGGCCTCGTGGTTTTCAGAGCCGTCCTTCATTCAGCCTTGGATCGTGGGCATCGTCACGGTCGGCGCGGGCTGGTTCCTGCTGCAACCTGGCCTCGGCATCGGCTGGGCGGCATCGAAGACGCCGAACCCGAACAAGGTTCGCTTTCTCAACCTCGTTGCCCATACGATCTTCGCGCTTGGCATGTATGCCGTGGCGCTCTTGATGCGCTGAATAAAAAGGGGGCTGAAAAGCCCCCTCGTTCATTTGATTATCAGATATTCGCCGAAAAGGTGTCGCAGTCCTCGACGCGTCCGTTCTGGAAGCCGCGCTTGAACCATTCCATGCGCTGCGCCGACGTGCCGTGGTTGAAACTGTCAGGCACCACATATCCTTGAGTCTGCTTCTGCAGGGTGTCGTCGCCGATCTGGTGAGCAGCGTTGAGCGCTTCCTCAAGGTCACCGGTTTCCAGAATTCCCTTCTGTTCGGTGAACTTGCCCCAGATACCGGCATAACAATCGGCCTGAAGCTCCACACGCACCGACATCTTGTTGGCATCCACCTGGCTCATGGACTGGCGGCGGCGGTTGAACTCCGGCAGGACACCGGTCAGGTTCTGGACGTGGTGGCCCACCTCATGCGCAATCACGTAAGCCTGCGCGAAATCGCCAGACGCGCCGAAACGCTTGTCCAGTTCACTGAAGAAACTGGTGTCGAGATAGACCTTGCGGTCACCAGGGCAATAGAACGGGCCGCTGGCCGCAGAGGCAGAACCGCAGGCAGACGCAACCTGCCCGGAAAACAGCACAAGGGTCGGTTTCTGATAGGTCTCGCCGGCGGACTGGAAAATGCCGCTCCAGGTATCTTCCGTCTCAGCCAGCACGGTGCGCACGAAAGCCGTCGTCTCGTCGGACGATTGGCCCTGCGGCCGAGTGCCCGCCTGCTGGCCGGATTGCTGCGTGGTACCGCCCCCATCCAGTGAAATGTCTCCGCCCGAAAGCAGCGTCAGCGGATTGATGCCAAGCACCCAGCTGATCAGCAGGATCAGCAGAAGACCGCCAATGCCGATACCGCCGCCGCGGCGCCCGATCGGCACGCGCATTCCGCCACGCGAAAAAGGATCGTTGCCGGATGGCCCCGATCCCGCCGACATGCCGCGCCGATCCTCGATATTGTCCGACTGGCGGCGCCCTCTCCATTCCATGCTTTTCTCTCCGCAAACGTCGCCTCAACAGGCAACCTTATAACGGCACTATAATACATCTTGTTCCGGAAGAAAGCGGAGGTGGGTGCATTCGTTCAGGAGGTTCGCCGCCTTTGCGTGAAGACGGTCAGAGACAGCAGGGCAAACACGAACACGCCCGCGAAAAGCACCACAAGACCCGGCTGACCGTCACCGAAAGCAACCTCGTGAATGATCCGCCCCGGAACGAAGGTGAAACCGCCTGCGATGACGATACCGCCGAGATAAACACTCTGCATGATCCTCATATGGCGCCTGATTTCGCCCCTGCGCGCGAAAAGGACCGATTGCAGACAGCCATATATGGTGAGAACCGATAAAAGATGAATCGGGCTGAAACCGTAAAACACCCTCAATTCATGAATGAAGAAGGTCGAAACGGACGTCATGACCATCAGCGTCACCCAAATCCTGCCGAGTAGCCGGTGGATGGCGGTTCCTTTGGGGCGAAGGAAAATGAAGGCGCCGAGAATCGCGGCCGGAACAACGGTGGCGACATGGAATTGCACGGCAAGCGGTGCGTCTAGCAAAGGCTGAAGTGACATGGTGAAGCGTTTTGACCCGGTTGAAATTATCGCTAACTTCGGCAAAACATGCGCGAAAGAAAAACGCATTGGCGTCAACCGCAGGAAAACTTCGTGGATCACCTCTCTTTGCAGTCCACGCTTCGTGAAATGCACGCCATCCTGCAATCGCGCAGACTGTGGCTGACCTTCCTTGCCATATTGGCGATCTTCATTCTGACCGGCCCTTTCGGGACAAGTGAGACCATGAGTTTCGCCGACCGGCTGCTTTACTGGACAATCGTTCAGGCTGGCGCATGGACGTTCGCAATATCCTTTTCCATCCTCGCCAACACCATCCTTGCCAGCAGCATTGAAAATATGCTGACACGCATGATGATCGGCTCGCTGACGGCAGCCCTGCCCATCGGGCTGCTGCTTTCCATCATGAACCAAATCTTTTCCGGCAGGGAAATGGGTTTCGCTGCCTTTCTGAAAAGCAGCCTGTCGGCCCTGCCGCTCTGCGCCATCTTTTGCCTGCTGAGCTACCTCACGGCCTGCCAGTCACGCGCAACGGCAACGGATGCCGTTGCGGACCCGAATGGAGATGCCAAAGGTGAGGTGAAAAGCATCGCGCCGCTGCTGGAGCGGCTGCCGCCGCAAAAGCGCGGAGAATTGCTGCGGCTGTCGGTGCAGGACCACTATACCGAAATCGTCACCACGCGCGGCCATCAGCTCGTTCTGCTGCGTTTTGCCGATGCGCTGAAAGAAATAGGCCTCACGGAAGGCTTGCAGGTGCACCGTTCCCACTGGATTGCCATTTCCGACGTCGTCTCGTTGCGTAAACAGGCTGGCCGTCTGCACGTCATTACAAGAGACGGCTCGGAAATACCCGTCAGCCGCTCCCATAGCGCGGCCGTGCAGGCCCGTTTCGCCGCGCATACACCGGCGGGTTAAGAGTTTCTGTCGATTCCGGAATTTATGGGGTTCCGTTCTCAAAAACATTTGCCTATAAGCCGCTTCTAGCCTGAAAACTTTGAATTGCGCGCCCCGGCCGGTGATCTTTCACCCTGGCTGGTGTTTTGCGCAACCAAAACGCGGAACGAGAGAGCCATGCCGAAGCGCCAAGATATCAAGTCCATCCTCATCATTGGCGCAGGACCGATCGTCATCGGCCAAGCATGTGAATTCGACTATTCCGGCACCCAGGCCTGCAAGGCGCTGAAGGAAGAGGGTTACCGGGTCATTCTGGTCAACTCCAACCCGGCCACCATCATGACCGATCCGGGCCTCGCCGACGCAACCTATGTCGAGCCGATCACCCCGGAAGTCGTCGCCAAGATCATCGCCAAGGAACGTCCGGACGCGCTGCTTCCCACCATGGGCGGCCAGACCGCGCTCAACACCGCGCTGTCCCTGAAGCGCATGGGCGTTCTCGACCGCTACAATGTGGAAATGATCGGCGCCAAGCCCGAAGCCATCGACATGGCCGAAGACCGCGCCCTCTTCCGCGAGGCCATGGCTCGCATCGGCCTCGAAACGCCGAAGTCCATGCTGGCCAACGCCACTGAAATCAAGGACGCCGACCGCAAGAAGCACGAAGCTGCCCGCGCCGAACTCAAGGCGAAGCTTTCCGGTGCGGAACTGGACAAGGCGCTGGACGATCTGGAAAACCAGTGGAACCTTGGCGAGACCGACCGCAAGCAGCGTTACATGGCGCATGCGATTGCAATCGCCGCCCAGGCGATCGACCATGTCGGCCTGCCAGCCATCATCCGCCCGTCCTTCACGCTCGGCGGCACCGGCGGCGGCATTGCCTATAATCGCTCCGAATTCTTCGACATCGTCTCGGGCGGCCTCGACGCTTCGCCGACCACCGAGGTGCTGGTCGAAGAATCGGTTCTCGGCTGGAAGGAATATGAGATGGAAGTGGTCCGCGACACCGCGGACAATTGCATCATCATCTGCTCCATCGAAAACATCGATCCGATGGGCGTCCACACCGGCGATTCCATCACCGTTGCGCCAGCGCTGACGCTGACCGACAAGGAATACCAGATCATGCGCAACGCCTCGATTGCGGTGCTGCGTGAGATCGGCGTGGAAACCGGCGGCTCGAACGTGCAGTTCGCCGTCAACCCGAAAGACGGCCGCCTCGTCGTCATCGAAATGAACCCGCGCGTTTCGCGCTCGTCTGCTCTCGCCTCCAAGGCGACCGGCTTCCCGATCGCCAAGATCGCCGCCAAGCTCGCCATCGGCTATACGCTCGACGAGCTGGAAAACGATATCACCGGCGGCGCGACGCCTGCCTCGTTCGAACCGTCGATCGACTACGTCGTCACCAAGATCCCGCGTTTCGCCTTCGAGAAGTTCCCGGGCGCCTCGCCGATCCTCACAACGGCCATGAAGTCCGTCGGTGAAGTCATGGCCATCGGCCGCACCTTCGCAGAATCGCTGCAGAAGGCGCTGCGCGGCATGGAAACCGGCCTCACCGGTCTCGATGAAATCGAAATCCCCGGCTTTGAAGAGGGCGAAGGCTCCAAGAACGCCATCCGCGCCGCCATCGGCACGCCGACGCCGGATCGCCTGCGCATGGTCGCCCAGGCGCTGCGTATGGGAATGACGGAAGAGGAAGTCCACGAAAACTCGAAGATCGACCCCTGGTTCATCGCCCAGTTCAAGGCAATTGTGGACATGGAAGCCCGTGTCCGTGAGCAAGGCCTGCCGCAGGACGCAGAGAACCTGCGCATGCTCAAAGCCATGGGCTTTTCCGACGCCCGCCTGGCAATTCTGACGGGCAAGCGCCCGAAGGAAGTGGCCGAGCTGCGCAACAGCCTCAATGTTCGCCCGGTCTTCAAGCGCATCGATACCTGCGCGGCAGAATTCGCCTCGCCCACCGCCTACATGTATTCGACCTATGAAATCCCCTTCGTCGGCGCTGCCCGCTCTGAAGCGCAGGTTTCCGACCGCAAGAAGGTCGTCATCCTCGGCGGCGGTCCGAACCGTATCGGCCAGGGCATCGAGTTCGACTATTGCTGCTGCCATGCTGCCTTCGCGCTGAAGGATGCAGGCTTCGAAGCGATCATGATCAACTGCAACCCGGAAACGGTTTCAACCGACTACGACACCTCCGACCGCCTCTATTTCGAACCGCTGACGGCCGAAGACGTGATCGAGATCATGCGCGCCGAACAGGAAAAGGGCGAACTGGTCGGCGTCATCGTGCAGTTCGGCGGCCAGACGCCGCTGAAGCTGGCCGAAGCGCTGGAAAAGAACGGTATCCCGATCCTCGGCACCGCGCCTGACATGATCGACCTTGCCGAAGACCGCGACCGCTTCCAGAAGCTTCTGATGAAGCTCGACCTCGCCCAGCCGAACAACGGCATTGCCTATTCGGTTGAACAGGCGCGCCTCGTCGCTTCGGAAATCGGCTTCCCGCTGGTCGTGCGTCCTTCCTATGTTCTGGGTGGCCGCGCCATGCAGATCATCCATTCGGAAGGCCAGCTCCAGACCTATCTGCTCGACACGGTTCCGGGCCTCGTGCCAGAGGACATCAAGCAGCGTTACCCGAACGACAAGACCGGCCAGATCAACACCCTGCTCGGCAAGAACCCGCTTCTGTTCGACAGCTACCTGACCAACGCCGTCGAGGTCGACGTCGATGCACTGTGCGACGGCGAAAACGTCTTCGTGTCGGGCATCATGGAGCACATCGAAGAAGCCGGTATCCACTCGGGCGACTCGGCCTGCTCGCTGCCGTCCCGTTCGCTGAGCAAGGAAACCCTCGACGAGCTCGAACGCCAGACGACGGCGCTTGCAAAGGCGCTCAACGTCGGTGGCCTGATGAACGTTCAGTACGCGATCAAGGACGGCACGATCTACGTTCTCGAAGTCAACCCGCGCGCCTCGCGCACGGTGCCCTTCGTTGCAAAAACCATCGGTGCGCCGATCGCCAAGATCGCTGCCCGCGTCATGGCCGGCGAAAAGCTTGATGCGGCGATTGCCGCTTACGGCAAGAAACCCGACCCGCGCAACCTGAAGCACATCGCCGTCAAGGAAGCCGTTTTCCCGTTCGCCCGCTTCCCCGGCGTCGACATTCTGCTCGGACCGGAAATGCGCTCGACCGGCGAAGTCATCGGCCTCGACACCGATTTCGCCCTCGCCTTCGCCAAGAGCCAGCTCGGCGCCGGCGTCGACCTGCCGCGCTCCGGCACCGTCTTCGTCTCGGTGCGCGACGACGACAAGGACCGCGTGTTGCCCGCAATCCGTATTCTGGTCGAGAGCGGCTTCAGGGTACTGGCAACCGGCGGCACCCAGCGTTTCCTTGCTGAACAGGGCATCAACGCCGAGAAGATCAACAAGGTGCAGGAAGGTCGTCCGCATATCGAAGACGCCATCCGCAACCGGCAGGTCCAGCTGGTCATCAACACCACCGACAGCAACAAGGCGATTTCCGACTCGAAGTCGCTGCGCCGCGCAACGCTGATGCAGAAGGTGCCCTACTACACGACGATGGCCGGTGCCGAAGCAGCAGCCCTTGCCATCAAGGCGCTTAAGGCCGGCAATCTGGAAGTGAAGCCCTTGCAGAGCTACTTCCTGTAAAATCAGCCGACAACGAAGATCATGGAAACGCCGCGGGTCATGCCTGCGGCGTTTTGCATTGTCTCACAAAAAGCTCAAAAGCCTCACGCCGCCAGGGCTTCGCGCACGCAATTGCGCCCATCCGTCTTGGCGCGGTAAAGGGCGCGGTCCGCCATTTCCGCCAGGGTCTGAAGATCGCAGCGTGCATCTCCGCTGGTTGCGACGCCGATGCTGATCGTCACGCCGACACGCAAACCGCCGCAATCGACTTCGGTTATCGCAATCGCATCGCGAATGCGTTCTCCGATCATGCAAGCCTTTTGAACACCGGCACCCGGCAGGAAGATGATGAACTCCTCGCCACCGTAACGCGCCAGCACGTCACCACCGCGTATGCTGCCGCCGATACGCTTCGCGACTTCCTGAAGAACGCTGTCGCCGACGGCGTGGCCGAAGCGGTCGTTGATTGATTTGAAGTGGTCGATATCGAGCAGCATCGCCGCATCGTTGGGACCCGGCACCGCCGGCATGGCCTGGAAGAAAAAACGGCGGTTCTTGACGCCCGTCAAAGGATCGGTGTTGGCGAGAACCAGCAATTTCCGCTCTGACCGCTCGGCTACCAGCATCATCACGAACAGCGCAATGGCGAAGTTCAACATGATGATCAAGAAAAACGCATTGACCAGATCGATGGCGGCGTATTGGGGCAAAAGCACGCTCTTTGCCACCGACAACGAAATCAGGCCGGAAATACCCGCAATCGCGCCCAACGCGAAGCGGGACAGGAGTGGCTCCTTGCGCCACCGCGCGAAAAGCCCGCCAGCTCCAGCAAGATAGGCCACAGCCGCACAGCCGTTGAACAGGGCCGCACGATAAGCGTTATTGTCAGCCACCTGCTGTGCAAGGACAATTGCCAGCAAGGCAATCAAACAGACAGCTGATACTGTCCCCCTGCTGGCAGCACGTCCATCGCTCACGATTTTCAGGCCAAGCCAGATCAGCGCATAACCCACGATACCGAAGACGATGCTGCCGAATTGCCACAAGGCCGGAGACATTATTCCCCATTCGCCGTACCCAGCGAGCGTGGAGCCGGCAGCCATGGCTGCGAAGCCTGCTGCAAGAGCTGTCGGGCCGTGCAAACCACGATTTGTGAGCTTCAGATATATAAAACTCAGCATTCCAACAATGTAAGAACACTTTTGCATCAGTATCACTGTTGCAAGATCTAGTTCGCCGAGCATCATACATCCACGCAATGAATAAATATAAATATCTGAATTATGGTATCAAGTATAAAATTTCAATAAAAATAACCAATAAACAAAAATTTAATCATACCGATGAAGACATCGATGATCATCAAATATAACGTAAAAACACACAGAACAGTCTATTAGAATAATCTTATAAAATCAATTTCATTCCTGAAATTCTGCATTTCCGCCTCCTTCTGCTGCGAGTCGGGAAGGCGAAGAAGATAGGAAGGGTGCACCGTGACAAAAAGCGTCCGCTCCTCCTGCATCGGTATCGGGCGACCCCGAACCTCGGACACCTTTTCCTTTCCGCCTGTCAGCGCATAAAGCGCAGTTGCACCCATGGCAACGATAAGCTTCGGCCGTACTAGCTCGATTTCCTTGTTAAGCCACCAGCGGCATTGCTGCACCTCGCCCGCATCCGGTCGCTGGTGGATGCGCCGCTTGCCGCGGGCCTCGTATTTGAAGTGTTTGACGGCGTTGGTGACATAAAGCTTTTTGCGGTCAATACCGGCTTCAATCAACGTCCGGTCGAACAACTGACCAGCGGGACCGACGAAAGGTTTTCCGGCAAGATCCTCGTGATCTCCCGGCTGTTCCCCGACGATCATCACTTTCGCATCTTCAGGTCCCATGCCGAACACTGTCTGCGTTGCCTTGCAATGCAGGGCGCAGCGCGTGCATTGGCCAGCCTCCCGCGCCAATGAAGCGAGCGTACCGTCCGGCGCCGGTGGCGGCTCTTCACGCGCCGAGGCCGCGGCCTGCAGGCGGTGATGGAATGGTTGCGGCTGGCTAGCAGCCTTCGCCGCCATCTCCAGCACCCGCGCCTCGGCACCGAGAACGAGACCTGGAATAAGCTCGGCTTCCGGCAAATTTTTCCAGTATTTCTTTGGCATCTCTGCCGTCATCGCTTTTATCTTCAGTCGCGCCGGATTGAATATGTTGGCATAATAGGTTCGCCACAGCTCGTCCGTTTCATCCGTCAGCTCAGGCTTGGACGCGGCCTGCCGCGATGTCTCCAGCACGTTTCCGTCCCACCGCGCGGAGCCGTTCGGTGTTGCGATCAGCCAGTCCATATCCGTGAACCGCCGCTGGAAAAACGGGGCCGTGCGCTCGACGATGAAGTGATCCGGCTCGAACCATGCGACGAAGCGCCGCCGCCCGCCCTGCCCCTGCGGCAAGGATAATTCCTTGAAGCGAACAAAGGCCGTCATCTTGTGACAATCGCGGCGGACCGATTTTTCAAGCTGCCGGGCTTCGGAAACATCCGCATCGGACTTGAACTGCAACAGGGCGCGATCCCGCCTCAGCCGCCACAGCAACCGGTAAAGCAGTGCGAAACGACCCGGATCGCTATGACAGATAATCGCTTGCGCCAACGTCACGAAGGAGGCTGGAACGGACACCTGCACGTCATCCGCACGGGCCGCCGGCAAAGGCTCTCCGGCAAAATCGAGAAGCCCAGCTTTCTCATCCCGCAACCGCCAGTCAATCGCCTCCGGCGGCACATTGGCGGCGAGAGCCGTGCGCGCCGCATCACGCCACTCGCCGAAATCGCCCCGCCCTTCCAGAACCGGGCCGTACATCACAGCAGCGATAATTGTTCGGGCTGCGGAGCAAACATCGCTCGCAAATCCGGCCGTTCGGTCAGCTTGCCCGGCGTCCAGCCGTCGGCAACGATGAAGGCCTTCACCTTTTTCAGGGAAACGCCGAAGCGGGCGATATCCTCCAGCCGCAATCGGCGAAACCGGCGTGAAGACAGGATCGAGGCGACCGTCTTGGTACCGAAGCCGGGCACGCGCAGCAATATTTCGCGATCCGCCACGTTCACGTCCACTGGAAAACGGTCGCGATTTTTCAGCGCCCAGGCAAGCTTTGGATCTATATCTAGATCGAGCATTCCGTTACCGCCGATCGCGGTTATTTCACCAATGTCGAACCCATAAAAACGATAAAGCCAGTCGGCCTGATAAAGCCTGTGTTCCCGCATCAAAGGCGGCTTGATGAGCGGCAGGTTCTTCGACGAATCCGGAATGGGGCTGAAAGCCGAATAATAGACGCGCCGCAAACCATAGCTGCCATAAAGCCGGGCGCTGGTGGACAGAATGGTGCTGTCATCAGCCCCATCCGCCCCAACGATCATCTGCGTGCTCTGTCCGGCAGGCGCAAAACGTTTGGTCTTTCGCGTCCTGACAGTCGGCTCCCCCGCCTCCTCGATCTTCAGGCGGATATCAGCCATCGAGCGGCGAATATTGGCGGGCTGCTTTTCCGGCGCAAAACGGCTGACGCCGCTATCAGTCGGCAATTCGATGTTGATCGACAGCCGGTCGGCGTAAAGCCCCGCTTCCTCAATAAGCTTTGGCGATGCTTCGGGAATGGATTTCAGATGTATGTAGCCGCGAAAGCCATGCGTGACGCGCAGTTCCCGCGCCACCCGCACCATCTCTTCCATCGTATGATCGGAAGAGCGGATAATGCCGGAAGAGAGAAACAGCCCCTCGATATAGTTGCGCCGATAGAACTCCAGCGTCAGCCACACCACCTCCTCGGCAGTAAACCGCGCCCGCTCGACATTGCTCGAAGAACGATTGATGCAATAGGCGCAATCATAGATACAGAAATTGGTGAGCAAAATCTTCAGGAGCGAAATGCAGCGCCCGTCCGGCGCATAGGCATGGCATATGCCCGACCCCTCCGTGGAGCCAAGTCCGCCGGATGCAGCAGAGCTGCGTTTCGTCGTGCCGCTGGAGGCACAGGACGCATCGTATTTGGCCGCATCGGAAAGAATGGCCAGCCGTTGCCTGATTGACTTCTTCATGGTTATGTTCACTATATGTTCTATTGAAAAATGTCAATCTCATCTGTTAAAGCCCTGAACGAATGCAAGAAAATGCCCGTCTCAAATTTGCTGGCATTTCGTTGTCGTCTTCTGATATAGTCGGCTTAGTTATGATTTTGGCATGGTTCCGGAGTTCCCCTCCGGAACCTGTTTCTTTTTGTGTCTGCAAGTAAAGCGACAGGACTGCGAAGGATAAAAAAATGGTAGAAAAAGTACCGATGACGCACGGTGGATTCATCAAGCTGCAGGAGGAGCTGCGCTTTCGCCAGCAGGAGGAGCGCCCCCGTATCATCGAGGCAATTGCGGAGGCGCGCGCCCATGGCGACCTTTCGGAAAATGCCGAATACCACGCTGCCAAGGAAGCCCAGAGCCATAACGAAGGCCGCATCACTGAACTCGAAGACTTGACCGCACGCGCGGAAGTCATCGACCTTTCCAAGATGTCCGGTTCCAAGATCAAGTTCGGCGCCACCGTCAAGCTGATCGACGAGGATAGCGACGAGGAGAGAATCTATCAGATCGTTGGCGACCAGGAAGCCGATGTGAAGGCTGGACGCATTTCCATTTCCTCGCCCATCGCCCGCGCCCTCATCGGCAAGGAAGTCGGTGACAGCATCGAAGTCAACGCACCGGGCGGCGCCAAGGGTTACGAGATTCTCGCCGTACAGTGGGGCTGATCTGCCCTTTCATGCAATGCGCCCCTCGGGCGCATTGCATTGATATCCTGAACTGAACATCCTGCCTTAGCCGCAAAGACGGAAGCCCATCTTGTCCCACGCCAGTCTGAAAGATGTGCAGGTGCTTGCGCCGAACTTCAAGCGCAGGCTCTCCGGCGTTACCTCCACCATCGTCCAGCTTATTCCGGTACAAAACCGGCTGGGTCAGAAAGTGGGCGTCATCGGCCCGGGCCTGCCGCAGCATCTGCCACATGTGCGCTTCCGTGATCTGTGGCGGCTCTGGCAAAACGGCCCGCTCAGCGGTCCGCGCATCTGGCACGCCCGCCGCAATCTCGAAATGTTGCCGGGCATTCTCATGCGTGACGTGCTGCGCATGAAGGTGAAGCTGATGTTCACCTCCGCGGCGCAAAGGCGACATTCCGCCTATACCCGCTTTCTGATTTCAAAAATGGATGCGGTCGTCGCGACAAGCGGCCGCTCAGGCTCGTTTCTGGAAGTACCACACAGCGTCGTCATGCATGGCGTCGATACCGAGCTGTTTCATCCCGCAACCGGCCCGGAGGATACGATCGCTTCGACCGGCCTGCCGGGGCAATTTCTCATCGGATGTTTCGGACGGGTGCGCCACCAGAAGGGAACAGACCTTTTCGTGCGCGCCATGATCGAACTTCTGCCCGACTATCCCGAATGGACGGCCGTCATCTCCGGCCGCGTGACCGCAGAGCACAAGGCCTTCGCCGACAAGCTCGTGGCCGATGTCGCAGCAGCCGGTCTTGCGGACCGCATCGCGTTTCAGGGCGAGGTGGACGACATCAAGCCCTGGTATCGGCGGCTAACCCTCTATGTCGCACCGTCACGCAACGAGGGCTTTGGCCTGACACCACTGGAAGCCATGGCGTCCGAGACGGCTGTCGTTGCCAGCAATGCCGGCGCTTATGAGGAAATGATCGTCAAGGGCGAGACCGGCATGGTCGTTGAGGCCGGCGACTACGCGTCCCTGCGGGATGCCATTAAAACCTATCTTGCCGATCCTGCTCTCGCCAGGGACCATGCCCGTGCCGGACTTTCGCATGTGCGCACTGCATTTCCGCTGGAAAAAGAGGCGACAAGCCTCGGCACGATCTATGACGCGTTGCGGCGCGGGTAAGCGCCGGCGCAATCACTCAAAGGTCCGGCGATCAGATTTCCACCAGACCGACGCGCTTGACCTGACGGATGGTGAGCATGGTGCGCACGGTGTCGACGTTTTCGTCCGCTGTCAGAACCTCGATGACGAAATCCTGAAACTCGGTCAGGTTTCTGGCGATGCAATGCAGAAGGAAATCGCTTTCGCCGGATACCATCCAGGCCTGGCGCACCAGCGACCATCCGGCCGTCGCCGCTGCAAAGGCTTTCAGATTGCTGTCTGACTGGCGCTTGAGGCCGACCATGCAGAAGGCAACGAGATCGAAACCGAGCTTCGGCGCGTTCAACATGGCGTGATAACCCTCGATCACGTCGGCTTCTTCCAGCTTGCGGACGCGCCTGAGGCACGGCGGCGCGGAAATACCGACCCGTTCGGCCAGTTCCACGTTGGTCATGCGCCCGTCGCGCTGCAATTCGCGCAGGATTTTCAGATCGATGGCATCGAGTTCGACGCTGGTCACGGAGAGGTTCCTCGTTAAGCCGGAGAACTTCCTTGTACTACCAGGCGCAGGATTCGCAACAATATGCCGCCGGCCGGTCACAAAATTGCGCGCGCATCCACAACTGCCTTGTTGGTAACGCAAGGCTGCCCTTGAATAAAGGCACTAGACAACCTTAAATACCGGGCAACGAAGGGGTTGCGGCCTGTCCACCGTGCTGCGGCTGGAATGTTCTGCTGCCGAAAGGCCCCGCTACTTTAAAAAGGATTGTTTCCATGTCTGCCCGCCATACCAAGGTATTGATCATTGGCTCTGGTCCCGCCGGTTATACCGCGGCGATCTACGCGGCCCGCGCAATGCTGAAACCCGTGCTGATTGCCGGCATGGAACAGGGTGGCCAGCTGATGATCACCACCGACGTCGAAAACTATCCGGGCTTTGCCGATCCGATCCAGGGCCCCTGGCTGATGGACCAGATGCTGAAGCAGGCGACGCATGTGGGTGCGGAAATCGTCAGTGACCTCGTGACCGAAGTCGAAACCAACACGCGCCCCTTCGTGGTCAAGACCGATTCCGGTCAGGTCTGGACCGCCGACACGCTGATCATCGCAACAGGCGCAAAGGCCAAGTGGCTCGGTATCGAGAGTGAGCAGCACTTTCAGGGCTTTGGCGTTTCCGCCTGCGCCACCTGCGACGGTTTCTTCTATCGCAACAAGGATGTGATCGTGGTCGGCGGCGGCAACTCTGCCGTGGAGGAAGCGCTCTATCTCGCCCATATCGCCAAGTCCGTAACCGTCGTGCACCGCCGCGACAGTTTCCGCTCGGAGAAAATCCTTCAGGAACGGCTCTTCGCCAAGGAAAACGTCAAGATTCTGTGGAACACGGAAATCGCCGAAATCACCGGCGCTCCCGCCAAGCCACCAATGCCACCCTCTGTTTCGGGTGTGCGACTGCGTGACACCAAGACCGGTGTGATCAG
Source organism: Agrobacterium sp. SORGH_AS_0745 (assembly GCF_030818995.1). NCBI lineage: Bacteria > Pseudomonadati > Pseudomonadota > Alphaproteobacteria > Hyphomicrobiales > Rhizobiaceae > Agrobacterium > Agrobacterium sp. SORGH_AS_0745. The sequence goes on from NZ_JAUTBI010000003.1 coordinate 2,768,895, forward strand.
CGATACGCCCATCGACGGCGTCTTCGTCGCCATCGGCCACGCGCCGGCCGTCGAACTGTTCAAGGGCAAGGTGAAGCTCAAGGACAATGGCTACATGTGGACCGCGCCCGATTCCACCGCTACCGACGTGGAAGGTATTTTCGCCGCCGGCGACGTTACCGACGATATATACCGTCAGGCCATCACCGCCGCCGGTATGGGCTGTATGGCCGCCCTTGAAGCAGAACGGTACCTCACCGCGCAGCAGCCGCTTGCGGTAGCAGCCGAATAACCGAAAGGCAGGATAGGCATGGCAATGCCATTGGACTGGGATAAACTGCGCATTTTTCATGCCGCAGCCGAAGCGGGGTCTTTTACCCACGCTGCCGACAAGCTGCATTTGTCCCAGTCGGCCATCAGCCGCCAGGTCAGCGCGCTGGAACAGGATGTTGGCGTGAAGCTGTTTCACCGCCACGCCAGAGGTCTTATCCTCACCGAGCAGGGCGAACTGCTGTATCGCACCGCCCATGACGTGTTGCTGAAGCTCGAAACCGTCAAGATGCAACTGACCGAAACGACGGAGAAGCCGAGCGGCAAGCTGCGCGTGACGACGACGGTTGGTCTCGGCCAGGGCTGGCTGACGGACAAGGTGCAGGAATTCCTGCAGCTCTATCCGGAAATGTCGATCCAGCTCATCCTCGACAATGAGGAGCTGGATGTGAACATGCGCCACGCCGATTGCGCCATCCGCCTGCGCCAGCCGCAACAGTCCGACCTTATCCAGCGCAAGCTGTTCACGGTGCACATGCACGTCTATGCGGCGCCATCCTACATCAACCGCCACGGCGAGCCGCAGTCGATCGAGGATCTGGACAACCACCGCATCATCTCCTTCGGCGAACCGGCACCCAACTATCTGCTTGATGTCAACTGGCTGGAAAATGCGGGACGCTCGTCGGACAACACCCGCATTCCGCATCTTCAGATCAACAGCCAGACCTCGATCAAGCGCGCCTGCCTGCTGGGAATAGGTATCGCCTGTTTGCCGGATTACATCGTCGGGCGCGATCCGGGATTGATTCAGTTGTCGCTTGCCGCCGATATTCCCTCGTTCGACACCTACTTCTGTTACCCGGACGAGATGAAAAACGCTGCAAAACTGAAAGCCTTCCGCGACTTCGTCGTTGCCAAGGCACGGAACTGGAACTTCTGACGTTTAAATAGGCCAGCGCCACAAAATATCATACTAATTCATGGAGTTGGCCTTCCCAAGATGGCGGCGCGCCAGACGCGCCGCACTTCAGCTTTGCACATAAATTATACCGGAAATATCCAGACCTGCATCGCACGCATGCCTGACCTGCACAAAAAAGAGTTGTTTCGTGCACAAAAAAGCACCATATCGCTCTCAGTTGATGCACACGGTGGCTTTTCCTCCCAGTTCCACCGCATCAGCTGTTCCCCTCTGGAGGTTTTTGACCTTCACACTTAAAGGGCCCTGGATTTATCCGGCGGCCCTCTTTTTTTACCCGCAAGAATTTTCTCCAATTTGGCGAAATATCGCATGATGCAACCTTGTTTTGCATTCTTGCCACTCCCATATTTCAATCAGCTGTCACGCCTGCCTATGCACGCGACAGCTGTTCCCCTCTGGAGGTTTTAACCTTCAAACTCATTGGCCGCGGAGAAATCCGGCGGCCATTTTTTTGCGCGCTGTTCTCGGCCCGGGTGACTACCTCACAGAGACGTGAATTGTATATCGGAAACTATCGATATAAATATCGAACATGTCAGATATTAGAGAAACGCAGATGAACCCGGAGGAAATCCTCAAAGCCCTTTCACACCCCGCAAGGCTGAAGTTCCTCGAGTGGCTGAAGAGCCCTGAAAGTCACTTCTGTCAGGACCATCCGCTCAGCATGGGCGTATGCGCCAATCAGTTCCAGATCAGCGGCCTGTCGCAATCGACGGTCTCCTCACATCTGGCGGTTTTGCAGGCAGCTGGCCTGATAAGGTCAAAGAAAGTTGGGCAATGGGTGTTTTTCGAACGCAACGAGGAAACCATCGACGCCTTCCGCAATTATCTGCAAGCCAATCTTTGAGCCTCCCAAGCTTATAAGACCGGGGCGTCGGACCGGAAACTGCAAGGCGGTTTTCTCTCCGATGCCCATACATTAGGAAAGCGCGCCAGCCGCGCAATTTCGCCAACCGACCAGAAAGTGAAGTCGCATGACAAGTCTTTTCGAACCGGCACAGGCCGGCGATATCGCACTCGCCAACCGTATCGTCATGGCTCCCCTCACCCGCAACCGCTCGCCGGGGGCAATTCCCAATAATCTCAACGCCACCTATTACGAGCAGCGCGCAACAGCCGGGCTGATCGTGACCGAAGGCACGCCGATTTCCCAGCAAGGTCAGGGTTACGCGGATGTTCCGGGCCTCTATAAGAAGGAAGCGGTTGAGGGCTGGAAAAAGATCACGGATGGCGTGCATGTCGCCGGCGGCAAGATCGTCGCGCAGATTTGGCACGTGGGACGCATTTCCCACACCTCGCTCCAGCCGCATGGCGGACAGCCGGTCGCCCCTTCCGCGATTATCGCCAAGTCCAAGACCTATATCATCAATGATGACGGCACCGGCGCGTTTGCGGAAACCTCCGAGCCACGCGCACTGACCATCGACGATATCGGTCTTATCCTTGAAGATTACCGGACCGGCGCGCGCGCCGCACTTGAGGCCGGTTTCGACGGTGTCGAAATCCATGCCGCCAACGGTTATCTGATCGAGCAGTTCCTGAAATCCAGCACCAACCAGCGCACCGACGAATATGGCGGCTCGATCGAAAACCGCGCCCGCTTCCTTCTCGAAGTCGTCGATGCGGTTGCGGAAGAGATTGGCGCAGGCCGCACCGGCATTCGCCTGTCCCCCGTCACGCCCGCCAACGACATTTTCGAGGCCGACCCGCAGCCACTCTATAATTACGTTGCGGAAGAACTCGGCAAACGCAATCTCGCCTTCATCCATGTTGTTGAAGGTGCGACCGGTGGTCCGCGCGACTTCAAGCAGGGCGACAAGCCCTTCGATTACGCAGCCTTCAAGGCCGCCTATCGCAATGCAAGCGGCAAGGGCCTGTGGATCGCCAACAATGGCTACGACCGTGAGAGCGCCATCGAGGCGGTGGAAAGCGGCAAGGTTGATGCCGTGGCCTTCGGCAAGGCCTTCATCGCCAACCCGGATCTGGTGCGCCGTCTCAAGGACAACGCGCCGCTGAACGAGCCGAACCAGCCGACCTTCTATGGTGGCGGGGCTGAAGGCTATACCGACTACCCGGCTCTTGGCTGATCAGTGCTAAACTTGAAACGCCGCACCGCTCCACAGCGTTGCGGCGTTTTGCCGTTTTAGGACAGGCCTCGCGTCTGCCGCGCAGCAAAGTCTGAAAATGCGCCCATTACGAAGGCGTTGGCCACATGCAGCGCCTGCAGAAAGCCACTGCCCGTTTCCCGACCAATGCTCATCAACGCCACCTGAAGGCAGTAGAGAGCGAGCAGCACGAGCGCGCGCCCAAGGTTTGGCCGGAGGTCATCATGACGAAGGGCGAGCACGACTAGAGATACAATGGGAACGGCGATCAGCATGCCAAGCCCTTTGTGAACCACAAGCAGCGATCCGTCATAATAGATCGACAGCCCTGCCAGCAGCACCTGCGCGAAAATCAACACCGGCACGCCTGCCGAAATCACGGCGAACATACGGCGCCGCCGGGAAAATCCATTAGCCACTGTAACCATCACACCCTACCTCCGGCATCGGTCGCATGATGAAGGCCCGCCGGTTGCTGCACCTCGGCGAGACACCCAAGGCTCGCCAATGTTGTCGATACCGCCGCATCGATCGGCGTTCGCGGTTCCGCGCCGAGGAATTCGACAAGCTTGCGGTTGCTCATCCGGATCGGCATCTGCCACAGATATTTCATTTCCATGACTTCGCGGAACAGGGGAACGAACGGTGCAGCCAGCCCAACGGCTAACCACGAAAGCCGCCGCATCTTGACCGGATGGCCGACGGCCCGCTCGATGGCCCCAACCAGTTGCAGCCCGTCGAAATCCCAGACACCCTCCATGTGGTAGACGGCAAACGTCTGAAGCTCGTCCGAGCGATCGAGCAGCCGTCCGATTATCTCCGCAACATCCGGCAGATAGGCCCATTGATGCCCGGCATTCGGTACTGCTGGATTCTGAACACTGCGAACCGGCTTGCCCGGTCGCACCAGCATCTGCGAAAACCAGTTGTTCTTCGCGTCAGGACCAAAGAAATCACCGGTGCGGACGATCAGGACCGGCACGCCGCGCATCGACGCCATTTTCAAACGCCGCTCCATTTCAACGCGCAAGCCGCCCTTGCGGGTGAAAGGCTTTTGCGGACTGTCCTCCGTCAGAAGCGGAAAGGCATCCGGGCCAAAATTATAGATGCTGCCTGGAAACACGATCCTTGCCCCGCAGGCCTCGGCAGCGGCAATGGTATTGTCGAGCATCGGCAGCACTTGGCTGTCCCAGTTGCGATATCCCGGAGGATTGACCGCATGGACGATGAGCCCGGCGCCTTTTGCCGCCTTCACCACATCCTCCCGGTTCATGGCATCACCAATCACGCGCTCGACGCCATCGACGGCATCAACTGGTGCCGATCGGCGAGTCATCGCCCGCACCCGCCAGCCGCGCTGCAACAACATCTTCGAGACATGGCTGCCGACGCCACCATTCGCCCCAACAATCAGCGCCAGAGGCCGGTTATTCTCTGCTGTATTTGCGTGAATTTCATATATCATTGCCATTACTCCTTCTTCTGGGCTGGAGTATCGGGCCATCAGGCGATATACGAAATTGTCCAAATGAGTGGAGCCGCTATACAAAATCTTATAATCAGAAGCCGCGATGTCAGCTGGGATTTTTACCGCACCTTCCTCAGCGTGCTGCGCGACGGCTCGCTTTCCGCCGCCGCCCGCGAACTCGGCATTACCCAACCGACAGCTGGGCGCCATATCGGAGCGCTGGAAGAGGCCATCGGCTTTCCGCTGTTCATCCGCTCGCCGCACGGGCTGATGCCGACGGAAGCGGCGCTGGCGCTCCGGCCGTATGCGGAAAATCTGGCGGCGACGGCTGCGGCCCTTATGCGGGCGGCCTCCGGCGAGGTCGGCAAGATCGAAGGAACCGTGCGTATCAGCGCATCGGACATCATCGGCGTTGAAATGCTGCCGCCGATCATCGCTGCCATGCAGGAGATTCACCCCCGGCTTGAAATAGAACTTTCACTCTCCGACACGCTGGAAGACCTTTTGCGGCGCGAGGCTGATATCGCCATCCGCATGACCGAACCGCAGCAGGATGCCATCGTCATGCGCTATATCGGCAATTTCCGTCTGGGATTTCATGCCACACGCGACTATCTGGCAAGAGCCGGCATCCCGAAAAACATGGAAGAACTGAACAACCACCGTATGATCGGTTTCGACCGCAAGACGCCTTTCATCAGGGCGGCGATCCAGCGCATGCGCTCGCTCGATCCGGAAATACCCGATATCGAAGAAATTTCCTTCGAAATTCGCGCCAACAGCAACCTCGCCCAGCTTGCCATGATCCGCGCCAGCGCGGGCATCGGCGTCTGTCAGATCGGCCTGGCGCGCAAGGATCCGCGCCTTGTCCAGGTCCTTCCGAAAACCGACATCCCGCTGCACGCATGGGTCGCGATGCATGAAAATCTCAAGACCTCGCCGCGATGCCGTGCCGTGTTCAGCGCCCTTGTCGACGGCCTGAAGGCCCACCTGAAGGAAACCGATCCGGGCGCCCCGCCGCAACGACGCTAGCGCCATTACAGCATCGATGCCGCACGGCCTTGCGCCCGCAAATCCGCAAGACAGACCGGCGAAGCATGGAGGGTGATGCTGTTCTCACCGGAAATGTTGACGCACTCCATCAAAACGGTCTGGCCGGCGGTGAAATCTTGTCGACCACTTCCGCCTCCGGCCGGTCGCCGCCCTGGCTATATTCCTCATGCCACTGGCCGCGTTCGTCCTGATAGCTGATTTCCTCGTCATCGCCGCCCACCTGCTGTTCGGCAGCAACGATGCGCGCGGCCTCAACGGCATCGGCATAGGTAGGAAATGTTTCGGAATAAGCGCCGTTCATGCGGTAGGCGAAGCCACCGTCATGTTCCACGACTTCATATACCACTTTTGTCATGCATGTTCCTCCTGTTTCAGTAGGCGACATCGCAACCACAACCGCGCTTCAAGCATTGCACCCAACGGGGGACAACACGGCATGAGCAGCATGTCCTTGACTGTACCACTATCCTACCAAAAGCACTCAAGCGCAAATCCTGCTTGATCTTAACGACGATACGTCACAGCCTCACACTCTCAGGGGAAGGGAAATCGATGGCGGGTTCTATTTTAAAGCAGGAGCGCATGTTGCTGCTGGCAATACCGGTGGCAGCCGTCGCCTATATGGCCGAACATGCGATATTCGAGGCCGGCAAAACGGCGTCGCTGATTGCCGCGATCGCCCTGATCGGGATGATCGTTCTGGTGTCGATGCGGGTTGCCCACCACGCCGAAATCCTCGCCACCAAGGTCGGCGACCCCTATGGCACGATGATCCTGACGCTGTCTGCCGTGGCGGTGGAAGTGCTGATCCTTGCCATCATCATGAGCGAATCCAATTCGCCGACGCTCGTGCGTGACACGATCTATTCCGCCGTGATGATCGACATCAACGGCATTCTGGGACTGGCCGCCCTGCTGGGAGGCCTTCGCCACGGCGAGCAGCCCTACAATGACGATTCAGGCAAGACGTACGGCGTCATGATCCTGACTGCCATGGGCATCTCGATGATCGTGCCGGAATTCATCCCCAAGGAAAGCTGGCACGTCTATTCCGCCTTCACCATCGTCGCAATGATCGCGCTTTATGCGCTGTTCCTGAAAATGCAGGTTGGTCCGCACAGCTATTTCTTCAGCTACGCCTATCCCCGCAAGGCTCATCCCAGCGGTCATCCATCCGGCGATCACACGGAGGACGAGGAAGAGGGCAGCGTGCCCCTCTCCATCGGTCTCATCATCGCGGGCGTCGTGCTGATCGGCGTGCTGGCGGAATTCATGGCGGCCTTCCTAAGCCAGAGCCTCGAGGGCACAAGCGCGCCACCGGCACTGATGGCCGTCGTGGTCGCGACGATCTCCGCATCACCGGAAATCCTGACCGCGCTCAGGTCCGCATTGCGCAACCGCATGCAGGCCGTGGTCAATATCGCCATGGGCGCATCGCTTTCGACGGTCATCCTCACCGTCCCTGTGATGGAGGGCATCGCACTCTACACCGGTCAGCCGTTCATCATGGCGATGACGCCGGTCCAGACGGTCATGGTCTTCATCACCCTCATCGCCGCCGCCATCAACCTCAATGACGGTGAAACCAACGCGATCGAGGGAATGACGCATTTCATCCTCTTCGCCACCTTCATCATGCTGCTGTTTCTCGGGCTTTAGCCGCAACAAAAAAAGCCCGGCATCGCTGCCGGGCTTTGTTATTCAATATCCTAGACCGATCAGCGGCAATCGGCGCAGAAGCGCTGGATGCGCTTGCAGGCCTCTTCCAGCAGTGCTTCCGACGTGGCGTAGGAAATGCGGAAGTTCGGGCCGAGGCCGAACGCCGATCCCTGCACAACGGCAACACCTTCGGCTTCCAGAAGCTCGGAGACGAAATCCACATCCGACTCGATGACCTTGCCGGACGGCGCGGTCTTGCCGATCATGCCGGCGCAGGACGGATAGACATAGAATGCGCCTTCCGGAGCCGGGCAATTGATGCCTTTCGCCTGGTTGAGCATGGAGACGACGAGATCGCGGCGGCCTTCAAAAATCTTCTTGTTGGCCGGAATGAAATCCTGCGTGCCGTTCAGCGCTTCGACAGCCGCCCACTGAGCAATCGAGCTGGCGCCCGAGGTCTGCTGGCCCTGGATCATATCCATGGCCTTGATGAGCGGCAGCGGGCCGGCTGCATAGCCGATACGCCAGCCGGTCATGGCATAGGCCTTGGAGACGCCGTTCATCGTAAGCGTGCGGTCATAGAGCGAAGGCTCCACCTCAACCGGCGTGACGAATTTGAAGTCGCCATAGGTCAGGTGTTCGTACATGTCATCAGTCAGCACCCAGACGTGCGGATGCTTGACCAGCACGTCCGTCAATGCCTTCAGCTCGTCATGCGAATAGGCAGCGCCCGAAGGGTTGGACGGCGAGTTGAAAACGAACCACTTGGTCTTCGGCGTGATCGCCTTTTCCAGCGCTTCCGGCTTCAGCTTGAAATTGTCTTCGAGCGTCGTGTCGACGAAGACAGGCGTACCGCCGCAGATCGCCACCATTTCCGGATAGCTGACCCAGTAAGGTGCAGGAATGACGACTTCGTCACCCGGGTTGAGGGTGGCCATGAAGGCGTTGAAAAGGATCTGCTTGCCACCGGTGCCGACGATGGTCTGCTCCGGCTTGTAGTCCAGACCATTTTCGCGCTTGAACTTGTCGGCAATCGCCTTGCGCAGTTCAGGAATACCTGAAACGGGCGTGTATTTCGTTTCGCCGCGCTTTATGGCGTCAATGGCGGCTTCCTTGATGTTTTCGGGCGTATCGAAATCCGGCTCGCCGGCGCCAAGGCTGATCACATCGCGGCCCTTCGCTTTAAGCTCACGGGCTTTCTGGGTAACAGCGATGGTGGCGGATGGCTTTACGCGGGAGAGAATGTCGGCAAGGAAGGCCATTTTTAATCGGTCCTGTTGTGGTTGACATCGGCAGAGGCGGAAAATCCTGTCTTCTGCGGCATTTTCTATGTCGAAAGACAGGCGCTCTTTCAAGGTCAAAAGCAGCATATGTGACACGGGGAAGAATTTAAACCTTCCTTAACCCGGAAGTAACGCTTGATGCGCTATATTCTCCGGCTAGAGGTCGTGTCTCTGTAGCTGGTTGAAAAATGGCGCCCAAAAGCATCTTTTCCAGTCTTGTCCGCGAGGTCGATGGCACATGGTCCACGGCCTATGGCACCTTCAACTTGAAATCAGCCCTGCAGCCCATCTTTCGCCGAACGATGAACGGCGCTCTCGACATCGATTCCTTCGAGGGTCTGGTGCGCCCCCATCGCAACGGCGAACCTGTGACACCGGGTGAATTCTTCTCGCTGGTGGCGCCTGAAGATATAGAGAATATCGACAGTATTCTGCGCACGATCCACATTCTCAATACCGGCAGGCTCAATCGTTCGCGCGCCCGCGTCTTCGTCAACTTCCATCCGGGCCTGTTCCAGACCCCGGCCAAGATGCGTCAGGAAGTGGAGCGCATGCGCCTTACCGCCCACGAGGCCGGCATGACGGCAGACCGCATCGTCTGCGAAATCTCCGAGAAAAAAGTCTCCGATACGCAGATGGTCGCCGACTTCGCCTATCATATGCATGACATCGGTTTTCGCGTGGCGCTGGACGATTATGGCGCGGGCGATTCCGACATTGACCGGGTGAAACTCATCAAGCCGGACTATGTGAAATTCGAGGCAGGCTGGGTGCGTGATTTCATGCAGAATTCGGCAGGCGCCGCCCTTCTGCGCGTCATCGTCAGCCAGTTTCGCGACGATGGGATAGAGCCGGTGTTCGAAGGACTGGAAACCGGCAGGCAGGTGGATATCTGCGAGGACCTCGGCGTCCTGCTGATGCAGGGATACGTGTTGGCAAAACCCGAACTAGCGCCGACGAGTTTCGACGCTCGCTTTCCCGAACTCGGCAGCGGATATTTTTCACCCTCGCCAAGGTCGGACAGAAGTACTGCGACACCGGCATTCCCGCGTGAAGACCGCCTCGCCGAGCCGCATACCCTGCGCCAGACCCGAACCTTCGGAAAACGCGGCCTTTGAGGCCGTTGACAGCGAAATTGTCTCGAAATCGGCTTTGCCACGATATTGCCACAATAAATACTGCGGAACGCCTGAATTCGGTCTCCAAGCCGTCCATTTCGAAGCCTCTTTTATCCTTTGAGAACAGGGACAAGAGGCGATCGCCATGTTTACCAACGACAGGACATCAGTTGAACGGTTAAGGGCGCAGAGAACGCTGTTTTCCCTCTGGATGGCCATTGCCGCCTTTCTTGTCGTCGTCACCATGGCCGCCGGGATCGCAACCTCGGCCAATGCAGCCTCTCAGGCAATCGACACCCTGCAGACATCCTCTATTCCGCAGGTGACGGCAACCGCGCGGGCGGGCGGCCACCTGTTGCTGGTTATCTTCTCCGCCGCAGCCTTCATAAGCCTCGGCATAGGCGGCCTCGCGCTCACCCGGCGAAGCCTGAAGGACGAGGCCCGCCGCCACAAGTAAGCCGCCCTCTCCTCGACTTGCGGCATCGGCGTGTTGCTGCTAAAGCACAGGGGAAGTCGTCAGAACGACGTTTCAAAAATCCCCGAAATGCCAAGGCCGCGACGGAATGATCTTCGGGCCCCTGCTGTGCTGGTGCCATTAATGACGCGTATTCAGGCCAACATGCTGCTTCTGCTCGCCGCGGCGATCTGGGGAGGCGGTTTCGTCGCACAATCATCCGCCATGGCCTCGATCGGGCCATTCTGGTTCGTCGGTTTACGCTTCGCCATTGCCGCCATCGCCGTGCTGCCATTCGCCCTGATGGAAAACCGCTCGAAAAAATCGCCGCCACGTCGCAGGGAAATCGGCGGCTTCATCCTTGTGGGCCTCGCCCTGTTCGGCGGCGCGACGACGCAGCAGGTCGGGCTTTTGACTACAACCGTCACGAATTCCAGCTTCCTGACGGGACTTTACGTCATCTTCGTACCCGTGATCGCCGTCGTTCTTTACCGGCGCCATCCCCACTGGATCGTCTGGCCCGGCGCCCTGATGATGCTGGGCGGAATATTCCTGCTCTCGGGCGGCGCACTCGAGACGCTGACGCAGGGCGATATTCTCAGCATCATCTGCGCCTTCTTCTGGGCAATCCAGATTACGCTTGCAGGTCGTTTCGTTTCCGAAAGCGGACGGCCGCTTGCGCTGTCATGCACTCAGTTTGCGATTTGCTCTCTCTTGAGTTGCATGATCGGCCTTGCGGTAGAACCCATCAGCATGGCGTCCATAGAAGGGTCGCTGGCGGAAATTCTATACGTCGGCCTCGTATCCTCCGGCCTCGCCTTCGTTTTGCAGGTCGTCGCCCAGCGGTATACGACCGCGCCGCAGGCTGCGATATTTCTCTCTTCAGAGGCACTTTTCGGAGCCTTGCTGGCGTCGATTTTCCTGAAGGAAACCATTTCCAACGCCGGTTATATCGGCTGCGTGATTATTTTCGCCGCTATATTGATCGTCGAACTGGTGCCGGAACTGACGCGTAAACGGCAAAAAACCGTCGTTGGAACGGCCTAACGCAGAAAGAACTGATTTTTCTGTTTCGAGGAAAAATCGTACCGCCGCATTCAAAATTTTGCCCGGAAACCGAAGGCAACCGGCAATTATTTCATCAATTATCAAATATGCGGAAAAAATGTGCGACTACGCGCAGGAATTCTACCGCAGGTTTTTATCCGACAAAAAGCCCGTGAAAACTTTTGCTTGCCAATTTTCCATAAACGCAGCAATCTACTGCGGTTCGGGCAATTTGCGAGCATGGGAAGGCCTATAAATTTGCGCACTGGGGACGCTATAAACCTCGGGCGGTGGGACGAAAAACGTTGGATGAGAACGCCATTACTTCCCGCTGTGAAGGTCCTTTTTCTCAATAGTCAAGAGCTGCCTGCCAACGCCCTCGCGGGGCAAAACTGTAATGCTGCCTGTAGCTGAACGCGGGCAGAGCGAAAAGGACCTGATGCATGGCCGAAACTGGCACCGTAAAATTCTTCAACACAGACAAAGGCTTCGGCTTCATCAAGCCAGACAATGGTGGCGCTGATATCTTTGTTCATATCTCTGCCGTACAGGCTTCCGGCCTGTCCGGACTTTCAGAAAATCAGAAAGTGAGCTTCGACACGGAACCGGATCGTCGCGGCAAGGGCCCGAAGGCAGTCAATCTGCAGATTGCTGGCTAACCCTAAAACGGCTTTCATTTCTAGTTGAAGCCCGGCAGGAATGCCGGGTTTTTTTATGCCCAATCCGGAGGCGCCAATACGCGCCCGGAAACTCAGATCCCCTTGAGATAGGGGTTGGTGCGCCGCTCCTCGCCAAGCCGCCCGCCGGGGCCATGGCCGCAGATAAATCCGACATCATCACCCAGCGGCAGCAGCTTGTCGCGAATGGACGCCATCAATTGCTCGTGGTTCCCGCCCGGCAGGTCGGTACGCCCCACCGACCCCGCAAACAGCACATCGCCGACATGGGCGAATTGCTGGTCGCGATTATAATAGATGACGTGACCTGGAGCGTGACCCGGGCAATGGTAGACTTCAAAGACATGATCCCCGAAAGATACCGTGTCGCCCTCATTCAGCCACCTGTCCGGCAAAACGTTCTGAAGACCGCTGATGCCGTATTTCTGGGCCTGGGTCTCGATCCTCTCGAGCAGCGGCCGATCGTCCTCATGCGGGCCGATCACCGGCAGGGAAAGCTTCTCGCGCAGTTCCTTGGCGCCGCCGGCATGGTCGAGATGGCCGTGCGTCAGCCAGATTTCCTTGAGCGCGATGCCGTTTTCGGAAACCACCTGAAGAATGACATCCACATCCCCACCGGGATCGACGACAACGCCTTCCTTCGTATCCTCATCGAAGAGAATGGTGCAGTTCTGCTCGAACGGCGTGACCGGAATAATGCCCGCCTGCAACTTTCCCATATCCCGTGTCTCCCTGTCTGACAAATCCCGCCTCCTATAGCCTGCGGCCGGTTCCGGCACAATGGCGGAGGAAAAAGCAACGGTTTCCGGTGACCTTGCTACTTCTAAAAACTATGAGTTAATCCAATTAGATATCGGAAATTTTCCCGCTCGAGACGGGAGGTATCTGTGAAAAATGTGGAACGCCCTGAAGGCTGCGACGTTGTAGGTCCAGTCTTTAAAGGAGTGAGACACATGGACAAGACGCTTAAAATGCTCATGGCTGGCGGCGCTTTCGCCCTGATGGCCGGTTACGCAAACGCCGCCATGGTCGCCACAACAGCATCGGACGTTTCCGTTCGCTCGGGCCCAGGCGAGGATTATCCCGAGCTTGGCCTTGCCACCCGTGGCAGCAACGCGGTTCTGGATGGCTGCATGGACGGCAGCAGCTGGTGCCGCATCGAAGTCAACGGCCTGCGCGGCTGGGCACATGCAGATTATCTGAATGTTATGTATGAGGGCTCTCCCGTCATTCTCGAACAGCGCCGCTCCGATATCAGCGTGCCGGTCGTGACTTACGAGAAGACCTCGAGCGTACAGGCAGAACCCAACCCCGGCGATCCGAACCTTGGCCGCGTTGGTGAAGTCAATCCGCCCGAAACAGTCATCTCCTATATTGACGAGCACCCTGCGGACACTGTCACCTTTGATGGCGAGGTAGCGGTCGGCAGCACCCTGCCCTCCGATACCCGGCTCGTGGAAATCCCTGATTACCAGTATCGCTACGTTCAGGTAAACGACGTGCCGGTTCTGGTGGAGCCATCGACGCGCCGGATTGTCTACGTCTACCAGTAGACGCGAACTCGATACCGGCAGCATGAAACCAATGAAGAGCGCGGGCTTTCCGCGCTCTTTTCTATTTACGGTAAAGGTCAGTCAGGATTCCAGTTGCACCGGCACCCGCAGCATATTATCCACCGCAACAGAAAATGATCGCGGCATCCTCCCGAGCGGACGCATTTTCGGCTATGTTTACAGAATATTGGCGCATCGACGCATGTCAGCCGCAGAATATGAAGGAACCGCAGTGCCACCGCAATCGCTCAAAACCGCAGCCGCCAAGCAGACACCGGCACTCCCGAAGGTTGACGACGGCAAGATCGACTTCGATACGATAGAGGCGCTGTTCTTCGCGTATCGCGATTTCGTCTCCGATCCAGATGTCATTCTTTCGAAACTGGAATATGGGCGCGCGCATCACCGGGTGGTCTATTTCGTCAGCAGGCAGCCCGGCATGACGGTGGCGGATCTGCTCGACACCCTGCAGATCACCAAGCAGAGCCTTGCCCGCGTGCTCAAGCAATTGATCGACGACGGTTATATCCGCCAGATGGCTGGCCCGGAAGACCGCCGCCAGCGCAGGCTCTATCCGACGCTGACAGGGCGCGAACTGGCGCTGGCGCTGAGCGAGCCGCAGTCGCGCCGGATCGACCGTGCGCTGGAAGGGCTTGGACCCGACGCCCGCGCCTGCGTTCGCAAGTTTCTGGCGCAGATGCGCAGCCCGACACCGGGGGAAGGCGACTGACGATGGCCACGGCAACGACAAAACTCCCCCCCGCTGATGACGATGCGGCCCACCTTCTGATCGTCGATGACGACGCCCGCATTCGCAATCTTCTGCAACGTTTCCTCGGCGACAAGGGATACCGCATCTCCGTCGCAGCCGATGCGGCAGAAGCCCGGCGCAAGATGGTAGGCATCCGTTTCGACCTTCTCATTCTCGACGTGATGATGCCGGGGGAAAACGGGCTTTCGCTCACCCGCTCGCTGAATGAGAACAAATCCGTGCCGGTCATTCTCCTGACCGCCCGCTCGGAGGCGGATTCGCGAATTGCTGGGCTGGAAGCCGGCGCGGATGATTATCTAGCGAAGCCTTTCGATCCGCGCGAACTTGTCCTTCGTATCAACAACATCCTGCGACGCAACACTTCGCCGGATACGCCCAAGATCGAACAGATCATGTTCGGCCCCTACAGCTTCTCTATCCCCAGGAAGGAATTGCGGCGCGGCGCTGAAACGATCCGCCTGACGGATCGCGAACAGGAGATCATGCTGCTCTTTGCGCTTCGCGCCGGCGATACCATTCCACGGCACGAGCTGGTCGAGGCGGAATCCGAAGTGGGCGAAAGAACAATCGATGTGCAGATCAACCGCCTTCGCCGCAAGATCGAGGACGACCCTGCCAACCCGGTCTATCTGCAAACGGTGCGTGGCATCGGCTACCGCCTGAGCGTGGATTGACAAGGACAAACGAAAGGCGGGCGCACAGCCATGGCGAGCCTCGATTTTCTAATCACTGTCAGGAATAGCGGCGTAGCGAAGACCTGGCGCGCATTTGCCAGATGGCTTCGCCACTGGCTGCCCACCGGGCTTTATACACGCTCGCTGCTGATCATCATCCTGCCGATGATCCTGCTTCAGGGCGTTGTCGCGGCCGTTTTCATGGAGCGTCACTGGCAGCTGGTTACCGAGCGCCTTTCCTCCGCCGTAACGCGCGATATCGCAGCGATCATCGAGCTTCTGCAAACTGATGAGGAAGAAGACGACTATCAGCGCGTCATCCGCATCGCTCGCGAGAAGCTGGGTCTCAGCATCTACATCGAGCCGAAGGCCGATTTGCCGGCCCCGAGACCAGAACCGTTGTTTTCCATTCTGGATACGATCCTCGCCAATCAGCTGACCCAGCAAATCGGCCGGCCATTCTGGATCGATACTTATGGCAACGGTTCCCTGGTTGAAATACGTGTCCAGCTCGAAGACAAGACGCTCCGCGTCTTTACCAGCCGCAGCGCCGCTTATGCCTCCAACACGCATATCTTCCTTGTCTGGATGGTCGGTGCATCGCTGGTTCTGATCGCCATTTCCATCCTGTTCCTGCGCGGGCAGATCAAGCCTATCGAAGCGCTTGCCAAGGCGGCCGAAAATTTCGGCAGGGGCCAGAAGATCAGCGCCTATTCCCCACGCGGCGCAGACGAGGTGCGGCGGGCGGGACTTGCCTTCATATTGATGCGCGAACGCATCGAGCGGCAGATGGAACAGCGCACTGCCATGCTGAACGGTGTCAGCCACGACCTGCGCACCATCCTCACCCGTTTCAAGCTGCAACTCGCGCTTGCCGGCGACAATCCTGATCTGGAAGGGTTGGACAAGGATGTCGAGGATATGCAGTCGATGCTGGAGGCCTACCTCACCTTTGCCCGCACCGATGTCGAGGAGGATGTCGGCACGCTTGAGCTTCCGGCACTTCTGGAAAAAATCGACTATGATTTCGAGCTGCACGGCAAGAAATTCAGCTACGAGCTTTATAATATCGACCAGATCATCGCGCGCCCGAATGCCCTCTCCCGCCTCGTCGCCAATCTCGCGGAGAATGCCCGGCGCTATGCCAGCAAGCTCCATATCGACATCCGCAAGGCTCCACGCTCCATCATCATGACGTTTGATGATGACGGGCCGGGTATTCCGGAAGCGTCAAGGGAGGATGTCTTCAAGCCGTTCTTCCGGCTGGACGAGGCACGCAACCTCAACGCCTCTGGCACCGGGCTCGGCCTCTCCATCGTCCGAGACATCGCCCGCAGCCATGGCGGTGACGTATCGCTGGACGACAGCCCGATGGGCGGATTGCGGGTAATCGTCAAAATTCCGGCGTAGAGCAGCGGAGAGAAAAATGTGATGCGGCTCGCCCGCTTCCGTCATTCCAGCCTTGAACCGGAATGACGGAGAAAGAGTGTTCAGCCTGCGCAATCTTTGGGTTGCGTGTTGTTGCGCTTTCTCAGCACATTTTCTCGCCGTTCGGCACCGGCCGCTCGACCGCGGCAAGCACGATGTCGCCGTTGCCATCGGCAAACCCCAATGTCAGAACTTCGGAGCGGAACGGGCCAATCTGGCGCGGTGGAAAATTCACCACACCCAGCACCTGCCGGCCGATCAGACTTTCCGGGGTATAGTGCACCGTGATTTGCGCCGAGGATTTCTTGATGCCGATCTCGGGGCCGAAATCGATCTTCACCTTGATCGCCGGCTTGCGTGCTTCCGGAAAAGGCTCTGCCTCAACGATCGTGCCGACACGGATATCGACCTTCTCGAAATCGGCATAGGAAATTTCACTGCTCATGCCCTGCTCCCGCCAGCCTGCTCGTCTTCAACCAGCCAGTTCTTCGGCGCGATTTTTCGCCGCAGCGATCGCCTTGTCAAACAGGGGCTGCATACCGTCTTCGGCCATCAGCACCGAAAGTGCGGCGGCCGTTGTACCGCCCGGCGAGGTCACGTTCTGGCGCAGGCGCGCCGCCTCGTCAGAAGACTGATGCAGGAGTTCGCCCGCACCGGCCACGGTTTCACGCGCCAGCCGCATGGCTATATCCGCCGGCAGACCTGCCTTGCGACCGGCTTCCGCCATGCATTCAACCAGATAGAAGACATAGGCCGGACCGCTTCCCGAAACCGCGGTAACCGCATCGATATCGCTTTCGGTTTCCACCCATTCGACCGGACCGCTGACCTTCAGCAATCCATCAACCACTGCCTTTAGCGCCGGCGTCACCAATTCGTTGGCGTAGGCGCCCGTCACGCCACGGCCAACCATGGCCGGCGTGTTCGGCATGGCCCGCACGGCGGCGATCGAGCCGAAATGCGAAACGAAAGTGCCGATGGTGGTGCCGGCCGCAATCGAAACGACGACGGTCTCGGGTCCGAGCAAGGGCTTGAGGGAGGGTAGCACTGCTTCCATCATCTGCGGTTTTACCGCGACAAACAGAATGCCCGCCTTCACGCCATCAGGCACGCTTTCGCTATGCGTGGCGCCCGCTTCCGCAATTGTCGTGCGCATGGCGTCGGAGGGGCGCGGATCGATGACGATAACCTGCGAACCCGGCACGCCCTTTTTCAGCCAGCCCGAAAGCAAAGCGCCGCCCATATTGCCCGCCCCAACGAGGACGAGAGGACCGGAAGCCCTGTAGACCATTTTCAAGCTTCTCCGACGGTCTCGAACATGACCGCTTCAATTGCACTTTTCGCATCCAGCCCCGACCATACGACGAACTGGAATGCCTGATAATATTGTTCGCATGCCTCAAGCGCGCTGGAAAGCAGCACTTCCACCTGCTGGTTGTTAGGCTCCGCACCGCCAGCCAGAAGCAGCGACTGGCGGAAGATCACAACATCTTCCTGCCGCCACAGATCGAAATGACCCATCAGTACCTGGCCGTTGACCTGAGACAACAGGCGAATGACTTCGTTGACGCGCTGATCGGGCACCTTGATGTCGAAGGCGCACGCCAGATGCAGTGCCTCAAAATCTTCCATCCAGGAAAAGGAAACGTGATAATCGGCCCAGTGGCCCGCCACCGTCATGGCGATCTCGTCTTCGCCGGAACGTTCGAACGACCAGTCGTTCGAGGCGGCGACAATCTCGATCATGTCCACGGGATTGGACTGGCGCTCAATTTCAAATTCTATCAGGCTCATGCGGCACCTTCTCATCCGGTATGGATGTTCTGCTTTGAACGCCGGGCACAAAACGCACACACAAACCGGATTCAACACTTGAGACGATTGCCCGACACCAACAGAGTTACACATTCACCCTGTGTGGAGCTTACCAGGTTCGTTTCGAATCATCATTTAAAATCAGTGTATAATGGCCGAGTCCTGCTGCCACCCCTCGGGCAGCATTTTTACTTTTTGAACAGTGGATATCTTCTCCCCCATCACCTCAGGCGAGATACATAAGCGACTCTGGCAATTGCGTTTTTTGGAAGTGTCCACAGGCCTCAAAAAATTAACGATGGAGGCAGGTCCGGATCGACAGGGAATAATTTCGGGTTGCATGGCCCGCAAACAAAAAGTCCCGGAATCGCAGGCGATCCGGGACCTCTTGATGAAAAAGCGCGAAAAGAATCAATCCTTGGCAGCAGAAAGCTTTGCTTCCAGAGCCTCGATGCGAGCGCGCAACGCATCGTTTTCATCGCGCGCCTTGATCGCCATCTCGCGCACCGCGTCGAATTCCTCGCGCTTGACCACGTCGAGGCTGTTCAGCCAGCGATCCGCCTGTGCGTGCAAGGCAGCCTCGGCCTCCTTGCGCATTCCCTGCGCAGCGCCCGCCGCATCGGTCATCAGCTTTGCGAATTCATCCAGAAAACGATTGGTGCCTGTCGTGGTCATGGCCCTGTTCCTTCGTCGGTTCAGGGAGCGTTCCGTTCCCTGCTGTTGATGCCTTTCAGGTAGGCACTCGACAGCCGCCTTGCAAGCAAAATCGAAAAATCCACATGGCTTGCAATGGCCTTCGGCATCGCAAAGCGTCCCTTGAAGAATAATCTTGACCGGCGCTGCGGCAATCGCCATTTTCCTCGCGTAAAGAGACCGGAGAGCATCATCGCCCGGCTCCTTGAGGCAATGGGTCATTCTGTTGTCCGCCCAGCAACGATGACGGAATATACGGATTGTTAGCCGCTCCCACCCAACTTGCCATCATGCCATTTCCGAATATCGATCCGGTTGCCCTGTCTCTCGGGCCTCTGGCGATCCATTGGTACGGCATTGCCTATGTCGCCGGCATCATGCTCGGCTGGTTTTATGCCCGCCGCCTTGCGCTTACGCCTCGCCTGTGGCCAAACGATACATCGCCGATCTCGGCGCAGCATCTTGACGACTTCATCCTGTGGGCAGCCGGCGGCATCGTGCTTGGCGGGCGCATCGGCTACATCCTGTTTTACGATCTTGGCGCCGTCGCCGCAAACCCTATAAGAGCACTTGAGATATGGAACGGCGGCATGTCGTTCCATGGCGGCCTGATCGGCACGACCATCGCCATGATCCTCTTCGCCCGCAAGAACGGCATCCCTGTCTGGAGCATGTTCGATATCATCGCAGCCGTCGCACCTGTCGGCCTGCTGTTCGGACGCATCGCCAATTTCATCAATGGCGAATTGTGGGGACGTATCGCCGACGTTCCCTGGGCGGTCGTGTTCCCCACCGGCGGGCCGTTTGCGCGTCACCCCAGCCAGCTTTACGAAGCGGGACTCGAAGGCCTCGTTCTCCTCGTCATTCTGGCGGTCACCATCTACGTTTTCAGGGCGCTCAAGACACCTGGCATCGTAACCGGCATCTTCGTTTGCGGTTACGCGCTGTCGCGCATCTTCGTGGAATTCTTCCGCGAGCCGGACGCCCAGATCGGTTATCTCGCGGGCAACTGGCTGACCATGGGCATGGTACTCTCCACGCCGATGTTCCTTCTTGGCCTCTGGGCCGTCTTGCGTGCGCGGCGCGCGAAAATACGCGCTTAAGCGGAATGGCCTGCCATGACGACACCGCTTGCGCAACGCATCAAATCCCTCATCCGCCTGAACGGCCCGCTCAGCGTCACCGATTTCTTCTCGCTTTGCCTCGCCGATCCTGAACACGGTTATTACCGGAGCCGCGAGCCTTTTGGCAGATCGGGTGATTTCATCACCGCTCCGGAAGTCAGTCAGCTTTTCGGCGAAATGCTCGGCGTTTTCGTGGTTCACGCGTGGCAGCGCCATGGCGCACCCGCAGATATTCGTCTGGTGGAAATCGGCCCCGGCCGCGGCACCATGATGTCTGACATGCTGCGCGTCATCCGCCGCATCGCCCCACCACTTTACGAGACGATGCGGGTGCATCTGGTGGAGACCAGCCCTCGCCTTTGCGCCATCCAGAAAGAGACGCTCGCTGCGCATGCCGAACGGCTGACATGGCATGACAGTTTCGATGCGGTGCCGGAAGGTTTCCTGCTCCTCGTCGCCAACGAGCTTTTCGACGCCATCCCAATCCGGCAATTCGTGAAAACGCCGCAGGGTTTCCGCGAACGGGTGGTCAGTCTTGGTACCGATGGTGAACTGGTCTTCTCGACTGGGCTTGCCGGCATCGACCCGACGCTGCTGCCGCCCGGCCCGGAACGGCAGCCGATAGGCAGCATATTCGAGATCTCACCCGCCCGCGAAGCCGTAATGACCGCAATCTGCCAGCGCCTGTCCGCATATGGCGGCACCGCACTCGCGATCGACTACGGCCATCTGGTCGCCGGATATGGCGACACATTGCAGGCCATGCGCAACCATGCCTTCGACCCGCCGCTTTCTCATCCCGGGCAAGCCGATCTGACCAGCCATGTCGATTTCGAAAGCCTTATCAGGACGGCTGAAGCAAACGGCGTTCATGTCAATGGCGGCATCAGGCAGGGCGACTTTCTTTATGGTCTTGGCCTGAAGGAACGGGCAACCGCCCTTGCCGCAAAAGCTACACCCGACCAGACGCTTGAAATCGCCGAAGCGGTCAACCGTCTCGCTGGCGAAGGGGCTGGCAGGATGGGGGAACTTTTCAAGGTCATCGCCGTTTCAAGTCCCGCGCTCCATCTCATGCCGTTTCGCGCGGTGGATTGACAGTGCAATCACCTCTGGGCCAACATCGGCCCAGAACGAAGCAAGCGAACGCAGACACACTGCACCAGACAAACGCCGCGCAACGCCGCGGCAACAGGAAACATCTCGCTTAACGCATCCCACTGGCCAACAGCGACATTCTCCAAGGAACTCCCGCACCATGCAGAACGAAACGCTGCCGCTCCCCATCCAGAGCCCCCTGCTTGCCGCCTTGAGTGAAAACCGTGTCCGTCACGGTTTCTTCACCCGGCAAGGCGGTGTCTCCGAGGGGCTTTATCAGGGCCTCAATGTCGGCCTCGGTTCGAATGACGAGCCGGAACTGGTGCAGGAAAACCGCCGGCGCGTCACGCAATGGTTCGGCTTGTCTCCGGAACGTCTCGCCACCGTGCATCAGGTCCATTCTCCTGATGTCCTTGTGGTCGATGAAAGCTATGACGGCAGCCGCCCGCAGGCCGATGCGATGGTGACGGCGACACCGGGTTTCGTGCTCGGCGTTCTGAGCGCCGATTGCGGCCCAATCCTTTTTGCTGACGCTGAAGCGGGCGTTGTGGGTGCCGCCCATGCCGGCTGGAAGGGCGCATTGTTCGGCGTGCTCGAAAACACGATCGAGACCATGAGGAAGCTGGGCGCCAGCCGCGAGCGCATCTCCGCCTCCCTCGGCCCCTCCATCAGCCAGGCCAATTATGAGGTCGGGCCTGAGTATATGGCGCGCTTCACCGATTTCGATCCTGCCTATGCGGCCTATTTCACCGCTTCGGACAAAGGCGGCCATGCGCTATTCGACCTCAAGCAATTTACGGTGGACCGGCTGGTCAATGCGGGCGTGAGAGCGGAAAACCTCGGCCTCTGCACCTATCCCGATGAAGAACGCTTCTATTCCTACCGCCGCACGACCCACCGTGCCGAGCCCGACTACGGGCGGCAGATTTCCGCAATCGCAATTCTGGAGGACTAAATGGCCCTGCACTTCGAGCTCTCGGAATTCGATGCCCGCCGCGAACGGCTGATTGCGAAGATGGCGGAAGAGAAGCTGGACGCCATTCTGCTTTTCGCCCAGGAAAGCATGTACTGGCTTACCGGCTATGACACCTTCGGCTACTGCTTCTTCCAGACGCTGGTGGTCAAGTCGGACGGCTCCATGATGCTTCTGACCCGTTCGGCGGATATGCGGCAGGCCCGGAATACTTCGACGATCGAAAATATTCTCGTCTGGGTAGACCGGCCCAATGCCGACCCGACGCTCGATCTTAAGAACCTCCTCAGCGATCTCGATCTCCTTGGCGCCAAGATCGGCGTGGAATACGACACCCACGGCATGACCGGGCGCGTCGCCCGCTTGCTGGACAACCAGCTTGCCAGCTTCTGCCAGATGATCGACGCCTCCTATCTGGTCAGCAGCTTGCGGCTCATCAAGAGCCCAGCCGAGATCGCCTATGCGAGGAAGGCAGGCAGACTTGCGGATGAGGCTCTGGACGCTGCAATGGAGCTCATCAAGCCCGGTGCGGACGAAGCCGCGATCCTCTCGGCAATGCAGGGAGCGGTTCTGGCCGGCGGCGGTGACTATCCCGCCAATGAATTTATCATCGGCTCCGGCGCGGACGCGCTGCTGTGCCGTTACAAGGCCGGGCGCCGCAGGCTCGATGACAAGGATCAGCTGACGTTGGAATGGGCGGGTGTCAGCGCCCATTACCACGCCGCCATGATGCGCACGGTGGTGATCGGCGAACAGGACTTCCGCCAGAAGGAGCTTTACAGCGCCTGCCTGCAAAACCTCACCGACATCGAGGAAGTGCTGCGGCCCGGCAAGACCTTCGGCGATGTCTTCGACGTGCACGCCCGCGTCATGGACGAGCGTGGACTGACCCGCCATCGCCTGAACTCCTGCGGTTATTCGCTGGGCGCGCGTTTCTCACCGTCATGGATGGAGCATCAGATGTTCCATGCCGGCAACTCTCAGGAAATCGCCAGCGACATGACCCTGTTCGTGCACATGATCGTGATGGATTCTGATTCCGGCACCGCCATGACCCTCGGCCAGACCTACCTCACCACGGAAGGCGCGCCGGAACCGCTCTCGCGCCATAGCCTCGATCTTCTCACAGCTTAAATCTGCACCGGGTTTGACAGAGCGGGAAAACCGGCCCTACATTGCCGCCACCTTGGGCAAGAAGGAGCGGAACATGAGAGGAAACGTCGCATGAGCCGGACGGGGTTTACCCGCCCTTTCCAGACGTTTGTCGTTTCGGTCCTCGTCATTCCGGCGCTGGCGTTGACCCTGTCGGCCTGCAACACCACGGAGGCGCTGACGCCGCAGGTGAATGTCGGCCACAATAGCTCGCAATCGACACCGGTGACGCAGGGCGATCTCGACCAGATGGCTGCCGCCGCCGACCGCGCGCCCGCAGGCGCACCGGCAACCGCCTCTTCCGTGCCCGCTTATGCACCGCAGAACTCCCTGCAGGCGCAGGCACAGGCGCTTTCCAACGGCAATGAGTACGGCGAACCTCTTGGTCAGACCCAGTCTACCGGACAATCTGCAGGCCACTCACCCGCCAGCACCCAGCCGCCGCCTCCACAGCAGACGGCCGCACTTGCCCCCGCCGCTTCCGGCAATACCATCCGCTTCCTGCCGATCATCGGCGCGCCCGTTCAGGCCGTCACGCCGCTTTCGCGGCAACTGGGCGCCGAGGCGCGGGCAAAGGGGCTGACAATCCGCGCCTCCAACGACAATTCGGCAGAGAACATCCTCAAGGGATATTTCTCCGCCTTCGCCGATGGCAGCAAGGTCAACATCATCTACGTCTGGGACGTTCTGGATGCCAATGGTGTCAGGCTCCATCGCCTGCAGGGGCAGGAAACGGTGGCAGCCAAGGGCAGCGATCCCTGGGCCGCCGCGACCGACAGGGTCATGCAGGATATCGCCGCAAAAACGCTCAACGAGTATTCGTCATGGAAGCAGTCTCAAAGGGGATGAGATGAAACGGCGGGAGAAGTCACAGAGATTTCATGAAAATCATTGCGAAAGCACGGAGTCCTCTTGCAATCGGAAGCAACAACGCTATTAAGGCGCGCATGGCAACAAGGCGTATCCGGCAAAGGCTTTTCAGCCGGATGTTCCTCCCCTTGAACGACGCTTGGTTACGGCAGACACTTTCCCGTGGCGCAAGGCGATTGCATGGAAACAGGCGGGCGCAATGAAGGTTTTCGCAGGCAATTCGAACCGGCACCTTGCCGAAGCGATCTGCAAGTATCTCAACGTTCCCTTGGGAAATGCCACCGTAAAGCGGTTTGCTGACCAGGAAATTTTCGTAGAAATCAGTGAAAACGTACGCGGGGAGGACGTTTTTCTCGTCCAGTCCACTTCGTTTCCGGCAAACGATCATCTGATGGAACTGCTCATCATGATCGATGCAATGCGCCGCTCCTCGGCAAAACGCATCACGGCAGTACTTCCCTATTTCGGTTACGCCCGCCAGGATCGCAAAGCCGGCCCCCGCACACCGATTTCCGCCAAGCTCGTCGCCAACCTGATCACCGAAGCCGGCGCCGACCGCGTTCTGACGCTCGATCTTCACGCCGGCCAGATCCAGGGCTTTTTCGATATTCCGACCGACAACCTCTTCGCAGCGCCCATTCTGGCCCGCGATATCAAGGACCACTACGACACCAACAACGTCATGGTCGTTTCGCCTGACGTTGGCGGTGTGGTGCGCGCCCGTGCCCTGTCGAAGCGTCTGGACTGTCTGCTGGCCATCGTCGACAAACGCCGTGACCGTCCGGGTGAATCCGAAGTCATGAACGTCATCGGCGACGTATCCGGCAAGGACTGCATCCTGATCGACGATATCATCGATTCCGGCGGCACGCTCTGCAATGCTGCCGAAGCGCTGTTGAAAAAGGGCGCAACCAGCGTCACCGCCTATATCACGCACGGCGTGCTTTCCGGCGGCGCCGTTGCCCGCGTGGCCTCATCGAAGCTGCGCGAACTCGTCATCACCGACAGCATCCAGCCGACCACCAGCGTCCAGTCCGCGCACAATATACGCGTGATCAGCACTGCGGGCCTTCTGGGCGAAGCGATCAACCGCACCGCGCAGGAACAGTCGGTTTCCGGCCTGTTCGACTGAAGCAATCGTTTCTCTCGTACATCTGCAAAATCACTGCATCCGCATACTGTCACCCCGGATTTAGTCCGGGGTCCAGTGCGATCAAGTCTTTGATCGCGTGAGACCCTTTCTTACGGCGCGTCCGCGCCGTGGCTGGATGCCGGTTAAAGATTGGCATGATGAGAAGAAAGCTTATCAATTTTGCCAGCTATCTCAGCATCCGCAGAGATCGCAGCACTCCATCTGCACCACTCAGGAAGATGCCGTGCCCGCATCCGGCGGTCGTTGCAGCCGTGTGGCGGCGGCCTTGATTTTCGGCCACCAGCGCCGAGCGCGGGTGCGAACAGCATGGCTGCCATTGCGCCAAAGGCTGATGGCATCGGCCGTAACGGCATCGCCGGTAAATAGATGACGATGACGGGCAATTGCCAGCGCCCGGTAAAGGAACAGCGTCGTCAGTGCGGAAAACAGCACGGACATCACCACATCGCTGAGAAAATGCCCGCCAGCTGCAATACGCAGACCGGACATGAGGATGATGGCGCCGGCGGCAGTGCTGCCCATGAAAAGACGCCCGCCCCATTGCAGGCGGTTCCAGACAAGCGCGCAGAGCGGCAGGAAAAAGCTCGCTATGAGCGCCGTTTCCCCGGAGGAAAACGAACAGTTTGAATAACATTGCGTGCTGAACTGGAAAGGCGGCGTAAAAAGCTGATGTCCACCGAAATCGCTGACGCTGAACGGGCGGGCGCGGCCGATATTGGCCTTCAGCACCCCGTTTACCAGAAGCCCGGCACAGAGCACCACAGGCCCGCAGAGAAAGGCCCAGACGCGCCAGCCGGTGCGCTGCATCGCGCCCAGCCTGATGTTGCCGACCAGAACAATGGAGGCCAGAAGTGCGGCCAGTTCCGTTAACTCCCGCAACGTATCGCGAAACCACTCCGGAACCGGCAGGCTTCCAGCCCACAGGCGCGCTTCGGGCGAGAAAAACAGGGAAGAAAACTCGAGGTCGATGGACGGGAAGGTCGCGAACAGGATGACGAGCGCCAATGTGGCGAATGTAACCCAGATCGTGATCCGCATATGCGAAAGATCATTGTCCATCGGCAACCCTCGGGATGCATTGTGGCGGCAGACGCCAGAGACCGATTTCCTTGCCCTCTAACGAGCCCGGCCCGGCAACCCATGTCGACAGCGGCGCCTCGCCATTGAGACAACCCGGCAGGCTGTCCGCCCTCGCAAGATAGACGGGATTTGTCGCCTCTCCGGCTTTCAGCGGGTAAAGAAGCGCGTAGTGGCTGGAAGGAACGCCGGTTTCAGGCAGAGCGTGCGGCATGAGCAGCTTTTCGTCCCGCAGCTGATAAAAAAGCTCGGCCAGAATGGAGCGATCTGCAGCGACGATTGCATCCGCCCCCGCCTCTCGCGCCCTTGAAAGGCCGGTCGACACAAGCTCCGAGCTGCCGAGATAGCGCTTCATCGCCAGGTCGCCATTCGGCAAGCGCAATTCCGTTCCGGCAATCGTCATCAGCGGCAGTGCGATGGCAACGATACCGCCGAGCACAAGGCTGGAAACGGTGAGCCAACGCCGGGATGCCAGGACAGGCACCGCCAGAAGCACGCCCGCGGCATAAGCCCCCACCGCCCAGTTGGCGAGCGCCCGCGACATCAGCCCCTGTGCCGTGATCAGAAGCACGATCGGCACCGAAAGGGCGACAAGCGCCCGGGTTTCAGCGGTTTTCGCCCTGAACGTCGCGACGATCATGCCGATGAAGACGAACGGCCCGACGACACCCGCCTGCGAGAAGAAGAACTCGAGCGCCGGACCAATTTTCAGCTTAACGCCATGCCAGTTGGCATTGTCCGCCGTGTGGCGCGCGGTCATGAAATCATGCGCAGCATTCCACCACAGATTGGGAGCGATGACGGCGGCGCAGACAACTACAGCAATACCGGCGTCACGCCAACGGATGCGCCAGCCCACGCACAGCCAGCCGGCAGCGATGAAGCAGGGCAGAAAATAGATCATCGCATATTTAGACATCAGCCCGAGGCCGAAGCTTAGACCGAGCGCAATACTCCAGAGCATCGCGGACACACCGGCAGCGCGTGCTTCCGCGAGCTTGCGCATGCAGATCATCGACAGCACGATGAACAGCATCATCGGCGTATCGGTCGAGATCAGCAGACTGCCGAGCGTCACGGCGGGCAGCGTCAGATAGATGACGGCAGCCAGCGAGGCGAGCTTCGCATCATAGATCATGCGCCCGAGCGCAAGGATCGCCGCGGCCGCTATGCCATGGATGACCGGCGCGGCGAGCCGCACGTCGAAGGTGCTCTCGCCGCCACTCAGAGTGGTGGCGGCGCGAATGATCCAGCCGATCAGCGGTGGCTTGGAATAGGCGCCGAACGCCATCTCCCGGCCCCACAGCCAATATTGCGCCTCATCAACGAAAAGATCGGTGCGGTTCAAAGCAAGCCCGAGGACGCGCAGCACGGTGACGAGCACGATTGCCGCAAGCGCAAACGTCATCCATTGGCGCTGCTCATTCGCCTGCGCGTAAGGCAGAGCTGCGGCCTCATGCATGCTGGCGGCGTTCTGCATGGATCAACCAGAGATTTCGGGCATAAATGAACAGGCCGGAGGCCTGTCCCAGAATGAAAACCGGATCGCGACGCCAGATCGCGTATAATAGCAGCACAAGGCCGCCGACGATGGAGAAATACCAGAAGGCTACCGGAATGACCGAGCGGTTCGCCCGTTCCGACGAAATCCATTGAACCAGAAAACGCATGGTGAACAGCATCTGGCCCATAAAGCCGGTGCAGACCCAGAGAAATTCCTTCCAGCTGTTCACATGCAGCATGGACCATAAGGCCGGTGCGTTCACGGCGATGTCTCCGTCTTGAAGGTTTCGGCCCAGCTTGCCCGCTTGCGCCGCCGCAACAGCCAGGCAACGCCGATCAGGTCGTGGATGCCGACAAGCGCGCGGCCGATATTGGTGTAATGGGAATTGCCATGCAGACGCGCCCGGTGTGTGACGTCGACATGGGCAACCTGCCAGCCGTCGCGATTGAAGAGCGCCGGAAAATAGCGGTGGTGGTGATCGAAATAGGGCAAGGCGAGATAGGCGTCGCGACGGAAAGCCTTGAGGCCGCAGCCGGTATCCCGCGTGCCGTCCTTCAATATCCGCGCCCGCAAGCCATTGGCGAAGCGGGAGGAAAGACGTTTTGCAAGCGTATCGCGCCGGCCGACACGCTGCCCGGCCACAAGCGCAAGCCGGCTCGGCGCGTTCGTGGCAAGAAGCGGCGCAAGAAGCGCCGGCAGATTGTCCGGCGGGTTCTGCCCGTCTCCGTCAAGCATACAGACAACCGGCGCGCGCGCTGCCTGCACACCGCTGTGGATCGCAGCCGATTGCCCGCCCTGCCGGTCATGCCGCACCAGCCGCAGCATCGGATAACGCCCGGCAAGCGAAAGCGCCACATCCGCCGTGCAATCGGAAGATGCGTCGTCCACCACGATAATCTCGAACGGACCGACCGGCTGGCAGGCAGCAACGATCTCAGCGACAAGCGTTTCAACGCTCGCTTCCTCATTGTGCATGGGTACGATAACCGCGAAATCCGGGATCGATCTCAAAGGGGCTCCGTCATATCCAGCCGCGGGTGTTCCGCAAACATCGTCGATAGTGGCAAGAGCAGGAGCGCGAAAAGCTTGCATGAATATGAACAGCCGTTGAACTTCGCACGGTATGCGCCCGTTCCATTGCAGTTTTATTACGGAGAATGGCCGGCCAGGGCCTTGGATTTTTTCACGGTATACGGGAAATAATCATACAATTCCCCGCCAAGCTTAACGCGACCGTAAACAATTGTTGCGACGGTACCGCAACGTTCTTTTGGGGGGAGGAAACAGGATGCCGGGTGCAAATCCGACTGCTGTCAAAGCTAAATCATTGTCAATCAAGGCCAAATTCGCAGCGCTCGTCACGGGCGCGACGCTGGTTTCGTGCCTGGCCGTTGGGCTGCTGTCATACGAAATGGGCAAGTCCGGCCTGATCGACGCCAGCAAGATCAGGCTCGAGACGGTTGCGGGAAACCAGTCCAAACAGCTTGATGCCTATACGCTGCGCGTCGAACAAAGCATTTCCGAGCTGTCGCAGAACGCTGCGATCGCTCAGGCGCTGGAAACCATGACCACGGTCGTACCGACGGAAAAGGATGCGATCATTCAGGCATTCCGCCGCGAGGGCGTATCCGAGGAGGAGCGCGCCTCCTTCAACGGTGAAGGCTTGCGGCTGCTCTATGCCATTCGCCACGCCACGATCAACGCGGCCATCGCCAGCGTCTGGCGCAACACCCGGGTCAGCGACATCTACGTCATCGACAAGGCAGGCCTCATTATCTATTCCGTGACCAAGGGCAAGAACTTCCTGACCAATGTGACGGAACCGCAAAACAGTGCGATCAAGGAATTGTTCGACCGCATCGAGGCCGGCAAGGACGGTGTCATCAGCACAACTGGGTTCAGCGATGGCGGCACCAATGAGTCGGCCCTGATCGGCATGCCGCTTGCGGTCTCGAACTGGGGTCAGTTGCAGCGCAAGGGCGCCGTCATCATGCGCATTTCCGCAGACCGTATCGGTGCGGTGGTAACACCTGAGGAAACCGGCAAGTCCATCGACGACGCCGTTCTTCTGAGCGCTGAAGGCAAACTTCGCGCGGGCGTGCTCTCCGGTGGGGCTGGAGTCGCCGTTTCCGAAAGTCTCGCAGCACTTACAGGTGCCAGCGAAGCCGGAACGGTCATGGCGAAGACCCCTGCGGGCAGCATCTTCTACGCCTATCGTCCGGTCTCCGTTTTCGGACAGAAGCATCTTCTGGCCATCGGCCAGCAGGAGAGCAAGGTGCTCGCAGCGGCCAATGATCTCGCCTTCTGGGCAACGCTTGCAACACTTGCGGTGCTTGCCGTCATGACACTCATCGGCATTTTTGTTTCCGCCAGCCTGACCAAGCCGCTGACCGGCCTTGCCGGGTTGATGGAACGTCTGAACGGTGGTGACCATAATATTGAGATCAAGGCCGTTTCCCGTGGCGACGAAATCGGCACGATGGCGCGCGCACTGGAATCCTTCCGCCAGGGCATTCTCGACAAGCAGCGAATGGAAACCGAGTCCCATCGCAAAAGCGAGGAACTGGACGAGGAACGTGCCCAGCGTGAGATGGAAAAGGCAAGAAGTGCAAAGGAACTGGAAGAAGCAGTCGATGCGCTTGCGACCGGCCTTGCCAATCTTGCTGCGGGCAGGCTCGATCTTCGCATTGAAAAACCCTTCGTGCCGTCGCTCGACCATCTGCGCGTCGATTTCAACAACTCCATAGCGGGGCTGGATGCGACGATCTCCAGCATCGGCGAAAGCGCCAACGCCATCCGCTCCGGCTCCGGCGAGCTGAAAAGCGCATCGGAAGATCTGTCGCGGCGCACGGAACGCCAGGCGGCCGCCCTAGAGGAAGCAGCCGCCGCACTTGGAGACATGACGCAGGCCGTCAACGTTTCACTCTCCCGCTGTGACGTCGCAGTCGGAACGACGGCGGAAACCATGCAGGATGCCCATAAATCCACCGCTGTCGTCAAAGAAGCGATCGTCGCCATGGAGCGTATCGAGACGTCGTCGTCCAAGATCCGCCAGATCATCGACGTCATCGACCAGATTGCCTTCCGAGACCAATCTTCTGGCGCTGAACGCCGGGGTTGAGGCCGCCCGCGCCGGTGAGGCCGGAAAGGGCTTTGCGGTCGTGGCACAGGAAGTGCGGGAACTCGCGCAGAAATCGGCGGCTGCCGCACGGGATATCACGACGCTCATCGCCACCTCTGCGGGCGATGTGGAAAGCGGCGTGGCACTGGTGCTGAAAACCGGAGAAAGCCTCGAGCAGATCCAGAAACGCATCCAGTCGGTCAACGATCAGATCGGTGAAATCGCCACAGCATCGCGCGAACAATCCGGCCGCCTCGGCGAAATCAACGCCTCCGTCAACGAACTCGACCATGTGACGCAGCAGAACGCGGCGATGGTGGAGGAAACGACAGCTGCGGCCTTCTCGCTCGCAAGCGAAGCTGATGGCCTGACCGAACAGGTGGGCCAGTTCTCCGTAGGCGCCACCCGAAACCGCGACCAGCGTTACGCGGCATAGTCCGCAGTAAAAAAAGGCCGGAGGCAAAACCTCCGGCCTTTTATTTTGCTGAACTTCATCCGGGTTCCCAGGGACCGAAGCCCCTGGGAACTCGCCGGCGGCCGGAAATCAGGACGATCCGTCGCCGGCTTCCGGGGAGGAACTCAGAAGAAGCCAACCTTGTTCGGGCTGTAGGATACGAGCAGGTTCTTGGTCTGCTGATAGTGATCGAGCATCATCTTGTGGGTCTCGCGACCAATGCCCGACTGCTTGTAACCGCCAAAGGCGGCACCGGCCGGATAGACGTGGTAGCAATTGGTCCACACGCGGCCCGCTTCGATGCCACGGCCAGCGCGATAGGCGATATTGGTATCGCGGCTCCAGACGCCAGCGCCAAGACCGTAAACCGTGTCATTGGCGATTTCGAGCGCTTCTTCCACCGTCTTGAAGGTGGTGACCGAAACAACAGGACCGAAGATTTCCTCCTGGAAAACCCGCATCTTGTTGTTGCCTTCGAAGACCGTCGGCTGAATGTAATAACCGTCCTTAAGATCGCCCGTGAGCGTCTTGCGGTCACCGCCGGTCAGAACCTTTGCGCCTTCCTTCTTGCCGATATCCAGATAGCGCATGATCTTGTCGAACTGTTCCTGCGAGGCCTGCGCACCCAGCATGGTCGACGGATTGAGCGGGTCGTCCTGGCTGATGGCCTGAACGCGCTTGATCGCCTTTTCCATAAAGCGGTCGTAGATCGATTCATGCACCAGCGCACGCGACGGGCATGTGCAGACTTCGCCCTGGTTGAGCGCGAAGAAGGCGAAACCTTCAAGCGCCTTGTCAAGGAAGGCGTCGTCTTCATTCATCACATCGGCAAAGAAGATGTTCGGCGACTTGCCGCCCAGCTCCAGCGTGATGTTTGTGACATTGTCGGCCGCATAACGCATGATTTCCTTGCCGACGGGGGTGGAGCCGGTGAAGGCGATCTTGGCGATGCGCTTGCTCTGCGCCAGCGGCTTGCCCGCTTCAACACCAGTGCCGTTGACGATGTTGAGCACGCCCGGCGGCAGCAGGTCTTCGATAAGCTCCATCACCACCAGAATAGAAGCAGGCGTCTGTTCCGCCGGCTTCAGTACCACGCAGTTGCCGGCGGCGAGTGCCGGCGCAAGTTTCCATGCGGCCATCAGGATCGGGAAGTTCCACGGAATAATCTGGCCGACGACGCCGAGAGGCTCATGGAAATGATAAGCGACCGTGTCATTGTCGATTTCGCCGATCGTGCCTTCCTGCGCGCGGATGCAGCCCGCGAAATAGCGGAAATGGTCGATCGTCAGCGGAATATCCGCATTGGTGGTCTCGCGTAGCGGCTTGCCGTTATCCCAGGTTTCGGCCCGTGCGATGAGATCCAGATTGTCCTCGATGCGCTGGGCAATCTTGAGCAGGATGTTGGAACGTTCGGTAACGCTCGTCTTGCCCCACTTCTCCCGCGCCTGGTGGGCGGCATCCAGTGCGAGTTCGATATCGGCCGCATCGGAGCGCGGAACCTCACAAATCTTGTGACCCGTTACCGGCGACAGATTGTCCATGTAGCGGCCGGATTTCGGCTCCACCCATTTGCCGCCGATGAAATTTCCGTATTTCAGCTTGAAGGGCGCTTCGCCAGCTTTGTGCTGAACCTGAATATTCATGATTTCATCCTCCCTGATGAAAACGATCCGCGACGGACCGCATGACAGGAAGGTGGGCCTAGATGATCGTGGCGGGTAGTGGCACCGCGCGGTTCCGCAGCGCACATTGTCTCACATCTGCGACAAACCCGCTCCGATCCCGCTGAATTGAGCGGGTATCGTCTCTTATAGCCTCAATGCACGTCGAATTTCTTCATCTTGCGATGAAGCGTGGCGCGGCTGATGCCGAGCAGGGACGCGGCCTGCGTGACATTGCCATTGGTGCGCGACAGAACCCGGCGCAAAGCCGAACGTTCCGCCTCCTCAAGATCGGAACCGCCGTCGTGACGCTGTTCCTGCAACACATCGGCGGCGGGCAGCCCCTGCGCAATGCGATGGTCATCGAGCTTCAGCGCAAGGCGCGCCGCGCGCGTCGCCCCAAGCACGAGATCGTCCTGATCGACGGCAAGCAAGGAAAGTGCCGGACTGAAACCCGTAGGCACCACGACGATGCGCGCGCCGGGAAAGGCCCGGCGGAAGAGATTGCCCTCGATACGCTGGGCCGCATCCCGCACCGCCTGCGTGACGAAAGAAAACGTCATTTCGTTGATGTCGTCGCGGCACGTGGAAATATCGAGAGCGCCCGTCACCCGGCCGGTATGGTCGCGGATCGGGGCCGTGGTGCAGCACAGTTCCGTGTTCGATGTGAAGAAATGCTGATCGCGATAGACCACCACCGAACGCTCGTCGGCAAGTGCCGTTCCAATACCGTTGGTTCCGACGCTCGCTTCGCTCCAGACGGCGCCGGACCAGAGACCGAGCGCCCGGAAATCACGATCGTCACCGGCAGCACCCCGGCGCTCCAGCGCGACGCCCTGGGCGTCTGTCAAAAGCAGGCAGCAGCCGGATTTGCCGACACTGTGAAAAATACGGTCGAGTTCATCCGTGCTTTCGGCAATCAGGCCCGCCGCACTTTCGCGTGCGCGGCGGAATTCGACGTCGGTGAGAAAGATCGGCTTGCGGTTTTCCTCCGGCGCAAGACGGTGCGTGACCATGCAACGGCGCCATGAGGCGATGATCGGAGAACTTGCGGCTGCGGAACGTTGGCGCGCTGTTTCATACACGCGGTCCGCATGGGCGATGTCTGTCGGCATTCGCTCCTCCCAAAGCTTTTCGGCAATGGTGCGCTGGAAGCGTTCACGTTTCAACTAAAAACTTTGCGACCCGCATCCGTCAGCGCAACCGCGGGCTGCGCCTGATATCATACCGCCTTGAAATAGCGTTGGCCGGTGGTGGTGACCTCCGGCTCGTCCTCCGTCGAGAGGAACGTGTCGTCGACGAGATTGGCGATGGAGGTCAAGGGACCGGGCCTGCCGAAGAAGAAGCCCTGCACCTGCAGGCAGCCTTCGCGGCGAAGGAACTCGATATGGGCCTTCGTCTCGACACCTTCCGCAAGCACCGGAATATTGAGGCTATGCGCCAGAATGAGCGTGGAGCGAACGATCGCCTCCGACTGCACATTGGTCGACAGGCCATCGATAAAGGCCCGGTCGATCTTGATCTTGTCGAAGGGAAAGCTCTGCAGGGTCGACAGGGAGGAATAGCCCGTGCCGTAATCGTCCATGGCGATCTTGACGCCGAGCGCCTTGAGTTTGCGGATCGTAATCAGCGCGTGGCGGTGGTCGGCGATGATGCTGCCTTCGGTGATTTCAAGCTCAAGCCTCTCAGGCGCAAGCGCCGTCTCCCTAAGAATCTTCTCGACCTTCTCGGGGAAATCATTGTCCGCAAGCTGCTGCGGGGCGACATTGACGGCGATGGAAAGCGATTTTTTCCAGAGAGCCGCCTGCGCGCAGGCTTCGCGCAGAACCCATTCGCCCAATTCGACGATAAAGCCGGTCTGCTCCGCGATCGGAATGAATTCGACGGGCGAGATCATACCGCGTTCCGGATGTTTCCAGCGCAACAGCGCCTCGAAACCGACGATGCTGCCGCTCTTGGTATCATTCTGCTGCTGGTAATAAAGCTCGAACTCGCTGTTGGCGAGACCGCTGCGCATGGCCACGGCAAGCGCGTTGCGTTCGCGTGCGGCTTCATCCATGGACTTGTCGTAAAAGCAGATCGTGTCGGAATTCCCGCCTTTTGCCCGATACATGGCGACATCGGCCTGCGCCATCAGCGTGTCGGCGTCAATGGCGCCGGTATTGCGCACCGATATGCCCACACTCGCGCCGACCGAAAATGTCTGCCCATTCCATTCGACCGGCCTGCTGATCTGCTCGATCAGCCGCTGGGCGAATTCCGCACCATCGGCGCGGGTATAATAGGAATGGGTCATCGCCACGAATTCATCCCCGCCCATACGCGCCAGAAACTCCCCGGCTTTCAGAACGGAACTTGCGCGGTCGGCAATGGCGCGCAGCACGGCATCGCCCGCCGCATGGCCGTGAACGTCGTTGATTTCCTTGAAGCGGTTGAGATCGATGGACAAAAGCGCCGTGTGCGCGCCCATGGAGAGATGGCGCGTGCGGCGGTTGAGATGTTCGATAAATGCCGCGCGGTTCGGAATGCCCGTCAGCGGATCGTGCAACGAAAGATGACGATAGCGGGCGACCGCCTGCTGGGTGGACTGGGCGTCGATGACATAGGTGGAAAGCCCGAGCGCCAGCAGGAGAAGCGTCACGGCGATGGCGCCCCCACCCATGATGGCGGGCGGCAGCAGACTTTCCGAAATGACGATGCGCGGATCGAACTCGAACAACATCGAGGCCATGCCGGTGTAATGCATGGAGGCGATGGCCAGGATCAGGAACGCAACCGAGCTATATTGGCAAAACCGGTTGACTGGGCGCGCGATGCGATTGACCGCGAGCGCACCGAATACAGCCCCGAGCACCAGCGAAGCGATGACGTAGGTCTGGTTCCAGAAAATCATGCCCTGTATCTGATAGGCAGCCATGCCGGTATAATGCATGGCCGCAATACCGAGACCGACTGTCGCACCACCCGCTTCCACCAGGGCTGTGCGTCCGCCATAGGCGGAAATGGCAAAGCCGGTTGTCGTTGTAGCAATGGCGATAAGAAGCGAAAGCCCGGTCAGATAGGGATCGTACCCCACCTCCCCGGCAGCGACATAACCCAGCATCGCCACGAAATGGGTGGTCCATATCGCCGAACCACCATTGACCCCAGCCAGAAACAGCCAGTTGACCTTTTGCCAACCGCTCGCCTGACGCGCCCTCGAGAAAAGACGCATCGTGACGAAGCTTCCCAGCATGCAGACGAGGACCGCTGCTGTGGTGTATCGGAAGTCATGATCGACGGTAAGGCACTGGAGAACTTTAAGCATTGTCATCTACGCAATTGGAATTCCAGGCAGCCTTATCACTTGCCAAGTTTGCAGCCGGTTTATATGAATGGATAAGCATATATTAAAAGTTGCAATGCACGAGTGAATTAGACAAGTCTAATAAAATCACAGCATAGCATCCGTGGAAAACGGCCGCTCTTGTCTTTGTCTTCCGTTTGTATTATAGCGCCCGCACCCGTGTAGACACCCTTGGAGGCAACGCGGGCGAGATGGCTTTTAGCCTCTCCAGTTCAGCGCCTGCGGGCATGAACTCTCCATATAACCTCGAAAGGAATTGCCATGAGCAAAGAATCGTATGAGCTCAAGGCCGAGGCGCGCGAACGAGTTGGTAAGGGGTCCTCTCGTGAACTTCGCCGCAACGGTTTGATTCCCGCTGTCATCTATGGTGACAAGCAGGCCCCCATTTCCATCGCTCTGTCGACCAACGAAGTAACCAAGCGTATCCACGCTGGCGGCTTCATGACGACTGTGGCGGTAATCGACGTCGACGGCAAGAAGATCAAGGTCCTGCCGAAGGACTACCAGCTTGATCCGGTCCGCGACTTCACCATGCACGTCGACTTCCTGCGCGTTTCGGGCAACACGCTCGTCAACGTTGAAGTTCCGGTTCACTTCGAAAACGAAGAAAAGTCGGAAATCAAGATCGGCGGCGTTCTGAACATCGTTCGCCACACGGTGGAATTCCACTGCCCGGCCAACGACATTCCGGAATTCATCACGGTTGATCTCTCCGGTCTGAAGATCGGCGACAGCGTTCACATTTCGAATGTGAAGCTGCCGAAGAACATCTCGCCTGTAATCGCCGACCGTGACTTCACGATCGCAACGATCGTTGCTCCGGCTGGCGGCGTTGCTGAAGAAGAAGAAGAAGCCGGCGAAGCTTCTGAATAATAATCTGCGGCCATAAGGCCAGATAGATTTGAGCTAAAAGGCCCGTTCCGTTTTTCGGAACGGGCCTTTTAGTTTTTATGAACTTTAAAAGCAAAAACCTCTCGCCGCGTGCAGGATGCCGGTCCCGTTTCAGCGCGAATTAACAATTCCATGAAACGATGCCCATTGCGTTATCGTGAAAACACCGGACGGGTTGAAGAAATACAGTGAGGATACAAGGCCGTTGCCGAAAACCTCAAGGATGTCTCTCCGGACGGGGCGGAAACGGGGCGCAGTTATCTGGGGTAGAGGGTACTGCAATAGAACATGGCTCATTCCGTCGAAAGTCGCTTTATCGCGATTGTTTCCGGTGCACTTCTCACAGTGGTCGCCCCGCTTTTCACCCTTTTGCTGACCCTCTCCTATCACGAGGCTATCCGTAGCCAGCGCAATCACCTTGAGATCCTGCTGTCAACCAATGCGCAGGCGCTTGCCCGCCCGCTATGGGATCTCGACGACGACACCATAAATCAGATTACCGGCACCCTCGTTTCCGACCCCGTGATCCGCATGGTCGAGGTCAAGGATACCTCTGGCCAGCTGGACATCATCCAGACGGCCGGCAGCGACATCATTCAGGATGCAGCCTCCACGACCCGCGAAGTGACCTACAAAACCACAAACGGTGTCGTCACCGTCGGGCAACTGACAGTCTATTACGACGATATCGGTCTTCTGACCTCTCTCAGCCGCACCGAACTGGCGTTCATCACAATTTTCATTCTCGCCATTCTCACCACCGTTCTTGCGGCCATCGCCGGCAACCGCTTCATGGTCATCCGCCCGCTGATGCGGCTGGCGGCAGCGATAGAAGCGACACGCCGCGTCGGCTCGCGCCACCATGTCGACTGGCGCTCGAAGGACGAGATCGGCAGGCTGGCAAAAAGCTTCAACGAAATGCAGACCCAGCTTGAAAAGGAAGAGCTGGAAATCAAGCATGCCCATGAGCGGAAGACGGAAATCTACAATCGCACACCCGCCATGCTGTTCTCGCTTGACAGATACGACCGGATTGCCGCGGTCAGCGACTATTGGGTGCAGGCGACCGGTTATGATCGGGCCAGAATACTCGGCCTGAATTTCGCCGACCTCATCCACCCGGATGACCGGTCCCTTTTCCTGCAGCGCAAGGCGGCACAACATTCGCCCGACGCCGCACATGCGGGTATCACGGTGCGTTTTCATTGCATGGATGGCAGCGTTATGGACGCCCTCATCCTTGAAAAAGCCCTTGATTCCGGCAACGCACATCAGGGCACATATCTCTGCGTCATGACTGACGTGACGGAGTTGCGCCAGTCGGAAAAGCGCAACCGCCAGCAGGCTATTTCCGACCATTTGACCGGTCTCTTCAATCGCCAGGGTTTCGAGGCCATTCTCGACGTGCAAATCCGTGACGCCGACAGGAACGGCAGCGAACTGGCATGCCTTTTCATAGACCTCGACCGGTTCAAGGCCATCAACGACAATCTCGGCCATGCGGCGGGCGATGCGGTTCTGCGGGAATTCACGCTGAAAATCGAACCACTGCTGACACCGCTGGACAGCGCATCGCGTCTGGGCGGCGACGAATTCGCCATTCTGCTTGCCGGCGACAAGGTGGAGGAGCGCGCCCAGCTGTTCTGCGAGCGTATTTGCACCATGCTGGACACGCCCTTCGAGATCGAAGGCAACAGCATCCGTCTCAGCGCCAGCATTGGCATGGCGATCTACCCCCTGCATGCCGCAAGCGCATCCGAACTTTTGCAGAATGCCGACATGGCCATGTATACCCGCAAGAGAACGGGCAAGAACGGCTCGCAGATCTTCGACAGCTCGATCATGGACCGGGCGCGCGAACATGCGGAACTGGAAAGGGATATCGCGCAGGCGCTTTCCGACAATTGGTTCGAGGCTTATTTCCAGCCGATTCAAGATCTTGCAACGGGCCAGACGGCGGGTTTCGAGGCGCTGTTGCGTCTCAACCATCCGGAAAAGGGATTGCTTTCTCCCGCCACGATCATCAGCCTTGCGGAAGAAAACGGCACCATCCATCGCATCGGCAATGTCATCCTCGACCAGTCAATCGCCAATCTGGCCAGACTGTCGCACCTGCCCGGCATGGAGCAATCCTATGTGGCGGTGAATTTTTCGCCGCTGCAGTTCGAACCGGGATTGCCGACCCGTATCGCCGGCGTCCTTCACCGCTACGGCATTCTTCCTAAACGGCTGATTATCGAGATAACCGAGGCGGTCATCATGAAGGACGATCCGCAAATCCGGGCGATCCTCAATGCCATTCACCAGCTGGGCTGCCGCATCGCGCTGGACGATTTCGGCACGGGTTATTCGTCGCTGAGCTATCTCAGCCGCTTTCCGGTCGACATCGTCAAGATCGATCAGTCCTTCACGCGCTCGATCTGCGACGACACGGTGGAGATAAGGCAGCGCAGCCGCATGCTGGTCGAGGGTATCGCCGCAATCTCACACAAGATGAATTGCTCCGTCATCGCCGAAGGCGTCGAGACGGAAGAGCAGAAGGAGCTTCTGACAGTGATAGGCGCGGATTACGGACAGGGCTATTATTTTGCGCGACCGCAGCCCATCGAACGGCTGATCGCTGCATTGAATGCGGATTACGGCGCAGACCGCGCCGCGGCGCGACAGGCGTAAACGGGTGGGAGCAGCCATGGGATTGATCCGCTTTTGTCTGATCTTTCTTGCTCTTGCCGGCCCGGCCAGCGCAGCCAAGCTTTTCCTGACCACCGAGGTTTACCCACCTTATAATCTGCAAAACGACGACGGCAGCGTGGCGGGCGTTTATATCGACCAGCTCAGGATCGTACTTGAGGATACCGGCACCGATTACGAGGTTGCCGTCATGCCCTGGGCGCGGGCAATCGCATTGGCCACAACGAAGGCCATGCATTGCGTCTTTGCCACGGCGAGAACGCCCGAACGGGAAAAGCTTTTCAAATGGGTCTCACCGATCCATAGCGACCGCAACATCCTCGTGGCGCGCCAGAGTGCGGATATCAACGTCTCCAGTCTGGAAGACGCGAGAAAATACCGGGTCGGCACCCAGCGTGGCGACTACACCGAGGTCCTTCTTGGCAACCTCGGTTTCGAGCATGTGGATGTCGGTGCTGATTTCCAGATCACGCTTCACAAGCTGAACGCAGGCCGCATCGACCTGATGCCCATGTCGGAAAGCACTTTCAAAAGCCAACCCCCAGGCAAATTCAGGGAAGTGATAACGCTGGCGCGGCAACAGCTGGGTCTTGCCTGCAACAAAAGCGTTCCAGACGAGGTCATTGCAAAATTGCAGGCGCGGCTGGACAGGCTGATCGCCGATGGAACGCAACAGAGCATATTCGACCGCTACAAACTCGTCAGCCCTTGAGCGCCCGCTCGCCACATCCAAAAAATCCATAAAAAGATTGACAGCCGGAACATTTCGGGGTGGTGACAACAGCATCGTCAGGCAAAAAAGCGGACATGCCCCATGAAGATCATCGCAGGCCTTGGTAACCCCGGCGCCCAATATGCGGGAAACCGTCACAACATCGGCTTCATGGCCGTGGATGCGCTGCAGCGCCTGCCTTCCTTCTCGCCCTGGGCGCGGAAATTCAAGGCGGAGATTTCCGAAGGCGAAATAGGCGGTGAGAAAGTTCTGCTGATGAAGCCCCTCACCTACATGAACCTGTCGGGTGAGTCCGTCGGCGAGGCCATGCGTTTCTTCAAGCTTGCGCCGGCAGACATTATCGTCATCCATGATGAACTCGATTTGCTTGCAGGCCGCGCGCGCATCAAGACCGGCGGCGGCCATGGCGGCCATAATGGCCTGAAATCGATCGACGCCCATTGCGGCAAGGAATACCGCCGCCTGCGTCTCGGCATCGGCCATCCCGGCGACAAGGAGCGCGTGCATGGCCACGTTCTCGGTGATTTCGCCAAGACCGACCGTGTCTGGCTCGATCCGCTGCTGGACGCCATTGCCGACAATGCCGCCATGCTGGTGAAATCAGAGGATTCGCAGCTGATGAACAAGCTGGCGCTTGCCACCGGCAGCAAGCCGGAAACGGAAAAACCGGCCAAGGCGGCCAAGCCCGCCGCGCAATCCCACATCCATCAGGCGCGCAACAACGCCCAACCGAAAAAACTGCCGGAAACCGGGCCGATGGCGGAGATGCTGAAGCGGATGTTCGGCAAGAAGGATTGAGCGCAGATGTCTTCAGAGACCATGAGCCTTCGCAAAGCTGGCCCGGACGATCTGCCGAAACTGCTCGAACTTTACCAGGCGCTGAACCCTTCGGACCCGCAACTGACGACGCAAGAGGCAAGCACGGTTTTCGCCGCCATGCTCGGCCAACCCGGCCTCACCGTGTTCTTTGCCATGGAAGACCAGGAACCCGTTGCAACCGCCACGCTTCTCGTCATCCCGAACCTGACGCGCGCTGCCCGTCCCTATGCCTTCATCGAAAATGTGGTGACGCTGGAAACCCGTCGCGGCCGGGGATATGGCCGCGCAGTCGTGCGCCACGCCATCGAGACCGCCTTTGCCGCAAATTGCTACAAGGTGATGCTGCTGACCGGCCGGCAGCGTCCTGAGGTGCACGCCTTCTACGAAAGCTGCGGTTTCATTCAGAACAAGACGGGTTTCCAGATCCGGCGGGATTGAGCATAAAGCCGTCACTCCTCCGGCTCGGTGGTGAACATCAGCGGAAACCCGGCCTCCTTGCCAAGATCGTTCGCCTCCTTGGCCTTGGTCTCGGCAATGTCGCGCTCGCAGACAACGACGACCGCGCTTCCGAAGCGATGCGCCGTCATCATCACCCGGTGGCCGGTGTCCTCGCCCATGTGGAAGACGACCTTCAACACCAGGGTGACAAAGTCGCGCGGCGTATAGTCGTCATTCAGCAGAATGACCTTGTAGAGCTTAGGCCGCTCCAGCTTCGGTTTGACTTTCGGTTTCGGTTTGAGATCAACAGGACTGTCACTCATCATTGTCGCCCGTGATTGTCACTCAATTGTAGCCCATGGGGAAAATCCCCGTTGATGACGAAAGATCGGTTGCTCGACCGGCGCATATTGCGCCGCAACCGCAGCATCGACAACCCCGGCCCCGCACTCGCGCAAAATTCCGCGCCATTCGCGGGGCTTTGCCCGCCCAAATCGGCCCCCGGGCTTGACCTTGCCCTGCCCTTTCCGCAAAAGGCTCCTCAACGAATTCTTTCAAACGGACAGGTTTCAAGCCATGGGCTTCAAATGCGGTATCGTCGGGCTGCCGAATGTCGGCAAGTCCACCCTCTTCAACGCGCTGACGAAAACGGCGGCCGCGCAGGCCGCCAACTATCCCTTCTGCACCATCGAGCCCAACACCGGCGAAGTTGCCGTGCCGGACCCCCGCATGCAGCAGCTCGCGGCCATTGCCGGATCGAAGGAAATCATTCCGACCCGCATTTCCTTCGTGGACATTGCCGGCCTGGTGCGCGGCGCATCGAAGGGTGAAGGTCTCGGCAACAAGTTCCTCGCCAATATCCGCGAAGTCGATGCCGTCGTGCATGTGCTGCGCTGCTTCGAGGACGACGACATCACCCATGTGGAAGGCCGCATCAATCCGGTTGGCGATGCCGACACGATCGAGACGGAACTGATGCTCGCCGACCTCGAAAGCCTGGAACGCCGTGTCGAGCAGACGCGCAAGCGCGCCACCAGCAAGGACAAGGAATCCTTGGCCCAACTGCCGGTGATGGAAGCGGTAATTGCTCTGCTCAACGACGGAAAACCGGCACGTCTGCTTTTGAAGACACTGGCGGACGAGGAAATCGAAATCCTCAAGGGCCTCAATCTCCTGACGTCGCACCCGGTGCTTTATGTCTGCAACGTCTCTGAAGCCGACGCATCCACCGGCAACGAGCACACCGCGGC
Organism: Agrobacterium sp. SORGH_AS_0745; assembly: GCF_030818995.1. Taxonomy (NCBI): domain Bacteria; kingdom Pseudomonadati; phylum Pseudomonadota; class Alphaproteobacteria; order Hyphomicrobiales; family Rhizobiaceae; genus Agrobacterium; species Agrobacterium sp. SORGH_AS_0745. The sequence continues at coordinate 2,812,280 of NZ_JAUTBI010000003.1, forward strand.
TGTCGCGGAGATGGCAAAGCAACAGGGCGCCGAATGCGTGATCATCTCGGCGGCGATCGAGGCCGAAGTCGCGCAGCTTCCGGCCGATGAAGCCGAAGAATTCCTCTCGGCCCTCGGGCTCACCGAAGCCGGTCTCGACCGGTTGATCCGCGCCGGCTATCACCTGCTCGACCTCATCACCTATTTCACCGTCGGCCCGAAGGAAACGCGCGCCTGGACGATCGTGCGCGGCACCAAAGCGCCCGCTGCCGCCGGCGTCATCCATACCGATTTCGAACGCGGCTTCATCCGCGCCTTTACCATCGCCTATGACGACTACATCGCCTACAAGGGCGAAGTTGGTGCCAAGGAAGCCGGCAAGGGACGCGACGAAGGCAAAGAATATGTCGTCCAGGACGGCGACGTCATCCACTTCCGCTTTAATACCTGATCTGGTCTTGAGCGCGGCGGCGGTCACATCGCGTCTTTTGACTCGCTGACCGAAGTGACACACACCCGTGGCTTGTTTCTTCTCCCCGGCGGGGGAAGATAGCCCGGAGGATCGGATGAGGAGGCAGGGCTGGCGAATTACACGACCCTTGCCCTCATTCCGCTATCGCGACCTTCTCCCCCTCTGGGAGAAGGCAGCATGCCGCACTCGCTCTCTCAACAGCATCTCCCTATGCCGCAAACGCACTCTCGATTTGACCTTTACGTAAAGGGAAAAATCATTTTAGATGCCGGTGACATCGACTAGGCAAGGGAGGAAGCCATGGCGCCGGTCGCGACATATGCCTATGAGGATTTTTCCGTTGGACGGGAATTTCCCCTGGGACCGCAATCGATTTCTGCAGCACAAATCATCGAATTCGCCAGCGAGTTCGACCCCCAGCCCATGCATCTATCCGAAGAGGCTGGCCGCCAGAGCATTCTCGGCGGGCTGGCGGCATCCGGCTGGCACACCTGCGCCCTGCTGATGCGAATGATGGCGGAGAGCTATATCAGCGATTCGACATCGCAAGGCAGCCCCGGCATCGATTATGTCGACTGGAAAAAGCCGGTTCTGGCTGGCGATACGCTTTCGGGAAAATCCATTGTTCTGGAACAGCGCACCTCCAGCTCACGCCCCGGCATCGGCCTCGTGAAGTTTCGCCATGAGCTTTATAACCAGCGCGGCGTTCTGGTATCGCACGGCGAAAACACCGTGATGTTCCTGATGCGTGCGGACGGAGGCCTTGCGGCATGAGACTGGCAGAACTTTCCCCGATCGGCGAACGGGTCACCCTCGACACATTGCATTTTTCCGCCGAAGACATTGTCCGTTTCGCCCGCGATTTCGATCCGCAGCCCTTTCATCTCGATGCCGAAGCGGCGAAAAACAGCGTCTTCGGCGCGCTCTGCGCTTCCGGTTGGCACACCGGCGCTGGCTGGATGAAATGTTTCCTTTCCCATTGGGGCAAGGAAGTGAAGAGGCTGAAACAACTTGGCCTTGAACCGCCGAAACTCGGCCCCTCCCCCGGCTTTCGTGAACTCAAATGGAAAAAGCCGGTTTTCGCCGGAGACGACGTGACCTATTTCGTCACCTTGCTCGATGCCCGACCGCTGGAATCAAGAGCCGGGGTTTGGCTGAACACCACCTTCAACGAGGGCGTGAACCAGTCCGGAGAAACCGTGATGACCTTCCAGAGCGGGGTTCTGGAGTTCGAATAGCGGCTGGCCGAGATAGCCCGCGCGCGATACCCTCGGAATCGGCGTCGCGGCGGGAAGGCAAGAATGAACGATATCCTACAGGGTTATGCTGAAGCGGCAACGCCGGACCTGATTGCCAGGTTCGATGGACTGGATTGCCGGGAAATCTACGCACCGGTCATCGATCTGTTGCCGGTCTCACCGGCCCGCGTGGCGGATATTGGCAGCGGCACCGGTCGCGATGCCGCCTGGTTTGCCGAATGCGGCCATGATGTTCTGGCGATAGAGCCGGTCAAGGAACTGCGTGAACCCGGAAAGAGATTGCACCTCTCGCACAAGATAACCTGGCTTGACGACTGTTTGCCCGATCTGATGAAAGCGCGCCGCCACGGCCCGTTCGATCTGGTTACGCTGTGCGGCGTCTGGCACCATATCGATGACGAGGCACGGCAGACCGCCATGGAAAGCCTCTCGGAGATGACGGCAGAAGGCGGATTGCTGATCATGTCTCTGCGTCACGGCCCCGCACCCAAAGGCCGCCGTGCTTTTCCCATTTCACCAGCGGAAACGACGGGCAATGCAGCCCGTCTGGGGTTCACGTTGATACGACAGGTAGAAGTTGCTTCCATTCAGGCGGGTAATCGCGCCATGGGCGTCCACTGGACATGGATCGCACTACGAAAGAACGGACAAAACACCGGCCTGTCGCAACATTCCTAGCCGGAAACCGGCCTCAATGGCCTGAAAACTCCACCAGTGTCCGCACTTCCACACCGAGGTCTTCCAGCTTCCTGCGGCCGCCGAGATCGGGCAGATCGATGACGAAGCAGGCCGAAACGATTTCCGCGCCCATCTGCCGCAAGAGTTTCACCGCACCTTCGGCGGTGCCGCCAGTCGCGATCAGGTCGTCGACCAGAATGACCTTTTCGCCCGGCTGCACGGCGTCCACATGCATTTCCATCTCGTCAACGCCGTATTCAAGGCTGTAGGCCACGCGCACGGTGGTGTGCGGCAACTTGCCTTTTTTGCGGATAGGCACGAAACCGGCGGAAAGCTGGTGCGCCACCGCTCCGCCCAGAATGAAGCCACGCGCTTCCATCCCCGCGATCTTGTCGATCTTCGTTCCCGCATAGGGCTGCACAAGCTCGTCCACGGCACGGCGGAAAGCGCGCGGATTGCCAAGCAGAGTCGTGATGTCCCTGAAGATGATGCCCGGCTTCGGATAGTCGGGAATGGAGCGGATGGCAGCGGAAAGCTCCGAAGCGATAACGGTCATGGTATTTCCAGTTAGATTGGGAAATGGATCAGAAGGTTCGGGCCACCCTATCAACTTGGTGGCTGCGGACCAACTAAAAAGGACCGCCGCTCATTCCTGCCCCGACATTCCCTCGATCCGCGCCCAGACTGGGCATACATCCGCGAAGGAATGCGACAGAGGCCGTAGCGCCTCATCATTTCTGTCGTCAAAAGAGCCGGAAACGAGGGCGACAGTCGGTGCATCGTCGATGGCGCCAAGCGTGCTGCCGCAGACCGCGCAAAACGCACGGCTGGAATAATCTGAAGACCGGAAAACCATGGGCGCACCGCGCTCTCCCGTCCAGACCACTGCATCGCTCGCAAACTCCACCCAGGCAAGGCTGGAAGCGCCGGAGTGCCGCTGGCAGATATCGCAGGAGCAGCTGTGCGGATTGCCGGGTTCACCCGTGGCCTCGAAACGGACGGAACCGCACAGGCAGCCACCGCTCCGGACTTTCGCCATTTCTCATCCTCCTTCGACACATGAAAAGGCCCCCAGGGCAAGACCATGGGGGCCAATGATTGCGGGCATTTGAAGCCGCTCAATGTTCTTTGTTGGCGTAGACCGATTTCTTGGTGAGATAGATCAGCGCCGTGAAGATGAACAGGAACACCATGACCATGAAGCCGGTGCGCTTGCGCGCTTCCAGATGCGGTTCTGCGGCCCACATCAGGAAAGCGGACACGTCCTTGGAATATTGATCCACCGTCTGCGGCGCACCATCGTCATAGGTCACCTGATCGGCACTGATCGGCGGCGCCATCTTCAGCGCCACGGCGCTGGCGAAATACGGGTTGAAATGCGTGCCTTCCGACACTTCAACGCCGGCAGGCGCGTCCTGGTATCCGGTCAGCAGCGCATGGATGTAGTCCGGGCCGCCTTCCTGATAACCGCCGATGATCGGAATCATGTCGATGACGAACTGCGGAAAGCCGCGCTCCACGCCGCGCGCCTTGGCAAGCAGCGACATGTCCGGTGGTGCAGCTCCGCCATTGGCAGCAGCAGCCGCTTCGTGGTTCGGGAATGGCGAGGGGAAATGGTCGGAAGGCACAGCCTTGCGATTATACATTTCGCCGTCGGCGTTCGGCCCGTCCTGCACTTCATATTCCGCAGCAAAGGCCTTCACCTGCTCTTCCGAATAACCGAGATCGCCCAGCGTGCGGAAGGAAACGAGGCTCATCGAATGGCAGGCAGAGCAGACTTCCTTGTAGACCTTCAGGCCGCGCTGCAGCTGGCCCTTGTCGTATTTGCCGAAAGGTCCGGCAAAAGACCAGCTCTGCTCCTCGGGCTTGATGACCGGGAAGTGACCGCCGGCGATCGCATGCTCGGTCTTGGTGGCGAGATCGTGGCTCTCCTCCGCCGCAAAAGCGGCGGCGGAACAGCCGATGGCAGCGATAAGCGCGATGCTCGTTACAAGCTTCTTCATTGTCGTCATCCTTCCTTCGCGCTCAGACTTGGGCGGCCGCTGGCGCGGCAGTCTTCTTGGCGGCGTTCTTTTCCAGAACGGCCTCGGTAATCGAATTCGGAATACGCCGCGGCGTTTCGACCAGACCGAGGATCGGCATGATGACGAGGAAGAAACCGAAGTAATAAAGCGTGCCGATCTGCGACATGATGACATAAAGGCCTTCCGCCGGACGCGAACCCAGCCAGCCGAGCAGGATGGCGTTGACCACGAACAGCCAGAAGAACAGCTTGTACCAGGGACGATAGACGGCGGAGCGAACCTTCGAGGTATCGAGCCAGGGCAGGAAGAACAGCACGATGATTGCGCCGAACATGACGAGAACGCCACCGAGCTTGGAATCGATCGGCCCGATATTGAAGGTGATGGCGCGCAGCATCGCGTAGAACGGCAGATAATACCATTCGGGCACGATATGCGCCGGTGTCTTCAACGGATCCGCCATGATGTAGTTATCAGGGTGTCCGAGGAAGTTCGGCATGTAGAAGACGAACCACGCATAAGCGATGAGGAACACCGAAACGCCGAGTGCATCCTTCAACGTCGCATAGGGCGTGAAGGGCACCGTATCGGTCTTGCTCTTCACTTCCACACCGGTCGGATTGGTCTGGCCGGTCACATGCAGCGCCCAGATATGCAGGATGACGACACCCGCAATCATGAACGGCAGCAGGTAGTGGAGCGCGAAGAAGCGGTTGAGCGTCGGATTGTCCACCGCAAAGCCGCCGAGCAGGAACTGCTGAATCCACTCACCTATGCCCGGGAAAGCCGAGAAGAAGCCGGTGATGACCGTGGCGCCCCAGAAGGACATCTGGCCCCACGGCAGCACGTAGCCCATGAAGCCCGTCGCCATCATCAGGAGGTAGATCACGCAGCCGAGAATCCAGAGGATTTCGCGTGGCGCCTTATAGGAGCCGTAATAAAGTCCACGGGCGATGTGCAGGTAAACCGCGATGAAGAAGAACGACGCACCGTTGGCGTGCATGTAGCGCAACAGCCAGCCGTGGTTGACGTCGCGCATGATCTTTTCGACGGAATTGAAGGCAACCGTCGTTTCAGCGGCGTAATGCATGGCAAGCACGACGCCGGTGAGGATCTGCACGATCAGCATGACAGCCAGCATCGCGCCGAACGTGTAGGCGTAGTTCAGATTACGCGGGACAGGATAGGCAACGAAGCTGTCATAGATCATGCGCGGCAAGGGAAGCCGCGAATCGATCCACCTCTCGATGCCGGTGGACGGCTGATAACTGGAATGACCACTCATAAATATCTGTCCCCTTATCCGATCTTGATCACGGTATCGGATGTGAATGCAAATGTCGGGATGGCGAGGTTCTGCGGCGCCGGACCCTTACGTATGCGGCCCGCCGTATCGTAATGCGAGCCATGGCAGGGACAGAACCAACCGCCGAAATCGCCGGCCTGGCCGAGCGGAACGCAACCGAGATGGGTGCAGGAACCGATCATGACGATCCAGTTCTCCTTGCCCTGACCGGCGGAACGGTCAATGTCCGTCGCCTGCGCGTCGGGGGCAATGTTGGCGTTGCGCGCCACCGGATCCTTGAGATCGGCAAGAGCGACCGCATTGGCTTCGCCGATTTCCTTTTCCGTGCGGTTACGGATGAAAATCGGCTTGCCGCGCCACTTCACGGTCAGCGACATGCCCGGCTCGACCGCCGCGACATTCACCTCGATGGAGGCAAGCGCCAGCGTCGATGCGTCTGGACGCATCTGGTCGATAAAGGGCCATGCCACTGCGGCGGCACCAACGGCGCCCGTCATTCCGGTTACTAGATAAAGAAAATCGCGACGGGTCGGTTCACCCGAGGCGTCGTGATTGGTTACGTGCTCGCTCACCGCTACACCATCCTCTGCGCTGTTTTTGCCGTAAATCGCATGAGTCCTCCCGCTATGATTTGATCCAAGACAATCTCCGTCCCACCGTCTCGGTCATCCTCGCGGCGTTTGAAAAACCGCGTCATTCTGTTTGATCGCAAAATATTGACTGACTTGGCAAGAGCAAAGCACACAAAGCTGCCGTAATTCTGCCAGAAGGGGCGGATTTGTTTCTCATTTTTTCCTGAGCCCCGGCAAGCGGGCAACATTGTGCCCACCCTTGCGGCATGTTACGAGACATCAAGGGAGAGCTTGGAAAGCAGGGATTCGGATGACGGCGAAGCTCTCGTGCATGGTCTCCACGGTCGTGGCTGCCGGCCTTTTTATCGCCAGCCTGCGTTATGTGACGGATTTCTGGCTTTTAGCCTTCGTCACCAGTTTCCAGCTTCACATCGCCTTCGTCTGTATCCTGCTGTCATGCCTGGTATTTTGGCTGACGCGTGACGCGATTTCCGCTTTCCTCATCATCTGGTCGCTTGCGCTCGCCATCCACGCCGTCGCCATGCTCATGGAATTCTCGACAAGCGCCAATGCGGCACCTGGCGCCAGACCCTTCCGGCTATTGTCCTTCAACGTATTGATGGATAACGCCGCCAATGCGGATGCGATTGCCGACAGGATTCTCGAATCAGACGCGGATGCGGTCTATCTGTTTGAGGCGGCTGCGCTGGAATCGGTTCTGCCGCGTCTGCAGCAAACCTACCCCCACAGGCTTGGCTGCTATGCGGGAACACCGACCTGTGATCTTTTGATCCTATCGAAGCGGCCGCTGCTGGAGGGCCGTTTCCATAGCCTCAGCGATCTGCGCCGCGACCGTTTCGCCATCGCCAGCATCGATTTCGACGGCACGAAGCTGACGCTCGCTGCAGGTCACATCACCAAACCCTATTTCGACGACTATCACCGGGACGAGCTGGACGAAGTCAGCGAAATTCTCTTTCGTGTCACCGGGCCGCTCATTCTGGCCGGAGATTTCAATTCGGCCAGCATCGCTCCCGACATGCGCGACTTCCTCGCCGCCAACGACCTGAAGAAAGCGCCATGGGAACCCGCCACATGGCCGACGAAGGCAGGTCGCTTCGGCATCGCGATTGACCATATCTTCGCCCGCGAACCGGCCACGCTCTTGAAAACCACCCGTCTGCCCGACAGCCTCGGTTCCAATCATTTCGGCCTGATGGCGGATTTCATGATCGGGAAATAGCTGCCGAAAGACCCTATTGGGCCGCCTCGTCCACAGCAAGGAAGCCGCCCGACTGTCGCGCCCAGAGTTCCGAATAAAGTCTGCCCTGCGAGACGAGATCTGAATGGCTGCCCTGCTCGACGATACGGCCCTGATCCATGACGATCAGCCGGGTCGAGAGCAGCAATCGTTGAAAGACGGTGGGCGATGGCCAGCACTGTCTTGCCCTGCATCAACTCATCCAGATTGCTCTGGATCGCCGCTTCTACTTCCGAATCAAGCGCAGACGTCGCCTCGTCGAGGACGAGGATCGGCGCATCCTTAAGCATCACGCGGGCAATGGCGATGCGCTGGCGCTGGCCTCCGGACAATTTCACGCCGCGTTCGCCAACATGCGCGTCGAAACCCGTGCGGCCGCGCTGGTCTTCCAGCCGTGCAATGAACTCATCCGCCTTGGCCCGGCGCGTCGCCTCCAGCAATTGCGCTTCGGTGGCATCCGTGCGCCCGAACATGATGTTGTCTCTGATAGAACGGTGCAGCAGCGATGTATCCTGCGTGACCATGCCGATATGGGCGCGCAGTGATTCCTGGGTGACCTTGGCGATATCCTGCCCATCAATGAGGATACGGCCTTTCTCGACATCGTAAAACCGCAACAGCAGATTGACGAGCGTGGATTTGCCCGCGCCGGAGCGTCCGACGATGCCGACCTTCTCCCCCGCCTTGATATCGAGATTAAGATTGTCGATGACCCCGTTCGCCCGCCCATAATGGAAGCTGACATTTTCGAAACGGATACTTGGACTTTTCACGTCCAGCACTGTCGCATCCGGCGCGTCCACAAGGCCGATCGGCTGCGAAATCAGCTCCGCCGCATTCTGCACCGTGCCGAAATTGCGCATGATGCCGTTGAACTGCGTCATCAATCGCCCGAGCAGGAAGTTGAGGCGCAGAACCAGTGCCAGCGTGAAGGCGACAGCGCCGGAACTGATCTTGCCGGACAGCCAAAGGTCGATACACAGCGCCGCCATCGACGTGATCATCACACCAGACAGCAGCGCCATGGAGGCGCGCACACCGGTGATGAACCGCGTGAACGTCATCGTAGCGTTCTGGAAGATATCGAAGCCCTGCCGCATGTAGCGGTCATTGGCATCGTCGCGCCCGAACAGCCTGAGCGTCTGGATATTGCTGTATGCATCCACCATCCGGCCGGAAAGCATGGAGGCTGCCTCCGCCGTTTCTTTCGAATGGGAGCGGATGCGCGGCACGAAATAACGCGCCAGCAGCGAGAAGATCAGCACCCAGACGAGGACGACGACGGCAAGCCGCCAGTCCAGTCCGCCGATCAGCAGCAGCATCGAGACGGAGTAGATGCCGACGAACCAGACGCTTTCCATCAGCGAGGTGACAAGATCGCCTGCCGCCTGCCCGCCCGACCAGACCTTGGTGACGATGCGGCCGGAAAAATCATTCTGGAAAAAGGTCAGCGATTGCCGCGCCACATGCATATAGGATTGCCAGCGCACCAGATTGTAAAAGCCGGGCGTGATGATCTGTTGGTCCACCAGCGCGGTCACCATGGTGACGATAAAACGCACGATGCCGATCAACACCAGCATGCCGACGAGTTCGCCGCCATGGGCTGCCAGCAGTCCAGCCCAGCCCTCTTCCGGCTTGACGGTCGAGAGAATGTCGACCAGCCGCCCTACGAACCAGAAAAGCGCAGCCTCAATGGCAGCCGTCAACCCGCCCAGCACCAGCATGGCAAGAAACGGCGCCTTGGCCTGCGAGATATAGAACCAGATGAAACCGGACGTCTTTTCCGGCGGCCGCAAATCGTCCTTGCGGGCGAAGGGCTTTATCCAGTTCTCGAAAAACTCGAAGATGCGGGTAATGACCATGATCCGGATATAGGCGGATTCCCGGAGCGGGAACAGCCGCAGAGCGTTCGGGAAGAGATTATATTTCGGTAACGTTCGGGAAATGAAAAAGGGCGAAGAATGTTCCACCGGGCTCTGGATAGACCCACCTGGATTTTGCGCACTCGCAGCATCCTCACTCCGTCACCAAGGACTAGATCCGGGGTAAAGCGCGATTCAAGTTTTTGATCGCGGAGACTCCTTTCACGGCGCAGACGCGCCGTGACTGGAAACCGGCTCAAGGCCGGCATGACGGAGGAGAGGTTTAACTCGCCTACATAGATAAACGTGAACCGCAAACGAAAGGGCGGGAAACCATGCTTCCCGCCCTTCGAGCTCTCCTTACTCGGCAGCCGCTTCCGCCTCGTGGTCGGCGATGAAGCCGCCGGACTGGCGCCGCCATAGATCGGCATAGATACCTCCCATCGCCGCCAGTTCCGCATGGCTGCCCGATTCCACGATCTGGCCCTTGTCGAGGATGATGAGCCGGTCCATTTCGGTCAGCGTCGACAGACGGTGGGCGATCGCGATAACCGTCTTGCCTTCCATCAGCGAGAACAGGTTTTCCTGAATCGCCGCCTCGACTTCCGAGTCGAGCGCCGAGGTCGCTTCATCAAGCACCAGGATCGGCGCGTTCTTGAGGAACACGCGAGCAATGGCGATACGCTGACGCTGGCCACCGGACAGCTTTACACCGCGTTCGCCCACCTGGGCATCAAGGCCCTGGCGGCCATGCATATCGACTAGCGTTTCCACGAAGTCCCAGGCATTCGCCCGCTTTGCCGCCGCGATCACCTGCTCGTCGGTGGCCTCGGGATGGCCATAGGCGATGTTGTCGCGGATCGAACGGTGCAGCAGCGAAGTATCCTGCGTCACGACACCGATCAGCTCGCGCAGGCTGTCCTGCGACACCTTGGAGATGTCCTGCCCGTCGATGGTGATCTTGCCCGCTTCCAGATCGTAGAAACGCAGGAGCAGGTTCATCAGCGTCGTCTTGCCCGCACCGGAACGCCCGACCAGTCCGACCTTCTCGCCCGGCTTGATATCCAGCGTCAGCCCGTCGATCACGCCCTTGTTCTTGCCGTAGTGGAAGCGGACGTTATCATAACGGATCGCGCCCTGCGGTGCTGCAAGCTGAGGCGCCTTCGGAGCATCGACGATATCGTGCGGCTTCGTCATCATCGACATGCCGTCATAGACGGTGCCGATGTTTTCAAACAGCGACGTGACTTCCCACATGATCCATTGCGACATGCCGTTGACGCGCATGGCAAGGCTTATGGCAATGGCAACCGAGCCGGCCGTGACCGAACCCTGCATCCAGAAATAAAGACCGAGCGAGGCCGTGGAAAACAGCACAACCGCATTGTTGAGGTCGATCAGGATGTTGAAGCCGGAAATCTTGCGCATCTGGCGGTGAACGGTTCCGAGAAACACGTTCATGCCCTCACGCGCATATCTTTCCTCGCGGCCCGCATGCGAAAACAGCTTGATCGTCGAGATGTTTGTATAGCTGTCGACGATACGCCCCGTCATCATCGAGCGCGCATCGGCCTGCTCCTGTGCGAGCCGGCCGAGTTTCGGCACAAAATAGGTGAGGATACCCATATAGATGCCGAGCCACACCAGCAGCGGAATGACCAGCCGCCAGTCTGCGGCCGCAACCATGAACAGCATCGAGACGACGAAGCTGATAGCGTAGACGAACACGTCGATCACCTTCAGCGCCACTTCGCGGATCGCCAGCGCCGTCTGCATCACCTTGGTCGAAACCCGGCCTGCAAATTCGTTGGCGAAAAAGTTCATGGAGTGGCGCAGCAGGAAACGATGCATCTTCCAGCGCGCGATCATGCCGAAATTGCCGGCAAGCGTCTGGTGCATCGTCATGGTGTGGATAGCGCCCATCAGTGGCAGCAGGAAGAGCACCAGCCCAGCCATGACCATCAGATGCCAGCCCTCATCGGCAAAAAACGTCTCGCGATTGGCCGTGGAAAGCCAGTCAACGATGCTGCCGAGGAATTTGTAGAGCATGGCTTCCGCAACGGCGATACCCATGGACATCAGGCCGAGCAGCAGGAGCCACGGCCATGCGGGCTGCACATAATGCCACACGAACGGCAAAAGCTTCTTCGGCGGCACAGACGGCGCCGAAGAGGGAAAAGGATCAAGGCGTTTTTCAAACCAGCCAAACATAGGCCAAGCTCCGGCAAGCAATCGCCCCATCGTGAAACGTGAGCAAGCGCAAATATGGCTCACGACGGAACAGAAAAGTATTGGATATGGCCGCAACAGCCACATGACGAATCAAACTATGGGAAACGCGGTCGAACCGCGGGGGTAACACCTAGGCCAGCAGCAGCACTACTGGGGCCGGGAGGCGAATACGAATGTCATTTTGCATCAGAACCTCCCTAGCTGGTGTTGAAGATGTCGCCTTGTAGCGCAAAAATTAATCGTTGACCAGCCGCAAAGATGCCGAACGCGTCAGAAAAGCTCTCGATTGCGACCGATTCTGCCGAACGGGCGGAGAAGACCCGGCAAAGGTCTCCGCCCGTTGTAAGGCCTGGATACGCAGCTTACTCGGCGGCGTCCTGCGCCTGCCCGAGCGCCTTGATCTGCGCCAGAGTATCGGCAAGCGTGGCCGAGGTGTCGGAATAAAGATCATCGTCCTGCACCTGCAGATTGCCGACATGCAGGTCGGTCAAATGGACGAAATTCGCCCGTTCGGACATGATATCTTCCTGTTTTTGCTGCGCGGAACCCGGATCGAAACAACGCCGATCCGACGCAACCGGATATGCCGGATCGGCCTGACGGCACGATGGTTAATGGGTAGCCCGACTGTGTGTCACGCGAATGAATACGGCACTCTTCGAAACGGTCCTCTCGGGCTGCATCTGTCACAAACCCGCCGCCCGTGATAAGCGCTCCGGCATTCCAAACGCGGTGAGAAGACCATGAGCGATATCAGACCCGAAATCAGGATTGCCCTCTACCAGCCGGATATTCCCGGCAATACCGGCACGATCCTGCGGCTGGCGGCCTGTCTCGGCCTCGGCGTCGATATCATCGAGCCGGCCGGTTTCGATATTTCCGACCGCAACCTGAAAAGGGCAGGCATGGATTATATCGCAGCGGCGGCGCTGACGCGCCACGTCAGCTGGGACCGGTTTGAGGAGTGGCGCGCAACCACCGGCCGCCGCCTCGTTCTCGCCTCCACCAAGGCCGCCCTGCCCTATACGAAAATCGCCTATCGCCACGACGATATCCTGCTTTTCGGCCGTGAAAGTGCTGGTGTGCCGGACCACGTTCATGAAAAGGCGCAGGAGCGAATCATCATCCCGATGGTCGAGGGGCAGCGCTCCATCAACGTCGCAATGTCCGCCGCGATGATCACCGGCGAGGCTTTGCGCCAGACCGCATGGTCGTAAGCGCCTTTTTTAGCGCCATTTTTTCGTGCAAATACAAAAATTGACCGTTTTTGCTTCAAAACTGTCGCAACCCGGCCTGTACCGAAGGCGTTCAGGCTCCTATACTTATTAGCCGGACAACAAAAATCGCCCTCGCCGCAGCCATCCGCCGGCGGGTGTGAGGAGACGTCGCATGCAATCCACCATTGTCATCGTCAACCTTCTCGGCGCAGTCGCGCTGCTGCTCTTTGGTCTTGCCCAGGTCAAGGATGGGGTTACCCGTGCCTTCGGCATGAAATTGCGAAGTGTATTGGCGACGGGCACCCAGAGCGGCCCGCGCTCCTTCTTTTCCGGCTTTTTCGCCACTGTCGCGCTGCAAAGCTCGACGGCAACCGCGCTTACCGTCGCCTCCTTCGCAGAACGCGATCTCATCAAGCCGCGCATGGCGCAGGTCGTGCTGCTCGGCGCCAATGTCGGCACCGCTGTCACCGCGTGGATTGTCGCGGCCGGTGTGGAGTGGCTGTCGCCGCTGCTGATCCTCTCCGGTATCGTGCTCAAAAAGGGTAGCTCAAACGCCCGACAAGGTGGCGGAACCGCGGTCATCGGCATCGGCCTGATGCTTTTGTCATTGCATCTGTTGAGCGGCGCGACCGAACCGATGCGTGCCTCGCCAGCCCTTGGCGTCTTCATCGGTCTGCTTGATGGCGCATGGCCCGTCGCGTTGATCTTCTCCGCCGTGCTGGCCTTCGTCTCCTCCTCCAGCCTCGCTGTCGTGGTGCTTATCCTGTCGCTTGCTGCTACCGGCACGCTGTCCGCCGGTCTCATCATCGTTCTCATTCTCGGCGCCAATCTCGGCGGCGCCATTCCGCCGGTCATCGCCACGCTCTCCGGCCCGGCCTCGGCGCGGCGCATCACCATCGGCAACCTTGTGGTGCGCACCATCGGCTGCCTCATCGCCATGCCACTCGCATCCTATGGCGCAACGCTTTTGCAGCAATTGCCGCTTTCGCCCGCCAAATTACCTGTTGATGCGCATCTCATCTTCAATGTCATTCTGGCAGCGGTTGCCTGGCCCTTCTCAGCCCTCATATCCGACCTGATGGCAAAGCTGGTGCCGGGCGATCCGAAAACCGAAGATGGCCCGAATTTCCTCGATCAGCAGGCGCTGGATACGCCTGTTGTGGCGCTCGCCAATGCCACGCGTGAGGTCTTGAGCGTCGGCGATGCTATCGAGCGCATGCTGATCCGCGCCGAAAACGCCTTCAAGCATAATGATCTGGCACCCCTTCAGGAAGTGTCCCTGCTCGAAAAGAAGGTCGATCGCCGTCAGCAGGAGGTGAAGGTCTATCTTTCCCAACTGGGGCGCAAAGGGCTTGCAGACGACGAAGCGCGCCGTTCGATCGCCATCATCGATTACGCGATCAATCTCGAACATATCGGCGACATCATCGAAAAAGGCATTTGCGAGCAGATCCGCAAGAAGGTGCTGAACAGCTTCAAATTTTCCGACGACGGTTATGAGGAGCTGAAGACGCTGTTCGACATGACAATCGAAAATCTGCGGGCTGCCCAGAGCATTCTGGTGACCGGCGATTTCGATCTCGCCCGCCGGCTGATGGAAAGCAAGGTGGATATACGCCGCCTCGAAAAACAGTCGTCCAACCGCCATCTGGAGCGGCTGCGCGATGGGCTGACGGAAAGCATGCAGACGAGTTCACTGCATCTCGACATGCTGCGCGATCTGAAGCGCATAAACGCCCATATCGTCTCTGTTGCCCATCCCATTCTGGATGAAAGCGGCGTTTTGATCGAAAGCCGCCTGCGTTACGCCGAACCGCGTGCTTAAAGCTTAGTCTGCCGAAGGAAGCCGCCGCATGGTGAATTCGATGCGGTCGCCTTCCAGCTGCCGCCAGCTTTCCACTTCGGTCCAATAGGCGGCCTTCGGAAAACTGTCGAACCACTCGCGCGCCTTGGCACGGGCTTCTTCACGGTCGAGACAAAAGGTCTGCCGCACGAACATGCCGTTGCGCATCGGATCGCCGCCGTCACTTTCACGCGCCTTGCGGTGATTGGCGATCCTGCGCTTCAGCCCGTCCAGGGGCGGCGGTCCGGCAAATTTCGTCATGATATTCACCTCTGGCACCTACATCGCTAAAGATAGTGCCCGCATGTGAACTTGGCGAGTCGAATTTGTGCGCAAGGCCAGCACCTGCTAGATGCGACAGGGAATCGACTTCACCAAAGGAGAACATGCATGGAACGGCCATCTTTGCCGAAGGGCTTGCCCGAGGACATAGAAGACAAGAAGGCCGCCGCCCAGGCCTGGTTCCAGCATCTGCGCGACACCATCGTTACCTCCTTCGAAACCCTTGAAGACGAGCTGAGCGGCCCGCTCGCCGATCAGGAACCGGGACGCTTCGTGCAGAAGGACTGGCTGCGCGACAATGGCGCGGGCGGCGGTGGCAAGATGTCGATGATGGAGGGCCGCGTCTTCGAAAAGGTCGGCGTCCACACCTCCACCGTCTATGGTGAGTTCTCGCCGGAATTCCGCCAGCAGATACCGGGTGCGGAAGAAGACCCCAGTTTCTGGGCCTCGGGCATTTCGCTGATCGCCCATCCGGTCAATCCCAATGTGCCGGCTGTTCATATGAATACCCGCATGGTCGTCACCACCAGCCACTGGTTCGGCGGCGGCGCGGACCTGACGCCCGTGCTTGGACGCCGGCGGACGGAACAGGATCCAGACACCCAGCTTTTCCACCGCGGCTTCGAGATCACCTGTAACCGCCATCCCGTGGCCGACTATCCGCGCTACAAGTCGTGGTGCGACGAGTACTTCTTCCTCAAGCACCGCAACGAGCCGCGCGGCACCGGCGGTATCTTTTTCGACTGGCTGCACCCGGAAGAGGAAAAGGGCGGCTGGGACGCCAATTTCGCCTTCGTGCAGGATGTTGGCCGCGCCTTCAACCTGGTCTACCCAAAAATCGTGCGGTCCAATTTCAACCAGCCCTGGACGGAAGAGGACCGCGACGAGCAGCTTATTCGCCGTGGCCGCTATGTGGAATTCAACCTGCTTTACGACCGCGGCACGATCTTCGGCCTCAAGACCGGCGGCAATGTCGAATCGATTCTGTCTTCCCTGCCGCCCGTGGTCCGCTGGCCCTGAAATACTCACGTAAATTTGACGCCCGTCAGGAATTTGGGCGCAAATCGCGCAAATTAGGACTTATGGAAAAATAAAGGCAATGATAATCTCCTGCGTGCAGACGTACTGGAGGAGCTATCGTCATGATTACTTCGAACAGCATGCCTATATCCGCTTCCGCTGAGGGAGCCTCGCATTCCATCGATACCCCTGATTTGATCGACCGCATGGCAGCGGAAATGCGTGCCACCGGCGATCGCGAACTGCCGCATTCCTTTTATGTCCAACAAGTAAAACGCACGCTTGCCGGAAAAGCGGTGACGCGGGCCGACAATGACGAAATGCCTCGTACAAAAATCCCGGCAGCCGGCACATCCTCTGTTTTCCAGTGCTGGGCGATGCCCGAATAGGGCCTGAACAGGGTCAGCGGACGCCGCTCTGGAACATTAGCGGCGACCGTTCGTTTCTTGTCAGAGGGACAGCAGGCATTTGCAGGCTGTCCCTCTGTCTAAAACAGGGAGGCAAGACCATGAGACTGTTTGAATGTGGAACGCTCGTGCCCGGCTGTGCCTGGCACACCCGCGCGGATGACGACGCGGAAGTCGTGCGCCGCACCGTGGAACATATGCGATCGGTCCACGGCGAAACCATCATCCGCGAAAACATGATCGAAAACATCAAATCCCGCATCCGCGACGAGGCAAATGCGGCCTGAGCTGCAACGCCTCCGGCACTGCGATCTCAATTCTCCAGCATATCCTTCAGCCGGGCGGTCAGCGCTGCCCGGTCTAGCGAGAAATTGACGTCGATCCACTTTTCTTCGAGGCTTTTCAGCACCTCGCCTACCTTCGGACCGGACTCCACGCCCGCGGCCATCACATCAGCGCCGCTCAGCGGAAAGCCGGGCTTGTGGAACTTGTTCGCTCTCGTCAGCAGCGTCGAAAGCCGCGCGACTTTCTGCATCGCCGCCTCACCGCCCGAAAGGTCGGCGCGGGCCGAGGCAAGCGCCAGTTTCAGCCGCGTCTTCACACCGTCAACGCCCTGCCGGTAAAGCAGCCGGTCGAGCGCCGTCTCCTTCATCTCCGGATCGATCACCGGCGCGGAAGCCCAGTGGGCGAGATATGCTGCTTCAGCCTTCGACAACCGCAGCCGCGCAGCAAGCGCCGTTAGCCTCTCCCTGTCGGGCGGCACTATGGCAGCAAGCCGCAGCATCGGGTCAACTGTCCAGCCGAGCGCCTGTTCGGTTGCCACCAGCCCGTGAATGGCGTCGATACCCCACTTTTCCGTTTCGGGAAGAATTTCCGCCAACACGCCGGATTGCCGCATCCACAGCAAGGCGCGGGAGGGATCGCGCGCGGAAAGCAGCTTTTTCAGCTCGCTCCACACCCGCTCGGCCGAGAGCGTCCCCAGCTTGTCCTTGGCCCGCGCACTGGCGCGCAAGCCATCGGCATCGGGACGACCGGAACCATAATGGGCGAAAAAGCGGAAGAAGCGAAGAATCCGCAGATAATCTTCCGAAATCCGCATTACCGCATCGCCGATGAAACGCACCGTGCCGGTTTCAATGTCGGGAAGGCCATCGATGAGGTCGATGATCTCGCCCTCCTCGTCGGCGTAAAGTGCGTTGATGGTGAGATCGCGCCGCTCGGCATCGATCTGCCAGTCTGTGCCAAAAGCGACCTGCGCATGGCGGCCATTGGTCTCGACATCGCGGCGCAGCGTCGTCACCTCGAAACCTTCGCCGTCGATCACCAGCGTCACCGTACCGTGTTCTATGCCGGTCGGTACCGCCTTGATGCCCGCCGCCTTGGCGCGCTCAACCACCACATCGGGGGTAAGCGTCGTCGCCATATCGACATCGACGACCGGTTGTTCCATCAGCGCATTGCGCACGGCGCCGCCGACGATCCGCACCTCGCCGCCATCGGCGTTCAACAGCGCGAAGATGCGCTTCAGCGCCGGCTTTTCAAACCAGTCCCGCCCGGCAAGGCTGCTCATGAATAAAACCTCTCGTAAATCGTCCGTACGATGCCCGCCGTAATGCCCCAAATGTAGCGCTCGCCATAGGGCATTTCGTAGAAAAACCGCTCCTTCCCCTGAAAGATGCGGCTTCCGCGCCCGTGATTGGCTGGGTCCATCAGGAAAGACAGCGGCACCTCGAAAACCTCATCCACTTCCGTGGGATTGAGCGTCAGGTCAAAGCCGGGACGAACGACCGACAGCACCGGCTTGATGCGAAAACCGGTACCGGAAATATAATCCGGCAGACGCCCGACTGTTTCCACGAAAGATCGCGAGAGGCCGATCTCCTCTTCCGTCTCGCGCAGAGCCGCCTCTTCCGGTGTGCGGTCCCCAGCATCGATGCCACCGCCCGGAAAGGAAATCTGGCCGGAATGTTTGCGCAGGGTTGCGGTGCGCTGGGTGAAGATCACCCGCGCTTCGTTGCCGTCGTCGATGACAGGCACCAGCACGGCGGCGTCCTTCAGCCTTATGCCGTTTCCCGAAAGCACCACGCCCGGATTGAGCAGATGATCGCCATTCTCGCGTTCCGCCACGCCCTCGCCTTCCTCCAGCACCCGGCGGCGGAAATCGGCGGCGGTAAAAGTTTCAAGGCGGGTTGTCGTCATTGTCATTGCGAAAGCCGTTCCAGTTCATTGGCGGGCATCACGGGAAAGACAACCCCGCCCGAGCGCACGGCAAACATCTCGACACCGTCCACATCGATCACCTCGCCGAGTGCCACGAGATCATACATCACCGCCCGCGAGACGAGCGCCTCCAGCCTGCCGCGCACCAGAATGTAGGGTTTCAATTCGCGGTTTTCTCCGAAAATCGTAAAGCGTAGCGGATGCTCCGGCCCGGCCTCCACCACATCGCCGACATTGGTGCGGAAGGTCAGCAGCGGTCCGCCATCCTTCTCGCCCGCCGTCACCTTCATCTCGACGGCCACGAAAGGTGCATCCACCACGCGGATGCCGACTTTTTCCACAGGAGTTACAAGATAGGTCTTGCCGTCGTCATCCTTGCGCAGGACCGTGGAAAACAGCCGCACCAGCGGCGCCCGGCCGATGGGCGTACCCATATAGAACCAGGTGCCGTCTGCGCGGATTTCCATGTCGAGATCGCCGCAAAAGGGGGGATTCCAGCGCTCCACCGGGGCAGGTCCACGTTTGGCGTCACCGGTCTGCTCGGCGGCGCGGGAAATCATCGCCGCCAGCCCTGCTGCATCGCTTGCCGAATTTATCGTCTCCGCTGCCATATTCGAGTCTCGCTTTGCCGATAAGGAAATACTAAGTCACGACATAGTCATTCGAATGGCGCTTGTCAGCGGCCAAGAGAGCAATAAGCTAGTTGCAGCGCGAAATCCGCTCCGGCCAATGGCCATCAAGATCGGAGCAGGAATGGGTCGGCGGCAAAGGTATGAGGAGAGCGACATGGGCGTGATGAATACCGGCGAAACCCTCGACGAAAAAGCCATCGTCGCCTCGGCCGAAAAGGCGCTTTCGGATATTGCCGCGATCCGCGCGGAGGTATCCAAGGTCATCTTCGGCCAGGAAAAAGTGGTGCAGAACACGCTTCTCGCCATACTCTCGGGCGGCCACGCGTTGCTCGTCGGCGTTCCCGGGCTTGCCAAGACCAAGCTCGTCACCACGCTCGGAACGGTTCTCGGGCTCGATGCCAACCGCATCCAGTTCACACCGGACCTCATGCCATCGGATATTCTCGGCTCCGAAGTCATGGATCAGGATGAAAACGGGCGGCGCTCCTTCCGCTTCATAAAAGGTCCGGTGTTTGCGCAATTGCTGATGGCGGATGAAATCAACCGCGCCAGCCCGCGCACGCAGTCCGCACTGCTGCAGGCCATGCAGGAATATCACATCACCATGGCCGGCCAGCGTTACGACCTGCCGAAACCCTTCCACGTTCTCGCAACCCAGAACCCGCTGGAACAGGAAGGCACCTATCCACTGCCTGAAGCGCAGCTCGACCGCTTCCTGCTGCAGGTGGATGTCGGCTATCCCGAGCTTGCCGCCGAACGCCAGATATTGCTCGACACGACAGGCACCGCATCGGGCGAGGCACGCAAGGTAATCGACGCCGAACGCATGATGGAAATCCAGGCGCTCATCCGCCAGATGCCGGTCAGCGACAAGGTTGTGGACGCGATCCTTTCGCTTGTCCGCTCTGCCCGCCCCGGCCACGGCAACAAATTGACCGACAAACACGTTGTCTGGGGCCCGGGTCCCCGCGCCGGCCAGTCCCTGATGCTGACGGCACGCGCCCGTGCGCTTTACGAAGGCAGGCTCGCGCCGTCGCTGGACGATGTCTATGCGCTGGCCGAACCGGTACTGGAGCACCGCATGGCGCTGACATTCGCCGCCCGCGCCGAAGGCATGTCGGTGCGCGATGTCATCGCAGCCCTTGTGGAGCAGGCGAAGAACTAAGGCATCGGACCGAAAAGTGTGACGCTGTTTTCGGAAAATCCGATGCTCGACAAAAAAATCGGAGCGGCCCGCCGCTCTGACATCTGCCTAAGCTTTCTCGAAAGGAGTGCCTGTGGCATCCATCGGCCAGATCGTAGATAAGACACCGGGTAGCGAAGTCCTGGCGCGCGCGCGCCAGCGTGCCGCACTGGTGCCGGACTGCATGGTCGAAGCCAAGCGCATCGCCAACACTGTCACCGCCGGCTGGCACGGCCGGCGCAAGCGCGGCATCGGCGAGAATTTCTGGCAGTTCCGCCCCTATGCCGAAGGCGAGAGCCTGTCGCGCATCGACTGGCGACGCTCGGCCCGCGACGACCACACCTATGTGCGCGATCGGGAATGGGAAGCTGCCCACACCATCTGGCTGTGGGCCGACATGTCGCCGTCGATGATGTTCAAATCCACCCTCGGCTCCGTCTCCAAGGAAAGCCGCGCATTGGTGCTGATGCTGGCGCTGGCGGAAATCCTCGCCCGCTCGGGCGAGCGTATCGGTTGTCCCGGTATCATGGAGCCCATCTCGGCCAGAAACGCCGCCGAACGTCTGGCTGCCGCCATCATGCACGCGCCGCTCACCACAGGCATGCCGGAAACGGGCATGATCCGCGGTGCAAGCGACATCGTCCTCATAGGCGATTTTCTCGACGATGCGAAAAACGTCATGGAGCGGATTTCGCCACTCGCGCGGCGCGGCTTGCGCGGCCATGTGGTGGAAATCGCCGATCCGGCCGAAGAAACCTTCCCCTATTCGGGCCGCACCGAATTTACCGACCCGGAAACCGGTGAAAAACTCGTCTCCGGCCGCGCGGAAACCATTCGCGAGGATTATACCCGCGCCTATCTCGCCCGCCGCGAAGCGCTGTCTTCTTCGCTGCGCCGTCTAGGCTGGAATTTCGTGTTTCACCGCACCGATCATCTCGCCTCCGAGGCGCTTGTGGCCGTTCACATGTATTTGTCCGGTGCGCCCGCGCAAGGCGGTGGCAACCGATGAGCGCATTGCCCTTCGTCTTCACCAGCCCCTATATTCTCTTCGGCCTTCTGGCGCTTCCAGCCATCTGGTGGCTGCTGCGCCTCACCCCGCCGCGTCCCAAGGCAGAGGTTTTTCCGCCGCTGAAAATTCTGGCCACCGTGCTGAAGCGCGAGGAAACGCCCTCGAAAAGCCCGTGGTGGCTGACATTGCTGCGCATCGCGCTCGCCGCCGCCGTGATTTTCGCGCTGGCCGATCCCGTGGTGAACCCCCGCAACAACAGCATTGCCGGCACTGGTCCCCTGGTGCTTGTGGTCGATAATAGCTGGGCCTCCGCAACTGATTGGCAGAGACGCGTCGAAACCGCTCAGGCCCTGATCGGCGATGCGGAAAGGGCCGATCGCCCCGTTTCCATCAGCTTCACCGCAGATGCCGAACATGACGCCGTGCCTGCCACCACGGCGGTGGCGCTGGACAAGCTCGCCGCCGCCAAGCCGAAGCCGCTTGCGCCGGACCGCGTGCGCACTGCGGAAGCCATTACCGAGGCGCTGAACGGCACCTCCCCCGGCACGCTCGCCTATATTGCCGACGGCGTTGCGACCGCGCAGGATGAAAGCGCACTCAAAACGCTGGCCAGCCTCTCAGCTGCCGAGTTCCGCATCGTCACAGGTGATGGGAAATCCATCGCCGCCATAACCGGCGCCGCCAACAATGCCGATGCGATGAGCGTCACGCTATCGCGGCTCGACACGGCCTCCCCCAGCCGGTTGACCGTCAATGCGCAGGACAGCCAGGGCCGCATCCTTGCCACTGGCACCGCCAGTTTCGCCCCCGGCGAAGCGGAAACGACGGCGACGGTGGAAGCGCCTTTCGAATTGCGCAACGACTTCGCCCGCCTCTCCATCGAGGCAGTTTCAACGGCGGGCGCGGTGCATCTTCTGGATGACGGTTTCCGCCGCCGCCGCGTGGCGCTGCTGGCCGGTGAAACCGGCAATGATTTCCAGCCGCTGCTGCAGCCGCTTTATTACATCAGCCGCGCCCTTCAGCCTTTTGTCGATCTCATCCCGCAACGACAGGCAGATCTTGCGCAGGCGATCCCGGAAATCCTGCAATCCAATCCTTCCGTCATCGTCATGGCCGATATCGGACGTCTGCCGCAGGAGACCTATGAGCCGATGCAGCGCTGGCTTGCCGCCGGCGGCACGCTGATCCGTTTTGCCGGACCGCGCCTTGCCGCAGCCCCCACCAATGATCCGCTGGTGCCGGTGACGTTGCGGCAGGGTGAACGCGCGCTTGGCGGCGCGCTCTCATGGGCCGAGCCACAGCCGCTTGCCGATTTCCCGAATTTCGGCGCCTTTGCCGGAATGCCGAAGGCCGATGGCGTGCTCGTAAAACGGCAGGTTCTGGCCGAACCGACACCGGACCTCGCCGAGCGCACCTGGGCGAGCCTTGCCGACGGCACGCCACTCGTCACCACCCGCAATGTCGAGGCGGGCCGCATCGTGCTGTTCCATGTCAGCGCCGAGGCAAGCTGGTCCGACCTGCCGATATCAGGCCACTTCGTCGATATGTTGCGCCGTATCGTGCAATTGTCCAAGGCAGGCGGTGCTTCCACCTCCGCGAATGCCCCGGCCGCAGCATTACCGCCCTTCCGGCTACTGACGGCCGAAGGTGCTTTGTCAGCCGATGTCGGCTCCGCCCGGCCGTTGGAAATGCGCCCCGGTCAGTCTCCCCGCACCGGTTTCGACAATCCCCCCGGCCTTTATGGCACAGAGGATGGTTTCGTGGCTCTCAATCTTCTACCGGCTGGCGCCACGCTTCGCCCGCTCGATACCTCGCTCGCGGGTGTCAACACCACCAGCGAAGCACTGATCGGCGAAACGGCGAAATCGCTGCGCCCGGCCTTGTTCATCGCCGCCTTCCTGATGTTGATTGCCGACAGTCTCATCGTGCTCTTTATGAACGGCGCCTTCGCACGCCTGCCGAAAGCCCGCAGCGCCACAGCTGCCACCGTGCTGCTGGCCATTGGCGCCTTCGCCGCGATGTCCCCGAGCGATGTGCGCGCCGACGACCCCAAACCCGGTGACGAGCAGATTTTCGAGCGGCTGGACACGACGCATCTCGCCTATGTCCGCACCGGCGAGGACGATGTCGACCGCATTTCCGAACAGGGTTTGCAGGGATTGAGCGAATTCCTGACCTGGCGCACGACGCTGGAGCCCGGCCAGCCGGTCGGCCTCGATATATCCAAGGATGAATTATCCTTTTACCCGATCATCTACTGGCCGGTGTCGGCCTCCGCCCCCATGCCGTCGAGCGCTGCCATATCGCGTATCGATGCCTATATGCGCGCCGGTGGCACCGTTCTGTTCGACACGCGCGATCAGTTTTCGTCGCTCGACATTGGCGCGA